>NZ_BMDP01000007.1 GCF_014635845.1 Oxalicibacterium solurbis | reverse complement strand
TTTTTGGTCTTGATTGTGTCGCACTGGCGAACACTACTCTGAACTATAACTGTCAATGTTATAGGGACAAGCCTTACGGGCAATTAGTATCGGTTAGCTTAATGCATTACTGCACTTCCACACCCGACCTATCAACGTCCTGGTCTCGAACGACCCTTCAAGGAGCTCAAGGCTCCGGGAAATCTCATCTTAAGGCAAGTTTCCCGCTTAGATGCTTTCAGCGGTTATCTCTTCCGAACATAGCTACCCGGCAATGCCACTGGCGTGACAACCGGTACACCAGAGGTTCGTCCACTCCGGTCCTCTCGTACTAGGAGCAGCCCCCTTCAAATTTCCAACGCCCACGGCAGATAGGGACCAAACTGTCTCACGACGTTTTAAACCCAGCTCACGTACCACTTTAAATGGCGAACAGCCATACCCTTGGGACCGGCTACAGCCCCAGGATGTGATGAGCCGACATCGAGGTGCCAAACTCCCCCGTCGATATGAACTCTTGGGAGGAATCAGCCTGTTATCCCCAGAGTACCTTTTATCCGTTGAGCGATGGCCCTTCCATACAGAACCACCGGATCACTATGTCCTACTTTCGTACCTGCTCGACTTGTCAGTCTCGCAGTTAAGCACGCTTATGCCATTGCACTATTAGCACGATGTCCGACCGTACCTAGCGTACCTTCGAACTCCTCCGTTACACTTTGGGAGGAGACCGCCCCAGTCAAACTGCCTACCATGCACTGTCCCCGATCCGGATAACGGACCAAGGTTAGAACCTCAAACAAACCAGGGTGGTATTTCAAGGTTGGCTCCACAGAAACTAGCGTTCCTGCTTCAAAGCCTCCCACCTATCCTACACAGATTGGTTCAAAGTCCAATGCAAAGCTACAGTAAAGGTTCATGGGGTCTTTCCGTCTAGCCGCGGGTAGATTGCATCATCACAAACACTTCAACTTCGCTGAGTCTCGGGAGGAGACAGTGTGGCCATCGTTACTCCATTCGTGCAGGTCGGAACTTACCCGACAAGGAATTTCGCTACCTTAGGACCGTTATAGTTACGGCCGCCGTTTACTGGGACTTCAATCAAGAGCTTGCACCCCATCATTTAATCTTCCAGCACCGGGCAGGAGTCACACCCTATACGTCCACTTTCGTGTTTGCAGAGTGCTGTGTTTTTATTAAACAGTCGCAGCCACCAATTTTTTGCAACCCCTTCGTCCTTCTGGCGCAGGCCAGTCAAACTACAAGGGCGTACCTTATCCCGAAGTTACGGTACCAATTTGCCGAGTTCCTTCTCCCGAGTTCTCTCAAGCGCCTTAGAATACTCATCTCGCCCACCTGTGTCGGTTTGCGGTACGGTCTCGTTAGACTGAAGCTTAGAGGCTTTTCTTGGAACCACTTCCGATTGCTTCGCGGCACAAGGCCACTCGTCGCACACCCTTGAATTACGCTGCCGGATTTGCCTAACAGCCTTCTTCGATGCACAAACCGGGACATCCAACACCCGGACAACCTTCCGCGATCCGTCCCCCCATCGCATCTAACGACGGTGCAGGAATATTAACCTGCTTCCCATCAGCTACGCATCTCTGCCTCGCCTTAGGGGCCGACTCACCCTGCTCCGATGAACGTTGAACAGGAAACCTTGGGCTTACGGCGTGGAGGCTTTTCACCCCCATTATCGCTACTCATGTCAGCATTCGCACTTCTGATACCTCCAGCATCCTTTACAAGACACCTTCGCAGGCTTACAGAACGCTCTCCTACCATATGCATAAATGCATATCCGCAGCTTCGGTGACTGGCTTAGCCCCGTTACATCTTCCGCGCAGGACGACTCGATCAGTGAGCTATTACGCTTTCTTTAAAGGATGGCTGCTTCTAAGCCAACCTCCTGACTGTTTTAGCCTTCCCACTTCGTTTTCCACTTAGCCAATCTTTGGGACCTTAGCTGGCGGTCTGGGTTGTTTCCCTCTTGACGCCGGACGTTAGCACCCGACGTCTGTCTCCCAAGCTCGCACTCATCGGTATTCGGAGTTTGCAATGGTTTGGTAAGTCGCGATGACCCCCTAGCCATAACAGTGCTCTACCCCCGATGGTGATACTTGAGGCACTACCTAAATAGTTTTCGGAGAGAACCAGCTATTTCCAAGTTTGTTTAGCCTTTCACCCCTACCCACAGCTCATCCCCTAATTTTTCAACATTAGTGGGTTCGGTCCTCCAGTGCGTGTTACCGCACCTTCAACCTGGCCATGAGTAGATCACTTGGTTTCGGGTCTACACCCAGCGACTGGACGCCCTATTCGGACTCGATTTCTCTACGGCTTCCCTATACGGTTAACCTTGCCACTGAATGTAAGTCGCTGACCCATTATACAAAAGGTACGCAGTCACCCCTTGCGAGGCTCCTACTGTTTGTATGCACACGGTTTCAGGTTCTATTTCACTCCCCTTCCGGGGTTCTTTTCGCCTTTCCCTCACGGTACTGGTTCACTATCGGTCGATATCGAGTATTTAGCCTTGGAGGATGGTCCCCCCATGTTCAGACAGGATTTCACGTGTCCCGCCCTACTTGTCGCAAGCCTAGTTCCACAATAATGATTTCGCATACGGGGCTATCACCCTCTATGGCCGCACTTTCCAGAGCGTTTTACTATCACTACTGCTAAATCTTGCAGGCTGTTCCCATTTCGCTCGCCACTACTTTGGGAATCTCGGTTGATTTCTTTTCCTGCAGCTACTTAGATGTTTCAGTTCGCCGCGTTCGCTTCACACACCTATGTATTCAGTGTGTGATGACCCAAAGGGCCGGGTTTCCCCATTCGGAAATCTGCGGATCAAAGCTTGTTTGCCAGCTCCCCGCAGCTTATCGCAGGCTACTACGTCCTTCATCGCCTGATATCGCCAAGGCATCCACCATGTGCACTTATTCACTTGTCCCTATAACGTTGACCTCTGTTGCCAGAGACGTTACAGAGTTATTTGAGTTAAGCGTTTGCCGTATTGCCAAAGTAAGTCTTCTAATTGCTAAGATCACTTCGATAATACTTTGATTGATACAATCAAAACCCATCAGCACATCCCAACAACGCTTTCGCATCATTGGCACGCACCAATAAATCTTTACTTCTTCCAGATTGTTAAAGAACAAAAAACAGCCAATGATCGTTAAAAGATCAAACCTAAATCCAATCAATCGCTTGATCGACTTAGGTTTGATGTCTTGGTGGAGGTTGACGGGATCGAACCGACGACCCCCTGCTTGCAAAGCAGGTGCTCTCCCAGCTGAGCTAAACCCCCGAAACCGGCACAACCTTATTCTTGGTGGGTCTGGTTGGGCTCGAACCAACGACCCCCGCGTTATCAACACGGTGCTCTAACCAACTGAGCTACAGACCCGTTCGGATCAGTACATTCACTGTTCTGTCTCTTGATAACAGCGCGATAAGTGTGGACGCTTAATTTCCGTGCATACTCTAGAAAGGAGGTGATCCAGCCGCACCTTCCGATACGGCTACCTTGTTACGACTTCACCCCAGTCACGAATCCCACCGTGGTAAGCGCCCTCCTTGCGGTTAGGCTACCCACTTCTGGTGAAACCCGCTCCCATGGTGTGACGGGCGGTGTGTACAAGACCCGGGAACGTATTCACCGCGACATGCTGATCCGCGATTACTAGCGATTCCAACTTCATGTAGTCGAGTTGCAGACTACAATCCGGACTACGATACACTTTCTGGGATTAGCTCCCCCTCGCGGGTTGGCGGCCCTCTGTATGTACCATTGTATGACGTGTGAAGCCCTACCCATAAGGGCCATGAGGACTTGACGTCATCCCCACCTTCCTCCGGTTTGTCACCGGCAGTCTCATTAGAGTGCCCAACTAAATGTAGCAACTAATGACAAGGGTTGCGCTCGTTGCGGGACTTAACCCAACATCTCACGACACGAGCTGACGACAGCCATGCAGCACCTGTGTTCCGATTCTCTTTCGAGCACTCCCTGATCTCTCAGGGATTCCGGACATGTCAAGGGTAGGTAAGGTTTTTCGCGTTGCATCGAATTAATCCACATCATCCACCGCTTGTGCGGGTCCCCGTCAATTCCTTTGAGTTTTAATCTTGCGACCGTACTCCCCAGGCGGTCAACTTCACGCGTTAGCTGCGTTACCAAGTCAATTAAGACCCAACAACTAGTTGACATCGTTTAGGGCGTGGACTACCAGGGTATCTAATCCTGTTTGCTCCCCACGCTTTCGTGCATGAGCGTCAGTGTTATCCCAGGGGGCTGCCTTCGCCATCGGTATTCCTCCACATCTCTACGCATTTCACTGCTACACGTGGAATTCTACCCCCCTCTGACACACTCTAGCCGTGCAGTCACAAATGCAATTCCCAGGTTGAGCCCGGGGATTTCACATCTGTCTTGCACAACCGCCTGCGCACGCTTTACGCCCAGTAATTCCGATTAACGCTTGCACCCTACGTATTACCGCGGCTGCTGGCACGTAGTTAGCCGGTGCTTATTCTTCAGGTACCGTCATTAGCAAAGGATATTAGCCCTCACCGTTTCTTCCCTGACAAAAGAGCTTTACAACCCGAAGGCCTTCTTCACTCACGCGGCATTGCTGGATCAGGCTTGCGCCCATTGTCCAAAATTCCCCACTGCTGCCTCCCGTAGGAGTCTGGACCGTGTCTCAGTTCCAGTGTGGCTGGTCGTCCTCTCAGACCAGCTACTGATCGTCGCCTTGGTGAGCTTTTACCCCACCAACTAGCTAATCAGATATCGGCCACTCCAAGAGCATGAGGTCTTGCGATCCCCCACTTTCATCCGTAGATCGTATGCGGTATTAGCTAATCTTTCGACTAGTTATCCCCCACTCTAGGGCACGTTCCGATATATTACTCACCCGTTCGCCACTCGCCATCAGGAGCAAGCTCCTATGCTGCCGTTCGACTTGCATGTGTAAGGCATGCCGCCAGCGTTCAATCTGAGCCAGGATCAAACTCTTCAGTTCAATCTCTGTTTTGCCATTTCTGGCTGATTCTTTCGAATCGGTCGCTCACTCAAAATACTGACAGGTATGTTCTTGCGAACTTACCTATATTTCTTTGTGAGCATTTAATGTTTTGAGCTTGCAGCTTGCGCTGCCGCACTTCCATCAAACGCCCACACTTATCGGCTGTTAATTTTTAAAGAACCTGTCCTGCTTCGCCTATCTTTCAGCGTCGCTGCGAATCGTTTTGTTCGTCAGCAGCAGAGAAACGAGATTATGCGGCGTTTTTTTGATCTCGTCAACTACTTTGTTCAAACTTCTCAACAAAATCCGTTCAACAAGTACCGCCAAAAACCACCCCAACAACCTCACCAAAAATCCAGTTCAACCAGCGCTACGCACCTCGGTCAACACCTTCTTTTTAGCCCCGTCTCGCAACGGGAGGCGAACTATA
>NZ_BMDP01000006.1 GCF_014635845.1 Oxalicibacterium solurbis | reverse complement strand
ATGGCAAAAGGCAAATTCGAGCGGACGAAGCCGCACGTGAATGTGGGCACGATCGGTCACGTTGACCATGGCAAGACGACGCTGACGGCGGCGATTGCGACGGTGTTGTCGGCGAAGTTCGGCGGCGAAGCGAAGAAATACGACGAGATCGACGCTGCACCGGAAGAGAAGGCGCGTGGCATTACGATCAACACCGCGCACGTCGAATACGAAACTGCGAACCGTCACTACGCCCACGTTGACTGCCCAGGCCACGCCGACTACGTCAAGAACATGATCACTGGCGCTGCGCAGATGGACGGCGCAATCCTGGTCTGCTCCGCAGCCGACGGCCCAATGCCGCAAACGCGTGAGCACATCCTGCTGTCGCGTCAGGTCGGCGTGCCGTACATCATCGTCTTCCTGAACAAGGCAGACATGGTCGACGACGCAGAACTGCTGGAACTGGTCGAAATGGAAGTGCGCGAGCTCCTCTCCAAATACGAATTCCCGGGCGACGACCTGCCAATCATCAAAGGTTCGGCCAAGCTGGCCCTGGAAGGCGACAAAGGCCCGCTGGGCGAGCAAGCCATCCTGGCCCTGGCAGAAGCACTGGACACCTACATCCCGACGCCGGAACGTGCTGTTGACGGTACCTTCCTGCTGCCGGTCGAAGACGTGTTCTCGATCTCCGGTCGCGGCACCGTTGTGACCGGTCGTGTCGAACGCGGCATCGTCAAGGTCGGCGAAGAGATCGAAATCGTCGGTATCCGCGATACGCAAAAAACCACCTGCACCGGCGTCGAAATGTTCCGCAAGCTGCTCGACCAAGGTCAGGCAGGCGACAACGTCGGCGTGCTGCTGCGCGGCACCAAGCGTGAAGACGTCGAGCGTGGTCAGGTTCTGGCCAAGCCGGGTTCGATCAAGCCGCACAAGCACTTCACGGGCGAGATCTATGTGTTGTCGAAAGACGAAGGTGGTCGTCACACCCCGTTCTTCAACAACTACCGTCCGCAGTTCTACTTCCGTACGACGGACGTGACGGGTTCGATCGAACTGCCGAAGGACAAGGAAATGGTCATGCCGGGCGACAACGTGTCGATCACGGTGCAACTGATCAACCCGATCGCAATGGAAGAAGGTCTGCGCTTCGCCATCCGTGAAGGCGGTCGTACCGTCGGCGCCGGTGTCGTCGCTAAGATCATGGATTAAGAATCGGAATTCTGCGGCGATCCAAGTGATCGCCGCAATCGATTCAGGCAGTGCTGTTGTAGTGGTGTGGTAGTAAGTGGTAGTGAATAGGGGCGTAGCTCAATTGGCAGAGTGACGGTCTCCAAAACCGTAGGTTGGGGGTTCGAGGCCCTCCGCCCCTGCCACCGATCTGGTGCAAGGCATCGAAAGTAGAGAGTATGTCTAATCAACCCGTACAAACCGTTGGCGCTTCTGGCGACAAGATCAAGATTGCTCTGGCGATCATTGCCGTCATTGCGGGTGTCGTCGGCTTCTATGTGTTGTCGGACAAAGCCACGGCCGTGCGCGCAGCTGCGCTGGTCGGCGGTTTGATTGTTGCGGTTGCGATTGCGTGGACGTCGACGTCCGGTCGTGATTTCGTCAACTTTGCGAAGGAATCGGTTCGCGAGACCAAGAAAGTGGTCTGGCCGACGCGCAGGGAAACCATGCAGATGACAGCCATTGTGTTCGGCTTCGTGCTGGTCATGGCCATCTTCCTGTGGGGTACGGACAAGATTCTCGAGGTCGTACTGTACGATCTCATTTTGGGCTGGAAACGATAATGGCAGACAATATGCAAGATGACTCGCAAGGCGGCGCATCGGGCGCCGTGTCTGCTTCTGCGGGCAAGAAGCGCTGGTATGTCGTGCACGCCTATTCCGGCATGGAAAAGAGCGTGCAACGCGCGTTGACCGAGCGTATCGCGCGTGCCGGCATGCAGGAACAGTTCGGCCAGATTCTGGTGCCGACCGAAGAAGTTGTGGAAGTCAAGAATGGCCATAAATCGGTCAGCGAGCGCCGTTTCTTCCCGGGCTACGTGCTGGTCGAAATGGAAATGACCGATGAGACTTGGCACCTGGTGAAAAACACCAGCAAGGTCACCGGCTTTATCGGCGGCAAGTCGAACAAGCCGACACCGATTCCGGTGCACGAAGTCGATAAGCTGATGCAGCAAATGCAGGAAGGCGTCGAAAAGCCGCGTCCGAAAGTGCTGTACGAAGTTGGCGAAATGGTGCGCATCAAGGAAGGCCCGTTCACCGATTTCAATGGCAACGTCGAAGAAGTCAACTACGAGAAGTCGAAGGTGCGCGTCTCGGTCACGATTTTCGGTCGTGCCACGCCGGTCGAGCTGGAATTCGGCCAGGTCGAAAAAGTATAAGCATTCAACGCTGGCCGGAGCGTCGTGGGTCGTCAGATCCCGAAATCCGGATTCAAGAGGAGCCTTGGTAGTAAGTCGCAAGACGAGCGAACGGGCGCTACCACTCAACCAATGTAGGAGCCATCATGGCAAAGAAAATCGTTGGTTTTATCAAGCTGCAAGTGCCGGCTGGTAAAGCAAATCCGTCCCCTCCGATCGGCCCGGCGCTGGGTCAGCGCGGTCTGAACATCATGGAATTCTGCAAGGCATTCAATGCGCAGACCCAAGGCATGGAAGCTGGCATGCCGATTCCGGTTGTGATCACCGCATTCGCAGACAAGTCCTTCACGTTCGTGATGAAGACGCCGCCTGCGACTTTCCTGATCAAGAAACACTCCGGCGTGCAAAAAGGTTCGGCCAAGCCGCATACCGACAAGGTCGGCAAGCTGACGCGTGCACAAGCTGAAGAAATCGCTAAATTGAAAACCCCGGACCTGACCGCTGCCGATCTGGACGCTGCTGTGCGTACGATCGCTGGTTCCGCACGTTCGATGGGTATCACGGTGGAGGGTCTGTAATGGCTAAGTTGTCCAAACGCGTTAAAGCGATCAAGGCCAAAGTCGATCGTACCAAGGCATATCCGTTCGACAACGCTGTTGCGCTGATCAAGGAATGCGCATCGGCCAAGTTCGACGAATCGATCGATATCTCCGTTCAACTGGGTGTCGATGCCAAGAAATCGGACCAAGTCGTTCGTGGTTCCGTTGTGCTGCCGGCGGGTACCGGCAAGACCGTTCGCGTGGCTGTGTTCGCCAGCGGCGACAAGGCTGAGCAGGCGAAAGCCGCCGGCGCCGACATCGTCGGTATGGAAGATCTGGCTGAGCAAATCAAAGCCGGCAACATGCCTTTCGACATCGTCATCGCTTCGCCCGATACCATGCGTATCGTCGGTACGCTGGGTCAGATCCTCGGCCCGCGCGGCATGATGCCGAACCCGAAAGTCGGCACCGTGACGCCTGACGTCGCTACCGCAGTGAAGAATGCCAAAGCCGGTCAGGTGCAGTACCGTACCGACAAGGCAGGCATCATCCACGCAACGATCGGTCGCAAGTCGTTCAGCGATGCCGATCTGAAGTCGAACTTGCTGGCCCTGATCGATGCACTGAACAAGGCCAAGCCGGCGACCAGCAAGGGTATCTACCTGCGCAAGGTTTCGCTGTCGTCGACGATGGGTGCCGGCGTGCGTGTCGATCAGACTACGCTGAGCGCTTAATAGCAGAATCAAGTCCCGTCGCCTCGCGACGGGCGCATCTTTGGGCTGGGCCTGTTTCGGCAGTAATGAGACAGGTTCAGGCAATCAAAGACCGTTGGGCGGCGTGCATGCGGTTGGTGCACAAAGATAAACATCGCATCGGCAACGATCGATACCCAACGCAGATGGTGTACCCGAACAAGTTTTGCAGCTCTCTTGCTGGTTTCGCCAGTATTGAACTCCTAACTTCGGACGCCGTGTTCGAAACGATGCAAGGCAGGCAGTCAATCATGGCTGCGCAGGCGCCGAGCATTATTACTGGAGGTTGATCTTGAGTCTCAATCTGAATGACAAAAAGGCCGTAGTCGCCGAAATCTCTGCCAAGATTGCATCTGCGCAGACGATCGTCGTGGCCGAATATCGTGGCATCCAGGTTGGTCACTTGACACAACTGCGCGCCAAAGCGCGTGCCGAAGGCGTGTACCTGCGCGTGTTGAAAAACACGCTCGCTCGTCGCGCTGTCGAAGGCACCGCATTTGCCGACCTCGCTTCCGAAATGACCGGTCCGCTGATCTATTCGATCTCGGATGATGCCGTTGCTGCAGCAAAAGTCGTCAACGACTTTGCCAAAACCAACGACAAACTGGTTGTGAAGGCAGGTAACTACGCAGGCAAGACGCTTGATAAAGCGGCTGTCGCAGCGTTGGCAAATATTCCTAGCCGTGAAGTCCTGCTGGCCCAAGTCCTGGGCATGATGCTGGTTCCGGTTGCGAGCTTTACGCGTGGTCTGGCTGCTCTCGCTGCTAAAAAAGCTGAAGGCGAAACGCCTGCAGCCGCAGCGCCGGCAGCAGCTGAAACTGCCGAAACCCCAGCAGAATAAAAGGTCGCCGCAATGCGGCCTGCGCTTGTGTTTCGACGTTTTGGCGTCAGTACCAATCAGATGTAATTATTGAAAAAATTTAGGAGTTTCAAATGGCAATTAGCAAAGACGACATCCTGGAAGCCGTAGGTAACCTGACGGTTCTGGAACTGAATGATCTGGTCAAGGCATTCGAAGAAAAATTCGGTGTATCCGCTGCTGCAATGGCTGCTCCGGCAGCTGGCGGTGCAGCTGGCGGTGCAGCTGCAGCTGAAGAACAAACCGAATTCACGGTTGTTCTGTCCGAAGTTGGCGCAAACAAAGTTGGCGTCATCAAGGCAGTTCGCGAAATCACCGGCCTGGGTCTGAAAGAAGCCAAGGATCTGGTCGATGGTGCACCGAAGCCTGTCAAGGAAGGCCTGGCAAAAGCAGACGCAGACGCCGCCAAGAAAAAACTGGAAGAAGCCGGCGCGAAAGCGGACCTCAAGTAATTCGGGTCTGTCATTCGCCAAGGTTTTTACCTCGGCACCGAGTCAAAGCCTGGAACTGCCCGAAGGGGTGGTTTCTGCTTTGGCTCCTTTGTCGTTTTTGGTCGTTTCGGAGCGGTTCCGGCAGATTTCTGCAACTTGATGTAATCTGATCGGTCGACCGTTTTCAAGGCTTCAAGGGCTGAGACTTGAAGTTTTAATGTCTGAATGGCAATAAAGCTGTTCGGCATTGAGACTTGAAATCTCCATCCTTTCCCCTGTCACTCACGGAGTGTCCATGCACTACTCATTTACTGAGAAGAAGCGCATTCGCAAATCGTTTGCGAAACGCGCTAACGTTCACAACGTTCCGTTCCTGCTTGCTACGCAACTCGATTCGTATACGAGTTTCCTGCAGGAATATACAACTCCGTCGCAACGCAAGAACGAAGGCCTGCAATCTGCCTTTACGTCGATTTTCCCTATCGTGTCGCACAACGGTTTTGCGCGACTCGAATTCCTGTCCTACGTCCTCGGCGAACCGCCGTTCGACGTCAAGGAATGCCAGCAGCGCGGTCTGACCTATGCGTCGCCGCTGCGTGCCAAGGTGCGCCTGGTGATTCTGGACAAGGAATCGCCGACCAAGCCGGTCGTCAAGGAAATGAAAGAGCAGGAAGTCTACATGGGCGAACTGCCGCTCATGACGACGACCGGTTCGTTCGTGATCAACGGTACCGAGCGCGTCATCGTGTCGCAGTTGCACCGTTCGCCGGGCGTGTTCTTCGAACACGACCGCGGCAAGACGCATTCGTCGGGCAAATTGCTGTTCTCGGCACGCATCATTCCTTACCGCGGTTCCTGGCTGGATTTCGAGTTCGATCCGAAGGACATCCTGTTCTTCCGCGTCGACCGTCGCCGCAAGATGCCGGTCACGATCCTGCTGAAAGCAATCGGCATGATGCCAGAGCAGATCCTGGAAAACTTCTTCGTCTTCGACAACTTCAAGCTGCGTGAAGACGGCGGCGAAATGGCGTTCGTGGCCGAACGCCTGCGTGGCGAAGTCGCGCGTTTCGATATCGCCGACAAAGCCGGCAAGGTCATCGTTGCCAAAGACAAGCGCATCAACAGCAAGCACGTGCGCGACATCGATGCTGCCGGTATCAAACACATTTCCGTGCCGGAAGATTATCTGCTGGGCCGCGTACTGGCGAAAAACATCGTCGACAGCAGCACCGGTGAAATCATCGCCAGCGCCAACGACGAACTGACCGAAGAAACGCTGGCACGCCTGCGCGAAGCCGGTATTGCCGAAATTCAGACGTTGTACACCAATGATCTGGATCAGGGCGCCTATATCTCGCAAACCTTGCGTACCGACGATACGGCTGACCAAATGGCCGCACGTGTTGCGATTTACCGCATGATGCGTCCTGGCGAACCGCCGACCGAAGATTCGGTGGAAGCGCTGTTCAACGGCCTGTTCTACAACGCGGAACGTTACGACCTGTCGTCTGTCGGCCGCATGAAATTCAACCGCCGTATCGGTCGCGACGAGCTGACGGGCGACATGACCCTGTCGAACGACGACATTCTGGCCGTGATCAAGATTCTCGTCGAGCTGCGCAACGGTCGCGGCGAAGTCGACGATATCGATCACCTGGGTAACCGCCGCGTACGTTGCGTCGGCGAACTGGCGGAAAACCAGTTCCGTGCCGGCCTCGTGCGTGTCGAGCGCGCCGTCAAGGAACGTCTCGGCCAGGCCGAAGCGGACAACCTGATGCCGCACGACCTGATCAACTCCAAGCCGATTTCGGCTGCGATCCGCGAATTCTTCGGTTCGTCGCAGTTGTCGCAGTTCATGGACCAGACCAACCCGTTGTCCGAGATCACGCACAAGCGTCGTGTCTCCGCGCTGGGCCCGGGCGGCCTGACGCGCGAACGCGCCGGCTTCGAGGTGCGCGACGTGCATCCGACGCACTACGGCCGTGTCTGCCCGATCGAAACGCCGGAAGGTCCGAACATCGGCCTGATCAACTCGCTGGCACTGTACGCACGCCTGAACGAATACGGCTTCCTGGAAACGCCGTACCGCAAGGTCGATGGCAGCAAGGTCACGAACCAGATCGATTATCTGTCGGCAATCGAAGAAGGCCGTTACGTGATCGCTCAGGCGAACGCGACGATCGACAAGTCCGGCAAGCTGTCCGACGAACTGGTTTCCGCACGTGAAGCGGGCGAAACGATTCTGGTCTCGCCGGAGCGTGTGCAGTACATGGACGTGGCGCCTGGCCAGGTTGTTTCCGTTGCGGCATCGCTGATCCCGTTCCTCGAACACGATGACGCGAACCGCGCATTGATGGGTGCCAACATGCAACGTCAGGCAGTGCCTTGCCTGCGTCCGGAAAAAGCGTTTGTCGGTACCGGCATCGAGCGTACCGTGGCAGTTGACTCGGGTACGACCGTGCAGGCACTGCGTGGCGGTGTGGTCGATTACATTGACGCCGGCCGTGTCGTGATTCGCGTCAACGACGATGAAGCCGCTGCAGGTGAAGTCGGTGTCGACATCTACAACCTGATCAAGTACACGCGTTCGAACCAGAACACCAATATCAACCAGCGTCCGATCGTGCAAGTAGGCGATCGCGTGGCGCGTGGCGACGTCATCGCCGACGGTGCATCGACCGATCTGGGCGAATTGGCCCTCGGTCAGAACATGCTGGTTGCGTTCATGCCGTGGAACGGCTACAACTTCGAAGATTCGATTTTGATCTCCGAAAAGGTTGTTGCTGACGACCGCTATACGTCGATCCACATCGAAGAGCTGTCGGTTGTGGCGCGCGATACCAAGCTGGGCGCCGAAGAAATCACGCGTGATATCTCGAACCTGGCGGAAAACCAGCTGGCCCGTCTGGACGAATCCGGCATTGTGTACATCGGCGCTGAAGTCACTGCCGGCGATACGCTGGTCGGTAAGGTGACGCCGAAGGGCGAAACGCAACTGACGCCGGAAGAGAAGCTGCTGCGTGCCATCTTCGGTGAAAAAGCATCGGACGTGAAAGATACGTCGCTGCGCGTGCCGTCCGGCATGGTCGGTACCGTCATCGACGTGCAGGTTTTCACGCGTGAAGGCATCCAGCGCGACAAGCGTGCGCAACAGATCATCGACGATGAACTGCAGCGCTATCGTCTGGACCTGAACGATCAGTTGCGTATCGTCGAAGGCGATGCATTCCAGCGTCTGGAAAAAATGCTGATCGGCAAGGTCGTCAACGGCGGTCCGAAGAAGATTGCCAAGGGCAGCAAGATCACCAAGGAATACCTGGCCGATCTGGATAAATATCACTGGTTCGACATTCGTCCGTCTGACGATGCTTCGGCCAATGCACTGGAAGCGATCAAAGAATCGATCGCCGAGAAGCGCCACCAGTTCGATCTGGCCTTCGAAGAGAAGCGCAAGAAGCTGACGCAAGGCGACGAGCTGCCGCCGGGCGTGCAGAAGATGGTCAAGGTTTACCTTGCCGTCAAACGTCGCCTGCAGCCTGGCGACAAGATGGCAGGTCGTCACGGTAACAAGGGTGTGGTTTCGCGCATCGTGCCGGTGGAAGACATGCCGTACATGGCCGACGGTACGCCGGCTGACGTCGTGCTGAACCCGCTGGGCGTGCCGTCGCGTATGAACGTCGGTCAGGTGCTGGAAGTCCACTTGGGCTGGGCGGCAAAAGGCCTCGGCCTGCGTATCGGCGAAATGCTGCGCGCGCAAGCCAAGGCGACCGAGCTGCGCAAGTTCCTGAAGTCGATTTACAACGAGTCGGGCAAGTCGGAAGACATCGACAGCTTCTCCGATGAGGAAGTGCTGGAGCTGGCGGCGAACCTGAAATACGGCGTGCCGTTTGCTACGCCGGTGTTCGACGGTGCGCACGAAGAGGAAATCCGCCGCATGCTGGATCTGGCCTATCCGGACGACATCGCCAAGCAGCTCGGCATGACGTCGTCGAAGAACCAGGTCACGATGTACGACGGCCGTACTGGTGAAGCGTTCGAACGCACCGTCACGGTCGGCTACATGCACATGCTGAAGTTGCACCACTTGGTCGACGACAAGATGCACGCACGTTCGACCGGTCCTTACTCGCTGGTCACGCAGCAACCGCTGGGCGGCAAGGCGCAGTTCGGCGGCCAGCGTTTCGGCGAGATGGAAGTCTGGGCACTGGAAGCCTACGGCGCATCGTATGTGCTGCAAGAGATGCTGACCGTGAAGTCCGACGACGTGAATGGCCGTACCAAGGTGTACGAGAACCTCGTCAAGGGCGATCACGTGATCGACGCCGGCATGCCGGAATCCTTCAACGTTCTGGTGAAGGAAATCCGCTCGCTGGGTATCGATATCGATCTCGAGCGCGACTAAGAAGCATCAGGATGGAGCGGCAATGCCGCTCCATCGACCGTTCGAAAAACGGACGGCGGCAGTTCCAGGATTTTGTACAAGATTTTGCAATAGCAGTACGGACGTATCACCTGTCCCGGTATCGGCGGCACCACGGCTTCGGCCACGGCTCTCCCGCAGATGCGAACAGGGTAGTGCAGGCGGATGCGGCCACGTTATACATCAGCGTTTTTCACGCCAACTGGAGTGATACATGAAAGCACTGCTCGATCTATTCAAGCAAGTTCAGCAAAGCGAACAATTCGACGCGATCAAGATTGGTCTGGCGTCGCCTGAAAAAATCCGTTCGTGGTCCTACGGCGAAGTCAAGAAGCCGGAAACCATCAACTATCGTACGTTCAAGCCTGAGCGCGACGGCCTGTTCTGCGCCAAAATCTTTGGCCCGATCAAAGATTACGAATGCCTGTGCGGCAAGTACAAGCGTCTGAAACACCGTGGCGTCATCTGCGAAAAATGCGGCGTTGAAGTCACGCTGGCGAAAGTGCGCCGTGAGCGCATGGGCCACATCGAACTGGCCTCGCCGACCGCGCACATCTGGTTCCTGAAATCGCTGCCGTCGCGTCTGGGCATGGTGCTCGACATGACGCTGCGCGATATCGAACGCGTGCTGTACTTTGAAGCCTACGTCGTGACCGATCCGGGCATGACGCCGCTGAAGAAGTGCCAAATTATGTCGGAAGACGATTACGCCGCCAAGTACGAAGAATTCGGCGACGACTTCACCGCCTACATGGGTGCGGAAGGCATTCGCGAACTGCTGCGTTCGATCGACATCGATCGCGATGCGGAAACGCTGCGTCAGGACCTGAAAGAGTCGAAGTCCGAAGCCAAGATCAAGAAATACGCAAAACGCCTGAAAGTGCTGGAAGCGTTCCAGCGTTCGGGCATCAAGCCGGACTGGATGATCATGGAAGTGCTGCCGGTGCTGCCGCCGGAACTGCGTCCGCTGGTGCCGCTGGACGGCGGTCGCTTTGCGACCTCCGATCTGAACGACCTGTATCGCCGTGTCATCAACCGCAACAACCGTCTGAAGCGCCTGATGGAATTGCGCGCGCCGGAAATCATCACGCGTAACGAAAAGCGCATGCTGCAGGAAGCGGTCGACTCGTTGCTGGACAACGGTCGCCGCGGCAAGGCGATGACCGGCGCCAACAAGCGTCCGCTGAAATCGCTGGCTGAAATGATCAAGGGCAAGGGCGGCCGTTTCCGTCAGAACTTGCTGGGCAAGCGCGTCGATTACTCGGGCCGTTCGGTGATCGTGGTGGGTCCGCAGCTGAAACTGCATCAATGTGGTCTGCCGAAGCTGATGGCATTGGAACTGTTCAAGCCATTCATCTTCAACAAGCTCGAAGTAATGGGTATCGCCAGCACGATCAAGGCTGCGAAAAAAGAAGTCGAGAACCAGACGCCAGTCGTTTGGGACATTCTGGAAGAAGTGATCCGCGAACATCCGGTCATGCTGAACCGTGCGCCTACGCTGCACCGTTTGGGCATCCAGGCGTTCGAGCCGGTCCTGATTGAAGGCAAGGCAATTCAGCTGCATCCGCTGGTTTGCGCCGCGTTCAATGCCGACTTCGACGGCGATCAGATGGCAGTTCATGTTCCGTTGTCGATTGAAGCACAGATGGAAGCACGCACGCTGATGCTGGCGTCGAACAACATCCTGTTCCCGTCGAACGGCGAACCGTCGATCGTGCCGTCGCAGGATATCGTGCTGGGCCTGTACTACGCGACCCGCGAAGCGATCAACGCCAAGGGCGAAGGCATGATGTTCCCGGACGTGTCCGAAGTCATCCGCGCCTACGACAACAAGCAGGTCGAACTGGCGACGCGTATCACCGTGCGTATCACCGAATATCCGAAGAATCTGGAAACCGGTGAGTTCGAGAAAACGATCACCCGTTATGAAACGACGGTCGGTCGCGCGATCCTGTCCGAGATCCTGCCGAAGGGCCTGCCTTTCAGCGTGCTGAACCGCGCGCTGAAGAAGAAGGAAATTTCGCGCCTGATCAACCTGTCGTTCCGCAAGTGCGGTCTGCGCGCCACCGTGGTGTTTGCCGACCAATTGCTGCAATCGGGCTTCCGTCTCGCTACGCGTGCCGGTATTTCGATCTGCGTCGACGACATGCTGGTTCCGCCGCAAAAAGTGGACATCATTGCGACCGCCGAAAGCGAAGTCAAACAGATCGAACAGCAATACTCGTCCGGTCTGGTTACCGCCGGCGAACGCTACAACAAAGTGGTCGATATCTGGGGCAAGGCCGGCGACGACGTCGGCAAGGCCATGATGGATCAACTGAAAGTGGAAGACGTGACCAAGCGCGACGGCACCAAGTCGACGCAGGAATCGTTCAACGCGATCTACATGATGGCCGACTCCGGTGCGCGTGGTTCTGCAGCCCAGATTCGTCAGCTGGCTGGTATGCGCGGCCTGATGGCCAAGCCGGATGGCTCGATCATTGAAACGCCGATCACCGCGAACTTCCGCGAAGGCCTGAACGTTCTGCAGTACTTCATTTCGACGCACGGTGCGCGTAAAGGCCTGGCCGATACCGCATTGAAGACCGCGAACTCGGGTTACCTGACGCGCCGCCTGGTCGACGTGACGCAGGATCTGGTCGTGATCGAGGATGATTGCGGTACGTCGAACGGTGTGTCGATGAAGGCACTGGTCGAAGGCGGTGAAGTCATCGAAGCGCTGCGCGATCGTATCCTCGGTCGTGTTTCCGCAAACGATGTCGTCAATCCGGAAACGCAGGAAACGCTGTACGCAGCCGGCACGCTGCTCGACGAAGACATGGTCGAGGAAATTGAACGCCTCGGCATCGATGAAGTGAAGATCCGTACGCCGCTGACCTGCGACACGCGCTTTGGCTTGTGCGCGCAGTGCTACGGTCGCGATCTGGGCCGCGGTACGCTGGTCAACGCCGGCGAAGCAGTCGGTGTTGTCGCTGCGCAGTCGATCGGTGAACCGGGCACGCAGCTGACGATGCGTACCTTCCACATCGGTGGTGCGGCATCGCGTGCAGCGGTGGCATCGTCGGTTGAAGCCAAGTCGAACGGTACAGTTCGTTTCACCGCGACCATGCGTTATGTGACGAACGGCAAGGGCGATCAGATCGTCATTTCCCGTTCCGGCGAAGTGCTGATCACCGACGACTATGGTCGTGAGCGTGAGCGTCATAAAGTGCCGTACGGCGCAACCCTGATCGTCAAGGACGGCATGGCCATCAAGGCCGGTACCGCGCTGGCGACCTGGGATCCGCTGACGCGTCCGATCATCACCGAGTACAGCGGTACCGTGAAGTTCGAGAACGTCGAGGAAGGCGTGACGGTTGCGCGTCAGATCGACGAAGTCACCGGTCTGTCGACGCTGGTCGTCATCGATGCGAAACGTCGCAGCACTGCTGCCAAGAGCGTGCGTCCGCAGGTCAAACTGCTGAACGAGCAGGGCGAAGAAGTGAAGATCGCCGGCACCGAGCATTCGGTGACGATCGGCTTCCAGGTCGGCGCACTGATCACCGTCAAGGACGGTCAGCAGGTTTCTGTCGGTGAAGTGCTGGCGCGTATCCCGACCGAATCGCAGAAGACGCGCGACATCACCGGCGGTCTGCCGCGTGTTGCCGAGTTGTTCGAGGCGCGTTCGCCGAAGGATGCCGGCATGCTGGCGGAAGTTACCGGTACCGTTGCGTTCGGCAAGGAAACCAAGGGCAAGCAGCGCCTGGAAATCACCGACATGGAAGGCAACAAGCACGAGTTCCTGATTACCAAGGACAAGCAAGTGCTGGTACACGACGGTCAGGTGGTGAATAAGGGCGAGATGATCGTGGACGGCCCGGCCGATCCGCAAGACATCCTGCGTCTGCTGGGTATCGAAGCGCTGGCACGTTACATCGTCGACGAAGTGCAGGACGTCTACCGTCTGCAAGGCGTGAAGATCAACGACAAGCACATCGAAGTCATCGTTCGTCAGATGCTGCGCCGTGTGCAGGTCGTCGAACCCGGCGATACCAGCTACATCACGGGAGAGCAGGTCGAGCGTTCGGAACTGCTGGAAGAAAACGATCGCGTGAACGCCGAAGGCAAGATTCCGGCGACTTACGAGAACGTGCTGCTGGGTATCACGAAGGCTTCGCTGTCGACCGACTCGTTCATCTCGGCGGCCTCCTTCCAGGAAACGACCCGCGTGCTGACCGAAGCCGCGATCATGGGCAAGAAAGATGGCCTGCGCGGTCTGAAGGAAAACGTGATCGTTGGCCGTCTGATTCCGGCCGGTACCGGTCTGGCTTACCACCGTGCCCGCAAGGAGAAGGAAGCGTGGGAAGCCGAAGAGCGTACCGCGTTGCTGCAGTCGGAAAAAGCGGCACGTGCAGCCGAAATGGAAGCGCAGTTTGCCGATATTTCGAGCCTGCCGGACAGCGATACCGACGCTCAGTAAAACGACGTTGTTCTCTCAAAACGGCACCGGGCATGTCCGGTGCCGTTTTTATTTGTCAATTTGGAAATTGTGCGTGTTTTGCCGGTGGTGGGTTTCGTGATGTCTTGTGCGAAATCGCAACGAATTGTCGGCGGTACGGCGTGGTTTTCGGGTTGACGGTGCGGGGTTCGAAGGATATACTCGCGAGTTCTCGATTTTAAGCTCTGTATTGGCTTAAGCGTTCTTTGATCTGCCCTCCCGCACTCACGGCGCGCTTCTTCCCTGCAAGGTTCGTAATCGAGCCTGCGCGTTGAATCCCATTCATCCGCACGATTTCCTGGCCCCGGACAACCGTTTCCGGGATCGTATTATTAATGTTGTAACTAAGCTGGATTAAGAGCGATGCCAACCATCAATCAATTGATTCGCAATCCGCGCGTCTCCGCACGCGTGAAGAGCAAATCGCCGGCGCTGGAAAACAGCCCGCAAAAACGCGGCGTCTGCACCCGCGTCTACACCACGACCCCGAAGAAGCCGAACTCGGCGCTGCGTAAGGTCGCCAAGGTGCGTCTGACCAACGGTTTCGAGGTGATCTCGTACATCGGCGGTGAGGGCCACAACCTGCAAGAACACAGCGTCGTGCTGCTGCGCGGCGGTCGTGTGAAGGATTTGCCGGGTGTGCGTTATCACATGGTCCGCGGTTCCCTGGATACCCAAGGCGTCAAGGATCGTAAGCAAGCCCGTTCGAAATACGGTGCAAAGCGCGCGAAAGCTGCCAAGAAGTAATCAAATTCCGCTTTGGCGGAGCAGGTGTCGGTCCCGGATGGGCCGAGTAAGTGGATGGCTATGATGGCCGTTCGCGAGTCGCTGGCAAGTTGTTGCTGTGCGCTCAACTGAAGATGAAAAGGAATTGAAATGCCACGTCGTCGTGAAGTCCCGAAACGGGAAATTCTGCCGGATCCGAAATTCGGCAATGTGGATGTTGCGAAATTCGTCAACGTCCTGATGCTGTCCGGCAAGAAGTCGGTCGCTGAAAACATCATCTATGGCGCTTTCGAGCACATCCAGTCCAAATCGGGCAAGGATCCGCTGGAAGTCTTTACCGCCGCAATCAGCAACTGCAAGCCGATGGTTGAGGTGAAGTCGCGCCGCGTCGGCGGTGCGAACTATCAGGTTCCTGTCGAAGTGCGTCCGGTTCGCCGCATGGCGTTGTCGATGCGCTGGCTGCGTGAAGCGGCCAACAAGCGCAGCGAAAAATCGATGCCGCAACGCTTGGGTGGTGAGTTGATGGAAGCCGCGGAAGGTCGCGGCGGTGCAATGAAAAAGCGTGACGAAGTGCACCGCATGGCGGAAGCAAACAAGGCGTTCTCGCACTTCCGCTTCTAATAAATTGACGTGCCGCGCGCCTGCCTTTGCAGGCGCCGTGCGTCACATGTGTAATTTGTTCGAGGCCGGGCACATTTTGGAAAAAATGGCGCTCGGTTTTGTTCATTAAAACGAATTAGGACTAATTATGGCCCGCAAGACCCCCATTGAGCGTTACCGTAACATCGGTATTTCGGCTCACATTGATGCTGGTAAGACGACGACGACCGAGCGCGTCCTGTTTTATACGGGCGTGAACCACAAGATCGGTGAAGTGCATGACGGCGCTGCCACCATGGACTGGATGGAGCAGGAGCAGGAGCGCGGAATTACGATTACGTCTGCTGCGACGACCTGCTACTGGAAGGGCATGGCGAACAATTTCCCTGCTCACCACATCAACATCATCGATACGCCGGGCCACGTTGACTTCACGATTGAAGTTGAGCGCTCGATGCGCGTGCTCGACGGCGCCTGCATGGTTTACTGTGCAGTCGGCGGTGTGCAGCCGCAATCGGAAACGGTGTGGCGTCAGGCAAACAAGTACAAGGTTCCACGTCTGGCATTCGTCAACAAGATGGATCGTACCGGCGCGAACTTCTTCAAAGTCTACGATCAGATGCGTGCGCGTCTGAAGGCGAACCCTATCCCGATGCAGGTGCCGATCGGAGCGGAAGAGAATTTCGAAGGTGTGATCGATCTGGTCAAGATGAAGGCGATTATCTGGGACGACGCGTCGCAGGGCATGAAGTTCGATTATCGCGACATCCCTGAGAGTCTGGTGGCCGAGGCGCAAAAATGGCGCGAAAACATGGTTGAAGCGGCAGCCGAGGCTTCAGAGGAACTGATGAACAAGTACCTCGAAGATGGCGACCTGAGCGAAGAAGAAATCAAGAAGGCAATCCGCCAGCGTACGATCGCAAGTGAAATCGTGCCGATGATGTGCGGCACGGCGTTCAAAAACAAGGGTGTGCAAGCCATGCTGGACGGCGTGGTTGAATATCTGCCGTCGCCGGTCGATATTCCTCCTGTCCCAGGTGTGGACGGTGATGATGAGCCTGTTGTGCGACAAGCAAAGGATGACGAAAAGTTTTCGGCGCTGGCATTCAAGATCGCCACCGATCCGTTTGTCGGCCAATTGTGCTTTATTCGCTGCTATTCGGGCACCCTGAACTCGGGCGATACCGTCTTCAACTCGGTGAAAGAGAAAAAAGAGCGTATCGGCCGTATCGTTCAGATGCACGCAAACCAGCGTGAAGAAATCAAGGAAATGCTGGCGGGCGATATCGCTGCAGTCGTCGGCCTGAAGGATACGACGACCGGTGACACGCTGTGTGACGACAAGGCAGTCGTGGTGCTCGAACGCATGGTCTTCCCTGAGCCGGTGATTTCTCAGGCAGTGGAGCCAAAAACGAAGGCTGACCAGGAAAAAATGGGTCTGGCACTGAACCGTTTGGCAGCTGAAGATCCATCATTCCGCGTGCGTACTGATGAAGAATCGGGGCAAACGATTATCGCTGGCATGGGCGAGTTGCACCTCGACATTATCGTCGACCGCATGAAGCGTGAATTCAACGTTGAAGCAACCGTCGGCAAGCCGCAGGTTGCTTATCGCGAAACCATCCGCAAGGCAGTCACCGATGTTGAAGGCAAGTTCGTCAAGCAATCCGGTGGTCGCGGTCAGTACGGCCACGCTGTTCTGACGATCGAGCCGCAAGAACCTGGCAAAGGCTTTGAGTTCGTCGACGCGATCAAGGGTGGTGTCGTTCCTCGCGAATACATCCCTGCGGTTGAAAAAGGCGTGCGCGAAACCCTGACTTCGGGCGTATTGGCCGGTTATCCAGTGGTCGACGTCAAAGTCACGCTGACCTTCGGTTCGTACCACGATGTCGACTCGAATGAAAACGCCTTCCGCATGGCCGGTTCGATGGCATTCAAGGAAGGCTGCCGCAAAGCCAATCCGGTCATCCTCGAGCCGATGATGGCTGTGGAAGTTGAGACGCCTGAAGATTATGCCGGTAACGTCATGGGCGATCTGTCGTCGCGTCGCGGTATGGTGCAGGGCATGGATGAAATTGCTGGTGGCGGCGGCAAGATCATCAAGGCTGAAGTGCCGTTGTCGGAAATGTTCGGCTACTCGACTTCGCTGCGTTCGGCTACGCAAGGGCGTGCTACGTATTCGATGGAGTTCAAGCACTACGCTGAAGCGCCGAAGAACGTCATCGATGCAATCGTGACTTCGAAGGCGAAGTAAATTTGATGTCCGTTCCGCAAGGGGCGGACATGTTGTACGCAATTCA
Organism: Oxalicibacterium solurbis; assembly: GCF_014635845.1. Taxonomy (GTDB): domain Bacteria; phylum Pseudomonadota; class Gammaproteobacteria; order Burkholderiales; family Burkholderiaceae_D; genus Oxalicibacterium; species Oxalicibacterium solurbis. Next base: position 129 of record NZ_BMDP01000006.1, on the reverse strand, counting down.
ATTCATTGTTTCTATAAACAAATCGTTCTTTTTGAAGGAAGAATCAAATGGCAAAAGGCAAATTCGAGCGGACGAAGCCGCACGTGAATGTGGGCACGATCGGTCACGTTGACCATGGCAAGACGACGC
>NZ_BMDP01000005.1 GCF_014635845.1 Oxalicibacterium solurbis | reverse complement strand
GAGGGACGGCCGGGATTCTTGCAAAATTTGCCAAAATCCCACCTAACTTTTTGATTTAAATAATTTTTGTCTTGTAGTTCATTGGCGGAACCACTCGATCAAAATCTAAGGTGTAATCCCCGAATCGGTTGATATGTTCAGTACGATATGGCGCCAAAGAGGCCAACACTTCCTCGGTTATGGGCAGTCCCTCTTCCTGCATATCCTTCAGCACGCCCGTCATTGCCTCGACATTGTGCAAAATTGCCAGATTGGCCACCAACTGATTGTATTTCACTACCTTACGTTGCTCATGACGGACATTTTCAGCAATCACGCCCTGATTGCCAAAAAATAGCCACTTGATGAATTGATTGAATTCTTCACTCTTGTTTGTCGCTGCGTTGATAGTTTTGCGCAGATCGAGGTCGCTAATATATTTCAACAGAAACTCTGTTCTGACCACGCGCCCCAACTCACGGAAGGCAAAATAAAGCTTATTTTTTCGGCTTGCAGTCCCGAGCCGCCGTAGGATCGTCGATGGCGTGATTTTGCCGGCTTTAATCGATAAGGCAATGCGTAACATATCTGGCAAATGGGTCTCGATAATTTCCCAATTGACGGCTTCACTGAACAGGCCATTAATATGTTCATACCGTACGCCTCGTTCTGGCTTGTAAAAAACCAGTTTTTTCAGCTGACGAATACGCGGCATCAAATTGATACCCAGCAGATATGCCAAGCCGAAGACCGGTGCGCTCTGAGCATGCGTGTCACCATGCAGCGTATCAGGCTGAATATCCGATTCGTTCTTGATAAGACCGTCCAGAATGTAGATAGCCTCGTAGACCCCACAAGGGATAAAGTGGCTGAATAAGGCGATATACATGTCTGAGACGTGGTAATACCCGATTCCACCATATCCGCCATACCGAATATGGTATTCGGACAGTAAGTTCTGCTCATACATGTTCCATTTGGTGCCATCGGCCGACGCACTTTTTCCAGATCCCCAGAACTTGGGGAGTGCGAATTTGTTATAGGCGTTGATAACTTGAACAGTTGCCTTTTCCAATCGCTCCTCAGTTATATGGTGCAAATTTAACCAGGCTACTTGCTTACGGCTTAGCCCTTTGACCGATCGCGCCGTTTGAGTAGGGCCGAGATTGCAGCCATAACAAAACAATGTCGTGACGAATCGCTTACGCGGATCGTCAATTTTGGCTTCAAAGCCAGATAAGGTTCCGAACTGTTTGTGAAGATCGAGCCACGTCTCTGATTCAACCAGGATGTCGAGGATATTCTTTTCTGGAAGGCGCGCCGTAATCTCTTTGTCGATATGGTCCAGAGCTGCAGGTTTGGTGTCCTTGCCGTGTTTTTTCAAGACGATTTCATTGCCGTTTAAATCAAGATGCTCGTTGTTTGGCATACCCTGATCGACGCGGAAAGCTGTGTCAGAAAACCATTTTTTGAGGTTGCTGACAAATTGTTTGGAATCAGTAGGGAAATCAAGCATCGCCCCATATTCTGTGACTTGGGCTTCATAGGTATCCCAGTCGACTAGCTGGGTGCGGTAGTCACTATATTGATCGCTATTGGACACATAAAGATCGCCCGACTGCAGTTCCTGCATTGCTTCGGTTAAAACACAGAGTTCAAAGTACTTGCGGTTGATTTCTATGACAGCGCCCGATTTTTGGCCAGTCACAGGCCGCCGCCATTTTTCCGGGAGCCATTTCAAGTTGATATTCGTGCCAACGATCGATAACCATTCTTTGTGGCTTTGTCGATTCGCCAGAACAAACCGAATCGCCTCTATGAGAGACACGTCGGCAGATGTGGATTCCAGGTCAAGCAGACTCAAGCAGTTCAGCAACAAAGGCCGTTGTGTCTGGTATGGCGCCAACATAAACGGAAGATAATTGTTTCCTGCATAGGCCATGTGCTCCTCGCATTCGGCGAGAAGGCTTTCGGGATCGCCATGCATGGCAATGGCAATCCGTTTGCCTCGTTCTTGATCGGTTTCTCCCTCTTGAAACGCTTCAAGCACATCACGCAATTGCGAAACGAGTTTTTCCGTACGCTTTTGGTGTTCCAAATAATACAGTTGCAGTTGTTCTACCGCACCGGTATGGATTTTTCGCATTTTGCGGATAAACATATCGACTGCATCGTCTAGTGCTTTACTCAATTGCGAATGAAATAACAACACCATCAACGCATAGCGCTTGTTCTGCTGCATGGCCTTTAGATCTGCTGCATCCAGCGCACGTGCTTCGTTGACATATTGTGTGCGCTTGGCCACCGGAATATGGTCAACTTGTGGCAATCCGCAAGCCCAGCTTTTGAGCCATTTCACACGCTCGAGATATTGGCGGACTTCGGTGTTGGTCGGCTTTCTCGGATCTTGTTTTATTTGTTGCCAACCGGTGATTAACTGGCCGGGGGAGAGAATCAGCATGGCATCGAACTGGTTGATGACGGCTGATGGCAATGGATCAGCCAGTGTGTGAAAGTATTGTTCATTGACGTGATTTCGAATTCGAAATGCGGCGCGATTCAAGCGGCTGAATGCAGGAAGTTCGTAGCGCTGACGTATCAATTCTTCGATAACGACATTGATGATGTCTGCCAATTCTTGTTTGGTTTGGGCGGCTTGCGTTGCCGCCAACTCGATTGCCTTGTCCGTCTCTTTTGAGATTGGCTGGATCTTCAAATATGTACGGATTACATCGATAAAATCACGCCGAGAGCGCGATTTCTCTTCCGCCACCATTGCGCGTAACGGTACCGGGGGTACGCCAATGGATTTAGTGATAAAAGTCACGATGGCTTCTGGCACTTCCGCGAACATCGGGAAATAACCCAGCCGTTGAACGGTTTTCAACAGAACCATCAAATACAGCCGTGAAGCATTGCTACGACTAAGTCGGCGTGCAAAACGCTGTTCAGTCTCATTTGGTGTATAGATTTCTTCTAATTCACGCTGGGTCAAGTCCGGCTTGAAGCGTGGGTAAGCCGTTTCATGGATGCTGCTCAAACTATGCTCCCGCCATACGCAGTCAATTTTGAAAAAAATTGATACACTGCCAATGAGGTGTTCCAAAGTCAACTTGATCAAATAGATGCTGGCCTATGTGTGTCTCGGCCGGGGATGCGGCCTGTTGCCGCCGGCCACAAGAGAGTGCGTGGCATCTCTGCGATAGTCTCGCTATCGTTTTTCGTTGTCTGCTCGCCCCAAACAGTTTCCTGACCGAATAGCGCATGACTAGACCGTGGGAAGCTGCCAAGGCGAGCTTTTGCGAGCATAAAAAATCGCAAAAATTACGATAGAAGTGCGTTATGTCTGTGGATCCAGCACAGTCACCATCGCCTGTCCCTTTACGTTCTCAACGGTGAACTTCACTGTATCACCGACCTTGACGTTCTTGAGCATGGCAGCGTCTTTCACTGGAAACGCCATTGTCATTGGCGACATTTCCACTGTCGCGCTCTTGATCGCTGCGTGCTTGAGCGTGATCATTTGCCGCTCCTTGTTCACAGCCTTTACTTCACCCGTAGTCAAGGGATAGCTGGTGCCCATGGATGATGTGCCATCCATTTTCATGCCTCCCATATCCATACCTTGATGCGATTGCTGGGCGAAACTGCTCGATGCCGCAAGGGCGGCGACGACTGCGATGACGATAGGCAAATGTTTCATATTGACTCCTTTGGTTGGGTTGATTTCAATTTGCGCTCTTGAAGCAGGCGCCATGCTGCGGGGATAACAAAAAGCGATAGCAGGGGGGCGGTTACCATGCCGCCCACCATGGGCGCGGCAATACGCTGCATGATTTCGGAGCCCGCACCGCTACCGATCATGATGGGAATAAGGCCAGCCAGAATGACGGCAACGGTCATGGCTTTTGGACGAACACGCAACACGGCTCCTTCACGAATCGCTTCTTCGATCAAGCCTTTGTCGAGCGCACGTCCGGAGGCAAGTCGTTCGTTCAGCGCATTCCGCAGATACACAAGCATGACGACGCCGAACTCTGCCGCCAGCCCCGCCAATGCAATAAAACCGACTGCGGTGGCGACGGAGACCGCGTGTCCCAGCAGCCAGATAAACCAGAAACCGCCGATCAGGGCAAAAGGAACGGTCAACATCAATAGTGCCGCTTCCGAGAACGAGCGAAACGCCAGGTAGAGCAGAATAAAGATTACGCCCAAGGTCAGCGGTATCACCGTTTCGAGCTTGTCTGCGGCGCGCTGCAGATATTCGAACTGACCTGACCAGCCAATCGCATAGCCTGGCGGAAGCTTCACTTTCTGGGATACAGCAGCTTGCATGTCCTTGACGGCAGTGCTGAGATCCACCCCGCGAACGTCGACGTAGACCCAACCGGATAGACGGGCATTCTCGCTACGTATCATCGGCGGGCCGTCAATGATCTTGATATCGCTGACGTCGGCCAGACGGATCTGCGCACCAGCATCGGTTACGATCGGCAGATATCGCAGCGTCTGTACGGAATCGCGGTAGGCTTGCGGGTAACGTACATTGATGGGAAACCGTTGTCGTCCGTCGACCACTTCGCCCACGTTTTCGCCGCCGATGGCCGACGAAATGACCGATTGAATGTCGGTGATGGAAAGCCCGTAGCGCGCCGCGCGCAGACGGTCGATATCGATATCGATGTAACGCCCGCCGCTGACGCGTTCTGCAAGGGCGGAGGTCACGCCGGGAACTGATTTCACCGCAGATTCGATTTGCTCTGTCACCGTTTGGATAACGGCCAGGTCCGGGCCGGATACCTTGACCCCGACCGGTGTCTTGATCCCGGTGGACAGCATGTCGATCCGGTTGCGGATGGGCGGCACCCATACGTTGGACAGTCCCGGCACTTTCACGACGCGATCCAGTTCCTCAATCAGCTTGGCTTGCGTCATTCCCGGCCGCCATTGGTCTTTAGGCTTGAACTGGATAGTGGTCTCGAACATTTCCAGCGGGGCAGGGTCGGTGGCGGATTCGGCCCGGCCCGCCTTGCCGAATACGGTCGCAACTTCCGGCACGGTTTTGATCAGGCGGTCGGTCTGCTGCAGCAGCTCGGCCGCCTTTGAGGCGGACAATCCCGGCAAGGCCGACGGCATGTACAGCAAATCGCCCTCATCCAGCGGCGGAAGAAACTCGCCGCCCAGGCGCGACACAGGAATGGCGGTCAACACGAGCGCCAGCACAGCGATCGACAGTGTCCAGACAGGATGCCGCAAGCTGAGATCCAGCGCCGGCCGGTATGCGTTGATTAAAATCCGGTTGATCGGATTCGACGCTTCGCTCGGGATGCGTCCCCGGATCATGTATCCCATGAGAACCGGGATGAGCGTGATGGCCAGTCCGGCTGCGGCAGCCAGCGTGTAGGTTTTCGTATAGGCGAGGGGAGCGAACAGCTTGCCCTCTTGCGCCTCAAGCGCGAATACCGGCACGAACGACAGCGTGACGATGAGAAGCGAGAAAAACAGCGCTGGCCCGACTTCACTTGCTGCCTCCGCAATCAAATCCCAGCGCGCCTTTCCCTCCAGCGGACGATCCGGATACTGGTGGCCATAGGCCTCAAGGCGCTTGTGCGCGTTTTCTATCATCACAATGGCAGCGTCGACCATGGCGCCGATGGCGATCGCGATGCCGCCTAGCGACATCAGATTGGCATTCACTCCCTGATATCGCATGACAATGAAAGCAGCCAGGACGCCAAGGGGAAGCGATACGATTGCGACGAAGGCGCTTCGCAGATGAAACAGGAAGATCGCGCATACCAATGCAACGACTATGAATTCCTCAATCAACTTGTGCGTCAGGTTGCTTACCGCGGCCTTGATCAAGGTCGACCTGTCATAGGTGGTCACCACTTCCACGCCGGCAGGAAGGGAAGACCGCAGCGATGCCATTTTGGCTTTGACTGCCTTGATGGTTTCTAGCGCATTTTTCCCCGACCGCATGACGACGACGCCACCGGCCACTTCGCCTTCACCATTCAATTCGGCAATGCCGCGCCGCATTTCAGGACCCAATCGGACGGTCGCCACATCACGTAACAGGACGGGCGTGCCGGCATTATTGGCCTTGATGACGACGTTGCGGAAGTCGTCCAGCGTATGCAGATAACCGTGAGAACGCACCATGTATTCGGTTTCTGCCATTTCCACAACCGAGCCACCAGACTCCTGGTTTCCTTTATCCAGCGCTTCCAGCACCTTGGCTTGCGAAATGCCGAATGCGCGCAGCTTGTCGGGGTCAAGCACGACCTGGTACTGCTTGACCATGCCGCCGATGCTTGCGACTTCCGAGACGTCCGGTACGGTCTTCAGCTCGAATTTCAGGAACCAGTCGTTCAAGGTGCGCAATTGGCTCAAGTCGTGCTGGCCGGTGCGGTCAACCAGCGCGTACTCGTAGATCCAGCCCACGCCCGTGCCATCAGGACCGAGCTCGGTCTTGACTCCCGGTGGAAGGCGGCTTTGCACTTGACTCAGGTATTCCAGTACGCGCGATCTCGCCCAGTACTGGTCAGTGGCATCGTCGAACAGGACGTAAACGAAGGAGTCGCCAAAGAAGGAGTAGCCACGAACAGTCTTTGCACCTGGCACGGCAAGCAGCGCAGTGGTCAGCGGATAGGTGACTTGATCCTCGACCAGCTGCGGGGCTTTACCGGGAAATTGGGCGCGGATGATGACCTGCGTATCCGACAGGTCCGGGAGCGCGTCCAGAGGCGTCTTGCCAACCGACCAGACGCCCCAGACAGCAATGGCGATCGCGCCAAGCATGACCCAGAAGCGTTGCTCGATCGAGATACGGATGATGCGCGGGATCATGGCTGCACTCCAGTCGGATGAACTTCCTCCAGCACGTAGCCGTTTTCCGTTTCGTGGAAACGGAAGTTGGCCTGCTGTCCTGGCTTGATGTCGGCGAAGTCGTTCGGCTTGGCCTTGTTGAACTCCATCGTCATGGCCCCCCAGCCGAGCGCCGGTATCGGTTCGTGCGAGAAGGTGATTCCATCCTTGCTGACGCTTTCAACGCGGCCTTTGCCTTCGTAAATGGTGGCTGCTGCAGGCGTCTTGGCTGGGGGAATACCGCCCGACAGCTTTGGCAGGACTGATTTCAGGCTCGCTTCCGAATCGATCAGGAATTGTCCGGATGCGACGACTTGCTGACCCTCCGTCAAACCGGCTGTGATCTCCGTGTCGTTGCCGAAGGCCTGGCCGACGGCGACCACCACCGGGCGAATGCCGCCTTCCTGCTCCTTGAGCAGGACCACCGTTTGCTTGCCGTCCGAGATGATGGCTTCGGTCGGCACCAGCAACCGGCTGCGCTTTTCTGTCGATGACAATCGGACGCGCATCAGCAATCCCGGGATCAAGCGACCGTCCTTGTTCGCGAGCTCGATGCGCGCCTGCACGGTTCTGGTGGCTGCGTTCACACCCGGCAAGATGTCGCGGATCTTTCCGCTATATTCTTCGGCGTCATTGTTCGATGCCGTGGCAGTGACCTGCATGCCGGGCTTGACGCTACCGCTGAGTGTTTCCGGAATCTCGGCCGTCAACCACACGTTGCTCAGCCCGTTGATCTTCGCAATCGTCATCCCGGGCGTGACCGCCGCACCTTCGCGTAGCGGCAGCTCCGTTACGACGCCGGTGACCGGGGAGGTGAGCACCACGTGTGATTGGGATCGTCCGGTTCGGTCAATTTGTGCGATCAAGGAGTCTGGAATCGACAGGACGCGCATGCGTTGTCGGGCTGCTGCAGCCAGTTCGCTATTTCCGTTACGCTTCAGTGCCAGATATTCCTCTTGCGGCGGCACCCAATCTGGAACAAAAATCGATGCGACCGCTTCGCCGCGTTTGATCCGCTGCATCGGAATGCGGGCATAAAGCTTGTCGATGTAGCCGTTTGCGCGATTTTGTATGACCTCGGCGGCACTTTCATCGAATTCCGTCGTTCCGACGACATCGAAGGCCTGTGCGATCGATTCCTGGCGAACAGTGGCGAGGCGAATGCCAAGATTCTGTTGCAGAGAAGGATCGATCCTGACACCGCCGTCTTGTGCGCCTTCGTCCGCATAAACCGGAACGAGCTGCATGTCCATGAAAGGGCTTTTGCCCGGTTTGTCAAAACGATGTCCCGGAACCATCGGGTCATGCCAGTACAGGACTTTCCGGCCTGTTTTAGGATCGACGGAGGCGTTGCCCTTTGACATGGATGCATCTGTGTTCATGTCCATCGACTGATTCGATTGACCAAGTTTGTAGCCGATCAGGAGAAGTGCTGCAGCAGAAAAGGCAGCTACCGCTGTTTTGATGAGAGTGTGTTTTTTCATTTTGTGTCTCCAGATACTGTCATGTCATGCGGGATGACGTGGTATTCCAGTGAGGCCCAGGCAATCGAGGCCGCTTGCTCGAGTTCCAGAACTTGCAGCCGCTGATCCAGAAGATTTTTTTGCGCGGCAAACACTCCGGCGAGCTTGCCAGACCCTGCGCGATAGGCAGCCTCGGCCAATTGCACTTGCTGCCTGGCGGAAGGAAGAAGATTTGCATTGAGAAATGCGATGCGATCCTTGTCGCTATTGATCGTCGTCGACAGATTTTCGATTTCCTCGCGCAGGGCACGCAAGGTCTCTTCGTATTCCATTCGGGCCTTGGTGCCGAGTGCAGCTTTTTCAGCGATGTCGCGGTTCTGCCGGCGTTCACGATTCAAAGTGAGCGGGATGCTGATGCCGACGGAGACCATGTTGGAATACTGGCTGCCGCGTTGACTGTAAGACGCTTCCACGCTCCAGTTCGGTGAACTTTCCTTTACAGCGACAGTGCTGTCTGCGTCAGCCAGTGCAATCGCACGACGCGCCGCCATCAGCATCGGATGATATTTTTCAAGTTCTTCAACAGGAAGATTGGCGACGTGGGAAGTCAGTGTCGGCGTTACGTCTGCTACGGTCGGGGAGGGAATGCCCGTCCAGCGGCTCAAGCTTCGCTGTGCGATGCGCAGTTCTTGCTCGGCGCGTCTTTTTGCATCTTGGGCGAGCAATAGTGCGGTTTGAGCTTGAACGGCTTCTTCGGCTGCCGCTGCTGCCGCCCGATGTGCCGCTTTCACGGCTTTCAGCGTGTCCGCAGCGTTTGCTTCCATTTCATGGGCCAAGTCCAGCTTGCGCTGGGCATACAAGACATTCAGCCAAGCCTTTGCTGTCTGCTCTCGGACGTTGGCGATCGTTTCAAGGTAGGTGGCGTCCCCCATTTCGATCGCACGCTGCGCACGTGCTGCACGGGCGGCACGTTTATCGGACGATACCCATTCCTGTTCAATGCCAATGCGGCGCATCGTCATGAAGTCGCTGGTCGTGCTATAGCGATCGGCGCCGGTAGCAGGCAGATTATCGATGCCAACCTTGAGCATGGGGTCTGGTAACTGATCGGCCTTGACAGCCAGTTCCCGGCTGGCTTGTACTGAGGCGCCAGCTGCCTTTACAGAACCGGCACGATCTTGGGCTAATTGAAGGGCCTGATCGAGGAGCAAGTCATTCGCCTGGCCGAAGGCGAAGGAAGAAACAGACAAGAAAAATGCGCACGCACTCATGTGCCATGCGAAATGCGAGCATCCTGAACGTGCTCGCGTTAATAGCGATATGGTCATACAACCCTCTGTGTGAAGACGAAAATAATCGACGGCTAATGCCTGCCGATAGAGCAACAGAGGGTTAGATCAAATGCGAAGGCGCTGCGTACGAAGGTAGGGGGGATCCGCCCCGAGTGGGCTCGAAATCCATGCCGAGCGAGGGACGAAAGAGGAGGAGCGAGGCGCCAGGATCGCCAAGACGAAAACGATCATCGGCAAGGCCAAGGCCGGCGCTGCGGATAGGTGCTCCAGCGCCAACTGGACAGGCGATTGCGATGTTGCGCAGTGCACCGGCTTTTCTACATCCACGCTCGCGCAAGGTGCATCCATAGCCATTTCTGGCATCGGTGCTACCGGCACTTGCGGACACAGGTAAGCCGCCATGGCAATGGTCGATGTCAAAATCGACAATGCCAGGAAGGCGGCGATACCGCGTCGAAATGATGAAATGAATTGGCGCATGGCTTTTTGAATTTCGCCGAGTGTATAACAGAATTACCCGGAATAGAGAAGCCCTGTACGCAGGAAGGCCAAAAAACGAAGCCTTTGCGACGTTGACTACGCTTCAGCCCGCGTCTTTCTGCCGAACCAGACTTACTTCGTGGATGCTCCGCCTTGCTGCCCCTGCATCATAGGACAGTGCTGCATCATCTCCGGAGACATGTTTTTCATGTGTTCCGCCATCATCGCCTGCCGTTCTTCCGGTGTCTTTGCATTCATCATTTGCGTGTGCATCTCTTTGCACATCGCCATCGAGTCAGCGTTGGACATGTCCATTGACCCCATTGAACCTTGCGATTGCTGGGGGCGTTGTGACTGGCTGGCTGCGCAGCCAGCCAGCGTTGTTGCGATCAAGGCGGCGGCCGCCAGCATTGATAGAGAGTATGGTGATTTCATGATGACCTCCTAAAGTTAAATCTTCAATGAAGCGAAGCACAAACGGTCGGCAATATTGCGCGGTCAATTCTTGGAAAACTGCTTACCCGAAAATTCCACCGTGACAAGCTTGCCATCCATTTTTCCCATCCCAGGTGAATTCATGGGCATTCCCGGCACAGCTACAGCTTTTACTCCAGGGGTGGCAATGAGTTTTGCCACCGCCGCAGCCGGCACATGGCCCTCGATGATTTGTCCAGAGGCGTCGATAACAGCCGTGTGGCACGACTGCAGGGATGCGGGAACGCCAAAGCGCTTTTTCACTGCCGACATATCTTCCGAGTCGACTGCTTTGACCTGATAGCCCGATTCGCGTAAGTGATCGACCCAAGCGGCACAGCAACCGCAGTTACGGTCTTTGTAGACGGTAATGGTTTCGCCAGCAGCGTTGGCGAGCGTCGCCGTCATCAAGAGCAAATTCGCGATGAACAATTTTTTCATTCCTACTCCGTTTTCCAAAAAAAATCCAGGTGTGGCTTTCGATGACTCCGATGTTAATAGGCTAAAACCACATCCGCACACCGGCAACCAACTCCGTATCGTGAACGTCTTCGCCGGCTTCCCTCGCATAGTCCGCAGTGTTTCCATACTTGCGATTCCATGAAACACCTATATAAGGGGCAAATTGCCTGTTGATTTCGTAACGCAGCCGCAGTCCAACGGAGATATCGGACAAGCCAGACCCGATACCTCTGTCAGCATCATTCTTGCTATACAAATTCGTTTCGATTTTCGGCTCGAGAATCAACCGCTGGGTAAACAGTAATTCATAGCGTGCTCCCAGGCGGGCGGCGAGGGAACCGCCACTTCCGACATAGGCAGTAGCTTCGGTCTCGAACCAATATGGCGCCAGGCCCTGCACGCCGATGGCCAACCAGTTCTTCGATTCGCCGTTTCCATTGTCGTGTCGTAAGCCGAGCTGACTGCTCCAGTAGGTGGCGATATTCTGATCCCACAGTACCTCGGTGCGTGCATCTTCCAGAGTCCCATTTCTTCGCTCACCTTCGGCCTTGAACCAGACTTTATTCAGATCGCCGCCATACCACGCCTCCATATCGAGATTCTGTCCGTGGGCGCTATTGCTATTGGTGTATTCCAGTTCATTTACCAGTAGCCGACCGAACGATTGGTCATCCGCCATGTCCATACCTGGCATGGGCTCCTTTGATAGTCCTTCAGCATAGGCATCAGGATCGCGGGCGTCGGGAGGCGCCTTGCCACCTTGCATGCCGCTCATATCCATTTGCGGCATGTCGTCCATCTTCATATCCGACATGTCACTGGCAGGAGAAACCGGCTTTTCTTGCATATTAGGCATGCCCTGCATCGGCATGTCGCCATGGTCCATTCCGGACATTCCGTTCATCGATTTGCCGTGAGACATTGTCTCGGTGGCCGGCATCTCCATGCCAGGCATCGTCGACATGTGATCCGACATCGTCGCTTGCGCCATGCCGCTGTGCGGCTGCAGGATGGAAATCAAAAGGGCTGCAGAGAGCGCGGCTCTACCGCTTGTTTTCAGAATGTTCATGACACCACCACCTCCCGGAACATGCCCGCTTCCATGTGATACAGCAAATGACAGTGAAAGGCCCAGCGTCCCGGCGCATCTGCCGTTACCTGATAGGCGATGCGTTGCGCGGGCTGCACATTGATCGTATGTTTGCGCACCAGGAATTGACCGTCTGGCGACTCCAGTTCGCTGAACATGCCATGCAGGTGAATGGGATGATTCATCATGGTGTCATTCACCAGAATAATCCGAAGGCGTTCGCCAAAGCGGAAATGGATAGGCATGGATTCCGAAAACTTCTGGCCGTCGAAGGACCACACGAAACGTTCCATGTGGCCTGTCAAATGCAACTCGATATCGCGTGACGGCTGACGCTTGTCCAGCGGCCCGCCGATGGTATGCAGATCGTTGTAGGTGAGAACGCGCCTTCCGTTGTTGCGCAGATTGACGCCCGGATCCTGCAGGTCGGTGCGCGGCATATTGACGTGCATATCCACGTTCGGCCCGTATTCAGTCCTCGCATGGCGTACCGCTGGCATCGGCATGTCCGACATGCCGTTCATCTGGTCATGTTGCATGCCGGGCATCATCGAATGATCCATGGCCGCGCCGTCCATCTTCCCCATGCCGCTCATGCCCCCCATGCTGGCCATGGCACCCATCATGTCCTTCATGGTCAACCATTCCGGCTGATCGACTGCCGGCACGGCAGCTTGCATGCCGAGGCGGGGCGCCAGCGTGCCCCTGGTGTAACCGGTACGGTCAATGGATTGGGCAAAGATGGTGTAGGCGTTATCCCCCTGCGGCTCAACAAGCACATCGTATGTTTCGGCAACGGATATCCGGAACTCATCAACGGGGACTGGCTCGACGTCCTGTCCGTCAGCCGATACGACTGTCATTTTCAGGCCAGGTATCCGAACGTCAAAAATCGTTGTCGCGGAACCGTTGATAAAACGCAGCCTGAGCTTTTCCCCTGACTGGAAGAGGCCGGTCCAATTTCTGGAAGCGGATTGCCCGTTGACAAGGTAGGTCAATCTGGCGCTGGTGCCCAGTGCTGCCGTAACGTCGCTGAAGTCGGTGGGCATCATACGCATCTGGTTCCACATTTTTCGCATTTTCACCGCTTCGCTGAGTCCCATGCGGGAAACGTCGCGCATGAAGCCACCCACCGTGGGTTGATTGAAGTTGAAGAAATCCCCGGTCTTTTTCAACTTGGCAAAAATGGATTCGGGCTCCGCGTCGGTCCAGTCCGACAACATCACCACATGCTCGCGATCGGCCTTGAAGCGTTCTCCATCGCGCGGTTCAATAACGATGGATCCATACAGTCCCGTTTGTTCTTGGAATCGGGAGTGGCTGTGATACCAGTAAGTGCCGGTCTGCTTGACTTCGAATTGATAGACAAAGGTTTCTCCAGGGGCAATGCCATGGAAGCTCAGGCCTGGCACGCCATCCATACCAGCCGGCAGAAGAATGCCGTGCCAGTGAATCGAACTCGGTACCGACAAACGATTGGTGACACGCAGTGTGACTGTGTCGCCTTCGCGCCAGTACAGGGTTGGTGCTGGAATTTGACCATTCACTGCGGTCGCAATGCGTGCCTGTCCGGTAATGTTCACTGGCGTTGGCGCGATATCGAGCTCGAATTCAGTTCCCCGTAATACCGATGGTTGCGGTGCCGGTGCATCGCCTCCCCACGCAAAACGTCCCGCCGGTCCGAAGCCCATCAACGCGCCGACAGCGCCTGCGCTTTTCAACAGCCGCCGCCTCCATGTGTCCACTTCTTCAAATTGATAGGAGCTCATCATTCCCTCTTCAATAAATAACTTTTTGTTGTGAATTCGGCATCAATCCCGCCGCAGGCGTAGCGCGTTCATGACGACCGAAACCGAACTGAGGCTCATTGCGGCGGCGGCAATCATTGGTGATAAAAAATGTCCGGTGAACGGATAAAGCAGGCCGGCGGCCAACGGAATGCCAAGCGCGTTGTAGATAAATGCGAATCCCAGGTTCTGGTGCATGTTTTTGATCGTCGCTTCCGATAAATCCCTGGCGCGTGCAATGGCGCGCAAGTCCCCCTTGACCAGCGTTATGTGCGCACTACCGATTGCGACATCGGTGCCAGTTCCCATCGCAATGCCGACATCGGCGCGTGCAAGTGCGGGCGCGTCATTGATGCCGTCGCCCGCCATGGCGACTTTCTTTCCTGCTTTCTGCAAATCTTCAACCAGATGTAATTTGTCCTGCGGCTTGACTTCGCCATACACGTCTTTAATCCCCAGGCGCTCGGCAACTGCCCGTGCGGTCGTAAGGCCATCGCCGGTCGCCATGACGACGTGCATACCGCTTCCCAGCAAGGCGTGCAGAGCTTCGCTGGTATTGGCCTTCAACGGATCGGAAACGGCGAGAAGTCCAACCAGACGTGCGTCGGCGGCTAGAAACATCACGCTTGCACCCTCACGCCGCAGCGCTTCTGCTTGCTGTGCCAATGATGACCAATCAACCTGTTCTGCATCCATCAATGCCGAGTTTCCCAAAGCGATCTGGTGTTCTTTCACGACCCCACGTACACCAATCCCGCTTTCTGAATCAAACATGGTCGGTTTGTCCAGGGATAGATTGCGTTTATTCGCCTCCGCCACGATGGCTTGCGCCAGGGGATGTTCGCTACCTTGATCAATGCTGGCAGCCAGCTGAATGACTTCATCTTCAGAATGGCCGGTGGCGGGGAGAGCGCGGTTGAACACGGGACGCCCCTCTGTCAAGGTGCCTGTCTTGTCGACAATGAGCGTATCGATGCTGCGTAATGCCTCAATCGCGGCGGCGTCCCGAAACAGGATGCCGTGCCCTGCAGCGCGGCCTGTTGCGGCCATGATCGACATAGGTGTGGCCAAACCAAGCGCGCAGGGACAGGCAATAATCAATACGGAGACCGCATTGATGAACCCGTATACCCAGCTCGGTTGCGGGCCGAACAATCCCCATCCCAGCAGCGTAAGGCCAGCAATACCGATGACGGCAAACACGAAATAACCTGCGACGACATCGGCCAGTCGTTGCAGGGGCGCACGCGAACGCTGTGCCTGCGCAACCATTTGTACGATTTGAGAAAGCACGGTCTGAGCACCGACTTTCTCGGACTTCATGACGAGACTACCGCTGGTATTCAAGGTAGCGCCAATGATCTTGTCGCCAAGTTTCTTGGTGACCGGGACCGGTTCGCCGGTCAACATCGACTCATCTACCGCACTTTGCCCTTCAATGACCTCGCCATCCACCGGGATCTTTTCTCCTGGCCGCACGCGCAAGATGTCCCCTGGATGAACATGCGTCAGCGGAATATCCTCTTCGGTGCCGTCTGAAAGTATGCGGCGCGCGGTTTTCGGTGCCATGCCAAGCAACAGCTTGATTGCGGCTGAAGTCTGTGAACGTGCCCTAAGCTCCAAAATTTGACCGAGCAAGGTCAGCGAAACGATAGCGCACGCCGCTTCGAAATAGACGCTGACGCGTCCTTGCATGGCAAAGCTTTGGGGAAATATTTGTGGAAACAGGGTGGCGGCAACGCTATACCAGTATGCCGCGGAAACGCCGACGCCGATCAGCGTCCACATATTGAGGCTTCGACGACGGATAGATTGCACACATCGGACCAGAAACGGCCATCCGGCCCACAAGACCACCGGCGAGCTGAGAACCAGTTCGATCCAACTTTGCTTGGGAAGGCCACCAGCGACAAATTGATGTCCAAACATCGCAATCAGCACGACTGCAGCGGTAAGGGGAAGTGTCCACCAGAAGCGATGCCTAAAATCAGCAAGTTCTGGATTCGATTCTTCTTCCAATGAAGGCATCACCGGTTCAAGCGACATGCCGCAAATCGGGCAATCGCCCGGTGTACTCTGTCTAATCTGCGGATGCATTGGGCACGTGTAGACCGTGTCCGCTTGTTCGTTTTTGTTGTCGTTTGACGGCGAGGGTGCCAGGTAAGTATTCGGATGTTCGCGGAATTTGGCCATGCAGCCGGTACTGCAGAAGTGGTAGGTCGTTCCTTGAAACTCAATTCGCTTAGTCGGATCGTCCGCCACCGTCATCTTGCAGACGGGATCGATAAAGGGCTTACCAGTCCCAGCTTCGACCGTCTGGTGGGCATGTTCCCGATGGTGAGAATGCGTTTTCGTGTCCATGTCTTCTCCCTCGTCCAGGCGCGTCAGGTTCGCGCCAAGGTGAAATATCCGGCCCCCGGAATGGGATCGGCCGGATCAACGGCCTTGGTTGCCTCGGTCACGCGGCTGGCACATCCGCCGCAGCTCATCTTCTCTACCTGTATTTTGTACATGGCAACCTCCTGATACGCGAGCTTTCGTTGCGTCTTCCATCATGGATTCAGCAAGCGGCGTTACTGTCCTGTTCTTATGCCGGCTGCGCGGCCATGCTGCGGCATTCTTCGGCACAGCGCCGACAAGCTTGAGCACACTGCTGACAGTGGTCCATCTTGTGCTTCGCACATTCTTTTCCGCAGGCGTCGCAGATATCGGCGCAGGCGCGGCAAATCAGTTCTGCGAATTCACTGCCACGCGCCATATAGGCCGCCGCCATGCGGCAGATCTGTGCGCAGTCGATATCGAGAGCGATACAACGCGTCATCGCTTTCACATCTTGTTCGCCCAAACATGCGGCGGAACAGTAATCGCAGGCATTTGCGCAGTCGTTACAGGCGTTGATACAAGATTGGAATTGCTGTTGATTCATGGCATTTCTCCTTCAGGTTGGGGGTGGGTGAGCACCTTTATCTGTAAGATTCCATTCCTTGTTCTATTCCGTCATTCTTTCGTGTGCTCATCAAAGTTTTCTACCTCAGATCCCTGATTTCTCGACGGTGTAGATACCAATTTACGAGCGAAGAATTGGAAAAATGTTCATCATTTTTTAAATAACATTTCAAGTTTTCTGGTACAACACCAATCGTACGGACGTACGCCTCCCCGAACATTTCGCTCGTCAAGATCGTGTTAAATTCGCCGCTGCAAGCAGCGGCGCATCAGTTACTGTTTAACGATCTTCGTTACAGTCAACTGGCCGTTGGGCTCTTCGGCAATAAAGTTCACCTTGTCGCCCGGCTTCACGGCATCCAGCATCGCAGGATCGGACACCTTGAAGTTCATCGTCATGCCATCCATGCCGAGATTCACGAGCGGCCCGTGCTTGATGGTGAGCTTGCCCGTACTCTTGTCGACTTTCTTTATCTCTCCGCTCGACATCGCTGCAGACGCATCCGTTGTAGCAGGGGCGTTTTGGGCGTGAAGAGCCGGAGCGGCAGCCATTACCAACATGGCGGAAAAGATGGCGGTAGAGATTGATTTCATAGACTTCCTTTCAAAAAATAAAAAGTGGGGTGATCATGCCGGCGGCGCACTGCCAGTCAGCACTGCAGCGGCAACTATTGCCAAAAATAGAGCAACCGATTCCACACGCAGGACGGTGATTACACGGCGCAAACCAGATGTGTTGTCGTTGAACTCGTAGGCGGATGCGCCAGGCAGGCCGAAAAACTTGTTGTAGGCACCGAGCAGAATCGCAATCGCTACCATGGCGAGCTTGAAGAGCAGTACGTTGCCGTAAAAGCTGAACAGGTCTGCCGGCGCATGCAGAACACGGTAAGCGTTGTATGCACCAGTGGCCACGATCGCAATCAGCGCCACGGTCGCCCAGTCCGACAGGCTATTAAGAAAAGATGCGCGATCCGGTATCGCGGTGTGCTCTGATTTGCTTACTATTGGCAGCGCTACCCAACCGGCGATAAAGACAATGCCGGCCCACATGGCCATCGCAAGGACGTGGACAAGCTCGACTGCTGTCGCCAGACTGAACGCGCCATATTCGTATGCGTGACCGATACTTACGCGGGCAGCGCCGAGTAGAACGACGAAGACGGCGATTGTCGCTGCGTAGAATTTTGGTGTCTCCCGATTTGCCAAAACCAGATGTCCTGCCAGCGCCAATACGACGGCGGTAATTGCGGTCAGCCCCGCATGTCCGTAATGCGTTGATTTCAGCATTTCCTTAAATGCCGCTCCTCCCTCAAAAAATGGAACGTCAGCCATAACTACGGCTTCAGACCAGAGAGAAAAGAGGAGGGCGCACGCGCAAGTGATTAGTGCATACGGCATAAGGAGGTACAAGGCTCGGCTGGCCGGAATGCGCCAATCGGCGCTCACTTTCGTCAGCCAGGCGCGAGCGGCCAGCGCGCCGACGACCCATGCCAGGCTGACGTTAATGAAGGAGGTCGCAATGACCTGTGGGAGCGAAGCTTCCATGTGCTATTTCACCGTGAAGGAATATTCGCCCTTGCGACGATGGCCGTCATGGCCTACGGCGTTGTACTGTACGGTGTACTTGCCCGGCGACAGCGCCGGCACAGCCAGTTTCATGACGGTGGCGTCCTTTGCATCCAGGGCGGCCTTTTCAGTGGAAACCACTGCGCCCGTGCTATCCACGACTTTGGCCGAAATAAATGCTGGTTCAAGGTCTTCGTTGAAGTGCATCACGACTTCTTTTGGCGCAACGGTGACCTCGGCATCCTTTGCCGGCGTCGCGCTTTGCAAGGTTGCGTGCGCCCATGCCGTTGCCTGTCCTGCAGTCGCGGCAATAAAAAGGGCGGACAGAACGAATTTCTTTGCGGATTTCATTTAAAGCTCCTTGGTTAAATTTAATGCTGATGACTTTGAGGTTTGCGGACAGTGACTTCCGTTGCCGGCACACCGCTGTCCATCTTCGGCGCCTGGCTAACTGGCGGCTTGTCACCAGTCCATTCATAGGCGAGCTTGCCTTTCGGATGCTTGTACCAAGCGACATCCCGATAGTCGTTACGCGGCAGGCCATCTCGTACCTTCAGGACCGTGAACATGCCGCCCATTTCGATTCCGCCGAATGGCCCTTGCCCGTCCATCATCGGCAAGGTATTGTCGGGAATCGGCATCTGCATGGTTGCCATGCTTCCCATGCCGTTTTGTCCCATTGCCATGTAATCCGGCACCAGCTTGTTGATCTTCCTGGTGATATCGTCCTGCTTGACGCCAATCATGGTCGGTACCGAGTGGCCCATTGGTCCCATCGTGTGGTGCGACTTATGGCAGTGAAAAGCCCAATCTCCCGCCTTGTCGGCCACGAACTCGACCGCGCGCATTTGGCCCACGGCAATATCCACTGTCACTTCCGGCCAGCGTGCCGATTTCGGTACCCAGCCACCATCGGTGCCCGTTACTTCCATCGAAAAGCCGTGCAGGTGTATCGGATGGTTCGTCATCGTGAGATTGCCGATACGCACCCGAACCCGATCTCCGGTCGTCGCGACCATCGGCGCCACGCCAGGGAAGGAACGCGAATTGATGGTCCATAAATTGAAGTCCAGCATCGTGTTGACTTTGGGCGTATAGCTGCCGGGATCGATGTCATAGGCGTTGAGGAGCATGACGTAGTCGCGATCGACGCGATGCTCTGCCGGGTTGCGTGGGTGAGTGACCCAGAATCCCATCATCCCCATCGCCATCTGTACCATTTCGTCGGCATGCGGGTGATACATGAACGTGCCAGCATGCTCGGCGACAAATTCGTACACGTATGTTTTGCCCGGCTCGATTGCACGTTGTGTGAGGCCTGTTACGCCATCCATGCCGCTTGGCAAGCGCTGGCCATGCCAGTGCACGCTTGTCGCTTCTGGCAGGCGATTGGTCACGAACAGCCTGACGCGATCGCCTTCAACCACTTCAATCGTGGGGCCTGGGCTTTGGCCGTTGTAGCCCCACAGGTTCGCTTTCATGCCCGGCGCAATTTCGCGCACGACAGGTTCAGCCACCAGATGAAACTCCTTGACACCGACATTCATTCGCCAAGGTAAAGACCAGCCGTTGAGCGTGATGACCGGATTGAACGGGCGGCCGCTGGCGGGCAACGAGGGCTGCTGCGTCGCGGGCCCTGACATGTTGACGATTTCGGGCAAGGTCGCGGCATTGACGCGGCTGACAAGACCAGCGGTAACCGCCACACCGGCACCTTTGAAAAAATTTCTACGAGAAACCATTTATTGCGTCCTTTTAATCGTGTGCAGCTGCGCTTGGTGCGCCGCCACTGGCAACCTGCATCGAGCTGCCGTTATCCGCGCCTCCAACATTCATCGCAGCTTGAAGGTCAGTTTCTGCGATCCAGAAATCCCGTTGTGCTTCGATTGCCGCATTGACGTTGCTTATCTGCTCGCGGGCGTCTGTCAGCAATTCAAAAACACTCACCAGCATGCCGTTGTAGCGGAGCATGACTTCGTCTGAAATCTTCTGGCGAAGTGGGATTACCTCATCCCGATAGTGCTTCGCGATGTCGTAGGAAGTTCTGTATCCGGAATAAGCTTCACGTACCTCGGAGCGGGCACGTATAGCGATGTCCGCAGTACGGTTTACCGACTGCATGTAGATCGCTTCAGCTTTCGCCGTGCGGGCGCCGCCGAAATCGAAGATCGGCAATTCGAGCGAAATTTCATAGCCGTTCTCGCGTGGCATGCCGGCCTCGCTCTTGTTTATGTAACCGACATCCAGCACATTCATGAACCGCGTTGCCTTGGTCAGGCCAAGGGCTCGAGCGGTTGCCACGGCATCGCCTTTTGCAATTTGGACGTCGAGCCGTTGTTCCAATGCTTTTTGCTCAATATTCCCTGCCTCCACGACAGAACTGGGAAGATCAGGCAGCCTGTCTGGCAGCTCGTAGGTCAAACCGCTACCCCAGACCCCAAGTAGTCGATTCAATTTTTCACGCGCAGCAACTGCGTTGTGACGGGCACGGGCTACCTGAGCGGTTGCGTCGGCATAAAATGCTTGCTCACGCGCCTGATCCAATTTGCTCCAGTTGCCCACGCGTGCCATTCGTTGTGCGAGTTCTGCACCGGCCTCGGCTGCCTGTTGGACCTGCTGCATGTATTGCGCGGTTTGCGCGGCAGAAACGGCGTTGAAATAGGCACGCCGTGTTTCGCCAGCGAGCATGATCGCTTCCTTGGCGGTTTGTAGCTTCGTCTGTTCAAAGCGACGCTGTTCGATTCCGCTTCTTACCGGGATTGTGAGCAGACCAATCAAATCGAACATGACACTGCGGTCGATCTCGGCGTCACTGCCATTACCGAGTCTTCCGAACGAGAATCCCGGATTACGCATGCGCCCGGCCTGCACATAATCCGCCTCCGCGATCCCGAGTTCGGCAAACGATGCTTGCAATCCCTTGTTGTTCAGCAGTGCGATCTGAACGGCGGTGTCGGGTGTAAGAGGGGTGGCAAGCAGCTCACGCACTTTTGCGCGCGCAGCATCTTCTGCATCCGGCGAAGCGATTTTCTGGACGCTTTGGCCAGAACGTTCCTTTGTCAGGGCCGATACCGAGTCAAAGCCGCCGTCCTGCGAAAAGGAAGCACAACCGCCCAGGATGAGCATTGAAAGCATCAATGGAATGCCGACATAACGGCGAAGTTTCTTGTTCTGCCGCATCCTAGTGACCTCCCATTTCATGTCCCTCATGCGCCTGCATATTCATCTGCATGGGGGCGGGACTGGAGGTCTGCATGTCATGCATGCCGTGCATGGAATGCCCGCCGCCAGTAACTTCCTGATTGGCGCTGATCCAGCGGGCATCAGGCGTCGCTTCTTCATCGACGGCGGCGCGATAGGATGCAAAACTCGATTGATATTGCAGTGTCGGTACTGCTGTGTTTGCACTGACCGGATCGGGCGCGGTGTGCGATGGGTTGGCCATCGCGACTGCCGGCAGAAGCGCGACAGCAGCGGCGATAAGCCGATATGAAAAGACCATAATTTCCCTCAGAATCGATGAGGCGATCGCGCAAATGCGCGATCACAATAGATCTACGGCAAACGACAAGTGTCGCTACGCGCAGATTCGCGTTCGATTAAGCGGAAAGGTGTCGAGGAGGGCGTTCAGGACCGGCGGGAATGAATCCTGCAATCCATGGCGAGGCAAGAACATGTGCCGTCTCAGAAAGAGTCGGCGGGGAAGGTTGTTTCAAGCTGACAGGCGGAGCGACTGCACCGACACAGCAGGCTGCACAGGAACTACAAAAGGCGCTCTTATGCTGATGCTGGCTCTTCGAACCGTGATCGGAAGGATTTCCGGCATCGTTCATCACCATTGTGTGATGTGCATGCTCTTCGTCCGGCATCGCCTCATGAGACGACATGATATTTGAACTTATTGTTTCGTGATGTTCCGGGCCGCAAGCGGCCTTTACCGCAGCGGCTATTCCCTGGAGGGGCAGCGCGGCGATCAACAGCCAAAGCAGAACGGTTTTTACGAAACGAGTCATGTCGACAGCGCAATTTTCTCTTATTTTCGCAAGCCTAGGCCTTCCCATGTGGGAAGGTCAAGCATTTTTCACTGTTGAGCGGCTTGAAGCAAATAGATGAGTTAATTAAGAGGGGCTGTGGCAAACCCTATTCTGAAAAAGGTTCAAAAATGGCGAATAAAAAGTATGGTGAGCGTACGTTCAAGTAGTTGCGACCACTAGCAATTCTGGAGGATTGCATTCGGCGCTTCCAGACCTTATTATTCGGAACATGCGTCGTCTTGTGATTATCTTCATGCTTTTCATATTGCCGCTTCAGGCGAGCTGGGGAGCCGTTGTCCTCTATAGCTCTTCCGAGCTGGCGGAGGCGACAGGCGGCTATTTCGCTCATAATCATGATGACGGGAGTAGAGAAGTCGTTGCGGACAACTCTCACACCAATAAAACGCCTGTTGGTTTTGATGACAATTGCTCGGTATGCCATCTGGCGCATCATTCCAATGTCATTCTGCCACCGCTTGGCTTGGCTGCACCAATATTCAACGTCATAGCTTTTAAATCGCTGATTTCGACAGCAACCTTCTTCGCGTCACTTCCTTCTCCTCGCCCTGAGCGTCCCAAGTGGTCAGCTGCCGTCTAGTCCGGCGTTGACCTCAGTCTTCATATTTTTGCATTGCTGACTCGCTGAGCTTGTCGCCGGATTTTTCCTGTTTTTCATTTGGAGAATCTGATGACATCGAAGTCATATTGGCTCATTTGCGCCGTGCCGTTTGTCATGCAAATCGCATTCGCAGAACCGCCTCAAAATATTCAATCGCGCAGCGAGCAAAAAACGTTCTATCTTCACCAGGACGATGGTGCGCTCACCCTGCAGCAAGCGATCGACCGCGCCTTGCAAAACAACCCGGAGATTAGCATCGCGCTGCATGAAGTAGAGGCCAATGCCGGATTGAAACGTCAGGCCAGTGCGATACCGAATCCCGAACTCGGCTATCTGCTTGAAGATCTGCACAAGGAAACGCGCACGACGACGGTACAGTTAAGCCAGCCGATCGAGCTGGGTGGAAAACGTGCTGCACGTATGGAAGCGGCTCAGCGTGGCGCCGACATTGCGGATGAGGCGTTGCGCGCTAAACGTATTGAGATCAGAACTGAAGTCGTGGGCGCTTTTTACACCGTTCTGGCGATGCAAGAGCGATACCGCATCGCGCAGAGCTCGCTCGAATTGGCAGAACGAGCGAGGAATATTGCGGCAAAGCGCGTCGCCGCCGGTAAGGTTTCTCCGCTAGATGAGACCAAGGCCCGTGTGGCTCGCTCCGCCGCGCAGGTGGAGTTGAGTCAGGCGAACAGCGATCTGATCAATGCGCGATTCCGCTTGGCAGCGCTTCTCGGCATCGGCGAGCCGGATTTCGATACGGTACGGGGTGAGGTCGACGATTTGCCTGCACTGCCTGCATGGAGCACGGTACAGGCACAGGTAGGTCAATCGCCAGAAGTGATACGTGCGCGGCTGGAGTTTGAGCGGCGGCGAGCACTTGTAGCCGTCGAGCGTTCCAAGCGGGTCGGTGATCTGACGCTCACCATCGGCAACAAGCGCGATGAAACGCTGGGCCGGGATCAGACGGTAATCGGTCTTTCCATTCCATTGCCACTATTCGACCGTAATCAAGGCAGTCTCCACGAGGCATTGAGCCGCAGCTATGCAGCCAACGACGAACTTACGGCTGTGCGCGTAAGAGCTGAAAATGAAATACGCCGTGAATATCAACGCTTGAAGACGGCGCACGAAGAAGCGACGCTTTACCGATCGGAAATACTGCCTGACGCGACGACGGCCTACCAAGCGGCGACCAAGGGATTCGAATACGGCAAATTTGACTTCATCGACGTACTTGATGCGCAGAGAACCCTCTTTCAGGCCGAATCCCAATATTTGCGCTCTCTTTCGGAGGCCCATATCGCGGCGGCCGAGATCGAGCGGCTGACCGGCGCCGCCGGCACAACAAAATAAGCGAGAACTTATGAACAAGAAACAGAAGACGGCCATTCTGGCCATCGTTGTCGTCACGGCGCTGCTTGGTGCATTGATCCTTGTGCTGGATCGTCCGCAGAGTAGCGGCAACGAAGCCGAACCAAGCGAAACGCACGCCACTGCGGAAACGGCGAACCGCCCACAAGACAGCAACGCACATGAAGGCGAAGCTGGGCATCGCGCCGATGAAGAAAAGCCGATCGTACTGAATGAGGCGCAGATAGCTCAAGCAGGAATCAAACTGGCGACCAGCGGCCCGGCGACCATTGCGTCGACGATCCAGCTTCCAGCGGAAATCAAGTTCAATCAGGATCGAACGGCGCATATCGTCCCTCGCGTAACGGGTATTGTCGAGTCGGTTTCCGCCGACCTCGGTCAGCAAGTCAAAAAAGGCCAGTTGCTCGCAACGATCAGCAGTACCGTGGTCTCGGATCTGCGCAGCGATTTGCTGAATGCTGAGGAACGGTTGGCATTGGCACGCGCAACCTACAAGCGCGAGAGACAGCTATGGGAGGAGAAAATTTCCGCACAGCAGGATTATCTGCAGGCGCAGCAGGCGCTGCGTGAGGCGGAAATCGCTGCACGCAATGCACGCCAAAAGCTGACAGCGATTGGTGCAAGTGCAAACACTGGCGCATTGAACCGCTTCGAACTTCGCGCGCCGTTCGACGGCATGGTCGTCGAAAAGCACATTTCGCAGGGAGAGTCGGTACGTGAAGACCTGAATGTCTTCACCGTTTCCGACTTGTCAACCGTGTGGGCGGAAATCAGCGTGCCAGCGCATCAGCTCGACGCTGTCCGCGTGGGAGAAAGCGCTGTGGTGCGCGCCACCTCCTTTGATTCCGAAGCCAAGGGGAGGGTCTCGTACGTAGGAGCACTGCTGGGCGAACAGACCAGAACCGCAACGGCGCGCATCGTATTGCCGAATCCGAAGGGGGCATGGCGCCCCGGTCTGTTTGCCAACGTGGAGATCGCGTCCGGCGAATTTGAGGTCCCCCTTGCAGTGCTGTCCGATGCGATCCAGTCGGTGGAAGAAAAGCCGACCGTCTTCGTGCGGGTGCCACAGGGCTTCATTCCTGTACACGTAGAGACGGGCCGTAGTGACGTCCATTACGTCGAAATAGTGGAAGGCTTGCAGCAGGGCGTTTCATATGCAGCTACTGGCAGCTTTGTCCTGAAGGCAGAACAGGGCAAGAACGATGTCGAACATGAGCATTGATGCGAGAGGAAAACGACATGTTTGAACGCATCATTCAATTTTCAATCGCCCATCGCTGGCTTGTATTACTTGCCGTGCTGGGCATGGCAGGATATGGAATATACAGCTACCAGAAGCTGCCAATCGACGCAGTTCCCGACATCACAAACGTCCAGGTCCAGATCAACACGGCGGCACCTGGCTATTCACCTCTCGAAACAGAGCAACGCATTACCTATCCGATCGAAACGGTAATGGCTGGTTTGCCTGACCTGGAGCAGACGCGCTCGCTGTCGCGATATGGTTTATCGCAAATTACCGTTGTCTTCAAGGATGGTACGGATATCTACTTCGCTCGCCAACTGGTCAATCAGCGGATACAGGAAGCAAAAGACAGTTTGCCAGCTGGCATCACGCCTAAGCTCGGTCCAATTTCCACGGGCCTGGGTGAAATCTACCTGTGGACTGTCGAAGCGAAGCCAAACGCCAAAAAGCCTGACGGTACCGGTTACACCGCAACAGACTTGCGTGAGATCCAGGACTGGATCATCAAACCGCAATTACGCAACGTGCGCGGTGTCACTGAGATAAACTCGATCGGTGGTTATGCGAAGGAATACCACGTCGCGCCTTCGCCCGAAAAACTCGCGTCTTACCATCTGACGCTGGAATCCCTGGTCACGGCGCTGGGGAGTAACAACAGCAATGTCGGCGCAGGCTACATTGAACGCCGAGGTGAGCAATATCTGATCCGTGTGCCAGGGCAGGTCAGCACGCTGGACGACATACGCAATATCGTTGTCGCCAATACCGGTGGGGTGCCGGTTCGCATCCGCGATGTGGCAACGGTCGATATCGGCCGCGAGCTGCGCACGGGCGCAGCAACAGACAATGGGCGCGAAGTGGTTCTTGGAACGGTGTTCATGCTGATGGGAGAGAACAGCCGTGCAGTCTCCAAGGCGGTAGCCAAACGCATGGAGCAGATCAACAAGACCCTGCCGCCTGGCGTGGAAGCCATCACCGTCTATGACCGAACCGTCCTGGTGGACAAGGCGATTCACACGGTCAAAAAGAATCTGCTGGAGGGTGCCATTCTCGTGATCGCGGTTCTGTTCCTGTTTCTTGGGAACATTCGTGCGGCGCTCATCACCGCGATGGTGATCCCACTCGCGATGCTGTTCACATTCACCGGCATGGTCAGCAATCAGGTCAGCGCCAATCTGCTCAGTCTGGGCGCGCTGGATTTTGGCATCATTATCGATGGTGCGGTGGTCATCGTCGAGAACTGCGTGCGGCGGCTCGCGCACGCGCAAAGGCATCACGGCCGTCCGTTGACGCGCTCCGAACGCTTCCACGAGGTCTACGCCGCTTCCAGGGAGGCGCGCCGACCGCTGATTTTCGGCCAGTTGATCATCATGATCGTGTACCTGCCCATCTTTGCTCTTTCTGGCGTAGAGGGGAAAATGTTCCATCCGATGGCCTTCACCGTTGTTACGGCCTTGCTCGGTGCGATGATCCTCTCGGTAACTTTCATTCCAGCCGCGGTGGCGCTGTTCATCGGGGATAAGGTTCAGGAAAAAGAAAATCGGCTGATGGAATACGCCAGAGCTCGGTACGAGCCCTTGCTCAAGCATGGAATGGCGAACAAACCGGTGATTCTGGCGCTGGCTGGGGCAATCATTGTGTTGTGCTTGTTAATCGCTTCACGCATGGGAAGCGAATTTGTACCCAGCTTGAATGAAGGCGATATTGCCATTCAAGCCTTACGGATTCCCGCTACCAGCCTGACGCAATCCGTCGAAATGCAAAGGCAGATCGAAACGACCTTGATAAAGACCTTCCCTGAGATCGAGCGTGTCTTCGCACGCACTGGCACTGCGGAAGTCGCATCCGATCCGATGCCGCCGAATATTTCCGACGGCTACATCATGCTGAAGCCGGAAGATCAGTGGCCCAAACCGAGAAAGTCACGTGACGAGCTGCTTGCGCAGATTCAAGAGGTAGTCGACAAGATACCGGGGAATAGCTACGAGTTCTCGCAACCGATTCAACTACGATTCAATGAGTTGATATCCGGTGTGCGAAGTGACGTCGCGGTGAAGGTGTTCGGTGACGATATGAATGTGTTGAATGAAACGGCAAATCGTATTGCCCAAGCTCTGAAGGGCGTCTCCGGCGCGTCTGAAGTCAAAGTGGAGCAAACCACCGGGTTGCCTATGCTGACAATCAATATCGACCGTGACAAAGCGGCGCGCTATGGCCTCAACATTGCCACGGTCCAGCAGGCGATTTCGACAGCGATAGGTGGTCAGGAAGCCGGAACCTTATTCGAGGGGGACCGCCGCTTCGATATTGTCGTCCGCCTGCCAGAATCGATACGTGGTGATCCCGAAGCGATGAAACGCTTGCCGATCCAGTTGCCGGCGACGAACCCGAACCAGAACGCCAGCTATATCCCTCTGGGGGAGATCGCTGGCCTGGATATTGCACCGGGCCCGAACCAGATCAGCCGTGAAGACGGCAAGCGCCGGGTAGTGGTCAGCGCCAATGTCCGCGGACGGGATCTCGGTTCCTTTGTTGCGGATGCCGAGGTGCAAGTCAACCAAAGCGTGAAGATTCCTCCTGGTTATTGGATAGCATGGGGCGGCCAGTACGAAAACCTTGCATCGGCAGCACAACGACTGCAAATCGTGGTGCCAATCTCCTTGCTGCTGGTCTTTGTGCTGCTGTTTGCCATGTTCGGCAATATCAAGGACGGTTTGCTGGTCTTCACGGGCATCCCGTTTGCCCTGACGGGCGGTGTGATCGCACTATGGTTGCGCGGGATTCCCTTATCTATCTCGGCTGCGGTCGGCTTCATCGCACTGTCTGGCGTGGCCGTGTTGAATGGATTGGTGATGATCTCGTTCATTCGCAACTTGAGGGAAGAGGGAAGAGCGTTGTCTGATGCCATCCATGAAGGAGCGATGACACGGTTGCGCCCGGTATTGATGACTGCGCTTGTCGCCTCACTCGGCTTCGTGCCGATGGCATTGGCCACCGGTACCGGAGCCGAAGTACAGCGACCACTGGCAACAGTGGTTATTGGCGGCATTTTATCCTCGACGCTGCTGACGCTGCTGGTATTGCCGCTACTGTACGAGATTATGCATCGTGACGATGAATCGACTGGAATGAATGGCGCACAGGACAGTTCATGGTACGCGAGACTCCTGTTTTGGAGGCGGCGAGCTTATCCGAAAGGAGCGACATGATGCGACACGGGCATTCTCACTTGGGTCATTCGCATTCCCACGTGCCGCAAGGTGAGGGGAGTGAGAAGGCATTGCTGCTCGCGCTGGGTCTGATTACCGACTTCCTGATCGCTACAGTGATTGGTGGCATATTGACCAGCAGTCTGGCGTTGCTATCCGATGAAGCCCATATGTTTACTGATACCACGGAGCTAGCGATCGCATTTGCCGCAATCCGTATTGGTAGGCGACCAACGAACAGAATGCGAACCTTCGGTTACTACCGTTTCGGGATTCTGGCTGCTGCATTCATCGCTGTATTGCTGTTCGGTGTCGCCTTATATATTCTCTTTGACATCTATCGGCGCTTGCAATTACCGTCAGAAATCCAGTCCGCCGGCATGCTGATCATTGCCATACTTGGGTTGATAACCAACCTCGTCAGCATGTGTGTTCTGTCCGGTGGTAAAGACAAGAGCATGAAGGGGCCGTATTTCGAAGTGAGGAGCGATATGCTTGGTTCGCTTGGTGTTATTGTAGGCGCCGTCATCATCCGCTATACGGGGTGGACATGGGGCGATTCTGTAGTAGCAGTGGCAATCTGTTTTTGGGTGCTACCGCGAACGTGGACCTTACTTAGAAGCAGTCTCAATGTGCTGTTGGAAAGTGTGCCAGGAAGAGACTAGCGTTGCGGATATTGACGGTCCTTGCGTGCCATACTTGGGGGACGTCCCGACCTTCACGTATGGGACATTCCAAGTGGAAAGACCAGTCTAACAGTGCATCTCGTTAGTGATTTAGTAGAGGAATATCCGTGATTGCTATTGTCAGTCGTACGAACCAGAGCACGAACATTAATAGATAGCAGTTTTATGAAGGAATATGGCGCGATTGGTTCGCTGACAGCGCATTTTCGATTCTCGCCTGTCCAAATGGATCTACGGAGTCAACGTAGCGCATAGCAGATTGAACACTCTTCCATCCGACATATTCCATCAAGGTTTTTAGATCCCATCCATTGGAAGTCGCCCAGTTGGCAAATCCACGTCTCAGCGAATGGCCGCTATATTGATCTGCAAATGGCACGTTCGCAGATGCGAATGCGATACGTAGTAACGGTACGAGGCTGTCTATATGCAGTCCGCGATCGCCGATGTGCCCCCAGCGATCGACGCGGCGAAAAACTGCCCCTTCAGTTAGACCTCCCGCGTAGATCCAGTCCAAATACGCTTCGACTGGGCAGAGTCGGGACAATGCAGGCACTTTAAAAAATGTTCCTTGGTTGTTGCGGTCGCCTTTGGTGCGCGACAAAAACACCGTCATCCCTGCGCCGGAAACGACCTCCACATTTTGCACTTCCAATCGCGATAGCTCGTCTCCTCGAAAGCCTCGCCAAAATCCCAGTAAAAGAAGAGCCTTGTCACGGGAATGACGCAAAAATGTGGGCCTGTCGCCGCAGTCTTGGGCATGCTGGATTTCTTGATTCAGCCATTTAGAGACTTGATCGAGCTGCGCCAGCTGCAGCGGCCGTGCCTGCTTTTCTCGCGCTGGATGCAGCGCTTGGATACCACGCATGGTCTTTTTTACTACCGGCGCTTTTGTCGGATCCGGAAAGCCTTGGTCGACATGCCATTGCGCTAGTCCGGCAAGACGTTGGCGCAACGTACTGACGGATAGATTGCCAGCATAGTCGGCTAGATAACGGGCAACACTATCAGCCGTTGCCGGTAAAAATCCTCGCCACTCGATCTCGAAGTGCCTGATTGCCCCATCATAGCTTTTACGGGTGTTTTCCCGTATGGCGGCTTGCAGGTATTGCTCGACTTTTGTGACACCAGACATTACTTCACAACACGCAAGCCAGTTTTCGGAGCAGACGGCGTCAAGTTGTACATATGTGCAACTTCGTCGTAATACAGGTGCAGAATCGCGGCCAGTTCGTCATGGGAGTAACCCATGTTGTGGGTGAGATTGGTCACCAGGGCGTCCATGACGCTGGGAACCTCATGAGGAAAATCCAGTGAAGCTGGCTCACGTAAGCGGAAGTTCCGTGCCGACATTTGACGCCACAGATAGATGTATTTCCCCTGATCGATGCGATTGAGCGTTGAGGCGCGATAAATCAGCGATGCCATCGACACGCGCCACAGCGGTTTCATGTACGCGGCTTTTTCGATCGTCAACCCATTCAATTCTGGACCAATA
This sequence comes from Oxalicibacterium solurbis, assembly GCF_014635845.1. GTDB lineage: Bacteria > Pseudomonadota > Gammaproteobacteria > Burkholderiales > Burkholderiaceae_D > Oxalicibacterium > Oxalicibacterium solurbis. The sequence continues at coordinate 18,442 of NZ_BMDP01000005.1, read as the reverse complement.
TCGCTTTTCGGCATCAGCAATGCAGACGCAAACTGATCGGCCTGCTTCTCCATGTCTGGCGTTGGATAGTCATGCAGAATCAAATGCCCTAGTTCATGGGCCAGTGAAAACCGCATACGGTCAGCCGGCTGATTGCGATTCAGGAAAATAATTGGCGGAAGGCCTGGAATACGGTAGCTGACACCATCGATGCGCGCTGCTTCCATGTCACAGTGCACAACCAGACAGCCGGCACGTTCGGCAAACTCCGTTAACGATTTGATTGGACCACGGGGCACGTACCAGGCGCGGCGCACGTGTTCGGCGATTGTTTCGATGTCGCCGTTATAGTCATCCACGTCATACTGCGGAAAAGGCAATTCAGGTGCAAAATCGACGCTCGATAGAAACGTCCGAATATGCCCGATGCGGACATTCAATTCCGCAATGACGCGATCGAGCACTTTCTGTCCGACCGAAGCCTTTTTGCGGAACATCGGATGCGCACTCATCGGTGAGCCGTATTCACGCTCTGCCTGATAAAAGAATGAGGGAGAGCAGTGCAGGGCTGAGGCCAGCTTATGTACGATCTCTTCCGTTGGTTCACGCAGGCCTTGTTCAATCTTGGACAAGGTTCCTTGGCCAATCCCACATGCATCGGCCAATTGGGCCTGCCCCATGTCGCGCATGCGGCGACGCAGGCCCAATAAATCCGGGCGAAATACCGCGTTAGGAATCGACGCCTGAGCTTCCATATTGCTTCTTGTCTATTTGATCTGTCTTCGGTTTGATAATCCGGTCCGCCACAGAGCCCGTTTCGGGGGCGGGTTCCAGCGGAATAAGCGGCTGTACATTGTGCCTGTCGTCTGCTTCGTCGAGCAAGTCAATCGACCAAACAATTTGCTTCTTGTGTCGTTGAATCAAAACGATGCGCTCAATGTCTGTTTCGGCCGTGTTCAACACATAAAGTAATTCTAGACGGACAATTCCGCCGAACAAATCCTGATCCTGATCATGAAACGCCAATGCTGTCTGTGTAGGAAAATTGCGGGAAAGTAGCTTATCCGTCCCTTTTTTCATGCGGATAAAGATTCGCCCATCAATCAGGATGCCTTCCCATTCCTTGACCGTATCAACAGTGACGTCCTCGCGGCCATCAAACTGCCGTTTGGCATGTGCCAACATCTGGTTCCATACAATGGCTGCTCGCACACGCTTATGTTGCATCTGTGCTGCCAACCGGTTATCCCGCCAATCCTGCCAGGCGGCACGCATGATTTGTTCGAAATCGTTGAAAAATGGACGTAGCAGAGTATCAGCTTGGGACTTGATCAGAAACGGCATACAGACTCCATAGGATCGGAATGTCTGAATCATATGCCGCAACAACAAAATATTCAACAAATTATTCCAAATATTATTCCGACGTTGATTTGACAGCCATCATCGTTGCAAATTCGCGTCCTGATTAAAGCTTTATTCGTTGCATTAACGATCGTGCTGCCTAACGCTGCGGTACAGGCAAGCACCGTGCTAAATGTGCATTCTGGAGGCATCACATAGGATAATTTTTTATTATCTGGCATCAATCAGTTCAAATTTTTCTCCAGAATTGCGGTATTATTAGTATGTATATACGTGGTACGTACCACGGTATGATATTGATTGAGGACGATCCAATGGCGCGAAGCGGTCTATATAAGACTGACGTGAAAAAGGCACGTGATGCGTTGTTGGCGCTTGGCCGGCACCCATCGCTTGATGCCATACGTATTGAATTGGGCAATACCGGCTCCAAAACAACGATCCACAAATACCTGAAGGAACTGGAAGACGAAGAGGGCGGTGTTGCTAATGGCTGCATGACCGTCTCCGAGGCAGTGCTGGACCTGGTGGAGCGGTTGGCCATGCAGTTGGAAAACGAATCGCGCGCCAAGATCGATGAATGTCAGGTACAAGCGGCTGAACGCGAGCGGTACCACGCGGACACTGCTGCCGAGTTCAGGGCGCAAATCGATTCCTTGACTGCCCAGCTTGACCAGGTACGAAACGCTTACAACGCTCTGGCAGATAGTCAGGAGCAACGCCGAACGCAACTCCAATCAGAATCGATTGCGCGACATACGGCTGAACAGCAAGTGGCTGATCTCAAAGAGCGCCTTTTGGAAAACGAAGGGCATCGACGTTCGCTGGAAGAAAAGCATCAGCATGCCAGAGAAGCGCTGGAGCATTATCGACACTCGGTAAAAGAGCAGCGCGATCAGGATAGTCGCCGGCATGAGCAGCAAATTCAGCAACTACAAGCCGAAATGCGACACCTCCAGCAAAGCCTGGTCGTTAAGCAAGAAGAAGTGACGCGGCTCAATCAAGAGGGAAGTCGACTGGTCAATGAAATTTCACATGCTGAATTGGCGCTACGCGAACGGGATACCCGTCTGCATCAGACCGAACAGAAAATAGATGTGTTACGGCCATTCCAGGAACGCTGCAACTTGCTTGAAAAGGATTTGGCGCAAAAGGAGAAAATGTTGGTCGAGCGCGATACACAATATGCGCGGTCCGTTGTGGATCTACAACAGTCGCAACTACAGCTTGCCGCCGCGACCGCTCAAATTGATTCTCAAGAAAACCGGATTGCAGAGCTGCGTGGGTTGCTCGACAAATTCCAACCCCAATCCCTAGGGGAAGGGTAGAAGAAGGTGGCTTACTGCATCCTGTCGTAAGCCACCAATCACATCGTCAATCTTAATGGCAGTGATAACCGCCATTTTTACGATCATTGTGGCAACCATTTTTATCGGTTCCGCCCGAATGAGCAAAGGCTGCAGAGCTCATCAAAAGCATGCATGCCACGGCTAATAGTTTTTTCATGTTTCCTCCCAAGTAATTCATGCGCAAATGGCGCCCGATAATTATTCAGGAAGGTGAGATCCGATACTAGGAATATTTACCAACAATTTGTTAATTTGTCATCATTGCAGTTGAAGGCGAATCGCATAACCAAGTCTCAGTCGTCAAAGTTAGGAAATTTCGATAACTTTCCTAACTTTTCTATACTTGCCTTATCTGGCATTGATATCTTGGCTGAAATTTCTACGGTACGCTCTAAAGTGAATATTCGCATCAAAACTTCCATCGATTCGCATCGCAACCTTGCCATCTGATCGCATAACAAACCTGCTACGGGTCGCATCTGAAAGTTGCCATCTATTCGCATGGCAAACTTGCCACTACATGGCGCTTGATGGGCAGTTGGAATGATCATCACCCAGATCAGTACGCCCACCGCCAGATTGACCTGGGCGATTTCCATGCCGCCAACTACACGTACCACGGAAGGGAAGACCTGCCCGATGCCGATGACAACAATGCATAGCGCGACCCAGACCGTCAGATATCGCTCAAAAAAACCAATGCTTGGTGCTGCCTCTTTCGCGACGGCCGCTTGTGAAGCTGTCATGACGGTTAGGCTGCGACCGGTGTTTCACCAATCTTGCGGAGTTCTTGCTGGATGGCGTGCTTTTCCAGCACGTGCAGTGGAAGGCTGAGGAAAGTATTCATCCGCGCCAGAATCTGACGATATATCTTTTCAAACACGGCACGTTTTTCTTCATCAGTACCTTCTGCCGCAGCTGGATCTTCAAAGCCCCAGTGTGCTGTCGCTGGGTGCCCTGGCCAGTGCGGGCAGGCTTCGCCGGCCGCGTTATCGCAAACGGTGATGATGAAGTCCATATGTGGCGCGTCTGGTGCGGCGAACTCATCCCAGCTCTTGCTGCGCAAATGGTCGACTGGATATCCAGTGCGGGTCACCATCTCAATTGCGAACGGATTGACCTTGCCGCCCGGATTGCTGCCAGCGCTGAAGCCCTTGAAGCGGCCTTTGCTCATGGTGCTGACAAGCGCTTCTGCCATGATCGAGCGTGCGGAATTACCGGTGCAGAGGAAAAGGATGTTGTAGGTTTTGTCGGTCATGATGTCGCGATCGAGGTGGAAGTTAAGAACGGATGGTTAGCAGCCCGAGCTGCTTTTGTCTTTGGCGGGCGCGCAGCATGCCGCAACGGGAATAATCGTGGGTGCCGGTGCGCAGCAGGCCGTTTCGGCTGGCTCTTCGCGCGATTCGCTGAACACCGGAATGCTGTCGAGCGTGTGATAGCTCTCCCAGGCAATCCCTTGCGGATCAATAGTCCAGTGCTTGTTCGACTTTGCGTAGCAACATGCGGCGTCTACCTGCGTTTCGATTGGTAGATCGGCCTTCGCAAGCCGCTCGTTCATCTCTTCAAGCTCTTCCTCGGTTTCTACTTGAAAGCCCAAGTGGTCGACGCCAATGGCGTTCGAGCGCGATGAGATCGCGAAGTTGATGCGTGGGTCTTCGAGCATCCACTTGGCATAGTCAGACTTGACGACTGTTGGTTCTGCATTAAACAGCGCCGAGTAAAAACGGATGTTGTGCGCCAGATCGGCCACACGGACATGGACATGCATGCGTTTCATGACGATTCTCCTTCAGGGCAGCAGGCGGGGGAAGCCGGAGTGCAAGGGTTGCCGCCGCAGCAGTTTTCAGTGAGGTAGGCCAGCACGGCATTCATGGTTTCGTACTTGGCCGAGTAGATGACAAATCGCCCTTCCTGCCTTGAGCTCGCCATATTGGCCATGACGAGTTCCTTGAGATGGAACGATAGGGACGAAGGAGCCAAGCCTGTTAATTCGGCCAGCTTGCCGGCGGGTAGACCTTGCGGTCCGGCCTGAACAAGATGACGGAAAACGGCGAGCCGCGACTCGTGCGCGATGGCACTTAGCGCTTTGGCGATTTCTAATTCTTCCATATTTCAATAATAGTCGAAATAATGGAGATAATCAAATCATTTGGCATGGTCGGTTACTGTACGTATGTCCAGTATAGAATGCGACATTGCAAACAACTTTGCCCACTATCCATGAGTGCTCAGCCTAATGCATCCAGTTTAGAAATTCGTACCTTCGGCAGCTTCGAAGAAATTCAAGCACTCGATCAGTTTGAAGTGAATGCACCACTCAACCCGGCTAATTACAAACGATTGTTTGGCGACTATCACTTACCGGAAAAAGTGCGCTGCTGTGTGCAGAAAGAAAATGGAAAACTGTGCGAGGAACCACATAATCATGGCTGGCTTGTCGAGAGAGCCGACGGAAAGTTGACTTTGGTCGGAGGCGATTGTGGCGTGAACAAATTCGGTGCCGATCGCCGATTGATGGTCGATCTCAGTCATTATCGGAATGAAAAGGCGCGGCAAGAGCGCATCGCCTCATTATCGGAAGCGCTTACAGCCAAGTCCGAGCGCCTTGGAGCGCTAGGAAAGATGCAGGCGGACGTCAAAGCCCTTGAAGCTCGGATGCAAAAGACAACAAGTCAGTTCGGTTTGCTGACCACGAGACGTTTACAGGACATGGTCAGAACGCGTCGCTATGAAGTCTTCATTACTGCCACACGGCAGCGAACCGAGACAGATTCGAATGGACACACGACATACGAAAACAGCTCATTCCAACACCGGCTTGGAAGTCTTGCCGCACTTGATCTGGTTACTGCAGGAGCATTTAATGCGCTCTACGATGCAGTCAATGACATTGTACGTGCGTACGAACTTGCCGAAACATTGATCCAAGAGCCGGATTTGCGACGTAAATCTAAGCAAGTCAATGCTGTTGCAGGAAGGCTGCAACAATATGTCGGATCTATCCAAGAAGGGCAGCGTTTACTCGATCTTGAGCGAAAATTTTTCGAGAATGATTTTTCCCTGTTCTGTTTTCTGACAAAGGATAAAAACGAGCGTGCCAAGGCCGCTAGGCTGGCTATGTCTCGGTTAGGGAAAAAATCTGAAAAGATCGAGCCAGGGAATTGGCTGGCCAAACACGAGGCGAATATCAAAGAACAGCTACAAGTACATAGCATATCGATCGGATAAAGACAGACGGAGGAAGAATCCTCATGAGGAAGCGTCTTCTATCGATAAAGTATTTGAAGTGGAGAATGAATGGCACGTCCAGACGCGACGATTCTAGTAATTGACCTTGAAGCGACTTGCTCGGATGACGGCTCTATCGTTGCAGAGCAGATGGAAACCATCGAAATCGGTGCGTGCTGGGTTGGGCCCGAGGCAACGGTTCTGGGACGCTTTCAATCGTTCGTGCGCCCCGTCAGAAATCCAAAATTGACTACGTTTTGTACTTCTCTCACAGGCATTCACCAAGGTGATGTGGATAGCGCGCCATTGTTTCCGGATGCGGCGGTATTGCTCCACCAGTTTGTCGAGCAATATCGAACCGCAACATCAATCTGGGTGAGCTGGGGTGCATACGACCAAAAACAAATCATGCGGGATAGCGCTTTGCATGGAATTGCCGAACCGCTTGGCCTCCCGCACCAGAATGCCAAGCGATTATTCGCAAAAGCGCAGCGCATCGGTAAAGAGGTTGGGATGGTCAAGGCCTGTCAACTAGCTCGACTCACGCTGGAGGGAACGCATCATCGTGGTCTCGATGATGCGTTGAATATTGCGCGCTTGCTGCCCTGGGTGTTTGGAGAAAAAACGCTCGGCCAAAATCCATAAATCAGTTTGTGGCATTGAACTGATCGCATAACGCTTGGTCTGCGTAGGCAAATTTGCCATGCGAATCGATGGCAGGTTTCAGATGCGTTAGGTGGCAGCTTTGAGATGCGAATCAGTGGCAATGTCGATGCGTATACTCACTAAAGGTCTTGTGCAAATGCACTGGTTTGGTTATAGTGATTTCAACATAGCCGCCACGCCTCTTAACAATGCGCAACCTTGGCGGCTTTTCTTTTTCTGGCAATCGTAGCGGATCGTCATGATTAGTAAGACACGCGACAGAACTGCGAAGTGTTGGGGAAAGTAGCGCCGGTTGGACGAAAATTTAGTGCCACTGACGCATTGCGAGACTGACTCTCAATGTACAATTCCGTCCAAGACGATCCGAGAGCGAGTGAAAGACGGACGTGCTGCCCAAAGAAAATTGGGTCCTGCGGCTAGCAGGGGAAACAGAATCTCGCAAGGTAGCCTACTACCGAGATCAGGCCCTTCGGGGCCTTTTTCTTTGGTATCTCATTCCGTAAAGTCACACTTTGATGACGTCTACGCGCTCCACGTATCTGTTAGGTACAGGTTAAATGCGATTCGCAGAATGAAAATTATTTTTCTAGATTTTGACGGCGTTCTGCATGATTTTCCTCCACCTCAGGACAGTGCGAAATTATTTTGCAATCTACCGAGGCTTGAGGCAGTACTAAGAGAATACGTAAATGTACAAATCGTAATTAGCAGTAGCTGGCGGCAAGATTACGCACTTCCGTACTTGAAAACCCTGTTTTCTCAGGACATTGAGGATGCGCATGAAAGTAGCCATTGATCCGCACGCCAAAGTAGCCATAAATTCGCATCTCATAGTAGCCACAATTTCGCAGCGCTTTTGCCGCCGCCTTCGCTTTGAAGAATTTATTTATTGACGTGGTTATAGATGTGAGACTCGCAATGTAGGTATATCTACGATGCATTGAACTTATATGACGTGTCAGCGAAGAAGGCTGGCAGGACCGCTAAGGTGGCGTTACTGCGGCTTGGCATTAATTTCGCATTGGAGTGCAACACGCACTACAGTTCAATATAAGTTTGAAGGCGAGAACCAACCGCAATTTTTTTAACGTCCCGGCTGTCCCCTCTCAGGGAGTCGGCTGTTCGCCGTAATGTGCGTGGAGGCAAAGCAAGAGCGCGCCGACCACGATCGACATGTCCGCAATATTGAATGCGGGCCAATGCCATCTCATCAGGTAAAAATCCAGCCAGTCGACAACGGCGCCCCGCGTTAAACGATCAGCAACATTGCTCATCGCGCCGCCAATTAGCAGGGCAAACGATGTCGCCGTTTTTTGCAGTGGATGCAAGACGATCGATATGGTGAGCGCAGCTGATATGCCGACGCCGAGTGCGATCAAAAACCAACGTTGCCACCCGGATTGGTCGGCCAGAAAGCTGAATGCCGCACCTGTATTGAGGGCATGAACCAAATTGAAAAAGGACGATACCGGCCATACTTGCCCCAAGTCCAAGGTCGACTCTATCCACCGTTTGGTCAACTGATCAAGAGCGAACACAATGAAGGCGAGCGTGAGCAGGCCCGTGCGGTGCCGCCTTCTTGCTTGGAGCCAGCGTTGCTCCGTTGAGGTCTCCTGAAAGGGAATATCCATCAAGAGAGTTTCAAAATGCGTTGAGCACCACGCATGACAATCAACGCGATGAAGGTGCCGATAATAAGATCCGGATACGACGAATGTGTCCAGTGGACAAGCAAGCCGGCCACGATGACACCGATGTTCGCCAGCACATCGTTCGCAGAAAAGATGTAACTCGCTTTCATGTGCACCCCATGATTCCGTTTTTGGGAAATCAGTACCAGGCAGCTCACGTTAGCGATCAGGGCAAGTACGCCGATCCCCATCATCAGGTCCGACTCCGGTTCGCTGCCGAACGTGAACCGGCGTATGACTTCTACCAGCGCGCCGACGGCCAGAATCATCTGTAGCCAACCAGCGATATGCGCTGCCCGGACCTTCATGTGCGCGGCCCCGCCAACCGCGTAAAGCGAAAGCCCATACACGGCAGCGTCGGCGAACATATCCAGAGAATCCGCGACCAGCCCGGCCGATTGCGCCATTAATCCCAATATCATTTCGACGGCAAACATGGCGCCATTGATCGCCAGCAGCAGACGCAGCGTGCGCGCTTCTCCTGTGTCGTCTGGTGCCGCCGTCGCGCTGACCGGTCCGCTGTCCGCCATTGTTGTCTGCGTAATCGATGCACCGAGATTCAAAGGGCTGAGCTTGGCAAGAATCTCTGACGCCGGCACCTGGTGCACGACCTGCAACTGACGGCTTTTTAGATCGAACGACAAACGCACGCTATCACCGTATTCCTGAAGCGCCATGCGGATCAGGTTTTCTTCAGAAGGGCAATCCATCTTCGGTATGGAAAAAACAGTTTGCTGATAACCGCTGCTGCCTTCGCCTACCACACGCGTTTCTTTCACCGACGCCCCAAGATTCAATGGCGACAGGCGTGCGAGCAAATCGGCCGGATCGGCACTGTGCGTGATGTATAACGTCCGATTCGGCAAGTCGAAACGCAATGAGGTGACGGGCTCGTCGGCTAACGCCATGCGGATCAGATTCTCTTCAGATGGACAGTCCATCTTCGGGATGCTGAACGTCGTTTCTTGATGCGTTGACTGCCGATCATTTAGAACCGATAGTGGCTCGGAGCTGGCCAAGGTCGCGCCTAGTTTCAAAGGCTCAAGGCGTGCAGATACATCGTCAGGTATGCCGTCATGCTCGATCGTCACACGTCTGTTCTGAAGGTCGAATGCAAATTGGTGGACCGGTATGGCTGCCAGTGCCATCCGAATCAAGTTCTCTTCTGAAGGGCAATCCATCTTCGGTACCGTATAGGTGCTACGGTAACGGTTGTTTCCCTGCTGACTCGTTTCTGCCGCCATGTTGTCCTCCCGCGTCAATTCTTGCAGAATAAAGCTTATAGTAGCTATAAGGTCAAGGAGGCTTTATGAAAATAAGCGAATTCGCGAAAGCGGCTGGCTGCCAAGCGGTGACCGTGCGCTTCTATGAGAGCAAGGGGCTGTTGGGTAATCCTGGACGCACGCCGGGGAACTACCGTGTCTATGGCGAACAAGATTTGGAGCGTCTGCTCTTTATCCGCAATTGCCGCGCACTCGGGCTGGCCATGCAAGAAATAGCCAGACTCATTGAGTTGCAAGACAAGCCGGACTTATTGTGCGATGACGTGAATCAGCTGATCGACGACCATTTGTTCGACGTAGAGCGGCAGATGCAAGCGTTGCAGACGTTGCAAAGCCAACTTGCCGGTCTGCGTCGCCGTTGTGATGCACAGCGCAGGTCAAGCGAATGTGGGGTACTGCATGCGCTCGCCGTCGAACAATTCAAATCGGGCAATACGAACCGAGCCAAACGGCAATGACGCTATTGGCCCCGTTAAGACGCCGTCTACATTCTGGCAGACCGTACGTTGTACATTACGCTTGCAACAATGATGGCCAATATTAGTAATTGGGCAGCAACCGTCTGCGTCGTAGGATAAATGCCAAGTAAATCGACTTGCGGGAAGGTTATGGGCGTGATGTCGAATACGCCGACCTTCTGTAAAGCCGCCACGCCCTTACCGACCATGACGAAGGCCAGGAGGGCGACCAACGCGGAGCTGGCAGCAAAGAACTGACCGATCGGCAGTCGGGCGGATGTCCGCAGGAGAATGAAGGCAACGACAGCCAAAATCAGAATGGCAGCAGCCATACCCAATAACATATACGCCCCGTTTCCACCGGTCCACAGCGCAGCGTAGAACAACACCGTCTCGAAGACTTCGCGATATACCGTCACGAACGACAGAATGAAGAGCATGAATGCCGAGCGCCCATTCAGCGCTGAAGACAACTTGTCCTTCACGTAGGCCTGCCAGCGACCAGCCATGCTTTTTTGATGCATCCAGATGCCAACGCCCAGCAAAACGACGGCGGCAAAGATCGCTGAAAATCCTTCTGTCATTTCCCGGCTGGCGCCGCTGAGATCGACCAGATACGTCGCCACGGCCCACGTGACGCCGCCACCAGCCAAAGCGACTACCCAGCCCGCATGCACATACTTCAAGACGTCGCGACGGTCGGCTTTCTTCAAAAACGCAACCATGGCAACGACGACCAGCAACGCTTCGAGCCCTTCGCGTAGCAAAATGGTGAAGGCGCCAAGAAAAGTGGCAAGTGGATCGTCAGTTGCGGTTGTTAATGCATCTTGTGCTTGGGTCAGCTTAACTTGCAGTGCTTGTTCCGCCTCTTTTGCTCCTGCGAGATCACCGCGATTGACGATTGCCCGGAATGCACCCATTCCTTTTTCAAGATCATTGAATAGCGCATTGTTTTTGGCAGACAGGGCCGGTTCAGCAATCTCGAAGCCATCGAGATAGGCTGATAAGGCAAGTCGGGAAGCATTGGCCTTATCGCCTGCCTGCAAAGCTTGTACGCTTTCAGTCAGACGTTTCTTCGCCAAAGCGAGGCTATCTTCGTTAGAGGCCATCACCTGGCTAGGTTCGTTACGTAAGTGTGCCAGCAGTGGACGCGCACCGGCACCGACCTGTTTTTCCAGTCCCGCCTCAGTGGCTTGTGTCAGCGCGTTCAGGTCCGGTACCGCGTTGCGCAGCGCCCCATTGTCTGTCCATGCTTTTTTGCCCGCTTCGCGGTCGGCATCGCTGTACGACATCGTGGACGCGAAAAATGCAATCGACCAACGGTCGTCTTCAGACAGCTGCGTGAACGCTGGCATCGACGTGCCTGCCACGCCGTGCGAAATAATCTGCTGCAGTGAAAAAACGCTGCGTTCCCGTGCACGTTCGTGATCCGACAGTGCGATCGGAGGTGGATTCAAGCTTTTGGCCAGAGGACCGTCGCCATGCCCGGCAGCGCCGTGGCAAGAGGCGCAATTTGCTTGATATAAAGCCGCTCCGCGCTTGAGATCAGGCGCCTGCGTCGGCGACAACGGCACCGGATAGACTTTTAATACGTCTGCAGCCAGGGCACGAGATTGCGCGGCCACTTGCTCCGGCGACGCTTTCGCCGCGATCAGTTCCCGCAATTTGCTCGCTTCGGATACGAGCTTTGCGCTGGCGTCTGTTTTAGGCAGTTCGGACAGTTGCTTTTCGGCGTTTGCGGAAAATTCCTGCATCTCTGCGTATTCGTCCTTGCTGGCGACAGCGCCGTTTTGGACGGCCGCGCCGTAATCTACCGCCAAGTAATCAAGGATCTGCCAGATCTGCTTGGCTTTGTCTTGTGTGGTCGCGTCCTGCGCATGGCTGACTGTGGTGCTTCCCAGGGAGAATAAGAAACAAGCGATAAAAAGTAAGGGAGATATAAAACGGGCGACACGCATGATCGACAGACAAGAATGAGAAGTATTCTATTTTAGACAGGAACTGTTGCTTTTCAAAGGATAGGCGAACAACCGTTATAATCTGCGTAGGCTATGCCCTGAGATGGTGCGTTTTCAGGTGCAATCCCAGTCGAATAGATAGGCCAAGTTCAAGCTGATAGCATTGAGCAACGGTCAGAAACTGTTTGTGCTAATTATCTTACTGGGTGCGGCCGCCTCGGCGGTGTTGGCCTGCCATGGCGCCGCATTAATACTGACGCCCATCGTGATTGCCATACTACTGGCGCTGCGTTAATTACCCTAAGCTGCGTTAAGCGATGAACAGCTGCCTACCGCCATGGTACGTACTCCAATTCTGATCAATCGGCCCTTCGTTGCCACGCCAATAGGCACTAAACTGTGCTGCCCATCGGAGTTGGTATTGGACTTTCTGCCGCCACCGGCAAAAGGAGCAGTTCTTAAAAGAAGACGGTGAGGCAGTACCGGACAGCGAGGGACGACGTGTCGACTGAATTACCGAACGTCCAGCCTGAACATTTTCGGGTTCCGACTAACGCGGATTTCCACGGTGTAGGCAGCTCACGTCACGCGCCGCGGTTCCTGCTCCTGTATGGGTCAGTACGCGATCGCTCGTACAGCCGTTTACTGACCATGGAAGCGGCGCGTCTACTCGAAGTGATGGGTGGCGAGGTCAAGGTGTTCGACCCTCGTGACTTGCCGCTGCCAGACAGTGAGCCGGATACGCACCCAAAGGTGCGGGAACTGCGCAGCCTTGCGGAATGGGCCGAAGGCATGGTCTGGTGCTCACCGGAACGTCATGGCGCGATGACTGGCATCATGAAGGCCCAGATCGACTGGATCCCATTGGCCATCGGTGCAGTACGGCCGACGCAAGGTAAAACATTGGCCGTGATGGAAGTATCGGGTGGATCGCAGTCGTTCAATGCCGTGAACCAGATGCGCATACTTGGCCGCTGGATGCGCATGATCACCATTCCTAATCAATCGTCGGTCGCCAAGGCGTTCTTGGAGTTCGATGACGTTGGGCGTATGAAGCCATCCTCTTACTACGAACGTGTCGTCGATGTAATGGAAGAATTGTTCAAATTCACATTTCTCACGCGGGACGTATCACCGTATCTGGTCGATCGATATAGCGAGCGACGCGAGAGCGCGGAAGAACTCAGCAAACGAGTGAATCAAAAAGCTATTTAAGCATCTCGATCGCTTTCGTATTTGGAAGTGCGCCATGGCGCACCTTCAAATACGAATGATCCCATCAGCGCGTCTGCTTTTCGCTCAGTGCTGCTTTTCCGGTCTTTTTCGTGACCACTCCCTTGATTTTTCGCAGAGATTCGCCGCTCAACTGCATCGAGTACGAGCTATGCGCAATCCTGTCCATGATGGCGTCAGCGACCGTTTTGTTATCCAGCGCGTCATGCCAATGGCTCATGGGAAATTGGCTGGTGATGATCATCGACTTTGCACTGAGCCTGCTATCGACCAATTCGAGCAAGTCGTTCTGCGCACGTTTGCTGAATGTCTCTATGCCCCAGTCATCCAAAATCAGCAGGTCGAACTTCTTCAACTGCTCCAGCCGCGTGCTGAATAGCCCAGAAGCGCGAGCCGACAGCAAGCTTTCCATCAACACCGGTACGCGAACGAAGTAACTCGATAGCCCAAGCCGACAAGCGTAGTTGGCAAGGGCGCAGGCGATCCATGTTTTTCCCGTACCAGTAGGACCGGTAATCACCAGATTATGTCGAAGCCGTACCCAGTCGAGCGTTGATAAAGTGAGCATGCTGGATTTGTCTAGCCCACGAGGCGATCGGTAATCGATATCGTCTATGGAAGCATTGATCGGTAGCCTGGCTTTTTTCAATAAAAGCTGCAGACGTTTGCTCTCACGTAACGTGGTTTCGTGATCCACCATACTTCTCACCCGATGTTCGAATGGTAGGTCCTGCATATTGGGATTGTTGATTTGCCGACTCAGCTCCTCGGCCATGCCAAACAATTTCAGTGTTTCGAGTTGTTGAATAGTGTTATTGATCATGATTCGATTTCCTTATTGTTTGTCGATTGCAAAAGTTCGCTGTAGTAGTCGGCGCCTCTGATATTTTGGTGGGCTATGTCGCTTGGATTTTCCGGCTCATCGTGCTTCAACAACTGGTCCAAGTTTTTGGAAAGGATGTTGCGCAACGCATGCGTGCCAGTCACATTGTTTTTCACGGCATAAGTGCATGCTTCTTCCAGTCTGGTCTTGCCATAGCTTTTAAACAGTTCTTTCATTGCTTGTGTGATGCGATAGCCCAGCAGGTAACCTCGGACCTTGGCAAGTTGCGTCTTGAGTAGCGTTGCGGTATTCAGCCCAACTTCTGTTGTGGCCCACGCCAACGCTTGCGGCTCATTCCACTGCAGTACCGCTCGGTGACTCGGGTGCTGATGTTCTGCGAGGGTTGTCGCCTTATCGGGCTCCAAACTACGCGTATGCGTGACAATGCATTTGCCTCGGTGCAGCAAGTCAAGAGAGTGAGCTGTGAGGCAATATTCGAATTCGTGACCTTTGAGGTGGTAAGGCACGCTGTAGAAATGGCGGTCGACGCAAACGTGATAGTCCTGCGCCGCACGCACCTTTCCCCAGTCTGCAAACTCGTATCGCTGTGCAGGTAAAGGCATGAGGGCCGGTTGTTCGAACTCCAGCCATTTTGTGAAACGCGAACCAGGCAATTTCTGAAATGAACGCCGGTTCAGTTTTTCCAGTAACGCACCTATCTCCTGATTCATCTCGTTCAGAGAAAAAAACTTGCGGCTTCTCAAAGAAAACAAAATCCACCGTTGTGCCAGCAACACACCTGCTTCCGCCTTTGATTTGTCCCGCGGTTCCCGTGGACGCGCTGGAAAGACATAAGTGCCGTAATAGCGGCACATCGCGTTGTACGATTCGTTAATCACCGGGGCGAATCGGTCTGCCTTGGTAACCCCAGCTTTCAAGTTGTCCGGAACAACAATACGTGGCACGCCGCCAAAGAATTCAAACATCCTCGAATGTGAACCAATCCAGTCCCTCGACGTCTGGGTCCAAGTCGCTTCGCAAAATGTGTAATTTGATCCGCCCAACACACCGACAAATATCTGGACCTTTTTCAGCTCTCCGCTATCAGGATCTGTCACGGCCAGCGTCTTGCCGGAATAATCCACGAAGGCGACCTCGCCAAACACTGCTGTTTGTCGCATCGATACCTGCAGCGATTTTCTAAATCGGTTATAGCGTCTGCAGAACTGCGAATAGCTGATCTGATTTTTTAGCGGGACGCCTTCTCGCCATTCTTGGTAAAGAATTCCCAGCGTTGCACCTTTTTGCCCGAGCGCCGCATGGACCGCTGCGAAATCATGTACCGGCGGATCGGTCTTTTTTTGCCTTTCAGTGGAAGGGAATAGGGCCTTCTCTAGTTGATCGTCATCGATGTCAATCGATAATGGCCACGATAGCTGCGCTGTTTTAAAACGTTCCGCATATGCCGTAACGGTCCTGCGACCGACGCGTAAGAGCCGCGACGTTTCTCTTACGGATAATTCTTTTGTGAATATGCACTCAAGGACATCGCGAATTTTTCGCATGTCGGTTCTCCTGTTGGCCATGGCTGTATCTATCGCTGCCAAAGGCAGCAATTTCATGAGCGCCACACGGACGTGGCTAGGCACTTCGATTAATTCAAAGTGTTGACAGAGGATTTGGGAAGGGAGATACTGAGCGCGGTTCTTGGAGATCCAACGCTGTACAAAAGGCTTGTGAGTTGACGCTCACAGGCCTTTGTCGTTTCTACCCCCCGCTATGCGGTTTGGGCTAAGTCATGATGACGCTCCTTCACTTGTCGCCGGACGATGTATTCATTTCCGTAACGGCTCGTTCTCGTTGCTCTGCAAGCCATGCAGCGACATCCTTGACCAAGGCGAATTTGCCTTTTCTGTTTTCAATATCGAAGATCGGGATTGGGACGGTTTTTCTGAAAATCGCTTGCCGGAACGCCTCCTTCGACGGATAGCCCAACACAATGCGCAAATTATCATTGGACACCATCGGCCCATAGCGATGCATCAGCTCTCGCTCCAGCAACGTGGCCATCGGTTCGTCAAACTTCAGGTCGGTCATGGCGCTGCTGGTAACTCGCTGTTACAGGGTTGTTTAGTCATCGAAAGCTTAGCAACCTAGAAACGCGCAGCCAATCTATATATTCCCCCCTTAATTTCGCTCTTTTTTAATAATCCGCGATTTCGTAACTCATTGAATAAATGAGATATTCCATCTATAGTCGAACCGTTCTTGACACTTTATCGACTTGTAAATGGCGACGATACGATCAAAAAGGCGCGATGATGAAGTCGATGCAATCCGAACAATCAATTGGTTCCGATACCTTGGCGATGAACTCGGCACCTACATTCCTCGTCACGTTCAACGATATTTGGAGCCGGGTAAGTCCGACCACGACATTCACGGCATCAGGATTCGCAATAACAAGTACCTTGAATATTCACAAGGTCTCCATGTTCCTCGTGAGTCGTTGATAACGCATGCGAACCAGCTGATTCCGGGATCAGGATGGGAAATCAACCACGTACTATGGTCTGTCTTGCGCCATAAGGGATCGATCAGCGGCCAAGAGCACGGATGGTTTCGACATCTTGTGCCCGAGATTCAAATCGTCGTTTTTGAAGCGAATAATGAGATTCGGTTGAAAGGCGGACGGCACTATCTCGGGTCTCTCGAGCGTCGTGCCAGTGTGGATAGTTTGGCCGCATTGACGATCTTGTTGCGCATGAATTACGAGCGCCAAGATAGCGAACAGGTATGGGAATGCGGGAAAAGTATCTACCGTGTTTTGCTCATGCTCGGTGACGAGTTCAACGATCGGCAGATAGGGGCAAGATTGTTTGCGCTTTACTCCGAACGTGTCTTTAGCCTGGTCAAGCATGCCGGTCTCCGGATGTATGTTGAGGAGTGCAACTATCCGGTTGTGTCACAAGCGCTGTGTGAATTAGCTGAGCACTTGCGATATCGGGCATCGGGTCCCCGGGATCGGAAGCAGGAAAGCTTCTATGCTTTGCAGCTTCTGAATGGCGAACGTAGTCAGTTTTTGCGCGACTTCTTTCAGCCATTAGTCGGCCCAGATCTTGATCTTGGACCGCCTACCGAAACGAGCTTGTACAACTTGAAAGCGATGCGTGACGCAATTTCTATATCGGAGAATGCGATGCCACCGACAACTGATACCGCGGAATCGAAAATGAAAAACAGGACCAAGAAAAGACGTTTCCATATGCGTCGCATTGCAGAGAAAAGCGCCAGCGGAGAGAAGGCGCTTGAGATGAAATTGGCACTTTTTGACCCTAAGCTGCATAGCGGCGAAGTGATGGATTTCGAACCGATTGGCCGAGAGTTTGGTGCCAAGGCCGGTCGATGATTCTATTTTTGGATTTTGATGGAGTACTGCACCCGTTTCCAACACCGGAAGATTCGAGTCAGCTATTTGTAAATCGAGACCGTCTAGAAAGCGTTCTCCGTGACTATCCGAATGTGAATGTCGTAATTAGCAGCACATGGCGCGAAAGCCTTTCACTCTCTGCATTGGCAGCACTCTTTTCCTCTGATATTCAAAGCAGAATCGTTGATGTGCTGCCTGTCATTGAGATACATAGCCTGGCTGATATGGAAGCCATTCGATTCAGAGAAATACACCAATATCTCAACGGCAGTTCTGACAATTGGGTTGCGCTTGATGACGACCTGGATCTGTTCCCTAGTGGCTGCGCCAACTTGATTCAATGCGTCGCCGGATTCGGCGATGCGGAAGCGAAGAAGCTGCGAAGTTTCCTTTCGGCGGAAGGTTGATAGCGTCTAGTCAGGCCAGGCCATCGAAACAACGTAATCTGGACGCATATTCCGTGTGGATAAAACTCACACCTTGGCGATGGCTACTTTTACGTGCGGCTAGGTGGCCACTTTGAAATGCGAAAGCATGGCTACATTGCAGTGCGAATTAGTGGCGCACTTCATGCAAATACTCAGGACATTGCTTCGAGAGTAATTGACGTTCTTCCCATTATTGATATTGAGAGTGTTGAAGACATTAATGGGATACGTTTTAGAGAAATAGAATGTTATCTGGCTGGGCGCGACATTCCTTGGGTCGCTTTGGATGATGATGATGGATTATTTCCACACCAATGCAGAAATCTTATTATCTGCGAGGCCGGTTTCACCTCGAAGGAAGAGGCAATTCTCAGAAATAAGCTTAAAGACTAATGTTGAAGTCCCAACGTTGGGACCACTCCATTCAGTCAGGCATCAAGGCACTGAAAATACCTGAGTGAAGGATATCAAGCGAAAAGTTAAAACTCCTTTTTATTCATATAGTTATATGGAGTTTTGACAAATTTTGCACGAATCCCGGCCGAACCTCA
>NZ_BMDP01000004.1 GCF_014635845.1 Oxalicibacterium solurbis | reverse complement strand
CAAAAATCCAGTTCAACCAGCGCTACGCACCTCGGTCAACACCTTCTTTTTAGCCCCGTCTCGCAACGGGAGGCGAACTATAGCAAAGAGCGTTTCGACTTGGCAAGGGGTTCCGTAAAACTTTTTTCGAAAAAGCAAAACGGCCGGCACAAGGCCGGCCGTTTTACGAAAATTGCGTCTGTTGTTTATTGGTGATATCCCGTTACCAATTCGACTTCGTTCTTCGATCCAAGGAAAACCGCTACGCGTTGATGCAGCTTTTCCGGCTGGATATCCAGAATACGTTGTTCACCGTTAGTCGCCACGCCTCCTGCCTGCTCGACCAGCATCGCCATCGGGTTGGCTTCATACATCAGGCGCAGCTTGCCGGGCTTGTCCGGTTCACGCGCATCGGCCGGATACATGAAGATGCCGCCGCGATTCAGAATGCGATGCACGTCCGCCACCATTGAGGCAATCCAGCGCATGTTGAAATCCTTGCCGCGCGGGCCGGTGGTGCCAGCCAGCATTTCATCGACGTAACGCTTGACCGGCGGATACCAGTGGCGCGCATTCGATGCATTGATGGCGAATTCCTTGGTGTCGGCCGGAATCTGCATGTCGCGTTGCGTCATCACCCATGCGCCCATTTCGCGATCCAGCGTAAAGGAGTGCACACCATTACCGGTGGTCAAGACAAGCACCGTCTGCGGACCGTACAGCGCATAGCCGGCGACAACCTGTTTCGCGCCCGGTTGCAGGAAATGCTCTTCCTTCGGCGTCGTCGTGCCGTCCGGCGCTTTCAATACGGAGAAGATGGTGCCGATCGAAACGTTGACGTCGATGTTGCTGGAGCCGTCCAGCGGATCGAACAACAGCAGGTATTCGCCTTTCGGGTAGCGGTTGGGAATCGGATGGATGGTTTCCATTTCCTCCGATGCCATCGCCGCCAGATGACCGCCCCATTCATTGGCTTCCAGCAGGATCTGGTTAGAGATGACGTCCAGCTTCTTCTGCACTTCACCCTGCACGTTCTCGCTGCCTGCCGTGCCGAGCACGTCGCCCAGCGCGCCCTTGCCGACCGAATGACTGATGGTCTTGCAGGCGCGCGCGACGACTTCGATCAGCAAGCGCAATTCGGACGAAATGTTGCTGTGCTGGCGCTGCTCTTCGATCAGATACTGGGTAAGACTGATGCGTTTCATGTTTTCCTTTTTCTTCGTCAAATAGTTATCGGCCTGCGCTCATGCCTCACGCACCGGCCAGCGACTTCGTAATCACTTCTTTCACATCCTTGGACAGCCTGGAACTATCCGCTACACGCTTGAGCGCCGCATGCATCTTTTCGCGCAGTGCCGGCGCGTATTTGCGCCAACGATCGAGACTGCGCGCCAGACGGGCTGCAACCTGCGGATTGAGCGCATCGAGCGCCAGTACCTGCTCCGCCCAGAATTCATAGCCGCTGCCGTCGATCGCGTGAAAGCGGAATGGATTGCCGTTACAGAAACTGAAGATCAGGCTGCGCGCCCGATTCGGATTCTTCAGCGAGAACGCCGGGTGCTTCATCAGTTTGCGAACTGCTGCCACGTCTGTCGTACGCGCCATCGCCTGCAGCGAGAACCATTTGTCGATCACCAACGGCTCCTGTTCGAAATCGCTGTAGAAGCGTGCCAGCGCCGCGGCTCTTCCCGCCGCTCGGCTGTTCGCCAGCGCCGCCAATGCAGTCATGCGGTCGGTCATGTTGTTGGCATTGTCGTACTGTTTCTGCATCAACGCATGAATTTCCTCATCGTCCAGCTCTCCCAGATAAGACAACGACAGATTGCGCAATGCACGCTTGCCGGCCGATGCCGCATCCGGACTGTAAGGGCCATTCACCGCATTATCGCGATAGGCATTCAACAGCGAAGGCCGCAGCGACTTTGCCAGCGACTGGC
The DNA here is from genome assembly GCF_014635845.1 of Oxalicibacterium solurbis. Taxonomy (GTDB): domain Bacteria; phylum Pseudomonadota; class Gammaproteobacteria; order Burkholderiales; family Burkholderiaceae_D; genus Oxalicibacterium; species Oxalicibacterium solurbis. The sequence continues at coordinate 298,184 of NZ_BMDP01000004.1, read as the reverse complement.
GCAGGAAACGTCGTGCCGCATGAATCGCCTGCGGATCGATGACATCCATCTGTTCGGCAACCACAGTTTCCGCCGGCAGGTTCAGCGCAGTCTCGCGGAAAGCCGGATCGAGCTCACCATCATTCAACGTGGCCGAAAAACTCTCCGCCAGCGCGGCATCCACCTGCAACGCATCGCCCGACTGCGACAATGCAGTCAGCGCCAGCAAACGACGCATTGCCAGCCGCTGCCCGGCTTCCCAACGATTGAAGGCATCGCTGTCGTGCGCCATCAGGAAAGCCAGTTCAGCATCCGTATAGTCGTATTCCAGCACGACCGGCGCAGAGAAATTGCGCAGAATCGACGGCACCGGCTTTTCCATCACGTTGCGGAACAGGAAAGTCTGCGAACGCGCTTTCAGTTCCAGCACGACGGTCGTCGGCTGCTCTTCGGCATCGCCCAGCGACAAGGGCATATCGCGGCCCTTGCCATCCAGCAGGCCGACTGATACCGGAATCAAGAACGGACGTTTTTCCTCCTGCCCTGCGGTCGATGCACCGCTTTGCACCAGCGTCATTTCATAGGTATGCGCACCGGCATCGTAACGTGTGGTGACAGAAACACGCGGGGTGCCAGCCTGATCGTACCAGCGCTCGAACTGCGCCAGATCGCGGCCGTTGGCATCGGCCATCGCGGCGCGGAAGTCGTCGCAGGTGACAGCCTGGCCGTCGTGACGCTCGAAATACAGGTCCATGCCCTTGCGGAAACCGTCGCGGCCGAACAGCGTCTGGTACATGCGCACGACCTCTGCGCCCTTCTCGTAGATCGTGACCGTATAGAAGTTGCTGATCTCGACGAAGGAATCGGGCCGCACCGGATGCGCCATCGGGCCGGCATCTTCAGGGAACTGCGCCTGCCGCAGCACGCGCACGTCGTCGATGCGCTTGACGGCACGGCCGCTGTCGGTACCGATCATGTCGGCCGAGAACTCCTGGTCGCGGAAGACGGTCAAGCCTTCCTTCAGCGACAGCTGGAACCAGTCGCGGCAGGTGACGCGGTTGCCGGTCCAGTTGTGGAAGTATTCGTGGCCGACCACCGCTTCGATGTTGGCGTAATCGACGTCGGTCGCGATGCGCGGATTGGCCAGCACGTATTTCGTGTTGAAGATGTTCAGGCCCTTGTTTTCCATCGCGCCCATGTTGAAGTCGCCGACGGCGACGATCATGAAGCGGTCCAGATCCAGTTCCAGCCCGAAGCGTTTTTCATCCCAGCGGATGCTGTTGATCAGCGAAGCCATCGCATGCTGCGTCTTGTCCAGATTGCCTTCCTCGACCCAGACCTGCAGCAGCGCTTTACGGCCGGACTGCAGCTTGATCTGTTCTTCCTGGCAGATCAGGTTGCCGGCGACCAGCGCGAAGAGGTAAGACGGCTTCTTGAACGGGTCCTCCCACAGCGCGTAATGACGGCCGTCGCCCAGATCGCCCTGCTCGATCAGGTTGCCGTTGGACAGCAGCACCGGATATTTGCGCTTGTCGGCGCGCAGCATGACCTTGTATTTGGCCATCACGTCCGGACGATCCGGGAAATAGGTGATCTTGCGGAAACCTTCGGCCTCGCATTGCGTGAAGAAATTGCCGTTCGAGACGTACAGTCCCATCAGCGAGGTATTGCGATCCGGCCGGATCAGCGTTTCGATTTCCAGCACGACATCATCCGGCGCAGAAGGAATACGCAACACGCCCTGTTCCAGCTGGTAGGCGCGTTTGGCCAAGGCCTTGCCGTTCATGCGCAATTGCACCAGTTCGACCTCGTCCCCGTATAGCGTCAGCGTACGGTCCGAACCGGCGTGATTGCGTTCGAACACGATCCGGGTCGCCACGCGCGTCGCGGACGGATCGAGATCGAATCCCATCTCGACGGTGCTGATCCAATGGCTTGGCGGTGTGTAGTCTTTGCGATAAATCGCGGCGGGAGTATCGGTGCGCATGGGAACGGTCTCGCAATGGCGTGAGCAAAATGGCATTTTACCCAAACGCCGGGATTGAAAACGGAATCGGCTGGTCTGACGAAAATAGCGGCAGCCGCAGGGCGGCAGTCTGCATTAGGACTGCCGCGATATCAGTCAGTTCGCAGCCAGTTCACCATCGATTCGCAATCAGTTCGGTGCGATCGGTTCGGCCGCGAACGGAACTTTCCTGTGGGTTACAAAATGTAACGGCAGATTTTTGCAATACCGCTATGCTAGTCGTATTGCACAAGGAGATGGAAATGCGACGCTGGTTATGGATGGCAATGATGTTGTCGAGCCTGCTGTTGAGCGGCTGCGCGTCGTTCGTGCGTAGCGACGTGGTGGCTTTTCACGACTGGCCAGCCGAAATGCCGAACAAGGTGTACATCTTCGACCGCACGCCCGAACAGCAGAACAATCTGGAATACCAAAGCTACGAAAACCTGGTGCGCGCCGAACTGACCCGGCTGGGATTCGTCGAAGCGCAGAATCCGCGTAGCGCAATTCTCAAGGTATCGATGCGTTACAGCATCGACGGACGCGACGTCCGCGTCGTGGAACCGGTGGTCGATCCGTACTGGCCGTACGGCTACGGCTATCCGTTCTACGGCCCGGCATGGCGCGGCTACTACGGCCCCTACTATTACGACCCGTTCTGGTACGGCCCGCCTGTTACCCAATACCGCGAGGTGCAATACCAGGTCTTCAGTCGCCAGCTGAATGTACTGATCACGCGAGTCCGGGACAGCAAGAAACTGTACGACGTGACGGTGGATAGCGACGGCGGCAACGGTTCGCTGGCATTTGCGATGCCCTACATGGTCAAGAGCGCCTTTGCGGATTTCCCCGGCCGTAGCGGCGTGCCGCACCGCGTAAAGCTGGAAATCACGGATAAACCGGCAGCGAACGACAAGCTGCAAACGGAACCGGCACCCACGGGATCCAGCAACTGATTCTCCAAGCAGCCCATATAAAAAACGGCAGCCTGCATTTGCAAGCTGCCGTTTTTCATTTCGGCCGGATGGACCGAACGTACCGGATGTATCAGGTGTAGTAGGCCAGCGAACCGAAAGTCAGTGCCACCACCATCAGCACGGCAAATGCCAGCAACAGCAATAATCTGCCGAACTTGGGCGAACCATCGGCACCGGACGGCTGCTCTTCCGGATGCTGCATCGGATTGGCTTGCGTTTTGTCATCGGCTTCCTGCATTACGCGCTCCTCAGGGAATCAAGATGGTCGAACCGGTGGTCTTGCGCGCTTCCAGATCGCGATGCGCCTGCGCCGCATCCTGCAATGCATAGCGCTGATTGACCTCGATGTCGATCTTGCCGCCTTCCACCATGCCGAACAGTTCGGCCGCCATCATTTCCAGATCGTTGCGCTTGGCGGTATAGCTGAACAGCGACGGCCTCGTGATGAACAGCGAACCACGCGATGCCAGTTCGTTCAGGCTGAACGGCGGCACCGGGCCGGATGCGCTACCGTAGCTGACCATCATGCCCAGCGGCGACAGGCAGTCGAGCGAATCGGTGAACGTATCCTTGCCGACCGAATCGTAGACCACCGGCACACCTTCGCCGTTCGTGATTTCCTTCACGCGTTCGACGAAGTTTTCCTTGCGGTAGTTGATCACGTGCTTGCAACCGTGCTGCTTTGCCAATTCGGCTTTTTCGTCCGAACTCACGGTGCCGATCATCGTCACGCCCAGTGCACGCGCCCACTGGCAGGCGATCAGGCCGACGCCGCCGGCCGCTGCGTGAAACAGAATCGTTTCGCCGCCCTGCAGGCGGAAGGTACGGCGAAAAAGATATTGCACCGTCATGCCCTGCAGCATCATGCCCGCCGCCACATCGAAATCGATGGATTTCGGCAGCTTGACGAGAATATCGGCCGGCACCGTGCGCCACTGCGCATAGGCGCCCGGCGGATGGCCAGCATAGGCGACGCGATCGCCAGGACGGACGTGCGTGACGCCAGACCCAACCGCATCGACCACACCCGCACCTTCCATGCCGATGCCGCCTGGCAGCGGCTGCTTGTACAGGCCGCTGCGGAAATAGACGTCGATGTAATTCAACCCGCAGGCGGCCTGGCGCACCGACACCTCGCCCGGGCCGGGCGGCGGCACGTCGACATCGACGTATTCCATTACTTCGGGACCGCCATTCTTTTCTATCCTGATCGCTTTCGTCATGAAGATCTCGCTTTCGGAAAATCGCGTCGTTTCATACCCTGCCTGATCAGAAGGTGCCCGGATAGGCGCCGCCATCGATCAACAGATTCTGTCCCGTAATGTAACCGGCATGTGCGCTGCACAGGAAAGCACAGGCAGCACCGAATTCCTGCGGCGTGCCGAAACGCTTGGCGGGAATCGCATTGCGCCGCTTTTCGCCGATTTCGTCCAGCGATTTACCGGTCGCCTGCGAAGCGGATGAGAAGATCGCTGCCAGCCGGTCGGTATCGAAAGCGCCAGGCAGAAGATTGTTGATCGTCACGTTATGCGTCACCGTGCGGCGTGCGAGACCCGCAACGAAGCCGGTCAAGCCGGAGCGCGCGCCGTTCGACAAACCCAGCGAGTCGATCGGTGCCTTCACCGCACTCGACGTGATGTTGACGATGCGGCCGAAGCCGCGGGCAATCATGCCGTCGACGGTCGCCTTGATCAGTTCGATCGGTGTCAGCATGTTGGCATCCAGCGCGGCGATCCAGTCCTCGCGCGACCAGCCTCGGAAATCGCCCTGCTTCGGGCCGGCGGCGTTGGTGACAAGAATGTCCGGTTGCGGACAGGCCGACAACACCTGCGCGCGTCCCTCTGGCGTCGTGATGTCGACCGCAATCGCAACGACTTCGACACCATGTGCCTTCCGAATCCGCTCGGCCGCTGCTTCCAGCACATCTGCGCGGCGCGCCACCAGCGTCAGCGTCACGCCTTCGGCCGCCAGCGCCTCCGCGCATCCGTATCCCAGACCACGACTGGCGCCGCAGACCAATGCGGTTTTTCCGCGTATGCCCAAATCCATCTTCGTCTCCTAGGTCTTTTTCTTCGACAGCAGATAAATGCCGCACAACACCAGCACGGTGCCTGCGATCTGGATGCCGGTGATCGGCTCGCCCAGAATCCATGCGGCGAGAAACAGGATGGACACCGGCCCGATCATGCCGGCCTGCGATGCGGTCGGCGCGCCGATACGCTGCACGGCAATCATCGTCAGGAACACCGGCAGCACCGTGCAAAAGAAGGCATTGAATGCCGAAAGCCCGTAGACCGCCATCGGCTGCACCAGCATGGCCGCCGGGCGCAACAGGAAAAATTGCAAGATGCAGACCACGCTGGATACGCACATCGCATAGGCGACCAGACGCATCGTGCCGACGCGCTTGAGCAATTCGCCCGACAGCAGCAGATACCACGCATAGGAAAGCGCAGCGCCCAGTACGAACGCACTGCCGAGCGCCACATTGGCGCCACCCAGCCGCGCATCGTGCACGAACACCAGCACGGTTCCCGCATACGAAATGGCGAGCGCCATCCATTCAAGCATGCTGATTTTCTTCTTCAGCAGGAAAACCGAAATCAGCAGCACGAAGGATGGCGTCAGGAACAGGATCAGCCGTTCCAGTCCAGCCGTGATGTACTGCAGGCCGAGGAAATCGAGAAAACTGGAAAGGTAATAGCCGAGCAAACCGAGCAGCACGATCTGCCCGCGCTCGCGTGCAGTCAGCGGCGGCGATTGCCGCGCCTGCCAGAGTGCGATCGCCGCGAAGAACGGCAGCGAAAACAGCATGCGAAAGGCAATCAGTGTGACGGCATCGACGTCATAGCGATAGATCAGCTTGGCGACGATCGCCTTGGCAGAAAACAGCACGGCGCCGCAAATGGCAATGGCCAGGCCGATCAGCAGCTGCCTGCGTGCGGAAGAAGAGGAAGAATCGGCCATGCGGCGATTGTAGCGGCAGCAGGATTTCCCGGCTGGCCGCTGCAAACGGCATTAAAAAGTCGTGGGATGGAGGGACATCAGAACAGGTGACCGAGCTTGATCGCCTTGGTCGTCAGGTAGCGTTCGTTGTGCGGATTGCGCGTCACGATCAGCGGCACGCGCTCGACGACTTTCAGTCCCAGCTGTTCCAGCGCGGTGATCTTGCGCGGATTGTTCGTCATCAGGCGCAGCGCCGAAATACCCAGATGCTGCAGCATCGGCAGACACAATTTGTAGTTGCGCTGGTCGGCCTTGAACCCCAACTGTTCGTTGGCTTCCACCGTATCGGCGCCGGCATCCTGCAGCTGGTAAGCACGGATCTTGTTGACGAGACCGATGCCGCGCCCTTCCTGGCGCAAGTAGAACAAGGCGCCGCGCCCTTCCTGCGCAATCATCTGCAGCGCCGCTTCCAGCTGCGGGCCGCAATCGCAGCGCAGGCTGAACAGCGCGTCGCCGGTCAAACATTCGGAATGGATACGCGACAGCACCGGCTCGCCACTGGCGACATCGCCCAGCGTGATGGCGACATGCTCCTTGCCCGTTCCCGGCTCGACGAACGCGTGCAGACGGAACGTCGCCCACGGCATCGGCAGATTGCACGAGGCAACATAGTCGAGTTCAGATTCGGAAATATCCGCGCTGGCGGCAGAGGCAAGGCTGGGTTTCATGGTGCAACGATATCATCATCAATCAAGGGCCGCCGGACCACGCGCCGATGCCGAAAAGTCATGCTTCGGCAGCAGCGCGTTTTTGGCGAAAGACGAAGGATATCAGGCCGGCAGCAATTCGTTGATGGCCTTGTTGGTCTGTTCCAGCGCCTTTTCGACACCGATCGCGCCCATCGCCAGGCCTTCGCTGTGGATGAAGGTCACGTCCTTCAAGCCGATGAAGCCCAGCACGGCACGCAGATAGGTTTCATGGAAATCCATCGCCGCCGCCGGTCCCTGGCTGTAGACGCCGCCGCGGGCCGTGAAGATATAGACCTTCTTGCCGTTCAGCAGGCCGACCGGGCCGCTTTCGCCGTACTTGAACGTGACGCCGGCACGCGCCACCTGATCGATCCAGGCTTTCAGGCCGGATGTGATCGAGAAGTTGTACATCGGCGCGCCGATGACGATGACGTCGGCATCGAACAGTTCCTGCACCAGCGTTTCGGACAGTTTGACGGTCTCGTTCTGTTCGGCGCTGCGCTGTTCCGGCGCGGTAAAGAAGGCACCCAGCGTTTTTTCGGTCAGGTGCGGCGGCGGATTGATCGCCAGATCGCGTTCGACGATGACGGCGTTCGCCTCCTTGGCTTTCCATTTCGCGACGAAATCGGCGGTTACCTTGCGCGAGATCGAATCGGTGTTACGCACGCTGCTGTTGATGTGAAGAATCTTGGTCATGATGGGCTCGCTTTCTTTCTAGTTTCTTTCTGGTTTCTGTTCACGTTCGCCATCACGTTTGTCGTTTCCGGCGTCTTGTTGGGAACACATTGCTGTGTCGTTGCAAGCATCGTAGGACAGGTTTAGTATTCACAAAACCCACTTTGTTTAACTAATTAGTATCGATTTTTTAGATATGAGAGATCCCGGCCTGCCGACACTGGACCAGTTGCGCGTGTTCGTCGCCGTCATCGATTGCGGCAGTTTTTCGCGCGCAGCGGCGGAATTGCACCGCACGCAATCGGTCATCAGTTACACGATCGCCAACCTCGAAGCGCAATTGAATGTGGCGCTGTTCGATCGCAGCAAGCGCAAGCCGACGCTGACCGAAGCCGGCAAGGCGCTGCTGGCCGATGCGCGCACGGTCGGCATGAAGATCGACGCAATGCGTGCCCGCGCGAAGATGATGTCGCTCGGACTGGAAGCGGAAGTGTCGATCGTGGTGGACGTGATGTTTCCGAACTGCCAGCTGGTGCAAGCGCTGAAAGCCTTCCAGCAGGAATTCCCGACGGTCGGGCTGCGCCTGCGCATCGAAGCGCTGGGCGCGGTCAAACATCTGGTTGCGGAACGCGTCTGCCAGATCGGCATCGCCGGCCCGATGCTGGATTTCCCCGATATCTTCCAGGCGCAGCAACTGGGCTACATCACGATGATTCCGGTTGCCGCTCCGTCGCATCCGCTGGGCCAGATGCAAGGCACGATTCCGACCGAAGTGGCGCGCGACTATACGCAGCTGGTGCTGACCGACCGCAGCCAGCTGACGGCCGGACAGAATTTCGGCGTGGTTGCGCTGCGCGACTGGCGCCTGGGCGACCTCGGTGCCAAGCACATGCTGCTGCTGAACGGACTGGGATGGGGATCGATGCCGGAGGAAATGGTGCGTGCCGACGTCGCGGAAGGCCGGCTGGTGCATCTGCAACTGGAACATCTGACGGCCGGACAGTATTCGCTGCACATGATCAACCGCACCGACGATGCGCCCGGCCCGGCCGGCCGCTGGCTGATGCGCTACTTTCTCGATCACGCGGCAGACCTGTCTGTTGCGCCGGCGTCTCCGGCGAAGCCACAATAGAAAACGACGGAAACGGACTGCAACATCGCGCACGGTAATGCGCAATCGACGCCACCGGGCGCTTATCGCTTCAGGATGGAACCCAGCACACCGCGGATGATTTCGCGTCCGACCGTCGAACCGATCGTGCGTGCCGCCGATTTCATCATCGATTCGACGACGGTATCGCTGCGGCGACTTTTGCTGCGTCCGCTACGGCTGCCCGTACCGTTGCCGAACACGCTGCCCAGGATGTCGCCGAAACCTTCATCGGCTTCATCGTCCTGCGAAGCGGAACGGCCACCTTTGGCCGAGGATGCCTCTGCATCAGCATCCTTGTCCGCCATTTTTCCCGCAACACGGCCGCGCAATTTTTCGTAGGCAGATTCGCGGTCGACGGCCTTGTCGTAGATACCGGCTACTGCCGATTTCGCCTTCAATTCGGCACGTTCGGCTTCGGTGAGCGGGCCGATCTGCGAAAGCGGCGGCAGCACGAAGGCGCGCTCGACGATGGCCGGCCGGCCTTTTTCGTCCAGGAAGGAAACCAGCGCTTCGCCGACGCCCAGATCGGTGATCGCCTGCGCAGTATCGAGCTTGGGATTCGGGCGAAAGGTTTCTGCCGCCGCCTGCACCGCCTTCTGGTCGCGCGGCGTGTAGGCGCGCAGCGCATGCTGCACGCGATTGCCGAGCTGGCCCAGCACCGTATCCGGAATGTCGAGCGGATTTTGCGTGACGAAATAAACGCCGACGCCCTTCGAACGGATCAGCCGTACGACCTGTTCGATCTTCTGCAGCAGCGGCTTCGGCGCTTCGGCGAACAGTAAATGCGCCTCGTCGAAGAAGAACACCAGCTTCGGCTTTTCAAGATCGCCGACTTCCGGCAGATGCTCGAACAGTTCCGACAGCATCCACAACAGGAAGGTCGAATACAGCCGCGGCGCGTTCATCAATTTGTCAGCCGTCAGGATATTGACGACGCCGCGCCCGTTTGCATCGGTCTGCAGCAGATCGTCAATGTTCAGCATCGGTTCGCCGAAGAACTTGTCGCCGCCCTGTTCGTCGATGCCGATCAGCGCACGCTGTATCGCGCCGATGCTGGCGGCCGAGATATTGCCGTATTCGGTCTTGAACTGCGCCGCGTTGTCGCCGACATGCTGCAGCATCACGCGCAGGTCTTTGGTATCGAGCAGCAGCAGGCCGTTGTCGTCAGCGATCTTGAAGACCAGTTGCAGCACGCCCTGTTGCGTATCGTTCAGGTTCAGCATGCGCGCCAGCAGCAGCGGACCGAGATCGGAAATCGTCGCGCGCACCGGGTGGCCCTGCTCGCCAAACACATCCCAGAACGAGACGGGCGCGCCATGCCATGCCGGTTCCGGCAAACCCAGCATGTCCAGCCGCTCCTTGATGCGCACGTTCGCCACGCCAGCCTTGCCGATGCCGGACAGGTCGCCCTTGACGTCGGCCATGAAGACCGGCACACCGATGTCCGACAATTGCTGCGCCAGCGTCTGCAGCGTGACCGTCTTGCCGGTGCCGGTGGCGCCGGTGATGCAGCCGTGGCGATTCGCCAGTGCCGGCAGCAGACAGAGTTCCTGTTCCTTGTTCTTGGCGATCAGCAGTGGATTCGGCATGGTCTTGTCCGCGTCAGGTGGGCATCCGGTTGGCTTCGGGTGAGGCATTTCGCCTCATTTTGGCAGGCAGGCGATATGTTAAAATCGCGGTCTCATTATAGCCAAGAGTGGCTGATAAAAATCGTCGATGGCACGGCGTACCGGGGCTGGCAGCACGGATGCAAGGCAAGCCGGCACAACGCTACAAACGGCGATTTTTTAGCGGTCACGCAACTCACTTCTGGAAAGAAATTCGTCATGGCAGGACACAGCAAATGGGCCAATATCCAGCATCGTAAAGGCCGTCAGGACGAAAGACGCGGCAAGATCTGGACCCGTTTGATCAAGGAAATCACCGTCGCGGCCCGCATGGGCGGCGGCGATCCGAACGCCAATCCGCGCCTGCGCCTGGCCATCGACAAGGCGGCCGACGCCAACATGCCGAAGGACAACGTCACACGCGCAATCCAGCGCGGCACCGGCGCACTCGACGGCGTCAATTACGAGGAAATCCGCTACGAAGGCTACGGTATCAACGGTGCCGCCGTCATCGTCGACTGCATGACGGACAACCGCGTACGCACGGTGGCCGAAGTGCGCCACGCCTTTTCCAAATTCGGCGGCAACATGGGCACCGAAGGCTCGGTCGCCTTCCTGTTCAGCCATGTCGGCCAGTTCCTGTTCGCACCGGGCACCGATGAAGAAAAACTGATGGAAGCCGCGCTCGAAGCCGGCGCCGAAGACGTGGCGACGGACGAGGAAGGCGGCATTGAAGTGCTGTGCCCGCCGCACGATTTCTCCGCCGTCAAGGATGCGCTGGAAGCAGCCGGCTTCAAGGCCGAAGTCGCCGAAGTCGTGATGAAGCCGTCGACCGAAACCGTATTCGAAGGCGACGATGCCGTGCGCATGCAGAAACTGCTGGATGCGCTGGAAAACCTGGACGACGTACAGGAGATTTATACGAACGCCGTCATCAACGAAGCATGAAGACGGCACGATGAAGGTGCGCAGATTCTACGGACAGGTTCCGCTTCTTTCTGGCACTTCATCTTTCCGCAGACGGCTTTTTAAAACAACGCGCGGCATGCCGGCATGCCGCTTCGATCAGGCAGCAAACATCTCATGAAAATTCTGGTAGTCGGCTCAGGCGGCCGCGAACACGCCCTCGCATGGAAACTGGCGCAATCCGAGCGCATCCAGATGGTCTACGTCGCACCGGGCAACGGCGGCACCGCACTGGATGATCGCCTGGAAAACCTCGCGATCACCGATCCGGCCGCGCTAGCCGAATTCGCCAAGAAGGAAAACATCGCGCTGACCGTGGTCGGCCCGGAAACCCCGCTGGCCGCCGGCATCGTCAACATCTTCCGCGACAACGGCCTGAAGATATTCGGCCCGACGCGCGAAGCCGCGCAACTGGAAAGCTCCAAGGATTTCGCCAAGGCCTTCATGAAGCGCCACGACATCCCGACCGCCGAATACCAGACCTTCTCCGAGCTGCAAGCCGCGCACGACTACATCGACGCCAAGGGCGCGCCCATCGTCATCAAGGCCGACGGCCTGGCAGCCGGCAAGGGCGTGGTCGTCGCCATGTCGCGCGCGGAAGCGCATGCGGCAGTCGACATGATGCTGTCGGACAACAAGCTGGGCGACGCCGGCGCGCGCGTCGTCATCGAGGAATTCCTCGACGGCGAGGAAGCCAGCTTCATCGTCATGGTCGATGGCAAGAACATCCTGCCACTGGCAACCAGTCAGGATCACAAACGCCTGCTGGACGACGACGAAGGCCCGAACACCGGCGGCATGGGCGCGTATTCTCCTGCGCCTATCGTCACGCCGTCGCTGCATGCACGCGTGATGCGTGAAATCATCCAGCCGACCGTGCAAGGCATGCACAAGGACGGCATTCCGTTCACCGGTTTCCTGTACGCCGGCCTGATGATCGACGACAAGGGCAATCCGAAGACGCTGGAATTCAACTGCCGCATGGGCGATCCGGAAACGCAGCCGATCATGTCGCGCCTGAAGACCGATCTGGTCACCGTGATGGAACACGCCGTCAGCGGCACGCTGGACAGCATCGAACTCGAATGGGATAGACGCACCGCGCTGGGCGTGGTGATGGCCGCGCACGGCTATCCGGAATCGCCGCGCAAGGGCGACCTGATCACCGGCATCGCCGCCGAAACGCCGGACAGTGTGACCTTCCATGCCGGCACCGTGCTGGAAGGCGACAAGCTGAAGACCTCCGGCGGCCGCGTGCTGTGCGTGGTCGGCCTCGGCGACAGCGTGAAGATGGCGCAGAAGAAAGCCTACGAAGCGGTCGACCAGATCCATTTCGACGGCATGCAGTTCCGCCGCGACATCGGCTGGCGCGCGCTGAAGCGCCCCTAAAGCGTCCCGAAGCGATCTTGATAGCGCCCCTGATGCACGCCGTCTGCTGCGCTGCATGATTCACCGTTACGCCGTATCACGCGTCGCACCGCTTCTGCTGCTGGCACTGCAAGCCGCAGTTGCACAAGCGACAGATGATGCGATGGCGAAGAAAGCGGCGGCAAACAATGTCGTTGCGGGTGATGCAAAGAAAGGCCGCAACGCCTTCGCCAAATGCGCGAGCTGTCATGAAGTCGGCCGCTCGGCGCACGGCGGTTTCGGCCCGCAGCTGAACGGCATCGTCGGCCGTCGGGCCGGCTCCACCTCCGATTTCCGTTATTCGCCTGCGATGAAGCAGGCCGGTTTTATCTGGACGGAAGACAGGCTGCGTGCCTTTCTCAAAGCGCCGGACGATGTCGTCCCCGGCAACAAGATGCGTTTCTGGGGATTGCGCAGCGACAGGGAAATCGACGATCTGCTGGCCTACCTGCGCACGTTTCCGCAGCAGCCACCTTCACGCAACCTTGGCAAACCCTGAGCCACGCACATCCCGCGAACAGGAATCGCGCAGAGTAAAATCCGCTGAATCCACCCTACAGACATCCATGACTTCTCCCGACACTGCCGCCGTACGCAACTATCTGCAGGATCTGCAGGCACGCATCGTCGCCGGACTGGAACAGGCCGACGGCAAGTCTTTCCTGACCGACGGCTGGCAGCGCCCCGAAGGCGGCGGCGGCATTTCGCACATCATCGAGGAAGGCAATGTCTTCGAGCGCGGCGGCGTCGGTTTCTCGCACGTGCTCGGCAGCAACCTGCCGCCTTCCGCCGCAGCGAACCGCCCCGAACTCGCCGGCCGCAACTGGGAAGCGATGGGCGTGTCGCTGGTGCTGCATCCACGCAATCCGTATGCGCCGACCGTGCACATGAACGTGCGCTGCTTCGTCGCCACGAAGGAAGGCGCGGAAGCCGTCTGGTGGTTCGGCGGCGGCATGGACCTGACACCGTATTACGGCTACGACGAAGACGCGCAGCATTTCCATCGCACCTGCCGCGATGCATTGCAGCCGTTCGGCGGCGATCTGTATCCGCGCTACAAGAAGTGGTGCGACGACTATTTCTACCTGAAGCATCGCAAGGAACCGCGCGGCGTCGGCGGCATCTTTTTCGACGACCTGAACGAAGGCGGCTTCGAACGCTGCTTCGCCCTGCAGCGCAGCGTCGGCGACGCCTTCCTGGATGCCTACCTGCCCATCCTGCAGCGCCGCAAGGATGCACCCTACGGCGAGCGCGAACGCGATTTCCAGGCCTACCGGCGCGGCCGCTATGTCGAATTCAATCTGGTCTTCGACCGCGGCACGCTGTTCGGCCTGCAGTCGGGCGGCCGCACCGAATCCATCCTGATGTCGATGCCGCCCATCGTCAAATGGCGCTACGACTGGCAGCCCGAAGCCGGCAGCGAAGAAGCGCGGCTGTATTCGGATTTCCTGATTCATCGCGACTGGATCTGACGTGACGCAGACACTTCCTCGTCGCTGCATCGTTCTGCTCGGCGGCAGCTTCGATCCGGTACACAACGGCCATGTCGCACTGGCCGATTACTTCGTGCACTTGCTGCAGCCGGACGAACTACGCATCATCCCGGCCGGCAATCCGTGGCAGAAGCATGGCCTGCAGGCGGCCGGCTATGATCGCGTGGAAATGGTGCGGCGCGCCTTCGCCTCGCAGGAGGTTCCGGTCAGCATCGATAGACAGGAAATCGAACGCGACAGAGCGACTTACACCATCGACACGCTGCGTGCCGTACGTGCGGAGCTGGGTCAGGACGTTTCCCTCGTCTTCCTGATCGGCGCCGATCAGTTGCAGCATCTGAATACCTGGCAGCAATGGGAACAGATGTTCGACCATGCGCACATCTGCGCCGCCTCGCGCCCCGGTTTCGCCATCGACGCCGGCCATGTACCGCAAAACGTGATACGGCAGTTCGCATCGCGCACCGCCACACCGGAGAAAATACGCGCCACGCCGCACGGCCTGGCCTATCTCGCGACGGATCTGGAAGTCGACATTTCCGCCACGGCAATCCGCGCCGCCCTGCAGCGCGGCGAACGCCCTGATACTCTGGCCCCGGCCGGGGTGCTAGACTATATCGAACAACATCATCTCTATAGAAACTAATGGATATCAAGAAACTGCAAGCTCTGGTCATCGACGCGCTGGAAGACGTCAAGGCACAAGACATCAAACTGTTCGACACCGTGCACATGACCAGCCTGTTCGACCGGCTCGTGGTTGCATCGGGTACGTCGAACCGCCAGACCAAGGCGCTCGCCGCTTCGGTGCGCGACAAGGTCAAATCCAACGGCGGCGACATCGTCAGCATCGAAGGCGAAGGCACCGGCGAATGGGTGCTGGTCGATCTGGGCGACATGATCGTCCACATCATGCAGCCGGCCATCCGCGCCTACTACCGCCTGGAAGAAATCTGGGGCGACAAGGAAGTCAGCCTGAGCGTGGCCAAACGCGGCGAGAAAGCCCCGGCCGCGAAGAAAACGACACGCACGACAGCGAAGGTCGAAGCCGAAGAGAAACCTGCCCGCAAGACGGTAGCCAAAACGGCGGCAAAAAAAGCGCCGGCGAAAAAGGCAGTAGCGAAAAAAGCCACGGCCAAGGCACCTGCCAAGAGTCCCGCAAAGACTGCAGCCAAATCCGTAGTGAAATCGGCAGCCAAGCCGGCAGGTAAAACTGCCGCGAAGAAGACGGCAACGAAGACACCGGCAAAAAAAGCCGCCAGGAAATCGTCGAACTGATCGACACTGAGTCCTCAACCTGATCGGATGTTCGCATGCAGTTGGTAATCGCGGCAGTCGGCCACAAGATGCCCGCGTGGATCGAAAGCGGCTTCGGCGAATATGCGAAGCGCATGCCGCCTGACTGCCGCATCGTCCTGAAGGAAATCAAGCCGATCGAGCGTTCCGGCAGCAAGACCGCCGAAACGGCGATGGCGCTGGAACGCACCAAGATCGAAGCAGCCGTGCCGAAAGGTGCGCGCATCATTGCGCTGGACGAACGCGGCAAGGATCTGACCTCGGTGCAACTGGCGCAACATCTGACGCAATGGCAGCAGGATGGCCGCGACGTCGTTTTCGTCATCGGCGGCGCCGACGGCCTCGATCCGGAATTCAAGCGTAATGCCGATATGCTGGTGCGACTTTCCAGTCTGACGATGCCGCACGGCATGGTGCGCGTGCTGCTGGCCGAGCAACTGTATCGCGCGTGGTCGATCACGCAGAATCATCCATATCACCGCGTGTAGATACCGACAGAACGCACAGACGGACGAAAAGGCGCACCAAGCCGACATGAACCCATGAAGCCGATCCCGCAGAAAATCTATCTCGCCTCGAAAAGCCCGCGCCGCCGCGAGCTGCTGCGCCAGATCGGCATCGATTTCGAATTGCTGCTGTTGCGCGACCAGACGCCGCGCGGCCCGGAAGTCAGCGAGGAAGTATTGCCGAACGAGCGCGCGGAAGACTACGTTGCGCGCGTAACGCTGGAAAAGGCGCAGTTCGCGCAAAAGACGATGTGGTGGCGCAAGCTGCCGTCGCGCCCCATACTCGCCGCCGATACCACCGTCGTACTGGACGGCCGTATTCTCGGCAAGCCGGCTGACGAAGCCGAAGCGATCGCGATGATGCACGCGCTTTCCGGCCGCACGCACCAGGTGCTGACGCATGTCGCCGTATTGCACGAAGAACGTACCCATCAACTTACGCAGCGCTCCGACGTCGCCTTCGCGGCATTGTCGGACGAGACGATACGCGCCTACTGCGCGACCGCCGAACCCTACGACAAGGCCGGCGGCTACGGTATTCAGGGCCAGGCTGCGCTGTTCATACAAGACATCGCCGGCAGCTACTCGGGCATCATGGGGTTGCCGCTGTACGAAACCGGACAATTATTGAAGCAGGCTGGCCTGCACATCCTATGAGCGAAGTCATTCTCGTCAACGTCACCCCGCAGGAAACCCGCGTCGCCCTCGTGCTGCAGGGCGCGGTGCAAGAGCTTCATGTCGAACGCACACTGTCGCGCGGCATGGCGGGCAACATCTACGTCGGCAAGGTCGTGCGCGTGCTGCCCGGCATGCAGTCGGCCTTCGTCGATATCGGCCTGGAACGCGCTGCCTTCCTGCACGTGGCCGATATCTGGGACGCGCGCCCGCACGCCGGCCCGCCGTCGTCGCCGCTACCGATCGAACGCATGCTGCACGACGGCCAGACACTTACCGTACAGGTCATCAAGGATCCGATCGGTACCAAGGGCGCACGGCTGTCGACGCAGATCTCGATCGCCGGCCGCATGCTGGTCTACCTGCCGCAGGAATCGCACATCGGCATTTCGCAGCGCATCGAGAACGAGGCCGAGCGCGAGATGCTGCGCGAAAAGGTGCAGAACCTGATGCAGCCCGGCGAGAAAGGCGGCTTCATCATCCGCACGATGGCGGAAGACGCCTCCGATGCCGATTTGCAGTCCGA
Source organism: Oxalicibacterium solurbis (assembly GCF_014635845.1). GTDB lineage: Bacteria > Pseudomonadota > Gammaproteobacteria > Burkholderiales > Burkholderiaceae_D > Oxalicibacterium > Oxalicibacterium solurbis. Next base: position 281,224 of record NZ_BMDP01000004.1, on the reverse strand, counting down.
CATCGAATACCTGCGCAAGACCTGGAGCAACATCACGCAGATGGCGAAGACGCGTCCGGCGCCATCGTTGCTGTATCAGGATCTGGATCTGGCGCAGCGCGTGATGCGCGATTTCGTCAACGACCAGACTGCCATCATCCAGGTCGACTCGCGCGAGAACTTCCTGAAGCTGAAGTCTTTCGGCGAACTGTACACGCCGTCTGTGCTGTCCAAACTGGTCCACTATCCGGGCGAACGTCCGCTGTTCGACCTGTACGGCGTGGAAGAGGAAATCCAGCGTGCGCTGGGCCGCCGCGTCGATCTGAAATCTGGCGGCTATCTGATCGTCGACCAGACCGAAGCGATGACGACGATAGACGTCAACACCGGCAGCTTCGTCAACGGCCGCAACTTCGACGACACGATCTTCAAGACCAATCTCGAAGCATCGCACGCGATCGCGCGCCAGCTGCGGCTGCGCAATCTGGGCGGCATTGTCATCCTCGATTTCATCGACATGGAAAACGAGGACCACAAGACCGCCGTGCTGAACGAACTGAACCGCGCGCTCGCACGCGACCGCACCAAGGTATCGGTGTCGGGCTTCTCGGCACTGGGGCTGGTGGAAATGACGCGCAAGCGCACGCGCGAATCGCTGGCGCACATCCTGTGCGAACCCTGCCCCGCCTGCGGCGGCAAGGGCCAGGTGAAGACGGCGCGCACGATTTGTTACGAAATCCTGCGCGAACTGACGCGCGAAGCCAAGCAGTTCAACCCGCGCGAATTCCGCATCCTCGCCTCGCAGGTCGTCATCGACATGTTCCTCGAGGAAGAATCGCAGCATCTGGCGATGCTGAGCGACTTCCTCGGCAAGCCAATCTCGCTGCAGGTGGAAACTGTCTATCACCAGGAACAGTACGACGTGATCCTGCTGTAACCACACGCTCACGCTCTGCTGCACCTCTGCTGCGCTCCCGAAGCGGCACAATCTCAAGCAATCTGAAAGCACACCATGGCAAAGAAGGAAGAACTGGACGAAGAAACCCTCGCACTGATCAACTGGTGCATCGAGGTGGAGGGTTTCCTGGTGGCAGGCGGCGCGACGGTCGAACAGGCACAGGAACACATCGAGGAACAGATCGAATGGTTCACCGACCAGTTCTACGATGGCCTGACACCGGAAGAGGCGGCGAAGGAAGCATTGGCCTGAGAACCTGAACCGCACCGGAAGCGCCGCTAGATCCTAGACCCGCCGGGCGTTCCGGAAACAACTTTTCCCAACTTTTCCCATTTCACCATCGGCAACTTGTACAGTCGTCGATGGCGCAAAAGCCGAACCGATACTGGAAAATCAGTCTGGCTCTTTTGCAAACTGCAGGTGATACAGATTGGCATACACGCCGCCCTGTTCCAGCAGTTGCTGATGCGATCCGGTTTCGACAATACCGCCCTCGGCCAGCACGACGATGCGATCCGCACGTTCGATGGTCGACAGGCGATGCGCAATCACCAGCGTGGTCCGGCCGCGCATCAATTCATCCAGCGCTGCCTGTACCGCACGTTCCGATTCGGAATCCAGCGCCGACGTCGCCTCGTCCAGGATCAGGATGGGCGCATCCTTGTAGATCGCACGCGCAATCGCCAGACGCTGGCGCTGACCGCCGGACAGGCGGCCGCCATTGTCGCCGATCATCGTTTCCAGCCCTTCCGGCAATCCGGCGATCACATCGTCCAGATGTGCGGCTTTCGCCGCCGCGACGATGCGTTCGCGGTCCGGCTGCGGATCGCCGTAGGCTATATTGGCCGCCACCGTGTCATCGAACAGCACGACGTGCTGGTTGACCATCGCAATCTGCTTGCGCAGGCTGGACAGCGCAATGCCGGCAATCGATTCGCCATCCAGACGAATCTCGCCTTGCGTCACCGGATAGAAACCCGGCACCAGATTGACCAGCGTCGATTTACCGCCGCCGGACATGCCGACGAAGGCCACCGTCTCGCCCGGCATCACAGTCAGGTTGATGTCGTGCAGCGCACGCTGCACATGACCGGGATAGGAGAAACCAAGATTGACGAACTCCAGCTTGCCAGCTGCACGCTGCGCCAGTTCACGACCGTCGGTACGCTCCGGCCGTTCGTCGATCAGGCCGAATACCGCTTCGGCTGCCGTCAGGCCGCGCTGTAGCGGACCGTTGACCTCGGCGATGCTCTTCAGTGGCGACAGCATCATCAGCATCGCCGTAATGAAGGCGACAAAGCCGCCGACCGTGGTCTGGTTCTGGCCTGACTGGATCAATGCGATGACAATGACGATCGCCACCGCACATGAAGCCATGATCTGCGTCAACGGCGTGGTCGCAGCCAGCGAGGTCACCATGCGCATCGTGTAACCGCGCAGCTTGTCGGCACGCTTCTCGAAACGATCGCGTTCGTATTCCTGCCCGCCGAAAATCTTGATGACCTGGCTGGCGCGTGCGGTTTCTTCGATCACCTGCGTCAGTTCGCCGTTCACTTTCTGATATTCGCGCGTCAGCCGGCGCACGCGCTTGCCGGTCAGACGCACGACGGTCGCGATCAGCGGCAGCAGAATCAGCGCCACCACCGTCAGCCGCCAGTTCAGCCACAGCAGATAGGCCAGCAGGCCGAAGACGGTCAGCGTGTCGCGGATCAGCGGCACGAGAATCTTGGTGATCATCTCGATTACCTGCTGCACCTCGAACATCATCGAGTTGATGACGCGGCCGACCGGATGGCCGTTGTAGAAATTCAGCGGCACGTCCAGCATGCGATTGAACATCTGCTGACGCAGCGTGTTCAGCAGGCGCGACGTGATCCACGTCATCGTGTAATTGGTGACAAAAGTCGAAATACCACGAATAACAAAGATGCCGATGATGGCGACCGGCACCAGCCACAGCGAGAAACTCGGCTTGCCGGTGAAGCCTTTGTCCAGCAAGGGACGCAGGATGGCCGGGAACATCGGTTCGGTGCCGGCGGTAATGATCATGCCGACGAGAGCCAGCAGCAACCGCCCCTTGTAGGGCTTCAGCATGCCGAGCAGGCGTTTGATATGTGTGGGTAACTTCATGGCTTGCGCCTCTCCGTGCGGTCCGTCATGGCGCGGACTCCGTGATTGATGTGCATGTCGATGCGCTGGTTCGTATGCTTCTATGGTTCAGATGCCTGCGCTCATTCGTAGGCGATCTGCACGTTCTGCTCCGAATACAGATCGATGAGCTTCTGCCGCGTCATATCGTCGGGATTGATGCGCCATTGATCCCCCAGGCGCAGTTCCGATACGCCCTTCGGATTGCGATACTGCACGACGACCGGGCTGCCATCCGGCCGCACCGCCGCCTGTAGTGTCGCCATCAATGCATTGACGTCGGCCGATGCCTGCAGCGAGATGTTGACCGACTTCGCATACTGGATGCGCGCAGCGGCGATGTCCATCACCTTCTCGGCGGTGATGCGCAAACCGCCGGAGAAACGGTCTTCCGACACCTTGCCCTGCACTGCGAGGAATTCGTCTTCCTTGAACAGATGGCGATTGGCGTCGTAGACCTCGTTGTAGACGGTCACTTCCACCGGTCCGCTGCCATCGTCCAGCGTGGCGATCACCATACGGCCGCGCTGCGTCATCTGCACGCGCATGCCGGCAATCACGCCGGCGATCAGGCGCGGCTCACGCGACGGCTGCAGATCGGACAATCTGGTTCGCACAAAACGGCGCACTTCCGGCGCGTAGTAATTGAACGGATGGCCGGACAGATAGAAGCCGAGCGCTGCCTTTTCTTCCGACAACTTCTGCTTCTCGCTCCACGGCGTCGCCTTCACGTAATCCGGCGGCGCTTCGTCGCCGTCTTCGCCGCCGAACAGGCTGACCTGATTGGCTGCCGCTTCCGCCTGCTCCGCGCATTCCATTGCAAAGCCGACCGATGCCAGCAGGATTGCGCGATCGACGTTGAAGCAGTCGAAGGCACCACCGCGGATCAGCGATTCGATGGTGCGGCGATTGATCTGCTTCTTGTCGACACGCTTGCAGAAATCGAACAGGTCGGTGAACGGTTTTTCCTGACGCGCGACGATGATCGCATCGATCGCACTCTTGCCAGAGCCCTTGACGGCGCCGAGGCCGTAACGAATCTGCGTCGCCTTCTTGCCCGGCTCGCCGACCGGCGTGAAACGATAGTCGGATTGGTTGACATCCGGCGGCAGCAGCGTCAGGCCGCAGATATCGATTGCATCCTCGACCAGGATCTTCACCTTGTCGGTGTCGTCCATCGCGAGCGACATGTTGGCTGCCATGAACGCGGCCGGGTGATGCGCCTTCAGGTAAGCGGTGTGATACGACAGCAGCGCGTAAGCGGCGGCGTGCGACTTGTTGAAGCCGTAGCCGGCGAACTTCTCCATCAGGTCGAAGATTTCGTCAGCCTTGTCGGCGGACAGATCGTTCTTCGCCGCACCTTCGCGGAACAGTTCGCGATGCTTGGCCATTTCCTCGGCCTTCTTCTTGCCCATCGCGCGGCGCAGCAAGTCGGCGCCGCCCAGCGAATAACCGCCGATCACCTGCGCCATCTGCATCACCTGCTCCTGATAAACCATGATGCCGTAGGTTTCGGACAGGATGCTTTCGGTACGCGGATCGGGATACTCGAACTTCTCGCCGTGCTTGCGTCGGCAGAAATCCGGGATCAGGTCCATCGGGCCAGGACGGTACAGTGCCACCAGCGCGATGATGTCCTCGAAACGGTCGGGACGCGCATCCTTCAGCATGCCTTGCATGCCGCGGCTTTCCAGCTGGAACACGGCGACCGTTTTTGCCTTGGTCAACAGTTCGTAAGAAGGGCGATCGTCGAGCGGCAGTTTCGCCAGATCGAAATCGGCCAGCGCCGGATCGAGTTGCTTGATATAGCGCACCGCGCGATCGAGGATGGTCAGCGTGGTCAAACCCAGAAAGTCGAACTTGACGAGGCCGACCGCTTCGACATCGTCCTTGTCGTATTGCGACACCACGCCCGCATCGCCACCCTGCGTATACAGCGGACAGAAATCGGTCAGCTTGCCCGGCGCGATCAGCACGCCGCCGGCGTGCATGCCGATGTTGCGCGCGATGCCTTCGACCTGCTGCGCCAGATCGAGCAACTGCTTGACCTCTTCTTCCTTCTCCATCCGTTCGGCCAGCATCGGCTCTTCCTTGATCGCATCGGCGATCGTGACCTGCTTGCCGGGCTTGAACGGAATCAGTTTCGAGAGACCGTCACAGAACGTGTAATTGAAATCGAGCACGCGGCCGACGTCGCGCACCGCGCCCTTGGCCGCCATCGTGCCGAAGGTGGCGATCTGCGACACGGCTTCCTTGCCGTAGCGATCCTTCACGTACTGGATCACGCGATCGCGGCCTTCCTGGCAGAAGTCGATATCGAAGTCGGGCATCGACACGCGTTCCGGGTTCAGGAAGCGCTCGAACAGCAGGTTGTATTTCAGCGGATCGAGATCGGTAATCAGCAGCGAATACGCGACCAGCGAACCGGCGCCGGAACCACGGCCCGGGCCGACCGGCACGCCGTTGTTCTTCGCCCACTGGATGAAATCGGCCACGATCAGGAAGTAACCGGGGAATTTCATCTTGATGATGGTATCGGTCTCGAACTTCAACCGTTCGACGTAGCGCGACCGTTGCTTCTCGCGTTCGGCCGGATCGGGATACAGGTGTTCGAGCCGCACTTCCAGTCCGCGCGAGGCTTCCTGCACCAGGAATTCGTCAATCGATACGCCGTTCGGCGTCGGGAAGTTCGGCAGTTGCGGCTTGCCCAGCGTCAGCACCAGATTGCAGCGCTTGGCGATTTCGACCGCGTTGCGCAACGCATGCGGCATGTCGGCGAACAATTCGGCCATCTCGGCCTGCGTCAGGAAACGCTGCTGCTCGTTGAAGCGTTTGACGCGGCGCGGGTTCGCAAGAATCTCACCTTCGGAAATACAGGTACGCGCCTCGTGCGCGGTGAATTCTTCGGCCGACAGGAACTGCACCGGATGCGTGGCGACCACCGGCAGATTCAGCTTGGCTGCCAATGCCACCGCCTGGCGCACGTGCACTTCCATGTTCGGCTGGCTGGCACGCTGCACTTCGATATAGAAATGGCCGGGAAAGAGTTCAGCCCAGCGTTGCGCCGCGCGTTCGGCGCCAGCCACATTGCCGTTGTCGATCGCGATGCCGACGTCGCCGAAATGCGCGCCGGACAGCACGATCAGGCCCTTCTGTTCCTGTCGCGCAATTTCCTCCAGCCATTCGGGCCGCAGTTCGGCGCGGCCGCGATGGATGTTCGTCAGCCAGGCACGCGACAGCAAGTCGCACAACTGCAGGTAACCGCCATGGTTTTTCACCAGCAACAACAGGCGGAACGGCTTGTCGCGGTCGTTGTCGTTGCTGATCCAGACGTCGCAGCCGACCACCGGCTTGATGCCGCGGCCGCGCGCTTCCTTGTAGAACTTGACCATGCCGAACAGGTTGGCCAGATCGGTGATCGCCAGCGCCGGCTGGCCGTCCTTCGCCGCGGCGTCGATCACGTCGTCAATGCGCGTCAGGCCGTCGACGATCGAGTATTCGGAGTGCAGGCGGAGATGGATGAATTGCGGATCTGTCATGGCCGGTATTCTACCGCGATGCCCTCGCGATCCGGCATACAAAGGCCCGCAAAGTTTATAATGGCGGCTTGTCCTTGCAGACCGCCGCTATCGTTGTTTTATTGTTGTTTTTATCGTTATTCAAATCGCAAGGACGGTCACCCGAAACACGCGCCATGCAAGCAGCTTCCTCATTCGTCAACATCGCCGCCTACAAATTCGTCACCTTCGACGATACGGCGGAAAAACGCGCCGCTTTCCTGGAACAATGCCAGTCCCTCGGGCTGAAAGGCACAGTGCTACTGAGCCCGGAAGGCATCAACCTGTTTCTGGCCGGCACGCGCGCAGCGATCGACGGCTTCCTGTCCTGGCTGCGCAGCGATGCGCGCTTTGCCGACATCGAAGTCAAGGAAAGCCTGTCCGACGACCAGCCATTCAACAAGATGCTGGTCAAGCTCAAGCGCGAGATCATCACGATGAAGCATCCGCTGATCAAACCCGAGGAAGGCCGCGCGCCCGCCGTCGATGCCGAAACTCTGAAACGCTGGCTGGATCAAGGCCACGACGATGCCGGCAAGCCGGTGGTAATGATGGACACGCGCAACGCCTTCGAAGTCGATGTCGGCACCTTCGACAACACGCTGGATTACCGCATCGAAAAATTCAGCGAATTTCCGGACGTCGTCGCACAGCAAAAGGATGCATTGGCAGACAAGACCGTCGTCACCTTCTGCACCGGCGGCATCCGCTGCGAGAAGGCGGCGATCCACATGAAGAACATCGGTTACGACAGCGTGTACCAGCTCGAAGGCGGCATCCTGAAATACTTCGAGAAGGTCGGCGGCGCGCACTACACCGGCGACTGCTTCGTGTTCGATCACCGCACGGCGCTGAATCCGCAACTGGAACCGAGCAGCGTGTCGCTCACCTGCCCTGCGTGCAAGAGCGTCGTGTCGCCGCGCGAGCAACTGTCGCCGGCATTCGTTGCAGGAAAATCCTGCCCGCATTGCTGAACTAAAAACTAATCAACGCACAACAAGCGCCCAACCAGCGAGACCCACACCATGATCAATATCGGCGACATCAAGGTCGACAACAGCCTGCCCTTCGTACTGTTCGGCGGCATCAACGTGCTGGAATCGCGCGATCTGGCGATGCAGTCCTGCGAAGAATACGTGCGCGTGACGAGCAAACTCGGCATTCCCTACGTGTTCAAGGCTTCGTTCGACAAGGCAAACCGCTCGTCCATCCATTCGTATCGCGGTCCCGGCCTGGAAGAAGGCCTGCGCATCTTCGAAGACGTGAAAAAGACCTTCGGTGTGCCGCTAATCACCGATGTGCACGAGCCGCATCAGGCAGCACCGGTCGCGGAAGTGGTCGATGTGCTGCAGTTGCCGGCCTTTCTCGCACGCCAGACCGATCTGGTCACCGCGCTGGCGAAGACCGGCCGCGTCGTCAACATCAAGAAGCCGCAGTTCCTCAGCCCATCGCAGATGCGCAACATCGTCGACAAATTCCGCGAAGCCGGCAACGAGCAATTGATCCTGTGCGACCGCGGCAGCAATTTCGGCTACGACAATCTGGTGGTCGACATGCTCGGTTTCGGCGTGATGAAGAAGACCTGCAACAATCTGCCCGTCATCTTCGACGTGACACATGCATTGCAACAACGCGATCCGGGCGGTGCCGCATCCGGCGGTCGCCGCGAGCAGGTGCTGGATCTGGCGCGCGCCGGCATGGGTGTCGGCCTGGCCGGATTGTTTCTCGAAGCACATCCCGATCCGAAGGCAGCGAAGTGCGACGGCCCGAGTGCGCTGCCATTGGCGAAGCTGGAGCCCTTCCTCGCGCAATTGAAGCAACTGGACGATCTGGTCAAATCCTTCCCTGCACTCGACATCGAAGCCTGACTGATTTCGTGTCGCAAGAAAAAAGGGCGTCGATTGCGACGCCCTTTGCGTTTCTGCCCGCGGTCACCGCATCGTCGTGCAGACGATTACTCGGCCGCGCCGGCATTCGCAACCGTCAGAACGGCTAGCCATGGCCATGCATCGTCAACAGGTAGACCAGCACGACGATCGTTACGGACAACAGCAGCGACAGACTTTTCCAGAAAGCCAGCGGATTGCGCTCAATCAGCGGCGCGCGCGTGCGATTCAGAAAGGCCCGGTTCGGATGCCGCAGGTCGAACACAAATTCGGAAAGCTCCGCATAACGCTTTCCCGGATCGGGATGCACGGCCTTGCGCAATACATCGTCTATCCATAACGGAATCGCGAGATCGTCGTCCAGCACCGGTGTGTAGCGCAATTTCTGCTGCGCCGAACGCGTCCATGCCCGTGCTGCCTGCGCACCATACGGCAAACGGCCGGTCAGCAATTGATAGGCGATCACGCCGAGCGAGAACAGATCGGCGCGCGGCGAACCGCCTTCACCAAGAAAATATTCCGGCGCCGTGTATTGCAGCGTGCCGAGCATTTCCCGGCTGGCCGGCGTGGGCGATGCCTCGTCCAGCCCCGCTACGCTGGCCGCGCCGAAATCGATGATCTTCACGGTGCCGGTGGCATCGATCATGATGTTGTCGGGCCGCAGGTCCTGATGCAGCATTTCCAGTCGATGAAAGGCACGCAGACCGGCAGCAATCTGTTCGACGATGCCACGTACCGTTTCCAGATCCGGCTTCGGATGATCGATCATCCATTGCGCCAGCGTCTGTCCTTCGACGAATTCGGTCACCACATACAGGTAATTGCGCCGTCGCGTCTGTCGATACGGTTTCAGCACATGCGGGCTGTCGATGCGCCGTGCCACCCACTCCTCCATCAGGAAGCGTTCCAGATGAGAGGCATCGCCATGCATGTCGATCGATGGCGTCTTCAGCACGACGGTGTCGCCACTCGCCTCATCGGTCGCCAGGTACAGGTGACTGCGCGCGCTGGCATGCAAGGGACGCACAATACGATAACCGTCGAGTGTTGCGCGCGCGTCGAGCAGCGGCGGCAATGGCAGCTCCGTCAACTGCCGGTAGAGCTCGCCGGCATTGCGCGCCGGCAGCGCATCGATACGCACGATCTGCAGCGTCAGATTGTCGTCGCTGCCGTTCCGGTATGCCTGCTGCGCAATCAGCGTGGCAGCACGATCGAGATCATCGCCGTTTTTTTCGATGCTCTCGGTGACGAAGGCGGCATCGACATACTCATAGACACCATCGGTTGCCAGCACGAAGCAATCGCCAAGCTCGAGCGGTACGCCGAGATAATCGATCTCGACCTGCGGATTGACGCCAAGCGCACGTCCCAGATAGCTCTGTTCTTCGTGAATGCGTACGCGATGATCCTGCGTCAGTTGTTCGAGGGCGTTGCCGTGCAAGCGATAGATACGCGTATCACCAACATGAAACAGGTGCGCGGTATTCGATTTCAGCACCAGTGCGCTGAACGTGCAAACGTAACCGCGATCGCGATCGTAGCGATACGGACTGCGCTGGTTCTGCGCATGCAGCCACGAATTCACCGCCGTCAGCACGCGTTCGGCCGACGTCTTGACCGACCACGTCTCCGACGTGCAATAGTAGTCTTCCAGAAATCCCGTCACCGCCGACTGACTTGCATGCTGGCTGACATCGCTGCTGCTGATGCCGTCGGACAAGGCCACGGCGACGCCCTTGGCGCTCAATTGCGGTTCCATCGGCACGACGATGCCGTGGAAATCCTGATTGGCCGGCTTGCGACCCTTGTCGGAGTACTGCCCTGTCGCAATGCGCAGGACATCCGGCGCAACGTCGGTCATGGAAGTGTCATGCGCCACGCGCTTATCGGGAGCGCGCGGCGCACTGTGCACGGAAACGCTCAACGGATGGCGCGCTTGGCGCCGGTTTTCACATGGGTCGCGTACAGCGTCAGGCCGGTAAAGGTCAGGCCGCCAACCAGATTGCCCAGCAGCGTCGGAATCTCATTCCAGATCAGGTAATCGCCGACTGTGAAATTCCCTCCCATCATCATCGCCAGCGGAAACAGGAACATGTTGACGACCGAATGCTCGAACACCATGTAGAAGAACAGCATGATCGGCATCCACATTGCGATGACCTTGCCGCCGACTGTGGTGGAGATCATGGCACCGACCACACCGGTCGATACCATCCAGTTGCACAGCACGGCACGCACAAACAAGGTCAGCATGCCGGCCGCGCCCAGATTCTCGAAACCCAGCGTACGCGCTTCACCGATATGCGCAATGACCTGCCCCACCTTGTTCGGCTCTCCCGAAAAACCCGAGGTCAGCACGATCGCAATCAACACTGCCGTCGTCAACGCACCAAGCAGATTACCGAAGGCGACCAATCCCCAGTTGCGCAAGATGCCACCGACTGTGACACCGGCACGCCTGTCGAACAAGGCCAGCGGCGTCAACACAAACACCCCCGTCAGCAGATCGAAACCCAGCAAGTTAAGCATGCAGAAACCGATCGGAAACAATACCGCACCAATCAGCGGATTGCCCGTCTGCACGTTGATCGTGATTGAAAACGCTACCGCCAGCGCAAGGATTGCGCCCGCCATGTATGCACGAATCAAGGTGTCCTTGGTTGCCATGAACACCTTGGATTCCCCGATGTCGACCATCTTTGTCACAAATTCCGACGGTGCCAGATAAGCCATCACTTTCCCCTTTCATGATGAATAAAGATGTAGAGGAAATGCAGATATCGTGCCAGCGGCTTCGCAAACCGCGCCGGCTGGTCGCTTCCGGAGGGGGGCCGCGCCATGAAGACATGGCCGCGGAAGACCGCACACCATACTGGTGCAGTAGTGTTGCGACATCGGCAAGCGCCGGATGCACCATCGTAATTCACGTATTTCATGAAAACGTTAAGCCCGGCCATGAAATCGTGCACGGGCTGCTGCAATCATCGCGCATACGCCGCGCGCGATGATTGCAGGCAATACGGCATCACACCATATCGAACAGCAGCACTTCCGCCGCCTTGCCATGGGCGATATCGACCGATGCCGCATCGGTCATCTTCAACGCATCGCCAGCCTTCAGCGACACGCCGTTGACTTCGACCTCGCCGCGCGCGACATGCAGATAGGCGCGCCGACCCTGCGCCAGCGGCAGCGACGTCCGCTCGGCACCATCGAACAGGCCGACATAGACCTTCGCATCCTGATGGATCAGCGTCGAACCGTCGGCGGCATCGGGACTGGCGATCAGGCGCAGCCGGCCGCGCTTTTCCGCCGCATCGAAATGTTTCTCTTCATAGCTCGGCGGAATTCCTTGTACTGCCGGCTGAATCCAGATCTGCAGCAAGTGCGTTCCGTTTTCCTGTGACGGATTGAATTCCGAATGCTGCACGCCGGTGCCTGCGCTCATGCGTTGCACATCGCCCGGACGGATCGTGCTGCCGGTGCCCATGCTGTCGCGATGCGCCACCTCGCCCTCCAGCACGTAGGTGATGATTTCCATATCGCGATGACCGTGCGTGCCGAAGCCGGCACCGGCCACGATACGGTCGTCGTTGATCACGCGCAGCGGACCGAAACCCATGTGGTCCGGATCGTAGTAATCGGCGAACGAGAACGAATGATAGGAATCGAGCCAGCCGTGGTTGGCGTGGCCGCGGTCTTCGCTTTTGCGGATTTCGAGCATGATGTTGTCCTTTCCGTGAGTTTTATTGTGCAACTGGGTTCCACTATAGACTCGTAAAAGCAAACGAATAAGGGCATAATTCAGGACAACTTATTCAAATATTTTGAATACTCGTTTTCCATGACCCTGACGTTGGAAGCCATACGCATCCTCGATACGATAGACCGCAAGGGCAGCTTCGGCGCAGCGGCCGTCGCGCTCGATCGCGTGCCGTCGGCGCTGACCTACAGCGTGCGCAAGCTGGAAGACGAGCTGGACGTCCTGCTGTTCGACCGCCGCGGCCACCGCGCCAAGCTGACGCCGGCCGGCCAGGAACTACTGAACGAAGGCCGCCACCTGCTGCGCGCCGCCGCCGAGCTGGAACAGCGCGTCAAGCGCACCGCCACTGGTTGGGAAGTCGAACTGCGCATCGTGCTCGATGCCCTCATCCCGTTCGAACGGATGATGCCGCTGATCGACGAATTCGACAGCCAGAATGCCGGCACGCGGCTGCGCTTTTCGACCGAAGTGATGTCCGGCGTCTGGGAAAAACTGCTCGACGGCGAAGCCGATCTTGCCATCGGCGCATCGTACGACGGTCCCGAACTGATACGCGGCAGCAGCGGCTTTCGCGTGCGGCCGCTGGGCGAAGTCGAATGGGTATTCGCCGTCGCGCCTGATCATCCACTGGCCGCCTTGCCCGATCCCCTGCCAGCCGAGATCGTGCAGCAGCATCGTGCCGTGGCCGTCGGCGACAGCGGCCGCATGCTGCCCGGCGTGACGGCCGGCCTGCTGACCGGACAACCGACGCTGACAGTACCGACCGTGCGCGACAAGCTGGCGGCGCAACTGGCAGGCCTCGGATGCGGCTATCTGCCGCGCAAGTGGGCGCAACCGCATCTGGACTCCGGTGCGCTGGTCGAAAAACAGACCGACGCCATCAAACCCGGCGGCGCGCCGCAATATGCGTGGCGCACCGACGGCCGCGGCAAATGCCTGAAATGGTTCCTCGCCAAACTGGCAGAACCGCAGGCCCAGCAGATGCTGCTAGGCGCAGATGCAATGCGCAAGAACAAGTAAGCCATGACTCATTCGACATCTTCTTTCTCCGGTTACATCGGCCGTTTCGCGCCGTCGCCCAGCGGCCCGCTGCATGCCGGTTCGCTGGTGGCGGCAATGGCCAGTTACCTGGATGCGCGTGCTCACGGCGGCCGCTGGCTGGTCCGCATCGAAGACATCGACGAGGCCCGCACCGTCGCCGGCGCGGCGGATGCCATCCTGCATGCGCTGCAGGCATTCGGTATGCAACACGACGGCGACATTCTTGTGCAAAGCCGGCGCAAGGATGTATACCAGCGTGCGTTCGACCGGCTGACTGACTATACCTATCCCTGCGGCTGCACGCGCCGCGAAATCGCCGACTCGCGGTTAGGCACCGCGGCCGACGGCGCAGCCATCTATCCGGGCACCTGCCGCCACGGCCTCGCGCCGGGACGCGTAGCACGCGCGCTGCGGCTGCGCGTGCCGGACGTCGGCCAACCGGACGAAACGATCATCTTCGACGACCGCTGGCTCGGTCCGCAGGTGCAGCATCTGGCAACCGAAGTCGGCGATTTCGTGCTGAAGCGCGCCGACGGTTTCTGGGCCTATCAACTGGCCGTCGTCGTCGACGATGCGGAACAAGGCATCACACACATCGTGCGCGGCACCGACCTGCTGGAATCGACCGGACGGCAGATCTATCTGCAGCATCTGCTCGACTATCCGACGCCTTCTTACATGCACGTGCCGGTAGTGCGCAATGCGCAGGGCGAGAAACTATCGAAACAGACTGGCGCACGCGCACTGGACCTGACACGACCGCTGGATGAACTGCTGCTGGCTGCACGCTTTTTGCAACTTGACATCGCCCCGGCATCCTCTCTGGCCCACTTCTGGGAACAAGCCACGACAATATGGCGCATGAATTTTCTTGTTCCGCATCGTTAGGCCTTCAATTTCTGCCATCTCATCCGATAGCAAGAATAGAGGGATGGAAGCGTCTCTTCTCCTGCTTGACGCATATGGGACCGCATATTAGTCTTGCTCGACTAGAAACGCGTCGGCTCATCAAGTAAAAAAACAAGGCAGCGAACGTGGCAGAGGCATATGCAGATTTCGCAGTACTGTTCGACGCACATTTCAGCGGCGAGCTTCTGCGCTATCAAACCGATGCCATGCATGTTTGCAAACCGAACCGGGCTCGATCAACGTACATTGACTATCAAGCACGTTTTGCCATACGCGGCGCACCATGACCCACTTTCGCCCCATTCCATTGCTGGTGCCCCATTTGCCCGACAGGCATGCGCTTGCGCCTTATCTGGAACAGATTGATCACAACCGTCACTATTCCAACTTCGGCCCGCTCAACCATGCGCTGGAGGCACGACTGGCAAGCTTGTTCGAAGAACATGCCACGCATGCGGTCCACATCGCCACCACCAGCAGCGCCACGCTGGGACTGGAACTCACGCTGCACAACCTGGACCTGCCACCCGGCAGCGGCGTGGTGGTGCCGGCCCTGACCTTCGTCGCCTCGCTGACCGCCATCCTGCGCGCAGGTTACGTACCCGTGATCGCCGACATCGATCCCGACAACTGGCTCATCACACCCGAGATCGCCGCCGAAGCCGCAACCAAGACAGGCGCCAGGGCCGTGCTCGCGGTTGCCGCTTTTGGACAACCCCAGAATACGCAACGCTGGAGTGCATTTCAGCAAAAAACCGGCATCAAGGTCGTCATCGATGCCGCCGGCGCATTCGGCAGCCAGTGGACCGAAGCAGCCGACATTCCGGTGGTCTACAGCATGCATGCGACCAAATCGCTGGCTGCCGGCGAAGGCGGCTTTGTCGCCAGCGGCAACTCCGATCTCATCGACGAAGTGCGCCAGCTCAGCAATTTCGGCATCAACCTCGATACCCATGCAGGGCTCCCGGTCGGCCATCTGTCGCAGGTCGGCAGCAATGCCAAATTGTCCGAATATCACGCCGCCGTCGCGCATGCGAGTCTCGATCAATGGCCGGCACAGGCCGCGCTGCGGCAGCGGATCCATCGCACCTACCGGCAGACGCTGGATGCGTCTTGCGGCGAACATCTGCAATGGCAGGCTGGCGCCATACTCGCCGCGCCGACCACCTTCTGCGTGGGCATGGCGCAGGAAGCGCGCGCGCGCCTGGAACAACTCTGCCATGCGAGAGGCATTGCCACGCGACGCTGGTATCAACCTCTGCTGCACCAGCACGCGGCCAAGGTGGAGCCAACGATCAAGTTGCCGGTACCCGTGGCGGAATCCGTGGCGTCAGGCCTGATCGGCCTGCCGTTTTCGAGCTTCATGACGCAGGACGACATCACCCATGTCGCAGAGGCCGTCGGCCTAGCGACGGCAAACACCCGTATTCAATCTTCACTCACTCTGGATAGCCATCATGGATAACCTGGAAACATTTATCGAAAATTTCAATGCTGCCGTTGACTTTCAGGAGCCTGTGACCATCACAGCCGACACCAAACTGGAAAGCCTGCCGGAATGGGATTCGCTTGCAGCGCTCGGCGTCATCGTCATGTTCGATCTGGAATACGGCAAGACCATCACAGGCGAACACCTGGCGAAGGCCGTCACCATCCAGGATCTCCATCAACTGCTGGGCTGAACCCGACATGGCCGCCTCCACGCTGAAAAACGTGCGCTTCGCCGGCATGGCGAGCTGCGTTCCCAAACGCATCGTCTCCAACCTGACCGACTGCAAACCGCAGATTCGCGCCGAGCGCGAACGACTGGTGCGCAACATCGGCATCGAAACGCGACGCATGGCGCCAGAGTGGCAATGCTTCTCCGATCTCGCCTTTGACGCGACGGAAAAACTGCTGGACAGCCTGCAATGGCGGAAGGACGAGATCGACGCGCTGATCATCGTCACCCAGTCGCCCGACTATCCGATTCCGGCCACTGCGATCATCCTGCAGGACCGCCTTGGTCTGCCTCACACCACGGTTGCCTTCGACGTTAATCTCGGCTGCTCGGCCTATCCATTCGGCATCCACCTGCTGGGCTCGATGATTTCGGCCGGCGGCATCAGGAAGGGCCTGCTGCTGGTCGGCGACCGTAGCGCCACACTGAACGATCCGATTTTTTCCGATGCCGGCACCGCGACCGCACTCGAATTCGACGAGAATGCGCCACCGATGTATTTCGATCTCAACAGCGACGGCAGCGGCTACAAGGCCATCATGCTGCCAGTCGGTGGCCAGCGCGAACCGGTCGGCATGCAGCACCTGGTGCCATTCCGCGAAGATGAAAATGATCATTGGCATCGTGCAACCGATCTGGTGCTTGACGGTACTGCGGTATTGAGCTTTTCGACTCAACGTGTGCCACCTGCTGTCGAAAAACTACTGGCCTATGCGAGTGCCGGCAAGGATGAGGTGGATTACTTCATATTCCATCAGGCCAACCGCATGATCAATGAAACCATCCGTAAAAAACTTGGACTGCCAGCAGAAAAGGTTCCTTCGACCTTGCGCGACTTTGGCAACAGCAGCGGCGCCTCCCTGCCCTTGACCATGACGGCAAGAATCAACAAGGAACTGGAATCCGGCAAAAAGCGACTTTTGCTATCCGGCTTTGGCATCGGCCTGTCATGGGGAACGGCCTTGGTTGACATTGAAAATGCCAAGTTCCCGGATCTGATCGAGGCATAAGATGGAACATGCAAATTCTGCAGACGCCTTCAACCTGGAAGGCAAGCGCATTCTTGTTACGGGCGCCTCGTCCGGGATCGGGCACCAGATTGCCATTACCTGCGCACAGATGGGCGCAAAGGTCATCATCACTGGAAGAAATGAAACACGCCTGTCTTCCACTTTCGCCGCACTGGAAGGCAGCGGGCATTTGCAGATTAAGGCAGACCTGATTCAGACGGATGATCTGGAACGCCTTGCTTCCGAAGCAGGGATAGTCAACGGCATCGTGCATGCAGCAGGAATTTCACGCCTGACTCCGGCAAGACAGATCAATCAAGCGCACTTGGATGAAACGTTCGGCAGCAATGTGTATGCCCCATTATTGTTAACCAGGAAAATACTGGCAAAAAAGAGCATCGCCGCAAATGGCTCCATCCTGTTCGTTTCGGCGGTGGCCTCGCATATCGGTCCTCTGGCGAGCATCGCGTATTCAGCCAGCAAAGCAGCGCTGCTCGGCGCCATGAGAACGCTCGCGCTGGAAGTAACCAAGCAAGGCATTCGCGCCAACTGCATCGTACCCGGTTATGTGCGTACACCCATGCTTGAAAGACTGAACCAGAATGGCGGCAACATCGACGAATACACCAAGCTGACGCCGCTGGGTCTGGGCGAACCAGAGGATGTTGCATATGCCGCCGTGTTCTATCTGTCGGATGCCAGCCGCTGGATTACCCGCAATTATTTTGTCGTCGATGGCGGCCTGACCGTACCTATGGACGTCTACGCATGAACGATGCCCAACAAGCTTTCTCCCTGAAAGGGAAAACCATACTCGTGACCGGTGCTTCATCCGGCCTGGGCAAACAGATTGCCATTACCTGCGCACAACGCGGTGCGCGTCTTGTGCTCACCGGTCGCGATACCGCACGCCTGCAGGCAACTCATGATGCACTGGTGAGCGACGGACATATACAAATACAAACTGATCTGACTTCTGCCGAAAATCGTGAACGCCTCGTGCAAGCCACACCGACCATCAATGGTTTGGTGCACTGCTTCGGTGGGCAGATGCTGTCGCCGATCCGACTGCTGAAGGAGGAGCTGATGACAGAAATGTATCGACTCCACTTTCTAGCGCCAGTCATGCTGACCCAGCGCCTGTTACAGACAAACAGAATTGCATCGCAAGGATCGATTATTTTCATGCTGTCTACTTCCGCGCATATCGGTACGCGCGGCGTTGGTCCCTACTCTGCGATGAAGTCCGGGTTGTTGGGCATCATTCGCTGCCTTGCACTGGAACAAGCCAAACACAAGATGCGCGTCAACGGCATATCGCCCTCAGCTATCCCGACTCCGATCTGGGGCGAAGACAATGAACAAAACGATTACCTGAAGCAGCAGCGTGCGCGCCACCCGCTGGGGCTTGGCACACCGCAGGACGTTGCCAATGCGTCGGTCTATTTGCTGTCGGATGCCAGTCGCTGGGTAACCGGTACCAGCCTGATCATGGACGGCGGGGCAGTACTCTGATGCTGCGCGTACTGATTATCGGGGCCGGTGGCTGGGGGCGGGAAGTACTGCATCAGATGCTGGCCGATGCGGACCACGACAAGCTCTGGTCCATCGCCGGATTTCTGGATAATCGTTCAAACGTCCTCGACGGCTACGAGGTCGGGGTGCCCATCCTTGGTGATCCGCTAACTTACGTACCGCAGGAAGAAGACGTTTTCGTATGCGCGCTGGGCGATCCGCACTTGCGATACCAGTATGCCCAGCCGATTCTCGAAAAGGGCGGCACGTTCATTCCTGTTTGTACCGAATCTTTTCTGAGTAACCGTGTGCAACTCGGCACAGGTTGTTTTCTCGGACATTGGGTTCACTCCGGCCCCGACGTGCAGATAGGCGATTTTGTCACTATCCATGCATTGACCGTGATGGGACATGATGTACGTATAGGAAACTATGCGCACATCGGTGCCCAGGTATTCATGGGGGGCGGAGTGCAAATCGGCAATTTTGCAGTCATCCATCCACGGGCCACGATCCTTCCTGGCATCAAAGTGGGCGATGATGCGGTCGTGGGAGCTGGATCGGTCGTCCTGAAAGACGTGCCCGCTGGCGCTACGGTATTCGGCAATCCGGCCAAAATCGTCTTTCAAAAGACCGAGAAAGAATAGCGGCCATGCATTCCAGAATGCGTCCCCATTACTATCTGTCGACAGAAATATTTCAGCGTGAGCAAAGCAAGATTTTTCGCAAGGCCTGGCTGTTTGCAGGACTGAAGACGCTACTGTCCAAACAGAATGCCTTTATTACGCGAAAAATTTCCGGCATTCCCATCGTCATACAAAATTTCCATGGCGAGTTGCGTGCCTTCGAAAATATATGCCTGCACCGCAATGCCTTGTTGCAAACACAACCGGTTGGCCGACGCCCTTTGGTCTGCACCTATCATGCATGGCGTTATGATGCGAATGGGCAGGTTGACCACATTCCTGACTGCGACACCATTTATCGATTTGACAGCAAGGAAAAGTGCAATCTGAAACTACGTCAGTTTGCGCTCCATGTCGTAGGTAACGTGTTGTTCATTAATCTGGCTGACAAACCGATACCGTTCGAAGAACAGTTTTCGCCTGAATTCATTGAGCTTCTGGAAAGCAGCTCAAATACCTACGACTCCGAAGTCATGGTGACCACGTGGCATGGCAAGTTCAACTGGAAGCTGGCTTACGAAAACTTGCGCGATGCCAATCATCCACGTTTCGTGCATCCTAAAAGTCTGGCGAAAACGGTCAAGTTCACGCCCTCGGTCGATGACGCGCTCTTCCGTGAATCCGGCCTGCCGCTGACGGACACCTCGCCCTCCGCATTGCGTCACGAGATGCGGCGCTTCAGCTATGCAGGTGCCGACGCGCCAATTCCCGATCTACAACACTTAGGCTGGCATGAATCGGTGGAGCGCTGGGGTGATCAGGATTCCTATTACAACTGGCTGGCCTTTCCCAATTTGCACATCGCCAGCGCCAACGGCGGATTCTCGTTCACGCTCGAACATCACATTCCAATCGCGCCCGACCGCACCGATCTCGAAATCTACTGGTTCACTGCGCGCAAGAAGCAGGCTTATGCTTTCTCGCATCAAGTGCTGCTGGCACAGATGCACGGCAGCAAACTGGTGGTCGGCGAAGATGTGGAAATCATGGAACGGGTGCAGGCAGCCTTGCATGCCGACGCGCCGCTGCCGACCCAGGGCGCCTATGAATCCACTAACCGGCTGGTCGAACGCTGGTACACGACATTGATGGATGATGATCATGACATCTAGATGGATAGTAGGCGGTGGCACCTATCTCGAGCAGGCATTCCAAGCCTGGCAACAGGCACGGCCGGACGACGCTGTCAAAAAAATTGAATTGTCGCAAGGTCGCGATTACCGTTTCGATCTTGGCATACTCGATGAATTGAATCCGGCGCAGGGCACCATGTTCGTGGCATTCGATGAACGCTTCGGCAATTTCAAGCGCATGGAACTGATGCAGGCAGCAATGGAGCGCGGCTTCAAGCTGGAACCATTCATCCATCCGAGCGCTGCCATCAGTGCGGACGTCAACATCGGCATGAACGTCTTTATCGGTCCACACACCGTCATCGGCCATGGCAGCCGCATCGACTACAACACCGTCCTCCATGCCGGTGTGCACGTGGGACCCGGCAGTCGCATCAAGGCCTCCTGCTGGGTGGAGAATGGCGTACAGCTCGGCGCTAGCGTCGAGATCGGCACCCATTGCACGATACGCATGGGCGCTGCAATTCGTACCGGCATCAAGATCGGCCGTGGTGCCGAACTGGGCTGGCCCCAGCTCTACAGCAGCGACGTACCGAACAAGACAGTATTCGATGTTCGCTACGATGAACCCATCTTCACCTACGAGGGCTGACGCATGCTCAATTGCATGACTGCACGAACCAACCTGCAGAGCAAGACCGACATTGCCCCTCTTGCCATGGCTGACCATTTTCTGGCGGCAGCGCACGCGTTGGCTGCCGATCCCATGTTCGGCATCCCTCCCAACGTACGCGAAGTCATCGCACGCTGCGGCAATGCGACCAAGCTGGTCATTCTCGGCACCAAGGGCTTTGGTGCGCATTTGATGAACGTCAGGCACGAACGGCCTTGTGACGTCATCGCCGCAGTGGACGATTTTCGCTACCATTCGGGAGCTCTCTACTATGGTCTGCCGATCATCTCCACCGATCGTTTCATCGAACTCGCCAGGCATGATCGTGATCTCGTCGCGCTCAATACCTGTCGTTACGACAGGCCCAAGCGCTTCTTCGATCAGATATGTCGCACGCACGACATTCCGCATCTCAATTTCGAACAAGCGGTACGTGCCTTCAGCCTACAAGACAAAGTCGATTATCGCGTCGATGACTGGGGAGCCGACATCGCATGCAACATTCCGGCATTCCAGAGGTTGGCACAACGTTTGGCCGACGACTATTCCGTGCAGACGCTTTATGCTGTGCTGAATTTTCACCTCACCTGTGAACCGGAGTATTACCATGAGGTTGAACGCCCTTATTCCACGCTTTATTTCCGCTCGGGATTGCTGCGCTTTTCCGATTCGGAAAAGATGGTGGATTGTGGTGCTTCCATTGGTGAATCGCTGACTGGCTTGATCGGTGTGACGAAGGGAAGCTTCGAACGTGTATGGATGATCGAGCCAGACCGTATCAACCTGCAAACCCTGCAAAACGTTCTGCGCCGCTATGCCGGCACCAGCTTTGCTTCCAGGATCACAGTGCATGGCTGCGGCGCCGGCGAAAGCACTACCCAAGCCCCCTTCAACCACGAAGGCGGTCACGGTGGCTTCGTCAAACCGACAGATGCCGACTACGAACCAGCCGACTTGATCGACATTCGTCCTATCGACGACATCATCGATGATGCACCGACCTTCATCAAAATGGATATCGAGGGTTCAGAACTGTCAGCCCTCAAGGGGGCACGCCAAGTAATCTCGGCACACAAACCCAAACTGGCCATTTCTGCGTATCACCGTTCGACTGACTTGCTGGACTTGACCAGCTATATCCTCTCGATCCGCCCTGACTATCAGATCGGCTTGCGTCACCACACGCCGGATCGCTGGGATACTTGCCTTTACTTTTACTGAGCTGAATCGGTTTCCATGAATTTTTCCCGTATTGCCTGCCTGTCCGATCCACTGCAGGTATCGCGCGCGACATCCGAGGGCTTCTTCGATCTAGTGCGCGAACCGATCCGCCAAGGCAGCGGTATCGATATCGGCTACGCACCGGGAGGAAGGAAGCCACATGGCCTGCTACCGTCTTTCGATCTAGAACAGTTCCGTCGCTTCGCCTCACAGGAAGAGTCCATACCTCTGGCGACACTGTGGGCCGCGACGTATCACCGGATGCCGGCCGCAGCACAGGACTACCTTTTCTCCCACATTCCCGACGATACGCTGCTTTTGAGCTGCGATATTCCGCCATGGCTGAGACAGCAATGTCTGGCGCGCAGTATTCCGTTCATCGATTTGCGCCATGCGCCACTGGGGTTCGGCAGAGACCTGTTCATCGCCATTGATGCATCGGTCTCAACGTTGAAATTGCGCATCGCCAAACAACAAGTCGGCGAAGAAGAACTGCGACTGGAAGCCGCTTTGCTGGCTGCGAACATCCGTGCACACAGAAGACGTCTTGAAGAAACATCGCGCTATAACTTCAACCTGAATGATTGTCTGATCATTGTCGGCCAGCATCCGGATAGTGCGGCACTGATTGACTCACAAGGACGAAAGCAGACATTTACAGAGTTTGCGAACGAGCTACGCCAATTGGCGCAGGGTCGACGCGTACTTCATCTACCCGATTTCGGGGAAGATCACTTCACATTCCCAACACCCGCCAATGTACAAAGAGCCGAACTATCCGAATTGCTCGGCACCGTTGTTCCCCCCTGTCTTCAGAATAGTTATCAAATTTTAAGCAGTGACGACGATGTCATCCTGACCGGCATTTCTGCTGGACTGCTGCAGGAAGCCACATGGTTTGACAAACCAGCACATCCTTTGAGCGCGCCTTTCACACCAATGACACAGGGACATGACTCCGTCGCAGCGGGATATGCTGCGATACGTTTTCAGGATCTGATCGCTCCGGCCTTCTGGCATCAAATCTTGACGCCCTCCACGACACCGCCCCGACTGTCGCGTTTACCTCTACTTTCACGACATCACGCGCGCGAAACGCTGGATGTCTGGGGGGATTACGAGAAAGTGTTGAGTTGGGAGCGAACGCTGCCTTACCAGTTTTTCGAGCGGTCAGGGGGTGGATTGCTGCGACAAAAAATGGCAACGATGGAAAAATCGCCAACGTCCTTCAAGCATACGGATACGTACAGCAAAACGTCCACGCCCATTTCCCAGTTAAAAGATAGCAAGCGCGGGCAGACGGCCTATATTCTAGGGACAGCCCCCTCACTTAATCTGCTTGACATAGACACACTGCTGAAACGCGAATCCTTCTGGTGCAACAAAGCTTATGACCTGGAAAAAGATGGTCTGCGCTTTCAGCCGAAATACTATTTCGTTGCCGATCGCTTCTTTTTTCAGGAAGCAGCCGATCATGTCATGCAAGTACCGGCCGAAATCAAATTCTTTCGCAACGAGATTTATAGCCTCGCGCAGAAAAGTCATCCAGAGGAATCGAAAAAACAAAATATCATCGCATTTGAATCGATTCAAATTCCCGGTTCGGCCATGTGTGACGACGAAGAGAATTTTTCTTACGATCCATCCGTTCATCTCTACAGCGGATGGACAGTCGTGATGGATGCCATTCAATTCGCTTTTTATATGGGATACGACAAGGTTTATGTCGGCGGCGTCGATCTGGACTATAAAAAGCAAGCCTACTTCTGGGGCGGAACTGCACGCAATACCTTGCCGATCGATACGATTACCGATCGCATGCGGCAATCGTTTCTGGTAGCGAGAAAGCACTTTGAACGTCACGGCAGGACGTTGGCAAAGATCACCCCTTCTCCCAATCTTCCATTGGAATACATCGAAGATCCAGAAGTGCTTGCCGATGCCGGCAGCCAGAAAAACTATTTTCAATGAGCGCGGGAAATCACACCTGACACGTGATGAAAAATCAATGGCAAACGATTTGAAGAACGCATTACTGCTTAATGACACCTCAGCCTGGTATCACTGGGGCTGTACCGCAACTAGTCGCGGCGTGGGAGATGCATTACGTGACAGTGGATGGAACATCACTCCTATTCCGATTCTGGAAACCTATGGCATCAAACTTTCCCCCACAGAATGGAGTGCACAGAACGGTACGCAAGCTACAGAGACAGACGTGCTGGATGATGATGCTTATTTTGCTGAGTTCTCCGTGGCAAATCCGCAATGGATCAGGCGATTCAAGGAAACGAACGCCATCATCATCAATGGCGAAGGCACATTGCATGGCATGAAGCCGCATAGCTCTGGATTGCTGTATCTGGCTTATATAGCAAAGACCCGATTCGGATTACCGGTTTCCATCATCAATCACTCCGTCTATCCGCAAAGCGATGGAACGTTTGAAGCGCAAGGGCGCGCCGAATCGTTTTATACAAAGATTTATCGTGTCCTGGACCATATCGCCGTGCGCGAAACAAGAAGTCTGGAAAATTGCAAAAAGATGGGATGCGATGCCACATTGGCATTCGATTGCATGCCTTTGACGCTAAAGCGCCATTTTGATTTTTCCAACACGAAAAGGAAAAATACGTTACTGCTTTCGGGATGCGTTTCCTTCAGCGATCAAATGATCAAGCTGTATACCGATATCATCGGTTATGCCAATCGCAAAGGTATCGAGGTCGAATTTCTGATCGGAGCAGCCGATCACTTCTCACTCGACGACAAGGCCTTCGTTAATCAGCTAAGCACCTGTAACATCGGCAAATGGCGTCTGATACAGGCAACCAGCCTGGATTCCTGGTTTCAAACCATTGCAGAAGCGAGCCTCCTCATTTCAGGACGATTCCATCATACGATTGCAGCATTATGTCTTGGCACACCATTCATAGTCATGGAAAGCAACACTCCAAAAATTTCAGGCATGCTTGAAACTTTGGGATGTAATCCGGCACTTTCCGGCTTCGATCCTCAATTCAAGGGCAAAGCCTTTGCTCTTTTTGAAGACTCTTTTGGCAAAGAGGAAGACGCCCGGTTTCATCAATTGGCTGAACTGGCGGAAAAGAACTTCTCTCTACTGAATTGGCACTGAAGTCCGAACGCTCTTGCAATTTCATAAATCAGAACGCAATGAATAAAGAAATACTAGTCAGTGTCGTCATACCTGCCTATAAATTTCAATATCTGGAACGAGCACTCAACAGCATATCCATCCAAACCTATCCAATGCTGGAACTGATCATCTGCGATGACAGTGCAGATAACCGTATCAAAGATATAGTTGAGAAGATGTCGGAAAGCGTCAACTTCGCCATCTGCTACATGAAGAACGAGACGCGCATTGGAGAACTTGCCGGCACCGCCAAGGGCATCAAGCTTGCCAAAGGGAAGTACATCAAGTTCCTGCATGACGACGATGAGCTCGAGCCCGATTGCATCGCGTCGCTAGTGGCCGTGATGGAGAACGAAGCCGACATCGCGCTGGCTTCATCAAGGCGCCGGCGTATCGACGACGAAGGCGAACCGCTGCCAGACATCCTCGCCACCTCTTTCCCGTTTTCCGGCGATGTAATCATCAACGGCAAGGAGCTGGTCTCGTTTCTCGGCGACCACACCATCAATTTCATCGGCGAACCGAGTTGCATCCTGGCGCGGCGCGATGATTTGCTGGAAATAGCCGATGAACTGATGTCGCTCGATGGCAATATCATCCACTGGGTTGGCGATCTGGCGCTTTATGCCAAGCTGCTGCAGAAAGGCAATCTGGCTTTTCTTGCGCAACCGTTGACCAGGTTTCGCGTTTCTCGCGCACAGTACAGCCAGGCGGGCCGCGATCGAGCAAACATCGGCGAAAAATGGCACGTCGCTTTCCGCCAAGCTGTGCGTAATCTCGGCTGGTATCGCACCAACGGCAACAACCGTCTCGTGCAAGTTGCACCGATCACGCGGGTCCAGACGCGCCTGTTCAAACCGGTGGACCTGCTGGCCTCACTGCAACGCGCTTACGGCCTCGGTAGCGTGACATTGTCCAACTGGCTCGGCGCACGCTATCCAAGTCCGGCGCAGCAACAGCTGATCGAGCAGCGACTCACTGCGTTGAACGGTGGTCCCCGCATTGCTGTCGTGCTGCTCGACCGCACCGGTGCGCCTGAGGCAATCGCACGCACGCTGGATAATCTGGAACAGGTCAATCTCTATCGCAATGTGGAAGCATGGGTATGCTCGCCGTTGCCACTTTCCACCTTCGAAGGCCGTGCGAAGACTGTTCGTCTCGAGTCGGGCTGCGAATGTGCGGATGTCGTCAATCGCATCGTTGCCGAAACTGAAGCGGACTGGGTACTGCTGACACAAGCCGGTAGCGAGTTTCTGCCGAGCGGCCTGCTGATGGCGGCACTCGATCTGCCTACTCTGCCCGATACCTGCCACGCCGCGTATGCGGACGAACTCGTACGCCATGGCGACGATGCGCTCGGCATACTGCTGCGCCCGGACATGAATCTCGATCTGCTGTTGAGCTCTCCCGCCGGCTTGTCCGCACACTGGCTGTTCCGTCGCGCGACGCTGCTCGAGCAAAGTGGCTTCAAAACCGATTGCGGACAGGCGTTCGAACTCGATTACCAGTTGCGCCTGATCGAGCAATTCGGCCTGGGCAGCATCGGACACATCGCCGAACCGCTATTGACGGCGACTCCGACAGATGTCGCCGATGCAGTCGGTATGCAGACTCATTCCGAACAACGACAAGCCGTCATCCGGCAGCACCTGCAACGGCGCGGCTACAAATATGCCGTCGTCAACAATCACCTGCCCGGCTGTCACCAGATCGACTACGGTCACGACGCACAACCCGTCGTCAGTATCCTGATCGTGGTTCACGACAGGTTGCTGCAGATTCAGCGCTGTCTCGAAACCCTGCTGGAAAACACCGGCTACGCCAAATACGAAGTGCTGCTGCTCGATCACGGCAATCACGAATCGGCCATCCGCAACTGGCTGGACGGCATTGCGGCACTGAACAGTCCACAGCTGCGCGTACTGCGCTTCGATGCGGCCCGTTCACGTGCGAGCATTTGCAACGAAGCGGCGCAACAGGCTCGCGGCGATTTTCTGCTGTGGCTGGAAGATGGCGCCGGCCTCCTGCACAAGGACTGGCTGCAGCAGCTTCTCAATCATGCGCTACGGTCAGAGGTCGGCGCGGTTGGTGCCAAACTGCTGTCGGCCGACGGCACGATCCGCCACGCAGGACTGCTACTCGGACTTCACGGCCCCGTCGGCCGTGCCTTCGAAGGATTGGCGCACAACGACAGCGGCTACATGTATCGCCTGCAAGTGGAGCAGAACTACGCGGCACTCAGCGGCGAATGCCTGATGCTGCGACGCGAGCTGTTCCTGCAGACCGGCGGCTTCGACGAAGAACCACTGCTGGCGCGCTGGACCGACGTCGACCTGTGCCTGAAGCTGCAGCAGGCCGGCTATCTGAACGTCTGGACACCTCGAGCCACGCTGCTGATGGACATGCCGCCCGACACCGCTGCCGGCACGGCGGAAGAGGATGCAATGTACGCACGCTGGCTGCCCGTGCTCGCGCACGATCCATCCTATAACCGAGGCTTTTCCCTGCAGGAGGAACAGGCTTTCCGGCTGGCGGAACCGGAGCTGGCATGGCAACCGCTGCAAAGCTGGCGCCCCCTGCCGACCGTCCTCGCGCACCATGCCGACTTGTACGGATGCGGCCACTATCGCGTCATCCAGCCGGCACTGGCAATGGCGGATGCCGGACTGATCGATGTCGCCCTCACCGCCAGCCTGCTGCTGCCGGCCGCGCTCGAACGTCACGCGCCCGACGCCATCGTGCTGCAACGGCAGACCACGCCGGAACGCATCGAAGCCATGCGCAGGATCAAGACGTTCTCGCGGGCGTTCAAGGTCTACGAACTTGACGACTATCTGCCCAACCTGCCGATGAAGCATCAATATCGGCAGCGAATCTCGCAGGGCGTTCTCAAACTGCTGCGACAGAGCATGGGAATGGTAGACCGCTTCGTGGTCTCGACCGAGGCGCTGAAGGAAGCGTTCGCCGGCCTGCATCCGGATATCCGCGTGATCGAGAATCGTCTGCCGGTAAGCTGGTGGAGCGATCTGCAGAGCCGCCGCCGGATTTCCGGCAAGCCGCGTGTCGGCTGGGCCGGCAGCGCCAGCCACAGCGGCGACCTGGAGATGATCGCCGACGTCGTGCGCGAACTGGCAAACGAAGTCGAATGGGTGTTCTTCGGCATGTGTCCCGCAAAGCTGCGGCCCTTCATTCATGAATACCATCCGGGCGTGCCGATCACACAATATCCGCAGGCGCTCGCCGGCCTCGATCTCGACCTGGCGCTGGCGCCGGTGGAAGACAATCTCTTCAATCAATGCAAGAGCAATCTGCGGCTGCTGGAATATGGTGCCTGCGGCTTCCCCGTCATCTGCAGCGATGTGCGCTGCTATCAAGGCACGGATCTGCCGGTTACGCGGGTGAAGAATCGATTCCGTGACTGGGTGGATGCCATTCGCATGCATCTTGCCGATCTCGATGCCACGGCGCGCATGGGAGACGAATTGCGGCAGGCAGTCCGCAAGGACTGGATGCTGGAAGGCGAACACCTGCATGCGTGGCGCAAGGTGTGGTTACCGGATTAACGAAAAGGGAATAAAAGGGACACAATGAAAAAGGGCGCCGCAGCGCCCTTTTTCATTCTGCCAGGAAGCCCCAGGAACCTAGCGCTTGCCGCCCAATAACGCGGCGACTTTCTGTTTCTGCGGCTTGATCGATGACTTATTCTCCGCCAGCTTGGTTTCGCCTGCTGTCTCGGACGACGGCACATAAGGCTGGGTGAAAAACGGGTCCAACGGCTGCTTGCGCGGCGCGGCATAGGCACCGCGCGCACCCGGCGTATAGCTGTGGCCGCTATGCGTGTTGTGTGCACCTTGCGCGCCATGGGAATTGCGGCTGCCGCGTCCATCGTCGCGGTCACGCTCGCGGCGTCCGCCGCGTTCCGCGCCGCGATCCGATCCACGATCACGTCCGCTACGCGGCACGAAGCCCGTCAGCTCGACCGGTGTCAGCTTCTGCTTGGTCAGTTTTTCGATATCAGCCAGCAAGCGCGCATCCTTTTCCGAACACAGCGACAGCGCATCGCCGGTGGCGCCGGCACGGCCGGTGCGGCCGATGCGGTGCACATAGTCTTCCGCGTTGTACGGCAGGTCGAAGTTGATCACGCACGGCAGTTCGGCGATATCGAGGCCGCGCGCGGCGACGTCGGTGGCGACCAGCACTTCGACGCCGCCAACCTTGAACTGCTCCAGCGCCTGCATGCGTTCCGACTGCGATTTGTCGCCATGGATCGCCGAGGCCTTGACGCCTTCGGCAACCAGATGGCGCGCCAGGCGCGAGGCGCCGATCTTGGTGTTCGAGAACACGATCACCTGCTTCAGGTTGCGTTCGCGAATCAGGTGCGAGACGGCATCGCGCTTCGCTTCCTCTTCGACCTTGTAGATGATCTGCGTGACGTTTTCGTTGGTCGCGTTGCTGCGCGCGACTTCGATCGTCACCGGATTCCTCAGGAAGCTGCCGGCCAGTTTCTTGATCTCCGGCGAGAAGGTTGCGGAGAACATCAGGTTCTGCCGCTGCTTCGGCAGCAGGTTGATGATGCGCTGCAGGTCGGGCAGGAAACCCATGTCCAGCATGCGGTCGGCTTCGTCCATCACCAGCATCTGCACTTGGCCGAGGTTGATGTTTTTCTGTTCCACGTGGTCCAGCAGGCGGCCCGGCGTGGCGATGACAATTTCAACGCCGCCTTTCAGGATCACGGTCTGCGGCTTCATGTCCATGCCGCCAAACACCACAGTCGAACGCAGCGGCGTGTGCTGGGCGTAGGCTTTCACGTTATCGGCCACCTGGTCGGCCAGTTCGCGCGTCGGCGTCAGGATCAGCGCGCGCACAGGATGGCGCGCCGGCGAGGCGCTGGCGTTCGCATGCGCCAGCAGGCGCTGGATGATCGGCAGCGAGAAGCCGGCGGTCTTGCCGGTACCGGTCTGCGCCGCGCCCATCACATCACGTCCCTGCAACACCACGGGAATCGCCTCGGCCTGGATCGGCGTCGGATGCACATAGCCCTGGTCGCTCAAGGCGCGCAGGATTTCCGGCGCAAGGCCGAAATCCTCGAAACGGACGGTAGGTGCGGTGGATGGTGCAGATTGGTTGTCGGACATGGTGGTCGGCTGGTCTTGCCGTCAATACAGGCGGGCGGATTGAAAAGTGCAGCGCTGCCGCAGCGTCTTCCGCGAAGACCCGGTTTCTTTCAGATAGTGATTGGCTTGATGACGATGAGGGGAATGCCCGGCCGCGACCGGGAGAAAATCCGATGCGACGCTGCATTCCCGGCCGCCGCGGCCCCGCCTCGACGGAAAGCCGACATTATACGCCCGAAGCATAAAATCCGTGATTTATCAACGATTTGCGGCAAACGGCAAGCTCCCGCCCGTCAGCCGGGCAGCGTGCCGGTTCAGCGGCGAATCAATGTCAGCGTATAGCGCGACGACGTTCCCTGCCGTGCGGCGGCCCGTATCAGGTAGACCCGCACCGTGTAGTTGCCTGCCTGCTCGACTTCGTGCATCCAGTGCATCTCGCCTTCGATCATGCCGACATACAGCGCCGTCTCGCTGCCGGGCGACAGCACATTGAACGCGGTGGAGGAAGCCGCAGACGCCTTCAGCGCCACATCCAGCGTGTCGCCTGCTTCCAGATGAACGATGTAATCCTGCGCATCGCGCTGTGTGCCCTTCAGCTTGCCGAGCAATTGCACCGGCGCGTCGTGCGACAGCGCGACCTCGGCAGCCGGAATGGATTCCTGCGCCGGCGCAGCCAGCGGCACGGCCAGCAGACATAACGCCAGCAGGCGGCGCATTGCATCGCGCATGTTCGTGCTCATGGTTGCATTCATGTTCGCTGCCACTTCACAGAAATCTGTTCACGCAAGTCTGGCGTGTCTTGTGAGACGGGAAACGAACGATAGCACGGCCCGCATCGCACAGAACACCACCCGTATCAGGCGTAGCGCACCACCGCGCGGTGTGAGGCTGCCCTGCCCTGTTCGTCCGGCTGTGGTTCCTCCATCGCGATTTCGGCGCGGATGAACGACATCGCAATACGCAACGCCTTCTGCCGCGCGTCGTAGGCAGAACGCTCGGTGCGGCTGATCGTGCATGCGCGCGCCGCCGCACCGCCGTCGCGCCAGAAACGGAAACCGCCGCGCCACTGGCCGGACGCGAATCCCCAATCCTGCTCCTCCACAAACACCTCGATCCGGTAGCCGCAATACTCGATGGCGGACATCTCGCTTTCTCCTTGCACACAGTGAGCGCCGACATGGTTCGCCGGCGCAAAAACGACGAGTATATCCATATATGTATTTCAACTACATAATGAAATGCGACACCCGGCAGGCATTTATTTTTATTTGCCGATAAATGCCGCTTATGAAGCAACGCGGAAGAAATGTGAACGGGTCCGGATCGATACGAATCAATAAGGATTGATATGCATCGACACGAATCCATGCAAATTCACGGGCATGGATCATGCATAGGCAATTGATGTCAGGCATGAATCTGCATCACATGTGTGCACCGTCGTTTCGCCATGCGGGAAAAATTTTCCCGACAGGAAATTTTTCTGACATACCAAGATGCGAACCTTCATCAGGTAACGTTTTCTTACAAATTGTCGCGGCAGTGTCTGATTCGCCCGACACATATCGTTCGGTATCGTGAACGTACGGTGAGCAACGATGCAATCCGCTCCTTGTCGCCGCCGACTAATGAAAAGGGAGAAGCAAATGCCGCAACCACGTGTTCTTCTCGTCACCTCGGAAGCAGTGCCGCTGGTCAAGACCGGCGGTCTGGCAGACGTCATCGGCGCATTGGCGGCATCGTTGTCGACATCCTATGTGGATGTCACCATCCTGATTCCCGGTTATCCATCGGCCGTGCGCAATACGCTCGGCCTGAAGAAAATCGCCGACCTGCCCGCACTGCCCGGCGGCGACGCCGAACTGTTCCTGGGCACGATGCCGGACAGCCGCGTCAAGGTCTTGCTGCTGCGTTCGCCGCTGTTCGACAGGCGCACGGCCAATCCCTATATCGATCACAGCGGCCACGAGCTGGACGACAATGCAATCGCCTTCGCATCGCTCGCGCATGCCGCCGTGCGCATCTGCGCCGGCCGCGCAAACTATCCGGTGCCGCATGTAGTGCAAGCCAACGACTGGCACGCCGGCCTGATCGCCGCACTGATGAAGCTGGAAAACATCACCGACGTCGGCTCCGTGATGACGATCCACAATCTCGCCTTTCAGGGCAACTACCCAATCGAGATCGCACCGCAGATCGGCATCCCGCAAGAGATGATCACCGAGGACGGCATGGAATTCTGGGGCAAGATGAGCTACCTGAAGGCCGGCATCGCCTGGTCCGACTGCATCACCACCGTCAGTAAAACGTATGCGAAGGAAATCCTGACCGAGCGTTTCGGCTACGGCATGCAGGACATGCTGAACCGCCGCAGGCATGTGCTGCACGCGATTCCGAATGCCGTCGATCTCGACGTCTGGCATCCGGAAACCGACAAGCTGATCAAACGCAACTTCAGCGTCGACAACCTCGCCGGAAAATCTGCCTGCAAGCGCGATCTGCAGAAACAGTTCGGCCTGCCGATTCAGCAGTTCACGCCGCTGATGGCGATCGGCAGCCGCATCACGCACCAGAAGATGGCAGACCTGATCCTGGCCGCGATGCCGCGCATCCTGCACGAGCATCCGCATCTGCAGATCGCAGTGCTCGGCTGCGGCGAACCGCAGTACGAGGAACAGTTCCGCCAGCTGGCCGAGCAGCATCCGGACCGCATCGGCGTCTACATCGGCTACGACGAACGGCGCGCGCACGCGCTGCACGCCGGCGCCGACATCCTGCTGCATCCGACGCGCTTCGAACCGTTCGGCCTGACACCGCTCTATTCGATGCTGTACGGCACGATTCCCGTTGCATCGCGGGTCGGCGGCCTGTGCGACACCATCGTCGATGCCGGACGCGACTACCTGCCGGTTTCCGAAGCCAACGGCATCCTGTTCGACGGCGAAGAAGCCGACGATCTGGTCGCAGCGATCACGCACGCGCTGCATCTCTACATGCGCCCGGCCGCCTGGCAATCGATGCAGCGCCATGCGATGCAGGGCAACTATTCGTGGAGCGGCCCGGCCGCGCAATACATTCAGCTGTACGCGAAGATCGCGCCGCTGCCGGCACGGCAGCTGTTCCTCGACCTGCTCAAGTCCCGTCCCAGCAAACAGCCTGTCGTCGTAAACCCGTCCCACTACAAACTCATTGCATGAGGGGAGCCGACGTACTGCAAACGACGCGCACAATGAAGGCAACGGCAGCGATGACGGCAATCGCCGCCGGGGTTTCCTGTGCGCGACGCAGCGCATGGCTGAATGCGGGGCGCAATTTCCGCAGCATGGATGCACCGGTTTTTGCGTCGCCAGTTTCCGAATCATCGGCTCTCGAATCATCGCTTTCCGAAGCACCAGTTTCTGATTCGCAAGCTTCCGATTCACGATTTTTCGATTCACAAGCTTCATCCACCGCGCCACGCTGATCATGGAAAGCCAGGCCGTTCCGGGCTTGCGCCCGCCGCGACTCCATTGCATTGCTGCCGAAGACATCGTTCGCACGGACGACTGGCAGCCCCTGCTCGCGCGCGTGGCGGCAATGGAATTCGACAGCATCCTGCTGGCCGGCCACGCGTTGACATCGTTCGCCGGCGAACACGACGGCGACAGCGCGCTCGCGCGCTTTGCACGCGCATGCCGCGCAGCCGGCCTGCGCGTGCTGCTCGATCTGGAACTGGATCGCTTCCCGGTCACACACCACTGCTACACGCACCACGAGGAAAACTTCTTCCTGCCGGAACACGATACGCATACGCTGCCCGATCCGCGCTTCAGCGCGGCGACGCATGACGACCGCCATGCCCAATTGCGCATGGACGCGGCCGGCACGCAACTCGCCACGCAGATCTGGCAGACGCAACTGACGCAATGGCTGGCCGCCGGTGTCGGCGGCTTTCGCTGCCTTGGCATGGCGCGCATGACACCTTCGCTGTGGCAGACGCTGATCGCACACGCACGCTCCACCGTCGGCGGTGCCGCCTTCCTCGCCTGGACGCCCGGCTGCACGCCGGAGCAACTGACGACAATCGCCGGCTGCGGCTTCGACGCCGTGTTCTCGTCCGACGCATGGTGGGACTACCGCGCCAGTTGGTTCGCCGAAGAGAATCGGCGGCTGTCAGCCGTTGCGCCCGTCATCGCCGTGCCCGAAGATCCGGCCGGCGGCCGTCTGATCCATCGCCTGCATCTGGACGACACCGAAGCCGCGCGCTGCGCCTGCCTGCGTGCGCTGCAGGTCGCCGCACTGGCCGGCGACGGCATCCTGCTGACCGAGGGATTCGCATTCGGTGCCGACGCGGCACTGGGCGAACTGCATCAGGATGCGCGCTGGCATGAACAGCCGCTGTTCGACCTGACGCAGGACATCGCAGCAGTCAATCGCCATCTGCATCGTCATGCCGACAACCCGCGCCAGCCGCTGCAGCAGTTGTCCGCGCCGCATGCCGATATCGCATTTCTGCTGCGGCAGATCGAACCGTTCGCTTCGTCTGCCGCCGAACTTGCGATCGTCAACGCCGATGCGCATCAGCAGCGGCAGATTTCCGCCGCGCTGCTGCGCGAACGATTGAGCGGCTGGGCGCTGCCGCTGCAACAGATGCAGCACGGCCCAACGCTGGCGCCGTCGGAAGTACAGGTGCACGAACTGCAGCCGGCGCAACCCGTCGTGCTGCCTGCCGGCGGAAAAACCGCCACGCTGCGCGCCGCCTTGCGTGCCGCAAAAGCGCCGCGCATCGCGATCGAAAACATCGCGCCGGTCGTCGATCACGGCCGCTTCGTCGCCAAGCGCATCGCCGGCGATCCGGTTGCCGTCGCAGCCGACATCTTCGGCGACGGCCACGACAAGCTGGCGGCAGCCGTGCTGTGGCGCGCCGCCGACGACGAGGCATGGCAGGAAGCGCCGATGCTGCCGATCGGCAACGATCGCTGGCGCGCCATCCTGCCGCTGCAGCGCATAGGCCGCCATCTGTTCGCCGTCATCGCGTGGCGCGACGATTTCGCCACCTTCCGCGACGAGCTGGAAAAGAAACTGAAAGCCGGACTGGACGTCACGCTGGAAATCCGCGAAGGCTGCCAGCTGATCGAAAAAACCGCATCGCAACAGCCGGCGACAAACCTGCATGCAAATAAGTATGAAAATAAGCATGCAGACACGCTGAAGAAGCTGCTGAAACAGTTACCTGCAAAGAAGAAACTCGACAATGCAGACGAAGCGCTGGCGCTGCTGCTCTCGGCCGAGACCGCGCAACTGATGCAGTCGGCCGACCTGCGCGCCTTCTGCACGCGCAGCGACGAATACCGCATCGATGCCGAGCGGCGCGAAGCCGCCTTCGCCAACTGGTACGAACTGTTCCCGCGCTCGCAGAGCGGCGATCCGTTGCGCCACGGCACTTTCGACGACGTGATCCGCCGCCTGCCTGCCGTGCGCGACATGGGCTTCGACACGCTGTACTTCCCGCCCATCCATCCGATCGGCAGCAAGAACAAGAAAGGAAAGAACAACAGCCTGACGCCGGCGCCTGACGATCCTGGCAGCCCGTATGCGATCGGCTCCGAACTCGGTGGCCACGATGCGATTCATCCGCAGCTCGGCACGCTGCAGGATTTCCGCCGCCTGCTGGTGGCAGCCGCCGAACACGGCATGGAAGTCGCGCTCGATTTCGCGATCCAGTGCTCGCCCGATCATCCATGGCTGAAGGAACATCCCGGCTGGTTCGCCTGGCGGCCGGACGGCTCGATCCGCTATGCAGAAAATCCGCCGAAGAAATACGAAGACATCGTCAACGTCGATTTCTATGCAGAGAACGAAGACGATCCGGCGATTCCCGACCTGTGGCTGGCGCTACGCGACGTCGTGCTGCTGTGGGTGCGGGAAGGCGTGCGCGTATTCCGCGTCGACAATCCGCACACCAAGCCGCTGCCGTTCTGGGAATGGATGATCGACGACGTGCGCGCCCGCGCGCCGGATGTGATCTTCCTGTCGGAAGCGTTCACGCGGCCCAAGCCGATGTATCGACTGGCCAAGGTCGGCTTCTCGCAGTCGTACACGTATTTCACATGGCGCCACGGCAAGCAGGAATTCATCGATTACCTGACGGAACTGACGGCCGATTCACAATGCGGTGGCGGCCCTCGCGATTTCTTCCGTCCGCATTTCTTCGTCAACACGCCGGACATCAATCCGGTCTTCCTGCAACGCTCGGGCCGGCCCGGCTTCCTGATCCGCGCCGCGCTGGCGACCACGCTTTCCGGATTGTGGGGCATGTACAGCGGATTCGAACTGTGCGAGGCGCAGGCGGTCACAGGGAAAGAGGAATATCTGGATTCGGAGAAATACGAAATCCGCGCGTGGGACTGGAGTCGCCCCGGCAACATCGTGCGCGAGATCGCGATGCTCAACCGCATCCGCCGCGCCAATCCGGCGCTGCACACGCATCTTGGCGTGCGTTTCCATTACGCATCCGACGACGCGATTCTGTATTTCGCCAAATTCACGCGCGATCCGCAGGACGGCAACGACGAGCGTTTCGGCGACAACGCGCTGCTGGTGGCGATCAATCTCGATCCCTTCCATGCGCACGATGCCGCGATCGATGTGCCGCTGTGGCGCTTCGGCCTGCCGGACGATAGCTCGGTGCACGTCGAGGAACTGACCAGCGACGCGCATTTCGTCTGGCACGGCAGGCAGCAACAGATTCGTCTTGATCCGCAGCAACAGCCGTTTGCAATCTGGCGCCTTCGCCCCGGCTGAAACCGCATCTGCAGGACAGCAATACCGCACCAGGCGCCGCACACGCAGCAGACAGGGAAAGAACAATGACCAATCCGCGCACTGCACAACTTGCCGAACAGGACGCCGCCGAACCGTCGGTCCGTTTTACCGACGATCCGCTGTGGTACAAGGACGCGGTCGTCTATCAGCTGCACATCAAGTCCTTCTTCGATGCGAACAACGACGGCGTCGGCGACTTCGCCGGCCTGATCGACAAACTCGATTACATCGCGCAGCTCGGCGTCAACACGGTGTGGCTGCTGCCGTTCTATCCATCGCCGCGGCGCGACGACGGTTACGACATCGCAGCCTATATCGGCGTGCATCCCGACTACGGCACGATGGAAGACGCGCGCCGCTTCATCGACGCCGCCCATGCGCGCGGCCTGCGCGTGATCACCGAACTGGTCGTCAACCATACGTCGGACCAGCATCCGTGGTTCCAGCGTGCGCGCAATGCGCCGCCCGGTTCGCCCGAGCGCAATTTCTACGTGTGGGCCGATACCGATGTCGGCTACGACGGCACGCGCATCATCTTCTGCGATACCGAAAAATCGAACTGGACCTGGGACCCGATCGCCAACGCCTACTTCTGGCATCGCTTCTATTCGCACCAGCCGGACCTGAACTACGACAACCCGGAAGTGCTCAAGGCCGTGCTCGAAGTGATGGACTACTGGCTGGACATGGGTGTGGACGGCCTGCGACTCGACGCCGTGCCCTACCTGATCGAGCGCGAAGGCACGACCAACGAAAACCTGCCCGAGACGCACACGATCCTGAAGAAGATACGCGCGCACATGGATCAAAAATATCCGGACCGCATGCTGCTGGCCGAAGCCAACATGTGGCCGGAAGACGTGCAGCAGTATTTCGGCGACGACGACGAATGCCACATGGCCTTCCACTTTCCGCTGATGCCGCGCATGTACATGGCGCTGGCGCAGGAAGACCGTTTTCCAATCACCGACATCCTGCGGCAGACGCCGGACATTCCGAACGATTGCCAGTGGGCCGTCTTCCTGCGCAACCACGACGAGCTGACACTGGAAATGGTGACAGACCGCGAGCGCGATTACCTGTGGAACCACTACGCATCCGATAAGCGCGCGCGCATCAATCTCGGCATCCGTCGCCGCCTCGCACCGCTGCTGGAACACGACCGCCGCCGCATCGAACTGCTGCACAGCTTCCTGCTGTCGATGCCGGGCACGCCGGTCATGTACTACGGCGACGAGATCGGCATGGGCGACAACATCCACCTCGGCGACCGCGACGGCGTGCGTACGCCGATGCAATGGACATCGGACCGCAACGGCGGCTTCTCGCGCGCCAATCCGCAAAGCCTGGTGCTGCCGGCGATCATGGACCCGATCTATGGGTTCCAGGCAAACAATGTCGAGGCGCAGCACAGCGATCCGTATTCGCTGCTGAACTGGATGCGCCGCATGCTGCAGGTGCGCGGCAAGCACCGCTCGTTCGGCCGCGGCACGCTGAAGCTGATCTATCCGACCAACCGCAAGATTCTCTCCTACCTGCGCGAACACGAAGATGCCGATGGCAATTGCGAAACCATCCTGTGCGTAGCCAACGTGTCGCACGCTGCGCAGGCGGTCGAAATCGATCTCTCCGTCTTCAATGGCAAGGTGCCGGTCGAACTGCTGGGCGGCACCGCCTTCCCACCGATCGGCCAGTTGCCGTATCTGCTGACGCTGCCGCCGTTCGGCTTCTACTGGTTCATCCTCGCCAACGAATCCAGCATGCCGGCCTGGTACGTGCAGCCGGCACAGCCGCTGCCCGACTATCGCACACTGGTGCTGCCGCACGGCGCGCCCGACCTGCTGCGCGGCGCCGCGCGCATGACCCTCGAATACGACACGCTGCCGCATTACCTGTCGCTGCGCCGCTGGTATGCCGGCAAGCAGAAGAAGCTGGAATCCGTGCACATCGCGCTCGCCACCACACTGCCGATGCCAGCCGGCAAGCTGCCGATGATGCTGACCGAACTGGTCGTCGATGCCGACCATAATGGCGACCGCTATTTCCTGCCGCTGGGCGTTTACGCCGATGCCGACGACAGCGCCGCCTCCGGCCTGCCGCAACAGCTGGCGCTGGCACGCGTGCGGCGCGACCGCCGCGTCGGCATGCTGACCGATGCGTTCTCGCTCGACGCATTCGCGCTGCGCGTCTTCGAACTGATCCACGAACAGGCAAGCATCGAGACCGAAGACGGCAGCATCGTTTGCAGCACCACGCCGCTGATCGAGAAGGTTGAGTTGCCGGAACAATGCGACGTGCGCCGCATGACGGTCGAACAATCGAACAGCTCGCTGACAATCGCCGATACCGTCGTCGTCAAGGTGATCCGTCACCTGACTGCCGGCATCCATCCGGAACTGGAAATCGGCCGCGTGCTGACCGCGCGCGGTTACGCAAACGCGCCGACCATTCTCGGCGACATGACGCGCATCGGCGCCGACGGCACGCCGCACACACTGATCGTGCTGCAAGGCTTCATCCACAGCCAGGGCGATGCCTGGCGCTGGACGCTGGACACGCTGGCACGCGCCTCGCAGCAAGCGGACGGTGTCAATGGCGGCGCCAATCATGCCACCGCAAATACGGCTGCCGGCGCAAGTGCAAGTACAAGTCCGGGCACAAGCCAGGCCACAAGCGTGGAAACGCCGGAAATGGCCGAGATGGCCGATCCCATTGTCGACCTGCTGCAGTTTGCCGCCACACTCGGCAAGCGCCTGGCGGAATTGCATGCGGTACTGGCGCAGGAATGCGACGATCCCGCCTTCACGCCCGAGCATGCGACCGCAGAAGACTGCCGATACCTCGCCCGCAACATCCGGCAGCAACTGGAATGTGCACTCGAGCTGTTGCACGACAACGATGCGCTGGATGCGGAATACGCCGCAATGGCCGATACCCTGTACGGCCGGAAGGAGGCGCTGTGCGCTCTGGCCGATCGCCTCGCGGCACAGGCAGTCGGCACGCTGCGCACGCGCATTCATGGCGATTTCCATCTGGGCCAGGTGCTGGTCGCCTCCGGCGACGTCTATCTGCTCGATTTCGAAGGCGAGCCGCAACGTTCACTGGCGCAGCGCCGCGAGAAGAACAGTCCCTGGCGCGATGTCGCCGGCCTGCTGCGCTCCTACGACTACGCCGCCTATTTCTCGGCCAACAGCGCGTCATCTGACCTTGGCGACGTCGCGCTGGCACGCCGCCAGAAAATCCTGCAGCGCTACGTGCCCGAATCGCGCGCCGCCTTCCTCGATGCCTACGCCGCGCTCGCACCGGATGCCACTGCCTCCGACGTGCTGCTCGACTTGTTCACGCTGGAAAAGACCGCCTACGAAATCTGCTATGAAGCAGCCAACCGGCCGACCTGGCTGCCGGTGCCGTTGCGCGGCCTGAGCGAACTGGCCGACCGGCTTCTGAAACAGGAACAGCAGGAAAGACAGGAAAAATGAAGATGTCCGACGCTTCTTTCAATATTTCTCTCGCGGCACCCACGGCGGTTTCCGCCGCCCGCGACACCCGTGCCGCCTCCGCCAGCGACGATGCCGTCCTCGCAACGACGCAGGGACGGCTTGCCGATCCGTTCGCCTTTCTCGGCCCGCACAGGAGCGGCGACGTGATCGAAGTGCGCAGCTATCAGCCCGGCGCAATCGCCGTGCGGCTGCAGACGAAGAATGGCTGCCACGCACTCGAACAGATCGCTGACACCGGTGTATTCGTCGGCACGCTGTCCAAGGACGCGAATGAAATACCTTCCTATACGCTGCAAACAGACTGGCCGCATGCCGATGGCGACACCACCACCTTCGAGACCGAAGACCCGTATGTCTTCGGCCTGCTGCTGGGCGAGCTCGACCTGCACCTGATCGCCGAAGGCCGCCATCGCGAACTGGGCCGCTGCCTGGGCGCACTGCCGATGACGATAGACGGCGTGGCCGGCACGCGCTTCGCCGTGTGGGCGCCGAATGCGCAGCGCGTATCGGTGGTCGGCGATTTCAACGCCTGGGATGGCCGCCGCCATCCGATGCGCTTGCGTGCGCCGGCCGGCGTGTGGGAAATCTTCATTCCGCGTCTCATGCCAGGCGAGCGCTACAAATACGAACTGCTGGACGCGCATGGTCGCGTGCTGCCACTGAAAGCCGATCCGGTCGCACGCGCCACCGAGCT
The DNA here is from genome assembly GCF_014635845.1 of Oxalicibacterium solurbis. Lineage (GTDB taxonomy): Bacteria > Pseudomonadota > Gammaproteobacteria > Burkholderiales > Burkholderiaceae_D > Oxalicibacterium > Oxalicibacterium solurbis. The sequence goes on along the minus strand of NZ_BMDP01000004.1, from coordinate 239,816 downwards.
GCCGCCATCGACCGCATCGGTGATCGCACCGGCCACGCCGTTCCGCTGGAGCGACGAGGCATGGATGAAGACGCGTACCGAATTGCCCAGCCTGTCGGCGCCGCTGTCGATCTACGAAGTGCATGCCGGCTCCTGGCTGCGCGTACCAGAAGAAGAAGGCCGCAGCCTCGACTGGCACGAACTCGGCGACCGCCTGATTCCGTATGCACTGGAAATGGGCTTCACGCACCTGGAATTCCTGCCGATCATGGAGCATCCGTTCGCCGGTTCGTGGGGCTATCAGCCGCTGTCGCAGTTCGCTCCCAGCGCGCGCTTCGGCACGCCGGCCGCCTTCGCCAATTTCGTCGACCGCTGCCACAACGCGGGACTCGGCGTGATCCTCGACTGGGTGCCAGCGCACTTCCCGTCCGATGCGCACGGCCTCGCGCATTTCGACGGCAGTGCGCTGTACGAACACGCCGATCCGCGCGAAGGCTTCCACCAGGACTGGAACACGCTGATCTACAACCTCGGCCGCAACGAAGTGCGCGGCTTCCTGATCGCCTCCGCGCTGGAATGGCTGGAACATTTCCACGTCGATGGCCTGCGCGTCGATGCGGTGGCCTCGATGCTGTATCGCGACTACAGCCGCAAGGAAGGCGAATGGGTACCCAATATCCACGGCGGCCGCGAGAACCTTGAATCGGTCGCTTTCCTCAAAGAGTTGAACGACACCATCGCCGCGCGCTGCCCCGGTGCGCTGATGATCGCCGAGGAATCGACCGCCTGGCCGGGCGTCACCGCGCCGGTGAAGAACGACGGCCTCGGCTTTACCTACAAGTGGAACATGGGCTGGATGCACGATACGCTGCGCTACATCGGCCACGATCCCATCCATCGCCGCCATCACCATCACGACATGACTTTCGGCATGGTGTACGCCTACTCCGAACATTTCGTGCTGCCGATCTCGCACGACGAAGTGGTGCACGGCAAGGGTTCGCTGTACGGCAAGATGCCGGGCGACGACTGGCAGAAGCTCGCCAACCTGCGCGCCTATCTCGGCTTCATGTGGACGCATCCGGGCAAGAAGCTGCTGTTCATGGGTTGCGAGTTCGGCCAGCTCGGCGAATGGAACCACGATGCCTCGCCCGAATGGCATCTGCTCGACGATCCGCGCCATCGCGGCGCGCAGCGGCTGGTGCGCGACCTGAATCGTCTTTACGTGGAAGAGCCGGCGCTGCACGAAAGCGATGGCGAACCGGCAGGCTTCCGCTGGCTGGTCGGCGACGATGCGGCCCACAGCGTCTACGCCTTCCTGCGCCTGAGCGCCAATGCCGCGCCGATGCTGATCGTCGTCAACATGACGCCGGTGCCGCGCAGTGGCTACCGCATCGGCCTGCCGGATTTGTCCAATGCCTCAATTGACACTGCGACCAGCGATGTACGAGAAGCACCGGCCTGGGAAGAAGTCCTCAACACCGACGCCGCCGTCTACGGCGGCAGCAACCTCGGCAACGAAGGCCGTGTCATCGTCACCGACCAGCCGGCGCACGGCCATTCACATTCAGTAGTGCTGACGCTGCCGCCGCTGTCCACGCTCGTTTTCAGAAAGCACGCCTGAAATGACACACGCCAGCCATAGTCAGCACAATCAGCAATACCGCGCGCGCATCCACAGCGGCAGCCCGTATCCGCTGGGCGCCACCAGCGACAGCCACGGCACCAACTTCGCCGTCTTCTCCGCGCACGCCGAACGCATCGAACTGTGCCTGTTCGATGCCGGCGGCAAGCACGAAATCGCACGCCACGTGCTGCCCGAATGCACAGATGAAGTCTGGCACGGCTATCTGCCCGACGTGCAGCCCGGCCAGTTGTACGGCTATCGCGCCTACGGCCCCTACCAGCCGGAGCACGGTCACCGCTTCAATCCGAACAAGTTGCTGATCGATCCATATGCGAAACGCCTCCACGGCCAGTTGCGCTGGAGCGATGCGCTGTACGGTTATCGCGTCGGCGGCACGCGCGGCGATCTCAGTTTCGATCGCCGCGACAGCGCACCGGCCATGCCGAAATGCGTGGTGGTCGACGACAATTTCCACTGGGGCCATGACACACCGCTGAACAAACCCTGGGAGCGCACCGTCATCTACGAAGCGCACGTGCGCGGCATGACGATGCGCGCCGGCTGGATTCCGGCAAACGAACGCGGCACCTTCGCCGCGCTGGCCGATCCGGACGTGATCGATCACCTGGTCAAGCTCGGCGTCACTTCGATCGAACTGCTGCCGGTGCATGCGAACGTGCAGGATCGACGCCTGCTGGAAAAAGACCTGCGCAATTACTGGGGCTACAACACGCTGTCCTATTTCGCACCGGAACCGTCGTATCTGTCCGACGGCTCGCTGAACGAAATGCGGCGCGCCATCCATCAGCTGCACTCGGCCGGCATCGAAGTGATCCTCGACGTCGTCTACAACCACACCGCCGAGGAAAGCGAACTCGGCCCGACGCTGTCGTTCCGCGGTCTCGACAACTGCAGTTACTACCGGCTGTTGCCGGATCGCCTGCGCCACTGCATCAACGATACCGGCTGCGGCAACACGGTCAACCTGTCGCATCCGCGCGTGATCCAGCTGGTGATGGATTCGCTGCGCTACTGGGTGCAATCGTTCCACGTCGACGGCTTCCGTTTCGACCTCGGTGTCACGCTCGGCCGCGAAATTCACGGCTTCGATCCGGGCTGCGGCTTCTTCGATGCCTTGCGGCAGGATCCGGTGCTGGCGCAGACCAAGCTGATTTCCGAACCGTGGGACATCGGCCCCGGCGGCTACCAGATCGGCAACCATCCAGCCGGCTTCGCCGAATGGAACGGCCGCTTCCGCGACGACGTGCGCCGCTTCTGGAAGGGCGATGCCGAAATGCGCGGTGCACTGGCGGCACGCCTGCTCGGCTCATCCGATCTGTTCGCGCATCACCGCCGGCGGCCGTGGGCCTCGGTCAACTTCGTCACCGCGCACGACGGTTTCACGCTGCAGGACCTGGTCAGCTACAACGACAAGCACAACGAAGCCAACGGCGAAGACAACCGCGACGGCGGCAACGACAACGAAAGCTTCAACTGGGGCGCCGAAGGACCGACCGACGACGAAGGCATCCTCGCCACGCGCGAAAAGGTCAAGCGCGCGATGCTGATGACGCTGTTCTTCTCGAACGGCACGCCGATGCTGCTGGCCGGCGACGAATTCGGCCGCACACAGCGCGGCAACAACAACGCCTACTGCCATGACGACGAACTGTCGTGGATGGACTGGGAACAGGTGGAGAGCGACGCCGGCCGCGCGCTGCTGGCATTCGTCACACACTGCATCGCGGTACGCGCCGAACGACCCACGCTGCATGCCGCGCATTTTTATACCGGCGAAACGGAAATACTGCCGGGCCTGCTCGACACCGACTGGTTCGACGAAAGCGGCACGCCGATGGATCAGGAAAACTGGGATTACGCCGAAGGCCGCCTGCTGGCACTGCGCCGCGTCGCGCGCGCCGAACACAAGCGCGGCGTCGAAGGCGAAGTATCGGCCACGCTGCTGCTGGTCAACGCACATTCGGAAGATCGCGAATTCATCCTGCCGGAACCGCATCTCGACTGGATCGTGCTGATCGATGCCGCCGAAAGTAATGACGGACCCAGCGTACGTAAACCACGCGACAACCGCATCACCGTCGCCTCGCACAGCGCCATGCTGCTGGTAGCCGATCATGTCGCGCTTTGAATTCTCTTTTGGCGCGCAGCTGCACGAAGACGGCCATACGCGCTTCCGCCTGTGGGCGCCGAGCGCACGCGCAGCCAACGTCCTGATCGACAACGCCGCACTGCCGATGCAGTCGCTGCCGCACGACTGGTACGAGGCAACGATACGCTGCGGTGCCGGCACGCGCTACCGCTACGAAGTCATCAATGAGGACGGCGGCATCCTCGCCGTCGCCGATCCCGCATCGCGCGCGCAGGCCGGCGATGTGCACGACGCAAGCATCGTCGTCGATCCGCGCGGCTATCACTGGCTGTATCCGCTGTGGCGCGGCCGGCCGTGGCGCGAGACGGTTCTGTACGAACTGCACGTCGGCATCATGGGCGGCTTCGAAGGCGTCACGCGCCAGCTGCCGGCGCTGGCCGAACTCGGCATCACCGCCGTCGAGCTGATGCCGGTGGCCGAATTCCCTGGTGCGCGCAACTGGGGGTACGACGGCGTGCTGCCATATGCGCCCGACGCATCGTACGGCTCGCCGGAACAGCTGAAGGCGCTGGTCGATACCGCGCACGGCCTCGGCATGATGGTCTTCCTCGATGTCGTCTACAACCACTTCGGGCCGGACGGCAACTACCTTGGCGCATACGCCAAAGATTTCTTCCGCGACGACATCCACACGCCGTGGGGACAGGCCATCGATTTCCGTCGCCGCGAGGTACGCGATTTCTTCACCGAAAATGCGCTGTACTGGCTGACCGAATACCGCTTCGACGGCCTGCGCTTCGATGCCGTGCACGCGATCAGCGAACAGGACTGGCTGCAGGAAATGGGTGAACGCATCAGGCAGGTCATCGGGCAAGCCGGCGGCAAGGAAGAAAACAATGCGCGCCACGTACATCTGGTACTGGAACATGACGGCAACGCTGCGCACCTGCTGACCGGCAACGACGGCCCGACATCCGGTGCGCCCTTCAATGCTCCATTCAATGCGCAATGGAACGACGACGGCCACCACGTGCTGCACGTGCTGCTGACCGGCGAACGCGAACACTACTATCAGGACTATTGCGAACGGCCGGCCGAACGGCTGGCGCGCTGCCTCGCCGAAGGCTTCGTCTATCAGGGCGAATGTTCGCCGTTGCGCCATGGCGAACCGCGCGGCGAGCCGAGCGCGGACCTGCCGCCATCGGCTTTCGTGCTGTTCCTGCAGAACCACGACCAGGCCGGCAACCGCGCCTTCGGCGAACGCTTGACGACGCTGGCGCGGCCGTCCGCACTACGTGCGGCGATGGCGCTGGTGCTGCTGTCGCCGCAGATTCCGCTGCTGTTCATGGGCGAGGAAATCGGCGCCACACAACCTTTCCTCTACTTCACCAGCTACAGCGAAGCGGCACTGGCCGCCGCCGTGCGCGACGGTCGTCGCCAGGAATTTTCCGGCTTCGCCGCGTTCGCCGACGAAGCGGCACGCGAATCGATTCCAGATCCAAACGATGTGCAAACCTTCGCCGCGTCGATCCCGCAAGCGCAAGACCGCGCCGGCGAATGGCACGCATGGGTGCACGCGCTGCTGACGCTGCGCCATGCGCAACTCGTACCGCGTCTCGAAGGCTGCCGCTCGCTCGATGCCTGCGTGCTGGAAGACGGCAAGAGCGAAGCTGCCGTCGCCGCGCGCTGGCAGTTGGCCGACGGCAGCGTGCTGTCGGTCGCGATCAATCTCGCGGAGAAAGACATCAATGTAAAACTCGACGCCATCGCCAGGACCGCCGGCGCCGACCTGCTGTTCGAAACGCCCGGCACGCTGGCCGCGCTCGGCCGCGACTGCCTGCCTGCCGATTCCTTCATCGCCCTGCTGGAGCCTGCCGCATGAGCGCACAAGCCGACCGCCTCCCTGCACAACACCCTGCCGTCGACGATGCACCGGCCAGCGAAACGCTGCATCGCCTCGCACAGGCTGCCGGCCTGTCCGTTGAATGGACGGATGCCTTCGGCCACCGCCAGACGGTGCCGGCCGGCACGCTGCGCAAGGTGCTGGCGGCATTGCAGCTCGACTGCAGCGACGATGCCGCCTGCGACGCATCGGTTGCAGCATTGGCGCAGGAAGATATCCAGCTTGCGATTCCGCCGCTGATCACGGCACAGATCGGGCAGGAAATCGTGCTGTCGCCGCATGCACAAGTGCATGGGCAACCGTATCGGCTGAACTACGAAGACGGCGACACGGCGGACGGCAATGTTTCCGACGACACCCATCAGCCGGCGCGGCTGCCGGCCATCGATCGCATCGGCTATCACCGGCTCTACATTGGTGAACAGCACAGCGTGACGCTGGCGATCGCGCCGCCGCGCTGCTTCAGCGTCGCCGATGCCTGCGGCGATGCCGATGCGCATCCACGGCTATGGGCGCTGGCCGCGCAACTGTATTCGCTGCGCAAGGATGGCGATGCGGCAAAACCGGGCACGGCGGATACCGGCTTCGGCGATTTCTCCGCACTGGAAACGCTGGTGCAGTCGGCTGCCGCGCATGGTGCATCGGCGATCGCGATCAGCCCGGTGCATGCGATGTTCAGCGCCAATCCCCATCACTACAGCCCGTACGGCCCGTCGAGCCGGCTGTTCTTCAACGTGTGGCACATCGATCCGGCCGCCGTCAGCGGTACGCAGGCATTGGCCGATGCGATTGCCCGACTCGGCCTCGAAGAAGAACGGCAGCGCCTGCAGGCCTGCGAACTGATCGACTGGCCGGCGGCGGCACGCTGGAAGCTGTCCGTGCTGCGCGAACTGTTCGACCAGTACGACATCCGCAACGACGACTGGAAGGAATTCGAAGCATTCCGCCTCGAAGGCGGCGTCATGCTGGAAGACCATGCACGCTTCGAGGCGCTGCACGCGACGATGCGCGCGCAAGGCATCGAAGGCAGCTGGCGCGACTGGCCGGAACAGTTCCGCGATCCGCGCGGCGATGCCGTCGCATCCTTTGCCGAAGCGCAGGACAACGAAGTGATGTTTCACGCCTTCCTGCAATGGCAGGCCGCGCGCGGACTGCAGCACGCGCAACGCGCCGCGCGCGAGGCCGGCATGAAGATCGGCCTGATCACCGATCTGGCAGTCGGCGCCGAAAGCGGCGGCAGCCAGGCATGGAGCCGCCAGCAACAGATGCTGACGGGGCTTTCCGTCGGCGCGCCGCCCGACCTGCTCGGCCCGCGCGGACAGAACTGGGGACTGGCCGCCTTCTCGCCGCGCGCGCTGCGGCAGTATGGCTATCAGGCCTACATCGAAATGCTGCGCGCGGCCTTTCACTACGCCGGCGGCGTGCGCATCGATCACATCCTCGGCCTGCAGCGATTGTGGCTGGTGCCCGAAGGCATGGACGGCACGCACGGCGTCTACCTGCGCTATCCGCGCGAAGACCTGATGCGACTGATCGCGCTGGAAAGCCATCGCTACAAGGCGATCGTGATCGGCGAAGACCTCGGCACCGTGCCGGCCGGCTTCGGCGAAGCGCTGGCCGATACGGGACTGATGGGCATACGCGTACTGTGGTTCGAACGCGAAGGCGATCGCTTCCGTCCGCCGTCGCACTGGTCGCCGCATGCGATCGCCACCACCGACACGCACGATCTGCCGACCGTCGCCGGCTGGTGGCACGCCCGCGATGTGGCATGGCGCGCCAAACTCGATCTGCTGGCCGCCGACGCCAGCGCCGAACACGAATATGCGGCGCGCGCGCACGAACGCTGGATGCTGACGCATGCGTTGAACGAAGCGCTGCCCGAGGTTTTTCCAGATACGCATGTCGACGGCAACGATTCGCAGCCGCCGTTGAACGCCATCCTGCGCTTCGTCGGAATGACGCCTGCGCCGCTGGTCATCGTGCCGCTGGAGGACATGCTCGGCCTCGAAGAACAACCGAACCTGCCCGGCACCATCGATACGCATCCGAACTGGCGACGCCGCCTGCCGCTGCCGGTGAGTGCGATGCTGGAGGGCGACGCGGCGGAAAGACTGGCCGTTCTCGCGCAGGCACGCAACACACGTAACGCAAAGGAAGCAGGAAAAGAAACGTAGAAAAACAAAATAGAAAGAAGAAAAACGATGAGCATTCCCCGCGCCACCGCGCGCCTGCAGTTGCACAAGGAATTCACCTTCGACGATGCCGCCGGCGTTGTCGATTACTACGCGGCGCTCGGCATCAGCCATCTGTACCTGTCGCCCATCCTGACCGCGCGGCCCGGCTCCATGCACGGCTACGACATCGTCGACCCGACGCACATCAATCCCGAGCTCGGCGGCGAACCGGCACTGCGCCGCCTCGTGCAAAAGCTGCGCGGCGCACGCATGGGCCTGATCGTCGACATCGTGCCCAACCACATGGGCGTCGGCGGCGCCGACAATCCGTGGTGGCTGCACGTGCTCGAATGGGGACGCCACAGCCGTTACGCGCGCTGGTTCGACATCGACTGGAATTCGCCGGACCCGATGCTGCGCGGCAAGATCCTGCTGCCCTTCCTCGGCGACCAGTACGCGCAGACGCTGCGTTCCGGCGACCTGCGCCTGCACTTCGATGCGGAAAGCGGCCAGCTGTATCTCGGCTACTTCGCGCATCGCTTTCCGCTGGCGCCGTGGACCTACGGACTCGTGCTGCGGCACGGCGGCACCGCGATCCATGCCGCCACCGCCGGCTTCTCCGAAATCGATCCGAACGGCGACGATGCCTGCCAGCGCCACGATCAGCGCTGTGCGATCTTGCGCAACATCGCGCGCAGCAGCGACGGCATGACGGCGATCGCGCAGGCATTGCACGCCTTCGCGCCCGATGCGCAAGGCGGCGTGAGTCGATTGCATCGCCTGCTGGAGCGGCAGAATTATCGGCTGACCTGGTGGCGCAATGCGGCGGAAGAAATCAACTGGCGCCGCTTCTTCGAAGTCAGCGACCTGGCCGGCATCCGCGTCGAACTCAACGACGTTTTCGACGCCACGCATGCGCTGATCCTGCGGCTGTACGAAGAAGGCCTGATCGACGGCGTGCGCATCGACCATGTCGACGGCCTGGCCGATCCGATCGCCTATTGCCGGAAACTGCGTGCCGCGCTTTCCGCACTGTCCGCGAAGCGGCCGGCCGACGCGCCGGATACCCATCCCTACATCGTCGTCGAAAAAATTCTCGCGCATGGCGAAACGCTGCGCACCGACTGGGCCATCGACGGCACCACCGGCTACGATTTCATGGAACAGGTCGGCGCCTTGCTGCACGACGACAGCGGCGCCACGCCGCTCGGCAAGTTGTGGGCGGAACTGACCGGCGACAACGACAATTTCGCCGCACACGTCGCCAACGCGCGCCGCCAGCTGCTGCGCGAGAATTTCGTCGGCGAATTCGCCGCCCTGACGCGTGCCGTGCATGCGGTTGCCGGCACCGAGCTCGACACCCGCGACATTTCGCAGGCGGCGATCGCGCGCGTGCTGACCGAACTGCTGGTCGCCTTCCCCGTCTATCGCACCTACTGGTCGGAAGACGGCCGCGACGACACCGACCGCGACGTCATCGAGCGTGCGCTCAACGAGGCGCGCCGCAATCTCGCATCGCAGGATCTGTCGCTGCTCGATACGCTGATCATGCTGTTCGATACCGCCAACATCGATGCCGACGCCAGCGCCGACGCGCCCGAACTGCGCCGGCTTGCCGTGCGCCGCTTCGAACAGCTGACACCGCCGCTCGCCGCAAAATCGGTCGAGGACACCGTGTTCTACCGCTACGGCCGGCTGCTGTCGCGCAACGAGGTCGGCGCCGATCCCGAATATTTTTCCGCATCGATCGCCGATTTCCACGCCTTCAATCTGGAACATGCCGCGCATTTTCCGCAAACGATGCTGGCGACCGCCACGCACGATCACAAGCGTGGCGAAGACGTGCGCGCGCGACTGGCCGTGCTGAGCGAAGTCACCGACGAATGGGAAGAGGCGGTACGCCGCTGGAAACGCCTGCATACCGATCTGCGCGTGCGGCTGCCGACCGAAGACGAAACGGTGGAACTGATCGCGCCGGCGCTGGATGCCGAAATCATGCTGTACCAGATGATCTTCGGTGCATGGCCGCCGGATCTGCGCACCGACGATACCGACGGCCTGCAACAATACGCGGACCGGCTGGCCGCATGGCAGCAGAAGGCGCTGCGCGAAGCCAAGCAATATTCAAGCTGGGCCATGCCGAACGACGATTACGAACAGGCCTGCCGGCGATTCCTGATGGCGCTGTTCGATCGCGACAGAAGCAGCGCTTTCCTCGACGAGATGGTCGAATGGGTACAGCGCACCGCAGTCGCCAGCACCGCCAACAGTCTGACGCAAACGCTGCTGCGGTTGACGTCTCCCGGCGTGCCGGACCTTTATCAAGGTACCGAATTCTGGGATTTCAGCCTTGTCGATCCGGACAACCGCCGCCCGGTCGATTACGCCGCACGCTGCAAGCTGCTGGCGGAAGCCGCCGACATGCGCGATCTGCTCGATACAAGTCAACGCGCCGACGCACAGCATCGGCAAGCGGGAGGACAACCGGGGATGCAACCGAAGGAGCAACTGAAACAGCCGCTGATCCGCACCGCGCTCGCACTGCGCTCGCAGACGCCCGGTCTTTTTACGCAGGGCGAATACATTCCGCTGCGTGCCGAAGGCCCGCTGGCAGACCACGTCATCGCCTTCCTGCGGCGAGATCAAGGCCATACCGTTCTGACGGCGGCATTGCGCCACACACTGTTACTGGTCGACGACAATCTGTCGCTGCGGCAAGACGGCAACAACGACGACAATGTCAGCGCAGGCACGCTGTTGTTGCCGGGCCATCTTCCGCCCCTGACCGATCTGCTGACGGGAAAACGCATCGCCGCCGACAACGGACGCATCGATATCGCAGCGCTGTTTTGCATGCTGCCCATCGTGCTGGCAACTGCGGAAAGTTGAGGATGACGTGCAACAAAAAGAGGAGCGAAAAAAAAAGCCCGTGCCCTACGCCAATATCCCGCGCCTGCATTTCTGACATGCTTTGATGCCATCCGCCGATAGTTCGCCTTCCGCGATTTTTCTACCATGATCGTTCCATCTGCCGGATGGATTTCCCGGCGGGCGAACAGGCTCGCTTTTCCCCAGAACCATCATTTCAGGAGAACGAATATGGCGAACAATCCAGGCAATCCCCAGAACACCAATCGCGGCTTTGCAAACATGGATGCAGGCAAGCAGCGTGAAATCGCTGCGCAAGGCGGCCGTGCCGCACATGCCAGCGGCAATGCGCACGAATTCAGTTCGGCCGAAGCAAGTGCTGCCGGCCGCAAAGGCGGAGCAGCCAGCCACGGCAACAAGGCACAGGCTTCCGGCAGCACCAGCGGCACACGCGGCGGTTCTTCCGAGCAGCATGCGCAAGCCGGACAGCAAAGCCACAAGAACAAGTAATTGATCCATTCCCCGCGCTGCCGGGATTTTCATCAATTGCGTTTCACTAAAGCGGGCGACGACAAGGTCGCCCGTTTCTTTTTCATTGCAGGCATGCCGGAAACGCACTCCTGCTGAAACTGCGGCACCAGTCTTTATCGCCGCATCACCGATTTTCTGATCACCGATTTTCTGATCACCGATTTTCTGATCACCGATTTTCGGGTTACCGATCTTCGGGTTACCGATCTTCTTTGTCGTTTCTGCCACAGACAGTTGTTTCGCATTGTTTCGATCCGGCAATGCGATGCCCCGCCGCGAACATCGCCCGCTTTGCCAACTTTTGCATGACACTCGCGTGACGCCCAATACATCACTTTATGTGCGTCGTTTCACAGACTGCATGCGGCATTCGCCTTATCGTAAGTCCTGTGCAATCCCGTGCAATCCTGCAGTCGGGCTACATCGATATTCCTGCAGCGTCCTCCATTCACGCGGAAAACCGTCTTCATCGGATGCAGATACTGATCGTCGAACATTTTCCCGTCATTCGGGCCGGCATACGGCAATGGCTGTCGTCCGAGCCGGATCTCGCCATCGTCGGCGAAACGCCGTCGGCGGAAGAAGGAATGCGCCTGATCGATGCATTACGCCCCGATCTGGTATTGCTCGACATCACGACGCCACGCAAAAACGGCTACGAGGCATTGCTGGCCTTCAAGGAACGTCGCCAGCATCTGCCCATTCTCATCATCAACGGCAGGCCGGAACGTTTTTATGCCGCGCAGCTGATGAACAACGGCGCGGACGGATGCTTCCCCGCGCATGGCTCCGGCAACGAACTGATTCGTGCGATCCGCATCGTCGGCAGCGGCCGCCGCTATCTGGAAGGCGAAACGCCGCCGCTGCAAACCGAGATGGACGGCAAGCCGCGTGCACTGCATGAACAGCTCAATCCACGCGAGTACGAAATCTTCCACAGCATCTGCCGCGGCGAACGGCTGACCGATACGGCGGACCGGCTTTCGCTCAGTCTTTCCACCGTGAACCGATACCGCAAGCAGGTGCTGGAAAAAATCGGCGTCGACGACATTCCCGGACTGATCCGTTACGCCATCCATCAAGGAATAGACAGTTCGCAATACTGAAGCCCGCTGCGCTATTTCCCCACTATTCCTTCAAAGAACATTCCCTGGCCTAAACTTTGTCGTGCCAGAATGGTCTCTCTTCAAAGCAACACCTCTCGACATCCCGCAACCCCGTTTCAGGAAGCGATATGCTCTCCAGCAAAAGTACGCAGTCATCTCTTTTCATCGGTGGACTCGATATCGGCGGTACCAAGATGGCAGCCATCGTTGCCGATCGCAGCGGCCCGCTGGCACGCGTCGTCGAACCCACAGCCAAGACCGGCACCGAATACGCACCGGCGGAACAGGCGCTGCGCCTGCTGAAAGATGCCTGCGCCAAGGCCGGCGTTCCATTCGAGGAACTGGACACCGTCGGCGTCAGCTCCTGCGGCCCTTTCATCCGCCAACAAGGCAAGATACGGCTGGCCGCGCCCAACATCTGCGGCGGTATCGCGCGGCGCGGCGAACTGCCGAACGACTGGATGTCGGTGCCGCTGGAAGAAGTGCTGCGCCGGCATTTCGTGCAGGTTGTCATCCGCAACGATTGCGTCGCCGCACTGACGGCGGAACGCGCCTTCGGCAACCTGCAAGGCGTCGACGATTGCGCCTACGTCACGTGGAGCACAGGGATCGGCTTCGGCCTGTGCGTCGATGGCCACCTGCTGCACGGCAAGAACGGCAATGCCGGCCACGCCGGCCACATGCTGATGACGGATCAGTCATCGGCGCAATGCGGTTGCGGCAATTACGGCGACGTCGAAGCGCTGGTATCCGGCTATAACCTGGAAGCGCGTTGCGATCGCCCGCCTGCCGAACTGTTCGATGCCGCCAGGGCCGGCGATCCGCAAGGCCGTGCCGTCATCGCCGAAGCGGCCAAATGGTTCGGCCGTGCGCTGTTCAACGTCACGGCAGCACTCGATATCGAGCGCTTCGTCATCGGCGGCGCCATCTGGCACCATCACGGCGAATGGCTGGAACCGATGGTGATGTCGGAACTGTGCACACGGCTGCCGGCGCTGACGAACGGCGTATCGCTATCGTCGCCCGGACTGGATTCGCTGGTGACCGACATCGGCGCACTGCACCTCGTCATGCCGGAAGACTGGCCGAACGAGTGGCGCGCGCGCAAACCGTGGCAGCAGCTGCAGGAAAGCTGACGTCGCTTCAACCGGCATCAATGGCCACGCCGCTTCAAACTTCTCGCGCATTCGCATAGCCGGACACGAATTCGCGCATCGCGCCAGTCGCCGGATCGTAGACATGGCGACGTATCCTGCCGATGTCTGCACCGTAAATATGAATGCTGATCGAGACACGATCGTCATACAGATTGGCGACGCGATGAATGTCGCCGGCGGCCGGTGACAGCATTTCCACGTCGCCCGGCCGCAACACCGTCTCTCCCAGATTGCGCATCGCCGCGCCGGCTTCATCCGGCACGAAGCGCTCGCTGCGTTCCGCGCCGCGCAGCATGCCGATCAGTCCCCACACCGTGTGGTCATGCACCGGCGTCGACTGCCCCGGTCCCCAGACGAAGCTGACAATGGAGAAGCGCTCCGCCGCATCGGCGTGCAGCAGGTATTGCCGGTAGTGCTGCGCATCCGGCTGCGCGTATTGCGGCGGCAACCAGTCGTCGTTCGCGACCAGTTCGCGCAACAGGGCGCTGCCTGCATGCAACACGCGCGCCTCGTCCGCATCCACGCCAGCACGCTCTTCCGCCCCATTCTTTCCTGCATTTTTTGTTGCGCTTTTCGCTACATTTCGCGTTGCGTTTTCAGCCGCATTTTCGTCCAGCAACGCCTCGAAGCCGGCGATTGCCCGCTGCAGTCTTTCCAATTCCATTTCCGTCTCCTTTCCTCTGGCATGGCAGCTTGACACAACAAATACATACGACTAATATATCAGTCATACACAATCATCGCCACCCACTCGAGGAGACCCATCATGATGAGCGAACGTCAGCGGAATTTCCGCGAACAGTACAAGGCTGACATCAGCCCCCTTTACAACGGCCTGCTGCACATCACCGTCATGTACGGTGTCGGCATCGCCGCCATCTGGTATTGCGCCACGCAACTGCAGAATGCGCGCTGGGAATGGCTGGTCGTCCTGCCGGTCTTCATCGCCGGCAACTTCGTCGAATGGGCGATGCACCGCTACGTGATGCATCGCCGCATCGACGTCTACGCATTACGTGCCATCTACGAGCGTCATACGCGCCAGCATCACCAGTACTTCACCGACAACGAAGTGACGATCGACAGCACGCGCGAATTCCGCATCGTCTTCTTCCCGTGGCGCGTGCTGGCCACGCTGGGCGTCGGCGGCCTGACGCTGGGCTACATCGCCTCGCTGGTCATCAATGCCAACGCCGGCTACATCCTGTTCATCACGATGGTTGCGCAGTACCTGATCTATGAAACTTTCCACTACTGCTGCCACGTGCACGACAACTGGTTCGTGCGCAACATCCCCTTCATCAACACGATCCGCCGCCACCATACGGCGCACCACAACCTCGGCATCATGATGAAGTACAACATGAACCTGACCTTCCCGATCGCAGACTGGGCGATGGGCACGACCGACCTGAACCGCGGCCTGATCGGCCACCTGTTCAACGGCTACAGCGAGAAACACGTGAAGGAAGAACTGAAGCCGATCATCCAGCGTTTCCGCGTCGACGATTCGCGCGTGACACTGGACGGCCCGGAACTGACGAAGGAAGAAGACGACACGCTGAATCGCGGCCTCGTCCTGTAACAAAGGAAAACGGCCGCCGGCGCATGACGCTGGCGGCCGTTTTTTTACACGTCCGTTTTACATGTCGGAAGTGAGGGTCGCCTTGGCGAAGGATTCGATGTTGTCGAGCAGGCTGTCCAGCGCCTTGCCGGCGCCCTCGACGTCGCCCTTGGCGATCGCACCGGCCACGTTTGCATGCAGGCGCGCCATTTCCGGCAGATCGGCCGCCTGCTTGTAGTGGAAGTACCAGAAGCGGCGTGACAGTCCGTGCATCAGGCGCATCGCGCCTTCCGCGAACTCGTTGCGTGCGGACAGCAGCGTCATCTCGTTGAACTCACGGTCGGAACGCATGAACGTCATATCGTCATCGGTCTTCGAAGCCAGCATGAATTCGTCGTGCAGACGCGCGAAGATCGCCCTTTCCTCCGGCGTCGCGCGGCGTGCGGCACTGCGGCAGATCAGGCGTTCCACTTCGCGCCGCGTCTCCAGCAATTTCAGCTGCTTCTTCAGGTCGATCTCCGGCACCAGCAGGCCGCGCTGCGGCAGCACCAGCAGCAGATGCTCGCGCGCCAGCCGCTGGATCGCCTCGCGGATCGGCGTACGGCCGATGTTCAGCATTTCGCTCAACGTCAGTTCGGAGATCACCGAACCTGGCGGAATGCGCAGCGTGATGATCGCTTCTTCCAGCTGCTCGTACGCCAGGTCCGTCAGCTTGGGACGGACATGTGCGTTACCGCCACCCCTAACGGTGTTGCGCGCGGATTTGGTTTCGGCTCTGCTTTCTTTCACGGATGGTTTCTGCGTCGTTTTTTTCGCGGTGGTTTTTTTTTGACGTGGCCATGGGCGGGAATGTTTTCCGGTTGTGTATATGACTGATGTATCCGCATTGCATATGCGGACGAACGATTGAATTTTAAATGTATATCTCAAATATGGCGCATCTTTTTCATCGAGGAGCAGCAACATGAAGCAAGACGTCGCCCATGCGGGCGCAGACGGCAGCGCAATCGATCTCGTTGCGCTGCACGGCATACAGGGCACGCGTGCCAGCTGGCAGAAGGCGCTGCCGCTGCTGGCCGACATGCACTGGATCCTGCCCAACCTGCGCGGCCGTGCCGAAGCGTGGCGCGGCGCAGGCGTGCAGGACTACACGCTGGAAAAATTCGCCGAAGACGCCTGTGACGTAATCGCCGGTCACGTGCGCACGCCGCGCTTCGTGCTGGCCGGCTGGAGCATGGGCACCTCGGTCGCGCTGGCGAGCTTCGATGCGCTGCGCCGTGCCGGCCGTCCGCTCCCGTCCGCACTGATCCTGATGTCCGGCAGCCCGGTGCTGAAGGACGTGCAATGGTTCGGCCGCAGCAATGACGACACGCTGCTGCAGGAAATCGCCACGCGCGAACAGCGGCTCGGCCTGCGCGAACCGGCAGACCGCAACGCCGTCGCCTGGACCTGGCAGGCGATACGCGATACCGACCAGCGCGCACTGCTGGCTTCCATCAACGTGCCCGTCCTCATCGTGCACGGCAGCGACGACGAGGATTCGCCGTACGCGCATGCACAACTGCTGGCCGACGGCCTGCCGAACGCGCAACTCGTGCGCATCGCCGGCGGCCGGCACGCCATCCTCGCCGAACAGACGGAACAGGTCGCGGCCGCCATTCGTCATTTTCTTTCGCACCTTTCTCTCGCAACATCAACGCACAGGAGCACCTCATGAGAATGCATGACCAGATTCATTTCTGTCCGCCGGCGCGCGTCGTCATCGGCTGTGGCAGCCGCAGTCAGCTGCCGGCCCTGCTGGCGCGGCTCGGCTATCGCCTCGGCGTGCTCGTCACCGACGCCTTCTTCAGCGGCCAGACACCGTGGGTACGCGAATACGTCGAAGCAGCCGCCGCACTCGGCATCGAAACCGTCGTGTTCGACGGCGGCCTGCCCGATCCGACCACCACACTATGCGACGACGCCACGCGCGACGTGCGTGCACGTCTCGGCGGCCGCCCCGCCGACCACGTGATCGCGCTCGGCGGCGGCAGCAACATCGATCTCGCCAAGGCGATGTGCGTGACGCTGCCGGCCGGCAGGCCGGTCGCAGATTTCAAGGGCACGATGCCGGCCGCGCCGGATGCGCTGCCGCTGATCGCGCTGCCGACCACCGCCGGCACCGGTTCCGAAGCCACGCCCGGCGCGATCCTGATCGATCCGGAAAACGCCACCAAGATCGCCGTGATGGACAACGCATTGCGCCCGGCGATCGCTCTGATCGATCCCGAATACACCTACACCTGCCCGCCGCGCGTGACCGCCGATTCCGGCATCGATGCGCTGACGCATGCGGTCGAGTCCTATCTGACGCTGGATTCGTTCGACTTCGCGCGCGACGGTCATCCCGATCCCGGCTACAGCGGCCGCTCGTCGCTGACGATGCTGTTCGCGCGCGAGGCGATCGACTTGTGCGCACGCCACCTGCTGCGCTGCTACCACGACGGCAACGACCACGAGGCACGCGTCGGCATGGCCTACGCCAGCCACTACGCCGCGCTTTCCTACGGCAGCGCCGGACTGAACGCGGTGCACGGCATCGCCTATGCAGTCGCCGGCCTGACGCACAAGACGCACGGCACCACCAACGCCGTGATGCTGCCCTATGTGCTGGACGCGCTGCGCGAGACGCGTGCGGCCGAGATGCTGGACATCGCGCGCCTGTTCGGCATCGCCGAGCCGGACACGCAGCGCGCCGTGCTGCAGCTGCCGGCCGTCATCCGCGATCTGGTGGCGCAGCTCGGCATCCCGGCCAACCTGAAGGACTTCGGCATTGCGCAGGAGGAATTGCCGCACCTGACCGACGATGCGCTGGCCGTCACGCGGCTGGCGAAGGCGTTTCCGGTACCGGACGTGGCGGCTGCCTACGCGAACATCGTGCAGCGCGCATGGCAAGGCGTGCTGGCCGCCGATGACGAAAGCGGTGAAGTGAACGGCCGGGAAATCCGCGCCGAACCGGCCAGAAAACTGGCGTAAGGCAACAGATGCAAGACCGGGCGGCGCACAACAGCGACCTGCCCCGGGTTTGCCGAAAATCAACGGCAAACCCGCATCAAATCAGCGCCCAGACCGTTGAAAAATCTTGATGAATACTTTTCATATTCATGTAATATATTAGTTGAAGGCGGACCACCGCCTCGCAGGCAGCACACATAAACGAGACGCACGCCGGCGTACCCAACCCGGCGAACAAAGGAGACTCAAGATGAACGCACCCACCATGGCCATGCGCCATGCGAACGTCGCCGCGCGGCTGGAACGGCTGCCGATGACACGCTACCAGCGCGGACTTTTTTCCATCATCGCCACCGCGTGGTTCTTCGATTCGATGGACCTCGGCATCATGACTTTCGTGCTCGGCTCGATCAAGACCGAGTTCGCCCTCTCCAGCGCGCAGGCCGGTCTGCTCGCCTCCTCCAGCTTCCTCGGCATGTTCTTCGGCGCGGCGATTGCCGGCATGCTGGCCGACAAGTTCGGCCGCAAGCCGGTGTTCCAGTGGAGCATGGTGTTCTGGGGCGTCGGCAGCCTGCTGTGCGGCTTCGCGCAGAACGTCGAACAGCTGATGATCTTCCGCGTGCTGCTCGGTTTCGGCATGGGCATGGAATTCCCGATCGGGCTGTCGATGGTGTCGGAGATCGTGCCGGCGAAAAGCCGCGGCCGCTACGTCGCCGTGCTCGAAGGCTTCTGGCCGATCGGCTTCATCGCCGCCGGCATCGTCGCTCTTGTCGCATTGCCGGCCATCGGCTGGCGCGGCATCTTCATCGCGCTCTCGATTCCCGCCGTGTTCGTGTTCATCGTGCGCCGCTTCGTGCCGGAATCGCCGCGCTGGCTGGAAAGCATGGGGCGCACCGAGGAAGCCGATGCCGTCACCGCCGGCATCGAACGCCGCGTGATGGCGGCCAGCGGCGCACCGCTGCCGGCAGCCAGTCTCGCAAACTACACGCCCGCATCGTCGGATAGGCGCACGCTGTTCGCCGAGCTGTGGCAAGGCGCGTACGCGAAACGCACCGTCATGCTGTGGGCACTGTGGTTCTTCGCACTGCTCGGTTACTACGGGTTGACGACGTGGCTGGGTGCGCTGCTGCAGCAGGCCGGTTATGAAGTGACGAAGTCCGTCACCTACACGATCTATATCTCGCTGGCCGGCATTCCGGGATTTATCTTCTCGGCGTGGCTGCTGGAAGTCTGGGGCCGCAAGGGCACCTGCGTGCTGATGCTGGCCGGCAGTGCGATCTCGGCTTTCGTCTACGGACAGGTCGCCACCGCACAGGCACCGGTCGCGCAACTGATCGGTGCCGGCCTGTGCATGCAGTTCTTCATGTTCGGCATGTGGTCGGTGCTGTACGCCTATACGCCGGAACTGTATCCGACACGCTCGCGCGCCACCGGCTCCGGCTTCGCGTCGTCGGTCGGCCGCTTCGGCGCGCTGCTCGGTCCGTTCGCCGTCGGTGTCGTCCTGCCAGTCACCGGCCATACCGGCGTATTCATGCTGGGCGCGCTGTCGTTCGCGGCAGCGGCGCTGATCGTGATCGTGATGGGGGTGGAAACCAAAGGCAAGTCGCTGGAGGAAGTGTCGTCCTGACGTACCAGGTAGCTTCATGAAGCGCGGGTGTCGGCATCAGCCGCACCCGCGTTTTTTCCTGTGCGGTTTGATATTTTTACTCGTGCGCCTGCTTGCGCGTTTTTTCTTGTGCCAACGTGCGTTCACTCTCATGTTCGCCCACGCGCTGCGCGAAATCGCAGGCACCGGCAGACAGGCAATCGATGGCTTCGGCAGTCGCACGTGCATCACCCGATGCGATCGCTTCAGCCACATCGGCATGATGGTGGGCGCTGGTACGCAGCATGTCGAACTGACGGAAATAGCGGAACCAGAAGCGGCGCGACAAACCCTGGATCAGCAGCAGGCTGCCTTCGGTGAATTCATTGCGCGCGCAACGGCGCGACAGATCGTTGAATACCTTGTCGGTACGGATGAACAGCAGCTCGTCGCCGGCTTCGGCCGCCTTGCGAAAATCTACGCCCAGCGCGGCAAAGCGTGCGCGTTGTTCGATCGTCGTACGACGCGCAGCGCTGCAGAAAGCCAGGCGTTCGAGTTCCTGCCGCACTTCCAGCAGGCGCAATTGCGCGAACGCGTCGATCTCGGTGATGCGGATACCCTTCTTCGGCCGCACCACCAGCAGATGTTCCACCGCCAGCCGGCGCACCGCATCGCGCACCGGGCCGCGTCCGAGTCCGCTCAGTTCGCTCAGGTAGGCTTCGCTGACGACCGCACCCGGCTGCAGTTCCATCGTCACGATGGCTTCTTCCAGCCGGCGATAGGCGCGCTCGGCCGCGCTCTCCTGCATACCGGCGACGACCGGCAGCGAAGCTGTCGATACCTGCGCATCCATTGCCGGCAGACGCCGGCGGCTTGCCGTGAAAAAATCCGTCAAGGCTTCCATACTGCGTTCGAACCGTTCCTTTCTTTCACTCACAGCGCGCATTGATCCAGGCTGCAATGCCCTCCAGCGACCGGAAATCGTCGCAGGAGCGGCTGTCGATGCCATCGATCTCTTCACATTCGGCGAACATTTTCGCCAGATTCTTTCCCGTGCCGACTTCCAGCACGATGCGCGCGCCACGCTCGGCTGCACTCTGCATGCAAGCCAGCCAATCGACCGGCTGCGCCAGTTGCGCGGCTAGCGTATCGGCAATCGTATCAGTCGTCATCGTCGGCATGCCATCGATGCCGGCCAGCACCGGCACCGCCGGCACCTGCAGCGATGATGCCAGCACGGCGGCACGAAAAGGCGCCACCGCATCGCGCATCAATGGCGTGTGCGACGGCACCGCCACGTCCAGCAGCTGATGCCAGATTCCACGCCGTTCCAGTTTATGCGCAGCTGCAACTAGATCGCCGCGCCGGCCGCCGATGATCGCATGATCGTCGGCGACGATAATCGCTTCGGCCAATGCGTATTCATCGCACAGCGCGGCAGTCTCGTCGCGGCGCAAACCCTTGACGGCCATCAGTCCGCCATCGCATGGCGCGGCGGCATCCATGCAGGCAGCGCGCTGCGACACGATGCGCGCCAGCGTCTCTGCCGTCCACGCACCGGCGCAACCGTAGGCGGCCATCTCGCCGGCACTGTAGCCGGCAAACAACATCGGTTGCGGCACCATGGTCGACAGCGCCACCCAGTTCGCGACTGCCGCGGCGCACACCAGAAGCTGCCCGTTGCGATTGGAAAACAGATCACTACCATGGCCATTACGCGCCATTGCGACGACGTCGATACCAGCCGCCACCGAATACGCATCCAGCCATTCTGCCGCAGCAACGGACTGCAGCGCCAGCGCAAACATTTCAGGATGCTGCGCGCCCTGTCCCGGGCAGACTATCGCCAGCGCTGCCATCCATCCCCCGACAGAATACGATCGACCAGCAAGGTCGCCGCCAGCAGATCGGCGCTGCCACCCGGACTCAGCCTTCTGCGGACGAAGGCGTCGTGGATCGCGCGCGCACGTGCCGGCCAGTTCTCGCGCAGCACGCCGCCGCCGGCAAGAAATTCCCTGGCGGCGCGATGCGCGTAAGCCAGCCCCGATGCATGGCCGCGATGCAGCAGATTGGTATCGTCCAGCACGGCGAGGATCGCGAAGAAGGCTTGTGCGCGCGCTGCGCGTTCGCTGGCGCCGCCTGCACGCGCGGCACGCAATGCCGGCAGAGCAACATCGAACACGTGCGGAAAACCCATCGCCGCCTCGCCGCGCGCGCCGCCCACCGCATAGCGGCGGCAGGCACGACTGCCGTGCGAGGCATCGTCGGCCACGCTGTCCATCTGCTTGATGTCGTCCGACCACTGGCAGACGACGGTCGAGGACAGGCTGCTTGTGCCGCCTTCCTGTTCCCAGCGGCCGGCCGCCGCGCACAGGATGCCGAGATTGAAGATCGCACCGCGATGCGTGTTGATACCGGAAGTCGCGCGCAACATGCGCCGTTCGGCATCGATGCCAAGCCTGCGCAGGCGATCGAACGATGCGCCCGCCGCACCAGCCAGATAGATCGTCGAGAAATAGCGGCGCAGCGAAAACAGGCTGCGCATGAAAGTGGCGGCGTCCATGTCGTCGTGGCTGCCATTGTCCATCTTGCTGACGAGGCCCGGCTTCGGATAAAGACACAGCTCGTCGTGCAACGCGCGCAACGCGAGCATGCTGATCTCGCGCGAGCGGCGCACCATCGCCTTCCACGCCTGCCGTGTGCGCAGTACCTCGGCAATGTGCGGCACGCCATGTTCGGCGGCGGCATCCGTTATCGAATCCGATGCCGAATCCAATGCCGAATCCGGCGTCAGTTCCAGTGCTGCGAATGCCATATCGCTTCCCTTTCCGTCAGCGCGATACCGCGCATCGACTTCGCCAGCACATAACGCGTATCGCCGGCCAGCTCTTTCCATGACACTGCACGGCCGTCCGGTAATTCGATCTCGCCATCCAGCGGCAGATCGCGCGCGAATGTCTGCAGCAGATTCAGCCAGACGCGCGCATGGCGTCGCAGGAAAGCCGGCGATGGCGGCACGATCGTCATGCAGGCTGCGCGCAGTTGCGCACGCGTTCCGTCACGTCGTACGCTGCAATCCGGCCGCCGCGCTGCGCACCCAGTTCCGCGCGCCGATCCGCACCGCCGGCCGGCTTTTCCAGCGCAGCAGCAAGGCAGGCATCCAGCGGTTCCTGCCAGATGTCTTCCACGCAGCCGAGCGCGACGAAGTTGGCGACGCCGGGGCCGAGGATGGACGTGGTGCGGCACAGTTCTTCCAGTTGCTCCAGCGGCAGCTTGGTCACGCGCGACATCGCCGGCAGCGCCATCACGCGGATCTGCGCATCTTCGACCGCATAGGTTTCGTCGGCCAGCATGCCGAGCGCGAGGAAGCCGCCGCTGACCGCTTCGCTATAGACGACGCTGATCAGCCGATGCCCGCGCTGGCGCGCGACGGCGAAGCATTTCGCCAGATGCGCAAGGCAGGCGTTGTTGCCGATCAGTTCGTCGAAACGCGACAGCTGCTGCCCCTGCGTATCGACCAGCGCGAGGATGGGTCGCCCCGGATGTTCGCGCACCACGGCCAGTACGCGTGCGGCCAGCTTCATCGCCAGCTGCGCGCCGATGGCGGCGTGCTCGGTGGTTCCGACAACGGCGACAGCGCGGCCGCCGATGTTGCCACTGCCATGCAGCACGCCGTCTTCCAGCATCACGTCATGGTCGCCGAGGAACAGGCGGTCGCATAGGGTTTTCCAGTCAAGCATGATTGTTCTCCCCACGGCCTTTCTCTCGTGCCGCGTCGGCTATCTCGGTGAATGCATCGATATCCATCAGCGGTACACGCTGCGGTTCGGCGATGCCGAGCGCAGACCAGATCTGCGTCGCATCGCGGCAATCGGCAAAGCGCTGCAGGCGCTGTTGCAGCATCGCGTGCTCCCGTTCCACCGCTTCCAGCGACAGCGGGCGCGGATGGCCGAGCCGGCGTTGTGCGGCGCTGCGGAAGGCGGCGATATCGTCGGGCACGATGTCGTCGGCGTCGCCCAGGATGTAGCGATGCTTGCCGCCCATCGTGCGCCACACCAGCGCGCGGTCGCGCGCATCGAATTCCTCGACGCCGTGCGCAGCCTCGATCACTTCCGGGCCGGAGACGGCGAGCCGTCCTTCTTCCGAAACGATCACGTAGTCACAACACTTGGAGACGATGCCGAGACCGCCATAGCAGCCGTTGCCGCCGCCGATCAGCACGATGACCGGCACACCGGCCGCGCGTGCATCGAACACGGCGCGCTGGATCTCGGAAATCGCGGTCAGCCCGGCATTGGCTTCGTGCAGCCGCACGCCGCCGGTATCGAGCAGCAGCAGCACACCGGCAGGACACGCATTTGCCACACCTTCTGCTGCGCGCTGCAGCAAGCCGACAATCTTCGCGCCGTGTACTTCGCCGACCGAGCCGCCCATGAAGGCCGGCTCCTGCGCCGCGATCAGCACCGGTGCGCCGCCGAGACGACCTTCGCCGATCACTACACCGTCATCCAAGGCAACCGGCTGGCCCAGCATCGGCAGATGCGGACTGACGTGTCGTTCCGACGGCGGCAGGATTTCGGTGAAGCTTCGTTCGTCGAGCAATGCGGCGATGCGTTGCCGCGCCGTGCGTTCCAGATAACTGCCGGCGTGCACGTGGAATGCATCGTCGCGCGCGTTGCCGCTCTCCAGTATGCAGGCGCTCATGCCCGGCCTCCGCATTCCTCGACCGCCTGCATCAAACGCAGGCTGACGACGGCCGGCGTCGCGCCGGCGTCGTTGATCGTGACGACGACATCGCCGAGCCGATAGCGTTCGGCGAAGTTGCCGACCACCGCTTCCCAGGTTTCGTCGAAGCCGTGCACCGAGGTGCTGATGACGAAACGCACCTTGCCGTCCAGCGGCTGCGGTTCGAACAGCACTTCCAGGTTGCCCGAGCCGACCACACCGACGATGCCGGTCTGCATCGCGCCGTGTTTTCCGGCGAACGGGCCGAGTTCGAAATTCAAAGTCTGCATGTTGTCCTCACCAGTTGCGGAACCTGCTCGGCGGCGCATAGAGGCCGTCCGACCAGCGGACCAGATCCTTCATCGACCGCGCAGCGAGCAGGTCGCGCGTGGCCATCGAAACGTCGATGCCAAGGTCTTCCGGCAATTGCACGATGCCGCGCATGCGCAGTTCGGCGACCTTTTCGCGGTCGCGCCTGAGGCCGACCGGCGTGAAGCCGGCCACGCCACGCACCGCCTGCTCGCGCTCGGCCGGATTGGCGCAGCGGTGCAGGTGCGCGATACCTTCCTCGGTGACGAGGTGCGTGACGTCGTCGCCGTAGACCATCACCGGCGGCAGTTCGAGTGACAGCTCTTGCTGCAATTGCCAGGCATCCAGCCTTTCGGTGAAGGTCGGCTGCATCTTGTCGCGGAAGGTTTCCACCATCTGCACCACCAGCTTGCGGCCGCGCGGCATGGTCGCGCCGGTCGCTTCGGCCGCTTCGCGTCCGGCCTTGAGCCAGGCGTGGCTGGCGTGGCGGCGCGCGCGCGATTCGGAGCCGAAATTGGGCGCGCCGCCGAAGCCGGCAATGCGGTTCAGCGTCGCCGTCGAACTGTTGCCCTGCGTATCGATCTGCAGCGTGGAACCGATGAACAGGTCGGCGTAGTGACCGGCGATCTGACAGAACACGCGGTTCGAGCGCATGCTGCCGTCCGGCCCGTCGAAGAAAACGTCAGGCCGCGCACGCAGGTAATCTTCCATGCCGAGTTCGGAACCGGCGCAGTGGATGCCGCGCACGAAACCCGATTCGATTGCGGGGATCAGCGTCGGGCATGGATTGACCGTCATGTAGCTGCAGATTTTTCCGCGCAGGCCCAGCGATTCCGCATAGGTCGGCAGGATCAGTTCGATGGCAGCGGTGTCGAAGCCGATGCCGTGGTTGAGGCGATTGACCTCGTACGGCATGTACAGGCCCTTGATGACCATCATCGCCATCAAAATTTGCGTCTCGCTGATCTGCGCCGGATCGCGCGTGAAGATCGGTTCGATGTAGTGCGGCTTCGGCGCCTGCACCACGTAGGAAACCCAGCCGGCCGGTACGTCGATGCGCGGCACTTCGTCGACGATCTCGTTGACCTGCGCGATCAGGATGCCGTTCTTGAAAGCGGTCGCCTCGGCCGAAGCCGGTGTGTCCTCGGTGTTGGGCCCGGTGTACAGGTTGCCGTGGCGGTCGGCGCTCTGCGCGGCGATCAGCGTCACGCGCGGCGTCAGGTCCATGAAGTAGCGACCGTACAGTTCGAGATAGGTATGGATGCCGCCGATGCTGACGCGCCCCGCCTTGATCAGCCGCGCCAGCCGCACGCCCTGCTCGCCCGAATAGCAAAAGTCCAGTCTGGACGCGATACCACGCTCGAACACATCGAGCTGGGAAGACAGCGCGATGTTCGATTGCACGATGTGCAGGTCATGCACCACGGTCGGGTCCAGCTTCGCCAGTTCCTGCGACAGGAAATCCGCGTGCTTCTGGTTGTTGCCCTCGACGCAGACGCGGTCGCCCGATTCGATCACCGCTCGCAGCAGCGGCAGCAATGCATCCTTGTCCACCAGCTTGCCGTTCGCGTACGGCGCGCCGCGCTGCTGGCGCGCCGCCGTGTTGCGCGCCAGCGTATCCCAGCGCGCTTCACCTTGGTGCCGCATGTCGCCTTTAATGTCACGCATCATGCCGGCACCTCGACGATCGCCTTACGCTTGGGCAGGATGCGCGAGATGATTGGCCACAACAGCGTGAGCAGCGCCAGCGTGCTGATGGTGCCAACCAGATAGTTCGACCACAGGATGCTCATGCCGCCGTGCGACAGCATCATCGTCTGGCGGAACGCATCCTCGGCGCGGTCGCCCAGCACCATCGCCAGGATCATCGGCGCCAGCGGGTAATCCAGCTTCTTCAGCACGTAACCAAGCACGCCGAAACCGACCATCAGCCACACGTCGAACATCGCGCTATGCACTGCATAGGCGCCGATCGCGCACAGCAGGATGATGACCGGCGCGACGATCGAGAACGGAATGCGCAGGATGGCGGCGAACAACGGTACCGTCGACAGCACGACGATCAGGCCGGCGATATTGCCGAGATACATGCTGGCGATCAGGCCCCAGACGAAATCGGCCTGATCGGTGAACAGCATCGGCCCCGGCTGCAAACCCCACACCATCAGGCCGCCGAGCAGCACGGCCGCCGTGGCCGAGCCCGGGATGCCGAGCGCCAGCATCGGCAGCAACGCCATGGTGCCGGATGCATGCGCTGCCGTCTCCGGCGCCAGCACGCCTTCCATGCTGCCCTTGCCGAACTGATCCTTCTCCTTCGAGAAGCGCTGCGCAATGCCGTAGCCCATGAACGAGGCCGCCGTCGCGCCGCCGGGCGTCACACCAAGCCAGGCGCCGACGACGAAGCTGCGGATCAGCGTGGCCCAGTAGCGCGGCAGCTGCACCCAGGTTTGCAATACCACCTTCAGATTGATGCCGGCGGACTTGCCGCGGAACGACAGGCCCTCCTCCATCGTCAGCAGGATTTCGCCGATGCCGAACAGGCCGATGACGACGATCAGGAAATCGACGCCGCGCAGCAGGTCGGACAAACCGAACGTCAATCGCAGGCCACCGGTGATCGTATCCATGCCGATTGTCGCCAGCGCAAAGCCGAGCATCATCACGATCAATGTCTTGAACGGCGACCCCTTGCTCATGCCGACAAAGCTGCAGAACGTCAGCAGGTAGACGGCAAAAAATTCCGGCGGGCCGAACTGCAACGCAAACTTCGCCACCAGCGGCGCGAGGAACGTGATCAGCACCACCGAAAAGAACGCACCGACGAAGGAACCGCTGAATGCCGTCGTCAATGCTTCGCCGGCACGCCCGCGTTGCGCCATCGGATAACCGTCGAAAGTGGTGGCCACCGACCACGGCTCACCCGGGATATTGAACAGGATGGACGTGATCGCACCGCCGAACAATGCGCCCCAGTACAGGCAGGAAAGCAGGATGATGCCGGCAGTCGGCGTCATCGAGAATGTCAGCGGCAGCAGGATCGCCACGCCATTGGGGCCGCCCAGCCCCGGCAGCACGCCGATCAGGATGCCCAGAACCACGCCGACGAACATCAGCATGACGTGGTTCCAGGTGAGCGCCACCGAGAACCCATGCATCAGGTAACCGATTTCTTCCACAAATTTCTCCTTTGCGGCATGCGCCGCATATCGGTCTTTATTGTTTTTGGTGCGCTAGTAACCCAGCGCGGCCTCGATCGGGCCTTTCGCCAATGGAACCAGGAACTGGATTTCGAACAGCCAGAAGGTCACTGCCGTGACCGTGCCAGCCACCAGCACGCAACGCAGCCAGCCGTAATGACCGAGCTTGCGCATGAAGCCGGCGATCAGGCCGAAAGCCGCCACGTAGATGCCGAGATAATCGGTCGCCACCACGAACAGGACGATCGGCAGCAGCACCTGCAGCACCGGCTTCAGTTCTTCACGCGTGACGAACGATTCCGCATCGCCCGAAGCACGCTTGGTGCGCCATGCCTCCACCGCGACGCCAAGCGCCGCGACGCACAGGATGATGCCGATCCGCAATGGGAAATAGCCGGATTGAGGGCCGCGCGGCCCCCATCCGGAACCGATCTCCAGGCTGCTCCAGATGACGACCCCGCCGATTGCGAAGAACAGCAATGCGCAGGCCAGTTCGGCGGCGGCACGCCTGACGAGCACCGCCTCCTTTTGCTCTTTCTGCTGACTCATTGCCGTCTCCTCAGCGCTTCTCGATGAAGCCCGCCTTGTCCAGCAATTCGTAGTGCAGCTTGGCATCCTGTTCCAGGAATTTCTGGAAGGCGTCGCCGGTCAGGAATTTTTCCTTCAACGCATTGCGTTGCAGATAATCCTTCCATTCCTGCGTCGCCACGACCTTCTTCATCTGGTCGACGTAAAAGGCCACCTGGTCCGGCTTCACGCCAAGCGGCATGTGCACGCTGCGCAGCATCAGATAAGTGACGTCCAGCCCCTGCGATTTGCAGGTCGGGATGCTGGACCACGATTCCGTCTTGGTCAGCAGCGTGGTCTGCTTCATCGGTTCGTCATCGAACACGCACAGCGGACGCAGTTGCCCCGCACGCCATTGCGAAACAGCTTCCACCGGATTGTTGACGCTGGCATCGATATGCTTGCCGACCAGCTGCGTGGCGACGTCGCCGCCGCCCTTGTAGGGGATGTAGTTGAACTTGACGCCCGCGGCGCGCTCGATCGAGGCGACCACCAGATTGTCTTCACGACGCGAACCGGCACCGCCGAAGCTGATCTTGCCCGGCTCCTTTTTCGCCGCAGCAAGGAATTCGCTCACGGTCTTGTACGGCGATTCGGCATTGACCCACAGCACGAACTCATCCATCGCAAGGTTCGCCACCGGCGTCATGTCCTTCCAGGTGAATGGAATATTGGCCGTCAGCGGCAGCATGTACATGTGCGATGCCGACAGCAGGATCTTGTTCGGATCGCCATTGCTCATCTTGACGTCGATGAAGCCTTCGGCGCCGCCCGCACCGCCTTTCGGCATCACCACGTAAGGCTTGGGCGACAGCTTGTATTTGACGACGATGCTGGAAATCAAGCGCGCCATCTGGTCGGTACCGCTGCCGCTGCCGGAAGGCAGTGTCATTTCGACCGCTTTGGTAGGTTCCCAGGCGAGCGCGGCGCTGGATGCCAGCATGGTGACCGCGAAGGCGGTGCACGCACTGGCGGCGTGTCTGCGTGTAAACATGGAATTGTCTCCTTTGTAGTAGGCCGCGACGCTTTCCGGGGCAGCGCGACATGCGGGCGATCTTCGTGCCCGTTGTTATAATCCACTAATATATTAGTTGTGTCAATCAACCTGGAAATATATTTTCGAAGGGGGGATTTCCGATACTCAAGATTTATCGCCAGCAAGAAACCGGCAGGGATCAGGCAAGAGGCGGGCAAAAACCGTGGCCGCACCCCATCTCTTCTCCGGAAACGGAACCTGCGCGCCGCATCGCAATCTCTTCTCTGGCAGTCGCCGCAGTGCTAGAGTGGCAATGCGGCAGTTATTCTTGCTTTACCCACCCCCATCAAGGAGACAGGCATGAGCAAAGCAAACGGCGAAAAGGCATCGCTTCTGGTAAGCCATCTGATCGAAGAGCAACTGCGCGTCCTGCCCACCTCGGTCGCCACCATCCTGCAGCCGGTCACCAACGATTTCGCAAAGCAGGTCGGCGAAAAACTCCTTCTGCGCAGAAAGCGCACGACACTGAAGACCGGCTCGGGCGGCAACATCGTCATGGAGTACGCGGAAGCGGACGGCACCGAACTCGATTTCCACGGCTCGATCAGCGTCCTGCAGGAGAATCCGGACCAGCAACACAGCTATCTGCGCGTCGTGGTCGGTAATACGCTGCTGGCAGTCGAGCTATGCCTGCGCCAGTACAAGATCGACGACATGCGTCTGCCGGAAATCCAGTTCCTCGGCCATGTCGTCGACGCCATTCTCAACGCCAATGTCTTCAACATCCGGGAGGACTATATTCCGGCCGCCAGTTTCGACGACCTCATCATCGACAAGAGTCTGAACGGCACGCCGCTATTCGGCGACGGCAATACGCAAGGTTTCATGGAATTCGGCGATGCCATCGCGCTGCTGCAATGGCTGGCGCGCTATCTGCGTGGCCAAAGGAATTTCGTCAGCGGCGGCGATGCCGGCTGACGAAACTGTCGTGCAGCGCCTGACGGTGCGACATGAAAGTGAAAAACGAAAACGGCAGGAACGATGAAGAAGCCGCCCGCAACGCCGGGCGGTTTTTTATTCCTGGCGCGCAGGCGTCGGTACCGGTGCGGCAAATTTGCCCTGATCCGGTTGCGCGGTCTTCGATGCCAATGCGCGATTCTTGTCCGCCAGCGCCTTGATCAGGCCGTCTATGCCTGACTGCCGAATCTGCTCGGCAAAGCTTTGCCGATATGCCTGGATCATCCACACACCAAGCACGTTGACGTCATAGACTTTCCAGCCGTCATCGCGCTTGATCAGCCGATAACCGAAATTGACCGGTTCGCCGCGTGAATTGGCTGCATGCGCGCTGACGACGACGTCGGTATCGTCTGGCGCTGCACGCAAGGGATCATAGGTAATTTTCTGGTCGCGCACCTGCGCCAGCGCACTCGAATAAGTGTGCATCAGCAAGGCGCGGAATTCGTCCTGCAACTGCTGGCGCTGCTGCGGCGTCGCCTGACGCCAGGATGGGCCGGTCGCCAGCGATGTCGTGCGCTCGAAATCCAGATGCGGCACGATCTTCTGTTCGACCAAGCGCTGGATACTGCCCTGATCGCCACGCTGGATATCTTGATTCTCGCGGACCGCCGTCATGACTTCAGCGGTAACGCGCTGGATCAGCTTGTCCGGCGCTTCCTGTGCATGGCTTGCGGAAGAAACGAACGATGAAGCAAGAAGCAGGATGGAAAGAATGAAACGCCGCATGAAACCTCCGTCAGGTCCTGATGCCCATATTGGCGCAAGTGTTCTCATACGACATGCCATACCGTCATCGCGTTCATGATGCGTAAAGATTGATGCTTTCTGTTCGGAACAGGATGGCATTCGCGTCGGACAGATTTGTCTGCCTGATTTCCAGCATTAAATGCCTGGAAGCAAGTTGAACCAAGACGAAACCCGTATTCTCCAATCAGCATCATCGCCGAACGGAGGCTTTCCATGCCTGATATCGACTGGTCGGAACTGTTCACCTTCACCGTTTCCCCGTTCGAACTGATCATCCGCGGCACGCTGATCTATCTGTTCCTGTTCTGCCTGTTCCGCTTTTTCGTCCGTCGCGATGCCGGATCATTGAGTGTTTCCGATCTGCTGGTCGTCGTCATCATTGCCGATGCTGCGCAAAACGCCATGTCAGGCGAATATCGTTCGATTGCCGATGGTGTCGTGTTGATCACGACCATCATCTGCTGGAGCGTCTTGCTGAACTTTCTCGGTTTCCATTTCAAACCAATTCGACGTTTCCTGCTCCCGCCGCCGATCTGCATCGTCAAGGATGGCGTCAAGCAGCAGCGCAACCTGCGGCGCGAGTTGATCACCAACGAAGAATTGAACGAGATACTGCGCTTGCACGAAATCGAACATCTGTCAGAAGTAAAGCGTGCCTACCTGGAACCGGACGGGCAGATCACGGTGATACGCCAGGAAGGAAAGAAAAGTGGTGCATCGACGATGCCACGGGAAACACCTGGAAGCTGATGCATCGATATCGCTCGTATCCCTGGCATATCCCTCGTACAACAACGTTTCGATATCCACACAAGAGAGACGTAGGTCAAT
Source organism: Oxalicibacterium solurbis (assembly GCF_014635845.1). Classification (GTDB taxonomy): domain Bacteria; phylum Pseudomonadota; class Gammaproteobacteria; order Burkholderiales; family Burkholderiaceae_D; genus Oxalicibacterium; species Oxalicibacterium solurbis. The sequence goes on along the minus strand of NZ_BMDP01000004.1, from coordinate 207,843 downwards.
GCGGAAGATGTGCGGTTCGCAGTTTCTGTATCGTCGCGACGAAGGTTCTGGATAAATCGGCATCCATCCCTTCGGATTGAGTGTTCATACGATCATCGGTAAACTGGCGACCGTCTTTTTACCAAGCTATCGCATGAATATCATCATCAAGGAAGAACTGCGCGCCTATATCGATCCGCTTACGCAGGATGAATTCGCCGCATTGGAACGCAGCCTGTTGAACGAAGGATGCCGCGATGCCCTGGTACTCTGGGGAGACATTCTGGTCGACGGCCATAACCGCTATGGCATTTGCCAGAAACACGATCTTCCCTTCAACACCGTGCAAAACACGTCATTCCAGTCCATGGATGATGTTCACCTGTGGATGATCGACAATCATCTCGGCAGGCGCAGCGTGTCCGATTTTCAGAGAGGCGTCCTTGCCTTACGCAAGAAAGACATTCTGTCTGCGCGATTGGCCCGGCAACCGGAAGAAAACTCTCCTGCCGATACAAGCGCTGACATTCCCGCAGGCATCGCAGAGCCGAAACGCACTCTCTCGCGACAGGAAATCGCCCGCACAGCGCGCGTCAGCAGCATAACGCTGGGCCAAATCGAAAAAATCCAGAAGTCCGCCGCACCGGAATTGGTGGACGCCATCAAGTCGGGCGAGATATCGATCAACGCGGCGGCCGTCGTCGCGACGCTGCCGGCCGAAAAGCAGATCGCCGCAGCAGCCGGCGGAAAGAAGGAATTGCGCGAAACGGCAAGACAGGTCCGTGCAGCCAAATCTCCACCCAAGTCGCGCCCGCAGCTACCGCCACTGCCGGAAGATGCATCCGCCGAGCAGATTGAGATTCAGCGATTGTCCATCCTGGTTGCCGAACTGACGGAAGAACGCGATCTTCTTAAAAAGAAGGTACAGAATCTGACGATTGCACTCGCCGAATCGCGCAATGGACAATAAAGCCTGAAATCACGTGCAGCAGAATTGCAGCAGGAATCTGCATTCCAATGAAAAAGGGCTTACGCCTAAGCGTAAGCCCTTCATTTTTTGGTAGGCCTCCCCAGAGTCGAACTGGGCACCAACGGATTATGAGTCCGCTGCTCTAACCAAGCATGAGCTAGAGGCCCGTAACCTGTTAGAGCTTAGTTGCCTTCGAGGAAGCTCTTCAGCTTGTCGGAACGCGATGGATGACGCAGCTTGCGCAATGCCTTCGCTTCGATCTGACGGATGCGTTCACGCGTGACGTCGAACTGCTTGCCGACTTCTTCCAGCGTGTGATCGGTGGACATTTCGATACCGAAACGCATGCGCAGCACTTTTGCTTCGCGCGGCGTCAGCGAATCGAGAACGTCCTTCACGACACCACGCATCGATGCATGCAGCGCAGCATCCGACGGTGCCAGCGTGTTGTTGTCCTCGATGAAATCGCCCAGATGGGAATCGTCGTCGTCGCCGATCGGTGTTTCCATCGAGATCGGTTCCTTCGCGATCTTCATGATCTTGCGGATCTTGTCTTCCGGCATTTCCATCTTGATCGCCAGCGTTGCCGGATCCGGCTCGGCGCCGGTTTCCTGCAGGATCTGACGCGAGATGCGATTCATCTTGTTGATCGTTTCGATCATGTGCACCGGAATACGGATGGTGCGCGCCTGGTCGGCGATCGAACGCGTGATGGCCTGACGAATCCACCACGTTGCATACGTGGAGAACTTGAAGCCGCGACGATATTCGAACTTGTCCACCGCCTTCATCAGGCCGATGTTGCCTTCCTGGATCAGATCCAGGAATTGCAGGCCGCGATTCGTGTATTTCTTCGCGATCGAAATCACCAGACGCAGGTTGGCTTCGGTCATTTCGCGCTTGGCCTTGCGCGCCTTCATCTCGCCGGCGGCCATCTTCTTGTTGATGGCACGCAGGTCAGGCAGCGGCAGCACGACGCGCGCTTGCAGGTCGATCAGCTTTTGCTGCAGTTCCTTGACAGCCGGCACGTTACGGCCGAGCACGACGCTGTACGGATGATTGCCGTCCACTTCGCCATCGACCCAGACGAGATTGGTTTCGTTGCCCGGGAAGACCTTGATGAAATGACTGCGCGGCATACCGCTTCGGTTGACTGCGACATCGAGAATCTGGCGCTCGATCTGGCGCACTTCCTCGACTTGGCCGCGCAGCGTGTCGCACAGCTTCTCGACGACCTTGGCGGTAAAGCGGATGCTCAGCAGTTCGTTGGAAATCGTTTCCTGCGCCTTCACGTACGGCTTGGAGTTGTAGCCTTCCTTTTCGTAGGCCTTGCGCATCTTGTCGAACTGCGCGGCGATGCTGGAGAACTTCTCCATCGCATCGCGCTTCAGCTGTTCCAGCTGTTCGGCGGAGAAGCCGGCGGCGCCGGAAGACGAAGTGGTTTCTTCCTCTTCCTCTTCTTCCTCGTCGTCCGATTCTTCATCTTCGTCATCGGATGACGACGACGCTGCAGGTGCAGCAACAGCCGGTTGCTCCTCACCCGCATTCATATCGACCATGCCGTCGACGATTTCGTCGATCTTGATCTCGTCGTTGGCGATCTTGTCCGCAGCAGCCATGATTTCGGCGATCGTCGTCGGACAGGCAGAAATCGCCTGGATCATGTCGCGCAGGCCGTCCTCGATACGCTTGGCAATATCGATCTCGCCTTCGCGCGTCAGCAGTTCGACCGAACCCATTTCACGCATGTACATGCGGACCGGATCGGTGGTGCGGCCGAAATCGGAATCGACGGTCGACAGCGCCGCTTCGGCAGCCGCTTCAGCCTCTTCGTCACTTGCACCGCTGGCCACGTTGTCGGACAGCAGCAGCGTTTCCGCATCGGGCGCCTGTTCGTAGACGGCGATACCCATGTCGTTGAACGTGCCGATGATGCCTTCGATCGCTTCCGGATCGATGATGTTTTCCGGCAGATGATCGTTGATTTCCGAATACGTGAGGAAGCCGCGTTCCTTGCCGAGCTTGATCAGCGTCATCAGCTTCTGACGGCGCGCTTCGAGTTCTTCTTCGCTTGCCTCGGCATCGGACAACGCGTCTTTCAACAGCGCTTTTTCCTTGGCTTTGCGGTCGCGCGCCTTGGCCTTGTCGGCGGCCTTCAGTTCGGCGCGCTCGACAGCATTCAGTGCAGCGATTTCATCGTTCTCCGGCTGAAATTCTTTCGGCTTGCGGCCGCGACGGCCGGGCACCTTGACGGACGGCAGTACATAGCCGGACGTATCGATTGCAGCCAGTGCAGCGGCGTCGGTCGTCTGACTGACGGCGGAGACGTTGCGCGATTCGATCTTTACTTCTGCTTTTGCTTGCTTGCTTGCTGGTTTGACTTCGGATTTCTTTGTCACAGGTGCTTTCGATGGTGCTGGCTTCGCAACGGCCTTGATCGGGGCCTTGACTGCAGTCTTGACAGGAGCCTTCACTGCAGTCGCAGTGCTCCTGGTTGCAGCCTTGCCTGCCGGCGTTGCTGCCTTTTTGCTGGGTGCGACAGCCTTTGCCTTGACGGGTGTCGTCTTGGCGGCTGCTGTTTTCTTCACAACGGGTTTTGTCGACTTTGCCGCAGTGGCCTTCTTGGCTGCGGTCGGGGTTTTCGCGGGTTTCTTCATTGCGTTCGCCATTGGATCAACTACCAAGTGGGTTATGCCCCGGAACGTTGCTGCACTGTCCGGCAAGCAGATTTTGCGCATGCAACTTCGGCTTATCGCCCCGCGCAAAGTTAACTGTTTCCTTCTTTCGATTCACTGTATTCGTGCCGTACTCACTGACGTAAGGCGTTGAATCGAAAGCCTTTCATTATAGCATATGGGGGTGCCATCCCCCTCTGTACAAGCCTGCTTTCAGTCGCGCCGTGCCATTTCCGCCTGCGCCTCGCGCCGCAGTTGTTCCTGTTGCATGCTCAGTTCGCGATAACGCGCCTGCGCCGTACTGTCGGCCAGCCCGCCTGCCACCAGTTGCTCCAGCTCGTCGCGCAGCGCCTTCATGCGGCTCTGGCGGATCGCACCGGCCAGTTCCAGGCGGGCGGCATCCGCGTCCGTTTCCGGTTCTGCGGCAATCTCTGCGATCAACGGTTCGAAGTCGGGGCCGCTGGAGCGCAAGGTTTCCGCTAGCGTTGCAAAAACGGCATGCGTGCCGAGTTCGCGCGCCATCATCACCAGTTGCGCCAGCATTTCCGCATGTTCCGAGACCGGATTCAGCAACGCATCCAGTGCCGCCTGATCCAGTTCCGATGCCAATGCCGGATGCGCGACCAGCAGGCGCATGATCTGGCGTTCCAGTCCGACCGGCGCAGTACGCTTGGCGCGCGGCGGCGCGACCCGTGCCTTGGCCACCGGCTGCGCCAGTTCGAACAGCGTCTCGATTTCGGCCGGCGTGCTTTCGGTCAGTTGCGCCAGGCCGCGCACGATCTGCAACCGCAATGCCGATGGCGGCAAGGCCTGCAGCAGCGGTTTGGCATCGAACTGCGTGCGGGCGCGCCCTTCCGGCGTGCGCAAATCGTTGTCGCCGATCGCCACATTCAGCAGGAATTGCGAAAGCGGCATCGCATCCTGCACCTGCTTTTCGAAAGCGTCTGCACCCAGCTCGCGGATGTAGCTGTCCGGATCGTGCTCGCTCGGCAGGAACAGGAAGCGGATGACCTTGTTGTCGCCCGCATGTGGCAGGCAGGCCTCCAGCGCGCGGCGCGCGGCGCGGCGTCCCGCGGCATCGCCGTCGAAACTGAAGACGACCTGGTCGGTCTGGCGCAACAGTTTCTGTACGTGAATCGGCGTGCAAGCGGTACCCAGCGTGGCGACAGCATGCGGGAAACCCAGCTGCGCCAGCGCGACGACGTCCATATAGCCTTCGGTCACCAGCGCATAGCCGGCTTCGCGTATCGCCTGCCGCGCCTCGAACAAGCCGTACAGTTCGCTGCCCTTCTGAAATAAAGGCGTCTCGGGCGAATTCAAGTATTTCGGCTCGCCGCTATCGAGCACGCGACCGCCGAAACCGATTACCTGCCCCTTGGTATTGCGGATCGGGAACATCACGCGATCACGGAAACGGTCGTAACGCTTGCGGCCGTTGCGGTTGCCGTCTTCCTCTTCGGAGCGGTCGATCACCAGTCCGCTCTCGACCAGTGCTTCGGCCTCGTATTCGGGGAACATTGCGCGCAAGTTGTCCCAACCGTCCGGCGCATAGCCGAGGCCGAAGCGCGCGGCGATCTCGCCGGTCAGGCCGCGGCCGATCAAGTATTGCTTGGCGCGATCGGCCTGGCGCAATTGCTGGCGGTAGTAATCGCAGGCGCGCGTCATCGCTTCGGACAACGCCATGCTCTTCGCCTGCTGTTCGGCGCGCTGCGCCGGCGGCAAACGATCTTCGCTTTCCGGCACGATCATGCCGACGCCCTGCGCCAGATCCTTGACCGCCTCGACGAAACCCATGCCCGAATATTCGATCAGAAAACCGATCGCGGTGCCATGTGCGCCGCAGCCGAAGCAGTGATAGAACTGCTTGGTCGGGCTGACCGTGAAGCTCGGGGATTTTTCGTTATGGAAAGGGCACAGCCCCATGAAATTGGCGCCGCCCTTCTTCAGCGGCACATAGCGGCCGACCACGTCGACGATATCGACGCGGTTCAGCAGATCCTGAATGAACGACTGCGGGATCACGCTTGTGCCTGGCGCGTTGCGATCGCCAACGCGATCAGGCTTTGGTCAATGCGGCTTTCACCAGCGCGGAAACGGCCGTCATGTCGGCACGACCGGCCAGCTTGCCCTTCAGGATGCCCATGACCTTGCCCATGTCCTGTGGACCGGCAGCACCGGTAGCGGCGACGGCCGCATCGACTTCCGCCTTCACTTCATCATCGGACAATGCAGCCGGCATGTAGGCGGACAGCACGGCCAGTTCGGCCTTCTCGATATCGGCGAGATCCTGACGGCCGCCAGCCTCGAATTGCGTGATCGAATCCTTGCGCTGCTTGATCATCTTTTCGATGACGGCCTGCACCTGCACATCGTCCAGCTCGACGCGCTCGTCGACTTCCTTCTGCTTGATGGCGGCGGTAATCAGGCGGATCGCGCCGAGCCTGCCGGCATCCTTGGCGCGCATCGCGGTTTTCATGTCTTCGGTGATCTGTGCTTTCAGGCCCATTTTTGCTCCCGCATTCGCTATCTGTTAATCGTCCGATCGTTGCCTGGATTTGCATCGATCATTAAACGCCAAAACCCGCTGCGGACCATACCGGAGCGGGTTTCAACCGATTTCCCAAACTGCGCCTAATTACATACACGCAGATCGGCGGGAAATCAGTACAGTTTCTTAGGCAGTTGCTGGCTGCGGATGCGCTTGTAGTGGCGCTTCACGGCAGCGGCGAGCTTGCGCTTGCGCTCTGCAGTCGGCTTCTCGTAGAACTCGCGCGCGCGCAGATCGGTCAGCAGACCGGTTTTTTCGATGGTGCGCTTGAAGCGACGCATCGCGACTTCAAACGGCTCGTTTTCTTTCAGGCGAATCGTGGTCATGTAAAAAACCAATCCATGTTTGTGGTAGTGAGTCGGCCATTATAGCAGCGCCGGCCGGCAAATGGAAGCCGGCCTGTTGTCCGGATACGCCACCGCCTTCAACACGAATTACCCGAAATGGCAATCTGGCAACTTATTCATTCGCCGTACAGCTTGCGGCTCAGCTCGGCATCCCAGTAAGTCGCCTCGATCTTGTGGCCTTCCGGATCGCGGACAAAGCAGCCGTAATACGGCTCGCCATATGCCGGACGCGGCCCCGGCGGTCCGTCGCAGACAGCATCTGCAGCGATCGCCGCTTCATGGAATGCATGCACCTGCGCCTTGTCGGCTGCGATGAAGCCGATATGGAAACCGTTGCCCACGCTGGCTGGCCGACCATCGTGCGGCACATGGAGCCAGAATTCCGGATATTGCCGGCCGTAGGCAACCGCGCTCGGATGTTCCATGACGATGCGGATGCCTAGTGTCGCCAGCACCGTTTCATAGAACGCGCGCGCCTGGCCGAACCGGTTGGTGCCGATCGATACGTGGGAAATGATGCTGGGGGAAGTACCGGAAATTCCGCCGCTCATGCTGCCTCCTGTGTTGATGGATGCAACCATGCTAACCGGCAGCGCTGACAGCGGCTGTCAGCAAGGTTGTTCAGCAGCGAACGTCCACGCAGGGACGTTCGGAAGAAATCAGGCCGCCTGCCCCGCCGCCACGCCTGAAGCCCACGCCCACTGGAAGTTGTAGCCGCCCAGCCAGCCCGTCACGTCGACTGCCTCGCCGACGAAATACAGTCCCGGCACCTTGTTCACCATCATCGTCTGCTGCGACAGCTCGCGCGTGTCGACACCGCCAAGCGTCACTTCCGCCTTGCGATAGCCTTCGGAGCCGTTCGGCACGATCGCCCAGCTGTTCAGCGAAGCGCCCAATTGCCGCAGCTGCTTGTCTTGCATGTCGGCAACGCGCGCATCGGGACGGAAACCGTTCGCCAGCAGCCATTCGTCGGCCAGTCGCGACGGCAGCCATTGCGCGAGCTGGTTGCCGAGATTTTTCTTGCTCGTTGCCTTGCCTTCGATCAGCGCTTCGGCAATATCGGTTTCCGGCGCGAGGTTGATCGTCAGCGGCGCACCATCCTGCCAGTAACTGGAAATCTGCAGGATGGCCGGACCGGACAGGCCACGATGCGTGAACAGCAGATCCTCCCTGAACCAGCCGCGCGCCTTTTTCGTACCGGTCTCCACTTCCACCGGCAGCGATACGCCGGCCAGCGGCACGAACGGCTGCCATCCTTTTGCATCGAACGTCAGCGGCACCAGCGCGGCGCGCGGCGCGACGATCTTCAATTCGAACTGCTGCGCGAGACGGAAGGCAAAATCGGTCGCGCCGATCTTCGGGATCGACAACCCGCCGGTCGCAATCACCAGGCTGTCTGCCGTGATTTCGCCATGGTCGGTATCGATGCGGAAACGCTCGCCGCTTTTGCCGATCGCCTGCACCTTGCACGGCATGCGCCACGTCACATTGCCGAGCGTGCATTCCGCTTTGAGCATGCCGATGATGTCTTCAGCAGAGTCGTCGCAAAACAGCTGCCCCTTGTGCTTCTCGTGATACGCGATGCGATAGCGCTTCATCAGCGCGAGGAAATCCTGCGGCGTGTAACGCGACAACGCGCTTTTGCAGAAGTGCGGATTCTGCGACAGGAAGTTCTGCGGCGTCGCATCGATGTTGGTGAAGTTGCAGCGGCCGCCGCCGGAGATGCGGATCTTTTCCGCCAGGCGCGTTGCATGATCGATCAGCACGACGCGCCGGCCGCGCTGGCCGGCAACCGATGCGCACATCATGCCGGCAGCACCTGCGCCGATGACGGCGACGTCGTAATGTTGAGTCATGGCTTGCCTGTCGCCCGGGCATCAGGCTGGAAATTGCAAAGCCGTGATTGTAAACGCGATCAGGTCCGTCAGACTCGCCAAGCCCGACAATGCGGCCAGCCTTGCAACCGGCGCATCACCGAACCGCGCAAAAAATCAGGCAGAGAATCGTTGCGGCAACGTCGTGGGTACGTCGCGCTGTGTTGCACAGCGCACCACATCGCCGACGACGATGATCGCCGGACTGCCGATACCGGATTGCGCCAGCGCCTCCGGCAACTGCTGCAGCGTCGTGATCAGCTGTGCCTGCGCCGCGCCGGTGGCCGACTGGATCACCGCAACCGGTGTCTCCCCCGCCTTGCCGCCGGTCAGCAAGGCCGACTGGATTTCGCCGCAACGCGCGACGCCCATGTAGATCACCAGCGTCAGGTCCAGCTTCGCCAGCGTATTCCAGTCCGGATTCGCATCCGGCGTCTTGCCGTGGCCGGTGACGAACACCGCGCCCTGCGTCCAGTCACGATGCGTGAGCGGAATGCCAATGGCCGACGGCGCCGCCAGTCCGCTGCTGATGCCGTTGACGATTTCGACCGCGATGCCTTGCACCAGCAGATGATCGCGCTCCTCGCCGCCGCGGCCGAAGATGAAGGGATCGCCGCCTTTCAGGCGCACGACGCAATGCCCGGCTTGCGCTTCGGACAACATCAGGCGTTCGATGAATTCCTGCGGCGTCTGCTTGCAGCCGCCGCGCTTGCCGACATGCACGACACGCGCATCGGCCGGCGCATGCTGCAGCACTTCCGGATTGACCAGATCGTCGATCAGGATCACATCGGCCTGCGCGATCGCCCTGACGGCTTTCAGTGTCAGCAACTCGGGATCGCCTGGGCCTGCACCGACCAGAAAAACCTTGCCGCGTTGCTGTTCCTGTTGCTGTACTGCGCGTTGCATTTTCGTTACCTTGGTCTGCTGTTTATCTGCCTTGAGATAAGCAAGCATTGTTCCACCTGGTGGACGATCGGTGCCGGAATCGGCTCTTCGCCGCGCAAGGCTTTTTCTATCCAGCGCGCCGTCACATCGGCCTCGCGCGAAGCCGGCAGCGGCGGCATTTCATCGACCGGCTCCTGCTTTTGCACCAGTACCGTGCATTGGCCTTCATGTATCCACGTGATCTGCTGCGCGCGTTTGGCATTGGCCACCGTTTCGCCTTCGGTACCGCGCATCAGGAACACGTCGCCGCGCGATTGTGGTGCAGCCGTCGAAAAATATTCGGTCAGCGTCGTCAGGTATTCGGGATGCGTGTACGAGGTCAGCCGCAATGCCGGCTGCGCGAACGGCTGCATGATCTTGACCAGCGTGTGCGTCGAATTGCGCACGCCGAGGATGCGACGCATCGCCAGCAGATGCGACAGGCGCGGCGCGAGATCGTCGATCGGCATCAGCACCGGCGCACGGCGCGCGAACTGTTCGGCCGCTTGCGCATGCGTGTGCGACAGCGGATAACCCATCTGCTGCAGGATTTCCGCCGTCGCCACGCGACCGGGATCGGTCGTCACGCCGTGAATGAAGACCGGCACACCTTCGCGTGCCAGCAGCAGCGCCAGCAGCGGCGTCAGGTTCGGCATCTGGCGCGAGCCGTTGTAGGTCGGGATCACGATGGGAGCGTAATTACTGCCCGGTGCCTGCAGCAGTTCGAACGAGGCTTCGGCCGCGTCGAGAAAGCCGTCGAGCTCGGCCACCGATTCGCCCTTGATGCGCATCGCCAGCATGATGCCGCCCATTTCGAGATCGGACACCCGGCCGTCGAGCATGGCCGCATACAGTTGCTGCGCATCGTCGCGCGACAGGCTGCGCGCGCCCTTCACGCCACGGCCGATTTCCTTGATGAAAGGCGCGGCCCTGAATGATTCGTTTGAAATCGTCGGAGTATTCATGCGCGCAGGGTACACCGAAAGCGTGGCCTGTTGCTCACACGTTCACGCCATGCCGGCACAACCACAGGCGACGCCGCCATCAGGCGGCCTTCGCCTGCAGCGGCTGCTGTGCAACCAGCTTCTTCAGTTCCGACACGCAGGAACCGCAATTGGTGCCGCACTTCAGCTTCTGCTGCAGCATGCCCAACGCATCGCCGCCGGAATGCGACGCCAGCGCATCGACGATCTCGGTTTCCGATACGTTCAGGCAATTGCAGACGATGCGGCCGCGCGACTTGAAACCCTGAGGCGGACTGGCCGTCGGCATCAGCAGCAGGCGACCCAGTTTCGCGACCGGTTGCTCCGCTTCCAGATACTGCTTCAGCCAGTGCTCGGCAGACAGATCGCCGGACAGCGACACCGCCTGCAGCTTGCCGTCGCCGATCAGGATATGGCGCCCGTTGCCGCGCCGGTGATCGTCGTAACGCAGCACCTGCGCACCGGCGATGCCGAAGCGCGCTTCGATATCGTCGACCAGGCTTTTCTCGGCCGCGTAATCGTCCGCCACGCGAAACAGCACGCCGACCTTGTCACGGCCGAACAGCGTGCACGATGCGTACGCGAACTTGCGCATCAGCGGCCGCAACTCTGACTGCAAGGTCAACAGCCGCGATTCTTCCACCCAGCCGAACACGACCATGCGCCACGGCAGTTCCGCCTTCAGTATCTTGACCGCCGCATGCTTCAGCTCCGGCTGCTTGGAACTGGGATCGTAGGCCGGCGTCGTCAATGCGTTGACGCCGAAGGTGCCGTCGCCATTGCCGCGGCCCGATACGTATTCCTCGCCCCAGTGCATGCCGATGAAAGCCTGTCCGGCACGCATGTCGTCACCAACGACGGCCGGCAGAATCTGCGAGCCGCGCTTGCTGGTCACATGCACCAGATCGCCGTCCTTCAACAAGCGTCGCTCCATGTCGATCTTCGACAATACGACCGCCGGTTCCGGCGCATGCGAAAACAGTTGCGCGACGGTGCCGGTGCGGCTCATGCCATGCCACTGATCGCGCAGGCGGCCGGTCGTCAGATGGAAGGGGAAACGCGCATCGACTTTTTCGGCGACCGGCTGGTAAACCGTGTTGACGAATTTTGCACGGCCCGATGCGGTCGCGAAAATACCGTCTTCGTACAGGCGTTGCCGGCCGGCCTGCGCACCCTGTGGATACGGCCATTGCTGCGGCCCCTGCTGTTCGAGAATCGCGTACGACAGGCCGGTGATGTCCAGATCGCGACCACGTGTCGATTCGCGATGTTCGTTCCAGACGGATTCCACATCGTCGTACGGAAACAGCGTGCGTTCGCGTTTCCATAACGTTTCGAGACGATGGGCGAAGCGCACGCCGATTTCCCAATCGTGCAGCGTCTCGCCCGGCTTGTTCAGAACCGGCTTGAAACGCGTGATGCGACGCTCGGAATTGGTGACCGTGCCTTCCTTCTCGCTCCACGTCGTCGCCGGCAGCAGCACGTCGGCAAAATCGCAGGTCGCCGTCGTGCGATACGCTTCCTGCACGACCACCAGTTCGGCCTTCTTCAAGGCTTCGCGGATCATCTTCTGTTCCGGCATCGATTGCGCCGGATTCGTGCAGACGATCCAGATGATCCTGATGTCACCGTCGCGCAGCGCCTCGAACATTTCAACCGCGCTCTTGCCCGGTGCCGCCGGCACGTCGGTTATGTCCCACAGCTTCGCCACTTCGGCGCGATGTGCGCGATTGCCGATGTCTCGATGCGCCGACAGCAGCGTCGCCATGCCGCCAACCTCGCGCCCGCCCATCGCGTTCGGCTGGCCGGTCAGCGAGAACGGCCCGGCACCCGGTTTGCCAATCTGGTGCGTCGCCAGATGCAGGTTGATCAGCGCCGCATTCTTCGCGGTGCCGGCCGACGACTGGTTCAACCCCTGGCAGTACAGCGACAACGCCGCCTTCGATTCGCCGAACCAGCGCGCGGCGGTAACGAGGTCTTCCTCGCTGATGCCGCAGGTGTCGGCGACAAACTTCGGCGTGTAGTCGCGCACCGTCCGCTTCAGTTCGGCGAAGCCTTCGGTATGCGCATCGATGTATGCCGGATCGATCAGGTCTTCCCACAGGCAGATATGCAGCATGCCGTTGAAGAGCGCGACATCGGTACCCGGCAGGATGGGCAGGAACAGATCGGCATCACGCGCGGTATCGGTGCGGCGCGGATCGGCGACGATCACCTTCATCTGCGGCCGCGCCTTGCGTGCCGCTTCCAGCCGGCGGTACAGGATGGGATGCGCGTACGCCATATTGGAGCCGACGATGAAAACGACGTCGGCCTGCTCGATATCTTCATAGCAGGCCGGCGGCGCATCGGCGCCCAGCGTCTGCTTGTAACCCGCTACCGCACTCGACATGCACAGTCGCGAATTGGTATCGATGTTGTTGGTGCCGATCAGGCCCTTGGCCAGCTTGTTGAAGACGTAATAATCCTCGGTCAGCAACTGGCCGGAGATATAGAAGCCGACGCTGTCCGGCCCGTGCGCAGCGATCGTGTCGGCGAATTTCTTCGCGAGAAAATCCAGCGTGGTATCCCAACTGGTCCGCTCGCGCTCCATCTCGCGCACGACGCGGATTTCGGGATGCAATGCACGCGCCTGCTGCTGCAACGCATCGCGCGCAGTCAAATGCAGCGTGCTGCCCTTGGTGCATAGCCGCCCGAAGTTCGCGGGGTGATCGGGATCGCCGCGCACGCCGACGACTTGCGCGCCGTCGGTCTGCACAATGACGCCGCAGCCGACACCGCAATAGCAGCAGGTCGCCTTGCTTTCCTTCAGCGCGGCAGGAGCCGTCACGTCGTTCATGCTGCGGCAAGTCCTTTCGCCGCTTCCTCCGGCGCGTTCAGTTCAGAGAGATCCAGCGACACATCCCCGTTCTCGACCTTGACGGCGAATTTCTGCGTGCAGCCTTCGTCCGGCGCCAGCGCACAACCCGACTGCAACTCGATATTCCAGTTGTGCAGCGGGCACGCCACGCGTTCGCCGAACACAATGCCCTGCGACAGCGGACCGCCCTTGTGCGGGCATTTATCCAGCAGTGCGAACACCTTGTTCTCGCTATTGCGGAAGATCGCGACATTCGGCTTGCCGGCGCGGTTGACGACGCGCGAACCCAGCACCGGGATATCCTCGACGCGGCAGATGACTTTCCATTGATTCGACATTTTCTGTATTCCTTATTGTTGCCTTTGGTACGTTCGGTGCGTTCGGTGCATCAATGCATTCGCGCTCAGACCGACAGCGGCGTGAACTGGCGGGTATCGACATGCGCCTTTTCGGATTCATGCCACGGATCGACCTCGCCATCGAGCGCAAACAGCAGACGTTCATACAGCGCCTTGCGGTTCTCCGCATCGTCGATCACCTGCTTCTTCACGTAATCGAGTCCGACGCGTGCCAGGTAATGCACGGTTCGTTCCAGGTACCAGCCTTCCTCGCGATACAGCTGCAGGAAGGCGCCGGTGTACTCCAGCACTTCCTCGTGCGTCTTCACCTTGACGAAGAATTGCGCGACTTCGGTCTTGATGCCGCCGTTGCCGCCGACATACAGCTCCCATCCCGAATCGACACCGATCACGCCGACGTCCTTGATGCCGGCCTCGGCGCAGTTGCGCGGACAGCCCGATACCGCCAGCTTGGTCTTGTGCGGCGTGTACATCAGCGCCAGCTGGCGTTCCAGCTCCTGCCCCATGCGCGTCGAATCCTGCGTGCCGAAACGGCACCATTCCGAACCGACGCAAGTCTTCACCGTGCGCAAGCCCTTCGCGTAACCGAGGCCGGCCGGCATGCCGAGGTCGTGCCAGACGTCGCGCAGGTCTTCCTTCTTCACGCCCAGCAAATCGATGCGCTGGCCGCCGGTCACCTTCACGGTCGGGATCTGGTACTTGTCGACGACGTCGGCAATGCGGCGCAGTTCGCTCGCATTCGTTTCGCCGCCCCACATGCGCGGGATCACCGAGAAGGTGCCGTCCTTCTGGATGTTGGCGTGCGCGCGCTCGTTGATGAAGCGCGATTGCGGATCGTCGATCGCCTCCTTCGGCCAGGTCGAGATCAGGTAGTAGTTGATCGCCGGCCGGCAGCTGGAGCAGCCGTTCGGCGTGCGCCATTCCATGAACTTCATCGTGTCGGCCACCGTCAGCAGCTTGTTGGCCTTGATCGCATCGCGCACTTCCTGGTGCGTGTGATCGGTACAGCCGCACATCGGCTTGACCTTGCTGGACGCCGAATAGTCGCCGCCGGCGGTCGCCATGATGATCTGTTCAACCAGGCCGGTGCACGAACCGCAGGAAGCGGACGCCTTCGTATGCTTGCGCACGTCCTCGATGGTGAACAGGCCTTTTTCCTTGATCGCCTTGACGATCGTGCCCTTGCACACGCCGTTGCAGCCGCAGACTTCGGCCGTATCCGGCATCGCGGCGGCCTTGCTGAAGCCTTCGTGGCCGGTATCGCCCGGACGGCTCAGATTCGCCTCGCCGAACATCAGCGCATCACGAATCTCGCCGATGTCCTTGCCTTCGCGCAGCATGTTGAAATACCAGCTGCCGTCCACCGTATCGCCGTACAGGCAGGCGCCGACCAGCTTGTTGTCGCGTAGCACCAGCTTCTTGTAGACGCCGCCGATCGGATCGGACAGCATGATTTCCTCGGTACCTTCGCCGCCGAGAAAATCGCCGGCCGAGAACAGATCGATGCCGGTGACTTTCAGTTTGGTCGACGTCACCGAACCCTGATAGCGGCCGATGCCGAAATTCGCCAGATGGTTCGCGCACACCTTCGCCATCTCGAACAGCGGCGCGACCAGGCCGTAGGCGGTGCCGCGATGGTTGACGCATTCGCCGACCGCATAGATGCGCGGATCGAAGGTCTGCATCGTGTCGTTGACGACGATGCCGCGGCTGCAATGAATGCCGGCCGATTCGGCCAGCACGGTATTCGGGCGGATGCCGACCGCCATCACGACCAGATCGGCCGGGATCTCGCTGCCGTCGGCAAAGCGGATTGCCTTCACGCGGCCACTGTCGTCGCCGACCAGTTCCTGCGTGTTCTTGCCGAGCAGGAAAGCCAGGCCACGGTCTTCCAGCGACTTTTGCAGCATCCTGCCGGCGGTCGGATCGAGCTGGCGTTCCATCAATGTGTCCGGCAGATGCACGACGGCGACGTCCATGCCGCGCAGTTTCAAACCGTTGGCAGCTTCCAGGCCCAGCAGGCCGCCGCCGATGACGACCGCGTGCCTGTATTTGGTCGCCGCCTCGATCATCGCGTTGGTGTCGTAGATGTCGCGATAGCCGATCACGCCGTCCAGATCCTTGCCCGGCACCGGCAGCATGAAGGGGTTGGAACCGGTCGCCAGCAGCAGGCGATCGTATTCGGCCATCGTGCCGTCGTCGGCGATCACGACACGCTTGACGCGATCGATCGTCGCGATCTTCTTGCCGAGATGCAGCGTGATGCCGTTCTCTTTATACCAATCGACATCGTTCAGCATGATGTCCTGGATCGTCTGCTCGCCGGCCAGCACCGGCGACAGCAGGATGCGGTTGTAGTTGGCATACGGCTCGGCGCCGAACACGGTGATGTCATACAGATCGGGCGCCAGCTTCAGCAATTCCTCCAGCGTGCGTACGCCCGCCATCCCGTTGCCGACCATGACCAGTTTCATTTTTTTCATTGCTGCATCTCACAGAAGAGTTGTTCCCGAATCTAAATAAGCAAAACAGATGCCAGTTCTGTTTTTCGCTGTTTTGTACCGATTCGCACCGTTTGCGATGCGCCCTTGCACCATCCGCATCGCGATGCACCAAGACGTCCGCAAATCCGCTCCATTCGTATCCGGCTTGCACCCGACTTGCACCCCGCCCTGTACAAACATTGCACCCAACAGGTGCAGCACCAGAAAATTTGGTGCGCCGCGCTGCCCTTTCTTGTTCCACATCCGCCAAACCGCTTTCCAAACCGGCCTCATATAAATGGCATAGCAATTGCATATTCAGCGCCGTCATCCATTCCACTCATGCGAGCGCATATGCAAAAGTCATCATTCTGGAAAGCAGGCCATACGCCGACGCTGCTTTCCGCCTTCTTCTATTTCGATCTCAGCTTCATGGTCTGGGTCATCCTCGGCCCGCTGGCGGTGCAGATCGCCGCCGACATCGGCCTGACGCCGGCACAGAAAGGATTGATGGTGGCAACGCCGTTGCTGGCCGGTGCATTGCTGCGCATCGTGATGGGCGTGCTGGTCGATCACCTGCAGCCGAAGAAGGCCGGCGCAATCGGCCAGCTGATCGTGATGGCCGGCATGCTGTGGGCGTGGCTCGGCGATCTGCATCACTACCATTCGATGCTGGTGCTGGGCATCATCCTCGGCGTGGCGGGCGCGGCGTTTTCCGTCGCACTGCCATTGGCATCGCGCTGGTATCCGCCGGAACATCAGGGCATGGCGCTGGGCATCGCCGGCGCCGGCAATTCCGGTACCGCACTGGCTGCGCTGTTCGCACCGTCGCTGGCGCTTGCGTTCGGCTGGCAGGACGTATTCGGCCTGTGCCTGATCCCGCTCGGCATCGCGTTCGCGGTCTATCTGATCTTTGCGAAGGACGCGCCGTCCGCGCCGCCACCGAAATCGCTGGTCGCCTATCTGCAGGTGCTGAAGGATCGCGATGCATGGTGGTTCATGTTCTTCTATAGCGTCACCTTCGGCGGCTTCTCCGGACTGGCGTCGTCGCTGACGATCTATTTCAACGGCCAGTACGGACTGTCGCCGGTGACGGCCGGCTACTTCACCGCCGCCTGCGTGTTCGCCGGCTCGATGGTGCGGCCGTTCGGCGGACGTCTGGCCGATCGCATCGGCGGTATCAAGACACTATCGATCATGTACATGCTGGCAGCCGGCTTCCTGCTGATCGCCAGCGTCGGCCTGCCGTCGGCCACGCTGGCGGCTCTGGTATTCGTGCTGGCGATGCTGTCGCTCGGCACCGGCAACGGCGCAGTGTTTCAACTGGTGCCGCAACGCTTCCGCAAGGAAATCGGCGTGATGACCGGCCTGGTCGGCATGGCAGGCGGCATCGGCGGTT
The DNA here is from genome assembly GCF_014635845.1 of Oxalicibacterium solurbis. GTDB lineage: Bacteria > Pseudomonadota > Gammaproteobacteria > Burkholderiales > Burkholderiaceae_D > Oxalicibacterium > Oxalicibacterium solurbis. The sequence goes on along the minus strand of NZ_BMDP01000004.1, from coordinate 190,439 downwards.
TCTATCTGGCGTCCAGCCTCGGCTATTCGAAACAGCTGACCGGCAGCTATCAGGGCGGATTGATCGTCTTTGCCGCACTGGCAATCGTCGCATTGCTGGGCCTGACTTTCGTGAAGAACCGCTGGCGCACGACATGGGGCAGCGCCGCGATGACGAGCGCGAAGATCTGATCTTCTTCATGCAGCGTCTTCCACCGCCATGCAACTGACCCTGAATGCCGGCCACGCCACACGCGCCGGCCAGCGCCCTTCCAACGAAGATTTCGTCGGCATGGTGCTGCCCGGCGAACCCGAGCTTTCCGGCAAGGGCGTGATCGCGGCGATCGCCGACGGCGTCTCCGGCAACGACGGCGGCCGCGAAGCTTCCGAATACACGGTGCGCGGCCTGCTGTCCGACTATTACGCCACGTCCGACACCTGGCCCGTCACGCAAGCGCTGGATCGCGTGCTGAAATCGATCAACAGTTGGGTGCAGCATCAGGGTTCGATCCGCGCCGAACTGGCCGGCATGGCAACCACGCTGACCTGCATCGTGTTGCGCGGCCGTTTCTACTACTTCGCGCACGCCGGCGATTCGCGCCTGTATCTGCTGCGCGACGGCAAACTGACGCGGCTGACCACCGATCATGTGTGGGATCGCCCCGAGATGCAGCACGTGCTGACGCGCGCCATCGGCCTCGATTCGCAACTCGCCGTCGATCACGGCATGGGCGAACTGCGCGCGGGCGACGTCTTCCTGCTGGCGACCGATGGTGTCTGGACTGCCATCGGCGAAACCGCACTCGCCGCGCAATTGCATGAACTGGCTGCGCGCAAGCGCACCGCGGATGAAACCGCCGATGCGCTGATCGATGCGGCGCTGGCCGCCGGCACGCACGACAATGTCAGCGCGCTGGCGATCCGTGTCGATACCTTGCCGGAAACCGACCTGCGCGATGCATTGTCCGGCTCGCAACAGCTGCCGGTGCCGCCCAGGTTAAAACCCGGCCAGATCATCGACGGCTACACGGTGGAAGAACAAATCCATGCATCGGCCACCACGCTGCTCTATCGCGTGACCGAACCGCCGCACGGCAACAACCCGCCGCGCAGGCTGGTGCTGAAAACCCTGCACCCCGATCGCGCCGGCGACGAACACGAACGTTCCGCGTTCGCCCACGAAGAATGGCTGGCAAAACGCGTCGTCGCCCGCTTCTTCCCGCAAGTCATCACGCCGGAACAGAAAAATTACCTGTATTACCTGACGACCTGGCACGACGGCAGCACGCTGCAACAGCATCTCGACGTCGGCGAACACTTCACGGTGCCCGATGCACTGGCGCACGGCACGAAACTGGTGCGCGCGGTCGGCGCATTGCACAGGCGCAGCATCGTCCATCGCGACATCAAGCCGGCCAATATCCATCTCGGCAGTGACGGTGAACTGCGCCTGCTCGATCTGGGTGTCGCGCAATCCGGTCTGGATGAAATGCATGCCGACGCCATCGACGTGCACGCGCCGCGCGCCGGCACACCTTCCTTCCTCGCGCCCGAACAGTTCGCCGGCGCACCGCCGTCACGGCAGACCGATCTCTATGCGGCCGGCGTCACGCTGTACCTGCTATTGACTCGCCACTATCCGTACGGCGAGATCGAACCGTTCCAGACGCCGCGCTTCGGCGAACCGGTCATGCCCGGCCGCTATCGCCCCGACCTGCCGCAATGGCTGGAGAACGTGTTGCTGAAAGCCGTCGCCCGCGATCCGGTTGATCGCTTCGAGACGGCCGAGGAATTCCTGCTCGCGCTCGAACGCGGTGCCACGCGTCCGCTCGCCGCACCGGCACCGAAGCCGCTGGTGGAACGCAATCCGCTGTCGTTGTGGCGCGCCGTCGCTGCCATCTCCATCGTTCTCAACGTCCTGCTGCTGTATCTGCTGATCGTGCGATAAGCCACGACGCCGATCGGCAGACACGGTTTCCTTATGCCGCCTTTGCCGGATGCACTTGGCGGTGATACAGGAATTCCAGCACCGCCGTGCGACAGGCCGAATACTTCGCATCCTGCGCCAGCGCCACGCGTTCGCGCGGGCGCGGCAGATCGACGTCCAGGATTTCGCCTATCGTCGCCGACGGTCCGTTGGTCAGCATCACGATACGATCCGACAGCAACACCGCTTCGTCGACGTCGTGCGTGACCATGATCGTGGTCGAGCCGGTGGTGGCGACGATCTTCAGCAACTCGTCCTGCAGATGCGCGCGCGTCAATGCATCGAGTGCGCCGAACGGTTCGTCCATCAGCAGCACCTTCGGCTCAATCGACAGCGCGCGCGCAATGCCGACGCGCTGCTTCATGCCGCCGGAAATTTCGTTCGGCCGCTTCTGCTCCGCGTGCGACAGGCCGACCAGCGCCAGTGCCGCCTTGGTGCGCTCCTTCAGCTTCGCCCTGCTTTCGGTCGCGCCGAACACGCGTTCGACGGCGAGATAGACGTTCTCGTAGCAGGTCAGCCACGGCAGCAGCGAATGGTTCTGGAACACGACCGCACGTTCCGGCGACGGTCCGGCGATTTCGCGGTTGGCGCACAGTAATGCGCCATTCGTCGCTTGCGTCAGCCCTGCGATCAGGTTCAGCAATGTCGACTTGCCGCAGCCGGAGTGGCCGATCAGCGAAATGAATTCGCCCTTGCCGACCGTCAGGTTGATGTCGCGCAGCGCGTTGAAGACGCCTTTCTTCGTGTGAAAGGTCATCTCCGCCTGCTGGATTTCGATGAACTTGCTGTTGAGCGCTTCCATGATGGTTTCCTTTTTTCTTGATCCGGTCAGTTCTTCACACTCGGTTCTTTATGCTTAGTTCTTCACATCTTCATAGGTGAAGGCTTTCGCCAGCCCGACCAGCAACTGTTCGAGCACCAGACCGACCACGCCGATGATGACGATCGCAATGATGATGTGCGCCACGTTCAGGTTGTTCCATTCGTCCCATACCCAGAAGCCGATGCCGACGCCGCCGGTCAGCATTTCCGCCGCGACGATCACCAGCCATGCGGTACCGATCGCAAGGCGAACGCCGGTCAGCATGTACGGCAGCACGGAAGGAAACAGGATCCTGGTGATGACCTTCCACTCCGACAGATTCAGCACGCGCGCGACGTTCATGTAATCCTGCGGCACGCGCTGCACGCCGATCGCAGTGTTGATGATCATCGGCCAGATCGAGCAAATGAAGATCGCCCAGATCGCTGCAGGATCGGCCGCCTTGAACACCAGCAGGCCGATCGGCAGCCATGCCAGCGGCGACACCGGCTTCAGCAGGCTGATGATCGGGTTGAACATGCCGGACAGGAACTTGAAGCGGCCGATCATGAAGCCGAGCGGAATGCCGACCAGCGCCGCCATGCCGAAGCCGATTGCGACGCGTTGCAGCGACGCCAGCACGTTCCAGCCTATGCCCTGGTCGTTCGGCCCGTTGCTGTAGAACGGATCGGCGAACAGTTCGGCGGCCGCCTTCAGCGTCGTCATCGGTGACGGGATGCCGTTGTTCTTGTACGAGACGATTTCCCACACCAGGCACAGGAACAGCACGCCCAACACCGGCGGCACCGCCGCCCGCGCCAGTGCACGCACGGAAAATCGTCCGCCCGATTTTCCGTTCGCACTGCCGGCTTTTGCCGCCTCCTGTTGCTGCTGTTTCTGCTGCGCAGGTATCGCGGCAGCCTGCGCGCCTGTCGCACTCGTCGCAGTCGCTGCGCCTGCCGTCGTTGCTGCAGCGGCCTTGGCAGCCGGCTTGTCGATGCTTTGCATGATTGCGCTCATCACATCCTCCTATGCACGAACCTTGAACGATGCCGCGTAGGCTTTCGGATTCTTGCCATCCCAGACCGAGCCGTCGATCAGCTTGGACGTGCGCATGACTTCCTTCGGCACGCTGACCTTCGCCATCGCCGCCGCATCCTTGTACAGATCGATGCGGTTGACCGATTTGGCGATGCCCAGATAATCCGGATCTTCCTTGACCAGCCCCCAGCGCTTGTGCTGCGTCAGGAACCACATGCCGTCGGACAGGTACGGGAAATTGACCGCGCCGTCGTTGAAGAACTTCATGTAGTTCGGGTCGTCCCAGGTCTTGCCGAGGCCGTTCGCATAGCGACCGAGGATGCGCGGCGCGATCACGTCGACCGAGGTATTCACGTAGGACTTGGCGGCGATCGTCTCGGCCATCTTGCTCTTGTTCGACAGAGAAGCGTCGATCCAGCGGCTGGCTTCCAGCACGGCGGCCGTCATCGCGCGCGCCGTATTCGGATATTTCGCCACCCAGTCGGACGTGGTGCCCAGCACTTTCTCCGGATGATCCTTCCAGATATCCTGCGACGTCACCGCCGTGATGCCGACGCCGTCCATGATGGCGCGCGCATTCCACGGTTCACCGACGCAGCAGCCGTCCATGTTGCCGATGCGCATGTTGGCCACCATCTGCGGTGGCGGCACGGTGATCATCTTGGCATCCTTCATCGGATTGATGCCGTAGGCCGCCAGCCAGTAGTACAGCCACATCGCGTGCGTGCCGGTCGGGAAGGTCTGCGCGAACGTGTAATCGCGCTTGTTGGCATGCATGTACTTCGCCAGCGAAGCGCCGTCGATCGCACCGGCATCGGCCAGTTGCCGCGACAGCGAAATCGCCTGGCCGTTGTTGTTGATGCTCATCAGCACGGCCATGTCCTTCTTTGCACCGCCGATGCCGGCATGCACGCCGTAGACCAGGCCATACAGCACATGGGCCGCATCGAGTTCGCCGTTGATGATCTTGTCGCGCACGCCTGCCCACGAGGATTCCTTGCTCGGCGTGATCTTGATGCCGTACTTCTTGTCGAAGCCCATCACCGATGCCATCACGACGGATGCGCAGTCGGTCAGCGGAATGAAGCCGATCTTCACTTCCGTCTTTTCTGGCTTGTCCGAACCGGCGGCCCATACGCCCCTGGTCGCCAGTCCGCCGAATGCAGTCGCCGCCGCTGCCGCCTTGATGATGGTGCGTCGCGTGGTATCGATGTTGTCGTCTTTCGCCGTCATGTTTTCTCCTGATAGCTCATTTGCGGATAGATAAAAATCGAGATAAAAAAAGCGTCCGCATCGCCACGCGCGGATTGCGCGTGCGATGCGGACGCCTTTGTCCTGATGCCTCGATCTTCGTTAACCGGGGCGATTCATCATTTTGGTGCCGTCATTAGCAGCCTTTTCAGTACTAGCAATTCATATGCCAGTTTTTCGAATGTGGTTCAGTATCCCTGGAAAAACTCTTCTGCTTCAATGATCACGTCATCCACCTCATCGAACTTGTCCAGCAATTCCTGCACAGCCGGGGCATCGCCCTGCCAATTGACCAGCTCGCGGAACGCCGTCTGCACCATTTGATGGTGCACCCCGGTGCTACGCGCCGCACGATTCATCCAGGCGGTTTCCAGATCGGCACCGCCGCCACCATGTGTCGCCCCCTTCGATGCATTCTCAGAACCGGCCATCGGCACCAGATTGCCGACGTCGTGGTAATACATGCGCGCGGCAAACATCGTGTATTTCGAGCCATTCGGGACGACATATCCATTGGTCTTCAACGTCGCAAGATAGCCCGGTGTGTAAACAGTGGACGGATTCTTCTGCAGTTCGGTCTCGATCGTATTCCACGGCACCACGTGATCGATCTGGATGGCATTTGTCGGCAGCACGACCTGCGAATCGCCATGCGTCGTCACATGCCACATGTCGGTTTCCTTGTTATAGGAGCCGCCCCATTCGTGCTCCACCATGTTCGCCTTGAACTTCGTACTGAAATCCGCCGGACGGCCGCTGCCATAGGCGGTATTCTTTGCATTGCCTTGCGCCTTGTAATATCCCTTCGTATCCGCCATGCCGTGGGGAGGAAGAAAGAATTGCGCGACGGGCCGGCCGCTTGCCGATGCCATCGGCGTTGCTGCACCCGCCACCCGCATCTGCATCGCCTGCGCGCCCATGCGATCGGCTTCTTCTTCCAGCGTGTGATCGTCGTTGACCGGCACGCCATCCTTCATCTGCATGGTCGGCTGCACGCGGCCCTGCGCCTGCTGCACGACATGCCATGCCTCATGCGGCAGATGCTGTTCCTGCCCCGGCCCGACATGGATATCCCGCCCCTGTGCATAGGCCAGCGCATTCAACTGCGCCGGCTGCGACGAGTTGTAATGCACGCGCACATCATCCATCGACATGCCGGACAAGGCTTCGATGCCGGACTTCAGTTGCGGCGGCAGACCACCGCTTCCCATGCCTGCTGCGGCCTGGCGCTGTGCCGGCCGTGCGAATTTCCCCTGCGCCGGCTTTTCTTCTTCCTCCTCGTCCCTGCCTGCCCGCTGCGCGGCATTCGCCATTTTTTGCAGCGCGTGCTGCCGCATCGCACCTTCGCTGGCATCGGCTTTTTCTGCCAATCTTCTTTGCGCCGTTGTCGCAGCGCGATGATCGATGAATGAGGTCCGTGCCATTTCCTGGCCGGCGGCTTCACGGCTGGCAGGCATACGCCCGTTTTGATCGGCGGACAGAAACGCGGAAGTTTTCATGGTCTTGCACCCTGATGAAAAAGGAAGGCGCCTTGCAGGCGGACTAGTTGACTATACTGCAACGCCCCTGTCCGCTCAACGCTCCCGCGCATCCCCTTTTTCGTGCAACGCATGCATTTGGTGCGCACCCGAACAACAAGCGGCGGCAGCGTCAGCCCAGCAGATCCGCCGCATCGAGGATGCGTTGCGCCAGTTCCGACAGCTTCAGATTCTTGTCCATCGCCAGGCTGCGCAGCCTGCCGTAAGCCTCGTCTTCGGCAATGCCGTGCCGCTCCATCAACAGCCCTTTTGCACGTTCGATCGTCTTGCGCTCGGCCAGCTTCAGCTTGGTATCGGACAATTCATTACGCAGCTTCTGGTCGGCATTGAAACGTGCCAGCGCCACATCCAGCACCGGCTTGACGCGCTCGGACGACAGGCCGGCCACGATATAGGCCGACACGCCGGCCGCCATCGCCGCCTCCATGCTGGAACGGTCCTGGTCTTCGGTAAACAACACGATGGGGCGCGGCGCTTCGTGCGTCGCCATCACGACATGCTCCAGCACGTCGCGCGCATCGGATTCGGCATCGATGATGACCATGTCCGGTTGCAACTGCGCGATACGGTCCGGCAGATGCATGTCGGCCGGAAAGACGGCGACGATGTTGTAGCCGGCTTCGAGCAGGCCGATGCGCAATGCGCGTGCGCGGCCATCGCGCTCCAGTGCTATGTCGTCCGCCTCGTTGTCCGCCAGCGTATTGACGATGAGAATGCGCAGCGAACGCCGGTCGGAACGCGCATCCGACAATGCTTGTCTGCGGCCGGCAAGTGAAGAATCGGTCTGTTCTGGGCGCGTCATGGGCGGTGTACGGCGGTGCAATGCGACAATGAAAAACGGGGAATAGGCTACAATCCACGCAAGAACCACGCCAACTTTGCATCAACTTCCCGCCCCGGCTTTCCCATGCTCGTTCTCGGTATCGAATCCTCCTGCGACGAAACAGGACTCGCGTTGTATGACACGCAACACGGGCTGCGCGCGCACGCGCTGCACTCGCAAGTGCGCATGCACGAGGAATACGGCGGCGTGGTGCCGGAACTGGCATCGCGCGACCACATCCGCCGCGCAATCCCATTACTGGAAAAAGTGCTGACCGATAGCAGCATCGCGCGCGGCGACATCGATGCGATCGCCTACACGCAAGGCCCCGGCCTGGCCGGCGCACTGCTGGTCGGCGCATCGGTCGCCTGCGGCCTTGGCCTCGCGCTCGACAAACCCGTGCTCGGCGTACACCACCTGGAAGGCCATCTGCTGTCGCCGCTGCTGGCCAGCGATCCGCCGGAATTCCCGTTCGTCGCGCTGCTGGTATCCGGCGGCCACACGCAACTGATGCGCGTCGATGGCGTCGGCCAATATGAATTGCTGGGAGAAACGCTGGACGATGCCGCCGGCGAAGCCTTTGACAAATCCGCCAAGCTGCTCGGCCTCGGTTATCCGGGCGGCCCGGCAATCTCGCGCATGGCCGAATTCGGAGATCCGGCCGCATATAAATTGCCGCGCCCGATGCTGCATTCGGGGAATCTGGATTTCAGCTTTTCAGGCCTGAAGACGGCGGTGCTGACGCTGGTGAAGAATCATCCGGCCAACATCTGCGAACAGGACAAGGCCAATATCGCGCGCGCCTTCGTCGATGCGCTCGTCGACGTGCTGACGGCAAAATGCGTCAACGCCTTGAAGCAGACTGGATTGAAGAAACTGGTGATCGCCGGCGGCGTCGGCGCAAACCGGCAGTTGCGCGAGTCATTGAATGCGGCAGCAGTCAAACGCAAATTCCGCGTCTACTATCCGGAACTGGAATTCTGCACCGACAACGGCGCGATGATCGCCTTCGCCGGCGCAATGCGCTTGCAGATCAATCCGAACGCGGCGAAGAAGGATTACGCATTCAACGTCAAGCCGCGTTGGCCGCTGGACAGTATTCGCGAAATTTGAATGCGCGACGGCAAACGCAAGCGCCACACCCGAAATCACTGCGCACCGAAACGGCATCCTGGAATCAGCCGCTTTGAGTTCAAGGCATCGATGCAAATCAATGCAGCAATCACACAATAAAAAATCCGGCACGAAGCCGGATTTTTTTATTGCGATTCGCTACCGCATTTATTTCTTCTTGCTGCCCTTGCTACCGAGGCGGCTCTCCTTGCCCGCCAGCAGATTGCCGATGTTCTTCGCGTGACGATAAATCAGCAGCGCACTCATCGCCACGATCGCCAGCAGCATGCCGTCGGTGCCGAACATCAGGCAATAGAAGAACGGTGCAAACACCGCCGCCACCAATGCCGCCAGCGACGAATAGCGGAATGCATACGCAATGATCAGCCAGGTCGCCAGCGTCGCCAGACCGAGCCAACCGTTGATCGCCAGCAGCACACCGAGCGCCGTCGCCACACCCTTGCCTCCCTTGAAGCGGAAGAACACCGGCCACAGATGGCCGACGAACACCGCCAGCGCCACTAGCGCGATACCGTTCTCGGCCACGCCGTATTGCGGCCCCAGGCATTTCGCCAGCAGCACCGCCACCACGCCCTTCAGGCAATCGCCCAGCAAGGTCAGGATCGCCGCCTTCTTGCTGCCGCTGCGCAGCACATTCGTCGCGCCCGGATTCTTCGAGCCGTAGCTGCGCGGATCGGCCAGCCCCAGCAACTTGCTGACGATGACCGCGAACGAGATCGACCCGATCAGATACGCCGCAGCAACAAACAACGCAGTATTCATAATTATTTTCTCAACGGATGGCCGCCATCGCAGCCGGAGCGGCGCTCACTATAAAGCACCGCACCTCATTATTCTGTTAATTATTTTCGCAGACTATTCCGCCAGCGCACACTGCACCGGCTTCGCGCCCAGCTCGCCCGACAGCACAACCGGTTCTATACCGACCAGAAAGCCGCGCCGCCCGCCGTTGATGTAGATACGCTCCAGCGACAGGATGCTCTCTTCCACATAAACCGGCATCGTCTTGCGCGTACCGAACGGCGACGTGCCGCCGATCAGATAACCGGAATGACGGTTCGCCACTTCCGGCTTGCACGGCTCTACCGACTTGCACCCGATCTGCCGCGCCAGATTCTTCGTCGAGACCTTGCAGTCGCCATGCATCAGCACCACCAGCGGCTGCGCCTTCTCGTCCTGCATGATCAGGGTTTTCACAACGGCATGCTCGTCCACACCGAGCTCACGCGACGACACCGATGTGCCGCCGTGCTCTTCGTAATCATAAGGATGCTCGCTGAATGTGACGCCGTGCTTGCGCAGCCATTGCGTGGCAGGTGTTTCGGAGACGTGGTCCTTTTTGGCCATGGTGCGGATGCTTCTAGGGCTGAAAAAGGGGGACATTATGCCGCAAGCTATAACTAGAACCGTCCTTTTCACTCAGTTTTCGATCGACATGCCATGCAGGATTGTTAATTTTCACGACATGCCATATTCATGGGATCAATGCCGAGAATCGACACCCATACAATGCGGGCTGGAAATATTTTCATCTACGGATGTTAAGGAAATCATGAAAATTAAATCAGTAAGCGTTAACCGTTTCCGTGGATATGAAAATCCGGTACGTGTTGAAATCGACAATCTATGCGCCCTTGTCGGCCGGAACGATATTGGGAAGTCGACCCTACTCGAGGCACTAGACATCTTTTTTAATGAGGGGAAAGGGTGCGTCAAACTCGACAAGGACGACATCAATAAAAAGTGTCTGGCAAATGAAGATGATTGCATCGAAATTGAGGTTGAATTCACCAATCTTCCGCAAAGAATCTTAATTGATGCGACGAATGAAACGACACTTGCGGATGAGTACCTATTATCAGCTGAAGGAACTTTGCGGATCCTCAAACGATATCCAGGAGCTGGAAAGGAAAAGGTTTTTATTAAGGCCAGCCATCCAGTGAATCCGGAATGCAAGGATCTTCTACTTAAGAAGATTCTCGATCTGAGAAAAATCCTCGAAGACCAAGGCCTAGAATGCCCGGACAAAACTAAGAGCGCCGAGCTTAGGAAAGCAATTTGGAAAGGACAGGCCGATCTCCAGCTAGAAGACTATGAAATTGAAATTGCTAAACTTGATAGCAAGAACATTTGGGAACAGCTGAAGACATACATGCCGCTATACACGTTGTTTCAGTCCGATAGGAAGAACGCGGATTCTGACGATGAAGTGCAGGATCCAATGAAAATTGCAGTCAAGGAAATTCTTGAAGACACCACAATTCAGGAAAATTTAAAGGGGATTGCCGAAACAGTAAAAGCTCGACTCGAAGCTGTGGCGAATAGAACGCTTACTAAGCTGCATGAGTTGAATCCGGCAATTGCGAAATCACTCGATCCGCAAATCCCCGACGCGACCAGTCTTAAATGGGCAGATGTTTTTAAGAGTGTCTCAATCTCAGGAGATGATGATATTCCCATAAACAAAAGAGGAAGTGGAGTTAAACGCTTGGTGCTCATTAGCTTTTTCCGTGCAGAGGCAGAAAGAAGGCAGAGCGAGTCAAATCTCCCGAGCGTCGTCTATGCCATTGAAGAGCCCGAAACTTCCCAACATCCTGATCATCAGCGTGGGTTAACGGATGCGCTCATTGCATTGTCTGAAGCTGAAAATACTCAGGTTTTCCTTACAACCCATAGTCCAGAGATCGTCAAGCGACTCAAGTTCGAGAATATCCTGCTATTAACGGGAGAGGCGGCGAACAGAATTTCCAAGGTTCAGCAAAGCGAACTCCCATACCCAAGTTTGAACGAAGTGAATTTCTCTGCATTTGGCGAGGCTACTTATGAGTATCACAATGAGCTCTACGGGCATATAGAAGCGGAGGGGCGCTTAGAAGAGTATAGGAATGGGAAACCTCTCAGGGCATATATACAACTTCGTAAGGATAGCTCTACGGAGCAACGCCAAATTGTGCTTACTGAGTACATCAGGCATCAAATTCATCACCCAGAAAACAGTCATAACGTACGCTTCACAGCCCGGGAACTTGCCGACTCTATACAAGCGATGAGAAATTTTATTCAGGCATAACCGCGTTGCTGAATTCAAACGTTAGAGGTTCGCATATGTCGATGCAATTATTTACGCAATCGGAGAAGCAACCGCCTATGTAGCGGGCTCAATCATCGGCCGTACTTTTCGCTTAGAACCAAAGCACGCTCAGCGTATTGGTGAAATAGTCGTTCTTGTTCTATTGGCGGCGGGGATAATTGCTCTTACTGTTTTCTACTCCTAGCACCCTACCCTTTGGCCTGCCGGATTCGCCGTCGATATTCGACTAACAACAAGCTCTCTTAATCATCCCCGCGGGTGGTGCTGCCGGTGCAGCTGCTTCAACCTCTCCCGCGCCACATGTGTATAAATCTGCGTCGTCGAAATATCCGCATGCCCCAGCAGTAACTGCACGACGCGCAAATCGGCACCGTGATTCAGCAGGTGCGTCGCAAACGCATGCCGCAAGGTGTGCGGCGACAGCGGCGCATGGATGCCGCCCGTCACAGCGTATTTCTTGATCAGCGTCCAGAACATCTGCCGCGTCATCGGGCCGCCGCGTGCGGTGACGAACAGCGCGTCGGCTATCTGTCCGTTCAAGATCGCCGGGCGTGCTTCCTTCAGGTAGCGTTCGATCCACGTGCGCGCTTCTTCGCCGAATGGCACCAGCCGCGTCTTGCTGCCCTTGCCGGTGACGCGCAGCACGCCTTCGTTCATACCGACTTCCACCGATTTCAGCAGCACCAGTTCGGATACACGCAGACCGCTGGCGTACATCAGTTCCAGCATCGTGCGATCGCGCAGGCCGAGCGGTGTGCCGAGATCAGGGGCGGCGAGCAAGGCTTCGACCTGTGCTTCGGACAAGGTCTTCGGAATGCGGGGCGGCTGCTTGGCGGAATGCAGTTTCAGGCAGGGGTCGACAGCGATGCGGTTCTGGCGCAGCGCGAGTTGATAGAAGCGCTTCAAGACGGAGAGGCGGCGATTCGATGTCGTCGCCTTTGTCATTGCATGTTTGGCGAAGAAGTAGGCGTTCAGATCATCCGGCAGCACGGCCAGCAAGGTCTTGCCACGTTCGGCCTGCAGCCAGTTGGCGAACAGTTTCAGATCGCGTCGATACGCATCCAGCGTGTTCTTCGACAGGCCGTCTTCCAGCCACAGCGTGTCGCAGAATTCGTCGATCTCAGCATGACCCGATGATGCTGACACCTTTGGCGATACCACTTTTGGTGTCGCAGCAGCACGACTCATCGCTGGTAGCCTTCGACTTTTTCGTGCGCGAGCAGCCAGCGTTTGACGCCGAGATGGAATCCGGCTTCGTCATCGGTATTGCCGAATCCACCCAGCCCGCCGGTCGCCGTCACGCGATGGCAGGGAATCACGATGGGAAACCAGTTCGCGCCGCACGCCTGCCCGACTGCGCGCGGTGCGGTGCGGATGTGACGTGCGATGTCGCCATAGGTCAACACGCTGCCGCGCGGAATGCTTGAGATCGCTTGCCACACCTTTTGCTGAAAGGCGGTGCCGACTGTCGCCAGCGGCAGGTCGAAGCGGAAATCGGCATCGTCGAGATAGCGTTCGATCTGTTGCACCGTGCGTTCGGCGATGGCATCGGTCGGCGCTTTCTCGTTGAAGGTGGCGGGCAGATAGACCAACTCGCGCACGCGCTTGTCTTCGGTGCGAATACCGACTGCGCCGAACGATGTTTCAACGATGGCGGAAAACAGATGATCGATGCCGGAGTTGCGCATGACGAATCGAAAATGGAATGACGGAATACACAGGATAAGACAAAACGCCGGATAACGGAGACATGCGGAGATGCGCCGGAATGCCTCCGTTTCGGAAACGCAAAAATAAAAAGGGCGCATCTTGCGATGCACCCCCAAATTCTCTGCGTCCCGGCTGTTTGATGGATCGCTCCACAACAACTTCTTTGAAACGCATGTCTCCTCGGCCCTGTGGTACTGACATCCGTCTCAACAGCGGATGACGCACCGGCCTTTATTCTTCTTTGAATGCTTCCTCTCGTTTTTTGCGCAGCGCCGGCAGCAGAACCACGGCAAGTGCGAGAACGGCCATACCCAGCATGACCGCACTGATCGGGCGTTGAACGAATACCAGCGGATCGCTGTGCGACAGCAGAAGTGCTCGACGCAGGTACTCTTCCATCATGGGCCCGATGATGAAACCCAGCAGCATCGGTGCGGGTTCGGCATCAAGTTTTGCGCAAATATAACCGAACAAACCGAATAAAGCCATTAAATAAACGTCAAAATCACTGTTGTTCAGACTGAAAACACCGATCGCGCAGAACATCAGGATGGCCGGAAACAGGTAGTGATACGGCACCATGATCATGCGCACCCACAGTCCGATCATCGGCAGATTCAGCACGACGAGGAAGAAATTACCGATCCACATCGATGCGATCAATCCCCAGAACAGCGTCGGTTGTTCCGTCATCACGGCCGGTCCCGGCTGAATGCCCTGAATGATCATCGCGCCGATCATCAGCGCCATCACCGGGTTCGACGGAATACCAAGCGTCAGCATCGGGATGAACGAAGTTTGTGCGCCGGCGTTGTTTGCCGCTTCCGGCGCAGCCACGCCTTCGATTGCGCCCTTGCCAAACTCCTTTGAATTTTTCGAGACTTTCTTCTCGATCGAATAGGCGGAGAACGACGCCAGCATCGCGCCGCCGCCCGGCAGGATGCCGAGTGCGGCACCCAGCCAGGTGCCGCGGAAGATCGGTGCGGCGACGCGTTTGAAATCTTCCTTGTTGAGCATCAGGCCCGACACTTTCTTCATCACCAGCGAGCGCGTTTCTTCATGCTCCAGGTTGCGGATGATTTCACCGATACCGAACATGCCCATCGCAACGATGACGAAGTTGATGCCGTCGGCCAGTTCAGGGATGTCGAAGGTATAACGTTGCGCGCCGGAGTTGACGTCGGAGCCGATCAGGCCAAGCAGCAGGCCCAGCAGCACCATGCCAATGGCATTCAGCAGCGAACCGCTGGCCAGCACGACGGAGGCGACCAGACCCAGCACCATCAGCGAGAAATATTCTGCGGGACCGAACTTCAATGCCATATCGGCTAGCGGCGGCGCAAACAGTGCAAGCAGGATCGTCGCGACCGTGCCTGCGCAAAACGAGGCAATGGCGGCAGTCGCCAGCGCCTTGCCCGCGTGCCCCTGGCGCGCCATCTGGTAACCGTCGATCGCCGTCACCACGGACGACGATTCGCCAGGCAGATTGACTAGGATCGCCGTCGTCGATCCGCCGTATTGCGCGCCGTAATAAATACCGGCCAGCATGATCAGCGCCGAAATCGGCGGCAGCGTAAACGTAGCCGGCAGCAGCATCGCAATCGTCGCGGTCGGACCGAGTCCGGGGAGAACGCCGACTGCCGTGCCGAGAAAGACGCCGATCAGACAATACATCATGTTCGTCGCGGTGAATGCCGTGTCGAAACCCAATGCCAGATTAGAGAATAATTCCATGTTCTTGCCTCTTCCTTAAGATCTGTCTGGTCGTTGGATCACTCGCCGAACCACGGGCCGAAGATTGGGATCGGCAGGCCGAGCAATTTGACGAAAACCAGGATCGCGAAGATGGACAGTCCGACAGCCAGTGCGATCCCGCCCTTCCATTGGAATTTGGTGCTCGCCAGCGCACTGACCAGCACGATTGCGATCACCGATACCACCATGCCTGCGCCGCGAATCAGAAAGGCAAACAGGATCACGCCGGTCAGAATCAGAATCGTTTCCTTGATGGCGAATTTACCGATCTCATCCTCCGCTTCGCGGAAGAACGACCGCACGATTGCGGCCAGGCCAATCAGGGCCAGCAGGCCGCCGAGTACCGTCGGGAAATAGGCCGGTCCCATTCTGCCTGCCGTTCCCATCGGATAATCGCGACCGATGATGACAGCTGCCAGGCCGACAATCATGAATATGACGCCGGTCCAGAAATCCTTTGGATGTCGAATGAATGATGGCAAATCGCTTCTCCCTCTTGGTGCCCGTTATATCCGACCTGCCTTGCCGACGGAAGCTGTCCGACCAGATCGAATCGATGATGCAGATAATCGCAGATTACTAAAATGCCGAGCCTGCATATCTGCAGCTCGGCATTGTTGACGAACTCGGCGAATCCTCAGTCGGCGTAGACGCCTGCCTTCTTGATGATCGGCGCCCATTTCGCGATTTCGGATTTCAGATGCGCGCGCAGCGCTTCAGGCGTTGCCTGATCCTGCGCCACCGGCTCCGTACCCAGATCGGCAAAACGCTGCTTGACCGTCGCATCCTTCAACGCAGTTTGCAGTGCCGTTGCGAGCGAATCGATTGCCTGTTTCGGCGTGCCTTTCGGTGCATACAGGCCATGCCAGACGGCGATCTCGAAACCCGGCAGGCCGGCTTCGCTCATCGTCGGCAGTTCCGGCAGCGACGGTACGCGTTTCTTCGTCGTCACGGCATAGGCCTTGACCTTGCCGCTCTTGATCTGGCTGGTGGTGTTCGTGGTCTGGTCGCACATGAAATCAACCTGGCCGCCGAGCAGATCGTTCATCGCCGGACCCGTTCCCTTGTACGGCACGGTCGTCAGTTCGGTATCGATGGCCGTCATGAACAGCATGCCGCACAGGTGCGAAGCGGAACCGACGCCGGCATTCGCATAGGTGACCTTGTCCTTGTTGGCCTTGACGTATGCCAGCAGTTCCTTGAAGTCCTTGGCCGGGAAGTTGCTGCGCGCGATGAAGGTCATCGGCACATCGGTGACCAGGCCGATCGGTTCGAAATCGGTGATCGCGTTATAGCTCAGCTTGCGATACAGCGTCGGTGCGGTCGACATGCCGATGTGGTGCAGGAAGATCGTGTAGCCGTCCGGTGCCGCCTTGGCCACGCGTGCCGCGCCGATGGTGCCGCCGGCGCCGCCGACGTTCTCGACGATGACGGTTTGCTTCAGCGAGGTACTCATCGATTGCGCAACCAGACGCGCCACGGTATCGGTGGGGCCGCCAGCGGAGAACGGCACGATCATCGTAATGGTCTTGCTTGGATAGTTTTCCGCATGGGCGAATGCGCTGGCGCACAGTGCCAGGCAGGCCACGGTCTTGAGGAAAGTTTTTTTCATGGGGGTGTCTCCGCTCTAATGGTTATTGTTGGATGAATCGAATCGCTCTCTCAACTCTAGCCCTTCCGTTTGCGCATCGACGATGCGACACGGATATCGTTCTGGTTTCGCAGGGTACCGCATTGTAGGCAGCAAACCTTTCACCAAACTTGCGGGACTAGCCTAAACCATTTACCCCGCGCACCGCAACAATCACCTTGCGGTGGCGAGATGTTTCCTGTTTTGCAAAAGAATTCGACGAAAATGCCGCGAGATTGCGGGATCAGCGGTCGTCGGGTCCGCTACTTGGCTGCTTCCGACACGACGCTCATCACGGTCGAACGGCCGATACGGCTCGCCAAATCGGCACGCACCGGCTGCAGCGCCTTGTGCCAGGCAGCGGCTTCCTTGTCGTTCAGTGTGCGGATGCGGACTTTCTTGTTTTTCTTCAGCCAGGCGATGGCAGCAGCATTTTCCTGTGCGGCAAGCTGATTCGCGTAGACAGTCGCTTCGCGCATCGCATTGCTGATAATGCCGCGCAGATCGGCCGGCAGTCCGTCCCAGAACTTCTTGTTGACGACGACCGCGCTCCCCTGATAGCCGTGATTGGACAGCGTCAGATTGCTCTGCACGTCATAGAGCTTGCGCTCGACGAAGGAAGAAGGCGTGCTCTCGGTGCCGTCGATCAGGCCAGCCTGCAATGCCAGGTAGACTTCGCCGGCATCCAGCAGGCGCGGCACCGCGCCCAGCGCTTCCATCTGCGCATCCAGCGTCGGCGACGAATGAATGCGCATGCGCAATCCCTTGAAGTCTTCCGGCGTCTTCAGCGGTTTGTTGGCGGACATGACCTTGAAGCCGCTGTTCCAGTAGCTGAGCCCGACCATGCCTTTGCCTTCGAGCTTGTTCAGCAGATTGCGGCCGACCGGTCCTTCAGTCACGCGCGCAACCGACGCATCGTCGGTAAACAGATATGGCAGATCGAATACTTCGAATTCGCGAACACCGGACTGCGTCAGCTTGACGATGGGCGGCGCAATCATCTGCACTGCACCCAGTTGCAGCGCTTCCAGTTCGTCGGATTCCTTGTACAGATGGCCGTTCGGATAGACATCCACACGCAGCCGGTGGCGACTGGCTTGCTCGGCCAGTTCCTTGAAGCGTTGCGCGGCACGGCCCTTGGCGGATTCGATCCTGTCGGTATGGCTGAAGCCAATGACAATCGTCGTTTGCGCAAAGCTCGTTGCCGCGGCAAGCGACAAGGCCAGCCCGAGCAGCAGCGCAGGCAATTTCATTACTGTTTTCATTGCACCAACGGGAGAATCTCTCATTGTGATTTTTATTGATACTATGCGCAGTCGCCCGATTGCCGGCAAGTGTGGATAACCACACGCCGACATCCACGAACCGTCGGTATTTTCAGTGTATTTTCGGCGTATTGCAGTCTTCGCGCGATATTATTTCGCGCAGCATCCGCGCCCGATCCGCATGCCGTCGTCTCCTCGTCAGCTCCGGGTGCATTGACCGTTTATGATAGCAAATCAACCTCGCCCTGCCGGTATCATTTCCCCCAGCCGCAAACTGGCCTGGCGATGGCTGCTGCCGCTGTTCATTTCGCTGCTGTTCGTCACCACGCTGATCTGGCTGCCGCTGCACGAAAAACAACAGGAAACGGCCGAACGCCAGGAACAGCTGATCGCCGATTCGCTGTGGGTGGAGCAGACGATCCGCTTCCAGCTGCAGCGCAACGAGGAAAGCCTGAAACTGATGGGTGCCGAAGTCGCCGCCGGCTACCTGCGCGGCGCACGCCTGCAGGAGCGGATGGAAAACCTGATCCGCAACAATCACGAAATCCACCGCATCATCCACCTCGATGCACAGGGTCGGCTGCTGGGTTCGACCGACGAGACACTGATCTCCTACCAGGAATTGTCACCGCCCTCCAAACTGGCCGACGAACGCGCGCGCGTCACGCGCACGCCGCTCTACAGCCAGCCGGCACCGGACATCACCGGCCCCGTAATGCTCGACTACCACGTACCGCTGTTCGTGCAGAACCGCTACATCGGCAGCCTGATCGTCAGCTATCTCGCCTCCAGCATCCTGGACGACATCGTGCCCTGGTGGTTCGCGCAGGACAACGAAATCGCACTGACCGACACCAACGGCAACGTGATCCACAAGCGCGCCTCCGGCGGTGCCGGACGCGGCTTCTACACGCACCGCCGCACGCTGAACCTGGCCGGCGTGTCGCTGCAGCTGACAACCAACAGCATCAAGAGCGCACCCAAGCTGCTGCCCAGCCTGCTGGTCGACATCGTCATTCTGCTGTCGCTCGGCCTGATCTGGAGCCTGATCGCGCTGTGGCGCGACATCAACCGCCGCCTCGCCGCCGAAACGGCATTGCGCGAACAAATTGCCTTCCGCAGCGCGATGGAAAACTCGCTGATCACCGGCCTGCGCGCGCGCGATCTCGACGGTCGCGTCACCTACGTCAATCCAGCCTTCTGCGCAATGGTCGGCATGCCGGCCGAAGCCATCGTCGGCCGCCTGCCGCCGATGTCGTACTGGGCACCGGAAGCCGTTGCCGAATATCACCAGCACTTCTCGCAGGTGACAGCCGGTACCGCTTCGCAACAAGGTTTCGAGACCATCTTCATGCATGCCGACGGCAACCGCATCCCGGTACTGATCTTCGAATCGCCGCTGGTCGACGACAGCGGCCGCCAGACCGGCTGGATGGGCTCCATCCTCGACATTTCGGACCGCAAGCGCATCGAGAACCTCAACCGCCAGCAGGAAGAAAAACTGCAGGCCAGCGCCCGCCTGGCAACGATGGGCGAGATCGCCTCCACGCTGGCGCACGAGCTGAACCAGCCGCTGGCGGCGATTTCCAGCTACACCACTGGCGCGCTGAACATGATCGAGCGCGACCGCGCCGTCGAACACACGCCCGACGTCGGCATGCTGGAACACGCGCTGCAGAACGCCAATGCACAGGCGCAGCGCGCCGGCCAGATCATCCGCAGCGTGCACACCTTCGTGAAGAAACGCGAGCCGATGCGTACCGCGATCACGATCACCGAGCTGGTCGGCAGCGTGATGCCGCTGGTCGAGTTGCAGGCACAGAAATATTTCGTCACCGTCCGCACCAACATCCCGGCCGACCTGCCGCCGGTGCTGGCCGATCGCGTGCTGCTGGAACAGGTGCTGTTGAACCTGACGCGCAACGCGATCGAATCGATGCAGACCACGCCGCCGGACAAGCGCATCCTGCGCATCGTCGCCACCGCCGATCAGGGCGTGCCGCCGTATGTCGGTGTCGCCATCAGCGATCATGGCCACGGCATTCCGCCGGAAGTGGCGGAACGACTGTACTCGCCGTTCTTCTCGACCAAGGCCGACGGCATGGGCATGGGTCTATCCATCTGCCGTACCGCGATCGAATTCCACGGCGGCACGCTGACGCACGCAGACAACCCGGGCGGCGGCACGATCTTCCGTTTTTCGTTGCCGACAGCCCCCGGCGACGTTGCAAAATAAGGCATTCAACCGGACAATTGCGCCACAGACGGCAATCGCATGGCGACATGATGCTTTGCCAATATCGCCCGCCCAATGCCGCGGCCGAGGACGACAGGACATTTCATGCTGCACATCATTGATGACGAAGAAGTAATCCGCGATTCGCTGCTGTGGCTCGCCAAGTCGCGCGGCATCGCCGCCACCGCCTATGACAGCGGCAAGACCTTTCTCACCGCACTGGACAACCAGCGCCCCGGCGCGCAGGGCCAGTGCGTGCTGCTCGACGTACGCATGCCGGACCTGAGCGGCATCGCGCTGTTCGACCTGCTGGCCGCGCGCGGCCAGACGCAGGTGCTGCCCATCATCTTCCTGACCGGCCACGGCGACGTGCCGATGGCGGTCGACGCCTTGAAACGCGGCGCCTTCGATTTTTTCGAGAAGCCGTTCAACGACAACAAACTGATGGATCGCGTGCAGGAAGCGCTGCTGGCTTCCGAGCAGGCCTCGGCCAGCGCCGCGATTCACACGCGGCTGGCAGCGCTGTCCACGCGCGAACGCGAAGTGCTGGACCTGATCCTGGAAGGCAAGATGAACAAGGTCATCGCCGACAAGCTGGGCATCAGCATGCGCACGGTGGAAGTGCATCGCGCGCACATCTTCGACAAGATGAACGTCAAGACGGCGGTCGAACTGGCGCGGCTGCTGAAATAGCCGGCCTCCTGCATGCACATCGTCAACCTCCTGCTGCCCGACTTCCTGCTGATTCTGCTCGGCGCGATCCTGCTGCGCATCACCAACTGGGGCGCGGAATTCTGGACCGGCGCGGAAAAACTGATTTACTACGTGCTGTTCCCTGCACTGCTGTTCTATTCGACAGCACGCGCGCCCATCGATTTCGCCGCCGCCGGACAGGTTCTGCAGATCGCCATCCTGTCGTGCATCAGCGGCATCCTGCTCGGCTGGCTCGGCAAGCCGCTGTTTGCTGCCGGACCGATGGTGTTCGAATCGGGCGTACAGACGGCCTTCCGTTTCAACTCATACATTGCGCTGGCGATTGCTGGCCGCCTTGGCGCGGAAGCATCGTCGCTGATGGGCGTCATCATCGGGTTCGTCGTGCCGCTGACCAATCTCGGCGCGGTGCATGCGCTGGTCAAGGACAAGCGCGGCCTGCCGCTGGAACTGATCAAGAATCCGCTGCTGCTGGCCACGCTGTCCGGCATCGCGTTCAATTTGCTCGGCTGGAAGCTGCCGGAACTGGCGGGTGCTTTTCTGTCACGGTTGGGCAATGCATCGCTGGCGCTGGGCCTGATCATGGTCGGCGCCGGGTTGCGGCTGGCCGGGCTGCATGCCGCCAAGGGACTGGCTGCGTGGTTCCTCGCGGTGAAACTGTTCGCGATGCCCGCCATTGCCTGGGGATTGGGAGCATGGATGGGACTGTCGCCGGCACACCTGCAGCTGGTCGTGCTGTTCGCCGCGCTGCCTACCGCATCGAGCTGCTACGTGCTGGCCGTGCGCATGGGCGGCAACGGCGCTTTCGTCGCCTTCCTGATTTCGATCGGCACGCTGATGTCGATGGCGACGCTGCCACTGTGGCTGGCGCTGCTGCATTGAACGCCCGCGCATTGATCTCTCACGCATCAACTCCCGATACATTACCGATTTATTTCCAGACGGAACTTCTGCACAATGCGCGCATCACATACGCGCAACATGCGTGCAATCCTGACGCTCGTTACTGACGAATGACATTCATGCCTTCTCACCTGACCGCTCATCTGCATGAGGAAGCCGGCACGCTGGCGCTGGGCGCTGCGCTCGCACGCGCGATCACGCCCGGCCTGACGATCCACCTGCACGGCGATCTCGGCGCCGGCAAGACGGCACTGACGCGCGCGATGCTGCATGCGCTCGGCCATGACGGCCATGTGAAAAGCCCGACCTACACGCTGGCCGAGCCGTATGCCATCGACGTCGACGGCCGCACGCTGCATGTCATTCATTTCGATCTGTACCGGATGGCAGGCGCCGAGGAATTTCTCGATGCAGGCTTTCGCGACCACTTCAACGACCGCAACATCTGCATCGTCGAATGGCCCGAAAAAGCCGACGGCGTGTTGCCGCCGCCCGACATCCGCATCGCACTCACCGTCGCCGGCGAAGGGCGTGATGTAGAATTGCAAGCGTTGTCCGATCAAGGTGCTGCATGTCTGAATCGACTGAACTTCGCTCCAAACCTGTGAACGGCAAACGACGCCGCACACTTCTGAAAGCCGGCGGTACGCTGCTGATTTCCCTGCTGACTCCCATCACGGCACGCGCTGCGCAGATACTCGCGGTGCGTGTCTGGCCCGCCGACGACTACACGCGCGTCACGCTGGAAAACGATTCGGTCCTCAAGACCCGCCACTTCATCATCAAGAATCCGGAACGTCTGGTGGTCGACATCGAAGGCGTCGATCTGAACCCGACGCTGAAAAGCCTGGTCGCCAAGGTCCAGTCCAACGATCCCTATATCAAGCAGATCCGCGTCGGCCAGAACAAGCCCAACGTGGTGCGGCTGGTGTTCGACCTGAAGGAAGAAGTCGATCCGCAAGTCTTCACGCTGAAACCGATCGGCGAATACCAGCACCGGCTGGTGTTCGACCTGTATCCGGTCAACCCGCCCGACCCCATTGCCGCGCTGATCGAAAAAGGCCAGTGGTCGATAGGCGATGAACCGCCCACCGAGATGCCGCCGGCCGTGGCACAGGCCGATCCGCCTTATGCCCAACCGAAATCGGAACGGCCGCCGCAAGTCACGCGCATGCTGACGATCGCGCTCGATCCCGGCCATGGCGGCGAAGATCCCGGCGCCATCGGACGACGCGGCAGCTACGAAAAGAATGTGGTGCTGCAGATCGCCAAACGCTTGAAAGGCAAGCTCGAACAGCAGCCGAACATGCGCGTGATGCTGACGCGCGACGGCGATTATTTCGTGCCGCTCGGCAGACGCGTGCAGAAGGCGCGCAAGGTGCAGGCCGATCTGTTCGTTTCCATCCATGCGGACGCCTTCGTGAAACCGACGGCAAACGGTTCATCGGTTTTCGTACTTTCGGAAAAAGGCGCCAGTTCGACGACGGCGCGCTGGCTGGCAAATAAGGAAAACGCAGCCGACCTGATCGGCGGCGCCAACATCAAGCATCATGACAAGCAGCTCGCCAGCGTGCTGCTGGATCTGTCGACGACCGCGCAAATCAACGACAGCATGAAGCTCGGCAAGGCGGTGCTGACGGAAATCGGCGGCATTAACCGCCTGCACAAAGGTTCAGTGGAACAGGCCGGCTTCGCGGTGCTGAAGGCACCGGATATTCCGAGCATCCTGATCGAGACGGCCTTCATCTCCAATCCTTCCGAAGAGGCGCGTCTGAATGACGATGCCTATCAGGATCGCATGGCGGATGCGATCACCAACGGCATCAAGAAGTATTTCGCGGCCAATCCGCCGCTGGCGAAAAGCCGCATGCTGTAACGCCGGTCGACAATGCGGCCGATCCAGATCGGCCGCATTGACACCTGCCTATTTCGTTCCCGTCGACGCGTTACCGATTCCGGGCATGGGCTCACGATCGCCCCAGTCGCCCTTGTCGGCGCCTTCGCTTGCGCGCGATCGCGGCTGCGGTTTCGGCCTGTGCGTCACTTCGGAGTGACCCATCGTCTGGCGTTGCAGAGTCTGGCCTGCGCTGGATGGCGGTTTCCTGTCTTGTTCCATGTCCGGTCTCCTGAATCCTGATAACCGATACTAGGCAATTCCGAAAGATCAGGAAGTCGGAAAAAGCGACGCTCGCATGTGGGAAACGAATTCAGCGCTACGGCAAATTGTTTCACCGCAATAACCGGTGCCATCAACCTCAACCGTGCGTGATTAGCTTTACTTTAGCCGCGCTTCGCCAGCCTCTGCCCCACCTTCCATAGCGCGCCCAGCATCACCGGCACCGCCGCCGCGGCCACGCCGATCAGCACGATCGCATTCAGATGATCGCGAATGAACGGAATGTTGCCGAACAGATAGCCGCCCGCCACCAGCAGGCCAACCCACAGCACCGCGCCGGTGCAATTGAACAACTGGAATTTGGCGAACGTCATGCGCGAAATACCGGCAACGAAAGGCGCGAAAGTACGCACCACCGGCACGAAGCGCGCCAACACCAGCGTCTTGCCGCCGTGCTTTTCATAGAAACCGTGCGTACGCTGCAATGCGTGGCGATCCAGCCAGCGGTATTCGTGCGTATAGACTTTTTCGCCGATCAGGTGGCCGATCCAGTAATTGACCGAATTACCCGCCACCGCCGCCACGATCAGCAGCGCGAGCAACAGGCCGGCATGCATGCTGCCGGATGCGCAGAAGGCACCGGCGATGAACAGCAAGGTGTCGCCGGGCAGGAAGGGAAACACCACCAGGCCGGTTTCGCAAAAGACGATCGCGAACAACACCAGATAAATCATCGAACCGTACTGCGCGATGAACATCCCCAGATACTTGTCGACATGCAAAATCATGTCGATGAACTGCATGAAATCCATAACTCTCCTTGTTGGCCGCAGCATCATACACCAGCACCGGCGCGGCTTCCGGCGCTGCATCGCCTGCGCATGGCATCGCCCTCCAACGGCAAAGACGGCAAACGCGACGGTATAATCCGACCATGCAATCCGCACATGATTCCCTGCCCGCAACCGAATCGGCATCGCCACGCCCGATCCGGCAACTGTCCGATCAACTGATTTCGCAGATCGCCGCCGGCGAGGTCGTCGAACGCCCTTCCGCCGTCGTCAAGGAACTGCTGGAAAACGCGCTGGATGCCGGCGCCACGCAAATCACCGTCAAGCTCGAACAGGGTGGCGTCAAGCGCATCTGCATTACCGACAACGGCCGCGGCATTCCTCCGGACCAGATGCCGCTGGCACTGGCGCGACATGCCACCTCCAAGATCGCCTCGCTGGCCGAGCTGGAAAACGTCGGCACACTGGGCTTTCGCGGCGAGGCGCTGGCCTCGATCGCTTCGGTCGCGCAGCTGACGCTGACCTCGCGCACCGCCGATGCCGCGCATGCGTGGGAAATCAGCGGCTCGCACGCCAGCACCGTCGCGCCCTCGTCCGGCGCACCCGGCACCACCATCGACGTGCTGGACCTCTACTTCAACACGCCGGCACGCCGCAAGTTCCTGAAGACGGAACAGACCGAGTTCGGCCATTGCGCAGAAGTCGTGCGCCGCGTCGCACTGTCGCGCCCGGACGTTTCGTTTTCGCTGTCGCACAACGGCAAGACCGTCGATCACTGGACCGTCAACGACATCGCCAAGCGCAGCGCGCAAATCCTCGGCAACGAATTCTCCGGCGCGCGCCTGCCGATCGAAGCGGCAGCCGGCCCGTTGAAACTGAACGGCTTCATCGGCCTGCCGACCGCGTCGAAAGCGCGCGCCGACGGACAATACTTCTACGTCAACGGCCGCTTCGTGCGCGACAAGCTGTTGATGCACGCCGTACGCGCCGCCTATGAAGACGTGCTGCACGGCGATCGCTATCCGTCCTACGTGATTTCGCTGGAACTCGATCCGGCGCTGGTCGACGTCAACGTGCATCCGTCGAAGATCGAGGTGCGCTTCCGCGACAGCCGCGCCGTGCACCAGTTCGTGTTCCACGCCGTCACGCGCACGCTGGCGCAAACCTCGGCCACCGCGCACGGCGCCGCGCCCTCGCCGACGCCGGCATCGAGCAGCGCGTTGCCATGGCTGCGCGAACAGCAGCAGACGTCATTTGGCACACTTGGCGCACAGTTCGGCGCACAGCCAGGTACGCCATTCGGCAACAGCTTCGGTATCGCGCAAACGACGGAAAACTACGGCGCATTATTTGCCGACGGTGCTGCGAACGCTTCCATCGCATCCGGCCTGGCTGCTCCGCTGCCGACAGCCTCTGCACCGGCAATGCCGCAGGATGAGGAATTCCCGCTCGGCTTCGCGCTGGCCCAATTGCACGGCGTCTTCGTGCTGGCGCAAAACAGGAAGGGGCTGGCATTGGTCGACATGCACGCTGCCCACGAACGCATCCTGTACGAACAACTGAAGAACGCACTGGATACCGATGCGGTCCAGGTGCAGCCGCTGCTGATTCCCGTCACCTTCCACGCAGACGGCGTCGAGGTCGGCACCGCCGACGAAAACCGCGACGTGCTGCAATCGCTCGGTTTCGACATCGCCGTGATGTCGCCGACCACGCTGGCGGTACGCGCCATTCCTGCGCTGCTGAAGAATGCCGACGCGCAATCGCTGGCGCGCGACGTATTGCGCGACGTGCGCGAATTCGGCGGCTCGCGCGTGCTGGTCGAGCGCCGCAACGAATTGCTGGGCACACTTGCCTGCCACACCGCCGTGCGCGCCAATCGCACGCTGACCGTGCCGGAAATGAACGCGCTGCTGCGCCAGATGGAAGCCACCGAACGCGCCGACCAGTGCAATCACGGCCGGCCGACCTGGGTGCAGCTCGCACTGTCCGATCTGGACAAGCTGTTCCTGCGCGGACAGTAAGCATCGCTCGCATGACCGCTCCTGCCGCATCGCTGGCCGTCGCCATCATGGGCCCCACCGCGTCCGGCAAGACCGCCGCCGCGCTGGAGATCGCCGCGCGCATCCCGTCCGAAATCATCTCCGTCGATTCCGCCCTGGTCTATCGTGGCATGGATATCGGCACCGCCAAACCCAGCCGCGCAGAACTCGCCAGCGTGCCGCATCATCTGATCGACATCCTCGATCCGACCGAATCTTATTCGGTCATGCAATTTCGCAACGATGCAATCCGTCTGGTCGGCGAGATAAGCGCACGTGGCAAACTGCCGCTGCTGGTCGGCGGCACGATGCTGTACTTCAAGGGATTGAAGGACGGCCTCGACGACCTGCCGCAAGCCGACGCCGCCATCCGCGCGCAACTCGATGCAGAGGAAGCGGAGCTGGGCACACCGGCGCTGCATGCGCGACTGGCGGGAATCGATCCGGTCACCGCCGCACGCCTGAAACCGAACGATTCGCAACGCATCCAGCGCGCACTGGAAATCTGGCTGCTGACCGGCCAACCGATGTCGTCGCTGCTGGAAAAAGCACCGAAAAGCACCTTACCGTTCACGCTGCTGCCGATCGCACTCGAACCGGGCGATCGCAGCGTACTGCATGCCCGCATCGCCACTCGCTTCGACGCGATGCTGAAAGACGGTGGATTGATTGAAGAAGTAAAGACACTGCGCGCCCGCGGCAACCTGCATCCCGGCCTGCCGTCCATGCGCTGCGTCGGCTACCGTCAGACCTGGGAATATCTGGACGGCCTTTACGGACTGGCGGAACTGCGTGAAAAAGGTATTGCCGCCACCCGCCAGCTTGCCAAGCGCCAGATCACCTGGCTGCGTTCGATGCCGGAACGGCACGTCGTCGATTGCCTGGCACCCGATGCGCCGGCCCAGGTACTGCGGGAAATCGCACGTTTTACCGGGAATCCCGAGCATTGATCGAAGGCGGCCGGATTTTGCCAGACCGGCAATGTTTCACGCCAATGTCGATCTTGACAGCCATCGGCAGAAACGCCATAATTTCGGGCTCTACTGGTGATATAGCTCAGTTGGTTAGAGCACAGCACTCATAATGCTGGGGTCGGTGGTTCAAGTCCACCTATCACCACCAGAATGAAAAACCCCGCATCAACGAAAGTTGTGCGGGGTTTTGTTTTTGCGGATTGTTTCTGCAGACCGGGCACAAGGGCCAGATCCTTCTTTCCAATTACTCTTCCAGAATGCTGCGCAGCATCCACGCTGCCTTTTCGTGCACATCCAGGCGTTGTGTCAGCAGATCGGCCGTCGGTTGATCATTTGCCTTTTCGACCAGATCGAACAATGCGCGGCCGGTGCGTGCCGTCGATTCCTGCGCGTTGACCAGATGGCGCACCATGTCCATCGCTTTCGGCACGCCGGCGACTTCCTTGATCGAGGCGCGTTTGCCGAATTCGGCATAGGTGCCCGGCGACGGATAACCGAGGGCGCGGATGCGTTCTGCGATCTGGTCCAGCGCATTCCATTGTTCGGTGTACTGCTCGAGGAACAGCGCGTGCAGGCTGGTAAACATCGGGCCGGTGACGTTCCAGTGAAAGTTGTGCGTCATCAGGTACAGCGTGTAGCTGTCGGCCAGCAGGGCGGACAATCCTTCGGCGATCCTGGCGCGATCGCGTTCCGAAATGCCGATGTCAATCTTTGCGACTTTCTTGGTGTTCTTCGTTGCCATGTGATTTTTCCCTCTTGATGAAATAAGCCTGAACGGCGTCTTCGTATGATACTTCGTGACACTGCACTTTGCATGTCCGTGAAGTGCTCATCAGGCGCAATCCGGCCGTCACGAAGCGCTGTCACATCGCGCCATCACACAACGACGTTGCGCGGTTTACCTGCGACGAAGGCTTCCACGTTGTCGATCAGTTGATCGGCCAGCGTCTGCATTGCCTGCTGGCTGGCCCATGCGGTATGCGGCGTCAGGATGAAGTTCGGCAAACGCAATTTCAGCAGCGGATTGTCCGGCTTGGGCGGCTCGACCGACAACACGTCAAAGCCTGCGCCCGCGATGCGGCCCGCCGTCAATGCCTCGGCCAGTGCCACCTCGTCGACCAGGCCGCCGCGCGCGGTGTTGATCAGCAGCGCATTCGGCTTCATCCGGTTCAATTCGGCGCGGCCGATCATGTTGCGCGTCGCATCGCTCAGTGGCAGATGCAACGAAAGGATGTCCGACGTTTCGATGAGTTCGTCCAGCGTGGCGGGCTTCACGTGCGCGTCCTCGAACGGCGAACGGTTGAAGGCACGCACATCCATGCCGAACGCCAGACCCAGCCGCGCCACCGAACGCCCCAGTTCGCCGAAGCCGACGATGCCGAGACGGCTGCCGGATAGATCGTGAATCGGATGATCGAGCAGGCAGAAGGTATTGGCCTTTTCCCAGCGACCGGCGGCGACGTCGTCCGAGTACGCGCGCAGATTGCGGCGCAGTGCCAGCATCAGCGCAAACGTGTGTTCCGGCACGGCCGCACCCGCATAGTTGCGGATATTGGAAACGACGATGCCACGTTCGCGACAGGCTTCGAGATCGACCACATTGGTGCCGGTAGCAGCGACGGCGATCATCTTCAGGTCGGGCAGGTGCTCCAGATCGGCGGCGCGCAACGGCACCTTGTTTGTAATGGCGATCGTTGCGCCGGCCAGACGCGTGGCGGCATCGGCAGCTTCGGTGGCGCCATGCTCGCTCCAGTCATGCGCAAATGCAGGACGGCGAACTTGTGCATCGATGCTGGCGCGATCGAGGAAAACGATTTTCTGTGCTGGCATGCGGATTCTCTTTCTGTTTCTATTTCTGTACGTAGCGAAAGTGGCTTGAAAGTGCCACAAGCGTGCATTATCCGCCGCTGGCGGAACGGCAACGACGGCATAGCTTACGTTCCCGCAGCCGGGATTCGGACGCAAAATATGCATGGTCCGCTATCGTTTTTTGCATGTCATTCAGCCGTCACAGCCACCGTCGGCAGGATGCCACAGCGCCGTCGCCGGACTACCCGCCGTGGTATGATGCGGCCAACACTTTCGCGCAACCATTGCCGACATGTCATGCCGGGCGCAACGCAATCGCGCAGCGGCTGGAGCACTCCCGTTCCCTTTCATCCCGATCGTCATTCACCTAGCAGAATGGATCCAACCATGCGGATATTTCGTCTCCTGATCAGTTGCGTTCTCGCCGCTACCGCGTGGCAGGCACATGCGTTCGAGCGGCCGTTCCCGGAAAATGCCAAGCGCGGCGTCATGACGCCGGCCAACTATCCGCAGATCGTCATCAATGACAAGTCGCGCACGCTGTCGGCCGGCGCACGCATCTGGAACCAGGACAACCTGATCGAGATGCCGGCATCGCTGCGCGGTGAAGAAATTCCCGTGCTGTACACGGAAGACAATACCGGCGACATCAATCGGGTCTGGATACTGACGCCGGACGAAATCAAGCGCATCCCCGAGAAGCCCGCGCCGAAGCCGCTGCCGGCACCGGTCTCCTCCGGAACCGATGCGCAGGACGCACAGTAACGGGCAGCAAACCCCGCAGTAACCACGCAAGCAACGATTCATGCAGAAAAAAGTATTCATCAAGACGTTCGGCTGCCAGATGAACGAGTACGACTCGGACAAGATGGCCGACGTGCTCAACGCTTCCGACGGACTCGTCAAAACCGACCGGCCCGAGGACGCGGACGTCATCCTGCTCAACACCTGCTCGGTGCGCGAGAAGGCGCAGGAAAAAGTGTTTTCCGACCTCGGCCGTCTGCGCGAACTCAAGCGCAGCAATCCGGATCTGGTGATCGGCGTCGGCGGCTGCGTCGCGTCGCAGGAAGGCGAAGCGATCGTCAAGCGCGCACCGTATGTCGATCTGGTGTTCGGCCCGCAGACGTTGCACCGCCTGCCGGACATGCTGAAGCAGCGCCGTTCGACCGGCCGCTCGCAGGTCGATATCAGCTTTCCCGAAATCGAGAAGTTCGATCACCTGCCGCCGGCCCGCGTCGAAGGCCCGACTGCCTTCGTTTCGATCATGGAAGGCTGCAGCAAGTATTGCAGCTACTGCGTGGTGCCGTACACGCGCGGCGAGGAAGTCTCGCGCCGCTTCGACGACGTGCTGGCCGAAGTCGCCGGTCTCGAAGCACAGGGCGTCAAGGAAATCACGTTGCTGGGGCAGAACGTCAACGCCTATCGCGGCAGAATGGAAGATGGCGAGATCGCCGACTTCGCCTTGCTGATCGAATACATCGCCGAGTTCAAAGGCATCGAACGCATTCGTTTCGTCACCAGCCATCCGAAGGAATTCACGCAGCGCCTGATCGATACCTATGCCAAGGTGCCAAAGCTGGTGAACCACCTGTATCTGCCGGCACAGCACGGCGCCGATCGCATCCTTGCAGCGATGAAGCGCGGCTACACCTCGCTCGAATACAAGTCGGTGATCCGCCGCCTGCGCGCGGTGCGCCCGGACATCGCGATCTCGTCCGATTTCATCATCGGTTTCCCCGGCGAAACCGATGCCGATTTCGAGGGCATGATGAAACTGATTACCGACGTCGGCTATGACAACAGCTTCAGCTTCATCTTCAGCCCGCGCCCCGGCACGCCGGCAGCGAATCTGGAAGACGACACGCCGTATGAAGTGAAACTGGCGCGCCTGCAACGGCTGCAAGCGGTGATCGATGCCAATACGCGTCGTTACAGCGAAGAAATGGTCGGCACGGTGCAGCGCATCCTGGTCGAAAGCGCATCGAAGAAGGAAGACGGAGATCTGCAGGGTCGCACCGAGAACAACCGTGTCGTCAATTTCACCGGTGGTCCGCATGCGGATAGGCTGATCGGCCGGATGGTCGACGTCACGATCACGCAATCGCACGGCTACACGTTGCGTGGCGAGATCGTCGTCACCGAAAACGTCTGACGTCATTCAACGCAACCACACGCAATTACACGCAATCAAACACACCCACAAAATCAATTGAAAAAGAACGCCGTCCAACCGTCGTATTTCGTTCCCGAGCCGCTGGACAACAAGCGGCTCGCCCATCTGTGCGGGCCGATGGACGAAAACCTGCGGCAGATTTCCGCCGCGCTCGACGTCACGATCTTTCGCCGCGGCGAAAAATTCATTGTCAGCGGCAGCAATGCCGAACGCGCCGTCACCGTGCTCGACCACTTCTACAAGGAAGCCAATCGCGCGATTCCGCTTGAGGAAATCCAGCTGGCACTGGTCGAGCAGCGCGCCGACATGGCCGATCACGATCTGCCGAAGAACAGTACCGAAGAAGACAAGCAGGCCGCGATCGAATCGCCGATCCTGAAGACGCGCCGCCACGATCTGCGCGGCCGCACGCCGCATCAGGTGCAGTACCTGAAGGCGATCATGGATCACGACATCACCTTCGGCATCGGCCCGGCCGGTACCGGCAAGACCTATCTGGCTGTCGCCTGCGCCGTCGATGCGCTGGAGCGTGATGCGGTCAAACGCATCGTGCTGACGCGCCCGGCGGTCGAAGCCGGCGAGCGCCTCGGCTTTCTGCCCGGCGATCTGAACCAGAAGATCGATCCCTATCTGCGGCCGCTGTACGACGCGCTGTACGACCTGCTCGGTTTCGATCGCACGCAGAAGATGTTCGAGAAGCAGGCGATCGAAATCGCACCGCTGGCCTATATGCGTGGCCGCACGCTGAACCATGCCTTCGTCATCCTCGACGAAGCGCAGAACACGACGCCGGAACAGATGAAGATGTTCCTGACACGTATCGGCTTCGGCAGCAAGGCGGTGATTACCGGCGACATCACGCAGATCGATTTGCAGCATCACCAGAAGAGCGGACTGGTCGAGGCAACGGATGTGCTCGGCAAGGTGCGCGGCCTGGCATTCACGCACTTCAACAGTTCCGACGTCGTGCGCCATCCGCTGGTGGCGCGCATCGTCGATGCCTATGCGGCCGCGGCCAAACCGGCCGCAAGATCTCCGGCCAGATCAACGGCGCGCAGCAGGAAAACCGGGCATGACCAATAAGCTTTCCCTGTCGATCCAGTATCCGGACAAGCGCCTGCAGGATGTGCTGACACGCCCGCTGCTGCGGCAATGGGTCAAGGCTGCGCTGCTGGCGCCGGCGCAAATCACATTGCGCTTCGTCGATGCCGACGAAGGACGCACGCTGAACCGCAACTACCGCGGCAAGGATTACGCCACCAACGTGCTGACTTTCGCCTATTCGGAAGACGCAGAAGAGAGTCTGGGCGACGTGCAGGCCGACATCATCTTCTGTACCGACGTGCTGGAACGCGAAGCCACGGAGCAGGACAAGCCGCTGGCAGCGCATGCCGCCCATCTCGTCGTGCACGGCATGCTGCATGCACAGGGCTACGACCACGAATCCGACGAGGAAGCGGAAGAAATGGAAGCACTGGAAATCGATATCCTGGCCACACTGGGTTTTCCGAACCCTTACCTGCAAACCTGATTGCAGATTTGACAAAATTTCCCCTGCGTTTCCCCTGCATCGCCGGCATTTTGGAATCGCCGCGACATTTGTTGTATCCTGACAGCCCAGAAACAACCGCAACGGCGCTCCGCCCATGCAAGACAGTCCCCCCTCGAACGGCAAATCCGGTGAGGCCAAACCGCACCGCTCGCTGCTCGAACGCCTGACAGCCCTGATC
The DNA here is from genome assembly GCF_014635845.1 of Oxalicibacterium solurbis. GTDB lineage: Bacteria > Pseudomonadota > Gammaproteobacteria > Burkholderiales > Burkholderiaceae_D > Oxalicibacterium > Oxalicibacterium solurbis. The sequence continues at coordinate 156,949 of NZ_BMDP01000004.1, read as the reverse complement.
GCCCCCGGACCGGACAGCCGCGACGAACTGCTCGCGACGCTGCACGATGCCCACGAACGCAATCTGATCGACGCCGATGCGCTGTCGATGATCGAGGGCGTCTTTCAGGTTTCCGAACTGACCGCGCGCGACATCATGGTGCCGCGCAGCCGGATGGATGTCATCGACATCACGCAACCGATCGCCGAATGGCTGCCGATGGTGCTGGAAACCGCCCACTCGCGCTTTCCAGCCGTCGAAGGAGAACGCGACCAAGTGGTCGGCATCCTGATGGCGAAGGATCTGCTGCGCTACTACGCGGAAGAATCGTTCGACGTGCGCGCAAAGCTGCGCAAGGCGGTCTTCATCCCGGAATCGAAACGGCTGAACGTGCTGCTGGCCGAATTTCGCTCCAAGCACAACCACATGGCGATCGTCGTCGACGAATACGGCGGCGTGGCCGGCCTGATCACAATCGAGGACGTGCTGGAACAGATCGTCGGCGATATCGAGGACGAATACGATTTCGACGACGAGGAAGACAATATCATCGCCGTGCGCGAGGGCAAGGACGGTCCGCGCTGGCGGGTTCTCGCACAAACCGAAATCGACGAATTCAACGAAGAACTCGGCACCGCGCTCGCCAATCCCGACGTCGACACGATAGGCGGCTTCATCATCGACCATCTGGCGCGCGTGCCGCAAAAAGGCGAGATCCTGGAAATCGCGCATTTGCAAGACCACCTGCGTTTCACCATCCTGCGCGCCGACGCCCGTCATATCCTGATGGTGATGGTCGAAAGGCTGACGCCGCCGGCCGCCGATGAGGAAGTAATTGAAGACTGATCCGTCGGCGCAACGCATGCGCCCTGCTTCCTCATTGCGACATCGCGCATGACATTCCCGATTTCCTTCCAGCCGTCGCCGCGCCAGACGTTGCTCCTGGCATTGATCGCCGGCGCAATCAACGTTTTTTCCTTCGCGCCATTCGGCTGGTGGTGGCTGCAAATTTTCACGCTCGCGCTGCTGTTCCGGCTGACGCTGCAGGCGCCATCGGTCAAGCGCGCATTGCTGATCGGCTGGGCCTTCGGTTTCGGCTGGCTGGTCTGCTGCATCTACTGGCTGTACATCAGCATGCACGATTACGGCGGCATGGCAGCGCCAATGGCAGCGCTGGCTGTTGCGCTGCTGGCAGCAGTACTCGGCGTCTTCAGCGGCATCGCCTGCGGTTTTGCCACATGGTTCGCTCGCCGCCTGCGCGCGCGGGAGTCCGTCACGCTGCTACTGGTGCTGCCGGCCGCATGGGCACTGACCGAATGGCTGCGCGGCTGGATTTTCAGCGGTTTCCCGTGGACTGTTTCTGGCTATGCGCATGCGAACGCCCCGCTGGCCGGCTTCGCCCCGCTGCTCGGCGTCTACGGCATCGGCTGGCTGGTGGCATTGCTGGCCGGCTGCCTGCTTCTGCCGTTTCGGGAAAAATCCGGATTGCTGCTGATGCTCGCCGTGCTGGTCGCCGGCTTCGGCCTGCATCAGGTTTCCTGGACGGTACCAAACGGCCAGCCGATCTCGGTACGCCTGCTGCAAGGCAACGTCCCGCAGGAAATGAAATTCGATGCTGAAAAGCTGGACGACACGCTGGTCCTGTACGAAGACATGATCCGCGCCGCACCCGCCGATCTGATCGCCACGCCGGAAACCGCGCTGCCGCTGCTGTTGCACCAGTTGCCGCAGGACTATCTGCCGCGCCTGTCCGATTTCGCCACGGCGACCAACAGCCATCTGGCGATCGGCATCCCGGTCAGCGACGGCCCGCAACAATATGCGAACAGCGTGATCGGCATTTCGCCGGCGCCGGCCAGCCGCGCCGCGCCTGCGCTGTACCGCTACGACAAGCACCACCTGGTGCCGTTCGGCGAATTCATCCCGTTCGGCTTCCAGTGGTTTGTCGACATGATGCGCATCCCGCTCGGCAGCTTCACCCCCGGCGATGCCACACCGGTTCCCTTCATCGTGCGCGACCAGCGCGTGCTGCCGAACATCTGCTACGAGGATCTGTTCGGCGGTGAAATCGCCAGCCAGCTGCGCACCGCACGGGCCGAGGCAAGCCCGGTACCGAGCATCCTGCTGAACGTTTCCAACATCGCCTGGTTCGGCGATTCGATTGCGCTGCCGCAGCATCTGCAAATCTCGCAGATGCGCGCGATCGAAACCGGCCGCCCGATGCTGCGCGCAACCAACACCGGCGCAACCGCCGTCATCGCTCCCGACGGCAGCGTCACCGCCGAACTGCCGCCCTTCACACGCGGCGTGCTGACGGCATCGGTACAGGGTTATCGCGGCATCACGCCATATGTCGTGGCCGGCAACGCCCTGATCGTCCTGCTCGCAGTGTCCATGCTGGGCATGGCCTGGCTGGCGACGCGCCGCCGCGGCTCCTGACCCGCCAAACCCCACTAATAGCGGGGAAAACCCGTTAAAATTCAGGGTTTCGGCAAATTCCCCTCGCGTCCGTCCCACGGGCGCCAACCATCCAGAAAAGATGCTCACATTTCAACAAATCATCCTGACGCTCCAGCAGTACTGGGATGCGCAGGGTTGCGCGCTGCTGCAGCCGTACGACATGGAAGTCGGCGCCGGCACCTCGCACACCGCCACCTTTCTGCGCGCCATCGGCCCGGAACCGTGGAAAGCCGCCTACGTGCAACCGAGCCGCCGCCCGAAGGACGGCCGCTACGGCGAAAACCCGAACCGCCTGCAGCATTACTACCAGTTCCAGGTAGTGTTAAAGCCAGCACCAGAAAACATTCTTGAACTGTATCTGGGCTCACTGGAAGCGCTGGGCTTCGATCTGAAGCAGAACGACATCCGCTTCGTCGAGGACGACTGGGAAAACCCGACGCTGGGCGCCTGGGGCCTCGGCTGGGAAGTCTGGCTGAACGGCATGGAAGTCACGCAGTTCACCTATTTCCAGCAGGTCGGCGGCATCAACTGCAAGCCGACCACCGGCGAGATCACCTACGGCCTCGAACGTCTCGCAATGTATCTGCAGGGCGTGGACAACGTCTACGACTTGACTTGGACCGAGGGCAAGGACGGCAAGAAACTGACCTACGGCGACGTCTACAAGCAGAACGAGATCGAGCAATCGACCTACAACTTCGAACACAGCGACGCCGATTTCCTGTTCACCGCATTCGGTGCGCACGAGAAGCAGGCACTGCACCTGATGGAAAACAAGCTGGCATTGCCTGCCTATGAGCAAGTGCTGAAAGCAGCGCACACGTTCAACCTGCTGGACGCGCGCGGCGCAATCTCGGTGACCGAACGTGCTGCCTACATCGGCCGCATCCGCAACCTCGCGCGCAGTGTCGCACGCAGCTATCTCGACAGCCGCGCCCGCCTCGGCTTCCCGATGGCGACACCAGAACATGCCGCTGAAGTGCTGGCCCAGATCGAGAAGGAAGCGGCATGAGCATGGATACACGAAATCTCCTCGTCGAACTGTTCGTCGAGGAACTGCCGCCAAAGGCATTGAAGAAAATCGGCGATGCATTTGCGCAAACGCTGTACGCAACGCTGCAATCGCAAGGCCTGCTGGAAAAGGACAGCATGCTGACGCCGTTCGCCTCACCGCGCCGCCTCGGTGTGCACATCACGAACGTCGCCGATCAGGCCGATGACAAACAGGTATCGCAAAAGCTGATGCCGGTGTCGGTCGGTCTGGATGCAAACGGCAAGGCCACGCCCGCATTGCTGAAGAAATTGAATGCGCTGGGCGCCGACGAATCGGCAGTCGCCAACCTGAAACGCGAATCCGACGGCAAGGCCGAAGCACTGTTCTTCCACAGCGTGGTGCAAGGTGCAACGCTGGCAGAAGGCTTGCAGAAAGCGCTGGAAGACACGCTCGTCAAACTGCCGATTCCGAAGGTCATGACATATCAACTGGCCGACGGCTGGGACACCGTCAACTTCGTGCGCCCCGCGCACGGCCTCATCGCGCTGTACGGCAATGACATCATCCCGGTTTCCGTACTCGGCCTGAAAGCCGGCACCACGACGCACGGCCATCGCTTCGAAGCCGGTCTCGATCCGGTCTTCATCCGCCATGCCGATACCTACGCCGAACAGCTGGTGAAGGAAGGCGCGGTCATCGCCGGCTTTGCCGAGCGCCGCGCCGAGATCGTGCGCCAGTTGCAGGAAGCCGCTGCCAATGCCGGCGACAATCTGAAACCGATCGACGACGAAGCGCTGCTCGATGAAGTGACGGGCCTGGTCGAACGTCCGAACGTCGTGATCGGCCAGTTCGAGGAAACATTCCTCGACGTACCGCAGGAATGCCTGATCCTGACGATGAAGGCGAACCAGAAATACTTCCCGCTGCTGGATGCAGACGGCAAGCTGACGAACAAGTTCCTGATCGTTTCCAACATTAGGCCGGCCGATGCCAGCGCCGTCATCGGCGGCAACGAGCGCGTCGTGCGCCCGCGTCTGGCCGATGCGAAATTCTTCTTCGACCAGGATCGCAAGAAAAAACTGGAATCGCGTGTCGAAGGCCTGGCCAAGGTCGTTTATCACAACAAGCTGGGCACGCAAGGCGAGCGTATCGAACGCGTGCGCGCAATCGCAAAGGCGATTGCCGCCAAGCTCGGCGTCGATGCGAAACAAGTCGACAGCGCCGCACAACTGGCCAAGGCCGATCTGCTGACCGACATGGTCGGCGAGTTCCCGGAACTGCAGGGCATCATGGGCCGCTACTACGCATTGCACGACGGCCTGCCGGCCGATGTCGCCGATGCAATCGAGGATCACTACAAACCGCGCTTTGCCGGCGACGAATTGCCGCGCAATGCGGTCGGCACCGTCGTCGCGCTGGCCGACAAGCTGGAAACCCTGGTCGGTCTGTTCAGCATCGGCCAGGTGCCGACCGGCGACAAGGACCCGTTTGCATTGCGCCGTCACGCGCTGGGCGTGATCCGCATGCTGGTCGAAGGCAAGCTCGCGATCGGCATCGATGAACTGATCGCCGCAGCGGAACAGCCGTTCGGCAAGATCACGGCCGAACATCGCGATGCATTGCTGAATTTCATTTTCGATCGCCTTGCCAACACCTTGCGCGAACAGGGCTACAGCGCGCAGGAAATCGATGCCGTGCTGGCCTTGCGTCCGCAACGCCTGGCCGACGTCGCCGAGCGCCTTGCCGCCGTGCGCGCCTTCGCTGCATTGCCTGAAGCCGAAAGCCTCGCTGCCGCCAACAAGCGCGTCGCCAACATCCTGAAAAAGGTCGAAGGCGAAGTCGCCGCGAAGGTCGACACATCGCTGCTGAAGGAAGACGCGGAAGCCGCACTCAACAACACGCTGTCAACGGTAAAGCCACAAGCCGACGCCGCCTTCGACCGTGGCGACTACACGGCTTCGCTGCAAGCACTGGCCGCGCTGAAAACGCCGGTCGACGCTTTCTTCGACGGCGTGATGGTCAACGCTGACGATACCGCGCTGCGCAACAACCGTCTCGGCCTGCTAGCGACGCTGCATGCGGCGATGAACCGCGTCGCCGATATTTCGCGACTGGCTTCCTGATCATCAACTCACGAAACGCGATCGTCATGCAGACTTCTTCCGAAAAGCGTCCGATGAAACTGATCATCCTCGACCGCGACGGCGTCATCAATCACGACTCGGACGATTTCATCAAATCGCCCGACGAGTGGATTCCGATTCCCGGTTCGCTGGAAGCGATTGCGCGTTTGAATCAGGCCGACTATCGCGTTGTGGTTTGTACGAACCAGTCCGGCGTCGCGCGCGGCAAATTCACCATGATGACGCTGAACGCTATCCATCAGAAGATGCACACGGCAGCACAGGCGGTCGGCGCCGATATCGATGCCATCTTCTTCTGCCCGCATGCTGCCGACGACAATTGCGATTGTCGCAAGCCCAAGGCCGGCATGCTGGAAGCCGTCGGCAAACGCTTCGACGTCAGCCTGAAAGGCGTGCCGACCGTCGGCGATTCGTTGCGCGATCTGCAGGCAGGCTACATCGTCGGCTGCAAACCGTATCTGGTATTGACCGGCAAGGGCGAGCAGACCAGCGAAAAAGGCGGTCTGCCACCGAGCACCGCAACTTATCCGAATCTCGCCGCCGTCGTCGACCATCTGCTGAAGCCGGCCGTCTGAAAAAATAATCCGCGAACGCCAACCGGCGCTTTGCCTGTGGAGACCCGATGTCCAACACCCTGCTGTTTTTACGTTCGCTGCTGTTCGCACTGATCATGCTGATCGTGACGCCGATCTGGGCGCTCGTCTGCTTTGTCTTCGCCCCGTTCCCCTATCGCACACGTTATTACGTGACGTCGCGCTGGAATCTGTTCATCATCGAACTGGCCAGGGTGTTGTGCGGCATCCGTTACCAGATCAAGGGTTGGGAAAATCTGCCGGACAGTCCTGTCATCCTGCTATCCAAGCATCAATCGGCATGGGAAACGATCTTCCTGCTGTGGAAGATGCCGCGCCCGCTGATTTTCGTATTGAAGCGTTCGCTGATCTACATTCCGTTGTTCGGCTGGGCGCTGGCACTGCTACGCATGATCCCGATCGATCGCAAGAACGGCAAGGATGCATTCGCGCAGGTCGCACGCGAAGGCGCACAACGTCTGCAGGATGGTCAGTGGATCATCATGTTCCCGGAAGGCACGCGCATCCCGGTCGGCAAACAGGGTAAATACAAGATGGGCGGCACGCGTCTGGCGGTGGAAACGAACACGCCTGTGGTGCCGATCGCATTGAACGCCGGCGAATGCTGGCCGCGCAACGCCTTCATCAAGCGGCCCGGACTGATCACTGTATCGATCGGCAAGCCGATCTCGCCGGAAGGACGCAATGCCGCCGAACTCATGCAGCAGGTCGAAAATTGGATAGAATCCGAAATGCGCGTGATTTCTCCGCACGCCTATCCTGCCGAACAATAAACCTGCTGATACGGTCCATTCATCCTTGAAGCTGCTGCGCCACACTTCGCCCGATCCGAAACAGCTGTCGCTACAGCTCGATTTCTTTTCGCCCGACGTTTCCGCACAGCCGCGTATCGATCAGCCGGCGCCGGTGCAGGAGCCGGAAGGCCTGTTCCGACCGACGCCTGCGGCACCGCTTTCCATAACGGAACCGCCGCGCCCCGTACCGCACGGCAAGCGCCGCATGCAGATCGGCGAACACGCGCTGGATTACGCGCTCGTCCGCTCCAAGCGCCGGTCGATCGGCTTCATGATCGACGACGACGGTTTGCGCATTACGGCACCGAAATGGGTCACGCTGACCGAAATCGAGAATGCGATCCACGAAAAAAAGCGCTGGATCTTCGCCAAGCTGAACGAACGCCGCGAACGCTCGGCGCGCCGTCTGCAGCCGCAGATGGAATGGCGCGACGGCGGCAAGCTGCCGTATCTGGGTGACGACATCACGCTACGCATTCGCGCGACGCAATCGGCCGGCGTGCTGTTCAATGCAGCAACGAAGGAATTGACGATCTGCCTGCCGGCCGATGCCGGCGAGCAGCAACTGAAAGACCGCGTGCAAGGCTGGTTGCAACTGGAAGCCAAACGCATCTTCGGCGAACGGCTGCCGATCTATGCAGAGAAACTGGGCGTCGCCTACCAATCGTTCGCGCTGTCTTCCGCCACCACGCAATGGGGTTCGTGCACGGCAGACGGCCGCATCCGCCTGAACTGGCGTCTCGTGCATTTCGCGCTGCCGCTGATCGACTACGTGATTGCGCACGAACTGGCGCATCTGCGCGAGATGAACCACAGCCCGCGCTTCTGGGCAACCGTGCAATCGATCTTTCCGGAATTCGAGGCAGCGAAGAAAGCGCTGCGCGATCACGCGCCGGAGACACTGCCGATCTTTTGACGCATTCCGCCATGCCAATGAAAAACGCGCCCTTCGGCGCGTTTTTTCTTGTCGACCTGTATCTCTTTATCTGTCGCAGCTTTCTGCTTACAGGCTGACGAAATTCTTTTCGTCCTTGCGCTCGATGAATTCGACCTTGTAACCGTCCGGGTCTTCGACGAAAGCAATGACAGTCGTGCCGCCCTTGACCGGCCCGGCTTCGCGCGTAACCTTGCCGCCGGCCTTTCTAACCTCTTCGCATGCCTTGTAGGCATCCGGCACGCCGATCGCCATGTGACCGTAGGCCGACCCCATTTCGTAGTTGTCGACGCCCCAGTTGTACGTCAGTTCGATTTCCGCGTGATCCGGATTGTTGCCGTAGCCGACGAAGGCCAGCGTGTACTTGTATTCCGGATTTTCGGTCTTGCGCAGCAGCTTCATGCCGAGCACCTTGGTGTAGAAGTCGATCGAACGATCCAGATTGCCGACGCGCAGCATGGTGTGAAGTAGACGCATGGGAGTCCCCGTTAAAAATCCGAAGACTCGAATTTTATGCCGTTCCGGCATTTGCTGCCGGAGCGGCCGTCAGAGGCGATTCGCCAGCGCCACGTAATGCTCGAGTGCAATCGCTTCCGGGCGCAGTTGCGGATCGATGCCGGCGTCGATCAGCGCGTTCTCGTCGAACATGCCGGACAGGCAGTTGCGGATTACCTTGCGCCGCTGCGAGAAGGCCTGCTGCACGACGCGCTCCAGCTTCTGCGCATCGCAAGGCAACGGCTGCGCCAGCGGAATCATGCGCACGATGGCGGAATCGACCTGCGGCGGCGGATCGAAAGCCGTCGGCGGCACCACGAACATCAATTCCATGTGATAACGCCACTGCAGCATCACCGACAGGCGGCCGTATGTCTTGCTGCCCGGTTCTGCCACCATGCGCTCGACCACTTCCTTCTGCAGCATGAAATGCTGATCCTGCACTTGCGGCGCGATCTGTGTCAGATGGAACAGCAGCGGGCTGGAAATGTTGTACGGCAAATTGCCGACTACGCGCAGCTTGCGCTCTGCCGGCACCGGAATCGATGCAAAGTCGAATTGCAGCGCATCGGCCGAATGCACGATCAGCTTCTTCGGATCGAAGGTTTTCTGCAGCCGCGCGACAAGATCGCGATCCAGTTCCACCACATGCAATTGCGCGACTTCATTGACCAATAGACGCGTCATCGCTGCCAAGCCGGGGCCGATCTCGACCATCGTATCGTCCGATTGCGGATCGATGGTGCGAATGATGTCATGCAGGACGGCATCGTCGGTCAGGAAGTTCTGGCCAAAACGCTTGCGGGGAATATGTTTCATGAAAACAAGAATGAATGCGAGTGATGACTATGCCGAGGCACAGGAAGCCGCAGCCATAGCCGCCGCGACGCGCATGGCTTCCAGCATGCTGCCATGATCGGCCTGCCCCAAGCCGGCAGCTGCCAGATCGAGCGCCGTGCCATGGTCGACCGAGGTACGAATGATCGGCAAGCCCAGCGTGATATTGACGCCCAGGCCGAAGCTGGCGTACTTCAGCACCGGCAACCCTTGGTCGTGATACATCGCCAGCACGCAATCGGCATCCTTCAAGTGGCGCTGCTGAAACAACGTATCGGCCGGATAGGGGCCGCATGCATCGATTCCCTTGTCCTGCGCCTTTTGCAAGGCCGGCTGGATGATGTCGATTTCCTCACGTCCCAGATAGCCGCCCTCGCCTGCATGCGGATTCAGCCCGGTGACCAGGATGCGCGGATTGGCAATGCCGAACTTCTTCTGCAAGTCGGCATGCACGATGGAAAAAATCTCGACGAGGCCATCGGTGGTAATCGCTGCGGCGACATCCTTCAGTGCCAGATGCGTGGTCGCCAGCGCGACGCGCAAAGGCTGCGGTGTCGCATTCGTCGCCAGCATCATCACGACCTGCGGCGTTGCCGTCTTTTCCGCCAGATATTCCGTATGGCCGGTGAAAGGCACGCCGGCATCGTTGATCGTGCTCTTCTGCAGCGGCGCGGTAACGATGGCATCGAAGCGGTGCTGCAGCGCGCCTGCGATTGCCACGTCCAGCGTCTGCAATACGGCACGGCCGTTTCTGGCATCCAGACGACCGGCAACGACAGGTGCATGCAACGGACAATCAATGACGACGATACGGTCTCGCGGAAAATCAGGCAGGCCACCGTTCTCCACGGCTTGCAGCGATATCGCGGACAACTGGATCGCCGGACTGATTTCGGCGGCCAGTATCGAGAGGAAGGCTGCATCGCCGATCAGCACGCTGCGGATATCGCATCGCAATTCCCATGCTGCGCGAATCGAGATTTCCGGCCCGATACCGGCCGGCTCACCGCAGGTGATGGCAATCGTCGGTCGCTTGCTCATGACACCTCCCGTTTCGACACTGTACGTCGCCTGTCCGACCGCAGCCTGATTACTGATCGTTCAGACGATACTCGACATAGGCTTCATCGCGCACCTGGCGCAGCCAGTCCTGCACGGCACCTTCCAGCTTTTGCGCACGGATAGCCTGGCGTGCGGCAGCGCGCTTGCGCTCCTGCGACACGTCATCGATCTTGCGCTCCTTGACCAGGATCAGGTGATAACCGAACGGCGATTCGATCGGATCGCTAAGCTGGCCGATCGGTAAGGCATCCATCGCGCGCTCGAATTCCGGCACGGTGTCGCCCGGATAAATCCAGCCGAGATCACCGCCCTTTGCAGCGGAAGCATCATTGGAATACAGGCGCGCCATTTCCTCGAAGGTGGCCGCATGATTCTCGATGCGCTGCTTGATATCCAGCAGCTTGCGCTGCGCGTCGGATGCGGAAACCACCTGGTTGACCTTGATCAGGATATGCGCGGCATGCGTCTGCTGCACGCTGACTGGTGCCGCGGCAGGATCGTCCTGGCCGCCGCGCAACACGCTTGCCGTACGGCGGCCGACCAGTTTCAGAATGTGGAAGCCGTTGCCGCTCTTGACGACCGGTGCGACCTGTCCTTGCTGCACATTCTTCACCGCATCGACGAACAATTGCGGCAGGCGGTCTTCCGAACGCCATCCCAGATCGCCGCCGGTCGCGCCATCTGGCGCATCCGAATAGGCTGCCGCCAGATTGCTGAAGTCGGTGCCGGCATTCAGTTGCGCGAGCACTTCATCGACGCGCTTCTTGCTGGCTGCCTGTTGTTCTATGGTCGCGTTCTCCGGCACGCGAATCAGGATTTGCGCGATGTCCAGTTCCTGCGGTGCCGACGTGGTGGCACTGTGCGCTGCCAGATAGGCATCAATTTCTGCATCCGATACCTGGATCTTGTTGTCGACTTCGACCTCGCGCAGGCGCTGCATCATCATTTCGTTGCGAATGTCTTCGCGAAAGGCCGAGTACTGCATGCCGTCCTGTTCCAGGCGCTGACGAAATTCCGTCATCGTCATCCTGTTCTGGTCGGCGATGCGCGCCACGGCACGATCCAGCATCGCGTCGTCGATCTTGATGCCGCGCTCCTTCGCCCGCTGCAGTTGCGCACGCTCGAGGATCATCCGCTCCAGCAGTTGCCGATGCAATTGTTCCGGCGGCGGCATCTGTCCGCCCTGGCTCTTCAACCTGTCCTCGATCACTTTCAGGCGCCGCAAAAATTCCTGCCGCGTGATGACATCGCTGTTGACGACGACCAGGATCGAATCCGACAGTCTTGGCTGCTGCCGTGCGGCCGGCTTGCCGGCATCCTGTGCATGGGCCAGCAGCGGCAGGCAGCACGCCAGTATCGCCGCCGCCAGCAACTGGCAACTGCACGACAGGTAATTCTGAATACGGGTCATCGGATCGAAAGTACGCATGGTTTTACATACCGGAATGGTTGGTATTGGATTGGTTGCTGATAGGCTGATAGCCTGGAATGCTGGTGCGCAGCGCCGACAACGGGTCGGAACCCAGTTTGGCCAGGCCGCTCAGTTCCAGCTGGAAGAAGAGGCTGGAATTGGATTCGCCGGTCGATGTCGGAATACGTTGCGCAACGATGCGGAAAATCCAGCAGTCGGCCTTGTATTCGAGGCCCAGCAGCCCTTCGGACAGACCATTGGCGGGCGGTACATTCAACGGTACCGCGTTGCGCTCCGCATAGTTGTTGTCCAGCGAATAATTGACGCGCGCCACGCCATACCAGCGATCGGCGATCGGCCACTGTCCTGAGACATCGATCTGCCGCAGTTCGTTCGGCACGTCGATACGATAGCTGAGATTCAGCACCTTCTTCGGCTCCGGCCGCCAACTCACCGTGTAATTGGCGCGCGTCACGTCCTTCTGCGTCGCACTGTACTGGATCGTTGCTTCGGTACTCAACTTTTCGGAAAACCGGATTGCGGCGGAAGCCAGCAGATCGGATTTGGTATCGTTGTTCGGGACCTGATTCGGCAGCGTCACGCGCTGATCTTCGAAATAGAAGCGCTGGCCTATTGCCAGCCGCATGCGTTCCGCGCCGTTCGGTTCGAGATAACGCGTCACCAGCGCTGCCGTCAATTGATCCGCATCACTGATGCGATCGTAGCCGACGAAACGGTTTTCGCTGAATATCTGCGCGAAGCTCAAATCTGCTTCGCCGGTATCAAAGATCGGCGTACGGCTCTGGTCGCGGTATGGCGTCTTCACATAGAACAGTCGCGGCTCCAGCGTCTGCGTCATGTTGCTGCCGAACAGGCTCGTATCACGCTCGAAAATCAGACCGCTGTCCAGAGAGAAGGTCGGCAGTGCATAGCCGGGACTGGAATCGTAAGTCAATCCATTGTTGAACTGCGCTTCCGTATTCTGCAGGTTATAACTGGTGGCGGTCAGCGACACTTTCGGCGTGATGAAATAACTGGGCCGCACAATCGGATAGGAAATCGACGGATTCACGACGAAACGGTCGCCACGCACATAATCGGGATGCCAGAAGCTGGTCGCCTGCACTGTCGTGGACCAGTCGAAGCCGCCGACGTCATATTGCTGGCCGCGCCAGGTCAGTTGCGGCAAACGGTCGTAAGGACGAGTAATCGGCGCATCCGGATCCTGCAGCACCTGATAGTTCGACGCGCGCGCAGTAGCGGCCCAGAAACTGCCCTTGTAAGTGAAGTTCAAGTCCCGCAACAGCAGGCGTTCAGTACTGGTCGCCAGGTTTTGCGAGAAATCGCTCGGATAGTTATCATCCGAAGCACCGTTCAAATTCCAGGCGAACGATGCCTGCGGCGTCAATCGCTGACGATGCTGCGACGAAATCGAGTAGCGATTGGTATGCGTCTCGCGATCGTCGCCCAGGTATTCGAATTTGGTCTCGCCCGAATAATCGTAGTCCAGGTAACGCGCCTCACCGCCGATCATCAGGCCGCGGCGTGCAATGTAACGCGGCGACAACGTGAAATCGCGATTGGGAGCGATATTGAAGTAATACGGCGTCATGATTTCCAGGCCGCCGCGACTCGATGTGCCGATACTGGGCGGCAGGAACCCCGACTTGCGCGCGTCGGACAATGGGAAGGAAATGTACGGCGTGCCGATGATAGGCACATCCTTGAAGTAGATGACGGCCCCGCTCGCCGTACCGGTATCCAGTCCCTTGTCGAAAGTCATCGTGCTGGATTTCAGGTACCAGTCCGGATCCGGGCCTTCGCAGGTGCTGTAGGTCGCGCTGGAAACGTGGGCCCGCTCCTGCGATTCGAAATCAAGGCGGTCGGCCGTGCCGTGCGCATTGTTTGCCTTCATGTGATACGTGGGATTCTCGACGTACCCTTCCCCCGTATCCATCTTCAGGCGCATCTTGTCGCCAGTATAGCGATCGCCGAAACGCGTCATGCGGACATTGCCGCTCGCCTCGACTTCATCCTCTTCGATCCAGTAGGTGGCATGGTCGGAATTGACCGTCGTCTCGCCGCGCGTGATTTCGACGTCGCGTTCCAGCACGACTTCGCGGTCCGGCCGGCCCGTCATCTGCTCGGCGCTGACATTGGTCGGCGCTTCGTCGTCCGATACCTTGCGCTCCGCGGTGGTCTGCGCGACCGCAGGCAGGGCGACTGCCGCAACCGTCAACGACATCGCCAATCGCCGGGGGAAAAATGATGCAAACAGCCAGGTCATGAAAATAAGTTTTTGAGTACCATCGCTGGCGATTTTCCGACGATTCCGAAATGAATCCCTTATTATATGGGAACTCACCGTCCATAAACCGGATTAGCTTTTCCCCTCATGTCTGCCTCCCCACATCTAGATCACGCCGACGACGTCCGTCTGACCGAACTGCAACACTGGCTTGCCTCGCTGGCGGCCCCGCAACTTGCCGTAACTTCGCTGCGCCCGGCCTCCGCCGATGCGAGCTTTCGCCGCTATTTTCGCGTGGATGGGGCCGATGGCGCCAGCTATATCGCGATGGATGCGCCGCCGCCGCAGGAGGACGTGCGGCCGTTCATCCACGTCGCCGGCGTGCTGGCTGAAACCGGCGTCTCGGTGCCCGGCATCCTGGCGCAGGATGTCGAACGCGGCTTCCTGCTGCTGACCGACCTCGGCTCGACCACCTATCTGCAACTGCTGAATCCCGACAACGCGCACAAGCTGTACATGGATGCCATCGAAGCGCTCGTGCTGATGCAGGCGCGCAGCCAGCCGGACGTGCTGCCCGAATATGATCGGGCGCTGCTGCTGCGCGAACTGAAGCTGTTCCCCGAGTGGTATGTCGGCCGCCACCTCGGCGTGACGATGACGGAAAAACAGACGACTGCACTCGACAAGATATTCGATCTGCTGCTGGCCAACAATCTCGCCCAGCCGCAAGTCTACGTGCATCGCGACTACCATTCGCGCAACCTGATGGTGCTGCCCAAGGGCAATCCAGGCATCCTGGATTTTCAGGACGCGGTCTACGGCCCCATCACCTACGATCTTGTTTCGCTACTGCGCGATGCCTATGTGCAATGGGACGAGGAAATCGTGCTCGACTGGACCATTCGCTACTGGGAGCACGCACGCCGCGCCGGCTTGCCGGTCAACCCGGACATCGATGCCTTCTACCGCGATTTCGAATGGATGGGCCTGCAGCGCCACCTGAAAGTGCTGGGCATCTTCGCCCGCCTGTATCACCGCGACGGCAAGGACGGCTACCTGAAGGACATGCCGCTCGTGATGGAATACACGCGCAAGGTAACCCATCGCTACAAGGAACTGGCGCCACTGGTCAGGCTGCTCGACGAGCTGGAGAACAAGGCACCGCAGGTCGGCTATACGTTCTAAGGCGTCGTGCCTGCACCTCCTCATTCACTTCGCCATCATTTACCGCGACAGAAAATGAAAGCAATGATCTTCGCTGCCGGGCGCGGCGAACGCATGCGCCCGCTGACCGACAGCTGCCCCAAGCCGCTGCTGAAAGTGCGCGGCCGGCCGCTGATCGTCTGGCACATCCTGAATCTGGTGCGCGCCGGCATTACCGACATCGTCATCAACCATGCGCATCTCGGCCACATGATCGAGCAAGCCTTGGGCGACGGCTCGCAATTCGGCGCGCGCCTTTCCTATTCGCCGGAAGGCACGGCGCTGGAAACCGCCGGCGGCATCGCCTTGGCGCGCCATCTGCTGGGAGAAGAACCGTTCGTCGCCCTTGCAGCGGACATCTACTGCCCCCATTTCGATTTCGAGCAGGTCAGGAACGTGCTGGAGGACAACGACGTCTGGGGCAATCCGCATCCGCTCGACCGGCGCGACGTTGCCTGGTTGTACCTGGTGAAGAATCCGGCGCACAATCCCAAAGGGGATTTCGCATTGCACAGCTTTTCCATCGCCAACGAAGGCGAACCGCGTTACACGTTCTCCGGCATCGGCGTCTATCGGCCGTCGATGTTCGATGCCATCGCCGCCGGTGAAACCGCCAAATTGGCGCCGCTGCTGCGCGAATATGCGGCGCGCGGCCAGGTCGGCGGCGAGCTGTATCGGGGCGACTGGACCGACGTCGGCACGCCGGAACGGCTGGAACAACTGAACGCGCCACTGACAGGAAGAACATGATGAACTTCAAGGTTTACGCTGATCGACGCGCAACGCTGCTCAAGCAGATGCAAGCCAAAGGCGGCGGCATCGCCATCATCCCGACCGCGCCCGAAGTCATGCGCAATCGCGATGCCGATTATCCGTACCGCCACGACAGCTATTTCTACTATCTGTCCGGCTTCACCGAACCGGAAGCCGTCATCGTGCTGGTCTGCGGCGAACACGCCAACCAGTCCATCCTGTTCTGCCGCGAAAAGAATCTGGAACGCGAAATCTGGGATGGCTTCCGCTACGGCCCGGATGCTGCCCGCGAAGCATTCGGCTTCGATGCCGCCTATCCGATCGGTGCGCTCGATACCGAACTGCCGAAACTGATGGCCGATGCGCCGGCGCTGTTCTACGCGCTCGGCAGCAGCGAAAAACTCGACGCACAGGTGCAGCGCTGGCTGCAAGGCGTGCGCAATCAGGCGCGTGCCGGCATCTTGCCGCCCGCTTCCGCCTATGACGTGCAGGTGCTGCTGGACGAGATGCGGCTGAAGAAGGATGCGACCGAGATCGACATCATGCAGCGCTCGGCCGACATCGCCGCCGCCGCGCATCGCCGCGCCATGCGCATCGCCCGCCCCGGCTTGCGCGAATATCACCTGGAAGCCGAAATCCTGCACGAATTCCGCAACAACGGTTCGCAGTTCCCCGCCTATGGCTCCATCGTCGCCACCGGCGCCAATGCCTGCGTGCTGCACTACCGCGCCAGCGATGCCGAGCTGAAAGATGGCGATCTGGTTTTGATCGATGCCGGCTGCGAGCTGGACAGCTACGCTTCCGACATCACGCGCACCTTTCCCGCCAACGGCAAGTTCTCGGGACCGCAAAAGGAACTCTACGAAATCGTGCTCGCCGCGCAAACCGCCGCCATCGCCGAAACCGCGCCCGGCAAGCGATTCATGGACGGCCACGACGCTGCCGTCAAGGTCCTGGCGCAAGGCATGCTCGATACCGGCCTGCTCGACAAGAACAAGGTCGGCTCGCTGGACAGCGTCATCGAAACCCGCGCCTACAGCCAGTTCTACATGCACCGCACCGGCCACTGGCTCGGCATGGATGTGCACGACGTCGGCGACTATCGCGACGCCTACCTGAACGGCAACGAACGTCCGTGGCGCACGCTGCAGCCCGGCATGGTGCTGACGGTCGAGCCCGGCATCTACGTGCGTCCGGCGGAAGGCGTGCCCGAGCAATACTGGAATATCGGCATCCGCATCGAGGACGATGCGCTGGTGACGGAAACCGGCGTGCATGTCCTGAGCGCCGCCGCGCCCAAGACCGTGGCCGATATCGAAGCCCTGATGCAGCAGTAGCCATGCGCCTCGATTACGACATCGCGATCTGCGGCGCCGGCCCCGTCGGCCTGGCACTGGCCGCTTCGCTCGTTGAGTACGGCGTGGCGCCGCAGCGCATCGTCGTCATCGATGCCCGCAGTGCCGAACAGGGGGCGCGCGATCCGCGTTCGATCGCGCTGTCTTACGGCAGCCGCCAATTGCTCGAAGCAGTACATGCATGGCCCGCCGGCGCCACACCGATCCACCAGATCCATGTATCGCGCCGCGGCCATTTCGGCCGCACGCTGATCGATCGCGATGACTACACGCTGCCTGCGCTCGGCTACGTCTGCCGCTACGGCGCCATCGTCTCCGCACTGGATACGCAAGTGGCATCACTCGGCATTGCGGCGATTCGCCCCGCTGCCGTAATCGGCATTACGGAAACAACCGATGCGGCAACCGTACACTTCGGTGAACGTGCCGACCTGCATGCGGCCATCGTGATCCAAGCCGAGGGCGGCGTCTTCTCCGATCAAACCCGCAAGGCGCTGCATCGCGACTACGACCAGACAGCCATCGTTTCGCATGTCACGGTCAGCGCGCCGATCGCACATCGCGCTTTCGAACGTTTCACTGATGAAGGTCCACTCGCCCTGCTGCCGCAGAATGACGGCTATGCGCTGGTCTGGTGTGCCCGTCCGCAAACGACAGCACGCCTGCTGGCGCTGGACGACCGCCATTTCCTGGCAGAACTGGGGCAGGCCTTCGGTACGCGCCTCGGCACGTTCGCAACTTGCACCCCGCGTCATGCCTTCCCGCTCGGATTGAATGCCCATGCGCCTTCCACCGCGCGCACGATCGCGATCGGCAATGCCGCACAAACGCTGCATCCGGTCGCGGGGCAGGGACTCAATTTGGGATTGCGCGATGCTGTCACGCTGGCACGCGCGCTGTCGCAACAGGCACAACCTGCCGCGTTGCAGGAATTCGCTCGACAACGCCAGCCGGACCGCCACCTCACCATTCATCTGACAGATCTGATGGCGCGCGTTTTCGCCAACGCACCGGCAGGCAGTCTGTCGCAAACATTGCTGGGCTTGTCGCTGGGTCTGGTGGATGGCATCCGGCCTGCAAAGCAACTGCTGGCCGAACAGATGATGTTCGGAAGACGCGCCTGAGTTCAGCGCCGCTGAAATAAAAAATCCGCCCATGAGGCGGATTTTTTATCGTTGAAGCGATGCATGGAGCGCAGTCAAACTACGCCTTACTGCATGAGAATTAAACGGCAAGAAGAACGGATCAGGTGTCAGGTACCGACTTCGGCACGCTGGAATTCTGCCCAGTCCACCTGTGCCGCCATCCGCGAACCGCCATCTGTCATAGTCTCGAAGCAGCGTTCCTTCGCCGACTGAATCGCATCGATCAGGAAGTCGGCATCGTAAGCCTTCAACAGATGCGACTGATGCGTTTCCATGTACTTCTTGATGCGGTCACGCTCGCAATCCAGGCTTTGCAGGCCGTGGAAGGTTTCATCATCCCAATGCCAGCTCAAACCCAGCTCGTAGAAAGCCGCGTTATACGCAGCGAGATGGCAGGCAACAGCGTCACGAATCGGGCATTGCTCAAGTGCGGTCATCATTGCACTCTCCTTCAGAATTAGGATGTCGTCTTGCGGAACCAGTCCGCAATGCATGGTTTTGCAGACTTCAAGTGCATCCTAGGCCCATTCTGATATTACGGATAGTTAAAGTATTTAATAAGAACCATAATCCATGGCAAATGATTTGCAAATAATAATTCCACCAAAGAAAGAGAAAATCCCTTTAATTACAGCTACTTATGACGAACACATCAGGCAAATCGATACAAGCCGCCACAATTTTCCCGGCTATCGCAACAACAATGACCGCACAAGGTGTCGGTAATTTGCATCACTTTGCCCCTCTGCCACACCTGATCGGAAAAAAACGGGTCAGGAAACGATGTCGCCTGCCGGAGCGATGTCGTCGAACACGATGCGATCTGCACCGCTTAACAATAGAAAGTGGCGTCCGCTACAGCGTGCAAACAGCGACATCTTCAATCGCTCCGCCACCATGTGCCCCATTTGCGTCGCTCCCGAACGCGAGAGCAGGAAAGGAATGCCCATCTGCGCGCCTTTCATGACCATCTCGGAAGTCAGTCGACCGGTCGTATAGAAAACCTTGTCATCGCCGCGCATGCCGTCATACCACATCCTGCCGGCAATCGCATCGACGGCATTGTGGCGGCCGACATCCTCGGCAAAGTGAATCAATTCGCCTTCGCCTGAAAACAGTGCGCAGCCGTGCACGGAGCCTGCCTGCTTGTATACGGAGCGATGCGTTCGCACGGTTTCGATAATCCGGTACAACGTCGATTGTTTCAGGCGCGCATCCGCCGGCAGCGTAATGGCGTCGACCGCATCCATCCATCCGCCGAACACGGTTCCCTCGCCACTGCCGGTCGTCACGGTACGTTCAGCCGTACGTTCTTCGATATCGGCAATGCCGTTGCGCGTCACCACCACCGCCGCTTCCACATCCCAGTCCACCTGGACCGACAGGATGTCTTCGATGTTCGCGATCAGGCGCTGGTTGCGCAAATAGCCCAGCGTCAGCGCTTCAGGCGCGCCGCCCAATGTCATCAGCGTCACCAGCTCACGTTTATCGACATAGATCGTCAACGGCTGTTCTGCAGGAATGGCGATCGTCGAGGCACGCCCCCGCTCATCCATGACTTCGACGTCATGCGTCAGTTTACGGACAGCGTTGGACAGGATAGGACGAGCATTCATAGGCTAAAAATAGGCCAAGAAGGGAAGTATCTGCAGGCGCAGGCATGCGCTGCGCGCACGCCATGCTATCCCAGAATGAAACAACCGGCACTGGCCGCATGAGCCAGTGCCGGTTGTCGATTACTGCAACTGCCTCGATTGCCTTTTGACTGCCCTTATAAGCCAGTCTGCAGTCGATCAGTTTGCTGCAGCCATACCGTTGGTCAGATTGGTCAACGCCTGACCGCCGCCGTAGCTGGATTGCACCGGAGGCGTACCACCCAGAGTAATGCGGATTGCGCAGTACTTGAATTCCGGAATCTTGCCGAACGGATCCAGCGCAGCATTCGTCAGACGGTTGATCGCTGCCTCGTAGTAGCAGAACGGCACAAAGACTGCGCCACGCGGCGAGCTGTCGTCGGCACGTGCATACAAGGAAACCTGGCCGCGACGCGATTCCAGCGTGATCAGATCGCCCGGCTTGCCGCCCATCGCCACCAGATCCAGCGGATGGATCAGCGCGATCGGATCAGGCTCGATCGAATCCAGCACCGTCGCACGGCGCGTCATGCTGCCGGTATGCCAGTGTTCCAGCTGGCGGCCGGTGATCAGCACCATCGGGTAATCGGTATCCGGACGTTCGTTTGCCGGAATGATATCGGCAGGGACGAAGCGCGCACGGCCCGTCTCGCGCGGGAAGCTGTCGACAAACACGACCGGTTCGCCCGGATCGCCTTCCTTCTCGCACGGATAGACAACCGCGTCTTCACGCTCCAGACGATCCCACGTGATACCGGCAATGCTCGGCATCGTGTGTCGCATCTCGTCGAACACTTCCGACACATGCTTGTAGTTCCAGTCGCAACCCAGACGCTGGCCCATCTGCTGGATGATCCACAGATCTTGCTTCGCGTCGCCCGGCGGATTCACTGCCTGGCGACCCATCTGCACGATACGGTCGGTGTTGGTGAACGTACCGGTCTTTTCCGGGAACGCGCTGGCCGGCAGAATGACGTCTGCAAGGTAAGCCGTCTCGGTCAGGAAGATGTCCTGCACGACGAGATGATCCAGCGTCGCCAATGCTTCACGTGCATGGTTCGCATCCGGATCCGACATCGCCGGGTTTTCACCCTGCACGTACAGACCGCGGATCTTGCCGTCGGTGATCGCATGCATGATTTCGACCACGGTCAAACCCGGATTCGGATCGAGCTGCTCGACCGGCATCTTCCATGCCTTCGCAAAGTTTGCACGCACCTTCTCGTCGGTGACCGGCTGGTAATCCGGGTACACCATCGGGATCAGACCGGCATCGGAAGCGCCCTGCACGTTGTTCTGGCCGCGCAGCGGATGCAGGCCGGTGCCCGGACGACCGATCTGGCCGGTCATCAGCGCCAGCGCGATCAGGCAGCGTGCATTGTCGGTGCCGTGCACGTGCTGCGAAACGCCCATGCCCCACAGGATGATCGAAGCTTTCGACGTTGCGTACAGACGCGCGACATAACGCAGCGTCTCTGCATCGATGCCGCAGATCGGCGCCATCAGTTCAGGCGTGTAGCCTTCGACGTTCTTGCGCAGTTCTTCGTAGCCGATCGTACGGCTTTCGATGAAATCCTTGTCGACCAGATTTTCGGTGACGATGACGTTCATCATCGCATTCAGCATGGCGACGTCGGTGTCGGCCTTGAACTGCATGAAGCGATGTGCGATACGCGACATTTCCGAACGACGTGGATCGCAGACGATCAGCTTGGAACCGTTGCGTACTGCATTCTTGATCCAGGTTGCGGCAACCGGGTGGTTGACGGTCGGGTTTGCACCGATGACGACGATCACTTCTGCCTTCGTCACGTCCATCACCGGATTCGACACGGCGCCGGAACCGATACCTTCCAGCAGTGCAACGACCGACGATGCATGACACAGGCGTGTACAGTGGTCGACGTTGTTGCTGCCGAAACCGGTACGCACCAGCTTCTGGAACAGATACGCTTCTTCGTTGGAGCCTTTGGCCGAACCGAAACCGGCCAATGCCTTCTTGCCGTGCGTGTCGCGGATTTCCACGAACTTGCCGGCAGCGGCAGCCAGTGCTTCTTCCCAGGTCGCTTCACGGAAAACTTCCATCACGCGATCCGGGTCCATTTCGAAATCGCCTTTTTTCGGCGCGTCGGCACGACGGATCAGCGGCTTGGTCAGACGATGCGGGTGATGAGCGTAGTCGAAACCGTAGCGGCCCTTGACGCACAGGCGTGCATGGTTGGCCGGGCCATCGCGACCCTCGACGTACAGAATCTTGTTGTCCTTGACGTTGTAGGTCAGCTGGCAACCGACGCCGCAATACGGGCAGACGGAATCGACCTGCTTGTCCGGCACATTCAGGCCGACATCGCGCGCCGGCATCAGTGCGCCGGTCGGGCATGCCTGCACGCATTCGCCGCAGGCGACGCAGGTCGATGCGCCCATAGGATCGTCCATGTCGAACACGATCTTCGCGTGGTCGCCACGGAAGGCCAGGCCGATGACGTCGTTGACTTGCTCATCACGGCAGGCGCGCAGGCAACGCGTGCACTGGATGCAGGCGTCGAGATTGACACTCATTGCAGGGTGCGAAAAATCCGGTGCAACTTTTTCGCGCGGCGCGAAGCGCGGCTTGCCGACCTTCATCTTGGCAGCCCATTCGTCCACTTCGTTGTGGCGCGTGTAATCCGCTTCCGGCATGTCCGACGACAGCAGTTCCAGCACCATCTTCTGTGCGGCCACTGCGCGATCGCTTTCGGTGTTGACCTTCATGCCATTGGCCGGATTGCGGCAGCACGACGGTGCCAGCACGCGTTCGCCGTTGATTTCGACGACGCAGGCGCGGCAGTTGCCTGCCGTGTCCATGCCTTCCTTGTAGCAGAGGTGCGGAACCTCGATGCCTTCGCGCTTGGCGATCTCCAGGATCGTGTCGGTCGCGCGGCCGGTCACTTCGCGGCCGTTCAATTCGAAGGTTACGGTCGGCACATCCAGTTGTGCCATTTCGTTTCGGGTAATTGCGTTCATTTCAGTTCACCTTATTCCGTAGCAGCTCAAGCCAACTCATGCGGGAAATACTTGACGACACAGTCGACCGGATTCGGCGCAGCCTGGCCCAGGCCGCAGATCGATGCATCGCGCATGACTTGCGACAACTCTTCCAGCAGGCCCGTATCCCACTTTTCTTTCTTGATCAGATCCGACGCCTTGGCAGTGCCAACGCGGCACGGTGTGCACTGGCCGCAGGATTCGTGCTTGAAAAAGTCCATCATGTTGCGTGCTGCCTGCACCGCGGTATCTTTATCGGACAACACGATCACCGCAGCCGAACCGATGAAGCATCCATACGGTTGCAGCGTGTCGAAATCCAGCGGAATGTCGTTCATCGTCGCCGGCAGAATGCCGCCCGATGCACCACCCGGCAGATAGCCGTAGAACTTGTGACCATCGGCCATGCCGCCGCAGAATTCGTCGATCAGTTCCTGGATCGAAACGCCAGCAGGTGCCAGCTTGACGCCCGGGTTCTTCACGCGACCGGACACCGAATACGAACGCAGGCCCTTGCGGCCGTTACGGCCATGCGAGGTAAACCATTCGCCGCCTTTTTCCAGGATTTCACGCACCCAGTACAGCGTTTCGAAGTTGTGTTCCAGCGTCGGACGGCCGAACAGGCCAACTTGTGCCACATACGGCGGACGCAGACGCGGCATGCCGCGCTTGCCTTCGATCGATTCGATCATCGCGGACTCTTCGCCGCAGATGTAGGCGCCGGCGCCGCGGCGCAGATGAATTTCCGGCATGTTAGGAATCGGCGGATGCGCTTTCAGCTTGGCCAGTTCGGCTTCCAGCATCGTGCGGCAACCATGGTATTCGTCACGCAGGTAAATATAGATGGTCTGAATGTCGACAGCCCATGCAGCGATCAGCATGCCTTCGAGGAAGCGATGCGGGTCGCGTTCGAGATAGACGCGATCCTTGAACGTACCTGGCTCGCCTTCGTCGATGTTGACCGCCATCAGGCGCGGGCCCTTTTCGTTGCGCACAATGCGCCATTTGCGACCAGACGGGAAACCTGCACCGCCAAGGCCACGCAGACCGGAATCTTCCATCGTCTTCAGCACGGATTCGACATCGCGCTCGCCGCTGATACATTTCTTCACCAGCTCGTAGCCACCGGTTTTCTGGTATTCGACGAAATCGACGATCTCGTCTGCAGGTTGCGTCAACTGGTTGTTGCCGACAGCCGCTTCCACTGCTTCGGTCGTCGCATGGATGATCGGATTTTGATGAACAACGGCAACCGGAGCCTGCTCGCAGCGGCCGACGCAAGGTGCCGCGATCACGCGCACTTCCTTGCCGAGAATCTTCGGCAGCTTGGCCAGCAGATCTTTCGCGCCGGCCATTTCGCACGACAGGCCATCACAGACGCGTACGGTCAGTGCTTGCGGTGCAGTATCACCTTCCTTGACGATATCGAAGTGATGATAGAAGCTCGCGACTTCATAAACCTCGGTCTGCGCCAAGCGCATTTCCTTGGCCAGTGCTGCCAGATGCGCGGAAGAGAGATGGCCGAACTTGTCCTGGATCTTGTGCAGATGCTCGATCAGCAAATCAGGCTGGCGCGATTCCTCGCCCAGCAATGCCTGCACTTCCTCCAGAGCGACCGGATCTACCCGACGTCCTTTCGGCGCTTGCCGCTTCCGCTCTTTCGTGTTGACGACTTCCTGCACTGCAATTGGAATGACTTTGTGGTTCATGATTGTTCCTAAATCAGCGTACAAACTTGGAAGATAGCGACCTTCCAAATACCGGTTTCATGCCTTGCTTCAACCCGTCGAACGATGGCCCGAAAGCCATCGTTCTCATTCTTCGCCATCTACGTTTGTGCGCCGATTCAGTTCAATCACGGCTCACCGTATATAGCGACCATCCTTGCCTATCAATGTCAGTTCGACATAGTTACCGCCCGTGTGATCCTTGCTGCTGTAGCTGAGCGATACACCGCCCATGTCCACTCGTTGCATCGTTTCCAGTGCATGCACCAGATTCTCACGCGTCAGATTGCGTCCCGTTCGACGCAATCCTTCCACCATGACCTTGGCCGACAGAAAACCTTCCATCCCCGCATAGGAGACTGTTGCCCCCGATGCCTTGGCCGCAGCCTGAAATTCCTGCCCCAGCACTGTCGTCGACAAATTCGGCGGCGGCGTAATCTGCGACACGATCACGCCTGCTGCGTCCGCGCCCAAATCCCGAATGAAATCCTGCGACGAATTGTTCGACAGCGTCATGATCTGCATCCTGCCGCCGCGCGCCCGGATTGCCTTGATCACGTCCACTGTGTTCGCTCCCGAACTGACGATGATCAATGCGTCCGGCGCCTCGCCCACCAGCTTCTGCGCCACTGCATCGACGTCGGGCTTCAATCGCGGAAAGATTTCGATAAAGGCCGGCGTCAGCTTGTATTCCGCCATGCCCTTGTTGAAACCGTTCACGCCATCCAGCCCCAGCGCGTCGTCCTTCTCATACGTCAACAGCCCGATATGCTTCATACCGAGCGTGTTGAAGTGTTCGATGGCTTTCACCACTTCGTCCTGATACTTCGCCCGGACGTTGAACACCAATCTGTTGACCGGCACATGCAGGCTCTCAGCCCCCGTGCTTGGTGCGATCAACGGCACCTTCCGTGCTTCCAGTTCCGGCAGGATCGCCAGCGTCTGCGGCGTTCCTCGACTCTGGAACAATGCAAAGACCTTGTCCTTCTCTATCAGGGCCTTTGCATTGGCCGCTGCTCTTTCCGGCAAATACTGATCGTCCAGCGTCCGAAGCTCGATCTTGCGACCGTTGACGCCCCCTTGCTTGTTGACGATTGCCAGATAGGCGCGCGCGCCCTCATTCATTTCCTTGACGGTTCCCGCCACCGTACCGGTCACGCCGATCGTTTGACCGATCAGAATCGTGGAATCCGTTACGCCATCCTCGGCGACCGCCACCTGCAACACGCCGGCAAACATCGCCAGCACCGATATAGCCCGCAAAACCGCTTTGCTCATCAGTTTCTCCCCTTTTGAAGCCACATATATGCTTTTTTTTGCATATCTTTAGCCTTTTCGGGTGCGCGTATCTTATCGATGACGCTACCCGCACACATTGACCAAGGTCAATTTTCACACATGATCTCGTGTGCATATATGGATTCAAGACTCAAAGATACGCTAAAAATTCCGCTTCTGCACGCATCCACCACCAAAAAGAATGATTCTCATTTGCGACATGTATGGCTGTTATTCCGGTACGGAATTTCGCCTGAAAAATTCACGCTTTTCTCACATCGTCGCATACGCATCCACATTGGCTATAAATAGCCAATGCACATCCATTTCGAATCAACTTATATAGTGCGCTTGTAGCCCCATAAACAAAAAAGCCTCTCCATTGGAGAGGCTTTTATCATGCACAGCACATACTGCCTTACGAGATCACACCCTCGCTGCGCAGATCGGCGATATCCGCGCTGGAATATCCCAGTTGCGACAGCACTTCTTCATTATGCTCGCCCAGCAGCGGCGAACGCGTTACTTCAGTCGGGCTGTCGGACAGTTTGATCGGGTTGCCGACAGTCAGATATTTGCCGCGCACCGGGTGATCGACTTCCACGATCGTGCCAGTGTCACGCAGTGACTGCTCTTCGGCGATTTCTTTCATCGACAGAATCGGACCGCAAGGAATATCAAACTCGTTGAGGATATCCATCACCTCGAACTTGGTCTTGGTCTTGGTCCATTCCTCGACCGTCGCGAAGATGCTCTTCAGATGCGGCAGACGGGTAGCCGGCGTTGCGTATTCGGGATCGGCCAACCATTCTTCCTTGCCGATCACCTTGCAAATCGCTTCCCACACCGGTGCTTGCGCGATGAAGTAGATGTAGGCGTTCGGATCGGTTTCCCAACCCTTGCACTTCAGCACGGAACCTGGCTGACCACCGCCGGATGCGTTTCCGGCACGCGGAACAGCTTCACCGAACGGGGTATCCGGGTATTGCGGATATTCCTTCATCACGCCAGTACGATCCAGGCGCTGCTGGTCGCGCAACTTGACGCGGCACAGATTCAGCACAGCATCCTGCATCGCAGCCAGCACGCGTTGGCCACGGCCGGTGGTTTGACGCTGGATCAATGCAGCCATGATACCCAGCGCGAGGTGCATGCCGGTACCGGTATCGCCGATCTGCGCGCCAGTCACCAGTGGAGGGCCGTCGTCGAAACCGGTGGTCGATGCAGCACCGCCCGCGCATTGCGCGACGTTTTCATACACTTTGCAGTTTTCGTAAGGACCAGGACCAAAACCCTTGACCGATGCCATGATCATTTTCGGGTTCAATTCCTGAATGCGTTCCCAGCTGAAGCCCATGCGATCCAGTGCACCTGGCGCGAAGTTTTCAACCAGAACGTCGCATTCCTTGATCAGTTTTTCCAGAACAGCCTTGCCCTTCTGGTTTTTGGTGTTCAGCGTGATCGAGCGCTTGTTGCCGTTCAACATCGTGAAATACAGGCTGTCCGCTTCCGGAATGTCACGCAATTGGCTGCGCGTCACGTCGCCTTCGCCAGCGCGCTCGACCTTGATCACGTCAGCGCCAAACCATGCCAGCAACTGGGTGCAAGCAGGGCCGGATTGCACGTGTGTGAAATCCAGGATGCGGTAACCGCTTAGTGCCTTACTCATCAAACTACTCCTTGTACAAAAAACGCGAGCAGATTCGCTATCCGCTCGCGCCGTGAGCGTCTGCTCATGACCGTCAAATATCCATTTCGAAGCGCGCCGAATACCTTCCCGCTCGCTCGACCGTGCGCTTGCGCGCGTCCTTTTATAGTGCGCGTATCATAGCGATCCGTCTGCGCCGGCATCATTGATCCCGGTCAATTTCATCGCTGATACCACGCTGCGCCGCCCCGCTTTTGACAGGATTTTGTGGCCTTCTCCCACTTTGCCTTGCCTACCGATCGCGCGTGATCAAAGCCGGGGACGAAACCCGTTATGCTACCGTTAAACCGCTTTCCTGCCTACCCGCTGCATCGCTCTTTTCCGCCATAGCGAGTTGGCAAAGCGCCGAAATTCGACAAAATCGGGACAACCTCTCGCTTCCAAGCGAATACATCGACTGAAAATAAAAAAGGCGCCTTTCGGCGCCTTTTTTCAGTATTGGTTGTTAAACCAATTAAACTGCTTTTGCAGCGTGCATTTCAGCGATCTGCTCTTTGGTGTAACCCAGTTGAGCCAGAACTTCGTCGGTGTGCTCACCGAGCAGTGGCGACGCCTTGATTTCTGGTTTCAGGTCGGAGAATTTGATCGGGGAACCGACGGTCAGGTACTTGCCGCGTTTCGGGTGATCGACTTCGACGATGGAACCGCTGTCACGCAGCGATTTGTCTTCAGCGATTTCCTTCATGGACAGAACCGGTGCGCATGGGATGTCGAACTTGCGCAGGTAATCCACCGCTTCAAACTTGGTTTTGTCCTTGAGCCATTCTTCGATCGTTGCGAAAATGTCGAAGATCTTGTCTTGACGTGCATCCGGCGTGTTGTACGCTGGATCTTCAATCCATTCTTCCTTGCCCAGCGCCTTGCAGATCGGTGGCCATGCGTGATCTTGAACGGTGAAGTAGATGTAGGCGTTCGGATCGGTTTCCCAGCCCTTGCACTTGAGCACCCAGCCCGGTTGACCGCCACCGCCGGCGTTACCACCACGTGGGACGACATCGGTGAATTTGCCGTGCGGATATTGCGGGTATTCTTTCAGGAAGCCCAATTTGTCCAGACGCTGTTGATCGCGCAGCTTGACGCGGCACAGGTTCAAGACGGCATCTTGCATCGAAACGGCGACCTTCTGGCCCTTACCGCTTTTCTGACGGCTCATCAGCGCGGTCAGGATACCGATTGCCAGGTGCATACCGGTATTGGAGTCACCCAGAGCAGCTGCCGAAACGGTCGGAGGACCATCCCAGAAACCGGTCGTCGAAGCAGCGCCACCAGCGCATTGTGCAACGTTTTCGTAGACTTTCAGGTCTTCGTAGTGGTGACCTTCGGAGAAGCCCTTGACCGATGCCATGATCATGCCAGGGTTCAATTCCTGAATACGTGCCCACGAGAAGCCCATACGATCCAGAGCGCCCGGACCGAAGTTCTCGACCATGACGTCGGATTCCTTGATCAGCTTTTCCAGAACTTCCTTGCCTTGCGGAGTCTTGGTATCAAGCGTCAGCGAGCGCTTGTTGCTGTTCAGCATCGTGAAGTACAGTGCATCAGCATCTGGAACATCGCGCAACTGGTTACGGGTAACGTCGCCGGAACCTGGGCGCTCGACTTTGATGACATCCGCGCCAAACCACGCCAGCAGCTGGGTACATGCAGGACCAGCTTGCACGTGGGTAAAGTCGATGATCTTGATCCCTTCTAGTGGCTTGCTCATTGATGAATTCCTTTTCAATCGTTTAACTTATTACTGAAGCAGTTGTAATGCGGTTCTGCCCAGATAAAAAACTCCACCTTGCGGTGGAATATTTGCCAGCTGTTTAGCCTGTCTATTGTATATCCAATATCCGATCAGCGCCTGCTCTCGGCCGTGGCTGAAATACTTGCTGTTTTTTCATTCCGTCATCTTCATTTCGAAGATGACGGAATTGATCGGAACAGGCACGGGCGCAATTTGCGCCCGCTTGGCGATTACTTCTTGCCGATCGTGCTGACAATGTTCAGATTGCCGATACGGCCCGATTCGACACCTGCTGCCGGATCGATGATTGCATCGATGATCGTCGTTTTGCCCGATTTGATCGAATCTTCCAGCGCCTTGGCCAGTTCTTCCGGCGTGGTCACACGAACGCCTTCGCCACCCAGCGATTTGCTGAACAGGTCGTAACGGGTGTTCGGGTTGAACAGCATGCACGAGAACTGGTGGTTCGGGCTGGCTTCGTCACCGCGGTAGATACCGCCGTTGTTCATGATGACAACAGTAACCGGCAGGTTGTAACGGGTCAGCGTTTCGTATTCCATGCCGCTGAAACCGAATGCGGAGTCGCCGCACACTGCCACGACCGGCTTGCCCGATTCAACAGCAGCTGCAACAGCCGAACCCATACCGACGCCCATGACGCCCCAGGTACCGGTATCGACACGCTTACGCGGCTGGTATTGATCGATGACCATACGCGCATTGTCCAGCGCGTTCGCGCCTTCGTTGACCAAGATGCTGTCCGGGTAGTTCTTCAGCACGTCACGGATTGCGCCCAGCGAGTTGTGGTAGTTCATGACCGGGGTAGCGGTCGACAGTTTGGATGCCAGTTTGGCACGGGTGCCCGAAGCTTTCTCGGCCACAGCGTTCATCCATTCGGTCGGCTTGGCCATGCCCTTCAGGCCAGCGCGCAGTGCGTTGACGCAGGACTGGACGTCGCCAACCAGCGGTGCGTGGATCTGCACGTTGCTGTCGATTTCGTTTGCCTGGATGTCGATCTGGATGAATTTCTTCGGATTGCCCCAGGTTTTGCCTTTACCGTGCGACAGCAGCCAGTTCAGACGTGCACCGATCAGAACGACAACGTCGGATTCTTGCAGGACCATCGAACGCGCGGCAGCGCCGCATTGCGGGTGCGTATCGGAGATCAGGCCTTTTGCCATCGACATCGGCGTGAACGGGATACCGGTTTCTTCGACCAGTGCCTTGATATCGTCGTCGCATTGAGCGTAAGCAGCACCTTTGCCCAGCAGGATCAACGGCTTCTTCGCGCCCTTGATCAGGTCGACAGCGCGTTTGACTGCGTCTGGACCAGGGATTTGTGCCGGAGCCGGATCAACCGGAACCCACAGCGAGTTCTTGCCTTCTTCTGCAGGCATCGTGGTGCTGAACAGACGAGCCGGGATGTCCAGATAGACACCGCCCGGACGACCGGACAATGCGGTACGGATTGCACGAACGACTGCAACGCCGATATCTTCAACACGGTTGATACGGAAGGAAGCCTTGCAGTGCGGACGAGCGATGTTCAACTGATCCATTTCTTCGTAGTCGCCTTGCTGCAGGTCGACGATTTCACGCTCGGACGAACCCGAGATCAGGATCATCGGGAAGCAGTTCGTCGTGGCATTTGCCAGTGCGGTCAGGCCGTTCAGGAAGCCAGGCGCCGAAACAGTAACGCAGATACCAGGCTTCTTGGTCAGGTAACCGGCAACCGACGCGGCGTAGCCAGCGTTCTGTTCGTTGCGGAAGCTGTAGAAGTTGTTGCCGCGGGCTTGCCACATGCGACCAACTTCGGTCACCGGAATACCGAGCAGACCGTAAATGTTCTTGATGCCGTTCATTTCCAGCGCATCCATCAGCAGATGGAAGCCATCAGTCAGCTCGACGTCGGCTGCTGTTGCTTGAATGTCGTTTTTCATAATGATGTTCTCTTCGTTGATTGCGAATTAGGCTGAGCCAAGCTCAACACCTGCCGTTGAAAAACCGTGCTTTCACGGTTGTTTCGTTACTTGAAAGGCATCTCTAAAAATCCAAAGCGGACTTTTAGAGATACCCTTTAAACGTGCTCTATACGCATCGTTAACCAAGTGGGGGTATCATATCGATCTGCCTGCGCATCTATCATTGACCCCGGTCAATTTTCATCGCATGATTCACTCCCCGTGCAGCCCCTAATTCTGCTTCTTGCCGCCAATGCCGACTGTCGACAGCCATCCCGAAAAAAACGTGATCCGCGTTCAACTAAGGCAGAATCTGGGCTTAAAGGACATAACGGATAGCGAATGGGCGGAACTGGAACCGCATCTCGTCATCGTTGATTGCCCCAAGGGCGACTTCCTGTTGCATCAAGGTGTACATGAAATGGAGCAATATTTCATCCTTGACGGCATTCTCAAACGGGTTGTTACCAATCAGCAAGCCAAGGAAATGATTTTGCGCTTCGCCGATGAGCGCAACATGGAAACCAGTTACGCCGCCTGGCGTCTTAAAACTCCTACGCCCTACAGCATCATCTGCGTCACGAAGGCACGTGTCGCAAAATTGCCACTCCAGCAATGGATTGCATTCATGGACAAGCATGAGCATGTCAAACATGCTTTCGAATATGACGTCATGCAAGTCATGAGCGACATCATGGCGCATACCATTACCCTGCACCTGCTGGACGCCCCAGGACGCGTACAGCGCTTCTTGCGCAAACATCCGGAGTTGTTCGACCGGATCCCCAAGAAGGAGCTGGCCTCCTACCTCAATCTGTCACCCGAAACGCTCAGCAGACTGAAGCATCAGGGAAAAATCTAGCCTTGGCAAATGCGAATATTTCATTCGCGACGTGAATATTTCGCTATCGGATTCTTTTGGCTTTAATGGCAAAAAGCCAGCATTCTCGCGAACCTCCATACAAGCATTAGTGCATCGTTATAGATGTCGCAACCCCTGTGCCATCTTTCAGTACGACAGCATTGTCTTTCGTGAAATAAAAAAATCCCGCAAGGCAAACCTTGCGGGATTTTTTATAACGACTGCAGCCGTTTATTCTGCTTCGCGATGCGCCGCAAATTCGTCCTCTTTCGGTGGACGGATCTTTGCGATGATCTTCGAGATCAGCGGCCAGAACAGCATGATCAATGCCAGCGTGGTAATGCTGCCGACCAGACCATTCGAGAACATGATCATCACGTCGCCTTGCGACGACAGCATTGCCTGACGGAACGAGTCTTCTGCATTACGACCCAGAACCAGCGCCAGAACCAGCGGTGCGAGCGGATAGTCGAGCTTCTTGAACAGATAGCCAACGATACCAAAGATCAGCATCAGCCAGGTATCGAACATTGCATTGCCGACCGTGTACGCGCCGATACCGCAAATCACGATAATGACCGGAGCGATGATCGAGAACGGAATACGCAGGATCGATGCAAACAGCGGAACGGTGGTCAACACAACCAGCAGGCCAACCAGGTTACCCAGGTACATACTGGCGATCAGGCCCCACACGAAGTCGTGCTGCTCGACGAACAGCAACGGACCAGGTTGCAGGCCCCAGATCAGCAGACCACCCAACAGAACAGCTGCCGTCGGCGAACCTGGGATACCGAGTGCCAGCATTGGCAGCAGTGCCGAAGTACCCGCAGCGTGCGCAGCGGTTTCCGGTGCGACCACGCCTTCGATTTCACCCTTGCCGAAGTTTGCACCGTTCTTGCCCATCTTCTTGGCCAGGCCATAGGACATGAACGAAGCCGGCGTTGCACCACCCGGGGTAATACCCATCCAGATACCGACAGCCGCACTACGCAGCGACGTGACCCAGAACTGCGGCAGGCGTTTCCAGGTCTGGAACACAACCGCTGGGTTGATCTTCGCGTTTTTACCGGAGAATGCCAGGCCTTCTTCCATCGACAACAGGATTTCGCCGATACCGAACAAGCCGATAACTGCGATCAGGAAGTCGAAACCGCGCATGAACTCTTCGAAGCCGAAGGTCAGACGCAATTGACCCGTCACCGTATCCAGACCGACGCATGCCAGGGCAAAGCCCAGTGCCATCGAACCCAGAATCTTCATCGGCGAACCTTTACCCATGCCGACAAAGCTGCAGAACGTCAACAGGTAAACCGAGAAGAATTCAGGCGCACCGAATTCGAGTGCAAAGCTCGCAACCAGCGGCGCCAGGAAGGTGATCATGATGACCGCCAGGAATGCACCAACGAAAGACGACGTAAATGCGGTAGTCAGTGCGGCTCCAGCCTCACCCTTCTGCGCCATCGGATACCCGTCGAATGTCGTCGCAACCGACCACGGCTCGCCCGGAATATTGAAAAGCACGGAAGTGATTGCACCACCGAACAACGCACCCCAGTAAAGGCACGACAACATGATGATTGCCGAAGTCGGTGACATCGAGAACGTCAACGGCAACAGAATGGCAACACCGTTTGCGCCACCCAGACCCGGCAGAACACCGACCAGAACACCCAACGTAATGCCGACAATCATCAGCAAAAAGTTGGCCGGGGTCATTAGTACTGCGAACCCGTGAAATAGTGAATTAAGTTCATCCATTTTGACTAAAACTCCTTGAATTCCTTCTGACTAAACAGCCACCTCGACCGCCCAGGCTTAATAGCCGAGGAATGCCAGAGGATCCAATAACCCTTTAAACAGTGGGACCTTGAACCATACTTCGAACATCAGGAAGAACACGGCATTAACCGCGAACGCAATAATGATTGCCTTGATGGCCGAATATTTGCCCAGGAAAATCATGAACAAGGCGACGAAAACTGCGGACGCGACATACACGCCGAAAATCTCGATACCGCCAACATAGATGATCGAAGGAATAAAAACCTGCAGTACGCGCGTAATCTGTTCCTTGTCGGCGAATATTTCCATATTCTTGTTTTTACCGAACAGGGCTTGGCCCAAGGTAACACCACCGGAGAGTGCGATAAGAACGCCCATGCCGAAAGGGAAATAACCCGAGCCTGGGCCGGTAGACGTCCAACCAGCACCGAGACGCCAACTAGTCACGATAATGAGGATGCCAAGTGCCAATAGAATTGCGGCGACCACAGCATCGACTACGTAAGTAGCCACGCCCGTACGAACGCCATCGCCGGATTCCAAATTCTGATCCATGAGGAATGCTCCTGAAATTTTTACTTGAGTGCGGGCAGAGGACTGATACTGCCGCCGCGTACGGCGGGCAGTATCAGCTATTGCGCCCTATGATTACTTCTTGGCCATGAAGCCGGCTTCTTCCATCAGAGTTGCGTGCTGCTTCTCTGCATTTTCGAGCCAGGCCTTGAAGTCGTCGCCAGTTTTGAAAGACGTGTTGAACGCGCCTTTCTCCATGTAATCTTTCCATTCCGGCGTTTCACGCACTTTTTTGAACAGATCGACATAGAAAGCCAGTTGGTCGGCCGTTACACCTGGCGGCATGAAAATGCCACGCAGCATCGTGTAGTCGGTCGGAATGCCGGCTTCTTTACAGGTAGGAACGTCGTTCCACGATTGGGTTTCGGTGATCTTTGCCTTGTATGGCATACGTTCGGTATCGAACACGCACAGCGCATTCAATTTGCCCGCACGCCATTGCGAGACTGCTTCGATCGGGTTGTTCACCGAAGAATCGATGTGGTTACCGACCAGCTGAACAGCAACCGTGCCGCCGCCTTTGAACGGAATGTAGATGAACTTAGTGCCGGTTGCTTTCTCCAGACCAGCCGTGATGATCTGATCTTCCTGCTTGGAACCCGTACCGCCCATCTTGAATTTGTTCGGGCCAGCAGCCTTCACAGCATCGATGTAATCTTTTGCGGACTTGTATGGCTTCTCAGCGTTGGTCCACAGGACGAACTGATCCAGTGCCAGCATGGCGACCGGGGTCATGTCTTTCCAGTTGAACGGAACACCCGTTGCCATCGGCGTGGTGAACAAGTTCGACAGGGTGATGACAATCTTGTGTGCATCGCCTTTCGAGTTCTTCACGTCAAGGAAACCTTCAGCGCCAGCGCCACCGGAACGGTTGACGACGATCAGCGGCTGATCCATCAGTTTGTTTTTGATGACCGCACCCTGGATCAGACGTGCCATCTGGTCAGCGCCACCACCGGTACCGGCTGGAACGACGAATTCAACCGGTTTGGTTGGCTTCCATGCGGCAAATGCCGGGGTTGCTGTCAGAGCTGCAGCAGCAAAGGCACCCAGAGTTGCTTTTGCAATACCGCCTTTAGAAATGAATTCCTTGATCATTTACTGTCTCCTGTGAATAATAATTTTGATACTTTTTTACTTCTGCCGCTTTTATTGAGCGCCTCGTGAGCACTGGCATCGTGCGACTTCGATGCACCGAAACATAACCTGCAGTTACTTTTTATATTTTTCGAAAATGATGGTGTGTCTTTTTTTCGAAAATTCTCTTGATCTGGATCAAGTTTTTGGACTTCGAGAGCATTCCCGATGTCCATGTAACATTCTCAAATTATGGGCTTGCGTCATGCGGCTCCTTTTTCCGCAATCTGCAAACCTGCTGGTAGCTGTCTGTTCGACGTATCGAACGCACATCTGAACAACAGTACCTCGAATTCAGTTTTCCCTAGTATTTTTGGGGCCACCGCAAATAATTGCGAGAGTGTGCCACCTTAGCGGACAGCTGTGGGAAAAATAATGCTTGTCCGTGGGCGATATTCACACACTGTGCGCTCTGCGTCCAGTACGTGTTAATACGTATTAGCCGCGGATTTTGCGAGATGCGCGCCCCTGTTTCCTTGATTCAGGTTAAGAATCAGTCAGAAAACCCTCCGCCAAGACAAATAGAACTCTCGCGCGTCAATTACACCCCATTAGCAATGAAGCTACGCGGGCTTCACGCAATCAAAAATCCCTCAGATGACAGACATGTCAGCGCGCATATTAAAAACGCCCATGCGATCAGATCGACATGGGCGTTTCTTACCTGCGATTTACCCTATCAGGCACATTTCTGCATCTTGACGTGGCCGGTTTCCTCGCCCATCGTCTTCGCCAGCAATTTGACCAGCGAGTAGACGGTGTTGATATGCGGCGTCGGCGTTTCGGTCAGACGACCGAGTTCGACAACGGAACCCACCAGCGCGTCGATTTCCGGATCGCGACCAGCTTCGACGTCCTGCAGCATCGAAGTCTTGTGCTTGCCGACCTTTTCTGCGCCGGCGATACGCTTCTCGAGCGGCACGCGGAATTCGATGCCCAGCTTGTTGGCGATCGTTTTCGCCTCGGTCATCATTGCAGCGGCCAGTTCGTGCGTCAGCGGGAATTGGCAGATGTCCTGCAATGTCGAATGCGACAATGCGCTGATCGGGTTGAACGTCAGGTTACCCCACAGCTTCAACCACATTTCAGCACGGATGTTGTCCAGCACAGGCGCCTTGAAGCCGCCCTTCGTGAAGCATTCGGAAACGCGGGTGACACGCTCGCTGATCGAGCCATCCAGCTCGCCCACCGGGAAGCGGTCGCCTTCGATGTGCTTGATAACGCCCGGAGCGATCAATTCCGAAGCCGGATACACGACGCAACCGATGACACGGTCAGCAGGAATCTTCTCGGTAATCTTGCCAGTCGGATCGACGCTGGAAACGCGCGTACCGGCCAGCTTGCCGCCGTGCTTGTGGAAGTACCAGAACGGGATACCGTTTTGCATCGTGACGATGACGGTTTCCGGGCCGATCAGCTTGTGCAGGTCGTCGGCGATCGCTTCCAGCTGGTGTGCTTTCATCGCCAGGATGATCATGTCCTGCTGGCCTGCCTTGTCGTAATCGTTCGTCGCCTTGACGTTGGATGCGACGTGTTCGGTGCCGTCATCCATGATCAGTTTCAGACCGTTCTTGCTGATGGCTTCCAGATTGGCGCCACGCACGATACAGGTGACATCGTCGCCTGCCAATGCCAGTTTCACGGCAACATATCCGCCGATTGCACCGGCTCCGATAACTGCAATTTTCATACTCATTACCTCAGTTTTATTTGAAACTGTTTGTGAGCTTGCCGATGCCGGCAATCTCGACCTCAATCGTGCTGTTCGGCTTCATCGAGCCGACACCGACAGAGGTGCCGCAGAGGATGATGTCGCCCGGGTACAGCGTCATGTCGGCGGAAATCAGACTGACCAGTTGTTGCACCGAGAAGCGCATGTCGCTGATCGGGTAGTCTTGTCGAACGTCGCCGTTGAGGATGGTTTTAACGACCAGGATCGTCGGATCGAGATCGGTTGCAATGACCGGGCCGAACGGGCAGAACGTGTCCAGGCCCTTTGCGCGCACCCACTGCGGGAACGAGGAATCGCGGAACAGGATGTCGGCGACGGTCACATCGTTTGCCACCGTGTAGCCGAACACATGGTTCAACGCGTCCGCCTCGGACACGCGTTTTGCGGTCTTGCCGATCACGATGCCGAGCTCGCCTTCGAACACGATTTTTTCATCGGTCGGCGGCTTCTCGATCGTCTCGCCAGGATTCAGATAGGAATTCGGTGCCTTGATCAGATACAGCGGCTCGGCCGGATCTGCCAGGTTCAGTTTTTTCGCGAGGGCGTGGAAGTTGTTCCACATCGCGATGATCTTGGTCGGCTGGGCCGGCATCAGCACCTTGACGTCATTGATGTTCAGCACCGTGTCGGTCTTGACCGGATTGTTGAACATGTCGCCGGTGTGCACCTGGATATTGTCGCCTTCGAGCGTACCAAATTGCGTGTTGCCGGCGTGGCTGAAACGGACCCAACGTTGTGACATTTTTGACTTTCTATAAATGAGCCGAAATTATAAACGCGGCAGGGTGTCGCGTCCATCGGAAGCAGCCGTTGCACTCAGGCATGCAGCCGATCGGCAATGAATGAAAACCGCATCCGCGGAAACATTTCTTCCGCGGATGCTGCGCTCTATTGCAGAGCAGGTACTTGCTTACAGAACCGACTTCAGCAGGCGGCCCATTTCGGACGGATTCTTCGTCACTTTGATGCCGCAAGCTTCCATGACTGCCAGCTTCTCTTGCGCCGTACCTTTACCGCCGGAAATGATCGCACCGGCGTGGCCCATGCGCTTGCCCGGAGGCGCGGTAACGCCAGCGATGAAGCCGACAACCGGTTTCTTCATGTTGTCCTTGATCCAGCGTGCACAGGTTTCCTCTGCATCACCGCCGATTTCACCGACCATGATGACGGCATCGGTATCAGGATCATCATTGAACATGCGCAGCACGTCGACGTGCTTCAGACCCGAAACCGGATCGCCGCCGATACCGACGACGGTCGATTGACCGAGGCCGAATTCAGCCAGCTGACCAGCGGCTTCATAGGTCAACGTACCCGAACGCGAAACGACGCCGATGCGACCTTTCTTGTGGATATGACCCGGCATGATGCCGATCTTGATTTCGTCTGGAGTGATCAGGCCTGGGCAGTTCGGTCCGAGCAGCAGGGTTTTCTTGCCTTCCATGCGCTGCTTGGTACGGATCATGTCGCGCACAGGAATGCCTTCGGTAATGCAGATCACCAGATCGACGCCTGCGTCGACAGCCTCGTCGATTGCAGCGGCAGCGAATGGCGGCGGAACGTAGATGACGGAAACGGTGGCGCCGGTTTCGGCCTTCGCTTCAGCAACCGTGCCATAGATTGGCACGCCTTCGAACGATTCACCCGCTTTTTTCGGGTTCACACCGGCGACGAAGCAGTTCTTACCGTTCGCATACTCGATGCACATCTTGGTGTGAAACTGACCGGTCTTGCCGGTGATACCTTGGGTGATGACCTTGGTGTCTTTGTTGATCAGGATAGACATTGATTATTTCCCCTGTGCTGCTTTGACGACTTTCTCAGCCGCTTCAGCCATGTTGTTAGCCGTGATGATCGGGAGGCCGGATTCAGCCAGAATTTTCTTGCCGAGCTCTTCGTTGGTGCCCGCCATGCGAACGACCAGAGGAACCTGCAGATCAACCTGCTTTGCCGCTGCGATCACGCCGTTTGCGATCACGTCGCAACGCATGATGCCGCCGAAGATGTTGACCAGAATCGCCTTGATGTCCGGGTTTTTCAACATGATCTTGAATGCTTCGGTCACTTTCTCGGTCGTCGCACCGCCGCCGACGTCGAGGAAGTTGGCTGGTTCGCCGCCGTACAGCTTGATGACGTCCATGGTTGCCATCGCCAGACCAGCGCCGTTGACGAGGCAGCCGATGTTGCCGTCGAGCGAGATGTAGGTCAGGTCGAATTTCGATGCTTCGATTTCAGCTGCGTCTTCTTCGTCCAGATCGCGCATTTCCTGGATTTCAGGATGACGATACATCGCGTTGGAGTCGAAGTTGAATTTCGCGTCCAGCGCAACGATACGGTCGTCGCCGGTCACGATCAGCGGGTTGATTTCAGCCAGCGATGCGTCGGACTCGTCGAACGCCTTGTACAGGCCTTGCATGAATGCACGAGCCTGGCCGATAGAACCTTCAGGCACACCGATCTTGCGAGCGATGTCGTCGGCTTCGCTGTCGAGCAGACCTTTGACCGGATCGATGAATACCTTGTGAATTTTTTCAGGCGTGTGTTCTGCGACGTGCTCGATGTCCATGCCGCCTTCGCTCGACGCCATCAGCGCAACGCGCTGGCTGCCACGATCGACGACCATACCCACGTACAGTTCTTTCTTGATATCCGCGCCTTCTTCGATCAGCAAACGCTTGACCAGACGGCCTTCCGGACCGGTCTGGTGCGTCACCAGCGTCATGCCCAGAATGTCGTTTGCGTATTTGCGAACTTCGTCCAGCGATTTCGCAACCTTGACACCGCCTCCTTTACCGCGACCGCCTGCATGGATCTGCGCCTTGACAACCCATACCTTGCCGCCCAGTTTTTCAGCAGCCTGCACAGCCTCGTCTACGGAGAAACATGGAAAGCCTTTCGGTGTCGTGACACCGTACTTGCGCAGGATTTCTTTCCCTTGATACTCGTGGATATTCATGATCGTCCTTATTGATAACCAATTTTTAGCAGCGATTCGCTACGATATTTTTTGCATTTCATCCACGCAAAAACCGTCGATATTCTCAGCAAAAAGACAGCCATTCTAGCAATTCTCGACTCGAATTTAAACGGTGCCGGGATTGTCGGGGATGCGCCGTCCGAACGCCTTGACCTCGGTTAAGATTCGAAAATCTGCGCATTGCAGCACCCTGCACAACTTGATCCGCAGAGCGGCACACTGCCGGAAACAACCAATCATCTTCGCGTTTGAGCAAAAAATGAAATGAGCGGCATGCTACACGCGGCGCGATATCCAGCAGGTCAGCTGACATGCGCAGTGCAGCACTTCGCATCGCGATCACCGTTGCGCCAGATCATGAGGCAACCGTGTGCGACGCCATGCTCGATGTCGATTCCCCCGCAATGCTCCAAAAGTTGATTTATGGAAATGCGCGATATCGCCATCATGGTAGTGACCGGGTCGTCGGATCAAAAGCTCCTTGCGCGCCAGACGCACGACATGCCGGTTCACTGCCAATCCCGAAGTTTATTCGTGATTTCGCTGATCTTAGGGACAAAAAATGATTAGGCATAGTTAAAGTAATTAATCATAATAATTCCCTTGAACTTATAGCTGGACTGCAATATGAAAAATGCAACGCTGCGGCAATTAAAGGTTTTTGAAACCGTTGCCCGCCATTTGAGCTTTTCGCGCGCCGCCGAAGAACTGCACCTGACGCAGCCTGCCGTCTCGACGCAAGTCAAAAAGCTGGAAGAACACGCCGGCCTGCCCTTGTTCGAGCAACTCGGCAAGAAAATCTACCTGACGCCCGGCGGCGCAGAATTGCTGCATTACAGCCGCACGATCATCCAGCAATTCCAGGAAGCCGAAGATGCGATGACGCAATTCAAGGGAATCACCGGCGGCAAGTTGAACGTTGCCGTGATCAGCGCGGGCGACTACTTTTTCCCACGCCTGCTGGTCGAATTCGCGCGCAGCCATCCGGGCGTGACGCTGAATCTGTCGGTACACAATCGCGAAGGTTTACTGAACCAATTGGCAAACAATCTGACCGATCTGGCGATCATGGTACGTCCGCCGCTGGATATCGATACGCAAAACGAGGCATTCGCCCCGCACCCGTACGTGATCGTTGCCGCCCCTGATCATCATCTGGTATCGCAGAAAAACATACCGCTGAGTGCGCTGCTGAACGAGCCTTTCGTCGTCCG
This sequence comes from Oxalicibacterium solurbis, assembly GCF_014635845.1. Lineage (GTDB taxonomy): Bacteria > Pseudomonadota > Gammaproteobacteria > Burkholderiales > Burkholderiaceae_D > Oxalicibacterium > Oxalicibacterium solurbis. Next base: position 115,201 of record NZ_BMDP01000004.1, on the reverse strand, counting down.
CGAAAAAGGTTCGGACACGTGGATCTCGATGGAAGAAGGATTGGCCGGCAACATGCCGAAAAACGTCGTGATGGAGATCCGCAGCACGGAAACCATCAAGCAGGCCGTCATCGCCGGCATGGGCATCAGCTTCCTGTCCGCACACACGATCAGCCTGGAATTGCAGGCCGGCAGCCTGGCCGTGCTGGACGTGGTGGGATTCCCGGTGATGCTGAACTGGTATGTCGTGCATCGCCGGAACAAGCGCCTGCCACCGGTGGCGCAAGCGTTTCATGATTTCCTGCTGGAAGAAGGCCCGATATTGATCGAACGCCTCGTCCGCTACAACCCGAAACCCGGCAAGCAGGCTAACGAACTGAAGCAAATCGCCGGGCAATGAAACCGCCTTTCGCCGCCGCCAATCGGCATATCCCTTCTCCGATCGCGGTAAAAATTCGATCCTGACGATTCGATCGCTTCCAATAACCGCAAAGTGATGCGCATAAAAAACCCCGGCATATGCCGGGTTTTTTATTCAACGCAATCGCATCAAACCACTTTCAGCACGATCTTGCCGATATGCGTGCTGCTTTCCATCAGCACATGTGCTTGCGCCGCTTCTTCCAGCGTGAAGGTCTGATACACGACCGGCTTGATCTTGCCGGCAGCGATCAGCGGCCAGACCTTGGCGCGCAGCTGGTGCGCAATCGCCGCCTTGAACGCGACCGGACGCGGACGCAGCGTGGAACCGGTGATCGTCAACCGGCGCAGCAGCACCTGGCCGAGACTGATATTGGCCTTGTTGCCACCCAGCAGTGCGATGAAGACCAGGCGGCCGTCGTCGGCCAGGCAACGAATTTCGCGATCCGTATATTCGCCGCCGACCATGTCGAGAATCACGTCAACGCCCTTGCCATTGGTGGCGGCCTTGACGACTTCGCCGAAGTCTTCGGTCTTGTAATTGATGCCGCGCTCGGCACCCAGCACTTCGCAGGCACGCGCCTTGTCGTCGCTGCCGGCGGTGGCGAACACGCGATGTCCCATCGCCGCCGCAATCTGGATCGCCGTCACGCCGATGCCGGAGGTACCGCCCTGTACGAGAAAGGTTTCGTCGCCGGACAGATGGCAGCGATCAAAGACGTTGCTCCAGACGGTGAAGAAGGTTTCCGGCAGCGATGCGGCTTCCACTGCATCCAGCCCTTTCGGAATCGGCAGGCATTGTTCGGCCGGTGCCGTGCAGTATTCGGCGTAACCGCCACCTTGCACCAGTGCACAAACCATGTCGCCCTGATTGAAGCCGCTGCCTGCCAAGTCGCCGCCGACAATTTGCCCGGCCACTTCCAGACCCGGCAGATCGGACGCACCTTTCGGCACCGGATAGTTGCCAGTACGCTGCAGCACATCGGGGCGATTGACGCCGGCTGCATGCACCTTGATCAGCACTTCGCCGGCTTTCGCTTCCGGCATCGGGCGCTCGCACAGTTGCAGCACTTCCGGTCCGCCCGGCTGGGTAATCTCGATCGCACGCATGAAAAAATCCTTTGTCTTTATTGCTTTGAAGGCGGCAAGAATAGTCGATTATTCGACTCCCTGCAGCACCGCATCAGGCGACGCCTCACTCAAGAATCAGTCGAACAGTGCGTTGAATTCCTGCACCGCACGTTGCGGATCGCCGGCCAAATACACACTGCTGATCGCAGCGACCATATCTGCACCGTTGACGACCAGCGGCGCGGCGTTGTCTTTCGTCATACCGCCGATGACAACGCTCGGCACCTTGCCTTGCGCTTTCCAGTCGCTGACGATGGTCGGCTTGGTCGTGACTTCATATTTCTTCACGCGCGACGGATAGAAACCGCCGAAAGCGACATAGCTGGCACCAGCCGCTTCCGACGCCTGCGCACGTTCCAGGCTGCCGTAACAGGATGCGCCGACAATCTTGTCCGCACCAACCTGCTTGCGCACTTCGGCCACCGTTGCATCGGTGCCGCCGACGTGGATGCCATCCGCATCGAGGGCGAGGCACAGGTCGACATAGTCGTTGATGATGAACGGCGTCTGGTAGCTGCGGCACAAGGCTTGCAGGCATTCGGCCTGTTCGCGACGCTGCGCTTCGTCTGCCGTCTTGTGGCGATACTGCAGCAGCGCGATATGGCCGCCCTTCAATGCCAGTTCGGAAATTTCCAGCAGCTTGCGGGTATCGTCCCAGTCGGGCGTGACCAGATACAAGCCGCGCAGATTTGCTTTCTTGTCCATATTCACTCTCCTTGTGAGATCAGACGACGCGACCGGCCATCGGCGACGATGGCGAAGCGGCGAATTTGCGTGCGATGCGGCCGGCCAGATACGCGTTGCGGCCGGCTTCGATGCCGAGCTTCATCGCATAGGCCATGCGCACCGGGTCCTGCGCACCAGCGATTGCCGTGTTCATCAGCACGCCATCGCAACCGAGTTCCATTGCAATCGCCGCATCGGATGCCGTACCGACACCGGCATCGACGATCACCGGCACTTTCGATTGTTCGATGATCAGCGACAGGTTCCACGGATTCAGGATGCCCATGCCGGAACCGATCAGCGATGCCAGCGGCATGATCGCGGCGCAACCGATGTCTTCCAGCATACGCGCCTGAATCGGATCGTCGCTGCAATACACCATCACGTCGAAGCCGTCTTTCACCAGCGTCTCGGCCGCCTTCAGCGTTTCCGGCATGTTGGGGAACAGCGTTTTCTCGTCGCCCAGCACTTCCAGCTTGCACAGCTTGTGGCCGCCGAGCAGTTCGCGACCGAGCTGCAGCGTGTAGACGGCGTCAGCCGCGTTGTAGCAGCCGGCAGAATTCGGCAGCAGCGTGAATTCGGATGGCGGCAGCGCGTCGAGCAGGCTGGGCGCATTCGGATCCTGACCGATGTTGACACGGCGGATCGCGACGGTGACGATCTCGGCGCCGCTGGCGAGACTGGCTTCGCGCGTTTCGGTCAGGTCCTTGTATTTACCGCTGCCGACCAGCAGGCGCGAACGATAGGTCTTGCCGGCAACGACGAATGGTTGATCGGCAAATGGCGTGGATTGTGGAGCGGATTGGCTCATGATGATTTCCGTATTCTTCGGTACGGACCTTGTCGCAAGTCCGCCGCGGCCCGCATTGCAAAAATTGCAGAATGCTGCAGGCATGATCAAAAGCCGGGTGGCAAGTGCCGCACCGGCACGGGCGACTCAACCGCCGCCGATGGCGCGCACGACATCGACGCGATCGGCCGGCTGCAGCTTGCGGTCAGCCCACTGGCTGCGCGGCACGATCTCGCGGTTGATGGCCACGGCGACCGCCTTGCCGGCCAGCGACAAGGCTGCCACCAGTTCTTCGACATTGTTGCCGTCGCCGACCTGGTGCGGTGCGCCGTTCAGTTCGATTTCAAACATCATTGCTTCTGATAAATTTCCGAGCCGCTTTTGACGAACTCGATGGATTTGACTTCCATGCCCTGCTTGAGCGCCTGGATTTCGGAAATGCCCTGATTGGCTGCGTAATCGCGGACTTCCTGCGTGATTTTCATCGAACAGAAGTGCGGACCGCACATCGAGCAGAAGTGCGCGACTTTAGCAGAATCCTTGGGCAAAGTCTCGTCGTGGAATTCCCGCGCCTTGTCCGGATCCAGACCGATATTGAACTGGTCTTCCCAGCGAAATTCGAAACGCGCCTTCGACAGTGCATTATCGCGGATTTGCGCACCGGGGTGGCCTTTTGCCAGATCGGCAGCATGCGCGGCAATCTTGTACGTGATGATGCCGTCCTTGACATCAACCTTGTTCGGCAGGCCGAGATGCTCCTTCGGCGTTACATAGCACAGCATCGCCGTGCCGTACCAGCCGATCTGCGCCGCGCCAATACCGGACGTGATGTGGTCGTAGCCCGGCGCGATGTCGGTCGTCAACGGGCCCAGCGTGTAGAACGGCGCCTCGTGGCAGTGTTCCAGCTGCAAGTCCATGTTTTCCTTGATCAGGTGCATCGGCACGTGACCCGGGCCTTCGATCATCACCTGCACGTCATGCTTCCACGCGATCTGCGTCAGTTCGCCGAGCGTGCGCAATTCGCCGAGCTGCGCTTCGTCGTTGGCGTCATAGATCGAACCCGGACGCAGGCCGTCGCCTAGCGAGAACGACACGTCGTACGCTTTCATGATCTGGCAGATGTCTTCGAAGTGTTCGTACAGGAAGGATTCCTTGTGATGCGCGAGGCACCATTTCGCCATGATGGAACCGCCGCGCGATACGATGCCGGTCATGCGCTTGGCCGTCAGCGGCACGTATTGCAGGCGCACGCCGGCGTGGATCGTGAAGTAATCGACGCCCTGCTCGGCCTGCTCGATCAGCGTGTCGCGGAAGATTTCCCACGTCAGGTCTTCGGCCTTGCCGTTGACCTTTTCCAGCGCCTGATAGATCGGCACGGTGCCGATCGGTACCGGCGAATTGCGGATGATCCATTCGCGCGTTTCGTGAATGTGCTTGCCGGTCGACAGATCCATCACATTGTCGCCGCCCCAGCGGATTGCCCACGTCATTTTTTCGACTTCCTCGCCGATCGACGAGGTGACGGCCGAGTTGCCGATGTTGGCATTGATCTTCACCAGGAAATTACGGCCGATGATCATCGGCTCGACTTCCGGATGGTTGATGTTGGCGGGAATGATCGCGCGGCCGCGGGCGATTTCGTCGCGCACGAATTCCGGCGTGATTTCCATCGGAATCGACGCACCGAACGACTGGCCCGGGTGCTGGCGGCCCATCAGCTCGGCCAGCTTGGCGCCCTTTTCACCAGACTGTTTCAACTCTTCCAGATAGGCGCGACGATTCATGTTTTCACGAATCGCGACAAATTCCATTTCCGGCGTCACGATGCCCTGGCGCGCGTAATGCATCTGCGACACGTTCTTGCCGGCCAGTGCGCGGCGCGGTTTGCGATGCAGGTTGAAGCGCAGTTCGGCCAATTGCGGATCGTTCAGGCGTTCGATGCCGTATTCCGAAGTCGGACCTGGCAATTCCTCGGTGTCGTTGCGTTCCAGAATCCATGGCAGGCGCGGCGTATCGAGGCCGGAGCGGATGTCGATCTTGATCGATGGATCGGTGTAAGGACCGGAGGTGTCGTACACGTAGATCGGTGGATTTTTCTCTGCGCCAAACGAGGCGGCAGTATCGGACTGTGAAATCTCACGCATCGGCACGCGAATATCGGGACGCGAACCTTCGATGTAAATCTTGCGGGAATTCGGCAGCGGCTGGATGGCTGCTTCGTCGACTGTCGCCGTGGCGGACAGGAATTTCGGATTGGCGTTCATTTTGGCTCCTTGGCTAGCTATGTGGCTTGGAGCCAGCTCAGGAGTTTTCGAGAATGGATGGCGGTCGTCAAAAAATCGGACAGACGGACCATCGCAACTCGGCAGCTTCCCTTCGCTGGCATTATCCAGATCAGGTTCAAGGGTTTTTCTCACCCGGCCGAACGGTGTTCGGTCAGGACCCCTAGCTTTACTTCGACTACAGATACAACAACTACCTTGCCAGTCTATGGAACGCCGCTTCGGCGTTCATTGACCGCGGTCAAACTTTGACGTCTGACATCGATGCACTCTGTTACCGTGGATCAACGGAATGCATCGATGTCAGTTCTGGAAAGCGGCTCTGCCGCTTTCCAGAACTGCGGATTACTTCACCGTCGCGATATGCAACAGGTTGGTCGTACCCGATTCACCGAACGGCAGGCCGGCCGTGATCGTCAGGTATTCGCCGACTTTCGCAAAGCCTTCGCGCATTGCGGAGCTGACAGCGACCTGCACCATCTCGTCGACCGACGTGACGTCCTTGCCGACGATCGAGTGAATGCCCCAGACCCATGCCAGACGACGTGCAATCTTGATGTCCGGCGTAATGCTCAGGATCGACGCATTCGGACGCACGCGCGCACCGAACATGCTGGTGTGGCCCGATTTCGTGTAGGTCACGATGCCGGCTGCGTTGACGACCGTCGTCACATCGCGCAGTGCGGTGACAATCGCATCTTCCGGCGTCGGCAGCGGCGCGACTTGCTGCGCATCCAGCAGCGTACGGTAGGTCGGATCGGCTTCGACTTCCTTGATGATGCTGTCCATCATCTGGACGGCACGCACCGGGTTCTTGCCGCTGGCCGATTCGGCCGACAGCATGACGGCGTCGGCGCCTTCGTAGATCGCGTTGGCGACGTCGGAGGCTTCCGCGCGCGTCGGCATCGGCGATTCGGTCATCGATTCCAGCATGTGCGTGGCGACGATGGTCGGACGGCCATACTTGCGTGCAGCGCGGATGATCTCTTTCTGCGCACGCGGTACTTGCGAGATCGGCAGTTCAACGCCGAGGTCGCCACGGGCAACCATCACGGAGTCCGATGCCTTGCAGATGCCGTCGATATCGATCATCGCAGCCGGCTTCTCGATCTTCGACTGGATCAGCGCACGATCGCCGATGATCTTGCGTGCGTCTTCGATGTCGGAAACCTGTTGCACGAACGACAGTGCAACCCAGTCCACGCCCAACGACAGCGCGAATTCCAGGTCGACCAGATCCTTGGCGGTCATTGCCGGGATCGGCAGGATCGCATCAGGAACGTTGACGCCCTTGCGGTTCGAAATCTTGCCACCAACGGCGACCTTGGTGACGATGCGATTGTCCTTGTTGCTTTCGACGGACAGGCGGATCTTGCCGTCGTCCAGCAGCAGCGTCTGACCGGCGCCAACAGCTGCGAACAGTTCCGGATGCGGCAGGTAGACGCGCGTTGCATCGCCCGGGGTTTCATCGCGATCGAGCACGAACTGCTCGCCAGCAACCAGCATCGTGGAATCGCCATTGAAGGTACCGAGACGAATTTTCGGGCCTTGCAGATCGGCCAGGATGGCGACCGGACGGCCATACTTTTCTTCCAGGCTGCGCACGATCTGGTGACGTCCGCGGTGATCTTCATGCGAACCGTGGCTGAAGTTGAAGCGGAACATGTCCACGCCCGCTTCGAACAACGCGGTAATGGTTTCCAGATCGCCGCTGGCAGGACCCAGAGTGGCGACGATTTTTGCTTTGCGATTGCGTCTCATGACAGCTTTCTAAAAGTAAGAATAAAAAACTAGTGTGTCGTCATGCTGGCAATGATTGATACAAGCATGACGACGAATGCGTTACAGGATCAGGATGGCCCGGAAGTCATTAACGTTGGTACGCGTCGGGCCGCTGACGATCAGATCATTCAGCGCGCTGAAAAAACCGTAGCCGTCATTGTTTTCCAGCATGGCTTTCGCGCTCAGGCCCTTGTCGGCGGCGCGTTGCATCGAATCCGGCTGATAGATCGCGCCGGCGTTGTCTTCCGAACCATCAATGCCGTCGGTGTCGCAGGCCAGCGCATGAATGCCTTGCTGGCCGTTCAGCGTCACCGCCAGGCTCAACAGGAATTCGGCATTGCGACCACCGCGGCCCTTGCCGCGCACCGTCACGGTGGTTTCGCCGCCCGACAGGATCACGCATGGTTTCGCGAACGGCTGTCCGTAGGCTGCGACTTGTTTCGCCAATGCGGCGTGCACCATGCCGACGTCGCGCGATTCGCCTTCCAGATCGTTGGACAGGATGTACGGCGTAATGCCCGCGGCACGCGCTTTCGCGGCAGCGGCTTCCAGCGCATGCTGCGCAGTCGCCATCACGTGATGTTCGTTGCGTGCAAAACGCGCATCGCCCGGCTTCGGCGTTTCGCCCGCGCCGGATTCCAGATGCTTGCGCACGTTTTCAGGAATCTCGATGTTGTATTTCTTCAGGATCGCGAGCGACTGTTCGCAGGTCGTCGGATCCGGCAGCGTCGGGCCGGATGCGATCACGCCCGGATCGTCGCCCGGCACGTCGGAGATCAGCAGCGTGACGACGCGTGCCGGTGCGCAAGCCAGTGCCAGGCGACCACCCTTGATCGCGGACAGGTGCTTGCGCACGCAATTCATTTCGGAAATCGTGGCACCGCTCTTCAGCAACGCCTTGTTCAATGCCTGTTTTTGTTCCAGCGTGATGCCTTCGCCCGGCAGGCTCAACAATGCGGAGCCGCCGCCGGTGATCAGGCACAGCACCAGATCGTCTTCGGTCAAACCCTTGACCATTTCCAGCATACGGCCGGCAGCGGCACGACCGGCCTCATCCGGCACCGGGTGCGCAGCTTCGACCACTTCGATCTGCCTGCAATCCGCGCCGTGTTCGTAGCGCGTGACGACCAGGCCTTCGACCTTGCCAGGCCAGTTGTCTTCGACGACCTTTGCCATGGCGGCGGCGCCTTTACCGGCACCGATGACCAGCGTGCGGCCCTTGGCCGGCTGCTTGGGCAAATAAGCGGGCATGCACTTCTGCGGGCTCACGGCCTCGACTGCGGTGGCATACAGGTCATTCAAAAACTGGCGTGGATCGATCGACATGTGGCAAGAATACGGTGAAATATTTAACTGGAATGACGGAAATCAAACCGGCATTGCGCCGGGAAAGCGCAATGCCGGCCGGTACAAATGTCGAAGAACGATTACGCCTTGGCGATTTCGTGGTTCGACATGATCTCGATCGCGCGGCACAGTGCCGAGTGATCCAGGCCGCTCATGCCGTTGGCTGCGCATGCGTTCATCAGCTCTTGCGTTGCTGCGGTGTTCGGCAGCGACACGCCCATCGACTTGGCGCCTTGCAGTGCCAGGTTCAGGTCTTTCTGATGCAGTTCGATACGGAAGCCCGGGTTGAACGTACGCTTGACCATGCGCTCGCCGTGCACTTCCAGAATGCGCGAGTTCGCGAAGCCGCCCATCAGCGCTTCACGCACCTTGGCAGGATTTGCACCAGCCTTCGATGCAAACAGCAGCGCTTCGGAAACAGCCTGAATGTTCAGTGCGACGATGATCTGGTTCGCAACCTTGGTGGTTTGGCCGTCGCCGTTACCGCCGACCAGCGTGATGTTCTTGCCCATCAGTTCGAACAGTGGCTTGACTTCGTCGAATGCCTTTTGCGAACCGCCGATCATGATCGTCAGCGAAGCGGCTTTCGCGCCGACTTCACCACCGGAAACCGGCGCGTCCAGGTATTCGCAACCCAGATCGTTGATCTTCTTGGCGAAGCCTTTGGTGGCGATCGGCGAGATCGAGCTCATGTCGACGACGATCTTGCCGGCGGTCAGGCCGGCGGCAACGCCTTCTTCACCGAACAGCACAGCTTCGACGTGCGGGGTATCCGGCACCATCGTGATGATGATATCGGCGCGCTTGGCGACTTCGGCGCCGGACGTGCAGGACGTTGCACCGCCGTCGATCAGTTCAGCAGGTGGGTTCTTGACGTCGTGCAGATACAGCTTGTGGCCGCCCTTTTGCAGGTTGAGCGCCATCGGCGCACCCATGATGCCCAGACCGATAAAACCGACTTTTGCCATGATGATGACTCCTGAAATTTGGTGTGATTATGTAGTGAGGTGTTGCTGCGGACGAAGGCTGCGTCCTAAAGGCCGAGCGGCCCGATCGGACCGCTCAGCTTCAATGCATCAAACGCCGTGTGCTGCGCGCCAGCCCAGACCTTCAACGGTGCCGGCTTTCGGTTTGTATTCGCAACCGATCCAGCCCTTGTAGCCGATCTCGTCGATGAACTTGAACAGGAAACCGTAGTTGATCTCGCCGGTGCCCGGCTCGAAACGACCCGGATTGTCTGCCAGTTGCAGGTGGGCGATGACAGCCAGGTTGTTCTTCATCGTGCTCGCCAGTTCGCCTTCCATGCGTTGCATGTGATAGATGTCGTACTGGTAGAACAGATTGTCGGAACCGACTTTGGCGATGATGTCCAGCGTCTGCTTGGTGCCCGACAGGAAGAAGCCCGGAATGTCGAACGTGTTGATCGCTTCGATCAGCAGCGGAATGCCAGTTGCTTTCAGCTTCTCGGCAGCGTACTTCAGGTTCGACACGAAGGTCGCTTCAGCCTGTTCGTAGGACACGCCAGCCGGCACGATGCCGGCCAGGCAGTTGATACGCTGGGTGCCGAGCACCTTCGCGTATTCCAGCGCCTTGTCGACGCCTTCCTTGAACTCGGCCACGCGATCCGGGTGGCAGGCAATACCGCGCTCGCCACCGCCCCAGTTACCAGCCGGCAGGTTGTGCAGCACCATTTCCAGGTTGTTTTCCTTCAGCTTCGCAGCGACATCAGCCGCCGGGAAGTCGTACGGAAACAGGAATTCCACACCCTTGAAACCATTCTTTGCAGCTTGTTCAAAGCGGTCCATGAATGGAACCTCGTTGAACAGCATCGTCAGGTTGGCAGCGAGTTTCGTCATCTTAGGCTTCCTTCACGTCCAGGATTTCTTCGAATTCGTTAACCGCGTTGATCTCGGTACCCATGGCGATGTTGGTCACGCGCTCGAGGATGATTTCGACGACGACCGGCACCTTGAATTCCTTGATCATTTCCTGCGCCTTCTTGAAGGCCGGAGCGATTTCGTTCGGATCGAACACGCGGATCGCCTTGCAGCCGAAGCCTTCGGTGACCTTCACGTGGTCAACACCGTACGACGCGTTTTCGGTCGAGTTGATGTTGTCGAATGCCAGCGAGACGCAATAGTCCATCGTGAACATGCGCTGTGCCTGACGGATCAGACCGAGGTACGAGTTGTTCACCAGCACGTGGATGTACGGCAGGTTGAACTGCGCGCCTGCGCCCAGTTCTTCGATCAGGAACTGGAAGTCATAATCGCCGGTGATCGCAACGATCGGGCTGGTCGGGTCTGCAGCGCGAACACCCAGTGCAGCCGGAACGGTCCAGCCCAGCGGGCCAGCCTGGCCGCAGTTGATCCAGTTGCGCTCTTTGTACACGTGCAGGAACTGACCGGCAGCGATTTGCGACAGGCCGATGTTCGAGACGTAACGCGTGTCCTTGCCGAACACGTTGTTCATCTCTTGATAGACACGTTGCGGCTTGATCGGCGTGTTGTCGAAGTCGGTCTTGCGCAGCATCGTGCGTTTGCGCTGTTGGCACTCAGCCAGCCATGCATCGCGGTTTTTCAGCTTGCCGGCTGCTTTCATTTCTTTCGCAACTTCGATCAGCAATTTCAGTGCTGCTTTTGCGTCGGAAACGATACCGAGGTCAGGGCCGAACACGCGACCAATTTGGGTCGGCTCGATGTCGATGTGCACGAATTTGCGGTCTTTGGTGAAGACGTCGATCGAACCGGTGAAACGGTTTGCCCAACGGTTACCGATACCGAATGCGAAGTCCGAAGCCAGCATCGTGGCATTGCCGTAGCGATGCGACGTTTGCAAGCCGACCATGCCGACCATCAGCGGGTGATCGTCAGGAACGGTGCCCCAGCCCATCAGGGTTGGCACGACTGGCACGTTGACCAGTTCAGCGAATTCCTGCATCAGCGGGGTTGCGTCTGCATTGATGACGCCGCCGCCGGAAACCAGCAATGGACGCTCTGCTTCGTTCAGCATGTTCAGCGCACGTTCGATCTGCTTGCGCGTTGCTGCTGGTTTGTAGACTGGCAATGGTTCGTACAGGTCCGGATCAAATTCGATCTCGGCAACTTGCACGTCGAACGGCAAGTCGATCAGCACTGGGCCTGGACGGCCGGAGCGCATGATGTGGAAAGCTTGCTGGAACACCATCGGAACCAGGGCCGGTTCGCGAACCATCACGGACCATTTGGTCACTGGCTTCGAGATCGATTCGATATCGACAGCCTGGAAGTCTTCCTTGTGAACACGCGCACGCGGTGCTTGACCGGTCACGCACAGAATTGGGATCGAGTCGGCTTGTGCGGAATACAGGCCGGTGATCATGTCGGTGCCGCCAGGACCCGAGGTGCCCAGGCAAACGCCGATATTGCCGGCTTTTGCGCGGGTGTAGCCTTCGGCCATGTGCGAAGCGCCTTCAACGTGGCGCGCCAGAATGTGCTTGATCGTGCCATTCTTTTGCAGTGCAGCGTAAAACGGATTGATTGCTGCACCCGGAACGCCGAACGCCTGATCAATACCTTCCTTCTGCATAACCCAGACTGCTGCCTGGGCTGCTGTCATCTTTGCCATCATCTACCTCCAGTGGTGAAATTTTTACTGACGCGTATGGTAATTGGTATGCAATAATTTGAGAATAGAAATTTTACTTAACCAATTAAATACCTCAGGTATCGAATGGATAAGCTCAAACAAATTGAAGCCTTCGTGACCGCCGTCGATCACAGCAGCTTCGCCGCCGCAGCCCTAGCGTTGCAGGTCACGCCTGTAATGGTCGGCCGAAGAATCGATACCCTGGAGAAACGTTTGGGCGTGCGCTTGCTGCATCGTTCGACACGCAAGCTGGCGTTGACAGAAGAAGGCTCCGTTTTCCTCGAACATTGCCGCAAGTTACTGACCGAACTGGATCAGGCCGAAAGCGCCATCTCGGTCGGCCGCCACAAGGTCACCGGCCATCTGATCGTTTCGGCCCCTGCTTCATTCGGCCGCCAGCACGTGGCGCCCTACGCGCCGTCCTTCCTGTTGCAGCACCCTGAATTGAAGATGTCGTTCAACCTGACCGATCGCGTCGTCGATCTGGTGCAGGAAGGCTACGACATGGGTATCCGCATCGGCGGCACCATCGAACCCAACTTCGTCGCCGTCAAACTGGCCTCCAACAAACGCGTGGTCTGCGGTACGCCGGAATACTTCAAGAAACATGGCCGACCGAAAACGCTGGACGATCTGACCAAGCACAATTGTCTTGCCTTCAACTTGCAAGGTGGACAACAGCGCGGCTGGTATTTCAATGTGCGCGGCAAGACGGTTTCCGTCCGCGCCAACGGCAGCCTCGACTGCAACGACGGCGAACTGCTGCACCGCTGGATGACCGAAGGACTCGGCATCGCATGGCGTTCGGTGTGGGAAATCCAGCGTCAGCTGGAAGACGGCACGCTGGAAACCGTGCTCGACGAATACGCGATTCCCGAATACGACATCATGGCGGTCTATCCGCAGCAGCGAAATGTGCCGGCCAAGGTGCGCCTGTTCATCTGGCATCTAAAGGCGATGTACAGCCAGGCCGGCTACTGGAGCCGCGAATCACCGGCGGACTCACAGCCGCAGACGCCGTTCGATCTGCCTGCCTGATTATCTTTCGTACGGCAGACAATCCCCGCATACATAATCATCTGCGCCATAAAACAAAAAAGCCGCATCCTGCGATGCGGCTTTTTGAACATCGACCTATCTGCCTCAGGCCTTCAGCGTTGCCAGCACTTCGTCCAGCATCTTCTTCGCATCGCCGAACAACATGCGGTTGTTCTCTTTGTAGAACAGCGGGTTGTCGACACCAGCGTAACCGGAAGCCATCGAACGTTTCATCACAATCGAGGTTTCTGCCTTCCAGACTTCCAGCACCGGCATGCCAGCGATCGGGCTGTCCGGATCATCCTGCGCGTCCGGATTCACGATGTCGTTCGCGCCGATGACCATGACGACGTCGGTATCAGGGAAATCTTCGTTGATCTCGTCCATCTCCAGCACGATGTCGTACGGCACTTTCGCTTCAGCCAGCAACACGTTCATGTGGCCAGGCATACGGCCGGCGACAGGGTGAATCGCGAAACGCACATTGGTGCCTTTTGCACGCAGGAACTTGGTGATTTCGTTCACGGTGTGCTGAGCTTGCGCCACTGCCATACCGTAGCCCGGCACGATGACGACGCTTTTTGCTTCACGCAGCAGTTCTGCGGTTTCCTGTGCAGAGACCGGCGTTGCTTCGCCAACCTGTTCCTTGACAGCACCGCCCGCCTTCGGAGCACCGCCGCCGAAACCGCCGGCGATCACGCTGAAGAAATTGCGGTTCATTGCCTTGCACATGATGTACGACAGAATCGCACCGGACGAACCAACCAGCGCGCCGGTCACGATCAGCAAGTCATTGCCGAGCATGAAGCCGGTAGCCGAAGCCGCCCAACCGGAATAGCTGTTGAGCATCGACACCACGACCGGCATGTCGGCGCCACCGATCGCCATCACCATATGGATGCCGAACAGCAGTGCAATGACCGTCATGACGATCAACGGCATCATGCCTTCAGCCGGCGATGGTGCATTGATGAACTCGCGACCAAACCAGATCACGACCAGCAAGCCAATCAGATTGATGAAATGGCGAGCCGGCAACAGCAACGGCTTGCCACCGACCTTGCCATTGAGCTTGCCGAATGCAATCAGCGATCCCGAGAAGGTCACGGCACCGATCAGGATACCGATATAGATTTCCACTTCGTGGATGATCTTCTCGGCACCTTCGTAATGCATCGACGGATCGATATAGCTGGCGAAACCGACCAGACAGGCAGCCAGACCGACGAAGCTGTGCATCAATGCGACCAGCTCCGGCATTTCGGTCATCTTGACCTTCTTGGCAGCGTACAGACCAACGGCAGCACCGATCAGCAACGCGATGATGATCCATGCGTAGCCTTCCGGGGTAACGCGTGGGCCAAAAACCGTGGCGATCACGGCAACACCCATACCGATCATGCCGTACAGATTGCCGCGGCGTGAGGTTTCCGGGTGCGACAAGCCGCCCAGACTGAGGATAAAGAGGATGGTTGCTCCGATGTAGGAGACAGTAGCCAGATTTGCAGACATTCAGGGTCTCCTTAATTCTTGCGGAACATATCAAGCATGCGACGGGTGACGGCAAAGCCACCGAACATGTTGATCGCGGTAAGAGCAATAGCGACGGCGGCGAGACACTTGATCAGCATCTCGGGACGCGTAATGCCATCCGCAAGCGGAGGAGCAACCTGGACCAGCGCGCCAAGCACGATGATCGACGAAATGGCGTTCGTCACGCTCATCAGCGGCGTGTGCAATGCCGGCGTGACGTTCCAAACGACCATGTAGCCGATGAAGCAACCCAAAACGAACACGGTGAAGTGACCGAGGAAAGCGGTCGGTGCACCCATGCCGATCAGCCAGAACAGCACTGCAGCGAAGATGAACATGGTCACCACGCGCTTCGGCGACGACACATTGCCGCTCGGGCCATGGCCGTGCGCTGGCGCAGGCGCCGGCGCGGCCGGCTTGGCAGCCGGAGCAGCCACTGGTTTCGGCGGTGGCGGCGGCCAGGTGATGTTACCTTCCTTGATGACGGTCAGCCCGCGAATGGCTTCGTCTTCCATGTTGACGTTGACGGTGCCGTCAGTCGTCTTTTTACCTTCGGCGTCCTTGCACAGCTCTTCGGTCAGGCGCAGCAGGTTAGTAGCGTACAGCGTGCTGGCCTGCTTCGGCAGGCGGCTCGGCAGATCGGTGTAACCGATGATGGTCACGCCGTGTTTCACCACGACCTTGCCAGGTTCGGTCAGTTCGCAGTTGCCGCCCTGCTCGGCCGCCATGTCGACGATCACGCTACCGGGTTTCATGGACTGCACCATGTCGGCGGTGATCAGTTTCGGCGCTGGTTTGCCCGGGATCAGCGCGGTGGTGATGATGATGTCGCATTCCTTGGCCTGCTGGGCGTACATCTCGCGCTGCGCAGCCTGGAAGCCTTCGGACATGACCTTGGCATAGCCGCCGCCGCCCGAACCTTCTTCGTCATAATCGACCTTCACGAATTCGCCGCCCAGCGACACGACCTGGTCGGCCACTTCGGCACGCGTATCGTTGGCGCGCACGATGGCGCCCAGGTTGGCGGCCGTACCGATCGCAGCCAGGCCGGCCACGCCGGCACCTGCGATGAAGACCTTGGCAGGAGGAACCTTGCCCGCAGCCGTAATCTGGCCGTTGAAAAAACGACCGAAGGCATTGGCAGCTTCGATGACGGCGCGATAGCCGCTGACGCCGGCCGTAGAAGTCAATGCATCCATCTTCTGCGCGCGGGACAGCGTGCGCGGCAGCGAGTCCATCGCCAGAACGGTCACTTTCTTGGCGGCAAGCTGCTGCATCAAGTCAGGATTCTGTGCCGGCCAGATGAAGCCGATCAGGGTGCTGCCTTCACGGATCAGGCCGACTTCCTCGGCGCTGGGAGCACGCACCTTGAAGACGATATCGGAAGCGGCCCACAAGTTGGCGGCACCTTGCACGATCTGCGCGCCAGCGGCGCGGTAGGTATCGTCGCTGAAGTTCGCTTCATCGCCGGCGCCGGATTCGACGCTGACGGAAAAGCCCAGTTTGATCAGCTTTTCTACGACTTCAGGGACAGTCGCCACCCGTTTTTCGCCTGGGAATATTTCCCGCGGCACTCCGATAACTAAAGACATGACTTCTCTCTCAAGTTGTTTAAATTCTTTGGTCGATCACGCGACTGCACGCGAACAAAAACCCGGTTCTAGCAGCACAAAAGGCGCGACCGGGTTTTCTGTACGACTGCTTGTTATTGTTGGTGCTTCAGTCCCGTGATGCGATTGTTCTCGTCGACGAAAACAATTTTCGGCACATACGTTGCAATCTCTTCGTCCGACATCGGACCGTAGGTGCAGATAATCAGCAAATCTCCCAGGTGCGCACGGCGTGCGGCGGCCCCGTTCAGCGAAATTTCGCCGCTGCCACGCTTGCCCGGAATGGCATACGTGGAAAAGCGCTCGCCGTTATTGACGTTGTAAAGCTCGATTTTCTCGTTGACCTTGATGTCGGCCGCTTCCAGCAGATCCTCATCGATTCCGCACGAACCTTCATAGTGCAGATCGGCCTGCGTCACGGTGACGCGATGAAGCTTGGCCCTGAGCATGATGCGCTGCATGTTTTTTCCGTTTACTTAAAAACTGCCTCGACGCCAAACCGGCGAAGGCATATCAATCATGTTTTCCCGAGCCGGCATTTCCATGAATTGCCGGCTGATCCCGTAGCGCATGCGTTGCCTACATATACACGCGGCGAGGAAAATTCGATCCCGATATCGGACAGGCGCCCGTTGCCTGATTGTCTAGATCTGATCCTATCGGCGCTGTCGGGCCGTGAAGAAAGCCAAACAGCAAGGATAAGGCCAAATGCCCGTCAAGCAAAGTTCGCGATTCTGCCGTTTTTTTTTCTAATCACCAACTACCTGCCTCAACTTTTTGCGAAAAACTTCCCCACATTGTCGTTTTGACATATCAAACCCACCATATTATTGCCTTTATGCATGCTTTCGCCATTCCAACGGCAAGGCAGGAAGACGGACGACACGGTAGAATGTCGCCTCTTTCGAAGGAGCATCATGACCGATGTGTGGAAACCATCCGTGACCGTAGCCGCGATCATCGAGCGCGAAGGCCGATTCTTGCTGGTCGAAGAAGAAACCAGCGAAGGCATCCGCTTCAACCAGCCGGCCGGCCACCTCGATCCGGGCGAATCGCTGGAACAGGCTGTCGTACGCGAAACGCTGGAGGAAACCGCACACGATTTCACGCCGACCGCGCTGGTCGGCATGTACATGTCGCGTTACGTTTCGCAGCGCACCGGCCATGACATCACCTATCTGAGCTTCACCTTCTGCGGCGAACCGGGTCGTCAGCACGATCGTCCACTCGATACCGGCATCCTGCGCGCCGTGTGGATGAACTACGACGAACTGGTCGCCTGCAGCGATCGCCATCGCAGCCCGTCGGTGCTGCAGCGCGTGGACGATTACCTGGCGGGCAAACGCCTGCCGCTGTCGTTCATCTCCACGCATTCGTCCGTCTACGAGGTTGCCAATGGCTAAGAAGCGCGTCGTCATCGGCATGTCCGGCGGCGTCGATTCATCAGTGTCCGCATGGCTGCTGAAAGAACAGGGCTATGAAGTCATCGGCCTGTTCATGAAGAACTGGGAAGACGACGACGATTCCGAATACTGCTCGACGCGCCAGGACTGGATCGATGCGGCCAGCGTGGCCGACGTCGTCGGTGTCGATATCGAAGCCGTCAATTTCGCTTCCGAATACAAGGATCGCGTGTTCGCCGAATTCCTGCGCGAATACGAAGCCGGCCGCACACCGAATCCTGATGTGCTGTGCAATGCCGAAATCAAGTTCAAGGCTTTCCTCGATCACGCGATGCTGCTCGGCGCCGACATGATCGCGACCGGCCATTACGCGCGCGTGCGCGAAGTGGCGGCCGGCCCGGATATCGGCAGGTTCGAATTGCTGAAGGCGGTTGATGCCAGCAAGGACCAGAGTTATTTCCTGCACCGGCTGAATCAGGCGCAATTGTCGAAGACGCTGTTTCCGCTCGGCGAAATCAAGAAGAGCGAAGTGCGCCGCATCGCCGAACAACTGCAACTGCCGAATGCGAAGAAGAAGGATTCGACCGGCATCTGCTTCATCGGCGAGCGCCCGTTCCGCGACTTCCTGAATCGGTATCTGTCGTACAAACCGGGGCCGATGAAAACGCCGGAAGGACAGATCGTCGGCGAACACGTCGGCCTGAGCTTCTACACGCTGGGCCAGCGCAAGGGCATCGGCATCGGCGGCATGAAAACGCACAAGAATGCCGACGGCAACAGCGAGCCGTGGTACGTCGCACGCAAGGATGTCGAAAACAACACGCTGTACGTCGTGCAGGGCCACGACCATCCATGGCTGCTGTCGTCGGAACTGACGGCCGGTCAGATGAGCTGGATCGCGGGCGAACCACCACGCGAAGAACACGTTTCGGCAAAGACGCGTTATCGCCAGGCCGATGTCGACTGCACGCAGCAAATGCACAGCAACGATTTTTCGCTGACCTTCACTGCACCGCAATGGGCCGTCACGCCAGGGCAGTCGGCCGTGCTGTATCAGGGCGACGTCTGCCTCGGCGGCGGCATCATCAACACAGCCGCGGCTTAAACAACAGCATCGCAAACGGAGCGAGAGCGTCTCGCTCCGCTCTCCTGAAAACACCTCTCCCTCGTTGTACACTGTGCCGCTGCTCGGTGCAGTCGGCACGAGCACGCTTCGGAGAGAATATGCGCAACTTCCCACTACGCTACCTGGGCCTGGCGGCAGCGGCCTTCGCTTTCGCCATCTCGCTGTTGACAGTGGTATGGCTGCATGCGGGCTGGTGGCTGTTGATCCTGTCGAGCATTCTGATTGCGGTCGGCATCGTCGACATGCGCCAGAAGGAACATGCGCTGCTGCGCAACTATCCGATCCTCGCGCACTTCCGCTATCTGCTGGAATCGATCCGACCAGAAATCCGTCAATATTTTCTGGAAGAAGATGCGGCCGCCACACCGTTTTCGCGCAACCAGCGCTCGCTCGTCTATCAACGCGCCAAGCAGGTTATCGACAAGCGACCGTTCGGCACGCAGATGGATGTCTATCAAAGCGATTACGAATGGATCAACCATTCGATCGCACCGGCCAAGGTCGGCAGCTACGATTTCCGCATCACGATCGGCGCCGATCGCGCACAGCCGTATTCGGCCAGCGTCTTCAATATCTCCGGCATGAGCTTCGGCGCGCTGT
Source organism: Oxalicibacterium solurbis (assembly GCF_014635845.1). Classification (GTDB taxonomy): domain Bacteria; phylum Pseudomonadota; class Gammaproteobacteria; order Burkholderiales; family Burkholderiaceae_D; genus Oxalicibacterium; species Oxalicibacterium solurbis. The sequence continues at coordinate 95,807 of NZ_BMDP01000004.1, read as the reverse complement.
CGGGCAATGCGATCCGCGCGCTCAATCGCGGCGCGCAACTCGGCGGCTTCATGCACGACACCGGCGAAGGCAGCATCAGCCGTCATCATCGCCCGCAGGACGATAACGAACCGGGCGGCGATCTGGTCTGGCAAATCGCCTCCGGCTATTTCGGTTGCCGCAACGACGACGGCACGTTCTCACCGGAGAAGTTCGCTGCGCAAGCCACGCTGCCGCAGGTGAAGATGATCGAAATCAAACTGTCGCAAGGCGCCAAGCCCGGCCATGGCGGCGTGCTGCCGGGCGCGAAAGTATCGGCAGAAATCGCCCATGCGCGCGGTATCGTGCAAGGCATCGATTGCATCTCGCCGTCGTCGCATTCGGCCTTCGATTCGCCGATCGGCTTGCTGCACTTCGTCGAGCAATTGCGCACGCTGTCAGGCGGCAAACCCACCGGCTTCAAACTGGCGATCGGCCATCCGTGGGAATTCTTTGGCATCGCGAAAGCCATGCTGCAGACCGGCATCACGCCGGACTTCATCGTCGTCGACGGTGGTGAAGGCGGCACCGGCGCCGCGCCTGTCGAATTCACCGATCACGTCGGCGTGCCGCTACAGGAAGCGCTGCTGCTGGTGCACAACACGCTGGTCGGCGCCAACCTGCGCGACAAGATCAAGATCGGCGCATCCGGCAAGATCGTCTCCGCCTTCGACATCGTGCGCACACTGGCGCTGGGGGCCGACTGGTGCAATTCCGCCCGCGGCTTCATGTTCGCGCTCGGCTGCATCCAGTCGCAAAGCTGCCATACCGATCGCTGCCCGACCGGCATCGCCACGCAGGATGCACTACGCCAGCGCGCATTGATCGTGCCCGACAAGGCCGAGCGCGTCGCTGCCTTCCATCGCAATACGCTGAAGGCGCTGGCCGAACTGATCGCCGCCGCCGGCTTGACGCACCCATCGCAACTGAAACCGCATCATCTGGTGCGGCGCGTATCGACCAGTCAGATCAAGCTCGCTTCCGCACTGCTGCCCTATCTGGAAGCCGGCCGGCTGCTGGGCGAAGCCGACGAAGAGCGTCCGCTGCCGGAAGTCTTCGCCCGCTACTGGCCGATTGCCCAAGCCGACTCCTTCCAGCCTGCCGCACTGGCTTCGTAACATCCCTTCCACACATTCCGATCTTCCGGCGCTTCCTATATAGGAGGTGCCGGAAAGCCATGTTTTTCCGTTGCCTTCCGGATAATTTCCCCTCCTTGCGACACCCCGCAGAAAAAGCTTGCAATCCTCGAACAGATCACTGATAATCTAAACAAGAATTGTTCTCATTCACAGCAAAGGTTCGTCATGACGATCTCGACACCACGCAATGCACAGGAAAATACACCCTCTGCCGCACGTCCTGATGTTGTGGCTGGACAGGCGGTACCGAGAATCAACAGCCGGGACTTGTTCCGGCAAATGCGCGAGGTGGAAATCGCGCACGAAGGGCGGATTTACCGCCTGCGATTGACGCAGTTGAATAAATTGATTTTGACGGCATAACCGAATCAGCGATTCCGAACGAAGCCAGCCCGCATGACGACAGCAACCGACGTTGCGCCAGCCAGCCGAACCACCTTCAAAGGAGAGTTTGATGGCAATCGATAAAGCGGACCAAGCCTTGCAGGAACCGAACCGGATGCCGGCACAACCGGAGTTGCTGGTTTCCGCCGTGCTGCACTTGATGTCGCACTACACGACGAACAATCAGGAATCCAGCGCCTGCCTCAAGCTGGCTTCGGTCATCGAACGGCATTTAAAGGCACTGGCGGATTTGCCGGATCTGGCGCCTGTGTTGCGGGCCACCTGCCAGCAGTTGTCGGAACAGTGGGCAACCGTCGTCGAACGCACGATGCCGCAGCCGGAAAAATTGCGGCGCTTGACACGGCTGGTGGCAGGCGGACGCAGCATCAATTGAATAAAAATCCCGGTGCAAACCGGGATGCATGCAGGAAATGTTTTTTAGGCGTTTTTTGATAGTCAACCTTCAGGAAAGTCGCAAGAGGCATCGATGATTGTTTGCGTTTGCAATAATGTGTCGGAACGAAAAATCCGCCAGGCGGTCGATAGCGGTATCACGCGCATGTCCGAATTGCGCGACGAGCTTGAAGTCGGCACCTGCTGCGGCAAATGCCATTCCTGCGCCAAGCGCGTGCTGCGCGAATGCCTGGCCGAGGCCCAACCCGCGTCTGTCGCGATCCCACAACCCGTCTTGTTCCAGCTGAACGCCCTGGCTGCATAATTAGCAGTTCCCAAGTTTTTATGAGTGCAATACCCATGCCGTCGACGGCGCCGCTTTCCTCCCCTTTTCTGAGCCAGCAGTTGAGACGCTTCCTCCCGTTGATCATCATCATCGGGTTGCATATCGCCCTGTTTTACGCATTGCGCAGCGGCCTCGTGCATCAGGTCGCACAGATGATGCCGCGTGAAATCACCGCCTCCCTCATCACGCTGCAACCGCCCGCACCGGAACCCAAGCCGCAACCGAAACCGAAGACCGTTCCGGTCGTGAAAAAACCGGTAGCAAAACCGAAACCGCGTCCTATCATTACGGATAAGCCGGCACCGCAGGCAATCACCGAGGAAGCGCCGCCGCCGGAACCGCCATCGAAGGAACCACCGTCCGATGCGCCGCCGACCGCCGCCCCTTCCGCGCCGCCGGCGCCGGCCATGCCGAAACTGATTTCAGGCGTGTCGTACATCAATCCGCCGCGCCCGGTCTATCCGCCTCTGGATGCTCGCATGGGCAACGAGGGCACCGTGACCCTGCGCGTGCTGATCAATGAACAAGGCCGCGCCGAGCGCGTGGAAGTGCAGAAATCGTCCGGCTCGCTGCGCATGGACGATGCCGCCCGCCAGGCCGTGATGCGCGCACTGTTCAAGCCTTACCTGGAGGATGGCAGACCGGCCCCGGCCTATGCCATCGTGCCGATCAATTTCACGTTGAATAGATAAAGAAGGAAACATCATGGAAGTCAGTCCGTACGGTTTGGAAAGTCTGTGGGCGCAAGGCGACCTCGTCACCAAAGGCGTGGCCGTCCTGCTGATCGCAATGTCGATCGCATCGTGGTACGTCATCGTGACCAAGGCGCTGCAGTTGTTCCAGTACCGCAAATCCGCACGTGCCGCCGGGCACGAATTCTGGGATGCCACCAGCCTGCAGGCCGGCATGGCCACATTGGGCAACGGCAATCCGTTTGCCGACATCGCCAAGGCCGGCGTCACCGCGATGGATCACCATGTTGCGCACAAGGGCCATCTGCATGACGAACTGTCGGTCAGCGACTGGATCACGCTGTCGCTGCGTCAGGCCATCGACGAAACCCAGGCGCGCCTGCAAACCGGCATGGCCGTGCTGGCATCGGTCGGCTCCACCGCGCCGTTCGTCGGCCTGTTCGGCACCGTCTGGGGCATCTATCACGCACTGGTCGCCATCGGCACGTCCGGCCAGGCCAGCATCGACAAGGTCGCCGGCCCGGTCGGCGAAGCGCTGATCATGACCGCGCTCGGCCTCGCCGTCGCGATCCCCGCCACCTTCGGCTACAACGCGCTGGTACGCGGCAACAAGGCTGTCATCGCAAAGATGAACAAGTTCGGCTTCGATCTGCACGCACTGTTCGTCACGGGTTCCCGTGCGAAAGACGGCGGCAATAGCGCAAGCGGCTCCAAACTGGTCGCCGTCGGAGGCAAATAATGGCAATGGGTTCCCTGTCGGACGACGACGACTTCAACCCGGAGATCAACACCACGCCGCTGGTCGACGTGATGCTGGTGTTGCTGATCATCTTCATCATGACGATTCCGGTGATCAATCACGCGGTCAAGCTGGACCTGCCGCGCGCGACCAGCCAGCCGAACGACACCAAGCCGGAAACGATCAACCTGTCGATCGATGCGCAAGGCCAGGTTTTCTGGAACAACGAGTTGATGGATGAAACCCAGCTCGCCACCCGCATCGCCGACGCAGCGAAAGTCACACCGCAACCGGAATTGCATCTGCGTGCGGATCGCATCACGCCATACGAAAAAGTGGCGCAGGTCATGTCGGCTGCGCAGACAGGCGGCTTGACCAAGATGGGCTTCGTCACCGAAATACCGAAGTAATCCCTACATGCGGAATGCGCAACATTCCGCACGGCATCACATCAACGCGCCACGGCTTGCCGCTGGCGCGTTTTTATTTCTGCACCGCCGCTTTTATCTGCGCTTGCATCTGCACTTTCATCCGCGCGTTCGCCCTTTTCATTCAATGAAAATACGAATGATTCCAGCTAACGAAATGCAGCCCTACCCTACGAAAACCACCAGGCATCGGCTATCATGAGCGCACTTCACGGCGGCACGATCATGCATGCGATTGCCCCGGCCACTCACCCCATTCGACATCGAGGTTCCCATGAAAGGCGACAGCAACATCATCAAGCTGCTCAATGCGCAGCTCACCAACGAACTGACCGCCATCAACCAGTACTTCCTGCATGCGCGCATGTACAAGCACTGGGGCTTCGAAAAGATCGCCAAGAAGGAATACGAAGAATCGATCGGCGAAATGAAACATGCCGACAAACTGATCGATCGCATCCTGATGCTGGACGGCCTGCCGAACCTGCAGGCGCTGCACAAGCTGATGATCGGCGAGAACACGCAGGAAATGCTCGGCTGCGATCTGAAACTGGAGCAAGGCGCGCAAAAAACGGTGAAGCAAGGCATCGCAGCCTGTGAAGAGGTCGGCGATTACGTATCGCGCGAACTGTTCCAGTTGATTCTCGACGATACCGAAGAGCACATCGACTGGCTGGAAACGCAGCTGGACCTGATCGAGAAGGTCGGCATCCAGAATTACCTGCAGGCGCAGATGATCGAAGAATAAGCGCGCAACGCGATGCGGATGACAACAACCGCATCGGCAGCGCCAATAAAAAAGGGACGCACACGCGTCCCTTTTTTACATCAAGCACACATCACTGCGGCGCGGTTTCCTTGAACGACGGGCGCTCGCACAGCTTGTCGTACAAACGCTCCAGATTCGGATAATCCGCACGCCAGCCGATTTCCGGGAAGCGGAACGACAGCCAGCCCAGCACGCAACCCACCGCCACATCCGCCAGCGTGTACTGGTTACCTGCGCAGAAGGAGGTTTCCTTCAATCCGGCGGACATCGCCTGCAGGCCGGCATGAACCTTCTTCATCTGACGGGCCACCGATTCCTTGCTGCGCTGCGCTTCCGGCCGCATCGTCGTTTCCAGACGCGCCAGCATCGCGGCATCCGCCACGCCATCGGCCAACGCTTCCCAGCACTTGACTTCCGCACGTTCGCGGCCATTCGGCGGGATCAGTTTGCCGACCGGCGTCAGCGTATCCAGATATTCGACGATCACGCGAGAATCGAACATCGCACCGCCGTCTTCCATCACCAGGCAAGGCACCTTGCCCAGCGGATTCGATTCCTGAATCGTCGTTTCCGACGACCATACATTTTCGAGAACAAAGTCGTAATCGATTTTTTTTTCCAGCATGACAATACGTACTTTCCGCACGTACGGGCTGGCGAGAGAACCAATCAGTTTCATAAATACCTGCTTCGAAATTGGAAGGCGATTATACATCGCAGCCCCCTGGAAGACGGCGATTCCCCCTCTGGCAACGTGGCGGTTTTGCGACGCGCGACAGTGGTAAAATGACGCCTTCCGTTTGTGCAATGTTTCTTCGCGCGACGGCTCCGTTTTTCATCCACGTCATCGCGTTTCCTTTCGTTTCCTTTTCATCATGCCCCTTTCCACGCTCTCCGCCCTTTCGCCGCTGGACGGCCGCTACGCTGCCAAGACCGACAAGTTGCGCCCCATCCTTTCCGAAGCCGGTTTCATGCACAATCGCGTGAAAGTGGAAATCGCCTGGCTGCAGGCGCTGGCGTCGGCCGGCCTCGCCGAGATCAAACCGTTTTCCACTGCCGCCAACGATCGCCTTAACAAGCTGGTCACCGACTTTACCGAAGCCGACGCGCAGCGCATCAAGGACATCGAAGCCGTCACCAACCATGACGTGAAGGCCGTCGAATACTGGCTGAAGGAAAAAGTGAAGGATGTGCCGGAACTGGTCGCCGCCACCGAATTCATCCACTTCGCCTGCACATCCGAAGACATCAACAACACGTCGCACGGCATGATGATCAAGGCCGCGCGCGACACCGTGGTGCTGCCTGCACTGCAAGCCATCATCGACAAGCTGACGCAACTGGCGCACGACAACGCGACACTGCCGATGATGTCGCGCACGCACGGCCAGCCGGCCAGCCCGACCACGCTCGGCAAGGAAATGGCGAACGTCGTCGCCCGCCTGAAACGCGCGGCCGAACGCATTGCCGCCGTGCAGATCCTCGGCAAGATGAACGGCGCAGTCGGCAACTTCAATGCGCACCTGTCCGCCTATCCGGAAAAGGACTGGCAAGCCTTCTCGAAGGATGTCATCGAGAATCGTCTCGGCCTGACCTTCAACCCGTACACGATCCAGATCGAACCGCACGATTACATGGCCGAACTGTTCGATGCCGTCGCGCGCGCCAACACCATCCTGATCGACCTGAACCGCGACATCTGGGGCTATATCGCACTCGGCTACTTCAAGCAGATCACGAAGGCCGGCGAGATCGGTTCGTCGACGATGCCGCACAAGGTCAACCCGATCGATTTCGAAAACTCCGAAGGCAACCTCGGCATGGGCAACGCCGTGCTGAAGCACATGGCCGAGAAATTGCCGGTGTCGCGCTGGCAGCGCGACCTGACCGATTCCACCGTGCTGCGCAACATCGGCGTCGGCTTCGGTTACGCACTGCTGGCCTACGACAGCTGCCTGCGCGGCCTGAACAAGCTGGAAGTCAATCCGTCCCGTCTGGCGGAAGATCTGGATGAAACCTGGGAAGTGCTGGCCGAGCCGGTACAAACCGTGATGCGCCGCTACGGTATCGAAAATCCGTACGAGCAGTTGAAGGACCTGACGCGCGGCAAGGGCATCTCGAAGGACGCGCTGCACGCCTTCATCAAGACGCTGGCCATTCCGCAGGAAGCCAAGGACCATTTGCTGGCGATGACACCGTCCAGCTATATCGGTTACGCCGCACAGCTCGCCAAGAACATCTGACGTTAATCAGTACGCGCTAACATCACTAGGAAGCGTTCGCCAGCATCGGCACGCTTCCTTTTATTTTGCTATATTTGTTCGAATTAGAACTTATTGGCAAAACTGACATGCGCCATCCTGTCGCCCGCTACACGTTGCCCGCCATTGCGCTGCACTGGCTGATCGCGCTGCTGATCATCGCCACCTTTCTGCTGGGATTGACGATGGTGAGTATTCCCGGCCTGACGCCGACCAAGCTCAAGTATTTCTCATGGCACAAATGGATGGGCGTGACCGTTTTCGGCTTTGCCTGCTTGCGCGTGTTGTGGCGCCTGACGCACAAGGCGCCGCCCTATCCCGACAGCATGCCGCGCTGGCAGAAAAACTCGGCGCATGCCGTGCATGGCCTGCTGTATCTGCTGATTTTCGCGATTCCGCTGTCCGGCTATTTCTTCAGCCTCGCGGCTGGCGTACCGGTTGTCTATCTGGGTATCGTGCCGCTGCCGGTATGGATCGCGCCCGATCCTGAACTGAAGGCTGCGCTGCGCCAGTTGCATTACGTCCTCAACATGACCTTGCTGTTCCTGTTCTGCCTGCATGTACTGGCGGCGCTCAAGCATCAGTTCATCGATCGCGACCGCACGCTGCAACGCATGCTTCCATAATTTCCACCGAAAGGATCGCCATGCTTGTTCACACGTTTTCCCGCACACTCCGCACCACCGCCATCGCAGCGGTTTTCATTGCATTACCGGTACTCGCCGCCACGCTGAAGGCCGATACGGCCAAGAGCGGCATCACCGCCACCTTCAAGCAGCTGAACGTACCGGTCGACGCCAAGTTCAGGAAATTCGATGCGCAAATCGTCTATGACGCTGCCAAGCCGGATGCATCGAAAGCAAACGTGGAGATCGATGTCGCCAGCTTCGATCTCGGCGATCCCGACTACAACAAGGAAGTGCTGAAGAAGGAATGGTTCAACGCCGCGCAATTTCCGAAAGCCACTTTCGTTTCCAGCCAGATCAAATCGGGCACAGGCGGCAAGCTCGACGTAACCGGCAAGCTAACGATCAAGGGCAAGACGGCCGACGTCAGCTTCCCGATGACCGTGAAGAAAGACGGCAACGCGCAAGTCTTCGAAGGAGCACTGCCTATCAAGCGTCTGACCTATAACATCGGCGAAGGCGAATGGAAAGACACCAGCATGGTCGCGGATGAAGTCACGATCAAGTTCCGTGTCGTCGCGCAATAAGCATGCAGTAATAAAGCACGCAGCAAAAACGCAGTAACGCATCAATGCAACAACGATCAACGCAGTTTTCTCAACCAAGGAGTCCACGCATGAAATCCAGTCTCATCCTGGCCGGCCTGCTCGTCGCAGGCGCCGTCCATGCAGCACCGGCAACCTACAACATCGAGCCCAACCACACGTATCCGAGCTTCGAAGCCGACCACTTCGGCATCTCGACCTGGCGCGGCAAGTTCACGAAAACCAGCGGTACCGTCGTGCTGGATCGTGCAGCCAAGACCGGCTCGGTCGACATCACGGTCGATGCCAGCTCCGTCGATTTCGGTCACGCCAAGATGAACGAGCATGCGCGCGGCAAGGATCTGTTCAACGTCGCACAATATCCGACTGCCACCTTCAAGAGCACCAAGGTGCGCTTCGACGGCGATACACCGGTAGCTGTCGATGGCGAATTCACGCTGCTCGGTGTGACCAAGCCGCTGACGCTGACGATCAACAAGTTCAAATGCATCCAGCACCCGATGCTGAAGCGCGAAGTTTGCGGCGCCGACGCCTCGGCCGAATTCAAGCGCAGCGACTTCGGCATGAATTACGGCCTGCCCGCCTTCTCGCCGGAAGTGAAACTGGCGATCCAGGTCGAAGCCGTGAAAGCCGATTGATACGGCAAGACCGATCGGGCCGATGCGCAAGCATCGGCCTTTTTATCCCGCATACGCCATGACAGAACGCTACCTCCGCAGCATCCGCCTGCTGGCAGAGTGCTATCACGCATTCGGCCGCCAGTCCGGTGCCAATATCCGCAGCCGCACCGGCCTGACGCCTTCGCAGTTCGATATCGTCGCCACGCTGGGTAACACCGACGGCATGACGTTCAAGGAACTGGGCGAAAAGACGCTGATCACCAAGGGCACACTGACCGGCGTCGTCGATCGGCTGCAGGAGAAGGATCTCGTCGTGCGCGTCACACAGCAGGAAGACCGACGCAGCACGATCGTGAAGCTGACGAAGAAAGGCGAGGCGGAATTCAAGCGCGTCTTTGCGCCGCAGATCGCGTTCGGCAAACAGGCTTTCGCCCACTATGCGGACAAGGATTTCGACGCACTCGAACAGGAATTGACGCGGCTGTACCGCAACCTGACCGGCAACGATCCCAAGCCGCGCTACTGATTTCCGACTTCATCACCGCCTGTATTTTCTTCAACAGGCGGCGCGTCCTATCAGGCCGAACTCCACCGGCGTCTTCACGTAGAACACCGCCACATCTTCCTGTGCCAGCGCAGCGAACAAGCGCTCTGCCGTCTCTTCATCCACCGCCACGCGCACTTCCACCGGCTGATCCGCCAATTCGAAAAAATGCGCAGAATGGAAGCGCCCCTTATCGTCATATCCTTCGCCATCGGCAGCCAGCACCGCTTCCTGCACACCGTGCCGATGCGCGAACGCCAGCAGCCATTCCGCCAGCGACTGACCTTTGTGCTTGCGATCCTGCTGCGTGAAAAACGTGATCTGAAATCCTTTCATTGCCCTCTCCTTTCAACGCAAGGACACGGCCGTCGCCATGCCGAGAAAAACCAGCAGCAAACCGCCGCCGACATGCAAGGCCAGTTCGCCGAAAGCCGTTGCCAGACGTCCTGCCTGCAAGGCAATCGCCACCTCGGCAGACAAGGTGGAAAACGTCGTCAACCCGCCCAGGAAACCCGTCACGATGAACAAGCGCCACTCCGGCGCAAGTTCGGGACGCGCACCGAGATAGGCGATCGCCAGGCCGATCAGGTAACAGCCGGCAAGATTGGCGAGCAAGGTGCCGAGCGGAATCGACGGCAGCACGCTGTTCAACTTCGCGCCCACGACCCAGCGTGCCACACAACCGATTGCGCCGCCGGCACTGACGACCAGAATGGATTTCAGCATGATGGCTCCTTGCGTGACGATGCCTCACCTGCGGTGTCGGCAAGATCTGCCCGGACGGGTCCAGCGAAAGAAAGCGAGACAGGGCAGCCGCAAGACCGTCGACACGGCGATGCGGAGCGCAGGAAAGAAAAAGACGGGAAAGAGAGAGAGCGTTTCATATGACCGAGTGGTTGAGTTTTTCACCATCCCGGCAACGAGAACGTCAGGAAAACGCCCGCAGCCCCGTCACCGGGTTCCGCAGGCATCATCAGCCCGGCAGGCGCCGGGCGGTTCGAGGAGGAATGCCATCTCCTGAAGGGCGATTATATACCTGCCTCAGTCTCGTCAGATGCCAAGAAAAAAGCCGCGCTTCTCTCGAAACGCGGCTTTTTCTAAAGATGCCTGCCCGAAGGCTGCTCTCAAACGACTGCGCCGTCGTTCTCCACTTTTTCCTTTGCCGGCTTCAGCAAATCCTCACGCTTGACACCCAGCCACATCGCCAGCGCCGCCGCAACGAACACGGAGGAATAGATACCGAAGCAGATACCGATCGTCAGTGCCATCGCGAAGTAATGCAGCGTCGGGCCGCCGAAGAACAGCATCGACAGCACGACCAGCTGCGTCGAGCCGTGTGTGATGATGGTGCGCGAGATCGTGCTGGTGATCGCATGGTTCAACACATCGGGCACGGCCATCTTGCCATGCTTTCGGTCGCGGAAGGTTTCGCGCACACGGTCGAACACGACCACCGATTCGTTGACCGAATAGCCGAGCACGGCCAGCACCGCCGCCAGCACCGTCAGCGAGAATTCCCACTGGAAGAAAGCGAAGAAGCCGAGAATGATGACGACGTCATGCAGGTTGGCCAGAATCGCCGAGACTGCGTATTTCCATTCGAAGCGGAACGCCAGATAGATGACGATGCCGATCACCAGCATGCCCAGCGCCATCAGGCCGTCATGCGTCAGCTCGTCGCCGACCTGCGGGCCGACGAATTCCACGCGCTTTAGTATGACGTCTGGATGCTGCGCCTTCAACGCACCGATCACCTTCTGGCTCAGTGCGCCGGAATCCATACCCTGCTTGGCCGGCAGGCGGATCAGCACGTCATGCGCGGTGCCGAAGCTCTGCACCTGCATGTCGGTATAACCCAAGTCCTCGATCGCCGTGCGTACACCGTCCACGTCGGCTGCCTGCGAATACTCGACTTCCATCACCGTGCCGCCGGTGAATTCGATCGACAGATGCAGGCCGCGGTGGAACAGGAAGAACACGGCGGCGACGAACGTCAATGCGGAAATCACGTTGAAGACCAACGCGTGGCGCATGAACGGAATGTCTTTCTTGATGCGGAAAAATTCCATTGCTTCCTCTCGATGCGACGCCTTCTGCGCCGCGTGATGTCATTCGCAGGTCCGCGCCCTATTCGTGGCGAGGACTTTTACAACTGTTTTGTTATTCCTTGGCCTTCCAGACCTGGCCGATCGAAATCGATTGCAGCTTCTTCTTGCGGCCGTACCACAGGTTGACCGCGCCGCGCGACACGATGACCGACGAGAAGATCGACGTCAGGATGCCAAGGCAGTGCACGACCGCAAAACCGCGCACCGCGCCGGAACCGAAGATCAGCAGCGCCAGACCGGCGATCAGCGTCGTCACGTTGGAATCCAGAATCGTCGCCCATGCGCGCTCGAAGCCCACCGAGATCGCCGTATGCGGCGCATGCCCGGCGCGCAATTCCTCGCGTATGCGTTCATTGATCAGCACGTTGGCATCGATCGCCATACCCAGCGTCAGCGCGATAGCGGCGATACCCGGCAAGGTCAGCGTCGCCTGCAGTAGCGACAACAGCGCCACCAGCAGCATCAGGTTGACCGCCAGCGCAAACACGCTGAAGAAGCCGAACATGCGGTAGTAGACGATCATGAAGGCAGCGATCGCGAGGAAGCCGTACAGCACCGCGTCGAAGCCCTTCCTGATGTTCTCGGCGCCGAGCTGCGGTCCGATGGTACGTTCCTCGATGATTTCCATCGGCGCCGCCAGCGAACCGGCACGCAGCAGCAGCGCCAGATCGCTGGCGGCTTCCGGCGTACCCATGCCGGTGATCTGGAAGCGCGAACCGAGTTCGTCGCGGATCGTTGCCACCGTCAGCACTTCGCCCTTGCCCTTTTCGAACAGCACGATCGCCATGGCCTTGCCGACGCGAGAACGCGTCGCTTCGCGCATGCGGCGACCGCCGTCGCCATTCAGATCGATCGCCACTGCCGGCTGGTGGTTCTGGTCGAACGCGGCAGATGCACTTGAAATGTATTCGCCGGTAATGATCGGGTCCTTGTACAGCACGACCGGCGCACCGCGGCCGACCTTGAACAGTTCGGAACCGAACGGGATGGTCGCGGTTTCCTCCGTGCCGCGCATCACCGATTCATCGACCAGGCGTACTTCCAGCGTTGCGGTCTTGCCGATGATGTCTTTCGCGCGCGAGACGTCCTGCACACCCGGCATCTGCACGACGATGCGGTTCGCGCCTTCGCGCTGGATGATCGGTTCGGTCACGCCCAGTTCGTTGACGCGGTTCGACAGCGTCGTGATGTTCTGCTGGACTGCATCGTCGATGGTCTGCTTCAGCGCGGCCGGTTGCAGCGTGGCAACCAGTTTCAGGTCGCTGCCGCTGCCGGCATCGACCAGCGTCAGCTCACGCAATTCGTCGGTCAGCACGGTACGCGCACGATCGCGCGTGGCGGCATCGCGGAAGGAAACCTCGATGTTGTCACCCTCGCGCGCGATACCGCTATGGCGCACGTCCTTGTCGCGCAGCACGGCGCGGATGCTGCTCTGCAGGCCGGTAACGCGCTTGTTCATGATGGCCTTGGTATCGACCTGCATCAGGAAGTGCACGCCACCGCGCAAGTCGAGGCCGAGGAACATCGGATGCGCATTCAGGCTTTGCAGCCACGACGGCGTGTTCGGCAACAGGTTGAAGGCGACCAGGTAAGTCGGATCGGCCGGATCGGTATTGAGCGCCTTCTCCAGCACGCCCTTGGCCTTGAACTGCGTATCGGTGTCAGCAAAGCGCACGCGCACCGTGCCTTGCGTACCGATCGTTTCGTAGTAGACGCCATCCGCCTGCAGGTTGTTTCGTTTCAGGACGTCTTCGACTTGCGTCATCAACGAGCTGTCGATCTTGACGGTCGCCTTGCCGCTGCTGATCTGGACTGCCGGCGACTCACCGAAGAAGTTCGGTATCGTGTACAGCATGCCCAGCAACAGCGCGACAGCGATCGTTATGTACTTCCAGAGGGGATAGCGATTCATGTTTGTTCGGTGTTCTGGTGAAGCGTCAGGCGAAAATCAAACCCCGCGTCCATACTGCGGAGGCGGGGTTCGTATTCATTACAGCGACTTGATCGTGCCCTTTGGCAGCAGCGTCGAGACGGCGCTCTTCTGGATGACGATTTCGGTACCTTCCTGTACTTCGATGGCCAGGTAGACGTCGGAAACCTTGGTGACCTTGCCCAGCATGCCGCCGGACGTCACGATTTCGTCGCCGCGCGTCACCGCTTCCATCATGGTGCGATGTTCCTTCTGGCGTTTCATCTGCGGACGAATCATCAGGAAGTACAGCGCCACGAACATCAGGATGATAGGGATGAACTGGGTCAGGCTGCCCAGGAAACCGCCAGGGGCCGCAGCCGTTGCTGCGTATGCGTTGGAAATAAACACGGGTTGCTCCAGGTTGTAGTAATGAAAAGTGGTCGGCTATTTTAGCACTGGAAAATACGCTGTCTGCCGTTCGACGCCCCGGAGAACCTGCGCTTTCAGGCGCCGCGTGCGCGATCTTCGTGAAACTGGCGGACGAAAGCGGCAAAACGCCCTTCCTCGATCGCGGCGCGCATCTGCTTCATCAAGTCCAGGTAATAGTGCAGATTGTGGATGGTGTTCAGCTGGGCACCGAGGATTTCGCCGGCGCGGTGCAGATGATGCAGATAGGCACGCGAGAAATTGCGGCAGGCATAACAGCCGCAGGTTTCGTCCAGCGGTTTCTTGTCATCCTTGTAACGCGCATTCTTGATCTTGATGTCGCCGAAGCGGGTGAACAGCCAGCCGTTGCGCGCATTGCGCGTCGGCATCACGCAGTCGAACATGTCGATGCCGTTCGCCACACCTGCCACCAGATCTTCCGGCGTACCCACGCCCATCAGGTAATGCGGCTTGTTTGCCGGCAGGCGCGGGCCGACGTGCTGCAGGATACGCATCATGTCTTCCTTCGGCTCGCCGACCGACAGGCCGCCGATGGCGATTCCGTGGAAGCCGATGTCTTCCAGCCCGGCCAGCGATTCGTCGCGCAGTGATTCGAACATGCCGCCCTGCACGATGCCGAACAGCGCATTCGGGTTTTCCTCGCGATTGAACTCGTCGATCGAACGCTTGGCCCAGCGCAGCGACATGCGCATCGACTTCGCCGCTTCGTCCGTCGTCGCCGGACGACCGTCGATTTCATACGGCGTGCATTCGTCGAACTGCATCACGATGTCGGAATTGAGCACGCGCTGGATTTGCATCGACACCTCCGGCGACAGGAACAGCTTGTCGCCGTTGATCGGCGATGCAAAGTGCACACCCTCTTCGGTGATCTTGCGCATCTCGCCCAGCGAGAACACCTGGAAACCGCCGGAGTCGGTCAGGATCGGCTTGTCCCAGCCCATGAAGCCGTGCAGGCCGCCGAACTGCGCGATGATCTCGTTGCCCGGCCGCAGCCACAGGTGGAAAGTGTTGCCGAGAATGATCTGCGCGTCGATGTCGTCCAGATGCTGCGGCGACATCGCCTTGACCGAACCGTAGGTACCGACCGGCATGAAGATCGGCGTTTCGATCGTGCCGTGGTTCAGCGTCAGCCGTCCGCGGCGCGCATGGCCGTCGGTTTTCAGGAGTTCGTATTTCAACATTGCATTCAGCCTCGAGTCAGCCTGCCAATTTGGTCGTCGTCAAAAACATCGCGTCGCCGTAACTGAAGAAGCGGTAGCGTTGCGCGATCGCGTGCGTGTAGGCGGCGCGTATCGTGTCGTAACCGGCCAGCGCAGAAACCAGCATCAGCAGTGTGGACTTCGGCAAGTGGAAATTGGTAATCAGCCGCGTCACAGTCTTGAACGTGTAGCCGGGCGTGATGAACAGCTGCGTGTCGGCGCTGCCAGCCTGCAGCGCGCCGCTTTGCGATGCCGATTCCAGCGCGCGCAGACTGGTGGTGCCGACCGCGATCACGTCGCGCCCGGCAGCCCGCGCCGCGCGCACGGCATCGACGGTCTGCTGCGAGATCGTGTACCACTCGCTGTGCATCTTGTGCTCGGACAGATTTTCGTTGCGCACCGGCTGGAAGGTACCGGCGCCGACATGCAGCGTCACGTAGGCGAAGTTCACGCCTTTCGCTTTCAGACTCGCCAGCAACGCGTCGTCGAAATGCAGGCCGGCGGTCGGCGCGGCGACTGCACCCGGATGCTTCGCATAGACGGTCTGGTAGCGCGTCTCGTCGAAGGTATCGGCATCGTGCTCGATGTAGGGCGGCAGCGGCAGGCGGCCATGTTCATCGATCAGTTCGAACACGTCATCGGGGAATTGCAGCTCGTAGAACTCGCCGGCGCGCTGGCCGACGATCACGTCGAAGGCATCGGCCAGGCGAATCTTCATGCCCGGTACTGGCGACTTCGACGCACGTATCTGCGCATGCACATTGCGCGCGTCAAGCACGCGCTCGACCATCACTTCCACCTTGCCGCCGGTTTCCTTGATGCCGAAGAAGCGCGCCTTCAACACGCGCGTATCGTTGAACACCAGCAGATCGCCCGGCTGCAGCAACTCGACGATATCGGCGAAAGCGCGATCGGTCAGGCCGTCGGCCTTCACCTGCAATAGGCGCGAGGCGCTGCGCTCGGGCAGCGGCGTCTGCGCAATCAATTCCTGGGGCAGGTCGAAATCGAAATCGGAAAGCGTGTACATGCGTCGGATGGATGGAAAACGGGCAGCGGAACTGCTATGGTTGCAGGATTGTTCAGGGCTGACCGACAGTCGCGCACCGAACTTCGCAAAACCCGCTATTTTACGCCCTGACACCGATTCGAATCGACAGGACGAAGCGACATCGCAAACCGATATCGCTTTGACATCGGTCGCAACGATATCGGCTCTTGCCGCCCACTATGCCCGCACCGAGGAAAAAGCCCGCCACCGCTGTCGCCGCCAAGAAGGCAGCAAAGAAGGCGCCCGCGCAGACGCCAGCGAACCGCATCGCCGACAAGCTGGCGCGGCTCGGGCTGCGCAGCGACATCGACAAGGTACTGCACCTGCCGCTGCGCTACGAGGACGAGACGCAAATTCTGCATATCGCCGATGCCAGCCGCGCATTCGGCCGCCCGGTGCAGGTCGAAGGCGTGGTCACGGCCTGCGAAGTCGCGTTCCGCCCGCGCCGGCAACTGGTCGTCACGATCGCCGACGACAGCGGGCCGCTGACGATGCGCTTCCTGAATTTCTACGGCAGCCAGGTCAAGCAGCTGGCCGAAGGCAATCGCGTGCGTGCGCGCGGCGAAGTGCGGCACGGCTTCTTCGGCGCGGAGATGGTGCATCCGACATACAAAATGGTGAACGAAGGCGCGCCGCTGCCGACCGGCCTGACGCCCGTCTATCCGGCCGGCGAAGGCGTGTCGCAAGCGATTCTGCGCAAGACCATCGCCGACGCGATGGCACGCTTAGACTGGCATGACACCTTGCCGGAAGCGCTGCGCACCGCGCACGACCTGCTGCCGTTCGAACCGGCAGTGAAGCTGCTGCACAATCCGCCGCCGGATATTTCCGAACACGCGCTGGCCGATCGTTCACATCCGGCCTGGACAAGAATGAAGTTCGACGAACTGCTGGCGCAGCAACTGTCGATGAAGCGTGCACAGGAAGCACGCCGCGCGAAAGGCGCTGCAGTATTAAACAAGGTCGGTTCGTTATCGCAAGCTTTCCTGCAGCAACTGCCGTTCAAACTGACAAGCGCGCAGCAGCGCGTGCTGCAGGAAATTCGCCACGACCTGCAGCAACCGTATCCGATGCAGCGCCTGTTGCAGGGCGACGTCGGCAGCGGCAAGACGGTGGTCGCCGCACTCGCCGCAGCGCAGGCGATCGACAGCGGCTACCAGGCGGTACTGATGGCGCCGACCGAAATCCTCGCCGACCAGCATTTCCGCAAGATCGCCGGCTGGATGGAGCCGCTGGGCATCAACGTCGCGTGGCTGACCGGCAGCCTGAAGGTGAAGGAAAAGCGCGAGGCCAAGGAACGCATCGAAACCGGCGTCGCGCAGCTGATCATCGGCACACATGCGGTGATCCAGGACGACGTGCAGATTCCGAAACTGGGGCTGGCGATCGTCGACGAGCAGCACCGCTTCGGCGTCGGCCAGCGCCTGACGCTGCGCAACAAGGGCGTCGGCGACGGTACCGCGACCGTGCCGCATCAGTTGATGATGTCGGCCACGCCGATCCCGCGCACGCTGGCGATGACGTATTACGCCGATCTCGAAGTCTCGGTCATCGACGAACTGCCGCCGGGCCGCACGCCCATCGTCACACGCGTGATCGACCAGAACCGGCGCGACGAAGTCATCGAACGCGTGCACGCCGCCGCGCTGGAAGGCCGGCAGGTCTATTGGGTCTGTCCGCTGATCGAGGAATCGGAAGCGCTGCAGCTGCAGACCGCGACCGATACGCATGCAGCGCTGTCGACCGCATTACCCGACCTGCGCGTGGGCCTCGTGCACGGCCGCATGAAGCCGGCAGAAAAACAGGAAACGATGGATGCCTTCACGCGCGGCGATGTGCACGTGCTGGTCGCCACTACCGTGATCGAGGTCGGCGTCGATGTACCAAATGCGTCGCTGATGGTGATCGAGCATGCGGAACGCTTCGGCCTGTCGCAGCTGCACCAGTTGCGCGGGCGTGTCGGGCGTGGCTCGGCGGCCAGCGTCTGCCTGCTGCTGTACCAGTCGCCGCTGGGCCCGGTCGCCAAGGAGCGGCTGCGCATCATGCGCGAATCGACCGACGGTTTCGAGATCGCCCGCAAGGATCTGGAATTGCGCGGCCCCGGCGAATTCCTCGGCGCGCGCCAGTCGGGCCAGGCGATGCTGCGTTTCGCCGATCTGGAAACGGACCAGTGGCTGGTCGAACGCGCGCGCGATGCGGCACAGCAATTGCTGCACAACGATCCGGCAACCGTCGAAGCGCATCTGGCGCGCTGGCTGGGGTCACGGGAAGATTTCCTGAAGGTATAGAATAAACGCCTCGCGCCCTATCGCTTCACGATATCGCTCCACCATCGTTCTACCATCGCCCAGCCAACGACATGACTCTCACCGAACTCAAATACATCGTCGCCGTCGCCCGCGAAAAGCATTTCGGCCGTGCGGCCGAAGCCTGTTTCGTCGCACAGCCGACGCTGTCCGTCGCGATCAAGAAACTGGAAGACGAACTGGGCGTGACGCTGTTCGAACGCGGCGGCAGCGAAATCTCGATGACGCCGCTGGGCACGCAGATCGTCGCGCAGGCCGAACGCGTGCTGGAACAGACCGCGGCCATCAAGGAAATCGCCAAGCAGAACAAGGACCCGCTGGTCGGCCCGTTCCGCCTCGGCATCATCTACACGATCGCGCCCTATCTGCTGCCGCCGCTGGTCAAGACGCTGATCGAAAACGTGCCGCAGATGCCGCTGGTGCTGCAGGAAAATTTCACCGTCAAGCTGCTGGAGCTGCTGCGCCAGGGCGAGCTGGACGCGATCATCGTCGCGCTGCCCTTCCCCGATCAGGGCTTGATGGTGCAACCGGTCTACGACGAACCCTTCGTCGTCGCCGTGCCGAAGGATCACGAATGGGCCAAACGCGATCACATTCCCAGCGATGCCCTGAAATCCGAAACCATGCTGCTGCTCGGCAACGGCCACTGCTTCCGCGACCAGGTGCTGGAAGTGTGCCCGGAAATGTCGCGCTTCTCGACCTCCGGCGACGGCATCGCGCGCACTTTCGAAGGTTCGTCGCTGGAAACGATCCGTCACATGGTGTCGTCCGGCATCGGCATCACGGTGCTGCCGCGCGGCTCGGTGCCGGACATGCATCCGACCGACGGCATGCTGCGTTACGTGCCGTTCGACGAACCGACGCCGTCGCGCCGCGTCGTGCTGGCATGGCGCAAGAGCTTCACGCGCGGCGCGGCGATCGAGGCGGTGCGCCAGGCATTGCTGTCGTGCGAGTTGAACGGCGTGACGATGCTGGCCGACGAACCGCCGCTGGAGACCTGATCCGCCGTGCAACAGAATCGCCTGCATCTCTACCTGCGGCTGGTCCGCCTCGACAAACCGATCGGCACGCTGCTGCTGCTGTGGCCGACGCTGGTCGCACTGTGGCTGGCATCGAATGGCGTGCCCGACTGGCGGCTGCTCGTCATCTTCATCGTCGGCACCTTCCTGATGCGTTCGGCCGGCTGTGCGATCAACGATTACGCGGATCGCGATTTCGACCTGCACGTCAGACGCACGAAAGACCGGCCGATCACGTCCGGTCTGATCAAGCCGAAGGAAGCGCTGATCGTTGCGGCTGTGCTCGCAATTTTGGCCTTCTGCCTGATCCTGCCGCTGAATGCGCTGACCAAGCAGCTGTCGATCGCCGCCGTCATCATCGCCGGCACCTATCCCTACTTCAAGCGCTTCTTCGCGATCCCGCAGGCCTATCTCGGCATCGCATTCGGCTTCGGCATCCCGATGGCGTTCGCCGCCGTGCAGAACACGGTTCCCGCAGCCGCCTGGTGGCTGCTGCTGGCGAACGTGTTCTGGTCGATCGCCTACGACACCGCCTACGCGATGGTCGACCGCGACGACGACCTGAAGATCGGCATGAAGACATCCGCCATCACCTTCGGCCGCTACGACGTCGCCGCCATCATGCTGTGCTATGCGGCATCGCTCGGCATCATCTTCGCCGTCGGCTGGCAGTACGGACTGCGGCTATGGTTCGCAGCCGGCATGCTGGCTGCGGCCGGCTGCGCGCTGTACCACTACACATTGATCCGCACGCGCGACCGCGACCGCTGCTTCTACGCATTCCGGCACAACAACTGGCTGGGCGGCGCAGTATTCGGCGGCGTGCTGCTCGATTACCTGCTGCGCTGAGATCTCGCCGTCGCGGCAAAGGAATTTTCCTGCTGTCTTGCCATCCAACGGTGCCAACTGCATCAACCGTGGAATGGAGTGCCGCCATGCAATTCATCGTCAACATCGACGTCGACGATCTCGACAAGGCCGTACAGTTCTATGGTGCGGCGTTCGGCTTGCAAGCCGGCCGCAAGCTGGGCGAAGCCGGCATCGAGATGCTGGGTGGCGCGGTGCCTGTTCATCTGCTGCACAAACAGGCCGGCACTCTTGCCACGGCCGCGACTGACGAGCGACAACATTGCACACGCAGCTACACGCGCCACTGGTCGCCGCTGCATCTGGATATCGTCGTCGACGACATCGAAGCGGCAGTGCAACGTGCCGTGGCAGCCGGTGCGTTTCTCGAAGAAGCGATTTCGATTCACGCGTGGGGCAAGCTGGCATTGATGGCCGATCCTTTCGGCCACGGCTTCTGTTTCGTACAACTTTCAGAACAAGGCTATGACGCCCTTTCATGACACAACCTCATGACGCCGACCACCACTGAACCGCAAGGCGGCGACGCCAACGTCAAACGCTACCTGCCGTGGGTCGTGGCCATTGCGCTGTTCATGGAACAGTTGGATTCGACCATCATCAACACCGCCGTGCCGGCCATGGCAGCCAGCCTGCACGTGACGCCGCTGAGCCTGAAAGCCGTCGTCAGCAGCTACATCCTGAGCCTGGCCGTCTGTATCCCGATCAGCGGCTGGATGGCCGATCGCTTCGGCACGCGCCGTGTGTTCAGCATCGCCGTCACGCTGTTCACGCTGTCGTCCATCCTGTGCGGACTGTCGGTCAACGTGCCGATGCTGGTGGCAGCGCGCATCCTGCAAGGCATCAGCGCGGCAATGATGCTGCCGGTCGGCCGCCTCGCGATCATTCGCACCTTCCCAAAGTCCGAACTGCTGACGGCGATGAACTTCGTCATCATTCCGGCGCTGATCGGTCCGCTACTGGGGCCGACGATAGGCGGGTTGATCGTGCACTGGCTGCCGTGGCAGGCGATCTTCTTCGTCAACGTGCCGGTCGGACTGGGTGCGCTGTGGATGATTCGCCGCCATATGCCCGACTACCGCGCCGAAGCGACGCGTCCGCTGGACGTGATCGGCCTCGTACTGTTCGGCTCGGGCGTCGCGCTGCTGTCGTGGCTTCTGGAAATCTTCGGCGAACACTATCTGGATGCAACGTCGGCATCCATCCTCTTCGCACTGTCATTGGCGCTGCTGGCCGCCTACGTGCTGCACGCGCGCACGGCGCTGCATCCACTGCTGCAGTTGGCACTGTTCCGCGTGCGTACCTTCCGTGTTTCCGTCGTCGGCGGTTTCATCACGCGATTGGGGCTGGGCGGCATGCCATTCCTTCTGCCACTGCTGTACCAGATCGGACTGGGCCTGCCGGCCTGGCAGTCCGGCATGCTGATGATGCCGGCGGCAGTCGCGGCGATGGGAATGAAACTGATCGCAGTACGCGTGCTGCGGCGCTTCGGCTACCGCAGCGTGCTGATCGTCAATACCGTGATGATCGGCCTGACGATTTCATTGTTCTCGCAGATCACGCCGAATACGCCCATCCTCCTGATCGTGCTGCTCGGCCTGACGCAGGGCTTTTTCAACTCGCTGCAGTTCTCCAGCATGAATTCGATGGCCTATGCCGATATCAAGGGCGAGGATTCCAGCATGGCCAGCACGATCGCCAGTTCGATGCAGCAGATGTCGATGAGCTTCGGGCTCGCGTTCGGCTCGCTCATCGCCGGCTGGTTCCTGGGTGGCCTGCCGCAATCCAATCACGTCGCCGTGATGGGAGCGCTGCATCACGCCTTCCTGACACTGGGCGCCATCACCATCCTTTCGTCGCTGTCGTTCTGGACGTTGCGTCCGCACGACGGCGACAGCGTCAGCCGCGGCCAGGTCGCCACACGGCAATCCGCCTGAATCCGCCTTGCGACCCGCCGGCACGCTTGCCGCCCCTCTATCGATACATTCTGTAACAGCGCTTACCGAAATCGGGCTGGTTCCTGACAACCGAATCGCCTTTAATGGCGTTGTCATCTGCAGGCGTCATTCGTCAGGACGATGCCGACGAACAAGCTGCCGGCACATGCCGCATCAACGAAAGGAAAAAACATGAAGAAACGTCTCATCGCCTGTACGCTCATCGCTGCCGCACTGGCGGCGCAGGGTTCTGCCTTCGCCGACGATCATGGTCATGGCCGCGGTCACGATAAATCGTACCGTTACGATGATCGCCACGATCGTCATGACCGTCATGATCAACGCGACGACCATCGCTACTATCACAACGGCCGCGGCGCCGGCCCGCATCACGACTTCTATCGCGGTCAACACTTGTCGGCCGAATACCGCCGGCACGAATACATCGTCGATAACTGGCGCTATCACCGCCTGAGCGCACCGCCGCGCGGCTACCACTGGGTGCAGACCGGCCCGGATTATGTGCTGGTCGCGATCGCAACCGGCATCATCGCGCAGATCGTGCTGAGCAACTGATAGTGCGCCGCCCATTGCGTCGCACCCATCAAAAAAAGGGGCTGCATCTGCAGCCCCTTTTTTCGTTTCCGTCATGACGTTCAGTCGCGTCCGAATTCCTCGCCCAGTTCGCGGCCGCGCGCCGCCGCCGCTTTCATCGCCTTGACGATCGCGTCTTTCACACCGCTCTGCTCCATGCTGGTCAGCGCCGCATAGGTAGTGCCGCCCTTGGACGTCACGCGTTCGCGCAACACCGAAACCGGATCGTCCGACTGCGCCGCCAGTTGCGCCGCGCCGACGAAGGTAGAAATCGCCAGCGCATTACCCTGCTCTGCAGTCAGGCCCATTTCCCGCGCTGCCTGCTGCATCGCTTCGAGGAAGTAGAAGACATACGCCGGGCCGCTGCCGGAAACGGCGGTGACCGGATCGATCAGCGTTTCGTCGTCCAGCCACACCGTCTCGCCGACCGCGCGCAGGATCGCATCGGCTGCATCGCGCTGCGCAGCGCTGACGCCGGCCGTCGCCGCCATGCCGGTCACACCCTTGCCGATCAGCGCCGGCGTATTCGGCATCGTGCGCACGATCGCATCGTGGCCACCCAGCCAGCGCGACAGGTCGGCCGCGCGAATGCCGGCGGCGATCGACAGCACCAGTTGTGCGCGCACATGCGGCTTCAACTGCGCGACCACATCCTTCATCTGCTGCGGCTTGACCGCCAGCACGATGACGTCGCTCTGCACGACCACATCGTCGATGGCAGTTGCCGTACACACGCCAAACTGCTGCTGCAGTTTTTGCAACGCATCGGCGTTGAGATCGACGACGTGGATGTTGGCGCCGGCCGTCATCTTGCCGGCAAGACCGCCGATCAGTGCAGCCGCCATGTTGCCGCCGCCGATGAAACAGATTTTCAATTCATTCTTTTGCATAGTTCCTGGTTCCGAAAATGGCCGAACCGATGCGCACGATAGTGGCGCCTTCGGCAATGGCCGCCGGCATGTCGGCCGACATGCCCATTGACAGCGTATCCAGCTGCAGACCGTCGGCCTGCAGCTGCGTGAAAAGGTCGTGCATCTTCCTGAACGGCGCACGCTGCCGCGCTGCATCGTCCTCCGGTTCGGGAATCGCCATCAGTCCGCGCAGCCGCAGCCGTGGCATTGCGGCAATCGCCTTCGCCACGGCCGCCACCTCTTCCGGCGGCACGCCGCTCTTGCTCGCTTCGCCGCTGACGTTGACCTGCAGGCAGACGTTCAGCGGTGGCAGTTTTTCGGGGCGCTGATCGGACAGACGTTGCGCAATCTTTTCGCGATCGACCGAATGCACCCAGTCGAAATGTTCGGCGATCGGCCGCGTCTTGTTACTCTGGATCGGGCCGATGAAGTGCCATTGCAGCTGCAGGTCCGGCCGCTGCGCGCGCACCGTTGCCATCTTGTCCAGCGCTTCCTGCAGGTAGTTCTCGCCAAACGCCTGCTGGCCGGTCTCGGCCGCATCGATCACCGCATCGGCACCGAAGGTCTTGGAAACCGCCAGCAGGGCCACATCATCCGCCGCGCGTTGCGCGTTGTCTGCAGCCTCGGCGATCTGCTTGCGCACGGCTTGCAAGTTCTGGCGTATTGCAGACATAATCAAAGTTCTTTAAAGCAAGGTTTCGCGATATTTTGCAATTGCCGCCGCATCAGGCGCAGCAGGCACTTTTCCCGTCAGGGCGGGCTCAGGGATTATAAATGGACATTTCCGAACTACTCGCGTTCTCCGTCAAGAACAAGGCTTCCGACCTGCATCTGTCCGCCGGCCTGCCGCCGATGATCCGTGTCAACGGCGACGTACGCCGCATCAACCTGCCGCCCCTGGAACACAAGGACGTGCACGCGATGATCTACGACATCATGAACGACGGTCAGCGCAAGACCTACGAAGAGCGTCTGGAAATCGACTTCTCGTTCGAAATCCCCGGTCTGTCGCGTTTCCGTGTCAACGCCTTCAACCAGGATCGCGGCGCGGCCGCCGTGCTGCGGACGATTCCGTCGAAGATTCTGACGCTGGAAGACCTGCACGCACCCAAGATCTTCGCCGAACTGGCATTGAAGCCGCGCGGCCTGGTGCTGGTGACCGGCCCGACCGGCTCCGGCAAATCGACCACGCTGGCAGCGATGGTCAACCACATCAACGAAAACGAATACGCGCACATTCTGACGATCGAGGACCCGATCGAATTCGTGCACGACTCGAAGAAATGCCTGATCAACCAGCGCGAAGTCGGCCCGCACACGCATTCGTTCGAGAACGCACTGCGTTCAGCGCTGCGCGAAGATCCGGACATCGTGCTGGTCGGCGAATTGCGCGATCTGGAAACGATCCGTCTCGCACTAACGGCGGCGGAAACCGGCCACCTCGTATTCGGCACACTGCACACCTCGTCGGCCGCCAAGACGATCGACCGTATCATCGACGTCTTCCCCGGCGAGGAAAAGGAAATGGTGCGCGCGATGCTGTCCGAATCGCTGCAGGCCGTGATCTCGCAGACGCTGCTGAAAACCAAGGACGGCAGCGGCCGCGTCGCCGCGCACGAGATCATGCTCGGCACGCCGGCGATCCGCAACCTGATCCGCGAAGCAAAGATCGCGCAGATGTATTCGGCGATCCAGACCGGCGCCAACGTCGGCATGCAGACGCTGGACAACAACCTGACAGAACTGGTGAAGCGCAACGTCATCTCCGGCGCGACCGCGCGTTCGGCGGCGAAGACACCGGAAAACTTCCCTGGATGAGTGTGGGGTTTCGCAAAGCATTGCTTTGCGCCACACGAATCCGAGCAGCTTGCAAGCTGCGAGGTGGAAGAAAAGATGTGCTTGGCTTACCGTTTTAAGGCAACGAACAAAGCCGTTTTAGCGCATACGACAAACGCGAATCTACGAATAAAGAATCGATAGAGAAAGGCCCACCATGGAACGCGATCAGGCCACCAAATTCATGTACGACTTGCTGCGCCTGATGCTCAGCAAGAACGGTTCCGATCTTTTCATCACCGCCGAATTCCCGCCGGCCTTCAAGATCGACGGCAAGATGACGCAGGTATCGAACCAGCCGTTGACGCCGCAGCATACGGTCGAACTCGCGCGCGCCATCATGAGCGACAAGCAGGCTGCCGAATTCGAAGCCACCAAGGAATGCAACTTCGCGATCAGCCCCGGCGGCATCGGCCGCTTCCGCGTCTCCGCCTTCGTGCAGCAGGGCAAGGTCGGCATGGTGCTACGGACCATCACGACGGCGATCCCGAAACTGGAAGACCTCGGCGTGCCGGATACGCTGAAGGACATCGTGATGACCAAGCGTGGCCTCGTCATCATGGTCGGCGCCACCGGCTCCGGCAAATCGACGACGCTGGCCGGCATGCTCGGCTATCGCAACGAGAACAGCTACGGTCACATCATCACGATCGAGGACCCGGTCGAATACGTGCATCCGCACAAGAATTGCGTGATCACGCAGCGCGAGATCGGCGTCGATACCGAAGACTGGGCGATTGCACTGAAGAACACGCTGCGCCAGGCGCCGGACGTGATTTTCATCGGCGAGATCCGCGACCGCGAGACGATGGACTATGCGATCGCTTTCGCCGAGACCGGCCACCTGTGCCTGGCGACGATGCACGCAAACAGTTCCAACCAGGCGCTGGACCGCATCATCAACTTCTTCCCCGAGGAACGCCGCCAGCAGCTGCTGATGGATCTGTCGCTGAACCTGAAGGCGATGCTGTCGCAGCGCCTGATCCCGCTGAAGGATACGAAGGGCCGCTGCGTGGCCGTCGAGATCATGCTGAACTCACCGCTGATCTCGGACCTGATCTTCAAGGGCGACGTGCACGAGATCAAGGAAATCATGAAGAAGTCGCGCGAACTCGGCATGCAGACTTTCGACCAGGCGCTGTTCGATCTGTACGAAGCCGGCAAGATTTCCTATGAAGACGCGCTACGCAATGCCGATTCGGTCAACGACTTGCGGCTGTCGATCAAGCTGCACGGCAAGGAAGCGCACGGACGCGATCTGTCCAAGGGCACCGAGCATCTGGGTATCGTGTAGGCGGCGATGTAAATCGCGGCATGAAAGGCAGGAGGCAGCATGAGCAACGTCCATGATTTCACCGTTACCGCTCTGACCGGCGCACCCGTTGATCTGTCGCAGTATCGGGGCAAGGTCATGCTGATCGTCAATACCGCGAGCAAATGCGGCTTCACGCCGCAGTACAAGGGGCTGGAAGCATTGCATCAACAATTCGGCGAACGCGGTCTGGAAGTGCTGGGCTTTCCCTGCAATCAATTCGGCGGGCAGGAACCGGGCGATGCCGACGAGATCGGCGCATTCTGCGAA
The DNA here is from genome assembly GCF_014635845.1 of Oxalicibacterium solurbis. GTDB lineage: Bacteria > Pseudomonadota > Gammaproteobacteria > Burkholderiales > Burkholderiaceae_D > Oxalicibacterium > Oxalicibacterium solurbis. The sequence continues at coordinate 68,474 of NZ_BMDP01000004.1, read as the reverse complement.
AAGAATTACGGCGTGTCGTTTTCGCTGCTCGAGAAAATCGACGTGAACGGCAGCGATGCCGAACCGTTGTTCAAATACCTGAAGCATGCCGCACCGGGCTTACTGGGCAGCGAAGCGATCAAATGGAATTTCACTAAATTCCTGATCCGCAAGGATGGCAGCGTATTCAAGCGTTATGCGCCGCAGACCAAACCCGAGGAACTGACGACGGACATCGCACAATTGCTGGATGAGTAGTTTCCCGAATAAATGAAGCGACGAATCACGCCTTGTCGCTCAGCTTTCCGCTTTGACCTTTTCTTTCATCTGTTCCGCTCAAGAAAAACGCCGGCAATTGCCGGCGTTTTTCTTGATGCGATACATGCGCTAATGCACTAAGCACTGCGTAATGCATCGTCGACCAATTCGATCCAGTGCCGCACCGGCTTGTCCGTACCGGATTGCAGATGCGTGATGCAACCGATGTTGGCCGAAACGATGGTCTCTGCACCGGTCGCTTCCAGATTTGCCAGCTTGCGGTCGCGCAGGCTGTACGACAATTCCGGCTGCAATACCGAATAAGTACCGGCCGAACCGCAGCAGAGATGGCTTTCCGCACACAGCTGCACATCGACGCCGGCAACGCGCAGCAACTGTTCGACCTTGCCACGTATCTGTTGGCCATGCTGCAGCGTGCATGGCGGATGCCAGGCGACACGCTGCGTCATCTTGCCTGCCAATCTGCCGGCAAGTTCCTGCTCGAACTGCGGCAAGATTTCGCTGAGGTCTTTCGTCAGTTCGGTGATACGCCGCGCCTTTTCCGCATAAACTGGGTCGTCGATCAGCAGATGGCCGTAATCCTTGACCATCACGCCGCAGCCGGATGCCGTCATCACGATCGCTTCCGCGCCGTCTTCCACATGCGGCCACCATGCATCGATATTCCGGCGCGCATCGTCGCGTGCCGCTTCATGATCGTTCAGGTGATAACGGATCGCGCCGCAGCAGCCTGCCTTGGGGGCGACAATCAACTGTACATCCAGCGCATCGAACACGCGTGCCGTCGCCGCGTTGATATTGGGCGACATCGCAGGCTGTACGCAGCCGTCCAGCAGCAGCATGCGGCGTGCATGCGCAGCCGTCGGCCAAGTTCCCGCATGCTGTGCGCGCGGCACCTTGTCCTTCAATTTTTTCGGCAGCAATGGACGGAACAACTGGCCCGTCTTCATCGCGGGCGCGAACAGCCATTTACGCGGCAGCAATTCCTTCAGCGCCGTGCGTTTCAGTTTTTCGCCGAACGTGTACTCGACACGTTCCGATACGACCTTGCGGCCGATGTCGACCAAGCGTCCGTATTGCACGCCGGACGGACAGGTCGTTTCGCAATTGCGGCAAGTCAGGCAGCGGTCCAGATGCAGTTGCGTCTTCGCGGTCGGCTCCTTGCCTTCCAGTACCTGCTTGATCAGGTAGATGCGACCGCGCGGGCCGTCGAGTTCGTCGCCCAGCAACTGGTATGTCGGACAAGTCGCGGTGCAGAAACCGCAATGCACGCATTTGCGCAAAATTGCATCTGCCTCGCTGCCTTCGCGTGTGTCCTTGATGAAATCGGCCAAATTGGTTTGCATGTGTTCGTTTCCCGATACGGCTAGAGCTGCGCGTACATGCGGCCCGGATTGAAGATGCGTTGCGGGTCGAAGGCACTCTTCAGATTGTGATGGATGCGCGCCACGGCCGGTGCCAGCGGCTGGAAGAGTTCGCCGTCACGGTCGCCGCCGCGGAACAGCGTCGCATGACCGCCAGTGGCGGTCACTGCATCGCGCACAATCTGCGCGAACTGCGGCGATGCATCGGCAACATGCAGCCAGCGCTGCGCACCGCCCCACTCGATCAGTTGTTCACCGTCGAGGTTCAGCTGTGGCGCTACCGACGGCACCGACAGACGCCACAGCGCGCCAGGGCGATCGAAATAGGCATTGCGCTGCTCACGCAACGCCAGCCAGAAATCCGTCGCATCCGGCATCTCTTCGCCGCCAATCGCAGTGCGTGCCGCAACGATCGCCGCCTGCGCACCAGACAGGCGCACCGCCAGCACGCCGTCGCACCAGGCACTGGCCGAAATCGGCAGCGGCTTGCCGCCCCATTCGTTCAGACGGCGAATCGCTTCTTCTTCCGTCAGTTGCAGACGCAATGTGGTTTCCGCCACCGGACGCGGCAGCACTTTCAGCGAGACTTCCAGGATCAGGCCCAGCACACCGAGCGAGCCAGCCAGCAGGCGCGAGACGTCGTAGCCCGCCACATTCTTCATCACCTGTCCGCCGAACTGCAGCAGTTCGCCCTTGCCGTCCATCAGTGCGGCGCCCAGCACGAAATCGCGCACCGCGCCGACCGCCACACGACGCGGCCCCGAAAGCCCTGCCGCCACCATGCCGCCGACCGTCGCACCGGCGCCGAAATGCGGCGGCTCGAAAGCCAGCATCTGGTTCTGTGCGGCCAGCGTCTGTTCGACGTCCGTCAGCTTCGTGCCGGCACGCACGGTGACGACCAGCTCGGTCGGATCGTAATTGACGATACCGGCATAGGCGCGCGTATCGAGCACGTCGCCGACCGGATGACGGCCGTACCAGTCCTTGCTGCCGCCGCCACGGATGCGCAGCGGCTGGTTGTGGCTGGCGGCCAGAATCTGGTCGCGAAATTGGGCGAGTATCTGTTCCATCGATTGAAGGGCAAAATCAGAAGCGTGGCAAATCGGGGAACTTCAGCATGCCGCGACGCACATGCATTTTTCCGTATTCGGCGCAGCGTTGCAGCGTCGGAATGGCCTTGTCCGGGTTCAGCAGGCGCGGCGGATCGAAGGCCGCCTTGACGCCGAAGAAAACATCCATTTCCGCGCGCGAAAACTGCACGCACATCTGGTTGATTTTTTCGAGGCCAACACCGTGCTCGCCGGTGATCGTGCCGCCGACGGCGACGCACATTTCCAGAATCTCGGCACCGAACAGTTCGGCGCGATGAAATTCGTCGGCGATGTTGGCATCGAACAGGATCAGCGGATGCAAATTGCCGTCGCCGGCGTGGAAGACGTTCGCACAGCGCAAGCCGTACTTCTCTTCCATCTTCTGGATACCGAGCAGCACTTCCGCCAGCGCACGGCGCGGAATCGTGCCGTCGATGCAGTAGTAATCGGGTGAAATACGGCCCGCAGCAGGAAAGGCGTTCTTGCGGCCCGACCAGAATTTCAATCGCTCGGCTTCGTCGCGCGACACCGAGATCGCCGTCGCGCCGGATGCTTCGAGCACCGCAATCATGCGCGCGATTTCTTCGTCGACTTCTTCCGGGATGCCGTCCGATTCGCACAGCAGCAAGGCTTCGGCATCGATGTCGTAACCGGCCTTCACGAACGGTTCGACCATGCGCGACGAGGTCTTGTCCATCATCTCCAGTCCGGCCGGAATGATGCCGGCGGCGATCACCTTCGCCACGGCATCGCCGCCGCGCGCAACGTCGTCGAACGATGCGAGGATCACGCGTGCCTGCTGCGGTTTCGGAATCAGCTTGACCGTGACTTCGGTCACCACGCCGAGCATGCCTTCCGAGCCAATGAAGACAGCCAGCAGATCGAGGCCTGGCGCATCAAGCGCAGTGCCGCCGAGTTCGACGACATCGCCTTCGATCGTCACCATGCGCACGCGCATCACGTTGTGCACGGTCAATCCGTATTTGAGGCAATGCACGCCGCCGGAATTCTCCGCGACGTTGCCGCCGATCGAGCAGGCGATCTGCGACGACGGATCGGGCGCGTAATACAAACCCAGCGGCGCAACCGCTTCCGAGATCGCCAGATTGCGCACGCCAGGTTGCACGACTGCGGTACGCGAATACAGATCCATCGAAAGAATGCGGTTCATGCGCGCCGTCGACAGCACGACGCCATCGGCGATCGGCATTGCACCGCCCGAAAGCCCGGTGCCCGCGCCGCGCGGCACGATCTTCACCTGCAGCGCATTGCACACCTTCAGCGCAGCGATCACCTGCTCTTCGCTTTCCGGCAAGACGACGACCATCGGCAGCCTGCTATAGGCAGCCAGTCCGTCGCATTCATAGGGACGCGTATCTTCCTCGTCGAACAGCACGCTGCGTTCCGGCAGAACGGCACGCAGCGCGTCGACGACGGTGCGTTGATATTCGGCGGTGAAAGATGGAGCGGAAATGGCGTTCATGACGATGCGATGTTGTGCGCGTTGCAACCGCGGCGCGCAACCGTGCGCACCGTTATTCGACGGAACTAGAGTGTAACGATGGCACCATCGCGCACGGGTGAAAAATATTCAACTCATGGAGTGCCGGAATCGGCACTGCCGCGCCGTATTGGGCATCAGGCGCGGCAGAAAGAAGGGAGACCTGCAGAGAACTACTTCAGTCGTTGCGTGATGAAGCGACCCTTCATCCAGTCGAGCATCGCTGCCACTTCAGGCCGGTCGCGCGCATTGCGTTCGTAGACGAGATAGTAGGCATGCTGCGGTGTGGCAAGCTTGATATCGAACAACGGCACCATCTCGCCCTTGCGAATCATCTCGCTGGCAAAGTGTCCGCGCGCCAGTGCGACACCATAACCATGGCGCACGGCTTCCAGCAGCAGACCGAGATCGTCGAAGCGCAAACCGTTCACCGGCTCAGGCCAATCGAGACCGGCTGCCTCGAACCACGATTGCCATGGTTCCAGCGCGGAACGCAGCAATTGCGCTTTCTTCAGATCGATCGGCTTTTCCAGGCCGCCGATCTTCTCCAGATACGCAGGACTGGCCACCGGGAACACCGGTTCTTCGAACAGTTTTTCCGTCACCATGTCCGGATACTTGCCGGCACCGAAACGTACCTCGACGTCGGTTTCGGACAAGCTCATGTCGTACAGCGGCACCGACAGATAGGTTTCGATCGTCACGTCCGATTGCTGCGCCATGAACTCATGCAGATGCGGCAGGAACAGATAGCGTGCAAACGTCGGCGGCACCGTCACCTTGACGCGTGGCTGCGCCGGCGCATTGCGATACGGCAGCGGAAATTCGGCCAGCGAACGCAGCGCATCGCGCACCACATCCAGATAGCGCCGACCGAATTCAGTCAGGCTGACGCTGCGGCCGTCGCGCACGAACAGGCGTTCGCCGACGAATTCCTCGAGCAGGCGGATACGATGCGAAAAGGCCGATGGTGTAATGCACAACTCTTCAGCGGCGATCGCGAACGAACCGTGACGTGCCGCTGCCTCGAATGCGGAAAGAGCATGAACGGGAGGAAGTCTGATGGCCATTGCATCCTGCGTTAGTGATTAATAACAGGATTTTACCGGTTCGGCGGCAACATCGTTCTGCGCCCCGGTTTTGCAGTCGGAAACTGTCATTTTAGGCATGCATCGCATGGCCGCGATGGCAGCTTTCCCTGCAGTTTTTCCGGCGGTTTTCCCGTATCCTCGCATTCTCTGCAACCAACTCTACTGCATCATGGGTAACCGACTTTCAAAGATCGCCACACGCACCGGCGATGACGGCACGACCGGCCTGGGCGACGGCAGCCGCACCGGCAAGGATGCCTTGCGCGTGCAGGCGATGGGCGACGTGGACGAACTGAATTCGCATGTCGGCCTGTTGTTGTGCGAAGAACTGCCTGCTGCGCTGCGCGAGGAGCTGGTATCGATCCAGCACGATCTGTTCGATCTCGGCGGGGAGCTGTGCATTCCCGGTTATGCGCTGATCGACGATGCGCATGTGGCGCGACTCGATGCATTGCTGGCGAAGTACAACGCGGATCTGCCGCCGCTGAAGGAATTCATTCTGCCGGCCGGGTCGCGGGCGGCATCGCAGGCGCATGTTTGCCGGACGGTTTGTCGGCGTGCTGAGCGGATGGTTGTGGCTTTAGGGCGTGTGGAGACGTTGAACGAGAATCCGCGACGATATTTGAATCGGTTGTCGGATTTGATGTTTGTGGTGGCGAGGGTGTTGAATCGGTTTGGGGGTGGTGGGGATGTTTTGTGGGAGCGGGAGAGGGAAAGATGACTGTTTTTCTTCTTGCGGCTTGCGATAACAAGAGCGTTATTTCTTCGTAGGAAATGGAGTTGCCGGGGGCGGCCCGGCAGCCGCTCACTTTTCTTGTCTCGCCAAGAAAAGTAAGCCAAAGAAGGCGACCGCAAGACGCTGCCCCTTCGGGGTGCCCGATTGAGCAATGCGAAAAATGGGAAACGGGCGAAACTCGCTTCGCTCAGACAACGCCCGTTTCTTTTTCCATTTTCCGTATTGCCCAATCGGCAGCGCCCCAGCGGAGACTTCCTGGACGGCTCGCCTTCGGCATTGCCATCCAAAACTGCGAACAACGGTTCTGTTTTTTAGCCAATCCCGATGCCGCAGGCGAGGATTAGCGTCTTTCCCCGCTGGAGACGTTGCCAAGGCAGGCGATGATCAGACGGATAAAGGGCGCAAACATGTTTGAGCGAAGCGAGTTGGTTTGCGACCCCGGCTGATCATCGCCTGACTTGGGAACCCGCGTAGCGGGCAACGTCTTGCGGTCGCCTTTCTTTGCCTACTTTCTTTGGCGAAGCAAAGAAAGTAGGTGGCCGCCGGGCCACTCCCGGCAACCCCATTCCCCACGAAGAAACACCTTCACCAACTACAACAAAACGCAACAAGAACACCAAACAAAAATGCCGCTTAATCAAGCGGCATTCTTTTATTCAGGCAAAGCCAAACTTCACTTCACCCGCTTATCCTTTTCAATCACCGCATAAGCCGAATGATTGTGAATCGACTCGAAATTCTCCGCCTCCAACGTATAAGCCAGCACACCAGCCTCGTTGTTCAGCATCACCGCCACATCCCGCACCAGATCCTCGACGAACTTCGGATTGTCATACGCACGCTCGGTCACATACTTCTCATCCGGCCGCTTCAGCAAACCATACAGCTCGCACGAAGCCTGCGCCTCGATCTTCGCGATCAAATCCTCCACCACGAACTCGCCATCCATCAACGCGTGCACGGTGATGTGCGAACGCTGGTTGTGCGCACCGTAGGCAGAAATCTTCTTCGAGCACGGGCACAGACTGGTGACCGGCACCAGCACTTTCAGCGTGATCTCCAGCTTGCCGTTCTTCAGTTCGCCGGCCAGGCCGACTTCGTAATCCATCAGGCTCTGCACGCCGGAAACCGGCGCCGTCTTGTTGATGAAATACGGGAACGATACTTCGATACGGCCGGCGTTCGCTTCCAGCAAAGCCAGCATGTCATGCATCAGTTTGCTGAATGCAGGCACGTCCAGCGGGCCTTGCATATCTTCCAGCAGCGCGATGAAGCGCGACATGTGCGTGCCTTTCTGCTCTTCAGCCAGATGCACATACATGTTCCACGTACCGACCGATGGTTGCGTGCCGGCGGAGGTTTTGACGGTCAGCGGATAACGCACGCCTTTGACGCCGACACGCTGAATGACGATGTGACGAGTGTCCGGTGTAGCTTGCACATCGGGCATGGCGCTCAAGCCGGGATCGCGAGTATTCATGGTGAAACCTGTCCTGTCGGCACGAAGCCGAAATAAGTACTGCCTTACTGCTTGTTGTTGACGACCAGTCTTGGCTCGTCTTTGGAAAAACGTTGTCGAATCGAAGTGGCGATTCCTTTTGCATCCAGTCCGCATAGCGACAGCAGCTTGCCGGCATCGCCATGATCGATAAATTGGTCCGGCAGGCCCAGATGCAATAGCGGCTTGACAATGCCTTCTGCCGCCAGCGCTTCCGCCACGGCCGAACCGGCGCCCCCCATGATCGAACCTTCCTCGACCGTAACCAGCGCATCGTGCGTCGCGGCCAGGCGCTTGAGCAGTTCGACGTCCAGCGGCTTGACGAAACGCATGTTGGCGACTGTCGCATCCAGTTCGTCGCCTGCCGTCAGACTAGGCGCGACCATCGTGCCGAACGCCAGGATCGCGATGCCGCGTCCTTCACGGCGCACTTCGCCGGTACCCAGCGGAATCGTTTCCAGCGTCTTGTCGACTGTGACGCCGACGCCGGAGCCGCGCGGATAACGCACCGAAGCAGGACCATTGTATTGGAAAGCCGTCGAGAGCATCCGGCGGCACTCGTTTTCGTCGGACGCGGCCATGACCACCATGTTCGGAATGCAGCGCAGGTAGGCGATATCGTAGTTGCCGGCATGCGTCGCGCCATCGGCACCGACCAGACCGGAGCGATCCAGCGCGAACGTTACGTCGAGATCCTGTAGAGCAACGTCGTGGATCAGCTGATCGTAGCCGCGCTGCAGGAAGGTCGAATAGATCGCGACGACCGGCTTCAAGCCTTCGGTCGCCATGCCGCCGGCAAACGTCACTGCATGCTGCTCGGCAATGCCGACGTCGTAGTAGCGATCCGGGAAGCGACGCTCGAACTCGACCATGCCGGAGCCTTCGCGCATCGCCGGCGTGATACCGACCAGCCGCTTGTCGGCTGCCGCCATGTCGCACAGCCAGTCGCCGAACACGCTGGTGTAGGTCACCTTGGTCGTGGCGGCCGGCTTGATGCCTTCGGCCGGATCGAACTTGCCGGGGCCGTGATACAGCACAGGATCGGCCTCGGCCAGCTTGTAGCCCTGCCCCTTGCGCGTGACGACATGCAGGAACTGCGGGCCTTTCAGATGCTTCAGGTTCTGCAGCGTCGGGATCAGCGAATCGAGATCGTGGCCGTCGATCGGGCCGATGTAGTTGAAGCCGAATTCCTCGAACATGGTGGCCGGCACGATCATGCCCTTCGCATGTTCCTCGATGCGCTTCGCCAGTTCACGCACCGGCGCCGGCAGTACACTCTTGCCGACGTTCTTTGCGGCGGCGTAAAACTGGCCGGACAGCAGGCGTGCCAGATAACGGTTCAACGCACCGACCGGCGGCGAGATCGACATGTCGTTGTCGTTGAGCACGACCAGCAGGTTGATGTCGTCATGGACGCCGGCATTGTTCAATGCCTCGAATGCCATGCCGGCCGTCATCGCACCGTCGCCGATGACGGCAATCGCGTGGCGCTGCTCGCCCTTGGTCTTGGCTGCCAGCGCCATGCCGAGCGCGGCCGAAATCGACGTCGACGAATGCGCGGTGCCGAAGGTGTCGTATTTGCTTTCCTCGCGGCGCGGGAAACCCGAAATGCCGTCCAGCTGGCGCAGCGAATGCATGCGGTCGCGACGACCGGTCAGGATCTTGTGCGGATAGGTTTGATGGCCCACATCCCAGACGATGCGATCTTCCGGCGTATTGAAGATGGCGTGCAAGGCGATCGTCAGCTCGACGGTGCCGAGATTGGACGACAGATGCCCGCCGGTCTTCGATACCGATTCCAGCACGTAGGCGCGCAGTTCGTCGGCCAACTGTTTCAGTTGCTGGCGCGACAGTTTCCGGACGTCCGCCGGGTCGTTGATAGTCTGAAGCAAATCCATGCTATGCCTTCCGCTGCACGATCAGGTCTGCGAGTTCGCGCAGACGCCGTGCTTTTTCTCCGAATGGTTGCAGTGCGCGATGGGCATCGACACACAGTTGTTCCGCCAGTGCACGCGACTGCTCGAGGCCGAGGATAGACACGTACGTCGGCTTGTTGTCTGCCGCATCCTTGCCGGCCGTCTTGCCGAGCGTGGCCGAATCAGCCGTTGCATCCAGCACGTCGTCGACCACCTGGAACGCCAGGCCGGTCGCCGCCGCGTACGCATCCAGCGCCGCCGTTTCGTCATCGTTCAGCGCCTTGCCCGCCAATGCCCCCAGCAGCACTGATACGCGCAACAGTGCGCCCGTCTTCAGTTGGTGCATGCGTTCCAGTTCTTCCAGCGTCAGTTGCAAGCCGACGCTATCGAGATCGATCGCCTGCCCGCCGCACATGCCGAGCGAACCCGATGCTTGCGCCAGCAGGCGCACCATCGCCAGCTGCCGCTCCGGCGGCAGATTGCCGGAAGACAGCACATCGAATGCCTGCGACTGCAACGCATCGCCGACCAGCAGCGCGCACGCTTCGTCGTACTGCACATGCACGGTCGGCTTGCCGCGGCGCAGCGCGTCGTCGTCCATGCACGGCATGTCGTCATGCACCAGCGAGTATGCGTGAATCATTTCGACGGCAGCAGCCGCGCGCTGCAGTTCGCGCGCATCGGCATCGAACAGCGCGCCGGCCGCATGCACCAGCAGCGGACGCACGCGCTTGCCGCCGTCCAGTACCGCGTAGTGCATGGCTTCATGCAGGCGCACCGGAATCTGTTGTGTAGCCGGCAGATGACGCAGCAAGGCGTCTTCCATTTCCGCCTGCACCGCTTTCATCCATTGATCGAACGATGGCATCGTCGTCATTCATCCGCTCCGGCGGAATCCGCGCTGAAAGGCTTCAGCATCTCGCCTTCCAGCACCTTGACCTGGCTGTCGACCTTCTCCAGCTGCGCGGCGCAATACTTGACCAATTCCGAACCGCGCTTGTACGCGGCGACCGACGCTTCCAGCGGCAGCTCGCCCGCTTCCATGCGCGCAACCAGTTGTTCGAGTTCCGCCATCGCTTCTTCGAACGATGACGGCTGCATTTCGGCAGAAGCGGACTGTTTTTTTGACATGACGACCGGAAAAAGGTTTAGCCCGTTATTTTAGTGCAATCCACCCGATACGGCTGGCAAAACACCCTTCAACCATCCGCATTGGACATCCTGAAGGAAACCCGAATTGAAAAACGATGCCTGAAGTGCCATGTTGCACTGGCGCACCAGCGAAGCCGCGTGCCGAATTTCCTGCGATGAAACGTTTTGTTTTTGCCAACCAAACCGCTTGAAAACAGCGGTTTCCCTGGTTCAACAATGTCTGCAGGGTAGCCCGCGAGGGGTGCTTCGGCTATAATCTGCGGTTCTGTCCAAAATTGCCCTCTTCACTTCGTTTGAACTTGGTTTTTGCGGATTCTTTCTCTCTTAGGTTGGTGCAAATTAATTTGGGGGTAGGGGAATGTCCGATCTGGCTAGTCTCGCCAAACTGGCGCGCTCGAACGCGCAACTTCCTGTCAACGTCTATTTCGACGACGCGCTCCTGCAGCGCGAAAATCAGCAGCTGTTCCTGAAGGGCCCGCGCTACGCCGGTCACGAACTGATGGTGCCGAACGTCGGCGACTACGCCACGCTCGCCTGGGAAAACGAAGGTCGCATGCTGGTGCGCAACCAGCAAGGCATCGAATTGCTGTCCAATGTCTGCCGTCATCGCCAGGCCAAGATGTTCGACGGCCGCGGCAATGCCAACACACTGGTGTGCCCGCTGCATCGCTGGACCTACGATCTGAAGGGCGAACTGATCGGCGCGCCGCATTTCGGCGAAACGCCGTGCCTGAACCTGTCGAAAACACCGCTGCAAAGCTGGAACGGCCTGCTGTTCGAACGCAACGGCGTCGATGTCGCGCAGATCCTGTCCAGGCTCAGCGTGACCAAGGATCTCGATTTCAGCGGCTACATGCTGGACCACGTCGAAGTGCACGACTGCGATTACAACTGGAAAACCTTCATCGAAGTCTATCTGGAGGATTACCACGTCGAACCCTTCCATCCGGGCCTGGGCAACTTCGTCACCTGCGACGATCTGCGCTGGGAATTCGGCGAGCACTACAGCGTACAGACCGTCGGCGTGAACCACGCGCTGTCGAAATCGGGCTCGGCCGCCTACAAGAAATGGCAGGAAGCCGTGCTCAACTACCGCAACGGCGAAGCGCCGCCCTACGGCGCGATCTGGCTGACGCTGTATCCGAACATCATGGTCGAGTGGTATCCGCACGTGCTGGTAGTCTCGACGCTGTGGCCGATGGGGCCGCAAAAGACGCGCAACGTCGTCGAGTTCTACTATCCGGAAGAGATCGTGCTGTTCGAGCGCGAATTTGTCGAAGCCGAACGCGCGGCCTACATGGAAACCTGCGAGGAAGACGACGAGATCGCGCTGCGCATGGATGCCGGCCGCAAGATCCTGCTCGAGCGCGGCGTCAACGAAGTCGGCCCATACCAGTCGCCGATGGAAGACGGCATGCAGCACTTCCACGAATGGTATCGCCGCCATCTGGACGTCTGAATTCGCAAAACTGATTCGCGCAACTTGTAATCGATCTACCGGGCTGGCTCCATCGCGACCAGCCCGGTTTTAATTTTTCTCTGCCTTTTCTTCATCATGCAATCGCTCTGGATGCTGTTCGCCACCTTCGCCTTTTCCATCATGGGCGTCTGCGTGAAACTCGCATCCGATACCTATTCGGTCGCCGAAATCATCCTGTACCGCGGCGTCATCGGCGTGGTCTTCATCTACTGCCTGATCCTGCGCCAGGGCGGCACGCTGAAGACGCATCTGTTCTGGCAGCATCTGTGGCGCTGCGCGGTCGGCACGACGGCGCTGTGGCTGTGGTTCATCGCGATCGGCCTGCTGCCGCTGGCCACCGCGATGACGCTGAACTACATGGCACCGATCTGGATTTCGGCCGTGCTGTTCGTTGCCGCCTGGCATGGCGGCAGGCATCGTTTCGAGTGGGGACTGACGGCGGCCATTCTCGCCAGCTTCGTCGGCGTGACATTGCTGCTGCGTCCGTCCATCCATCAGGACGAATGGCTGGGCGGCATTGTCGGCCTCTGCTCCGGCGCCTTGTCCGCACTCGCCTATCTGCAGGTGCGCAAGCTCGGCCAGCTGGGCGAACCGGAGTCGCGCGTGGTCTTCTATTTTTCCGCAACCGGCATGCTGGCCGGATTCTTCGGCTGCCTGTTCGGCGCCGGCGTACATGGCGAACCGATCGACCTGTTCCGCGCACACACGACACAAGGCCTGGCGCTGCTGATCGCGATCGGCGTGCTGGCCGCGCTTGCACAGATGGCGATGACGCGCGCCTATCGCCTCGGCAACACGCTACTCACCGCAAACCTGCAATACACGGGCATCGTCTTCGCCAGCTTGTGGGGCATCCTGATCTGGAGCGACGCACTCAGCATCACTGGCTGGTTCGGTATCGCAATAATCGTCGCCAGCGGTATCGTCGCAACGTTCTACAATATCCGCAGCACGGCTACCGCCAAGGCACTGCCTGTCGATCCAATCGCCGCCGAAGTGTGAGCGGAGGATCGGCGCTCTCCAGGCGCACATCACGCCCATAGCACGCCCACATCACACCCAAAATCGCGAGGAATACATGACATACACGACGCTGATTTCCGCCGCCGAACTGGCCGAACACATCTTCGATCCGAACTGGGTCATCCTCGATTGCCGCCATGACCTGACGAATCCGGACGCCGGTCGCAACGCCTATGACGAAGGCCATCTGCCGAATGCGCAATTCGCCGATCTCGACGACGAACTGGCCGGCAGCAAGACCGACGCCGCCGGTAAATTCCGCGGCCGCCATCCGCTGCCGGAGCGCGCCGACTTTCTCGATACGCTGCGCCGCTGGGGCATCAGCGACGACACGCAGGTCGTCACCTACGATGCGCACGGCGGCATGTTCGCTGCACGCGTCTGGTGGATGCTGCGTTGGGCCGGCCATGCGAACGTCGCGGTGCTGGACGGCGGCGTACCGGCGTGGCTGGCGCACGGCATGTTCCTGTCCGTCGAACCGTCGTCGCGCACTATGGGATCGTTGAGCGATCGGCCGTCGCTGGTTGCAACCGTCACGGCCGACGATCTGCTGAAGAATCTGGAAGACAGGAAACGCACGATCGTCGATGCGCGTGCGCCGGACCGCTTCCGCGGCGAGAATGAAACGCTGGACCCGGTCGGCGGCCACATTCCGGGCGCGAAGAACCGCTTCTTCAAGGACAACCTGCAGGCAGACGGCCGTTTCAAGCCGGCAACGGAATTGCGTGCGACGTTTGAACAGTTGATCGGCAAACCCGAGGATGCCGTCATGCAGTGCGGCTCCGGCGTGACCGCCTGCCACAATCTGCTGGCGATGGAAGTCGCCGGCCTGCAAGGCGCGGCGCTGTATCCGGGTTCGTGGAGCGAATGGTGCGCCGATCCGTCGCGTCCGACTGCGACCGGCGAATGACGTCGGAGTGACGTCGGCGAATAACGTCAATGCGTGGCGCGGGTCAGGAACAGCACGATCGCCACGCCGAGCGCGATCAGCACGATCTGCGGAATCGTCTCGCGCAACGTCGCACGGCGCTGCATCTGCGGCATCAGATCGCTGACGGCGATGTAAATAAATCCTGATGACGCAAATACCAGCACGTACGGAATCCACTGCTGGGCACGATCCAGCGTCAGGTAGCCGATCAATCCGCCGACGACTGCCGTCAAACCGGAAATGATGTTGTACGCATAGGCACGACGGCGCGAGAAGCCGGCATTCAGCAGCACGATGAAATCGCCGATCTCCTGCGGAATTTCATGCGCGATGATCGCCAGACCGGTCAGGATGCCGAGATGCGGATCGGCGAGAAAAGCTGCCGCGATCAGGATGCCGTCGGTGAAATTGTGCAGGCTGTCGCCGACCAGAATCATCCAGCCGGCCGCACCGGCTTCCTGCGCATCGTGGCCATGCGCATGGCCGTGGCCATCGTCTTCGTGATGATGCGAGTGGCGCAGGATCGCAAATTTCTCCAGCAGGAAAAAACCCAGCAAACCGCCCAGCAATACGGCGAACAGCACATGCGTATCGGCCTGCGATTCGAAGGCTTCCGGCAAGGCGTGCAGCAGCGACGTCGCCAGCAGGATGCCGACCGACAGGCTGACCATGCGTTCGACGAGTCGGGAAAGGAAGGAAAACGAAAACAGCGCAGCCGCGGAAATGCTGAAGACGCCTGAAATTGCGGTCGTCAACAGGATGGATAAAAGCGTGGAATTGATTTTCGGCCTCGGCTAAATGCAACAACGTTGCAAATTAAAGCATATCCGATTATTCCCGGCAAACGAAAAATGAAAAACGCGACCGCATGCGGCCGCGTTGTTGCGCAATTCGCTCGTATTTCGTCCGTCTTGTCCGTGCTTTGTCCGAATCAAGCCACGCCGTGCGTCTTGAACCAGGCAATGCAGCGTTTCCAGCCTTCCTTCGCATCGGCCTCGACATAGCTCGGACGATAATCGGCATGGAAGGCATGGCCGGCATCCGGAAACAGCACGAACTCGGAACCGCTCTTGCCGTTCGCCAGCGCATCCTGCATCTGCACCACGGTCGACACCGGAATCCCGCCATCCTTTGCACCATACAGGCCAAGAATAGGCGTCTTCAAACCGGCGGCGATATCGATAGGATGATGCGGCGTGCGCGGCGTGTTGTCGCCGACCAGGCGGCCGTACCAGGCGACGCCCGCCTTGACCTGCGGATTGTGCGCCGCGTACAGCCAGGTGATGCGGCCGCCCCAGCAGAAACCCGTGATACCCAGCTTTGCGGTATTGCCGCCGTTGGCCTTGGCCCAGGCGACGACTGCATCCAGATCGTTCATCACCTGGTTGTCCGGCACCTTGGAAATGATTTCCTTCTGCAATTCGGCGATCGACTGGTATTTGCCCGGATCGCCTTCGCGCACGAACAGGTTGGGCGCCAGCGCCAGATAGCCGAGCTTGGCGAAGCGGCGCGCGACGTCGGCGATGTACTCGTGCACGCCAAAGATTTCGGAGATCACCAGCACCACTGGCAACCCGGTCTTGCCTTCCGGTTGCGCGCGATAGACCGGCACATCCTGTCCGTTCACCTTCACGCTGAACTGGCCGACCGACAAACCCGCAGCATCGGTCTTGATCACACTCTGTGCGGCGACCGGCATCACGGCTGCGGCAAAGCCGGTGCCCAATGCGGTCTTCAGGAAATCGCGGCGATCGACACCGTCGGACAAACCCGTCTTCGCAACCAGGCTATCGAAGTCTTCTTTCAGATCGTTCATGAAATCTCTCCTGCAAGGATGATGGCTTGGGCCGCCATCCCGCATGCGCAAGACGGCGGATGAAAATCAATCTGGACGGGACTCGTGCGATGTCATCGGATTCCAATCGACGCCAGACTATCCAGGCAGTCAGATCGCCGATACCGTCATCAATGCGCCTCATCCCAGTTCTTACCGACGCCGACCTCGGCGATCAGCGGCACCTTCAACGACGCGACATTACGCATCAGTTCCGGCAATTTCTCCTTGATCAGCACCAGCTCGCTCTCCGGCACTTCCAGCACCAGTTCGTCGTGCACCTGCATGATCATTCTGGACTGCAGTTTCTCCTTTTCCAGCCAATCCTGCACGGCGATCATCGACAGCTTGATCAGGTCGGCCGCCGTGCCCTGCATAGGCGCATTGATTGCGGCACGTTCCGCTGCCTGGCGGCGCGGGCCGTTCGGTGAATTGATTTCCGGCAGCCACAGGCGGCGGCCGAATACCGTGCTGACGTAGCCGCGCGCTTTCGCTTCCATCCGCGTTTCGTCCATATAGCGTTTGACGCCGGCGAAACGATAGAAATATTTCTCGATGTAACTCTGCGCAGCAGCACGCTCGATGCCGAGGTTGCCGGCAAGGCCGAACGCGCTCATGCCGTAGATCAGGCCGAAGTTGATGACCTTCGCATAGCGGCGCTGCTCGCTTTCCACCGCGTCGCGTTCGATGCCGAAAATTTCCGCAGCGGTTGCACGATGGATGTCCTCGCCCTCGGCAAACGCGCGCAGCATGTTTTCGTCACCGGAAATGTGCGCCATGATGCGCAATTCGATCTGCGAATAGTCGGCCGATACGATCACGCAGCCCGGCGGCGCGATGAAGGCTTCGCGGATGCGGCGCCCTTCCGCAGTACGGATCGGAATGTTCTGCAGATTCGGATCGTTGGAGGCCAGTCGTCCCGTCACCGCGATCGCCTGGCCGTAGGTCGTATGCACGCGGCCGGTCTTCGAATTGACCATGCGCGGCAGCTTGTCGGTATAGGTCGATTTCAGTTTCGACAGGCCGCGATAGTCGAGCAGCACCTTCGGCAACGGATAATCCTCGGCCAGCTTCTGCAGCACCTCTTCGTCGGTCGACGGCGCGCCGGACGGCGTTTTCTTGACGACCGGCAGTTGCAGGCGTTCGAAGAAGATTTCGCCGATCTGCTTCGGCGAATTCAGATTGAACGGTTGGCCTGCCAGATCGTAGGCCGTCTTCTCGATATCCAGCATGCGACGGCCGAGTTCGTTCGATTGCGTATTGAGCAGATCGGCATCGATCAGCACGCCGTTGCGTTCCATCTTCTGCAGCACGATGGACGTCGGCAGTTCGATCTTTTCGTAGACGTAAGTCAGTCCCTGATCGTCGGCCACATGCGGCCACATCGTGCGATGCAGCTCGAACGTGATCTCCGCATCCTCCGCCGCATACTCGGTAGCGCGTGCGATGTCGACCTGATCGAAGCACAGCTGCGAGGCGCCCTTGCCGCAGACGTCGGTATACGGAATCGTCTTGCGGTTCAGGTGGCGCAACGCAAGGCTGTCCATGTCGTGGCTGCGATGCGATTCGAAGACATACGATTCCAGCATCGTGTCGTGCCGGATGCCGCGCAGCGTGATGCCATAGTTGGCGAAGATGTGGCTGTCGTATTTCAGATGCTGGCCGACCTTGGGCTTGCCGTCGTCTTCCAGCCAGTTACGCAATCTGTTCAGCACGGCATTGCGTTCCAGCTGCACCGGTGCATCCTGATAACGGTGCGCGACCGGAATGTAGCAGGCGATGCCCGGCTCGCAGCACAGCGAGATGCCGACCAGTTCTGCCTGCATCGCATCCAGCGAGGTCGTTTCGGTATCGACTGCCGTCAGTTCGGCTGCGTCGATTTTGGCAATCCAGCGATCGAGATCGGCATCGGTCAATACAGTTTCGTACTGCAACTCCACCGTCGGCTTCGCCGCCTCATTACCGGCATCGCCGAACAGCGACCCCTGCGGCGCATCGCTGGCGCCGGATGCCGATGCATCCTTGGCCGCTTCTTCGGTCAGTTCACGCAGCCAGGTCTTGAAACCGTTGCGCTTGAAGAAGGCGATCATCGCATCGCGATCTTCCGGTTGCTGCACCAGCGATTCGACGATGGATTTCATGTGTGCCGACAGATCGCAATCGGTCTTCACCGTCACCAGCACGCGCGCCTGCGGCAGCCAGTCGAGCGCGCGGCGCAGGTTTTCGCCGACGGCGCCCTTGATATCGGCCGCATGTTCGATGACACCGTCCAGCGTTTCATATTGCGTCAGCCATTTGACGGCCGTCTTCGGGCCGACCTTGTCGACGCCCGGCACGTTGTCGACCGTATCGCCGACCAGCGTCAGATAATCGACGATGCGTTCCGGCGGCACGCCGAACTTGGCGATCACGCCGTCCTTGTCCAGCTTCTCGTTGCTCATCGTGTTGACCAGCAGCACCTGATCGTTGACCAGTTGCGCCAGATCCTTGTCGCCGGTCGAGACGATGGTCTGCATGCCCTTGGCGGCCGCCGTTACAGCCAGCGTGCCGATCACATCGTCGGCTTCGATGCCGTCCACCATCAGGATCGGCCAGCCCATCGCGCGCACCGCTTCATGGATGGGTTCGATCTGCCTGGTCAAGTCTTCCGGCATCGACGCGCGCTGCGCCTTGTAGGCCGGATACATGTCGTCGCGGAAGGTCTTGCCCTTGGCGTCGAACACGCAGGCGATATAAGCGGCGGGGTAATCCTTGCGCAGGCGGCGCAGCATGTTGATCATGCCGTAGATGGCGCCGGTCGGCGCGCCCTCGGCATTGCGCAGATCCGGCAATGCGTGAAAGGCGCGGTACAGATAGCTGGAGCCATCGACGAGTAACAGGGTCTTGTCCATGAGATACGAAAGAGAAGGGGGTTGCGCGACACGGCTATATACCGGTGCGCAATGGAAAATGCAGACGATTATGGCAGAGTTTGCCGCACCGCCATGGGCCATGCATGACAGCAAGCCATGCGGTCGAAACAAGGTCCGCAGGAATTCCTGCAGCATCCATGCGGTTTGCTACAATGAAGCATAGATTTTACGTTTCACCCATTCCATTAAATTACACGGCTTACTCGACATCATGCGCACAACCGGATTCCTGTCCCTCGTTACGCTCACTGCCGCGATTTTCGCGGCGCCCGTAGCCGTTCACGCTCAATCGGAGCAGGCAGATCCGCGTGCCAGCACGCCGCCGCCTCCGCAAACCATGACGCTGGAAGAAGGAGAAGCGCCGGCCGTGACGATCACGCCGCCGAACACCGAGAAAAAGATCACCGAGAAGAAATCGCAGGGCCGCGTAACCGAAGTCAAGGTACAGACCGGCCGTACGACGTATTACGCCTATCCGAACGATACGCCCGGCGCCATGCGCGGCGATGTGCAAAGCGGCACGTCGCGTCCGGTACAGTTCGAGATCGGCCGCTTCGGCCCGCCGTACGAACATCCGCCGGCAGCCGAACCTGCGGATGCACTGGCGCCTGCACCCGCACCGCCCACCAAGTAATTCAGTCATTCACGAACACGATCGAATAACGCACGCAAGTGCGTTATTTTTTGCTTACAGACCCGACAGATTTCCGGATTCATTCATGGCAGTATTCACCTCGGTCAGCCTCGACGAACTCTCGCAGTGGATCACGCAGTTCGATCTCGGTCGCGCACGCACGATTCGCGGCATTTCGTCCGGCATCGAAAACACCAATTTCTTCATCACGACCGACAGCGGCGAATACGTGCTGACCGTGTTCGAGAAACTCACTTTCGAGCAACTGCCGTTCTACCTGAACCTGATGCGCCATCTGGCGGACCGCGGCATCCTGGTGCCGGCGCCGATTCCAAACCGCGATGGCGCCATCATCAACACGCTGCATGGCAAGCCGGCTTCCATCGTCACCAAGCTGCACGGCGATTGCCAGTTGTCGCCGCAGCCGGTGCACTGTGCTGCCGTCGGTGCGATGCTGGCGCGCATGCATCTGGCTGCGCGCGATTTTTCCATGCAGCAGCCGAACTTGCGCGGCATCGCGTGGTGGAACGAAAACGCACCGATCGTCATGCCGTATCTGTCCGAAGCGAACAAGCAATTGCTGACGACCGAACTGGCATTCCAGAATGCGTTCGCCGTGTCGGACACGTATCGCGAATTGCAGGCCGGCCCGATCCACGCCGACCTGTTCCGCAACAACGTGATGTTCGACGGCGACCGGCTGACCGGCTTCTTCGATTTCTATTTTGCCGGCTGCGATACCTGGCTGTTCGACGTCGCCGTCACCGTCAACGACTGGTGCATCGACCTGCATACCGGCCGACTCGACATCGCCCGTGCGCGTGCGATGCTGGACGCCTATCACCGCGAACGTCCCTTCACCGCTGCCGAGCAACAGGGATGGCAGACCATGCTGCGCGCCGGTGCGCTGCGCTTCTGGCTGTCGCGGCTGTATGATTTCCACCTGCCGCGCGAGGCCGAGATGCTGACACCGCACGACCCCGCGCATTTCGAACGTATCCTGCGGTTGCGCATCGCCGATGTGCCGCCGCCTCTTTTCGATCAGAACGGATAATGGACAAACTCCCTGCAAAGACCGGCTGGCTGTGGGTCAAGGAAGGCTTCCAGATTTTCAGCAAGCGCCCGGCTGAACTGTCGACGCTGTTCTTCGGCTATTTGTTCCTGATGCTGGCCGTCGGTATCGTGCCAATCGTCGGGCAACTGCTGCCGCTGGTACTGGTGCCGCTGTTTTCAATGACGTTCATGCACGCCTGCGTGTATGTGAAGCGCGGCAAGCGCGTCTATCCCAACCTGCTGCTGGCCGGCTTCCGTTCGCCGGCGGTCGGCACGCTGTTCAAGCTCGGCGGTCTGTATCTGTTTGCGGCGACGATTGCCGCGTTTGCATCCAGCCTGATCGACGGCGGCGTCTTCTGGCAGGCCATCACCGGCCGCCTGACCGTCGATGCCGATCTGGTGCGCGATTCCAACATGACGTCGGCGATGGTCTTCGCCGCGCTGGTCTACATCCCGGCCGCGATGGCCTTCTGGTATGCGGCGCCGCTGATCAGCTGGCAGGGAATGGGCTTGAGCAAGGCGATCTTCTACAGCTTCTTCGCGGTCAAGCGTGCCGGCATGGCGTTTGCCGTGTTCGGGCTGGCGTGGGTCGGCATCGGCATGATCCTGCCAGCCTTCATCAGTTCCATCGTCGGCGCGCTGCTTGGCATGCCGGGCGCGGCTGTTTTCATCCTGCTGCCGATCTCGATGGTGATCACGGTCATCATGTACTGCTCGTTCTATCCGACCTATACGCAGCTGTTCGGCGAACCGCCGGAGCCGCTGCCAGGCGAATAAACGACAAAGCCTGCAGGCACAGCCGGCGCTCAGCCGGCAATCCTGTCCAGTTTCGCCACGCTGAGATCGAGCAGCTTCATACCGTGCCTGCCGAAGTTGATATGGGCGCGCGCACTGCCGCCGCTGCCTTCGATATTGACGATCACGCCCTCGCCGAATTTCGCATGCGCGACCGCTTCGCCGATACGCCAGCCGACATCTTTTCTACCGATACTCTGCGCGATGCGATTGTCGATTGCCGGCGCATCGTCCCATGCCGATTTCGGATTGGCGAACCAGTGATGCTGCTGCACTTTTGGCGACAGCCATTTCAGTGATTCTTCCGGCATCTCGTCGAAGAAGCGCGACTTCATGTTGTAGCGTGTCTGGCCGTGCAGCATGCGCGTCTGCGAGAAGCTGATGTACAGACGCCGGCGTGCGCGCGTGATCGCGACGTACATCAACCGCCGCTCTTCCTCGACACCGCCCTCTTCCTTCTGCGAATTCTCGTGCGGGAACAATCCCTCTTCGAGGCCGGTGATGAAAACCGCGTCGAATTCCAGACCTTTGGCCGAATGCACGGTCATCAGTTGCAAGGCATCCTGTCCGGCCTGCGCCTGGTTGTCGCCGGCTTCCAGCGACGCATGCGCGAGGAAAGCCGATAGCGGCGACATCACCGTCACCAGCGGCGCATCGGCATCGATCACTTCGATGCCGTCTTCGGTGACGATGGCCGGCCCGGCGCTGGCCTGGCTTTGCGGGCCGAGCAAGGCCGGTGCATCGAGGCCGAATCCTTCTTCCGATACGAACAAGGTCGCCGCGCTGACCAGTTGCTCCAGGTTCTCGATGCGATCCGCGCCTTCTTTCTCGTTCCGGTAGTGCGTCATCAAACCGCTGGCATCCAGCACGACCTGCACCATTTCCGGCAACGGCAGGTTTTGCGTCTCGAAACGTGCGCCTTCGATCAGCTTGACGAAAGCACCAAGCGACGTGCCGGCCTTGCCGGTGATGTAAGGCACGGCTGCATACAGCGACACGCCATATTGCTTCGCCGCATCCTGCAACTGTTCGAGCGAGCGCGCACCGATGCCGCGTGTCGGAAAATTCACCACGCGCAGGAAAGCCGAATCGTTGTGCGGGTTGTCCATCAGTTGCAGATAGGCGATCGCATGCTTGATCTCGGCGCGCTCGAAGAAGCGCTGGCCGCCGTACACGCGATACGGAATGCCGGCCGAGAACAACGCATGCTCGATCACGCGCGACTGCGCATTCGAGCGATACAGGATCGCGATCTCGTTGCGCATACTGCCTTCGGCGATCAGGCTCTTGGCTTCCTCGATGATCCACTGCGCTTCCTGCAGATCGCTGGTCGCTTCGTAGATGCGCACCGGCTCGCCGTGGCCGGCGTCGGTATGCAGGTTCTTGCCGAGGCGATTCTGATTGAACGAGATCAGCGCATTGGCGGTGTCGAGGATGTGGCCGTGCGAGCGATAGTTCTGCTCCAGCTTGATCAGGTTTTCGACCTTGAACTCGCGCTCGAACGCGATCATGTTGCCGACGTTCGCGCCGCGGAATGCATAAATGCTCTGGTCGTCGTCGCCAACCGCGAAGATCGCGTTATGCTCACCGGCCATCAACTTCAGCCAGTTGTACTGCAGGTTGTTCGTATCCTGGAATTCGTCGACGAGGATGTGGCGGAAACGATTCTGGTAATGCTCGCGCAGCGGCTGGTTGCGACTCAGCAGTTCGTAGGTGCGCAACAGCAGTTCGGCGAAATCAACCACGCCTTCGCGCTGGCATTGCTGGTCGTACAGCTCGTACAGTTCCACCATGCGGCGGTTGTAGTCGTCGAAGGCTTCGATCTGGTGCGCGCGCAGTCCGCTGTCTTTCGCGTTGTTGATGAAGTACATCAGGTTGCGTGGCGGATATTTCTCGTCGTCGATGTTGTTCGCCTTCAGCAGGCGCTTGATCGCCGACAGCTGGTCCTGCGAATCGAGAATCTGGAAGGTCTGCGGCAACGCCGCATCGCGATGGTGCGCGCGCAGCAGCCGGTTGCACAATCCGTGGAAGGTGCCGATCCACATGCCGCGCGTGTTGATCGGCAGCATCGCCGACAGCCGCGTCATCATTTCCTTGGCCGCCTTGTTGGTGAAGGTCACGGCCAGCACGCCGCCGGGCGAGACCTGCCCGGTCTGGATCAGCCACGCGATGCGCGTCGTCAGCACGCGCGTCTTGCCCGATCCGGCGCCGGCCAGGATCAATGCGGATTGCGCGGGAAGCGTGACGGCGGCGAGTTGTTCGGGATTGAGATTGTGGAGGAGATTCTGCATCCCCGGATTATAAGCCGCACGGGCTTTTCATCCGGGGCGGCTGACATCAGCGGCAGTCGGCGTTTCAGCGCTGCTGCAGGGCTTTCTCGATCTTGCGATCGGTCTTGTACTGGCTCAGCGCATACACCGACCAGATCGCGGCCGGAATCCAGCCGATCAGCGTCAGTTGCAGGATCAGGCAGACGATGCCGGCGAACGGACGGCCGATCGTGAAGAATTGCAGCCAGGGAAGAAGGATGGCGAGGATCAGGCGCATGTCGAATTCCGGAAAAAATGAAAGAAAGCGCATTCGACCATATCGCGTGCCAATCTGGCAACATCGGCACGCATGGCAGCCGCTGCCCGCCGGCAGCGCAGCGACCTCTATATAATGACGGGTTTTGCTCCTCCAACCTGCTCAAGCCATGGAATTAGCCAAGTCCTTCGACCCCGCCGACATTGAAACCTTCTGGCGCGCGGAATGGGAAAAGCGCGGATATTTCACCGCGTCCGTCGATCCGGCCAAGCCGTCGTTCGCCATCCAGCTGCCACCGCCGAACGTCACCGGCACGCTGCACATGGGCCACGCCTTCAACCAGACCATCATGGACGGCCTGACGCGCTACTACCGCATGCGCGGCTACAACACCGCATGGATTCCAGGCACCGACCACGCCGGCATCGCGACGCAGATCGTCGTCGAACGCCAGCTCGATGCACAGAAGATTTCGCGCCACGACCTCGGCCGCGAGAAATTTCTGGAGAAGGTCTGGGAGTGGAAGGAAAAATCCGGCTCCACCATCACCGGCCAGATGCGCCGCATCGGCGCCTCCGCCGACTGGAGCCGCGAATACTTCACGATGGACGAACCACGTTCCAAGGTCGTCACCGAAGTCTTCGTGCGTCTGGTCGAACAAGGGCTGATCTATCGCGGCAAGCGCCTCGTGAACTGGGACCCGGTGCTGGGCACGGCAGTATCCGATCTGGAAGTGGTTTCGGAAGAGGAAGACGGTCACATGTGGAACATCCGCTATCCGCTGGCGGACGGTTCCAGCTACAAATTCCCGGTCGCGTTCGATGAAGAAGGCAAGGCGACCGAATGGGAAGAACGCAACTTCATCGTGGTCGCCACCACGCGTCCGGAAACGATGCTGGGCGACGTCGCCGTTGCAATCGATCCGACCGACGAACGCTACCAGGCGCTGGTCGGCAAGCAATTGACGCTGCCGCTGTGCAATCGCACGATCCCGCTGATCGCCGACGAATACGTCGACAAGAATTTCGGCACCGGCTGCGTGAAGATCACACCGGCGCATGACTTCAACGATTACGCCGTCGGCCAACGCCACAGCCTCGACAAGATCAGCATCCTGACGCTGGACGCCAAGATCAACGACAACGCACCTGTCGCCTATCAAGGCATGGATCGCTACGTCGCGCGCAAGCAGATCGTCGCCGACCTCGAAGCGCAAGGCCTGCTGGAATCCGTCAAGCCGCACAAGCTGATGGTGCCGCGCGGCGACCGTACCGGCGTCGTCATCGAACCGATGCTGACGGATCAATGGTTCGTCGCGATGAGCAAGCCCGCGCCTGAAGGAACTTTCAATCCGGGCAAATCGATCGCCGAAGTCGCGCTGGAAAAAGTCGCGAACGGCGAGATCAGGTTCGTGCCGGAAAACTGGACCACCACCTACAACCAGTGGCTGAACAACATCCAGGACTGGTGCATCTCGCGCCAGCTGTGGTGGGGCCATCAGATCCCGGCGTGGTACGACGACCAGGGCAACTACTACGTCGCACACGACGAAGCCGAGGCGAAGACCAAGGCCGCTGCCGCCGGCTACAGCGGCGCGCTGAAGCGCGACGACGACGTGCTCGATACGTGGTTCTCGTCGGCGCTGGTGCCGTTCTCCACGCTCGGCTGGCCGGAAGAAACCCCGGACTTCAACGCCTTCCTGCCGTCGTCGGTGCTGGTCACCGGCTTCGACATCATCTTCTTCTGGGTCGCGCGCATGGTCATGATGACCGCGCACTTCACCGGCAAGGTGCCGTTCAAGACGGTCTACGTGCATGGCCTGGTACGCGATTCCAGCGGCCAGAAGATGTCGAAGTCGAAAGGCAACACGCTGGATCCGATCGATCTGATCGACGGCATCAGCGTCGACGATCTCGCCGCCAAACGCACGGCCGGCCTGATGAATCCGAAGCAGGCAGCCAGCATCGAGAAAGCCACGCGCAAGGAATTCGCCACTGGCATCAATGCGTATGGCACCGACGCACTGCGCTTCACGATGGCGAGCTACGCATCGCTGGGCCGCAACATCAACTTCGACCTCGGCCGCTGCGAAGGCTATCGCAATTTCTGCAACAAGCTATGGAACGCGACGCGCTTCGTGCTGATGAACTGCGAAGGCCACGACTGCGGCTTCCGCGATGCGCCTTGCGGTCCCGGCGACTGTGAACCGGGCGGTTACACCGATTTCTCGCAGGCCGACTTCTGGATCGTGTCGCTGCTGCAGCGCGTGGAAGCCGAAGTCGCTAAAGGCTTTGCCGACTACCGCTTCGACAACATCGCCACGGCAATCTACCAGTTCATCTGGGACGAATACTGCGACTGGTATCTGGAAGTCGCCAAGGTGCAGATCCAGACCGGCACCGAAGCGCAGCAGCGCGCCACGCGCCGTACCTTGCTGCGCGTGCTGGAAACCATCCTGCGTCTTGCGCATCCGATCATCCCGTTCATCACCGAACAACTGTGGCAAACCGTTGCGCCGCTGACCGGCCTGAAACTGAACCCGGCCGGCGACACCATCATGCTGCAGAAGTATCCGGAAGCGCAGCCGGGCAAGATCGACGAAACGGCCGAACAATGGATGGCCGAACTGAAATCGCTGACCGATGCCTGCCGCAACCTGCGCGGCGAGATGCAGCTGTCGCCCGCGCAGCGCGTGCCGCTGATCATGGAAGCAGCGGATGAAACGCACACCGAACGCCTGCAGGGTTTCGCACCTTACCTGCAATCGCTGGCCAAGCTGTCGGAAGTGCAGGTCGTGACTAGACTGCCGGAATCGCCGGCGCCGGTTTCCATCGTCGGCACGACGAAGCTGATGCTGAAGGTCGAGATCGACGTCGCTGCCGAACGCGAACGCCTGACGAAGGAAATCACGCGTCTCGAAGGCGAGATCACCAAGGCCAACACCAAGCTCGCCAACGAAAGCTTCGTCGCGCGCGCGCCGGCGCAAGTGGTTGCACAAGAGAAGGAGCGCGTCGCCAGCTTCTCGGCAACGCTGGAGAAACTGCGCGAACAGTTTTCGAAACTGTAGAACAACTGTAATAACGCATCACCGAAAAAGCGCAGGCCGCAAGCCTGCGCTTTTTTTATGCCTGCTCCGGTAACGCCTGCATGACGGCGTTCAACCGTCGATATGCGCAATCAGCGGCAAATGGTCGGATGCTTTCTTCGCCAATGGCGTCGCATGCACATTGATGCGCAACAGGCGATGGCGCGGGCTGATCCAGATGCGATCCAGCGCAAAGACCGGATAGCGTGACGGGAAAGTGCGGACCGACGGCACTGCATCGAAATGCGTGATCAATCGTCGCAGGCAACGGCCCCAGACGAACCATTCGTTGATATCGCCCATCAGGATCACCGGCATGCGTTCGGTATCGAAGACCTTCAGCAAGCGATCGATCTGATCGCGGCGCTCCGCCGGACGCAAACCCAGGTGCGTGGCGACGATGCGCAGCGGATTGCCGTTGACGTCGATGTCGGCATCGAGCGCACCGCGCGATTCGCGGCTGCCGAACGACAGGTCCAGCCGGCGCGACGCCTTCACCGGATAGCGGCTCAACACCGCATTGCCGTAACGGCTGCGCGGCGTATCGCGCACCGCGCCTTCGACCGCATGAAACCCCGTCGCCTCTTGCAGCAGCGGCAGGATATCGCCGTATCGGCTGCCGCCCAGCGGCACTTCCTGCAGCGCGATCACGTCGGCTTCCATCTCCGTCAGCACGCCGGCAATGCGTTGCGGATCGAAACGTCCGTCGGTGCCGACAGCGCTGTGGATGTTGTAGGTGGCAACCGTCAACGGCCACGGATCGTCGTCGATGACCGGCGGCAGTATGGGTGGCGAGGCCGGCTGCGCTGTCGACTGCAATATCGACTGTGATGCGGAAAGTCCTGCAGGATCGTTCATGTCTCCTCGCCTGTCTCGTTCTATCGATGTCGTGTCATGAAAACGTTAAACATGGCCGTCTTGCTAATGGGATTGCGATTGCGCGGCGAAGGTTCCGGTGCCGTTCCGGCAAGGTCTTGAGTAATCGGCATTGGCGGCCTGAAAACAATGACGCATCCGCGCGACAGACGATGCACATATTTCGCGCAGGCAATCGGCTTTCCCTTAGACTTTCCATGCAGAAACAATCGCTGTTATCCCCTCCCCAGAATCATCATTATTTCGAGAGACCTTTCATGAGCTTCCTGTCGAATGTCAGAATCGGTACCCGTCTCGCCATCAGTTTCATCCTTGTATTGGCGCTTTCCGTCGCCTCCACCGGTTTCGCCCTCTATCAGATGCGACAGAGTGCCGAAGCGACCCGCCTGATGATGGAAAAACCACTGGCCAAGGAACGCATCATCTCCGACTGGTACGTCTTCATCTATTCGGCGATCGCGCGTACCGCAATGATCGCCAAAAGTACCGACGAGACGTTGTCCGATGTCTTTGCCGATGTGATCGCCGACAGCACCAAGCAGGGTTCGGCGCTGCTGAAGCGCCTGGAAGCGCTGCTTTCCACCGACAAGGAACGCCAGTTGCTCGACCAGGTCGTCACGCAACGCAAGATCTACCAGCGTGCGAAGGAAGACATCATGAAAGCGAAGACTTCCGGCGACAAGGCCGAAGCCGAACGCGTCTTCAGCCAGGTCTTCATGCCTGCCGCCAATGCCTACCAGGACAAGGTGAAGGAATTCCTGTCCGTCCAGCGCAAGGAAATCGACAGCATTTCCGCGGACATCGCCGCCGCAAATCAACGCAGCTGGAATCTGATGGTGGCGCTGGGTGTGCTGATGGTGCTGCTGGGTGCAGCCTGCGCCTTCGCGATCACACGCAGCATCACGCATCCGCTGAAGGTAGCGATCAACGTTGCCCGCCGTGCTGCGGATGGCGACCTGACCGCCGATATCGGCAAGCCATCGCGCGATGAACTGGGCGATCTGATGCGTGCGCTGGGTACGATGAACAACGGCCTGAAGAAGATCGTCATCGACGTCAAGTCCGGCACCGATTTCATCAACAACGCATCGGCCGAAATCGCCAGCGGCAATCTCGATCTTTCTTCCCGCACCGAACAGCAGGCTGCATCGCTGGAAGAAACCGCCTCTTCGATGGAAGAGCTGACGTCTACCGTCAAGCAGAATGCCGAGAATGCGCAACAGGCCAATCAGCTGGCCGTCTCCGCTTCCGAAGTCGCCGCACGTGGCGGCGCCGTCGTCAAGGAAATGATTACCACGATGGGGGCGATCGACGGCTCGTCACGCAAGATCATCGACATCATCAGCGTCATCGACGGCATCGCATTCCAGACCAACATTCTTGCCTTGAATGCGGCAGTTGAAGCAGCACGTGCCGGCGAACAGGGGCGCGGCTTCGCGGTCGTCGCCGGCGAGGTGCGCAGTCTCGCACAACGTTCGGCCACGGCTGCAAAGGAAATCAAGACGCTGATCGACGATTCGGTCAACAACGTCGACGCCGGCAGCAAGCTGGTGACCGAAGCCGGCAGGACGATGGACGACGTGGTTGCCAGCATCCGCCATGTGACCGATATCATGAACGAGATCATGGCGGCCAGTCAGGAACAGAGTTCCGGCATCGAGCAGGTCAACACGGCAATCAGCCAGATGGATCAGGTCACGCAGCAGAACGCCGCGCTGGTCGAGGAAGCCGCTGCCGCATCGCAATCGCTGCGCGATCAGGCCGACAGCCTGGCGCAGGTTGTCAGCGTGTTCAGGGTCGATGCACACGGCACGGCGGTGTCCACCACACGCCATGCAGCACTGCCGGACAACAGCGCGTCGGCTGCGCATACCGCCCTCGACTATCGGGCAGCTGCCTGAGAGCGCGTAGCGAAACAAAAAGGGCGACCGGATGGTCGCCCTTTTTTATTCCTGAAAAAATCAGACGGAAGATCAGACAAAGGAAAGCGTCAATCCCGGCAATGCCACACCGGAAAATGCGGTCGACCACGTCTGCCCTGCCTTGATCGGATAGGCATCGGTCAGCGTGCCGGTAGCGATGAGTTCGCCGGCCGCCAGCGACGGAAATTGCGGCTGTGTCTTCAGCATCTGATGCAGATGCCAGACCGCATGCACCGGACTGTCCAGCACATTGCTGCCGAAGCCGGCGCTGTGCAGCGTGGTTTCCTCGCCGTCGCTATATGAAAGCGAAACGCTGACATTGGTCAGAATATCTCCCAGATGGCGGCGCGTGCCGGCCGACAGCATGTGCGGCTCGCCCAGGATCAGCGAACCATGCAGGCCGAATGCGGCCACCGCATCGGCGGCCTCGAATTTCCAGCCGGGAAACGGACAGACCGCCAGTTCGAAACCATGCGTCATCCATTCGATGCAATCTGCAATGTCTTCCACCGTCGCGTTCGCCTTGGGCGCACTGCCGAGCTTGAAGACGATTTCCGGCGCAATGCGCGGCTGCACGGCGCCCTTGAGGCTCTGCAGGCCGTGATTGTTGTCCGAATAACGGACGGTCGCGTCATAGATATAGGCCCAGACCGGCGCATTGATCGGCTCGCGCGCGCCGTAGTTCGACGAGGTCTTGCGGTTGGCGAACGCGATCTTGCGGCCCACCGGCGTTTCGCCTTGCGCAATGCGCAGGTCGGCGATGCGCCTGGCGATGTCGTAACCGTCGTCCACCGACAGTTGCGCATCCCGCGTCAGGCAGGGGATCTGCCTTGCATCTGCACGCGCCGTCAGCAACTGATGCGCATATCGGTTGGCTTGGGTGGACATCAGCATGGCGGGTTCTCGCGGGAATGGGTAATCGATTGTCACCGACGCAACATTTTTGCACAAGCTTGGATTGCGTCAAAGACACATTCGTTCGACGAAATCCTTGTTGCCGATGAAATAAATTGCGGGCGTAATTTCCCGGGCGAGATTGCAGGCAAGGCGCCGGCAGCTCAAGCAAACAGAGCGGCGCCGAAGGCAGCCGCCTGCAATGTCTACGGGAAGAAAGTGCGGGAAGACAGCAGCTATGCGTTGTTCCACAGATCGCCGTTCGGACCGGTCTGCGGCACTACCACGCCGAAATGCTGGTAGGCCACTTGCGTGGCAATACGCCCACGTGGCGTGCGCTGCAGGAAACCCTGCTGGATCAGGTAGGGTTCGAGCACATCCTCGATCGTGTCGCGCTCCTCGCCGATCGCCGCCGCCAGATTGTCGAGACCGACCGGACCGCCATTGAACTTGAACAGCACGGCTTCCAGCAGCTTGCGGTCCATCACGTCGAAGCCGACCGGATCGACGTCCAGCATGACCAGCGCGGCATCGGCCATTTCCTTCGTGATGCGGCCGCTGCCCTTCACTTCCGCGTAGTCGCGCACGCGGCGCAGCAGGCGGTTGGCGATGCGCGGCGTGCCGCGGCTGCGGCGCGCGATCTCGAAGGCGCCGTCGTCGTCGATCGTCGCATTCAATAGCGCGGCGCTACGCGAGACGATCTTCGCCAGTTCGGTCGGCGTGTAGAACTCGAGACGCGCAACAATGCCGAAACGGTCGCGCAACGGATTGGTCAGCATGCCGGCACGCGTGGTCGCGCCGACCAGTGTGAACGGCTGCAGGTCGAGCCGCACCGAACGTGCGGCCGGACCTTCGCCGATCATGATGTCGATCTGGTAATCCTCCAGCGCCGGATACAGGATTTCCTCGACGACCGGCGACAACCGGTGAATTTCGTCGATGAACAGCACGTCGTTGGCTTCGAGATTGGTCAGCAGTGCCGCGAGATCGCCGGCGCGTTCCAGCACCGGACCGGAAGTTTGCCGCAGGTTGACGCCCATCTCACGCGCGATGATGTGCGCCAGCGTGGTCTTGCCCAAACCCGGCGGGCCGAACAATAAGGTATGGTCCAGCGCTTCTCGGCGCTGACGTGCGGCGGCGATGAAGATTTCCAGTTGCCCGCGCGCCTTTTCCTGGCCGACGTATTCGTCGAGCTGTTTGGGACGCAGCGCGCGCTCGATCGCCTCCTCGTTCGGAGACGCGGGCGTGGCCGCAATGATGCGCTGTTCGCTGAAATCGTCGGTCTGGATGCTCATGGCTGCATTGTAGCGCGGCTGGTCTTCGAATCAGTGGCAGCTCAACTACGAATCAGACCTTGATCAAGCCTTGGAGAGCGCCTTCAGCGCCAGCTTGATACCGTCGGATACGCTGCTACCGGCCGGTACCTGCTTCAGCGCCAGCAGGGCTTCCTTGTCGGAATAGCCGAGCGCCAGCAGCGCGTTCAGCACATCGGACGAGGTATCGCTTGCCGCAGCCGCGCCGCCGGTTGCGCCGATATCGGCACCCAGCTTGCCCTTCAACTCCAGCAGCAGGCGCTCGGCGGTCTTCTTGCCAATGCCCGGCACCTTGGTCAGCCGTCCCGCTTCCTGCAGGGTGACTGCTTGCGCCAGATCAGCCACCGACATGCCGGACAGGATGGACAGCGCGGTGCGCGCACCGATGCCGCTGATCTTGATCAGTTCCTTGAAGGTATTGCGCTCCTCGCTCGTGCCGAAACCGAACAGGATGTGCGCATCCTCGCGCACCACCAGATGCGTCAGCAACGCAACCTTTTCGTTGAGACCCGGCAGGTTGTAGAACGTGCTCATCGGCACGTTGACCTCGTAGCCGACACCGTTGCAATCGACCAGCAGTTGCGGCGGATTTTTTTCCAGCAGGATTCCGGAAAGACGACCAATCATTGCGATGACCTTGAATGAAAAACGGGAATGAAAACAGAAATGATAGTGAAGCCGTCCGAAGCAAACATCAGCCGACCAGACGGCCGCCGCGCACGCGCAAGCCTTTCTTCGCCAGTTCCGGCGCCAGTGCACCGAGCGACGACAATGCATCGCCGCTATGCGCATGGCAGATCGCCACACCCAATGCATCGGCAGCATCGGTGCCGGGCAAACCCGGCAGTTGCAGCAATCGTTGCACCATGTCCTGCACCTGTGCCTTCTGTGCCTTGCCATGACCGGCGACAGCCTGCTTGACCTGCAGCGCCGTGTATTCAGCCACCAGCAGATCCGCATTGACCAGCGCACAGATCGCCGCACCGCGCGCCTGCCCCAGCAGCAGCGTCGATTGCGGGTTGACGTTGACGAAGACTTTCTCGATGGCCGCACAATCCGGCCGATACGTTGCGATGATTTCGGCGACGCCACCGAGGATGGTCTTCAGCCGTTGCGGCAGATCCGCCTCGGCGGTCTTGATCGTGCCCGACGCGATGTAGCTGAGCTTGTTGCCCTGCTTGTGGATCACGCCGAAACCCGTGGTACGCAGACCGGGATCGATGCCGAGGATTTTCATGGAAGCACAAATGAAAAGGAGAACGCCCACATCATAGCGGACGCTCTCCTGTTCGGGTAATTTGCAACGATCAGTGGCGGAAGTGGCGCGTGCCGGTCAGCACCATCACGATGCCATGTTCATCAGCCGCGTCGACGACTTCCTGGTCGCGCATCGAGCCGCCCGGATGGATGACCGCGGTCGCACCTGCTTCGACGACAACGTCGAGACCGTCACGAAACGGGAAGAAAGCATCCGACGCCACCGCCGTGCCGACCAGCGACAGGCCGGCATTCATCGCCTTGATCGATGCGATGCGCGCCGAATCGATGCGGCTCATCTGGCCGGCACCGACGCCCATCGTCATGCCGTCCTTGCAGAACACGATGGCATTCGACTTGACGAACTTGGCGACGCGCCACGCGAACATCAGTTCCTGCAGTTGCTGTGGCGTCGGCTGTTTCTTCGTCACCACTTTCAGTTCGGCCAGCGCGACGTTTTTCGCATCCGGCGACTGCACCAGCAGGCCGCCGCCGACACGCTTCAGGTCATAGCGGTTGACCGCATCGCCCAACGGGATTTCCAGCAGGCGCACGTTCTGCTTGCCGGAAAATACTTTCTTCGCCTGCTCGCTGAACGACGGCGCGATCAGCACTTCGACGAACTGCTTGGCGACCGCTTCCGCTGCATTGCCGTCAAGTTCACGATTGAACGCGATGATGCCGCCGAAGGCTGACGTCGGATCGGTCTGCAATGCCTTGCTGTAGGCCTCCAGCGGTGTCATGCCGATGGCGACACCGCACGGATTCGCATGCTTGATGATGACGCAGGCTGCTTCGTCGAATGTCTTCACGCATTCCCACGCAGCATCGGCATCGGCAATGTTGTTGTACGACAGTTCCTTGCCCTGCAACTGCGTGTAATTGGCCAGCGCACCTGCCTGCGGATTGGTTTCACGGTAGAAGGCGGCCGACTGATGCGGATTCTCGCCGTAACGCATTTCCTGCACCTTGTCGAAATGCAGGTTCAGCGTAGCCGGATAAGAACTGCGCGTCGCGTGCTGCTTGTCGCTGCCGAGCGACGTGAAATAGTTGGTGATCGCGCCATCGTATTGCGCGGTGTGCGCAAACACTTTCTTCGCCAATGCAAACTTGGTTTCGAACGTCACTTCGCCGTTATGCGCCTTCATTTCGGCCAGCACCTGCGCATAATCGGTCGGATCGCAGATGACGGTGACGTCCTTGTGATTCTTTGCCGACGAACGCAGCATCGCCGGGCCGCCGATGTCGATATTCTCGATCGCGTCCTCCAGCGAGCAGTGCTCGCGTGCAATCGTCTGCTGGAACGGATACAGGTTGACAACCACCATGTCGATCGTCGGGATGCCGTGCTGCTGCAACGCGGCGACGTGCTCCGGAAAATCGCGGCGCGCCAGGATGCCGCCATGCACCTTCGGATGCAGCGTCTTCACGCGGCCATCCAGCATTTCCGGGAAGCCCGTGTAATCGGCCACTTCGGTGACCTGGATACCGTTTTCAGCCAGCAGTTTCGCAGTGCCGCCGGTGGACAGGATATGCACGCCCATGCCCGACAGCGCACGTGCGAAATCCAGCACACCTGTCTTGTCGGAAACAGAAATGAGAGCTTGTTTGATCATGATGAATGTCGGATTGATGAATAACGCAAGAGCACTGGCGGAAGAATGTCATGAACATGTCATGCACATTGCGCACGCCACCGGAATTCTTGCGTTATTCGCCTTCCCCGGAGCGTGCGCGGGAAGGCGGATTGGTTACAGCAGATCGTGTTCCTGCAGTTTCTTGCGCAACGTGTTGCGATTGATGCCCAGCATTTCCGCCGCATGCGACTGGTTGCCGTCGGCGCGCGCCATCACTGCCTCGAGAATCGGGCGCTCGACGGTGAAGATCACCATGTCGTAGACGTTCGACGGCTTCTGTTCGCCCAGATCCCTGAAATATTTCTCAAGGCTTTTTCTGACGACGTCCTGGATATTGTCTTTGCTCATTTGATCGTTGCTCGCACTTCTTTGCTGGCCGCAGGGCCGGAATGGAATGTCTTCAGCTTGCCCTGCAGTCAGGCGGCCAGCTTTTCTTCAGCAGGCCGATATTGTAACCGCTCACCCTGTGCCGCCTGCAATTCGAAGAAGGCGTCGACCGCGTCCAGCTGCGCCGCGCAATCCTCGATGCGGTTCATCTGCTGGCGGAATACTTCGCCGCCTTCCAGGTCGCGCACATACCAGCCGATATGCTTGCGCGCGGTACGCACGCCGAGATAATCGCCATAGAACGCGTAATGCGCGCGCAGATGCTCGTGCATCAGCATCTTCACTTCCGTTATTTGCGGCGAAGGCAGATGCGCACCGGTGCGCAGGTAATGGTCGATCTCGCGGAATATCCACGGACGGCCCTGCGCCGCGCGACCGATCATCACGGCATCGGCGCCGGTCTGTTGCAATACGTACTGCGCCTTTTCCGGCGTCGTGATGTCGCCGTTGGCAACGACGGGAATCGACACGGCAGCCTTCACCGCTGCAATCGTCTCGTATTCCGCCTCGCCGCTGTAGCCGTCGGCACGCGTGCGGCCATGCAGCGTCAGCATCGCGATGCCGCTCTGCTCGGCGATGCGCGCAATCTGCAGCGCATTCTTGTGTGCGCGATCCCAGCCGGTGCGGAATTTCAGCGTGACCGGCACGTCGACCGCAGCGACGACTGCTTCCAGAATCTGCGCCACCAGCGCCTCGTGCTGTAGCAGCGCCGAACCGCACCAGGCATTGCAGACCTTCTTGACCGGGCAGCCCATGTTGATGTCGATGATCTGCGCGCCGCGCGCAACGTTGAATTTTGCGCACTCGGCCAGCATCGTCGGATCGGCGCCGGCGATCTGTACCGCCTTCGGTTCCATCTCGCCTTCGTGGTTGATGCGACGCGCGGATTTTTCCGATGCCCACAGGCGCGGATTCGATGCTGCCATTTCCGACACCGCATATCCGGCGCCAAGCTGCTTGCACAACTGGCGGAAAGGCCTATCCGTCACCCCTGCCATCGGAGCGACGAAGACATTGTTCGCCAGGGAATACGGACCGATCTTCACGTGCGCTGCTATCTCGGAAGGATTGGGGAAAAGCGGCTATTTTAGCCGCATCCGTTCGCACTGCCGAGTCGTGTTGCGTAAAAAATAGGCAAACGTTGCCTGCACGGCAATGCTTTGTCGCCAATTGCCGAATTGGCGGCGCCTGTTTCTTCGGTTTACTGCTTTGCTTGCTTGTTATTTACGGGTACTGATGGGGAAAGCTATTGCAGATGGTCGATCTCGTCGAGCGACGCATTGGCCAGATGCGAAACGTCTGCCCATTTGATGATGCGAAAATCGCGGCCATCCCAGCTGACACGATTGATGCTGGCGTTCAGCACATCGAAATCGCGCGGCAGTTCGCTTGCCATGCCGGTCGCGCGACGATAGACGGCATCCAGCACGCCGCCGTGGGTGACGAGCACGATGCGCTTGCGGCCGGGATGATTCGCCAGACGTTCGATGCAATCCAGTGTGCGCTGCATGAATTCGCGCAACGTTTCCGCATGGAATTCGCCGCTCGGATAGCGGGCATCGACATCACGCCGTTGCCAGGCAGCGTAGTCATCCGGATAACGTGCATTGATCTCGGGATGAACCAGCCCTTCAAAAGCGCCGAAGCAGCGCTCGCGCAATCCTTTTTCCAGCAGCACATCCATGCCGCGCGGCACGGCGATCGCCTGCGCCGTATGCAACGCGCGCTGCAGATCGCTGGAATAGATGGCATCGATCGGCTCGTCGAGCAGACAGCGGCCCAGTGCCAGCGCCTGACGCAATCCTTCGCGATTGAGCGTGATATCGCGATGGCCTTGCAGGCGCTTCTCGACATTCCACTCGGTCTCGCCGTGGCGGATCAGCAGCAGTTCGATCACGCTTTTTTTCCCGTTGCAGGTACGGAAGGGTTCAATGAATACCAGCCGGTCAGCGATGCCTCGGCCAGCACGTGGCCGGCGATGGCTGCGCGTGCCTGAACACCGTTGAAGCGGCCATGCACCGGCAGCGAAGCGATATCCAGCGCATACAACGTGAACGTATAGCGATGCGCGATCGCATCATTCCACGGCGGGCACGGACCGTCGTAGCCGAAGTAGTCGCCGGACATATCCTTGTCCTGCGAGAACCAGCCGGTGTAGTCGTTGATGCCGTGACGTGCGTCGGGAATCGACGAATCCGCGATGGCCGGACCAGCCTTGCCGCGCGGCGTGACGCCATCGGAAAATGTGCCGGCAGCGATCGCATTCACGTTCGATGGAATATCGACCAGCGTCCAGTGGAAAAAGTCGACGCGCGGCAGATCGGCCGGCACGGTCTTGCCTTCCTGATTGACGTCGTCGCCGCGCGACGGCACGTCGGGGTCATGCACGATCAATGCATAGGATTGAACGCCGGCCGGCGCATCGCTCCATGCCAGGTGCGGATTGCGGTTGGATGACATGGCGACATGTGCTGCCGGATCGATGACGCAGAAGGCGAATTCGCCGGGAATCGCCTCGCCGTCCTTGAAAGAGTCACTCCACAGTTTCATCATGTCCTCGTCGTTCGGTGTTGGCGCATTGTAGCGGGATTGCGGCAAACGATCAGCCGGGGCGAACTTCGCCCGGCCGGATCTGCAGCCAGAATGTCACCGGTCCGTCGTTGGTCAGCGAGACCTGCATGTCGGCGCCGAAACGGCCTGTCGCGACCAGTGCATGCGTATGTGTCTCGCGCGCCAGCTGGACGAAACGGTCGAACAACGCACATGCTTCGTCCGGCGGCGCAGCCGGCGTGAACGAAGGACGTGTGCCGGAACGCGTATCGGCCGCCAGCGTGAACTGCGGCACCAGCAGCAGGCCGCCGCCGATGTCGGCGATGCTGCGGTTCATCCTGCCTGCATCGTCGGCGAAGACGCGATACGACAACAGTTTCTTCAGCAGCGCGGCCGCTTCCCTTTCGGTATCGCCGCGCTCGGCGCAAAGCAGCACCATCAAACCCGCGCCAATCTTGCCGACGGCTTCGCCGCCGACATCGACGCGTGCCTGCGTTACCCGCTGCAGCAGCGCAATCATGTTCTGACAGGCACAATCAAAACGACGTTATACCGGCGCCACACCAGCGTCATGCCAGCGTGACGCGCGCAAACTTGCGCTTGCCGACCTGCACCACGCAAGTGCCGGTTTCCACTTTCAAGGCCTTGTCGCTGATGACGGCGCCGTCGATGCGCACGCCGCCCTGCTCGACCATGCGCAGCGCTTCCGATGTCGATGCGCACAGATTGGCCTGCTTCAGCAACTGGCCGATGCCGAGCGGCGCGCCGGATAAGGCGACTTCCGGAATGTCGTCCGGAATGCCGCCCTTGGAGCGATTGACGAAATCGTCCAGCGCACCATCAGCCGCCTGTGCCGAATGGAAACGCGCGACGATTTCCTTCGCCAGCAGCACCTTGATGTCGCGCGGATTGCGACCGCCTTCGATCTCGCTGCGAAACTGTGCGATCTCGTTCAGCGAACGGAACGACAGCAATTCGTAATAGCGCCACATCATCACATCGGAAATGCTCATCACCTTGGCGAACATCGTGTTGGCCGGTTCCGTGATGCCGATGTAATTGCCTTTCGACTTCGACATCTTCTCGACGCCATCCAGGCCTTCCAGCAGCGGCATCGTCAGGATGCACTGCTGCTCCTGGCCGTAGCTCTTCTGCAATTCACGGCCGACCAGCAGGTTGAACTTCTGGTCAGTGCCACCGAGCTCCAGATCGGATTTCAGCGCAACCGAGTCATAGCCCTGCATCAGCGGGTACAGGAATTCGTGCAGCGAGATCGGCGTGTTCGAATGGAAACGTTTGGTGAAATCCTCGCGCTCGAGGATGCGCGCCACCGTGTACTTGGCGGCCAGCTCGATCATGCCGCGCGCGCCCAGCGGATCGCACCATTCGGAGTTGTAGCGAATCTCGGTGCGCTGCGGATCGAGTACCAGGCTTGCCTGCGCGAAATAGGTCTTCGCGTTCTCCTCGATTTGCTCTCTGGTCAACGGCGGTCGCGTGGCATTGCGGCCCGACGGATCGCCGATCATCGACGTGAAGTCGCCGATCAGGAAAATCACCTGATGCCCCAGATCCTGCAACTGGCGCAGCTTGTTGAGAACGACCGTGTGTCCCAGGTGCAAATCCGGTGCGGTCGGGTCCAGGCCGAGCTTGATGCGCAACGGCTTGCCGCTCTGCTCGGAGCGCGCCAGTTTCTGCGCGAACTCGGATTCGATCAGCAGCTCCTCGACGCCGCGTTTCGCGACTGCCAGGGCCTCCTGCACGGAATCAGAAAGCGGAAGTGCAGCTGCACTGGAGGAAGATGAAACGTCCATGTCGAGAAAAATTGTAAGAAAAAGAGAAAAAGCGGGGAAAAAGGGATGTAGGAAAAGCAGAAGCCGGTACAATGCCCGTTTATTTAAATCTGCAAAATCCTTTATTTAACCTTGCCGTCCCGAATCTGATAAAAGCAACAAGATAGAAACCGACAAGCGGCTGATTTTAACTTATTGCATGTTGACATTGAACAGATTCCTGAGCGCCGCCTCAGCAGGAAAGAAGCTACTTCTCGGTTCATCGCGTAAAACCCGCATCGTTTCCGCCTCTGCATTGCTCCTGGCCCTGTGTGCCTTCGGCGCAGCCGGCGTCGCCCCGATGGCGCCCGATGCGGACGATCTGCCGATCAAGTCCATCACGCGCGAATTGCAGCTTCCGCAACTGTCCGAACAGATCGCGACACTGGACGAAAGCAGCCAGCACTACATCAACGAAGAGCGCGTGCGCTACGGCGATACGCTGGGCACGCTGCTCGATCGCCTCGGCGTCGACGACAACGATGCCGTCAGCTTCATCAAATCCGATCCTACCGCCCGCAACCTGCTGAGCCTGAAGGCCGGCAAGCGCGTGCAGGCTCAGACCGACCAGAATGGCGAACTGACCCGCCTCAGCAGCACGGTCATGGACAGCCGCGACGGCACGGTGCGCAACATCGTCATCACGCGCGACGGCGACAAGTTCTCCTCGACCGACACGCCGGGCGTGCTGGAACGCCGCGTCGAAATGCGTACCGGCACCATTCGCTCGTCGCTGTTCGCCGCCACCGACGCTGCGCAGATTCCCGACAACGTCGCCATGCAGATCGTCGACATGTTTTCGACCGACATCGACTTCGGCTCCGACCTGCGCCGCGGCGACCGCTTCAATGTCGTCTACGAAACATTCTGGATGAACGGCCAATTCGCCTATTCCGGCCGCGTGCTGGCCGGCGAATTCATGAACGGCCCGTCGACCTATCAGGCGGTCTGGTTCGATGAACCGGGCAAGAGCGGCGGCTATTACAGCTTCGACGGCAAATCACTGAAGAAAGCCTTCCTCAAGTCGCCGCTGCAATTCACGCGTATTTCATCGGGCTTTTCGATGCGCCGCCACCCGATTTCCGGGAAGTGGAAAGCCCACAAGGGCGTGGACTTCGCCGCAGCCACCGGCACGCCGATCCGCGCCTCCGGCGATGGCACGATCACCTTCGTCGGCCAGCAACGCGGCTACGGCAACGTGATCATGATCAAGCACTGGTCCAACTATTCGACCGTCTACGGCCACATGAGCCGTTTTGCGAAAGGCATGCACAAGGGCATGAAAGTTTCGCAGGGCGATCTGATCGGTTATGTCGGCATGACCGGCTGGGCAACCGGTCCGCATTTGCACTATGAATTCCGTGTCAACAACGTGCCGCGCGATCCGCTGAAGATCAACATCCCGAATGCACAGCCGCTGGTCGCATCGCAGATGCAGCGCTTCCGCGCCGTCGCATCGGACATGTCGCATCGCTTCGCACTGCTGACGCCGAAAAACGAAAACGTGCAGCTGGCCGCAAAGTAATTCTTTCCGCTGCCGCGATCGATGCGGTGGCCGCCAACCGTTCGTCTGGTGTAGAGTGACTGCTCTTCCATCGCACGAACGGTTTTTTTCATGTCTTTTTTCCCGCAACAAAACGATACGGGCAACGTGTCGCTCTACATCGGCCTGATGTCGGGTACCAGCCTTGACGGCGTCGACGGCGCACTCGCCGCATTCAGTGAAGACGGCACGCTGCGCGATACGCTCGCCAGTGCACATATTTCTTTTCCCGACGATCTGCGCGCCGAACTGATGGCCCTGCAGGAAAGCGGCGTCGACGAAATCCATCGCGAGGCACTGGCCGCCAATCGGCTCGTCGAACATTACGCCGAATGCGTCGCGGCACTGCTGCAGCAATCGCAAACCTCGATGCAGCAGGTCACCGCCATCGGCGTGCACGGGCAGACGATCCGCCATCGCCCCGATGCCGGCTATACGCGGCAGACCAACAATCCTGCGCTGCTGGCCGAACTGACCGGCATCGACGTGATCGCCGATTTCCGCAGCCGCGACATCGCCGCGCACGGGCAAGGTGCGCCGCTGGCGCCGGGCTTCCATTACGCGATGTTTTCCAGCCGCGACGAAGATCGCGTCGTCGTCAATATCGGCGGCATCGCCAACATCAGCGTACTGCCAAGCCGCTTCAACGTACCGGCCATCGGTTTCGACACCGGCCCCGGCAACGTGCTGCTGGATGCCTGGATCGCACAGCACAACGGGCAACCGTACGACGCCGGCGGCGAATGGGCGAAGACCGGCAAGGTCAATCCCGAACTGCTGGCAACATTACGCGACGAAGCGTTTCTGTCCGCTCCACCGCCCAAGAGCACTGGCCGCGACCTGTTTCATCCTGCCTGGCTGGCAGAGAAACTCGAGGCTTTCCCCGGCATCGCCAGCGCCGACGTACAGGCGACGCTGACCGTGTTCACCGCCACCACGATCGCCGATGCGATCAAACAGCATGCGCCGGACACCAAAGCCGTCTACGTGTGCGGCGGCGGCGCCTACAACACCTATCTGATGACGCTGATCTATTTCTCGTTGAAGCTGCACCGGCCGGACATCGTCGTCGAATCGACGGACGCGCTCGGCATTCCGCCCAACCAGATAGAGGCACTGGCTTTCGCCTGGCTGGCGCAACGCTTCGATGCACGCGAACCGGGCAACATGCCGGCCGTGACCGGCGCGGAAGGTTTGCGCGTGCTGGGCGCGCTGTATCCTGCCTGAACCTGCCCGAACGATAGTCGACGCAAACGTCGACGCACAAACAAAAAGCGCAGCCGAAGCTGCGCTTTTTTATTGGAACGAAAAACCGGTCAGGCGGAGAACGACGAACCGCAACCGCAAGTTGTCGTCGCGTTCGGATTCTTGATCACGAACTGTGCACCTTCCAGATCGTCCTTGTAGTCGATCTCGGCGCCAACCAGATACTGGTAGCTCATCGAATCGATCAGCAACTGGACGCCGTTCTTCGTCATCATCGTATCGTCTTCATTGACGATTTCATCGAACGTGAAGCCGTACTGGAAGCCCGAGCATCCGCCCCCCTGCACGAAAACGCGCAGCTTCAGATCCGGATTGCCTTCTTCCTCGATCAGTTCGGCCACCTTGGCCGCAGCGCTGTCGCTGAAGTTGATCGGGGCTGGCATTTCTGCGATTGCATTCATTTCATACTCCTGCTGGAATTCGTTACTTCCCATTATAGACGCTGCCCGGATTTCACGTATTGCTGGCTGCCAGCGCGGGAACGGTCGCCAGTTTCAGCAACGGCTCATCCGAGGCTTCATGCGTCAATTTGCCGGAAACCACTGCACCGCCGTGCATTTCCAGCGCCTTGTAGTACACATCACCCGTTATGCGGGCTTTCGGCTGCAATTCAAGCAGTTCGGACGAGACAACCGGACCGATGATTTCGCCGTTGACCAGCAGATGCGCGACGCGCACCTCGCCTTCCACCTTGGCATGTTCGGAAATGACCAGCATGCTCGTTTCGTCCGCATCGGCGATCACATCGCCTTTCACATGCCCGTCGATCCGCAAACCGCCCTTGAAATGCACGTTTCCGGAAATCTTCGTTTCGGCGCCAATCAGGCTATCGATCGTACTTTTGGTTTTACGGCCAAACATGATGACGCTCCTTTACAGATTTTCGGATTGCTGCGCGCGTACGGCGCCTTTTTCAAGAACCTTTACCTGAACTGACTTGACGGTCGCGCCCTCTGGAATGTCGAGCACACCTTCGACGCGTTGATAATGCTTGAACGACAGCTTGTAGGATGCTGCCACCTCCGGTTTCGGGAGGGTCATCATAGCATTTTTGCCGTTCTGGAACAGCGTCAGAACAAGCTGGTAATTGCCGACGAAATCGTTGACTGTCGTTCTGCCGCCTTGCATTAACAACAAGCGGTAGCGCAATTGCCTCGGATCCACTTTTTCCACCCTGAAACTGCGGATGGCCACACCGTGCGCACCAGCCGGCAACAATCCCTCA
Source organism: Oxalicibacterium solurbis (assembly GCF_014635845.1). Taxonomy (GTDB): domain Bacteria; phylum Pseudomonadota; class Gammaproteobacteria; order Burkholderiales; family Burkholderiaceae_D; genus Oxalicibacterium; species Oxalicibacterium solurbis. Next base: position 24,895 of record NZ_BMDP01000004.1, on the reverse strand, counting down.
AAGAAAGACAAGTCATCCTTCAGCTTGCCGTTCTCGTCCTGCAGCGACTTGATCTGCTCGGTCAGTTGTGCCTGGAAGGCATGCTCGATGTTCAAGCGGCTTTCCGCCGCATTCACCGTCGCCTGATAACGATCACGCTCAGTGGTTACCTGCTGCAACTGCTCGCGCAATGATGTTAATTGCGCCTTGGTCGCGCCCGGATTGAAGCCGGTGAAATTGCGGCCGGTATCGTAGGCCCACATCGCAATCGCACCGCCCAGCCCGACCACGATGGCGATGAACACGGCACGCAGCGGCCATGGCAGATGATTCCTGATCGTCATCCGCGGTGCGGCGACCGACCAGCGCTGCAGCCACCGCTTGCGCTGCAGCGACTTGAATACCGGCTTGGGCTGCTTGCGGGCCATCAGTTCGGGCCTTACGGCAGCACCGGCACGTGCATCAGACCGGTCGTCTCGTCCAGTCCGAACATCAGGTTCATGCACTGCACCGCCTGGCCGGATGCGCCCTTGACCAGATTGTCCTGCACCACCAGCACGACGACAGTATCGCCGTTATCCGGACGATGCAGCGCAATGCGCAGCATGTTGGAGGCGCGCGTCGAACGCGTTTCCGGATGCGAGCCGAACGGCATCACATCGACGAATGGTTCGTTCGCATACATGTCTTCGTACAGCTTTTGCAGGCCGGCATTGTCGACCTCCGTCGTCAAACGCGCATACAAGGTCGAGTGCATGCCGCGGATCATCGGCGTCAGGTGCGGCGTGAAGATCAGGCCGACCTTGCCCTTGGCCATATCCGACAGGCGCTCCAGCGTTTCCGGCAAATGGCGATGGCCGGAAACACCATAGGCCTTGAAGTTGTCGCCGGCTTCGGAAAACAGCGTCGCCACTTCGGCCTTGCGGCCGGCGCCGGATACGCCCGATTTGCAATCGGCAATCAGATGCGTCGCATCGATCACGCCAGCCTTCAGCAGCGGTGCGAAACCGAGTTGCATCGTGGTTGGGTAGCAACCGGGATTACCGACGATGCGCGCCTTTTTGATCGCCTCGCGATTCAGTTCGACCAGACCGTAAGCGGCCTCCTTCAGCAGGTCCGGACAGCCGTGCGGCATCTTGTACCACTTCTCGAAGGCATCGATGTCCTGCAGGCGAAAGTCGGCGGCCAGATCGATCACCTTGACGCCGGCAGCCAACAGTTCGCGTGCTTGTGCCATCGCCACACCATGCGGCGTGGCGAAGAACACCACATCGCATTCCGTCAGTTTGGCATTGTCCGGCGATGAAAAAGCGAGGTTCACGCGACCGCGCAACGACGGAAACATGTCCGCCACCGGCATGCCGTCTTCCTTGCGCGACGTAATCGCCGTCAATTGCACTTGCGGATGCGTGGAGAGAATCCGCAGCAGTTCCACGCCCGTATAACCCGTACCGCCAACAATGCCAACCTTGATCATGTTCTTTCCCACTAATAAAGACACGTATCGCCTTGCCGTATGCCATTGCATACGCTACTACATACGCGTTTCCACATTCTAACAGCCGAACTTTTCAGGATGTTTCCATCCGTCAAAATCCGGTTTGAAAGATAAAAAAGCCGCCAGGCGCGAACCTGGCGGCTTTTCGATATTGCAGAAACTGAGTTTCGATAGACGCAGATTAACGCTTGGAGAACTGCTTGGCGCGGCGTGCTTTGCGCAGACCGACCTTTTTACGTTCCACTTCACGTGCATCGCGGGTCACGAAGCCTGCTTTCGACAGTTCCGGCTTCAGCGTGGCATCGTAATCGATCAGTGCACGGGTGATGCCGTGACGGACCGCACCTGCCTGGCCCGATTCACCGCCGCCGTGGACGTTGACCATGATGTCGAAGCGTTCGGTGTTGTTCGTCAGTTCCAGCGGCTGACGGATGACCATCAGGCCGGTTTCGCGCGAGAAGTACTCGGCGGCCGGCTTGCCGTTGACGACGATCTGGCCGGAGCCCGATTTGATGAAGACGCGAGCCACTGCACTCTTGCGACGGCCGGTTCCGTAATTGTAGTTACCGATCATGTCTGTTCCTTACAGTTCGAGTGCTTTAGGCTGTTGCGCGGCGTGCGGATGCGTGCCGTCTGCATAGACCTTGAGCTTTTTGATCATCGCGTAGCCGAGCGGGCCTTTAGGCAGCATGCCTTTAACCGCTTTTTCCAGCGCGCGTCCCGGAAAACGCTGTTGCATTTTCAGGAAGTTCGTTTCGTAGATACCGCCCGGGTAACCGCTGTGGCGATAGTAGGTTTTGTCGGTGGCCTTGGTGCCGGTCACGCGCAGCTTGCCTGCATTGATCACGACGATGAAATCGCCCGTGTCGACGTGAGGAGTAAATTCCGGTTTGTGCTTGCCGCGCAGTCGGCGTGCCACTTCGCTGGCAACACGTCCGAGGACTTTGTCCGTCGCGTCAATCACGAACCAATCGCGCTGGACTTCATGTCCTTTAGCGGAAAAAGTTTTCATGATGACTTCCTAGTTGAATTGACTTGCTCAAAATGGCGGTTACGTGAAGTGAAACAGCAAACCACGTACGCATCCTTGTTGTATCTCTTCCTGAGCAAATGGAAGAACCGCAAATTATAGACTTTTCAAGGACTTGGCGTCAAACATCCCTTCAAAGACGCGCCATGACGGCGCTGATCCGTGACATTCCGGCGACACTCGCGAAGCCGTTTCGCTCGCCCTTGTCGATCAGGCAATTCGAATCGGCATACGAACCACGGCGTCAGCCATTACAATGTCAGCACTTTTGATTGGCAACTTGACGAGAATTCAACAATGGAATGCACAGTACGCTGGACCGGCCTGTCCGGCATGACCTTTCTGGCTGAAACCGGCTCCGGCCACGTCGTCGCAATGGACGGCGCCCCTGAAGGCGGCGGACGCAACCTCGCGCCGCGCCCGATGGAAGTCGTCCTGCTGGGAACCGGCGGCTGTACCGCCTACGACGTCGTCGTCATCCTGCGCAAGAGCGGCCAGGATGTGCGCGGCTGCGAAGTTTCGCTGAAATCGGAACGTGCTGAAACCGACCCAAAGGTTTTCACCAAGGTGCATTTCCACTTCACCGTTACCGGTCGCAACCTGCGGCCGAACGTTGTCGAACGCGCCATCAAATTGTCGCACGACAAATACTGCTCGGCCTCGATCATGCTGGCCAAGACGGCTGAACTCACGCACTCGTACGAAATCGTCGACGATCTGACTCCCGCCGCTGCCTAATAATAAAAGCCTGACAAAGAAAAGCCCGGCACCAAGGCCGGGCTTTTGCATTCCAGCGTTGCAGACGGCTATAGGTAATAGGCTGTCGTCGTCATGACCTTCGCCATCGCACGCATCGATTGCCGCACCAATGGCGGCACCGGCTGGGCGCCCATCGACTGTGCGGTCGCACCATGCGTTGCCTCGTCCACACTCATCTGCGCCACGATCGCCAGCGACTTCATGTCCTTCGCCGGCAGGCTGCCCATGTGCTTGTTGAGGTGCGCCTCGACCTGACGTTCTGTTTCGACGACGAAACCCAGGCTGCGCGGATCGCCAAGCGCCGCGGCAACCGAACCTAGCGCGTAGGAACCGGCATACCAGAGCGGATTCAGCAGACTGGGACGCGAACCGAGTTCGCGCAAGCGCTGCGCCGTCCATGCCAGATGGTCTTCTTCCTCATGGCCGGCTTCAATGAATTTCGCGCGCACGGCATCGTTGCGCGCGAACCTTGCCTGCGCCTGATACAGCGCCTGCGCGCAGACCTCGCCAACATGGTTGACACGCATCAGTCCCGCACTATGCCGCCGGTCCTTTGCATCCATTTCACTCTCCGCCAGATTTGCAGCCGGCGACGGACGCCGCGCAGCAGAGACTGCCGCCATCGTGCGTAACGCCGAATCGAATTCGGTGATCAATCGATCAAGAAAATACATGGTGCCTTCCTAACTTTTCCAAATTTAACAGTCATGTTGCCGTTAGGCATGGATAATGCGCCGCATAACAATTATTCGACAGCGCCGCCTCACTACCGCAGGCCGCACGCCGCTTCTCCCATCGATGAAAATCACGCGCATCGCCCTTGCCCTGTCCGGCATGTTCTGCCTGAACGCCCACGCTCAGTCTTCCGTCGAGTTTTACGGCACGATCGATGTCGGCATTCGCAGCCTGACGCACGCCAACGCCGATGGCGATCGTCTCGTCAAGATGAGTTCGAATGGCGAGTTTTTCAACAATCGCATCGGTATCAAGGGCAACGAGGTCTTGGGCAACGGGCTGAACGCACACTTCCAGTTCGAAAGCGGCTGGAACGGCGGTACCGGCGAACTCGACAACACGCAAGGCCGGCTCTTCAACCGCTACTCGCTGGTCGGCCTGAACGGCGATTTCGGCAAACTGGAATTCGGCCGCATCCCATCGCTGTCGTGCAAGATCATCAGCTTCTACGATCCCTTCGAATATCACTACGTCCACACGATTCCGCTGGCGGGATTTTCTGCCGGCGATAGCGAACGCAACTTCCCCGGCTATCCGTTCGGAACGATGATCGGCACCCGTTTCAGCAACGATGTCCAGTATATAGGCACTTCCGGCGGCCTGACCTACGGCGCCGAATATGCATTTGGCGAAAAGAATGGCGCAACGAAGGACGGCTCCGCCTATGCCGTCGCGGCCGGCTATGCGAACGAGCGCTTCACGATCGGCGGCGCTTATACACGGCAACGACCGAATGTTTCCGCCGTCAGCACCACCATTTTTCGCGACCAGAGCCAGGTTACTTTCGGCGGCTCATGGCGTTTCGGCTCGGTCCGCGTGGCTGGCGGCTATATGCGCACCAGCAGCGACGATGCCGCATCACTGTCCGGCCATCAGGCGAAAAACACCTGGATCGGCGCCAGCCATAACTTCACTCCGCGCGTCAGCGTCACGGTCGGCTATTACCGGACAACCTTCGAAACCAACGGCAACGAGCTGGCGCGCCGGAATTTTTCCATTATTGGGGCGACCTACGCACTCTCGACCCGGACAAATCTGTATGCCGCCATCGACAACGCCGCATTGAGTGGCCTTGCCACGTTGACAAGCAAAGGCCAAACCAGCCAGACAGGTATCTCGCTCGGCATCAATCATGTGTTCTAAATGCATGACATGTCACAGGATTGACATCAAACCGTCATTAAATTGTCATAAATCACCACCTTCTGTTGCAAAAATCCATCAATATGCCAATCGCCACCGCCATGTAGCAATCCTGTCACATTTCTTTGTTCCAATCCTCTCGTCAGCTTGCAGGCATTACAAGCAAGGACTGAAAGATCGTCACTAAGCAAGTGACCTTTAAACAACTCTCGAGGAATTGGAATGAAAAAATCACTCTTGGCGCTTGCAATTTTCGGCGCGTTCGCCGGCACCGCATCGGCGCAATCGTCGGTCACCATCTACGGTATCGTTGATACCGGCATCGCTCACATCGACAACGGTGGCGACAGCGTCAACGCGATGCGTAGCGGCAACAACAACTCCAGCCGCATCGGCTTCAAAGGCGTGGAAGACCTCGGCAACGGCCTGAAAACGACTTTCGTGCTGGAAAACGGCTTCAATAGCGATGATGGCAAAGCTTCTACCGCCGACGCAGCTTTCAGCCGCATTTCCTACATCGGCCTCGAAGGCGGTTTCGGTAAAGTCCGTCTGGGCAAACAAAACACGCCAATCAAGGAAGCCCTGTCGAAGATCGATCCGTTCAGCACCGGCGGCATGGTCAACGCCATCACCTTCCTGGGCGGTAGCGCAAATGGTATCGGCGCCATCCCTGAACGTAACCCGAACCAGATCATCTACATCACGCCGAACTTCTCCGGCTTCTCGGGTGAGATCGCTTACCAATTCGGCGAAGCAGAAGGCGACAACAGCGCAAATCGCGTCTGGGGTGCGCAATTGGGCTACGCAAATGGCCCACTGAATGTTCAATTCGGCTACAGCGACGGCAACACGACCGATACCGATGTCGATCCATTTGTCGATGAAAGCGACCTCAAAATCGCGATGATCGGCGCAACCTACGATTTCGGCGGCTTCAAGCTGCACGGCGCCTACAGCCAGAAGAAACTGGAAAGCAACGTCGGTGGCGACGATCTGAAAATCAAGAGCGGCCTGATCGGTGTGACGGTTCCGTTCGGTGCCAGCGCCATCCGTGCGGAATACATCAACAACAACGACGATCGCAACGATTTCGACAACAACGTGCTGGCCCTGTCCTACACGTACTCGCTGTCGAAGCGCACGACGCTGTACGCAACCTACGCTCGCGTGGATAACGACGATCTGTCCGAACAAGGCTTCAGCGGTGGCGGCGACGTCGTTGCCGGTGAAAACACCAGCGGCATGGCTGTCGGCATCCAGCACAAGTTCTGATATACCGACTAGCAGCATCTCTCCAAGGCGCCCTGCGGGGCGCCTTTTTTATTTTGCGATCCCGAACTGTCGCGCCCAACAAACGAAAGACATGGAGATGCTTTCCCGCCCAGGAAAAGTATGCTACTAGTATATTAGTGGTATCCATATCGGCAGCCACTATTCATTACAAACAAAGCGACAAGCTTCATTCATCTATATCGGGAGCAATTCATGAAGAAAAGTATCATGGCGCTAGCCATTCTAGGAGCCATCACATGTCAGGCGCATGCCCAATCCTCGGTCACCGTCTACGGCATTGTCGACACCGGATTTTCCAGTATCGATAACGGAACCGATCGTACAAATGGACTTAGTAGTGGCAACAACAGCGCCAGCCGCATCGGCTTCAAGGGGCTGGAGGACTTGGGAGGAGGACTGCAGACCGAATTCAAACTGGAGAATGGCATCAGCACGGATGACGGCAGTGGCGGTTCGGGTTTCAGCCGTTATGCCTATATAGGTTTGAACGGCGCATTCGGCAAAATTCGCATGGGCCGGCAGGATAACCAAATCAGCGAGGCGATCATCAAGCTCGACCCGTTCAGCGCAGCCGGCGTGGGCAATGCACGGAATTTCTATGCCGGCGGCGGCGTTCCGCAGCGCCAACCCAACATGCTTACCTGGTTGAGCAACAACTATGGTGGCTTTTCCGGCTCGCTCGGCTATATCTTCGGCGAGGTTGAGGACGACAATAGTGCCAATCGGGGCATCGGAGCCCAACTCAGCTATGAAAACGGTCCGCTGAATATTCAGCTCGCTTACCAAAAGCAGAACTATAACGGCACAACAAACGTACTAGGCTTCAGCGGCACAGGAGCCGATCTGGATGATAAAAACATTCTGCTCGGTGCCACTTACAGTTTTGCCGCCTTAAAGCTCCACGGTTTCTATGGCGAGCGCAAGCTTGAAGGTCCGGCGACCGTTGCGGCCCTGGGAACGGGTAACTTTAATGACAAGATCCGTACGGCCATGCTTGGCATCACCATCCCGTTAGGCGCCAGCGCCATTCGCGCCGATTACATCCAGAACGACAACAAAGACATAGACGATGCTGACAACAACGCCTGGGTGGCCTCGTATACATACTCATTATCGAAACGAACCACGCTTTATGCCACCTATGTCCGCACCGACAATGACGACAATTCCGTCATGAGCGTGTCCGGCCCAAGTGCCGCCAACTTTACGGCAGGGGAAAATGGTAGCGGCGCTTATCTGGGCATCAACCACAAGTTCTGATTACAAACGCACACATTTCAACGCCCAAAAATAAAAGCACCCTCGGGTGCTTTTATTTATAAAAAATTATCTTTGAATATCGAATTAACAATGTTTTATTGAGACAAACTTAATTCCCTCACCGAAATGGTGCGCGTCGACAACAAGACGCACTCCTCCGTTGCAAAAAAACGTCACAAATTCGTCATAACCACGGTTTTTCTGCGTTGCGGTTGTACCTCCAGTATGTTTTTTGTTTAAATAAGTTCCATTGTCCAAAGGGCAGTACGGAGTAGTAGGCCGGTAGCAGTACTTACTTAGATAACAATACTTGGAGTAACTAATGAAAAAATCTCTCTTGGCTCTCGCAGTTCTGGGCGCGTTCGCAGGTGCTGCTTCGGCACAATCGTCCGTGACCATCTACGGTGTCGTCGATACCGGCTTTGCAAATATCGATCAAGGTGACGATGCTGCTGGTCAAAGCATCAACCGCAATGGCCTTGAATCCGGCATGAACTCTGCCAGCCGTATTGGCTTCAAAGGTATTGAAGATCTGGGCAACGGCCTGAAAGCAGAATTCGTTCTGGAAAACGGTATCAGCACCGATAGCGGCGATGGCGGCGCAGGTTTCAGCCGTCTGGCATTCGTCGGCTTGAATGGTGGCTTCGGCAAAGTCCGTCTGGGTCGCCAAGAAAACCAGATGAAAGAAATGCTGGGCAAGATCGATACGTTCGGTGCTGCTGGTATCGCCAACGCACATGACTTCATCGGTGGTTACGATGGCCTGCCACAACGTCAACCGAACATGGTTGTATGGCAAAGTCAAAACTACGGCGGCTTCAACGGCTCGCTGGGTTACATCTTTGGTGAAGCCAACGACGACAACAGCGCCAACAGCGGCTGGGGTGCACGTCTGGGCTACGGCAATGGTCCGCTGAACGTTCAGTTTGCCTATCAGAAGCAAGACGAAACGGATTTGATTACCGATACCAATCTGGTCGATCCTGCTGGCGTTTCCGGCGACACCAAAACTGCTCTGTTGGGCGCAACCTATGATTTCGGCGCATTCAAACTGCACGGCCTGTATGGCGAAAAGAAATATGACGCTGGCTTGGTTGCTACAGAAGACGTCAAAGTTCGTTCGGGCCTGATCGGCGTGTCCGTTCCGTTCGGCGCAAGCAAGATCCGTGCTGAATACATCAACAACAGCAACAAAGATATCGACGACGCAGACAGCGATGTCTGGGCACTGTCCTACACCTATGCAATGTCGAAGCGCACAACCCTGTACGCAACCTACGTCAACGTCAGCAATGACGACGGTTCGACTCTGGGCCTGGGCGGTGGTGACGACGCAGCAGCATCTGGCGGCGAAACCGTCAGCGGCTTCGGCATCGGTATCAACCACAAGTTCTAATCATCTGCAGGCTTAGGCCTGCTTTGATTGAATTAAAAAAGGCACCTTCGGGTGCCTTTTTCTTTTGCCTGCCAGTCAGTCATGCATTAACCGCACGCTTATCCAGCCCATCCACCGGTCACCGTCTCCTTAACGGACGGAATACCTGCGTATCAGCATAGAACGCCTGGTCCTGCGGCTTCCACCATCCCGGCACACCCAGTACCGGGAGCGGAAAAAAATCGGCTGTCGTCAGGCCTCCTTGCCGTTGCAACTGCGCTTCTACCGCCTCATCCACCAGACGGCATTGCTGCGGAGTCGACAATCCCAAATCGGCGGCATCCAGCTCAACAACCCACGTATGCGCAGTAATGGCCTTATAAGGCTGCACCAGCTTTTCCATCAAGGCATGCCCGAACAACAATACCTGCCCATGGCGCATGAATACCTCGCGCCGTTCGATGAATGCCTCTTGCCAGGCATGCACCCTTAATGCGGCGACAAGATGGCTGTCGGTGGTGATGAGCAGCGCCGCATTCTCGTCGAAGATGGTTGCGGCGTCGCGCAGTTTCCCGCGCAAGGCCGAAGTACCTAAAGCAGCCGCCACCGACGTGTCGGCGCGCAAGCTCCCGGCCTTTGCAATTTCCGCCGCCTGCAATGCATTCAATTGCACCTTGATACGTGGAAAGGTCAGCCAGACCAGCGCATTGAAAAAATCGTGCAGGTTGTCGCGCGTCGGTACGCCTCCGGTCTCATGGATAAAGGCTTCATACGCGACGCCTGCCGGCAACGCGGATTGCGGCACGAAGCGTATCGGCCGACCGGCGCAATTACATAGCGCCTGCCCTGCCGCGCGTTCGTTCAGTGCATGCCGCCAATCGGGAGCGGCGGCGATTTCCTCTCCCAAAGCACGGACATGCACCAGCCAAGGGCGCGACCAGTCGATCGCGGAAAGAAAGGATGCCGCCAGAGACATGGCGAGAATGGCCGCAAGAAAGACCGCGAGGTCAGGCGAACTTCCAGCCCATCGTCTCGCCACCGTTCAGCGGCACGACGGTCGCATTCGCCAGCGGCAATTCTGCCGGGATCGTCCATTCCTCGCGACGCAGCGTGACGGTGCCGGTATTGCGCGGCAGATTGTAGAAGTCCGGGCCGTTGAAGCTGGCGAACTGCTCCAGCTTGTCCAGCGCGCCGGCCCGGTCGAAGGCTTCCGTGTACAGCTCCATCGCATGCAAGGCCGTGTAGCAGCCGGCGCAGCCGCAGGCGTGCTCTTTCATCCCTTTCGGATGCGGTGCGGAATCGGTACCAAGGAAGAATTTCGGACTGCCGGACGTCGCCGCGGCGACCAGCGCCTGGCGATGCAGCTCGCGCTTCAGGACCGGCAGGCAGTAATAGTGCGGCCGGATGCCGCTTTTGAAGATTTCATTGCGGTTGTAGAGCAGATGATGCGCGGTGATCGTGGCGCCGACATGACCATCAGCCTCAGCAACGTATTGCGCAGCATCTTTCGTCGTGATGTGCTCGAAGACGACTTTCAGCTCCGGCATGTCACGGCGCAGCGGCTGCATCACGCGATCGATGAAAACGGCCTCGCGATCGAAGATGTCGATGTCCGCACTCGTCACCTCACCATGCACCAGCAACGGCATGCCGACCTCCTGCATCGCTTCCAGCGTCTTGCGGCATTTGGCCAGACTGGTCACGCCGGCATCGGAATTCGTCGTCGCGCCTGCCGGGTACAGCTTGACGCCATGCACGATGCCGCTTTCCTTCGCCTTGCGGATTTCTTCCGGCGGCGTGTTGTCGGTCAGATAAAGCGTCATCAGCGGTTCGAACTGCATGCCGGCAGGCAGGGCCGCCAGAATACGCTCGCGGTAGGCCGCAGCCAGCGCGGTCGTCGTAACCGGCGGCTTCAGGTTGGGCATCACGATGGCGCGCGCGAACTGGCGGGCCGTATCGGGCAGGACGGAGGCAATCGTCGCGCCATCGCGCAGGTGCAGATGCCAGTCGTCCGGGCGGGTGATCGTAATGCTGGAAGGGGTAGTCGATGCGGATGGCGTTGTCATGGGAGAACTCTTTCTTCAACAACCGTTATTTTACCCGTTCGCCCCCGCCTTCTCCCTTCTGTCCTTTCACTCTTCCGCACAAGGCTAGTGAATGATCTTCGCCAGGAAATCCCGTGCCCGCTCCGATTGCGGGCGGTCGAAGAACGCATCCTTTGCACAATCTTCGACGATGCCGCCGCCATCCATGAAGATCACGCGATTGGCAACCTTGCGCGCAAACCCCATTTCATGCGTGACCACCATCATCGTCATGCCGTCGTTCGCCAGCCCGCTCATCACATCCAGCACTTCGTTGATCATTTCGGGATCGAGCGCCGATGTCGGTTCATCAAACAGCATCGCAATCGGATCCATGGCCAATGCGCGGGCAATCGCCACACGTTGCTGCTGGCCGCCGGAAAGCTGGCCGGGGAACTTGTCCTTGTGCGCCAGCAGGCCGACGCGATCCAGATATTTCAATCCATGCTCCATCGCCTCTTCCTTGCCGCGACCCAGCACCTTGATCTGGCCCAGCGTCAGGTTATCGCGAATCGACAAATGCGGAAACAACTCGAAGTTCTGAAACACCATGCCGATGCGCGCGCGCAGTTTCGACAGATCGGTTTTCCGGTCTCCGACCAAAATGCCATCGACGACGATGCGGCCCTGCTGGAACGGTTCGAGCCCGTTAACCGTTTTGATCAGCGTCGACTTTCCTGATCCGGAAGGCCCGCAGACGACGACTACATCGCCCTTGCTCACTTGCGTCGAACAATCGGTCAGCACCTGGAAGCTGCCATACCATTTGCTGACGTTTTCCATTTCTATCATGAAGACTTCCTTCCGAAGAACCGTTAGCGAACGATCGCGTAGCGTTTATGAATACGTTTGACTGCCGCCGACAGCGCCAGACTGAGCAGGAAATACACCACGGCGACGAACAGATACATCTCGACCACGCGGCTGTCGCGCTGTGCGATCTTGACTGCCGCGCCGACAAAATCGGTCACGTTCAGCAGCGACACCAGCGAAACGTCCTGGAACAGGATGATGGTCTGCGTCAGCAGCAGCGGCAGCATGTTGCGCCATGCCTGCGGCAGCACGATCAACCGCATCGTCTGCGACGATGTCAGACCGATCGCATGCCCTGCATCGAACTGCCCTTTCGGCACGCTCTGAATGCCGGCGCGCATGATCTCGCAGAAATAGGCCGCCTCGAACAGGATGAAGGTGATGTAGGCAGAACGATCGGCACCAATCGCCACTGGCCATTCGGAACCGGTGATCGACTGCAGCACCAGCGGCATCATGAAGTAGAACCAGAAAATGACGAGCAGCAACGGCAGCGAGCGCATCGTGTTGACGTAACCGGCTGCCAGCATGGACAGCGTGCGATTATGCGACAGCCGTGCAACCGCGAGCAACGTACCGAGCGCGATACCGCCTATCGTGGCGATGACGGTCAGCTGCAATGTGTAGCGGATGCCGAGCAGCAGCAACGGCCAGCTGTCGAGAATAACGGCGTAGTCGAAATCAGACATGGCGACCTCGCGGATCACTATCACGTCCCGGAATTGTCAGCCGCTTCTCGATCAACACCATCATCCTGTTGGCCGCCAGCGCAGCCAGCAGATAGAGCAAGGTCGCCGCCGCGAATGCTTCGAAATAGCGGAATGTCATCTCGCCCATTTCGCGCGTACGGAAGAACAGTTCGACCAGGCCGATCGAATAGGCGACTGCCGTGTTCTTGATCAGGTTCATCAATTCCGACGTCAGCGGCGGCATGATGATGCGATACGCCATCGGCAACAGCACATAGCGATAGGTCTGCCATTGCGTCATCCCCAGCGCATAACCTGCATTGCGCTGTCCGCGCGGCAGCGACTGGATGCCGGACCGCACCTGCTCTGCAATACGCGCCGAGGTGAAGAAACCCAGGCAAATCACCGCCGTCACAAACTGCTGTGTGATCGGGTCCAACTCAATCACCACTGTTTTCACGATCGGGATCATGCCAGGCACGACATAGAACCAGACAAAGAATTGCACCAGTAGCGGAATGTTGCGAAACAGTTCGACATACGCGCCGCCGAGCATGACCATCCAGCGCCTGTTCGTCGTGCGTGCAATGCCGACCAATGAGCCGAGCACGAAAGCCATGATCCACGCCAGCGCAGCCACCGCCAGCGTCCAGCCGAAGCCGGACAGCAACATCGCGCCCCAACTCGGATCGCCTTCCGACATCGGTTCAAGAAAGATATGCAGGTCCATGCCGTCCTTTCGATTGACGTATTCCGTGCCGCTCAGATGCCCTTGTCGTTCGGATGGCGGAATGCCTCGCGCAATGCATCCGATAACGGGAAATGCAGGTTGCGGTTGCGCGGCGGGATCGCCTGCGTGAACCATTTTTCGTAGATGCCGACGATCTCGCCGGAACGCATGACATCTCCGACCGCCTTGTCGACCAGCGCCTTGAACTGCGGATCGTCGCGGCGCAGCATCATGCTGTACGGTTCCCGACGCAGCGATTCGGGAAGAATTTTATAGAGATCCGGCTTCTTCGCATTGGCGATCTGCCCTGCCAGCAGAATATCGTCCATCACAAAGGCCACGGCACGATCCTCCGCCATCAGCAGGAAGGCCTCCGCATGGTCCTTGCCGTAGATTTCCTTGACGCGTACCTCGCGGCCACGCTGGTAGCTGCGCAACAATGGCACCGATGTCGTGCCGGATGTCGTGGAAACCGTCTTGCCATCCAGCTGCGCAATCGTCTCGATGCCGGAGGACTTCTTTACGACAGCAGTCACGTTGATCAGAAAATAGGTGGGGCCGAATGCCACCTGCTGCTGTCGCACCACTGAATTGGTCGTCGAACCACATTCGAGATCGATGGTACCGTTCTTCAGCAATGGAATACGATTGCTGGAAGTGACCGGTTGCGCGCGCACTTCCAGATCCGGCATGTCCAGCTGCAGCTTCACCGCATCAACGATCTTCATGCACAGGTCGATTGCATAGCCGATCGGCTGCGCACGGTTGTCCAGATAGGAAAACGGAATCGACGATTCGCGATAACCGATCGTGATCGCACCGAGCGCTTTGATTTTCTTCAACGTGCCGGTCAGCTCTTCGGCCTGCGCAGGCCATGCGCTCCATGCCATCACAGCAGCAATCAACAAGGCGACCAGTCTGTTCGTCTGCATGCAGCCTCCGGTAGATGGGAAAGCGATGAATGCGGCTATTCTAATCCGCGCGCTGCGGTCGCAGCCTCTCTGGGTGGCGCCGATGCTTCCTGCGCGTCTTCGTGCGTCATGCTTTCTGTAACTGGCGATGCATCCGGTTCCGTCGGCCCGACCTGCTGGCGCATCCACATTTGCGCGTAGAGCCCCTCGGCTGCCAGAAGCTGCATATGCGTGCCACGCTCGACGATGCGGCCATGATCCAGCACCAGGATCTGCTCGGCGTCGATGACGGTGGACAACCGATGCGCGATGAGTAGCGTCGTCCGGCTGCGCGCGATTTCCTTCAATTGCGCCTGGATCGCCTGCTCTGCACGCGTATCCAGTGCAGACGTCGCTTCGTCGAAGATCAGGATGGCCGGCCGCTTCAGCAGCGTGCGGGCGATTGCCACACGCTGCTTCTCGCCACCGGACAGCTTCAGGCCGCGCTCGCCGACCATCGTCGCATAACCATCCGGCAAGGAGGCGATGAAATCATGGATATAGGCAGCCTTGGCGACAGCGACGATTTCGTCATGGCTGGCTCCCGGGCGGCCGTAGCCGATGTTGTATGCGATCGTGTCGTTAAATAAGACCGTATCCTGCGGCACGATGCCGATTGCCTGGCGCAGCGATGCCTGCGTCACGTCGCAGACATTCTGGCCGTCTATCAGGATCGCACCGCCATCGACATCGTAAAAACGAAACAGCAGCCGCGACAGTGTGGACTTGCCCGAGCCGCTGTGGCCGACGACCGCTGTCGTGGTGCCGGCAGCAATCGTGAAATCGACGTCGAACAGAATTTTTCGGTTGGATTCGTAGCTGAAATTCACATGCGAAAACCTGACTTCGGCACCTTGCGTCATCAACGATTGCGCAAGCGGCTTGTCGGCAACTTCCCTGTTTTCATCCAGCAAAGAAAACAGTCGCTCCATATCGGCCAGGCTTTGCTTGATCTCGCGATAGATGACACCGAGAAAATTCAGCGGAATGTACAACTGGATCATGAAGGCATTGACCAGCACCAGATCGCCGAGCGACATCGTGCCGTTGATCACGCCCTGCGTGGCACGCCACAGGATCAGCGTGACGGCAACAGCGATGATCGCCGACTGGCCCGTATTCAGCGCCGACAGTGAAGTCTGCGATTTGACCGCAGCCGCCTCGTAACGCTGCAGCCCTTCGTCGTAGCGTCTGGCTTCGTATCCTTCGTTGCCGAAATATTTGACGGTTTCGTAATTGAGCAGCGAATCGATCGCCTTTGTGCTCGCTTTCGAATCCAGATCGTTCATGGTGCGGCGGAAATGCGTGCGCCACTCCGTCACCGTGATCGTGAAGACGATGTAACTGGCCAGTGCGCCTGCCGTGATGGCGGCAAACCAGATGTCGTAGTGCAGCAGCATGTAGACGATCACCAGCGTAATTTCCACCAGCGTCGGCAGGATGCTGAACAAGGTATACGACACCAGCGACGACACGCCGCGCGTGCCGCGTTCGATGTCGCGCGTCATGCCGCCGGTCTGTCGGTTCAGATGGAAGCGTAGCGACAGTTCGTGCAGATGCCGGAACACGCGCAATGCGATCGTGCGCACCGCACGCTGCGTGACGCGTGCAAACAGGTATTCGCGCAATTCGGTGAATAGCGTCGTCGACAGCCGCAATGCGCCGTAAGCGACCAGTATGCCCAGCGGCAGTACCAACAGCGCATGCGGATCGCCGGAATGGATCGTCAGGCTGTCGATAAGCTGCTTCAACACCAGCGGCACACCGACATTGGCCAGCTTGGCCGCAATCAGGAACAGCAGCGCCAGCGATACGCGCCATTTATACGTCCACAGATAAGGAATCAGCGTGCGCAGCACAGCCCAATCGCTGCGCGTGCGCGTCGACTGCGGTGCAGGCTCCTGCGAATGAGGGGAACGGCGCATGGAAATCGAAAAAGACCTGGGGAAAATGGATGAAAAGAAAGCAAACGGCCCGAATGGTTTATGCTTTGCAGGCTACGCTGTACAGCCACACCACCAAGCCACATAAGGCAAACAAAGCCGAATTGTACGTCTGCAAGCACGATCTGGAGGAGAGGACATGTCGAACGCGCATCACACCGAATTGCCCGTAAACAAAATGCCCGAAATGCGTGTGGTGCCGATGCCGCGCGATGCGAACATGCATGGTGACGTCTTCGGCGGCTGGATCATGTCGCAGGTCGACCTGGCCGGCGCGCTATGCGCCACCCGCCGCGCCAACGGCCGCGTCGTCACCGTGGCGGTCAACTCCTTCGTCTTCAAGCATCCGGTCTTTGTCGGCGACCTGCTGTCCATCTATACCGAGATCGTGAAGGTCGGCAATACCTCGGTCACGGTCAACGTCGAATGCTATGCCGAACGCAACCGGCTGCAGACGGAAATCGTCAAGGTGACCGAGGCCACGTTGACCTATGTGGCGACCGGCGAAAATCGTCTCCCGCGTCCATTGCCGCCGGAGACGAAAAGCTGATCAAGCTTCTTTCGACGGCGGCGGATTTCCTTCGCGCAGCTCACGTAATTCACGCCGCAGAATCTTGCCGACATTGGATTTGGGCAGTTCATCGCGAAACTCGATGTGCTTCGGTTTCTTGTACCCGGTGAACTGCTCGCGGCAGAAACTCATCAGCGTCTCTTCCGTCAGATTCGGATCGCGCCGCACGACGAACAGCTTGACCGCTTCGCCGGTATGCTCGTCCGGCACACCGATGCAGGCGCATTCGAGCACGCCCGGATGCGCGGCAACGACGCCCTCGATCTCGCTCGGATAGACGTTGAAACCCGAGACGAGAATCATGTCCTTCTTGCGGTCGACGATGCGTACGAAGCCGCGCTCGTCCATGATGCCGATGTCGCCGGTCTTGAAGTAATCGTCGGCCGTCATCGAGGCGGCCGTTTCCCTCGGATTGTTCCAGTAGCCGGCCATCACCTGCGGCCCGCGTATCGCGATTTCGCCCGGCATGCCGAGCGGAACGCTGTTTTCGTTGTTGTCGATGATGCGTACTTCGGTCGACGGAATCGGGATGCCGATCGTGCCGGAGAATTCCACTGCATCGACCGGATTGCCGGTCGCCACCGGCGAGGTTTCCGACAGGCCGTATCCTTCGTTGATCGGCACGCCGGTCACTTCCCGCCATTTGTCGCTGACGACTTTCTGCACCGCCATGCCGCCGCCGTTGCACATGATCAGTTTGGAGAAATCCAGGCTGGCGAAATCCGGGTTGTGCAGCAAGCCGTTGTACAGCGTGTTCACTGCCGGCAGCAAGTGGAAAGGATGCTTGCGCAACTCCTTGATCATGCCCGGAATGTCTCGCGGATTCGGAATCAGAAGGTTCATCACACCCAGCCGCGTGCCCAGCATGCAGCAGGCTGTCAGTGCAAAGATGTGATACAGCGGCAAGGCGCAGACGAAGGTCAGAGGCTCGTTCTTGTTCGCCTTTTGCAAGGCGGGTGAAATCCACGCTTCATTCTGCAGCACGTTGGCGATGATGTTCCGGTGCGACAGCATCGCGCCCTTGGCGGTGCCGGTCGTGCCGCCCGTGTATTGCAGGAAGGCGACGTCTTCCTGATGCAGATCGGGACGCTGCAAAGACAGATGGCTGCCCTGTGCCAACGCCTGATTGAACGAAATCTGATATGGCAGCGAGAACGATGGCACCATCTTCTTCACATGGCGCACAACGAAATTGACGATCGCACCCTTGATGCCGCCCAGCATGTCGCCCATCGTCGCGACGATCACGTGCCGGATCTGCGTTGCAGAAATGACTTTCTGCAACGTCGCCGCGAAATTTTCCAGAATGATGATGGCTTCCGCACCGGAATCCACCAGCTGGTGCTGCAGTTCGCGCGGCTTGTACAGCGGATTGACGTTGACGACCACGTAGCCGGCGCGCAGCACAGCAGCCAGTGCCACCGGATACTGCAGCACGTTCGGCATCATCAGCGCCACGCGCGCCCCCTTCTGCAAGCCTTGCGCCTGCAGATAGGCACCGAGTTTGCTCGACAAGGCATCGACTTCGCGGTACGTCATGAAGCGATCCATGCAAACATAGGCATTGCGGTCGGCGTAATCGCGATACGCTTCTTCCAACAGATGCACCAGCGATTCGTATTGCGTGAAATCGACTTCCGCCGGCACGCCGGGCGGATATGACGACAGCCAGATCTTGTCCATCCTCACCTCATGTTTTCAGTCTTTTCCAGTCAGCTTTCATGACTTGCCATTACGTATATTGTTCCCGCGGCAATGCCGCATTGATGCTATCGGGCAGGACGGCGATGCGCAAGCCCTTTCGCGGCGAAAACCATATCGGCGATGCGGTTCATCGCAGGCGGATTCCGCGAATCGCGCGAATTGACGTAACATGGAAGGCTTCCGCTGCTGGCAATCCGACATGCTGCAGCATGTCCGATTTGGAGACGCACCATGAACCTGATCGATCCGATTATCCAGTTTCAGAATGAACTGCAGGCCATACGCCGCAGCATTCATGCACACCCGGAACTGTGCTTCGAAGAACATGACACCGCCGAACTGGTGGCGCGCAAGCTGACCGAATGGGGTATTCCGGTATTGCGCGGCATGGGTGTCACGGGTGTTGTCGGCATTCTCAAGAACGGCCCCAGCAATCGTGCCATCGGCTTACGCGCCGACATGGATGCGCTGCCGATGCAGGAAACCAATACCTTCGCGCACGCATCGAAGAATGACGGCAAGATGCACGCCTGCGGCCATGATGGGCACACTGCAATGCTGCTGGGCGCAGCACATTATCTGTCGCAGCATCGCAATTTCGACGGCACCATCTATCTGATCTTTCAACCTGCAGAGGAAGGCGGCGGCGGTGCCAAGCGGATGATGGATGAAGGCCTGTTCGAACAATGCCCGATGCAGGCCGTGTTCGGTATGCACAACTGGCCGGGCATTCCGGTCGGAAGATTCGGCGTGACAGCCGGACCGATGATGGCATCGAGCAACGAGTTCGAAGTCGTCGTCCGCGGCAAGGGCTGCCATGCCGCACAGCCGCACAAGGGCATCGATCCGGTCATGATCGCTGTGCAGATTGCTCAAAGCTGGCAGACCATCATCACGCGCAATCGCAATCCCAACGATGCCGCCGTGCTGTCCATCACGCAGATCCATGCCGGCAGCACGACCAACGTCATTCCGAACGAAGCCACACTGATCGGCACCGTGCGCACCTTCGGCCTCGACGTACTGGACCTGATCGAATCGCGCATGCGTGCAATCGCGGAACATACGGCGCAAGCCTTCGATGCCGAAGTCGACTTCAACTTCATGCGCAACTACCCACCGCTGATCAATCATCCGCAGGAAACCGCCTTTGCCGCCGAAGTGCTGCGCGGCATCGTCGGCGAAGAAAACGTCGATACCCAAGTCGAGCCGACAATGGGCGCAGAGGATTTCGCCTTCATGCTGCAAGGCAAGCCGGGATGCTACGTCTTCATCGGCAACGGTGAAGGCAGCCATCGCGATGCAGGTCATGGACTCGGACCGTGCAACCTGCACAATCCAAGTTACGACTTCAACGACGAACTCCTGCCGATCGGCGCCACCTATTGGGTGCGTCTGGCCGAAGCGTTTCTCAAGACATAGCGTCAAGCCATAGCAACCTTTTAGCACCGCGCGCGCTCTATGCGAGGATTGCGACGACCTGGCGGCCGACCTTGACGAGATAGCCGCCGTTTTCCCGCTGCCAATCGATGGCCGTACGTTCGTTGGCAAACCAGTTCTGTTCGTAATCACCGAACATGCCCAGCTCCAATCGGTAACGATCCAGTACGGCTGGTGGGCGATTGTCTATCTCCCGCTTGCAGGCTTCCCATGATGAAAAGCCCAGCTCCCTTGCCAGCCCATGCAGCACATGCTTCAACTGCAATGTGGCGCGCACCGCATGGAGTTCGGTAAGACGGATTTCCGGCGTCACCCTGGCTGCGACGATACGACGAAGCACCGGCAAGGTTCGACTTGGCTCGTCGGAACGCGCATCTCGTAACAGACGACGCGCATAGCGACGCAGGAATTCGCTGTTGTCGAGTTCAGTGCCGAGCGGATGCCGGACGTTGGAATAGATAGGGGAATCAGTAGACCACATAACGTTTTCCTTTCTTATCATCGCTCTCGCTGCGACATAAAAGGGATCAACGTTGCGGGTTATCCATGGGGAGAACTACCGGCAGGTGCATCGGCTTTTGCGAGAGCGGGCTTCCTGCCAAGCCCGTCCGCGCATTGTAACGCACTCTTTACACATCGACACCTGGGCCAATAACTCGCACTACCAGCACCGGTGCACAATGCCAGTTACCGGCAACGGTACTGCCGCTCTCGAGGCCTGCCGTTTAGACGGATCAACCAGGCAACTGATCCGTCACGTTGCCAAGCCGCTTTCCGGGATTGTCATGCTCCAACGCAAGCAATACAGCCGATTGATCCGCCTGCGGCGCATAAGCCATGACCGCTTCGTAATTTTCGGTCACCAGCTCCGTCACCGGCAGGCGCAGACCTGCGTTGCCGGCTGCGATCAACACGTTTTCCAGATCCTTGTACTGGCTCTTGACCTGACCGCCGGGCATGAAATTTCGCTCCAGCATGCGCTGTCCATGCACTTCCAGAATCCGGCTCTCTGCAAAACCGCCACGAATGGCCGCACGCACTGCCGTCGGATCCGCGCCACCGGCCTGTGCCAGCAGCAAGGCCTCTGCAACGATGTTCAGCGTTCCGCCGACAATCAGCTGATTGCACAATTTGGCAACCTGGCCGCAGCCTGCCGGGCCGACCAGCGTAGGCCGTCCCATTACCGTCAACACCGGCTCCGCTTCGGCAAAATCGGCTGCATCGCCACCAACCATGATCGCCAGGCTGCCTGCCTGCGCGCCGACCACACCACCAGAAACCGGCGCATCGATGAAGCGAACACCGTGCGCTGTCAGTTTGGCGTGCAACTGCTGCGCCTCGGACTGACGCGTCGAACTCATGTCGATGACCAATGTTTTCTGCCGCAATCCGTTCAAGGCATCGTCAATCACCTGCAGCACGATCGGGCCAGCCTCCAGCATCGTGATCACGATATCCGCATCACGCACGGCATCGGCAGCGCTGTCGCTTACCTTGGCACCCAATGGGGCGAGTTCTTCTGCCTTGCTGCGCGTGCGATTCCAGGCGGTCACCGTATAGCCGGCTTGCAACAGCCGCATCGCCATCGGTTTTCCCATCAGGCCGATGCCGAGAAAGGCGATGGCCGGCTTACCTGCTGAATGCGTCACTTCAAACTCCTTGCTGATGAATTTTGTCCTGCATAATGGCGCAATCCCTTCATAAAAAGCAACTGCCCCGCCGATGGAAAATTGCCAAGCCATTCCCGTCCAACGCATGCTGCTGGGCGAGTGTCCGATCTGGCATGCCGAAGAATCCATGCTGTACTGGATCGATATCGACGGCCGCGCCGTTCATCGCTTTCGGCCCGCCGATCAGGCGCACCGCCTTTGGAGCATGCCATCCGAACCAGGCTGCATCGCATTGCATGGCGAAGGCGGTTTGCTGGTGGCATTGCGCTCCGGCCTTGCCAGGCTGGATACCATTTCCGGCGAACTGACGCATCTCGTCGATCCACCTTATGATCCTGCCACGACACGCTTCAACGACGGACGTTGCGATGCGCAAGGCCGACTGTGGGTCGGCACCATCTACGAGCCGCGCGATCATCCCAATGCCGTCCTGTACCGCTTTCAGCAGGGCATTCTTACCGACAGCGGCAAGCGCGCCACGGTATCGAACGGCGTCGCCTTCAGCCCGGACGGCAAGACGCTTTACCATAGCGATACGACTTCCCACCAGATACGCGCCTATTCGCTCGATGCCGCGACCGGCGCACTAGGCGAGACACGAATTGTCCGGCAATTTCCGTCCGACAAGACCGATCTGCATTACGGCGGCCGCCCCGATGGCGGCGCTGTCGATAGCGAAGGAGCGTATTGGTGTGCGATGTATGAAGGCGGCCGGTTGCTGCGACTGTCACCGGACAACGAAATCCTGCAGGAAATTCTGTTGCCGGTACGCTGCCCGACGATGATGGCTTTCGGTGACGACGATCTGCGCACGCTTTACATCACGACCGTCAGCCACAAACGTTCCGCAGCCGAACTGGAACAATATCCATTGTCTGGCCATGTCCTGCGCCTGCGCGTTGACGTGGCCGGCCTGCCCGAACATTTCTATCGGCCCTGAGCCGCCATTCGGATGCGCTCCCTCATTCTTGCACTTGATCAAGGAACTACTAGTTCGCGCGCCATTCTGTTCGATCATGCCGGGCGTATTCGCGGATCGGCGCAACAGGAATTTCCGCAGCTGTTTCCGCAGCCTGGCTGGGTAGAGCACGATGCCGAAGCGATCTGGCAAAGCCAGCTCGCTGTCGCACAACAGGTCATGCGAGAACAGCAGGTCACAGCCGCCGACATTGCCGCCATCGGCATTGCCAATCAACGCGAAACCACTGTCATCTGGGAACGTAAAACCGGCCGACCGATCGCGCCTGCCATTGTCTGGCAGGACCGCAGGACAGCGTCAATATGCGAGCAATTACGCAACGATGACCATGAATCTGTCTTCCGCGCCAAGACCGGATTATTGCTCGACCCCTATTTTTCCGGCACCAAAGTCAAATGGCTGCTGGACAACATTCCGGATGCCCGAGCCAAAGCCGTACGCGGCGAACTGGCGTTCGGCACCATCGATAGCTGGCTGACGTTCAAGTTATGCGGTCGACACCTCACTGATGTCAGCAACGCATCCCGTACGCTCCTGTTCGACATTCATACGCTGGACTGGGACGACGAGTTATTGGCGCTTTTGGACATTCCACACAGCCTGCTGCCTAAAATCGTTTCCAGCAGCGGCATCATTGCCGATACGTTTCCCACTCTGTTCGGTGAAAGCATCCCGATTGCCGGCATCGCCGGCGATCAGCAGGCCGCAACGTTCGGCCAGACCTGCTATACGCCCGGTATGGCCAAGAATACGTACGGGACCGGATGCTTCATGCTGCTCAACATCGGAACCGAAGTTGTCGCATCACAAAACAATCTGCTAACAACGGTCGGATGGCGGCATGGCAACACAGCTGATTCACAAACGAGCTACATGCTGGAAGGCGGCGTCTTCATGGCCGGCGCCACCGTGCAATGGCTACGCGATGGCTTGAACATCATCACGCACTCATCCGATGTAGAAGCGTTGGCATGTAGCGTACCGGATAACGGTGGTGTGGTTTTCGTACCCGCATTCAGCGGACTCGGCGCACCTTATTGGGATCCACATGCACGCGGCACAATCATCGGCCTGACACGCGGCACGAACAAGGCGCATATCGCCCGAGCAGCGCTGGAAAGCATCGCCTATCAAACCGCAGATCTGATGAAGGCGATGCAAAAAGATACGCACATCCCGCTGCAGGAACTACGCGTCGATGGAGGTGCTGCACGCAACGATCTGCTGATGCAATTTCAGGCGGACATCTTGAACACAGTCGTCACACGACCTTCAATTACGGAAACAACGGCATTGGGTGCCGCTTATCTCGCCGGCTTGGCAGTTTCGTTCTGGTCTTCCGTCGACGAACTTTCGTCCCTATGGCAAATTGATCGCCATTTTGAGCCAGCAATGTCGTCAGACGAACGTCAACATCGTTTGTCCGTATGGCGCCGCGCCATACAGCGCGCCCAGGCATGGGATCAATGACGCCTTAAGATTACCGGCACTCGCATCGCACCAAATGAAAAGGGGCTGTACCTTTCGGTACAACCCCTTTGTTCTGGTGCTGATGAGAAGAATCGAACTTCCGACCTACTGATTACGAATCAGTTGCTCTACCAACTGAGCTACATCAGCGAAGCACGAGATTTTACCAAATATTGGGACGAAGGTGAAGGGCCGATACGCTGAAGCCTCCCTGAGGCCAAAGAGATATTTGTTGAGTCTCACCTTGCGGCGAAGGCGGCTTTTGTTTAAGGGAGGCAGATATCAATTCATGCGTTGCTGCAACCGAACGTATTGACCGGCACTTATCCGGGCATTTCACCGGTAATGCTCTCGCATCGACACAGCAAGGTGGCGAGGTAATCCGTCAGCGGAGGCTGTGGGCTGGAGAGCATTGCGGGAGGAGTATGTGAAGAGTGCGCGGGTCTGATCATTTCCTGTCGCACAAAGAATAAAACCCCCAGGCTCACACGAGCGAGGGGGTTTTAAGAATAAAAGCCTGACGATGACCTACTTTCACACTGGTTGCAGCACTATCATCGGCGCAAAGTCGTTTCACGGTCCTGTTCGGGATGGGAAGGGGTGGTACCAACTCGCTATGGTCATCAGGCATAACTTGTAAAGCTGCCTGCGAAGACGTTGATGCTGTCTTGCGCAAACAACCCAATCTGGAAGAAGTATTTTTGGTCTTGATTGTGTCGCACTGGCGAACACTACTCTGAACTATAACTGTCAATGTTATAGGGACAAGCCTTACGGGCA
>NZ_BMDP01000003.1 GCF_014635845.1 Oxalicibacterium solurbis | reverse complement strand
CAAAAATCCAGTTCAACCAGCGCTACGCACCTCGGTCAACACCTTCTTTTTAGCCCCGTCTCGCAACGGGAGGCGAACTATATCAAATCCCTTTGAAGGCTGGCAAGCGCTTTTCTAAAAAAGCTTTCATTCCTTCTTTTTGATCCTCGGTTGCGAAAGTGCTATGAAAGAGCCGCCGTTCGAACTGCATGCCTTCCGACAGCGTTGTTTCATAGGCGCGATTGACCGCTTCCTTGGCCATCATCACCATCGGCAGCGACATCGCCGCAATGGCTTGCGCTGCCGCCAGCGCCTCTTCCCTTAATTTGTCCGCAGGGACGATACGCGAGACAAGTCCGGCACGTTCTGCCTCTTGCGCATCCATCATGCGTGCCGTCAGACACATATCCATCGCCTTGGATTTGGAAATGGCGCGCGGCAGGCGCTGCGTGCCGCCGGCGCCCGGGATGATGCCAAGCTTGATTTCCGGCTGCCCGAACTTCGCCGTATCCGCGGCAATGATGAAATCGCACATCATCGCCAGTTCGCAACCGCCGCCCAACGCATATCCGGCAACGGCAGCAATCACCGGCTTGCGCACGCTGCGAATCTGCTCCCAATTCCGGCCGATGAAGTTGCTCTTATAGGCGTCCATATAAGAGTAGTCAGCCATCGCCGCGATATCCGCGCCGGCAGCGAACGCCTTGTCGCTGCCAGTAACGATCATGCAATGAATATCGTCGTCGGCATCGAAAGCCAGCAATGCCTGACCCAATTCATCCATCAGCCGGTCATTCAGTGCATTCAATACTTCCGGCCGATTGAGCGCCACCAATCCGACCTTGCCGTGTATTTCCACAAGTATGTTTTCAAATTGCATGATCGCTCTCCGGTTATTCTTACTTGTTGCTTCCGCTTATTTCGCCGATCCGACAATCGCATTCTTAGGCAGCAATACCCACATCATGCCGCGCTGCTTCATGCGCCCGGCCAACTCGCCAGCCTGCGCGCCGAAACCCCAGAAATAGTCAGCCCGCACCGCATTCTTGATTGCGCCGCCCGTATCTTGCGCCATGACCAGCCGCTGCAGCAGTACCTTGCTATTCGGCTGCGTCGTCGCCAGGAAGACCGGAACACCCAGCGGAATGAACTGCGGATCGACGGCAATCGAGCGCTGCGGTGTCAAAGGCACGCCCAGCGCACCTTTCGGCCCTACCGCAGGATCTGTCACCTTCTCTTCACGGAAGAAGACATAGCTGGGATTGGCATTCAACAATTCCTGCTGCCGCTCGGGATTGGCCAGCACCCAGGCCCGGATATTCTGCATCGATGCCTGATCCAGCGTCAGCTCGCCCTTGTCCACCAGATAACGGCCGATGGACTTGTACGGCCATCCGTTCTGGTTCTCGTAGGCGAGGCGCACGATTTCGTGGCCACCGGCCAGTTGCACGCGCCCCGATCCCTGCACCTGCAGGAAAAATGCCTCGATCGGATCGTCTACCCAGAGAATTTCCTTGCCGGCCAATTCTCCCGACTGCATCAATTCGGCACGTGACGGATAAGCCACCACTTTCTTGCCGACCAGCCTGCCGCGCAGACGCAGTCCTTTCAGTTCTGGATAGACGTTTGCAAGGTCGATCGCCAGCAGATCGGCCGGCGCCCGATACAGCGGCGTCTGATACAGCCCGCCGCGCTTGCGTGCACCGCGCAGCAACGGCTCGTAATAGCCGGTTACGAGTCCGTTTTGCGAACCATCGGCATTGGCAACCTGGTAGGGCGTGAAATTTGTCTCGAAGAAAACGCGAACCGCCTCGGCATCGCTGCCATTCACATTGCGCGCAGCCGCACAGACTTCCTTCCAGTCAGGCCGCCTGATCAGTACCGAGCAAGACGCAGTGAATGCCGGCCACGCCTCGTTCTGCCGGTCGACGCCCCAGCCCGGCAGGGCGGCAAAGCTCGATGGCTGCAAGGTCGCGCCGACTTCCGTTCTAGGCAATGCCGGTTGCGGCTGCTCGACCGGCTGCGCAGTCTTGCCTGGCGGTTCGGGCGGCACGGTCGAACAGGAAACCAGCCCGAGCAGTAACGATATGAGTACACTACGGCGGACAAGGGATATCGGGAGACGGAGCATGTGGCTGTTATTCGTTGAAGCAGGCATAGCGGTATTTTTGCTGATTTTCATCGTGTGGTGGACGATGTTCGCCGGCAGGAAACCGGTCCGTCCACGCGATGAGACAAAGGAAAATCCACCCGCACGAGATGCGGACGGGAAACAGGATTAATGCAAGGTTCGCGGCAAGGACAACACGAATTCCGGAATCGGCACCTCGAAACGCGTACCGTCCTCCGCCACACAGAAATATTCGCCCTTCATCGACCCCTGCGGCGTTTCCAGCGCAGCGCCGCTGGTGTATTCGAACTGCTCGCCAGGCTGCAGCAACGGCTGATTACCGACGACACCCAGCCCGCTCACTTCTTCTATGCGATTGTTCGTATCAGTAATGATCCAGTGGCGCGAAATCAGTTGCGCCGGCACCGTGCCGGTATTCTTTATCGTCACCGCGTAGGCAAATACATAATGGGCACGGTCCGGATCGGACTGCTCTTCCAGATACTGCGTTCGAACAGAGACGGCAAATTCATAAGCTGGCATGCGATTCCTTCAATGCGGGCGGCCGGACAATCGGCGGCCTCGATTCCAATGGCGGCTCATTGCACACGAAATTCGCGCATCGCGCAAGAAAAGCAGCCTCCAAGGTAAAATGACGACCTGGCTTCCCAGCCTTGCTTTCAGCTTTACCCTCAGCCTTATTTTCAAGCCTTATCGAAGGCCCTCATCATGCCGACCTATCGCATCGCTCCCAGCATTCTTTCCGCCGATTTCGCCCGTTTGGGTGAAGAAGTCCGCAATGTTGTCGCCGCCGGCGCCAACATCATCCACTTCGACGTGATGGACAACCATTACGTTCCCAACCTGACGGTCGGCCCGCTGGTCTGCGAAGCGATCCGGCCGCACGTGCAGGTGCCGATCGACGTCCATCTGATGGTCAAGCCGGTCGATCGCATCATTCCGGACTTCGCCAAGGCTGGTGCCAACATCATCACTTTCCATCCGGAAGCATCCGAACACATTGACCGCTCGCTGCAACTGATCCGCGACAATGGCTGCAAGGCCGGCCTGGTCTTCAATCCGGCCACGCCGCTGCATTATCTGGAACACGTAATGGACAAGCTCGACATCGTCCTGCTGATGTCGGTGAACCCCGGCTTCGGCGGCCAGTCCTTCATTCCGCACACGCTGAAGAAGATCGAGGCCGTGCGCAAACTGATCGACGAATCGGGACGCGACATCTTGCTGGAAGTCGACGGCGGCATCAAGGTCGACAATATTGCCGCCGCGGCAAAGGCCGGCGCCGATACTTTCGTGGCCGGCTCCGCTATTTTCGGCAAGCCGGATTACAAAGCCGTCATCGACGCCATGCGCGGCGAACTGGCAAAAGTCTGATGACGGGAAACACCGCAGTGCAGCCGCTGCATGGTATTCGCGGCGTCATCGTCGACCTCGATGGCACCATGCTGGATACCGCGCAGGATCTGCATGAAACCGTCAACCGCGTGCGCCGCGATCTGCATCTGGCGCCGCTCGATCGGCAAACGGTGGTTTCCTTCGTCGGCAAGGGCGCCGAGAATCTGGTGCGCAGTGCATTGCGCATGAATTTTTCGCCGGAACAGCTCGAACAGCATTTCGCCAATGCCATGCAGGCATTCAACCGGCACTACCACGACATCAACGGCGACTACGCGACCGCCTACCCGGAAGTGCACGAAGGCCTGCAGGCCATGCGCGCCAAGGACTTGCGGCTGGCTTGCGTGACCAACAAGCCGCTGGCCTTCACGATCCCGCTGATGCAGAAAACCGGCCTGCACGACTATTTCGAGATCATCTACGGCGGTGATTCGTTCGCAAAGAAAAAACCCGACCCGATGCCATTACTGCAAGTCTGCAAGGATTTCGCGCTGCAACCGCAGGAAGTCGTCGCCATCGGCGATTCGATCAACGATTCGCAGGCAGCGCGCGCGGCCGGCTGCCGCGTGCTGAATGTCCCGTATGGCTACAACCACGGGCAATCTATACAAGAAGTCGACAGCGATGGTATAGTTTCCTCGCTGCTCTGTGCAGCGCAACTGATCAATCCCTGAATCCATTCATGTCTCTCGGCAAAAAACGATTCGCGACACCCGGCACGCATGAGGCCTGGCTCTGGCGACGCTGGCAATTCTGGTGCTAACCACCAGCTGCCGCTGATCGCCTGTGCGCGGTCGGCAACGTTTTTTGAACACCGTCTACTGTGACGAACCGCTCGACTACAATAGCGGTCCGGGAGAAAACCATGACTGAACTCGAATTCAAATCGCTGGCCGCGCAAGGCTACAACCGCATTCCGCTGGTCGCTGAAGCCTTTGCCGATCTCGAAACCCCGTTGTCGCTGTACCTGAAACTGGCGCAGACCCAGAACGGCGGCAAGAACACCTTCCTGCTGGAATCCGTCGTCGGCGGCGAACGCTTCGGCCGCTACTCCTTCATCGGCCTGCCCGCCAACACACTGATGCGCAGCTACGGCAACCGCGTCGAAGTGGTACGCGACGATGCCGTCATCGAAACCTTCAACGGCAATCCACTCGATTTCATCGCGCAGTTCCAGTCGCGCTACAAGGTTGCGATCGCTCCGGGCATGCCGCGCTTTTGCGGTGGCCTCGCCGGTTACTTCAGCTACGACACCGTGCGCCATGTCGAAAAACGCCTGGCGAACACCGCACCGAAGGACGACCTGGGCCTGCCGGAAATCCAGCTGCTGCTGACCGAAGAACTAGCCGTCATCGACAATCTGTCCGGCAAACTCTATCTGATCGTCTACGTCGATCCGACGCAGTCGGAAGCGTTTGCAAAAGGCCGCCAGCGCCTGAAAGACTTGCGCGCAAAGCTGCACCGCGCGGTCGATGTGCCGGTCACCAGCGGTTCCGTACGCACCGAAGCCATCCGCGAATTCGACAAGAAGGATTATCTGGA
Organism: Oxalicibacterium solurbis; assembly: GCF_014635845.1. Taxonomy (GTDB): domain Bacteria; phylum Pseudomonadota; class Gammaproteobacteria; order Burkholderiales; family Burkholderiaceae_D; genus Oxalicibacterium; species Oxalicibacterium solurbis. The sequence goes on along the minus strand of NZ_BMDP01000003.1, from coordinate 620,305 downwards.
TGCCGTCGCCAAAGCCAAGGAATACGTCATGGCCGGCGACCTGATGCAGGTGCAGATCGGCCAGCGCATCAAGAAGCCCTACGTCGATGCGCCGCTGACGCTGTACCGCGCGCTGCGTTCGCTGAACCCGTCGCCGTACATGTACTTCTACAACTTCGGCGACATGCAGATCGTCGGCTCGTCGCCGGAAATCCTGGTGCGCAACGAGGCGACTGCAGACGGCAAGAAGAAAATCACGATCCGTCCGCTGGCCGGTACGCGCCCGCGCGGCGAAACACCGGAAAAGGATGCGGCACTGGCGAAGGAACTGCTGGCCGACCCGAAGGAAATCGCCGAGCACGTGATGCTGATCGACCTGGCACGCAACGACATCGGCCGCATCGCCGACATCGGCAGCGTCAAGGTCACCGACAAACTGGTCATCGAAAAGTATTCGCACGTGCAGCACATCGTTTCCAACGTTGAAGGCACCTTGAAGGATGGCCTGTCGAACCTCGACGTGCTGAAAGCGACCTTCCCGGCCGGCACGCTGTCCGGCGCACCGAAAGTCCGTGCGATGGAAATCATCGACGAACTGGAGCCGACCAAGCGCGGCATCTACGGCGGCGCCTGTGGCTATCTGTCGTTCGGCGGCGAGATGGACCTGGCGATCGCGATTCGCACCGGCGTCATCAAGGACGGCACGCTGTATGTACAGGCCGCCGCCGGCATCGTCGCCGATTCGGTTCCGGAAATGGAGTGGCAGGAAACCGAGAACAAGGCGCGTGCCGTGCTGCGCGCCGCGGAGCAGGTACAGGACGGTCTGGACGGCGAAGCCTGACGGCTGGCGCAAGGAGAATTTCCATGTCCTCCCCTCGATTGTTGTTGCCCCCTTATTTGCCTGACGATACTGCGTCGCCCGGCCTCACCCGTTTTTCATGTAGTCCGAATGTCCGCATATATAGCTTCCCGCAGGTTTTCGCTGCCACTCGTTTTCTGTTTCCTCGCTGCTCTGATCGCCAGTTATTTCATCGCACCGCGCCTGCCGGCGACTTTCGGCTGGGAGAACGGGCCGATCGAAAATCTGCAGGCTGCCCTGCTGCTCGTCGGCGGTCTCTGGGCATTCCGCTTGCGTGCCGCGTCGACGGAACCGCGCTATCGCAAATTCTGGCTGCTGATCGCACCGATCTGGCTGGCGATGTTCGCCCGCGAGTTAAGCTGGGGCGCCGTGCTGCTTCAGCCGCTGGACGTATCGGCCATTACCGGCCCGGTGTTTTCATCGACGAAACAGCTCTGGTACAAACCGGCCATTGCTCCCGCGCTACTGCTGTTGCTGCTGCTGGGCATCGGCTCGTTCATCCGCAACCGGCAGACGCTGACCGTCAGCGAGCTTTGGCGATCGCGCAGTCTGCCGCTGCTGCAAATTGCGCTGTTCGTTTTCGTACTGTTTGCTTCCGCCATAGCGGAAGGCCACATGGGCATGAATCTGGACGAACTTGGCGAAGCCGGCGCACAGAATTTCGAGGAACTGGTGGAACTGTGCGGCTACCTGCTCCTGATATGCGCGCAATGGCGCGTCGCACGATGTCTGAAGCAACTGCAATTCTCGTTTCATTCGGGGTGATTTCATCCCACTCACCATTATCGGGTGCCCTATGCTGCTCATGATCGACAACTACGATTCATTCACCTACAACCTGGTGCAATACTTCGGCGAACTCGGCCAGGACGTGCACACCGTGCGCAACGACGAAATCACGCTGGAAGAAATCGCCGCGCTGAATCCGGAACGCATCTGCATTTCGCCGGGCCCGTGCACGCCGCACGAAGCCGGCGTTTCGATTCCCATCCTGCAGCATTTCGCCGGCAAACTGCCCATCCTCGGCGTCTGCCTCGGCCATCAGGCAATCGGCGCGGCATTCGGCGGCAACGTCGTGCGCTCCAAGCAAGTCATGCACGGCAAGACTTCGACGATCGAACATACCGGCGTCGGCGTCTTCAAGGATCTGCCTAGCCCGTACACGATCATTCGTTATCATTCGTTGGCGATCGAGCGCGCATCGCTGCCGGATTGCCTGGAAGTGACCGCCTGGACCGAAGACGGCGAGATCATGGGTGTGCGCCACAAGCAGTTCGACATTCAGGGCGTGCAATTCCATCCGGAATCCATCCTGTCCGAACACGGCCACACGCTATTGAAAAACTTCCTCGTCTGACAGAGGTATACGATGATCACCAACCAGGAAGCCCTGCTGCGCTGCATCGAACATCGCGAAATCTTTCACGATGAAATGCTGGCGCTGTTCCGCCGCATCATGCGCGGCGAAATGTCGCCGGTCATGATCGCGGCGCTGACGATGGGCCTGCGCGTGAAGAAGGAAAGCATCGGCGAAATCGCTGCCGCCGCGCAGGTGATGCGCGAGTTCTCGACCAAGGTCGAGCTGGCCGACACCACCGGCCTGCTCGACATCGTCGGCACCGGCGGCGATGGCGCCAATACCTTCAACATCTCGACCGCCTCCATGTTCGTCGCCGCTGCGGCCGGCGCACGTGTCGCCAAGCACGGCGGCCGCAGCGTGTCGTCGTCTTCCGGCAGCGCCGACGTACTGGAGTCGCTGGGCGCGAAGATCGACCTGCAGCCGGCACAGGTTGCCGAATCGATCGCACAGACCGGCATCGGCTTCATGTTCGCGCCTAACCATCACGCGGCGATGAAACATGCCGCTCCGGTACGCAAGGAACTCGGCGTACGCACCATCTTCAACATCCTCGGCCCGCTGACGAATCCGGCCGGCGCGCCGAACATCCTGATGGGCGTGTTTCATCCGGATCTGGTCGGCATCCAGGTACGTGTGCTGCAACGTCTCGGCGCACAGCATGCGATCGTCGTCTGGGGCCGCGACAACATGGACGAAGTATCGCTGGGCGCCGCCACCATGGTAGGCGAACTGGTCAATGGCGAAATTCGCGAATACGAAATCCATCCGGAAGATTTCGGCCTGCAGATGATCGCCAGCCGCAATCTGAAAGTCGACAATGCAATCGAATCAAAGACCAAGATTTTCGAGGCGCTGGACAACGTCAACGGCCCTGCACGCGATATCGTCGCCCTGAATGCCGCGACTGCGCTGTACGCGGCCGGCATCGTCTCGTCGATTGCCGACGGTCTCGCCAAGGCACGCGAAACCATTGCTTCCGGCGCAGCCCGTGCGAAGCTCGAACAGTTCGTCCGCGTCACGCAGGAACTCGGCAAGACCTGAGCCGATTCACACTCACATCCCATACCGGAATCGAAACATCATGTCCGACATTCTCAACAAGATTCTCGCGGTCAAGGCCGAAGAAATCGCCGCTGCGAAAAAAGCACGCAGCCTCGCCAGCCTGCGCGGCGAAGTCGAAAGCGACAAGGAAGCGCGCGCTGCGTTGCGCGGCTTCGAAGCATCGCTGCGCGCGAAGATCGCTGCCGGCCAGGCGGGCGTGATCGCCGAAGTGAAAAAGGCGTCGCCGTCCAAAGGTGTGCTGCGCGCCGATTTTCGTCCGGCCGACATCGCCGCCAGCTATGCGCAACATGGCGCGGCCTGCCTGTCCGTGCTGACCGATGTGCAATTTTTCCAGGGCGCCCCGGATTACCTGAAACAGGCACGTGCGGCCTGCGCATTGCCGGTACTGCGCAAGGATTTCATCGTCGATCCGTATCAGGTCTATGAGGCGCGTTCGTGGGGCGCGGATTGCATCCTGCTGATCGTCGCAGCGCTCGACCACGGCTTGATGGCGGAGCTGGAAGCCTGCGCCCACGATCTCGGCATGAACGTGCTGGTCGAAGTGCACGATGCGGCGGAACTCGATGCCGCACTGAAGCTGAAGACAGCGCTGCTCGGCATCAACAACCGCAACCTGCGCACGTTCGAAACATCGCTGCAGACGACGATCGGCTTGCTGCCGCGCATCCCGGCCGACAAACTGGTCATCACCGAATCCGGCATCCTGGCGCCGGACGACGTGAAGAAGATGCGCGATGCCAATGTGCATGCCTTCCTCGTCGGCGAGGCATTCATGCGCGCGTCCGATCCAGGCGTGGAACTGGCACGGCTCTTTCAATAATCCTTACCATTCACCCAACAAAAAAGCCCGCTATTGCGGGCTTTTTCATGTCTGCGAAACGATTCACTGGCCCAGCCAAGCCGTGCGCAAACGCATGGCGGCGGCCGGCCGCTCTTCCGCTTTCAGCGTGACGGCAGGCGTATCGTCACTACCGAGCATCAATGCCAGCGACAGCAGTTCATCACGGCGGAATACATGCAATGCAATAGCATCACCGACACGATATCGACTCAACACGTTCTCCAGATTCATGCTGGTGACGCGCAAACCATCGATCGCAACCAGTACATCGCCAGCCGATACGCCCGCCAGATGCGCTACACCGTTTTCATAGACGGCGGCCACCTTGCAATCCCCGTTGTCGCGTACGGTACGCACACCCAGGATGGGCTTGCCGCGCTTGCGCTGATCGAAATAGGCAATGCCGAACGGCGCAAGCAGTTTTTCCAGCGGCAGATCGCCGGTGCCGCGCACCCAGCGATCGAGCAGGCGCTTGAGCCGCAAGCCTGTCACGCTGTCGAACAGCGCATCGACTTCCGCTTCCGTCACGCCGCGGCCCGCTTCACCGTCGGCATAGAAATCGCGGCCATAACGCTGCCACAAGGCACGCATCACGTCGTCCAGCGACTTGCGTCCTTTGGTTTCTGCTCGGATCGTCAGATCCAGCGCCAACGCGACCAGCGAGCCTTTTGTGTAGTAACTGACGATGGCATTGGTCGAATTTTCGTCCTGGCGGTAATACTTGGTCCACGCCTCGAAGCTGGATTCCGCCACGCTCTGCTTGTGCCGTCCGCTGCCGCGCAGCACGCCGTTGATCGTTTTCGAGACCAGCTTCAGATAGGCTTCCTGCGTGATGACGCCGCTGCGCACCAGAATCAAATCGTCGTAATAGCTGGTGAAACCTTCGAACAGCCACAGCAACGGCGTGTAATTTTCGCGCGACAGGTCGTATGGCGCAAAAGCCGCCGGCTTGATGCGCTTGACGTTCCATGTGTGAAAATATTCGTGGCTGCACAGTCCGAGGAAGGTGCGATAGCCGTCCGTCATTTCCTTCTGCCCCGCCACCGGCAGATCGGCGCGCGAACAGATCAATGCGGTCGACGCACGATGCTCGAGGCCGCCATAGCCATCGCCGACCACCATCGTCATGAAGACGTAGCGATCCATCGGCGCGCGTTTCGACTGCGGTTCGAACAGCGCGATCTGCGATTCGCAGATGCGCTTCAGATCGGCCGTGATGCGCGGCAGATCCAGATGCGGAATGACGCCGGTGAACACCACGTCATGCGGCACGCCGTGCGCCTTGAATGTCGCCAGCGCAAACGCGCCCATCTCGACCGGATGATCGATCAGTTCGTCGTAATTCGCCGCGGCATAACGGCCGAAGCCGTAACGCCGCCCCTTGATCTGCCGCATCGCCGTGGCGACGCGCCAGTCTGCATAAGACTCGCCGTCCGGCGCGACGATATCCACCACATGCGCACCATGTTCGTATCCTTCGGCGCGCAGGAAAACGCTGGTGCCGTTGAAGAAACCGTGCGTGCGATCCAGATGCGCCGTCCGCACCGACAAGTCCCAGGCATAGACTTCGTAATACAGCGTCAGCGGTCCCTTGCACGGCGCCGCGCGCCACGTATGCTTGTCGAGTTTGGTTAATGCCACGCGCTCCTCGCCGGCCATCGCGGCAATCTGCACAATGTTCTTCGCGAATTCGCGGATCATGTAGCTGCCGGGTATCCACGCTGGCAAGGTGAACAATTGTCCGTTCAGGTCAGGACGATCGACGGTCACGGTGACACCGAACAGATGTGCAGCCGGGTCATGTGGAACGATCGTGTAATGCACGGTATTTTTCATGCGAATTCTCGTCTTGTGAATGTGTCAGTGTAACGGCATCGCGTATCGGTTGCATCGCGTCACCGCATATGAAAATGGCCGCGCACCCTGCGCGGCCATTCATGCATGATTTCGCTATCGATAGCGTTTCCGGTGTGCTTACTTTCCGCCGCCAACCGTTGCCAGTTTCGCTTCAAGCCCCTTGGCATCGATCGCGCCCGGGATGCGCGAACCATCGACGAAGAAGATCGTCGGCGTGCCGGTCACACGCAGACGCTTGCCCAGTTCCAGCACCTTCTCGTGCGGCGCAGAACAATCGGCATTGGCAGCCGGCGGCAGTTTGCCGTTCAGCATCCAGTCGCTCCAGGCCTTGTTGCGATCGGCTGCACACCAGATGTCGCGCGACTTGGCGATCGAATCCGGCGACAGAATGTTGTACTGGAAGGTATAGACGGTGATGTTGTCGATGCCCTGCAGCGTCTGATGAAAACGCTTGCAGTAACCGCAGTTCGGATCCTCGAACACGGCGATCTTGCGCTTGCCGTTGCCTTTTACTCGCTTCATCGCCAGATCCAGCGGCAGATCGGCAAACGGCACCGCGTTGATTTCATCCAATCGCGCTTTCGTATAGTCCTGATAAGTACGCGTATCGACAATACGACCGACGAACAGGTATTGCGCGTTGGCGTCGGTATAGATGATGTCGCCGTTGACCTGGATTTCGTACAAGCCGGAGTACGGTGTCTTCGTCACCGATTCGATCTTTGCATCCTCGCCCAGGCGGGGAGCGACTGCCTTGCGCACGGCCGCTTCCTGCGCCGTTTCCGCATGCGCCATGGCGCCGACCATTCCCATCAATCCAGTCAGCATCACGCCGGCCATTCTGCTCATGTTCATTTCAATCTTTCGTTCGTTTTCAGGTCGTCGTGACACAACATTGCAGCACGACGTTGGCGGCACCAAGTGTGGCGTTACAGCTTTTTTCCAAGCGCATGGCCGATCAGCCGCCGCTTTAAGACAGGCAGTCGGTTCACGAGGTTCAATCCGAGATTGCGCACCATGCGCAACGGCTCCAGATCGACGGTAAACAAGCGCGCCAGACCGTCGGTTGCCAGTTGCATCAGCAATATCTCTTCCTTGCGGGAACGGGCGTAACGCGACAGCACGCGCGCATCGCCGCAATCGCGATAAGCATCGCGACCGGCAACCGCCTCGACCAGCGCGGCGATATCGGCAAACCCGAGATTCATGCCATGCCCGGCCAATGGATGGATCACATGCGCTGCATCGCCGATCAATGCGACGCGCGGCGCAGTGATCGCATGTGGCCGCACCAATGCCAATGGAAACGATTTCATCGCTTCCGGTTGCAGAGGCGTCAAATTACCCAGCTCCGGCAACGCATACGCAGCCAGACGCGCTGCCAGAGACGCCGGCGTTTGCTGCAGCAATTCCGTCGCCAGCGCATCCGGCGCGGACCAGACCAGCGACACACGCTCGCCCGGCAAGGGAAGCAATGCAATGATGCCTTCGTCGGCAGTGAACCATTGGTGCGCGACATGACGGTGCGGTTTCTCGCAACTGAAATTGGCGACGATCGCACGCTGGCCGTAGGCACGATAATCGAATCCGATATCGCAATGCGAACGCACCCAGGACTGGCCGCCGTCAGCACCGACCAGTAGATCGGCATCGAGTACATCGCCATTCTCCAGCTGCACGACGACGCCGTCCTGCTTCGACTGCAATGCGCTCGCACGGCCGGCCACGATGCGGACATTGGAAGCAAACTTCAGCGCAGCATCCAGCGCACGATTGAGATTGGCGTCCTCGACAATCCAGGCCAGCGTTCCTACACGTGCGCCATAGGCATCGAATGCCAGCGCACCGGCCGCATCGCCATTGACCGACATCGCATCCACCGGCGCAACACGGGAAACGTCCAGCGCATCCCACACCTTGAGAGGCGACAGCAATGCATGCGCCGCGTGATTGAGCGCATAGACGCGCACATCCCACGCATCAGCCGCCGATGCAGAAGGACCTGCAGCGGCAGGGCGCAGCAGCGTCACCTTCAATCCGGCCTGCGCAAACGCCAGCGCAGCCGTCTTGCCGATCACGCCGTCGCCGATGATGCAAATTTCGCTTCGTACCTGCATGTTCCGACACCGCATTCGCAAAAATATGCCTGCATTATAGCGGCGCGCTTTGGCGTCACACATAATTGCGCTTGCATATTGCCGCAAGTTTGCTATACTTGCCCGCCTTGGCCTGGTAGCTCAGTTGGTAGAGCAGAGGATTGAAAATCCTTGTGTCGGTGGTTCGATTCCGCCCCGGGCCACCAAGAATCAAGCACTTAGCCCGGCCTTGCGCTGGGCTTTTTGCTTTTCTGCTTCCATCGGCCAATTTGATCCTCAAGCCGAAGCATTCCCTCCTTCCCGCACATCATTGTCGATCCGTCCACTTTTCAGGGCTGCGAACTCGCGCCCAAATGACAATAAGTAGTGCGCCTCCAAACAAAAACCAAAAATCCCGCGCTCCTATGATTTGCGACAGACCACAATCAAGTGGAGCCTTAGAGAGATTAGGAGACATATGTCGGATCACATTTGCAGCGCTGGATGCACCCATTCTTCCCATCTGAATGATGCGGATCTGCAAGGAGAATTTGCGGAAGCCCGCCGCAGTTTGCGTGCCAGCATAGGAGGCAAACCCACTACCGGAGCCGCAGGAAAGGCTGGTGTTACGCAACGCCCGCTGCCGTCCAAGAAGGCCGGTGAGAACTTCAGCCATTACTACGTTCCAGCCAACGACAAGACCGTGCACTGGGGTTATTTCAGCAAGTCCATCGAACCGCTGCTGAAAGTCGAATCCGGCGATTACGCGACGATCGAAACCGTCACGCACCATTCGAACGATGATTTCGATCGCATGATCAAGGGTGACCCGGGCGCCGAGAGCATTTTCCACTGGGATGCCAAGGGCAAGAACATCGATCGTCGCGGCATGGGTCCGATGGACCACCCGCTGGGCGCCGGCGGCGGCATGGGCGTGCACGTTTGCACCGGCCCGATCTTCATCAATGGCGCCGAACCGGGCGACGTGCTGGAAGTGCGCTGCATCGACACCATGCAACGTCCGTCCGGCAACCCGGAATTCCATGGCAAGACCTTTGGCATCAACGCAGCCGCCAACTGGGGCTTCCAGTACAACAACCTGATCACCGAACCGAAGACGCGTGAAGTCGTCACCGTCTACGAAGTGGATGCCAAGGGCGACCATACTTCGGCAAAGGCGGTCTACAACTACCGCTGGACGCCGCAAACCGACCCGTTCGGCGTCGTCCACCCGATCATCGACTACCCGGGCGTTCCGGTCGATCACTCCACCATCCAGAAGAACTACGACGTCCTGAAGGGATACGAAATTCCTGTGCGTCCGCACTTCGGCCTGATCGGCGTGGCTCCTGCAGAAGTGGAAATGGCTTCGTCGAATCCGCCTAGCTACACCGGCGGCAATTTCGACAACTGGCGCATGGGCAGAGGTGCGACGGCCTTCTTCCCGGTCTCGGTCAAAGGCGCGATGTTCACGGTCGGCGATCCGCACGCTTCGCAAGGCGACGCAGAACTCTGCGGTACCGCAATCGAGTGCTCGCTGACCGGCCTGTTCCAGTTCATTCTGCACAAGAAAGCGGATCTGCCGGGCACCAAGCTTTACGACCTCGACTATCCGCTGCTCGAAACCGAAAGCGAACTGATCGTTCACGGCTTCAGTTGCCCGAACTACCTCAAGGAATTTGCCAATAGCGCAGATCCGGTCGCAGAAGTCTGCAGCCGCGCTTCGCTCAACACGGCAATGACCGATGCCTTCAACAAGACGCGCCGTTTCTTCATGAATACGCGCAACCTGTCGGAAGACGAGGCCATTTCGCTGATTTCGGTTTCGGTCGACTTCGGCATTACGCAGGTCGTGGACGGCAACTGGGGCGTGCACGCCATCATCAAGAAAAGCATCTTCCCAAAATAATCGATATGACATCGCGCCGGTGAATGGTCGCCGGCGCGCTTTCAGAATCAGAGGAAAAACTTACCGAAGTGCTTTTACAAGGAGGAGTAGAGATGAAACCGGAACACGTTTATGTAGGTAGAAACGAGATCGTGGCGCTAATCGTCGGCCTGATTACAGGCTCGCTGTACACGTGGCTGAACCTGCCGATTCCCGCACCGCCTGTCCTCGGCGGCATCATGGCGATCATCTTCACGTACATCGGTTACCTGATCGTACAGGTGATCCGCAAGGCTGTCGTCTTCGGTCCGCCAAAAGAGTGATCCATCTTTCGAATCAATCATTCATATAACAGGAGACACTCATGATCGAAATCGGTTTTGGCGCAACTGAATTGCTGGCATCCGGCGTCGGACTGGTAACCGGCCTGCTCTATACATCGGTGCGTGCACCGATTCCGGCACCCAATGTGCTTGGCGGCATCTTCGCCATTCTGGGAACCTTCATCGGCTATCTCGCCGTCGCCGCAATGCGCGGCCAGGTGGTTTTTGTAGGCTGATCGTCAGCAAGGTTCACCTTGCATCACACTGCCGTGATGGTGTCCTGACAGCCATCACTTCGCACGCAGAACAAGAACCCCACCTTGCGTGGGGTTCTTGTTATTTCCGCCATTCAAAACAAAGCTCACGGCATTTTCGAAAGCCGGCCGGCACTCGTTCCCTTCCTGCACAAGCAGCGCTGCATACGCGCGTCACCACCCTTCCCATGCGACAAAAAAATCAATCACACGACGCAGGAATGCACTCGCAACGTACTGAAAAGCACGCTGAAAACGTATTTAAAACGACAAAAATGCAATGTTATGTATCTGTCGCAACGACGGATACATTCCGACACAAACACCGCGAACGGCTTCGGTATAAATCCATCTGTCCACAACGAAACCGTTGACGAGACTTTCGATACCGACCGCTGCGACGCTGGCAGCGCCCTTTAAACGGCCTGAAGCAGGCCCATCCGTACCGTGGAGCAAAACATGTCCGAACCGATCAACCAGCATCGCCGCCGATTCTTCAATACCGCCGCCCTGGGCCTGGCCGCCGCGCAGATGGGCCTGGCAAGCCATGCCGGAGCCGCGCTGAGTTCTCCCGCTCAAACCGCTCGCAAGGCAGGCGGCCACACCTCTTTCGCATCGTTGAAACAAATCAGGGCCGGCCTGCTCGATGTCGGCTATGCGGAAGACGGCCCGGCAGACGGGCCGCCCGTCATCCTGCTGCATGGCTGGCCATACGACATCCACAGTTTCGTCGACGTTGCGCCCATTCTGGCGGCAGCCGGATACCGCGTTCTCGTTCCTCATCTGCGCGGTTACGGCACCACGCGCTTTCTCTCCGAAAACACGTTGCGCAACGGCCAGCAGTCCGTCTTTGCCGTCGACCTTCTGGCCTTCATGGATGCGCTGCACATTCAGAAGGCGATCATCGCCGGATTCGACTGGGGCGCGCGCATCGCCAATACGCTGGCCGTCCTGTGGCCGGAGCGCTGCAAGGCGATGGTATCGGTCAGCGGCTACCTGATCGGCACGCAGGAAGCCAACCGCAAGCCGCTGCCGCCGAAAGCCGAATTGCAATGGTGGTATCAGTACTACTTCGCCACCGAACGCGGCGAGGCAGGCTACCGGGCCTACACGCACGATTTCGCGCGTCTTATCTGGGAACTGGCTTCCCCGAAATGGGCATTCGACGACGCCACCTTCAACCGCTCCGCCGCCTCTCTCGACAATCCGGACCAGGTCGCCATCGCCATCAGCAATTACCGCTGGAGACTAGGTCTCATCGAAGGAGAAGCGAAATACGACCGCCTGGAAGCCGTGCTCGCGCAACGCCCGGCCATCGCCATTCCGACCATCACGATGGAAGGCGATGCCAATGGCGCCCCGCATCCGGAACCGGCTGCCTATGCGGCGAAATTCTCCGGCCCTTATGCGCATCGCCTGATTACCGGCGGCATCGGACACAACCTTCCGCAGGAGGCGCCCGCAGCATTTGCGCAGGCGATCATGGATGTCGACAGATTCCCGGTTTGAAGCAACCGTCCAGCCAGCAAGGCCATCCCTGCGCACAGCCCCATGCGATTGAGCATGGGGCTTTTTTGTTTTGGCGCATCACAGCCGCCAACAGCGGGATAAATCGTGAAATTCCTTGTCTAAATTTCCGGAGATTTTTGCCGTTTACAAACTCAATCGCCCAATGAAACGAGGAAAAATTGATGCCGCGTTTCCTGACAAGCGAATTTGCAAAACAATGTGAAATCCGGCAGCAGTCCACAGAGCTTGTAGTTAAATTACCAACAAACTGCATGATCATGCAGGCGGATCGGCAAGAAAAGTACAGACAATCTTGCCTTTTCCTTATGCGAAGAGATATCGGACCCGGTAAATTTTGTCAGCAAACAAAGTAAGCCAAACACCGACATGATGCGAAAAAGCCATAAAAATCCGATATATAGCTCTCGGATTTGTGAAATATTGTCACATCGCAACTGTCGAAGGTTCAGCGCGGGAATAGTTTGTTAAATTAGGACCACGATGTACTACCTGCTGATCAAGCGTCAAAAATATGCGAATTGCCGTACTTGATGATGACCGCAGCCAGACAGATTTAGTCTGTCAGGTGCTGAATGCAGCCGGTCACTTCTGTCATCCGTTCCAGAGCGGGAAAGAACTGCTGAACCAGTTGCGCCGTGAGAGCTTCGACATGCTGATCATCGATTGGCAGGTCCCCGACTTGAGCGGTGCCGATGTGCTGCGCTGGGCGCGCGAGAAATTGCCGACCAACCTGCCGGTGCTGTTCATGACCAGCCGCTCGGGCGAAGACGACATCGTTGCCGGCCTGGCCGCAGGCGCGGACGATTACATGATCAAGCCGATCCGGCGCGGTGAACTGCTGGCACGGGTGCAAGCCCTGTTGCGACGCGCCTACCCGAGCCAGAACCCGATCGAGCAGATCCAGTTCGGCAATTACGTATTCGAAGCGCGCACCGGCCGCCTGACGGTATCCGGCACGCCAGTCGAAGTAACGCAGAAGGAATTCGATCTCGCGCTGCTGTTCTTCCGCAACCTGGGCCGTCCGTTGTCGCGTGCCTACATTCTGGAAGCGGTATGGGCGCGCGATGTCGAAATTCCGTCGCGGACGATGGACACGCATGTTTCGCGCGTACGCAGCAAGTTACAATTGCGCCCGGAACATGGTTTCCGCTTGGCTCCGGTGTACAGCTACGGCTACCGGCTGGAGCAGATGACAGGTTAGCAAGTCGCGCCTTACAGGGTTGCGCGGAGAGGACAGATGCGCATCACCCTCCATAAACTGATTCTCGTTGCAGTGCTGGCGTTCGGCTTGCCGTGCGCCTGGTCGGGTTCTGCCGCGCAGACACCCGGCAGCATCGCCGTCAACCCATCCGGCATCGTCTACTATGCACAGGCTGGCGATACGCTGATATCGATCGCGCACCGCTTCACCGCCAAGGCTGCGAACTGGGCTGCGCTCGGCGATATCAATCGCATCTCCCAGGACACCAGCATCCCGATCGGCGCCGGCATCGCCATTCCCGCCGACCTGTTGACCGACGAGCCCAGCGAAGCCACCGTCATCGCCCGCAACGGCGCCATCACCGCCACCTACCCCGACGGCAGCAGCAGCCTGCTCAACGTGGGCAGCCGCATCGTCGAAGGCATGAAGATCCAGACCGGCATCAACAGTTTCCTGACGATTTCACTGCCGGACGCCTCGCGCATCTCGCTGCCTTCCAACAGCGGCATGCAGATGACCAAACTGCGTCGCGCCCTATACACCGGCAGCCCACGCGTCGAAGTCACGCTGCTGCGCGGCCGCGTGTTGTCGCGCGTCTCGCCGCTGGATACCAACAAGGGCCGCTACGAAGTCCGTACGCCGCTGTCGGTCGCAGGCGTGCGCGGCACCTACTTCCGCGCCAACTACGACGGCACCAGGGCATCGACCGAAGTACTCGACGGACATGTCGCCACCAGCTCTTCCCGTACCCAGGAAACGCGTCTGCTGCCGCCCGCCAAAGGCAACATCATCAACAGCAGCAATGTCGGCCCCGCCATCGATCTGCTGCCGCCACCGCAATTGAGCGACATGCCTTACCGGCAGGGAGGCGCGGCACAGTTCACGCTGAAACCGGTGAGCGGCGCGCGCGGCTATCACGTGGAACTGGCGCAGGACGCCGAGATGCTGAACCTGCTGGCGGAAGCCACCGCCAACACGACCAGCATCCCGCTCGACAACATCGCCGAAGGCCATTATTTCGCCCGCCTGTCAGCCATCGATGTACTCGGTCTGGAAGGCCTGCCGCGTGTCGTCGCCGTCTCGATCCGCAATCGCAGTGCTGCGGCAATCAACGAACCTCCGCAACCGGCGCCCGCCGTCGCCAGCAGCGACCCCGGCGAACTCATCCTGCGCTGGCAAGGCGTGGCCGATGCGCGATACAACATCCAGGTCGCGCGCGATGCAGAATTCAGCTGGCTCATCTATTCGACCACCGTAACGGGCACGGAAGCGCGCTTTCCGCGACCGGCATTCGGTACCTATTACGCACGCGTCCAGCGCGTCAACGAAGATGGCAGCACCCGCACCTTCTCGTATCCGCAAAGCATGATCGTCACCGATCAGTGGATCATCAACGATGGCCATCCGCTGCGTCCCGGCCAGTCGACGCATAACGCTTCCCGCTAAGCGCAGATCGCCTGCATGAACACACGCTGGCTTTCCCCCTTCGTGCGACGACTGGCCCTGCGCGAATGGCTGATGCTGTTCGTCGGCCTGCTGATGCTGGCGGCGACACTGGGCTGGCAGAACGGGCTGGGGCGTCTCGATCAATCGATCTACGACTTCTTCCTGTCCTTCAACAACAGCCAGGCACGCGACGACATCATCATCGTCGCCATCGACGACTACAGCATTTCCCAGCTCGGGCGCTGGCCGTGGCCGCGCCATCTGCATGCGCAACTGGTCGACCGCATCAATCATGCGCATCCGCGCGCGCTCGGCCTCGACATCATTCTTTCGGAAGCGGAGTCCGGAAAAACCGGTAACGACGATGACGATGCACAACTGGTCAAAGCGATCCGGCAAAACGATCGCACGGTGCTGCCGGCGTTGATGTCAAGCGCCGGCCAGGGATTGATGATCAGCACGCCGATTCCGGCCTTGGCGCAAGCCGCACACGCACTCGGCCACATCGATCTGGAGCACGACAGCGACGGGGTCGTACGCAGCGTCTATCTGCGTGAAGGACAGAACGGCCGATGGTGGCCGCATTTCGCCGCTGCGCTGCTCGCCACCGGGCGCGGCGAAGACATGTCCGCCACCAGAGCGCCCGTGAAGTTGCATGCCGATCGTCCGGACGACTGGCAGCGCGACGACCAGATCCACATTCCGTTCAAAGGCGGCATCGGCCACTTCCAGTCGGTACCATACGTGTCGGTACTGCGCGGCGAAGTTCCGGATACATTCTTCACCGACAAGTACGTGCTGGTCGGCGCCACCGCGCTCGGCATGGCCGACTCCTATCCCACGCCTGTTTCGGGTTCGTCGGGCGCGATGCCCGGCATCGAGATCAATGCGCATGTGCTCGCCAGTCTGTTGAACGGAAAACGCATCGTGATTGCGCTGCCCTGGCAGACTGCCCTGTTCAATGCCCTGCCCGTGCTGCTGGTGTTGTTCGGCTATCTGGCCCTGTCACCGCGCATGTCGCTGCTGGCGACCGGCGGCTGCCTGGCGGCGACGCTGATCGCCAGCTGCATCGGCCTGCACATGGACGTATGGATGGCGCCGTCGGCCGCCATCATCGTGCTGATGCTGTCCTACCCGCTGTGGAGCTGGCGCAGGCTGGAAGCGGCCATCACCTATCTGGGACAGGAATTCATTCGCCTCGACAAGGAACCGCATCTACTGCCGGAAGAACGTAATGCATCGCAACAGGAAGAAATCGCCGACGTGCTCGAACAGCGGATCATCGCCATGGAGAAGGCAACACGGCGCGTGCGCGACCTGCGTCAGTTCGTTTCCGACAGCCTGAACAGCCTGCCCGATGCCACGCTGATCACCACGATGGAAGGCCGCGTGCTGCTGGCCAACAAGCATGCGACCGACTATTACCGCTCGGTCGGCTTCAACGATGTCATCGGCCTGTGCATCCATCACCTGCTGCTGCATCTGAACGCGCCGCAACCGCTGGACCAATCGGTCATGTCATCGTTCGAATGGACGGAGCTGTTCGATCCGAAATACGCCGATGCTTTCTCCAACGGCGTCTCGGTGCAGGATCCGAAAGGGCGCGACCTGCTGATCAAGAGTGCACCGTGCTATGCGTCATCCAGCCAGCTGATCGGCTGGATCGTCAACATCATCGATATCTCCGCCATCCGTGCCGCCGAACGCAGCCGGGATGAAACGCTGCGCTTTCTGTCGCACGACATGCGTGCACCGCAGGCTTCCATCCTTGCATTGCTGGAACTGCAGAACGAGGAATCGTCGGCATTGCCGCAGGAAGAATTCTTCGCACGCATCGAAAAGGCATCGCGCAAGACGCTCGGTCTGGCAGACAACTTCGTGCAGCTGGCGCGTGCCGAATCGCACGAATACCGGCTGGAGATCGTCGACTTCCACGACCTGCTGTTCGATGCCGCCGACGAAATCTGGTCGCTGGCGAAAAGCAAGCATATCGTGGTGCAGGTCGAAGGCGAGGCAGGCAACTATCCGGTCAACGTCGACCGCACGCTGATGACGCGCGCGCTGAACAACCTGCTGTCCAACGCCATCAACTACAGTCCCGAACACACGAACATCGTCTGCACGGTCTGGACCGAACAGCGCAACGACCAGCCGCACGTCGCCTGCGCGATACGCGATCATGGCTACGGCATCGCGCCGGCCGATCAGGTCAAGCTGTTCCGGCGCTTCCAGCACGCGGAAACTTCGACACGCGCCCGGCACGACGGCGTCGGCCTGGGCCTGGTCTTCGTGAAAACCGTGGTCGAGCGGCATCAGGGCAGCATCGCCTGCACCAGCCAGCTCGGCGAAGGCACGACATTCACGCTGGCGCTTCCCTGCTGCCAGATCGCGTAGCCGGCCAAACAGCCTGCGCCCTTGGCAAACGGGCCGTCAGGCTATAATAATGTGCTATTCATGCGCTGAATATTTGTGCAAAAAATGCAACTCGTCGCCGTCGGCATCAACCACACTACCGCGCCGGTTTCCCTGCGCGAAAAGGTCGCTTTTCCCGCCGACCAGCTCGGTCAGGCGGTGGCCTCCGCACGCTCGTGGTATGCGCGCAGCCTGAGCAAGGCCTACAGCGACGAAGCGGCCATCCTGTCGACCTGCAACCGCACCGAGCTGTATGCGGCCAGCGACGTGCCCGGCGGCATCGACGAAGCGCTCGACCTGACCGCGCATTTTCTCGCCGACTATCACAAGCTCTCCTATCCCGAACTGCGGCCGTATCTGTACGCGCTGCCGCAGGACAACGCCGTGCGCCACGCCTTCCGCGTCGCCTCCGGACTCGATTCGATGGTGCTGGGCGAGCCGCAGATTCTCGGCCAGATGAAGGATGCGGTGCGCCAGGCCGAAGCGGCCGGCGGGCTCGGCACCTATCTGCACCAGATGTTCCAGCGCACCTTCGCCGTTGCCAAGGAAGTGCGCAGCACGACCGAGATCGGTGCGCACAGCGTGTCGATGGCGGCTGCCGCTGTGCGGCTTTCGCAGCGCATCTTCGACAAGCTGTCCGAGCAGCACGTGCTGTTCATCGGCGCCGGCGAAATGATCGAACTGTGTGCCACGCACTTCGCCGCGCAAAATCCGAAATCGCTGACGATCGCCAACCGCACACAGGAGCGCGGCGAAGCGCTCGCACACCGCCTCAACGGCCGCGCGATCCGGCTGGCAGAATTGCCGGACCAATTGGCGCAGTACGACGTCGTCATTTCGTCGACCGCCTCGTCGCTGCCCATCATCGGCCTCGGCATGGTCGAACGCGCAATCAAGACGCGCCGTCACAAACCGATGTTCATGGTCGATCTGGCCGTGCCGCGCGACATCGAGGAAGAAATCGGTCGCCTGAACGACGCCTATCTGTACACCGTCGACGATCTCGGCACCTTCGTGCAGACCGGCGTCGAAAATCGCCAGGCTGCCGTGGCACAGGCCGAAGCCATCATCGAAACCCGCGTGCAGTCGTTCATGCACTGGGTCGATTCGCGCTCCGTCGTACCGCTGATCCAGGATCTGCATGAAACCAGCGAAGCGATGCGAATGGCCGAACTCGATCGCGCCCGCAAGCTGCTTGCCAAGGGCGAGGATGTCGATGCCGTTCTCGAAGCCTTGTCGAAAGGCCTGACCGCCAAGTTCCTGCACGGTCCGCAACAGGCGCTGCATCATGCACAGGGTGACGAACGCGCACGCCTGGCCTCGCTGCTGCCGCAACTGTTCCGCACCAAACGCTAGCGACGCCCTGTCGCCGCTGCATGATTCGCATGCAGCATCCGCTCGCCGCATCGCCCTGCGATGCGGCCTCCTCTCCCGATTTTTTCGATTCGCTATCAAGATGAAACCATCGATGCTTGCCAAACTCGACCAGCTGACGGAACGCCTGGCCGAACTGAACCTGCTGCTGATACAGGAAAACGCGACGTCCGACATGGACAACTATCGCAAGATGACGCGCGAACATGCCGAACTCGGCCCGCTGGTCGCGCTGTATCAGGATTACCAGCAGGCCGGCAACGACATCGAAGCCGCGCAAGGCATGCTGTCCGATCCGGACATGAAGGAATTCGCACAGGAAGAAATCTCGAACGCGAAAGCGCGCATCGAACAGTTCGAACACGACCTGCAGATGATGCTGCTGCCGAAAGACCCTAACGACGAACGCAACATCTTTCTCGAAATCCGCGCCGGTACCGGCGGCGACGAATCGGCGCTGTTCGCCGCCGACCTGCTGCGCATGTACACACGCTTTGCCGAACGCAATCGCTGGCAGGTCGAGATCGTTTCCGCCTCAGAATCGGAGCTCGGCGGCTACCGCGAAGTGATCGCACGTATCATCGGCCACGGTGCCTATTCGAAACTGAAGTTCGAATCCGGCGGCCATCGCGTGCAGCGCGTGCCCGTCACCGAAACCCAGGGGCGCATCCACACGTCGGCCTGCACGGTCGCGGTGATGCCGGAAGCCGACGAGGTCGAGGATGTCGATATCAATCCGGCCGATCTGCGCATCGATACCTTCCGCGCCTCCGGCGCCGGCGGCCAGCACATCAACAAGACCGATTCGGCCGTGCGTCTCACACATCTTCCGACCGGCATCGTCGTCGAATGCCAGGACGACCGTAGCCAGCACAAGAACAAGGCGCAGGCGATGAAGGTGCTGGCCGCGCGCATCAAGGACATACAACTGCGCGAACAGCAATCGAAGGAAGCGGCCACACGCAAATCGCTGATCGGCTCCGGCGACCGCAGCGAACGCATCCGTACCTACAATTTCCCGCAGGGCCGCATGACCGATCACCGCATCAACCTGACGCTCTACAAGCTGGACTTCATCATGGACGGCGACCTGACGGAACTAACCAATGCACTGGCGGCCGAACACCAGGCCGAGTTGCTGGCCTCGCTGGCTGAAGCGGCCTGAACGGAATTACTGTAGGCTTCCGCCACGCCGTTCATCCATCGATTTCATTTTCACGATCGCATTTCGAAAGCCGGACATGAACAATTACCGCACAACCCTGCTCAGCATCGCCTTCATTTCGATCGCGCTGCTGGGCATCGCGCTGTATCTGCAATTCTTCGAAGACATGCTGCCCTGCCCGCTGTGCGTGATGCAGCGCTATGCCTTCGCCGCCATCGCCATCATCTGTCTCGTCGTCGCCTGGCTACCGCGCGCCGCCGTCAAGGTCGGTGCGCTACTGGCCGCATTCGCTTCGATGGCCGGTGCCGGCATCGCCGGCTGGCATCTGTACGTGAAGGCGCATCCGACGGTTTCCTGCGGCATCGATCCGCTGGAAACGGCAATGAACCGCCTGCCGTTCGCCGACTGGCTGCCTTTCCTGTTCAAGGCGGACGGCCTGTGCGCGACCGAATATGCACCGATACTGGGTCTGTCGCTGCCGCAATGGACGCTGGTCTGGTACGCCATCTTCGCCGTCGTGCTGCTGCGCACCGCCTTGCAACGCAGCCGCTGATCCATGCCGTCATCCGTCTTCCGGAGCGGCGAGACGCTGGCCGGCGTATTGCACGGCGTGCGTACCGCGCTGCCCCGGCTCGAACTGCGCATGCTGGTCCAGCATGTGATGCAGCTGTCGCATGTGCAGCTGCTGACGCAATCCGAACGTACGCTGACCGATGAAGAAGCGGCGCGCCTGAACGAACTAGTGGCACGTCGCATTGCCGGCGAACCGGTCGCCTACCTGATCGGCGAGCGCGAATTCTTCGGCTTGCCGTTCTGCGTGAATGCTTCCGTACTGATTCCGCGCCCCGAAACGGAACTGCTGGTGGAACTGGCGATGCAGCGCCTGCCGCAAGGCGGCCGCGTGCTCGACATGGGAACAGGTTCCGGCGCCATTGCCGTCGCCATTGCGCACACGCGTCCCGATGCCAGCGTCGCCGCACTCGACATCAGCGAAGAAGCGCTGGCCGTGGCCCGAAAAAACGCCGAACGCAATCGCTGCAGCGTCCGCTTCCGCCAGAGCGACTGGTTTTCTGCCTTGCAAACCGACGAACGCTTCGACCTGATCGTTTCCAATCCGCCTTATATAGTCGCCGGCGATACCCATCTTTCCGAGGGCGATCTGCGCTTCGAGCCGATCGATGCACTGACCGACCATGCAGACGGACTGTCGGCATTGCGCACGCTGTGCCGCCATGCAGGCGACTATCTGCAGGCAAACGGCTGGCTGCTGATGGAGCACGGATACAACCAGTCGGCCGCCGTGCGTCAGCTATTGACGGCAGCGGGGTTCGAGGAAGTGCAAAGCTGGCAGGATCTGGCCGGCATCGAGCGCGTCAGCGGCGGCCGGAAGCGTTGAAGCGAACGACGCAATGCGTGATGAAGACGCGATGAAACAAAGGCGGCGATGAAATAAAGATGGGAAAGCGACCGAATGAAGTCCGGCCGAACAGCTGACGATCAGGCCGCCAGTTCCTTTTCCAGCAGGCGATGCAACGCCGCAAAATCCGGTTCGCCCACGTAGCGCTTGAGCACCTGGCCGCGCTTGTCGATCACCAGCGTGGTTGGCGTCAACTGGACATCGCCGAAGGATTTCGCCAGGCCACCCTGTGTGTCCAGCGCCACCGTGAACGGCAGCTTGCGCGTCTCGACGAAATTCAGCACATAGTTTGGCGGATCGTAGGCCATCGCCACCGCGATGAATTCCAGGCCGGCTGCCTTGTACTTGTTGTAGGTATCGACCATCTCCGGCATTTCCTTCACGCAGGTCGTGCAGGACGTCGCCCAGAAATTGATCATCACCACCTTGCCGCGCAAATCCTGCGAGGTGATCTTCTGCCCTTGCAGGTCGACGAAGGTCACGTCCGGGATCGTTTCCTTCTTCGTTACCGACAGATAGCCGACGGCAGCGATCGCCGCGACGACAAGCGCCAGCAGAATCCTGAACCAGCTGCGGGAAGCGATGGAAGCTGACATGTTCGAAATCCGGGTCGGAAGGCAGATGCGCCCCATTATAGTCAGATAGCCGGAAGGCATCCGGCCGCCATGAAAAAAGACCGCACAATGTGCGGTCTTTTCGTTTCTCCGGGCCTTGGGCTTACTGCTGCGTGCTCGGCTTGTTCGACGTATCCGGCGTCGTCGTCAGCTGGCGATATTCTTCGTCGCTGATGTATTCGAAGATCTTGACGACCTTCACCACGCCGCTGACACCACGCGCGATCTCGGCCGCACGGTCGCCTTCGGATTGCGTCACACGACCCATCAGGTAGACGATACCGCGCTCGGTCGTGATCTTGAATGCGTTCGAATACAACGCCTTGTCATCGACGAACGAAGCCTTGACCTTACCGGTGATCAGCGCGTCGTTCGAACGCGACGTGAAGCTGGAGGGGCCGAGGATCGCCAGCTCGTTGACGACGGATTGCACGCCTTCGATGGAAGCGGCTTCACGCTCGGCTGCGGCCTTCGCCGATTCGTCGCGCACCTCGCCGGTCAGCAATACCTTGCGATTGAAAGCCGTCACGTTGACGTGATCGTTCGGCCCTGCCACGCCAGGAATGCGGCTTTCGCCCTTGACCACGATCGCCTTGTCTTCGGTTTGCGCACCCAGCGTGCGACGGTCGGTCGCGGCCAGCGTACCCGCCACCGTGCCGCCGGCCACGAGGGCAAAACAGCCCTGCAAACTGACGGTTGCAGCACCGACGATCAATGCCAGCGCAAGCGGGCGGCGTGCCGCGACAAAGTAACGATTCAGGTCAATCATGTTCATCTCCTCCGAAGAGTGCAACGTCAATGCCGTCGCACAGACAATGCAAGGTCAATAAATGCACTTCCTTGATACGGGCCGTGCGGTCATGGGGAACGCAGATGTGAACATCTGCGTCGGTAAGCAGTTTGCCGATTGCGCCGCCGCCTTTTCCGGTCAGCGCCACGACGCGCATGTCGCGCTCCAGCGCAGCATCGATGGCCGCGACGATGTTGGCCGAATTGCCGGATGTCGACAGCGCCAGCAACACGTCGCCGGGCTGGCCGAAGGCCTGTACCTGTTTGCTGAAGATTTCCTGATAACTGTAGTCATTGCCGATGGCAGTCAGTATCGAGGTATCGGTCGTCAGCGCCAGCACCGGCAGCGGCAATCGTTCGCGTTCGAAGCGGCCGACCAGCTGCGCCGAAAAATGCTGGCAATCGGCGGCCGAACCGCCGTTGCCGCACGCGAGAATCCTGCTTCCGTTAGACAGAGCGGCAAACATTAGTTCCACCGCCTCTTCGATCGCATGCGACAGTTGCGCCGCCGACTGGATCTTCAATTCGGCGCTTTCGTGGAAATGACTGAGGATGCGTTGCGTATTCATGGTGTACCGGATTATAGAGCAGCCATCATGTACAAACCGTTACCAATCTTTACAAAACCGGATCGAAGCGCAAATGGCTCAAGCTGCTCACGTGACAATCGCATCCCGGATCCATGCCGTTTCATTGCCGTCGATTGCGATCACGTCGAAGCGGCAAGCCGGCGGCATCCGGTAACGCTGCAGATAATGCTGGGCGGCGAGAATCAGTTTGCGCTGCTTGGCCGGCGTCACACTGGCGGCCGCACCGCCATGGCTGCGATCGGCGCGCAGGCGCACTTCGACGAAAACCAGCACGTCACCCTCCTGCATGACCAGATCGATCTCGCCGCCCTTGCAGCGAAAATTGCGCTCGACCAGTGCCAGGCCGCGCTGTCGAAGATAATCGCACGCCGCATCTTCTCCGCGCTGGCCGGCATCCTGCCTTGCCGTACGCGGACGAAGGAAATTCGATAGCGGCACAGCTTACGTGGCTTTGATGACGCGCCGGTTACGGCGTAACCGGCGTCGCCAGCGGCTGCACCATGCCATCACGGTAAACCGCCGTCGGCATGATGCGGTCGAAGGAAGTGCGGCCGTTGCCGAAACGGATCGCCAGGCGGCCTGTCACGCCGTCGAGCTGGAAGTCGTCTTCCTGCAGCGCGAGGTTGTGAGCGACGCGATAGGCGTCGATGCCGAGCGCATACAGCCGTTCGATGTCGGGACTGCGGCGCTGATCAGGGTTGGGCGGCAGATGCGGATAGGCCATCACGGCGGCATGATCCGGCTGCAGTTGCCACGGCACGTCGACCAGCATCACGCCTTCCAGATCGTTCAGGCGGGTGGCGTTCGGCCAGTCGTCCAGTGCGACCGGATTGAGTTGCGAAGTACCGACCATCGGCACGTCATTGCCGATCGCCATGCGCAACTGGATGGCTTGCGCCGCATCGAGCGCGAGGAACAGCAGCGCGGGCTGCTCGGACTGGATGCGCTTGCGCAATTCGAGCAGGCCGTTGGCGCTGATGAAGCCGCTGCCGGTTTCCAGTTCGACCGTATCCGATCGCATGCCGAGCGCCTGCCACTTGGCGGCAAACGCACCGGCAGCGCGACGCTGCCACGAGACGGATGTCGAAATCGCCATGGCCCGCAATCCATGCGGCTGGCCGACCGACATCCATGTCGCATCCTGGCGCGCCTCGTCTTCCACCGACAGGCCCATCATCAGCATGTTGGACGAGATCGGCCCCGATTCGGCAGCATCCAGCTGGGTCAGCGCGATGGTCGGCTTGATGACGGCATGGTTCTGCACGATGGCGGTCGCACCGCTGCGCGTCAGCGGGCCGACCACGATGTCGTTGTCGGCTGCCGCCTGCTGATAGGCGGTGAGCACGTCCTGCGCGGCATCGCCGGTTTCGATCAGGTTGACGGTGATGTTTGCAGGCTCGTACTGATAGGCGGCCGTGAAACCGGCCTGCACCGCGTTGGCGACCTGTTTCAGCGAATCGGACAGCGTGGGCAGCAGCAGCGCAATGCGTGTCGGCGGCTTGATCGGCGTTACGGCCGGCTGTTCGACAGCTTCCGTGACGGGGCCGTAGCTGAGATCGGCGGAATCGCCCTGCAGCGTCAGATCGGTCTGCGCCAGTTGCACGCCATCGAGGGAATACTGTGCCGAGGCGACGACGCCGCCTGTCGTGTTTGCGGTTGTCATCGCCGAGACAGGCAGGCACAATCCTCCGATCAATCCTGCTAGCGCACATATCCTCGCGAGATTTCCCAACATCCGGTACCCCCAATGACTGAATCCGACCAATCCCTGTCCGCACTTGCGCCGCTCATGCACGACGTGTTGCGACAGACGTATCCTGCCGCGACATTATATGTGGTGGCCACGCCGATCGGAAATGCAGCCGATATATCGTTGCGCGCCCTGCACATTATGACGACGGTCGACGCCATCGCCTGCGAAGACACGCGCAATACCGCACATCTGCTGTCGCGCTACGGCCTGTCGAAACCGCTGATCGCCGCGCATCAGCACAATGAACGCGAAATCGCCGAAAAACTGATCGCGCGCCTGCAGGCCGGCGAACGCATTGCGCTGGTTTCCGATGCCGGCACACCGGCCGTTTCCGATCCCGGCGCGCGCATCGTCGATGCCGTGCGCAATGCCGGCCTGCGCGTGGTGCCGCTGCCCGGCGCGTCGGCAGTCGTGACGGCATTGTCTGCCGCCGGACTGCCCGACGATGCCTTCCATTTCGTCGGTTTCCTGCCGAGCAAAGCCGGCCAGCGCGATACCGTGCTGGCATCGCTGAAACGCATGCGCGCCACGCTGGTATTCTACGAAGCACCGCACCGGATCGCGGAAACCGTGACTGCACTGGCCACTGCATTCGAACCTTCGCGGCAGATCGTGCTGGCACGCGAGCTGACGAAACTGTTCGAGGAAACGCATCGCTGTGTATTAAGCGACGCTGCCGCATGGATTGCTGCCGATGCGAATCGGCAGAAAGGCGAATTCGTGATCCTGCTGGAAGGCGCCCCCGACAGCATCGACGCCGAAGCGCAGGAAGCGGAAAGGGTATTGCGCATCCTGCTGCAGGAATGTCCGGTGAAACAGGCAGCCACACTGGCCGCACAGATCACAGGCAGCAAGAAAAACGCGCTCTACGAGCGCGCGTTGCAACTGAAATCGTCCGCAACGGACGAAGCGAACAAAAACTGATCGTTACCGCTGCACGATGAACGGCTTGATGCCGTCGCGCTCCGCCTGTGCCGCCGCAGCAGCAGCCGCCTCGCGGCTGGCGAACGGACCGCTGTAGAGCCGGTACAGATTGTTCGACGATTCCACCGTCAATGACGGAAGCGGCGCACCGGCATTCTGCAACAATCGCGCACGCAAGGCTTCCGCATTGGCCGCCTGCGAATAGGCACCGAACTGCAGGTAAAACCCTTTTGCCGGAACGATGGGCTCGGATGACGCGATTGCTGTCGTTTCAGATGCCGGAGACGATTCGGCAAGCGCTGTCGCAACCTGCGCATTGGAAGTTTGCGCATCAGGCGCCTGATTCGCCGAAACCGTAGTCGTCTGCAGCGCCGGCAGTGCCATCGTTTGCACGGCTGGCATCGCGATATCGGTCGGTTCCGGTGCAGCAGCTGCCTGCTGCGCATTCGCCTTGGCTGCCAAAATACGTTCGATATCGGCCGGCAGCAGGCGATCGACCTGCAGCTTCGCGCTGCCATGACCGACATAACCCAGCTTCAACGCCGCCGTATAGGACAGGTCGATCACGCGGTCGGAACGGAACGGGCCGCGATCGTTGACGCGCACGATCACCTGCCTGCCATTACTCAGATTGGTAACGCGTGCATACGAAGGAATCGGCAATACCGGACTGGCCGCTGTCATCTTGTACATGTCGTACAGCTCACCGGATGAAGTCTTCTGTCCGTGGAATTTCTTGCCGTACCAGCTGCCGTACCCCTTCACGCTATAAGGGCGATCGTCGGTGATCGGCACATAGCGCTTGCCGAACACGACGTAGGGCTTGTTGCCGGTACGCGAATACGGCTCGACGCGCGGATCGGCATCCGGCACATCCATCAATCCTGCAGGAATCGCATCGCCGGGACCGTCATCGAGGTAGTAACCGCCGCGCCCCGAACCGGCCGGCGGCAATGCAGGATAAGCCGATCCGGACGACCTGGCCGCAGGCTGCGATGACGTCGACGAGGTGGCCGATGTGGACGGCGCAACCGGCGTGCTACTGCAACCGGCCAACGCCAGCAACAATGCCAGACACGATGCGACCGGCAATGTAACTTTCCATCCGCGGACGGCATCCAGAGTACGAAACTGCATCGGCTTCTCCTGAAAAATCGGCATGCAAGTCAACAATCAACGGTCGTCAGCTCTGCATCAACTTCCTGTGGCGCTGGATGCTCATCAGGATGCCGACGCCGAGGCCGAGCGTCACAAAGGCGGTGCCGCCGTAGCTGACGAAGGGCAGCGGCACGCCGACAACCGGCAGGATACCGCTGACCATACCCATGTTGACGAATGCATAGGTGAAGAAAATCATCGTGATCGCGCCCGCCATCAGGCGCGTAAACAATGTCGGCGCATTGGCCGCGATTATCATGCCGCGCCCGATCAGCAACAGATACAGCAGCAACAGGATGCCGTTGCCGATCAGGCCGAACTCTTCCGAAAACACGGCGAAGATGAAATCGGTCGTACGTTCGGGGATGAATTCCAGATGCGCCTGCGTGCCGTGCAGCCAGCCTTTGCCGGCAATGCCGCCAGAACCAATGGCAATCGTCGACTGGATGATATGGAAGCCCTTGCCGAGCGGATCGGTGGTCGGATCGATCAGCGTCATCACGCGCTCGCGCTGGTAGTCGTGCAACATCGACCACGCGACCGGCAGGCTGGCCAGTGCGGCAACCACGCCCGCCGCCAGCACTTTCCACGACAAGCCGGCGAAGAAGATCACATAAAACCCCGCCGCCAGCACCAGCAGCGACGTGCCCAGATCGGGTTGCCGCATGATCAGGCCGATCGGGATCACCAGCAGCACGCCCGCCACCAGGAACTCGCTCCAGCGCGTGATGCCTTCGCGCTTCTGGAAGAACCACGCCAGCATCATCGGCATCGCGATTTTCATGATCTCGGACGGCTGGATGATGACGCCAAGGTCGATCCAGCGCCGCGCGCCGTTGCGGATCAGACCGAACATCGCCACGCCGATCAGCAGCGCAACGCCCAGCGTATACAGCGGCACCGCAAAACGCATCATCGTCTGCGGCGGCACCAGCGCCGCCAGCCACATGATGAACAGCGAGATCATGATGTTGCGCATGTGATCTTCGAAGCGCCCGGGAAAATCGATGCCGGCGGAATACAGCGTGATGGACCCAACCAGCAGGATCAGGCAGACGATCAGGAACAGCGGGCCGTCGAAGACCTGCACATAGGGTCGCACCAGTTGCAGCAGCGAACGCTTGTCCATCTTTACCTCATTGCGGCGCATGCACCGCATCATTCGATTTCATCCGGCGCAACACGCGCCGGTCAATCCTCAGGTTCCTCTGCCGGCACCGGCTTGGCTTCCTTCTTGTCGGCAGGCTTGACCTCGGGCCGCTTGCCGAGCAGATAGTAATCCATCGCCGCCTTCGCGATCGGCGCCGCCGCCACCCCGCCAAAGCCACCGTTCTCGACGATCAACGCGATGGCGATACGCGGATTGTCGGCCGGCGCAAATGCCGTATATAACGCGTGATCGTGATGACGATCCCACAGCTTGGATGCATCGTACTTCTCGTTCTTCTTGATGCCGATCACCTGTGCGGTGCCGGTCTTGCCGGCCGATACGTAACCTGCGTTGGCAAACACGCGCGCCGACGTGCCTTCCTTCGTCACACCGACCATCGCACGCTTGATGAAATCGATGTTTTCCTGTTTCAGCGGAATGCGGTAGCTTTCCTTCGGTACCGTCAGCGTGCGCTCGCGCGTGGCGCCATCTTCAATCAGCTTCACCAGATGCGGCTTCATCACGATGCCGTTGTTCGCCAGCGTCGCTGTTGCATGCGCCAGCTGCAGCGGCGTAAAGGCGTTATAACCCTGGCCGATGCCGATCGAAATCGTTTCGCCGGCATACCATTTCTGCTGTTCAGGCCGGCGGTAGGCTTCCCGCTTCCATTGCGTGGACGGCAATACGCCGGTGCGCTCGTACTTTAGATCGACGCCGGTCTTCTGGCCGAAACCGAACGGCGCCATGAAATCGTGAATCGCATCGACACCGAGATCGTTGGCCAGCATGTAGTAATAGGTATCGCACGATTCGACGATGGACTTGTACATGTCGACCATGCCGTGGCCGCCTTCCTTGTCATCGCGGAAGCGGTGGCCGCCGAAAATGAAATAGCCGGGATCGGCAATCGCATCGCTCGGCTTGCGCTTGCCCAGTTCCAGCGCCGCCAGCGCCATGAAAGGCTTGAAGGTTGAACCCGGCGGATAGGTACCCGACAGCGGCCGGTTCAGCAGCGGATGATCAGGTGAATTGTTCAGCGCATCCCAGCTCTGCTGATCGATGCCTTCGATGAACAGGTTGGGATCGAAATTGGGCATCGAGACATAGGCGAGAATGTCGCCGGTCGACGGCTCGATCGCGATCAGCGCGCCGCGCCGGTTGCCGAAGGCTTGTTCGACCACTTTCTGCAATTCGATATCGACCGACAGGATCAGGTTGTCGCCGGGAATGGCCGGCGTGCGCGACAGCGTGCGCACCGGCCGCCCACCGGCGGAAACCTCGACTTCTTCGTAGCCGGTTTTGCCATGCAGCTGCCGTTCATAGCTGCGCTCCAGCCCTTCCTTGCCGATGTGCTCGGTGCCGCGGTAATTGGTCGCGTCGTCGCTGTCCTCGATTTCCTTCTCGTCGCGCTGGCTGATGCGGCCGATATAGCCGATCACATGCGAGGCTGTTTCGCCCAGCGGATACTGGCGGAACAGGCGTGCCTGAATTTCTACACCGGGGAACCGATAATGCTGCGCCGAAAAGCGCGCCACTTCCTCGTCGGTCAGGCGTAC
Source organism: Oxalicibacterium solurbis (assembly GCF_014635845.1). GTDB lineage: Bacteria > Pseudomonadota > Gammaproteobacteria > Burkholderiales > Burkholderiaceae_D > Oxalicibacterium > Oxalicibacterium solurbis. The sequence goes on along the minus strand of NZ_BMDP01000003.1, from coordinate 590,728 downwards.
CCGAATCGGCGAACTGCCGAGATTGCGCGACTCTTCCCGCAGCTTCTTGAAACGGCTGCGGTCGCGCGGCGTGATCTCCACCAGCGTCGACAATTCGTCGATGAGGTCGTTGAGATTGCCGTTGATCTTGCTCGGCGTGATTTCCAGCGTGTAGGCGGAATAATTGCGCGCAAGCACGACGCCGTTGCGATCCAGGATCAGGCCGCGGTTCGGCACGATGGGCACCACCGATATCCGGTTTTCCTCCGCCTGCGCGACATAATCGTTGTGCTTGAAGACCTGCAGCCAGACGAAGCGCGCAAGCAGGCAGGAAAAGAATACGAACACGACCATGCCGGCCACCGACAGGCGCACACGGAAGCGATGCAGTTCGCGTTCGGTATCTTTCAGTTCAGTCATGCGCCGCCCATGCCCGACATCCGGCCAATGGCGACGGGAAGACCGTCGATGCGCCGCCTGGTGAATGCATTCGGAGTCATCGTCAGATCGGCCGCGTGTCGTCCCGGTCGACCGCCCTGCGCTGCGGCGCCAGCAGCACCCAGGTGACGACCGGCCACAGGCAGGCAGCAACGGCGCTTTCGGCGAAATACAGTACGCCGGGGAATTTGCCGCCGATCACCACGCGTACCACCACGCCGACGATCTGCGTCAGCAACAGCAGGATGAATACGTGCAGGGCCTGCGTACGCAGCGGAAACCACAGCACGCGACGGTGAATCGTGATCGCGAAATAGGACAGCAGCGTGTAAGCCAGCGCATTCTCACCCAGCACTGCCGCATCGTGCACATCCATCAGCAGGCCCATGAAGAAGGCAATGCCGATGCCTACCTTGCGCGGCTGATGCATGCTCCAGAACACCAGGATCAGCGCGACAAAATCGGGAATGCCGATCCACTGGCCCCACGGCAGCAGATTCAGCAGAAAGGCGCCGCACAGGCTCGCCGCGATGAACAGCGGACTGACAGGCAACAGGATGTCATCGGAATTGCGCGGGTTCATCGCTGTACCTTTCCGGATGCCGGCGCGGGCTGTTCCGCTTCGGGTTGCTTGATCACCGGCTCGCCGCCGCGATTGGTCGCGTGCTGCAGCAAGCCCTGCTTGCGGGTGGCCGGCCTGGATTCGCTGGGCGGCCGTGGCACGAATTTTTGCTCGGTCTGCAGGATCAGCAGATGGCGGTGCCGATCGATGCCGGCAGCCGGCACGCAGATGATGCGCGCAAACGAATCGGACTTGTTCTCGACATGCGTCACCGTCGCCACCGCCAGTCCCGGCGGGTAGACGCCGTCGATGCCCGACGTCACCAGTACGTCGCCTTCCTGGATATCGGCACTGGTCGGCATGAAACGCAGTTCCAGCAGATTGGATTGCCCGCGCCCGTAGGCCACGCTGCGCAACCCGTTGCGCACCACCTGGACCGGAATGACCTGCTCCTTGTCGGTCAGCAGCGTGACTTCGGAAGTAAACGGAAACACGCGCGTGACCTGTCCGACGACGCCGACATGGTCGATGACCGGTTCGCCCGGTTCGACATCGCCATTCTGGCTGCCGCGATCCAGCAGGATCTTGCGGGTGAAGGGATCGCGTGCGTCGTACAGGATTTCACCCAGCACGGATTTCACCGGCAATTGCTGGCTCATGCCCAGCAGATTGCGCAATTGCTCGTTCTCGGCCAGCAACTGTTGGCCCTGCTGCAATGCGCGGGCATCCGTCGTCTGCTGCAACCGCAACTGGGCGTTCTCGTGCTGCAGATCGGATACCGATGTGAAATAGCCGGCCACGTAGCGAAAGCCGTCGCGCGGCGCCAGCGCCACGACCTGCAGCGGATACAGCGCTGTGGAAACGACCTGACGCACGACGCTGAGCGCGCGCACATGCGAATCGACCGTCAGCAAAATCAGGGCAATCAGGGCGAAGAACACCATCTTTGCGCGGGCCGAGGCGCCCTGCTTGAAAAGTGGTGGCGGACTGTATTCCATTTATTGACTGACGAATTGCCTGACGAGTCTGCGGGGAAAGCCCAAAACGCAATCTGAAACAAAACGCCGCGTCGGGGAAACCTCCCCGGCCGCGGCGCATCCTGCCTCGGTTGCTGCTGTCTTCATCGCATCATGCATGGTGTGGCGTCTGATGGAGAAGTATTACGGGGAAATTATTCGTTGGAGAAGATGGAACCGAGCTTGTCCATGCGCTCCAGCGCCATGCCGGAACCGCGCACCACACAGGTCAGCGGATCTTCGGCGACGATGACCGGCAGGCCGGTTTCTTCCATCAGCAGGCGATCCAGATCGCGCAACAGCGCGCCGCCGCCGGTCAGCATCATGCCTTTTTCGGCAATGTCGGCACCGAGTTCCGGTGGCGTCTGTTCCAGCGCGTTCTTGACGGCCGATACGATGTTGTTCAGCGGATCGGTCAGCGCTTCGAGGATCTCGTTGCTGGAAATCGTGAACGAGCGCGGAATGCCTTCGGACAGGTTGCGGCCCTTGACTTCCATCTCGCGCACTTCGGAGCCGGGGAAGGCGGAACCGATTTCCTTCTTGATCGCTTCGGCGGTCTGTTCGCCGATCAGCATGCCGTAGTTGCGGCGGATGTAGTTGACGATCGCTTCGTCGAACTTGTCGCCGCCAACGCGGATCGAACCCTTGTAGACCATGCCGCCCAGCGAGATGATGCCGACTTCAGTCGTGCCGCCGCCGATATCGACCACCATCGAACCGGTCGCATCCGACACCGGCAGGCCGGCGCCGATTGCCGCAGCCATCGGCTCTTCGATCAGGTAGACCTGCGCGGCGCCGGCGCCCAGTGCCGATTCGCGGATCGCGCGGCGTTCAACTTGCGTCGAACCGCAAGGAACGCAGATGATGATGCGGGGAGAAGGCTTGAACAGCTTGGTGTCGTGCACCATGCGGATGAACTGCTTGAGCATCTGCTCGGTGACGGTGAAATCGGCGATCACGCCGTCCTTCATCGGGCGGATCGCCTCGATATTGCCCGGCACCTTGCCCAGCATCTGTTTTGCTTCCTTGCCGACCGCCATGATGGTCTTCTTGGCATTCGGACCGCCTTGCTGGCGGATGGCGACAACCGACGGCTCGTCGAGCACGATGCCGGCGCTGCGTACATAGATCAGCGTGTTGGCGGTGCCGAGGTCGATTGCGAGGTCATTCGAGAAGTAACTGCGTAAAAATCCAAACATGAATTGTCCTGATGCGCAGCAGTCGTGCGCGAAAGTGTGAAAAGGATTTTTCGTGCCGCGAGGCCGGACATCGCAGGATGTCGGCGCCAGCAGGGCATTAACCAAGTATTCTACCTTATAATTTACAGGAAACCGGGCAGCAAAAATCGTAAAAATCCGTGACAGCCGCACCGTTTTCGCGGGATGCGCCAATACCGGATGCGCCTTCACCCGCTCCTTCGTTCAACCCCTTTTTGACCGGCGGCCCGACCGCTTTTTCGCCATGTCCCTCGACCTTTCCGATGTCAAACGCCTATCCACGCTCGCGCAGATCGAGCTGACCGAAGCCGAATCCGCCCGTACGCTGGACAAGCTCAATGGCATCTTCTCGCTGGTCGAGGAACTGCGCGCAGTCGACACCACCAGCATCGCGCCGCTGAACCATCCGATCGCCGCCGCCCAGCCCGCACTGTCGCTGCGCCTGCGCGACGACGTTGCCAGCCAGCCGAACCGCCGCGACGATTACCAGCAGGTCGCCCCTGCCACGCAGGACGGTCTCTACCTGGTGCCCAAGGTGATCGAATAACACCCGGATAAGGTCCAGAACAACCGCGCATTTCCGACCGGCGCCTTGCGCCATGTACACAGACATCACCATGCATAACAAGACTCTCAAGGAACTCTCCGCGCTGCTGCAGGCCAAGGAAATCTCTGCCGCCGAGCTCGCCGAACTGTTTCTGCTGCGCATCGAAAAAAGCGATCTCAACGCCTTCCTTCACGTCGACCGCGACTTCACGCTGCAGCAGGCAAAGGCCGCCGACGCGCGCCTGGCCGACGGCACCGCGACCGCGCTGACCGGCATTCCGATCGCGCACAAGGACATTTTCGTCACGCGCCACTGGCGTTCGACCGCCGCATCGAAGATGCTGGAGAACTACGTCAGCCCGTTCGACGCCACCGTGGTCGAGCGCTTCAACCAGGCCGGCGCCGTCACGCTCGGCAAACTGAATTGCGACGAGTTCGCGATGGGTTCGTCGAACGAGAATTCGCATTTCGGCGCAGTGAAAAATCCGTGGGACAAGGCAGCGATTCCGGGTGGTTCGTCCGGCGGTTCCGCCGCCGCCGTCGCCGCGCGCCTGGCGCCGGCCGCCACCGGCACCGATACCGGCGGCTCGATCCGTCAGCCGTCCGCGCTGTGCGGCATCACCGGCATCAAGCCGACCTACGGCAGCGTGTCGCGCTTCGGCATGATCGCGTTCGCCTCGTCGCTCGATCAAGGCGGCCCGATGGCCAAGACGGCCGAGGATTGCGCGCTGCTGCTGAACGCGATGGTCGGCTTCGACGAACGCGATTCGACCAGCGTGGAACGTCCGCAGGAAGATTTCACGCGCGACCTGAACGCCAGCCTGAAAGGCCTGAAGATCGGCGTGCCGCGCGAATACTTCGGCGAAGGCCTCGCATCCGACGTCGAACAGGCAGTGCGTGCTGCGCTGGCCGAATACGAAAAACTGGGCGCGACGCTGGTCGACATTTCGCTGCCGAAAACCAAGCTGTCGATCCCTACCTACTACGTGATCGCACCGGCCGAAGCGTCGTCCAACCTGTCCCGCTTCGACGGCGTGCGCTACGGCCATCGCGCCAAGGAATACAAGGATCTGGTCGACATGTATCGCAAGACGCGCGCCGAAGGCTTCGGCGACGAAGTCAAGCGCCGCATCCTGGTCGGTGCCTACGTGCTGTCGCACGGCTACTACGATGCCTACTACCTGCAGGCGCAAAAGCTGCGCCGCCTGATCGCCGACGATTTCCGCAATGCATTCACGCAGTGCGACGTCATCATGGGACCGGTCACGCCAACCGTCGCCTGGGACCTCGGCGACAAGGCCGACGATCCGGTCGCCAACTATCTGGCCGACATCTACACGCTGTCGACCAGCCTGGCTGGCCTGCCGGGCATGTCGATTCCCTGCGGCTTCGGCCAGGGCGACAAGAACGGCAAGCGCCCGGTCGGCCTGCAGTTGATCGGCAACTATTTCGCCGAAGCGAAACTGCTGAACGTCGCACACCAGTACCAGCAGGCGACCGACTGGCATCTGCGCCAGCCGGCCGACGCCTGATCGGCATCCGAATGAGACACGCAAATCAGCGAGTGAGGAAAACATGCAGTGGGAAGTAGTGATCGGTCTGGAAACGCACGCGCAGTTGACGACCAACAGCAAGATCTTCAGCGGTTCGCCGACGCAGTTCGGCGCCGAGCCGAATACACAGACGTCGCCGGTCGACCTGGCGCTGCCGGGCGCATTGCCGGTGATGAACCGCACTGCCGTCGAACGCGCAATTCAGTTCGGCCTGGCGATTGGCGCGCACATCGCGCCGACGTCGGTGTTCGCGCGCAAGAATTATTTCTACCCTGACCTGCCCAAGGGCTACCAGATCAGCCAGATGGATCTGCCTGTCGTGCAGGGCGGCACCATCTCGTTCCCGCTGGAGATCGACGGCAAGACCGAGATCAAATCCGTCACGCTGACGCGCGCGCATCTGGAAGAAGATGCAGGTAAATCGCTGCACGAGGATTACCACGGCATGAGCGGCATCGACCTGAACCGCGCCGGCACGCCGCTGCTGGAAATCGTCACCGAGCCGGACATGCGCAGCGCCGCCGAAGCGGTCGCCTATGCGAAGGCATTGCACACGCTGGTGACCTGGCTTGGCATCTGCGACGGCAACATGCAGGAAGGCTCGTTCCGCTGCGACGCCAACGTCTCGGTGCGCCCGATGGGCCAGAAGGAATACGGCACGCGCTGCGAGATCAAGAACCTGAACTCGTTCCGCTTCCTCGAAGACGCGATCAACTACGAAGTGCGCCGCCAGATCGAACTGATCGAGGATGGCGGCCGCGTGGTGCAGGCCACGCGCCTGTATGATCCCGACAAGCGCGAAACGCGCGAGATGCGCAGCAAGGAAGATGCGCAGGATTACCGCTACTTCCCCGACCCCGACCTGCCGCCGCTGGTCATCGCCGACGAATGGATCGCGCGCGTGAAAGCCGCGATGCCGGAACTGCCGGGAGCGATGCGCGAACGCTTCGTGCGCGACTACGGCCTGTCCGACTACGATGCTTCGGTGCTGACACAATCGAAGGCGATGGCGAACTACTTCGAACAGGTCGTCGCCGCTGCCGGCAACGAGCAGGCCAAACCCGCCGCCAACTGGCTGATGGGTGACGTCTCGTCAACGCTGAACCGCGAAGGCATCGAGATCGACGCGTCACCGGTCGCACCGGCACAATTCGCGCTGCTGCTCAAACGCATCGCCGACGGCACGATCTCGAACAAGATCGCGAAGGAAGTGTTCGGCGGCATGTGGGAAGCGAAATCGGACAGCGCGACGCTGGCCGACGAGATCATCGAAGCCAAGGGTCTGAAGCAGATTTCCGATAGCGGCGCATTGGAAAAAATCGTCGACGACGTATTGGCCGCCAATGCCAAATCGGTGGCGGAATACCGCGCCGGCAAGGAACAGGCCATCAACGCGCTGATGGGACAAGCGATGAAAGCCAGCCGCGGCAAGGCCAATCCGGCGCAGCTGACTGAACTGCTAAAGAAAAAACTGGCCGGTTGAGCAAGGCACCGCTCCATGAAAAAAGCGCACCCGAGGGTGCGCTTTTTTTGTATCCGAATCCGTGAGCAGCGCTCAACCGAAACGCGTCGTTTCCTTGCCTGGCTGCGCGCACCAGTAGACGACGATGATCCAGCCGATGAATGGAATCAGGCCGATCAGTTGCCACCAGCCACTGCGGTCGATGTCATGCAGGCGCCGTGCGGTGACGGCGATATTGGGCAGAATCATCGCCAGCGAGAACAGTTGCGCCAGCCTTTCGTTGATGCTGCCGAGCACGATGCCGACGACAATGACGAACAAGACCCACCACCAGAATTCCGACCGCGTTGCGCGGCCATTGAAATCGGCGTATTTCCTGAAACAGGTGCGAATCGATTCGGCGAATGTCATGGTTGCCCTCCATTGTGCCCGGACCTGTTCCGGGATTCCGCATAATACGACGCGCAAGGCGCCGCAGGGCATCCCATGCGCATGAGAGTTCGAAGAATCGGCTTTCGCGGGAAATTCGGGAAGGCCGGGAAGGTCGCGGCGAGCCGGATGGATTCCTGATTATCGGCTGGCCGATTCCGCCGGCAACGACTGTCCGACGATCTTCCGGTAGCGCCGCAGCACCGCATCGTACTTCGCATTGATCTGGGCCAGCGCGATCTCGTTGTCGCGCAATGCCGCTTTCTGCACGCGTACGTTTTCCAGTGCCTTGGCCAGTTTGTCGCGCATGGCAGGCGGTATCTTGCCCTTGTCCTGCCGCGCATCGACGGCGGCCTGGGTCGCCTGCCATTCCGTCTCTGCCGCAGCCAGTTCCTTCTTCTGCTGCACGATCTGTTCGTTCGTTGCCGCACCGGCGCGCTTGCGTGCAACGCCAATATCGTCCTCGCTACGGTAGCGGGCCAGCAGTGCGCGATCGCTGCGCTTCTGTTCTTCGAGCGCGGCAAGTTCGTCCTGGCGCTGCTGTTCCTGCAAGGCTTGCGCGCGTTTCTGCTCGGGCGTCAGCGGCGCGGCGATTTCCCGTTTCAGCACGCCGTTGCTGCCGTATTCACGCAACGGCCGGTTCGCACACTCCGAAATCGGACGGTCGGACGTGAAGGTGCGGCCGTTCGCGTCCTTGCACATGTAGAACGTGCCGGCATGCGACGATGCCGCACAAAACAGCGACAGCAACGACAACAAACGCAGCGTTCTTACCGCAGCTTGCATTCCACTCCTCCCACAGAAAAACGACGATCAACTCACGCCGTACTTTCTGCGGTACGCCGCGATCGCTTCCTTGTACTGCGCCTGCTCCGTTCCCGCGCCGGCGTTCGAGATGTATTCGAACAGGTCGGACAGGTTGCCGATCGAAATCACCGGCATGCCGTAAGTATTGCTGACATCCTGCACCGCCGAATGCGCGGACAGCGCATCGTCCTTGCCGGAACGCTCCATGCGGTCCAGCGCGATCAGCACCGCACATGGCGTCGCGCCCGCCGCGCGGATCATGTCGACCGATTCGCGCACCGAGGTGCCCGCCGAAATCACGTCGTCGATGATCACCACGCGGCCTTCCAGCCTGGCGCCGACGATGGTGCCGCCTTCGCCGTGATCCTTGGCTTCCTTGCGGTTGAACGCAAACGGCACGTCGCGGCCGCGATTCGCCAGCGCCACCGCGGTGGCCGACGCCAGCGTGATGCCCTTGTACGCCGGCCCGAACAGCATGTCGAACTGCAGGCCGGAATCGATCAGCGTCTGCGCGTAGAAATCCGCAATGCGCGCCAGCGTGCCGCCCTGGTTGAACAAGCCGGCATTGAAAAAATACGGCGACGTCCGTCCCGCCTTGGTGACGAATTCGCCGAAGCGCAATACGCCGGCGTCGACCGCAAATCTGATGAATTCCTGCCGCAAATTGTTCAAGACGACCTCATGACGAAAGAAAAAGTGACGAAATTTGTCGCTACTGCCGCGACGAAGGCCACATTTTAAATCGTTATCGGACGATTCTCGCTGTCAATGCAAAGGCCGTGCCTGTCGGCCCAGCGCATCGCCGCCGCCGAATCGGGTATCCTGTGCCCCTCTATTTTTGCGACGACACCATGAAAATCATCTCCGCCAACCTGAACGGCATCCGTTCGGCCGCCAGAAAAGGCTTCTTTCCGTGGATGGACAAGCAGAATGCCGATTTCATCTGCGTGCAGGAACTGAAGGCGCAGGCGACCGACATGACGACAGAATTCCTGACGCCGGAAGGCTATCGCGGCTATTTCCACTATGCGGAGAAAAAGGGCTATTCCGGCGCCGGCGTCTATTGCCGCAGCGAGCCGGACAACGTGCAGATCGGCTTCAACTGCCCGGAATTCGATGCCGAGGGTCGCTACGTGCAATGCGATTTCGGCAAACTCAGCGTGATCTCGGTCTATTGCCCGTCCGGCTCGTCGAGCGAGGAACGGCAGCAGGCAAAGTTCCGTTTCATGGACCTGTTCCTGCCGCACCTGATCGAATTGAAGGCGTGCGGACGCGAGTTCGTCATCTGCGGCGACTGGAACATCGCGCACAATGAAATCGACCTGAAGAACTACAAGGGCAACCGCAAGAATTCCGGCTTCCTGCCGGAAGAGCGCGCATGGCTGACGCGCCTGTTCGACGAAGTCGGCTTCGTCGACGTGTTCCGCCGCATCGACGTGCGCCCCGAGCAATATACGTGGTGGAGCAACCGCGGCCAGGCCTGGGCCAAGAACGTCGGATGGCGCATCGATTACCAGATCGCCACGCCGGACTTCGCCGGCACCGCGCAGAGCGTCTCCATCTACAAGGACGAACGCTTCAGCGATCACGCGCCGCTGACTATCGATTACGACTGGCAGCTTTGAGCATTCCCGCCGCATCGGATCACAAGTCACGCTGCTGACCTTGCATGATCTGATGCGGCGGCGGCAATGACGGCATTCACCGCGTCGCCATTTTCCTCCGCACTTCAATTTCTACATCTCAATCTCCGCACTTCAAAACACGTCACAACGCCGCATTGGAGTGTGCGCGCCTTCCTGCGCAGCAACTTCATCAAATCGTCATATCGCATTCCTATAATCCGCTCACCCAAACCCGGATTATCCTGAGCGTCTGTCGGCCGCGGCCGGCCCGCATCCAGACATGTGCTCCCAGCCAACGGAACCCCTTATGTCAGACCTTGCCATCCCTTCACGTCGCAAAGCGCTGAAACTGCTCTCTGCCGTACCATTGCTTCCGCTCGGATCGATGGCAACCGCTTCGCTGCTTGCCGGCTGCAGCAACATCGGCCGCGCCGCTTCCGGTACGGCCGGCTACGCCGCCACATCCTTCACCGCGATGGCAGCGCCCACGGATGCCGCCGCGATGGCGACAACGACCGTGGGTTCCGTCATGAACGTCCATTTCAGCGACGACACGGTGCGACGCTACAAACTCGCCTACCAGCCGTTCTTCCTGACCGGCACCGAAGTGCCGAAGCAGGGCGGCGGTATCATCGTTGCCGGCGGCTACTACGACATTCACAACAAGCCGATCATGGATACGTCCGGCGCCACGCCGCGCCAGTATTTTTCCGATTCGCCGGACGGTACCTCGCTGCTCGCCCTGCCGAATCCGACCGTACCCGGCATCAAGGGCAAGGCCGTGTTCGCCGTCGTGCAGTTCGAATACACGAGCAGCGATGCGGCCGGCAAAGACATCTACGGCCAGCTGCCGTCGCCGATCGCCGTGCTGACGCTGGACCAGGATCAGTCCACCGGCAAGCTGACGCTGGTGCAGTATCACAATGTCGATACCTCCGGCGTGCATGGCCTGTGGATCACCTGCGGCGCCAGCCTGTCGCCCTGGGGCACGCACCTGTCGAGCGAGGAATACGAACCGAACGTGCCCTTCCTCGACGCACCCGCCGGCAATCGCAACAACACCTCGCCGTATTTCAACAGCTTCAGCCTGCACACGTTCAAAGCCGCCTACGGCACGCCCGGTGGTGCCAACCCGTACCACTACGGTCACGTGCCGGAAGTCACCGTCCATCCGGACGGCAGCGGCAGCATCAAAAAGCATTACTGTCTGGGCCGCATCTCGCACGAACTGATCCAGGTGATGCCGGACGAGCGCACCGTACTGATGGGCGACGACTACACGAACGGCGGCCTGTTCATGTTCGTGGCCGACAGAAAGAAAGATCTGTCGGCCGGCACGCTGTACGTCGCCAAACTGACTTCCAGCCTGACGCTGGACACCGCGTCCGCCGGCGCGACGCTCGGCTGGATCAAGCTCGGCCACGCGACCAGCGACGAGATCGAAGCACTGATCGACAGCGGCATCCGGCTGGACGACTTCATGCATGTGACCGATACGGACATGCGCGCCGATCCGGGCTACACGAAGATCTTTGCCGACAAGAATGCCAACTGGGTGAAGCTGGTCGACCCCGCCGATGCCAGGCTGGTGAAGGCCGCCGCCTTCCTCGAAACCCATCGCTACGCCAACCTGAAAGGCGCCAGCATGGGCTTCACGAAACTGGAAGGCACGACCGTCAACATCAAGGACAAGATCGCCTACTCGGCGCTGCAGAATATCCAGGATTCGATGATCGCCGGCCACGCCGCCAACCGCCCCGAGACCAACATCGCCTTGCCGCAAGCCTTGCGCTCCGGCGGCGTATTCGCACACGACCTGGCCGGCGGCCAGCACGATACCGACGGTGCGGCTATCGACAGCGAATGGGTACCCGCCCGCACGCGCGCGCTGCTGTTGGGTGAAGACATCGCCGCCGATGCACTGGGCAACAAATCGAACCCGGACAAGATCGGCAATCCGGATAACCTGAAGTTTTCCGAGAAGATGCGCACGCTCTTCATCGGCGAAGACAGCAGCCGCCATACCAACAACTTCCTGTGGGCCTACCACGTCGACACCGGCAAACTGTCGCGCCTGATGTCGCTGCCGGCCGGCGCCGAATCCACCGGCCTGCATGCGGTCGACGAAATCAACGGCTGGACCTACATCATGAGCAATTTCCAGCATCCGGGCGAAGGCACCGCCAAAGCCGCCATCGCGGACAAACGCCTGCGCGCCGACGTCGTCACCGCGATCGACCAAAACTACGGCAACAAATATCAGGCCGCCGTCGGCTACCTGACCGCGGATCCGCTCCAACCGAAATTGTCCTGAACCGAACTTCGTTTTCGCGTCATCCGAAGCAGCGCCCTTGATGCAACGTCAAGGGCGCTGCTTTATCGACAGCAGCACGGCCTGTCCCGCACTACAATCCCTCCTTTACCAGGACGCTTCGCCTCATGCCCGTTTCATCCCGTTTGCGAACAATCGCAACACCTTTCCTCTTCATCCTGCTCGGCATCATCTATGCATCGTGGGCGGCACGCATTCCGGCGATCCGCGACGGCCTGCAACTGACGCCGGCGCAACTGGGCATCGTGCTGCTGGGCGGTGGCTTCGGCGCCGTCGCCTCGTTCCCGCTGGCGGCCGGCATGGTCGCGCGCTACGGTGCGCGGCGCGCCGCCTGGTATGCCGGCCTCGCACTGATCGCCGTTCTGCCGTGCACGGCACTGGCACCCAACATGCCGCTGCTGGTGATGGCCGTCGTCGTGCTGGGCGGCGGTTCGGGCTGTTTCGACGTTGCCATCAATGCGCTCGGCACGGCACAGGAAAAATCCGCCGGACGTTCGACGATGTCGCTGCTGCACGCGTGGTTCTGCGTCGGTACGCTGTCGGGCGCGCTGCTGGGCAGCCTGCTGGCCGGCCTCGCGATCACGCCGCCCGTGCATTTCCTTGCAATCTCGCTGCTGCTGTTGCCGCCGCTGACGATCGCCTACCGCGCCTTGCCGCCGGATCGCGTCGAGCCGGAACCGGGACATGCCTTGTTCGCGATCGCGCACGGGCCGGTCATTGCGCTGGGCCTCATCGGTTTCTGCGGCGCGGTGGCAGAAGGCTCGATCGCCGACTGGAGCGGCGTATTCATGACGGACGAATTGCATGTGCACGATGGCGTGGCGCCGCTGGCGTTCGCCGGCTTCGCCTGTCTGATGCTGCTGGCGCGGCTGGTCTGCGATCCGCTGAAGGATCGCTTCGGCGCGCGTCGCGTGGTGTCGCTGGGCGCGCTGCTGGCGGCGTTCGGTATCTTCATCGCGACGCTGGCATTGAACGTGCCGCTGACGATCGCCGGTTTCGCGCTGGCCGGTTCGGGACTGGCGGCCGTCTTTCCGTTCACGTTCAGCGCGGCCGGCCGGCACGGCTCGACGGCGCTGGCGGCGGTCGCCACCTTCAGCTACAGCGGCGGCCTGCTCGGCCCGCCGGTGGTCGGCTTTCTCACGCAGGGATGGGGATTGCAGGCCGGCATCGCTTTCATCGGCGTACTGGCCGTGGCCATCGCGATTGCCGCCAGCCGGGCACGCTGGCTGGAGTAATTGAAAGCTATCTAGAAATGCAGCCAGCCGCGGCGCTGCATGTGATGCAATCCCAGGCCGGCCACGAAGCCGATGCCGACATTCCACATGCACAGCGCAGCCGTCAGCAGCACGACGACACGGCCGCCGCGTTCCTCCGGAAAGACGCTGCTGCCCAGCGCCAGTTGCGCGCCGGTCAGGAACAGGATCACGCCCAGCACGGCAATCGGAAACAGGCGGAACAGCAGCTCGACCGAACCGCTGAAGAAGAAAGCCAGCACCAGCAGCACGCAACCGAGGATCACCGGCGCGCCGCCGGTGCGCGCGCCAAACGCGATATGCCCGGCCATGCCGCCGGCGCCGTGGCACATCGGCACACCGCCGACCGTTGCGCTGAACAGATTCATGATGCCGGTCGAAACAGCGACGCCGCTCTCGCTGACCGGACGATCCGGAAACAGCCGGTTGTTCTCTTCCCTGATCGCGATCACCGCATTGCCAAGCGTCAGCGGCACCTGCGGCAAGGCCAGCAGCACGATGCCGACGAAGAGCTGGTTCCACGTCAGGTCCGTCAACGCAAAGCTCGGCGCATGAAAGGCAGCGCCGGCTTGCAACAGCGACGTCAGTGCCTGCGGATCGCGGGAAGCGCCGACGGCAATGCCGAACGTCAGCAGCACGAACATCGCCGGCACGCTGCGACTGCGCATCAGCAGCACGGTGCCGATGCCGCCGATCGCGGCAATCGTCCAGTCGTTGTGCATCATGCGCACGCCTTCCAGCATGAAGCCGAAACCGAGGCCGAACACGATGCCGGTCACCACGGTCGGCGGCACCAGCCGCGCTACGCGCGCAGCCAGTCCGCTCAGCCCCAGAAACAGCCAGATGACACCGGTCGCCAGCGCCGCGCTGTAGACGGCCGCCGACGTGACGGTCGCCGTCTGCACCGCTTGCAGGGCAGCGACCGCACCGATCGCCTTCATCGGCTGCACCGGGAACGGCGTGCGGTAATAGAGTCCGCACACCAGCATCGCGGCACCGAACGCGAACAGCACGCCGAACGGATCCATCTTCAGCACGCCGATGTAGGCCGCGACGAACGGGATCAGCGTGCCGAGATCGCCGAAGGCGCCGGCCCATTCCATGCGGTCGAAACGGTTGCGCCGCGGCTGTGCTGCAGAAGAAGGAAGATCCGGTTCGCTCATGGATAAGCTGGCTGCCTCGCGAAAGGTGTGAAGGAAATGCCAAGGATGCGCCATGATAAATCGTAAAGAGCCGCGTGTAATGAACGGCACGCAATGACCGGCGTGCAATAACCCGCAGGCTCCCCCGTACGACAAGCCGCGCGGCCATGGTCATGCTCGCTTGCCGCATCCCGGCGCTTGTGTCAGCATCGCACACTGCCGGCCACATGCCGGCGCTTCATTCGATCCCGCACTCGACCCTGGACAGGCAGACATGATTTTTCGCAACAGCGGCGCAGCAAGACGTGCCTGGTGGGACACGCTGAAGGTCTACCGCGAACCCGCCGCGCTGCGCATGCTGTTCCTCGGCTTTTCCGCCGGCCTGCCGCTGATGCTGGTGCTGGGTACGCTCAGCTTCTGGCTGCGCGAAGCCGGCATCGACCGCAGCACCATCGGCTACCTGAGCTGGGTCGGCCTCGCCTATGCGTTCAAGTGGGCATGGGCGCCGCTGGTCGATCGCCTGCCGATACCGTTTCTGACACGCACCATGGGCCGCCGCCGCAGCTGGCTGCTGTTGTCGCAACTGGCGATCATGGCCGGGCTCGTCGGCATGGCGACCAACGATCCGCATACGGCACTGGAGCCGGTCGTCTGGTGCGCATTGATGGTGGCTTTTGGCTCCGCCACGCAGGATATAGCGCTCGACGCCTTTCGCATCGAATCGGCCGCTACCGACAAACAGGCGGCGCTGGCGGCCAGCTACCAGACCGGCTACCGGCTGGCGATGATCTGGGCCGGCGCCGGCGTACTGTGGATTGCCGCGCGCGCCGAAGTGGCCGGCATAGACGGGTATCAACAAGGTGCATGGCGCGTCGCCTATCTGGCGATGGCAGCCTCGATGCTGGTTGGCACGATCACGGTTTTCCTGTCGCCGGAACCGGCGCGCCGGCTGCTGCCGCCAGCCAAGAATGCGGCGGCCTGGCTGGATGATGCCGTCATCGGCCCGTTCCGCGATTTCCTGGTCCGTTATCGCTGGCAGGCCGTCACCATCCTCGCGCTGATCGCGATCTATCGCATCAGCGACGTGGTGATGGGCATCATGGCCAATCCGTTCTATGTCGACATGGGTTACACGAAGGATGAAGTGGCGGCCGTGACCAAGGTGTTCGGCATCGTGATGACGCTGGCCGGCGCCTTCATCGGCGGCGCACTGTCGATACGCTTCGGCATGATGCGCATTCTCGCGCTGGGTGCGGTACTGAGTGCGCTGACCAATCTGCTGTTCGCGTGGCTGGCGGGACATGGCCATGACGTGACGGCACTGGTGGCGGTGGTGTCGGCAGACAATCTGGCCAGCGGCATCGCCAGCGCCGCCTTCATCGCCTATCTGTCGAGCCTGACCAACATCAGCTATTCGGCCACGCAATACGCGCTGTTCAGCTCGATCATGCTGCTGCTGCCGAAATTCCTGGCCGGCTATTCGGGCGTCTATGTGGATGCCTTCGGCTACGCCAACTTCTTCACCGGCACCGCACTGCTCGGCGTGCCGGTCATCATCCTGCTATGGCTTGCCTCGCGTATCGTTCCTTCTACCAGTGCAATGGTGGAAGGCGATGCGGCGAAAAACGATGCGGCAGAAGACAGCGATCCGATTTAAAAGAAGTAACGCCTAGATTTTCCGCAAACGAAATACCGCGAGGCTGCCGCGCCAGTTCGGCAGAAATTGTACCGGCTTGCCGTCATCCAGCGCCACGCATTCGACGACCTGCAGGCCGACTTCGGCTGCCAGTTCTTCGAAATCGCGGATCGTCGCGCAGCGCAGGTTGGGCGTGTCGTACCAGTCGTACGGCAGGCTTTTCGATACCGGCATGCGGCCGCGCAGCAATGCAATGCGATGCGGCCAGTAGGCAAAATTCGGGAACGACACGATCGCATCGCGGCCGACGCGCGCGATGTCGCGCAGCACGCCTTCCACGTTCTTCATCATCTGCAATGCGGACAGGCAGAGCACCGTGTCGAAGGCGTTGTCGTCGAAGATGGACAGGCCCGATTCCAGATCGCGCTGGATGACCTGCACGCCGCGCGCGATGCATTTTGGAATCATCACGTCGTCGATCTCGATGCCGTAGCCGCTGCAGTCCTTGTCCGTCTGCAGATAGTCGAGCATCACACCGTCGCCGCAGCCGAGATCCAGCACATGCGATTCCTTCTTCACCCAGTGTGCGATGAAGGCAAGGTCCGGACGGAAGCCGCTCAATTCCCCGAAGTTCATGCGCGCGCTCCTTCCGTCGTGTTTTTCGGCTGTAGTTGCGGCTGCTGTTGCTGCTGCTGCATCTGCTGCCACATGTTGCCGAAATAGGAACGCACAGCATTCATGTAACGCGCATCGTCCAGCAGGAAGGCGTCGTGGCCGTGCGGCGCATCGATCTCGGCGTAGCTCACCTTGCGGCGATTGTTGACCAGTGCCTCGACGATCTCGCGGCTGCGCTCGGGCGCAAAACGCCAGTCGGTCGTGAACGAGACGAGCAGGAATTCCGCTTGCGTGTTTTCCAGCGTCTTCGTCAGGTCGCCGCCGAAATCACGGGCCGGATCGAAATAATCGAGTGCCTTCGTGATCAGCAGATAGGTATTCGCATCGAAGTATTCGGAAAACTTGTCGCCCTGATAGCGCAGATACGATTCGATCTCGAAATCGATGCCGTAACCGAACTGGTATTTGCCGGAGCGCAGGTCGCGGCCGAACTTGGCGGCCATCACATCGTCCGACAGATAGGTGATATGGCCGATCATGCGCGCCACGCGCAGGCCGTTCTTCGGCACCACACCGTGCGCGTAGAAATCGCCGCCATGAAAATCCGGATCGGTCAGAATCGCCTGCCGCGCCACGTCGTCAAACGCGATGTTCTGCGTCGACAATTTGGGCGTCGATGCGATCACGATGCAATGCCGCAGGCGCTGCGGAAACAGGATGCTCCAGCTCAGCGCCTGCATGCCGCCGAGCGAACCGCCCATCACAGCCGCGAATTGTTCGATGCCCAGACGATCGGCCAGGCGCGCCTGCGCCTGCACCCAGTCTTCCACCGTGATGACCGGGAAGTGCGCACCATAAGGTTTGCCGGTCGCCGGATTGGTGTGCATCGGGCCGGTCGAGCCGAAACAGGAACCGAGATTGTTGACGCCGATGACGAAGAATTTGTCGGTATCCACCGGCTTGCCGGGGCCGACCATGTTGTCCCACCAACCGACGCTGCTTGCATCCTCGCCGTAACGGCCGGCGATGTGATGCGAGGCATTCAGCGCATGGCAGATGAGAATGGCATTCGAGCGATCCGCATTCAGCGTGCCGTAGGTTTCGTAGACGAGCGTGTAATCGGCAATCTCCGCACCGCTCTGCAACGGTAGCGGTTCGGGGAAGAACATCGATTGCGGGGAAACGATTCCGAGAGAACTCATGTTATCCATCAGGAGAAACGCCATTCGACGTGCAGGCCACGGTTTCCCGATTTGCAAAAAATTGCGCAAAAAACAAAAAAGCCCGACGGCGCTTGGACGTTCGGGCTAATTCGGGACTCGTTTCGAGCACGCGCTTTAGCCGTATTTGTTGTGCGCCCGCAAGCTGGTGTCAAATCGGCGCAATGACGTAAGAATAAACAAGTCGCTCCGCCGCGTCAAACGGCCAGGCCGGCCATCGATGCTGCAAGCAATATGAAAATGGCAATCGCGCGAACAGTCCGCAACGCAGGCTGCACAGTGCCGATCGGGGCACCTGCATTGCGCTGCAATGGATTACAGCGTCTGCAGGCGCTCGACCGCCTCGGCGATCACTTGCGGTTCGTAGCTGCGCAGAATCTTGCGCGTGGCCGGCTCCAGCACCGACAGGTCGCTGTTGAGGATTTCGTTCTTCACCGACAGCAATTGTGCCGGATGCATCGAAAATTCCCGCAAACCCATGCCCAGCAGCAAGCGCGTCATCTTGATGTCGCCGGCCATCTCGCCGCACACCGAAATCGGCACTTCCGCCTTGGCCGCCATCGCAATCGTTGTCGACAGCAGGAACAGCACGGATGGATGCAGCGGGTTGTACAGATGCGCGACCTCGTGATCGACGCGATCGATCGCCAGCGTGTACTGGATCAGGTCGTTAGTGCCGATCGACAGGAAATCCAGCCGCTTGATGAACATCGGCAGCGCCAACGCCGCGCCCGGCACTTCGATCATTGCGCCGATCCGAATCTCGGCATCGAACTTGATCTTCTCGGTGCGCAATTGCGCCTTGGCCTGCTCGATCAGCGCCAGCGTCTGATCGATTTCGAAGGCATGCGACAACATCGGAATCAGCAGCTTGATCGGGCCGAACGCGGAAGCGCGCAGGATCGCGCGCAGCTGCGTCATGAACATCTGCGGCTCGGCCAGGCAATAGCGAATCGCGCGCAAGCCGAGTGCAGGGTTAAGCGACGTCTGCTCGTCCTCGTCGATCGGCTTGTCGGAACCGATGTCCAGCGTGCGGATCGTAACCGGCCGCCCCTTCATTGCGATCACCGCCTGCTTGTACGAATGAAACTGTTCTTCTTCGGTCGGCAACTCGTTCGCCGCGCGATTCATGAACAGGAATTCGGAACGAAACAGGCCGATGCCGTGCGCGCTGCCTTCCAGCGCATGTACGCAATCGTCGGGGAATTCGATGTTCGCCAGCAGCGTGACCGGCGTGCCGTCCAGCGTGACGGACGGCATCTTCTTCAGCTTGCCGAGCTTCTTGCGTTCGCGCAGCTGGCGCGCCTGTCTATCGCGATACTGGTCGAGCACAATGGGCGCCGGATCGACCACCACCACGCCGGCATCGCCGTCGATGATGATCCAGTCGCCCTGCCGGATCAGCGCGGAGGCGAACGACACGCCGACGGTAGCCGGAATATCGAGGCTGCGCGCGACGATCGCGGTATGCGAGTTCTGGCCGCCGACATCGGTGATGAAGCCGCTGAATGCACGATCACGAAATTGCAGCATGTCGGCCGGCGAGATGTCGTGCGAGACGACGATCATGTGCGGTCCGTCGCCGTCGACATTCTTCGGCAACAGGCTGGCGCTGCCCATCAGCTGCTTCAGGATACGCTCGCCGACCTGTTCGACATCGGCCTTGCGTTCGCGCAGATAGGCATCCTCGATTTCCTCGAACTGCGACGACAGCTCCTCGATCTGCGTCACCAGCGCCCATTCGGCGTTGTAGTGGCGCGTGCGAATGATGTCGAGCGGCACGTCGGCAATCATCGGATCGGACAGGATCAACGCATGGACGTCGATGAAAGCGCCCAGTTCGGCCGGCGCTTCCTTCGGCAATTCGCTCCACAACGTCTGCAATTCTGTGCGCACGGCCGCCAGCGCGGATTGCAGGCGCGCGACCTCGGCCTCGACCTTGTCTTCGGCAATCAGGTAATGCTCGACATCGAGCGCGGCGGGCGCAAGCAGGTGCGCGCGGCCGATGGCGATGCCGCGCGAAACCGGGATGCCGTGTAACGTGAATGATGTCATCGAAGTGTCTGTTCGGTGAACGTGGTGCAGTAAATACATGCGCGCAATTGCTGATGCAAGCGGCGCCGAGCGTCGGGTTTTATTCGCCTTCGCCGAATTTATCCTTGATCAGCAGTTCGATCGCGTCGAAACATTCCTGCTCGTCGGGGCCATTGGTTTCCAGCGTGACCTTGGCACCCTTGCCGGCGGCCAGCATCATCACGCCCATGATGGATTTGGCGTTGACGCGGCGCTTGTTGCGCGTCATCCAGACTTCGCTCTTGTACTTGGCTGCCAGTTGCGTCAGCTTGGCCGATGCGCGTGCATGCAGGCCCAGCTTGTTGATGATTTCGATTTCCTGTTCGATCATTTTTTCTTCTAGCTTTATGTTGCGAATTCAGTTCGGCGCCAGCCGGACGCGGTTGTCCACCCGGACCGCTCCTCCCTGGCCGCCGGCCAGCGCCATTTCCACCACGACGTCGAGCGTATCGTTGCGGTAAGTGATTGCTCGCAGCAGCATCGGCAGGCTGATGCCGGCGATGATTGCCACGTTCTCGGCATTGCACAAACCCAGCGTGCAGTTGGACGGCGTGCCGCCCATCACGTCGGTGATCACCAGCACACCGGAACCGTCATCCAGCTTCGCGATCGCCTCCTTTGCGAGCCGCTCCACTTCGCGCGGATCCTGATCGGCGACGACGTCGAGCGCCGTCAGCCGTTCCGGGGCGGTACGGAACACATGCGTCGCCGCAGAAATGAATGCCTGTCCGAGCGGTGCATGCGTCAACAACAGAATCCCGACCATCGGTTTACCTACCCTTCAACGCTTCAACTTAACGCTTCAATGCCGTTTTCGTGCACATGCCGTCAGGCATTCCACGTTGCGGCGTGTTTTTCCAGCGCATCGACGAACATCGCAGCGACGTCGAACCCCGTCTGCTGCCGGATTTCCTGGAAGCAGGTCGGGCTGGTGACGTTCAATTCGGTCATCCAGTCGCCGATGGCGTCCAATCCTACCAGCAACAGGCCGCGCTGCAGCAGAACCGGCGCCAGCGCGGAACCGATCTCGCGGTCGCGCGCCGAAATCTCGCGCGCCACGCCGATGCCGCCGACAGCCAGATTGCCGCGGATCTCGGTGCCCTGCGGAATGCGCGCCAGGCAATACGGCACGACTTCGCCGCCGATCAGCAGGATGCGCTTGTCGCCCTGCGTGATCTCCGGAATATAGCGCTGCACCATGATGGTCTGGCGGCCGTTGTGCGTGAGCGTCTCGATGATGGAACCAAGGTTCATCGCATCGTCCTTCACGCGGAAGATGCCGATGCCGCCCATGCCGTCCAGCGGCTTCAGGATGATGTCGCGATGCTGGTGGTGGAAAGCGCGAATGCGCGCCGCATCGGCGGTCACCAGCGTCGGCGCGATGAATTGCGGGAATTGCGCGATCGCCAGCTTTTCGTTGAAATCGCGGATCGCTTCCGGCTTGTTGAAAATGCGCGCGCCCTGCTTTTCCGCCAATTCCAGCAGATAGGTCGCGTAGATGTATTCCATGTTGAACGGCGGATCGGTGCGTTCCAGCACCGCGTCGAACCACGTCAGTTCGCGCTCCAGCGGCGCATCCATGCGATACCAGTCGTCCGGATCGCCGGTCAGCGTCACGCGTGCCGCATTCGCCACCACGCGGCCGCCCTCGAACGCCATGTCCTTGTGCTGCAGGACATGGATCGCATGACCGCGGCGCGCCGCCTCCGCCATCATCGCGTAGGTGGTGTCCTTGTAAATCTTGAAGCCGTCCAGCGGATCGGCGATGAAAGCCAGTTTCATTCAATGCATCCCGGAAAATCTCGCGACGGTTTCAAACCGCCGGCGTGGAATATGCCATTGTGCCATCAAGCGGATTGTTCGATACGGCGGCCCGTTGCCGCATGCCGAATCGCTAGGCTCAATACACTTCCGGATTCGGATCGGTCTTTTCCATTTCCAGCGAAGCGGCCAGCAGCGCCAGCCGCGCCACCACGCCGTAGATGTAGAAGCGGTTCGGCGCAGCCGTGCCCGGCTTGGCCTGGTAATCCGGCAGCGCATGCTGGTGCGCGAACGCCAGCGGCACGAAATGCGCACCCGGCGCATTCAGGTTCTCGTGATTGCCGCGATCGGCGTGCACGCGGTAGAAACCGCCGACGACGTAGCGGTCGATCATGTAGACCACCGGTTCGGCCACCGATTCGTTGATGTGCTCGAAGGTCGGCACGCCTTCCTGGATGATGACGTCGGTCACTTCCAGCCCGTCCTTCAGCACGGCCATCTTGTTACGCTGCTTGCGATTCAGGTCCTTGACCTCGGCCGCATCGTGCACGGTCATGATGCCCATGCCGTAGGTGCCGGCATTGGCCTTGACGACGACGAACGGTTTTTCCTTGATGCCGTATTCCTTGTACTTCTTGCGCATCTTCGCCAGCAGCGTGTCGACGTTGGCAGCCAGGCATTCCTCGCCGGTATGGTCGTTGAAGTCGATGCCGTCACATTTCATGAAGAAGGGATTGAGCATCCACGGATCGACGTCGATCAGCTTGGCAAATTTCTTGACCACTTCATCGTAGGCGGCGAAGTGATTGGTCTTGCGGCGCACAGCCCAGCCGGCATGCAGCGGCGGCAGCAGGTTCTGTTCGTGAATGTTTTCCAGGATGGATGGCAGGCCGGACGACAGGTCGTTGTTCAGCAGGATCGTGCACGGATCGAAATTCTTCAGGCCGACGCGGCGGCCGTTGGCGGAGCGTTCCAGCGGTTCCAGCGTCAGCGTACTGCCGTCGGGCAATTCGATCGGCGTCGGTTTCTTGACGTCCGGCGACAGCGAACCGAGGCGCACATTCAATCCCGTCTGGCGGAAGATCTGCATCAGCCGCGCGACGTTCTGCAGATAGAAGGTGTTGCGCGTATGGCCTTCCGGAATCATCAGCAAATTCTTGGCATCCGGGCAATATTTCTCGATGGCGGCCATCGCCGACTGCACGGCCAGCGGCAGCATTTCCGGCGACAGATTGTTGAAACCGCCCGGGAACAGGTTGGTATCGACCGGCGCCAGCTTGAAACCCGCATTGCGCAAATCCACCGAACAGTAAAAAGGCGGCGTGTGTTCCTGCCATTCGAGGCGGAACCAGCGCTCGATGGCCGGCGTGGCGGTGAGAATCTTCTTTTCCAGATCGAGCAGCGGGCCGTTCAGGGCGGTGACGAGGTGCGGAACCATATAAACCTTTGGCGTTGACTATCTTTGCAGGCGCTTGATTCTAAACGGAAATTCCGATCGCGCCTCCGGATTCGATTGATCCGGTCTATGCAGATTAGGGTCGTTATGCAAATTTTAAAGGTCCATATGAAAAAAGCGCCTGCCGGAATCCGGAAGGCGCTTTTGCAAATCCCGCTTGCGCGGGAAGGAATAATTACGAGTGGTAAGCCGATTCGCCGTGGCTGGTGATGTCCAGACCTTCGCGTTCCGCTTCGTCCGATACGCGCAGACCGATTGTCATGTCGACCAGTTTGTAGGCGATGAAGGCTACCACGCCGGACCAGACCAGCGTGATGACCACACCCTTGATCTGCACCATCAGTTGATGGCCCATCGCATAGTCGGCAGCACCGGTGCCGCCCAGCGCAGGCGCAGCAAACACGCCAGTCAGGATCGCACCCAGGATACCGCCGACGCCATGGACGCCGAACACGTCGAACGCATCATCCACGCCCAGCATGCGCTTCAGGCCGCTCACACCCCACAGGCAGACCACGCCAGCCAGCAGGCCCAGCACGATCGATCCCATCGGGCCGACGAAACCGGCAGCCGGCGTCACCGCAACCAGGCCGGCAACCGCGCCGGAAGCTGCACCCAGCATCGATGCCTTGCCTTTGAACAGCGATTCGCAAGCCACCCATGACACGGCAGCAGCACCCGTTGCCAGAATCGTGTTGATGAATGCCAGGCCGGCAACACCGCCAGCACTCAGTGCAGAACCGGCGTTGAAACCGAACCAGCCCACCCACAGCAGCGAAGCGCCGATCATCGTCATCGTCAGCGAATGCGGCGGCATGGCTTCCTTGCCGAAACCGATACGCTTGCCAACCATGTAGGCACCCACCAGACCGGCGATACCGGCGTTGATGTGAACCACGGTGCCGCCTGCGAAATCCAGTGCGCCCTCTTCAAACAGCAGGCCGCCGGCCGCCCACACCATGTGTGCCATCGGGATGTAGCTGAAGGTGAACCACAACACGGCAAAAGTCATCACGGCAGCAAACTTCATGCGCTCGGCGAAAGCACCGACGATCAGTGCGCAGGTAATCGCGGCAAACGTCGCCTGGAACGATGCGAACACGTATTCCGGAATCGTGCCGGACAGCGTATCCGGCTTGATGCCGTTCAGGAACAGTTTGTCGAACGTGCCGAAGAAGGAGCCGCCGCCTGCAAATACCAGGCTGTAGCCGTAGATCGCCCACAACACGGTGATCAACGAGAACAGCATGAGCACTTGCATCAGTACGGACAGCATGTTCTTGGAACGACCGAGACCACCATAGAACAATGCCAGGCCAGGGATCGTCATCAGGATGACGAGCATCGTCGACGTCAGCATCCAGGCAGTATCGCCGGAATTCAACGTCGGCGCCGCAGCAGGCGCTTCCGGTGCAGCAGGCGCTTCCGCCGCAGGTGCCGCTGCTGCAGGCGCTTCGGCAACCACAGCCGGCGCCGCAGCCTCTTCCGCCATCGCCGGCATGCCGGCACCGGCTGCCATCAACAAGGCGCCTGCCGCCAAGGCGCTTGCGAACATTTTCTTGATACTCATTATTTTCCCCTTATAGAGCATCGCTGCCGGTTTCACCGGTACGAATGCGAACGACTTGTTGCAGGTCATAGACGAAAATCTTGCCGTCGCCGATCTTGCCGGTGCGCGCCGATGTCTCGATCGCCTCGATCGCACGATCGACGATGGCATCGTCGACCGCGGCCTCGATCTTGGTCTTCGGCAGAAAATCGACGACATATTCTGCGCCACGATAAAGCTCGGTGTGACCCTTTTGACGACCGAAGCCCTTGACTTCAGTCACGGTGATGCCTTGCACACCGATCTCGGACAAGGCTTCACGCACCTCATCCAGTTTGAACGGCTTGATGATTGCAGTGATCAGTTTCATGCTCGCCTCTTTGATTAGAAGGATTTGCTGAGGGTCAGGACGGCGCCGGTCTTGCCGTTGAAGTGCGTGCTGCCATTGTCTTTCACGTAAGAATACGCGTCACGCTCCGCATCCGTGCCAACCACGGCCAGCGTCACCGTCACAAGCGGGAAATCCTTGGTCACGCCGACTTTCCAGTCGGTGTAGCTTGCATCAACCGCTTGATCGCCCTTGATCTTCTGGTGACCTGCATGGAGGCCGAGCATATAGCCATCCACAATTTCAAAAGTGGCGTTGGCTTCGATATAGTTGCTGTTTTCGCTATCGTCAAAACCAAAGGCGTTGGTCACGGCGTGCGAATACTTGAGGGAAACCGGACCGTAGCCGATCGAGCCGTAGATTT
Organism: Oxalicibacterium solurbis; assembly: GCF_014635845.1. Taxonomy (GTDB): domain Bacteria; phylum Pseudomonadota; class Gammaproteobacteria; order Burkholderiales; family Burkholderiaceae_D; genus Oxalicibacterium; species Oxalicibacterium solurbis. Next base: position 565,305 of record NZ_BMDP01000003.1, on the reverse strand, counting down.
CGGTCGTATCGGGATTGGTGCCCAGGCCGCTGCCTGGATAGAAATACCGCAGCACGCCGACGTCATAGGAAACATCCTTGACGATCTCGCCGCGGATACCGCCGTACAGATCGTATTCGATGTCGCTATCGCCGCCTGCATCGTCGATCCACTTGATGGACGACGCCCAGACGCCCGCGTACAAGCCTGTCGGGTTGTGCGTGTAATCAACGCCGCCGGAAATGGCAGGATCGCCGTGCGTCTGCGAAATGCCGCGGAAACGATAGTCCGAAGAGAAAGCGGCATTGAAGGCGAACTGATTGTCTGGAGCAGGTGCTGCAGCTTCCTGCGCTTGGGCAACATTGGCAGCGAAGGCGGCCGACACGGCAACTGCAAGAATCAGTTTTTTCATGATATTCCCTTTAAAGTAAATGTAGAAACCAGACTTTGGAATGTCCTCAGACTACATTTAGCAGGACTCATGCCAGCTTGATTCTCCAGATGTATTATCATTTTCACCATGAAGCACGGTGCAAAAAGCAGTTTGGAAATAACCTTTCCCATGCACCTTAATGGGCCTGCACCGTTCACGGGCGATGCACGCCAAATTGCACCTGAATGGTGCCAAATTTTCACTTTTATAGGTGCCCCAGATGGAAAAATCCACTTTTATCAACGATATGCAGAACAAGATCAACCAAGTGCTGGAAAACTCACCGGCAAAGGACATCGAAAAAAACCTGAAAGCCATGATGAGCCAGGGATTCGCCAAACTGGATCTGGTGACGCGCGAAGAATTCGACGTACAGGCGCAGGTACTGGCAAACACGCGCGCCAAACTGGAAATGCTGGAAGCCCAGGTCGCCGAACTGGAAGCGCGGCTGAAAGGTTGACGGACGTTACCGATCGGCGCCGTCCGCCATCGGTCTCGCTGGAAACCGAACGGCGCACATCAGACGTCCCGACGCCGTGAACGGCATTCGCGGCCACACCTGAACGCGCACCGACCAACGAACCGATCGCGGTCTTCGCAATAAACCGAACGAACCGTAGCGAAAGACGCGCCCCGGCCGCAATGCCACAGTAGCTGCAAAACATCCGGCACCCGCTGCCGATGCCTATAACAAGTAAAAGAGATATCCGCAAAACAAGGGAGAGCAATGAGCCTCGCCGTTCTGACCAGCCGTGCCCTGGCCGGCATGCAAGCGCCTGAAGTTCTTGTCGAAGTGCATCTGGCCAACGGCCTGCCCAGCTTCACCATCGTCGGCCTGCCGGAAACCGAGGTCAAGGAATCCAAGGATCGCGTGCGCGCGGCGCTGCAGAACGCCGGCTTCGAATTTCCTGCAAGAAGGATCACCGTCAACCTGGCGCCCGCCGATCTGCCCAAGGAGTCCGGCCGCTTCGACCTGCCGATTGCGCTCGGTATTCTGGCAGCTTCCGGGCAAATGCCGGCCGACTCGCTGGACCAATATGAATTCGCCGGCGAGCTGTCGCTGTCCGGCGAACTGCGGCCGATTCGCGGCGCGCTGGCGATGACCTTCGCCATGCATCGCGACGGCGGCCACAGCGGCAAACATCGCGCGTTCATCCTGCCGCGCGCCAATGCGGATGAAGCCGCACTGGTCAACGATGTGGCCATCCTGCCCGCCGACTCATTGTTACAAGTTTGTACCCACTTCGCCGCAAGCGACAGCACGACAAAATTGGCACGTCATCAAGCCACGCCGGCGGCGACGCCACCCGCCTATCCCGATCTGGCAGATGTAAAAGGTCAGGCGCAAGCCAAGCGCGCACTGGAAGTGGCCGCCGCCGGTTCGCACAGTCTGTTGATGATCGGCCCACCGGGAACCGGAAAATCGATGCTGGCGGCACGTTTCGCCGGCATCCTGCCGCCGATGACCGACGACGAAGCGCTGGAATCGGCCGCCGTGCAATCGCTGACCAGCGGCTTTACGACGGCGCGCTGGAAAATACGACCCTATAGGGCACCTCACCACACAGCATCCGGTGTAGCGCTGGTCGGCGGCGGCAGCGCGCCGCGGCCCGGCGAAATTTCGCTGGCCCATCGCGGCGTACTGTTCCTCGATGAATTGCCTGAATTCAACCGTGCCGTGCTGGAGGTTCTGCGTGAACCGCTGGAATCCGGCCGCATCACGATTTCGCGCGCGGCACGACAGGCGGACTTCCCCGCGCACTTCCAGTTGATTGCCGCAATGAATCCGTGCCCATGCGGTTTCCTGGGCCACGCATCCAACAAATGCCGCTGCACGCCGGACAGCATCGCGCGTTACCAAGGAAGGATTTCCGGGCCGCTACTGGATCGCATCGACATGCAGATCCAGGTCGGCGCACTAGCGCATGGCGATTTGGCCGGACAGGCCGAGGGGGAATCGTCACATGCGGTTGCACAACGCGTATTACACGCCTCTTCGCGGCAACATGCTCGTCAGGGCAAACATAACAATCTGCTGACCGTCAGCGAGATCGACACGCATTGCCGCCCGGATGCCAGCGGCGAACAGCTGTTGCGCACGGCGATGACGCGCTTGAACTGGTCGGCCCGCGCCTACCACCGCGTACTGAAGGTTGCGCGCACCATCGCCGATCTGGCCGACGCACCGTCGATTGCGCAGACTCACGTGGCCGAAGCCATTCAATATCGCCGCGCGATGCGCGAGCAATGATCTAGCGCTTGCGAGTACTTTCCGCTACTTCCGGCGAGCCGTCCGGATATGGATGCAGACAGTAGGCACTGCTGACCTGGCCGTTGCCCTGCGGCTGGATGCCCTTGATCCGATAGACGATCGCGTTGTTGAACACCACCGGCCCATCGACGATGCGTGCATCCTTCAACACGCTTTTTTTCAGACAGGCTTGCGCCGTCTGGTTGTACAAGGCCTGCCAGGCTTCCGGCGAGGAAGCCCAGACGCCGCCGACTGCCATAGCCAGTACACCCGTCAAAAGAATGCGTCGCATGATGTTTTCCTTTCGCGAAGTGGATCGATGCGGTGATGCGGTGATGCGGTGATGCGGTGATGCGGTGATGCGGTGATGCGGTGATGCGGTGATGCGGTGATGCGGTGATGCGGAATGGACCTTCTACGATGGTCGAGGTTCCGCATGGCCTCGATACGGCATGCCGCACGTCAACGCAGATTGTCGATATCGAATGCCAGCATGTTCCAGCTGACGCCGATGCGCACATCGGTTTTCAGCGCCACCAGACGGCGTGAGATCGCGAGATTCTCGCTGCCCTGCCGTAACCGTTCTCCAAGCGCATCTTTCAGGATGCCAGCCCCGGACATGATGCGATCGATGTCGCCGTAGTTCTGCAGCAATTTCGCCGCCGTCTTCACGCCGACCTTCTGCACGCCGGGAATGCCGTCCGCCGCATCGCCGGTCAATGCCAGAAGATCCGGCAACAGCGCAGGCGATACGCCGAATTTTGTCTCCACCCATTTCGCATCGTGCCACTCGCCGCGAAAGTGGTCCCACAGCAACGCACCATCGGCGATCAGCCCGTGCAGATCTTTATCAGTGGAAGCAACGATCGCCTCGCCGCGCGCCTCCTGCAGCCAGCGCAGCACGGCTGTGGCAATGACATCATCTGCCTCCACACCCTGCACCGAAACGGACGTCAAGCCCCATTCGCCGAGTTGCGCGCAAAAGCCGGGCATACCTGCCTGCAAATCAGCCGGAACCGCTTCGCGATGTTCGCGATAGCCGGCATATACATCGTGGCGCCACGTTCGCCCACCGGCATCGAAGACGGGCAGCACATGCGTCGGCGCATGCGTCGCCAGCAGTTTGCGAAACGAAGACAATGCATGCCGCAACGCAAGCTCGGCCTTGGCTGCCGGCTCCGTTTCATCGTTGGCTTCATAGACGCGGCGCACGATATTCATGCCGTCGATCGCAAGCAGTTTTCCCATCAGCGTTCCGTCATTCCTCGTTCGACATTCGTGGCAATGTCAGAGCAGTTATATGGCAATTACCGGATGATTCTACGCGTCTGGCGGCATGGAAGAAACGGCAGCGCACGATGCAGGCGATGTAACATGAGCCATTCCGATGACGGCTACCGTTCCCCATCACATGAAACCTTTTCTTCTTCGCCTTCCCCTGATTGCGGTGCTGGCATTGACAGCCGCCTGCTCGCCGAAGTTCGACTGGCGCGAAATCCGCAGCGACAATGCCGCCTATATCATCGCCATGCCGGCCAAGCCGGCCGTGTTCACCCGACCCATCGATCTGAATGGCATAGCGACGGCAATGACGATGACGGCAACGGAAGTCGACGGCATCACCTTTGCCATCGGTAGCGCCGAACTACCCGAAGCGACGCAAGCGCAAACTTCGCTGGTGGCAATGAAGACGGCAATGGTCAACAACATCCGCGGCACGGTCCGGCACGAAAAAACGGCGACGATGCCGCAATCACAAAATGCTGGCACGGGCATGCTGGCCTACACGGAGATCCTGGCATCCGGTGCAGCCGATGCTGCGACGAACGGTCAACCTCGCGTGCTGTTCGCCCGTTTCTTCGCCAAGGACAGGCACGTTTATCAGCTCGTCGTCACCGGCAGGGAAGACGCCGTGCAACGCGATGCGGTCGACACTTATTTTTCGTCGTTCCGGTTCAACTGATACCTTGGCATTTCGACATACATCATGGCGATGATAGATGCGCCGGATATACGCAGGAAAGACGTTTTACCTTGCTAGAACACGCGCCGAAATCGTGCTATCGTTAGTTCGCATTTACTAGAAGAAGGAGGCTGCTCATGTTAATCAAGTTCAAATCCAAAGCTGCCGCCGACGTACTGATGTACGAGGAACATGCAAGCCGGATTCTCGATCTGCTGCACAAGGATCACAAACTGGGCGTCATCACCGCTGCGGAAACCGGCAACGCGATCAAGCTGCTGGAAGGCGAGATCACGATAAGCAAGGCGCACATTCCTTCCGACACGATCCAGCGCGACGTGCTGGCGCATCACGGCGAAGACGGCGACGATAACGAACATGAGCATCCGGAAGTCGTCAGCTTCTCTTCCCGTGCCTATCCGTTGCTGGAAATGCTGCGTGCGGCACATGCGGAAAACGAGGATGTGTTGTGGGGCGTCTGACCCACGCGCATCGTTTCGCTGATCTCTCCCGTTCCTGACGACACTGCTGCATCCGCTCCGCGCGGATGCGGTTTGCCGACTGACTCGCCTCTCCACCCGTTACAATCACGTTCCCGAACCATTTGCGCGCGGCACTTCCGCTGCGCCGCATAACGTGACACGACTCACCCTCAAACCGGATTCCCTTTCCTTCAGCCTGCATGGCGCTGCCACAGCGGTAGCCGCCGTCGGCCGCGGCACGGCCCTGCCACAGGCGCTGGCCCAGGTATTCGCTAAAACCGATGCCGCGCCGCAGGCACGCGGAGCGATCCAGGATATTGCCTATTGCTGCCTGCGCCATCTGGGCTGCGCTGAAGCGCTGCTCTCCGCGATGACGCCACGGCACGTCGAACCGCCCACCCTGCATGCGCTGCTGTGCTGCGCACTGGCGCTGCTGATCGATGTCGACGATAGCGACAACCCGCGTTACAACGCTTTCACCGTCGTCGATCAGGCCGTGACCGCTGCCGCCTCCGACAACAGCATGGCCCGCGCCAAAGGCATGGCCAATGCCGTCCTGCGCCGCTTCCTGCGCGAACGCGACACACTGTTACAGCAGGTCGCACGCGATCCGGTGGCGCAATGGAATTATCCGGCGTGGTGGATCAGGAATGCACAGTCGGCTTATCCGAACGACTGGCAAACCATCCTGCGCGCAGGCAATGCAGCGCCACCGCTGACGCTGCGCGTGAACCGGCGCAAAACCACCGTCGACGATTACCTGGCCCTGCTGGCCGACGCCGGCATCGCCGCTACACGGATCGGCATCGGCGCCGACGCGATCCGGCTGACGCAGCCGATCCCCGTGCATCGCATTCCCGGTTTCGACGACGGCATGGCTTCGGTACAGGACGCCGCCGCACAACTGGCCACCCCCTTGCTCGACTTGCGTGACGGCATGCGTGTACTGGACGCCTGCGCCGCCCCCGGCGGCAAGAGCGGCCACATACTGGAAGCCGCCGACGTGGATCTATGGGCGCTCGACAGCGACGCGCGCCGCCTGCAGCGCATCACCGAAAACCTGCAGCGCCTGCAATTGCGCGCGACATTGCTGGCCGGCGACGCCAGCCAGCGCGACTGGTGGGATGGCCAGCCGTTCGATCGCATCCTGGCCGACGTGCCCTGCACTGCTTCGGGCATCGTGCGGCGGCATCCGGACATCCGCTGGCTGCGCCGCAAGGAAGATGCAACACAACTGTCATCGATTTCAACCAAAATCCTGGACAACCTTTGGCAGATGTTGAAGCCGGATGGTAAATTGCTGTTTGTGACCTGTTCGCTGTGGCCGCAGGAATCGGAACGACAGGCGGCCGCCTTCGCGCAACGCAACAACGCAACGAGGCTGCCTGCACCGGGCCAGTTGTTGCCGGTGAGCGATGGACAGCAGGATCACGACGGACTGTTCTACGCGCTGTTCCAGAGGACCGCCTGATCCCGTCGATCGAACAACCTACTTTGCCGGCGGCTCTGCCGCGACATGCGTGAAAAGAAAAGCCTTCTTTCCATTCCACTGGCTGTGTGCCATCTTCCTGCTTGCGTTCTCGCTGCAACACGGGACCGCGCATGCCGACGGCATCGACGTCCAGGAAGCGCACCTGGAAAGCAGCGAAGAAGGCTATCGTCTTTCCGCCATTTACAATTTCGATCTGAATCGCGGCCTGGAAGATGCGCTGTCGCGCGGCATTCCGCTTTACTTCACCACCGAGATCGAGATCACCAAACCGCGCTGGTACTGGTTCGATGCGAAGGAAGTCGTCAATTCCCAGACCGTCCGCATTTCGTACAACGTGCTGACGCGGCAGTATTACGCCGCCATCGGCAATCGCCTGCACCAAAGTTTCGATTCGCTGGACGATGCTCTGTCGCTGGTACGGCGCCCCAGCCGCTGGGTAGTTGCCGACAACGGCACGCTCAAACCCGGCACCACCTATGAAGTCGCGGTCCGCATGCAGCTGGACGTCGCGCAGCTTCCCAAACCCTTCCAGATCCACGCACTCAACAGCAGCGACTGGCGATTGTCCTCGGACTGGGAACGCTTCGATTACACGGCAGACTGATCCGTGACGCGTCTGCTCCGGTATCTCCTCATCGTCGGCGGCGCCGTCGTCAGCATCCTGCTGTTCCTGCTGGCTTCGGCCTCCGAGAATTCCAATTCCTTCGAGCGCAACTATCCATGGCTGCTGATCCTCAATGCCGTGGTTGCCGCCGCATTGCTCGGTCTGGTCGTGTTGCTGCTGGTGCGACTGTACAAGCGCTACCGACGCGGCAAGTTCGGCTCGCGCCTGATGGCGCGGCTGGTGCTGCTGTTCGCCGTAATCGGCATCCTGCCAGGTGCAGTCATTTACACGGTATCAGTGCAATTCGTGTCGCGCTCGATCGAATCGTGGTTCGACGTGCGCGTCGAATCGGCACTGGAAGCCGGCCTCAATCTCGGCCGCGCCGCGCTCGATTCCTCGCTCAGCGAATTGCGCGTCAAGGCATCCAACATGGCGCTGGAATTGTCCGACATGTCGGACGCCACGCAAATCACGCAGCTGTCACGCATGCGCGACCAGAACCTGCAGCAGGATGCGCTGATCGTCACCGGCAGCGGCCAGATGGTCGCCAGTGCCGGCACGCAACTCAATGCACTGCTGCCCGATTTTCCGAGCGCCGAAATGCTGCGCCAGGCACGCCAGACGCGGGGCTACGCAGCCATCGAAGGCAATGCCGATTTCCAGGACAGCAGCAGCCCTGCCGCCGAGACGAATACCATCACCTCGCCATCGCCGAATCCGGCCGGCCTGAGATTGCGCGTCGTCGTCGAAATCCCGACCTCCGTCCGCGCCATGGCGCTGCAGAACGAGCCGCGCTATCTGCAGCTGATGCAGCCGGTGTCCACGCAACTGGCAGTGAATGCGGAAGCGCTGCGCGTGGCTTACAGCGAATATCAGGAACGCTATCTGGCACGTACCGGCCTGCGCAAAATTTATATCGTCACGCTGACGCTGACGCTGCTGCTGGCCATCTTCGGCGCCATTGCCGCCGCCTTCCTGATCGCCAGCGATCTTGCCAAGCCATTGCTGCTGCTGGCTGAAGGCACGAAGGCGGTGGCCGAAGGCAACCTGTCGCCGCGCCCCATCATCGCCACCTCGGATGAACTGGGCACGCTGACGAAGTCGTTCAACACGATGACGCGCCAACTGGCCGACGCGCGTGCCTCGGTCGAGAAGAACCGCTCCGAACTGGAAGCGGCCAAAGCCTATCTGGAATCGGTGCTGGCCAACATGTCGGCCGGCGTCATGGTATTGGACCGCAATTTCCGGCTCGTCACCTGCAACGAATCGGTGGAACGCATCCTGCAGCGCGATTTCGCGCAGCACGCCGGCAAGCCGCTGGAAGAGATCGACGGCCTCGGCATGTTTGCGCAGATCATCACGCAATCGTTCTCCGCGCAAAGCGCACAATCAGTCGCCGTCGGACACGATGCGGAAAACCTGCACTGGCAACGCCAGATCGATATCCCGCGCGATGCCGATGTCGAAGGCGAAAACGATATCTCGCTGCTGGCGCGCGGCTCACGCCTGCCAGCGGTGCGCGATGGCGGTTACGTCGTCGTGTTCGACGATATTTCCGACGTGATCTCGGCGCAGCGCTCGATCGCCTGGGGCGAAGTCGCGCGCCGTCTGGCCCATGAAATCAAGAACCCGCTGACACCGATCCAGCTATCAGCCGAACGGCTGCAGATGAAACTGGGCGGCAAGCTCGGCGAGACCGATGCGCAGGTATTGGAACGCAGCACCGCCACCATCGTCAACCAGGTCGCCGCGATGAAACGCATGGTCGACGATTTCCGCGACTACGCGAAGACGCCGCCCGCCGTACTGTCGCCGCTGGACTTGAATGCACTGATCGAGGAAGTGCTGCATCTTTATCTTGCCGGCGACGACCGCGACATCATCCACGCCACGCTGGCCGAAGGATTACCGCAGATCATGGGCGACCAGACGCAATTGCGGCAGGTCATTCACAACCTGCTGCAGAATGCGCAGGATGCCGTCACCGAGAAAGCGGCCGGCGCCGACGAGCCGCCACGGATTGATATCATTACCGAGGAAATCCACTATCGCAGCTCCGACGGCGCCGTCAGCAACGCGGTGCAATTGACGATCAGCGACAACGGCCCCGGCTTCTCGCCCAAGATTCTGGCGAACGCATTCGAACCCTATATCACGTCGAAACCGCGCGGCACCGGACTGGGCCTGCCGATGGTCAAGAAGATCGTCGAAGAGCACGGTGGACGCATCGACATCCGCAATCGCGCAAGTGTCAGCGGTGCCAAGGTAGCGATTTTGCTGTTAAAGTTAGCTCCTTGATCAAGGCTGCTGCGAGACGACAGGGCGGAAAAAGAACAAAAGTGGCAATCAAGTTGAGAGAGGTGAGCACATGGCCAATATTCTAGTTGTCGACGACGAGATGGGAATCCGTGAATTGCTTTCTGAAATTCTCGGAGACGAAGGGCATGTCGTGACGGCTGCAGAAAATGCCCGTCAGGCACGCGAAATGCGCGCCGTCGAAAAGCCGGACCTGGTGCTGCTCGATATCTGGATGCCGGATACCGATGGCGTCACACTGCTGAAAGAATGGCAGCGCGATGGCTTGCTGACGATGCCCGTCATCATGATGTCCGGTCACGCGACGATCGACACCGCCGTCGAAGCCACGCGTATCGGTGCGCTCAATTTCCTCGAGAAGCCGATTTCCCTTCAGAAACTGCTGAAAGCCGTGCAACAAGGACTGACGCGCGGACAGGAAGTTTCGCGTCCTGCCGCAATGCCGGTGCGCGCACCGATCGCGCAGGATGCGCATCATCACGCGGCCACGCTCGACAAACCGCTGACCGCGCAACCGGCTGCCGGCCCGATGTATTCGGCTGCAGCGCCTGCCGCCCTGATGCCGGCCGAAACGCCCTTCTTCACCGCGTCGTTCGAACTGCCGCTGCGTGAAGCGCGTGACGCTTTCGAGCGTGCCTACTTCGAACATCATCTCGGCCAGGAAGGCGGCAGCATGACGCGCGTCGCCGAAAAGACCGGACTGGAACGCACGCACCTGTATCGCAAGCTGAAGCAATTGGGCGTCGAGCCCGGCAAGATCGCCAAACGGGGCGCATAACGGGACGCATGACCGTCACATCGCTGGTCACCGGCACACGCGCCACACAACGCGAAGCTGCCATCGCCGCACTGCTCGATCCGGATCAATCCACGGCCGTCATTCTCGAAGGCCTTTCCGACGGCAACGACATCCTCGCTTCCATTTCTTCTCCGCGCCTGAACGTCATCCGCATTGCACCCGGCTGCATGCATTGCATCGGCAATCTGGTCATGCGCGTCACATTGAATCGCATACTGCGCGAACGGCCGCAACGCCTGTTCATCAGCATCGCCAATGACGAACACATCGAGCAATTACGCGCATTCCTTGTCGCGCCACCGTACGAGGCCTTGCTGGAACTGACCGACAACATCGTACCTGCCTCTTCCTGAAAGTTCGCACCATCGCATGCGATGCGGTTGTGCATTTCACCCGCCGCTCGGTTCAAATCCCCCTGTAGATTGCAATGCAATCGGTTTCGCACAAATTGCCTGCATAAACAACCATACAAATTTGCATAACAGGCATGCCACATTGGCAATGCGCTCCACATTCAACCTTTTTGCCATCCGGCCGTTAATCAAGACAAGGGCTGCGCATTTGCGACGCGCATCTTGAAATCGCCCGGCCTGGCGCCATGTTCCTATCAGTGCAATGCAATTGATTGCGGTTGCCACAGGAGAAACGAATGAACCTGATCTACAACAGCGACCAGTACAGCGTAGTGGAATTCGGTGTGGATGAAGAACTCGACGCCCTGCGTTTCGGCGGCTATGAAATTCTCGACAAACCCGCACAACGCGAAATCTTCATCGCCGGCACGATGGCGGAATCCTTCCGCCAGAACGTGCGCGAACTGATCGCCACCGAGCCGAGCGAAGAGGAAATCGACGATTTCCTCGGCAGCTACGATCTGATGATGAGCCAGCCGATGACTTTTCACTAAGCCTGCGCTCGCATACAATCGACAGGAACCTGCGCCTGTGCCGATCGGCAGCGATCGGGCAGGCGCTTTTCTTTTGCCGGCCACCTGGCCGGATTTTTCGTCGCCGCGATGCACGCCAACTCCTCTTCCATCGTCAGCCGTCAGACCGAAGCGCATGCGCAGTTGCAGGCGGTCGTCGCGCGCCATATCGCACATCCCTTTCGCAAACCCGTCACTGCCTACAATCGCGCCGCCTTCGAACAGGGACTGGCCGCCTGGCAGGCATCGGGCAATAAGCCGTTGATCCTCGACGCAGGCTGCGGCGTGGGACTCTCGACGCTGCATCTGGCGACGCAGTTTCCCGACCATTTCGTCATCGGCGTCGATCAATCCGCCGATCGCATCGCACGCAACACACAGTGGTCCGGTGAAATGCCGGACAACTTCACCTGGGTCCGCGCCGACCTGGTCGATTACTGGCGCCTGCTGCTGCAGGAAAAAATCCATCCGGTGCGCCATTACATTCTTTATCCGAATCCGTGGCCCAAGATCGGCCATCTGGCACGGCGCTGGCATGGTCACGCCGTATTCCCCGCCATCGTCGCGCTCGGCGGCGTGCTGGAATGCCGCAGCAACTGGCAGATCTACATAGATGAATTTGCTGCGGCACTGACGCAGGTCAGCGGCATTCCGACGCATTGCGAATCGTTCGTCGCCGAACAACCGATCACGCCGTTCGAACGCAAGTATCGCGATTCCGGGCACGCACTGTGGCGCTGCCGTATCCGGTTGCCGCAAACGGATGCGGCATTCGCCGCTGCCTTTCGTGCTACCGTGTAGTCCACCGTCTCCCATCATTCTTTACCCGCATCAGATATGTGTCAGCTTCTCGGAATGAATTGCAATGTGCCGACCGATATCGTGTTCAGCTTCACCGGCTTTGCCACGCGCGGCGGCGGCACCGATCATCATGCGGACGGCTGGGGCATTGCCTTCTTCGAAGGTGCGGGCGTGCGGCATTTCGTCGACTATCAGGCCGCCATCGAATCGCCGATCGCCGATCTGATTCGCCGCGTGCCGATCAAGTCGAAGAACGTGATCGCCCATATCCGCAAGGCGACGCAGGGACGCGTGGCGCTGGAAAACTGCCATCCCTTCGTGCGCGAACTGTGGGGCCGCTATTTTGTGTTCGCGCACAACGGCGATCTGAAGAATTTCATGCCGGAGCTGGACAGCCCTTATCAGCCGGTCGGCACCACCGACAGCGAACGCGCGTTCTGCTACATCCTGCAACAGCTGCGTCGCCGCTTCGGCGATGCACCGCCATTGCTGAACGACCTGACGGCGGCCATACAGAAATTGACCAGCGAAATCGCCGGCTACGGCACGTTCAATATGATGCTGTCCGACGGTTCTGCACTGTTTGCGCACTGCTCCACCAGCCTGCATTACATCGTGCGCCAGTATCCGTTCTCCGAAGCCGTGCTGAGCGACCAGGACATGAAGGTGGATTTCTCGGAAGTGACGACGGCCAACGACCGTGTCGCCGTCATCGTGACGGAGCCGCTGACGACAAACGAGACATGGACGCCGTTTACTGTCGGTGAACTGAAGGTATTCATCGACGGCCAACCCGTGACGTGAACACCGTTTGAACATCATTACAAGGCGATAAAAAAAGCCGGGCAATGCCCGGCTTTCTATTTGCGCGATCAGAAAAAGACCAGAAGAGAATCAGGACAGATTCGGCGCCAGCCAGCGCTCGACGTCTTCCTTCGGCACACCGCGCCGCGCCGCCATGTCTGCAACCTGATCGTCGCCGATCTTGCCGACGACGAAATACTTTGCTTCCGGATGTGCGAAGTAGAAACCGGAAACCGACGCGCCGGGGAACATCGCATACGATTCCGTCAGCTGCATGCCGATGTCCTCCGCCTGCAGCACGCGGAACACATCCTTCTTCACCGTATGCTCCGGGCAGGCCGGGTAACCCGGTGCCGGACGGATGCCGCGATACGCTTCCTTGATCAGTTCGGCATTGCTGAGATGCTCGTCCGCCACATAGCCCCACAAGTCGGTGCGGACGCGCTCGTGCAGATACTCGGCAAATGCTTCGGCCAGACGATCGGCCAGCGATTTCAGCATGATCGACGAATAGTCGTCATTCGCATCTTCAAAGCGCTTTTCATGCTTCTCGATGCCCAGCCCTCCCGTTACCGCAAACATGCCGATGTAATCGGCGATGCCGGACGATTTCGGCGCGATGAAATCGGACAAACACTGATTGGGACGCGGCACGCCGTCGATCACCGGCTTCTCGGTCTGCTGGCGCGCACCGTAATAGGTGAGCGCGACCTGCGTGCGCGATTCGTCCGTATAGATTTCGATGTCGTCATCGTTGACCGTGTTCGCCGGCAGCAGCGCGATTACGCCGTTTGCCGTCAGCCAGCGGCCGTCGATGATTTTCTTCAGCAGCGCCTGGCCTTCCTCGAAGACCTTGCTGGCCGCCTCGCCGACCACTTCGTCGGTCAGGATCGCCGGATACGGGCCGGCCAGATCCCAGGTCTGGAAGAACGGCCCCCAGTCGATATAGCGTGCGATCGTCGCCAGATCGACATTCTTGAATTCGCGGCGGCCGATGAACTTCGGCTTGACCGGCGCTTCCTTGCCGACGAAAGAGAGCTTCATCTTGTTGGCGCGCGCCTGCTCCAGCGTCAGCATCGGCACGGCCTTCTTGTTTGCATGCTGTTCGCGAATGCGATCATAGTCGGCGGCAATGTCGGCGACATATTGTTCGCGCTGTTCCGGCGTCAGCAGCGATTGCGCGACCGACACCGAACGCGAGGCATCCGGCACGTAGACGACCGGACCTTCGTAGTTCGGCGCGATCTTCACCGCCGTGTGCGCACGACTGGTCGTCGCACCGCCGATCAGCAGCGGCATCTTCAGTCCACGGAAATATTCATCGCGCTGCATTTCCTTGGCGACGTAGGCCATTTCTTCCAGCGACGGCGTGATCAGGCCGGACAGGCCGACGATATCGGCATTCTCTTCCTTCGCCTTCGCAAGAATCTCCGAACACGGCACCATCACGCCCATGTTGACGACTTCGAAGTTGTTGCATTGCAGGACAACCGACACGATGTTCTTGCCGATGTCGTGCACGTCGCCCTTCACGGTCGCAATGACGATCTTGCCCTTCGGCTTGCTGACGATGCCGGTCTGTTCTTCCAGCAGGCGTTTTTCTTCCTCGATGAACGGAATCAGGTGCGCGACTGCCTGCTTCATCACACGCGCCGATTTCACCACCTGCGGCAGGAACATTTTTCCCTGGCCGAACAGGTCGCCGACCACGTTCATGCCGTCCATCAGCGGACCTTCGATCACGTGGATCGGGCGGCCGCCATCATTCATAACCTGCTGCCGCGCTTCTTCAGTGTCTTCGACGATCCATTGCGTGATGCCGTGCACCAGCGCATGCGACAACCGCTTCTGCACGGTACCGCTGCGCCATTCCAGTGTCGCTTCTTCCTTCTTGTCGCCGGCCTTCAGCGTGGCGGCGAACTCGATCATGCGTTCGGTCGCATCCTCGCGTCGATTCAGCACCACATCCTCGACACGCTCACGCAACTCGGCCGGCAAATCGTCGTAGACGCCGACCATGCCAGCGTTGACGATACCCATCGTCATGCCGGCCTTGATCGCGTGATAGAGGAATACCGTGTGGATTGCTTCGCGTGCCGGATCGTTGCCGCGGAAGGAGAACGACACATTGGACACGCCGCCGCTGATCTTCGCATGCGGCAGGTTTTCCTTGATCCAGCGCACCGAGTTGATGAAATCGACCGCGTAGTTGTTGTGTTCCTCGATGCCGGTCGCGATCGCGAAGATGTTCGGATCGAAGATGATGTCTTCCGGCGGGAAGCCGACCTTGTCGACCAGCAGACGATAGGCGCGTTCGCAGATCTCGATCTTGCGCTCGAAGGTATCGGCCTGGCCTTTCTCGTCGAAGGCCATCACGATGACAGCCGCGCCGTAGCGACGGCACAGCTTCGCTTCGTGCAGAAATTTTTCCTCGCCCTCTTTCATCGAGATCGAGTTGACGATGGACTTGCCCTGCACGCATTTCAAACCGGCTTCGATCACCGACCATTTCGACGAGTCGATCATGATCGGCACACGCGCGATGTCGGGTTCCGATGCGACCAGATTCAGGAAGCGCGTCATCGCCGCCTGCGAATCGAGCATCGCCTCGTCCATGTTGATGTCGATGACCTGCGCACCGTTCTCGACCTGCTGACGCGCAACCGACAAGGCTTCGTCGTACTGCTCGTTGATGATCATGCGCGCGAATGCCTTGGAGCCGGTGACATTGGTACGTTCGCCGACGTTGACGAACAGCGATTGATCGTCAATCACGAAAGGTTCCAGACCGGACAATTTCAACGTCGGCTGGACGGTCGGCACGGTGCGCGGCGGAATGCTGGCAACGATATCGGCAATCGCCCTGATGTGATCCGGTGTCGTGCCGCAGCAACCGCCAGCAACGTTGACGAAACCGCTCTCGGCGAAATCCTTCAGCAGCGACGATGTGACGTCCGGTGTCTCGTCGAAACCGGTGTCGCTCATCGGATTCGGCAAACCCGCATTCGGATAGATGCAGACGTAAGTGTCGGCGATCTTCGACAGTTCTTCCGCATACGGACGCATCAATGCCGCGCCGAGCGCGCAGTTCAGGCCGACCGTCAGTGGTTTCGCATGGCGCACCGAATGCCAGAAGGCCGGCACCGTCTGGCCGGACAGGATGCGGCCGGAGGCATCGGTCACCGTGCCGGAAATCATGATCGGCAGACGCTTGCCGGTCTCTTCGAAGAAGGTGTCGATCGCGAACAGTGCGGCCTTGCAGTTCAGCGTGTCGAAAATCGTTTCGACCAGCAGCACGTCGGAACCGCCTTCGACAAGGCCGCGCGTCTGCTCCAGATACGCCGCGACCAGTTGATCGAACGTGACGTTGCGTGCGGCAGGATCATTGACGTCCGGCGAGATCGACGCGGTCTTCGGCGTCGGGCCGAGCGCGCCGGCGACGAAGCGCGGCTTGTCCGGTGTCGAATATTTATCGCAGGCAGCGCGCGCCAGCTTGGCGGACGCGACGTTCATCTCGTAGGCAAGATGCGCCATGTGATAGTCGTCCTGCGCCACCGTTGTCGCACCGAAGGTGTTGGTTTCGATCAGATCGGCGCCGGCCGCGAGATATTGCTCATGGATTTCGCTGATGACGTCAGGCCGCGTCAGCGACAGCAGTTCGTTGTTGCCTTTGACGAACAGTTCCTTGCCCGGCACCGCGAAGTCCGCAAAACGCTGGCCGCGGTAATCTTCCTCCGTCAACTTGTAGCGCTGGATCATCGTACCCATCGCGCCATCCAGGATCAGGATGCGTTGCGCCATCAGGTCGCGCAACAGGGCTTCGGTATCGGGGAGAGTGTCGCGTTTCATCGTATGTTCTTATGATTTCGTCATGAAGGCGGCGTCATAAATGCAAAAACCCGGTCTGCAACGGGACCGGGTTCTCACCAACGCGCCGCTTTAGCAGTATTTATATGGAGCCATGCTCCGCGCCCGCAAGCTGGTTTGATCTTTCAAAATCAAATCGGCGCAGGGAAATTATACGTGCAATCGACCATCGCGGTCATTCGAGCCTTGGCCGGCAACCCTGCGTCTAGCGGAAACTGCCGCCTTCCAGCGGAAACCCTTTGAGGAATTCGGCCGCCGGCAGCCGCTTGCCGCCCGGCTTCTGCAATTCGCGCACGCGCAACGCGCCTTCGCCGCAGGCAACCAGCACGCCATCCTGCGGATTGGCCGCGATCACCTGCCCCGGCTGCCATGCGCCGCAATCCACCGGCTCGGCGCACCAGAACTTGACGGCCGTGCCGTCGAATTGCGCTGCCGCTCCGGGGAAAGGATTGAATGCGCGAATCTTGCGCGCCAGTTGTGCCGCCGGCTGGTTGAAATCGAGCGCGGCCTCGTCCTTGGCGATCTTGGCCGCGTAGTTGGCGCCGTCCGCCGGTTGCGGTGTTGCCGGCAACGCGCCCTGCTGCTCCATGCGGCGCAGCGTTTCGACGATCATGCGGCCGCCCAGCGTCGCCAACTTGTCGTGCAGCGTGGCAGTCGTGTCATCGGCCGCGATCGGCAGGCGCTCCATTGCCAGCATCGGACCGGTATCGAGGTCGAGTTCCATCTGCATGATGGTGACGCCGGTTTCCGCATCGCCGGCCTCGATCGCGCGATGGATGGGCGCGGCACCCCGCCAGCGCGGCAGCAGCGAGGCATGAATGTTGATACAGCCCAGCGGTGGAATGTCGAGTACCGATTGCGGCAGGATCAGTCCATAGGCTGCGACCACCATCACATCGTGCGGCGTGGCCTGCAGCAGCGCATGCGCTTCGCGCGCGACGTCCGGATGCTTGCCGTCCAGCCGCAGCGAAACCGGTTGCGCAACCGGAATCCCATGCACCTGCGCGAACTGCTTGACGGCCGATGCATGCAGTTGCATCCCGCGTCCGGCCGGACGATCGGGTTGCGTCAGTACGAGCGGGATCTCGAAACCTGCATCGTGGATCGCAGCCAGCGCGACCGCGGCGAATTCCGGCGTGCCGGCGAAGATGATTTTCATGCGGGAATTGTAGTACGTCGTCCGTCGAAAACGAACCTGAATGCCGCACAGCAATCCGCCTGCGGCATGACAGGTACGAGAAATGCGAATTAACGGACGGCGGCGGTACGCGTCTGGCTACGCGCCAGTTCGCGTTCTTCCTTCAGCAGCTTGGTCTTGATGCGGTTGCGCTTCAGCGGCGACAGGTATTCGACGAAGACCTTGCCCTTCAGGTGATCCATCTCGTGCTGGATGCAGACCGCCAGCAGGCCGTCGGCTTCCAGCTCGAATGGCTTGCCGTCGGCATCGAAGGCGCGCACCTTGACGCGTGCCGGCCGCTCGACGCCGTCGTAGATGCCGGGCACCGACAGGCAGCCTTCGTCGTAGACCTGCTTTTCGTCGCTGGCCCAGAGGATTTCCGGATTGATGAAGGCGCGCAGGTCGCTGCGGTTTTCCGACGTATCGATGACGATGACCTGTTCATGCACGTCGACCTGGGTGGCTGCCAGCCCGATGCCCGGCGCGTCGTACATGGTCTCGGCCATGTCGGCGACCAGCTTCTTGAGGCGCTCGTCGAATTGGGTCACCGGCTTGGCAGTTTTGTGCAAGCGCGGGTCGGGATAACGCAGGATGTTCAATATGGACATACGGGCTTTTGTGCAACAGGATGACTACAGATGATGCAGTCTTCTTGCTGTTTCAAGGATTTATGTGCAGAATTTGATTCAATTTGGCAAGTTTTTTCACGAAGCAATTGTTTCGTAGGCAACCTGCTGCTGCACAGTAATGGCGTCACAATTGGTCAAGCTCAACCGGACAAACCATGAAAAATTCTAGCACAGCTGCACTTTTCCTCGCTCTCGCCACGACCGTTTTTCCCGCCCTCGCCTCCGCCCAGACCACGCCGTCCGCCGTCACCCCCAGCGCGCGCTGCGCGTTCCGGGCAAACGCGCCGGATCAGCATGTCGTGGTGAAGGGCGACACCTTGTGGGATATTTCCGGAACCTTCCTGCAGCATCCATGGTGCTGGCCGAAAGTGTGGGACATGAACCGCGAAGACATCCGCAATCCGCACTGGATCTATCCGGGCCAGATCGTCTACTTCGACCGCGTCGCCGGCCGCCTGCGTCTGGGCAAACCGGTAGGCGATGGCAGCGGCACACCAACCGTGCGCCTGTCGCCGCAGGTGCGCAGCAACGAATTGCCGGCCGATGCCATTCCGTCCATTCCGATGGGCGCCATCGAGCCTTTCCTGTCCAAGCCGCTGGTCATCGAGGAAACCGAGCTGAACAATGCACCGCGCATCGTCGCCACGCAGGAAGGCAGCGTGTATATTTCGGTCGGCGCGAAAGCCTATGTACGCGGCAACCTGAAAGGCGCGACCACCTTCGACGTCTTCCATCCGGGCAAACCGCTGAAGGATCCGTCCACCGACCAGATTCTCGGCTATGAAGCCGTCTACCTCGGCACGCTGCGCCTCGTGCGCGCCAGTACCTCGGAAAGCGAGCCGCACACCTTCGTCGTCGTCAACAGCAAGGAAGAAATGGGCGTGGGCGACCGCATGGTGCCGCAGGAACCGACGCCGATCGTCAATTACGTGCCGCATCCGCCGGAGCAGCCGGTCGTCGGCCAGATCATGTCGGTCTACGGCGGCGTCACGCAAGCCGGTCAGAACCAGATCATCACCATCAATCGCGGCGCCAAGGATGGCCTGGACCGTGGCAGCGTGCTGGAACTGTATCGCCTCGGCATGATGATGAAGGACACCACCGATCCGGAAAAAGCCGTCATGAAACTGCCGGACGAACAGTACGGCGACCTCTTCATCTTCCGCGTCTTCAACCATGTTTCCTATGGCCTGATCATGGAAGTGCGCGATACCGCGCAGGTAGGCGACATCGTCCGTTCGCCGGAATAATCATCGTCTTCTTTCAATGACGGCGCGCAATGAGCGCGCCGTCATTTTTTCATTCACTGCTTCTTTCCACATCCATTCCCGTACGGCCATGTCGTCATCCGAGGAACTGTCCCACTGGCTGCGCCTGATGCAGACGTCCGGCGTCGGCCCTGAAACGGCACGCCGCCTGCTGGGCGCGTTCGGCCTGCCGGCAAACATCTTCGCCGCATCGTTGCCGGCCTTGCGCCAGCTCGTGCCGGAACGCATCGCGCAAGCACTGATCGCCGCGCCGTCGGCAGAAGCTGTGGCGCATATCGAACGCACGCTGGACTGGGCGTCGCAATCCGGCAATCGCGTGCTGACGCTGGCGGATGACGACTATCCGGCAAACCTGCTGGAAATCGCCGATCCACCCACCCTGCTTTATGTAAAAGGCCGCGCCGAACTGTTGTCGCGCGCTGCGATCGCCGTCGTCGGCAGCCGCAATGCGACGGCACAAGGCATCGCCAACGCGGAACGCTTTTCCGAAACGCTGGCACAAGCCGGTCTGACCGTGATTTCCGGCATGGCTTCGGGCATTGACGCGGCCGCGCATCAAGGCGGTCTGCTAGCGACGCAAGGCAACGGCGGCTCGACAGTCGCCGTCATCGGCACTGGCGCCGACATCGTCTATCCGGCGCGCAATCGTGCGCTGGCGCATCGCCTTGCCGAAGAAGGCTGCATCGTCAGCGAGTATCCGCTCGGCATGCCGGCAATCGCCGCCAACTTCCCGCGCCGCAATCGCATCATCAGCGGACTCGCGCGCGGCGTGCTGGTGATCGAGGCAGCGCTGCAATCCGGCTCGCTGATCACGGCGCGCATGGCGGCCGAACAGGGGCGCGACGTGTTTGCGATTCCCGGCTCCATCCATTCGCCGCTTTCCAAGGGCTGCCATCAACTGATCAAGCAGGGCGCGAAGCTGGTGGAATCCGCCCAGGATGTGCTGGAAGAATTGCGCCACCTGCCTGCCGCATCGTACGTTTCGGATGCCCCAACCGCGTCGCAAATCGCGACGACAGATAACACCTTCTTATCCACGTTCGACGATGCCTGCACGCAGCTATTGCACACAATGGGCTTCGATCCTGTCGATGCCGATACGCTGGCTGTACGCTGCGGTCTCGACATCGCCGCCATCCAGTCACACCTGCTGTCGCTGGAACTGGCCGGCGCAGCAGAAATGCTGCCGGGAGGCATGTACCGCCGCGTCGCATGAATATTTTTTCTGATTCCGTTCAGAATTTTCGTTTCTCTTTCGCTTCTCTTGCCGCACAGGCATCGTTCGATGCCATGCCGCCATCTTTCCTTGATTGCACGGCAACGACCTTTCCATTCGGACATCGCGCGACTGCAACAAAATATTTCCGTCGCTGTCGACATCCAGGAATTTCAGGTATCCTAGATTCCAGTAAGCGCTGTCTTTGATCTGCCGCTGTCGTACCACCCTCTTTGTATCTGTTCGTTGAAGAGCGTGATTCAAACGCATCCGATCCCGATGGCATCCCAGGGTGCCGTCTCAACCCTAGCGCTACGGTGACGCCATGTTCGACGTTCTAGTCTATCTGTACGAAACCTATTACCGCCCCGACGCCTGCCCTGATTCCGAAGCGCTGACGAAGAAATTGTCCGCCATCGGCTTCGAGGAAGAAGAAATTGCCAAGGCACTCGGCTGGCTGACGGATCTGGCGGAATCAAACCACGAGTTCTTCGATGCCACGCCGCACCAGACGGCCTTTTCGTTCGGCTTCCGCATCTATGCAGACCGCGAAATGGACATCATCGGCACGCCGGCCATCGGCTTCATCCAGTTCCTCGAATCGGCCAAGCTGATCGACGCCGTCCAGCGCGAGATCGTCATCGAACGCGCGCTGGCCGTCGGCGAATCGCCGATTTCGCTGGACAAGCTGAAAGTCATTGTGCTGATGGTGCTGTGGAGCCAGGGCAAGGAGCCCGACAGCCTGATCTTCGACGAACTTTTCATCGACGAAGACGAGGCCGAACCGCGCCTGCTGCACTGAAGCCCTCTTGCATCCCCTTTCCCGCATGTCCGGTCGACCGGCCGGACATGCCTCTTCGGCAACATCTTGCCGGCATCTGCACCGACACCCTTGCTCCCGCTTGCGATTTTCGTCGCAACCCGCTTATCATTGGCTCGCTTGACAGCCGGGCAACTATATATATTAGGCAGTGCTGTGCTTGAAAAAGCGCCGCGCTGCCTGCAAGTTCGCAGGCCGTCCGCCGCCGGGGCGCTAGCCGGCACTTCTTTCGAGACCATTTCAACATGACAAAATCCCTCATCATTGCCGAGAAGCCATCCGTCGCGAACGACATCGCGAAGACGCTCGGCGGCTTCACCAAGCACGATGAGTACTTCGAATCCGACGAATACGTGCTGTCGTCGGCAGTCGGTCATCTGGTCGAAATCGCGGTGCCGGAGGAATACGACGTCAAGCGCGGCAAATGGACCTTCACGCACCTGCCGATGATTCCGCCGCACTTCGCGCTGAATCCGATCGCCAAGACCGAATCGCGCCTGAAGGTGCTGAACAAGCTGATCAAGCGCAAGGATGTGACGACGCTGATCAACGCATGCGACGCGGGCCGCGAAGGTGAACTGATCTTCCGCCTGATCGCGCAATACGCGAAGGCCAAGCAGCCGGTCAAGCGGCTGTGGCTGCAATCGATGACGCCAGGCGCGATCCGCGAAGCCTTCAAGAACCTGCGCGACGACCAGGAAATGCTGCCGCTGGCCGACGCCGCACGCAGCCGCAGCGAAGCCGACTGGCTGATCGGCATCAACGGCACCCGCGCGATGACTGCCTTCAACTCCAAGGAAGGCGGCTTCTACCTGACCACCGTCGGTCGCGTGCAGACGCCGACATTGTCGATCGTGGTCGAGCGCGAAGAGAAGATCAAGAAATTCGTGCCGCGCGACTATTGGGAAGTGCGCGCCGAATTCGTCTGCGCCGCCGGCATCTACCAGGGCCGCTGGCTGGACACCAAGTTCAAGAAGGACGAAACCGATCCGGAAAAACGCGCCGAACGCCTGTGGAGCAAGGCGGCGGCCGAATCCATCGTCGCCGCCTGCCGCGGCAAGATCGGCATCGTCACCGAGGAATCGAAACCGACCACCTCGATGGCGCCGGCGCTGTTCGACCTCACCAGCCTGCAGCGCGAAGCGAATGCACGCTTCGGCTTCTCGGCCAAAAATACGCTCGGCCTGGCGCAGGCGCTGTACGAAAAGCACAAGGTGCTGACCTATCCGCGTACCGATTCGCGCCACCTGCCGGAAGACTATCTGCCGACCGTGCTGGAAACGCTGGACGTACTGGCCGAAAACAACAACTACCACCAGTTCGCCAAACAGATCACGAACAGCAAGTGGGTCAAGCCGAACAAGCGCATCTTCGACAACACGAAGATCAGCGACCACTTTGCCATCATTCCGACCACGCAGGCGCCGAAGAACCTGTCCGAGCCGGAACAGAAACTGTACGACCTCGTCACGCGCCGCTTCATGGCGATCTTCTTCCCAGCTGCGGAATTCCAGGTGACGACGCGTTTCACCGAAGTCTCGGGCCACAAGTTCAAGACCGAAGGCAAGGTGCTGACCAACCCGGGCTGGCTGGCCGTCTACGGCAAGGAAGTCGACGAAGAGAAAGATGGCGAAAACAGCGGCAATCTGGTGCCGGTCGCCAAGGATGAAAAAGTGCAGACCGAATCGGTGGTCGCCAACGGTCTCGTCACGAAACCGCCGGCGCGCTATTCGGAGGCGACACTGCTGTCGGCGATGGAAGGCGCCGGCAAACTGGTCGACGACGAAGAACTGCGCGACGCCATGGCCGGCAAGGGCCTCGGCACACCGGCCACGCGCGCAGCCATCATCGAAGGCCTGCTGACGGAAAAATACTTGCTGCGCGAAGGCCGCGAACTGATTCCGACGGCCAAGGCATTCCAGTTGATGACGCTGCTGCACGGTCTCGGTGTCGACGAACTGACCGAGCCGGAACTGACCGGCGAATGGGAATACAAGCTGGCGCAGATCGAACGCGGCAACATCAGCCGCGAGGAATTCATGCGCGAGATCGCGCAGATGACGCAGATCATCGTCAAGCGCGCGAAGGAATACGACAACGACACCATCCCCGGCGACTATGCAACGCTGACGACGCCATGCCCGAACTGCGGCGGCGTGGTCAAGGAAAACTATCGCCGTTTCGCCTGCACCAAGTGCGAATTCTCGATGAGCAAGACGCCGGGCAGTCGCCAGTTCGAAGTCGCCGAAGTCGAAGAATTGCTGACAAACCGCACCATCGGCCCCTTGCAAGGCTTCCGCTCGAAAATGGGCCGTCCGTTCGCCGCCGTGCTGAAGATCGTGCGCGACGAAGAAATCAAGAACTACAAGCTGGAATTCGATTTCGGCCAGAGCAATGACGACGAAAACGCCGAACCGGTGGATTTCAGCGGACAGACGCCGGTCGGCCCGTGCCCGAAATGCAGCGGCAATGTCTATGAACAGCCGCTGTCCTACATCTGCGAAAACTCGGTCGCCAAACCCAAGACCTGTGACTTCCGCAGCGGGCGCATCATCCTGCAGCAGGAAATCCTGCCGGAACAGATGCGCAAGCTGCTGAACGACGGCCGCACCGATCTGTTGCCGGGCTTCGTCTCGCAGCGCACGCGCCGCGCGTTCAAGGCCTATCTGGTCAAGGGCAAGGACGGCAAGGTCAGCTTCGAGTTCGAACCGCGCAAGGAAAAGGCGCCGGCGAAAGGAAAAGCTGCAGCGGAAACAAACAACGAGGCAGCTGATTCAGCCGATGCCGCACCGGCCAAGAAAGCTGCAGCGAAAAAAGCCGCAAAGAAAGCTGTAAAAAAAGCGCCTGCCAAGAAAGCAGCCGCCAAGAAGACTTCCAAGGCAGCATAGATGACGTAAACGGCGTGCGGCCATGCCGGTCGCGCGCCTTCCATCCACATCGTTCCGGCTGACCGCGCATGCACTTCTTCATGGAAAAACTGTTCCGCACACCGCAAGGCATCGTCCTGCTGCTGGCGATCGTTGTCTATCTGGGCTGTGCGCTGCTGTTCGGCGCATTCGGCATGACGCCGCCATTCGGCTGGCAAACCGGCAAGGCCATCGGCATTTTCATCGCGTGGCCGGTTTTGCTTCTCATCCTGTTCATCCGGCTCAATCGCCCTGCGTTCGCCGCCTCCTGGCCGGCAGCCGGACGACTGGCGTTTTACGCCGTCGGCCCCTTCCTGTTCATGCTGCTCGGCACGCTGGCCGAAGCCTGAACATTCACGGCAGAAGCATGCCTTCCAACGCCAGCAGGAAGCGCTTGCGCTCCAGCCCACCCGCATAACCCGTCACCGCGCCGGAAGAACCGAGCACGCGGTGGCACGGCACGATGATCGATACCGGATTGCGGCCGATTGCAGCGCCTACCGCGCGCAAGGCCTTGGGCTTGCCAAGCTTCTGCGCGTGCTGCGCATAACTGATGCTGCGACCGAAAGGAATGTCGGCCAACGCCTGCCAGACGTCGCGCTGGAATGCCGTGCCAGCCATATCGAGCGGCACATCGAATGTCGTGCGTTTCCCCGCGAAATATTCGCCGAGCTGCATCGCTGCCTGCGCCAGATGGCCGGCCGCAGGCGAACCTGCCTGCGACCGCATCCAGCCGTCCTTGCCCTTGAAGTGCTTGTGCTCTTCGAAATAGATGCCGCAGATGCCGGCATCGGTCGCCGCAATCAGCAAGTTGCCGACCGGGCTCGCCTGTTCGATGTATGAAATCATGATGGCTCCATGCCGTCCGACGACGGCGCAATGAGGTTGATCAACCCGACGCATGCCACAACAGCATTGCCGCATAACTTCTCCAAGGCGACCAGTGCGCGGCGCGCGCCAGCAACTGCTTTTCCGTCAGACGCCGAGCGCCGGCTTCCGCCGCGGTCTTCTGCAAACACAGATCGCCAGCCGGAAAGGCGTCGGAAAAACGCAGGGCACGCATCGCGATGTACTGCGCCGTCCATTCGCCTATGCCCGGCACCGTCTTCAGCTGCGCGATCGCCTCGTTCAACGGCATTCCCGGCTTCAGTTGCAGGCCACCTTGCACGGCAAATTGCGCGAAGTGGCGAATGGCTTGCGCGCGCGCCAGCGGCATGCCGATGGCGGCGATATCCTGTGCTTCCGCATGCGCCAGCCGATGCGACGACGGGAAATGATGCGTCACGCCGTCGAATGGCGTCGCCGCCGGTTCGCCGAAACGCTGCACCAATCGTCCCGACAACGTGGTTGCGCCGCTCACGCTGACCTGCTGTCCCAGCACGGCGCGTATCGCCAGCTCGAAGGCATCGAACGCGCCAGGCACGCGCAAACCCGGCGCGGTCACCAGCCGCTTTGCCAGCAATGGATCCGGCGACAGGTGCGCGGCGATGATTGCGGGATTCGCATCCAGATCGAACTGGGCACGCAGGCGTGCCATCAACGGCATCAGCACATGCGCCAGCGAAACCGCGAGCGACATTTCGAGCTGCCGCTTCGCCGGCACATGACGCACGCTCAGCCAGCCGTCCGCATCGCCCAACCGGATGCTGCGCAGATAACGGCGTTCGCCCGCCACCGTTTCCACCTTCTCGACGCCGGGAACGGCCCTGCCGGCCAGATAGGCCGTCATTTCCTCCCATGCGAACGGCGGACGATAGGCAAGCCGCAAGGTCATCGCATCCTGGCCGTTCACGTGCGGCGTTTCCGCGGCACGCCTGATTTCCGTTGGCGCCATGCCGTAACGCGACAGGAACAAGGCATTGAAGCGACGGATGCTGCCGAATCCTGCCGCATAGGCGACGTCGCTCATCGGCAGATGCGTTTCCTGCAGCAATTTCTTTGCGAACAGCAGCCGCTGCGTCTGTGCCAGTTCGACCGGCGTCACGCCGAAATGCTGCAGCAGCACGCGGCGCAGTTGCCGCGACGACAGGCCGACTTCGTCCGCCAGTCTTTCCGTATCGCCATCGTTCAATGCGCCGGCAGCGATGCGTTGCCACACCGCATGCGCCAGATTCTGCTGCAGCGCATACGGCGCCAGTTCGGGACGGCAGCGCAGGCAGGGGCGAAACCCTGCCGCTTCCGCCGCCGCGGCCGTGCTGAAAAAGGTGCAGGACGATGCGCGCGGCGTCTTCACGCCGCAGACCGGGCGGCAATAGATGCCGGTGGTCTTGACGCCGGTAAAGAACACGCCGTCGAAACGCGCATCCTTGGCCGCCAGCGCACGATAGCAGCTGGCCGGCGTCAGCGCCGTTCCGGTTTCGTGATCGATGATGATGCCCGTGTCCATGCAACCGTTATACGCATGGCGCGGGGAGACGTCTAGCCGTTTTCGGACACGAGTGCATAGCGAGAAACACACCCGATATTCGACAATTCAACGACTCAGAAGGGGAAGAAGAACCAACGGCGACGTGCGGACAGATCCCGGTGCCGCCGCCCGATCGCCTGCCACACGGTGCACCGGCTTGCGTCGTCGAAGACGCCCCATTGCGCAATCTCGTCGCGCGTGCGCAGACAGCCTTCACACAGCGCCGTGCGCGCATCGATGCGGCAGACGCCGATGCATGGCGACGGCAGCGGCGAATCATGCAGATCGACGCGCGCTAGCAGCGCCGCCAGTTCCGCCTTCTGTTCTTTCCGGGACGCCGATTTCTTTCTCATGACGGAAATGCATGTGGGCAAGTTGAATCGAGCGCCCATCTTACATGCGTCGTACGGGAAGCCGCACCGATATTCCGGCGCGATCATCATGCGCAGTACACGTGCACGATGACGCACCGCATGCGATACGCATGACTCGGTACCGCGCCGATCGCGACGACCTGCGCACCGTCGACGAAGAGGCATTCCCGCCTCTCCGCCACGACAATCGAAGTCGATCAGGCCGCCAGCGTGCGTTCTTCCGAACGATGCAGCAACACCGGCACCGATTTCGAGGTCGGCGTGTTGCAGACGTCGCCGGTGCTGTTAAGCGGAATCAGCGGATTGGTTTCCGGATAGTAGGCGCCGATGCAGCCGCGCGGGATATCGTAATCGACCAGCAGAAAGCGGTCGGCGCGGCGTTGGATGCCGTCGTTCCATACCGTCGCCATGTCGACCCATTCGCCGGCCTCGAAGCCCAGCATCGCGCGATCTTCCGGATGGATGAACACCACGCGGCGCTGCCCGAACACGCCGCGATAGCGGTCGTCCAGCGCATAGATGGTCGTGTTGTACTGGTCGTGCGAACGCGTCGTCATCAGCGTCATCAGCTTCTCGCCATACAAGGCCTTGGCGCGGCGGATCGGCGTGTCTTTCTGGATCGCATGCGCGATGAAGTTGGCCTTGCCGGTCGAGGTCTGCCATTCGCGTTCGCGCGAAGCGACGCGCAAGTGGAAGCCGCCCGGTTTGGCGATGCGCTCGTTGTAGTTCTCGAATCCTTCGAGCACCTGCTCCATCGCATCGCGCACCAGCGCGTAATCGCCGGCGTAGGCCAGCCAGTCGACCTTGCCGGAACCCAGCGTGGCGTGCGCGATGTTGGCGACGATCGCCGTTTCGGACATCAGGCTCTTCGACGCCGGGCGATTCATGCCGTAGGAGATGTGCACCATGCTCATCGAATCCTCGACGGTGACGCCTTGCGGCACGCCGTTCTGCACGTCAATTTCGGTGCGGCCCAAGGTCGGCAGGATCAGCGCATCGCGGCCATGCACCAGATGGCTGCGGTTCAGCTTGGTGGTGACGTGCACGGTCAGCGCGCAACTGCGCATCGCGTCGAAGGTGCGCGGCGTATCGGGCGTGGCCATCACGAAGTTGCCACCGAGGCCGATAAAGACTTTTACCTTGCCATGCAGCATTTCCTCGATCGTCTCGACGACGTCGAAACCATGTTCGCGCGGCGGTTCGAAGTTGTAGACCTTGCCGAGACGGTCGAGGAATTCCTGCGACGGCTTTTCCTCGATGCCGACGGTGCGGTTGCCCTGCACGTTCGAATGGCCGCGCACCGGGCACAGGCCGGCACCGTCGCGGCCGATGTTCCCGCGCATCATCATCAGGTTGGACAGCATCTGCACCGTCTGCAGCGAATGCTTGTGCTGCGTGATGCCCATGCCCCAGGTCGCGATCACGCGCTTGCCGGCTACGTAAATGCGCGCCAGCTTTTCGATGTCGTCGCGCGAGACGCCGGATTCGTCGACCAGTTCCTGCCAGTCCTGCATGCGCAGATCTGCGGCAAAGGCAGCGAAACCGGCCGTGTGTTCGTCGATGAATGCGACGTCCAGCACGCGCTCGGTGCCCTGCTCGATGGCGTCGTCGTCCAGTTCCAGCGTGCGCTTGGCGACACCCTTGATCAGCGCAAAATCGCCGCCCAGCTTCGGCTGGATGAAGGTGGATGCGATCTTCGTGCTGCCCATCGTCACCATCTCGATCACGCTCTGCGGATCGGTGAAGCGCTCCAGGCCGCGCTCGCGCAGCGGATTGATCGAGACGATGGTGGCACCGCGCTTCGACGCTTCGCGCAGTTCGCCCATCATGCGCGGATGGTTGGTGGCCGGGTTCTGGCCGAAGATCAGCAGCGTATCGGCATGTTCGAAATCGTCGAGCAAGACAGTGCCCTTGCCGATGCCGACCGTTGCCGGCAGGCCGCGGCTGGTCGCTTCGTGGCACATGTTCGAGCAGTCCGGGAAGTTGTTGGTACCGAACATGCGCACGAACAATTGGTAGACGAAGGCAGCTTCGTTGCCGGCGCGGCCGGACGTGTAGAACGCCGCCTGGTGCGGATTGTCGAGACGATGCAGATGCTGCGCGATCAGCGCATAGGCATCGCTCCATGCGATCGGCACGTATTTGTCGCTGGTCGCGTCGTACACCATCGGATCGGTCAGGCGGCCGTGCTGTTCCAGTTCGTAATCAGATTGCTGCAGCAGTTCCGCCACCGTGTGCTGTGCGAAGAAATCCGGCGTCACGCGCTTGGTGGTCGCTTCGGCAGCCACCGCCTTCACGCCGTTCTCGCAGAATTCGAAGGTGGACGCATGCTGGCGGTCCGGCCATGCGCAGCCGGGGCAATCGAAGCCTTCCGGCTGGTTCTGCTTGAACAGCGTGCGGTAATTGCCGCCGGCAACCTTTTCCTTGATCAGGTTGATCGCCACGTACTTGACCGCCCCCCAGCCGCCCGCCGGATGATCGTAGGGTTCGATGGAGCCTTGCTGTTTCGTCTTTTGCATGTCCGTTCCTTGGTTCGGCGGCATCGCTTCGCAGAAACCACCGCAATCGATGGGAATGCAATGCCGCCGACGCAAAGATAAGACCTCCATCCGCTTTTCTGAACGCACACCTTGCACGAATAAAAAAGAGTACAGTTCGACTGTAAAAACAATCTGTATTTTTAATGATGATAAAAAAGACAGAAGTAAGAAGAAGTTGGCAGCAAATTGCCTGCATCATTTATCTGTTGAATATGAGTCATAAGCCCGTCTGTAAACTGGAGCAACGATGAAACGCTACGAAAAGCTGGCTCAGGACATCGAATCGACGATCCGCCGCGGTGTTTTTCGTCCCGGCGAACGCATTCCGTCGATCCGCCAGACGGCGCAAAACCACCACCTGAGCATCACCACCGTGGTACGCGCCTACGTGCTGCTGGAAAGCCGCGGCCTGATCGAAAGCCGGCCGCAATCCGGCTATTTCGTCCGCGTCCACCCGATCGAGACGACCAGCAAAGAGATCCCGGAACTGGTGCCGTCGAAGCCGATCGCCACCTCGGCGCATGTGGACGTCAGCCGGCTGGTGCTGTCGACGCTGCGTTCGATCGGCGTCGACGAGGCGATTCCGCTCGGTTCGCCCTATCCCGATCCCAAGCTGTTTCCCTTCGAACGCATCAACCGCTACGCCTACGCGATCGCGCGCCGCAAGACGCAATGGGGCGTGACCGATGAACTGCCGCCCGGCAATCCGGAACTGATCCGGCAGATCGCGCGCCGCTACTTGGAAAACGGCATTCCCATCGATCCGAACGAAGTCGTCGTCACCGTCGGCGCCACCGAAGCGATCAACCTGTGCCTGCAGGCAGTCGGCAAACCCGGCGATACGGTCGCGGTGGAATCGCCGACCTTCTACGCGATGCTGCACGCGATCGAACGCATGGGCATGAAGGCGATCGAGATCGCCACGCATCCGCGCGACGGCATCGACATCGATGCGCTGGCGCTGGTGCTGAACCGCCGCCGCGTTGCTGCCTGCATGGTGATGCCCAACTTCCAGAATCCGCTTGGCTTCCAGATGTCCGACGACAACAAGCGCGCACTGGTGCGGCTGGCCGAGCGGCACGACCTGCCCATCATCGAGAACGACGTCTACAACGAACTGTATTTCGGCGATGCACATCCGACTGCGCTGAAGTCTTACGACACCAAGGGACTGGTGCTGCACTGCGCGTCGTTTTCCAAGAGCCTCACCTCCGCCTATCACATCGGCTGGGCGCTGCCGGGCCGCTATCGCGACCAGGTCGAGAAACTCAAATTTCTGAACACGCTGACCACGCCGTCCATCCCGCAACTGGCGATCGCCGAATACCTGGAACACGACGGCTACGAACATCACCTGCGCCATGTGCGCAAGCTGTATGCGCAGCAGGCAAACCTGATGCGCGCCACCGTGATGCGCTTCTTTCCGGAGGGCACGCGTACCTCGCAGCCGACCGGCGGCTACGTACTGTGGGTGGAACTGCCGCCGCAGATCGATTCGATGCAGCTTTATCAGCTGGCATTGCAAAAGCGCATCACGATCGGCCCCGGCACGATGTTTTCGGCGGCCAACAGCTACCGCAACTTCATCCGCCTCAACTACAGCTATGCATGGACGCCGGAAATCGAAAAGGCGCTGATCACGATCGGCAAACTGGCTTCCTCGCTGATGTAATCAGGGCAATGCCGATACGCGCAATTCCGCACGGCATTGCGCGCCGGACAGACGTACCCTGAAAACCGGCGACGCATCGTTTGCCGCAGCCGCCGGCGATACCTATAATGACAAAAGGGATTTACGGCCTCGATGCCGCAACCTGGATGCTTCATAGAGAGCACGTAGTGGAGATGCAATCATCGGCAGGACACGCCGAAGATTGCCGATGCAAAGGAACGACGATGATGCATGCGAACCATGCAATGAACAGCGCGGCGCATTACGAGGAGCACGACGTGGACCCGACCAAGGCGACCATTCTGCGACACCTGTGGGAAGCATCCCGGGAAACCGGCCCGTGGTCGCTCGCCAAGCTGAGCAAGCGCACCAATGTGCCGATGAGCACGCTGCTGCGCACGCTGGCCGAATTCGAAGCGGCCGGTATCGTCGACATGTCGACCGAAGCGGACGGCCGCAGCTTCGCGTCGCTGAACGCGATCGGCGTCGAAATCTATCCGTCGCTGTTCAATACCCAGTAAGCCATCCGGCAGCGATCAGGCGTGACGCGGCGCGAACGCAATGATCGCCATGCCGGCCAGCGTAACCGCCACGCCAAGCACATCCCACACCGACGGCCGCACGCCATCCACCAGCCATAGCCAGACCAGCGCGACGCTGACGTAGATGCCGCCGTAGGCTGCATACACCCGCCCGCTTGCATCCGGATGCAAGGTCAGCAGCCACGAGAACAACGCAAGGCTGCATGCCGCCGGCACCAGCAGCCAGACAGAAGCACCGTGGCGCAACCACAGATACGGCAGATAGCAGCCGACGATTTCCGCGATTGCTGTGATGATGAACAGTCCGATGGTTTTTATTTCAGGCATGGCGGCGATCGTCCAAAGAGTTTGTGCGTTATGCACGCGATACGTCACATGCGGCGGTCAGGCAGCAGGTCAGGCGGCGGGCTTGCATTCCCACAGCCAGACGACACCGTCCTCCTCGATCCGCTCGCCGATGAACTGGAAGCCGAACTTGCGCAGAATGGCATTCGACGCATTTTCTTCATTCGCCGTCTGCGCGATGACGGTCAGGTTCGCATTGGTGCTCTGCACGATATGCAGAAGTTCGCGCACCATCTCGGTGGCGATGCCGCGATTCTCGAAATTCGGAAAGGTCAGATAGCCGATCTCCACGCGCTCGACACCGTCCTCGCCCTTGCCCGGCGGCGACTTGAACGCGCAGGCGCCAACCAGTTGGCGATCGTGCGTAGCGAGATAACCGATCCACGGCTCGACGAAACCCGCGCTGCGATACAGCTCGGCCGTCGCCTTGCAGACCTGCTTGGTTACGACATCGAGACGGCCGGCCACTTCCTGCGGCTTGCCCTGCCGGTCGATGGCGATCAGATGGACGTGCATGCGGAATCTGCCTTTTTTGCCGCCAGCGCATTGCCGGCGCGTCCCGCCGACTTGCGACCGAGATGATGAGAAATGAATTGTCCGGCATCCACCACCGCATCCAGTTCGATGCCGGTTTCGATGCCCAGCCCCTTCATCATGTACAGCACGTCTTCGGTGGCGACATTGCCGGTCGCGCCCTTCGCGTACGGGCAGCCGCCGAGGCCGGCAACCGATGCGTGATAAATCGTGATGCCGACTTCGAGACTAGCGTAGATATTGGCCAATGCCTGGCCGTAGGTATCGTGAAAATGTCCCGACAATTGCGCGATCGGGAATTCCTGCGCGGCACGTTGCATGACGGCCTGCACATGGCGCGGCGTGGCGACGCCGATGGTATCGGCTATATCGATTTCGTCGCAGCCCAGATCGCGCAAGCGTTGCACCACATCGGCCACGCTGTCCGCGCTCACAGCGCCCTGATACGGACAGCCGAAAGCACAGCTCAACGCGCCGCGCAGACGCAAGTTGTTGCGCTTCGCCTCGGCAGCAACATCGCGAAAACGTGCGATCGATTCGGCGATCGAGCAATTGATGTTTTTCTGCGAGAAAGCTTCGGAAGCGGCAGCGAAGATGACGATCTCGTCGACGCCGGCCGCCAACGCAGCTTCGAAACCCTTCATATTGGGAACCAGCGCCGAGTAAATCGTGCCGGGGCGGCGCGCAATGCCGGCCATCACGTCTGCCGATGTCGCCATCTGCGGCACCCATTTCGGCGAGACGAAGGAAGCGGCTTCGACGTTCGGGAAACCGGCTGCGGACAGCCGGTTCACCAGTTCGATTTTCACGTCAGCCGAAATCGTCTGCGCTTCGTTCTGGAGTCCGTCGCGCGGACCGACCTCGACGATCTTGACCGATTTCGGCAACGATGCGGAAGACAGCATGAAATCAGAATCTGACAGCAAAATTCAAGGGCAAGCCGACGTCGATTACGACGACGTCACTTCGCAACGCGCATCGATCGCATTGTTGCGCGAATGCATGCCAAGCTTTTTCAGCAGAACCTGATCGGCATCGGCTTCCGGATTACCGGTCGTCAGCAGCTTGTCGCCGTAGAAGATCGAGTTCGCGCCGGCCAGGAAGCACAGCGCCTGAATTGCCTCGCCCATTTCGCGGCGGCCGGCCGACAGACGCACGCGCGCCTTCGGCATCGTGATGCGCGCGACCGCGACGGTACGCACGAATTCCAGCGGATCGATCGGTTCGGTGCCGTGCAGCGGCGTACCTTCGACCTGCACCAGATTGTTGACCGGCACCGATTCCGGATACGGATCCATATTGCACAGCTGCGCCATCAGGCCGGCGCGCTGCAGGCGCGACTCACCCATGCCGACGATGCCGCCGCAGCAGACCTTGATGCCGACGCCACGCACGCGCTCCAGCGTATCCAGACGGTTCTGGTAATCGCGCGTCGAGATGATGTTCGAATAGAACTCGGGAGCGGTATCGAGATTGTGGTTGTAGTAATCGAGGCCGGCGTCCTTCAGTTTTTCCGCCTGGCCTTCGCCCAGCATGCCGAGCGTGGCGCAGGTCTCAAGACCGAGCGCCTTCACTTCGCGCACCATTTCTTCGACTTTTTCCAGATCGCGATCCTTCGGTTCGCGCCACGCCGCGCCCATGCAGAAACGCGTCGCGCCGTGCGACTTCGCTTCGCGTGCGGCGGCCAGCACTTCGTCCAGCGGCAGAATCTTCTGCGCGGTCACGCCGGTGTCGTAGCGCGCAGCCTGCGGACAGTAGCCGCAGTCTTCCGGGCAGCCGCCGGTCTTGATCGACAGCAGCGTCGCCAGTTCGACTTCGTTCGCATCGAAGTTTTCGCGATGCACGAGTTGCGCGCGATAAAGCAGGTCGTTGAACGGCAGATTGAACAGCGCGAGCACGTCCTCGACCGGCCACTTGGTCGGAACGATGGGTGCGACCGGCGCGGCAGGCGCCTGGAACGTGATGGGTTGCGACGACATAAAAACTCCTGACTAAAAATTCCACTCAACGCTTGCCGGGCCATCCCGGCAGGCTTGAAAAATCCAGATAATCGGCGGCGGCCGACGGCAACGGCGCCGCCAGTCGCGGCACACAGCCGAGCAACGGTGCCGGCAAACGTCGCACCAATGCCTCGACATTGTCTTCCGCATACGTCATGCCGGCATCGACGGTATTGGCGACCCAGCCGGCCAGCGTCAAGCCACGCGCAGCGATCGCTTCGGCCGTCAGCAATGCATGGTTGATGCAGCCCAGCCGCAGGCCGACCACCATTATGACCGGCAAACCGAGTTGCCGGGCCAGATCTGCGGTATCGGCGTCATCGTTCAGCGGCACGCAAAAGCCGCCGACGCCTTCGACCACGATGGCATCGGCCTGCGCCGCGACTTTCTCGTAGGTACGCACGATGTGCGCCAGATCGATGGTCACGCCTTCCTGCTTCGCCACGATATGCGGCGCAGCTGGCGCGCGCAGCAGGTAAGGCACCGTCGATTCCATTGGCAAATCGACATTGGATGCCTGCCGCAGCTGATCGGCGTCGTCATTGTGCCAGACCTCGACGCCGGATTCCTTGACCGGCGTCGCCCCGGCCGCTACCGGCTTCATCGCGGCGGTACGCGCGCCGGTCTGCACCAGCGCATGGATCAGCGCGGAGGAAATCAGCGTCTTGCCGATTTCCGTATCGGTGCCGGTGACGAAACAGCGGAAGGCAGCGCTCATGCATTCTCCAGTGACAAGATGGCGGCAGACAAGTGGGAAACATCTTCCTTGCGATGCGCGGCAGACAACGTCACGCGCAAGCGCGCCGTGCCGGCCGGCACCGTCGGCGGACGAATCGCCGGCACCCAGTAGCCGGCATCGTACAGCGCGGCGGCGGCACGCAAGGCTTCATCGTTGCCGCCGATCACGACCGGCTGGATTGCCGTGGCGGACGGCAGCAATTGCCAATTCCGCAAGACCGTTTCCTTGCAGAACTGTTCGATCAGCATGCGCAACTTTGCGCGCCGGGCATTGCCTTCGTCGCCGGCGACGATATCGATGGCAGTCAGCAAGGCATGCGCGACAGCCGGCGACGATGCCGTCGTGTAGATATAAGGGCGCGCGCGCTGCACCAGCCATTCGATCACGCTGGCATGCGCGGCCACGAAAGCACCGGCCACACCGGCCGCCTTGCCCAGCGTGCCCATATAAACGATGTTCGGCGATTTCAACTGCAGGTGTTCGAGCACGCCGCGGCCATGTTCGCCGAGCACGCCGAAGCCGTGCGCATCGTCGACGATCAGCCACGCGCCATGCTGCTCGCACAAGGCAGTCAATTCATTCAGTGGCGCCAGATTGCCATCCATGCTGAATACGCTGTCAGTGACGACCAGTTTGGTCTCGGCCTTGCTTGCCTGCAGCAGCGCCGCCAGTTGGGCGACATCGCCGTGCGGATAAACCTGCACCTTGGCACGCGACAGCCGTGCGCCATCGATCAGCGACGCGTGGTTCAGGCTTTCGGAAAACAGTTCGGCATCGGTGCCGCCGAGCGCGCCCAGCATCGCCAGGTTCGCCATGTAGCCGGTGCAGAAATACAAGGCGCGCGCATTGTCGATCTGCGGCGAGACGAATTCGGCCAGGCGCTCTTCCAGCACCGCATGCGCGCGCGAATGTCCGCTGATCAGGTGCGATGCGCCGCTGCCGGCGCCGTAGCGCAACGCGCCTTCGCGCAAGGCCTCGACGATGTGCGGATGCGCCGCCAGGCCCAGGTAATCGTTGCTGCAAAAGGCCAGCATGTCACGGCCGTCGACGCGTATCTGCGCATCGCACGGCGAATCTGTCACGCGCAGTTTGCGCCGCAGCGCCTGCGCGTCGAGTTCGCGCAGCTGCTGTTCCAGTCCGGCGATCAGGTCGCGGCTCATGTGCGCATCACCTTGTCGAACACGGTCTGCACTGACGATGCCAGACGCGCGATCTCATCGTCGTTCAGGATGTACGGCGGCATCAGGTAGACGGTCTTGCCGATCGGTCGCAGCAGCAGTTCATGTTCAAGCGCGGCAGAGAAGAAGCGACGCGAGAATGTTGCAGCCTGTTGTGCATCGTCGATCACCGCATCAAATGCGAAGATCATGCCGCAACGGCGGAAATGCGCCACACGCACATCGTCGCGCAACGGCTGCAATGCTTTTTCGATGCGATCGCCGCGCTTGCGGTTTTCTGCAATGACATTGTCGTCGTCGAAAATCTGCAGCGTCGCCAGTGCGGCGCGGCAGGCCAGAGGATTGCCGGTGTACGAATGCGAATGCAGGAAACCGCGCGTGACGTCGGCATCATAGAAGGCGCGATAGATATCGTCGCGCGTCATCACCAGCGACAACGGCAGATAGCCGCCGCTGATGCCTTTCGACAGGCACAGGAAATCCGGCCAGATTCCTGCTTGTTCGCAGGCGAAGAAAGTACCGGTGCGGCCGCAGCCGACCGCGATCTCGTCGGCGATCAGGTGCACGCCATGGCGATCGCACAGCGCGCGCGCTTCTTTCAAATAAAGCGGATCGTACATCGCCATGCCGGTCGCACATTGCACCAGCGGTTCGACGATGACGGCGGCGATCTTGTCGGCGCGTTGTTCGAACAGCGCTTCCAGTTCCTTCGCGGCTCGCCGGGCGACGTCGGCCGCGCTTTCGCCATCCTGCGCATCGCGCGCATCGGGATTGGCGATCACATGCGCGCGCTGTAGCATTGGGCCGTAAGCTTCACGGAACAGCGAGACGTCGGTGACGGCCAGCGCGCCGACCGTCTCGCCGTGGTAGCTGCCTTTCAGGCAGACGAATTCCTGCTTGTCGGTCTGGCCCAGATTGCGCCATGCGTGGAAGCTCATCTTCAGCGCGATCTCGACCGCCGATGCGCCGTCCGACGCATAGGAGCAATGGCCGAGCACACCGCCGGTCAGCGCGGACAGTCGCTCCGACAGTTCGACCACCGGCTCGTGCGTGAAGCCGGCCAGCATCGCATGCTCCAGCTTGTCCAGCTGATCCTTCAGCGCCGCGTTGATGCGCGGATTCGCATGGCCGAACAGGTTGACCCACCACGAACTGATCGCATCCAGATAACGCCTGCCCTGCGTATCGATCAGCCACGCGCCTTCGCCGCGCGCGACCGGAATCAGCGGCACCGTCTCGTGATGCTGCATCTGCGTGCACGGATGCCAGACGCTGCGCAGACTGCGCGCGATCAAATCGTCATGAGGGGAAATTTCGCTCTTTGCGTTCACTGCCTTTGCTCCTGCCGCTGCGCCCCGCGCAACAGCTTATTCGGGAAAAACGCCGTCGACGTAAAACCAGCGGCCATCCTCGCGCACGAAGCGGCTGACTTCATGCAGGCGATGCGCGCGGCCACCAACCTTGGAACGTGCAACGAATTCCACCGTTGCCTCGTCACCATTCGCGGCACACTTCTTCACATCCAGGCCCAGCCACTTGATCGCGGCATCGTGCGTCAATTCATCCGGCGACGGACGCGTGCTCGCATGCCAGGTCGCCTGCACATAATCGGTCAGCCCCAGCACGTAGGCGCTGTACCGCGAACGCATCAGCTTCTCTGCCGTCGGCGCGGCCACACCATCGTGAAACGGCTGGCAGCATTGCGCGTAATCGGCGCTGCCACATGGGCAATTTGTCGCCGGCTGTTTCTTCGTCATCCGCTTTCCATTCATCGGCACCGCCACTGCCTCGTTCCTCGCAAAGGCGCGGCGGACAAGCGTTTACAATGGCGGCGTATTCCGGCGGCTATTGTATCGCGCGACGGAATACGCGTCCTTCCGTCAGCCGAGAAAACCCCCGATGAATCCGCTCGAATCCCAGCTCGATTACCCGTTCGGCGATGCCCTGCCCGAAACCGGCACCGTCCTCGATGTCGCACCCGGCATCAAATGGCTGCGCATGGGCCTGCCGTTTGCACTCAACCACATCAACCTGTGGCTGCTGGAAGACGAACGCGAAACCGATGCCGGCATGCAGCGTGGCTGGGCAGCCATCGATTGCGGCGTCGCCAACGACGCCACGCGCGCGGCATGGGAACAAATCTTCGCCACGCAACTGAACGGCCTGCCGATCCTGCGCGTCATCGCCACGCACTGCCACCCCGATCACGTCGGCCTCGCCGACTGGATCTGCCAGCGCTGGCATGCGCCGCTGTGGATGACGACCGGCGAATACGGATTCGCCCGCATGATGTCCGCCGGCTTGCCGGGCGCGGACGGTACGTCGAATTTTCCGTTCTTCAGGCAGCACGGCCTCGTCGATCCCGCGATGGTCGCGGAACTGGAAGGCCGCCGCAGTTACTACCCGACGATGGTGCCGAGCATGCCGACGTCCTATGTGCGGATTCACGACGAACAGGTGTTCCGCATCGGCAAACACGACTGGCGCATCATCACCGGCTTCGGCCATTCACCGGAACATGCGGCGCTTTATTGCGAAGAATTAAACGTGCTGATTTCCGGCGACATGGTGCTGCCGCGCATCTCGACCAATGTGTCGGTGTTTGCCATCGAACCGGAATCGAATCCGGTGCAGCAGTTTCTGGATTCGCTGACCAAGTTCAAGGACTTACCGGTCGATACCTTGACGTTGCCATCGCACGGCAAACCGTTTCGCGGTTTGCATACCCGCATCACGCAACTACGCGATCATCATGCTGCGCGACTGGAAGAAGTGCTGGAAGCGTGTGCAACGCCGAAGTCAGCGGCGGATATTGTGCCGATCATGTTCAAGCGGCAGCTGGATGCACATCAGTTGACGTTTGCGATGGGCGAGGCGCTGGCGCATTTGAACAAACTGTGGATTGACGAAATGTTAGAGCGAATTAATTACAACGATAAAGTAGTTAGGTT
The DNA here is from genome assembly GCF_014635845.1 of Oxalicibacterium solurbis. GTDB lineage: Bacteria > Pseudomonadota > Gammaproteobacteria > Burkholderiales > Burkholderiaceae_D > Oxalicibacterium > Oxalicibacterium solurbis. The sequence goes on along the minus strand of NZ_BMDP01000003.1, from coordinate 525,291 downwards.
CAAAACCATCAATTGAATATTTATCACTAGGCCATGAATACCGAAGTTAATCTAGAAGCAATCGAAACTTCAAAGAATTCTCCCCTGAATTTTGGTGAATCTTTGATTAAATTCACAAGCATGATCGCTGGAATATCCGCGGCATGTCTTTATCTTGGTTGGGCTTTCAGTCGCAGCTATTTCAGTTATTTTGGAGCCGCGTGGATTACTCGTCTTTTAAGCCCCATTGATTTGATTAAAGATGGTTCGCCTATAATTATTGCGTTCATATGCGCGTCTTTTATTTGCTGGCAAATGATGGTGAGCCCGAAAAAAACGACCTTCTATCAAACAGCATCTTTAGCTTCTTTGGTGGCTTCGCAAGCCCTGTACTGGCTACCGTCATTCGTACATTTAAGCGACAAATTAGCAAAAATTTTTCTTCATTTCTCAAACCTTTTTATGGCTATTGCCGTAATGTTTACTGTATGCGAGTTAATTATTGCGCGACAAAATAATAATGCGAAATGGGGATTCAACGAAATTGCGATTTCCACATCTATTTTTGCATTTGGAATAATTAATACGCCAGCTGCATTTGGTTCTGCAAGTGCAAAAGGTGACCGAAACTTAGAAGATTTCCCGATAGTCAGAATTCAAGAATCAACATTCTCTACACAATGGCGACTATTCACCATAACAGACAAAGGTGCAGTGCTTATTAATTTAGATCCACTGACCGACAGATATTTTTTCAAGGTTGTCGAGACAACTCAATTATCACAAGTAAGTGCTACTAAAGAAATTAGAGATTGAGCCTAATCAGCATGCATGAATCTTTTTCTTCCAATGCCCTACCTTATTTCTAATTTCATGTGCATCAATCGTCTTCAATATGCGATCTTCAAACAAACATTTCCCATCCACCCAAACATGCGTCACTCGATGCCCCACCGACGCATACACCAGATGTGACTCCGGTTTATAAACCGGTTGCAAATCGAGATCGCCAAGCGACACCGCCGCAATGTCGGCACGCTTGCCGACTTCCAAACTCCCCACCAGCTTGTCGATGCCGAGCGCCTTTGCGCCGTTCAGCGTTGCCATGCGCAGTGCGGCGTGTGCGTCGAGCGCAGCGGCGTTGCCGCTGACTGTCTTTGCCAGCAGCGCCGCCATTTTCATTTCGCCGAACATGTCGAGATCGTTGTTGCTGGCCGCACCATCCGTGCCGAGCGCGACGTTGATGCCGGCCTGTTGCAGGCGATCGACCGGGCAGAAACCGCTGGCGAGTTTGAGGTTGGATTCCGGGCAGTGAATGACGTGCGCGCCGCTTTGCTGCAGCAGGGCGATGTCGCTGTCGTCGATTTGCGTCATGTGCACGCATTGCGTGTGCGACGTCAGCAGGCCGAGGTTCTTCACGCGCTGGATCGGGCGCATGCCGTGCTGGCGCATCGACTCTTCGACTTCGCTTGCGGTTTCATGCAGATGAATCTGCATCGTCATGTTCCGTTGCTGCGCCAGCATCGCGACTTTCTCAAGCCAGCGATCCGATACGGTGTACGGCGCGTGCGGGCCGAAGCCGACGCTGACGAGCGGATGCGAACGCATCTTTTCTTCCAGCGCCAAACCCTTGGCGAGATAGTCTTCCGGCCCGCTGCCCCATGCGGTCAGAAAATCGAGAATCGGAAACGACACCTGGCAACGCATCTGCGCCGCTTCCGCCGCTTGCGCGATTTCTTCGGAGAAGAAATACATGTCGGAGAAACAGGTGGTTCCGCTGCGGATCATCTCGGCAATCGCCAGCTCGGTGCCGTCGCGCACGAAATCGGCACTGACCCATTTCTTCTCGGCCGGCCAGATGTGGTTGTTGAGCCAGTCGTCCAGCGGCTTGTCGTCGGCGTAGCCGCGCAACAGCGTCATCGCGGCATGACCATGCGCGTTGACGAGGCCGGGCAACAGCACATGTTCGTCCAGGCGCACCGTGCAATTGGCACGATAGCGTTCATCCGCTTCCTGTTGCGGCAGCAACGCGACAATCGCGCCCTGATCGACGGCGAGAGCGTAATGCTCATACACCTGTCCTGCCGGGACAATCGGGATGATCCAGCGTGCATGGATAAGAAGATCGACGGTGGTCATGATTGGCCGATAAAAGTTCTAATGAGGATCGCGCGTCTTGCGCGGCGCGTTGACGAATGCGCGGTCGTACAGCCAGTTGGGCAGCATACGCAGCAGTTTCGCCACGATGCCCATCTGCCACGGAATCACGCGATAGCTGGCACCATCGGCAATCGCCGCAACCGCCTGCTCCGCGAATTTTTCCGGGGGCATCAGGAACGGCATCGCGTAATCGTTCACCTGCGTCATCGGCGTATCGATGTAGCCCGGCGCGATCGTGACGACCTTGATGCCGCTCTTCTTCAGCTCCACACGCAGCGATTCGCAATAGCTGATGACGGCGGCCTTCGATGCACTGTACGCACCGCCACCCGGCAGGCCGCGAATACCGGCGACGCTGGCGATGCCAACCAGCCGCATGCCGGATTGCCCAGCCTGCGCCTGCCGCTGCATCGTTGCGATAAAAGGAGAAAAGGTCGCAACCGTCGCCATGACGTTGATATCGAACACCCTGCGCAGCACGGCGATATCTTCTGCATATTCGGTCAGCATGCCGCGCGAGACGCCAGCGCTGGCAACGACGATATCGATTCCTTGCGCGGCAGCGATGAAATCGGCGGCAGCCGCCGCGAGCGCATCGCTGTCGGTGACGTCCACCGCATAGGTGCGATGCCGCTCCGGATTCGGCAGTGAGGCGATCAGTTCCTGCAGCAGCTCGCCGCGACGTGCGAGCAGGCCCAGCATCGCGCCCTGTTGTGCATAGCGCTGCGCCAGCGCCATGCCGAGGCCGCTGGATGCGCCGGTGATGAAAACACGCTGCATGCCGGTATTCATGAATGCTCCAAAAGAAAAGTCCGCACTCTTGCGAGATGCGGACTCGTCATCATGCTGCCGGAACAGGCGACAGCAATGATCTTATTTCTTGCCTGCAGCCGATTTGGTGACGAGGAAATCCAGTACCTGCGTCGTGGCATCGAACAATACCGACTCCGGACGGTTGCCCAGGCCGGCGCCGACGATCGATGGCGAGGTCAGGTAACGGCCGTCGACCGCGATCGTCGGCACGCCATCGATCTGATAATCGTTCTGCAACTGTGCCGCCTGGCGCACCTTGGCCTGCACACCGAAGGAGTTGTAGGTGTCGTTGAAGTTCTTCATGTCCACGCCTTGCTTGGCGATGAAATCGGCGATCTGCTTGTCGGTGTCCAGATGCTGACGTTCGGTGTGGATCGCGCGGAACACCTTCGCATGCAGCGAGTCGACCAGGCCCATCGCTTCCAGTGTGTAGTACAACTTCTGCTGCGGGATGAAGGACTCGCGGAAAATCACCGGCACGCGCTTGAAATTGATCTTGTCGGCATTCTTCTTCACCCAGGCTTCCAGCGTCGGCTCCAGCGCATTGCAGTGCGGGCATGAATACCAGAAGAATTCGGTGACATCGACCTTCTTGCCGGCGGAAGTGGCCTGCGCCTTTTCCAGCGTGCGGTAATCGGTGCCGTTGACCGGGGACGACGGCGATGCGCCTGCCGCGGCGGCGAACAGGCTGAGACTTGCGATGGCCAGCAGTTTTTGAAGCAGACGCATGATTTCCCTTTCAGTGATTTGCGTTACTTGTTGCCTTATTCTTCACTTCACTTGCCGATGCGCACCACCGCGACATCGACGCCGTTATCGGACAGCTTGCCGCGCACGCGGTTCATCGTTTCCATCTGGTTGAACGGACCGATCCGCACGCGATACAGCGTGCCGTTGTCGGCCTGACGTTCGGAAACACTGGCCTCGAATCCGAGCAGCGCCAGCTTGGCTTTCATGCTTTCCGCATCGGGCTTGCCGCGGAAAGCGCCGGCCTGCAGGTAGTACACCCATTTGTTGTCGTCGTCGACTGCCGGTGCGCTGCTGCTCCGGGACGGTGCAGGCTTGATCGTGTTTTCGATGACGGTCGGCGCCGGTGCGGTCTGGGCAGGTGCCGGCTGCGGCTGGGCCTGATCCGGCACGGCAGCTTTTTTGCCGTACAGCGGCTTGTTCGGATCGGCGACCTCGCCGGCCGGCTGCGTGATGCGTTCGGAATGGCCGAACTTGTTGGTGAACGGCAGCGGCGTCTTGGAAATCATCATCGCCACCCCGACCGCAATGCCGAGACCGATGATCAGGCCGATGATGAGACCGGCCAGCGTACCGCCACCCTGTTTTTTTCGTTTCGTCATGAATATTTCCTGTTACATGCGGACCGGCGATGACACGCCGATCAGGGCCAGACCGTTGCGCAGCACCTGGCGCGTGGCGACCAGCAGTGCAATGCGCGCCATCTTCAATGCTTCATCGTCGACCAGCACGCGTTCCGCATTGTAGTAGCTGTGCAGTTCGCCTGCCAGATCGCGCAGATAGAACGCCACATGGTGCGGGCCGAGCTCCTCCAGCGCCTTTTGCAGCATCTCCGGATATTCGGCCAGCTTGGCCAGCAATGCGGCTTCGCGCGGCGACGTCAGCAACGACAGATCGAGATTGGACAACGCAGTTTCATCGATGTTCATCTGTGCCTGATTCAGCACCGAGCAGATGCGTGCATGCGCGTACTGTACGTAGTACACCGGATTTTCATCGGATTGCGCCAGCGCCAGATCGACGTCGAATACGAACTGGGTATCGGCCTTGCGCGAAATCAGGAAAAAACGCACCGCGTCGCGGCCACGCGTCACATCGCGTTCTTGCCCTTCCGGGGTTTCACCGGTCGACCATTCGATCAGATCGCGCAACGTCACATAGGAGCCGGCGCGCTTGGAAATCTTCACTTCCTCGCCGTTCTTCATCACGGTGACCATCTTGTGCAGCACGTAATCCGGATAGCCTTCCGGGATGCCGATGTTCAGCGCCTGCAGACCGGCGCGCACGCGCGCGATGGTGCCGTGATGGTCGCTGCCCTGCACGTTGATCGCTTTCTTGAAGCCGCGCTGCCACTTGACCGTGTGATAGGCAACGTCCGGCACAAAGTAAGTGAACGTGCCGTCCGACTTCTTCATCACGCGATCCTTGTCGTCGCGATAGTCGGTGGTGCGCAGCCACAGCGCGCCTTCCTGTTCGTAGGTCTTGCCGGCCTTGACCAGCGCATCGACGGTGGAAAGCACCTTGCCGTCCTTGTACAGCGACGATTCGAGGAAGTAATTGTCGAATTTGACGCCGAAGGCTTGCAGGTCCAGATCCTGTTCGCGGCGCAGGTAGGCGACGGCGAAAGCGCGGATCGATTCGATATCGTCGACGTTGCCGCTGCCGGTGACCGGTTCGCCGTCGCTGGCGGCAACGGTCTTCCTGGCGAGGAAATCGTCGGCGATATCCTGGATGTAGTCGCCGTTGTAGGCCGATTCGGGCCAGCCGTCCACGCCCGGCTTCAGGCCGCGTGCGCGCGCCTGCACCGATGTCGCCAGCGTGGCGATCTGCACGCCGGCGTCGTTGTAATAGAACTCGCGCGTGACCGCGTAGCCCTGCGACTGGTATAGCGACGACAATGCGTCGCCCAGCGCGCCCTGGCGGCCGTGGCCGACGTGCAGCGGACCGGTCGGATTGGCCGACACGAATTCGATGATGACCGGCTCGTTGCCGCCGGCGTCGCTTTGGCCGTAGGCCGCGCCCTGCTCCAGCACCGTCTTCACGACGGCCTGGCGCGATGCGTCGGTCAGGCGCAGGTTGATGAAGCCGGGGCCGGCGATCTCGGCCGAAGCAACCAGTTCCTTCGCTGCCGGATTCGCCAGCAGCGCATCGACCAGCGCCTGCGCAACTTCGCGCGGATTTTTCTTCAGCGGCTTGGCGATCTGCATCGCCAGGTTGCAGGCGACATCGCCATGCGACGGATCGCGCGGACGTTCCAGCACGATATTCGGAGAAAGTTCGGTGCCGGCCACCAGGGGGGCGACGGCTGCCTGAAAGAATTCGGTGATGCGTTGTCTTTGCGCTGCAAGCATGGGATGTGCGCGCCGCAACGGCGCGGATCAAAAGGAGTGAAATCGGTAGCCGGCATTATACCGTTGAGGGGGCGTTGAGAGGGCATCGACAGCATGAGCGCCAGCGCATCTGCCCTATTCTCGTCGTCGGTCTTAACAGAAATCAAACGCGGCATTGGCGCAATCGGTTTAAGCTGCTAATGTTCATTTACCATGCCGCCTCATGCATGGCCGCCGTCGGTTTTAACCACTACAACATCGCGAGTCCGACGCTGCGCCGATGAACGCCTCGTCCTCATCGCGAATACAACGGAGACTGCCATGCTCGAACTCTTGACCGACCCGCATGCCTGGATGGCGCTGATCACCCTGACCGCCCTGGAACTGGTGCTCGGCATCGACAACATCATTTTCATTTCCATCCTGGTGGACAAGCTGCCTGAGGAGCGGCGCGAATTTGCGCGCAAGCTGGGCCTGTTCATCGCAATGTTCATGCGCATCGGCTTGCTGATGGTATTGGCGTGGCTGGTCGGACTGGTCGAGCCGCTGTTCACCATTCTCGGCCAGGACTTTTCCGGACGCGACCTGATCCTGATCGCCGGCGGCCTGTTCCTGATCTGGAAGAGCACGGCCGAAATCCATCAGTCGCTGGAAGGCGAGGAAGGCCATACGTCGAGCGCGGTGAAAGCGACTTTCACCGCCGTGATCCTGCAGATCATGGTGATCGACATGGTGTTTTCGCTGGATTCCATCATCACCGCAGTCGGCATGGTCGATCACATCGAAATCATGGTGGCGGCCGTCATCCTGTCGGTCGGCATGATGATGATGTTTGCCAACCCGATCGGCCGCTTCGTCTCCAACCATCCGACGATCAAGATCCTGGCGCTGGCCTTCCTGGTCGCAATCGGCGTAGTACTGATCGCCGACGGCTTCGGTCATCACATTCCGAAAGGCTATATCTACACAGCGATGGGCTTCGCGCTGGTGGTGGAACTGATCAATATCCGCATGCGTGCGAAGACGGCGCGGCCGGTGCATTTGCACACGCCATACGCCGATACAAAACACGAGAAAAAGTAAGGTAGAACGGGGAAGGAACGAAGGCCGGGCATTGCCCGGCCTTCGTTTTATTTAGACGTCAGGCAGGCGTTTCGCCTGTGCCCCCGCAATGGGCTGCGATGAAATGCGTCATGCGGAAATGCTGCCGCTCCCACGCTTCGCCGGACAGGCGATGACCTGCCAAAAACAGATAAGTGTCGGCAGCCACCATCTGCATGTCGGCTGCCGTTCGTACCATCACGCTTTCGCGCCGGTATTCACTGCCTTCGAAATCATCCAGCACCGCAAGCTCGGCCTCGCTTACGTCCAGATACAACACGCCTTCCACCGATGCGCCCGGACGATGCACCACACCGGGATAGAGCTCACCGCGCACCGCATGGCGTGCATACCCTTCGAGCACGGCCGGCAGCGCACGATGGCTGCCGCGCACGACACGCCGCCAGACCGCCGGGAACATCAGCGAACCGTAAGTAAAAACGTGCATGTCAATGCGTTGCCCGGCGCTGCTGGCGTTTGCGCCAGCGCAAGCGCGCCTGAAGGTGCCAGATGACGTTGACCAGCACATATCCGGCAAGTGCCGCGGCCACTGCGATCACGGCGAGGCCGGCCATCAGTTGCGGGCCGACGCTTTGCACCCAGTCGATCATGTTGGAAAACCAGCTGCCGACCTCGGCCTGCTGATTGGCGACCTTGTCGATCATGCCGGGGTTCAGCGCCCCCGGCTGTTCGTCATCGTCGCCGATCATCATGTGACCGAGCCGATAGGCGGCGTAATACAGCGGCGGCACCGTGAACGGATTGGTGGCGAAGGTCGCAAATGCGGCAACCGGCAGATTGACGCGCACCAGCAGCGCGCCGATTGCGCCGAACAGGATTTGCGCAAACGGAATCAGGATGCCGACGAACAGCCCGACGGCCAGGCCGCCCGCTACGCCGCGGCGATTGAACTGCCAGAGAAAATGGTGATGCAGATAGCCGCTGAACGGTTTCAGGAAGCGGTTTTCCTGGATGCTCTGCGACGTCGGCATATGCTTGAAAAACCGGCTGCGACGCATGGAAACTCGGCTCCTGATTGCAGAATGCTACGACGACAAAAACATGCCGGATGGCATGCCCGAAAAATTATGACATGCAAACCGCGCATGAATTCACGACTATTCGCGGACGACGCGCGATTGTGTGCGATTGTTTCAAATGCTAACGATCTTTTCCGTGCAGTTGCCTTCTTGCTACCGCCACGATGATCCACGTCAATGCGAAAGAGGCAATCGTTCCGGTCACCAACATGGCGGCGCCGGTCTGGTAACGCACCGCCATCACGGCGTTGAACAGCAACGCAATCAGATAAGGCGCGGCCTTGCCGGCAAATACCGCAGCCGTCAGACGCTTGCCGACTGCCGGCTTTGCGACCTGATGCGCTGCAATCAATACGGCGATGCCGTAGACCGCCAGCCACATGATGGCGCCGACGATAACCAATCCGACAAGCATTTTTCTTCCCCTTCCCGTTTGCCTTCTTTACTTCTTTATTCTTCCCGGCAACATATCGTCACCGGTTTTACCCTGCCAGTCGCGCCGCGTACAATGGCCCGATGGATATTACGCTGCCCGAACTCGAAGACGCGATCAATTACTGGCGCACCGCACGCCCGTCCACCGGCGAAGAACGCGCGCTGTCGCCGGAAGTCGACAATCTGGCCGAACTGTATGCGCTGATGATTTTCCACGGCAGCAAGGCGGTGCCGCTGGAATCCGCGCCATCGACCTGCCGTCAGCTGATCGAGGCATGGCGCCGGCAAGCCGCCTGATTACATCACATCCATATTTCCCAATACACCCGCCTGCTCGTGGCCGGCTACGCCGCCATGTGCCGCGCCTGCCGCTGCGGCAATGCTTGCTTCTGTACCGGCGCCTTCTTCAGGTTCGCCTGCCCCGCATAATCGCTGCGAACGACCGCGGCAGCAGCTTCCGCATCCATTCCCTCTTCTGCCAGCCACTGCGCCACCAGCGCGGCCAATTTCTCCAGCGCGATGCGATGCGTGGCGTCGGTACGCGCGAACAGCCATTGCGACAGGCGCATGAAACGGGCGAACGGCGTCGCGCCGAGAATCAGCGGCAGCGTATGCGCAAAGCGACCTGAGTTGGCGACCAGATCCCAATAGCGCGCGAAACGCACCAGTTCCTGCATCTCGGCAAAGGTGATGCGGTCGGTCGACAGGATCGCATACGGCGGATGCGGATCGAACACCAGGCCGTACGCTTCGGTATGGCGGATGATCGGGGTGCCGCGCAGCCGCTTCAGGATGCCGAACTGGATTTCATGCGGCCCCAGTTCCACCAGCCGGTCGAAACCGCGCGCAAAGCTTGCAATGTCCTCGCCCGGCAGACCGGCAATCAAATCGACGTGCAGATGCGCATGCGAATGTTCATGCAGCCAGCGGATGTTGTCCGCGGCCTTGTCGTTGTTCTGCTTGCGGCTGACCAGCGCCTGCACGTCGGGATTGAAGCTCTGGATGCCGATCTCGAATTGCAGCGTACCGGGCGGAAATTGTTTGATGCTGTCCTTCAGCGCATCGGGCAGATGATCGGGCACCACTTCGAAGTGCGCATAGACCGGATCGTCTGGATGCGCGGCCAGCTTGTCGAGAAAGAACTGCATGATCTTCAGGCTGGTCTTCACGTTCAGGTTGAACGTACGGTCGACGAACTTGAACAGCCGCGCACCGCGCGCATGCAGCGTTTCCAGTTCGCCCAGAAAACGGTCGAGATCGAATGGCCATGCCGTCTTGTCCAGCGACGACAAACAGAATTCGCATTTGAATGGGCAGCCGCGCGACGCTTCGACGTACAGCGTGCGATGCGCGATGTCTTCGTCGCTGTACAGCGCGTACGGCAAGGCGATGTCTTCCAGCGGAGGCTGCACGCCGGCGTGTATCTTCATCAGCGGCTTCGGCCCGTGCAGGATATTCCGGCACAACTGCGGAAACGTCACATCGCCCCAGCCGGTGACCGTGTAATCGGCCAGGCGCACGATTTCCTGGCCTTCGGTTTCGTACGACACTTCCGGCCCGCCCAGCACGATCGTCACATTCGGCGCAACACGCTTGAGCAGGGCAACGACCTTGACCGTTTCCTCGACGTTCCAGATATAGACGCCGAAACCGACGATGCGCGGCTGATGTTCCAGCACACGCTCGACGATGTCGACCGCACGCGTGCCGATGACGAATTCGTGGATTTTCGTCTGCGCCTGCAATTCGCCCATGTTCGCCAGCAGATAACGCAAACCGAGCGAGGCGTGCGTGTAGCGGGCATTCAGCGTGGACAGCAGGATGGTCATCGGGTGAAACCGGCAGGATGTGAAACCGCCATTCTACGCTGCACCGCTCGCGCGCCAGGATTGATATGGTGTATGGTGCTGCGGCAATATCATCACGTTCTCCAGCCACGCAAGAAGGCATGTCCATGTTCCTGCTCCGATTTACGCCCCGATTCCTTTTGCTGCTTTTCTGCCTGTCGACCACTCTGCCGGCAACGGCCGGCGATGCAACCACCGCAAGCATTGCCCAACCCGATGCGGCAAGCTGTACGGCAATGCGGGCCGCCGGCGTGCTGCGCGCGCATTCGCCGGCACCCTGCGAACGGTTGCGTCGTGTGCATTTTTCCTATGTGGATTTCGACGGCCGCCGACACAATGACGGCGAAATCATCGTGCTGGATGCAGCCGCGCCGCATGTCCGGGCGATCTTCGACGCCTTGCTGCAGCGGCGCTTTCCGCTGGCGCATGCACGCGCGATGATGCATTACCGCGGCGATGACGAAGCGGCGATGCGCGACAACAATACGTCCGCCTTCAACGATCGCGCCATTACCGGCGGCAGCGCGCCTTCGCTGCATGCCTACGGCCTGGCGATCGACATCAACCCGGTGCAGAACCCCTATGTCGAGATAGCCGGCGACGGCAATGCGCGCTTCCATCCGGCAGCCGGTGGCCGTTACGCCAATCGCGCTGCTACGCGGCCGGGCAAACCCGCGCGCGCCGGCATGGCGGAAGAAGTCGTCGAACTTTTCGCGCAGCATGGTTTCACAACATGGGGAGGCGACTGGGATGCGCCTATCGACTACCAGCATTTTCAGGTCAGCCGCACGCTCGCGCAAAAACTGGCGGCATTGCCGCCCGAGCAGGCGCGCGCCGCCTTCGATGCGCACGTAACCGCTTACCGGCATTGCCGGAAAGGCGGCGGCACGCGTGCAGCATGCGCCAAGTGAAGGAGCGACAGCCATGAAAGTCAAACGCATCGTCCATAACATCGCCGCGACGCATATCGAACCGGCGCGGCGTTTTTATCAAGACGCGCTGGGCATGGATCTGCTGATGGATCACGGCTGGATTGCCACCTACGGCAGCGATGAACCTGCTCCGCTGCAGGTCAGCATCGCCACCGAAGGCGGCAACGGCACACCGGTGCCCGCGCTGTCCATCGAAGTCGACGATCTGGACGCAGCGCTCGCGCGCATGCAGAATGCCGGCTTCGCCATCGAATACGGGCCGGCCGACGAAACGTGGGGCGTACGGCGCTTCTATGTTCGCGATCCTTTTGGTACGCTGGTCAACATCCTTGCGCATACCTGACGCCGCACTATTACAACATCATCGGCCGGAGAACATCCTATGCTCATCAACTGCGTCGCCTATCAGGAAGGCAGAAAACTGGCCGATATCACGGTCGACCAGATCAGCGACTACCTGCTGCATCCGAAATGCTTCGTCTGGGTTGCACTGATGGATGCCGATCCGGCCGAACTGGCTCAGATGCAGAAGGAATTCAATCTGCACGACCTGGCCGTCGAGGATGCGCGCAACGGCCACCAGCGGCCGAAGATCGAGGAATACGGCGATTCGCTGTTTGCCGTCGTCAAGACGGCCGAGATGACGGACGAAGGCCTGCACATCGGCGAACTGGACATCTTCGTCGGCAAGAACTACGTGCTGTCGGTACGTAACCGCAGCCGCCACAGCTTTCTCGGCGTGCGCGCGCGCTGCGAGCAGGAGCCGCATCAATTGCGCAAGGGTTCCGCTTTCGTCCTCTACGCGCTGATGGATGCCGTGGTGGATCGCTATTTCCCCATCGTCGAAACGCTGGAAACCGAACTGGAAACCATCGAGGGCAAGATCTTCGAACAGGGTTCGCAGCGCGCCAACATCGAGCGGCTGTACGAACTGAAGCGCGAGGTAGTGATGATGAAGCACGTCGTCGCACCGTTGATGGATGCGGTGGGCCGGCTGTACGGCGGGCGCGTGCCGACCATCTGCGAAGACACGCGCGACTATTTCCGCGACATCGGCGATCACCTGTACCGCATCAACACGCTGATCGATGCGATCCGCGACACGATCACCACGGCAATCCAGGTCAACCTGTCGATGGTCGCGATCGAAGAGAGCGAAGTGAACAAGCGGCTGGCCGCCTGGGCCGCCATCTTCGCGGTGGCTACCGCTTTCTTCGGACTGTGGGGCATGAACTTCAAGTTCATGCCGGAACTGGACTGGAAGTACGGCTATCCGGCCGCCATCGTGCTGGTGGGCGGCGTCTGCAGCTATCTGTATTACCGCTTCAAGCGATCCGGCTGGTTGTAGTTGCCTGTAATTTTTCTTGGCCGGCCGGCGCTTCTTTTCAGGTTGCGCCGCGCTTGCCTGTTTCCAGCATGCTGAGCGCCACGGCTTCCGCCACCCGAATGCCATCGATCGCCGCCGACATGATGCCGCCCGCATAACCGGCGCCTTCGCCGGCCGGATACAGTCCCTGCGTGTTGATGCTCTGCAGCGTCCTGTCGTCGCGCTTGATGCGGATCGGCGACGAGGTGCGCGTTTCGATGCCGGTCAGCACCGCATCGTGCATCGAGAAACCCTTGATCTGCCTGTCGAACGCCGTCAACGCTTCGCGGATCGCATCGATCGCGTACGACGGCAATGACGGATTCAGGTCGCCCAGCGTCACGCCCGGCTTGTACGACGGCTGCACGGTGCCGAATTGCGTGGACGGTTTGTTCGCGATGAAATCGCCGACCAGCTGGCCCGGCGCATTGTAGTTACCGCCGCCGAGCTCGAAAGCCTTCGCTTCCCACTGCTGCTGGAATTCCATGCCAGCCAATGGATGGCCGGGATAATCGTCCGGCGTGATGCCGACGACGATGCCGGCATTCGCATTGCGCTCGTTGCGCGAATACTGGCTCATGCCGTTGGTGACGACGCGCCCCGGCTCCGAGGTCGCCGCCACCACGGTACCGCCCGGACACATGCAGAAGCTGTAGACGCCGCGGCCGTTGCTGGCGTGATGCACCAGCTTGTAGTCGGCCGCACCGAGAATCGGGTGGCCGGCACTGGAGCCGAAGCGGCAGGCGTCGATCAGCGATTGCGGATGCTCGATACGGAAACCCATCGAGAACGGTTTCGCCTCGACGTAGATGCCACGCGCGTGCAGCATGCGGAAGGTGTCGCGCGCGCTGTGGCCGATCGCCAGCACGACATGATCGGTGACGAGTTCGCTGCCGTCGGCCAGCTTCAACCCGGCCACGCAGCCGTCGTCGAGCACGATATCGTCGACCTTGCTTTCGAAACGGAATTCGCCGCCCAGACGTTCGATCTCGGCACGCATCAGCTCCACCATCTTCACCAGGCGGAAGGTGCCGATGTGCGGCTTGCTGACGTACATGATCTCCGGCGGCGCATCGGCCTTGACGAATTCGGTCAGCACCTTGCGGCCGTAGAATTTCGGGTCCTTGACCTGCGTCCACAGCTTGCCGTCGGAGAAGGTACCGGCGCCGCCTTCGCCGAACTGCACGTTCGATTCGGGATTCAGTTCACGCTTGCGCCACAGGCCCCAGGTATCTTTCGTGCGTTCGCGCACAACCTTGCCGCGCTCAAGGATGATCGGGCGAAAACCCATCTGCGCCAGGATCAGCGCAGCGAAGATGCCGCAGGGGCCGAAACCGACGACCACCGGCCGCGACGCCAATTCGGCCGGTGCCTGCGCGACGAACTTGTAATCGGTATCGGGAGCAACGGAAACCTGGCGATCGCCCTTCGCGCTTTTCAGCACGCGCGCTTCGTCGCGCACTTCCACATCCAGCGTATAGACCAGCGAGATCGCGCTCTTCTTGCGGGCATCGTAGCCGCGGCGGAAGATCGTGTGCGCGATCAGATCGCCACGCGCGATGCCGAGACGTGCAACGATAGCCGCGACGAGTGCGTCTTCGGTGTGATCGAGAGGGAGTTGAACATCGGTCAATCGCAGCATGCTTGTTTTCCAGCCGACCCCATCAACACGCTTCTGCCGCCAGGGTCGTATCGGTCGACAGGGGCGCCATTTTACTCCAGCGCACTCCACGCATTCCGTGTCCTGCATGACGCGGAAGCGCCGCATGGTGCGGAATGCGTACACGAATCGCAACACATCTGCTGCGCATGTATTGATTTATACGATTTAACAGTGTTTTGCGTTTGCGTATCCACGTGAGGATTGCGTGAAGAATGTTCGCTTCTCCCTATGAAACCGTCACGCGCGTGTAGCAATGCGTCGCGATCTTGCTTGATTGTCATCGATTGACGATGCACAGCGATTTGATTAAGGTGAAATCGAGTCTTCTGCAGCATCTCGCCTCCATGACGATTTGCCTGCACCCCTCACGTTTGCATCTGATAAAAAAGCCGCGTTCAACGCAACGCCGAAAGAGACGAAACAGGGAAGGAATGCAGATGAACACCGCCACAGACACCGCATCGCCGCTGGAAGTATTGTCCTTCCGGCTGGGCAATGAAGAATACGGACTGTCCATCCAGAAGGTACAGGAACTGCGCGGCTACGACACCGTTACGCATATCGCCAACGCGCCGGATTTCATCAAGGGTGTCGTCAACCTGCGCGGCACCATCGTCCCCATTGTCGACATGCGCATCCGCTTCAATCTCGGTGCGCCAACCTACGATCAGTTCACTGTCGTCGTGATCCTCAATATCGGCGGCCGCGTGATCGGCATGGTGGTCGACAGCGTTTCGGACGTCATCACGCTGGCGCCGGAACAGATTCGTCCCGCGCCGGACATGCAGGGCGCGATGGAGTCCGCCTGCATCGTCGGCATCGGCACCATCGATTCGCGCATGCTGATCCTGATCGACATCGACAAACTGATGGCCAGCCCGGAAATGGGACTGGTCGCAGAAGAGGCGTTCTAACGCCCGCACGCCCGCGAAAGCGCCGATGGCGCATTCGCTTCCGGAAGAAAGCCGAGAGCTGGAAACCAGCATGACAATCGGCGAAATAAGAGTCAGCGACAAGACTCCATATATAGAAGAGACAATCATGTTCAAGAACATCACCATCAAATCCCTGCTGCTGTTCGTGATGGGTCTGCTTTCCGCACTGCTGGTGGCAACCGGCGTGCTCGGGCTGACCTCGCTCGACACCACCAACAAGGCGCTGAAAAGCGTCTACGAAGATCGCACCGTTCCGATCGGCGAACTGAACACCGTCATCGCCGGCGTGATGCTCAACCAGATCGACCTGTCCGCTTCGATCTACGGCAATCCGGATCTGGTCATCCCCAAAATGGATGCGATCGAAAAACGCTCGAAGGAAGTCGATGCGGCCTTCACAGCCTACATGGCAACCGATGCGACACCGGAGGAAAAAATCGTCGCCACCAAGTTCGCCAACGACCGGAAAATCTTCAAGGAAAAGGCATTGCTTCCTGCCGTCGAAGCATCCCGCACCGGTAACGTGCTGCGCGTGACGGAAATCGTCAACGGCCCGATGGAGGAACTGTTCGCGCCGGTGCGCACCGGCGTCGGCGAACTGATCCAGATCCAGTTGCGCGAAGCGAAGAAGATGTACCAGCATTCGCAGGAACGCTTTGCGCTGGTGCGCAACATCTCGATTGCCGCCATCATCTTCGGCGTGATCGTTGCTGCCTGCATGGCCTTCCTGCTGATCCGCATGATCGCGCGGCCGCTGCATGATGCCGTGCGCGTTGCCCGCAGCGTCGCTGCCGGCGATCTCACGCAAAAGATCGATGTGCGAACGAAAAACGAGACCGGCCAGCTGCTGCAGGCGCTGAAGGACATGAACGAAAGCCTGGCGCGCACCGTCAGCGCGGTACGGCACGGCACCGAAACGATCAACGTCGCCTCGGCCGAAATCGCCACCGGCAATGCGGACCTGTCCAGCCGCACCGAATCGCAGGCCGGTTCGCTGGAAGAAACCGCCAGTTCGATGGAAGAACTGACGTCCACCGTCAAGCAGAACGCCGACAATGCACGCCAGGCCAACCAGCTTGTGCTCACGGCATCCGAAGTCGCCGTGCGCGGCGGCGATGTCGTCGGCCAGGTCGTCGATACGATGGGTTCGATCAACGCGTCGTCGAAGAAGATCGTCGACATCATTTCCGTCATCGACGGCATCGCCTTCCAGACCAACATCCTGGCGCTGAATGCAGCCGTCGAAGCCGCGCGTGCCGGCGAACAGGGACGCGGCTTCGCCGTGGTCGCCGGCGAGGTTCGCAGCCTGGCGCAGCGCAGCGCCGGCGCGGCGAAGGAAATCAAGGAACTGATCGGCGATTCTGTCGCCAAGGTCGATGCCGGCAGCAAGCTGGTCGATCAGGCCGGCACGACGATGGAAGAAATCGTCAGCTCGGTGCGCCGCGTGGCCGACATCATGAACGAGATCACCGCTGCCAGCGAAGAGCAGAGTTCCGGCATCGAGCAGATCAACCAGGCCATCACGCAGATGGACGAGATCACGCAGCAGAATGCCGCACTGGTCGAAGAAGCCGCTGCCGCCGCGCAGAGCCTGCAGGATCAGGCTGGCGAACTGTCGCACGCCGTCAGCATCTTCCGGCTCGACGAACATGTCGCTGTCGTTCCGGTCGCCGAGACAAGGCACGCGGCCCTGCCATTGCAGCAGACGCTGCCAAAACAGCAAGCGCCGAAGCAGGCAGCCCCCGCAAAGATTGCCGCACCGGCACCCAGAGCAGCGAACGAGCCTGCCCTCAAACCTGCGACGCCGGCACGCAAGCCTGCATTGGCCGACGGCGGCGAAGACTGGGAAGAATTCTGATCCTTCATCCTGTCCTGTCCGTGCCGCCTTCGGGCGGCATTTTTTTGTCCTCTGCACGCGCTCCGCATGATTTGCATTTTGCTTGGCACCTGGCGCCTTCATGACAATTGCATGACATATGCGGGAACGCGCGTTACAGAGCCGCGCATATTGATACAATGACGCGCCCGGGCAATCGGCCCGGCTTCATTCTCTGCTGCCGACCGAACCTCATGACCAAACCGAGCAAGAGCACCACCGCATCCGGCAAACTGCCGTTCATCGTACGCAACTCTCCTATCCATGGCCGCGGCGTATTTGCCGTGCGCGGCATCGCGGCCGACACCTTCCTGATCGAATACGAAGGCGAACGCATCAACGACAAGGAAGCAGATCGTCGTCACGGCCAGGATCCGGAGAATCCTTATCACACCTTCTTCTTCAGCCTGGAAAACGGCAAGATGATCGACGGTGGCGTCGACGGCAGCGATGCGCGCTGGATCAATCATGCGTGCGATCCCAACTGCGAGGCACGCGAGGAAAAGGGACGCGTCTACATCTACGCCTTGCGCGACATCAAGCGCGGCGAAGAACTGAATTACGACTACGGCCTGATCGTCGACGAGCGCCAGACCAAGGCATTGAAGAAAGCCTACGAATGCCGTTGCGGCTCGCCGGAGTGCCGCGGCACGATGCTGGCGCCACCGCCCAAGAAGAAGAAAAAGAAGGCGAAGGACAAAAAAGACAAGAAGGATAAAAAGAACAAGAAGAAGGACTGATCGGCATTCTGTCGGCACAAGGACTTCCTTTTGAAACACGCCAAACCGTCGTATTCCCTCGGCTTCTTTTTGCCGCATGCGCTGCGCTGGCTGGTTACCGGCTCGCTGCTGGTAGCGCTCGGCATCGCCGTCTACATCGGCATCCGCTTCTATCACATCGATAACCAGCTTTACCTCTGGTGGCGCGACATGCGCCCGAGCCAGACTGCCACCTCACCGCAGGCCGGCAGCCTGCCGCTGCAGACATACCGGATGGAAATCGACGGCCGCGCGATCGACGGCATCGACCGCAATCTTTCCGGCCTGGCCTTCAACCATGAAGCCAAACAGCTGATCGCCGTCATCAACCGCCCTGCCACGCTGCTGACGATGGATCTCGAAGGCCATGTGCTGCGCCGCCATCGCCTGCGCCATGCCTCCGATGTCGAAGGCGTCGCCTATCTGGGCAATAACCGCATCGCCTTGAGCGAGGAAGGCGACAACCGCATCCTCATCACCGCGCTGCCGGCCAAGGCCGATGCTGAACTGGATCTGCGCAATGCCACTTCGTTCACGCTCGACATGGGTAGCGACCGCGACAACGCCGGTTTCGAAGGACTGGGCTACGACCACCGCCATGACTGGCTGTATGTCGGCAAGGAACATTCGCCGCGCGGCTTGTACCGCATCAGTGGGTTGGGAGAAAACCTGCGAACCGGCCGCGTGGCGATACGCGTGGAAAATCTGGAACATTGGCTGAATGACAAGCGTATCGGCACCGATCTCGCCTCCGTCGACGTCAACGAGGCCAACGGCCATCTGCTGCTGTTGAGCGAAGAATCGCAGCGCATCGTCGAGCTGGATACCGCCGGCCGGGTCGCCAACCAACTGGAATTGCGCGACTTGGCAGACGAAGGCATGCCGCAACCGGAAGGCGTGGCGCTGGCGCCGGACGGCACGCTCTACCTGATCAGCGAACCAAACCTGTTTTACCGCCTCAAACCACCGCAATGAGACAGGCCTGAGCCGGGTCTCGGGCAGTGTTTTCGGGTAACATTTTGGCAATATTCAAGGATCGCCGTCATATTCATGAAACAAATGTCAGATATTGGAAAAGGAAATTGGTGCGGTGAAGCATAAATCTCTATACTTGCATCTGTCTCCTCTATGTCTCCTCCTTTGATATAGATTTAGCCCGCCATCTGCGCGGGCTTTTTTTTTGCCCCGCGCCGGATTTGCAGCGCGTCATCGGGACTTCGCACCGGTTTTGTTAAGCCGCGGGATTCACATTTTTGATATTCATATTTCTAATAACGGATATCAGAAAAGGAAATTGGCCTGAAACCCGCGCCCTCCCTATACTTGCATCTGTCTCCTCTATGTCTCCTCCTTTGATATAGACTTTGCCCGCCCTGCGCGGGCTTTTTTTTGCCTTTTCATCCTGCCAGCCGGTACTTTTTCGACTATCTCCCGTCTTTTGCCTCTATTTCCCGGCCTTTTTCCGACATTATTCTGGCTGTGTGCTTGCGGGTCGATGGCAAAAACAATCCGCCGCATGGTCGTTCACCATGCCGATCGCCTGCATGTAGGCGTAGACAATGGTCGAACCGACGAACTTGAAGCCGCGCTTGCCCAGATCTTTCGACAGGCGATCTGACAGCGGTGTCGTCGCCGGCGTTTCCGCGATGCTTTTGCGGTTATTCAGGATGGGCTTGCCATCCACATAAGCCCATAGAAACGGGGCGAGGCCGCCCACTTCGTCGCGCAAGCGCAAATAGGCCTGCGCATTGGTGATCGCCGCCGCCACCTTCAGGCGATTGCGCACAATGCCGGGATTGGCCAGCAACTCAGCCACCTTGCCCGCATCGTAGCGGGCGATCTTTTCCGCATCCCAGCCGTCGAAGGCTTCGCGATAGGATTCGCGCTTGTTCAGGATGGTCGACCAGCTGAGACCGGCTTGCGCGCCTTCGAGATTCAGCATTTCGAACAGCCGCGTTTCGTCGTGGCAGGGCACGCCCCATTCTTCGTCGTGATATTTCAGGTAGCGCGGATTGGCTGGATCGGCCCAGCGGCAGCGCGGGAGATCTGTTTTCATCGGATAGCGGTCGCAAAAGGAAAACGGCGGAAAGGAAGAATGATTATCGCCGACGCCAGCGACACCCGCTGTCAGCAGCGTGCCACGGCATCGCCGCGTTCCATGCACAGCGGCATTGATAGAATGGCGCCTTCGTCCGTTTCCTTTCCCGATCGCATGTCTTCGCCTCGCCCCACCGCTTCCACGGTCGCCGTCATCGGCGGCGGCCCCGCAGGATTGATGGCGGCGGAACAACTGGCCGTCCATGGCGTGCGCGTCGACCTGTACGACGCGATGCCGTCGGTCGGCCGCAAATTCCTGCTGGCCGGCAAGGGTGGCATGAACCTCACGCACAGCGAACCTTCCGAAGCCTTCGTCGCGCGCTACGGCAAACGTGCCGACCGGCTGGCACCCATGCTGCAGGCCTTCGACGCTGGCGCACTGCGCAAATGGGCGCACGAACTCGGCATCGAGACCTTCGTAGGCAGTTCCGGTCGGGTCTTCCCGACCGACATGAAAGCCGCACCCTTGCTGCGCGCATGGCTGAAACGTCTGCGCGACAACGGCGTGCACTTTCACATGCGCCACCGCTGGCTGGGCTGGGATGAATCGATGCAACTGCGCTTCGCCACGCCGGACGGCGAGGTGCATGTCGCGCCCGATGCCACCGTGCTGGCGCTGGGCGGCGGCAGTTGGGCAAGGCTGGGTTCGGATGGCACGTGGCTGCCGTTATTGGCTGCGCACGGCGTCGCCACCGCTGCCTTGCAGCCGGCGAATTGCGGCTTCGATGCCGACTGGAGCGAACATTTCCGCACCCGTTTCGCCGGTGAACCGCTCAAGGGTGTGACGGCAAGTTGCATCGACACGGATGGCACGCTGCGCAGCCGGCACGGCGAATTCGTCATCACAGAAGGTGGCATCGAAGGCAGCCTCATTTATGCGCTGTCGTCTTTCCTGCGCGACTGCATAGCTGCCGATGGCAGTGCGACACTGACGCTGGATCTCGCCCCCGGCAAATCCGCCGAACGAGTGAGGGAAGAGGTAACACATCCACGCGGCGCACGGTCGCTGTCCAGCCACCTGCAAAGCCGCGTCGGCATCGCCGGTGTCAAGGCAGGATTGCTGCGTGAAGCATTGAACAAGGAAGCATTTGCCGATATGGAATTGCTGGCGCAAGCCATCAAGGCGCTGCCGATCCGTCTAACCGCCCCGCGCCCCATCGACGAAGCCATCAGCAGCGCAGGCGGTGTCTGCTTCGAAGCGCTGGACAATGACCTGATGCTCAATGCGATGCCCGGCGTTTTCTGCGCCGGGGAGATGCTCGACTGGGAAGCGCCGACCGGCGGCTATCTGCTCACCGCCTGCTTCGCCAGCGGACGGCAAGCCGGCCTGGGCGCGCTGCGCCATCTGCAATCGGCTGCAGGATAAACACTTCAGACCAGCCCGCGGGCGGACAATTCCTGCTTCAGATAGGCATAGAAGACCGGCGCCGCGATCACGCCGGGAATGCCGAACAACGATTCCATTGCCAGCATCGCCACCAGCAATTCCCACGTATGCGCATTGATGTGCTGGCCGATGATGCGTGCATTGAGAAAATATTCGAGCTTGTGGATTCCCATCAGGAACAGCAACGAGGCGAACGCAATACCCAATGAATGTGACAGCCCGATCACGACCAGGATCGTGTTGGAAATCAGGTTGCCGACCACCGGCAGCAGGCCGACCACGAAGGTGATGATGACCATCGTCTTGCGCAACGGCAGTTCGACGCCGGCCAGCGGCAGGATCAGCAGCAGATATACCGCCGTCAGCACCGCATTGATCGCCGCGATACGTACCTGCGCAAACACGACATTGCGAAATGCCTGATGCAGGACCACGACACGCGCATGCAGGGCCGCCGCCAGCGGACGGTAGGACGGCGTGACCGTCGTGTCGTACAGCGCCGCCATGGCACCGATGATCATGCCGATCAGGATGTGCGCCAGCACGCGCCCCGCGATGCTGCCCATCGTGCGCGCCTCGATCGCATGCTGATGCAGCCAGCCGACCAGCATGTCGTGCAGCGCAGCCGCATCGACCGGCACATAGGCCGCCAGCCAGGCGGGAATCTGGCTGCGCGACGCTTCCAGGATATCCGCCAGCTTCTTCATCAGCACCGGAATGCTGCCGGCATCGCTGCGGAAGAATGCGATCGCACCCCAGATCGCCGCGATCAGTGCTGCGACGATCACCACGCTGAGCAAGGCCACCACAACTATCTGCGCGCGCCGCGCCACCAGCCGGCGGCCGAACATCGGCGCCAGCAATTGCACCAGCGAATAAACGAGCAAGCCGGAGAACAAGGCCGCCAGCAAACCCTGCTGCATGACCAGCCACAAGGCAATGGCAGCCATGATGCAGGACACGGCATCGAGAGACAGCAGTCGGGAATGTCCGGAGTCAGTCTGCATGATGGCGAGGAAAATGGCTATGAAGAAAGAAGAGAAGCAGCATCACTTGCGCAGCGGAATCGGCATGCCGTCCGGCACCGGCACGGTCGCGATGCTGTTCTGCGGACTGCCGTCGATCAGCTTGTCGGAATACGTCAGGTAAACCAGCGTATTGCGCGCCGGATCGACGATGCGCACGATATGCAGGCGCTTGAAGAGGATGGACTGTCGCTCCGAAAACACATCTTCCTGCAACGGCAGGCGATCGTTGAACTGCAAGGTATCGGCAACCTGACGGCAGGCGATCGATGCTTCCGCGCGATCTTCGGCCAGGCCCACCGTGCCGGTGATACCGCCGGTACGGGCGCGCGAAACATAACAGGTCACGCCGGCCACCTTGGGATCGTCATAAGCTTCGACGACGATGCGGTCGTTCTTGCCGACGAAGCGGAAAACGGTACTGACTTCGCCGATCTGCTCAGCCGCCGCCGGTTGTGACAGCGCTGCCGACAACAGGGCAAACGTCGACAGTACGAAGGCAAGGGATGCACGCATGCTTTCTCCATTTACCGGATGCCACCGCAGATCGGTGCGCACCGCATATTCTTCAAGAGCCTGCCACAGATTGCACAGGATTGCGCGAACCATATACACGAACCAACGATGCGGCCCGCTGCGAGCCGTGCGCCGGCATGCAATAATCGCGCATCGTTCATTTCTACAGGAATTCCACATGATTCTCGAACTCGTCGACATCCGCATCCAGCCCGGCAAGCAGGCCGAATTCGATGCCGCCGTGCAGCGCGGCCTGGAACAGGTGATCGCCAAGGCCAAGGGCAACAAAGGCTATGTCATCAACAAATGCATCGAAACGCCGGAACGCTACGTGATCCAGATCTACTGGGAAACGCTGGAAAACCACATCGTCGATTTCCGCGAATCGCCGGCCTTCACCGAATGGCGCGGCATCGTCGGACCGTTCTTCGCTGCACCGCCGGTCGTCGAGCATTTCACGCAACTGGCGAAATCGGCGTGAGTCGTCGGCACTACCTTATACCGACATCCATCAATAAAATGTCGGTATAAAATCTCTCGCAAAATAAACACTTTTTGCAGCCGCATTTTGGCGAATAACTAAACGTGATTAACGCACCCGTTGTTAACGCGTAAAAATTTCAAAATTCACCTTGACATTTGGGAAGCGCCTTCATAATGAATAAAGCCGCAAGCCGCAAGCCGCAAGCCGCAAGCCGCAAGCCGCAAGCCGCAAGCCGCAAGCCGCAAGCCGCAAGCCGCAAGCCGCAATTCAGCGTCTGGGAATCTAGCACTCTCGAACGCCAAGAAAGCCAAGCAAGATGAGTTTTATACGCAGTACATCGATATTCAAAAAGAGGTAGAGGCTTACCTCGAATACGACGCCGACGCCTTCCGCGACAAGATCATCTATTGCAACTGCGACGATCCTTTTGAAAGCAACTTCTTCAAGTATTTCGCCGCCAACTTCAACAAGCTTGGCCTGAAGAAGCTAATCACCACCAGCTACGACGGCTCCCCCATTGCCGGACAAGGAGAACTGTTTCCGGAATACAACGAAGGGGGCGGCAAGCGTCGAAAACCCAAGGCCATCGCCGTGACACTCGACCATGTGAAAGACGAGGACGGTGACGGCGCAGCCAACATTGATGATGTCAAGCTCTTCCTGAAACGCAATAAAGCTGCCCGGAAAGCCTTAAAAGCGGATGACACCTACACCGGTGGTGATTTTCGCAGCGCCGAGTGCGTCGCATTACTCAAAGAAGCCGACATCGTCGTCACCAATCCGCCCTTTTCTCTCTTTCGGGAATACGTCGCACAACTCGTGAAGCACCAGAAGAAGTTCCTAATCATCGGCAACGTGCAAGCAATCACGTATGTTGAGATATTCCCGCTCATCAAAGCCGACAAACTATGGATGGGTGTCACCATCCATAGTGGCGACCGTGAGTTCCGTGTTCCAGACCACTATCCATTGAACGCAGCTGGTTGGCGAATCGACGAAAACGGACTCAAATACATTCGAGTCAAAGGCGTTCGCTGGTGGACAAACATCGATCATGGCCGCCGCCATGAGAAATTTCCTCTCATGACGATGGCCGACAACTTGAAGTTCAGCAAGCACAAGGAAATCAAAGGCAAAGCTCAGTACGACAGGTATTTCAACTACGACGCAATCGAAGTACCGTTCAGCGATTCAATCCCCAGCGACTATGACGGCGCAATGGGCGTTCCGATCACTTTCCTCGATAAATACAGCCCCGACCAGTTCGAGATTCTTGGATCAAGCATGAATCTCGGCGTTCCTATATCACAGGTCGCAGAGAAGGGAAGTTACTTGCAGGGTGGGCCACGTTTCTATATCGACAATGGCGATGGAACTTATCGCCGGATGTACGACAGAATCGTCATCCGCCATCACCAAGCCAAGACCACACAAGGAAAGAAAAAGTGAACACGGCCCTCCTCACCAACATCACCGTGGCCGACATTTGCAACGGATTTGTTTACAACCAACTGGAGGGCAAAGGTTTATTCGGTCTTGGCGGGAAACTCACCATCCAGCCTGAATACCAGCGCAACTTCATTTATTCAGACGGCGACGGCAAACGCGAAGCGGCAGTCATCGAATCACTGCTCAAGGGTTATCCGTTGGGGCTGCTCTACTTCAACAAGGTCGGTACGGACGAATTCGAGGTGCTCGACGGCCAACAACGCATCACCAGCATCGGGCGCTTCGTCACCAACAAATTCGCCATAATGGACGGCGGCAACCCCAAGAACTTCGACAGTCTTCCCGCCGACCAGCAAGACAGGATTCGCAAGTCAAAGCTGTTGATTTATGAATGCGAGGGGACCGAGACCGAAATCAAGCAGTGGTTCGAGACGATCAACATCGCAGGCGTGCCGCTCAACGATCAAGAGCTTTTGAACGCGATCTACTCCGGACCGTTCGTCACCAAGGCCAAGGCTGAGTTCAGTAACAGTCAGAACGCGAACATCCAGAAGTGGGGCGCGTACATCAAAGGCAGTGCGAATCGGCAGGACTTCCTGGAACGGGCGCTGGACTGGGTGGGTAAAGGAGATATTGGCTCTTATATGAGCGCACATCGTAACGACACCAACATTAATGAGCTGACAACCTACTTCAACAGCGTGATCGACTGGGTTTCAACGGTGTTTACGGAGATTTTGCCGGACATGAAAGGCTTGGAATGGGGCAGGCTGTACGAACAGTACCATGGCAAGAGCTACGATCCGAAGAAGATGTCAGATGAGGTGAAAAAACTCATCGTTGATGATGAGGTGACAAGCCATAAAGGAATCTTTGAGTATCTTTTAGGCGGCTCGACGGAAACGAGGCTACTGGCGGTTCGAGTATTCGATGAGAAGGTGAAGAAGGCGACCTACGCGAAGCAGACACAAGCGGCAGCAGCAAAAAGCGAATCCAACTGCCCGCTATGTGCAATCGGGCACGATGCGAACAAGGGCAAAATCTACAAATTGACCGAAATGGATGCTGATCACGTTTCCGCATGGAGCAAAGGTGGCGATAGCTCGGTTGCAAACTGCCAAATGCTCTGCGCCACGCACAACCGGGCCAAGGGAAACCGTTAGTCGTTCAGACGGAAAAGTTTCTTTTTTGAGACTTTCCAACGCCATGGAGGCGTTGGCCTGCTATTTCTTTTCCGGATGGTAGCTACGGAAGTTGTCCGCATATTCACGGAAATTACTGCGCAACATCTTTTCGTATTCGGTACGGAAATACTGGACCGCGCCATCCAGCTGTTTCTTGAACGTCTCTTCGGTCGGCGCATCGACCGACGCGGTAAAGGCGCCGAAGCGTGCACTGGCGTACATCATCGATGCGCACACCTGACCCAAGGTCGCATTCTTGCAGTTTTCGTTGGCCACCTGGATAAAGCTGTCCGCCATGTCCCAGAACTTGTCGTTCTCGTCAGGCTCCTTCGGCGGTTTGCGGGTTACTTCCTTTGCTTTGAAATCTTCGTCGCTCATATCAAATAACTATCTCTTTTCGTGATTGCCTGTCGCCCGACGCCTGGTTTGCCACCTGTCGTGCGCGCGCTGGCAGCACTATAGCGCAAAACGGCCCCCGCTCAGTCCGTCGCACCGGCCAGCGCAACGAATTCGCCGTGCAGCCTTCCGACCGGCTGACCGGCGTATTCCAGCACTGCCTCGACACCGATGCGCGCCTTGCCGCGCCGTTCCAGCATACGAACGAAACGCGCCCAATCCTCCGCCTCGGCAAGATGGGCACGCGCAATGAACTCGCCGGCGATTGGCAGATCGTAATGCATGGTGTTGCTCTGTATGACCAGCCGGCTGGCGATGCCCGTGCGATGCAGGCGCGTATGCAGCAGCGACCATGCGGCCAGGATGGCAATCGCCGATGCGCTGCCGCCGAAGACGGTCTCGCGATGATTGATGTTGGGCGCCAACGGCGCAGCGACGACGACCTCTTCCTCACGCACCTGCAGCACATGCAATTGCATCGCACGCGACAGCGGAATGTGGTCGTACAGATACTGCTGCAATGCCTGTTCGTTCATGGAAACTCCATCCGGCGGAAATGCGGAAGTGCGCAGGATAACCTGCCGGCCGTCACCACGGATCGTAGGTGCCGAAACTCCACAGATGCCCTTCGCAATCGCGGCAGCTGAATCCGCGTCCGCCGTAATCTTCGAACTTGATGTCGATGATAATTTCAGCGCCGGCTTCTTTCGCGCGCTGATAAATGACGTCCGCATCGGCAACGATGACATAGGCTGCCTGCGTCTCCGCACCGCCGATCTCGTCCGGCTGACGGATATGCCGGCCCCATTCGCTTTCCGCACCGGCCGAACCGATCATGATCATGCCGTTGCCGAACGTCAGCTGCGCATGCGCAACGCTGCCGTCGGAATTGGCGTAAACCGCCTGCTGTTCGAAACCGAACACATCGCACAGCCATGCGATGGCGGCAGGCGCGTCGCGATAGCGCAGGCAAGGGATAACGGACGAACGGGTGCTCTTTGCAAGACTCATGCGATTCTCCTTTGATTATCCTTTGCAGGGGAGACGATCCGCTGCAATGCTTACGTCTGCTGTCATGACAGGCCGCGAAGCTTTTCAACGGTTCCTCCGCTCACATGACGCATGGCCCTGATCTGCCGGTCGTGCCAGCGGGCGAGCAGCAGCATCGCCACCGTTGCGCCGATGAAGGCCATGAACATATCCGACTGCGTATCCCACTGATCGCCCTGCGTGCCGAGAAACTCGTCCGCACCCTGCCCCATGATCAGCGCCGCCCACCATTCGATCAGCTCGTACCAGGCGCTGATCGCCATTGCGATGCAGATCGACAGGAACGCCAGCATCTTGCGCTGCCAGGCACCGCCGTCCGGTGCCGCAACGTAGCCGCCGCGCCACAGTATTTCCTTCGCCAGCAGGGCCGGCACCAGGCCTTGGGCAAAATGTCCCAGCTTGTCGTATGGATTTCGCGCCAGCGAAAAGATATCCTGTACCCAGAATCCGATCGGCACGTGCGCATATGTATAAGCGCCACCGACGATCAGGATCAGCGCATGCAGGAAGATCAGGCCGTACAGCAGCCCGGTCAGCGGAAAACGACGATAGGTGCCCGCCAGCAGCGGCAAGGCAATCAGCACCGGCAGCACCTCCATCAGCCATGTCGCTCTTTCGTGCGGATGGATGCCGGATACGACCAGCGCGCCGATCAATGCAATGGCGGCGATGCCGAGCAGGAGCCGCTGGCGATCGTTCGCAACGGAAGTGTTGTCGTTCATGGAATCTCTTGTTGTTGTCGGCAGAAAATGACTTGCCTGTTTTTTAACAGAGCATGCCTATAATACGCCGCGATACGTTACGCAAGTACCGCGATTCCATCCCGAAGAAGGATACGTTCATCACAATGAACATGACGAAATCGATGCACCGGATGACTGCCTGGATCGCCTTCTGTGCGATCCTGCTGGCGTCGCTCGCGCCGTCGATTTCGCATGCTGTCGCTGCCGCCAAAGGCACGCCAAACGGCTGGATGGAAATCTGTACCGTCGAAGGTGCAAAGCTGGTGCAGGTTGACGGCGGCAAGCCATCCGCACCGTCCTCCGGCCACAAAAGCCTGCACTTCGAACACTGCCCGTTCTGCCTGAACCATGCCGTCGCGGCCGGCATGCCGCCTGCCGATTTCGTGCTGCCTGTCGTTGCCGGCACCTCTGTCGTTCCTCTTCTCTTCTATCAGGCTTCGCATCCGCTGTTCGCATGGACAGCAGCGCAGCCCCGCGCACCGCCCGTTCTTTCCTGAGCAATGCCGGTGTTTCCGGTCGCGCCTGCGCGCGTCCCGGTTCGACGCCATGCATTGCTTCCCCACGGTCATCGCCGGCGCATCGCGCCATCCTCTCCACCGTCAGGAAGAACAATGAATACGCGTTTCCCTCATACCGTCCACCTCATCAGGACAACCTCAAGCTGCGCCTCCGGCGTGCTCCTTGCCGCATTGGCCGCCCAGCCTGCAATCGCCGACGACGACACGCCGGTATTGCCGGCCATTTCCGTCACCTCCAGCAGCGGCAGCCTGAAAGCGCCCGTCTCGACCGGCTCGAATCTGGATATGACGATGTTGCAGACACCCGCCAGCGTCGAGATCATCGATCGATCCCAGCTTGACGAACGCGGCGATGCCAACCTCGTCGACGCCATCACGCGCGCTGCCGGCTTCAGCGGCATGGCGCATCCCGGCAATGGCAACAGTTCGATTTCTTCACGCGGCTTCACCGATGCGAATTCGATCACGCGGCTGTATGACGGCACGCGACAATTCGGCGGCGTCGGCATCACTTTTCCATTCGACACATGGTCAGTCGAACGGATTGAGGCATTGCGTGGACCGGCTTCCGTCATCTACGGCAACGGCGCCATTGGCGGCGTAGTCAACGTGATTCCGAAAAAGCCAACGCGCGGACCGATACAAAATGAAGTTTCCGCCACCATCGGCAGCGAGAACACGCAACGTCTCGGCTTCGGCAGCGGCGGCGCCATCAACGACAAACTCTCCTATCGCTTCGACATCGGCGGCAACCGCAGCGACGGCTGGATCGATCGCGGCGATTCGCGCGATCTGACTTTTTCCGGTGCAATCCGTCTGGACGTCTCGCCGGAATTCAGCCTGCAACTGAGCCATGCGGAAGGCCGCCAGCATCCGATGCGCTATTTCGGCACGCCATTGATCGACGGCAGGCAGCTCTCGTCGTTGCGCGACAAGAACTACAACGTCGAGGACAGCCGCATCGACTTCACCGACCGCCGCACGGAACTCGCCGCGCAGTGGATGCCGAACGCCGATGTAACGGTGCGCAGCAAGCTGTACCAGATCGACAGCCATCGTTACTGGCGCAATGCGGAGTACTACGATTTCGATCCCGCAAGCGGACTGATTGATCGCAGCGGCGATACCAACATTCGGCATGACCAGTCCGAGGTCGGCAACACGACGGATGCGACTTTCCGCGGCAAGCTGTTCGGCATGAAGAATCAGGTTTCCGTCGGATTCAACGTGAGCGCCAGCACTTTCAAGCACACGAACAACGGCTATGAAGGCACGCCCGATCCCGTATCAGTCGATCCGCTCAATCCGATTCCCGGCTCTTTCGTCAGCGACAATCCTTTCGCCCCGGCCTACCGCAACAACGCGCAATCGTATGCCGTCTTCGG
This sequence comes from Oxalicibacterium solurbis, assembly GCF_014635845.1. Taxonomy (GTDB): domain Bacteria; phylum Pseudomonadota; class Gammaproteobacteria; order Burkholderiales; family Burkholderiaceae_D; genus Oxalicibacterium; species Oxalicibacterium solurbis. The sequence continues at coordinate 495,075 of NZ_BMDP01000003.1, read as the reverse complement.
TGAAGATCGGCTCGAATTGAACGATCAATGGTCGGTCGTCGCCGGACTGCGCTACGACCATGCGAACGTCACCCGCCGCAACCTGCAAACCGACGTCGAGGAATTCGATCAGAACTATTCCAATGTCAGCTGGCGGCTCGGCACCGTCTTTGCACCGCGTCCGGACCTGTCGTTCTATGCGCAGTATTCGGAAGCGGCCGATTCCGTCGGCGGCTTGCTGATGATCAGCCAGGCGAACAGCCGCTTCGATCTGTCCACCGGCAAGCAGCTGGAAGTCGGTGTGAAAAATGCGTTTGCACAAGGCAAGGGCGAATGGACGCTGGCACTGTACGGTATCCGCAAGAACAACCTGCTGGCAGCCGATCCGGACAGCCCGAATCAAAAGATACAGGTCGGCCAGCAATCGTCGCGCGGCATCGAAGGCACGCTGTCGCTGGCATTCGCGCGTAACTGGCAACTCGACGCCAATGCATCGATCCTGCATGCGCAATTCGACGATTTCACGGAATCGGTTGGCGGCGTGGCGACGTCACGTGACGGCAATGTCCCCACCAACGTACCCGAACGTCTGGCCAACGTCTGGCTGAGCTGGAAATTCCAGCCGCAATGGACCGCCAGCGCCGGCCTGCGTTACGTCGGCAAGCGCTATGCCGATAATGCCAATACATTGAAACTGCCGTCGTACACGACCGCGGACATGGCCTTGCGCTGGGATATGGCATCCAACACCACGCTCACGCTGCACGGCTTCAACGTGTTCGACAAACGCTACTACACCACTGCGTACTACAACAGCACGCAATGGCTGGTCGGTGCCGACCGGCGTTTCGAACTGACACTGCAGCACCGCTTCTGAGCATGTCCGCCGCAAGCCGCGCACGCCGTCTGCTCTATCTGGTTCATCGCTGGATGGGCGTGGCGGCCTGCGTGCTGATGGCGCTTTGGTTCGTCAGCGGCATCGTGATGCTGTTCGTCGGCTATCCGAAAATGACGCCGTGGGAAAGACTGCGTGTGCTGCCGGCATTGCAGGCGGAAAACTGCTGCGTCCCTCTGCAGCAGGCATTGGCTGCGGCCAAATCGCCGGTGAAGGAAGCTACGCTGACCACCGTCGGCAAGCACATCATCTATCGGCTGCAACTGCGCGACGGACGCATCGTCGCCATCGATGCGCGCACGGGCATCAAAATCGACATCGACACGCCGCAAGTGCTGGCGTCGGCGCAGGCCTTTCTGTCGCACACGCCAGGGCATGAGATCGGTACCGTTGATGAGGATCGCTGGACGCACAGCCGCGCACTCGATGCACACCGGCCGCTGCACATCGTGCAAATGGAAGATCCCGATCGCACGCGCCTGTATCTGTCGTCAGCCACCGGCGAAGTGGTGCTGGATGCGCCGCTGGCGCAGCGTGCGTGGAATTACGTCGGCGCCTGGCTGCACTGGCTCTATTATTTCCGCGACCGCCCCGTCGATCCGGGATGGAGCTGGATCGTCATCGTGCTGTCGGCCCTCGGTACCATCACGGCAATCAGCGGTACGATCGTCGGCATCTGGCGCTGGCGTTTCAGCAACCGCTACAAATCCGGCAGTCATTCGCCCTATCGCGAATCCTGGCTGCACTGGCACCATCTGCTCGGATTGCTGTTCGCGGCAATCATCTTCACCTGGATTTTCAGCGGGCTGATGTCGATGAACCCGCTCGGCATATTCGATGCACGCGGACAGAAACCCGATCTCGCAGCATGGCGCAACGGCGATGCCATTGCAGAACGACTGCCGCTGGAACCCACGCAAGCCATCACGCTGTTGCAGCGTACCGGCTTCCAGCCAGTGGAGATCAGCTGGCGCATCCTCGACGGCCAGCCCTATATGCTCGCGCGCAATGCCGCCGCCGATACCCGATTGATCATGCACGACGGCGACGGCTTTGCCGTTCGTAACCAGTGGAGCGGCGATACCTTGCTGCATGCAGCCACGCGGCTGCTATCCGCACCAATACGATCGCATCGCGAACTGACACATCATGACGATTATTACTATGCACGCCAGCCGGAAGCCATGATGGGTGCTGTCGAGCGGCGATTGCCGGTATGGCGCGTGCGCTTCGACGATCCGCATGCGACCGTCGTTTATCTCGATCCATCGACCGGCGATGTTGCGCTGAGCCTGGATCGTGCGCAACGCACAGGGCGATGGCTGTTCAACTTCCTGCACAGCTGGGATCTGCCGCCGATGCTGCACGCAAAACCATGGCGCGACATCGTGCTGATCCTCCTCAGTCTCGGCGGCCTGGCGATGTGCGTCACAGGCACTGTCATCGGCTGGCGCCGATTGTGCATCTGGTACGCCGGGAAAGGAAAAGGGAGAGCGAAACGCATCTCCTGAGCCGCGCGACACGATTCCTGCGCACAGGCAATGTTACTATCGTGAAACTGCGCCATCCGGAATTGTCATGACGATCGTTACCGTGTTCAACCAGAAAGGCGGCGTCGGCAAGACGACGACCGCATTGAACATTGCCGCCGCACTGGCACGCCGCGGTTGCCGGCCGGTCGGCATCGATCTCGATCCGCAAGCGCATCTGAGCGCCATCGCCGGCGTGCCGGCCAATGCCGGCGACGACACCATCCTGAGCCTGTTTCAGCGCAATCGCCCGTTGCGCGAACTGGTTCGCACATCGCCGACCAACGGCATCGATATCATCCCCGCCCATCTCGAACTGTCGAAGATCGATACGCTATTCGGCAAGGGTTATGACGTCGTCAACAAACTCAATGCAACACTGCGCGCGGAAAAATTCGGCGAGGCAAACAGCCCCGTGATGATCGATTGCTGCCCGCTGGTCGGCGTGCTGTCGCTCAATGCGATCTTCGCGTGCGACTGCCTGATCGTGCCGGTTTCCGCCGATCATCTATCGGCCAAGGGCGCGATGCAGATCGAGAAAACCCTGAATGCGCTGGAGCCTGTATTGAAACGCCGCGTCAATCGACGCTATCTGCTGACGCGTTTCGACGGCCGCCGCGGCATGGCGTGGGAAGTATTGAAGGTGCTGGAAGAAAAATTCGGCGCGGATGTGTGTCGCTCGCGCATCGCGGAAAACGTCAGCCTGGCGGAGAGCCCGGCGTTCAACAAGACGATCTTCGAACATGCACCCAGCAGCCGGGGCGCGCAGGATTACGACACACTACTGGACGAATTGCTGGCGGATGGTTTCATCCGTTCCGCGACGTCAGCGCGAAATCAGTGACAGGATATCGTCGACCGAATGAGCCAGGCCGGGACGCTGCACGCTTCCCTTGATATCGCATCGCAGCACTTCGCAGTGACGATACATCTGTCGCAACTTGCGTTCGGCTTCCTCGCGATCGCGACCGCCAATCACAATGCTCTCAAGGCGCTGGCCTTCGCGCGTCTTGACCGAAAAATCATATTTCAACATGACATTCCTCCCCTTAATCGGAGCCTTCGGCTTGCACCCGCCCGGTGCAACGAAGGGCCAGAGTACCATGTTCATGGCAATTTGCTTGCCAAAATACAACCTTCTGCCACACAAAATCGGGCATTTTGTTGGAAAAAAGCCGCTTCTTTCGGCAAAACCGGAAGTTTCACCTGGCGAAATGGCTTTGACGGCCGTTTCTCCCATACGCGAACGGTTCGCGACAAGATCGGCCTTTGGCAACTCTTCAGCAAACTTTATTTAGCAACCTTTACACGGCAGCGCGGTCACAAAATTTCCTCCACATCTTTTGCGAAGGGATCGCCATGCGCGTCGATATCTACAGAAGGGCAGAACACGCCGGACATTTTTCCTACCTCGCCGTCCCCGAAGGAAAAATGATTCCCGGGGAAGTCATCAATACGGACTGGGAGTTGATCGATCGCGGCATGGATGTGAATGACGACGCAAAACATCTGGACGGCTACCCAATCGACGCGCCGTTCGAACAGATTGCCGCCAAAGGTTACGCGATTACCAGCGTCAAACAGATCGACAAGGCGTGAACGCCGCATAACTGCAAATTAATTACACAGCATTTCCTTTTCTGGATTTTCGGGGGTACGGTTCTGCCACCATTGCGACAGAACCGTACCCCCAATTGCATCTGCGCATGCCATGACCGCGCTGCTCGCATACAATGACGTCGCATGTGGCGTGCATCCTGCCGTCGCTTCCATCACGACCCTGCCATGCAATTCAGACACTACAAGGGCGGCATCTACAATTTCGTCTGCGCCGCCAAGCTCGAATCCGATCCGGAGACGGTAATGATCGTCTACACGGCCGCCGACGGTTCGTTCTGGACACGCCCCGAAAAGGTCTTCTTCGAAAAGATCTCGCACGAAGGACGCATCGTGCAACGCTTCACGCCCATCGAATAACGCTCGCCACTTCGCGGAACCACCGTGTACGTCCTCATCATCGAAGACAATCCCGATATCGTCGCCAACCTGTACGGCTTTCTGGAACCGCTCGGCTATACGCTGGATGTGGCGACCACCGGCACCTCGGCGGTCGAGCTCGCCTCCGCTTCGCCTTACGACATCATCGTGCTCGATCTCGAATTGCCCGGGCTGGATGGTGTCGAAGTCTGCCGCAAGCTGCGCCGCGAGCGCCGTATCGCCACACCGATCCTGATGCTGACGGCACGCGATACCGTCAAGGACAAGCTCGTCGGTTTCGAAGTCGGCGCCGACGACTATCTGGTCAAGCCGTTTTCGCTGGTCGAACTGGAAGCGCGCCTGAAGGCGCTGGTACGGCGCGCGCGCAACGAAAATGTCGAACACATCCTCGAATTCGGCGAACTGCGTTACGACCTCAGCTGCGGCGAAGTCACGCGTGCCGGCCGCAAGCTGACATTGACGCCGACCGGCTACAAACTGCTGGAAGCCCTGATGCGCCGCGCCCCCGCGATCATGCCGCGCGATGTACTGTTGCGTGAAATCTGGGGCGACAATCCGCCTGACAGCGATGCGCTGCGCACACACATTCACGCGCTGCGCCAGGCGCTGGATCGCCCCTTCGTCACACCCATGCTGCGCACCTTGCCCGGCAGCGGCTACCGGCTGGTGGACAGCGAGGACCAGCAGCCATGAAAAAACGTCATCATTCGGTAGGCCGCCGTCTGATCGGCGCATTTGTGCTGTTCACCTTCCTGCTGTGCGTGTTCTTTTCGATCACCGGCCGCATGGCGATCGAGGTTTCCGAGAAACAGCTGGTCGACGAACGGCTGGAAAAGGTCACCACCCAACTGATCGACCAGTATCACCGGCATGAACTGCTGTCGACGGTCGAAGACAATTTCTACGTCAACGACGAGATCCCCGAGCGCTTTCGCCATCTGCGTCCCGGCGTGCATGAAAAACACATCGGCAACCGCGAATACACGGTCTGCATCCGCAAGATCGGCGACGATACCTTTGCCGTGATCGACGACACCAGCGATTTCGCCATCACCGAGAAAGTCATTTTCACGGCGCTGGGCATCGGCTTCATCGCCAGTCTCGCACTTGCGCTTGCGCTCGGCCTCTTCATCGCGCATCGCATCGTCTCGCCGCTGACCGCACTCGCAAAAGCCGTCGAGCGCGACGATCCGCCATCCAGGCTGCCGGCACTGGAACTGCGCAACGAGATCGGCACGCTGGCACGCGCCTTTGCCTCGCGCACCGAAGAATTGCAACGATTCCTCGCCGATGAAAAACTGTTTACCGGCGACGTCAGCCATGAACTGCGCACGCCGCTGACCATCATGCTGGGCGCAGCCGAGTTGCTGGAAGTGCGCCTCGCGCAATCGCCGGAAAACCGCGACGTGGCCGAACGCATACGGCGCGTCGCGGAAGAAGCCTCCGAACGCGTCGGGGCACTGCTGCTGATGTCGCAATCCTCGTCCGTACTTGGCAGCGCACCGGTTTCTCTGACGCATCTGGTCGAACGCGAGATCGAACGCTATCGCCAGTTGTTCAGCGACAAACCGCTGCAATTGAACCTGCGCGGCAGCGCCGACGAAGTCTGGGTACAGACCCGCGCGGAACTGGCCGGCATTGCCATCGGCAATCTGATACGCAATGCATGCCAATACACGGAAGAGGGAACCGTCAATATCCACCTGACGTCACATCAGCTGACCGTCGAGGATAACGGCCCCGGCCTGCCGGAAAATGTACGTGCCCGCTTGTTCGAACGTTTCGTGCGCGGGCACGACGCGCAATATGTCGGCTCCGGCCTCGGCCTGGCCATCGTCAAGCGCGTGGTCGATCATCTCGGCTGGCAGATCAGGCATGAAGTGCCGGAAGCCGGCGGCAGCCGCTTCATACTGACCTTTCCGCCTCTGGTCTGATTCTTCTTCGGCATTCTTGCCTGCCCGGCAACGCGAAAAAGCGTAACCCCGCCAACCCCATAATCACCTTAACAGCCGCTTAACGGCGCGCTCGATAGCGTACCGGCTTCCCATCACAAAGCCGGTACTCGCCTTGAAAACTACTCCTGCCGTCGGCTCTGCCGACACCGCGCTCGGCAGCCGCACCATTGCCCGCCTGCTCGATCGCCGGCCTTTGCTCGGCATCGAACAATTGGCGCTGCTCGTCAGCCTGTTTTTTTCGCTGGCGTCGAACAGCCTGTTCTTTTCCGCTGCCACCGCACACCGACACTGGAACCAGCCGGGCAGCTGGCTGTTTGCCGCTGCGATCTTCATCGCCATCACCGCCTTCCAGAGCGCTGCCCTGATGGCCGTCATGAATCGCTGGAGCGCCAAACCCGTGTTGATCGTGCTGCTGATGACGACCGCAGCCGCCACCTACTACATGAACAAGTACACGGTCTTCTTCAACAGCGACATGGTGAGGAACGTGCTGCGTACCGACGTCAAGGAAGCGGGCGAACTGCTTTCGCTGAATTTCTGCCTGCACATGCTGGTATTCGGCGTACTGCCGTCGATACTGGTCTGGCGCCTGCAGTTACGCCGCACGCCGTGGCGACGCGCATTGACGATACGGCTGCTGTCCATTGCCGGCGCCTTGCTGCTGGCGGTCGGCGCCATTCTGCTGGTTTTCCAGGATTTTTCGTCATTGATGCGCAACCAGAAGGAAATGCGCTACCTGATCACGCCAAGCAATTACCTGGTGTCGCTGGCGCGCGTGGTGACGGCCGATACAGAAACGGCCGGCCCGAAAATCCCGATCAGCGAAGATGCCAAACTGGGAGCCGGATGGGCGTCACGCAGCCGGCCGATGCTGTTCGTTCTCGTAGTCGGCGAAACCACGCGCGGCGACAACTGGGGCATGAACGGCTATGCGCGCCAGACGACGCCGGAACTGAGCAATCTCGGTGTATTGAATTTCCCGCATGTCACGTCGTGCGGCACCAATACCGAAGTCTCGGTGCCCTGCATGTTCTCGACCTATGGCCGCCGCAACTACGATGAAAAGGCAATCCGCCGTCACGAATCGCTGCTGCACATCATCAATCACGTCGGCATCAATACCGTCTGGCGCGACAACCAGTCCGGCTGCAAGGGCGTCTGCGACGGCCTCGGCCAGCAGTTCTTCGACAGTCACAAGGATCCGGCGCTATGCGACGGCGAACGCTGCCTCGACGAAATCATGCTGGAAGGAATGGATGACGAAATCCACAAGACCAAGGAAGGCAATCTGTTCGTCGTGCTGCACCAGCTCGGCAATCACGGCCCCGCCTACTATCGCCGCTATCCGTCCGCGATGCGCGTCTTCACGCCGACCTGCGATACGGCAGACCTCAGCAAATGCTCGCAGCAACAGATCGTCAACACCTACGACAACGGCGTGCTGTATACGGATCACTTCCTGGCAAAGACGATTGCCTATCTGAAGAAGCAGACGAATTACGATACGGCGATGCTGTATCTGTCCGACCATGGCGAATCGCTGGGAGAACACGGCATCTTCCTGCACGGCATGCCGTATTCGATCGCGCCGAAGGAACAGACACATGTGCCGATGATGATGTGGATGTCGCAAGGTTTCGCCCATAGCTTCGGCGTCAGCCAGAATTGTCTGGAAAAGCATGCCGGCGATGCGATCAGCCAGGACAATCTGTTCCACACCTTGCTGGGCATGTTGCAGATCAAGTCGAAGTACTACGAAAAATCGCTGGACCTGACTGCTGTCTGCCGTGCCGGCAGCGCAGCCTGACAGATCGATTTGAGGCACGGCCTGATCGTGCGTTATTCCAGATCGGCAGGGCTGTCGATATCCTGGTGAATGCCGGCATCGTCGACTTCGACCGCCGTCCACGGATGCGCATGCAACAGCGCACGCGCGCCCTGGTCGCCTTCGACCTGCAGTAACTCAGGCAGCAACCTGCGGCCGAAGCCGACCGGATTGCCGCGCCGGCCGCTGCGCACCGGCACCGCGACGTCCGAACCTTGCATCAATGCATCGCGCAACGCCGCCACAGTATCCGGCTGCACGTAAGGCATGTCACCCAGCGCGATCACCCATCCCGATGCATCGGTGGCATGCTGCAATGCGCACGCCAGCGACACGCCCATGCCGCGATCGGCTTCATCGCAAACCGCCACCGTACAGCCGAGCGCACGCAACGATGCGGCAACCACATCCTCTTTACGCACGACTGCGACTACTTCCGAAAAAACGGTCAGCATCGTCTTGGCTGACGCCACCACCACTTTTTCGCCTCCGGGCGTGTATTGCAGCAGCTTGTTTTTGGTTTCTTCCGGATCGAAGCGAAGGCCCCGGCCGGCGGCGAGAAGGATGCCGACGATATGTTGCGAATGCGGTGAATTCAAAACGCGATCTTGTAAGGATTATGGAAATTGGGAAGGCTTAGACAGCGCATTCCTTTTCGTTCTAGGCAATGACAATACTACCGTTAGATCACCCATGTTACCGCAACCGAAATACAGCAGTACCCACGTTACAGACGCGCGACCAGCCGCGCGAATTCCTCATCCAGCGTATTACCCGGCAACGTGCTGTTGCCGCGGCTGTACCAGTAGCGCGCATTGCCGAGATCGCCTTCTACGCGGTGCAGATAACCGTGGATCTGGCAGGACAATTCGTCGCCATGTACCTGCACCATCTTGTGCGCTTCTTCCCAATCGCCGGCTTTCGCCAGTTCCAGTACTTTCCTGTGGTCGCAAACCATGCAATTCTCTTTCTTCTTCAACCGAACTTTTCCAGTTCGAAAATTTCCGCATATGGCGTCTGATGCGGCATCTGCAGTGCAGTGCCATCCTTGCGGTTCAGGTCCAGTACCCGTTCGTCGAATCCCTTGCCGCGCGTATTCAGGTTGCGCTGATGCTGCGAACCATGCAGCCGCAGCAGTTCCGCCTTCCACGCTGCCGCTTCGCCGTCGAACGGCATGCAGAGGTCGGTGCGCATCGTAACCGTTTTTGCGTCTTTGTTCAGGAAGGCCCACGCCGACCACTTCTCGGCCAGCATCGCGGCGCGGAACAATGCATAGGTACGCTGATGCGTGACGTTGCTGTCGTTGCCATGCGGCATGAAGACCAGATCGGGACGGCGCGCGGCGAGATAATCGCGTATTCGCGCCTGATTGCCCTCGTCCAGCCGCGGATTTCCCTTGTCGTCCGGCGGCAGGCGCAGGAAGGTCAGCCGGTCCAATGGCAGGCCGAAAAAAGCGCAACTGGCGGTCTGTTCGCCTTCACGTAGTGCCGCTTTCTGCTCATCCGTCGTCGCGCCGGCATAACCGTCCTCGACGCCGCTGGCACCGGTCGTCAACACGGCAAGGTGGATCGTGTCGCCGCGCAGATGAAAATGCCGCAGCGTGACAGCGACTGCATCGAAATCGTCGGGATGCGGCGCCAGCACCGTAATCGTCAACGGCCCTGGCAACGACAATATCCGCAGATCCAACGGCCGCGCAACATCGGGAAAATCCAGCGGCATATCCATCGTCACTCCTGACGCAATGGAATGCGGCCGTCGGCGACCGCCGCCACGGTTTCCGCATAGCCGCCGATCAGCACACCATCGACAAACACCTGCGGAAAAGTCGGCCAGCCGCTCCACATCTTGATCGCCAGGCGCGGCTTCCACATCGACAGATAGCTGCCGTATTCCAGATAACGAAAATCCGCGCCCGCCTTTTCCAGCGCATGACGCGCCTTCTTCACGAAGGGATTCTGCGCCATGCCGACGACGACGATGCGGTGCGCCGCGATGGCGGCAGCGACTTCCTCTATCGTCTGACGATGGTAAGCGGCCATGGATTCAAGAAGCGATGGACTGATTTTTTCGGGCGACAGCAAGGGACGGTTCATGCGTTTTTTCCTTGTTCAGCTTTCCTGCATTCGGTTTCTTCGCTCAGATTTCTTCCGGCTTTGCGGCAGGCAGCAAACCGGCCGGCGGCTGTTGGCTGTCTTCTTCGACATTCTGACCGCGCATCCGGCGCAGCGTCTTCTTCAGCCATTGTTCCAGATCGTCGATATAGGTGAACACGGCCGGCACCACCAGCAAGCTCAACAGTGTCGATGTAATCAGCCCGCCGATCACCGTGATCGCCATCGGCGAACGGAAGCTCGGATCGGCACCCAGGCCCAATGCCAGCGGCAGCATGCCGGCGCCCATCGCGATCGTCGTCATGATGATAGGCCGGCTGCGCTTGTGGCAGGCATCGACCAGCGCATCGAAACGGTTCATGCCGCGCTCGCGCGCGAGGATTGCGTAATCGACCAGCAGGATCGAGTTCTTCGTCACGATACCCATCAGCATGATCAGGCCGATCATCGACGGCATCGACAAGGCGCTATGCGTAATCAGCAGCGCGACGAACGCGCCGCCGATCGACAGCGGCAATGCCGCCAGAATCGTGATCGGCTGCATGAAATCCTTGAACAGCAGCACCAGCACGCTGTAGATGCACAGCACACCGATCAGCATCGCCAGTCCGAAACTCTGGAACAGCAGCAGCATTTCCTGCGCATCGCCCAGTTCGGCAATCTTCACCGACGGCGGCAGATTACGCATGGACGGCAACGCACGCGCTTCCGCATTCAGTTCGCCCAGCGAACGCGATCCCAGTTCGACGTCCAGCGTCACGTTGCGGCTGCGGTTCAGGCGATCGATCTGTGCCGGGCCGCTTTCCATCGTCACCGATGCGACCGTGCCCAGCATCACCGGACCGTTGCGCCCCGGCACCGTCAGTCGTTCGATGGCCGACAGGTCGGCGCGCACGCCGTCCGGCAGTTTGACCAGGATCGGCACCTGGCGTTCGGACAGGTTCAGCTTCGGCAGGTTCTGTTCGTAATCGCCGGACGTCGCCACACGCACCGTCTCGCCGATGCTGGCCGCCGTCACGCCCAGATCGGCGGCGCGTGCCGCATCCGGCCGCACCACGATTTCCGGGCGCACCAGCGATGCGCTGGAAGTGACGTTGCCGATGCCGCGCAAGGTACGCAGTTCGCGCTCGACTTTCTTTGCCGCATCCGACAGCGCCACCGGATCGTCGCTGCGCAGAACCAGCTGCATCTTGACACCGGTATCCGGCGGGCCGACCGTGAAACGCGCACCGGGAATGTTGGCGATATTGGCGCGGATGCGATTGTCGATATCCGACATCGTTTCATGACGATCGCCGCGATGCGTGGTCGTGATCGTCATCACCGCGCGCCGCACCTCGGCTGCTGCGCCCGGCGAAAAAGCATCGCCGCTGGAGCCGCCGCCGATCGAGCTGAAGACGCTGGTGATGTTCTTGTCGGCCGCGATCGCCTGGCGCACACGCTCGGTCAGTGCCGAAGTTTCCGCCAGCGTGCTGCCCGGCGGCAGTTCGATCGTGATCTGCGTTTGCGCGCGATCGGCGGGCGGCACGAAGCCGGTCGGCAGCAAACCCGTCAGCAGGATCGAACAGATGAAGAACACGCCGGCCGCGATCGCCGTCGTCAGGCGGTGACGCACGCACCAGCGCATCGTTTCCAGATACTTGCACATCAGCCAGCCGTCTTCGGTCTCGTGCTTCGTGCTCGGCTTCAGCAGATAGGCGGCCATCATCGGCGTCAGCAGCCGCGCAACGACCAGCGATGCGAGGATCGCCAGCACCGCCGCCCAGCCGAACTGCTTGAAGAACAGGCCCGGAATGCCGGCCATGAAGGCCGTCGGCAGGAACACCGACACCAGCGCGAAGGTAGTGGCGATCACCGCCATGCCGATCTCGTCGGCCGCTTCCAGTGCGGCCTGCATCGGCGTCTTGCCCATGCCGAGATGGCGTTCGATGTTTTCGATCTCGACGATGGCGTCATCCACCAGCACGCCGACCACCAGTGCCAGCGACAGCAGCGTCACCGTATTGAGCGTGTAGCCGAACCAGTACAGGCCGAGGAAAGTCGGAATCACCGACAGCGGCAAGGCGGCAGCGGCGACGATGGTGGCGCGCCAGTTGCGCAGGAACCACCAGACCACCAGCACCGCGAGAATTGCGCCTTCGTAAAGCAGCTCCATCGAACCGTCGAAGTTTTCCTCGACCGGTTGCGCATTGTCGATCGCCTGCTTGAAGACGATATTTGCGTGCGCCGTCTGCAACTCGTTCACCGCCTCGCGCGCGCCTTCGGCAACCGTCACTTCGCTGGCGCCCTTGGTACGGAAAATCTCGAAGCCGACGACCGTCCGGCCATCCTGCGTGGCTGTCGCGCGGCGTTCGGCAATAGTGTCGGAAACGGTGGCAACCTGATCCAGCCGCACATGGCGTCCATCGGTCAGCGGAATATCCATGCGTGCCAGATCGGCTGCCGTCTGCACGGTGGCGATCGTGCGCACCGCCTGTTCGGCGCCGCTGACGTCGCCGCGCCCGCCCGGCGCCTCCTGCTGTACCAGCCGCAACTGTCGCGACACATCAAGCGCGGAAACGCCCAGTGCCGTCATCCGCGCATTGTCCAGTTCGATGCGCACTTCGCGATCGACGCCGCCAACTCGCTTGACCGAACCGACACCCGGCACGCTGAGTAGACGCTTGGCGACGACGTTGTCGACGAACCAGCTCAATTCCTGCTCATCGAGATGGCTGCCCGGCGCGGCGGATGCGGTAAACGTCATCACGACACGCCCCGCTGTGGAGATTTTCGTCACGGCCGGATCGCGCAGATCGGCCGGCAGGTCGGCACGCACCAGCGAGACGGCATCACGCGTTTCGTTGACGGCATCCGACAGATTCTTTTCGAGCACGAATTCGATCGTGATCGTCACCACGCCGTCGAGCACGCGCGTGTACATGTTCTTGATGCCCTGCAGCGTGGCAATCGAATCTTCCAGCTTGCGCGCGACCTCGGTTTCCAGCTGCGCCGGCGCAGTGCCGGGCAGACTGGCCGTCACCGTGACGACCGGCAGTTCGATATCGGGAAAATCCTGCACGGCATTCATCTTGAATGCCATCAGCCCGGCCAGGCTGATCAGGAAGAACAGCACGATGGCCGGAATCGGATTCCGGATCGATAGCGCGGAGAAATTCACTTGCGCTCCTGTGCCGGTGCGGCCGAAACAGTTGCAGAAGCAGTTGCCACTGCAGATGCAGGCGCATCCTGCACGACGTTGACGAAATCGCCGTCATTCAGGAAGCCTGCGCCGCTGGCAACCAGCAACGCATCCGGCGCAATGCCGCTGACGACCTCGATGCGGTCGCCGAGACGACGGCCCGGCTGAATCTTCAGCTGCGTGACGCGATGATCGGCATTCAAGGCGAACACATAGCTGAAGCCGTCACGCACCACCACGCATTGCTGCGGCACCGTGATGGCGTTCGACGTACCGAGCGCGAAATAGCCGCTGGCGAACATGCCGGCGCGCACTGGTGGTGCCGCCTTCGTTTCCGGCTGCAGCAGATCGACGTAGACCAGTGCCACGCGGTTCTGCGTATCGACGGTTGGCGCAATCATGCGCACCTTGCCCGTCGTTTCGGTGCCGTTGGCGGCGGTGATCGTCGCCATCGCGCCGGGCGCCAGCTTACCGAGTTCCTCGGACGTCACTTCGGCGCGCCATTCGAGCCGTCCCTGACGAATCATGCGGAACAGTTCGGTGCCGGCACCGACGACCGCGCCAACGGTGGCGCTGCGCGCGGAGATCACGCCGTCATCCGGTGCCAGCACGCGCGTTTGCGCCAGTCGCACTTCCTGCGCCTGCAAGATCGCTTTCGCTGCTTCTGCTTTTGCTTTCGCCGTCTGATCGGTTGTCAGATATTGATTGATCTGTTGCGTACTCAGCGCACCGGTGCTCTGCAACGTACGCGCACGTTCGGCATTGTTGCGCGCGTCGGCGGCATTCGCCTCGGCTTCCAGCAAGGCTGCGCGCGCCTGCAGCACATCGGCCTGCGTGGTCGCGGTGGAGAAAGTCGCCAGCACTTGGCCGCGGCGCACCTTGTCGCCGACGTTGACGCGCACCTCGGTCAACTGCAGACCGTTCGATTCGCTGCCGATGATCGCTTCCTGCCAGGCGAACACGGTGCCGTTGGCATGCAGGCGGATCGGCAGGCTTTCCTGCGTCGGCATGGCAGTCGTGACGGTCAATGCCGGCCGCGGCGCTTCTTCCTGCTTGTCGTGTCCGGCAGACCTGAACAGCAAGGTCAGCGCGACGGCCAGGATGAGCAACGCGCCGATGCCGATGATGGCGGTTTTCTTGTTCACACGTTTCATGAAAGGATTCATTCGGAATCGGATGAGGTTGGTCGAATAGCCGTGGCGGAAGCGGTACGCCCGGCGTCTGGATTGCGCCAGCCACCACCGGCAGCGCGATACAGTGAAATCCATGCGGACATGCGTTCGCGCTCCAGCGTCACGGCATTCAGTTCGGAAGCGAGCCGCAAGCGACGCGAATCCTCCAGATCGAGCAGATTGGCCATGCCGTTGCGATACAGGCTTTCCGCACCTTCGTAGGCGGCGCGATAACCTTCGACGGCGGCACGCGCATCTTTACTGCGCGACGACGTGCTCTGCAAATTGACCAGTGCCTCCTCCACTTCGCGCACCGCCTGACGCACCGTGCCGCGATAGGCGCTGACGGCCGAGTCGTAACGCGCTTCGCTGGCATCGACATTGGCGGCGCGCGCACCGCCATCGAACAAGGGCAGCGACAGCGTGATCGGTCCGATCGACCACGTCTGCAGATCGGTCGTGACGCCGGCGGAGTGATAACGCGCTGCACCTATCGAACCGCTCAATGTCAGCCGAGGATAGCGTGCCGCCTGCGCATTACCGACTTCGGCACTGGCTGCCGCCACTTCCTGTTCCGCAATGAACACGTCAGGGCGCTGCAGCAGCACACGCGCCGGCAGACTGTCAATCACAATCGGCTGCGTCGGCGGTGGCGTCGATGCGGCCATCTTGTTGCGCAAGGTCGCCTCATCCATCGCCGTCAACTGCACCAGCGCCTTCACGTCCAGATCACAAGAGGCGTACTGTTGCGTCAAGCGGCCGCGGGCTTCCGCAGCGCTTGCACGCGCCAGTGCTGCCGTAGCCGGCGCCTGGAATCCCGCTTTCGCGCTCAGATCGGACAGGCGCGCGGTTTCCTCGCGCGAATCGGCATCTTCCTGTGTAACCGTCACCAGCTTGTTGCAGGTGCGCAGGCTGTAATAACGATTCGCCACTTCGGCCGCCACCGAAACGCGCGCATCGTGCCAGTTGGCCTGCGCGCCGCGCAGGCGCGCCAGCGCGGCGCGGCTGGTATCACGATTGCCGCCGAACAGATCGGCTTCCCATGACGGCTGCAGTTCCGCCTGCGTGATCGTCGACAGCGGCAACGGCGGTTGCATATTGGTACGGCTGGACGTGATCGTGCCGTCGAGTTTGGGCAGCAGCGCCGCATCGGCCGACACGCTGTTTGCGCGCGACTGTTCGATACGGGAAACGGCATCGGCCACCGTCGGACTGGCAGCCTGGGCGGCATCGATCAATTCCACCAGCAAGGGATCGTTCTGCTGCTGCCACCATTGCGACAGGTCGGTCAATGTGCCGTGATGCGGCAGCGATGCGGCGTTCGCCGTTTCGGCCGCGCCCGGCGTCGGTGCCTGCCATTGCGACGGCGTGACGGCTTCGACGCCGGACGGTGGCGGCGTCAATGCGCATGCCGACAACAATAATGGCAGGCCGATACCGCACGCAAGGCGAAGGGGCTTCATGATTTCGTCCTCGCTGCGGTTTTTCTGCGGCGTGCCTCGGCCTGCACCATTGCTTCCGCATAGTCGATCAACCGCTCTATCCACAGGTCGACCGCGGCATGCGAGCCGATCAGCGACGGGCGAATCGCATCGATGATGTCGCGCGCGATGAACATCTGCAGCACCATGCCGACGATGGAAAATGCCAGGCGGTGAATATCGTCATCCGGCTTCTTCAAACCCATCTGATGCGCGAGCACGCCTGCCAGCGCTGCATGCGAAGGCTTGATATCCCTGTCGATTTCTTCCTGCCACAGGCCGGTCGGTTCCAGCATTTCCCGGTAATGCAGGCGAATGCACAGTTGCAGCAGTTCGTCTTGCTTCAGTGGCGCCACGAAATCGCCGAGGAAAATCGTCAGCGCCTCGCGCAGCGGCAGATCGGCGCGCATCGTCGGCGCCTGCGGCTGGCACAGCCCGCTGACGGGTTCGGTATAGACGGCGCGGTACAGGCCGGCCTTGTCGCCGAAGTAGTACTTGATCGCGGCGAGATTGACGCCGGCAGCCTGCGCGATATCGCGCGTGGATGTCTTGCTGAAGCCTTTTTCCGCAAACAGATGGAGAGCCGCATGCAGCAGACGGCTGCGCGCCTCGGCGCCGTCGGCGCGATGGCGGACGCTGCCGGATACGCTATCGGATTCGGCAGCGGACAGTGAACGAGGAACGGGAGTTTTTCTGGCGGAGCACATGGTCGCCATTAGAACACATAAATCAAACGATTGATTGAATTAAATCGCTTGTTTAAATGAATGCATTGCCCGAAAGAAAACAGTCAAATGGATATTGGAGGTCATTGCGGCAACACGCCGCACGACGATCAGGACGCGGCGGCCTGATCCAGCAATGCCGCGTATTCATCGATGCCGAACGGCTTCATCAGCCAGCCGACATCAGGCGGCACATCGTCATCGCGCGCATAACCGCTGGCGACGGTGACTTCCAGCGACTGCAGTTCGCGCACGCGACGCGCCAGCTCCAGCCCGGAAATTCCCGGCAGGCCGATATCGGTGATCATCAGATCGAACGACCGAGTCTGCAGCATCGCCAGGGCATTTTCGGCAGACGTGCAACCATGCGCTTCGTGTCCTAGAAAGCCCGTCATCTCGACCAGCCCTTCTAGCGCATCGACGTTGTCCTCTACCAGCAGCACCTGCAAGCGCCGACCTTTCCTGTCTGTTTCATTATTCTGCATATTTTTTCGAAACGGCCATCATCTCCCTGGCCGGGATAGGTGTATTCATGGTGATTACGCTTCAAGCAGGCTCATCTGGCGCCACCGGCAGGAAAGTCATCATGAAGATGGCCAGCGACAAGATACCAAGAAACACAGCAGCAAAATCCGGCACCATCGCAAACCAGACAATTCCACCCAGCACGCCCAACAGGGAAATCAGCTTGAAGATGTACGTCATCATGTGCTCCAGATCAGCCGTGCTGTGTGGTGACGAAACGTAGCCACACTGCACGTTCGTTAATTTTTGTTAAAACGACTTGCAGGCTGGTAATGTAACGAAACGCCAGAGCACACCCTATAGGATTTCCACGCGACCATTTGTAGGAAAATTCCCACCGCACTTATTTCGTTGTCCACACAGTTGTTCTTGTCGCCACACTTGTTTCGTTTCGTCGGCAATCGCGGCCGAGAATCGGTGGATCGCATATCAGAACGTACTTATCGGATCGGCAACACGACGCCCTCTGCATCGTTATATTGGAATATCAGCGGGCTTGTGAGAGATACTGGCTCACCTGCTGTACGCGCTGCGCGACGTCGCCTTCGACTAGCAGATAGGGAATGCCGGCCTCCTGCAATGCAGCTATCAGTAGCCGATGCACGGTTTGTCGCACCGTATCGCCATCGCGCATCAACCCGTCACCAACCCATGGATTGGTGGGTGCGGCAACCAGTGTGAAGTTGTAGCAGCGGCTGGCGGCGAGTGCAGCCAGTTCCGCGTCTGGAGCGGTGAAGTAGTGATAGCTGTAGACGGCTGTCATCAACGGTGTAGTGTCGCAGAACAACAGACCATCCTGCAGTTGCGCCCGCGCGGCCTCCTCTCGTGCCACCTGCGTGGCAGCGATATGAAACTGTTCGTCCGCACGCGGTGTGCGTCCGTAGGTTTCGACAAACTCGCGCAGATATTCCGGCACCCATATCGTGCCGTAGTGCGCCGCCAATGCTTCGGCCAGCGTCGACTTGCCGGTGGATTCGGCGCCGAGGATGGCGACGCGGCGGACGTTCGTCATGCCGTGACGGCTTCTTCCGCAGGTTGTCCGGCCATCGCCTTTTTCCACGCGAACAGGCCGAAGGTCGCCATGATGACGAACAGCGCATACAGCAGCGCCGTCAGATACAGATGCTTGTGAATGTAGAGGCCGATGAAGATCGTGTCGATGACGATCCACATGTGCCAGTTTTCCAGCTTCTTGCGCGACAGCAGGAACTGCCCGACCAGGCTGCCGCCCGTCAGGAAGGCATCGATGCGCGGCACATCGCTATCGGTGAAGCGCGACAGCAGCAGGTAAATCACCAGCCAGGCTGTCAGCCAGGCCGCCAGCGTCCATGCGATACCCGCGCGCGAAAGCGTCGACACGGCAATGCCGTGATGCGCGCGGCCGCCGAACAGCCACTGGTACCAGCCCCACAGCGAAACCGCGATGAAGAAGAACGACAGGCACATGTCGCCATACAGCTTGGCTTCGAAGAAAACGACCGAATACAGCGCGGACGCCGAAATCGAAAACAGCCACGCCCACGGCGACTGGCGAATGTTCAGCAGCACCATCGTGATCGCGAGGCCGAACGAGACGATCTCGAAATACGAGGTGTGGATGAAGCCGAAGAGGACGAGCGGGCTGTTCATGGCATCGATGCAATCAGGTGAATCGGAAATCGAATCAGAAATCGAACTGCGCCGTCAGCTTGAACGTGCGTGGTGCGCCGGGGAACAGGTAACCACCCAATCCCTGCGTTACATCACGCCAGTAGAATTTGTCGAATACGTTGTATACGGTGAAATTGAAACGGACCGGCGTATTGCCAATGCGTGTCGCGTAACGCGCACCGGCATCGACAACACTGTAGCCGCCGACGATGGTTTCATTCTGTGTATCGAATGCCTTGCTACCAGCATAGGTCAGCGTCGTGTTCAGGTTCAGGCCCGGCACGTCGGCAACAGCGTAATCGAGGAAAGCCACCGTTTTCAGTTTCGGCACATTGACGTTACGCTTGTCGTCCAATGCTGGATCGCCAGTATTCTTCTGTTTTGCATCCAGTGCTGTCAGGCTCACACCTGCCAGCAACTGCCGCGTGACGCGACCGGTCAGGCCAAGTTCAATGCCACGGTGGACTGCATCACCGTTCTGGACAAATTCACCCGTAGGGGAATTACGATAATCAACATACTCCAGCGGCGCTTTGATCTGGAACAACGAAGCAGTAAAACTCAGGGTATTGCTCAAGTCCTGCTTGAAACCGATTTCTACTTGATGCGACTTGTTCGGGTTCAGCATTTGGTCCTCGTTGCTCGTTCCCTCCGGCGCAATACCGCCATGCTGCAATCCTTGCGAATAGGCTCCGTAAATCGACATGCCCGGTTGTGGTGTTACCACCAATGCGATATTCGGCAACAGATAGCTGCGATCGTAATCGGAAGTCTGCGTACCAGCTGCATCGAATTGCTCACGCTTCAATTCCGTATAACGCAAACCCGCATGCAGCTTGACTCGTTGAGAAAGCGTCAGGATGTCCTGCACAAAGAACGACTGCTCGTCATCCTTGCGACGCAAGGATACCGGTCCACTTTCTCTAGGGCTGCGAGAAGGAATCAATCGAGGGTCGTAAATGTTATTGGTGCCAACGAAGTCATATACTTCCTCGCCAAACGAATCACGACGACGCATCGTGTCGGCACCAAAAGTCAGATCATGTGCAATTGTGCCGGTCTGTGCCTTACCTTGTAGCAAAACCTGCGTGCTGACAATTCGATAGCGTTGATCGTCGCTGCGATAGTCATACACATCGTAATCGCCATTCGAACAATAGCCAGGATCCCATCCCAATTGCGCAGCGCAACCGTACGGGAACGCCGAATGATCATCCCGCTTCAGTTCATAACGATTAGCACCCAACGTCACATGCCAGTTGTTGTCGATGTTGTACTTGAAACGCAGTCCGATGTTGCTGGTGTCGTCCGTCACCGGCGTCACCCACGGCGCATCGCCAAGCAGCCGCTTAGGATCGACATGCGACGGCACATCCGTCCCGCCTAACAACTGATACCCCGGTGCCGTAATCTGCGACTTGTGCTGGTAATCCATATCCAGTTGCAGCAATGCGCGATCCGTCAGATGCCAGTCGAACGCGCCGGAAACGAAATTGCGATTACCGTCCGCGCCCTTCACATACGAATTGATCGTCTCGGTCGCTGCGTTAATGCGATAGCCGAAACGCTTGTCTTCCGACATGCCGCCGAGATCGATCGCGCCATAGGCCGTGCCACGTTCGCTGAATTCTGTCGTCAGCGTGCGCACCGGCGTTTCGGTCGGGCGCTTGGTCACGTAGTTGATGATGCCGCCCGGCGTCGCCACACCGGCCTGCAGGCCGGACAGGCCCTTCAGGATTTCGATGCGCTCCTTGTTTTCCAGCGGCACCGACGAAGCGCCGGAGAACGACAGGCCGTCCTTGCGGAAACTGGTTTCGTTTTCCAGCGTGAAACCGCGAATCGAGAACTGTTCGGCATAGCCAACCGCGTTATATGCATCGTTGACGCTGGCGTCGGTTTCGACGGCAGCCGTCGTCGAGCGGATGTTGCGATCCTGCATCTGCTGCTGTGTGATGACGCTGACCGAAGCCGGCGTTTCCAGCAACGGCGTTTCGCCGAAGCCGCCGACGCTGGCCGTCGCTGCCTTGCCGCCGTCGTCAGGTGCGGCAATCACGGTGACGGCAGGCAGCACGTTCTCCGGCGCGTCATCGTTCTGCACGGTCTGGGCGAATGCCGGCGCGAGGGCGCAGGCCTGGGCGATCGCAGCGGCGATCAGGGAAGTATTGAAGCGGGACATATCGGTCAATCTCATCGCGTTGCGGAAAACGCGCGCAGGAAGGACAAAGGACGACCGAAAGAATAAAGACGAAGACTTTGCGCTTTCCTACGCTGGCATTATCCAGGTCAGGTTCAAGGGTTTCATCTCACCCGAAGATTGCTCTTCAGGACCCCTAGCGTGGCGCGAATACTATCATGAAAAAACGGCGGAAATGTCAATTTCCGCCGCAAATTCAATAACTTGGAAGAGAGTAGGGATTTTCTGCAACAGCCTCGGTCTCAACGGCGATGGTGGTGCGCATGCCGTGTCGTCTGCTGCGCTGCCTTTTCGGATTCCTCGACTTCGTTGCTGTTCTGGTGATCGTCATGCGCATTGGCCGTCTCGGGGGCATGCTCGATGCGGGTGATGCTGGTTTCGACCGAGATCGGATCGCTGGCGGGAAAACTCATCTCAAGCGCCGTATCGAGCAGGCTTTCCTGCGCCTGCTCCTCGGGCGGTGCGGCGGCTTCCTCCGGCACTTCCGCAACCGGGTCGCTGGCGGGGAAAGTGTCGTCCAGCGCCTTGTCGAGCAGATGTTCTTCGTGCGAGGCAGCTGCCGGTGTGACCGGCGCAGCACGTTCGGTATCGTCGGGCCGGCTCTTTCTGGAGCGATCGTGCGTCATCGCAGCCTCCTGTGCATTATCAGCGTGCCAGCATCGCACCGCAGCCGTCATGCGTCGGTGCGCTGGCCCACATAACGAGGATACGCCTGCCGATAAAAAACCGCCGCACAATGCACGCATTGGCGGCGGTTTGCAAAGCAGGCGGCAGCGATTGCCGGACCGTCAATTCACTCCTTTTCCGACCACAGCACGCCGCCGGTGGCCCAGTCCTCGCGCTTGAGTTCGGTGATCAGGATATCGACCGATTCCGCCGAAGAACCCAGCGTGGCGACCGTCGCCTCGGTGACAGCTTTGACGAATGCGCGTTTCTGCTCCAGCGTACGGCCTTCGAACAATTGAACGTTGATGGTTGGCATGATTTTCCCTTTCGGTTGATGATGATTCGGTACGGGGTGCGAACAATCGCCGGTCAGTCTCGATACGACGGCGAAATCGCATCCAGCTTGTGCAGCAGTGCCGGCCATTCCAGTACGCCTTCCGGCGAGCCATCGCCCAGCAGTTCCTTGTACGTCTTCGCGCAGACTTCCGGCGATGGGATGTTCAACGGACCGCCGCCCGATTGTGCCTTCAGCTGGAACGAGCAGGCCTTGTCCAGCGTATCCATCAGCACATAGGCTTCCGCAACGGTACGGCCGGAAACCAGCGTGCCGTGATTGCGCAACAGCATCGCCGGATAGTCGCCCAGGCGTTCGATCAGCCGTGTCTGTTCGGCAGCCGACAGCGCCAGCCCTTCGTAATCGTGATAACCCATCTGCTCATAGAAACGCAGCGCATGCTGCGACAGCGGCAGCAGGCCGCCCTTTTGCATGCCGATGGCGACACCGTTTTCGTTATGCAGATGCATCACGCACATCGCATCCTTGCGCGCCGCATGCACTGCGCCGTGAATCGCAAAACCTGTCACGTTCACACGCGCGCTCTGGTCGCCGATGATGTTGCCGTGGATGTCGATCTTCACCAGGCTGGAAGCGGTGATCTCGTCGAAACGCCAGCCGAACGGGTTGATCAGGAAACGACCTTCCTCGCCCGGCACCGTGGCCGAGATATGCGTGTAAATCAGGTCGTCCCAATTCTTCAGTGCGCAAAGACGGTAGCAGGCGGCCAGATCGACGCGCACCTGCCATTCGGCAGGGCTGATGCCGGCTGGCGGGGAAGCGGGAAGGGAATTATTCATGACAACAGCTTGATTGAAATGCAAAAAGAGAAACCGCACGCATGCGGTTCGCTACGGGAAGCTTGCCATTATAAGGGCATCGTCCAGGCTCGTTCACGTAGGCCGATGGCCGGAGAACCGCGCGGAACAGTCCGGCAGCGTTGAAGTCTCATCGAAGCTACGTTGAAACCGCATGGGCGCAGCAGGAAGCCGTCACGGCAATGTCTTCAAAAGGCTGCATAATAGTCAATTCGTTACTGGCTACTGCTTCGCCTTTACCATAGCGAAAACAAATTGGTTTTCTAAAATAAATCAATTATGCAAATGAGTCGAATTTGTCTAACATTCGAACTCATGCTTTTTTAACCCACTTTTCAACCCAACCCAAAAGGAAAAGCGACATGTCTCTTATCAATACCCAAGTCCAACCCTTCAAGACCCAGGCTTTCCACAATGGCAAGTTCATCGAAGTCACGGAACAGTCGCTGAAGGGCAAATGGTCTGTCCTGATCTTCATGCCGGCAGCCTTCACGTTCAACTGCCCGACTGAAGTCGAAGACGCGGCCGACAGCTATGCCGAATTCCAGAAACTGGGCACCGAAGTCTACATCGTCACCACCGACACGCACTTCTCGCACAAGGTCTGGCATGAAACCTCGCCGGCCGTCGGCAAGGCGAAATTCCCGCTGGTCGGCGATCCGACGCACCAGCTGACCAACGCTTTCGGCGTGCACATTCCGGAAGAAGGCCTGGCGCTGCGCGGTACGTTCATCATCAATCCGGACGGTGTCATCAAGACCCTGGAAATCCACTCGAATGAAATCGCTCGCGACGTTTCCGAAACCCTGCGCAAGCTGAAAGCTGCACAGTACACGGCTGCCCACCCGAACGAAGTGTGCCCGGCCAAGTGGAAAGAAGGCGAAAAGACCCTGGCTCCGTCGCTGGACCTGGTCGGCAAGATCTAATCAGGCAGTAACAGGCAAGTCCGCTGCATCGCCGAACCCGTGCCGGGTTCGGCAGCAGCAAAATCTAACGAAAGAAAGTAGGGACCATCATGCTGGATGCAAATCTCAGAGACCAATTGAAAGGCTATTTGGAGCGCATCGTGCAGCCGATCGAGATCGTTGCATCGCTCGATGGCGGCGAAAAATCGCGCGAACTGCAGGAACTGCTGCAGGAAATCGTCGTATTGAGCGACAAGATCACTTTGGTCGAACGCACCGACGATGACGAGCGCAAGCCTTCCTTTGTCATCAAGCGCCCGGACGCACACGCAGGCATTCAGTTCGCCGCGATTCCGATGGGCCACGAATTCACGTCGCTGGTGCTCGCACTGCTGCAGACCGGCGGCCACCCGTTGAAACTCGAAGAATCCGTCATCGAGCAGATCCGCAATCTGGATGGCGATTACACCTTCGAAACCTATATGTCGTTGTCGTGCCATAACTGCCCGGAAGTCGTGCAAGCCTTCAACGTGATGGCATTGCTCAATCCGCGCATCAAGGCAATCACGATCGACGGCGGCCTGTTCCAAGACGAAGTCAAGGATCGCGAAATCATGGCGGTGCCGACCACCTTCATGAACGGACAACCGTTTGAATCCGGCCGCGTCAGCATCGAACAGATTCTGGCCAAGCTCGACACCGGCGGCAACAAGCGCAAACAGGAAGAACTGAGCGCGAAAGAACCGTACGACGTGCTGATCGTCGGCGGCGGCCCTGCAGGTGCCGCGGCAGCCATCTATGCAGCGCGTAAGGGCATTCGCACCGGTGTCGTCGCCGAACGTTTCGGCGGCCAAGTGCTGGATACGCTGGCGATCGAGAACTTCGTGTCGGTGCAAGCCACCGAAGGCCCGAAATTCGCCGTTGCGCTGGAGCAGCACGTGCGCGAATACGACGTCGACATCATGAACGTGCAACAGGCCGCCGAACTGGTGCCGGGCAAACTGATCGAGATCAAGCTGAAAGACGGCGGTTCGCTGAAAGGCAAAACCGTGATCCTGTCGACCGGCGCACGCTGGAAAACCATCAACGTGCCGGGTGAAGCGGAGTATCGCAATCACGGCGTAGCCTACTGCCCGCACTGCGATGGCCCGTTGTTCAAGGGCAAGCGCGTGGCCGTGATCGGCGGCGGCAACTCGGGCGTCGAAGCTGCGATCGATCTGGCCGGCATCGTCGGTCATGTGACGCTGCTCGAATTCGCACCGGAACTGCGTGCCGATGCCGTGCTGCAGAAGAAGCTGCACAGCCTGCCGAATGTCACTGTAATCACGTCGGCACAAACCAGCGAAATCACTGGCGATGGCAAACGCGTAAATGGTCTGCTCTACAAGGATCGCAATACTGAAGAGACCAAGACTGTCGAACTGGAAGGCGTATTCATCCAGATCGGTCTGGTGCCGAACACCGAATGGCTGAAGGGCACGGTGGCACTGTCGCGTCACGGTGAAATCGAAGTCGATGCGCATGGCCGTACATCGATCCCCGGCGTGTTCGCTGCCGGCGACGTAACGACGGTGCCGTACAAGCAGATCGTAATCGCAGTCGGCGAGGGCGCGAAGGCATCGCTGTCGGCCTTCGATTACCTGATCCGCAGTTCGGTGGACGAGGAAATCGTCGCAGTCAAAAACGGCGAGGCTGTCACCGCCTGAGCTGACGCTGCACAGTAAAAAAGCCGCATACCCGGCAAGGTATGCGGCTTTTTATTTTATGGAAGACGCTTTTATTTTCTGGCGTCGATGAAATCGCGCGCCACGGCGATACCGCCCTGGATGCAATGCTGCGGCGTCGCATAGACAGCATCGACCGGCACCTTCAATTCACGGAATCCGATCGACAGCGGTTCGATCGCGACGATGTTGGGAATATAGCGAGACACGCATTGATTGCCCTCGCCGACGAAGGAATCGCCCGCAACCTCCACACGTATCTGCCAGCCGCGATAGCTTTCACTGTGCGGCTGCATGATCACGCGATCGAGAAAAGCGAGAAATTGTCGTGTTGTATCCATGGCTCTTTTCGGCAAGCGAAACGGGCAGGACATCGCCTGCAAACGCTTCTCGTTCGCAGCACTATACGCTTTTCCGACCGGACCGTCGATTCTTGCTCCCTGGTATCCGCCAGGCAAGCTTGCTCCAAATAATTGAATTAAAAATAACGCTGGCGCGTTGCAGGCCGCCTGATTACACTGAAACGGCAGCACTTCAAACCACAGGGAGCGACGTCAAAACCAGATAGGGGACGACGATGAAAAAACCGTTCAGTGTGTTGTTGCCGCAAGCTGCCGCCATTTTCCTTTTGGCGGCATTTTCTTCACCCGCCGCCGCACAAAGCGCGGGCAGCAATATCGTTCAACTGGGCTGGTTCCATCTGTACACCGACGATTCCAGCGATCCGCTGACGCTGGTGCAGCCGCCGGCAGGCAGGCTGTCGGGAACAGGCGCCAAGGTGGATAGCGCGGATACCCTCGGCATCGCCTACACGCATTTCTTTACCGACAATTTTGCCCTGACGCTGGATGCCGGCGCCCCGCCGAAATTCCATCTGGATGGCGATGGTTCGCTATCCCAACTGGGCAGACTGGGCAGCGCCAAGCAATGGAGCCCGGCCGTCGTCGCAAAGTGGTTCTTCGGCGATGCCAACGACAAGTGGCGGCCCTTTGTGGGGATAGGTGCCACCCATGTCTGGTACACCAGCGTGGAACTGACACCGGCACTGCAAAGCTTCATTGCACCGGTACCAGGCGGTTCAGCCAGTGCCAAACTCAGCTCCTCGTGGGCGCCGGTTGCCAATATCGGCATCAATTACAACCTCGACAAGAACTGGTCGGTGGGCTTTTCGCTGTCCTACATCCCGCTGGATACCGATGCCGATCTCACCGGAAGGGATGCCAGCGGCAATATAATCAGCCGGGCCAGAACCAACCTCACACTGGATCCCTACGTTACCTTTTTGTCCATCGGCTACAAGTTTTAATTCTCCGTCCGGCGGTAATCGCCGTCGGTTTCTCGTTTTCATTCCCCTGCAAATTCAAGGACTTGCCGCATACGTTTAATGCGGCAAGTCGCCTGTCTATCGTTTTTCGAAAACCGGCCGATATACAAGATATAACTCAAGACATATCGCGTGACGCACCGATGCTGATAGATGACTGTTTTGCATGATCTCGTCGACCTTGCAAACAGACGCGCGGCCATCGCGAATACGTTTATCATGTTTCCGTAAGGAATGACCCTGTTGCACGCTTGTTTGTGAATGGATGTACGGTATGAATCGCATCACCCGCTCTCTCTCCAGGCTTGGCATAGGCACCAGGCTGTCCACCATTTCTTTCGTCCTGATCGCGCTGGTGTTCGGCGTCTTCGTCTGGGCCAATGGTCACGCCACTACTGACCTGCTAGAACGCACGGCTGCGGAAGAAGTCGGCACGAAAAGCCAGCTCGTCATCGGCATGACGCGCGATCCCGCGCTGATTCGCGACCGGCTGCTGTCGCTGAAAGTCGGCAAGAGCGGCGGTTACCATGTGCTCGACGCCGCGCCGGGTGCCGATTACGGCAAGCTGCTCATCGCCGCCACGCGCGAAGGCCAGAATGTACTGGCCGATCAGGCTGCCGACGGCCGCGCCATCGTCAAGGAAATACTGGAACGCAAGAATGGCGTGATCCGCTATCGACCGGCCGGCAACGGCGCCGAGCGTATGGCGATCTTCAGCTACTTCCCGGATCGCAACTGGGTCGTCGTCGGCGAAACCGACGCGAGCGAGTTCTCACACGAAGCGACGACCTTGCGCAACTGGTCGGCACTGGCTGCGCTGGCCGCACTGGTGGTTCTTGCCGTGCTGTTGTACGCCGTCATTCGCAAGATGCTGACACGCCCGCTGGAGCAGGCAACAGAGGTCGCGCGCCAACTCGCGTCGGGCGATCTGACCACGCGTCTGGACACCGCGCGCCGTGATGAAATCGGCCAGCTGATCGCCGCGATCAACAGCATCGGCCAGGGACTGGCGAACGTCGTCTGGCACATCCGCCGCGGCACCGAAATGCTGTCCACCGCCACGCAGGAAATCGCCGACGGCAATCTCGACCTGTCGTCGCGCACCGAACAGCAAGCCAGCGCGCTGGAAGAAACCGCCTCGGCGATGGAAGAGATGACATCGACCGTCAAGGAAAATGCCGCCAATGCCGACGAAGCCAATCAGCTGGCGCGCACCGCATCGGACGTTGCCGTGCGCGGCGGCGAAGTCGTCGGCGAAGTCGTCGACACGATGGATGCGATCAACCAATCGTCGAAACGCATCGTCGACATCATCAGCGTGATCGACGGCATCGCCTTCCAGACCAACATCCTCGCATTGAACGCGGCCGTCGAAGCAGCACGTGCCGGCGAACAGGGCAGGGGATTCGCCGTCGTCGCCGGCGAGGTGCGCAGTCTGGCACAGCGCAGCTCGACCGCCGCGCGCGAAATCAAGGGGCTGATCGAAGATTCCGCCGGCAAGGTGCAGGACGGCAGCAAGCTGGTGACGCAAGCCGGCACAACGATGAAGGAAGTCGTCGCCAGCATCAAGCGCGTCAACGACATCATGGGCGAAATCAGCAACGCCAGCCGCGAACAGAGCAGCGGCATCGAACAGATCAATCAGGCCATCGTGCAGATGGATCAGGTCACGCAGCAGAACGCGGCACTGGTCGAACAGGCTGCAGCAGCAGCCGATGCACTGCAAAGCCAGACCGCCGAATTGAACAACGTGGTCGGCGTCTTCACCATCAAGACCGGCAGCCACGGCTCGATGGAAGAAGCAGCGGACATGGTCGGCAAAGCCATCGAAGCCATGCAGGAACACGGCCGCGACAAGGCCTTCGCCGACATCAGCAACAAGCTGGGACCGTTCTGCGACCGCGACCTGTATGTGGTCGTCTATGACATGCACGGCCGCAATCTGGCGCACGGAGCCAATCCGGGCAACATCGGCAAGGACATGATCGACGCGAAAGATGGCGCGGGCAAACCATATGTGCGCGAGCGCATCGCCATCATCGCCGACAAGGGGCGTGGCTGGCAGGACTACATGTTCCTCAATCCGATTTCCAAACAGGTCGAAGCAAAATCCATGTACCTGGATCGCTATGAAGATCTGATTGTCGGTTGCGGCGTCTACAAAGCCTGAAGCGGCATGCGGTCGCACGCCGCTCGCACTGCATCCCGTTCGTTACGCAAAACGCACAGCGTGTTAAGCTGAAGCCATCGTCGTTCACAAGGAGCTTGCCATGGCCGGAAAGAAGCTGAGCACGCAGGAATTTCTCGATGAACTCAATCGCAGCCTGAAGGAGCATCCAGGCTATGAAGACTGGATGCAGTTTGTGCCGCCGCCGGAAGGTGTCGAGCCCGACACGGTAGAAGGTTTCGAACGCGCCGGTCCGCAACCGCGCCATTCGCTGTACGATCTCGTCGCACTGAAGGTTGGCGAAGCCTTCGACATGTTCCCGAAATAAGATGTAACGTCAGACCAGCATGCCGCGTGCGTAGGCCCAGTTAGCCTGCGGATGCGGTCGTTCTTCGCCATCTTCCAGAAGATAGACTTCCGTGATTTCCCGCGGGAAGTATTCGAGGTGTACCCAGAAGTTCTTCGTCTCACCGTGATAGCCGGCAGATGCCGTCTCACCCGAAATCGAGTCCTGGTACCAGACAATGCGCACTTGATCCAAGCCTACTTTTTTCATCTTCGCCTCTACAGATCTGCATCCATTGTACGTCGCACACTATCGATGCGGAATGATGATTCCGGGATGTATCCGGTACGCAAGTCAATCACGCAATATCACTGCGCAAGTTTGTCGATGATGTTGGATGTGCTGCGCCCCGGCACGACGTCGACCAGCGCTACACGACCGCCCCACGACTTCACTTCGCGGCCGCCGACGACCTGGTCTTCCGTGTAATCGCTGCCCTTGACCAGCACATCCGGCTTGATCGCATTGATCAGCTTCAATGGCGTGTCTTCGCCGAACAGGATGACGGCATCGATCGCCTCCAGCCCTGCCAGCACACGTGCGCGATCGGCTTCGTGAATCACAGGTCGCGTCGGCCCTTTCAGCGCACGCACCGACGCATCGGTATTCAAGCCCAGCACCAGGCGATCGCCCATCTTGCGCGCCGCTTCCAGATACGTGACGTGACCCGCGTGCAGCAAATCGAAACAGCCGTTGGTGAAGACGACCTTGCGGCCGGCTGCCTTCCAGACTTCCACCTGCGCCTTCAAGCTTGCAAGATCGTGGATCTTGTTGACCTGCGCCGTCGATTCCTGCGTCACCAGTTCCTGCAGCAATTCGTCGCGCGTGATCGGCACCGTGCCGACCTTGCCGACGACGATGCCGGCCGCGATGTTCGCCAGCTGCAGCGCTTCGCCATGCGGCAAGCCACCGATCAGGCCGGCGGCCAGCGTGGCGATCACGGTATCGCCGGCACCGGAAACGTCGAACACTTGCTTGGCGGTCGCCGAGATATGTTGCGTATGCTGCGCATCGATGATGGAAATACCTTCCTCGCCGCGCGTCATCGCCAGGAATTCGAGATCCAGCGATTGCCGCAATGCAGTCGCTGCCGCCAGCAACGCATCGTTGTCTTTCGCATCGACCTTGCAGGCATCGGCCGTCTCGCGCTTGTTCGGCGTCAGTGCGGTTGCACCATGATATTTGGTGTAATCCAATCCCTTCGGATCGACCAGCACCTTGATACCGCCCTGCCGGCAGCGCGCGATCACCTGCTCGCACAGCGCCTTGCTGAGTACGCCCTTTGCGTAATCGGAAAGAATGACGACGGCCGGCTTCTCGTCGATCTGCTGCAATACCAGTTGCAGCAGTTGCTGCGTCTCGTCATTGCCGAGCGGCGCGCGGCTTTCCTGGTCCAGCCGCATCATCTGCTGATGGCCGCCGAGGATGCGCGTCTTGGTCGTCGTCGGCCGCTGCGGCGATTGCAGCACTGCCGATGGTGCAATGCCGATTTCCGTCATCATGGCGATCAGCCGTCGCGCTTCGTCATCGTTACCAGCGCAACCCGCAATACGCGTCGGCACGCCGAGTTTTGCCAGATTGGCGGCGACGTTGGCCGCACCGCCAACGCGGTCGTATTGATGCTTCAGCAGCACGACCGGCACCGGCGCTTCCGGTGAAATGCGTTCGACTTCGCCGATCAGGTAACGGTCCAGCATCAGGTCGCCGACGACCAGCGCCCAGGCCGCATTGTTTTCCGCACCGAGGCGATGGCGGACGACGTCGATCAGATGCGCCTGCATGCTTACTCCAGATCCATGATTTCGCAGACGCTGTGCGCGATGAACAGATGCGCTTCCTGGATGCGCGCCGTTTCCTTGGCCGGCACGATCAGGCTATAGTCGCACATGCCGGCCAGCTTGCCGCCGGTATTGCCGGAGAACAGCACGGTGATGGCGCCGCGTTCCTTCGCTACTTCGATCGCCTTGACTACATTGCCGCTGTTACCCGACGTCGAGATGCCGACGACTACATCCTGTTCATCGCACAAGGCTTCCACCTGACGCGAGAACACCTGATCGAAACCGTAGTCATTGCCAACAGCGGTGAGAATCGACGAGTCTGTCGTCAGCGCAATCGCCGGCAGACCGCGCCGTTCACGCTTGTAGCGGCCGACGATTTCGGCAGCGATATGCTGCGAATCGGCGGCGCTGCCGCCATTGCCCATCAGCAGGATCTTGTTACCGCGCTGCAGGCAGGTGCGCATGACCTGGCCCACTTCGTCGATTTTCGGCAGCAGTGCTTCCAGCTGCTGCATCGTCTGCTGGTGGGCGCTCAAGGCGCCGCGCAAGAGTTCGAGATTGTTCATCGTAATCAAATCGAAAATGTTGTTGCCGCTCGGGCTGTCTTGTCCTGCTTTCCTGTCGGGATGATACCCGTTCCGGCAGTCGGGCTCGCGTGAAAGTTATCGACTTTGCTATCGGCCACGCTTCGCCAGTACCTGACGATAGACGGCCAGATTGCCTTCCACCATCGCGTCGATCGAGAATTCGGCCAGAATGCGCGCACGGCCTGCTTCCCCCATCTGCCGGCGCAATCCGGCATCGTCCAGCAGGCGGCGCAGCGACTGCGTCAATGCCGCCACATCACCCGGCGGAATCAGCAGGCCGCTGACGTTGTCGGCCACCGCTTCCGGCAATCCGCCGGCGCGGCTGGTGATGATGGGCACGCCGGCGGCAGACGCCTGCAGCAGCGATACGCCCAGCCCTTCCATGTCAGCCGGATGCGCAAGGATGTCCAGCCCGCCCAGCCATTGCGGCAGATCGTTGCGAAAACCGGCAAGACGAATGACATCTGCCAGCCCGGCCTGCGCGATTTCGTTCTCAAGCTCGGATTGCAACGGCCCGCGACCGAAAAACAGCACGCGCAGATCGGGATAATGTTCGCGCAATACCGCGACTGCCTCGATCAGATAGCGATGCCCCTTACGTGGAATCAACTGCGCCACCATGCCGACGACGATCGCCTGTGGCGGCAAGCCGAATTCATGCATGAATGCAGCGCGGTCCACTGCATGCAGATAGGGTTGCGCATCGACGGCGCTGCGCACGCAAGTCACCTTCTGCGGCGCCAATCCCTCATCGAGCAATACGCGACGTATGCCTTCGGAAATCGTGATGACGTAATCGTAAAGCCGATACTTGAGCGCGACTTGCCAGCGCGCCTCCGGGTTGTCGACACGGCGCGACAGCACACATGGCGTGCCGGTCCAGCGTGCGGCCAGCCCGCCCCAGGTATCCGCGCCACGCCGGCTGTGCAGATGAACGATGTCCGGCTGTTCGGCTCGAATCAGCTGCGCCAGCCGCCATGCCATGCCGACGTCGGCATCGCCGCCCATCCGCAATTCACACACCTTGGCCGCATTGCCGACGGCAGAAGCGATATCGGCATCGATCGGACAAGCCAGCACATTCTGCACGCCGCGCGCAGCCAAACCTTCGATGATGTACGCGACCTGGCGCGCTCCCCCGTAATAGAACTTACCGGCCTCGACGTGCAGGATCTTCATGCCGGCTCCATCGCCATTTGCAGTTCCAGCATCACGCGCTCGGCGCTGATGTCGCGCAGGCAAGTCCACGCGCCGCCGCAGGTGGGCTTGCGCCGGCAGGGAGAGCAGGGCAGGCCGAGCCAGATCACGCGCGCGTTATCGCGGCCGGTATTTGTATAAGGGCAGGTCGAACCGAAGATCGCCACCGTCGGCCGTGCGAATGCGATACCCATGTGCGTCAGACCGGTATCAACACCGATCACGGCACCGGCATGACGGATCAAGACCGCCGCTTCCGGCAGATTGGTCTGACCGACCAGATTGACGATATCCGGTGCACCGCTCGCCAGTTCCGCCGCCGCTTCGCGATCGGCCGGGCCGCCAAGCAGGATCGGTATCAGTCCGGCCTGCCGTTTCACCATCGGTGCGAGCTGTTGCCACGCATCGACGAACCAGTGTTTCTGCGGGCGCGTCGTAAAGGCGGCGAAGACGGCATATTTCCCCGGTGCCAAACCGTGCGCTGCAAGACGTTCCAGTGCGCGCGCTTCGATATTCGGATCAAGATGCAGACGCGGCATGAAATCGCCGACATCCAATCCAAGCTGCTCTGCCAGATAAAGATATTCGGAACTGATCCGCGCCGAATCGCCGCCACGCGGCACGACTTCCGTCATCAGCCATTGGCTTCCTTCGCGCGAACCGAGGCCGACACGCCGCGGTGCGCCGGTCAGCCACGTCAGCACACCGCTTTTCAGCAAACCCTGCAGATCGAGCGCAACATCGAAATCCTGCTCGCGCAGCATCGTGCGGAATGCACGCAAACGGCGGAATACCTCCATCCGCTTTCCATCGCGCCACAATTCCTGCCATTCGGCTTTCGGCCACAGAATCCGTTCATCGATGTGCGGATCGGGACGTAGCAATGCATCGATTCCAGGTTCGACCAGCCATGCGATATGCGCTTGCGGATAGGTGCGCTTGATTGCTTCAGCGATCGGCGAGGCGAAGACGACGTCGCCGATGGCGGAGGTGCGGACGATGAGGACGCGATGCATCAGTTCAATCCTGCTGGCATTCCATCGTTCTGCATATCCAAAGCGGCTACGGGAATGGAAAACGAGGCAAGACGGTCCAGCACCATCTGCATCGAAATATTCTCCATATCGGGTGCTGAAATTCCATGCAGCAAAGGATCATGCTGCAAAGGCAATGTCGGGCCGAATAAACCGAGCGATGGCACATTAACGGCTACAGCGACATTCAGCATGCCCGTATCGTTGCCGACGCAAAAATCGCAAACCTGCAGTGCAGCTGCAGACCGGAGTACCGAAGGTTGACACATGACACGCGTCGTTCCGGCAGCCAGAAGAATCGGATCGCACGCATACACCGCTTCCGCCGCTTCACGTTCAGCCGGCCCACCTAGAATTAACACACCATTCCCGGCTGCGACCAATGTTCTGGCCAAGGCCAGAAATTTCTCGCCTCCCCAATTCTTGCGAGGATGTGAAGCACCGATTGCCAACACGATCCGCGGATGAGGCAAGGATGCCAGTTCGGCTTCCACTTCTACCGCCAGTGCAGCCGGCACTGCCAGCTTGGGAACGACCGCCGATTCGACAAAACCATGCGCCACCGCAAAATCCGTGGCTTCCGGATAGACCCAGCTCCCTTGACCTGCAAAGCGCGCTATATAGGGAGGTTTGTTCAGAAACAAGCGCTGCCATGCGGCAAAACCGAATCCAAGCCGCTGCGGAATTCCGGCGAGCAACGCCAGAAACCCATACCGTGTACGTCCGGAAAAAATGACGATGCGATCGAATTTTTTCCCACGCAACATGCGCAGGAATTGCCATTGTC
Source organism: Oxalicibacterium solurbis (assembly GCF_014635845.1). Lineage (GTDB taxonomy): Bacteria > Pseudomonadota > Gammaproteobacteria > Burkholderiales > Burkholderiaceae_D > Oxalicibacterium > Oxalicibacterium solurbis. The sequence goes on along the minus strand of NZ_BMDP01000003.1, from coordinate 460,182 downwards.
CGCGAAATCCCTCATGACGCCCCATCCCTCCACCACGGGGCCGGCGATCGTATTCGATGACTTCTTCCACACAGGATTCCCCGGCCAGCAGGTCTCTCGCACGGCATGAAGGACGCGCCAGTACCGTAACCTTGCCGTTGGCGCTGTCGCGAGCAATCGCACGGATGTAAGGCACATGCCATACAAGATCGCCGATACCGTTGCGGTGATGGACTATCAGGGTTTTTTGCATCATTCTCAGGTAGCCGAAGCCTGCGTCTGCGACACGGCAAATGGATGCTGCCGCGATGCCCAGGCATAACGCACAGCACCTGCAGGAATCGCGAGCAATAACATTATCGCTTTCGTCCCGGCGCTTGTTCCAAACAAGGATTCCGTCATGGAAAAAAGGCCCGTTCCGACGATGGTCAACAAACCGCATAGCGCGTAATAGTGCTGTTCGCCAATATTCTGGCGATCCATTTTCGTCGCGAAGAATCGCCAGGCCATGAACCAGAAAAGAAATACCGCCATCGCCGCAGGCAAGCCGCCCAATGCCAGACGCGTTATCACCTCATTATGCAGATTGGCAAAGCGGATAAAACTGGTTGGCATTTCTGCATCCAGGACAGCGTCTTCCCGCTGATCTTCGTAAGAAGAATAGCCGATCCCGGTAAAAGGATGCTCCTTGAATCGCTCTATCCCCCAATGCCACATGGACAATCGCAATCCGGTAGACGTATTGCGTGCAGCCGGATCGGTTGGGTTCGCCAGATATGCATGAACCTGCTCGGTTGCCTGCTCGATACGGCCGGCAATACGATCCGACAACGCCATCACGCTAACAATTGCGGCGAGCAGCACGATCAGCATCATGCCGCGCATACGTTTGCTTAAATGATTGTTGAACCAAATGCATAGCAGAACGAGGAAGGGAATCGCCAGCCATCCTCCCCTCGTTCCCGACAGCACAGATGCGGCCAACCCGCAGCCGAATCCGGCGAGGCCAAGAACAACTCGAGGCCAGGGACTTGAATCGTCGTGCGAGACAATCGATGCGCCCGCCAGACAGAAAAAAGCCAACAGCAAGGAGAAATTACCGAACGGAACCGCATTCCATCGATGCGCCAAGCCAAACACGCGCGGATTTCCAAGATATACGACTTCATACAGTGCAATGCAAAATGCAATCAGCGTCGCCGCACATGCCCCCCAGAACAGGACATTACGGCGCAGTCCATATCTTCCGATCACCAAATAGATGAAAAAGCCTGCAACCAAATGGTTGGGCCGCGCCAAGGCTTTCAAATCCCATCCCATAAATGGCATGTTGAACAGTATGGATAAGGGAAGAATCAGACAAATCGCCAGGAAAAACCGGTCTGCCGGCAGAAATATTTTGTACTTGATCGCGATGTAGACGCCCCAGATGATGATTGGCGCACTGATCCAGCCGGTTGTACGCGGAAACACGACCAGGATCGCCAAGATTGTCAGCGCCCATATATTAAGCAACGCCTGCTCTCGGCTGCACGATTGGCAAGAGAAACTGCGATTCATCTCAGTTCCACCCCGCACGCGAGAAATGTCTTCGTCATATCGTCTTTTTCTTTTGGGGATTTGAAACGGATACGCGCCCATCCGAATCCGATCACCTTGGTCGATGCGGGATAAATCTGGCGCGCAAACAGCAGCGTGGTTGAGCGAACTCCCAGAACCAGATCATAGGGCGTCGAAGCCAGATAGGATTCGAGCGCTCCCGATGGTTCAATCAGACGATAGTCCGGATGCCTCAGACCGAAGCCATCGTCTTTGGGGTGTGCCTTGTAATCCACGTCCGTTATGCCTTGCTCCACCAGATAATCGTGGATTTCCATCGTCGTCCTGGCTGCATCGGCCTCATTCATGTGCCCCTTGTCGACGAGCGGCTGACCGACAACCAAGGCGCGTCTGGCGCGCGCATCCCGGGAAACCAGGACATCATCCGAAACATCGCGTATATCAACCAGCGGCGGCAAGACAACCGTCTTGCTCGCCGGGTATTCATTCGGCAAACCTGGCAGAACATATATGCGATCGACAAAATCGGCATCCGAACCGATGCGATCGCCCTTGAACCGGCTGTAAACCAGCTCGGGGGCTGCAAGCCGACGCAAGCCGCGCACGCGTTGCGCAATGCGCTTATGCAGATTGAGCTGATAGCGTCGCGTGCTGATCAGCCCGTCTGGCAAAATACGCGCATGCATGGATCGCGCACCAGACATGGCGGGCAACGCACGCAGGAAGTAATTGATCGATTCGGTATCGAAGACAGCGCTATGCAGAATCAGATTGTCGCAGCGGCCGACAAGAGCCGCGACCATGCGGATATTGGCACGCAGCTGGCGCAGCCGGCCGAACGGGCCAGGCATCGGCTCCCAACGCGGCCACGGCATGTACGTACAGGCATCCCATTCATCCGGAACGATGACAGATTTCAGGCCGGGCTTGTACCAGACCAGAACCTGCCGCGCTCCCTTTTCAATCTGCCGGGCGATGCAGCGTGCCGCCAGATATTGCAGTGGCGATGCGACAAAATAAACGCAGACAGTGCCGGAATCGGGCATAGAAAGCACAGGAAGAGGTGGAAACGCGAGATGTCGTACGGACTGTGGCGTACTACTCCAGAACGCGCTGGATCGAATAATCGGTCAGCATGCGTTCTCTGTGCCACTCATCCGCCATGGGTACGGTGGCAAATTCATGGAAGCAAGGCGTGCCTAACGTGTAATGCAGCAGCTTGGCATCCTCATTGGCACCGAACTCATCCGGCAACCAGTTCCACTCGATCGGCAGAGAACCGATCAATTCATCGTCGAGCCAGGTAAAGCGATGCAATTGCGCCCCCGTTGCGCCCTGGACGAAATCTGCCGTCAATGCCTGGTTGGCCGGATGTTCGCAATTCCATAGCACCACGCTCGACCAATTCTTGCGCGGATAATTTTCGTTCTTCGAACCTAGGTATTTTTCCGTCATGCGTGTTTTGTAATCATGCTTGACGACCATTACCGCCTTCGACGGATCACGCAATGCCCACAATTTGGAAATATCGTCACGAAGCAGCATGTCGCCATCCATGAAAATGGCCCAGCCACGATAATTCGTCAGGTACGGCACCAGAAAACGGCTATAGATGAAATGATTGCTGCCGTCGGTATGCTTTTCCACATAGAAGCCGAGATTGCGCAAGGCCAGCGGATGAATGGCGACTGGCTGCGATGCACGTCGAATGATGCTGTTGGTGCATACATGATATGCAACGGCTTCTCGGGGGTCGTATCCAATAAATATTGGAATCATTCCATGTCCTTATTCTAGAAATCTTCTACAGCAGCATCCTCGTGCGCTGCGTGCTTGCTACGCACACTGGCGAAAGCGCAATACCGTACAGCGCCTTGAATTTCAAAACCGGCGATGTCCATCTTCGTGTTCCTCAGCACCCTGCCATGTCGAAATATCAATATCGTATTTGGCAATGAAGCGCCATACAGAAATCGAACCTGCGATTTTAAACGGTTTTTCCCTCAAACAAGCGCCTGGCCCTGCCATGAAAAAACCCGCGCAACTCGCGCTGCGCGGGCAAAACCCATTCGCATGGGACAGGGGAGGAAACAAAAACCCGGATCAATATCCCGGCGGATAGCCGTAGCCCGGCCCCGGCGGAGGCGGGTAGGACGGCGTGTACTGCGGATTTTGATATTGCGGATTCTGATAAGACGGCGACGCGAAACGTCCTTGCACCGGAATATGGTTACCCTTCGCATACATGCATTGCTGGTAGGCATAGTCATAGTGCCGCTGCGTCGCGTAGCCGGAAGCGCCTGCCGCGTTGGCGCCGGCGGCACTGCCGGTCAGCAGACCGACGCCGGCACCGACACCTGCGCCGCGGCTGCCGCCGATGGCAGCGCCGGCCAATGCGCCGACAGCCGTGCCGACCGCTGCGCTGCGCACGCCGGAATCGACGGAATTAGACGATGCGGTTTCACCGCCCATCTGATATTGCGCGTACTGGCGGCAGTCGACATCGTCGGCGCGGAATTGATCGAAGCTCTTGCCGGTGCCGGGCAGTACCAGCACGCTGGGGCCGGTCGGCACCGTGGTGCAGGCGGACAGCGCCAGCAGGCTGGTGAGGGCAACGACGGTCGTTTTCAACATGGGAGACATGGGTTTCTTTCAAAGACAAATCAACGTTCCGACGGCGGACGCGGCGCAACGCGCTGCCAGCCGCCCGGACATTCCTTGACGTACGGGTAATAGCCGTCCGGCTTGCGGCAATAGAACCAGTCGTTGGTCGGCTGCGATTGCGGTGGCGGCGCCGGCTGGGCCTGCTCGATGTAGACCGGCGGGGCGGCAGGCGCGACGACGACCGGTGCCGGCGCATACGGATAGGGATACGGCGGGTAGTAGTACGGCGACGGATAGCCCCAATAGCCCGGACCGCCGATCACCACGCCGACACCGACGTGGCTGTGGTAACGGCCCGCCCAGGCGGTACTGCCGCTCAGCGCCACAGCCAGCAAGCCCAGCGCAAGTATCGGTTTGACAAGTTTCACGGATAATCCTCCTCGCAACAGGAACGCGGCAGAACGATCTGCGTTGACCGCTATATCGTTTGATTACGGCCGGGCCTGATCGTGCAGCAGCATGTCGTCATGCGGTGGCGGCGGACGATGGTCTTCGCGTCCATCATGTCCATCGGGTGCATGGCGCGGACCGGGACGATGTGCATGGGCAATCATGCGGTTGAATTTCTTCTGTTGCTCCGGCGTCAATACGTCCTGCAGCCGCGCGGTCGCATTGGCAATATTCATCATCCTGGCTGCATGGGCGGCGGCGAAATCGGCGCGCAGACGCGCGATGCCGGCAGCATCGGTCGGCCTGTCGGCTGGCTTGCCGGCATCGCCGTTGCCGATCGGGCTTTCAACGGCATTCACATAGCCTTGCCACGCTTCCTGCTGCGAAGGCTGGATGCCGAGATGTTCGGCCGCCTTTTCCAGCCGTTTCTTCATCCATTCCTGGCGATGGCGCGCCCAGTCGTGTTCCATCTTGTGGGCATCGTGCGGCGGGGCCGGCGGTGCGGTATCGGCGGCATTTGCCGTCGCCTGCATGCCGAAGGCCAGTACGATGCCGGCGGCAACGGTGGCAAGCGGGCAGAACGATTTGCGCTGTTGCATTGTTTTCATGGTGCATCCTGTGGGTCGTCGATGTGTGTCATTAGACCGGCAGGATGTAAATGAAGTATGACGACGACCGTCTTTTTTGTTAATGCAACGTAAAAATTGGCGAGAATCCATGTCGCCGCTCCCCGTCGCATCCGCCCGGACGCTATCCTTCCGTCTGGAACAAAATGTCATGGAAAGCGCCAAGAGCCTCCGATGGAGAAGAAGATACTGGTGGTCGACGACGACCCCGAACTGCGCCAGCTGCTGGACGAATACCTGAGCGGCTGGGGTTACAGCGTGCTGCTGGCCAGCGATGGCGCACAGATGCGCGAGCGGCTCGCCAGCCAGACGGTCGACCTGGTGATCCTGGATCTGATGCTGCCCGGCGAAGATGGCCTGTCGCTGTGCCGCAGCCTGCGCGTGCAGTCGGAACTGCCGATCCTGATGCTGACGGCCAGCGGCGACGAGGTGAACCGCATTCTCGGCCTTGAAATGGGCGCCGACGATTACATCCACAAGCCGTTCATCCCGCGCGAACTGCTGGCGCGCGTCAAGAACATCCTGCGCCGCGCCGGCGAATCGGGCGGCCATGCGGCACCGGCGCGCACGCTGCATTTCGCCGGCTGGACGCTGGACCTGAACGCGCATCACCTGATCGATGCAAACAGCGTCGTCGTCTCGCTGTCGTCCGGCGAATTCCGCCTGCTGAAGGCGCTGGCAGACCATCCCGGCCACGTGCTGTCGCGCGACCAATTGCTGGAGGTGTTCTCCAACCGCGAAGCCGCGCCGTTCGACCGCACCATCGACGTGATGATCAGCCGCCTGCGCCGCCGCCTCACCGACGACGGCGAAGAACCGCTGATCAAGACCGTGCGCAACGAAGGCTATATGTTCAACGTGCTGGTCGAGCGCCGCACATGAGGCTGCTGCCGCGCACGCTGTTCGGCCAGATCCTGCTGGCGCTGGTGGTCGGCCTGATTGCCGTGCAGGTTGCCGGCTTCTGGCTGATCCTGGACGATCGCGTGCGCCTCGGCGAACGCCTGCGCGGCGCCTATACCGCACAGCGCGTGGCCGGCTTCATCTCGATTCTCGATCACGCGCCGCCCGAAGAACGCGTGCGCCTGCTGCGCGTACTGAACATCCCGCCCACCTCGCTGACGCTGAATGAACCGTGGCATACATCCGGCATCGTCGCATCCGACGATGCGCAGATATTCATCGCGCATGTCGAAAACGAACTCGACGACGATCTGCCGCTGCAGGTGCTGGCCATCCATCATCACAACCGTCCGCCGGAACGCATGATCTTCGCGCCGCACGATCTGCCGCCTCCGCCGCCGTCCGGCGACAGCGATGGCTTCTTCGATCTGCATGACGGCTTCGAAGGGCCGCCCATCGTTTTCCTGATCGGCCAGGCCAAGCTGTCGGACGGCACCGTCCTCACCTTCCGCCACATCCTGCCGCACACCAGCATGGACTGGCCGCTGCGTCTGAGCGGATTGCTGCTGGTACTGGTCGCCTCCGTTTCATTGCTGGCCGGCTGGGCGGTGCGGCGGCTGACGCGCCCCCTCGCGTCTCTTGCCGACGCCGCCTCGGGCCTCGCACGCGACCTCGAACAGCCGCCGCTGCCGGAAGCCGGCCCGCAGGAAGTGGCACGCGCCGCCAGCGCTTTCAATGCGATGCAGCGCGACCTGAAGCGCCTGATCGACACGCGTTCGCAGGCACTGGCCGCCGTCTCGCACGACCTGCGCCTGCCCATCACACGGCTGCGGCTGCGCATGGAAAAACTGGACGACGGCGAACTGAAATCGAAGATGGAACACGATCTGGCGGAAATGGATGCGATGATCGGCAATACGCTGGAATTCCTGCGCGCCGGCTCCACGCAGGAAAAAACCGTGCGCCTCGATCTGAACGCGCTGCTGGAAAGCGCGGTCGAAGACATGCGCGCAGTGGGCGCGCATGTCCGGCTGCACGGCCGTGCCGAAGCGCCGGTACCGGCGCGGCCGCAGGCGCTGCGCCGCTGTCTGGACAATCTGCTGGAAAATGCACGTCGCTACGGTGGTTATGCCAACGACGGCAGCGAAAATGGCAACAAGGAAATCGACCTGACCGTCACCGATGCCAGCACCAATATCGGCACCATGCTGGAAATCCGCATCGAGGATCGCGGCGCCGGCATGCCGGCCGATGAGATGGAACGCGTGTTCGAACCGTACGTACGGCTGGAATCGTCGCGCGCGCGCCATACCGGCGGCAGCGGCCTCGGCCTGGCGATCGCCCGTGCGATTGCGCGTGCGCACGGCGGCGATCTCGTGCTGGCAGCGCGCGATGGCGGCGGCCTGTCCGCGATCCTGACGCTGCCAAAGTAATGGCGGGACAGGGCAGCGACAAATAACGACCAGTGACAACCAGTAACAACGAACAGCCGCGAATACAACGAATGGCGACAAGGCAGCAGCCAGGCAGCGATATACATAAATACACATAACTACATCAAGGCGTCACACGTCTTGCCCATAGTTTTCCGATCGATCCAGCACCAATAAAAACCGATGAACGACCTGACCGTGCCCGACAACAAACCCGAACCCGATAACGGCAAACCGCGCCGCCGCTGGCTGCCCTGGCTGATCTGCCTCATCGTCCTGATCGCCGTCGTGCTCGGCATCCGCCACTTCGTCGCGCAGCGCAAGGCCGAAGCCGACAGCGCCGCCGGCGTGCAGTCGATGCGGCGCGGCGGAGCCGGCATGGCAAACCGCGCGATGCCGGTGGTCGCCGCCACCGCCCGCAGCGGCGACATCAACGTCTACCTGAACGGGCTCGGCTCGGCCGTGCCGCTGAATGCCGTCACCGTCAAGCCGCAGGTCGGCGGGCAGTTGATGAAAGTGCTGTTCCGTGAAGGCCAGCTCGTGAAGAAGGGCGATCTGCTGGCCCAGATCGATCCGCGCGCCTATCAGGTCGAATTGACGCAGGCCGAAGGCCAGATGGCACGCGACCAGGCGCTGTTGAAGAATGCGCAGATCGATCTGGAACGCTACCGCACGTTGTTCAAGCAGGATTCGATCGCGCGCCAGCAGCTCGATACGCAGGAATCGCTGGTGCGCCAGTACCAGGGCGCGATCAAGGTCGACCAGGGCCAGATCGATGCCGCCAAACTGCAGTTGACCTACGCCAGCATTACCGCGCCGATCGGCGGTCGCGTAGGCCTGCGCCAGGTCGATCCGGGCAATATCGTCTCGACGTCCGACACCACGGGCATCGTCGTCATCACGCAACTGCAGCCGATCAGCGTGGTCTTCACAATGCCGGAAGACAATATCCCTGCCGTCATGCGCCGCCTGCAGGCCGGCGAAAAGCTGATCGTCGATGCCTACGACCGCGCGCAACTGCACAAGCTGGCGACCGGCACGCTGCTAACGATCGACAACCAGATCGATGCAGCCACCGGCACCGTCAAGCTGAAGGCGCAATTCGCCAATGAAGACTTCGGCCTGTTCGCCAACCAGTTCGTCAACACGCGCCTGTTGGTCGAGACGAAACACGATGTCGTCATCGTGCCGTCGGCCGGCATCCAGCACGGTAGCAAGGGCGATTACGCCTACGTCATCGGTGCCGACAACACGGTTTCGGTACGCAACGTGAAAACCGGCACCACGCAGGGCGACGACACCGAAATCGTCTCCGGCCTGAAAGCCGGCGAACGCATCGTCGTCGACGGCGCCGACAAGCTGCGCGAAGGCGCCAAGGTCGACGTCGCCCTGCAGGACAACAAGCAGGTCGGTACAGCCGCGCCGGCAGGACAGGGCGATGCGCACCCGCGCCGCGGCAGCCGCAAGGATGCCCATCCGGGCGCACCCGCTGCAGCGCAGGCTGCAGCGGCGGAAGATCGTAAAGCGGCAGCCGCAGCCAAGGGCGCCAATCCATGAGTCTGTCGCGCCCCTTCATTCTGCGGCCGGTCGCGACCTCGCTGCTGATGCTGGCGATTCTGCTGGTCGGCGCGCTCGCCTACCGGATGCTGCCGCTATCGGCGCTGCCCGAAGTCGATTACCCGACGATCCAGGTCGTCACGCTGTATCCGGGCGCCAGCCCCGATGTGATGACGTCTTCGGTGACGGCACCGCTGGAGCGCCAGTTCGGCCAGATGCCGGGACTGAACCAGATGTCGTCCACCAGTTCGGGCGGCGCGTCGGTCATCACGCTGCAATTCAGTCTCGATCTGAGTCTGGACATCGCTGAACAGGAGGTGCAGGCCGCGATCAACGCCGCCGGCAACCTGCTGCCGGCCGACCTGCCGGCGCCGCCAATCTACAGCAAGGTCAATCCGGCCGACACGCCGATCATGACGCTGGCGCTGACGTCGAAGACATTGCCGCTGCCACAGGTGCAATCGCTGGCCGATACGCGGCTGGCACAGAAAATCTCGCAAGTAACCGGCGTCGGCCTCGTCAGCCTGTCCGGCGGCCAGCGGCCCGCCGTGCGCATCCAGGCCAATCCGACCGCGCTGGCTGCCTACGGCCTGAACATCGAAGACATCCGCACCGCGATCGCCAGCGCCAATGTCAACCAGGCCAAGGGCAGCTTCGACGGCCCGGCACGCGCCTACACGATCGATGCCAACGACCAGCTGCGTTCCGCCGCCGAGTACAAGGCCATCATCGTCGCCTACAAGAACAGTGCGCCGATCCGGCTGACCGATGTTGCCGATATCGTCGACGATGCGGAAAACATCCGGCAGGCCGCCTGGGTCAACGAGCAGCCGGCGATCATCCTGAACATCCAGCGCCAGCCCGGCGCGAACGTGATCCAGGTCGTCGATCAGGTCAAGAAACTGCTGCCGCAGTTGCAGGCATCGCTGCCGTCTTCCGTCGAAGTCTCGCTGCTGAGCGACCGCACGACGACGATACGTGCCTCGGTCGACGACGTACAGTTCGAACTGGTGCTGGCCGTGGCGCTGGTGGTGCTGGTGATCTTCCTGTTCCTGCGCAACATCCCCGCCACCATCATCCCCAGCGTGGCGGTGCCGCTGTCGCTGATCGGCTCGTTCGGCGTCATGTATCTGGCCGGTTTCAGTCTGAACAACCTGTCGCTGATGGCGCTGACGATCTCCACCGGCTTCGTCGTCGACGATGCGATCGTGATGATCGAAAACATTTCGCGTTACATCGAAGAAGGCGAATCGCCGCTGAAGGCGGCATTGAAGGGCTCAGCGCAGATCGGTTTCACCATCCTGTCGCTGACGATCTCGCTGATCGCGGTGCTGATCCCGTTGCTGTTCATGGGCGACGTGGTCGGTCGGTTGTTCCGCGAATTCGCCATCACGCTGTCGGTGACGATCATCATCTCGGCCATCGTTTCGCTGACGCTGACGCCGATGATGTGCGCCAAGCTGCTGCACCATGTGCCGGAAGAAAAACAGAGCCGCTTCTATCATGCGTCGGGCGCCTTCTTCGACCGCACCATCGCACAGTACGGCAAATGGCTGACCTGGGTGCTGGAACGCCAGACCGCGACATTGCTCGTCGCCATCGGCACGCTGGCGCTGACCGTGCTGCTGTACATCTTCATTCCGAAGGGCTTCTTCCCGATACAGGATACCGGCGTAATCCAGGGCATTTCGGAAGCGCCGCAATCGATCTCGTTTCAGGCGATGGCCGAGCGCCAGCAGGCACTGGCGAAAGTCATCCTGCAGGACCCGGACGTCGAAAGCCTGTCTTCGTTCATCGGTGTCGACGGCACCAACACGACGATGAACAGCGGCCGCATCCAGATCAACCTGAAGCCGTTCGCGGAACGCGATGCCAACGCATCGGAAATCATCGACAGATTGCAGACCAAGCTGGCCGACGTGCACGGCATTTCGCTGTACATGCAGCCGGTGCAGGACCTGACGATCGAAACCCGCGTATCGCGCACGCAATACCAGTTCACGCTGCAGGATGCGGATTCCAACACATTGAGCACCTGGGTGCCCAAGCTGGTGGACAAGCTGTATACGCTGCCGCAGCTGCGCGACGTCGCCAGCGATCTGCAGGACAACGGCCTGCAGGCGGCGCTACTGATCGACCGTGGCACCGCATCGCGCCTCGGCATCACGCCGGCCGCGATCGACAATACGCTGTACAGCGCGTTCGGCCAGCGCATCGTGTCGACCATCTTCACGCAGACCAACCAGTACCGCGTGGTGCTGGAGGTGAAACCGGAATTCCGCAAGGGACTGCAAGCGCTCGATCACATCTACGTTACCGCTTCCGACGGCCAGCAGATTCCGCTGTCGACGATCACGACGCTGGTGCAGCGTTCGACGCCGCTGGTGATCAACCACGTCGGCCAGTTCCCTGCAGCGACGATCTCGTTCAACCTTGCGCCCGGCGCTTCGCTCGGCGATGCGGTCGATGCGATCGAACAGGCGAAAGAGGAAATCGGCCTGCCGGCCAGCACGCAGATCAGCTTCCAGGGCGCGGCACTGGCCTTCAAGGCTTCACTGTCGAACACGCTGCTGCTGATCCTGGCCGCCATCGTCACCGTCTACATCGTGCTCGGCGTGCTATATGAAAGCTACATCCATCCGATCACGATTCTTTCCACCTTGCCGTCGGCCGGCATGGGTGCGCTGCTGGCACTGCTGATCGCGCGCAGCGATCTCGGCATCATCGCGGTGATCGGCATCATCCTGCTGATCGGCATCGTCAAGAAAAACGCGATCATGATGATCGACTTCGCGCTGGAAGCCGAACGCAAGGACGGCCTGTCGCCGCGCGACGCGATCTACCAGGCCTGCCTGCTGCGCTTCCGACCGATCATGATGACGACGATGGCGGCATTGCTGGGTGCGCTGCCGTTGATGCTGGGCACCGGCGTCGGCTCCGAACTGCGGCGGCCGCTTGGCATCGCCATCGTCGGCGGCCTGATTGTCAGCCAGGTGCTGACGCTGTTCACGACGCCGGTGATCTATCTGGCATTCGACCGGCTGGCGCAACGCTTCGGCCGCAAGCGCGCCGAAGATGACGACGCCGACAATGCTGCAGGCGACGAAGCCATGAGCCCACCATAAGCGCCATGAGCCTGTCTTCCTCCTTCATCCACCGCGCCGTCGCCACCACGCTGCTGACGATAGGCATCGCGCTGGCCGGCATCGTGTCGTTCGGATTGTTGCCGGTGTCGCCCTTGCCGCAGGTGGATTTCCCGACCATTCTGGTATCGGCCTCGCTGCCCGGCGCCAGCCCCGAAACGATGGCGTCCACCGTCGCCACGCCGCTGGAGCGCTCGCTGGGCCGCATCGCCGGCATCACCGAAATGACGTCCAGCAGTTCGTCCGGCTCGGCGCGCATCATCCTGCAGTTCGATCTCGATCGCGACATCGACGGTGCCGCGCGCGACGTGCAGGCAGCCATCAATGCGGCGCGCGCCGACTTGCCGTCCACGCTGCGCAGCAATCCGACCTACCGCAAGGTCAATCCGGCCGATGCGCCCATCATGATCATCGCGCTGACCTCGGACACGATGACGCAAGGCCAGATCTACGATGCCGCTTCCACCATCCTGCAACAGAAGCTGTCGCAGGTGCAGGGCATCGGACAGGTGACGGTGGGCGGCAGTTCGCTGCCGGCGGTGCGCGTCGAGCTCAATCCGATGGCGCTGAACAAGTACGGCGTGGGCCTCGACGAAGTGCGCACCGCGCTGCAGGAAAGCAATGCCAACCGGCCCAAGGGCTATGTGGAAAGCGAATCGCGCCAGTGGCAGGTCGCCACCGACGATCAAGCCAAGACAGCCGCCCAGTACCGGCCGCTGATCGTCACCTGGCGCAACGGCGCACCGGTGCAGTTGTCCAGCGTGGCCGAAGTCACCGATTCGGTGGAAGACCTGCGCAACGCCGGCATGGCCAACGGCAAGCGTTCGGTACTGCTGATCATGAACCGCCAGCCGAATGCCAACATCATCGAAACAGTCGACCGCGTACGTGCGCTGCTGCCGAACCTGAAAGCGTCGATTCCAGCCGCAATCGACATGGACGTCGTGCTCGACCAGACGACGACGATCCGCGCCTCGCTGCATGACGTCGAGTTCACGTTGTTGGTATCGATTGCGCTGGTCATCATGGTGGTCTTCCTGTTCCTGCGTAATGTGCGCGCCAGCATCATTCCCAGTGTAGCGGTGCCGATCTCGCTGCTCGGCACCTTCGGCATCATGTATCTGCTGGGCTTCAGTCTGAACAATTTTTCGCTGATGGCGCTGACGATTTCCACCGGCTTCGTCGTCGACGATGCGATCGTCGTTCTGGAAAACGTGATGCGCCATATCGAAAAGGGCATGAAGCCGCTGCAGGCGGCGCTGCTCGGCGCGCGCGAAGTCGGCTTCACGGTGCTGTCGATGTCGATCTCGCTGGTCGCCGTGTTCATCCCGATGCTGCTGATGGGCGGGCTGGTCGGCCGCTACTTCCACGAATTCGCGATCACGCTGTCGGCAGCGGTGCTGGTGTCGCTGGTGGTGTCGCTGACGACCACACCGATGATGTGCGCGCGCATCCTGCGGCGCGAAACCAAGGAACAGCATGCGCAGCGCCAGCGCAACCGCTGGTATGTCGCCAGCGAACAGGTGTTCGACTGGATGATCCGCCACTACGAGCGCACGCTGGACTGGGCGCTGCGTCACACGCGCATCATGATGCTGACGCTAGTGGCGGTTATCGGTTTCAATTTCTATCTGTACGGCGTGGTGCCGAAAGGCTTCTTTCCGCAACAGGACACCGGCCGCATCATGGGTTTCATCCAGGCCGATCAGGCGACGTCGTTCCAGGCGATGCAGCCCAAGCTGACGGCCTTCGTCGACATCGTCCGCACCGATCCGGCAGTCGCCAGCGTGATCGCCTTCACCGGCGGCAGCCGGCGCAATAGCGGACAGATGTTCATCACGCTGAAGCCGCTGAACGAGCGCAAGGTCAGCGCCGACGACGTCATCAACCGGCTGCGCGGCAAGCTGGCTCGCGTACCGGGCGCCACGCTGTTCATGCAGGCGGCGCAGGATATCCGCGTCGGCGGCCGCTCCAGCAATGCGCAATACCAGTACACGCTGCAGGCGGACGAATTGAACGCGCTCGACCTGTGGGGGCCGCGCGTGCTGGAAGCGTTGCGCACCGTGCCGCAGCTGCTGGACGTCAACACCTCGCAGCAGGATCGTGGCCTGCAAATCACGCTGAACGTCGATCGCGATACCGCGGCGCGCCTTGGCGTCACGCAGGCCGAAGTCGATGCGCTGCTGTACGACGCCTTCGGCCAGCGCCAGGCATCGGTCATCTATGCGCAGCGCAACCAGTATCACGTGATCATGGAAGTCGCGCCGCAATACTGGCAGCGGCCGGAAATCCTGCGCGACCTTCACGTGCGCAACAGCGAAGGCACGATGGTGCCGCTGTCGGCCTTCTCCAGTTTCGGGCCGACCTCGACCACGCTGTCCGTGGATCACCAGGGTCAGTTCGCGGCGACGACGATCTCGTTCAATCTCGCGCCCGACGTCACGCTCAGCGAAGCGGCCGAAGCGATCAACGCCAAGCTCGACACGCTGCACATGCCGAACACCGTGCACGGCAGCTTCCAGGGCTCGGCCAAGGTGTTCCAGTCGTCGTTCGCCAGCCTGCCGTTCCTGCTGTTCGCTTCGCTGGCGACGATCTACATCGTGCTCGGCATGCTGTACGAAAGCTACGTCCATCCGATCACTATCCTTTCCACACTGCCGTCGGCCGGCGTCGGCGCCATCCTGGCGCTGCTGCTGTTCCACATGGATCTGTCGATCATGGGCTTCCTCGGCATCATCCTGCTGATCGGCATCGTCAAGAAGAACGCAATCATGATGATCGACTTCGCGCTGGTCGCGCAGCGCACCGAGAACCGCATGCCGCGCGATGCGATCCGGCAGGCCTGCCTGCTGCGCTTCCGTCCGATCATGATGACGACCGCCGCCGCGCTGCTGGGCGCGCTGCCGCTGATGCTGGGCACCGGCACCGGTTCCGAACTGCGCCGACCGCTGGGCGTGACCATCGTCGGCGGCCTGATCGTCAGCCAGATGCTGACGCTGTACACGACGCCGGTCGTCTATCTGTACATGGACCGCTTCAGCGCGTGGAGCCATCGCGTGTGGTCGCGCTGGCGCAAGCGGCACCCGGCATCGGGCTCCACCTCGGATTCTGCCGCAGACACGGCAGGCTGAAGATACAGACGAACGAAAATATGAAACCGGAATATGCAATGGAACGTGAATCGGAACATGAAGCGGGACATGAAAATGAATGAAGGCGTGGATAAAGATGCGAATAAAGCAGGCGGAATGCAACCGCACTGGCATCGCGTCAGGCCGCTCGCGGCAGCAGCAGCCTCGGCATTGCTGCTGGGCGCCTGCGCGGTCGGCCCCGATTACGTGCGCCCGGAAGTGGCGCAACCGGCCGCATTCAAGGAAGCGAACGGCTGGAAGACCGCGCAACCGAACGATGCCGCGCTGCGCGGCAACTGGTGGGAGTTCTATGGCGACCCGCTGCTGAATTCGCTGCAGGAACAGGTCAATACGTCGAACCTCAGCCTGGCACAGGCCGAGGCGGCCTATCGTCAGGCACTGGCGCTGGTACAGTCGGCACGTTCCGAATACTTTCCGACCGTTACCGGCGAATTCGACGTCACACGTTCCAGCAGCGCGACGGTGCGCAACAATCAGGTCACCAGCGCCACTACCAGCAGCAGGGGCGTGCGCACCAATTACGGCGTATCGCTGGGCGCCAGCTGGGAAGCCGATCTGTGGGGCCGCGTGCGGCGCACGGTGGAAGCGAACGCCAACAATGCGCAAGCCAGCGCCGCCGATCTGGAGAACACGCGGTTGAGCATGCATGCGCAACTGGCGCAGAACTACTTCCAGCTGCGCGCGCTCGATTCGCAGAAAGCGCTGCTGGATCGCACATTGGCCGACTACGAACGCTCGCTGCAACTGACGCAGAACCAGTACGCTGCAGGCATCGCCGCCCGCGCCGATGTCATACGCGCGCAAACGCAGTTGAAGAACACGCAAACGCAGGCACTGGACATCGGCGTGCAGCGCGCGCAACTCGAACATGCGATTGCGCTGCTAGTCGGCAAGGCACCGGCCGAATTCGATATCGCACCGGCGCCGCTGACTGCATCGGTGCCGGACATTCCGCTGACCGTGCCATCCGCCTTGCTGGAACGCCGCCCCGACATCGCCGCTGCCGAACGCCGGCTGGCCGCGGCCAATGCCGAGATCGGCATCGCCAAATCCGCATGGTTCCCGTCATTGGGACTGTCGGCCAATGTCGGCTATCAGAACGACAGCATGTCGCACCTGCTGACCCTGCCCAACCGTTTCTGGTCGATCGGCCCGACGCTGGCGCAGACACTGCTGGACTTCGGCGCGCGCCAGGCACAGACCGATCAGGCAGTCGCTGCCTATGACGAAAACGTCGCGCTGTACCGGCAGACGGTGCTGACCGGCTTCCAGGAAGTGGAAGACAACCTGGCTGCGCTGCGCATCCTCGAACAGGAAGCGCAGACGCAGGGCGAAGGTGTGCAGCTGGCGCGCAAGTCGGTGGAGATTGCGACCAACCAGTACAAATCCGGACTGGTCAGCTATCTGGACGTGATCACGGCGCAGACCACCGCGCTGGACAGCGAGATCAGCGCCGTCAACATTCTCAATCGCCGGCTGGCCGCCAGCGTGCTGCTGATCAAGGCATTGGGCGGCGGCTGGCATGCGGATACGCCGAACGAAACGAATCAGAGCGTTCCGCCGACATCGCAAAGCGCTGCCGACACAACATCTCGGTGATGCTGGAATAAAACCGCGTACCGTAATGCGGTTGAATCAACGCATCTAACGAAACAGGGTTGGCGGAATCAGCTCAGCGACTATCGGTTCCGCCGCCGCCACTTGCGCGTGATTTCTTGCGTGATTCCGTACGCTGGCCCTGACGGCGAGACGCCATGTCATGAACGTTTCCTTTCCGGCACGTTTTGCCAACAATAGCCGCATCGTTTACCATGGCGCCTGCGTTCGCCTGATGCCTCAGCAGATCGCGTCTCCACACACTTTCCGCATACCGATGTAGTTCACGCCTTTCCGCTGCCATCTTCCATTGTCTGTTCCGCGTGATCGTTCGCGCAGAATGGTCCTGGCACTTCCTCGCATCCGCACGATGCGATATGCACATGATTACCCTTGATGCTTGCAATGCGGCCTTTGCCGTCGATTGCCGCATCGCTCATTCCGACTGCCACCGATGAAATACCCCTCACTGCGGGAACAATGGTTCTCGAACATCCGTGCCGACATCCTGTCCGGCCTCGTCGTTGCGCTTGCGCTGATTCCGGAAGCACTGGCCTTTGCCGCCATCGCCGGCGTCGATCCGCAGGTCGCGCTGTATGCCGCCTTCGTCATTGCCGCCGTGTCGGCGATCGCCGGCGGACGGCCGGCAATGATTTCCGCAGCGACCGGCGCGATTGCGCTACTGGTCGTCGATCTCGTCAAGGATCACGGCGTCTCCTATCTGCTGGCGGCGGGCATCCTTGCTGGTCTGTTGCAGATCGCCGCCGGCCTGTTGCGCCTAGGTGCGCTGATGCGTTTCGTATCGCGCTCGGTGGTCACCGGTTTCGTCAATGCGCTGGCCATCCTGATCTTCCTCGCGCAACTGCCGGAGTTGAATCACGGCCCTCTCGTCTGGGCCATGGTGGCAGGCGGGCTGGCGATCATCTATTTGCTGCCGCGCCTGACGACGGCCGTGCCATCACCGCTGATCTGCATCGTCGTGCTGACGATCATCGCCGTGGCTTTCCATCTACCCCTGCGTACCGTCGGCGACATGGGCGCGTTCCCCGACAGCCTGCCGTCCATCGCGTGGCCCGCCGTACCGATGACGATGGAAACGCTGCAGATCATCCTGCCGTATTCGCTGGCCATCGCCGTGGTCGGTCTGCTCGAATCGTTGATGACGGCAGCCATTATCGACGATTTCACCGACACGCCGAGCGACAAGAACCGCGAATGCCGCGGCCAAGGCATCGCCAACATCGCTGCCGGCATGGTCGGCGGCATGCCGGGTTGCGCGATGATCGGGCAATCGGTGATCAATGTGCGTTCCGGCGGGCGCGGACGGCTTTCCACTTTTCTCGCCGGCGTCTTCCTGCTGATCCTGGTCGTCTTCCTCGGTCCGTGGGTCAAGCAGATTCCGATGGCGGCACTGGTGGCCGTGATGGTGATGGTGTCGATCAGCACGTTCAGCTGGCGTTCGCTGAAAAACCTGACATCGCATCCGACCACTTCGTCGATCGTGATGCTGACTACCGTGATCGTCGTGGTCGCCACGCACAATCTCGCCATCGGCGTCGGCGCCGGTGTGCTGTTGAGCGCCTTGTTCTTCGCGTCGAAGGTGCGTTCGGTACTGGACGTCACGTCGTCGCTGAGCGAAGACGGCCAAGATGGTCATACACGCCGCTACCAAGTGCGCGGCCAGGTGTTCTTCGCTTCGTCGGAAGCGCTGGTGTCGGAATTCGATTTCAAGGAAGGCATCGCCGCCGTGCATCTGGACCTGTCGCACGCGCACTTCTGGGACATCACCGCGATCGAAGCGCTGGATCGCATCGTGTTCAAGTTCCGTCGCAACGACATTGCCGTCGAAGTCAGCGGCCTGAATCGTGCCAGCGCGACGATGGTCGAAAAATTTGCCACGCATGACAAGGCCGGTGCAGATGGAGTCGTGGCCGGACACTGACGATAGCCACACCGTGAAAATGGGCATTGCGACGTCGCCAGCAGCTTCGCCGCATTACGGCTACCATGCCTGCTCCGCATCACGTTTCGGCTCTTCATGTCCTCCTCTTCCGCCCCTTCTGCCACCGGCAGCCAGCTCGGCGCTGCCGGTCTTGCCGTGCTTCTCGCCGGCCAACTGCTGCCGCAGATCGACTTTTCCATCGTCAACGTCGCGCTCGACGCGATCGCGCAAACCTTTCACGCAAGCGCGACCGAACTGGAACTGATCGTCGCCGTCTACGGCGTCGCCTTCGCGGTCTGCCTGGCGATGGGCGGCCGACTCGGCGACAACTTCGGACGACGGAAACTGTTCTTGTGGGGCGTGCAGGTCTTCGGCATCGCATCGCTGCTGTGCGGCCTTGCCGGTTCGATCTGGATGTTGCTGTTCGCACGCATGCTGCAGGGCGTGGGCGCGGCGCTGATCGTGCCGCAGATTCTGGCCACGATCCATGTCGGACTTTCAGGTCATGAACATTCGCGCGCGATCGGCTATTACGGCGCAATCGGCGGACTGGCCTTCATCATCGGCCAGGTGTTGGGCGGCTTCCTCGTCTCGGCCGACATCGCCGGACTCGGCTGGCGCAGCGTGTTCCTGATCAACCTGCCGATCTGCGCGGCATTGCTGATCGCAACGCCGCGCTGGATTCCGGAAACGAAGCGCGCCACGCGCACCGACATCGACTGGTCCGGCACCACACTGCTGGCAATGGTCATCGTCAGCCTGCTGCTGCCGCTGGCGCTCGGACCGGTACGCCACTGGTCATGGCCGTACATCGCCCTGCTGATAGCAGTGCCGCCGCTGCTGGCCTGGCTGTGGCGCGTCGAACGCAATGAAGAACGGCGCGGCGCCCATCCGTTACTGCCGCCGGCTTTGCTACGCATTCCGAGCACGCGCTTCGGCCTCGTCATCGCCGTGCTGTTCTTCTCGTGCTGGAGCGGCTACATGTTCGCGATGTCGCTGACGCTGCAGAGCGGTGCCGGACTATCGCCGCTGCAGGCCGGCAATTCCTTCATCGCGATGGGCGCAACCTACTTCCTGTCGTCGCTGAACAGTGCACGCTTCGTTCGCCGCATCGGGCAGGCGCCGACGCTGATGCTGGGCTGCGTGATCCAGATGATCGGCTTGCTGGGACTGATACTGACATTGAAACTGACGTGGCCGCATCCCGGTGTGCTGCAGCTGATTCCGGCGACGATGTTGATCGGCTTCGGCCAGGCATTGATCGTCGGCAGCTTCTTCCGCATCGGCCTGTCCGATATGCCGACCGAACAGGCTGGTGCCGGCAGCTCCATGCTGTCGACGGTGCAGCAGGCTTCTTTTGGCCTCGGCTCGGCGCTGCTCGGCACCGTGCTCGCGCAAGTCCTGCATCAGGGTGGCGATTATCTGCAGGCGATCGTCACGGCACTTGGTACCGAATTCGTATTGATGGCGGTGCTGCTGGTCAGCGCCTTCTTCTATCACCGGCGTCATGATCGCTTGCGCGGGATAAACCATGCCGCAGCCACTGCCACGGGCAACACCACAGGCAATACGGCTGCACGCTAACGATTGCCGAAGAGGGCGGATGCGGCCTGCATATACGCCGCATCGGTCATGTACACAACTGCACTATTCTCTTCGAACGTATCTAACTAAGCCTGCGCATTGCGGCGATACCGTCCCGGCGGCACGCCCATGAACTGCTGAAACGCCTTGCCGAATGCGGCTTCCGACTGATAGCCGACTTCCATGCCGATATCTGCCGCGTTGCGCGTAGTCTGTCGCAGCAGGTTCGCGGCAATCGTCATGCGTACCTGGCTGAGGAATTCCCACACCGTCATGCCGGACTTCTCGCGGAAATGCCGCGCATAGGTCGCGCGCGACATGGCCGACAAGCCGCCCAGTTCCTCGATGCTCCACGCCCGTCCTGGTTCTGCCAGCAGCGCCCGTATCGACGGCCCCAGCCGCGGATCGGAGGAGAGCGTCAATACATTGGATGCATCGGGGTTCTGCGCACCGTAAGCACGCAAGGCCATCGCGAACAGTGCCTGACTCAATGCGGTAACGATGGCCAGTGCGCCGGGCTGGCGCCGCTCCGACTCATCGCGCATCAGCGACACCAGCGCATGCAGGCGCGAGGCACCGTCGCCATTACCATCACCATCCGCCAGCGATACGTGCAAGGGATCGGGCAGCGCACGCAGCAGCAACGCCGCTGGCCCGTTTGCATATTCGAAACGACCGCACAGCAGGTCGATGTCCGGTTCTCCGCTGCCGACGCGCTCGAGCTTCAGCAAACCGTCGTGCGAGAAGGTCGGCGACGTTGCGCGCTTGGCACGCAACTCGATATCGCGTATCCAGTGTGCGCCGCCGCGCGGAAACATCACCATGTCGCCAGCTTCCAGCGTCAGCACCGAACCGTCCTGCGCCTCGATCGCGCAACGGCCGTGCAAGGCCAGATGAAAGGGAGCGACAGTCGTCGGCGACTGATGCGGCAGCGCGAACTTGCCGGTGAGCTGGCAGCGCAATTCCAGGCTGGCCTGGGGCCGGGCCAGCTGGATCAGGCGGGTCAATGCATCCATGATACGAATCAGCTAAAAATGAATACGCGACAGTATTCATGATATCGATGCCGTACGCAATACTGTCTCCATGGCAGCGACGCCCGTCGCGCCGCAACCCAAGGAGAAAATCATGCTGGACTGGAACAACTACCGCACCGAACTCATGCAACGCGTCGGCGATTACGCCACCCTGTCGCCGGATACCGTCAAGGGTTATCAGGCACTGGCCGGCGCCGCCACCAAACCCGGCCGCCTCGACGGCAAGACCGCCGAACTGATTTCGCTGGCGGTAGCGGTGACCACGCGCTGCGACGGCTGTATTGCCATTCATGCGCAACGCGCCCTGCAACAAGGCGTGACGCAGGAAGAGCTCGCCGACGCGCTGAGCGTCGCCATTGCGATGAATGCCGGCGCAGCAATGGTCTATACGGCGCGCGCACTCGACGCAATCACCGCCACCAAGGCCTGATACGCAATACGGCCCGTTCATCGCGTTGTTGATTATGTTGATACATCACCGCAACGAACGGGCCGCAATGCCTGTCGCTTCCATCAGGGAGAAAACATGAATACCGTCACCACCTCGCAAGCACCCGCCACCGGCAAACGCCTGAGCTACCTGCCGGTAGCGCTGTTCGGCGCCGTCATGGGGCTTACCGGCCTTTCCGTCGCCTGGCGTCTCGCACATGCGCAGTTCGGCGCACCGTCATGGATTGCGCATGCATTTGCCGCGCTGGCCATCCTGGCCTTCTTTGCACAAAGCATCGCCTATGGCATCAAGGCGTTTACCGATTTCGATGCCGTACGCGCAGAATTCCAGCACCCGGTGGCCGGCAACCTGTTTGGCACGCCGCTGGTCAGCCTGTTGCTGTTGCCGTTACTGTTGGTCGACATCAACCTGACACTGGCGCGTATCGTCTGGAGCATAGGCGCGATCCTGATGACGGTATTTGCCTGGACCATCGTCTCGCGCTGGATCACTGCACGGCAAAAGGTCGCGCATGCCACGCCGGCGTGGATCGTGCCCGCCGTGGGTCTGATCGACATTCCGCTTGCCGTGCCTGCACTCGGCTGGGAACACACCCTGCACGACGTCATGATGTTCGCCACGGCCGTCGGCCTGTTCTTCGCCATTCCGTTGTTTACGCTGATCCTGTCGCGGCTGATGTACGAAGATCCGCTGCCGGAAGCCATGCAGCCGTCGCTGCTGATTCTGGGCGCGCCGTTCGCCGTCGGCTTTGCCGCCTATGTCGCCACTACCGGCCACATCGATTTCTTCGCCGAAGCGCTGTACATGCTGATGCTGTTCATGACGGCCGTGCTGCTCGGCCGGCTGCGCCATCTGCCGCGCTGCAGCACCTTCCGCGTCGCGTGGTGGGCCGCCAGTTTTCCGCTGGCTGCGACGGCGGCGACATCGTTGCGCTACGCCGCACATGCACCGAGTCTTTTTACCGATATCGTTGCCGGCGTGCTGCTCGCCATTGCCACCATCGTCATTCTCGGATTGGCATGGCGCACGCTGTCCGGCATCGCCAGGGGCGAATTGCAGAAACTGGTTGGCTGAAAGCGGCTTGTCTCGTCTTGCAAACTCGCGAGTCCGATCGCACGGCATCGTTTAACGCGCGATGCCGTGCGCGATCGTCAGGCCGATAGTGGTTTCATTGTCGCGACTCTGCGCAAACACGGTGCCGCCATGCATGACGGCAATCGCCTTGACGATCGCCAGACCGAGTCCGTGGCTGTTGCGGCTGTCGGTGCGCGACGAATCGACACGATAGAAGCGATCGAACAAGCGTTCCACATGATGCGCGGCAATCGGCATGCCACGATTGCTGACGGTGATCGCCACGCCGTCTTCCGATTCGGCGATGCGGATCACGATGGCCGAACAGCGATCGCAATGCTGAATGGCGTTGTACAGCAGGTTGGTGATCGCGCGGCCGAACAACGACGGCTCGATCGCCGCCTCGGCGTCGCCTTCGATCTTCAGCGAGCAGCCGGCGTCTTCCAGCAGCATGTCGAGGAATTCCGCGCTCTTGCCGACTTCCTGCGCAATCGATGCCCGCACCAGGTTGTCCGCGCGCATGCCGCGATCGGCCTGCGCCAGAAACAGCATGTCGTTGATGATGGTACGCAAGCGTTCCAGCTCTTCCAGATTCGATTGCAATACTTCTTCCAGCTCTGCCACCGAGCGCTCGCGCGACAGGATTACCTGCGTCTGGCCGATCAGGTTGCCGAGCGGCGTGCGCAGTTCATGCGCGACGTCGGCATTGAACGTCGACAATTGCATATAAGCCTGCTCGACGCGTTCCAGCGCACCGTTGAACGACAGCACCAGGCCGGCCAGTTCGCCTGGCAGCTTGCACACCGGCAGGCGTTCCGACAACTTCTTCGGCCCCAGCTCCTGTGCATGGCGCGACAGATCGTCAACAGCGGCCAGGCTGCGCCGCGCTATCCACCAGCCGAGCGCCGCCACCGCCGCCACACCGAACAGCGAGGCGATGACCAGCGCAACATTCAAGGCATGGCTGGTCGTATCGAACGCGCTCGGATCGACGCCCACCGTCAGCATCACGGCCGGCCGGTCGCCCAGCGGCGGCACCCTGCCGCTCAACGTCAAATAGGTACGCTCCGGCATGAAGACGCGCTGCACGCCGCCGCCTTCCTTGACGGTTTTCACATCGGACGGAAAAGGCGTGCCGAGGCGATAGCGCGGATCGTCGCTGGTGACGATGTACGTCACGTTGCCTTCCTGCGGCGTCAGTTCCTTCAGCTTGCTTTCCAGCAGCGCCCACTTCTCGGTATTGAACATGCGGCGCGCGATCAGGCTTTCGACAAATTCGTAGCGCGTGAGAATTTCCTGCCGCTGATGACGATGCAATTCGTTGCACTGGATGTTGTACAGCGCGACGCCCACTGCGAAGAACACGCCGGCAGCCGCCAGCGCGAACATCAGCGCCAGACGGCGCGCGATCGAATGTCCGGTCGCACTTCCGGTGACATGCGGCGATGACGATGCAGCTTTACTCATGCTTTTCTTCCAGCACATAGCCCATGCCCCGTATCGTGTGCAGCAGCTTGGCTTCGGACGGTTCGTCAAGCTTCGCGCGCAGGCGCTTGATCGCCACTTCCACGACGTTGGTATTGCTGTCGAAACTGACGTCCCACACCATTTCGACGATCACGGTTTTCGACAATACCTGTCCGCGATGCCGCGCCAGTGCGGCAAGCAGTGCAAACTCCTTCGCCGTCAGATCCAGCCGCCGTGCGCCGCGCACCGCACGGCGTGCGATCAGATCGATGTGCAGGTCGGCGATGCGGATATGCGCGGCTTCCTGCGGGCGGCCGCGCCGCCCCAGCGCCTGCAGCCGCGCCAGCAGTTCGAGGAAGGAGAAAGGCTTTACCAGATAATCGTCGGCGCCGCTGCGCAGGCCGTGGATGCGGTCGTCGACTTCACCGCGCGCGGTCAGCATGATGACCGGCGTGTCCTTTTCTCGCCGTAGAGCTTGCAGCACAGACAGGCCGTCGCGGTCCGGCATCATGATGTCGAGCACGATCGCATCGTAATCGCCGGTCAGCGCCAGGTGCTGGCCGTCGATGCCGTTGTTGGCGACGTCGACCGCATACCCCTGCTCGGTCAGGCCACGCAGCAGATAGGCCACGGTCTTCGGCTCGTCTTCGATCACCAGGATCTTCATCGTTCGCTCGCGTCAGTTGGCTGGGGTTGCGGATGTTGCGGATGTTACAGATGTTGCCGTTGCAGATTCGGCGGATGCCGCCGCCGGCATCGTCATTCCAGGCGCATGCCAGCCGCCGCCAAGTGCCTTGATCAGTTTCACTGTATTCAGCAAACGCTGTCCGCGCAACTGCACTTCCTGCCGGCGATAGCCGAGCAGCGTCTGCTGCGCGACGACGACTTCCAGATTGGCGGCCACACCGCTCTGATAACGGTCAATCGACAAACCCAGTGAGCGGTCGGCGCTGTCGGCAGCGATTTTGGCCGATGCGCCGGCCTGCGTCAGCGCCGCATCGGTATTCAGGCCATCCTGCACTTCCTGAAAAGCCGTCAGCACCGATTGCCGGTAGCCGGCAACCGCCTGCCGATAACCGGCTTCGGCGAAATCGACGTTGGCGCCGATGCGGCCGCCGTCGAACACGGTCTGCGTTGCGCTGACACCGATCGCCCACAGCGCCGCCGGCGCGGTGAACAGATTGCCGATCTTGTTGGCATCGCTGCCCACCAGTCCGGACAGGAACAGCGACGGAAAGTAGGCGCTACGCGCCACACCGATCTGCGCATTGGCAGCCGCCATCGCACGCTCGGCCGCGGCGACATCGGGACGGCGCTCCAGCAACGTGGCCGGTGCCGTCAGCGGGACGGCAGGCACATGCACCAACACAGGATTCGATGCCAGCGTAAAGTCGGGTGCAGGCACACCTATCAAGGTAGCGATCGCCGTCTGGTAACGCGCGCGCTGGTCTTCCAGCAACGTCAGCTGCGTTTGCGTCGCCGCCGTCAGGCCTTGCTGCTGGTTCAGGTCGAGGCCGGATACCGCGCCCAGTTCATGTTGTGCGCTGATGTAATCGAGCGCCTTGTTCTGCGACGCCAGCAACTGGCGCAGCAGATCGATTTCGGCATCGGCTTCGCGCAAGGCAAAGTAGTCGGCGGCAAGTTCGGCGGTCAGCACCAGGCGCGTGTTTTCGAAATCGGCCTGCGCCTGTTCCATGCTTGCCGTCGCACCTTCAGCCTGGCGGCGTACGCGGCCGAACAGATCGACTTCGTAATCGACGGTGAATGCCGCATTGAAATCGTTCTGCACGATCGAGCTGTTGACCGAATTGCGATTGCTCAGCGGACGTTCGGCCGACGTGCGATTGCGTGTGACGCCGCCCTGCAGACCGATCTGCGGAAAATACGCGCTGTTGGCGACATTGGCCTGCGCACGCGCCTGCTCGACACGCGTCTGCGCAATCACCATCGTCTGGCCGTTCTTCAGCGCCTGCTCCTGCAACGCATTCAGTTGCGTATCGCCGAAGATTTCCCACCACGCGCCCTTCAGCTCGCCGTCGCGCGGATTGCCAGCCTGCCAGCCCGGCTCGGTTTTCCATGCCTGTGCGACTGGCGCATCGGGGCGCTGATAGTCGGGACCAACGGCACAGCCGCCCAGCGCGAGCAGGGCAGCCAGTACGGCCGGCGCCGCGGCAGAACGCCAATGAGAGCGCCAGCGAGGACGACGCATCGCGATCACGATGCCTTCTCCTTGCTGCCCGGCGCTTTCTTGTCTGCCGCGCCCTTGCCCGCATCCTTCACCGGAGACGCGTCTTCCGATGCCGCCACGGAAACAACATCGCCTTCGTTCAGCGAATCGGCCGGATTGACGATCAACCTGTCCTGCGTGGTGACGCCGCTGCCGAGTTCGACTGTGGTGCCGAGTTCGCGGCTGATCGTTACCGGCTGCAGATGCACCTTGCCATCGGCACCGACGATCGCCACGCGTATGCCTTCCGGACGGAACAGCAATGTATTGCTCGGCACCGTCAGGGCGGTCTGGCTGGTGGCACCGGTGGCCTTGATGGCGACTTGCGCATAGGCGCCCGGCAGCAGCACGCCATCCGGGTTCGGCAGGCGAATCTCGATCTGCATCGTGCGCGTCAGTGGATCGATCGCGCCGGCCGTGCGGGCGATGGTGCCGGTGAAGCTGCGCCCCGGCAGTTCGCGCAGCGTCACTTCTGCCTTGTTGCCGGTCTTGATCTGCGGCGCGTAACTTTGCGGCACATAGACGTATACGCGCAGCGTATCGCTCTTGGCCATCGTGAACAGCACGAGCGAACCGCCGCCGGCATCGACCAGATTGCCGATATCGACATTGCGGCGCGTGATCACACCGGAGAACGGCGCGACGATACGGCTGAAGCCGACCTGATCCTGCAGGCGCTGCACCGTGGCTTTGGCCGATGTTTCGGCAGCCTGCGCGACCGCGAGCGCATTGCGCTTCTCGTCCAGTTCCTGCTGCGATACCGCATCGCGCTTGCGCAGCGCATCCCAGCGTTCGAAGGTGCTCTTGGCCAGTTGCAGATTGGTCGTTGCCTGCACCTGCGCCGCCTTCGCTTCGTTCAGCTGCTGCACGACTTCTGGTGCATCGATCTGTGCCAGCAGGTCGCCCTTTTTCACCTGGTCGCCGATATCCTTGTACCAGCCGGAAACGTAGCCGCTGGTGCGCGCATAGATCGGCGCCTCGATGCTGCCCTGCAGCGTGCCCGGCAGGCGCAGCAGATTGTCCTGCGCCGAGCTTTTCGGCGAGATGACACTGACGTAACGCATCTGCTGCTCGCGCGAAGTTTCCGCCAGCGCGCTGCCCTTGGCAAAACGCAGGCCCATGACAATCAGGCCGCCGACCAGCAGCACGCCCAGAATCGCTAGTGCGACGCGCTGCATGCGCTTGAGCAGCAGGATGCGTTTGAAGCCACGCGCGGCTTCATGCTCGTGCAAGCCGTGGATACCAATGGAAGAGTGACGATCGTGGGTCATGTTAGTGACTTCCTTCAACAACAACGGAGTGCGGCGGCGGCAAACTTTTTTTGGCAGCACGCTTCGCCAGCAGGGAATGAATGCCCGCAAATACCAGCGGCACGAAGAACAGGGTGGATACGGTGGCAAACAGCAGGCCGCCGATGGTGGCGCGGCCGAGCGGCGCATTCTGCTCGCCGCCATCGCCCAGGCCCAGCGCCATCGGCAGCATGCCGATGATCATCGCCAGTGCCGTCATCAGCACCGGACGGATACGCGTGGCGCCGGCTTCCAGCGCAGCGGCCAGCGGCGTCTCGCCGGCCAGCAATCGCTGCCGCGCGAACGATACCAGCAGGATACTGTTGGCCGTCGCCACGCCCATCGTCATGATCGCGCCGGTCAGCGCCGGCACCGAGAGTGTGGTGCCGGTCAGGAACAGCATCCACGCAATGCCGGCCAGCGCCGCCGGCAGCGCGCTGATGATGATCAGCGGATCGATCCACGACTGGAAGTTGACGACGATCAGCAGGTAGACCAGCACGATCGCCATCACCAGGCCGATACCGAGGCCGACGAACGATGTCTTCATCGTTTCCACCTGGCCGCGTATCGTGATTTTCGATCCCTTCGGCAATTTATGCTGGATCTTCGCCACCTCGCGTTCGACTTCGGACGCGACCGAACCGAGATCGCGCCCGCTGACGCTGACGAATACATCGACCACCGGCGAAATGTTGTAGCGCGATACGATCGCCAGCTGGCGCGCGGACTGAGTGGTCACCAGATTACCCAGCAATTGCGTCGGCACCGCCGGATTGCCGGTACCGACCGGCATCCGCAGCAAGGTATCCAGCGAATCGACGTTGTATTGCGGCGTCTGTATCGAGATGTCGTAGGAGATGCCGTTATTCGGATTCAGCCAGAAGGCCGGCGCCGTCTGGAAGCTGCCGGACAACGGCACCAGCACGTTCTGCGCGACGTTGTTGGCGTTCAGCCCAAGTTGCTGCATCTTGTTGCGGTCCATGTTCAGCTGCACCGTCGGCTGGTCGATGCGCTGGTGGACGTGCACATCCACCGCGCCCGGAATCTTCTTGAGCTCCTTCTCAAGCTCGGTGGCCAGATAGTAGTTGTCGACGATATCTTTCCCGGAGAATTGCACGTCGATCGCCGCCGGCAAGCCGAAGTTCAGAATCTGCGTGACGACGTCGGCCGGCTGGAAGAAGAATTCGATGCCGGGGAAGCGCTTCGGCAATTCGCGCCGCAGTTCGCGCACGTAGTCGTCGGTCGGCGCATGGCCTTTCTTCAGTGCGATCTGGATTTCGCCATCCAGTGTGCCAATCGTGCCGGCGTTGCTGTATGAAAGATTGATGCCGGAATAAGGCAGGCCGAGATTGTCGAGCACGGCATCCAGTTCGTCGGCCGGAATCCGTTCGCGAATGACGGCTTCGATCTGGTCGGCCAGCCTTGCGGTTTCCTCGATACGCGTGCCGGTCGGCGCGCGGAAGTGCAGGCGCATCAGGCCGGCATCGACACTCGGGAAGAAGTCGCGCCCCAACGCCAGATACAGGCCGCTGGACAGTACACAGAAACCGAGAAAGACCGATGCGTAGAAACGGCGACGCGGCAACAGCGTACTGAGGATGACGATGTAGACGCCGCGCATGCGTTCGAACTGCGCGTCGAACTTGGTATACACGCGCTCCAGCATGCTGGGCTTGTGGTCCGGACCTTTGTCACCATGCCTGGCGTTGCGCATGAACAGCATCACCAGCGTCGGCACCAGCGTACGCGACAGGATGTACGACGCCAGCATCGCGAAGATCACCGCCTCGGCCAACGGCACGAACAGATAGCGCGCCACGCCGGTCAGGAAGAACATCGGCACGAACACGATGCAGATGCACAACGTCGCCACCAGCGCCGGCACCGCGATCTCGCCCGCGCCTTCGAGGATCGCGGTTTCCAGATCGTGTCCCATGTGCAGATAGCGCTCGATGTTCTCGATCGTCACCGTCGCATCGTCGACCAGGATGCCGACCGAGAGCGCCAGCCCGCCCAGCGTCATGATGTTGATCGTCTCGCCCAGTGCATTCAGCGCAAGGATGGACGACAGCACCGACAGCGGAATCGAGATCGCGATGATGCAGGTGGTGCGCCAGTTGCCGAGGAACAGCAGGATCATCGCCGCCGTCAGGCAGCCCGCGATCAGACCTTCATGCACGACGCCGCTCACCGCGGATTTGACGAAGACGGACTGATCGAACAGCGTGATCAGGTCGACGCCGTCCGGCAGCGTCGGCATGATGTCTTTCAGCGAGGCCTTCAGGTTGTCGACGATTTCCAGCGTCGATGCGCCGCCGTTCTTCAGCACCGACAGCAGCACGCCGCGCTCGCCGTTGTGGCGCACGATGTTGGTCTGCGGCGTGAAGCCGTCGCGCACGTGCGCCACTTCACCCAGATAGACGGTGGCGCCGCTGGTCGTGCGTACCGGCAGATCGTTCAGTTCATCCAGCACCTGCGGCGAACCGTTCATCTTGACCGTGTATTCGGTATCGCCGAACTTGGCGGTGCCGCTAGGCAGGATCAGGTTTTGTGCGCTGATGGCGTTGACGACATCGGTCGGCGACAGTCCTTTGGCCTGCAATGCCTGCGAATCCAGATCGACCGACACCACGCGGCTCTTGCCGCCATACGGATACGGAATCGCCACGCCCGGAATCGTCACCAGCTTGGTGCGCACCGCGTTCAACGCCGTATCGAACAGGGCCTGCTCCGACATCGACTTGCTTGACAGGCCGAGCTGGATGACCGGGATGCTGGAAGCGGAATACTGGATGATCAACGGCGGCGTCGTGCCCGGCGGCATCTGCTTCACGATCACCTGCTCGACCGCCGTGACCTGCGCGATCGCCGTCTGGATATTCGCCTTCGGCTGGAAGAACACCTTGATTACCGCCACGCCGCCCAGCGTTTGCGATTCGATGTGTTCGATGTCGTTGACGGTGGTCGTCAGCACGCGCTCGTTGATGGAGGTGATGCGCTGCCCCATCTCTTCGGCCGACATGCCGGTGTATTTCCAGACGATGCTGATCACCGGGATATTGATATCGGGGAAGATATCGGTCGCCATGCGCTGCAACGTGATCGGCGTGGCGAGGAAGATCAGCAGCGCCATCACGAGGAAGGTGTACGGCCGCCGCAGGGCGATTTTAACGATCCACATCTGGGTAAATTCCGTTTCTGATAGACAGGCAGCATCCGGTGGGTATGGCATCTACACCTGCCGGATACACGCTCTTGCGTGCGCCGCAAAGCGAGGCGCATGGCGCCACAGGGCAGCCAATATACCGCAGCGTCAATGTCTTGTTGCTGACCGGAAAATGACAAATCCGTCAGTTTTCCCGAATGTGCAATTCGCCATCTGACCAGAATTTGTGCGCCCAAGAACAAGAGGCTGCCGGGCAATTGTGAAAGTCTTGCGTCAGGCACCGACAATTCTCGCTTCCGGTCACATCAGAGGATTCGGGCATTGCCGTGCGAAACGATTGCAATTGATCAACTTCTGGCCGACGACACAAAAATCATCCAAACTGGACAATAAATCCGGTGTCGGAGGAGCAGGGACGATCTCTCGGACACCACCGATCCGGAAATTTTAAATCCCGGCATATCGCCATCGAATCGGACGGCGATATATCGACAATGTATCGACAACGTCCTGTCCGCCCTGCGCAGACAAGCGGCACCTTCATTTGAGCATCATGCAAAACTGGCGATTCAATACCGACGTCATACCGAATGCGCTGCGCAGCGATGCGTGGACGGAAATTCTCGCCGACCTGATGCTCAAGTTCAGCCCGAAGGGAAAGACGGAAGCAAAACTCAGCAGCAACGGCTGGAAATGCGTCTCGACGCTGCAATCGATTTATGCCGAAATCCATGCCACGCCGCAGGTCATCACACCTGATAGCGGGCTGATCCGCCATTACCTCAACCAGGGCGGCCAGGCCGTCCTCGTTGTCCAGCTGCGCGCGGGAAGCGGCTATATCAGGACGGCGGCCGAAGCCAGCCAGTTCGATACCAATCATGTCCTGATCATCGACCCCACCCAGAACTGGCAGCTTGAATTTCTCTCGGATTTCCACGCCACCTTTATCTGTCTCAAAGGTGTCAGCCTGCTGCTGCGGTTGCTCCGCTCCATCCCGGAAGGACACACGCTCATCCAAAGAGGAAGCGGCACAGCCAATGCCATTTTTGCGCTGCTCGATTCGATTTCCGGCAGCCTGGGCGACATCCAGCCGGAAGACCTGTCGCAAATCGAAGTGGCGCTGGAAAGCCTGCTGCTGTCGACACTGGCCCAGCACAAGGGGCCGCAGGTCGAAGCGCTGAACAACGCCAAGCGATCCAGCTCCACCCAGCTCAGTCAGTTGAAGCGTGTCTGCAAGACCATCGAGCTCAATCTGTCCGAGCCAGAGTTTTCATTGCAACAGCTAACTGAAGCGGAAAAGATTTCCTCCCGTTACGTTCAAAAACTGTTCCTGACCATCGGCACCACCTTCACGCAATACCTGAAGAAAAGAAGGCTGGAGCGCTGCCGCATCGATCTGGGCGATCCGGCCCTGGCGCATCTGACCATTCTGGAAATCTGCGACAGATGGGGCTTCACGGATGCTGCGAACTTCAGCCGCGCATTCAGCCAGGAATACAACGTGACGCCGCGCGAATGGCGTGCCGCGCCCAAACCCCAGTCGAATGCGTATCGCGGCAGCCCGGCCTTTCTCAAGTTGGAAGACCAGGAAGATATGGAATGGGATGCACTCGCCGAATTCCATTCCGAAGGCGCCATCGGCACAACGCTGCGGCTGGCATCAACGAAACAGAAGCGGCAACAGAAAAAAAATCACCACCATCTCGCCGCGACGAGAAAGACGATTCACTGGGGATATTTCTGCAAATCTTTAAAGCCGATCCTGACCGTCAACAGCGGTGACTTTCTCACCATAGAAACGATCACCCAGCATGCCTATGACGATCACGCGCTGATGATCAAGGGCGATCCCGATGCGGAAGACATCTTCCGCTGGGATCACGATGGCAAGGCGATCAATCGCCGCGGCGCGGGGCCGATCGACGGCTCCGTTTACGGCAGAGGCCCCGGCGAGGGTTTTGGCGTGCATATCTGCACCGGGCCCATCATGATTCGCGATGCGCAGCCGGACGACATTCTGGAGGTGCGCATCCTCGACGTCGCATTCAGGCCAAGCCAGGCGGTGCCAGGCAAAGCGTACGGCAGCAATGCTGCCACCTGGTGGGGCTATCACTATCGCGACCTGATCACCGCGCCCAAGCAGCGCGAAGTCATCACGATTTACGAGATCGAGGAAACCGGTTTCGAGAAGTTCGCCCGCGCCCTGTACAGCTTCCGCTGGACGCCGCAGGTAGACCCTTCCGGCGTACGTCACGAGCTGATCGACTATCCCGGCATTCCGGTCGATCATTCCACGATCGAAAAAAAGCGGGATGTCCTGAAGGGCGTACGCATTCCTGTCAGGCCGCATTTCGGCGTCATGGCAGTGGCACCCAATTTCGAAGGCAATGTGGATTCCGTACCGCCGGGTTCCTTCGGCGGCAATATCGACAACTGGCGCGCCGCCCCCGGCTCCAGCGTATTTCTTCCCGTGCAGGTGGCCGGCGGACTTTTCTCCGTCGGCGATCCGCATGCCTCGCAGGGCGATTCCGAAATCTGCGGCACGGCGATCGAATGTTCGCTGACCGGAGAATTCCAGCTCGTGTTGCACAAGAAAGGAAGCAGCAGCCAGTTCCAGGATCTGGATTTCCCCTTCATCGAAACCCGGGACGAATGGGTCATCCTGGGTTTCAGCTATCCCAACTATCTTGCGGAACTGGGCGCCACCGCACAATCCGAGGTCTACAAGAAAAGCACGCTGGATCTCGCCATGCGCGATGCCTTCCGCAAGACGCGCAAATTCCTGATGGTCGCAAAAGGGCTGACGGAAGACGAAGCCGTCTCTTTGATGTCGGTCGCCATCGACTTCGGCCTGACGCAGATCGTCAACGGCAATATCGGCATTCACGCCATCGTCAGAAAATCCCTCTTTGCAGAGAGAGATGCGTCTGCGTAAATTCCGGATTTAGCGCGGGACGGGCACCCATGAAGATCGTCCTTGCCGAAAATCCGACAACCGCCCGTCTGCTACCTATAATGGCATCGAGCGTATTGGATGGAGGAAGCCATACTGAGTCTGTTCGTTCGAGTCCTGCTGACGGCAGGCGGCGTCGTTGCCAGCTGGCTGGTGGCAAACGATGCCTTGAATTACCCGATCGTGAAAATGGTCGCGGCCATCTTCCTGTTCGTACTGGGTATCGGGCTTGCCATTTTCTGGCCGAAGATATCGGCGTGGTTCAGAAGAGAGAAGAGCAAGCCCTGATTCTTCACTGCGCCGATCGCATCGCACGCACGATCATGATCAGCGGCAGCGCCAGCAGACACCACGACAGCACGTCGTAGACATCGTCGCCAATCAGTGCGCTGAGCAGGCCGACTGCACTGGCAATGCCCAATATCAGCGGCCAGCGCCAGATGCTGATTGGACGAGATGCGTCGTTTCGATCTGTGTTGTTCATCGTGCCGCTCCCTGTATTGCCTCTTGCACCGTTCCTGATGCTGATTCTTGTCCTGTTTCTTTTGCCGCGCCCGGCACTGCTGCCTTGTCATCAATCAGGCCAATCGATTCCGCCTCCGGCAGTTCCGCGATGACCTGACGGCGGCGCAACCATAGATAAAGTCCGCTTCCGAGAATGACGATGGTTGCAATGTCCAGGAATGTCCACAAGATCTTCAGCGGCAGGCCACCGTAATCGCCGAAGTGCAGCGGCTGCGACAGGAACAACGTCTGCACGTACCACGGCATCTCACGCATATCGGTCAGCTTGCCGGTTTCCGCATCGACCAGAGCCGGCATCAACAGGCGCGACGTCAACGGCGTATTGCCTTTCATGAAAACGGCATAGTGATGCTGGCTGGTAAACACGGTGCCAGGAAAGGCAACGAAAGAGGATTCCATATGCGGCGCAGCCTTTTCCGCCACACGCACTGCATTTTCCGTTGAACCCTGCTCCTGCAACGGTGCCATGTTCTTATACGGCGCCACCATTTCGGCAAGCTGGCCGTTCTGCCAAGCATAGAGCACCACGTCGCTCAGTGTGTTGATCACGCCAGTCAGGCCCACCACCATCGTCCAGACCAGTGCCACGATGCCCAGCAGGTTGTGCATATCCAGCCACTTCAATCTTGGCGAGCGCGATTTTCGGATGGTTCCGAATTCCAGTTTGCGCATGAACGGGCTGTACAAGACAACGCCGGACACGATCGCGATCACAAACAGCAAACCCATCACGCCAAGAAAGAGCTTGCCCGGCAAACCGGCAAACATGTCCGTATGCAGTTTCAGCATCACGTACATGAATCCTTCCTGATCGTTCGGCGTATCGAGCAGTTGCGCGGTGCGACCGTCATAGATGAGCGCCTTGCGCGTATCCGGAGAAGCCTGCAGCGATTTGTTCATGCCGACGAAAATCATGTGAGGATGCTCCTCCTGATCCCACGACAGGAACTGGATGACCTGATCCGGATAATGCGCACGCGCCGCCTCGGTAATGCGATCCAGGCTCTGGCGAGGTGTGCCGGCAGGCATGACAGGCGCTTCCGGTTCGCCTGTCAGGTGGTCGATTTCTTCATGGAAGATCAACGGCAATCCGGTGATGCAAAGCATCAGCAGGAACAGCGTGCAAATCAGGCTGCTCCACTTATGTATCCATGACCAGGTACGTATGGATGATTGCTTGCTCATAAATATCCTTTGTCACTAATGACATATCCGCCGGCCGGCAGATGCCGACACGACGGACTGAAGCGAATGCGCAATTAGAAGTCCACTGTTGCCGAAAGCAGGAAAGTGCGCGGCGCACCGACATACAAATAGCCGGCATTGGATGAAGCCCAATAATCTTTATCGAACACGTTTTCAATATTGGCGCGGAACGTCACCGGCTTGGAACCAATGCGCGTTTGATATCGCGCACCAACATCGAAGCGCGTCCATGAAGGGATCTCCAGATTGTTTGCCGAATCAACATATTGGTCGCCGGTATACACGACGCGCGCATTCAGCCCGAGCCCCGGTGTAAAGACATTGTCCCAATCGATGCCCAGATTTGCTTGCCAACGAGGAACGGCTACTGCGTCATTTCCTTCATTGACACCGCCCGCTGCGCGCGTGAGCTTGCCTTGCGTATAAGCAGCGCCACCGATCAGGCGAACATGCTTGGCAACTTCACCAAAGACATTCAACTCGACACCACGATTACGCTGTTCGCCGTTCACCGAAAACACATTGTTGAACGTGGTTGCACTAGGACGTTCGATCTGGAATACGCTCACAGTTGTTGCGAAACGGCCCCAGTCGAGCTTGGTGCCGACTTCATACTGTTTCGTTTTGTATGGCGAGAAGATGGTGCCCGCGTTAGTCGTTCCTATGGGTGCAATTGCCCCCGGGGACAACCCCTCGATATAGTTTGCATACAGCGATAAGCCATCGGATGGTTGTACAACGACACCCACGACTGGCGTAACTGCAGATTTGTCATATGGTTGTCCTGGCACTCCCGTACCAAATTCATAATTCTGCTGTTCCACATTCTGATGACGAGCGCCAAGCGTAAGCTTGACCTTGTCATCCATGAACGACAACGTGTCGGCCAAGGCATAACTGGTTAGAGTGGTTTCGATATATGGCAGCTTTTGTGGATTCAACCCCGCCACACTGGGTGTATCGCTGTATATGGGCGCATACAAATTCGAATTACGCGGAGCAAAGAACGTCATGTAGATGTCCTGATTCTGCTCGACGCGGGAGTAATTCAAGGCCAGCTTGTGTTTGATCGATCCGGTATTGAACCGCACATTTGCACCGGCCTCATAGGATTCGTCTTTTACGTCAAACAATTGCCAGGCCGGGGCCGAATTGAAATTGCCCGCAGTGTCCAGCAACTCCGGATTGCCGGCGAGCGCGTCCATGCTATGCCTGCGATTCCCCACGCCGCCGTAGATGGTCACGTCATCCGTTACATCGTATTCTGCCCGTGCAACAATCGTCTTGTCGGTGGTCTCAGAGCGGCCATAACCTGGATAGTTCAAGTCGGAGTCCGGCACTTTCGGCATGGCAGTCAATCCACTATTTACTTGAAATTGACGCACAACGCGATCGATATCCTGCTTCTGATAAATCAAATCCAGTGAAGTCCGTAGTCGCTCACCGCGATAGTCTAAGGCCAGCGCGTACACCTGATCTTCCTGCTGCTGCTTGTCGATCGCCGTATCGCCATCACGATAAGCGCCATTGAAACGCACGCCGAATTCCTTGCGCTCGCCGAATCGCCGGCCAATGTCGACCTGACCACCACCAATCGAGTCCGATACGTAATTGGCAGTAACACGTGTCAACGGTTCATCATGCGCGCGCTTCGGTACAACATTGATTGCGCCACCGACATTGCCGCTTGTCGGCATGCCGTTGAGCAGAGCCGATGGGCCTTTCAACACTTCCACGCGCTCCGCCATTTCCACCGGAACTCGAAAATACGGCATCAAACCATACATGCCGTTGAGTGCAACGTCCTGGCTCGCAACAGTAAAACCGCGAATGGAAAAATCTTCGTTGATATTGGTGCGTGCACTCGAAAGACGCACTGAAGGATCGTCAATCAGCAAGTCCGACAAGCTGCGCGCCTGCTGGTCTTCGATGGCTTTGGACGTATAGCTTGTCTGATTGAAGGGCGTGTCCATGAAATTGGTATTTCCCAACATGCCCACATTGCCGCCACGCGCCACTTGGCCACCTGCATAAGCTGACGGCAAATCGCCCGTCGTTGCCGAAACATTCACCACCGGCAATACACTTTCACCGGCAGCAGCCGTGCCGGCAGGAACGACGGCGAACGTACGCTCATCCGACGCCTGGATACGCAAGCCGGAATCCTCCAGCAAACGGTCCAGCGCCTCGCGTACCGTCATCTTGCCCTTGATCGCCGGTGCCGACTTGCCAACTGTTACCTCGCTGACAAACACGATTTGCGCTCCCGACTGGCGGGCCAGCGCATTCAATGCCTGCCCGAGCGGTTGCGGCGCTATATCCAGATCAACCGGGCCGGTTTGTGCCAGCACCGATGCCGACAGCATCATGCCGACTGCGACTGCGGTCAGCTTTCGCTGAAACTTGTTCATCACATCTCCCATTTAAAAAAGACTTATATGGAAGATGCCGAATCAGCCTGCGCCGATGTACACCTGTCGCACGAAATTTTTTTGAAAATGCATTGCAAGACTCGCAAGCACTTGCGGGGAAAGCGATGACGGCATGTCATCGCACCAGGAATCAGCTTGCGCCGCCGGCGCGCTTTTCTTCATTGCGCGGCACGATCGCCACGCTACCGTCCGCTTCACGGCGTACATTCACCGATGCGAGCGTGGGCAGCATCGACAGCAGTTGGTCGATACGGTCGATATCGAACTGGCCGGTAATGCGCAGATCCGCCAATGCCGACGACAAACGCACCGGCGCCTGCCGGTAACGCTGCAGTTCGGCGACGACCGCTGCCAGTGGCGTATTGTCGAAATGCAGTTTGCCGTCATGCCAGGCGGCAATGGCGTTCGCATCGATTTGCGCCGTTTCATTCACGTGATTGCCATCGGTTTCAACCGACTGGCCGGTTTGCAGCAGACGCACGGCAGCCGGCTCATTTT
The DNA here is from genome assembly GCF_014635845.1 of Oxalicibacterium solurbis. GTDB lineage: Bacteria > Pseudomonadota > Gammaproteobacteria > Burkholderiales > Burkholderiaceae_D > Oxalicibacterium > Oxalicibacterium solurbis. Next base: position 421,328 of record NZ_BMDP01000003.1, on the reverse strand, counting down.
CTGTCGAGACCTGAACGCTGCCTTCCAGCACCGTGACCTGCGCGCCGCGTTCCGTATTGCGCACGTTGAATACGGTGCCGATATCTTCAACCCGTGTCTGGTTCGCGTAGACCCAGAACGAACGCCAGCGCGAATGCTCGACCTTGAACAGTGCCTCGCCCTGCGTCAGGTACAGATGCCGCGAGCGCAAGTGGTATTCGACACGCAATACGGAAGCGGTATTCAATGAAACTTCACTGCCGTCTTCCAGCGTCCACGTGCTGCGCTCGCCGATGGCGGTCGCCACCTGTTCGCTCTTGTATGAGGGATCCAGCCAGAACAGCACACCTGCAAGTGCAACGATTGCAACGGACGCTATCGCACGCTTCTTGTGCTTGCGCTCTGCAGCACGTCGGACAATATCGTCGACTCCTGGCAAATTTGCGCGCAAGCCATCCTCGAACAACATCAGCGCATCGTCGTCCAGTGTCATGGTGTTACCCGAGACTGTATTCTGCTGCCGTGCAGACTCCGGATGATCGGTAATGGCAGGTGGCATGCGGGTCATGACGCGTTCATCACCGGCGCCAGCCCGACCACAGCACGCGCCATGTGGCGCGCCACCATGCCGCGGGAAATGCCGAGCTTGGCCGCCACTTCGGCTTGCGACAGGTGATACAGCTTGTGCAGGATGAAGACGTCGCGGCAGCATTCGGGCAATGCGCGTACCGCTTCCAGTAGTGCCTGTTCCTTTTGCTGGAAGGCCACGGTCAGTTCGGCCTCCGACATGTGCGCCGGAAAAACCGAGCGGGTTTCCGGCACTTCCTCCATGATCGTCAGCACGTTGGCACGCAATTTCTCCGTGCGATAACGATCGATCGCCAACTGCGTGGATACATGGCGCAGAAATGCCTGCGGCGTCTTGATGTCGTCGCGCGGCGGACGTTCCAGTATTTGCACGCAAACGTCATGCATCACTTCCGTCGCAAATCCCTTGTCGCCGAATCGGCGGCGCACGTGGTCTACCAGTTCATCATAGTGACGAACCAGCGCAGCCATTAGCGACGAGGAACCTGAGTAGTTTGATTGCACGAGACGACTTCGGGAAACGAACGTAACGATGAACCGCGAACGGCATTTGCAGCTACTCCCCGAATAACGGATCATCTATTGCAAATGCGAATTGTTCTCATTTTATCAGATGGCAGGGGTCCGGCAACCTGTGCAACGCGCGGATGTCGGAAAGATGCGACACGCCAGGAGGGGAAGACGTTCGTCGTTTTCTTGCGTTCCGGCATGATGGCAGCCAGCGTTCTCGACGGCGCGAAACTCAGTCCAGATGCTGTTCCACCCACCTTTTGACGCCGGCCAGCGTTCTGAATTCGGCAACAGCCCGGCAATGGATGTGTGGATGACGCGATTTCAACATTCTGGACAAGGCAGAACCAGGGCCCAGTTCAATGGCCAGCGTCGTACCGGCTTCGTTGATGCCGTCCATGACGGCATGCCAGCGAATCGGCTCCGCCAGCTGGCGCGCCAGCACAGCCGGCGCAGCGGCGGCATCATGCAGGCGCGCACCCGAAATGCCGGCCAGCACGGCACAAGCCGGAGCGTGCATGCCACTGTCGGCCACCGCTTTTTCGAACGGGACCACGGCTTCATGCATCCACGGCGTATGCGATGCAATCTGGATCGGCAGACGCGTTACCTTGCCGCCGCCGGAAACGACCACCGCTTCCAGCGCATCCGCCTGATCTAGCAGACCACCGGCAATGATGCTGTCGGCATCGACTTCGATGGCTGTATGAAAACCGTGCGACTGCAGCAGGGGCGCCAGATCCGCCAGCGGCATCCGGGCCTGCGCGAACGAAATCGCCAGCATGGTCTGCGGCCGATCCGGCATGACGCAGGCTTGCAGCAATCTGGCGCGGGTCGCCGCCAGACGTATCGTTTGCTCTGGCGCCAGCGCCCCGGCCACCGACCACGATGCCAGTTCGCCGATGCTGTAACCGGCCACCAGCGCCGGGGGCGGCAGGCTATGCCGGATCGCTTCCCACGTCGACAGCGCCGCCGCGATCACCAAGGGTTGCGCGACCAGATTGTCAAACAGCCCGGACTCGTCGGCCAGCATCTCCTGCAACGGGCGGCCACACACTTCTTCCAGCGGCCAGCTCTGCAGCAACTGCGCCACATGCGGATCGCTGCGCGCGAGATCGAACATGCCGGCATGCTGCCCTGCCTGTCCCGAACAGAGCAATGCGATACGGTCAGCCATCGGTGCCGCCCATGACCGACACTTGCGCCGCCTGTTCTGCTTGTTCCAGCTGATGCACGAACCACGTTGCCGCGAACAGATCGGCCGCCCCGCCGGGCGACAGTCGCCTCGCGACGAACTGCCGGTGGCAATCGTGCGCGGCAGCGCGCCAGTCCGGATGTGCGGTGCCGCCGCGCGACAGGAACTGCTGCGCACTGCTGCGCATCAATGCCGCGCCCTCCACGCCGCCGCGCGTATAGATATTCGTGTCGTCGATATGCGCCATCAGGCTGAAGAATGTGTCGATCTGCGCTTCCTCTACAGCGCGCCCGCTCGCCAGCGAACGGCGCAGCTGCGGCAACGCGACGTCAAACAGCGAGGGAAATCCCGCAGCTGCCTCTTCGCGCGCACCGCCGACCGCAAAACGCATCGCGGCGTGCTGGCCGTGCGAGCCGTACATCGGTGCCGCCGAGTGCGCGACCAGCGCGACACCCCATTGGGTCGTCAATGCATGACGCAACATCGTTGTCGAAAACGGCCACCCATGCAGCCGGCAATACCCGGCTGCGGCACACAGCAGGCCCAGCGCGAATATCGCGCCGCGATGCGTGTTGATGCCGCGCGTCGCCGCCAGCATCGTGCGTTCCGCTTCGATCCCGTGATGGCGCAATACAGCGAACGGCACAGCTTCTGCACCGGCACGCGCAATCCTGGTGAAGTAATGACGCAACGAAAACAGGCTGCGCATGAACAACGCCGCGTCCATGTCGTCGTGGCTGCCGTTGTCCCATGGCGATACCAGGCCCGGCTTCGGATACAGCACCAGCTCGGCATGCAGACTGCGTATGGCCAGCCGGGCGATATCTATATGCCGGATGCACTGCAGGGATGATGTGTGCAACGGCAAGCCGTCGGCACGGCCAGCGAAGGAGGATGAAAGCGGATCGTTTCGTTCCACGGCACTCATTCCAGTTCGGCCAGCAGCGAAGTGCATGTGCTCAGGTTCACCGCCTGCATGCTTTTGGCGAGGATGCGCATCGCATCCGGCCGGGCCGACGCATCCGCCCATTCCTTCCATGCCACGGCGCGCCCCGATGGAAACACGATCTCGCCGTCCAGCGGTAGATGCTTTGCGTAAAGGCGCAGCAACTGCAGCCCTTCATCAAGCTGGTTGCGATCGCGAGGATAAAACAGCAGGTCGATGTCGGACGACGCAGACAGATAGGGAAGCGAGGTCAGCGACTGCATGGCGGCCGAGCCGTAAACATGAAAAGACAAGCGACCGCGGGCAGCTGCTCCGGACAAATCCGCAAATCGCTCCCGCCATGGCGCCGGTAGCGACGGTATTGCTTCATCGATGACGAGCGGCATCGCGTGACGCGCGATATCGGCAACATTGACGACGAAGCCGATGCGCAACTTGTTGCCGGCCGCATCGGGCGGCAATGGCAAGCCCAGACAAAGTGTGCCGGACTCCTGTGCGCCTTCGTTCCTGCGCACAATGACCGGCCAGTCATTTTCTTCCCAGCGCGCAAAAACACTGGCATGGCCGGGAGCCTGCGAACATGCCGCTTGCCAGCCCGCCGCGTTCAGCCAGATTCTGTCATGCCGCTTGAACATCGCCCGCTGCCATCACTGCCTGCGCCACCGGCAGCGCCAGCTTGCGGCCGCCGCGCGCCAGCCCGCGCGCGCTACGGCGATCCGCCTTGTCGTCCTGCTGCAATGCCTGCATCAGGCATGCCGCCAGATCGCCTTCCCAGATCGCTTCCACGCCACCCATGTTCAGGTAGTTGATCGCGCCGGGTGCAAAGACCGGATTGCTTTTGGCCAGTTCGACCAATCTTTCTTCCGGCACCTTGGTGATGCGCGCCATCGCCGGCAAGCCCATGACGCGGATTTCCGCATCGGGCAATGCGTAGCAGGCGTCGGCCATCAGTCCGCTGGTGATGAAGCCGCCCGACAGCGCCTGATCGTAGACCAGCCCGATCACCGGATGTCCGCGTCGCCGCGCCACATCGATGCATTTGCCCAGATGCGCCATGTAATGATTGATGCCCAGCATTTCGTCGCGATGCCGTAACCGCTGGCCCTGTGTATCGATCAGGATGACCAATGGCCGGCCCGGATGATCGCGCATCGTCTGCAGGATGGCGGCGGCCTGCGCCATGGCGATCTCCACGCCGATCGGCGTGTGGCCGGTGGTGCCGATCACCGTCACGGTCCTCTCGCCGACGGTGCCGCTGCCGCTGAGAAAATGATCGCGTTCGACGATATCGTGCCCTTGCGGGAAAAGTTGTACTGCCAGCGCCTGCCATTCCATCATCGTTCTCCCGCGCGCAACGCTTGCGTCTGCTGCACGAATGCCGACGCCTCCAGCATCGGCAGGCGATCGGGATCGACCACGCCGAGCGCCGACCAGATATCCATCGGTTCGCTCAATTCGCCGAATGCCGTCAGCCGCCGTTCGAGCATGGCATGTTCGCGCTGCAGCGCTTCCAGCGTCACTTCCGACGGCGCCCGCCTGCACTGTGCCAGCGCATCGATTGCCGCGCGACGAAAAGCCGCTATGTCGTCCGGCACGATGGCATCGCAGTCGGCCAGCAGATAGCGATGCTTGCCGCCGGATGTGCGCCAGACCAGCGCGCGGTCGCTGGCGTCGAATTCCTCGACGCCGTGCGCCGTTTCGATCACCTCCGGCCCCGACATCGCCAGCCGGCCTTCTTCCGACATCACAATCGCATTGGCGCAACAGGCAACGATGCCCATGCCGCCGAAACAACCGTTGGCACCGCCGATCAGCACGATCACCGGGATGTCGGCTGCACGCGCATCGAGCACGGCGCGCATTACTTCGGAAACGGCAATCAGCCCCGCATTCGCTTCGTGCAGGCGCACACCACCGGTTTCCAGCATCAGGATCACGCCGTCCACCCGATCGGCAATGGCGCGCTTGAGCAGGCCGACCAGCTTGGCACCATGCACCTCGCCGACCGCGCCGCCCATGAAACCGCCTTCCTGCGCAGCGGCCATCACCTTGCTGCCGTTGAGCGTGCCGCTACCGATCGTCACGCCATCGTCGAACGAGAACGGCGTATCGAGTTGCGCCAGATGCGGGCTGACAATGCGCTGTGCCGGCGGCAGGAATTCCGTAAACGAACCGGCGTCGAGCAACTGGTGCATGCGCTGGCGCGCATTCGCTTCAAGATAACTGTTCATGCCGATGCTCCCTGCAACGATTCGACAGCCTGGTCCAGCCGCAGGCTGACGACCGCCGGCGTGGCACCCACATCGTTGATCGCGATGCGCACATTCGCCAGCGACCAGCGTGCATGAAAGTCGTCGATCACTGCCTGCCAGATTGCGCCGAAGCCGACTGCGGCGGTATTCACTTCGACTTCGCATCCGCCGTTCAGCTCCGTCGATTCGATCAGCACTTCGAGATTGCCCGAGCTGACCACACCGATCAGATGCGCCTGCGCTGGCATGCGTGTGCAACCGTTTTCCAGACGAAAATGCAGTGTTTCCATATGCGTGCCTCACCAGTTGCGGAAGCGCTTCGGCGGCGTGTACAGGCCGCCCGATGCGCGCACCAGGTCTTTCATGTTTTTTGCCGCCAGCAGATCGCGCGTAGCCATGCGCTTGTCGATGCCGAGGTCTTCGGCGCGCACGACGATGCCGCGATCGCGCAGGTTTTCCACCATGCGCTTGTCACGCGCCATGCCGACCTGCGTATAACCGGCCACGCCGCGGATCGCCTGTTCGCGTTCTTCATCGGTGCGGCACAGCAGCAGATTGGCGATGCCTTCTTCGGTCAGGATATGCGTGACATCGTCGCCGTAGATCATGACCGGCGGAATCGCCAGCTTCGCCTGTTCCGCCAGTTGCCATGCATCGAGCCGTTCAACGAACGCCGGCTCCATGTGTTCACGAAAGGTTTCCACCGTCTGCACCACCAGCTTGCGGCCGCGCGGAATGCGATCGCCATGACGCGCCTGTTCACCCGCCTTCAACCATGCATCGCTGGTATGACGGCGCCCGCGCGCATCCGATCCCATGTTCGGCGCGCCGCCGAAACCGGAGATGCGGCCCAGCGTCGCCGTCGATGAATTGCCCTGCAAGTCGATCTGCAGCGTCGAGCCGATGAACATGTCGCAGGCGTACATGCCAGCGGTCTGGCACATCGCGCGATTGCTGCGCATCGAGCCGTCACGGCCAGTAAAGAAGACATCGGAGCGCGCCTCGATGTAACGTTCCATGCCCAGTTCCGAACCGAAGGAATGCACGGATTCGACAAAACCGGCCTCGATCGCCGGGATCAGCGCCGGATGCGGATTGAGCGCCCAGTGGCGTCCGATCTTGCCTTTCAGGCCGAGCGATTCGGCGTAAGTCGGCAGGATCAGTTCGATCGCCGCGGTATCGAAGCCGATGCCGTGATTGATGCGCTCGACGCCGTATTCGGCATAGATGCCCTTGATCGCCATCATGGCCATCAGCACCTGCACTTCGGAGATCTGCGCAGGATCGCGCGTGAACAGCGGCTCGATGTAATGCGGCGTCGGCGCCTGCACAACGAAATCGACCCAGCCGGCCGGCACGTCGATGCGTGGCAACACGTCGACGATTTCATTGACCTGCGCAATCACGATGCCGCTCTTGAATGCGGTCGCTTCGACAATCGGCGGCGTGTCTTCGGTATTCGGTCCGGTGTACAGATTGCCGTCGCGGTCGGCCGCCTGCGCAGCCACCAGCGCCACGCGTGGCGTCAAGTCGATGAAGTAGCGGCCGAACAGTTCGAGATAAGTGTGGATCGCGCCGATGTTGATCTTGCCTGCCGCGACCAGCCGCGCCAGTTGTCCTGCCTGCGGGCCGGAGAACGAAAAATCGAGCTTCGATGCGATGCCCTTGTCGAACACATCCAGATGTTCGGGCAAGGCGAGCACCGACTGCAGCATGTGCAAATCGTGCACGCGCGCTGGATTGACCTTGCATAACGCACTTGCCAGAAAATCCGCCTGCTTCTGATTGTTGCCTTCCAGGCAGACGCGGTCGCCCGATTCAACTACCGCTTCGAGCAAGGCGACGATCTTCGCCGGATCGACAATGCGATCGGTCACGGCGAGGCCGCGCGCCATTCTCTGGCGGCGGTTATCGGCAAGCGTATTCCACTGTTTCATCACGATCCGATTTTATTGGGAAGCCAGGTAACGATCTCCGGAAAGACCGCGAGCAGCGCAATGAAACCAATCATGATCAGAATGAATGGAATCACGCCACGCAGGATTTCGCTGTTGCGCGTTTCCGGCGAGATGCCCTTGATGACGAACAGGTTCAGGCCGACCGGCGGTGTGATCAGGCCAAGCTCCATGTTGATCGTCAGCACGATACCGAACCAGATTGGATCGAAACCGTTGGCGATGATGCCCGGCAGGATCATCGGCGTCACCATCAAAATGATAGCCACCGGCGGCAGGAAGCAACCCAGCACCAGCAGCAGCACATTGACCCAGAACAGATACGCCCACTTCGACATCTCGAGCGCGGCCATCCATTCCGCCGCGCTTTGCGTGATGCGCAGGTAACTCATCACATAGGTGAAGAGAAACGCCATCGCGATGATCATCATGATCATGCACGACTCTTTCGCCGCACCGAGGAAAATCGCGCGCACATCCATCCAGCGATAGCACTTGTAGACGAGCGCCACCAACAGCATTGCACCGAAGGCGCCGATGCCGGCGATTTCCGACGGCGTGCCGAGGCCGCCGTACATCGCATACATGATGACCACAATCAGGATCACGAAAGGCAGCAGCCGCGGCAGCACCTCCAAACGCTCGCGCCAGCTGTAGGTTTCGGCCATCGGTGCGATGACGGCATCGGTCTCGCCCGCCGCCACAGCTGCATCGGCGCGACGAATCTGCCTGGTTGCGCTGTAGACCACATAGGCGGCAAACAGTAACGCCAGCAGCAGGCCGGGGATCACGCCCGCCAGGAAAAGCTTGCCGATCGACTGTTCGGTAATCAATCCATAGATGATCAGCGTGATCGACGGCGGAATCAGGATGCCGAGCGTGCCGCCGGCAGCGATCAGGCCGGTTGACAGCGCATCGGAGTAACCGCGCTTGCGCATTTCCGGAATGCCCATGCCGCCGATAGCCGCGCAGGTTGCGGGACTGGAACCGCACAGGGCGGCAAATACCGTGCAGCCGATCACGTTCGCCACCCCGAGCGAACCCGGCATCTTGTGCATCCAGCGGTAGGCCGATTCATAAAGATCGACCGCCGCCCGCGTCTTGCCGATCGCCGCCCCCATGATGATGAATAGCGGAATCGTCAGCAGGGTGAAGTTATCGAGTTCGCCGTACAACGTTTCTGCCAGCAATTCCAGATTCATCGCCGGCATGAAGAAATACATGAAGCCCAATGCGCTGGCTCCCAGCGCAAACGCGATCGGCATGCCGGAAAACAGCAGGATCAGCGTCACGCCCAGATACAACAGGCCAATTTCTAGCGTTCCCATCTCAGGCTCCCGTCAGATTCTGCGGCTTTTCGTGCGCGCCGCGCACTGCCAGTGTTTCCAGGATCTGCACGATCATCTGCAATCCCGTCGTGCTCAAGCCGAACGCCATCAGAAAATAGGGAATCCACAGTGGCGGCGCCCATGTCGAACTGGTTGTCCACCCTTGCTGGTATGCATCCCAGCTGTAATGCCATGCATTGTGCGCCACCACGAAGACCACGACGGCCGACAGCGCATCGCCGATCATCAGGCGGATACGGTTCCATTTGGGGGACATCACTTCATCCAGTACTTCAATGCCGACATGGCCGCGTTCCGCCTGCGTATACGCCGCCGCCAGAAAGGTGGCCGCAATCAGCAGATAGACGCAAAACTCGATCATCCAGTCATTGGCGATTTTCACGTAATAACGCGTGATGACTTCATAGACGAGCGCCACCGCCGCGATCACGATCAGCATGGCAGCAATAATCGCCATCCACCGATTGAAGCAGCGCAGTCCACCGCCGAAAACTTGGATCAATTTGTTCATAAGGACATTCCTGGAAAAATGCCTGCAACCCTCAGGCTGCAGGCATTTTCGATCAGACGAATTACTTGACCGCTTGCGCCATGTCGAGCAGTTGCTGGCCGTTCTTCACTTTTTCCGCGAAGTTCTTCCATGAGGTCTGCTTAGCCAGTTCACGCCATTTTGCGAAAGCGGCATCATCCATGTCGGATGCCTGCGCGCCGTTCTTTGCATAAACTTCGCCGAGTCGCACGTCGTCCTTCTTCGACTCTTCCATCGCGAACTTTTCCAGATCCGCGCCGACTTCCGTCACGATCTTCTGCTGTGCCGGCGTCAGGCTGTCATAGGTGCTCTTGGCCATCAACAGCGGTTCGAACATGAACCAGAACGTATTCTTGCGCGCAGTCGTCACGTGCTTCGCCACTTCATACAGACGGAAGCTCAGCAGCGACGTGCTCGATGTGACGGCTGCGTCCAGCACGCCGGTCTGCATCGCGTTGTAGATTTCGGATGAAGGAATGTTGGTAATCGAGCCGCCGGCACCTTTCAGCATCAGGTCCATGTCCTTGCTGCCGCCACGAATCTTGATGCCTTTCGCATCGCTCGGCTCGACAATGGCTTTCTCCTTCGATGCCACGCCGCCAGCCTGCCACACCCACGTAATGATCTTGACGCCTTTGCCTTCCACCACATCGCTCAGCGCTTTGCCGATCGGCGCCGTTTTCCAGCGCAGCCCCTGCTCATAGCTGGTGACTAGTGCCGGCATCAGACCGAGATTGGTTTCAGGGATCTTGCCGCCCTCGTAGGCGAGCGGCAGCACCGTCATGTCGAGTGCGCCGGTCTGCATCGCGGAAAACTGGCCGGTCGGCTTGACCAACGATGCGGACGGATAGATCTGGAATTTCAGTTCGCCGTTCGTACGCTTTTCAACCTCTTGCGCGAACTTCACGGCCAGGCGATGACGGAAATCGGCTTCGGGGCCGTCGCCGCCCGGGAACTGATGCGAAATCTTGATGACTTTCGGTGCGGCGAATGCCGCGCTGGAAAACCCGACGGCGAGAGCGCCGGCCAGGATGGAAGATAATGCCGACTTCAGGAAAATCCTTCTCATGTTGTGTCTCCTTATGCAATTCTTGTTTGAAAGATTCCGGCTTGCGGCCCGTCCGCAAGACTCGATGCACGCCCGACGAACCCTGCTTCACTGACAGGCAAACCGGAAAATCCCATGACGGGAAGGCCGGCGAGTCACACCGTTCGCATGCGCAACATAACATCTGCTTTTCTTTTTGTGTATACAAGAATACATTTAACAAATACACAGTCAAGAATTAAATATAATCCGCCCTGCATATTGATTAGCCGGTCGTTTTATTCGCGAAGAAGCTGCTCCACATGAAAAAACGCTCTGAACTGCTGCGCGAAGCCATCGAGGAAATGATCGCCGTCGGCAAGCTGGCGCCCGGCCAGCACCTGGATGAAACCGAACTGGCAACGCAGTTCGGCGTTTCGCGTACACCGATCCGCGAAGCGCTGATCCAGCTCGCATCGATGGGGATCATCGTCATGCGGCCACGACGCGGCGCGATCGTGGCGGAAATCAGTCCGCAGAAACTGATCGAGATGTTCGAAGTCATGTCGGAAATCGAGGCGATGTGCGCCCGGCTCGCGGCGCGCCGCATGTCGCCGGCCGATCATGCGGCGCTGCTGGCCGCCCACCATGCCTGCGAAGAAGCGCGCAACGCACCCGACCCGGACGAGTATTTCTATCGCGGCGAGACTTTCCATCAATGCATTTACGCCGGCAGCCACAATGCCTTCCTGATCGAGCAGGCGCGCACGCTGCACCGGCGCCTGCGCCCCTACCGCCGGCTGCAGCTGCGCGTGCATGGCCGCATCGACAAATCGTTTTCCGAACATGACGCGGTGGTCCAGGCGATCATCGAAGGCCGCAGCGACGCCGCCGGCGAACTGCTGCGCGATCACATCATGATCCAGGGCCACAGGTTTACCGACCTGATCGCGTCGCTGTCGCGCATTTCCAATCAAGCCGCCTAGCAATTGCATCGTCGGCACCGCAGCATCAACCACAACAGGAGCGCCGCATGAAGACTTATCGCATCGGGCAAATTGTCCCGAGCAGCAACACCACGATGGAAACGGAAATTCCCGCCATACTGCGCGCGCGGGAAGCGATTGCACCGGAGCGCTTTACCTTCCACTCCAGCCGCATGCGCATGAAACGCGTGACGAAGGAAGAACTGGCCGCCATGGACGGCGACTCGGATCGCTGCGCGCTGGAGCTGTCGGACGCACGCGTGGACGTGCTCGGCTACGCCTGCCTGGTTGCCATCATGAGCATGGGGCGTGGTTATCACCGCGTATCGTCGGCGCGCCTGCATCAACGTACCCTAGAGAATGACGGCCCGGCACCGGTGGTGACCAGCGCCGGGGCGCTGGTTCACGGACTCGGCAAGATTGGCGCAAAAAAAATTGCAATCGTGGCCCCCTACATGAAGCCGCTGACGGAGTTGGTCGTCGATTACATCGAGCACGAAGGGTTCGAAGTGCTGGACTGCATTTCGCTGGAAATACCGGACAACCTGGAAGTCGGCGCACGCGATCCGAACGCACTGATCGAGATCTCAAAACGCCTCAACGTCGCCAATTGCGATGCCGTCGTACTATCGGCCTGCGTGCAGATGCCATCGCTGTCATCGATCCAGCCGGTGCAGGACAGGATTGGCCTACCGGTCGTATCGGCCGCTGTCTGCACGACTTACCAGATGCTGGAAGAGCTCGGCTTGCAAACCGTCGCGCCGAATGCTGGCGCACTGTTGTCGGGCAAATTCTGATCGACGAGGCGAGGGGCGCGTCGTATCAGCCATCGACCCGGATCGCATCGACGCGATCCGGATAGAAGGCAAGATAGCCCGCGATTTTTGCTACTGCCTCGTGCGGCGATTCATAACTCCACACTGCGTTGCCAGAGCGCGCGCCGCCGGCAGGGATGCTGTAGTAACTGGCATCGCCCTTGTACGGACAATACGTTGCGTGGTCGGTGCGCTGCAGTTGCGCCATGTCGACGTCTTCGCGCGGAATGTAATGTACGGCGGGATATGACGCTTCCTGCAAGGTAAGCGCTGCGCGCGTGTCGGCAATGACACGGTCTGCAACGATGACGATGATGTGTGCCGGATCAGGTGTGATCGTAATCGGATGATCCGGTCCGGGAATTCTGACTGGCTTGTCTGGCATGGTGTTTCTCCCGCTGCATCTGCAGCACGATCTTGTTCCTGTAACGAAGGACAGCTAACCAACAGCCAGATTACTGCCATTTGACCTTTGTTGCCGGCCGACGCAGGCCGACTTGCCTGTGTGTATGATGCAAGGCAATACTTGCCGCCCGCGACGAAATGCCTCCCGTCTTTTCGATCATTCTCGCCCAACTGTTCGGCACCTCATTATGGTTTGCCGCCAATGGCGCAGCCGGCGACCTGATGCATGCCTGGCATTTGACCGCTGCCGACATCGGCTTGCTGACTAACGCCGTCCAGCTCGGATTCATCATCGGCACGCTGACGTTTTCGCTCTCCGGACTCGCCGACCGTTTTGCGGCAAGCCGGATCTTCGCCGTTTGTGCCGTATCGGGCGCCATATTGAATGCCATGTTTGCCTTTGGCGCGCACGGCTTGCAGGCCGGACTGCCATTGCGCTTTGCCATCGGCATCTGCCTGGCCGGCATCTATCCGCTCAGCATGAAGCTGATCGTCAGCTGGGTGCCGGATAGGGCGGGCAATGCGTTATCACAGCTGATCGGCATGCAGACGATCGGCGTGGCCTTGCCTTACGGCGTGCGTGCCGTCGGCGCAAGCTGGCCATGGCAACCGAGCATGCTAGTTTCTTCCGCACTGGCATTGATTGCAGCGGCGATGATCTGGCGGCTGGGTGACGGCCCGCATCTAGTACGAGCTGCAGGAGCAGGATCGCTCGACATACGCCGCCTGCTCTCGATATTTGCGATTCCGAATTTCCGCGCTGCCGCTCTCGGATACTTCGGCCATATGTGGGAGCTGTATGCGTTCTGGACGCTGGTGCCGACGTTCATCATCGTCTCTGGCGTTGCCTCGCAATCGACTGCGGCACTATCGGGTTGGTCGTTTGTCGTGACTGCAGCAGGTGCCATCGGATGCATGGCCGGCGGTTTGTGGAGCAAACGGATAGGCAGTGCGCGCGTTGCGGCGGCAGCACTTGCCACGTCTGCCCTGTGTTGCGCGCTTTTTCCCTTGAGCGGCACTTGGGGAATGTCGGCAAAGATTTTGTTGCTGCTTGCCTGGGGAATCAGCGTGGTTGCCGATTCCCCGCATTTTTCGGCGCTATCGGCCAAAGCCTGTCCACCGGAAATGGTCGGCAGCGCACTGGCATTCCAGAACGCGATCGGCTTTGCGATTTCGATGGTTTCGATTCAGATCGGTGCAGGAATCGTCGAAAACTGGGGCAGCACCGTAGCGTGGCTGTTGCTACCCGGCCCGCTACTGGGTTTGATGGGATTACGGCGTTTGATCAAGGCAGGTGCCTGACTTTTCACAAGTCCGGCAGTTGAGCTGGCAACAGGAATCGCATCGACCCGGCGGTCAGTTTTCGTACAACTTCCAGGCAAACAGTGGCAGGCAATCAACGGCTACCGTGATATACACCCGCATCCACTTCGCCATATACCTGCACACCAGAAGCGCCTGAATTTGTATCCTGCGGATAGCTGGCGTACCCGCTGCTGCATCCTTCCAGTACGAGCAATACCGAAGCCAGCACACATACCGCGCCAAGAAGTTTTTTGAACTTTTTCATGGCTGACCTTTCGTCATGACGGCAGGGTGCCGTCACAGCCATCATCGCACGAAATCTGGTTATGCACCTGGAATCCTGCGTACTCTTTACGCATTATTTTTCGATGAATTACTTCCATGAATGCAATGCTTCAGGGCTAGAAAGCTCGTCTAATCCCTATCGTCAGCCAGTAACTTTTGTTTAAGATAGGGCCGCCAATATGAGGACCCTATAAACATTTCGTGAGGCTTACATGAGTTGAATCAAGCAACCTACTTTTTTCTCCATCGATGGCGATCACATCAATTGATGTATCAGTCAAAAATACAATTAAGTGTTCAGATCTGGCTAAAATTCGTCCACCAATTGCCGTACCATCGTCGAGCATGATTTTACTAGGCAAAGTCTTTGCTGCTTTTACAGCGCAAGCCTGTTTATAAAATACGTTCTTACCGTCCTCCATGGCCTTGATCACCCATAAGGTAAGTGGCGTCAGTATCAAAATAAAAAAGAGAATTGCTGCGACTAACAGAGACTTAAAGAGCTTGCTCAACGTTTTGTCGATTTCAACATTTTCATCCCACCATTTCTTTGATTTAATAATCCACAAGATTTTTAATGGACTCTTATTTTTAAAGCCAAATGAAAGAACTGCGATATATAGGGAAAAAATACCTAGTACCACTGGCAACCAGGCCCAGTTGTAATACGCAGCGGCAAAACCAGCAAATGCTGTTTGTTGCAAGCTCATTGAAACTATCGGCCGCACTCCAGCCGCATTCCAATAACCCGTATAAAACGCCTCTCCTGCAATCCAAGCACCGATACCCAATATGCTTATTAATATTGGGAGCAAACTATTCCAATGAATTTTTGTTCGATTCTTTTTGCGATTAATAGGGGGTTTAACCGCGAAACCAGAAAAAGAAGTATTTGGCATTCTGTTTAAAAATTATCGGCACCAAAGACAAACCTTTTCAGGAATCGAGCGGTTTGGCTTGACTATGCATATGAGTAAGTGCCCGTCCCTCATAAGCCGCCACAATAAACGGCTTAACAGCATCAAAGTCTTCCATTGAAGCCAGAGGCACCTCTGTATCTCCAGTACCCCAATGACCGAGCTGAGCAACATCTCGGGCATTAGATAAACTTTGAACAACAGAAGCGGGATCAAGGTGCAGATAGAGCATTAATCGATTCTTCTGCAATACCACCGTTGCAAAGTTCTTCAGACGCTTGAAAGCAACGTATAAGCGTAATTCCTTACGCTGTACATCATCGCCTAGTGAAAGCATGTAATTTTCTAACGAGGCAAGAACTTCTTTCAAGGGCTCTGAAAGAGTTGGCAAAATTTCTGCGTATGATTTGTCTGGGCCTACAGGCTTTGCTTGCACAGAAGAGGAATTTCCTACATCTTTAATTAGTTTTGTTGCCTTATTTCCATGCGCCTTTGCAAAAGGATCGCTCGACGTATTAGCCAACTCAAATAGAAGCAGTTCTTCACCAAAACGACGATAACGAATAAGCTCGATATTGCGGTTAATTTGCTGAACTGCGTGTCCATCGTATTTAGTGAAATCTGCCGCAATGCAGACTAACCTAGGCGCACTCCAATCGATAGCATCCGCCGCCATTTTGCCGAGCCTATCCATCACCAGTAGCTTGAATTCGGCCTGATGATCCATCAACCAATCGAGGTAAAACAGCCCCTGATTGATAACGTTTTCACCGACCGAACGCTTGTACTCCAAAATCACCGGACAGTTGTTTTCGTCCAACCCTAGCGAATCAATACGCCCACCGTGCGTCTTGCCAGTGGAGTATTCGGTTGCCAAAAAGCGAATGCGGAGTAAGGGTTCGAGGTTGGCCTCGATTAGAGTTTGTAGTGGTTTTTCTAGGTCAGATGTATCACCTTGCAGCTCGGTGACCTTACCGTCGTTGACTTTGAAAAGTTTGATATCGCTCATTGATAAAACCTCTCATCCGTATAACCAAGATTTCGTAAAATTCCGATTCGTATTTTCCGGAGATCAGCATGAATGAGTTCGCTATTAATAACGACTAGTTCTTCATTGCTTCCGGTTTTCAAGTTACACAAGTCAGAAATCGCCGGACGATTCGATATGCGGGCTCATAGCATTCCGATGCCTGTTTAGTTGGCGATAATTCTCCATGAAACAAATGGCATCGCAAGAGATAAACAGCCTCAACTGCTGCAGCAAATAATTCCTCACGGGAGCAATAAAACGAAAACGATCCGCATTTTATCGGCTCAATATCTTTCTGCGTCAGAAGGTCTAGAATCTCTCGAGGGGCCGAGGCTTCGTAAAGCTCTCGCAGACAATTTTTCTGTGTAGGTCGTAAAGTGCCAAAAGCAGGAATGGCTTCTAACTCTTCAAGGTCGTATTTTTGCTGCTGATGTTGCAATATTGGCGCTCGAGCTCTGTTCAATACAGTGGTATCCAAGGAACCATTTGCTTTACGATCAACCTTAAAGGTGTATCCATAAGAGTTAATTGTCTCAACTTTCGGCCCTCTGTCACGCAGATATACCTTACGAAACGTAATTCGATGCTTGTCTTCGGCTTTACCCGTCTGAATTTCATAGTGCTCTAAACGATGATGAAGAAGTCCAATATCACTTCGAAATTGCTCCGCGTCCTCAGACAGAGTCTCTAATAGTGGACGCAGCGCGTTGCCGACCGGGTTAGCGTTCCACTTAAGTTCATTGAGAATTTTTCGATCCTGCGTCTCGGAATATGCGTTGCGATACCAAGCGTTAAACGCAAGCCACACCTTAACGAACTGTCCAAGGTAATCAATCTCGGAAAGCCGCAACCAGCCCTCACGATTCTCGATGAATGTGTTTGGCATGGTTATCAAATCCCTCTAAGGTAATCTAGAGCCGCCCTTTCATTCTGCTCCACGGCGATCTCGACGGCATGCTTTGCGGTATCGAGAAGGTGAATCGCTCGCTGCTTTGATGTAAATCCGTTTTCGATAGCTTGACGAACCTTTTTCTGTATTTCTTCAGGTGCGACCCAAATAACGAACTCAGCAATATCGGATGGATAAAGTTCGATCTGACCAGATGAACCATGCAAACGCTGCTCGACCTGCATTTGGCCAGCAACGCTATTAATAAATACAGAAAGATAAATCGGATCGATTACGTTAGGCTTAGGACGCAGTATGGTTACATGATTATCAGGGATAGCTTTGCCAGAATGAAGATAGGGAGCACTACGACCGATGGTCCCTACGCCAGTGCCATTCATCAACACATCATTCGGTTCAATCAAGATTTTAGCGGCATCTTCTGCCGCCACCCTATTTTCAGCATCGAGTCGAATCTCACCGCCAAAAACATGCTTTGAATTGACAACTGGTAGACCTTTTTCAGCGTATTCTGGTTGATTACCCCGTTCATTTATCGCCAACATAGAGCCAAGCGCCTTTGCTTCGCCGGTTTTCTCAAGATACTCAAGCAATTCGTCGTATTTTGGTTTGAAGTGTTCGGCATCAAGCCGGCCTGCGGCGAACGCCTCACGGCTGCTGCGCAGATAGGTAAGTGGGTCGGGAATTTTCCATTCTTTGAGGCCGAGCGCATGAAGAAGAAATTTCTCAGCATCGGTAAGTAGTTTGACTCCGCGATCTTCCAAATCTACCGCCTTCATAAACATCTCGGCAATTTTTCGCTGAAAATCTTGATTAAGTGGAGGAATTCGTAACGCCCGAATCGAGTCGGTCGAAATAGTTGGCTGTGCCACAACCTTCATTCCCGCCTCTAATTGAAGCCGCCCGAATTTTGTGTTGGCAAACACACCAACAAAGTATGGATTGACAGTTTTTAACAGTTCTGCGGCGATGATGTTCGGGCTAATCGTCGCTCGATCATATAGATTGACTCCTGCGCCAACTTCACCAACACGTGCAAACATCACCGTATTTCGCCCGAAGGTTTTTAGTTCTTCGTCGTCAACGAAGGAGGCTTTTAGCAAGGCAATGTCACCTTGATCAGACCGGCAATCGCGTAGATTAAAAGGACGAATCATCGGAACTCCACGTTCCACATAATTCTCATTTAGAAGATTCGAACCGAAAGGACCACATACGACAGATTTGGCATGAATGTCTAGACGATCCCATGCTGCCGCTCGTTTGCGGATCTCAATAAATCGTTTCTCAAAAAAAGAGGAATCGAGTCGCCCGGTAGGGTCAGCCGAAATTGCTTCGCTATAAGGTAGGATAGTTACTTCCAGCCCCTCCAACAAGCGCGCGTAGCGCAACTCATCGCAGGGGCTCATCGAAAAAAACTTAATTTCTCCTTCTTAGCGAACTCGATGAACGCCTCGGCAATGCCGTCCTCCGTCTTGCCATCATGATTGAACAAGTCATGTTTGACGATTAAGTGTCCGTGATCATCAAGTAAAGGTGCATCCAGATCAATACTGGCTTTTTTTATCTCTTCTGAGCTTTCCGCTTGCAAAGCTTCGATTTCGCTGAGTCGCCGTTGATCACCCTCTGTTGGGTTGTCGTTACGTGCTTTGGTACGAAGTATTGCTAGCTCTTCATCCAAGCGCCTCCACTTTTCCTTTAGTGCTATACACTCCGCGATTTCGTTCGCCGTCATACTATGTCGTACAGCCCGATAAATTTTGTCACCAGAGCTATCCTTAGAAGGCTCGCGCATCGTAGCGAAAAAGATCGGGTAGTCAGCCTTCTTTGGACATAACGGCCCAGCTTTGGGATCATCATTCCACTTCTGCACAAACAGTACGCTGGTCTTAGTCCCAGTGTGTGGCTTGAAGGCATTGCCGTGCAAGCCGACGACGGCAAGGATGCGGCAATGTTCATTTAGATATTCGCGCAAGTCCTTGTCGCCGGCATTGTTGAAACGGCCTTGTGGCAACACTACGGCCATGCGCCCACCAGGTTTAAGGAAAGAAAGGTTTCTTTCAATGAAAAGGATGTCTCGACCTACAGTGTTCTGATGCTTGATCTTAACCTTGCGATAACTGCCATCGGCCGTTTGGAAGATAGTTTCATTGCTAGCGTGCAGCCCCTCAGTAAAAGTAGGCGGACGCTTGCGGGCATCGACAATGTAAGAATCAGCCGGATCGACCTTAGCGATTTTTTCGTAGCTGACAGTGCGAGCCAATTCGTACTTAGCGAGTATACGAGTTTCCTTGATATCGCCAGCAAACGGTGGATTGGCCATTAGCACGTCGAAGCAAAAATCGCGGTTGCTAGTCTTGTCGACACGCAATTTGCGCAAGCGCTTCCAACCTTCGCCGTAGATGTCGATCCATTGTTCGTCGCTGGTCTTTTCGTCCCAACGTTCATAATCCAAGGTATTGAGATGCAGCACATTAGTTTGTCCATCACCCGCAATCAGGTTAAGAGTGCGTCCGACGCGCACTGCTTTTTCATCGAAGTCAATAGCGAAGACCTTATTTCGCACATAGTCTTCACACCGCGCGGGCTTCTTCTCGGTAGTGAAGAGGTGACTCTTGGATAGTCCCTCTTCCTTCATGATCTGCTCCCAGACGTGAAAGATGCCATGCACTGGAAAGCCACAACTTCCGGAGGCAGTATCTATTAGGGTTTCCCACTCCTGCGGATTCATCATCTTCACACACATGTCGATGACGTAACGCGGTGTAAAGTATTGTCCTTTCTCGCCCTTGCTCGATTTGTTAATGAGATATTCAAAAGCCTCATCAACAACTTCGAGATTGGAATTAAAGAGTTTGACCTTTTCAAGCGAGGCCACGCAGACAGCGAGGTGGCTAGGGGTCAATTCGATCTTCGCACCGTCAGAGAACACCCCTTCCCACTTGGCGCTAGCCTTATCGAACAAGCCTTGAATCTTGGCCTTCAGTTCGGTTTCAGTGTCCCCGTAATTTTTAAAAATAAGGTGCCGCTTTTTGTCACGACCACTTTCCATTTCATCGTAAAGCTTGGTAAATATCAGCTTGAACAATTCCTCAAACACATCTACGCCAGCGTTCGCGAGGACTTCATCCTCCATTTCCAAGATAAGGTCCTTAAGGGACTTTCGCTCATTCACCAACTTGTCCAACCGCACCAGATCGTCGATAGTCCAGCGCTCAGCCAAAATGTCCGACAGCTTCTCGTGCTCCGAGGGAATGGCAGGAATGTCTTCGAAGTAGTTAGGATCTTTGCGGTGGTAATAAGAGATTTGCTCGCCGTTAGTCCAGACGCCCATCGGCGCACCTGTAGCGTTGCAATAACTCTTAAGCTGCTCCTTACCGTCTTTTAGTTTAGGCTTCTTAACTTCAACAAGGATATAGGGCGAGGTAATCTTGTCTTTGTCGAAGACACAGATATCGGCGCGCTTCTTCTCACGACCAAAGGTAACTTCGTGCTCGACTTCCATCCGACTGACCGGATAATTGAGATCGTCGCGCAAGGCCATCACATAAAGCTGCCGAACCGCCTCTTCAGGCGTTAGCCTAATCGGCTTGCCGCGCACTAAACACGTGACGTAAGGCACTTCTTTCTTCCCTGATTCTTTGATCGTAATAGCAGCTTCCAGCGTGGCGATTTGAACCGGCTTGAACTGATTGAGCTTATAACCACTGTCTTTAAGCAGAGTGGCGAGTGTAATTGTCATTGGTTACTTCCCGAATTTGGATTTCTTATTATTTCTAATATTTGAAATGAACTAGATCTAAATCAGACCTTTTTTCTGAATAATGATATCAATCATCGACATGCCGAACATTTTGGTTTGGCGGTAAACTTCGGCTGTGACACATCTCATATATGGATGGCCATATTTAGTCCGTAACTAAAGTGTTCTACATTAACCAGAACTCATTCTGTATAAAAAAGGCTCCTTAGGAGCCTTTTCTTGTTTCACATAATTGAGAATATTTCAGATATTTTGAGAACCTACAACAAGATTAAATATCAATATTCCCCGCAGCCAGCGCATTCGATTCGATAAACGCTCTGCGCGGCTCCACATCATCACCCATCAGCGTCGTGAAGATCTGATCCGCTGCAATCGCATCTTCGATCTGCACCTTCAATAGGCGACGCACGTTCGGGTCCATCGTCGTTTCCCACAGCTGTTCCGGGTTCATCTCGCCCAGACCTTTGTAGCGTTGCTTGCCAACGCTACGTTCGGCTTCACCGCGGAGCCAGTTCATCGCCTGATGGAAATCACCGATGGCGCTGACCTTGGCTTTGTCACCAGCGCCGCGCTGTACGGTGGCACCTGGGCCGATCAAACCCTTGAAGGTTGCTGCGGCTGATGCAAGTACCCCGTAATCCGGACCAGCGACGAAATCAGCATCGAAACCGGTGACCTTGATATTGCCGTGATACATGCGCTCGATGCGCAATGCGAACTTATCTGCCAGTTCGTCGTGCACAACGCTGACCTTGACGGCCGGATCGTCGATGCCTTGCTGCAGGCGAACAGCTGAATCTTCCGCTACCTGTTGCGAGCCGAGATCCAGCGTAACGCCTGTCATGATCGCGGTGAGGGCAGCCGAATCGATCGTGCGCGTCAGGCGATTGATGATCGCGTTGGACGTGTTGTACTGACGAACCAGTTCCGACAATGCTTCACCCGTAATCGGTGCGGCACCTTCGTTCGGCGTGATGGAAGCATCGTTCAATGCGATCTGCATCATGTAGACAGCTTCTTCCAGATCGTCTTTCAGATAACGCTCGTCTTTACCATGCTTGACCTTGTACAGCGGCGGCTGCGCGATGTAGACGTGGCCGCGCTCGACCAGTTGCGGCATCTGGCGATACAGCAATGTCAATAGCAGCGTGCGGATGTGGGCGCCGTCGACGTCCGCATCGGTCATGATAATGATGCGGTGATAACGCAGCTTGTCGATGTTGAATTCATCGACGCCGATGCTGGTGCCGAGCGTGGCAATCAACGTAGTGATCTGTTCGCTCGACAGCATTTTCTCGAAACGCGCCTTCTCGACGTTCAGCACCTTGCCGCGCAGCGGCAGGATCGCCTGGAACTTGCGGTCACGGCCTTGCTTGGCAGAGCCGCCTGCAGAGTCGCCCTCGACGATATACAGTTCGCACAGTGCAGGATCTTTTTCCTGGCAGTCAGCCAGCTTGGCGGAAAGGCCGAGGCCGTCCATCACACCCTTGCGACGCGTCAGTTCGCGCGCTTTGCGTGCGGCTTCGCGTGCGCGTGCCGCTTCGACGATCTTGCCGCAGATGATCTTGGCGTCGTTCGGCTTCTCCATCAGGAAGTCGGTCAGCGTCTTGGCAACGATCTCTTCGACCGGGCCGCGCACCTCAGAAGACACCAGCTTGTCTTTGGTCTGCGAGCTGAACTTCGGTTCCGGCACCTTGACGGATAGCACGCAGGTCAAACCTTCACGCATGTCGTCGCCAGAAACTTCAACTTTTGCTTTCTTGGCAAAGTCGTTTTCTTCGATGTACTTGTTGATGACGCGCGTCATTGCTGCACGCAAACCCGTCAGGTGCGTGCCGCCGTCGCGTTGCGGAATGTTATTGGTGAAGCAGAGCACCTGTTCGTTGTACGCGTCGTTCCATTGCATGGAAACGTCAACGCCGACAAGCGTGCCTTGTTCCGATTCACGCTCGCCGGTTGCCTGGAAGACGGTCGGGTGCAGGACGCTCTTCGCCTTGTTGATGTATTCAACAAAGCCCCGCGTGCCACCTTCGAACGCGAAATCTTCTTCCTTGCCGGTACGCTGATCGGTCAGCTTGATGTGCACGCCATTGTTCAGGAACGACAGTTCGCGAATACGCTTGGCGAGAATGTCGTAATGGAATTCGACGTTGTTGAAAATTTCCTCGTCGGCCCAGAAGTGCACTTCAGTGCCGCGCTTGTCGGTTTCACCCAGCACCTTGATCGGCGAGACGACCTGGCCGTCGATGGTTTCAATTTCACGATTAACCGGTACGCCACGCGAGAATTCCATCGAATGCACTTTGCCATCGCGACGAATCGTCAGCTTCAGCGTTTTCGACAGTGCATTCACGCAGGACACGCCCACGCCGTGCAGGCCGCCGGAAACCTTGTACGAGTTCTGGTCGAACTTGCCGCCGGCGTGCAGCTCGGTCATCACGATCTCGGCCGCGCTGCGTTTCGGATCGTGCTTGTCGTCCCACTTGATGCCGGTCGGAATGCCGCGACCGTTATCGGTGATCGAGATCGAGTTGTCCGAATGGATGGTGACGTGGATTTCGCTGCAGTGGCCTGCCAGCGCTTCATCGATGGAGTTATCCAGCACTTCGAAGACGCAGTGATGCAGGCCTGTGCCGTCCGACGTATCGCCGATGTACATGCCAGGACGTTTGCGTACGGCTTCCAGGCCTTCGAGGATCTGGATGGACGACGCGCCGTACTGGGCGGATTGCGAGGATGGGTTCTCGTTCGGGATCGCGGACATGGCTACCTTTATTACGGTGACGGATGAAGCAACGGTGAGGTCTTTTCTTGCTCGGCTTCGCGGAAAAGCGCGGAGGGAATGGGGGAAAAGGCGTCGAAAACAGTTGTTGCAGTATTCATCCTAATTGGGGGCGAAGTCCCTGTTTTTAAAGCAGTTTTTCACTCTGAAAACGCTTTAAAACGAGATTTCGCACGCCCAATCATTGGGGAAAAACAAAAGGCGTTTTTACGTGTGCAAAAAGCCCTTATCAAATACGCATCGGCATCACGACATACTTGAAGTCGGGATTTTCCGGTACGGTCAACAATGCCGATGAATTGGCATCGCCAAGCGCAATGTTCACATTGTCGCTCTTGAGATTGTTCAGCACGTCGAGCAGGTAGGTGACGTTGAAACCGATATCGACGCTATCGCCGCCGTAGTCGATTTCAACTTCTTCCACTGCCTCTTCCTGATCGGCGTTGGTGGAACTGATCTTCATGCTGCCGGGCGCGATCACACAGCGCACGCCCTTGAACTTGTCGGACGTCATGATGGCCGCACGCTGCAACGAACGCAGCAAGGTGTCACGGCCGATCGTGAAGTTGTTCTTGTAGCCCTTCGGCACCACGCGGGTGTAATCCGGGAACTTGCCTTCGACCAGCTTCGAAATCAGTTCGATATCGCTGAAGGTCAGCTTGACCTGATTGGTCGCGATTTCCAGATCGACCGGCTGGTCGTTTTCTTCCAGCAGACGCTGCAGTTCGAGGATGGTCTTGCGCGGAATGATGACTTCCTGGCGCGGGAATTCCTGCTCGGTCGCAACCTGGCAAAACGCGAGGCGGTGACCGTCGGTCGCAACGGCAATCACATTCTTGCCATCGACCACCAGCAACAGGCCATTCAGGTAATAGCGAATGTCTTGCTGCGCCATCGAGAAGTGCACCATGTTGAACAGGTGCTTCAGCGCCTTCTGCGGCAACGTGACCTTGGCGTTGTATTGCTCGGCCTGGGCAACCGTCGGGAATTCCTCGGCGGCCAGCGTCTGCAATGCAAAGCGCGACTTGCCGGACTGCACCGTCATGCGCTTGTTCGCCAGCGACAGGGCAACATCACCGGAATCAGGCAGCGCACGCAGGATGTCCAGCAGCTTGCGCGCGGCGACCGTGGTGGATGCCGCATCGTTACCGCTGCCGACCTGCGCATGCGTGGTGATCTGGACTTCGATGTCGGTCGATAGGAAAGAAACGCGCTCACCATCCTTGCGAATGAGGATATTGGCCAGAATCGGCAGCGTGTGCCGACGCTCGACAATACCACTCACTATCTGCAACGGACGCAACAGCGCATCTCGTTGGGCTTTGACCAATTGCATAGTTAGATCCTTATCGATAGATAGTTAAACAAATGCGCGAAGCAGTGCTCAATAAAAATCAAACGCCGGCGATTTTGTCACGCCCGCCGGCGCTTGCCGCGATGTCCGCTTGTCTCACTTGCAGGAAGGCGATAACAAGAACACGCTTCCTGCATGGCCGGACGCTCGGCAACAACGGTGTATTTTGACAGAAACACCCGGTCAAAAACCCCAAGCCGGCGTGATTTTGTCCCTAATCCGACTTATCCACCTGCTATCCACCACTTATCCTACGGATATCCACAAAGTTATCCACAGGCGCGTAGGCAGTTCAACCTTTTAGCGTTTGCTCCAGCACATGCAACTCATGGTTGCATTCCGGACTCTTGCTTCGGTCGGCTCCGATCTTGCGCACCGCATGCAACACGGTTGTATGATCTCGGCCGCCGAACAGCTCGCCGATCTCGGGCAGACTCTTTTGCGTTAATTCTTTGGCCAGGTACATCGCAATCTGTCGCGGCCGGGCAATATTGGCCGGACGTTTCTTCGAATACATGTCGGCGACCTTGATATTGAAGAAGTCGGCAACCGTTTTCTGGATGTTCTCGACGGAAATCTGGCGGTTCTGCACCGACAGCAGGTCCTTCAGCGCATCCTTGACGACCTCGATCGTGATGTCTTTCCCGTGGAAACGGGAGTAAGCAAGAATCTTGCGCAGCGCGCCTTCCAGCTCGCGCACGTTGGAGCGCAGGTGCTTGGCTACAAAGAAGGCAACGTCGTCGGAGAAGGTCACGCCTTCCTGTTCCGCCTTTTTCAGCAGAATCGCTACTCGCATTTCCAGCTCCGGCGGCTCGACGGCAACCGTCAGGCCGGAATCGAAGCGTGAAATCAGCCGCTCGTCCAGACCGGAAATTTCCTTCGGATAGGTATCGCTGGTGATGATGATCTGTTTCTTCGACGCAATCAGTGCCTCGAATGCGTAGAAGAATTCCTCCTGCGTACGGCTCTTGCCGGCGAAGAACTGCACGTCATCGATCAGCAGCAGATCCAACGAATGGTAATAGCGCTTGAAGTCGTCGAAACCCTTGCGCTGGTAAGCAGTCACTACGTCGCGAACGTACTGTTCTGCATGGATATAGCGAATCTTGACGTTGGGATTGTCGGCCAGAATCTGGTTGCCGATCGCGTGGATCAAATGGGTTTTGCCAAGGCCGACGCCGCCATACAGGAACAGCGGGTTGTACGAACTGCCCGGATTGTTGGCGACCTGGATGGCTGCCGCACGGGCCAGTTGGTTGGCCTTGCCCGTCACGAAACTGTCGAACGTCAATGCGGTATTGATGCGACTCTGGTCGCGCCGTGGCGCTTCCTCGACTGGCACCGGAATCGCTTCCGGCATTCCGACCGGCATATCATTATCCGATGGCGCCTCACCGTTGGTTGTGCGCAACGCCGGTTTCCTGGCAGCGGACAGACGCGGATCCAGCACAAACTGGACGTCGACCGGCATTTCCCAGAATTCGGCGGCGAGGGTAGTGATGCGGCTGGCGAACTGGGCTTTGACCCAGTCCAGCTTGAAACGATTCGGCGCGGCGATGCGCAAGGTACCGTCCTCGTAATCGAGCGGCGCCAGCGGCTTGATCCACGCGCTGTATTGTTGAGGCGTCAACTCCTGTTCCAGGCGGGCGGAGCAGGTTTGCCAAAAGTTTTCCATGAATCGTCTGCTTTGATCTCTTATATAGAGAGGCCTTGCTGCCTTCCCTTGGGTGGTCTATTGATGCCTGACGGCCGCCACGCGTCGCGCTATTCTACCCTCGTCGAACGAAGTTATCCACAGGCTGGCGGTTTATTTCAAAAGTTGCCAGACCGTCTAAACAGCGCTAAGTAATTGACAAACAAGCGGAAAATGCTGTTTAATTCCGGGTTCACTACCCACGATGTTGGACCGTTGCGTTGTCGCTTCAGAGGCAATCAACATGCGCCAGCTTTTGCCCACGTCCAAGCGATGGGCGCGTGATGTTCCGATTACTTTTGCCGATTAGCGAGACAACAAAATGAAACGTACTTATCAACCTTCCGTCGTACGCCGCAAGCGCACCCACGGCTTCCGCGTTCGTATGGCGACCCGTGGCGGCCGCGCCGTGCTCAATGCACGCCGCGCCAAGGGCCGTAAGCGCCTGGCTGTCTAAGCAGATGGCGTGACCGGCGACCGTTCGTTCGAGTTTGCACGCGATCGACGGATCGTTAAAACGGATGAATTTTCATCCGTTTTTCGTTTGCGTCCCGTGTATCGAACCGCGCATTTCGTCCTCTATACACGCAAGACTGAGCTACCGCACGCCCGCCTGGGCGTGGTTGTCGCCAAACGCCTCGCCCCCCGCGCCGTGACGCGCAACACCATCAAGCGCATGACACGCGAACTGTTTCGACAAACAGCGCTGCCGTCAATCGACTGCGTCGTTCGCTTGTCGCAACCCGTCAATACAAAAACGGCGCCCGCTACCAGCGCCGGTCTGCGCGTGTTGTTGCGTGAAGAATTGACGCGGTTGTTCGATTCCCAGCGCCTGCGCACATCGGAGGCAAACGCATGAAGACCTTGCTGTTGCTACTGGTGCGCGCCTATCAATTGGGCATCAGTCCCTTCCTCGGCCAGAATTGCCGCTTCTATCCCAGCTGCTCGCAGTATGCGATCGAAGCGATCGGTCGGCACGGCGCACTGAAAGGCAGCTGGCTGTCGACTAAGCGACTGTGCAAATGCCACCCTTGGCACCCTGGCGGTGTCGATCCCGTCCCCGGATCGCCGACGCAAACTTCCTCTTCTTCAACCGCTTGCGGTTGCGGCCATTCCCGAACCTGATTAAGTAAGAGCTTATGGATACCAAACGTACCATCCTGTGGGTTGTGTTCTCGTTTTCGCTGCTGATGCTGTGGGACAGCTACAACCGTTATGTCGGCAAGCCGCCGATTTTCGGACCGGACACCACGCAAAAAGCCGCACCGGCTGCCGGCTCCAAGCCGGAAGCTGCGGCTGCAGACGCGCATGTCCCGACGGCTACGCAAACGGCAACGTCAACCGGCGGCGTGCCAGCCGAAGTCGCCGCTGCTTCGAAAAACGAGCGCATCACCATTACGACGGACTTGATCAAAGCCGAGATCGATACCGCCGGCGGCGAGATTCGTCGTCTCGAGCTGCTGAAGCATCACGAGAGCGGCCATCCGGACAAAAATCTCGTGCTGTTCGATTCCACGCCGGAACGTACGTATCTGGGCCAAACAGGCCTGACAGGTGGCGTCTATCCGAATCACAAGACGATGTTCACCGTGCAACCGGGTTCGCGCGACCTCGGCAATGCCGACCAGCTGCAACTGGTGATGACGGCCGAGCAGGGCGGCGTCAAACTGATCAAGACGTTCACGTTCAAGCGTAACGACTACCGCGTCGACATCAAGCACGATATCGTCAACAACACCGGCGCGCCGATTACGCCGTCGCTGTATCTGCAACTGGTGCGTGATGGCGGCAAGGTGGACAACGAATCGCACTTCTACAGCACATTCACCGGTCCGGCCGTCTACAGCGACGCTGACAAGTTCCAGAAGATCAAATTCGATTCGATCGAAGAAGGCAAGGTTGAACATGCAACCAAGACGAAGGATGGCTGGATTGCAATGGTTCAGCATTACTTCGTATCCGCCTTCGTTCCGCCGGCAGACGTGCAGCAGGAAATCTATACGCGCAAACTGGCAACCAATCTGTATGCCGTCGGATCCATCCTGCCGGTGGGCACGATCGCACCTGGCGCCACCGCTTCGATGGACACCACGCTGTATTCCGGTCCGCAGGAATCCACCCGTCTGGAAGAAGTCGCGCCTGGCTTCGAGCTGGTCAAGGACTATGGCTGGCTGACGATCATCGCGCGCCCGATCTTCTGGCTGATGACGCACATCCACCAGATCCTCGGTAACTGGGGCTGGACCATCATCGTCCTGACCATCCTGATCAAGCTGGCATTCTTCCCGCTGTCGGCTGCCGGCTATCGCAGCATGGCAAGAATGAAGCTGGTCACGCCGAAGATGACCGACATCCGCACCCGCTACAAGGGTGATCCGCAAAAGATGAACGCGGCGATGATGGAGCTGTACAAGACCGAGAAGATCAATCCGCTCGGCGGCTGCTTCCCGATTGCGATCCAGATCCCTGTCTTCATTTCGCTGTACTGGGTGCTGCTCGCCAGCGTCGAAATGCGTAATGCACCATGGCTATGGATTTCCGATCTAGCCTCGCCTGACGTACTGTTCGGCGCCTACAACATCTTCGGCTTCCATCTGACGATCGGTATCCTGCCGATCCTGATGGCCGTGTCGATGTTCTTCCAGACCAAGATGAATCCGACACCACCGGATCCGATCCAGGCGAAGATCATGATGTTCATGCCGATCGCGTTCTCGATCATGTTCTTCTTCTTCCCAGCCGGCCTCGTGCTGTACTGGGTGGTCAACAACATCCTGTCGATCGCGCAGCAATGGGCGATCAACCGCAAGATCAACAGCGGCAAGAAGGCGTAAGAAGATATAAAGCGCACCGCTACCAGAAGTATTCAAAAAGCCCGTGACTTCACGGGCTTTTTTTATTGCTGTTCAGTTGCGCTGCCTGTTTGAACAAACATAGAATGGCTCCATGAACTTCGAC
This sequence comes from Oxalicibacterium solurbis, assembly GCF_014635845.1. Lineage (GTDB taxonomy): Bacteria > Pseudomonadota > Gammaproteobacteria > Burkholderiales > Burkholderiaceae_D > Oxalicibacterium > Oxalicibacterium solurbis. Next base: position 391,792 of record NZ_BMDP01000003.1, on the reverse strand, counting down.
TCTTCTCCCATCGCCGCCATCGCCACCGCACCGGGGCGCGGCGGTATCGGCATCGTCCGCATCTCCGGCAAAGATCTTTCCTCCGTCATCACAGCCGTTTGCGGCCCCAATAAGCCACTGCAACCGCGGCAGGCAACGTATCTGGGCTTTCTCAACGGCGATGGCAGCATCATCGACAAGGGACTGGCCATCCATTTCAAGGCGCCGCACTCCTACACTGGTGAAGACGTACTGGAACTGCAAGGCCACGGTGGCCCTGTCGTGCTGCAGATGCTGCTGACGCGCTGCCTGCAGGCCGGCGAGGGCATCGGCCTGCGCATGGCGCAACCGGGCGAATTCACGCACCGCGCCTTCCTCAACGACAAACTGGATCTGGCCCAGGCCGAAGCGGTCGCCGATCTGATCGAAGCATCGACGGAAGCTGCGGCCAAATCCGCATCGGAATCGCTGTCTGGTGCATTCTCGAAAACCATTCACGATCTGGTTGAACGTGTCACGCGCCTGCGCATGCTGGTTGAAGCGACGCTGGACTTCCCGGAAGAAGAAATCGATTTCCTGCAGCAATCCGATGCACGGGGTCAGCTCGATGCGATCCGCGAAGCGTTGCAACAGGTGTTCAAGCAATCGGCGCAAGGCGCACTGCTGCGCGACGGCCTGAACATCGTGCTGGCCGGCCAGCCCAACGTCGGCAAGTCGTCGCTGTTGAACGCACTAGCCGGCAACGATGTTGCCATCGTCACGCCGATCGCCGGCACCACGCGCGACAAAGTGATCGAGACCATCCAGATCGAAGGCATCCCGATCAACATCATCGACACCGCCGGTATTCGCGGTGCTTCCGACGCCACCGACGAAGTCGAACGCATCGGTATCGCACGCACATGGTCGGCCGTTGATAAAGCCGACGTCATCGTCCATATGCTGGACGCCAGCCGCGGCCCTACGCGGGAAGATGAAGAAATCGTCGCACGCTTCCCGCTGAACGTGCCGGTCATCCGCATCTGGAACAAGATCGACCTGTCCGGCCACAAGCCGGCCATCGATCGCATGCCGGATGCCACACATATCTATCTGTCGGCTGCCGATCTATCCGGCACGGACTTGTTGCGTAGCGAACTGCTGCGCCTGGTCGGCTGGCAGCAGACCGGCGAGTCGCTGTACCTCGCACGTGAGCGTCACCTGATCGCACTGAAATCCGCGCACGACCATCTGGAAATGGCAGCCCAGCACGCGGCGCATGACAGCGAAGCTTCTGCACCGGCACTCGATCTGTTCGCCGAAGAACTGCGTCTGGCACAGGAACGCCTGTCCAGCATCACCGGCGAGTTCACGTCGGATGATTTGCTGGGTGTGATCTTCAGTCGTTTCTGCATCGGGAAATAGAAATCTCGCCGTTACGGACAGTCGCCTCAAGTTCAATTGAAAGCGGCTGTTTATTAACAACGATTACACTGCGCGGCTCATCTGTGCGATTGCTTCCGCCGTCGTCGGCAATGCATGCGCGAGAAATCGGAAGTTGATCATGGCAGCCAGATAGCCGTCGCCTTCCGGTATCCGCGGCCCCGCAGTGGCGTCGCGCACTACTGCGACTTCAAATCCCTGCTCAATCAGTTCGCGCAGATGCGATTCGATACACAGATTCGCAGCCATCCCCGCCAGCAGAATTTGTGACACGCCCCGTTTCCGCAATTGCAAGGCGAGATCGTTTGATTCTGGACCATATACCTTGTGCGGTGACGCGATGATGGTTTTTCCATCCAGGATGTATGGTTTAAGCGACTCGAGAAAATCCGCGCCGGATCCCTCGAATTCCTCCAACGTCAACGGTCCGCGTCGTGCAAACATGTTGATCTCATGCATGACATGTTCGAGCGGGCCACCAAATTGCCATTGGTGATCGTTTGGATAATAGTAATGCGGCGAGACGGCGACCGTCATGCCGGCCCGCTTCGCAGCGGCGAACAGTTCTTCGAGATGGGCCACAACATTGTTCTCCGTTACGCTATCGCCGAAAAAAGGCCAACTCACGCCTTGCGGACTAAGGAAGTCGTTCTGCGGATCGACTACCACCAGCGCAGCACGCGTGGGATCAAGTACGAACCCGGTCGGTTTGAATAGTGGATCCTGCGGATCGGCATACGGATTGTGATGCTGATGTGGAGTAGACATGGCAATTTCCTTTCAAATATAAGTGACCAGTCGTCTATAAATAAATCAAAAAAATTTCAGCTGCTGAGCCTTGCTGCCAAAGTTTTGTCGAATCGATCGAACGACCCACGATTGCGGTCGATTTTGGCGCGCATGACGGCGCCCTCGAACGCATCCACCAATGAGGCCGCAATATTGCGGCGTTCGGCCATAGATGCTTTCGGCAGTACAGCGGCTACCTTGGCCTCGACCGCCGCCTCCCACCGTTTGAACAAGTCCTCCAATTGCGCGCGCAATGTATCGTTGCTGCCGCCAAGTTCAATCGCCAGATTGCCGATCAGGCAGCCTCGCGCGAAATTGGTTCGGGCATGGAAATCGGCAATCAAACGAAAGTGCGTACGCAATGCCGTCAATGGGTCTTTGGTTTGCCGCACATTTGTCTGCAATGCTTCGATCTCGGACCAATACGCCTCGAGAATTTCACCGGCAAATGCTTCCTTGCTAGAGAAATAGCTGTAAAAAGACCCCTTGGGAATGCCGGCAGCTGCCGTAATATCCTGTACGCCGCAAGCGTGATAGCCGTTTTCGTGCACGACTTGGCGGCCAAGCGACAACAGGCGCTCTCTGACTTCAGGATTGGCTGGACGTGGCATGAGAATAATTTATAGACGACTGGTCGGTTATTGAATTTTGATCGCCAACGTATCGGCTGTCAACATGTTCGTCGGCAAAATCCGACGCCTTCTTCGCCGGCAGCAGCTTCGCGCCCTTTGCGGATAACCCGGATTTTGGCGACAATGCTGCTATTGCGCTTGCTGCGCGCGGCTTCATTCACTCATTCACATCATGCCTACCTCCAAAATCATCTACACCCTGACCGACGAAGCGCCTGCACTGGCAACCTATTCGCTGCTGCCTATCGTCGAGGCTTTCACCCGCTCATCCGGCATCGCCGTCGAAACACGGGACATCTCGCTGGCCGGCCGCATCATCGCGGCGTTTCCCGAATTCCTGACCGACAGCCAGAAAATCGGCCCGGCGCTGGCTGAACTCGGCGAGCTGGCGACAAAACCGGAAGCCAACATCATCAAGCTGCCGAACATCAGCGCATCGGTTCCGCAGTTGAAGGCGGCAATCAAGGAACTGCAACAGCAGGGTTACAAGCTGCCCGACTATCCGGAAGAGCCGAAGGACGACAAGGAAAAGGACGTCAAGGCGCGCTACGACAAGATCAAGGGCAGCGCCGTCAATCCGGTGCTGCGCGAAGGCAACTCGGATCGTCGCGCACCGCTGTCGGTGAAGAACTACGCACGCAAGCACCCGCACAAGATGGGCGCGTGGAATGCCAATTCAAAGACGCACGTCTCACACATGAGCAGCGGCGATTTCTACGGCAGCGAAAAGTCCGCCGTAGTCGAACAGGCAGGCAATCTGCAAATCGCGCTGGCGACTGCCGACGGCAAGACGACCGTGTTGAAGGAAAAAGTTGCGGTCAAGGCAGGCGAGATCGTCGACGCTGCCGTCCTGAGCAAAAAAACCCTGCGCGATTTTCTTGAAGCACAGATAAACGACGCGAAGGCAAACGGCGTACTGTTCTCGGTACACCTGAAGGCGACGATGATGAAGGTGTCCGACCCGATCATCTTCGGCCATGCGGTATCTGTGTTCTACAAGGATGCACTGGCCAAGCATGCCGCAACGCTGAAGGAAATCGGCTTCGATCCGAACAATGGTATCGGCGATCTGTACGCACGCATCAAGGCGCTGCCGGCCGACAAGCAGGCTGAAATCGAAAAGGATGTACAGGCCGCTTACACGCAGCGCGCCGCTGTCGCGATGGTCAATTCCGACAAGGGCATCACGAACCTGCACGTGCCGAGCGACACCATCATCGACGCCTCGATGCCGGCGATGATCCGTGAATCCGGCAAGATGTGGGACGCCGAAGGCAAGCTGCAGGATGCAAAGGCCGTCATTCCCGATCGCTGCTACGCCGGCATCTACCAGGCCGTCATCGACGATTGCAAGAAGAACGGCGCTTTCGATCCGGTCACGATGGGTACGGTGCCCAACGTCGGCCTGATGGCGCAGGCTGCCGAGGAATACGGCTCGCACGACAAGACCTTCGAAATCCCGGCCGACGGCACGGTACGCGTCACCGATGAAAAAGGCACGGTGGTGCTGGAACAGAAAGTCGAAGCCGGTGACATCTTCCGCATGTGCCAGACCAAGGATGCGTCGGTGCAGGACTGGGTCAAGCTTGCCATCAACCGCGCACGCGCGACGAATACGCCGGCCGTGTTCTGGCTCGACGACCAGCGTGCGCACGATGCACAGATCATCGCCAAGGTGAACCGCTATCTGAAGGACCACGACACCAAGGGTCTGGACCTGCGCATCCTGTCGCCGGTCGAGGCGACGAAGTTCACGCTGGAACGCATCCGCAAAGGCCAGGACACGATCTCCGTCACTGGCAATGTGCTGCGTGATTACCTGACCGATCTGTTCCCGATCATGGAACTGGGCACCAGTGCAAAGATGCTGTCCATCGTGCCGCTGATGGCTGGCGGCGGTCTGTTCGAAACCGGCGCCGGCGGTTCCGCACCGAAGCACGTGCAGCAGTTCGTCGAGGAAGATTTCCTGCGCTGGGATTCGCTCGGCGAGTTCATGGCGTTGGCTGCGTCGCTGGAGCATCTGGGCCATGCCGACGGCAACAAGCGGGCATTGGTGCTGGCGAAGACGCTGGACGAAGCTACCGGCAAGTTTCTCGACAATGACAAGTCGCCGGAACGCAAGATCGGCGGCCTGGACAATCGTGGCAGCCATTTTTATCTGGCGCTGTACTGGGCACAGGCGCTGGCGACGCAGACTGAAGATAAAGTATTGGCTGCGCAGTTCAAGGCGCCGGCCGAAGCATTGACCGCGCAGGAAGCGACCATCGTCGCCGAACTGAAAGCAGCACAAGGCAAGGGCGTCGATATTGGCGGCTACTATCATCCCGATACCGCCAAGACCAGTCAGGCAATGCGTCCCAGCACCACGCTGAACAACATCCTGAACGCGATCGCCTGATCGCCTTCCGGTTTCGGCTCTTGCGCCGAAACCGGATGTTTCTTCTTAGCCCAGCTTGGTCAGCATGCCGAGCAGGGCAGACGCATCGAAACTACCGGAAGCCGGCACATTGCCGCCTTCCGTTGCTTGATCGACGATCTTCGGTAACAGCCCGGTCAACGCTTCAAGCACGGCCGGCTTGCTCTGTCCGCTCTCGGCGGCAATGTTATCCACGGTAGACGGCGCCAGCACACTGCCCAGTTGATCGGCCGTCACAGGCAGATTCGCTCCCGAGCCAATCCACGACTGCACAATCTCTCCCAATCCGCCTTGCTGAAAGTTGGCAATCAATCCCTGTATCCCACCCGGGTAATTGGCCAGCTGCTTCAAAACGATCGGCAGCAAGCCGCCACCGCCATCCTTCCCCAATGCGCCAGCGGTCATATTCGTCAGGTTATCCAGTAAGCCCATACGGTTCTCCTTTTCAGAAAATGCGACAGTCGACATCATGCACATTCATGTACCGATACGCCTTGGAAGGCGTTGCGCAAATGCTAACACGCGTTGATCGCCAAACAAGATCGACGGCAGTTGAGTACAATTTGTTTTTTCGCATTTTTACTGCGTCTTTCCTAACGACTCTCCCACCGTAATCACAGCCCTCTGCCATGATTAAATGGACCCTTATCACGCTGTTTCTCGCCAGCGTCTGCTACACGCATTTCCGCGGCAAGATACGCTATCGCTGGCTGCGCCAGTCGACGGACCACTCGACCTTCATGGCGCCGATCAACGCGTTCATGACGCTGTTTTCCAGCCAGCCCGACAAGCCTTACCACGACGTCGACAGCTACCCTGAACTGAAAAAGCTGGCGGAAAACTGGCACATCATCCGTGACGAAGCGATCGCACTTCAGGGCGAGGGCGCCATCAAGGCTTCGGCCAACATGGACGACGCCGGCTTCAATTCCTTCTTCCGCCGCGGCTGGACCCGTTTCTATCTGAAGTGGTACGGCGAAAGCCACCCGTCCGCCGTGCAGCGCTGCCCGCGCACGGTGGCCCTGCTGGATTCGATACCGAGTGTCAAGGCGGCGATGTTCACGCAGTTGCCGCCGGGTTCCGATCTTGGCAAGCATCGCGATCCGTATGCAGGCTCGCTGCGCTATCACCTCGGCCTGGTGACGCCGAACGATGACCGCTGCTTCATCGATGTCGACGGCATTCGCTACAGCTGGCGCGACGGCGAAGCGGTGATCTTCGACGAAACCTATATTCACTGGGCTGCCAACGAAAGCGACAAGAACCGCATCATCCTGTTCTGCGATCTGGAACGGCAGATGAAGTGGGGCTGGGCGCAAGCGATCAATCACTGGTTCAGCAGCACGGTGATGGCTGCGACGGCGGCGCCGAACGATATGGGCGACCGCACCGGCGGGGTCAACAAGGCATTCAAATACATCTACTCGGTACGCGCCGCCTTCAAACGTCTGAAAGCACGCAATCGCCCGCTGTACTACGGCATCAAGTGGTCATTCCTGATCGCTCTGGTCGCCGGCATCGTGTTGATCTGAACACGCTGTATTTTGTACAAAGCCCGCTTCGGCGGGCTTTTTTATTGGTACTACATTGACTTGCGCCTTGCCGGCACTTTTCATGGCCGCTGCATGCCGGATGGAAACATCGTCGTTTTTCCGACAACAGGATGTGGCGATTGCCGATATCGGCTACGCTGAGTGACTGCGATGATGCTTTGGCGGCGACTGGCCGTCCGGGCGAATCCATCATGGAGGTCATCATGCGCAAACTTGCGATCATCGGTTTTCTCTTTGTCGCCGCTGCGCTCAGCTTCTTCTGCTCTACCGTCGCGCATGGCACTGGCGGCGATGCCGGCACCTTGATTGCACAAATGCGCTGAAAACAAAAACGGCCTGAATTGCATCAGGCCGTTTCGTCAGGATTTACTACGACGTCAGGAGTGAGCAGGAATATTCTCGCGCTTGTTCCACGATTCGACGGCCTTCTGGCTGTTTTTCGCCTCGATATCGCCGCTGAAATGCGGAGCATTGTGATGCAGGGCGCATCCCTCATGCGTGCAATGCACGTAGCTGTAAGGCAACTCGGACTCAAGATAATAAGACTTCTTCAATTCCGCCGGGCTTCCGCACAGCGGGCATTCTTTCAGTGCCTTGTCCATTGTTCTCTCCTGTTTGATTGCTAGCCAAACGAATGGTGCCAACTCATTAGAGCTCCGCCGCTTCCTCCTTGTTGATTGTCTTTGTGACGGCAGACCGTTTTCAGTCCACTTGATTTGATTCTAGTCCCAAATCATCTGACGTTGTGCCTCAGTTGAAAATCATGCATCTGAAGCCGCTTATCGGAGATCGTTTTTCAACGATGGTCTTCGGCGCAACGCAGGTTGTCCTTCTCCGATGGTTGTATATGGAGACGTCTTCCGTCGATTTCCAGATCCTGCCAGGCCGGCTCCACTAAACGATAATCACCACTTTGCAGCGCCTCCGTCATGTCCTTGCAGCGTGCACCGAAGATAACGGCGCTCTTGCTCCATCGACCGTCAGTCGTATCCTGCGTAAAGATGGCGATCTCGCTATAGCGGTTATCGTTCCTCAACAGGATATCGGTATGACCGTCGCGATTCACGTCTTTCAGATAGGCGTTGCAATGCCTGTTACGGAAACGCAGGCAGTCCGGCACGTTCGTCGTGCCGTTCCATTGCTGTTGCAGGAAACTCTCCGGCAGCGTTTCGTTTTTCGGCCAGACAGTAATGTCCTTCATGCGCGAAGTAACGTCGGCAACCGGATTGCCGTCGTTGGGATCCCATCGGTTCTTTTTGTTCAATGCCGTTTCGGCCTGCGTCCGGATGGCTGGTGCATCGATACCGGCCGTCGTCTTCTTCAGAACTTCCAGCGCTTCCTTGCCATAACGCTTTCCCTCGAAACGCAGGTAGTTGTAATCGAAAGCGGCAGCGGCAATCTTTCCGCTTTCCAGACGCGCCATCTGACTCGAGACCGACAGACGTGCCGGATCACCAAATGGCGAGAACAACACGATCAGCATCGCCAGGATCACAAATGCCGTCGCGATATTGGTCGGCGCAATGCCCGCCAGCCAGGTGTCGCGCTGAACAGCCGCCCACAGGTAACCGCAGGCGTAGCAGGCTGCCACCAGCAGGCTGGCCGCAGCAATCACGCGATCGGCAGTCCAGCCATACTGCTGCACGCGCAACGACAGCGAATAGACGGCAATGACAACCATCGGCAACAGCAACAGGCAGGCAATGCGTGCAACGATACGCAGCACACGCACGATGCGTGGCCCCAGCTCACCACCCTGGAACGTGGCATTGATCAACAAGATCAGCACGGCCGTTGCGCCCAGCAGAACCGATGTCGCATGGCGTGTCGCCCACAACGGCTCAAGGCCGACGAAAGGCAGGCTGACGACGAAGCCGCCGACGATCAGCGTCGCCACCGGCAGCAGCCACGACATCAGCACCAGCAGCAAACCGCGTATGCCGCGCACGATTCCGGGACGCACATCGGTCACGTGCAACGCAACGGCAAATGCAAAAGCCGTCACCGTCACCGAGAACCACGGGCGCGTCAGAAGATGCCGCAGGAAGTCGAGTTTGACCAGCATGAACAGCGCACTGCCCAGCCACAGAATCAGCCACAGCACGCCTATGAACAACAGCGAGAACTTGATCTGGATGCACAGCTTCCACGACGCTTCGAAATACGCCGGATAACGGGCGATACGCCGCCTGTCTGCAGCCCCGGCCAGTACCAGTGCATGTGCGATATAGAAGCCTATCGCCAGGAAGAGCAGCAACCACCAGGAAAACGGATATCCGGCTGGCTTGATGCCGGTCAGCGACCAACCGCTGGGTATGTCCATGTTTCGCCAGACATCGTGCATTGCCAGTAAAGCGCAGATGGCTGTCGCCACAATCATCCAGATCGCCAGACGTCGATTGCCGAGATGGCCAAGGCCGGAAATGAACAGTGCCGGCACCAACAGAAATACGGTTACCAGCGGCACAAACAGATAGGGGTGCGCAGCCGGCCATCCGGTGTGCCTGGCCGACCAGTAGAGCGCATAGAGGATGATGCCTTGCAACAGACCGCTGATCATTCGCAGCCGCGCGACGCGGCCACTGACGATGGATTCCGGCATTGCCGATTCCTCGTCCCTGTCTGCAGTCATATGCATGCTTCCTCCACTGGATGATGTTGGGCGATGCCGCACTCTACCCGATTGCGCCAACAGCGCCATACCGCAAATCAGGGCAGAGCGTCGCTGCTAGGCGCGTGAAATGTACAGTGCGACGCACAGCGCACCGCCGACCAGATAGAGCAACGACGTACGCGATACGGCATAAGGAAACAGCATCAATGCCACGCCTATCCACTTCGGATACGGCAAACCGGCTTTCCGGCCGTATCGCCATGCGGCGTAACCGATGATGCCGAACAGGATGGCGCCGAACAGATAGGCCGGGCTTGGCAACTGCAGGCCAGCGGCCGTCAGGGCATCGAGATTATCCATAAGAGATCCTGGGAATACGCAATATGGTGTCGCAGCAAACTATCCGATGGCGGACAGCGAATGATTCGAATACAGGAAAAGCCGCGCCTTGATCATGACAGGCAGATGACATTGCACACGTGATGCAAACAAAGTCTGTCCGTCATAACGGCGTCACAATCAGCCGTTATTCTCTGCTTCGATACTTCTCCAAGTATTGATATTCTCTTTTAGCCCGCATCCGGAAGTGCGGGCTTTTTTTTGCGCGGACGTCTTTCGTGTTACGACTCAGGCCTTCTCGAACACGCCTTCGACGCGATTCTTGCGCACGTCGTCCCAGGTGAAGATGCGTGCATTCATCGCAATGTAGACCCCATGCGGCAACGTCTGCGCAATACCGCAGGCAAAACCGAAGTTGAACAGCGCATCCGAATTCTTCACTTCGTACGGAATCATCGCGCCGGTCAGCACGATGGTCTTCGGCAGCTGGGCTGCGCCGAGCACTTCGGCGGTTTCCTTCATCGTATCGGTGCCGTGGATGACGACGATGCTTTTTTCGTCAGCACGCAAGCAGGAGGCCGCAATGCGCTGGCGATCCGCATCGTGCATGTCCAGCGAATCGAGGAAGGGTAATTGTTCGAGCTGAACCGGAATCGTGATGCGGGCACGCTTGATTACATGCGGCAGATGGCCATGGCCAAAGCCCAGCTTGCCTTCGATTTCATCGTAATGCTTGTCGAACGTACCGCCAGTAGCAATGATGCGCAGAGTCATGGAATTGTGTCTTGCGATGTAATCGTGGTGAAACACATCATAGCGCGCGTTTCCGAGCTACGGAAGATGTCTGCAGTCATTCGGTATGGATGAGCCGACAAACGGTCGCGGGTGTCATCGAGGCCACGTTGCCCATGTGAATGAATCCGGCGCGATGGCGGCAGCCCGACCATTCCACATAAATTTCGGCAGCTACGCCAGATCGTGCTGCCGCGTTCAGCCTCCCTTCATGCGGCGATCTTCATTGCCGCGGCCGGAATCTCTTCGTCGTTCAGCACGGCGAACAGATGGTCGATATTGATCACCTGGATCAGCAATTCGCCACGGTTGGCCTGGATCACTTCGGTCACCAGCATGCCGGTTTCCGGCGCAGCCAGCGGCGTCGGCACGATCTGCGACGACTGGAATTCCGGCACGCCGTGCAGTTCGCTAACCAGGAGGCCGATGCTCTTGCCATCGCGTTCGATGACGATGACCTGACTGCTGCTGTCGATCTCCGACTTCGTGCCGCGCATCAGATGGCCGAGATCGAACACCCAGACGAAGCGGCGCGATTCGTTCTCGTGGTTCAGCGCCAGCAGGCCGATGCGCTCGGGACGGCTGCCCATCGACATCGGCGAGATTTCCGACGCCGGCAGTGCTTCCTGCGCGTATTCGGCGGCGATCGCGAACAGTGAACCGTCGATGAAGAAAGTGGCGAACTCGCGTCCCGGTGGCGCGGCCGGGTCCAGTTCCAGCATGGCGTTCGCATGCTTGCCGCCGGATTGCTGGCGTTCCTCGCCGAAGGCGAAATAGACGACTGCGATCACGTCCTCGCAATAGCCGTCCGAGGTCTTGAACTCGCGATAGCCGTGCGATACCGTGCAACCCATGATCGCGTAGTGGCCGTCATGGATCACGATGCGCGAGGCACTGCTGCCGTTGTTCATCTTCAGCAGCGCCGGATCGAGTTCCAGCTGCGCGCCGACCGGGCGTGCCGGATCGGTGCTGGAAATGATGCGGCCGCTGCGATCGACGAACAGCGCGCTGGCTGCCTTCTTGTCGCCGAGCGCGCCTTTCAGCATCGCGGCGAATTCCGGTTCGGCGTCGAACACGATGCCGATGCCGCCGACCACCTGCGACGCGTTTTCCGGATGGCGAATCGCGGCGTGATAGACGTAGGTCGGGCGGCCGCCATACAACGGTGTCGGCGCGAACGGTGTCACGTAATACTGCTGGTCGTTGGTCAGCGACAGCACCTGCGCCAGCGTCGCTTCGTCGATGTCGGTGCCGATCACTTGCAGGCCGTCACCCTTGAAGTCGGTACTGGCGATGATGATGCCGTCGCGGTCATAGACGAAGATGCGGGTATAGACCGTATAGAGCGAGTTGATGTAGTCGAGGATTTCGTCAATGCGCGCAACCTTTTCCGGCAGCTTGTCCGGATCGGCCAGCGCCACCTGCAATTCCGGCGTCAGCGCCCACCAGCGGCAGTCGTCGGAGCGCTCGTACAGGTTGCGATCCAGCAGATCGACCATCAGGTGCGAGACGAATTCCGAATCGCTGAGGCTGGACGACAGCACGGTTTCATACAGATCGCGGATCGATTGCGAAAACAGTTCGTTGCTGCGCGCGCCGGTTTCGCTGATCTGTTCCAGGATGGTCTTGAGCTTCAGCAGTTCACCGTTCTGGCCGGCCGTCATCACCTGGCCGTTCCAGACCACACGGCGGATCGTCTCGGCCGCACTCATGATCTCGAATAGCGGCGGGCAGAACGATTCGGCGTGCGACAGCAAGCCGTCGGCCACGCGCTTGTCCAGCGAAGTCAGTGCATCGGTCGCACTGCCCGTGAAAGCCAGATCGACCGGAATCATCACCTGTCCCTGCCATCCCGGCGGGCCCATGTAATCCTGATAGCCGACAGTGGAAAAGGTGCGCGCCAGATATTCGCGGCCGCCGTAAATGACGCGCTCCGGCTTGTTGTTGCGGTTGACCGGCACCGTCGCGCCAACCGGAATCCAACGCGGATCGGCGCTGGCGATGACGCGGTTGTCGCCGTCCAGCAGCAGCATGTTCGAGCGCTCGGCCGGATCGCGATGCGAACGGAAGATGCCGGCCATTTCTTCTTCAAAGTGAAAGCACAGACACAGTGCGCCGACCACCGCACCGGTTTCCGGATGATGCATGCGGCGCGCGTAAATCAGCGCTTCGTGTTTTCCAGGGCGCAGGTCGGTGGCGCGGAAGATTTCGACGTAGGTGTCGGATTCCAGCGTCTGCTGCAGCAGCGGATCGGTCGTACCTTCCAGCGGCGTGGCTTCATCGATCTGCACCAGCACGTTGCCGGCGGTGTCGAGCAGAAGGATTTCATCGTAGACCGTGTACTTGTTGCGATAGGCACGCAGGCGCGCGCGGATCATGTCGGTATCGTCATGCATGCCGGCGACGAAGGCACACAGCTCGCGGTCGGTCGCGAGGAAGCCGACGTCGGCCGTGCGTTCGTATAGGTTGCGCACGACGATGTCGATCACGTACTGCGCCTTGGTGCCGATTTCCTCCAGCACGTTGGCGACCTTCTCGCGCACCAGGCTGGCCACCAGTTCCTGCTCGAGACGATTGAAGCCGGCGCGCGTGGCCGCCATCGTCGGCAGGATGGCTTTTGCTTCGACCGGGCAGTTCATCTTGGCCGACGCTTCGATCATGCGCCAGATCAGGTTCAGTTCGCGCAGCGACTGTTCGCAGCGGCTGACGTCGCGCATGTAGGGAAGAAACGTATCGATCTGCAGCGGGGCGTGGGCGTCCATGATGAATCCTGATTTCCTGATAATTGCCGCAGACAGAGGGCTCTGCCCGCATAAATCTCCTATAGCAATTAGCAGACCAGCATCTCATCATTGTTCGCCAAACAATGCCCTGCACCGAAATGTTTCATAAGGAACGCATGCGTGACGTGTTCGACGAATGCATTCACGCATCCGCGCACCGCCGTGATGCAGCGCCGCACATCTGCGCAGCCTTACAAGGTTTTGTCGCTGCATACATGACAAAGCCCGCGAAGGCGGGCTTGCCTGACATTGCAACGCAGCGAAGAAAGTTCGCGATCTTCAACCCTTGAAGAAGGCGAGAAGATCTGGATTGACGATCTGGGGATGCGTCGTGCAAAGGCCATGAGGCAGGCCCTTATAGGTGATCAGCGTTCCTTTCTTCAACAACTTGACAGTGAGGGGCGCGGAATTCTGATAAGGAACAACTTGGTCGTCGTCACCATGCACAACGAGGACGGGGACAGTGATCGCTTTCAGATCTTCCGTGAAATCCGTCTCGCTGAAGGCCTTGATGCAGTCATAGTGGGCCTTGGCGCCGCCCATCATGCCTTGGCGCCACCAGTTCCAGATAACACCTTGATCAATCTTCGCACCGCTTCGGTTGTAGCCGTAGAAAGGTCCGCTCGGCACATCGAGGAAAAATTGCGTACGATTCATCGCTAACGCGGTGCGGAAGCCATCAAGTACTTCGATCGGCACACCACCAGGGCTCTTTGCCGTCTTCATCATGATCGGAGGCACGGCACCGATGAGTACTGCCTTGGCTACACGACCGGGCTTGGCGCGAGCTACATAGCGGGCCACCTCGCCGCCGCCTGTCGAGTGTCCGACGTGAATCGCATTCTTCAGGTCAAGATGATCGGTGAGCGCCGCAACATCAGCAGCGTAGGTATCCATGTCATTGCCAGTGTCGGTCTGTGACGAACGGCCGTGACCCCGGCGATCATGTGCGATCACCCGATATCCCAGATTGAAAAAATACATCATCTGGTTATCCCAATCATCGGCGGAAAGCGGCCAGCCATGATGGAAAACGATGGCTTGCGCATTCTTGGGCCCCCAGTCCTTATAGAAGATCTCAACGCCGTCTTTAGTTTTGACGAAACTGCTACCTGTATTGCTGGTCATGGTTGTCGCTCCTTTTAGTGAGGTTGCTGCAATTGCGATATGGGGAATCATGGACAACCCTGCCAATGCAAGACCGCCCTGCAAAACTTCGCGCCGTGTTGCTGTGAAAGGTGAACCGGAATCGTTTTCTGACATCGTCTTCTCCTTGAACAAAGATCGGAACAGGTGCCTCAAATGACTGCTCGCAGATGGTTGAACCAGAGAGTGGAATTCATTAACGCTATGAATACACGCTCTGGTTCCATACCCTGCTACAGGCATAAACCGGCAACGCTCAGTAATCCCAGAAGATCGGCACCCAACGGAAGGCATCGCCGTCGACTGCTACCCGGCCGACGGATGGAAACGGCAGGTGCGCTGCCACCAACAGTCCGCCGTTCTCTGCCAGTTCCTGGAAAAGGCCGATCCGGACGCGGGTCGATTCTTCAGGATCATGTTCGAAGCCGTTTTGCCATTCGGGGTGGTCAAATCCCACCGGGAACATGGCATCGCCGGCGAACGTCAGCCGCTCACCGTCAGATGTGAGATCGACCACGCTGTGTCCCGGAGTATGGCCACCGGTGAGACGCACAACCACGCCTGGCGCAACCTCGTACTTGTCCTCGAAGATCTGCAGACGGTCACGATATTCGTTGTAGAAGCTCGTGGCAGTCGTACGCAGTACGCCTGGCACCGGCTTTGGCATGACGGTGTTGGAAAAATCCGGTGAGGTCCAGAACTCCACTTCCGTACGAGACACATGAATCCGCACATCCGGACGCAGCCGTTTTTTCATTTCGTCGACGAGCAGTCCGCCCACATGATCCATGTGCATGTGGGTAATGATCACGTCGGTGACGGATTCAAGGGCAATACCGGCGGCCTCCAGACGCTGGGGAAACTGGCCGGCGCGCGGAAAGCCGGAAAACTGCGCCCCCAGTCCCGCATCGATGAGGATGGTCTGATCGCCGGTACGCACCACCATCACGTTCAACGGCCAGTCGTATGCTTCCTGCGGCAGGAAATTGTCGTCCAGCCAGATTGCCAGATCGGCTGGGGCGACATTAGTCGCCATCGTCGAGGTAGGCAGCGGCAGCACTCCGTCGCTGATCACCAGTACGTCCATCTCGCCGAGCCGCAATGCATAGCGCGATGGAACCAGTTCCTGCGACGCGTTGACGATGCCCATATCAGTGTGCGTGTCGCGGCTGATCGGTTTTCTCTTTGTTTCCAGTTGAGTGTTGCTGATCATCTGATTCATTTCTATCTCCTGTTGAGTGTGGTGGATCATCTGCTTCAGTTTTGAAAACACGCGCGCCCGACTTCGGGTGAATCATTTTCCGCATGGGGAGCGCGGCTCATGCGGATGGATGTCTTAGAGATCGGTGACACGCTCCGGATCGGCGGAAGCGAGTGCAGCGGCGCGCTCGGCTTTCGGTGGATAGATCCAGATGGTGTTGATCTCCTGCTTTGTCTTCTTGGCGACGTCGCCGACCATTTCCACCGCACGATCCCAGCCACGCGTGAACAGCGCACCGGCTTCGCCGAGGTCGAGACAGGTGACGTAGGCTTTTTGGTGATAAGGCTTGGTCGCAACGCCGAGCAATTCCGCCGCAGCGTTATTGCCGGCGAACGCGCCCATCCGTGTGGCGTGCTGGCATGACATCAAGGCGACGTTGCCGTCGTCATCGCAGGCTGCACGCGCGGCGTCGCCGGTGGCAAAGACACCTTGAACACCCGGCACGCGCAGATCACGATCGACCAGCAGACGGCCAAAGTTGTCCCGCTCGGCGCCGATTTGCTGTGTCAGCGGTGCAGCACGAATACCGGCCGCCCAGACCACGGTCTGGCTTTCAATGTGTTCGCCGCTGGACAAGGTGACGCCAGATGCGTCGAGCGAGGCAATGCCGGCACCGAGGCGGGTTTCTATGCCGAGTTTTTGCAGCGCCTCGTCGATAACAGGGCGGGCTTCGCCCCCCATGTCCGGTGCAATCACTTCGTTGCGGTCGACGATGATGATGCGAGCCTTGGCATCCTTGCCAAGAATGGCGCGCAGACGCCCCGGCAATTCGGTTGCCGCCTCGATGCCGGTGAAGCCGCCACCGACGACAACGATCGTGTTGCGCCCATTCGTAGCCGGACGCTGGGCGAGGCCATGCAGATGCTTGTCGAGAGTAACCGCATCGTCGAGCGAGTCGACGCTGAAGCCATATTCGGCAAGGCCAGGAATGTTCGGGCGGAACAGGCGGCTGCCCGTAGCGACGACCAGACGGTCGTAGGAAAGCGATTTGCTCGCGCCGTTTCCAGCGGAAATCTGTACCGTGCGGGATTGCGTGTCAACCATCTCGGCGCTGCCTTGCACATAGACGACGTCGATGGCGTTCAGCACATCCAGCAGCGGAGCGGTGAGGGTTTCCGGATTCGGTTCGTAGAGCCGTGGACGAACCACCAGTGTCGGCTCCGGAGCCACTAGTGCAATTTCCAGTTCTTTTGGCGAGGTGCCGTGAATGTCGCGCAGACGCGCCGCGGAAAGTGCGGCGTACATACCGGCGAAGCCGGAACCTATGATAACGAGTCGCATGTGATTACTCCTTTGATCAGATGAAGTGAACGATTTACTGAATCGCGCACACGATTGCGGCTTGATGCGATTGCATGCTGGCTGATGAAGCTGCCAAACTATTTTTTGTCTTCATCGGTTGTTGTCGTGAGCACAGCCATAATTTAGTGAATCGCACCCGCAACAACTCCAGAGCAATTGATCTGGTTGTAGAGAGATTGCTATTAAGGTGGGCGTTATCGTCAATTACCCGATGGCTTCGGCGACGGGGCGCGTCGATGCAACGGTGAAATTGCCTAAGAAGGATGAATGGCAGTGCGACCGGCAAGATCAATATTCCCGTCGTGCAGGCTTTGGAACGTCGATTGGCGTCGACAGCTCGAACTCACCGCGAGGAGTTCTCGTCTTGACGGGAAATGGAGGATGGAACTTGGTTGTAGTGCGATTGCTGTTTAACGCATGCGTCGGCGCCAATCGCTCGGGGTTTCACCAGTCAGTTTCCGAAAACTCGCAGCAAAGGCGGTTTGGGATGTATAGCCAAGCGTTGCCGCGACCGACATGACAGAGACGTCCGTGTCGCGCAGCATGTTCATGGCTTGATCGAGCCTGTGCTGGCGCAGCCAGGCGTGAGGAGACAGACCTGTACTTTCCTTGAAGGCACGGCAGAAGTGAAATCTCGACAAAGCCGCCTCCGCAGCAAGGGCTGCCAAAGAAACATCTGCATCACTGTCTGACCTCAAGCGCTCGACCGCACGCAACAGAGTCTTCGGCGCCAGCCCACCCTTGATTGGCTGAATCGTGGTTGGCGAGCCGGTGTGTGCAGTGAGAAGACGTGTAGCCAACAGGTCTATCAGTTGCTGTCGGAAAAGTGTGTCTAGCGCTTCATTGCCCACCAAGCAATCTGCGGCGCTCAATAGTAAGCGGGATGTAACGGGATCGGGCTGCGCAGTTCGCTCAAGAAGATCAACAGGTGTAGCAATGTTCGCCTCATCAACGACGCGTTCGAGTGATGCATGAGGGAGATAAAGCTGAACGACATCGACAGGTTTCGGGATATCCCATCGTGAACTCGACCCTTCCGGAATAATGATGACCACCCCAGGACGAAATGTTCCTGTAACAATAGACCTTCCCGATCGCCGCTCCATGCGTTGTACAGTGCCGTTATAAGCCATGATGACGTGATGCGTCATGGGCTGTACGACATCGTGCAAGGGATCATGTTTCCAATGTGCGATACCCGCACCGGACGAATCCAGCACCATACGAAATGGTGTGGTACCGAGCACACGTGACATCTCCGCATCAGCAAGACGACTATCGGAAGCCGGTAATCTGCTCTGATGCACCTCAGGCATGGCTCGCCCGTTTCCCGAGGAAGTGTGCAAGATTTTGGGTGGCGGAAACTATTTAAATTTCCGAGGCACGCGACGGTCATTGCACCATTTACGTAGCGAGATTCTTGTTTGATTTATTAACCAGCATGCCAGGCGGGAATAATACTCCCATGAATACCGGGACATGGCAGATTTGCCAAGAAAATTCTTTGATAAATATGTGACAACAACGTGAATTCAGCTTGGCGTGGTTTCACGTACAAATTGACGGCGTAACCGTCGACATGTGGAAATCCCGCTAAACTAATGCCCCATTGGCATCCGCCTTTTTTGCAAGCGACCGCTGTAACCATGAAACCCATCGCACCCGGCACCATCATCTTCCATCGCCATCGTGGCTATGGCGTGATCACGGCCGTCAATCTGATGACGGGATGGATTTCGGCGCGCTTCGGCAACGAGATGCGCACGCTCGACCTCAACCTGTCGAGCGACGAAGTCCAGCATGCCGATGGCGAACCCATCCTGTTTCGCCGCGCACCGCCGGACCAGATGCCGCACGCTCGCCTGATGGCAATGGTGCGGCAGTTGCATCAGGCTGGCTATCAGCGCCTGTATCTGTACAGCTGGCCCAAACCCTCAGGCCTGCACTGGCGCTGGCACTTGTTTACCGGCCCGCGCAACTGGATGGAACGGCCATGGCGCGAAGGCTGGTACGGCTCGGGTGCCGATTACATCTTCAATCCGGTGATGGGCTGGGGTGACGCACCCGGCGAAACAACCGAAGAGCTGGTGAGCACGCTGGCGCAGTTCGATCCGGTCGGCATGGCGCAGGCGCTGGGGCGCGACGAGGATCACACCGCGTGGTTCGAGGCTGTCTGCGAAATGCTGCTGCCCGACTATACATATACGCTGGGCTGGGACAGCCGCGACGGCCAGTTGCCGGATGTGCTGCCGATCATTCCCGTGCGCCGCGGCGTACCGCCTTACAGCGGACCGGCGCTGCCGTGGCCGCCAGGCTGGATCAAGATGTGGGGCGGCGGTCATCTGGCGACCACCACGGCGACTCTGCTGCCGTCGAAGAAACGCCGTTCCGCCGATCGCGGTCCGGCCGACACCGAGTCCGATATCCTCCGCTGACGCTTCAGTCCTGCTGAACCTGCAGCACATTGCGCGGCGCGCCATTAGCGAAATCAACGATGTTCTGAAACGCGCTGTGGAAGTACAGCTCGTAGCTATCCTTTTCCACATAGCCCAGGTGCGGCGACGCCAATACATTTTCCATCTGCAGCAATGGCGAGGTCGGCGGCAGCGGTTCGCTTTCATAGACATCCAATGCCGCATATCCAGGCCGACCAGCCTGCAGCGACGACAGCAGCGCATCCGGCTGCAGCAATTCCGCTCGGCTGATGTTGACGAACAGAGCATCGGGTTTCATCCGCTGCAGATCGTCCGCCGATACGATGCCGCGCGTCTGCTCGTTCAGCCGCAGGTGCAACGACAGGACGTCGCTCTCGGCGAGCAATGCTTCCTTCGATGCCGCAAGCCGATAGCCGTCCTGCGCTGCCGTTGCAAGACTCGCTTCGCGTCCCCACACGACCACATCCATGCCGAACGCCTTGCCGTAGGCGGCGACACGACGACCGATCCGACCGTAACCCCAGATACCGAGCGTGCGGCCTTTCAATGTGCGACCCAACGTATTGTGTTGCGGATGCAGCGAGGCGGTTTGCCACAAGCCATCCTTCAGGTTCGACAGATATTGCGGCAGCTTGCGCATCGCGGCCATGGTCAGCGCCCATGCCAGTTCAGCCGGTGCAGTCGGATCGCCGACGCCTTCGCAGATCGTGATGCCGCGTGCTGCGGCAGCTGCCGTATCGATATGGCCGCTCACCTTGCCGGTTTGCGAAATCAACTTGAGGTTCGGCAGTTTTTCCAGTAGCGCGCGCGATAAAACCGTACGTTCGCGAATCAGTACGAGCGCATCAAATTCTCGCAAGCGAATCGCCAGCTGGCCGACACCGCGTGCGCTGCTGGTGAAGATCTTCACGTCATGTTCCTGCAGCAGCGAAAAGCAGTCGAGATGGCGGACGCAGTCCTGATAGTCGTCGAGAATCGCAATCTTCATCGTGGAAATCCGGCAGCAGGTATGGGAACGTTATGGAAACATATCGATGGATAACAGCACTGCGTATTATCCGACAGCCGCCTACGATTTCGGCAGCAATAGCGGCAGCAATAGCGGCAGCAATAGCGGCAGCAATAAAAAAGCCGCTGACATCAGCGGCTCTTCAGGAAAGATTTGGCATCAAGCATTCTGCACATTGCGCACGGCATCAGGGGAATTGTCGGCGCGCGATTCGAGTCTCTGGCGAATGCGCTCCCAAAGCCTATCGTGAACCGGCAACAGGATCACGTTACAGATAGGTTCCACAACCGCCGCAACACCGCCCAGGGCAATCGAGCCCGTGAATGCATACATGACGGCAAAGGCGACGCTCATATGCAAAGCGACCTGGCTGACGGTTCTGGCTGCGGTGACCATGATGATTCCTTTCCTTGTGCATTCTGAAGTGCGATGAAGCAAAGGATAATCATTCTCGCTCAATAGAACAATTAAATATATTTAAACAAATTGATAGTTATTAACTATATTTTGAGATTCGGCGTACAATAGGGCTACAAGCTAGGGCAACAAGCTAGGGCAACAAGCAATACTTTCCCATTCAGGTCCATCCGTGTTCCGACGTTTTCTGCGCACCTGTGCGCTGACCCTCCGTTATCTGCGCAGTTTGTTTCATTTCCTGTGGGCAATGCAGGGGCGCGAACGCACGCGCCTGTGGCACGAGATGCACCAGATGCGCGGCCTGATCCCGCTGTTGATGAAGCGGCGCAACGGTGAGCATTGGACGGAGCTGGATCGTCGACGCATCCGCGTGCATCTGCACAAGCTGATGGAATTGAGTCCTTACATGCTGCTGTTCATCGCGCCGGGCGGCTTTTTTCTATTACCGGTGCTGGCGTGGTGGCTGGATCGGCGTCATCCGAAACCGCGGCCGGAGCCGGAACCGGAACTGATTACGGCCGATATCCCGGAGCAGCTTCCGCAGTAACAGCTGCATCGTAGACGATGGCCGTACGCCCGCGCAGACGACGATAACCGGCAATCGCCAGATGCAATGTCACGCAGGTCGCCCACACCAGCCATAGCGACCACAGATTGTGCGAGACAAAATGTGCGCCGCGCACGACCTGTACGGCACTCATCACCGTTCCCAACACCAGGCTGAAAATCAGCACACAGCGCGCCCACTTTGGCGCCTTCTCGCGCAGCGCGAAATAGCCCGCGATCAACACGAATCCGGCCGAAGCATGGCCGCCCGGCCAGCACTGTCCTTTATGCACGATGGTCGTTACCGCATCGAACAGCGGAAACCAGAAATCGCTGCCGCCGTAGACAGCCAGGTCATAAGGACAAGAGTGAGGACTTGCTCCTTTTAGCGATTGCACCAGCCATGATGCAAGACCGCCCATCACGATGAAGGTCAGCAGCACTTGCCGCCAGGATTGCAGCGCACGCACGCGGATGGAGGCAAACGCAAGGCCGATACAGATGAGCCAGGCAACCACACTGATTTTCTTCAGTACCGCATGTCCCCAGAAAAACAGCGGGCGGTTGTGTTCGAGCGGAAACGTTCGTGTCACCGGATCGAAGAAGTGTTGCGTCACCCAGAAATCAAACGTGCCGCTACGCGAAATCCACGTAAACACGATGCCGGCGGCAACCAATCCGAATAAATTGGCGAAGATGAAACGGCGCGAAGAATTTTCCACTGTGCACTTCCCGGCGGGGCAATCACAAAAGCGATCGAAATTACCGCCCCGTCAGTTAAGGGCACGTTAAGGGCTGTTCTTTTTGCTGTAGATTACGCAGCAACCAGCCTTTTTCCCTGTCCTGTCATGAGGAGACGAACATGGCGTATGTAGATGGTTTTGTGGTGCCGGTACCGAAAGGCAATCTCGAGAAATACCGGGAGATTGCAACCCAGTGCGGCAAGGTGTGGATGGAACACGGCGCATTGCAGTATCGCGAAAGCGTGGCCGATGATGTCAAACCCGGCAAGCTGACGTCATTTCCGCAAAGCGTGGATCTCAAAGACGACGAGATCGTGATCTTTTCGTGGATCGTCTACCAGTCGCGCGCACACCGCGACGAGGTGAACGACAAGGTCATGAAAGATCCGCGTATCGCCGGCATGTCGCCGGAGACGATGCCCTTCGATGCGCGGCGGATGATTTACGGCGGATTCGAGATGATCGTCGATCTGTAACGGCAAGCGTTCACATCAGGCAGCACGTGCCTCTGCAGGAAAATCGCGCACACGAATCAAGCCTTCCTGCGCCACCGTCGCTACCAGCACACCTTCCCGATTGTAGACGTGCGCCATGCACAGGCCGCGCCCTCCCGATGCGTTCGGTGTCTCGATGGCGAACAGCAGCCATTCATCCATGCGGAATGGCCGGTGAAACCAGATCGTGTGATCGAGGCTGGCAATCTGCATGCGCGGATCGCCGACACTGATGCGATGCGGCTGCAGTGCCGTCCACAGCAGACCGTAATCCGAAATGTAGGCGAACAGGCTTTCGTGCACATACGCATCGTCCGGCAAACGCGTCGGCGTACGCACCCAGACATGGCGATGCGTACTGCCTTGCGGACCGCTCAGCAGATCGCCATCGTGTTCCGCACGAAAGTCCATCGGCACCGGACGGAACGGCCAGGCCGCGCCGCCATGCTCCTTCCACGCCACGACGCTGGAAGGCAAGGTTTCCGGATCGGACATAGCTGGCGGCGGCTTCTGGTGCGACAGTCCCTCTTCCGGCGACTGGAATGACGTCGACATCACGAAGATCCGCTTGCCGTCCTGCTTCGCCACTACGCGCCGTGTACTGAAGCTGCCACCATCACGCACGCGCTCGACTTCGTATTCGATCGGCAGGCGCAAATCGCCGGGCAGAATAAACAGCGCATGCAATGAATGCGGGCGACGATCTGTTTGCGGCACCGTCATGTTTGCCGCATGCAGCGCTTGTCCAAGAACCTGTCCGCCGAACACATGCGGCACGCCCATGAAATGGCTCTGTCCGATGAAATTATCCTCACCTGACGGCTTCAGCTCCAGCAGCTGCACAATCTCATCGGTGTTGAACAATGTCGAATCAGTCATGTTTCGATCCATCATGCCTTGCGCACATCAGCGACGATTTCGTACGAGCGTTTGCGTGCTTCGTGATCGTAAGCCATCGTATGAATGATGATCTCGTCTACTTGCGTGGTATCGAGAAATTCCTGCAGCCTTGCTTTTACCGTCGATGCATCGCCGATGATCGAGCCACGCAGCATCGATTCGACCGAGATGCGTTCGTGCGGCAACCACGCATCGTCCATGCTCGCAACCGGCGGCGGCAAACGTATCGGCTCGCCACGCACCAGCGCCAGATGCATCTGCTGCTGCGACGTCGCCATGCGTTGCGCCTGTTCTTCGGTATCGGCCGCAAACACGTTGACACCCACCATGGAATACGGCTTGTCGAGCGCTCCCGGACGGAAGGTTTCACGATACAGGCGCAATGCCGCCAGCATGTAGTCTGGCGCGAATTGACCGGCAAAAGCGAACGGCAAACCGAGATAGCCGGCCAGCTGCGCGCTGTAGCTGCTGGAACCGAGCAACCAGATCGGAACGTCGAGCCCCTGTCCCGGCACTGCCTGCACCGGCGCATCTTCATCGGTCGGGCGAAAGAATGCGCGCAACTCGTTCAATTGACGTGGAAACTCACTGCCGTCGTCGTTGACCTGGCGGCGTAATGCGCGCGCCGTGGCCTGATTGGAGCCGGGTGCACGGCCGAGGCCGAGATCGATACGGCCAGGGTACAGCGACGCCAGCGTGCCGAACTGCTCGGCGACGACCAGCGGCGCATGATTGGGCAGCATGATGCCGCCGGAACCGACACGTATCGTCGATGTGCCGCCGGCCACGTGGCCGATGACGACCGCCGTCGCCGCGCTCGCAATGCCCGGCATGCTGTGATGCTCGGCCAGCCAGATGCGGTGATAACCCAGCTTTTCCACGTGTTGCGCCAAATCGCGCGAACGGCGGAAAGCATCGGCAGCATCGCCCTCGGCAATAATCGGCGACAGGTCCAGTACGGACAGCGGAATGTCTTTTAACGATTTCATGGAACCCGAACCCTTCTTCAGCCACGCATGCGGCAGTGAATACAAACGTGCGCGCAGGCAGACCGACAGCATAGCGTGAATCGAAAAATCGGTTTGGCAACAACAAATTCCCGATGGGCGATCTCTGCGACATAAGAATTGTCCAGACTCCCCTCTACCAGATTTGGCAATTTCCGAGTACCCGTCGTTCATGAATGCAACGGCGCGATCCGGTACCACCCATCAATTGGGCAACTGCCTGAATCCGCAAATGGTTCGCCGTTGGGTCAATGGCCGGCACATTTTTCTCGATCGGCGTAGAGTTTGTTCTGCCGAGTGCTTGGCACTCGGCCGTTTTTCATTTGCCTGTCTCATCGAGGAAAAACATGACTGCACAAAAACAACCCGTATGGTTCATCACCGGATGCTCGACCGGCTTCGGCCGCTATCTCGCCGCCCATACACTGTCGCTCGGTTATCCGACCGTCGTCACCGCACGCAACATCAAACAGGTGGAAGATCTCGTGGCCGGCCATGAAGACCACGCGCTGGTATTGACGCTCGACGTGACGAAGCCGGAGCAGGTTGCAGCTGCCGTCGATGCGGCAGAACAGCGTTTCGGGCGCATCGACGTGCTGGTCAACAATGCGGGCGTCGGCTACTTCGGTTCGTTCGAGGAAAGCGACATCGCTGCCGTACGCAATATGTTTGAGATCAATGTCTGGGGCCTGACACAGATGACGCGCGCCGTATTGCCTCTGATGCGC
This sequence comes from Oxalicibacterium solurbis, assembly GCF_014635845.1. Taxonomy (GTDB): domain Bacteria; phylum Pseudomonadota; class Gammaproteobacteria; order Burkholderiales; family Burkholderiaceae_D; genus Oxalicibacterium; species Oxalicibacterium solurbis. The sequence continues at coordinate 366,485 of NZ_BMDP01000003.1, read as the reverse complement.
CGCCAGCGCAGCGGCCATATCGTCAATATCTCGTCGGTCGGCGGTCTTGCCGCATTTCCGGCGCTAAGCTTTTACAATTCATCGAAATTTGCCGTCGAGGCATTGTCCGAATCGCTGTCGCACGAAGTCGCGCCGCTCGGCATCAAGGTATTGATCATCGAACCCGGACCATTCCGCACCGACTGGGCAGGGCGTTCAGCGGACGAACAGCCCATCGGCATCCCGGATTACGACGCCACCGCAGGCGAACGCATGCGCATGATTCGCGGCTACAGCGGCAAACAGCCGGGCGATCCGCAACGTGCCGCCGCCATCATCGTGCAAACGGTCGAAGCAGCTGATCCACCATTACGACTGCTGCTCGGCAAAGCTGCGATGAACGGTGCACGCAACAAGCTGGTGTGGCTGCAGAGAGACTTCGACAACTGGGCCGAAATCAGCGCATCGGCGGATTTTCCGGAAGATTGATTGCCCGGTACGGTACGCATCAAGTAGCCATCGCGAAGCCGACACAACAGTTTTGCCGGCTGCGTGATGCGCCGAGGGAAATTTACGCGGCCGTTTTGCAGAATGCGCCAGCATCGGCCGTGTAAGTTTTTCACTTCATCGCGACGGTCAATTTAATCCTTACCAAGCGCAGAATCGCTCACTACAATGAGGATTCGCAATCTGGAAAGGAGATCGACATGTTCCCAGTCCGTTCCGTTCTTGCTTCTGCCTTGTCTTCCGCCATGCTCATCGCACTGCTCGCCGGCTGCGATCGCGCGGAAACTCCGCCTGCACCAAAGACCGGCGATTCGCCGGGCACTAGTGGTTCGATCGCCTCGCCACCCAGCAGCATGCCCGCACCGGAAACTTCCACACCGCCTGCTGCACCGGATGGTGCATCCGGCGATAGCGGTGATGCCTCCGGCCCCACGCAAGCTCATCCAAAGGATTTGAGCAAACAGGAAGAGAGCACCACCATGCCGAATTCCGGCCAGGCGAACAATCACTCTACCGCCAATCCCGTCACCGACCAGAAATAAGGTCGTGATGGATACCGGAACGCTCGTCTGGCAAACGTTGCGTGAGGAATTTTCCGACATCAGCGATCCGGCACAGGTCACGCGCGTCTGCGCGCGCCTGCTGGTCGCTGTCGTACTCGGTGGGTTGCTCGGCTACGAACGCGAATCGCGCGGCATCTCGGCCGGCTTGCGCACGCATATGCTGGTTGCGCTCGGCGCTGCCATCTTCGTGCTGGTGCCGCTGGAAGCAGGCGTCAGCCAGGCCGATCTGAGCCGCGTATTGCAAGGCGTAGTGACCGGCGTCGGCTTTCTCGGTGCCGGCGCGATCATCAAGCTGAATCAGGAGCAGGAAATCAAGGGGCTGACAACCGCCGCCAGCGTCTGGCTGACCGCCGCGATCGGCGTGGCTGCAGGTATGGGACGCGAAATGACGGCGATTCTCAGCGCACTGTTGGCACTGTTCATTCTGGCCGCCCTGCGCGGCGCCGGCAGCGAACGCCGCAATGAAACCACCTGAACAAAATTAAAAATCGGCGTGTCAGGCCAATAGATGCACGGTGAACTCGGTACCTGAGTCTTCCTCGCTCTGGACCAGAATCGTGCCGCCATAACGTGCCACCAGCGTGTAACTGATCGACAGCCCAAGGCCGGTGCCGCCCTGGCGCTTGGTCGTGAAGAAGGCATCGAACACACGCGGCAAATCTTCGCGCCGAATGCCGGCACCAGTATCGGCCACACGAATGTCGACGCCGCTGGTATCGTTTTCACCGTACCAGTCCGCAGTCTCGATCGTCAGGCTGCCGCCGTTCTTCATCGCATGAATGGCATTGGTGAACAGATTGATCAGCACCTGCTGCAGTTCGCCGCGATTGATCGGTACCGCCATCGTCGCGCCCTTGCGATGTTCGACGCGAATGTCGCACTGGTTCAGCAGATGACGCACCAGCACCAGCGAATCCGTGACCACGTCGTCCACCATGATCGCTTCCACATAGCCGGCGAATTCGCCCGGATTAGCGAACTGCAGCAGCTTGGTGACGATAGTATTGACGCGCTGAATCTGCTGGTCCATCAGCTTCAATTCGCCCTGCACCGGCGCCGCTGCCTGGCCCAACGTATCGCGCAGCACATCGAGATTGCCTTGCAATACGGCGACCGGATTGTTGATCTCATGCGCAACACCGGCGGTGATCTCGCCGATGGCGGCTAGCTTCTCCGCCAGTACAAGCTGCTGCTGCGCCTGCACCAGCAACTTATTGGTCGCTTCCAGTTCCATCGTGCGCTCGACCACCTTGCGATCCAGTTGTTCGCCCCAGGTTTTCAGCTCGTGATTCTGCGCCTGCACGGTATCGAGCAATTCATCCAGGTGTCGCGACAGGCTACCCAGTTCGTCGCGGGATGGCGTACCGCCGCTGCGCGCATCCATGTCGCCCATTTCGACCGCCGTCATCGTCCGGTTCATCGCCGCCAGCGGCGCGTAGATGCCGCGCGCCACACGCAACGAAAAATACACGCCACCCATGCCGATTACCGCAAACAATGCCGCCAATAGATAGAACGCGGTTTCCTTGGCCTTGCGGAAGGGCGCTTCCAGATAGCCGACATACAACATGCCGACACGCCGTCCGAAACTGTCGGAAATCGGTTCGTAAGCGGAGATATACCAGTCATGCACGACAAAGGCGCTGTCGAGCCAGGTCTTGCCGTCATTGAGCACGTGATTGCGCACCACCTGCGAGGCACGCGTGCCAAGCGCACGGCGATTGCCGAACAGTCGCACATTGGTGGCAATGCGCACGTCGTCGATGAACAGCGTGGCGGTGCCGGCGCTGCCTTCCGGCAGCGAGCCTTCCGCATAGACGAGGCTGTTGATGGTATCGACGAAAGGCAGGTTCTGGTTCAGTAGCACGCCGCCTTCTAGCACGCCGAGCATGCGACCTTCGCCGTCATAGATCGGTGTGGCGGCGTGGATCACCATGCCGCTGGTTTCGGCCGTCTTGGTGGTCGGCGTCGCATTCGGCGTATCGACCAGTTCCAGATGTGCCTGTTGCGCCATGTGTGCGTCGAGCCGGCGTAGCTGCGCTTCCGTATAGATATCGATGTCGTTGCTGGCATTGCCCTGCAGCGCCGATTGCACGATCGGCCAATGCGAATTGTCGAGCGTGCCGAGCGCTACCGTCGACACGCGCAAGTGGCCTTCGGTATCGAGGAAATTCAGAAAATCGAGACCAAGCGCAATCTGCCGCTCCGCCAGCAGCTGCTGGATGGTCGCATTGCTGCCGTCCTCGATCGTTTTCACCAGCGGATGCGAATTGCCCAGACTGGAAACGTCGAGGCCGACGCGATCGCGCACATGCAGGAAATATTCGTGCGCCACCGCCAGATCGCTGCTGACCTTGAACGTCAGTAATCGATCGTAATAGCCGACACCCCAGTAAAAGATCAGGAAAAACAGGATGGGGAGAACCGTGAGGAACGGTACCAGCGTCACCAGCAACAACTTGGTACGCACCGATGCGTTACCGAGAATGCGCAGTGTCATCCCCCATTGCATGAAGCGGCGCATCGCGTTCAATTGTTCAGACGCCCCATTCGGCACACTTGCGTTCCAGCGTCTTGCGCGACACGCCAAGACGGCGGCTGGCTTCGGTCTTGTTGCCCCCGCTTTCGGCAAGTATCTTCAGGATGTGCTGCTTCTCGATCGCTTCCAGCGACACTTCGCCATCCGCTGCGCGGTCTGCCACATTGATCGCCATGCGATTGCCGAATACGGCATCCGGCAGATTGCCGAGGATCAGCCAGCGCTCGACCAGATTGCGCAGTTCGCGCACATTGCCCGGCCACGAATAGGCTGCCATCGATGCCAGCACCTTGTCGTCCAGTGGGCGCGGCGGCACCCCGAGCTGTTGCGCCAGCTGCCGCACGAAGCTGGCAGCCAGCGCCGGAATGTCTTCGAGACGATCGCGCAACGGCGGCATCTGCAGTTGCACGACATTGAGTCGGTAATAGAGATCCTCACGGAAGCGGCCTTCCGCCACTTCCAGCTCGACATTACGATTGGTCGCGGCAATGACGCGCACATCCACCGGAATCTCGCGATCGGCGCCGACCGGCCGGATTTTCTTTTCTTCCAGCGCACGCAGCAGCTTGACCTGCATCGCCATCGGCAGTTCGCCGACTTCGTCGAGGAACAAGGTGCCGCCTTGCGCATAGAAGAACAGGCCTTCACGCGACGAAGCCGCGCCGCTGAACGCGCCTTTTACGTGGCCGAACAGTTCGCTCTCGATGATGTCCGGCGGCACCGCGCCACAGTTGATCGGTACGAAGTGATTGCGCGAACGATTGCTGAGGAAATGCATCGCGCGTGCCGCGACTTCCTTGCCGGTGCCGGATTCGCCGGTGATCAGCACGGTGCTCGGTACCGATGCCAGCCGCTCGATCGCATCGTGGATCGGCTGCAGCGCCGCCGACTGGCCGATCAGTCCGTCCGCGCCGGCCAGATCGGCATGCTGGTCCAGCTCGCGGCGCAGCACGAAGTTTTCGCGGCGCAGGTGTGCACGATCGAAGCAGCGACCGATCGCGCTCAGGATTTGGTTCACGCGGAAAGGCTTCAGCAGAAAATCAGCGGCGCCGGCGCGCAATGCGCGGATGGCGATATCGAGATCGGCGAAGGCGGTGATCAATACGACGTCGTTGTACAGCCCGCGCGCGCGGATTTCATGCAGCCAGTCCACGCCCGATTTTCCGGGCAATGAATTGTCGAGAATGATCAGATCGAAGTGCTGCTGGCCGAGCAGCACGGCGGCATCCTCGACCGATTCGGCCGTTTCAACACGGCTGCAGCGGCTGGCCAGCGTGCGCTTGAGAAAACTGCGCATGCCGGGTTCGTCATCGACGATCAGGATGGAGCGATGCTGCCAGCCGCCAAAGGCTTCGGTGAATGATTCGTCGGCGTTCGAGGCCGTCGTGATTGCAGCACTCATCAAGTATTCGTTCATTTATTCGGGCGACGTCCATTGTGCCGCGATTTTCCTGTCGACAGGGCAGATGCAAAGTTGCAATTTTTTCGTGGCGGGCGACGCACACATGAAAATGCCATGAAAAAAGGCGAGAGGCATGCCTCTCGCCCTGTTGCGGATGTTACCGCCGAATGTATCGTCAGATATTACTGCGATACGGCTGTTCTTACTGGAACAGCGCGGCCGCTTTCTGCAGTGTGGACGATACTCCCCACACAAGCGGAATACCGACGTACAGCCAGAAAATCACCATGAGGACCGGATTGGTGGGTCGGACTTCTTCCGTTGTCGAGTAATGCGTATTCATGAATATGCTCCTTGGAGTAGGTTCGATAGCTTCGGTCGATTCGAACTTAATGCGCGCCAGCCAGATCCGGCTCGGCGTTGCGCAGTTGCTGTTCGCTCATGTGGTGACGTCGATCCACCGGTTTGACCAACATGTTGCAGATGAAGCCCAGCACCAGCAGGCAAGCCATCACATACATCGTCACCTCGTACGAAGCAGCCTTGTCCACGCCATGCTCGACCTGGTACTGGCGAATGTAGTTGACCAGCACCGGGCCGAAGATGCCGGCCGCCGCCCAGGCCGTCAGCAGGCGACCGTGGATGCCACCGACATACTTGGTGCCGAACATGTCGGCCAGATAGGACGGGATCGTCGAGAAGCCGCCGCCGTACATGCTGATGATCACGCAATAGCACAGCACGAACAGCGCGACGCTGCCGGTCTGGCCGGTGTGCGGAACCAGCGTGTACAGGATGATGCCGAGGATGAAGAAGACGTAATAGGTGTTCTTGCGTCCGAGATAGTCGGAAGAGAACGACCAGAAGAAACGGCCGCCCATGTTGAACAGGCTCATCAGGCCGACGAAACCGGCAGCCGCAGCCGGCGTCACGCCGCCCTTGAAGGTTTCCTGGATCATCACCGAGGCCTGACCCAGCACGCCGATGCCGGCCGTCACGTTCAGGCACAACGCCAGCCACAGCAGGTAGAACTGCGGCGTCTTCAGCGCTTCGTCGATATGCACGTGGTTGCGCGTGATCATGCGGTTTTCCGTCGCCGGTGGCGTCCAACCCTTCGGCTGCCAGCCTTCTGCGGGAATACGGATCGTGAACGCGCCGATCACCATCGAGATGAAGTACAGGACGCCCATCACAACGAAGGTCTGAATCACGCCAACCGAGGTGGCGGTCTTGAAGGTATTCATCAGGAATACCGACAGCGGTGCAGCAACCATCGCGCCACCGCCGAAACCCATGATCGCCAGGCCGGTCGCCATGCCGCGACGATCCGGGAACCACTTGATCAGCGTCGAGACTGGCGACACGTAGCCGAGACCGAGGCCGATGCCGCCGATCACGCCATAACCGAGATAGAGCAACCAGATCTGGTGCAGCGCCACGCCGATCGCCGAAATCAGGAAGCCGCCGCCGAAGCAGCAGGCCGCGACAAACATCGTCATGCGCGGCCCGACCTTTTCCAGCCATTTACCACCGAACGCGGCGGACAAGCCGAGGAAGAAAATCGCCAGACTGAAAATCCATCCGATGGTCGTCAGCTTCCAGTCATCCGGTGCCGACTCGGTAATGCCGATCGCCTTGGACAGCGGGCCGTTGAACACACTGAATGCATAGGCCTGGCCGATACACAGATGGACTGCCAATGCGGCCGGCGGCACCATCCAACGGTTGAATCCCGGACCGGCAACCGTTCTTTCTTTCGCAAAAAATTTGAGCATGTGAAATCTCTCCTCTGATTTTTTCGACCGCAGCGTTCGCTGCGCCGGACGGAAACATTCCGTCGTTGGAGACCCACAAAGGCAATCGACATGCCAGCACGCGCCACGCGCTAAGTCGTTGATTTAGAAGAGGCCGGCTCAGTGCACTTACCCAATGACGCGACAATTTGACGCTGCATGCGCGACAAATTGTCTGTACTGAGCGAAAGAACAGGCTTCGCACACGGCCAGGCAATTGGCATTCAGCCAACACCCACCGCATCGCTCCGCGTGCATGACAACGCGCTACCAGTATTTCGGATAGGCATGACCGCGCAACACGCGGTTGTACAGCAGGCCGATCGTTGCGAGAACGAGCGCGCCGCTCAATGTCGGAAACAACAGGAAGTCCCACTGCGGCATCGCCAGGAAGATGATGACCGGATTGGAACCGGCCGGCGGATGCACGGTGCGCGTCAGCATCATTGCGGCAATCGCCAGCGAGACCGCCAGCGCCACGGCCCACCAGTGCGGTCCGAACAGCGTGAGGCAAAGCAGGCCGACGAAGCTGCTCAGCGTATGGCCGATGACGACATTGCGCGGCTGGGAAAAAGGCGCATCCGGAAACCCGAACACCAGCACGCAGGATGCGCCGAACGAACCCAGCATCAGCGCGGCATGGAAATTGCTGGCCAGCAGCGCAATGGCGGCGATCGCGACAAAACCGCCAAGCGCCGCCAGCAGCACGTGCCGGAATGCCGACCGCGGCGGAAAGTGCGAAGCGACGGGAGCGGGTGATGGAAGAGGATCGGACAGGTGATCCCGTTCTAATGTTGTCATGAGAATTCCACTTGTATTTTGCCGAATGAAAAATGCCGACGCCCAGGAGTGCGTCGGCATGCGAGCCAACATCGGCGATCGCCGCAGCCGGTAACGACGGCGATGCCGGTGCCGTATTACTTGACCGCTTTGAACTTCGCGGCTTCTTCGGAACCGCCGGTGGCGTTGCCGTCGCTGTACGAGTGCGCGCCGACGCCGGCCAGCTTGCCGCCCTGGACGATCAGGTATTCGTCGCGGATCGGACGACCTTCGAAGTAGCACTCGAGGATTTCACGCGTGCCGGCGGCATAACGCGCTTGCGCGGTCAGGCTGGTGCCGGAGATGTGCGGCGTCATGCCGTGATGCGGCATCGTGCGCCATGGATGATCGGCCGGTGCCGGTTGCGGGAACCAGACATCGCCTGCGTAGCCGGCCAGCTGGCCGCTTTCCAGCGCTTTGACGATTGCATCGCGATCGCACAGCTTGCCGCGTGCGGTGTTGATGATGTAGGCGCCGCGCTTGAAGTATTTCAGCGTTTCTTCGTTGACCATGTGTTCCGTTTCCGGGTGCAGTGGGCAGTTCAGCGTGACCACGTCGCAGGCAGCAGCCAGGCTCTTCAGATTGCTGTGATAGGTCAGGTTCAGTTCCTTCTCGACTGCTTCCGGCAGGCGATGGCGATCCATGTAGTGCAGCTTGACGTCGAACGGTTTCAGCAGGCGCAGCACGCGCAGGCCGATACGGCCGGCAGCGACGGTACCGACGCTCATCGCTTCCAGATCGTAGGAACGCGACACGCAGTCGGCGATGTTCCAGCCGCCCTTGACCACCCAGTTGTACGACGGAATGTAATTGCGCACCTGCGACAGGATCATCATCAGGACGTGCTCGGCCACCGAGTGGCTGTTGCAATAGGTGACTTCGGCAACGGTGATGTTGTGCTTGTTGGCTGCTTCCAGATCGGTGTGATCCGAACCGATGCCGGCAGTGACGATCATCTTCAGCTTTTTCGCGCGGGCGATGCGTTCAGCCGTCATGTAAGCCGGCCAGAACGGTTGCGAGATGATTATTTCAGCGTCGTGCAGTTCGCGATCGAGCACGCTGTCCGCACCGTCCTTGCTGGAGGTCACGACCAGTTGATGGCCGTTCGATTCCAGGTATTTGCGCAGGCCGAGTTCGCCCGACACGCTGCCGAGCAGGGTGCCCGGTTTGAAGTCGATGGCTTTCGGCGTCGGCAGGGTCTGGCCGTCCGGATAGATGGAAGGTTGCGCGACTTCATCGCGCGCATAAGAGGTCGGGTGACCGGTGACAGGATCGTCGTACAGCACACATAAAACTTTGGCCATGATGAGGCTTCTCCATAAGATGAATTGTTGTTGCGTCAGGGAAATCGGGAATGCCGATGCCGGCACCCAGGCGATGCCAACCAATTCATCTTAGGAATGAAGCAATGTCACGGTCCAATCGTTTGATGTGATGGACTGATAGCTGCCGCTTATGTCTGTCTGTTTGTATGCCTGCTTGTTTATATCCTGCCGGTCATGCCGGCGACAGATAACGATCGAATCGCGTTTGCAGATCGATCTGCATGGCAATGTTGCGCGCGGCGATGACGATGGGCGAGCAGGGATCGTGCGCCAGGGAAATCAGGCCGATGGAACGACTGAGCTCCGGCACCAGCGGAATCGCCGCCATTTCCCCTCCGGGCTCGAACAGGCACAACAGGCTGTGCGGCACGACGCTGTACAGCTCCGCATGCCGCACCTGTGCATACAGTGCAAACACCGAATCGGTCTCGACGACAACGTTGGATTGCACCTCGGCACGACGGAACGCGGCGTCGACAATGCGGCGATTCTGCATATCCGGCGTCAACAAACACATCGGCAGTTCGGCCGCGGCCTTCCAGTCGATCTCGCGCCGCTCGCCAAGCGCGGCACGATCGCGCGCCAGCAGCATGTAGCGTTCGCGATAAAGCGGCTGGACATGAAAGCCGTTCAACCGCTGGTCCTCCAGATACGTCAGGCCGACATCCAGTTCGAAATCGTCGAGCCGGCGCATTATTTCCTCCGAGCTCAGCGACAGCACCAGTTGCTGCAGATTCGCATGCTGCATGCGGCAAGGCCCGGTCAGCAATGAAACGATGGGCATCGTGGTCGGGATCGCACCGAAACGCAGCGTGCCGGTCAGGCGCACGCGCGACAGCGATGCCTCCTGTTTCAATCCTTCCAGCGCCGCCAGCGTCTGGCGCGCCCAGTCGAGAATGCGTTCGCCTTCCGGCGTGAATCCCTGAAAACGCTGGCCGCGCTGTACGATGGCCACGCCGAGTTCGTTTTCCAGATTGCGCACCGCGGCCGACAAGGCCGGCTGGGAGACGCAGCAGATTTCAGCTGCGCGGGCGAAGTGCTTCTCGCGGGCAAGCGTGACGAGATAGTCGAGTTGGCGTACGAACATGATTTTCCATCCTCAAGGCGATGCCGTAATAAAAACCGACATCCGGCTGCTGCAAGCACCTCTCGCGGCACGTATTCACTAGAATGATCGTCTGCCCTGCCAGCCAATATGTCGTTCAAAGTAATATCGTGTATGATAGCAACCTCACGCTTGGACTGGACAGGCCTTTCGTCGTTTTCCGAACAAAGAAACCTAAAGAAGACCGTCATGAGCAAAGCATCGTCGCCAATCAAGCTGGAAGGCTTGTCCAAGCCGCGCGGAAAACGCTGGGACCATCTCGAACTGCTGGAACGCATCGACAGTTCGGGCTCGATTTCGGCAGCGGCCACCGCCATGGGCATGAGTTACAAAGCCGCATGGCAAGCCGTGGAATCGATCAACAACCTGTCGCGCGAACCCGTTGTGATCCGCCAACCCGGCGGCAGCACCGGGGGCGGCACCTGCCTGACCGAATACGGCCGGCGCATGGTGGCAACCTACCGACGCCTGGAACAGGCGTGGGCTGCCGTTCCTTCCGTGATCGGCGACATGATGGACGATTTCGACCAGTACTACTCGATGAGCCGGAGATTTGACATGCAAACCAGTGCCCGCAACCAGTTTCTCGGAACCGTCAAGGCGGTCAAGAAAGGCGCTGTCAACGCCGAAGTCATTGTCGATATCGGTAACGCTGCGGAACTCGCCGCCATCATCACCAACGACAGCGCCGACCATCTGGCACTGGAATCCGGCAGCGAGGTATTCGCACTGGTGAAAGCACAGTGGATCATCCTGACCACGGACACCAATCTCAAGACCAGCGCACGCAACACGCTGACCGGTACCGTCGTGCGATGCCAGGAAGGCGCCGTCAATGCCGAGGTCGTGATCGAGCTGCCAGGCGGAAAAACTGTCGCGTCCATCATCACCAACGAAAGCGTCAAGACGCTGAACCTGAAGGAAGGCGTCAAGGCCAGCGCATTGATCAAGGCGTCGCACATCATTCTGGCGGTGCCTTCCTGACCGATTTATCCACCACTCTCCTTTCATCATCATGAAAACTTTTTCCAGATCCTTGCTCGTCAGTCTCGTAGCGCTCGGTCTTTCTTCGGCGGCACTGGCCGAAGAAGTGCAGGTAGCTGTCGCCTCCAACTTCACCGCGCCGGCGAAAGTCATCGCAGCCGATTTCGAGAAAGCCACCGGCCACAAAGTCGTGCTGTCGTTCGGCTCCACCGGCAAGTTCTATACGCAGATCAAGAACGGTGCGCCGTTCGACGTCTTCCTGGCGGCCGATGACACGACACCTGCAAAACTGGAAAAAGAAGACGGCATCGTTGCCAACTCGCGCTTCACCTACGCCACCGGCAAACTGGTGCTGTGGTCGGCCAAGGCCGACTATGTCGATGCCAAGGGCGAGATCCTGAAGAAAGGCACGTTCGCGCATATCGCGGTCGCTTCGCCGAAACTGGCGCCATACGGCGCCGCAGCCGTGGAAACGATGAACAAGCTGGGTGTCTACGATGCCTTGCAGCCGAAATTCGTCACCGGCGAAAACATCGGGCAGACCTTCTCGTTCGTCTCCAGCGGCAATGCCGAACTGGGTTTCGTCGCGCTGTCGCAAGTGTTCGAAAACGGCAAACTGAAGAGCGGTTCCGGCTGGATCGTGCCGGCAAACCTGCATGAGCCGATCCGCCAGGATGCCGTGATCCTGACGCACGGCAAGGACAACAAGGCTGCCGCCGAATGGGCCACGTATCTGAAGTCCGAACCGGTCAAGGCCATCATCCGCTCCTTCGGCTACGATCTGTAATTCCCTGACAAAGAAGTTCTGCACTTGACCGATCCGAACATCAGCGCCGTCGTCCTTACCCTGGAACTGGCGGCGCTCACCACGCTGATCCTGCTGCTGATCGGCACGCCGGTGGCGTGGTGGCTGGCGCGCACCCGTTCCTGGCTGAAAGGCCCGATCGGTGCCTTCGTGGCATTGCCGCTGGTGCTGCCGCCCAGCGTGATCGGTTTCTATCTTCTGGTGACGCTCGGCCCCAACGGGCCGATCGGCAAGCTGACCCAGGTTCTCGGTCTGGGCACGCTGCCCTTCACCTTTGCCGGCCTCGTCGTCGGCTCCGTTCTCTATTCGATGCCTTTCGTCGTGCAGCCGATCCAGAATGCCTTCGAGGCAATCGGCGAGCGTCCGCTGGAAGCCGCGGCGACGTTGCGCGCATCGCCGCTCGATACCTTCTTCAGCGTCATCCTGCCGCTGGCGCGCCCCGGTTATCTGACCGCGACGGTGATGGGGTTCGCGCACACGGTTGGCGAATTCGGCGTCGTATTGATGATAGGCGGGAATATTCCCGAGAAGACACGGCTGGTGTCCGTGCAAATCTACGATCACGTCGAAGCGCTGGAATACGCGCAGGCGCACTGGCTTGCCGCCGGCATGGTGGTGTTCTCGCTGCTGGTGCTGATCACGCTCTACACGCTGAACCCGACAGGACGCCGCAAGAACTCATGAAAGACGATCAAGTCCTGGCGCGCTTCAAGGTCGATTACGGCGCCTTTCATCTCGATGTCGACCTGGCTTTGCCGGGACGCGGCATCACGGCGCTGTTCGGCGCCTCCGGTTCCGGCAAGACCACCTGCCTGCGCGTGATCGCCGGGCTGGAGCCGGCCTCGCGCGTATTTCTGCAGGTGAATGGAGAAACATGGCAGGACGATGCCAGCAATATTTTCATTCCAACCTGGAAGCGGCCGCTCGGTTACGTCTTTCAGGAAGCCAGCCTGTTTGCGCATCTCAGCGTGCAACGCAATCTCGAATACGGCATGCGCAGGATTCCGGCAGCGGAGCGGCAGGTGTCACTCGAACATGCGATCGAGCTGCTGGATATCGGCCATCTGCTGGCGCGCAAACCTGACAAACTCTCCGGCGGCGAACGTCAGCGCGTCGGCATCGCGCGGGCGCTGGCAACCAGTCCACGCATTCTGCTGATGGATGAACCGTTGGCCGCGCTGGATGCGCACCGCAAGGCGGAAATCATGCCGTATCTCGAACGCCTGCACGATGAACTGGATATTCCGGTTTTGTACGTCAGCCATTCGGCTGACGAGGTGGCACGACTGGCTGATCATCTGGTCCTGCTCGAAGCTGGCCGCGTCGTCGCCAACGGACCAATCGACGAACTGCTGACGCGTCTGGACCTTGGCGTGGCGCATGGCACGGATGCAGGAGCGCTGGTGGCCGCGACCGTCGTCAATCACGATCCGGCTTTCCACCTGACGCAGGCGAAATTTTCCGGCGGCAATCTACAATTACCGCAACTCGATCTGCCGATCGGACGACAGGTTCGCATCCGGATTCAGGCGCGCGACGTCAGCTTGAGCCGTGTGCCCGTGTACGATTCCAGCATCCTGAACATCATAGAAACGACCGTTACCGAGCTGGCGGAAGACAGTCCGGGACAGGTGATGGTGGGGCTCGATGCAAACGGCACGCGCCTGCTGGCCCGCATCACGCGCAAATCGTGCGCGACGATGAACCTGATGCCGGGCAATCGCGTCTATGCGCAGATCAAGGGAATTGCGATTCTGAAGTAATCGGAGAAGGCGGCACATTGCGCCGTATCGCCGCTTGGCCAAATGCTTCAGACAGCAGCAATATCTTGCCCGTATCACCGGATTCATAGCCGGCCAGTCCGTTAATCACCTTGCGGAAATAACCCGATTGCACGACTTCGATCACGTGCTGGATCAGTGGGTCGTCCATCATCGACAGCGGCAGCGCCATGAAATAACGTTCCTTCACCAGCGGAATGAAGTCCAGGCCAAAACGCTGCGCTGCTGTCTGCACGCCAACGCCGACGTCCGCCATGCCGCTGGCGATGTAAGCCGCGACAGCCGAGTGTGTGAATTCGTTGCTTTGATAGCCTTCGATATCGAACGGCGAAATGCCGGCGCCGGCCAGCATCAGTTCCAGCAGCATGCGCGTGCCGGAACCGATCTGGCGGTTGACGAAACGCACGCCGGGCCGGGCCAGATCCTGCAACGTCTGGACTTTCTTCGGATTACCCGGCGAAACGAACATGCCTTGCGTACGCACAGCCAGATGCAGCAGGCAGTGTTCGCGCGGGTTCAGCCATTGCGCATAACGCTCGACCGCCTTTTTCTCGAATTCGCCCAACGGCACATGAAAACCCGCGAGATCGCATTCGCTACGCGATAACGCAGCTACCGCATCCGTACTGTTGCGGTAACGCAGGTCGACCGGCAAGTTGGCTTCGGTCAACTGATGCAGAAGGGCGTCGACGGCGAAACCGTGGCTGGCATCCAGCCGCAAAGGCTTGGATTTACCGACAACCGTCTTGCCGATCTCGTTTTCCAGTTCCGACGCCAGACTTTCGAGCGTGGGCGACAGGCGCGCACGGACACGGCGGTCGGCCCAGATCAGTTTCTCCGCCAGCGGGGTGAGTGTCGTACCACGGCCACGATCTGTATTTAATAGCGGCGTGCCGAACAGTTGTTCGACATCGCGCAGCATGCCCCACGAGTATCGATAGGACAGCCCAACCAATCGCGCAGCCTTCGAAATCGACCCCGTTTTCTGGATCGCCATCAGCAAATCGAGCAAAACCGCCGTGTCCAGCGACGCTTCGCCGTCGTGCGAAATTTCCCAATGCGGATTGATGATGACTTTGAACATATGTTCTACGGAGCCTATGTGTCGTTTACGCCGCTTTCCCGGATATGCAAAAGATAGCCTATTGAACCTAGGGTTTTCGGGTGCTACCTTTCAGCCGTTGGAAAAGGTTCGCCTTTGAACTATATGCTATTAAAAGCATATATACAAGACAAATTTTATAAACCAAGGAAGCAGTATGTTCCCGTTTCATTACACGACTTCGCGGCAGGTGTTGCCAATGATGTCGTCGGTAGGAGCCTCTTCATGAGCACCCAAAACACATTCGACATGGCCGCAGTAGAGTCCATCATCGCCCAGCGCAAGGAGATGCCTGGTGCATTGTTGCCGATTTTGCACGATATCCAATCCGCTATCGGATATATCCCGTCCAGCACCGTCCCGTCTATCGCGGACAGCCTGAACATTTCCCGTGCGGAAGTGCATGGCGTGATTACTTATTATCACTTCTTCCGCCAGCATCCGGCCGGCAAGCACGTCGTGCAGATCTGCCGCGCCGAGGCCTGCCAGGCTCGCGGCTGCGAGGATCTGGCTTCGCACGCGAAGGAGTTGCTGGGTTGCGATTTCCACGGCACCACGGATGACGGCAAATTCTCGCTGGAAACGGTGTACTGCCTCGGCCAATGCGCGACCGGCCCGACCATCCAGATCGATGACGACCTGTACGCACGCGTCTCGAAGGAAAAATTCAATCGCCTGGTCCAGGCAAAGCGGGGTGTTCAATGACCATCACTATTTACGTTCCGCGCGATTCCAACGCGCTGGCGCTGGGCGCCAATGAAACCGCCGCTGCCATTGCCAAGGAAGCAAAGGCACGCAGCGTCGATATCAAACTCGTGCGCAACGGTTCGCGCGGCATGTTCTGGCTGGAACCGCTGGTCGAAGTCGCGACCGACGCCGGTCGTATCGGTTTCGGTCCGATCGAAGAGCATGAAGTTGCCGGCCTGTTCGACGCGGGCTTCCATACCGGCAAAATCGACAAACAAGCGCATCCGAAAGCGCTCGGTCTGGTCGAAGAAATTCCTTACCTGAAAAAACAGGAACGCCTGCAGTTCGTCCGTGTCGGCATCACCGATCCGGTATCGCTGGACGATTATCTGGCGCATGAGGGTTATGTCGGCCTGAAAAAAGCGATCGCCATGGAACCGGCTGCCATCGTGCAGGAAGTGACCGATTCCGGCCTGCGCGGTCGTGGCGGTGCGGCTTTCCCGACCGGCATCAAATGGAAAACCGTGCTGGGCGCGCAAGCTGACCAGAAATACATCGCCTGCAACGCCGACGAAGGCGATTCGGGTACGTTCTCGGACCGCATGGTGATGGAAGACGATCCGTTCATGCTGATCGAAGGCATGACGATTGCCGGCATCGCCGTCGGTGCGACGCGGGGTTATATCTATGTGCGCTCCGAGTATCCGCACTCGATCGCCAACCTGAACGAAGCCATCGATAACGCCAAGGCTGCAGGTTACCTCGGTGAAAACATCCTCGGTTCCGGCCGCACCTTCCATCTGGAAGTGCGCAAGGCTGCCGGTGCATATGTCTGCGGCGAAGAAACCGCGATGCTGGAAAGTATCGAAGGCAAACGCGGCATGGTGCGCGCCAAGCCGCCGCTTCCTGCACTGGAAGGCTTGTTCGGCAAACCGACCGTCATCAACAACGTCATTTCGTTGTCGGCCGTACCGCTGATCCTGTCGCGCGGCGCCGAGTTCTACAAGAACTACGGCATGGGACGTTCGCGCGGCACATTGCCGATGCAACTCGCCGGCAACCTGAAATACGGCGGCCTGGTCGAGAAGGCTTTCGGCGTGACGCTGCGTGAATTGCTATACGACTTCGGCGGTGGTTCGGAATCGGGTCGTCCGATCCGCGCCGTGCAGGTCGGCGGCCCGTTGGGCGCCTACATGCCCGAATCGCTGTTCGACACGCCGTTCGATTATGAAGCGTTTGCCGCCGTCGACTCCACCGTCGGTCACGGCGGTCTGGTCGCGTTCGACGAGTCCGTCGACATGGCCAAGCAGGCACGTTACGCCATGCATTTCTGCAAGGCGGAATCGTGCGGCAAATGCACACCGTGCCGGATCGGCTCGACCCGCGGTGTGGAAGTCATGGACAAGATCATCGCCAACCAGAACCGTCCGCAGCAAATCAAGCTGCTGCGCGACCTGTGCGACGTGATGGTCACCGGATCGCTGTGCGCGATGGGCAGCATGACGCCGTTCCCGGTGTTGTCGGCCCTGAATCACTTCCCTGAAGACTTCGGCGATCAGCCGATGGCGAATGCGGCTTAATGCTGTAGCCCAACGCAACGCAAGCTAACTGGAGCGAAACATGAACTTATTGAATGGCATCGATTACGGTACGCCGAAGCGCGCATCCGAAAATCTGGTCACGCTGGAAATTGATGGTAAAACCATCTCCGTGCCGCAAGGTACTTCCGTCATGCGCGCAGCTGCAGAAGCCGGCATCAACGTGCCGAAACTGTGCGCAACCGAAAGCCTGGAATCCTTCGGTTCCTGCCGCCTGTGCCTGGTCGAGATCGACGGCCGCCGTGGCTACCCGGCATCGTGCACGACACCGGCCGAAGCCGGCATGAAGGTGCGCACGCAAACCCCGAAACTGGCAGACATCCGCCGCGGCGTCATGGAGCTGTATATCTCCGACCACCCGCTGGACTGCCTGACCTGCCCGGCCAACGGCAACTGCGAACTGCAGGACATGGCCGGCGTCGTCGGCCTGCGCGACGTGCGCTACGGCTACGACGGTGAAAACCATCTGAAGATGGAGAAGGACGAATCCAACCCGTACTTCACTTACGATCCTTCCAAGTGCATCGTCTGCAATCGCTGCGTACGTGCCTGTGAAGAAACGCAAGGTACTTTCGCCCTGACGATCGACAGTCGCGGTTTCGATTCGCGCGTGTCGCCGAGCCAGTACGAAGACTTCATCGACTCCGAGTGCGTCTCCTGCGGCGCCTGCGTCGATGCCTGCCCGACCGCTACGCTGACCGAGAAGACCGTCATCATGATGGGCCAAGCCGAGCACAGCAAGATCACCACCTGCGCATACTGCGGCGTGGGCTGCTCGTTCCGTGCCGAAATGAAGGGCAACGAAGTCGTGCGTATGCTCCCGAACCCGGACGGCGGTGCCAACCAGGGCCATGCCTGCGTCAAGGGTCGTTTCGCATGGGGTTACGCAACACACAAGGACCGCATGCTGAAACCGATGATCCGCAAGAAAATCTCGGATCCGTGGCAGGAAGTATCGTGGGAAGAAGCGATCAACTACGCCGCTTCCGAAATCAAGCGCATCCAGGCCAAATACGGTCGTGGTTCCGTCGGCGGCCTGGTGTCGTCGCGCTGCACGAACGAAGAAGGCTATCTGGTGCAGAAGCTGGTGCGTGCAGCATTCGGCAACAACAACGTCGATACCTGCGCTCGTGTCTGCCACTCGCCGACCGGCTATGGCTTGAAAGTCACGATGGGCGAATCCGCCGGCACGCAGACTTTCGAGTCCGTGATGAAATCGGACTGCATCCTGATCATCGGCGCCAACCCGGCTTCCGGTCACCCGGTGTTTGCGTCGATGATGAAACGCCGCCTGCGTCAGGGCGCCAATCTGATTGTGGTCGATCCGCGTGAAACCGAAATGGTCAAATCGGCGCACATCAAGGCCGATTATCACCTGAAGCTGAAACCGGGCGGCAACGTCGGTGTCGTCAATGCACTGGCACACGTGATCGTTACCGAAAAACTGTACAAGGAAGAATTCATCCGCGAACGCTGCGAATGGGATTCCTTCCAGGAATGGATGGAGTTCGTTTCGCTGCCGGAAAACTCGCCGGAAGCAATGGCACCGATCGTTGGCGTGTCGGCTGGAGATATTCGCGGTGCAGCACGTCTGTACGCCAAAGCGAAAAACGGCTCGATCTACTACGGCCTGGGCGTGACCGAGCATGCACAAGGCTCGACGGCCGTTATCGGCATCGCCAACCTTGCGATGGCAACCGGCAACATCGGTCGTGAAGGCGTCGGCGTCAATCCGTTGCGCGGTCAGAACAACGTGCAAGGTTCCTGCGACATGGGCTCCTTCCCGCACGAATTGCCGGGCTACCGCCACGTGTCCGACACCACTGCTCGCTCTGAATTCGAAGCAGCATGGAACGTCAAGCTGGACCCGGAGCCAGGCCTACGTATTCCGAACATGTTCGACGCAGCGATGGAAGGGACCTTCATGGGCCTGTACTGCGAAGGTGAAGACATTGTTCAGTCCGACCCGAACACGCAACACGTTACCGCTGCGCTGGAAGCAATGGAATGCATCATCGTTCAGGACATCTTCCTGAACGAAACCGCAAAGTACGCACATGTATTCCTGCCCGGTTCGTCGTTCCTGGAAAAAGACGGCACCTTCACCAACGCAGAGCGCCGTATCTCGCGCGTGCGCAAAGTGATGCCGCCGAAATCCGGTTATGGCGACTGGGAAGTCACGCAGATGCTGTCGAACGCGCTCGGTTATCCGATGAATTACACGCATCCGCGTGAAATCATGGACGAGATTGCAGCGTTGACGCCGACCTTTACCGGCGTCAGCTTCAAGCGTATCGACGAACTGGGTGGCAGCATCCAGTGGCCATGCAACGCCGAAGCGCCGGAAGGCACGCCGACGATGCACATCGACGAATTCGTCCGCGGCAAGGGTCGTTTCATCCTGACCAAGTACTACGGTTCGGGTGAACGCACCAGCAAGGATTTCCCGTTCATCCTGACGACCGGCCGTATCCTGTCGCAGTACAACGTCGGCGCTCAGACCCGTCGTACGTTCAACAACATGTGGCATAGCGAAGACCGCCTGGAAATCCATCCGGACGACGCAGCGGAACGCGGCATCAAGCAGGATGACTGGGTTGGCATCACGTCGCGTGCCGGCCAGTCCGTGCTGCGCGCCGAAGTGACCGATCGCATTCAGCCGGGCGTCGTGTACACCACGTTCCACTTCCCGGAATCGGGTGCGAACGTGATCACGACCAGTTCGTCCGACTGGGCGACCAACTGCCCTGAATACAAGGTCACTGCGGTTCAGGTCACGCCAGTCAGCCAGCCGTCCGAATGGCAGCGTGCGTATACGCGTTTCAATGCCGAGCAGGAAAGTTTTGCGAGTTCCAAACTCATTCCTCGCGAAGCTGCGGCAACGAAGTAATACCTGGGCAGGAATGGCGTGATGAATGCCTTTACCGATGACGAACGCAGTGCGCTGGTTCGCGTCTCCGTTGAAAAATGGGATGCGGACCGGCGGGTCGTCTGTGAGGACGACGTTGCAGAGGAAATCCCGGTCGCACTGGAGTACAACGGCATTTCGCATGCCGTGATGATGGCTTCTCCTTACGATCTGGAAGACTTTGCGCTGGGCTTCTCTCTTAGTGAAGGCATACTGAACGACAGATCCGAACTGTACGATTGCGAAGTCATATCCAGCTGCGACGGCATCCAGGTACAGATGCAGATTGCCACCGAACGATTCGTCACGTTGAAGGACAAGCGCCGCAATCTGACGGGACGCACCGGTTGCGGATTGTGTGGTGCCGAAACGCTGGAACAGGCCATCCGTCATCCGGGCGTGACGGTCGGCACGATACGGTTTTCCGCCGAACAGATCCATGCCGGCATGAAGACCATGCGCAGCATGCAACGTCTGCAGAAATACACCGGCGCCACGCATGCGGCGGCGTGGATGAATGCAGATGGGTCGGTCGAACTGGTCCGCGAGGATGTCGGCCGGCACAATGCGCTCGACAAGTTGATCGGCGCCATGTCGAAGAAGCGTCTGGATTTCTCCACTGGCGCCGCGCTGATTACCAGCCGCGCCAGCTATGAAATGGTGCAGAAATCGGCGACGATGGGCGTCAGCTTTCTGGCGGCCATCTCGGCGCCGACCAGCCTGGCGATCCGGCTGGCCGAGGAAGCAAACGTGACCCTGATCGGTTTCGTTCGCGATCAAAGCCACGTCGTTTATGCACAATCGCATCGCCTGATTCGCGACGGTTTGAAATAATAAACATCAAGCAAGGGATAAACAATGAGCGGTAAGAACATAGACAACCTGGTCTCGATGGCTAACCAGATTGGCGATTTTTTCGCACCGATGAAGGACCACAGAAAATCGATGGACGAGATTGCCGGCCACTTGAAAAGATCCTGGGATCCGCGCATGCGTACGGCATTGATGAATCATGTCGAACAACATGATGGCGAGGGATTGAGACCCATCGTGCTTGAGGCTGTGCGCACGCACAAGATGATCTGATTTGGATCGGTAACAGATCGCCAAATTTCAACGGCTGCGTCACCACCCGGCACACAGCTTTTTATTTATGATTATCAGGAGGAAAAATCCATGACACGTCGAATCGTTCTACGTTTTGCTGCTGCTTTGCTTGCATCGGCATTTATCGCGCCGGCAGCTTTCTCGCAGCAGGTCATCAAGCTGTCCACTACCACGAGTACCGATAATTCTGGCCTGCTGCCGTATCTGTTGCCGATCTTCGAGGCGAAAACGAACTCCAAAGTGCACGTTATTGCAGTGGGTACAGGCAAGGCGCTGGAACTGGCAAAGAACGGCGACGTCGACGTGACGCTGGTTCATGCCCGTTCGCTGGAAGACAAATTCATTGCGGAAGGCCATGGCGTCAATCGCCGCGACGTGATGTACAACGATTTCATCATCGTTGGCCCAGTCAGTGATCCTGCAGGTATCAAAGGCAGCCATGATGTTTTGGCGTCGATGAAAAAAATCGCTGACAAGAAAGCTAAATTTATTTCGCGCGGCGACAATTCCGGTACGGATGTAATGGAAAAATCGTACTGGAAAGCCATTAACGTCAAACCGGAAGGCAGCAACTATGTTTCTGCAGGTCTCGGCATGGGTGAAGTATTGACGATGGCCGGCGAGCTGCAAGGCTACACGCTGACCGATCGTGCAACCTATGGCGCATATCGCGCCAAGACCGGTCTGGCCGTCATGGTGGAGGGCGACAAGAAGATGTTCAACCCCTACGGCATCATCGCGGTCAACCCCGCCAAGTACAAGGACATCAATTACAAGGGTGCGATGCAGTTGATTGACTGGATCACCTCGCCTGAAGGCCAGAAGAAAATAGGTGAGTATCGGGTCAGCGGCGAACAGGTTTTCTTCCCGTCCGCAAAATAAACCTGGCAACACGTTAAAAAGCGCGGGTGATTCCCGCGCTTTTTTATTGCCGCTCAATTTCTCCTAGTCGCACCTACGGATAAAAAAAGCCCCGCAGAGTAATCGGCTCGCGGGGCTGAGCTTCCTTGAGAGGGAAGAGGAGACACTGGGTGGGAACAAAGGCCACCGAATCTGGCCAAACCTTGTTCCCGAATTACTTCGCTTACGGAATTCCTGCTTTTACTGATCGCTGGCATCCCGCCATATTTCGACCTTTGCGATCCTTGGCCGTTGCACTATGAGGTCGATTTACAATCAGACCAAATACATCAACTGATCGATCGATTTTCATTCAACCGATTCGTTCGCCATGCGTTAAGCAAAGGCTGCTTGCATGCGCAGAGCGATAGCGCGTTCCGGCTGGGTCTGAGCGATCGAATTGGCCTTGCTGTTCAGCAACTGGACCGATTTCTTCACCTGCGCAGTTTCTTTCTTTGTAGAAACTTTGCTTGCGACTGGCAGTTGCGAACCATATGCCGCTTGCATACGCAGGGCAGCAGCGAGTTCAGGATTCGTTTGAGCAATACGGTTTGCCTGGCTGTTCAATGCATAGGCAGAAACACGTGTTTTTGATAATGTAGACATAATAATTTCCTTTCCTTGTATAAGTTTCCCTTGTTGATGCATTGCAGTATAGGGACTGCAGAGATATAAATCTAATTTCATTTTTGGATACCAGCTATAATTACTGTGAATATGACTGAGTCCAGAAATTTCTCCTTTTGATAAAGACAACATGAGCTTTCTCACCCTGGATTTGAACCTGTTGCGCGTGTTCGACGCCGTCATGACGGAACAGAACCTCACACGTGCCGCCAACCTGCTGGCCATGACGCAACCGGCGGTATCCAACGCCCTGCGGCGCCTGCGCGAAACCCTGGGTGACGAACTCGTCATCCGTACCGCCCACGGCGTCAAACCGACGTCGCGGGCAGCCGAGCTGTGGCCTGTCGTACGGCGCGCACTATCCGATCTGGAGGCTGCGGTTACGCCCGACACTTTCGATGTCTCGCGCGTCAACACTACTTTCCGCATGGCAATGGCGGACGCCACTGCTGCGTTGTGGTTGCCGTTTCTGGTCAGGGCTGTCGAGCGCGATGCGCCGGGCCTGAATGTCCGCATGGTTCCGCTGACCACACGCGAGCCGCGCCCCATGCTGCTGCGCGGAGATGTCGACCTGGCGATCGGCTTTTTCCCCGGCGTGGCTGCCCAGCTCGCCAGCGGTCAGAACACGGCGATTTCGCAGATTCGCCACGAACGTCTCTATACCGGTGAATATGTCTGCGTGATGCGCAAAGGACATCCGCTGGCCAAGGAAGAACTGACGCTCGATAGCTATTGTGCGGCGCATCATTTGTTGGTCAGTTTCTCCGGCCGGGCAAAAGGCCTGATGGACGATGCCCTGACCGAGCTGGGTCGCGAACGAAGAATCCTGCTGACGGTGAACCAGTTCTTTACCGCCGGCCGCGTCGTCGCCAGCTCCGATCTGATCACCGTGCTGCCCCGCCACCTGATTGCGGCAACCGGCATGGAAGACGCATTGATCGCCAAGACTCTGCCTTTCGAACTGCCGGATGTGCACGTCGACATGCTGTGGCATGAGCGCGATGCGCGTAATCCCGCCCACAAATGGCTGCGCGAACAATTGAGCGCCAGTACCGAAGAAGGTATCGGTCCCTTCAAGAAACGGCGTTGATTGCAGCGTCGGTTACAGCATTCATCGCAGCAGCAATTTACAGCGGCCATCCGATTTGCCGCGACGACAAAAGCCTCGCCTGGTCGAGGCTTTTTATTTGCCTGCCGCATTCATACACATGATCTGTGTGCGATTCTATGTGCGATCCCGCACACAGCACCGCTGAACCCGCTTGAACTCGCCCCTGGTCCCGGAGTCCTATTTTCATCCTCACTGATCGGGGGCTCCGATGCGGACACGAAAAATAATATGGTGGAGCGCGCTCACGCTGCTAGTGCTGCTTGCGCTTTGTCTGATCCTGCTGCTCACCTTCGATTGGAACAGGGCGAAGCCCTGGATCAATGAGCGCGTCAGCGAAGCGACCGGCAGACCGTTTGCGATCAACGGCGATCTTTCGCTGACATGGGAACGCACGCAGGCCGATAGCGGCACATGGCATGACTGGTTGCCGGCGCCGCGACTCAGCGCCTACAACGTCACGATGGGTAATCCCGACTGGTCCAGGCTGGATCGCAACATGGCTGAAATCGGCCACATCACATTTTCCGTCAACCCAATTCCCTTGCTGTCGAGGGACATCGTCATTCCCACGCTGCAGCTGGACGACACCAAACTGGTGCTGGAGCGCATCGCGGACGGTCGCAACAACTGGACCTTCAAGAGCGACGATACGTCGCCTTCCACATGGACACTGGATCTTCAGCATCTGCTGCTTCACAACGGCGAGGTTTCGCTGAAGGACGCAGTCAAGCATATCGATGCAAAAGCCGAGATCGCATCGATTCCGATAAGCGATAAAAACGAGTATGCGATGGAATGGAAGGTATCGGGCTCGTTCAACAATGCGCGCATCAGCGGTGATGGCAAGGCCGGTGCCTTGCTTGCCTTGCGAAACGAGAAAAAACCTTTTCCGCTGCAGGCAAGGCTGAATGTCGGCAAGACGTCGATCAGCGTCAACGGCACGGTGACGAAGCCACAGGCGCTGGCTGCAGTGGATATGCGCCTGAAACTTTCCGGTGCCAGCATGGCGGATCTTTATCCGCTGACCGGTATCACGTTGCCGAAAACGCCGCCATTTGCGACTGAAGGACATCTGACAGGTGTCCTCAATGAAGCAGGCGGCAAATGGACCTACGACAAATTCAGCGGCAAGCTGGGCGACAGCGATTTGTCCGGTACCTTGACCTATGAAGGCAAGCAGCCGCGTCCTCTGCTGTCAGGGACCGTCGTCTCCAATCTGCTGCAGCTGAGCGATCTGGGCCCGATCATCGGTGCCGATTCGAATGCGAGCAAGCGTGAGCGTGGTGTCGCTGCCGTACAGCCGGAAGACAAGCTGCTGCCGGTGGAGAAATTCACGACCGATCGCTGGGGAAGCATGGATGCGGACGTCAATATCACCGGCCGCAAGATCGTGCGTGATGCGACGCTTCCGATCGAGAATCTGAATACGCATCTGAAACTGCAGGATAGCGTCGTCACATTGACACCGCTGAATTTCGGCATTGCGGGAGGCAATCTGATCGCGAACATCAAAATGGATGGACGCCAGCCTGTGATCAAGGCAGAAGCAAAAATTTCGGTGCGCAAGCTGAAATTGAAAGAAATGTTTCCAACGATACCGACGATGCAGGCCAGCCTCGGCGAAATCAACGGCGATACCTCGTTGTCCGCGACCGGCGATTCGATTGCAACCTTCCTTGGATCGTCCAACGGTGAAATCAAGGCATTGATCAGTGAAGGAACGATAAGCAAGCTGCTGCTGGAACAGATCGGTTTGAATATCGGCAACGTGGTGATCTCGAAGCTGTTTGGTGACAAACAGGTGGAGCTCAATTGCATGGCGACGGATCTGGGCGTAACCAACGGTCTGGTGCAAACACGTACGATGATTCTCGATACCAGCGATGCTGTCATTCATATCGACGGAACGATCGATCTTGCGAAGGAAAAACCGGATCTGACAATCCGGCCGGTAAGCAAGGGAGTGCGTATCGTGTCCTTGCGTGCACCGCTTTATGTACGAGGGACCTTGAAGAATCCGGATGTCGATGTGGATAAAGGCGTATTGGCTGCGAAAGCGGGGGGTGCAGTAGTCCTGGGTGTGCTGGCACCGATTACTTCCTTGCTGCCATTGATCAATGTCGGTTCCGAGGAAGAAAACAAATGCCGTGAATTATTGCATCAGGCTGCCGAGAAACCGGTTGCTCCTGCTCCCGGTAAATCTTCGAAGAAACGTTAAGCCACTTCGAAGAAAGGGGGGATTTTTACCGGCTACAGTTTTCAGGAACGTTGCGCTGATATGGTTCTGGTTTTTATTTAAATGTTTGTATATATGAATAGTAGTAATAGTTAACACAGGCCTCTTTCTGTGGATAACCGGATAAAGGCGTGCAAGATCAAGAACTTGGCTTCGGTATAAGCTACTGCACAACAGGTGTATGGCAAGGGGATGGATTCTGTATAAATAAACGGCCCGGAGTTTTCACCAGCTTATCCACAAACTATCCACGCGTTCTGCAAAGCGTTACCCACAGTTGCCGACAGCAGCATCGTGCATCGCGTGATACGCTCTTTCCCGTCCTAATTCATCCATAAATCATTCGGGAAACAGACATGAAGCAGATTCCGACTATCGGTCATTTTATCGACGGCGATCTGCTTGAGAGCGGAATCGGCAAACAATCTGTCTTCAATCCGGCACTCGGAGAAGTGGAAAGCGAAGTCTGGCTGGCGGATACCAGGGAAGTAGAACTGGCCGTTTCTGCCGCGAAAACCGCAGCGCCCGCCTGGGCCGATACCGCTCCGCTGAAGCGTGCAAGGATTCTGTTCCGTTTTAAAGAGTTAATAGAAAGACATCATGACGAGCTGGCAGCTGCCATCACGCGTCAGCATGGCAAGGTTTTCAGCGATGCAAAGGGCGAGGTGAGCCGCGGTTTGGAGATCGTCGAATTTGCCTGCGGCATCCCGCAGTTATTGAAAACCAGCTTCACCGACAACATTGGTGGTGGAATCGACAACTGGAATTTGCGCCAGCCGTTGGGTGTTACCGTTGGTATTACCCCGTTCAATTTTCCCTTCATGGTGCCGATGTGGATGGCACCTGTGGCGCTGGCGACAGGCAATACCTTCATCCTGAAACCATCAGAAAGAGATCCTGCTCCGTCATTGATGGTTGCCGATTTATTGAAACAGGCCGGTTTGCCCGACGGCGTCTTCAATGTATTGCAAGGCGGGAAAACGGTGGTCGACGGATTGTTGCAACATCCAGATGTACGCGCGGTTTCCTTCGTCGGCTCTACGCCAATTGCTGAATATGTCTATCAAACGGGGGCTGCTCGGAAGGGGGCATATCCATTACGTGTCCAGGCGCTGGGCGGTGCAAAGAATCATTTGGTTGTAATGCCCGATGCCAACTTGGAACAGGCGGTGGATGCCTTGATGGGTGCAGCATACGGATCAGCAGGTGAAAGATGCATGGCAGTTTCCGTTGCTGTAGCCGTGGGTAATGCGGCGGATAGATTGGTAGAGGCGTTGATTCCACGTGTGCGGAAATTGAAAATCGCAAACGGCATGGAACAGGATGTGGAAATGGGTCCTGTCATCACGGCGGAGCATAAGACCAGGATAGAGAAATATATTGAAGCGGGTGTTCAGTCTGGCGCAAATCTGTTGGTGGATGGTCGAGGTCTTCGCATTTCCGGACATGAAAGCGGATTCTTTCTGGGAGGCAGTCTGTTCGATCATGTGACGCCGGATATGACTATTTACCAAGAGGAAATATTTGGCCCTGTGCTCTGTGTCGTACGTGTCCCTGACCTTGCAGCTGCGATCGATCTCATCAACGCCCATGAACTCGGAAATGGCGTATCCCTGTTTACCTCTGACGGAAATACCTCTCGGGAATTTTCCCGCCGGGTAGAAGTGGGAATGGTCGGCATCAATGTACCAATCCCGGTGCCGATGGCCTGGCATTCTTTTGGCGGGTGGAAACGATCGATGTTTGGTGATGTACATGCCTATGGAGAAGAGGGCGTCCGTTTCTATACGAGATACAAATCCATCATGCAACGTTGGCCAGAATCCCTGAACAAGGGTGCCGAGTTCGCAATGCCGACAAATAAATAAAACGATGTTTCACGTGAAACACTGATTCGGCGGAAAGATGGATTATCTGATTTTGGCAATCGCCGCTTTTGCCGCAGGCATGATTGATGCCGTTGTCGGCGGTGGGGGATTGATCCAGCTTCCGGCCTTATTCTCGGTTTTTCCGAATATGGCACCGGCGACCTTATTGGGAACCAACAAGCTTTCGGGTGTCTGGGGAACGACTGCAGCTGCGGCAGGATTCGCTCGCAAGGTAAGGGTGCGATGGAGTACTGCGGTGCCGGCGGCATTTGCCGCATTCGCGTTGTCCTTCCTCGGCGCCTTTACCGTCACACATGTTCCTGCAGATTTTATTCGCAAGCTCCTGCCGTTCATCCTGATCGCTATTGCGATTTACACCTTTCGCAAAAAGGACTTCGGCAGTATTCATGCGCCGCTACATACCGGCGGAAAAGAGCGCGTCATGGCTGTACTCATTGGCGGCAGCATCGGGTTCTATGACGGATTCTTCGGGCCTGGAACGGGTAGTTTCCTCGTATTCCTGTTTGTGCGGTTCTTTGGCTTCGATTTCCTGGGCGCTTCTGCCGCTGCCAAGGTTGTCAATGTTGCTTGCAATACTGCCGCGCTACTATGGTTCGGTTATAGCGGGCACTTGTTGTGGCAACTGGGCTTGATGATGGCAGTTTGTAATGTGCTAGGTTCGTTGACCGGTATCCGATTGGCTGTACGGCATGGATCGGGTTTTGTTCGCAAGCTGTTTTTGATCGTGGTCGGCGTACTGATTTGCAAGACTTTGTATGACGGCTTTTTTCGTTGATTGCTGTTTCACGTGAAACATATCGGCGCTCACGTAGGCTTGAATTGTTTCAAAACAGGTGAGACGAGCGAAATAAAATCAAAAAGACCTTATAATCTCGCCTCTGCTTAGTTGCCTCATTAACTGTCTCACTTAACGTCTCATCGAGGCGCACCATGATTTTTCCTGACAAATTCGACGTGATTGTTGTCGGTGGCGGCCATGCCGGTACCGAGGCTGCGTTGGCGTCTGCCCGTATGGGACAGGCCACGCTGCTGTTGACGCACAACATCGAAACCCTCGGCCAGATGTCGTGCAATCCATCGATTGGCGGTATCGGCAAAGGGCATCTGGTCAAGGAAGTCGATGCGATGGGAGGCGCCATGGCGATCGCCACCGATGAAGCGGGTATTCAGTTTCGTATTCTGAACTCGTCGAAAGGCCCGGCCGTCCGCGCCACGCGTGCGCAAGCCGACCGCCTTCTCTATAAACAGGCAATCCGTTCGCGTCTTGAGAATCAGCCCAATCTGTGGCTGTTCCAGCAGGCCGTGGACGACCTGATTGTCGATGGCGATCGCGTGGTCGGCGCCGTGACGCAGGTCGGCATCAAGTTCATGGCGCGTGCCGTGGTGCTGACGGCAGGGACTTTCCTCGACGGGAAAATCCACGTTGGCCTGAATAATTACTCCGGTGGTCGTGCTGGTGATCCGCCGGCAGTATCGCTGTCTGCGCGCCTCAAGGAATTGCAACTGCCGCAAGGTCGCCTGAAAACCGGTACGCCGCCGCGCATCGACGGTCGCACGATCGATTTTTCTGTCATGGACGAGCAGCCGGGCGACCTGGATCCTGTGCCGGTATTTTCGGTCATGGGTTCGGCAGTCATGCATCCGCGGCAAATGCCGTGCTGGGTCACGCACACCAACGAACAGACGCACGACATCATTCGCAGCGGTCTGGATCGCAGTCCGATGTACACCGGCGTCATCGAGGGTGTTGGCCCACGTTACTGTCCGTCGATCGAGGACAAGATCCATCGTTTCGCCAGCAAGAATTCCCACCAGATCTTCCTGGAGCCGGAAGGACTGACGACGAATGAGTTTTACCCGAATGGTATTTCCACCAGCCTGCCTTTCGACGTGCAACTGAGTCTGGTCCGTTCGATGCGTGGTCTGGAAAACGCCCACATCCTGCGTCCGGGCTATGCGATCGAATACGACTACTTCGATCCGCGCGGCCTGAAAGCATCGTTGGAAACGAAGGCGATCCAGGGCCTGTTTTTTGCCGGTCAGATCAATGGCACCACTGGCTACGAAGAAGCCGCTGCACAAGGCATGCTGGCCGGCATCAACGCTGCGCTGCAGACCCAGGGACGCGAAGCCTGGACGCCGCGCCGTGATGAAGCCTATCTCGGCGTGCTGGTCGACGACCTGATCACCAAGGGCGTCATGGAGCCTTATCGCATGTTCACCAGTCGCGCCGAATATCGGCTAAGCCTGCGCGAAGACAATGCCGATATGCGTTTGACGGAGATTGGCCGCAAGCTGGGCTGTGTCGGCGATGCGCAATGGGCTGCCTTCGATACCAAACGCGAAGCAGTGGCGCGAGAACTGGAGCGGCTCCGTTCTACATGGGTCAACCCGCGCATTGTTGCGCAAGCGGAAGCGGAGCGTGTTGTTGGTAAAGCATTAGAGCGTGAGTATGCGCTAGCTGACTTACTGCGCCGGCCAAATGTACGCTACACGGAACTGATGACGCTGAAAGGCATGGAAGGCCAGGAGCTTGCGGGCCCGGGCGTGGCGGATATTGCCGTGCGCGAACAGATCGAGATCCAATTGAAGTATTCGGGCTATATCGATCGGCAGGCGAAGGAAGTCGAACGTCACGATTATTACGAAAATCTGAAACTGCCGGCCGAGTTCGACTACATGCAGGTGCAGGGACTGTCGTTCGAAGTGCGTCAGAAGCTGTGCAAGCATCGTCCCGAAACGCTGGGCCAGGCATCGCGCATTTCAGGGGTGACGCCGGCGGCGATTTCGCTGCTGCTGGTGCATCTGAAGAAGGGTGGATTCAAGGGTTTTTCCGTGGAGCCGCCAACATCCGAAGCGGCTGCATGAGGACATTCGATCGCGCGGCACTGACGGCGCAACTCGTTGCGGGCACGCAGGCATTGCAACTGGCATTTAGCGATGCGCAGCATGCCAGGCTGATCGACTATCTGGCCTTGATGGTGAAGTGGAACGGCGTCTATAACCTGACGGCCGTACGCGAACCTGCACGGATGGTGACGCAGCATCTGCTGGACTCGCTGGCCGCAATACCAGCGTTCCACAACGCGCGCCGCGTACTCGATGTTGGGGCCGGCGGTGGATTGCCTGGCATTGTATTGGCAATCTGGGCCGCGGAAGCGCGCCCGGACATGCGCGTCACGATGATCGATACCGTGCACAAGAAAACAGCCTTCCTTACACAGGTAAAAGCGGAGCTGGGTTTAAGCAATGTGGATGTGCAGACCGGTCGTGTCGAGCAATGGCAATCACCGCAGCGCTTTGACGTAATCACATCGCGCGCCTTCGCCGATCTTTCCGACTTCGTCGCATGGTCGCAACATTTGCTGGAAGAGGGGGGGTGTTATATCGCCCTCAAGGCGATTGAGCCGGAAAAAGAAGCGGCGCGATTGCCTGCCGGCTGGAATGTGAAGGAAATACGTCCGGTGCATGTTCCTGACATGGATGCCGAACGGCATCTGGTTTTCATCGAGAGGGAGGTCGCATGAAACAATGGCTGGGATTGTTGCTTTGCGTCTTGTGCAGTCTCGGCCAGGCGCAAACGGTGCAGACCGTAAAGCATGTCGACCTCAAACGATATGTTGGTACATGGTATGAAATTGCGCGTTTCCCGAATCGGTTCCAGAAGGATTGCGTTGCAAATGTGACCGCAAATTATGCGGAACGTAGCGATGGTCAGATTGATGTCGCCAACCGATGCGATGAAGCGGGTGGCGAGAAAGACGAAGCGAGTGGTCGTGCGCGCGTCGCCGATCCGGCGACCAATGCAAAGCTGGAGGTGCGCTTTGCGCCGGATTGGCTGGCATGGTTGCCTTTTGTCTGGGCGAACTACTGGATCATCGATTTGGCCGAGGACTATTCGCATGTTGCCGTCGGTGAACCGTCGCGCGAGTACCTGTGGATACTTGCTCGCAAGCCGGCGATGGATGAGGCAACATACGAAGCTTTGGTCAACCGACTGACGGCACAGGGATTCGATACAGCCAAACTGGTCAAGACCAGACAAAACATTTCGCAATAACGACAACGACAACATGGCAAAAATATTTTGCGTCGCGAATCAAAAGGGCGGCGTCGGCAAGACCACCACCGCAGTCAATCTGGCAGCAGGCCTGGCGCAACTGAATCAACGCGTGCTGCTCGTCGATCTGGATCCGCAGGGCAATGCCACGATGGGCGCAGGCATCAACAAGGCCGAGCTGCAATCGTCGATCTATGAAGTCATGCTCGGCCTGGCCGATGTGCCGACGGCACGTGTGCAATCGGAAACGGGCAGGTTCGACGTATTGCCCGCCAATCGCGAACTAGCCGGCGCCGAAGTGGAGATGGTCGAGCTCGACAACCGTGAACGCCGGCTGAAGGAAGCGCTGAATGCGGTCAACGATCAGTACGACTTCATGCTGATCGATTGCCCGCCGGCATTGTCGATGCTCACGCTGAACGGACTGTGTGCTGCGCATGGCGTCATCATCCCGATGCAGTGCGAATACTACGCACTCGAGGGCTTGTCCGATCTGGTCAACACGATCAAGAAGGTGCACGCCAAACTGAACACGGACCTGAAGATCATCGGTCTGTTGCGCGTGATGTTCGATCCACGTATGACGCTGTCGCAGCAGGTGTCGTCGCAGCTGGAAGAACATTTCGGCGACAAGGTCTTCAAGACGATCATCCCGCGCAACGTGCGTTTGGCCGAAGCGCCTTCCTACGGCATGCCGGGCATCAATTTCGATCCATCGTCCAAAGGCGCGCAAGCCTATCTTGCGTTCGGCGCCGAGATGGTGGAACGCATCAGGACACTTTGATTCGACAATAGCAACGTCGAATCGAACAGTAAAAGATCAGCGAGTAAAAATATGGCGACAAAGAAACAGAAGGGATTGGGCCGCGGCCTTGAAGCATTGCTGGGCGGCTCCAGCGACCTGACCGAAGCAGTTGCTGCGCTGCCAGGCGCGCCGACCACGCTGCTGGTGGCCGATATGCAAGCCGGCAAATATCAGCCGCGCACACGTATGGATGAAGGTGCGTTGAATGAACTGGCTGCGTCGATCAAGGCGCAGGGTTTGCTGCAGGCAATCCTCGTGCGCCCGATCGCCCCGGCCAACGGCAAACCGCGTTACGAAATCATTGCCGGCGAACGCCGTTTCCGTGCTGCGCAGATCGCAGGCCTGACGGAAGTGCCGGTGCTGATCAAGGAAGTCGACGACGAAGCGACCGCCGCAATGGCGTTGATCGAAAACATCCAGCGCGAAGACTTGAACCCGCTGGAAGAGGCGCAAGGCATTCATCGCCTGATCACCGATTTCAATTTCACGCATGAACAGGCCGCGAATTCGGTCGGCCGTTCCCGCAGCGCCGTTTCCAATCTGCTGCGGTTGTTGAATCTGGCCAAGCCGGTTCAAACCATGCTGATGGCTGGTGATATCGATATGGGGCATGCGCGTGCATTGCTGGCGGTGGATTCGGCAACGCAAATTACGCTGGCCAACCAGATCGTGGCAAAACGCCTGTCGGTACGTGAAACCGAGAAACTGGTCGTCCGCGCCACGATGGAGCAGGGTGCCGCCAAACCGCGTGGCGGCGCAAAGGAAAAGTCGCGCGACATCGTGCGGCTGGAAGAAGAATTGTCCGATACCCTGGCGACTCAGGTCTCCATCAAGGTGGGTGCGAAGAATCGCGGCCAACTGATTGTTGAATTCGCCGACCTCGATGCGCTGGACGGCATCATCGGCAAACTGCGCGTGGCATAAATACAGGCGCAGGCAGGTATCGTGAAAACGTCCGGCGAAAATCGCGACAGAAGCGGGTTTCACGCAAGGTAAGGCAGTGTGAAATCTGCCAAATGACAGGATTTTTCGAGGTATTTGTAAAGTAAAAGCGGGCGTTTGTCGATGCGGGAAAATCCGACCACACATCAGGAATGCGGGGCAGCAAATCGTTTGACGATGCTTCAGGAAAGCCCTTATAATCCCGTGGCTTCATGGAACGCACGACTTAGTTAGTATTCACCCCGGTTTCGGCGCGGCTTGATCGTGTGCGATCGCCCCGAAACTGTGTCATCTGGACAAGTATGCTGCCCGTCGTCCTCCTGCAAATAGCGACCACGGTAATCGTTAGTCTGATTGCCGGTTTGATCGCTGGAATGCCGGCATTTTATTCGGCATTGCTTGGAGGGTTGTGTTGCGTGGTGCCGAATGGTCTGTTTGCGCTACGCCTGTTTTCCGCTGCGCAAAAATCCCAGTCCGTCAATCCGATGACGTTTTTCATCGGGGAATTTATCAAGATTGCAGTGACGATTGCCCTGCTGTGGGCGGTAGTCATGTTGTACCACGAACTGAATTTGCTGGCGATGATCGCCGCGTTCATCGTGGCATTGAAAAGTTACATCATCTTATTATTTAGGCACTGAACATGGCGACAGAAATGGCTACCGCCGGCGCGGAACATCACGCACCGACAGCTTCAGAATACATCGTTCACCATCTGGGGCATCTTTCCTCCAAGCACCAGACGTCCATCGTTGATTTCTCCATCATCAACATCGATACGGTCTTCTGGTCGGTCGCAATGGGTATTCTCGGTTGCCTGGTCATGTACCTCGCGGCACGCAAGGCGACTTCCGGCGTGCCGGGCCGCTTCCAGGCTGCAGTCGAAATGATCGTCGAAATGGTCGATAACCAGGCCAAATCCATTGTTCACGGCGACCGTTCCTTCATCGCGCCGCTGGCCCTGACGGTTTTCGTCTGGGTTGCCTTGATGAACGCCCTCGATTTTCTGCCGGTTGACATGTTCTCCGCTTTCTTCCATGCCGTCGGCTGGGATAGCGTGATCAGTCATCACCGCGTGGTGCCGACCGCTGACTTGAACGGCACGATGGGCATCGCCCTCGGCGTGCTGGCTCTGATGCTGTACTACAGCGTCAAGATCAAGGGTGCAGGCGGCTTCATTCACGAATTGTTTGCCGCACCGTTCGGCATCTACCTCGCACCGTTCAACCTGCTGCTGAACATCATCGAATTCGCTGCGAAAACCGTTTCGCTGGCAATGCGACTGTTCGGCAACATGTATGCCGGCGAACTGCTGTTCCTGCTGATTGCATTGCTGGGCTCGACCGCAACCGCGTTCGGTTTCTTCGGCCATGTGCTGGCAGGTACGATTTGGGCGATCTTCCATATTCTGATCGTCGTGTTGCAAGCGTTCATTTTCATGATGCTGACCCTGGTGTACATCGGTCAGGCTCATGAGGCGCATTAAGCTGTTTTGATTTTTCACTTTTGTATTAACTTAACCTAGAAGGAACTGTCATGACCGACCTCTCATTTGTTGCACTGGCTTGTGGTTTGATTATTGGTCTGGGCGCAATCGGCGCTTGTATCGGTATCGCTATCATGGGCGGCAAATATCTTGAGGCTTCCGCACGTCAACCTGAACTGATGAACACGCTGCAGACCAAGATGTTCCTGCTGGCTGGTCTGATCGACGCTGCGTTCCTGATCGGTGTCGGTATCGCCATGTTGTTCGCATTCGCAAACCCGTTCGCTGGCTAATTCGGTTCTCGTTACCGGTTCTTACGCTGAAACATCCGTTTCGGCAGACACGTTAATTTGAGAAGGAAACAACCATGAACCTGAATGCAACCCTGATTGCGCAGTTCGTGGTCTTCTTCATCCTCGCCGGCTTCACGATGAAATTCGTG
Source organism: Oxalicibacterium solurbis (assembly GCF_014635845.1). GTDB lineage: Bacteria > Pseudomonadota > Gammaproteobacteria > Burkholderiales > Burkholderiaceae_D > Oxalicibacterium > Oxalicibacterium solurbis. The sequence continues at coordinate 330,983 of NZ_BMDP01000003.1, read as the reverse complement.
TGGCCTCCGCTGATGAATGCGCTCGATGAGCGCGCCAAGAAGATCGCGGACGGTTTGGCTGCCGCCGAACGCGGCAAGTCCGATCTGGCTGCAGCCGAGAAGCGTGCCCAGGCTGAACTGGCTTCTGCCCAAGAAGCTGGTCAAAAACGTATCGGCGATGCCGAAAAACGCGGCCAAGGCATCATCGAGGAAGCCAAGAAAACGGCGGCTGACGAAGCTGCACGCATCATCGCTGCTGCCAAGGCTGACGCGGAACAACAGATCACCCAGGCGCGCGAAGCACTGCGCGACCAGGTCGCTACCCTTGCTGTGCAGGGTGCCGAACAGATCCTGAAGCGTGAAGTCAATGCTGCGGCACATGCCGATCTGCTGAACCAATTGAAAGCCGAGCTGTAATCATGGCCGAACTCGCAACGATTGCCCGTCCATACGCCGAAGCACTGTTTCGCGTAGCGAAAGCCGCCAATCTGGCGGCTTGGTCCGATCTGGTTTCCGAAATGGCACAAGTTGCCGCGAATCCCGATGTCCAGTCGCTGGCTCACAATCCGAAGGTGTCCGACGATCAGATCAGCAGCGTTTTTCTCGCTGCGTTGAAGTCGCCGGTTGGCGCCGAAGCGAAAAACTTCGTCGACATGCTGGCACAGAACGATCGCCTGACATTGCTGCCGGAAATCGCCGAGCAGTTCCACGCATTGAAGAATGCGCAGGAAGGTGCTGCAGATGCAGAAATCACCAGCGCGTTCGAACTGTCGCAAGCGCAGGTAACGGATCTGATCGCATCGCTGGAAAAGAAATTCGGCCGTAAGCTCAATCCGACCGTCACTGTGGACAGCACGCTGATCGGTGGCGTGCGCGTCGTTGTCGGCGATGAAGTGCTCGATACCTCGGTGCGCGCCAAGCTGCAACAGATGCATGTTGCGCTGACTGCGTAATCGTCCGTGCCCATAGCCAAGCTAAGAGAAAATTTTAGGAGTTAACATGCAACTCAACCCGTCTGAAATCAGCGAGCTGATCAAGAGCCGGATCCAAGGGCTCGGCGACAACGCTGAGATTCGCAATCAAGGCACGGTGATTTCCGTGTCCGACGGTATCTGCCGCATCCACGGTCTGTCCGAGGTCATGCAAGGCGAGATGCTGGAATTCCCGGGCAACACGTTCGGCCTCGCGTTGAACCTGGAACGTGATTCCGTCGGCGCCGTTATCCTGGGCGAATACGAACACATTTCCGAAGGCGATACCGTCAAGTGCACGGGCCGCATTCTGGAAGTGCCGGTCGGTCCTGAACTGCGTGGCCGTGTGGTCAACGCACTGGGTCAGCCGATCGACGGCAAAGGTCCGGTCAACGCCAAGCTGTCCGCACCGATCGAAAAGATTGCACCGGGCGTTATCGCTCGTCAATCCGTCGACCAGCCGATGCAAACCGGTATCAAGGCAATCGATGCGATGGTGCCGATCGGCCGTGGCCAGCGTGAGCTGATCATTGGCGATCGCCAAACGGGTAAAACGGCTGTTGCGATTGATGCGATCATCAATCAAAAAGGCCAGAACATGACGTGTATCTACGTTGCCATCGGTCAGAAGGCATCGTCGATCAAGAACATCGTGCGTTCGCTGGAACAAAACGGCGCGATGGAATACACGATCGTGGTTGCTGCATCGGCTTCGGAATCGGCTGCCATGCAGTTCGTCTCCGCATACTCCGGTTGCGCAATGGGCGAATACTTCCGCGATCGCGGCGAAGACGCGCTGATCGTGTACGACGATCTGTCGAAGCAAGCGGTTGCATACCGTCAGGTTTCGCTGCTGCTGCGCCGTCCGCCGGGCCGTGAAGCATTCCCTGGCGACGTGTTCTATCTCCACAGCCGTCTGCTGGAGCGTGCAGCTCGCGTCAACGCCGACTACGTCGAAGCGTTCACCAAGGGCGCAGTCAAGGGCCAGACCGGTTCGCTGACCGCACTGCCGATCATCGAAACGCAAGCCGGCGACGTTTCCGCGTTCGTTCCGACCAACGTGATTTCGATTACCGACGGCCAGATCTTCCTGGAAACCAACCTGTTCAACTCGGGCGTGCGTCCTGCAATCAACGCAGGTATCTCGGTGTCGCGTGTTGGTGGTGCTGCTCAGACCAAGGTCATCAAGGGCCTGTCCGGCGGTATCCGTACCGACTTGGCGCAGTACCGTGAACTGGCAGCGTTTGCACAGTTCGCATCCGATTTGGATGCAGCAACCCGCAAGCAGCTGGACCGCGGTGCACGTGTGACCGAACTGCTGAAGCAGGCGCAATACTCGCCGCTGTCGATCTCGTTGATGGCTGTTTCGCTGTTCGCCGTCAACAAGGGTTACTTCGACGACATCGAAGTCAAGCGCGTACTGGCGTTCGAATCCGGCCTGCACAGCTTCATGAAGTCCAGCCACGCTGCATTGCTGCAGAAGATCGAAGATACGAAGAAGCTCGAGAAGGAAGACGAAGCGGCACTGGCTGCGGCAGTCGAAGACTTCAAGAAAACCTTCTGATTCAACTGGAGCTATAAGGAGTAGCAACTCATGGCTGCAGGCAAAGAGATACGTGGCAAGATCAAGAGCGTAGAAAATACGAAGAAGATCACCAAGGCGATGGAAATGGTCGCGGCATCCAAAATGCGCAAGGCGCAGGAGCGGATGTTTGCGGCTCGTCCGTACAGCGACAAGATTCGCAATATCACCGCGAATCTGTCGCAGGCTAATCCCGAGTACACGCATCCGTTCCTCGTGAAATCGGATATGTCGAAAACGGTCGGCCTGATCGTCGTGACGACCGACAAGGGTTTGTGTGGCGGTATGAACACCAACTCCTTGCGTAACGTGACCAACAAGCTGCGCGAGCTGGAATCGCAGGGCAAGAAAGCTGAAATCGTTGCCATCGGCAACAAGGGCTTCAGCTTTATGAATCGTATCGGCGCGAAGGTCGTGTCGCATGTCACCCAATTGGGCGACGCGCCGCACCTGGAAAAGCTGATCGGTCCGGTCAAGGTCATGCTGGACGCCTATCAGGACGGCAAGCTGGATGCGGTTCACATCGTCTATACCAAGTTCATCAACACGATGAAACAGGAAACGGTGATGGAGCAGCTGCTGCCGCTGGCGTCGGAGCGACTGCAGGCGGACGCGGATGCCCATGCTTGGGACTACATCTACGAGCCTGATGCCCAGACTGTCATCGACGAACTGCTGGTGCGCTATGTTGAGGCGCTGATTTTCCAGGGGGTTGCGGAAAATCTCGCGTCGGAACAGTCCGCCCGCATGGTGGCAATGAAGGCCGCAAGCGACAACGCTGGCAGCGTGATCGGCGAACTGAAGCTTGTCTACAACAAGACGCGTCAGGCAGCGATCACGAAGGAACTGTCGGAAATCGTCGCAGGTGCAGCCGCAGTTTGATGACACGGCGGCGACGTTGCTGCCTTGATGAACCAGATTTTAAATTTACATTATTGAAGGAACGAAAATGGCTGATGGCAAAATCGTTCAGTGTATCGGCGCTGTGGTGGACGTTGAATTCCCACGCAATGCGATGCCTAAGATTTACGATGCCTTGAAGATGGAAGGCTCCGAGCTGACGCTGGAAGTGCAGCAGCAGCTGGGTGACGGCGTGGTGCGTACGATTGCACTGGGCAGCTCCGACGGTCTGCGTCGCGGCATGATGATCCAGAACACCGGCAAGCCGATCACGGTTCCGGTCGGCCAGGCAACGCTGGGTCGTATCATGGACGTGCTGGGCAACCCGATCGATGAATGCGGTCCGGTCAGCCATGAGCAAACCGCTTCGATCCACCGCGCAGCACCGGCCTACGACGAACTGTCGCCATCGACCGATCTGCTGGAAACCGGCATCAAGGTTATCGATCTGGTCTGCCCATTTGCTAAAGGCGGTAAGGTCGGTCTGTTTGGCGGTGCAGGTGTGGGCAAGACCGTCAACATGATGGAACTGATCAACAACATCGCAAAAGCACACTCGGGTCTGTCCGTGTTCGCCGGCGTCGGTGAGCGTACCCGTGAAGGTAACGACTTCTACCACGAAATGTCGGATGCCAAGGTCGTCGATCTGGAAAACCCGGCCAACTCGAAAGTGGCGATGGTCTACGGCCAGATGAACGAGCCGCCGGGTAACCGTCTGCGCGTTGCGCTGACCGGTCTGACGATGGCTGAAGCGTTCCGTGACGAAGGCCGTGACGTTCTGTTCTTTGTCGATAACATCTACCGTTTCACGCTGGCCGGTACCGAAGTATCCGCACTGCTGGGCCGTATGCCTTCCGCCGTGGGTTACCAACCGACGCTGGCAGAAGAAATGGGCAAACTGCAAGAGCGTATTACGTCGACCAAAACCGGTTCGATCACGTCGATCCAGGCCGTCTACGTTCCTGCGGATGACTTGACCGATCCGTCGCCTGCAACCACGTTTGCTCACTTGGATTCGACCGTCGTTCTGTCGCGTGACATCGCTTCGCTGGGTATCTACCCTGCGGTTGATCCGCTGGATTCGACCTCGCGCCAGCTGGATCCGCAAATCGTCGGCCAGGATCACTACGAAACCGCACGTGCAGTGCAAGGCACGCTGCAGCGCTACAAGGAACTGCGCGACATCATCGCGATTCTGGGCATGGACGAACTGGCACCGGAAGACAAACTGGTCGTTGCTCGTGCACGTAAGATGCAGCGTTTCCTGTCGCAGCCGTTCCACGTTGCTGAAGTGTTTACCGGTGCGCCTGGTAAATACGTTTCGCTGAAAGATACGATCAAGGGCTTCAAGATGATCGCATCGGGCGAACTCGATCACCTGCCGGAACAAGCGTTCTACATGGTCGGCACGATCGAAGAAGCAATCGAAAAAGCGAAGAAATTCAACTAATCGTTGAGCCGGCCGTGCATCGCGCGGCCGGTAGTTCGTATCGGTACCCCTACCGGTCTTTGGACGAAGAAAAGGTTCTAACATGGCACACACAATGCGCGTAGACGTCGTCTCCGCCGAAGAAGAAATCTTCTCCGGCGAGGCAGAGTTCGTTGCGCTGCCGGGTGAATCGGGCGAACTCGGCATTCTGCCGGGCCACACGCCGCTGATCACGCGTATCCGCCCGGGCGCGGTGCGCATCAAGGTTTCGGAGCAGGCAGAAGACGAATTCGTGTTCGTCGCCGGCGGCATCCTGGAAGTGCAGCCGAATGCAGTAACGGTCCTGGCCGATACCGCCATTCGCGGCGCGGATCTGGACGAAGCCAAGGCAGCGGAAGCGAAACGGTTGGCTGAAGAAGCACTGGTCAACAAGGAAGCATCGATCGATTACGCACAGGCCCAGGCAGAATTGGCCAGCGCGGTCGCGCAACTGGCGGCAATTCAGAGACTGCGTCAAAAACGCTGATCGGGAATTCCCGCATACAATAAAGGGCAGCTTGGGCTGCCCTTTTTGTTTTTTTGGGAGTCTTCATGGATCACACCACAGACGTCATCACCAAACTGTTGACCGAATCGCGCGTCATCGCCGTCGTCGGCCTGTCGCCGAATCCGGAGCGCCCCAGTCATGAAGTCGCCCGATACCTGCAGCATCATGGCTACCGCATCATCCCCGTCAATCCTGCAGCGGCAGGGACGCAAATTCTTGGCGAACATTGTTATGCCACGCTGACGCTGGCTGCAGCGGCGCTGGCAGAACAGCAACTGCATATCAATCTGGTCGACGTCTTTCGCAAATCCGAAGCAGTAGGGCCGATCGCGGACGAAGCCATTGCGATCCGTGCCAATGGCCTGTGGCTGCAACTCGGCGTGGTCAATCAGGTAGCAATCGACAAGGCGCGTGCTGCCGGATTGGCGGTCGTCGCCGATCGTTGTACCAAGATCGAACATGCCGCACGTCTGATGAAAATGAAATGACGGGAGCTGCAATGTCGAAAAAATCCGTGCGTAAACTGTTGCGGGTGCGCGATGGACAGCGCGCGAGTGAAGCAGCTGCCGGCGACAAGCCTTTGTCCAGTGGCGACAAGGCGGCGGACAAACAGATCGTGGAGGAGCTGGCCAGGGAAATCTCCGATCTGCAGGATGTGCTGTATGCACAGCGTGAGCACAAGATTCTGATCGTCCTGCAGGGAATGGATACATCGGGCAAGGACGGTACGGTGCGTGGCGTGTTCGGCAAGATCGATCCGCTTGGCGTCAGCAGTGTCGCCTTCAAGGCACCGACTCTCGAAGAAAAGAGCCACGATTTTCTATGGCGTATTCATCGGCACGTTCCCGCACAAGGCGAGCTGACCATTTTCAATCGCAGTCATTACGAAGATGTATTGATCACACGCGTGCATGACTGGATCAGCGAGGCCGAATGCAAGCGACGTTACGCCCATATTCGCGATTTCGAGCGCATGCTGGCGGAGACGGGTACCGTCATCATGAAATTCTTCCTGCATATTTCAAGTCGTGAGCAGAAGAGCAGATTGGAAGAACGTATCGCCAATCCAGACAAGCACTGGAAATTCGATCCGGATGATCTGAAAGAGCGTGAGTACTGGCAGACGTATCAGCGCCTGTACATGCGCGCAATCCATGCTACGGATGCAAACCATGCGCCGTGGTATGTGATACCGGCAGATTCCAAGACGCATCGCAATCTTGCCATCGCATCCATCGTGCTGGAAACGCTGCGCGAACTCAAGCCGAGTTACCCGCCTGGAAATCCGGAATATGCGAAGCTCAAGGTCAGCTGATGTCCTGATTGGCAAGGGCGAATAAATCCAGCCATCTGCGAGGCTTGATGAAGGTGATGACGTTGCAAAACTGTCGCAGAGTGAGGGTTGTGATTTGACCCTTTAGATAGGAATAATTATCATTCTTGTTGTATCTGAATTCATTCCTTCTGCTCGCCATTCCGCTGTCTGACCGGTATCAACCCAGCTGCAGAAAAGCCCGTGCAGCAAACGTTTTTACCGGAGAAAATCATCATGCCGTCTCGACAGAGTCGCTCACCTCGCTTTACGCAACCAAAACCCCTCGTTACCGCCGTTGCCATGGCAATGCTGAGCATGTCTGGCTTGCTGCATGCGCAGGAAGCACAGCAGATTGCGCAAGATACGACCACATTGGAGGCGATCCAGGTCAGCAGCGATTGGTTGGGTAGTGGATTGCAGAACAGCGTCAAGACTTATCCAGGTGCGCGCACCGTCGTTAAAAAAGAACAAATCCAGGATAGTGGGGCAGCGAGCATCACTGACGTCATGCGTCGCATTCCAGGCGTGCAGGTAACGGAAAATGCTGCAACGGCCGGCACACCTGTTTCGTTGAACATTGGTGTGCGTGGACTGACGGGACGTTATTCGCCACGTTCGACGGTTTTGCTTGATGGCATTCCCATGTCGTTTGCTCCGTATGGTCAGCCGCAGTTGTCATTCGCACCGATCAGTTTAGCTAATATTGAGACGATCGACGTTGTGCGTGGCGGCGGTGCCGTACGTTACGGTCCACAAAATGTGGGCGGCATTATTAATTTCCGTACACGTTCTATTCCGACGACACCTGGAATGTCGGGAGATGCCAGTGTTCGTTACATCGATTACGATGGACGCCAGGCCAATACGCAATACAGCACGTTTGTTGGGGGTACGCTGGATAACGGCCTAGGTATCGCGTTGCTGTATTCCGGCGCTAGCGGTTCGAGCTGGCGTGACCATAGCGACCAGTCCGTCAATGATTTTGCCTTGAAGCTGCGCTATGAGTTGACACCGACTTCAGAGATCTACGGCAAGCTGTCATATTACGATGTCGAATCCAAGACTCCAGGTGGACTAACGCAAGCGCAATATGCTGCCGATCCATTTCAAAATACGCGTCCGCGTGACTACTGGAGCGGTGACCGTAAAGGTATTGATGTTGGTTACCTAAACTATATTTCGGATACGCAAGAGTTCGAAATTCGCAGTTATTTCAACGAAAGTTTCCGTCAAAGTACACTGGCCAAGGCTCCGGGTGACAATCCTGCGACCATGACGCATTCGCCGCGCAATTACCGCGTGTTCGGCATCGAGCCGCGGTATACGCAACGTTTCGCTTTCGATTCCGTTACGCACGATGTCACGGTTGGATATCGCTACATTAGCGAGCGTGGTGACGATACTTCCTATGATGAGAACACAACCACGGGCGTTATTAGCAATTACGAGCCTTTTATCAATGCTACCGATGCGCATGCGGTTTACATCGATGACAAAATCGCTGTCGGTTCATGGCGGATTACACCGGGAGTTCGCTACGAGCGCATTGATTCTCAACGTGAAAGCGCCGATGGTAGCGAGCGCTTCAATCGCAAGAACAACAAGGCCTTGCCACAGCTGAACATTGCCTATCTGTTGACGTCGGAACTGACAGTGTTCACAAACTACGGCAAATCTTTCGGACCTGTGCAGAACACGCAGTTGAATCAGAATTCGGCGGCCAATCCGCTGGCGCCAGAGGTTGCGACTACGACCGAACTTGGTATGCGCTGGCAGGGACGTCAGCTGTCTGCTGAGGCGACATTGTTCAATATCGATTTTGATAATCAGATTCAAATCGACCGAGGTGCGGGTGGTACAGAAGATACATACCGCAATCTCGGCAAAACCACGCATCACGGCGTTGAAACGGCTATTGACTATACGTTCGATGACGACAGTGCGTTAGCGGGTTTGAATCTGTATGCCAATTACACATACCTGCGTGCGACATTGGATAATGATGACGCTACGGACGGGAATGACCTGCCTTTCTATTCGCGTAACACGGACACAATCGGCGCACGTTATAAAACAGGTCCATGGACCTTTAATGTGTCTAGTACACATCAAAGCCGTCAGTATGCGGACGAACAAAATACAGTGGCAGAAAATGAAAACGCGAACAATGGTGTAATCCCAGGCTATCGCGTATTGAATGCTCAAGTTGGTTGGAAAGCGCAAGGCAAGAAAGGGTTTGATATTCTTGCTGGAATTAACAATCTGACTGATAGACGGTACTACACGCGCATCTATAGCAGCAAACCTACAAACACCTCGGGAGGCCGTTTGGTCGGCGCCCCCCGCACAATCTTTGTCCAGGGACGTTATTCGTTCTAAAAGCGTGCAATCCTGATCTTCAACTGGCCGGTCAATCGACCGGCCTTGTCATTTCATGTACATGGCACCCATGCAGCATACGACTCCTGCCCGCACAATGAATCTACGCCGCCTCTGGCTCAAGACACATCGATGGCTTGCGTTGTCGGTGGGGTGGATTCTTGCCATTGTCGGCCTTGTCGGTGCCATCTTGGTTATCGCGCGTCCGCTCGATGTCTGGAGTCATCCGCAGCTTTTCCAGGTGCAGCCGTCCACGATCGTGAATACGAGTGGGAAAACGGTTTCGATGGAATCGGTACGTCATTATCTTGTCTCGACATTCGGCAAGGGGTATAGCTATACATTGCGCCCCCCTCACGAAGAGGGCGAGACATTACACGTACTAGTGAATGGCCCGTGGCAAGGCACGGTTTATTTAAATCCATACACCGGCGTGGAGCAGGGGCGTCGGGGTGGCGACGAGGGTGTCGTTAACTTTCTGTTCAAACTCCACAGCTCGTTGATGCTGAAGGCGACGGGCAAGGCGATTCTCGCCTGGATCGCACTGGCTTATCTGATTCTGTTGATATCGGGATTGGTATTGTGGTGGCCGAAACGCTGGCCGCCTTCGCTGAAAATAGAATTGCGCAAAGGCGTGCTGCGCGGTTTGTTCGATACGCATCGTATCGGCGGGGCGGTTCTTGGTTTGGTAATCGCCGTCTCCGTCGCCACTGGTGCTTACATGGCTTGGCGGCCTATCGGGCAAATAATCACCGCGATGGCTGGCGACAAGGTTGTCAAACCACCCAAGGTGAAACCGGTTGCCACGACCATCGTCCCGCCTACGCTCGATGAAATGGTTGCACATGCGCAGTCGCAATTTCCAGACGATCCCGTCGGTTATATCCAGATACCTGCCAAGGCAGACCAACCGATTCGTATCCGGATGCGACTTGCCAGTGACCCGCATCCCAACGGGCGGACCGCCATCTATCTTCATCCACAAAGTGGCGAGATTCTCGCCGTCGATCGCTGGGATGAAATCGATATCGGCGCGCGACTGAATTCATACATCTATCCGCTACACACAGGCGAACTGGGCGGCCCGTTGCTCGAAGCAGTCGTCTTTCTGGCAGGCCTGGCCCTGGGCATGCTCGGCGTTACCGGTATCTGGTTATGGTGGCGCCGACGAAACTGACATGGCATGTATTTAACGAATTTTTAACGATATTCTTCTTCCAACTTCGCTCTTTTCACAAAAAACAACACTCCTAGCAGTTTAGATTGACCCTACAAAAGAGAATAATTATCATCCGCATTCTCGTCGGCATGTTTCCGCGCCGATAGCCAGCCATCTGAATCACCTCCTCCCTGTCACAGGGCCGGTTTGCAGACTAGCCAGCCTTTTAAATAAAAAACCATTTCAGGACAGAAGGAATTACAGATGGCTCATATCAAAAGCCGCAAGCATCCTATTGCTCGCCGGTTGAATTGCTCCGTGGCGGTCGCTGCTGCAGTGATGGCACTGCCAGCATATGCACAACAGACGGATGACGCCGCAAAACAGGCAGGAACATTGCCGCAGATCACGGTGCAAGGGGACGTGCCTTACAAGGCTGATGCCGTCTCCTCGCCAAAATTCACGCAACCGTTGGTCGATACGACGCAAACCGTCTCCATCATCAAGAAAGAAGTCATTCAGGATCAAGGTGCAACCACGCTGACTGAAGCGTTGCGCAGCGTACCCGGTGTAGGAACTTTCTATGCTGGTGAGAATGGAAATACCAGCACCGGTGATGCTATCTACATGCGTGGATTCGATACATCGAACAGTATTTATGTCGATGGCGTGCGTGATCTCGGTTCGATTTCCCGCGATATCTTCAACGTCGAGCAAGTGGAAGTAACTAAGGGGCCATCCAGTACCGACTATGGCCGTAGCGCACCGAGCGGTGCTATTAACTTGGTAACCAAGCAGCCGACATTGACGGATGCTACTAGTGCTAGTGTTGGTTTTGGTAGCGGTAGCTACAAGCGTACTGCCGTCGATTTGAACAAGGCATTGACGGGCATGGAAGGCACAGCGATTCGTTTGAATGCCATGGTTCAGGATGCTGGTGTGGCCGGCCGCGATGAAGTGGAAAACGATCGTTGGGCTGTTGCACCATCGATTGCATTTGGCCTAAATTCGCCGACGCGGACATACTTGAACTTCCTGCATGTCAAACAGAACAATGTGCCTGACGGCGGTGTTTATACGATTGGTCTGCCAGGTTTCGGTTCTCCTGACCCTGCTCGCCCATATTTAGGTAATGCGCCTAAAGTGGATTCAAGCAATTTCTACGGTACGAGGTCAGATCGCGATGATGTTACAGCGGATATGGCAACCCTGCGATTTGAACATGACATCAGTGCGGATACGACAATTCGCAATACAACGCGTTGGGGTCGCACGAAACAAGACTATCTGTTGACATCATTTATGGCGGCAGGTTCGGGTGCCAATCAGATATTGACGCCAAGTGCAACGGATCCCTCTACCTGGACCATGGCTCGCAATATCAATACGAAGGATCAGGTCAATACAATTATTACGAACCAGACCAACCTGACTACAAGTTTCGCAACAGGTTCGATCAAGCATGATCTGAGTGCAGGGTTTGAGCTGACGCGAGAAGAGCAGGAAAGCTATACGCGTGCTACGACTGGAACTGTACCAAGGGTAAGCGTTTATGATCCGGATTCAAGCATTTCGCTTCCTGACTATAACCGCACTGGTGCATTTGGTAAGGGATCGACCGATACAATTGCGGCATATGTATTTGACACGTTGAAATTCAACGACCAATGGCAAGCCAACCTCGGATTGCGAATTGATCATTACAAGACGAGGTACAACGCAGTAGCAGCGTGTGGTGGTCGTGGTCCAGCTTGTGGCTCGAATCCGACAGGAACGCTTATGTCAAGCGCAGATCACCTGAAAGCCTCGGACAATGTTGTGAGCTGGAAGACGGGCTTGCTCTATAAGCCTGCGCCCAACGGTAGCATCTATGTCAATTACGCTGTATCGAAACAACCACCTGGTGGCAGCAACTTCCAGTTGAGCACGTCTGATAACAGCGCGAACAATGCAAACATGGATCCACAGGAAGCCAAGACTGCAGAGATCGGCACCAAATGGGATTTGCTGAACAAACGACTGCTGTTGACTGCTGCAATCTTCCGTACCGACGTCGAAAATGAAATTTTCGAAAATGACGACGGCACGTTCGACCAAACCGGTAAGAAGCGTGTGAAGGGCTTCGAATTGTCTGCTTCTGGCCAGATCACACGGGATTGGTCCGTTATTGCTGGTTATACCTATCAGGATAGCGAGATTGTCAAAGGCGATCCTTTGACAAACGATGATTCCGACGGCCTGACCTATACGCCTAAGGATTCCTTCTCTCTGTGGACGACGTATCAATTGCCACGTGGCTTTACCGTTGGTGGTGGCGCACGTTATTCCGGTGGCCTGAAGCGCGGTAGTGACGGTGCAGTCGGCACGCCGAACTTCACGGACTCGTACTGGGTCTACGATGCAATGGCGACCTATCGACTCAGCAAGAACGTCGATCTGCAGCTCAACATCTACAACTTGTTCGACAAGGAATACGTCGCAGCGATCAACAAGAGCGGCTATCGTTACTTCCCGGGTATCGAGCGTTCCGCACGTCTGACGGCGAACATCCGGTTCTAAGTAGCAAGCACTCCACGTAGCGTTATACTTTGAGCCTCTCCTTCGGGAGAGGCTCTTTTTTTGCGAGAGACATCATCATGATGCTGCATATTCCTGAAGTATTGACCCAGACGCAGGTTGCCGAAATCCGGCGGCGGTTGGAAGAGACGGAGTGGGTCGACGGCAAGGCGACCGTCGGCACGCAAGGGGCGCAGGTCAAGAAGAACCGGCAGCTTCCGGAAACATCGCCGGTCGGGCTTGAACTGGGCAACATTATCCTGAAGGCGCTGGTCAGCAATCCGCTTTTCTTTGCTGCGGCGTTGCCGATGCGTTACATGCCGCCGCTGTTCAATCGCTACGAGGGAGGCGAGCATTACGGATTCCACATCGATGGTTCCGTACGTTCGATTCCCGGCACAAACCTGAATCTGCGCACGGATCTTTCCTGCACGCTCTTCCTGTGTGAGCCGGAGGAATACGAAGGCGGCGAACTGGTCGTGTCGGATACTTATGGCGAACATGAGGTGAAGTTGCCGGCAGGGGACATGATCCTTTATCCATCCAGCAGCCTGCACAAGGTCGAACCTGTCACGCGCGGCGCACGGGTTTGCTCCTTCTTCTGGATACAAAGCATGGTGGCGGACGACAGCAAGCGCACGATGCTGTTCGAACTGGACAAGAACATCCAGCAGTTGCGCGACAAGGTTGGCGATACGCCGGAGATCGTCGGACTGACCGGCCATTATCACAATCTGCTGCGGCAATGGGCTGCGGTATAGAGCCTGATTGATTTCCTGTCGCGATGTAGTGCGATTTTGCGACGGTAGTTTTATGGCGTTTATCGCGCCCCATCTGAGCGCGATTTTCAATTCACAGACTGTCAGTACACATCGCGCCGATAACGGCCTTGCTCGATCAGGCGTTCGACTTTTTCTTCGCCGATCATTTCCTTCAGTGCGGCTTCTACGCCGCCTGCCATGCCTTCCAGACTGCCGCAAACATACAGCGCCGCGCCTTCATCCAGCCAGACGCGTACCTCCTCGGCGCGTTCGCGCAATCTGTCCTGCACGTACAGCCGCTTTTCCTGATCTCGGGAAAAGACGATATCGGCCTGTGTCAGCAAGCCTTGCGCCTGCCACGCTTCGATCTCGTCGCGGTAATGGAAATCGTGCGCGATCTGGCGTTCGCCGAAGATCAGCCAGTTGCGCATGATGCCGTTCGCCGCGCGCGCCTTCAGATGGCTGCGCAGACCGGCCAGGCCGGTGCCGTTGCCGATCAGGATCAGCGGTCGTTGCGCGTTGTTGCCGATGCGGAAATTGCCGTGCGCGCGCAGGCGCAGATCGATTGTCGTCTCCAATGGTGCGTGTTCGGTCAGCCAGCCGGAGGCAACGCCAAGCGTGCCGTTCGGATGCCGTTCCTGACGCACCAGCAGGTGAATGCGGCCGTCGGCCGGAATGGAGGCGACCGAATATTCGCGCGGCTTGTGCGGATCGCCGGGAGCGATGATCTGCACGAGATCGCCGGCCTCCCATTGCGGCGTTTCGTCGTCCTCGGCTTCCAGTTCGAGATGGAAGACCGGGCTGCCAGCGCTGCCGGGATTCAGGTGCCGGCGTGCGGCAAGCCGCCATGGACGATAGGGCGGCCCTTGCCAGTCGGGCACGTCGCTGGTGCCGGCGATGCGGTTCAGTTGATGTTGCCAGTCGTGCAGTGCGGCCGTGTCGCCGTTGCTGACGGCAATGGCGTCGAACAGCGGTTGTGCCGCGCATGATTGCAGCCAGCCTTGCAGCGTGCGGCCGAAACCGCAGAAGTGTTTGTATTCGCGATCGCCCAGCATCAGCAGGCCGTAATGCAGATGCGCCAGCGCCGGGGTCTGACGCATCGCCTTGCCGGCAAACAGCGCGGCGTTGTCGGGCGGATCGCCTTCACCGTAGGTGCTGACGATGAACAGCGCGCGTTCGGTTTGCAGCAGGGCGTCGGTATCGATTTCGGACAACGACGCCACGCGCGCCGGAACGCCAGCCGTGTGCAGTGCGCGCGCCGTCTGCCAGGCAATCTCTTCGGCCTGGCCGGTCTGGCTGGCATAGACGACCAGCCATGGCGCGACGCCATCGGCGGCCGGGATCAGCGAGGCGGCTTCATGCGCCGCTTGCAGGCGTTTGCGGCGTTGCGCCAGCCAGGTGGTCAGGCACAGTCCCAGCCAGAGGGCGACGAGCAGGGAAGCGAACAGGATGCGGGCAGCTGTCATGGCGATGCTTCTATTCTTCCAGCAGCGCCTGCAGCGGCGTACTCAGGTATTCCTGAAAACCATCTTCGCCACGCTGCAGCATCAGTGCGCACAGGCCAAGGCGATTCGCCAGTGCGAGGCCTTCTTCGACGCCCATCACGCCAAGCGCGGTGGACCAGGCGTCGGCCAGCATGCAATCGCGATGCAGCACGGTGACGGATGCGAGGTTGTTGCGGATCGGCTGGCCGGTGCGCGGATCGATGGTGTGCGAGTGGCGCGTGCCGTCCGCTTCGAAATAGCGGCGGTAATCGCCGGAGGTGGCGATCGACCAGTCGTACAGCGCGACGATCGTTTCGATGCCGACATGCATGTCGCCCGGCAGCTCCAATGTGACCCACCACGGCTGCCCATCCGGCTTCGTTCCTTCGCCGCGCAGTTCGCCGCCGATCTCGACGAGAAAGCTGTCGATGCCGATGCGGCGCAGGCGGCGCGCTACTTGGTCGACGGCAAATCCCTTGGCGATGGCGGAGAAATCGACATAGAGTCCGCCGGCCTGGAAAGCGCGACGCGGCACGGCATCGACGACGATGCGCTGCCAGCCGCAGCATGCCTGTGCGGCGTGCAATTCTTCCGGCGTCGGCGCAGCGAAGCCTGGTTCGTTGTAACGCCGTGTCGGACCGAAGCCCCATGCGTTGACGAGTGTGCCGGCGGTCGGATCGTAGGCGCCGCCGCTGTCGCGTGCGACCTGCAGTGCGCAATTCAGGACGGTGAAAAATTCCTCCTGCAGCGTATGCCAGCTGCCGGCCGGTGCGCGATTGAAACGGCTGAGATGCGATTCCGCTTCCCAGGTACTCATCTGCGCAATGACGAGCGCGAGTTCTTCTTCGATGGCTTGCTGCAGCGGTTTCAACTCGCATGCCGGTTCGGCAGCCAGTTTGACGCTCCACGTCGTCCCCATCGTGTCGCCATGCAACGCATGCACTCCGCCGCCCAGCCGTGGAGGCTGCGGCGGAGTGCTTATACGGGGGACCAGCGTGCGTCGCGTCATCGGATCGTCAAAGAAAAAACGCCCGCTGCCGGCAGGCAACGGGCGCAGCGGAGGAACGGAATTACGGCTGCAGCACTTCGAGCGTGGCGCTGTAGCTGGCGCGTACCAGCGGCTTTTCCAGCGTGCCGGTCGAACCTTGCGGCGGGCGGCCGGTGTTGGTACCGATCCAGTACATGCCGGCGTCCGGCCACTTGATGCTGACCTTGCCGTCGCGATCGGTCTTCAGCGTGATCTCGCCGAGCGCATCGCGATAACGATTGCCGCCGCGGATGACGGTGACGGCCAGATCGGCCGCGGGTTTGCCGTTGAGCGTGAAGCGCAGCACGGTGGTGTCGCCGGCGAAGAGTTCAATCGGTGCTGTCAGCGGCGTCATCTCGAGGCCGTTGCCGTCGCTCTTCCATTCGGTCTTGCCGCTGTCATCGCCGGCGCGCACGAAGGTTTCGGCGCGGCTTTGCATGCGCGTCACGTTCAGGCCTTCGGCATTGGCCGGGACTTCCTTGGCGAAAGTCTCGGCGGTACCGCGCCAGCGTTTCATCTGGCCGTCGACCTTGTACATGGCGGAGAGGCCGTCATTGACCAGCGCAACGCGGTAGGTGCCGGCTTCCGGCAGCTTCAGTTCGAAGCTGCTGCGCTGTTTGCCTTTCCAGGTGTTTTCCGGTTGCGGGTGCGTATTGTTGGGGCCGTCGACCGTCAGTGCGCCCAGTTGCAGCGCATGGTCGGGCACGAACAATTCTTCCGAAGCGGATGCATCGAAGGTGACGACTGCACCGGCCTTGTCGGCCAGCGTCGTCGACGGCAGCAGGAAGGTGCGATGCGCGTGCGCAGCCAGCGGCAGCGTCAGCATGACGGAAGCGCCGATTGCCGCAGCGTAGTGAGTCAAGGATGGTTTGTGCATGGAAAGTCCCCTGTGTCGTTATGGTTTGACTTCGACGGAAACGGCGCCCAGTTCGTGGTCGCCTTTCGCCTGCGTGGTTTGTGCGGCTTTCGACGACCAGGCGAACGGCACGCGCACGACTTCGCGGCCGCCGGCTTCGCGCGATGCTTCCGCCACCAGCACGTAATCGCCGGCCGGCAGCTTGTCGAGGCCGGCCTTGGCGCCGAATGTCATCGTGTGTTCGCCCGGCGCACGCGTGGCGCCGCTGACGCCGTCGACCGGCATCTGCAGATCGCGGCCGCTCTTGCGCCACCATTGGCGGACATCCTTCAGCCACTTGGTGCCGACGTTGTCCTTCTTCTTGATGTCGTACCAGACCGAGAGGTTCTGCACGAAGCTCTGATCGGGCTTCTCGATCCAGAATGCGACATAAGGCTTGTGGTATTCGGCCACGTTCAGGCGCGGCACTTCCACCTTTACGTTCAGGTCGGCGGCGAAGGCGGGCGCGGTCAGTGCGGCGCCCAGCATGAAGGAATAACGGATCTGCATAGAAAAATTCCAGATAGTGGTCAGTGAATGAACAGGATGGCCAGCAGCAGCGGAATCAGCACGCCCAATCCGACGATTGGCCATGTCGTCGGCCGGTTGGTTGCATGCATCTTCAATATGAACAGGCCGGTGATCGAGAAGATCAGGCAGGAAAGCGCAAAGAGGTCGATGAACCAGCTCCATGCGGTGCCGGTATTGCGGCCCTTGTGCAAATCGTTCAGGTAGGAAATCCAGCCGCGATCGGTCAGTTCGTATTCCACTTCGCCGTTGCTGCGATCGATGCGCAGCCAGGCATCGCCGCCGGGGCGCGGCATCGCCACATAGACTTCTTCCGGCGACCATTCCGCCTCGCGCGCGCCGACATCGACTGACAATGCCGTTTCAGTCCATTGCTGCAATGCCGGCGGCAGCGGATCGTTCGCCTTGTCGTCTTCGTCAGATGCGTTGAGCGTCGCCAGCTGCGCCTGCAAGTCGGCCGGCAGCGTGGCCTTCTTCGACGTCACGACCGGGTGCGCCTCGATCTGCCCCGCATGGTTGAGCGTGAAGCCGGTCGCGGCGAACAGCAGCATGCCCAGCAGGCACAGCGCCGAACTGATCCAGTGCCACTGATGCAGCGTCTTCAGCCAATAGGCTCGTCGTTGATTGGCCGATGTTTCCATTCCAGCACCCGTTTCGCCGGATGCAGCCCGCTGCACCGGTAAATAAAAACTATTCTCATTTGGATTGTCGGCGATCCGGGGCGCGATTGCAATAGATTTAATGTAAAGAAAGATGAAGCGAAGCCAGTGGCGATGCGGTTTTCCGGCGGAAAAGGGCGGCGGATTTTTTGCCGTCCATAGGGATGGGAGGGCGATTTTTCAAGATCTTGAAACGGCTGGGACGACTCCTTATATCCGCAGTCAGCGGATGCTCGATCGAGGTCCGCCCAACCTTATCGCTTGAATTCTTGAAAGGATATGACCATGCGTACTTTTGACTTTACCCCGCTGTACCGTTCGGCAATCGGCTTCGACCGCCTGGCGAACCTGTTCGACGATGCGCTACGCACCGACGCGCAGCCCAGCTATCCGCCGTACAACATCGAACTGGTGGGCGAAGACAAGTATCAGATCACGATGGCCGTCGCCGGCTTCGATCGTTCCGAGATCGATATCGAAACCGAACGCGATGCATTGAAGATCATCGGCCGCAAGCAGCGCGAAGATGCGCCGCGTAATTTCCTGCACCGCGGCATCGCCACGCGCAACTTTGAGCACACTTTCCGTCTGGCCGACCATGTGCGTGTCGTCGGTGCGAAGCTGGATAACGGCTTGCTGAATATCGAGCTGGTGCGCGAAGTGCCGGAAGCGCTGAAGCCGCGCAAAATTAGTATTGATGCAGTGGGCGACAATGTGCAGGCATTGAAGGCCGCTTGATTGCCGGCCGGCTTTAAATGATTAAAAGGAGGCAGCTATTGCCTCCTTTTTTATCGTCCCGCTTTTTGCTTATCGATTCTGGCGCCGGGTAATCGGGCAGATACTGCTTCGCAAGCCATGCTGGAACATGGCCAAATCTGGCCGGTTGCACTTGCTCAACGCCAGGCGCTTCCCAACTGTATATAAAACGCATTGTCATCCCGGCTGTGCGCGACGTCCACGCCCAGCGACAGCCCCAGCTTGCGCGCGATCAGATAACGGAAGCCCGCTCCTACACTGGTTGCCGTCGGCGCGTCCGAGAAATCGTTCCATTTCCCGTAGGCCTTGCCGGCACCGGTGAATCCCAGCAGGGACCAGCGAGGTGTGGCCTGCCAGCGCAGTTCGACTTCCGTGACGACGGCATTCTGATCCTGATATCTGCTCTTGGATATGCCGCGCAGGTCGACATTGGGTTGCGCATAGAACGGGATGTCGCCGCTGGAGAAACGTCCGTCGGCGCGCAGGCCGAGTATCCATTCCTTCGCGAATGGTAGCCAGGTATAGCCACGCGCGTTGTACTGGTTGAAGTCTTGTTTGCTGCCGAACGCATCGCGCGCGAACTGCACTTCAAATTCCGCGTAGGTACCCTTGTTCGGATAAAAGATGTTGTCGCGAGAATCGTAGTCGACCACGATTCCCAGCTTGCCGATATTGTGGTCGTTGCCCTTGAGGTTAAGTTCGCTTGCCACTTCGCCAGTGAAGCGCGTGCTGGAGTCGAAGTAGACATAGCGTGGACCGACGTACCAGTGCGAATCGCCTATACGCGTCAGCAGTTGCTGTACCAGCAGGGAGCCATCGAGTTCATAACTGCGTGGGCGATTCAGCTGGCCGTAGTAATCGAGCCGCGCATCCATCTTGGCAATGGCGCCCAGATAACGGTAGCGGTCCCCGTCCCAGGTATGAAAGTGCGCGAGACCGGCTCCCCATGTTCCGTTGTCTGTTTTGGCGCCGCCCACGACCGTGATGTTCGGTGGCGCTATCCCCTTGCCGCTCTTCTTCGCAGTGGTGGCCGCATCGGAAATCGATTCCGAAAAGAATGCCAGGCCCAGGCCAAAACCGTAGCCGATGGCCGGCTCGGTGATAACGGTAGGGACGACAAGCGCGCCTTTGTGATTGAGCAGGAAGTCGCTCAGATCGAGTTGGCCGTCTTCGGGATCGAAAAAGGCAATGGGCTTTTTTTCTTCGGCGTATGCCTCTCTGCCGGGAATCAAGGCGAAAAGAATGCCGATCACGAGCGTGGCAAAAGGATGGCTGTATTTTGCGCTAGAGCGGTTGGTACGATGGGACGCACAGTCGGCGGTGGCGAAGTCGGCTTGCATGCAATCTACCTCCCGATGGTTGGTGCGATACATGAATATCGACCATCGCGAGGAAATCGTCCGAGGTCTTGCGGTCGATTCTAAACCGGATCGTCAATGCGGTGAGGCGAATCGGGGGCAGTCCGATCCGGGCCGGATCTGTTCCGGTTTTCTGCGATGTGGCGCGCCAGTTTCTCTACGATTTCCTCTGTTTCATCGGCGTTCATATGCAGGCCAAGTTTGGAGCGCCGCCACAGGATGTCATCGGTGCGCTGCGCCCATTCATGCTGCACCAAGTAATCCACTTCCGCAGCAAACAGGCCAGGCGCGATGTTTTCTCCCATTTCCTGCAGATTGCTGCGTTTGGCCATCAATCGTGTGATCCGCGTGCCGTATGCATGCGCGTATCGCGCGATCAGTTCGGGCGGCAGCCATGCGTATCGTCGCTGCATGTCGCATACGAAGGCATCGAATTCTTTTACCGCGCGCTTGTTCGGCGTATTACCGAAAATATCGCCGCCGGGCAGACAGGCGTCGGCGGTCCAGGCAGCGTGGCGATTGCCGAGCAGCGGCGCAAGCTGGTCGACGGCTTCTTCGGCCAGCTTGCGGAAGGTCGTGATCTTGCCGCCAAAGATCGTCAGCATCGGTGCGGCGTCGGTATCCAGCGCGAGCTTGTAGTCGCGCGTGACGTCGGAGGCGCGTTCGCTATCGTCGTCATCGGCATCTTCGACCAGCGGGCGCACGCCGGAATAGGACCAGACGACGTCGCCGGCAGAAACGGGTTTGGCGAAATAGCGGTTGGCGAGCGCGCAGAGATAATCGATTTCTTCCGCGGCTATGGTCACGCGATCGGTGTCGCCGTGGTAATCGATGTCGGTGGTGCCGATCAGCGTGTAATCCTGTTCGTACGGAATCGCGAACACGATGCGGCCGTCCGGATGCTGGAAGATGTAGGCGCAGGCATGATCGAACAGCTTGCGCACGACGATGTGGCTGCCTTTGATCAGTCGCAGCTTGCGGCCGGTGCGGCCGTGCACCGTATCGTGCAGGAAGCTGGCGGCCCATGGACCGGTGGCGTTGACCAGCGCGCGCGCCTGCACGTCGACGATGCTGCCGTCAGTCTTGCGCAACGTGGCTTGCCAATGATCGTCATGCCGCTTGATGCTGTCGCAGCAGGTGCGCGTCAGGATCGTTGCGCCATGTTCGGCGGCGTCGAGCGCATTCAGCACGACGAGCCGCGCATCGTCGACCCAGCCATCGGAATAGGCGAAACCTTTTGCGAAGTTTTTTTTCAGCGGCGCACCTGTTGCGTGCGTGCGCAGGTCGAGCGTTTCTGAGCCGGGCAAGAGTTCGCGCCTGGCGAGATGGTCGTAGAGGAACATGCCGGCGCGGATCATCCATGCCGGACGTTGGCCGGCATCATGCGGCATCACGAAGCGCAGCGGGCGCATGATGTGCGGCGCGCTGCGCAGCAGGATTTCGCGTTCGATCAGCGCCTTGCGCACCAGACCGAAATCGTATTGCTCCAGATAGCGCAGGCCGCCGTGGATCAGCTTGGTGGAAGCGGACGAGGTATGCGAAGCGAGATCGTCCTTTTCGCACAGCACGACGGAAAGTCCGCGTCCGGCGGCGTCGCGCGCGATGCCGGCGCCGTTGATGCCGCCGCCCACGATGAGAAGGTCGCACTGCAGTTGCTGTTGCATCGGGAGCCTGTCCGGAGTTCTTTCGGATATTGTAAGCGGGCGGAATATGAAGGGGTACACTCTATCCATCCACCTTTCTCCGCGGCCGCCATGTTCTTTCTATTCGATCCGTCGTTCTGGGAAACCGCCAGCTTCGTCGTCACGGTCATTGCACTACCGTTTGCCATTTTCCTGTTCCTTTTCGAGCAGCGGAAGGAAAGGGATTCGGAGGAGGAGGAGGCATATCAGCTGTTGCAGGATGCCTATAACGATTTTCTGAAAATCGTGCTGGACAATCCCGATCTGCAATTGCGCAGTGCTGTCTCGCGAATGGATCTGACGGACGAGCAGAAGGAACGCAAGCTGATCATCTTCGAAATGCTGATTGCCTTGTTCGAGCGCGCCTACATCGTGTCGTATGAACCGGATATGCGCGGCCTGCCGTTGCGGCGCTGGCATTCATGGGACGACTTCATGCGCGAATGGTGCCGCCGCGACGATTTTTACTACCAGCTTCCACATCTGCTTAGCGGCGAGGATGAAGATTTCGCCCGATATATTCGCGCGCTGGCGGATGAGGAACATGGGCGCAAGATTTCCGGAGACGTGCGCGGCCTGTCTGACGGGAAGCAATGACGAATTTTTCTGCATGAAGTTGTCGCCCGAGGATGCGATACCTCTGCTTTGGGCGATAATGATTGCCCCATTTTTCTGCGTACGTTCAGTCTGATGCCTACACCATTTGCCCCGCTCAAGAACGATACCTTCCTGCGTGCGCTGTTGCGCCAACCGACCGACTACACGCCGCTGTGGCTGATGCGCCAGGCCGGTCGTTATCTGCCGGAATATCGCGCCACGCGTGCGCGCGCCGGTTCCTTTCTCGGTCTGGCAAAGAACCCGGATTTCGCGACCGAGGTGACACTGCAGCCGCTGGATCGCTACGATCTGGATGCGGCAATCCTGTTTTCGGACATTCTGACCGTGCCGGATGCAATGGGCCTTGGTTTGTATTTCATCGAAGGCGAAGGGCCAAAGTTCGAGCGTCCGCTGCGCGATGAAAAGGGCGTGCAGGCATTGAAGGTGCCGGAAGCGGGCGAACTGCAGTACGTATTCGACGCCGTCACGCAAATCCGCACCGCGCTGAACGGGCGCGTGCCGCTGATCGGTTTTTCCGGCAGTCCGTGGACGCTGGCCTGCTACATGGTCGAAGGCGGCGGTTCCGACGATTTCCGCACGGTCAAGTCGATGCTGTACAACCGCCCCGACCTGATGCACCACATCCTGCAGACGAACGCGGTGGCGGTCGCTGCCTATCTGAATGCGCAGATCGATGCCGGCGCGCAAGCCGTGATGATCTTCGATACCTGGGGCGGTGCACTGGCCGATGGCGCCTATCAGGCGTTTTCGCTGCATTACATGCGCGAGGTCGTGCGCCGACTGAAGACCGAAAAGGACGGCGTGCCGGTGCCCAGCATCGTTTTCACCAAAGGCGGCGGCCTGTGGCTGAAGCAGATCGCCGACATCGGCACCGATGCCGTCGGCCTGGACTGGACCGTCAATCTGGGCGCCGCGCGGGCCAAGGTTGGCGATCGCGTGGCGCTGCAGGGCAATCTGGACCCGGCCATCCTGTTTGCCCAGCCGGAGCAAATTCGTGCCGAGGTGGCGCGCGTGCTCGATTCCTTCGGCAAGCACAACCAGGATTCCGGCCATGTGTTCAACCTCGGCCACGGCATTTCGCAGTTCACACCGCCGGAAGCCGTTTCCGTGCTGGTGGACGCCGTCCATGAACTGAGCCGTCCGCTGCACGCTTAAGCCCGCGTGTCGCGGAGCATGCACTTACTTTGTGCCTGTCGCCGGTAATAGTGTGAGTTGACTTTGCCAAAACGGGGCGTGACCAGGCCCCGTTCCTTGCGCTTATGCACAGAATGTGAAATGGTGTGACCTTGCATGAATGCCTACATGTCGCTCCATTTTTCTGACAACATCGGTTTTGTAACTTATTGATTTAATTGAAGAATTTTTCTGCTTTTTGTTTTGGCATTTTATTGAAACCCGCATGAAATCTAGGGCTTTGCATCGTTTTTAAAGGTTACCCACAAAGTTATCCACATGTTTTGTGGATAGCTAAAAAAGAACTTAAGAATCGGGAGCTTAGCGCGCATGCTGATAATTCACTTGAAGTCAGAAGCAAGGTGCTTTGAAGCAACTTCCCGCGCTTCCTTTTTGGAAAGATTTCCTGCCGGATAAAGGTGTATCTGCAATACAAAATAAAAAAGCTTATTCACAAAACGGTGCATGGCAGTAACGAGAACGATTGCTATCCGCCTTTTGAATCCTCTTTGGAGAGACGATATCAAGTCTTTGATTTGCAAGGGATTTATTTTTGCATCCAAAACAGGCAATGAAGTGAAGACCGCGCATTCCCTGGCGAAAACCGTGTTCCAGACAGTTTCTCCACAGAGTTATCCACAGTGTGTGTGGATAGTTGGGAAAACAGTTTGAAAACCGATATTTAGCGGGCTTTTTGGAGAAAGACTTGAGGTTGGTCCGCACGCGGTAAACAAAACGATGTATTGAGGGAAACTTTTTGCAAGCTTGCGACAAGTTCGCGGATTTGCCGGCAAAATCGGACGGATGGCAATTGGGACTCTATCCGAGGCTTCTCGCAGGGACTTATTCACACAAAGCGGGATATTGCAAAGCAACATCGATTTTTTGACGAATGATTTCAGCTTCTGCGATAGCATTTTTCAAGTCATTGTTTTTAAAAGAGTTTTTATTTGCATGGCTTTTGGGCATTTTATTGAAACCCGCGCCGGTGCTGTGCTTGCCGTCTGTCAAGAGGCTGTTATGCACAAAGTTATCCACAGCGGTTGTGGAAGAGTCGAAAAAGCACTTATGAATCGGGCAGTTAGATCATTTCTTCAACCATCACCTTAAGTTCGTGGAACACTGCATCCTGAAAGTCGTCCTCGATACGCCGCTGGACCAGCGTTTCGATTACTTGTGGACGGCGACCGGCGACGAAGCCATGCCGCAGATCGGCCAACTGGCGCTGGTGCCCTTTGGCAGGCGCGAAGCGGTCGGCCTGATCGTGGGCATCGAGCAAAGCAGTGATGTCCCGGCCGACAAGCTGCGGCAGGCGATCGCGGTACGCGCGCAATTGACGCCGTTGCTGCCGCGCTGGATGGCGCTGTGCGAATTCGCCGCAGACTATTACCAGCGTCCGCTCGGCGAAGTGGCGCTGCCGGCCTTGCCGAAAAACCTGCGGGTGGAGAAGACCGTGTCACTGGATCGCGCGCTGAAGAAGCTGGCGAAACAGGCGGCCGGTCACGATGCATCACCCGTTGCACCGCCGGCGCTGAATGCGGAGCAGCAGGCCGCGGTCGACGCGATTGCCGATGCGCAGGGATTCCTGCCGGTGCTGCTCTACGGTGTGACCGGCAGCGGCAAGACCGAGGTTTATTTGCACGCCGCCGCGCGCCTGCTTGCCGATGACGAAGCGGCGCAGATCCTGATCCTGGTGCCGGAAATCAATCTGACACCGCAACTCGAAGCGAACGTGCGGGCGCGTTTCCCCGGCGTGACGGTTGCCACATTGCACAGCGGCCTGGCAGAAGGCGAGCGCTTGCTGCACTGGCTGGCGGCGCATACAGGCCGCGCACGCATCGTGCTGGGAACGCGGCTGGCGATCCTGGCGTCGATGCCGCAACTGAAGCTGATCATCGTCGACGAAGAGCACGATCCCTCATACAAGCAGCAGGAAGGTTTGCGCTATTCGGCGCGCGATCTGGCGGTCTGGCGTGCGCATCAGATGGATATTCCGGTCGTGCTGGGTTCGGCCACGCCATCGCTGGAGACCTGGTACCACACGCAGTCGGACCGTTATCGCAAACTGGAATTGCGCGAACGTGCGGTGCAGGATGCGGTGCTGCCGAAGATCGGACTGATCGATCTGGAGCGCCGCGCGCCGCGCGAACAGGTCACGGACGGTCTAAGTGAAACGTTGTTGACGGCGCTGAAGCGGCGACTGGATTGCGGCGAACAGTCGCTGCTGTTCCTGAACCGGCGCGGCTATGCGCCTGTCATCGCCTGCGATTCCTGCGGCTGGATCAGCAATTGCGCGCGCTGCAGTGCCTTCCTCGTGCTGCACAAGCGCGATCGTCTGCTGCGCTGCCATCATTGCGGCTGGGAGCAGCGCATTCCGCGCTCGTGCCCCGATTGCGGCAACGTCGACCTGCAACCGTTGGGACGCGGCACGCAGCGCATCGAGGAAACGCTGCGGGAGTTATTCCCGGCAGCACGCGTGCTGCGCATCGATGCCGATTCGACGCGGCTGAAGGGCAGCGCACAGCAAGCCTTCGATGCCGTCCATCGCGGCGACGTCGACATCCTGATTGGCACGCAGATGGTGGCGAAGGGGCACGACTTCCGCAATCTGACATTGGTCGGTGTCTTGAACCCGGATACGGCGCTGTTCTCGCACGACTATCGTGCCGGCGAAAGGCTGTTCGCGCAGCTGATGCAGGTTGCCGGCCGCGCCGGCCGTGCCGCGCAGAAGGAAGGCGGCAATGCCAGCGAAGTGCTGATCCAGACGCGTTACCCGCAGCATCCGCTGTACGATGCGTTGCGGCGCCACGATTACGACAGCTTTGCCGGCTTGCTGCTGGAGGAGCGGCAGCAGGCGAGTTTTCCGCCCTTCATCTATCAGGCATTGCTGCGGGCAGAGGCGAAGGAATTGCAGACGGCGCTGGATTTCCTGCGTCAGGCGGCCGATTGCGTCGAGCATGACGGCATCACGTTCAACGATCCGGTGCCGATGACGATGACGCGTGTCGCCAACATGGATCGCGCACAGTTGCTGATCGAGTGTACGTCGCGGCCTGCGCTGCAGGCATTCCTGAAAACCTGGATTGCCGCGCTGCGCGAAATCAGGACGCGCGTACGCTGGTCGCTGGAAGTAGACCCCGTCGACATCTGATGTCATCACAAATCGGGCACCGACATAAATAAAGCAAAACAAAGCGCAAGGGGAGCGATGCAAAAAGGAGCAGACATGCACATTGCCATGAGGATGGTGACCGTCGTCATCGGACTTGCCGCCGCCGCAGCCGTGTCGGCGCAGACGCCGGCCGGCGCGCAACAATCGCAAGCCATGCAGGATTGCGACAAGAACCAGCAGACGATGAATCTCTGCGCGCAGCAGCGTTACGACAAGGCCGATGCGGCATTGAATCGCACCTATAACCGCAACCTGAAAGCGCAGCCGGACGAGGCGGCGCAGCAGCGCCTGCGCGAGGCGCAACGTGCATGGATCTCCTATCGTGATAAGGATTGCGCGGTGGAGGCGGGGCCGCGCGAGACATCCGGATCGATCTGGCCGTTGCAATACTACGGTTGCCTGGAGCGCCATACGATGCGGCGCACGATGGAACTGCAGCAGCAGGCCTGCGGCATCGAAGGCTGCCGATGACGATCGACTGGCAATGGGCGCGTTTCGACGCGCTCGACGGCGCGACCGTGCATGCGATGTTTGCTGTGCGCCAGCAAGTGTTCGTGCTGGAACAGCGTTGCCTGTATCCGGATATCGACGGCCGCGATCCGCAGGCGCGTCATCTACTCGGCTGGCGGACGCAGGAAGGCGCGCGCGAACTGGTCGCCTATCTGCGCTGCTTCATGCCGGTAACGACAGGCTCGCAAACATTGCATGAGGAAGCAGTGATCGGTCGCGTACTGACGACGGCGAATGTGCGCGGACAGGGCGTCGGCCGGCAATTGATGGCGGAAGGGCTGCGTCGCATCGCGGGCGAATTTCCGGATGCGCGCATCCGCCTATCGGCGCAGGCACATCTGCAGGCGTTCTATGCTGGATTCGGGTTTGCCGGCATATCCGAGGTGTATCTGGAAGACGGCATTCCGCACATCGACATGCTGCGCTAGCACTCTTGCACAGCGAAGTATTGGCAAAAACATATGATTCGATATGGCATCATTCGTATGCGAATGATTTGACATGAACTCATCAATTGCCTAAAATAAGCCCTCGTTATTCGAACAGGGAATATCAAACAAACAGGAAAACGTGAGGTTGTCGTGACGCACGCGACAGAATGTATGGATGTCGCTAAACTCGCGGTCATGAATGACATCGCCAAACTTGTTGCCGTTAATGATTCGATCCGCATCCTGCAGAGCGTTCGCCGCATTGCACAATGCGTCGAGCACCATTCGAAACGCCTGGCTGTCACGCATAACATCACGTCGCCGCAACTTGTGGCACTTCTGGCAATTGCCCAACTGGGCCCCAGCACGCTGAAGTCCATCGGGCGCGCGATCCAGCTCAGTCCCAGCACCGTGGTCGGCATTGTCGACCGGCTGGAAGAAAAAGGGCTGGTTTATCGCGAGCGCGATACCAAGGACCGCCGCAATGTTTTCGTTGCGGTCACCGCAGCCGGCCAGACGGTTCTGGCCAATGCTCCATCAGCCTTGCCGAACGGATTCGGCAGCGCACTGGGCGCATTGTCCGAAGCCGAACGGCAGACGCTGATGGTGACGCTGGAACAGTTCGCAACCCTGCTGGAAGCAAAGATTCCTGTGCCTGTGCAGGAAACGGAACCTGGCGAAGCCGCGGTTCCTGCTCCGCACCTCTGATTTCCCCTAGCTGACGAGTGTAACTGCGGCCCCTGAGGCCGCGGGGATCGCTTTTCTCGAAAAAAGGAGAAAGCATGACCGCACGAGTACTATCGCCGGCGCCGACACATGCCGTACTGCGCAAACCGACGCGCAACGACGGCGCCGCATTGCATGACCTGATCGCACGCTGTCCACCGCTCGATCTGAACTCCCGCTACGCTTATCTGCTGCTGTGCGAACACAACGCGGATACCTGTGTCGTCGCGGAACTGGACGGCAAGCTGGTTGGCGCCGTCACTGCCTATTTCGTTCCGGCGCATCCCGACATGCTGTTTGTCTGGCAGGTCGCCGTTTCGCCTGTCATGCAGGGCCAGCGTCTGGCATCGCGCATGCTCGATCGGCTGGTCGAGCGTTGCGCTACAGAACGCCCGCTGCGCGTCGTGCAGGCCACCATCAGCCCCAGCAACATTGCCTCGCGCAAGCTGTTCACCAGCCTGGCCGCACGCCATGGACTGGAAATCACCGGCAGCCTGCTGTTCTCCGCCACCGATTTCGGCGATGGTGAACACGAAGAGGAATGGCTGTACCAAATCGGTCCGTGGCCGCGTCGCTGACACGCCACGACCTTTCATTCACCCACACAAGGAGAAACCATGCGTATATTCAACCGACTGGAATCCGAGGTGCGCGGTTACATACGATCGTTCCCCACCGTATTTTCGAAGGCGCAGAATGCCGTACTCACCGATGAGAGCGGCACCGAGTACATCGACTTTCTGGCAGGTGCCGGCACGCTGAACTACGGTCACAACAATCCGCAACTGAAAAAAGCCGCTATCGAGTATCTGACCGAAGACGGCATCGTGCACGGCCTCGACATGGCCACCAGCGCGAAGAAGCAGTTCCTGCAGACCTTCGAGGATTGCATCCTCAAGCCGCGCAATCTGCAGTACAAATTCCAGTTCACCGGCCCGACCGGCACCAATGCCGTCGAAGCGGCGGTCAAGCTGGCGCGTAATGCGACCGGCCGCCGCGGCGTGATCTCGTTCACCAACGGTTTCCACGGCGTCACGCTGGGCGCGCTGGCACTGACCGGCAACAGCAAGTTCCGCGATGCCGCAGGTACCGCGCTGAACGACGTGCACCGTGCGCCGTACTCCGGTTACTACGGCATGGACGTCGACACCATCGCGATGCTGGACAAGCTGATCGCCGATCCGAGCAGCGGCGTCGATCTGCCGGCTGCCGTGATCGTCGAATGTGTGCAGGGCGAAGGCGGCCTGAACGTCGCCGGCCTGAACTGGTTGAAGCGCCTGGAGCAACTGTGCCAGCGCCACGGCATCCTGATGATCGTCGACGATATCCAGGCCGGCTGCGGCCGTACCGGCACCTTCTTCAGCTTCGAGCCGGCCGGTATCCGTCCGGATATCGTCACGCTGTCGAAATCGCTGTCGGGCTTCGGCCTGCCGATGGCGTTGCTGCTGATGAAACCGGAACTGGACGTCTGGAAACCGGGCCAGCACAACGGCACCTTCCGCGGCAACAACCTCGCCTTCGTTACCGCGACGGCGGCGCTGGAACACTACTGGCGCGACAACCGCTTCCAGACCGCGATCCAGAAGAAGGCGCAACTGATCCAGACCTTCCTCGACAAGCTGGTCAGCGGCTATCCGCAAGCCAAGCTGACGCGCCGCGGCCGCGGCATGATGCAGGGCGTGGCGTGTGCCGATCCGGCGCTGGCCGACCGCATTACATCGATCGCATTTCAGAATGGTTTGATCATCGAAACTTCCGGCGGCCGCGACGAGGTCGTCAAGCTGCTGGTGCCGCTGACGATCGAGCAGGAAACGCTGCTGAAAGGCCTGGACATTCTTGAACAGGCGGTATCCGAAGCCGTCAGCGAAGCCCGCAGCCGCGCCGTGGCAGGAAAGGCGGTGGAAGCATGATCGTTCGTCGAATGCAGGACATTCTGAATACGCCGCGCGACGTGCAGGCGAAAACCTGGTGCAGCCGCCGCCTGCTGCTGGCGGAAGACGGCATGGGTTTCTCGATGCACCACACCGTCATCTACGCCGGCACCGAAACGCACATCTGGTACCAGAACCATCTGGAAGGCGTGTATTGCGTGCAGGGCACCGGCTCGGTCGAACTGATCGACACCGGCGAAGTCTTCAAGATCGAACCGGGCACGTTGTACGCGCTGAACAAGCACGACAACCACATGCTGCGCGCCGATCCCGAAGGCGATCTGCATCTGATCTGCTCGTTCAATCCGCCACTGGTCGGCACCGAAGTGCATGACGAAAACGGTGTCTACGCCACGGCCGAGCAAATGAAACAGAAAGCCGCCTGAATCATGAACAGACAAGGAGAAAGGAGATGATCATGTTGTCGCAAGATGCCTACCCGACCCGCACGCAACAGAGCGCCGCCATTCTCGCGCGGCACGATCCGGTGGTTTACGATCGCCTGCCGCGCACGCCGCATCATCATGTGTTCCTCGACGATGCGCAGCGCGAAGCGTATCAGCGCGACGGCTTCCTGCTGATGCCGGACCTGTTCGACAAGGAAGAAATCACCTTCCTGTTCGACACGATGCAGAACATGCGCGAGGAATTCACGCATGCCGGCCGGCCGGAAGTGATTGCCGAGCCGGGCAGCGGCGAAGTGCGTTCGATTTTCAACGTGCATCGCCTGAACGAGATTTTCGCCAACCTCGTGCGCGATCCGCGCGTGCTGAACGTGGCACGCGAGATCCTGGGCAGCGAGGTCTACATTCACCAGTCGCGCATCAACTACAAGCCGGGCTTCAACGGCAAGGAGTTCTACTGGCATTCGGATTTCGAAACCTGGCACAGCGAAGACGGCATGCCGGCGATGCGCGCATTGAGCTGCTCGATCCTGCTGACTGACAACAGTGAAGCCAACGGTCCGCTGATGGTCATACCCGGTTCGCACCAGCACTATGTGTCCTGCATGGGCGAAACGCCGGACGAGAACTACAAGAAGTCGCTGAAGAAACAGGAGATCGGTGTGCCCGATGAAATTCTGCTGCGCTATCTGGCCGACATGGGCGGCATCAAGTCCTGTACCGGCAAAGCCGGCTCGGTGATCTTCTTCGACTGCAACACGATGCATGGTTCCAACGGCAACATCACGCCGTATCCGCGCAGCAATGTGTTCTTCGTCTACAACAGCATCGACAACCAGCTGGAAACGCCGCGCAATGGTCTGACGCCACGGCCGGAATTCGTCGCCGCGCGCGAGGACATCGCGCCGCTGTCGCATGCGCCGCTGGTAACAGCCTGAAGTTGTTGTCGCAACCGGCGCCTGGGGCGCCGGTTTTTCTTTGCCGGAAGGGAAAGTGATGGAAGAGACCACTCTGCGCTCGTTCGCGTTGTTCTTCGCGCTGTTCAATCCCTTCCTGATGAGCATCTACCTGCTCGACCTGATCCGGGGTTTGCCGACGCGCGTATTCACGACGGTGCTGATCCGCGGCAGCCTCATCAGCGCGACGGTCTTCACGCTGTTCGCCTGGGGCGGCGAAGCCTTCTTCCGCGATTACCTGCAGGTGCGCTTCGCATCGTTCCAGATCTTCGGCGGCATCGTCTTTTTGCTGATCGGCTTGCGCTACGTGTTTTCCGGCGCCTACGCGATCGAAAGCATGCGCGACAATCCTGCCGCCATGGCAGGCAGCGTCGCCATGCCGATCATGATCGGGCCGGGTACCGTCAGCGCCTCGGTGGTGATCGGCACGCGCCTGCCGCTGCCGAGCGCGGCAATGGTGATCGTCGGCACGCTGGCCTTGACCGTCACCATCCTCATCGTGATGAAGGTGCTGCACGACAAGCTGAAAAAACGGCACGCGGCGATGACCGATCGCTACATCGATCTGGTCGGCCGCATGTCCGCCTTGCTGATCGGCACCATCGCCATCGACATGATCCTGACCGGGCTGGCCAGCAGCGGCGTTATCCCGGGTCAGGTGCAATAAATTCGGGTGTGGACAGCGGATCGAAATCGATCCATTCGCCGTTTTCGATATGGCCTTCGGCGCGTTCGAGATCGAAGGCGCCGGCCGTGCGCAGCGTGGCTATCGCCTGCCTTTCTTCCTCATCCGACGTCGCCGTGACGGCAACCAGCATGCCCGAATGCCGCACTGGCGGCACTTCATCCGCTTCCTCCGTGCGCGAGAGCGAACCGACCAGCGAGCCGACGTGGCCACCGACCAGTGCGCCGGTAATGGCGCCAAGCGGGCCGGTCACCGGCGCCGTGGCCGTGCCTACCGCGCCGCCGATGGCGCCGCCTACGCCGATGCCGGCGGCGCTGCCCGCATCGCTATGTTCGGCACCCGGCGATTCGTCGCGGTCGCCGCCGACCGGATAGAGATCGTGCTGGCCGGGCGGATTGACGTAGAACGAGGCGATCTGGTCGTTCGGCGCACCGGCGCGCGCCAGTGCGGCGATGGCGTCCCGGACGGCGTCCTGTTGCCCGAAACGTCCTGCGATGATGGTCGTCATGGTCGCTCCTTCGGAGGCGTCTGCCCCAGTCTGTACGTTGGAGTGACAACGGCGGCGCGGCGCGAGTTCATGGATGGCAGGGACACTGTCAGACGCCGCCGCACACCGATGAAACAATCTGTTGCGGCCTCGCCATAAGTGTTGCCGACCGGATGCTTTTTTCAGAAGGCTGTGGAATACTCGTGCGCGGAAGCAAGCTCGCTTTCGCATAAAAAAGAAGTAAATACAAACGACAAACTGTTAAGACACTGGAGGAGTATTTCATGACGAACGTACAACGTGCACTGGTTCTCGCGGCTTTCTCGGCATTGCTGGCTGGTTGCGCAAGCAATGGTTCCACCGCGAAAAAAGAAGAAGCCAAGCCGGCCGCATCCGCTGCTGCCGCTGACGCAGCATTGACCAAGAACGTGCAAGGCGCACTGGCCAAGGAAGATCAGCTGAAAGGCGCCAAAATCACTGTTGCCGCCACCACGGACGGTGCTGTGACGCTGGGCGGCGAGACGAAGAACGACTGGCAGAAATACCTGGCAGGCGAAACCGCCAAGAAGACTGCCGGTGTCAAATCGGTCAAAAACTCGATCAAGGTTCCTCAGTAATGACGGAATGATCGCGGGATACCGCTGATAAAAAACGCCGGGCATGCCCGGCGTTTTTTATTGTTCATGTGTGTTTCATACGGTGTTCGCCGTATCGCGTTCATGTCTATTGCCTTGCCATTACATCGGCAATCCCAGCCGTCCTTCGCCGGCCAGCTGGCGAATCACCTTGATGGTATCGATATCCGCTTCCTGGTAGGCGGAACGGCGGAATTCGTTGTAGAACGCATCCATGTCGTCGTCGTTCTTGCCGTCGTCGTACTGAAAGCGCACGAACAGTGCGCCCGGCTGCGGCTCCTCGATCGTGACGACCAGGCTGGATTGCGGGATGTCGCCCTGTTCCGGCACGTCGTAGCGCACCGTCTGTTGCGGCGTGAACGTCACCCGGTCGCGGATGCGCAAGGCGTCGTAACGCAGTTCGCGGCGTAGCATCGCCTCTTCGCGTTCCAGCAGCGTGCATTCGTCCAGCCACGGCACGAACAGCTTCGGTGCTTCGGCGCGCATCACCAGCCCGCGCCATAATTGTTCGCGGCTCAACGGGTCGAGCAGTGGATTGAGCGGATCGTTGATTTCAACCAGATGTTCGAATTGCATGCGCGTCGGTGAATGGCAAATGATGGGTCTATTGTACTGTGCGCATCAAGGCGCGGAAGGTGCGGCAGCTCACGTTGGCGGTTTTCGTTTGTGGTTTAATGGTCAATATCCCATTTTCGCAACGATCTCTCCATGAAACGAACCTTTACCGTCGTCGGCCTCGGTGTGTTCGGCTCGACCGTGGCGCGCGAATTGTCCCGCCTGGGTAATGATGTGCTCGGTATCGACATGGATGCGCAGCGCGTCAATGCGATCGCCGACGACATCACGCAGGCAGTGGTGGCCGATGCGCGCAACGAGGATGCATTGCGCGATCTCGGCGTGCATGACTGCGATGCCGTCGTCGTCGCCATTGGCGAAGACCTGGAAGCCAACATCCTGGTGACGCTGACGATCAAGAACATGCCCAAGCCCGAAGTCTGGGCCAAGGCGCTCAATCACAATCATCACCGCATCCTGCACAAGCTCGGCGCCGACCATATCGTGCACCCGGAACACGAGATGGGCATGCGGCTGGCGCACGCGATGATGTATCCGGAAGTCGTCGATTACATCAGTCTCGGACACGACGTGTTCACGGTCGAGGTGAAGGTGTCGGAAAAGATCGTCGACCAGACGACACAGGCGTTGAAGCTGGAGGAAAACAACGTGCGGCTGCTGATGGTCAAGCATCAGCGCGAAGTCCTTGCGCCACCGCCGTCCGATTACGTTTTCCGCCTCGGCGATCAATTGGTGCTGGCGGGCCTCTTGCCCGATCTGCGGAAAATCTCGGCCTATTTATGATGCCCGTTTTATGGGGCGTACTTTATGAGGTGCGGTTCATGAGGCGCAGCTTATGAGACGCGGCTTCCAGCCGCCGATGCTGGTGCGCCAGGTCGAGCGGCAAGTGATGCAGCTGACGCCGCCGCAGGCGCTGATCCTGTCTTTCATCGGTCTGTCGCTGGTCGGCGCGCTGCTGCTGAAGTTGCCGATGTCGACGCGCATGCCGATCGACTGGATGCAGGCGTTGTTTACGGCGGTATCGGCTTCCACCATCACCGGCTTGACGGTGGTCGACGTCGGCAGCCATTTCACGCTGTTCGGCCAGTGGGTGCTGCTGGCGCTGATCCAGCTGGGCGGTATCGGCCTGCTGACTTTTGGCATGCTGATCATCCATCTAGCCAGCGGCCGGCTGACCTTGCGCAATCGCGCCGCCTTGCAGGATTCGTTCAACCAGAGCGGCCGTATCGACATGCAGCGTCTACTGCGCGTGCTGTTCCGTTTCATCATCGTCACCGAATTGCTGGGGACGCTATTGCTGGCGATCCAGTGGGTGCCGCAGATGGGATGGTCGCGCGGCCTGTTTCATAGCCTGTTCCATGCCGTGTCGGCCTTCAATAACGCGGGTTTCTCGCTGGAGCCACACAGCCTGGCATCGTATGTCGGCAATCCGCTGATCAATCTCGTGATTTCCGGCCTGTTCATTTCCGGCGGCCTCGGGTTTGCCGTGATTGCCGATTTGCGCGCGCGACGTCGCTTTCACGAAATGGCCTTGCATACGAAGCTGATGCTGATCGGCACGCTGGCGATCAACGTGATCGCGATGCTGATGCTGCTGGCGCTGGAATACGGCAATCCCGATACGCTGGGTGCGCTGCACAGCTGGGGCGATCGCTTGTGGGCGGCCTGGTTCCAGGCGGTGGCGCCGCGCTCGGCTGGCTTCACGACAATCGATACGGCGCAACTAACATCGGCTTCCGCCTTCTTCATCATGATGCTGATGTTCATCGGCGCCGGCAGCGGCTCCACCGGCGGCGGCATCAAGCTGACGACCTTCATCGTGCTGCTGGTGGCGACACGTGCCTTCCTGTTGCAACAGCAACGCCCGGTGTTGTACGGCCGCAGTATCGATCCGGCGCTGACGCTGCGTGCGCTGGCCGTCACCGTGATCGCGCTGCTGTGCGTGATCGCTGGCACCTTCCTGCTGATGCTGAGCGAGAACGCGCCGTTTCTGGATCTGGCGTTTGAAGCTGTCTCGGCAGCATCGACCACCGGGCTGTCGCGCGGCATCACGCCGATGCTGTCGCCGATCGGGCAAAGCGTGATCATGCTGCTGATGCTGGTCGGCCGCGTCGGCCCGCTGACGCTGGCGTTCACGCTGGCCAATCAGCGCCGGCCCGAAATCGAATATCCGGCCGGCCGCGTCAATATCGGCTGACTGTCGGCATGGCTGGCGCGGTCGACATGCGCGGCGGTGGCGATGCGTTGACGAATCGTCATCATCGCCCGGCGACATGCGGCAGCGCTGATACAATGGCCTGCTTTCGTCCCGCTTTGTCTCGATGTCCTCTTCCCCGAATCACACACTGCACGGCTTGAACGCGCCGCAGCGCGAAGCCATCCACTACATGGATGGCCCGTGCCTGGTGCTGGCCGGTGCAGGCTCGGGCAAGACGCGCGTGATCACGACCAAGATCGCGCAGCTGATCGAACAGTACGGTTACGACGCGCGCAACATCGCCGCGCTGACCTTCACCAACAAGGCTGCGCTGGAAATGCAGGAGCGCATCGCCAAGCTGCTGCAGCAGCCGAAGCAGGCCAAGCAGCTGACAGTCAGCACCTTCCATTCGCTGGGCGTGAAAATCCTGCGGCAGGAGGCGAAGGAGCTGGGGCTGAAGGATCGCTTCTCGATCATGGACAGCGACGACTGCTTTTCCATCGTGCAGGATCTGGCGATCACGACCGACAAGCAACTGATTCGCCGCATTCAGACCGCGATGTCGCTGTGGAAGAACGGCATGGTCGATCCCGATACCGCGCTAAAGCAGGCCAAGGATGAGGACGAAGCGCAGGCCGCACGCATCTATCGCAACTACGTCGCCACGCTGTCGGCCTACCAGGCGGTCGATTTCGACGATCTGATCCGGCTGCCGGTCGAACTGTTTCGCAACAACGAAGCGGTGCGCGACAAATGGCAGCGCCGGTTGCGTTATCTGCTGGTTGACGAATACCAGGACACCAACACCTGCCAGTACGAACTGGTGAAGCTGCTGGTCACCGGCGTCGGCAAGAAACCGATGTTTACCGCGGTGGGCGACGACGATCAGGCCATTTATGCATGGCGTGGCGCGACCATCGAAAACCTTAAGCAGCTGCAGACCGATTTCCCCGACCTGAA
Source organism: Oxalicibacterium solurbis (assembly GCF_014635845.1). GTDB lineage: Bacteria > Pseudomonadota > Gammaproteobacteria > Burkholderiales > Burkholderiaceae_D > Oxalicibacterium > Oxalicibacterium solurbis. The sequence continues at coordinate 293,555 of NZ_BMDP01000003.1, read as the reverse complement.
TATCATCAAGCTGGAGCAGAACTATCGCTCCAGCACGCGCATCCTGCAGGCAGCCAATGCCGTCATCGGGAACAATCCGAAGCTGTTCGAAAAGTCGCTGTGGTCCGAGCACGGCCTCGGCGATCCGATCAAGGTGGTTGCGATGCCGGACGACGAGCAGGAAGCCGAACAGGTCGCCATCATGCTGTCGGCGCACAAGTTCGAGCGGCGCGCCAAGTTTTCCGATTACGCGATCCTCTATCGCGGCAATCATCAGGCGCGCGTGATCGAGCAGGCGCTGCGCCGCGAGCGCATTCCGTACACGATCTCCGGCGGCCAGAGTTTCTTCGACCGCGCCGAAATCAAGGACATCATCGCCTACCTGCGGCTGATCGCGAATCAGGACGATGATCCGGCCTTCATCCGCGCGGTGACCACGCCCAAGCGCGGCGTCGGCCAGGCGACATTGGAAACGCTGGGCGCGTTTGCCGGGCAGTGGCAATGTTCATTGTTCGAAGCCGTCTTCAAGGGCGGGCTGGAAGCGAAGCTGGCCGATCGCCAGCTGACGCCGCTGCGCGAATTCTGCAACTTCATCAACAATCTTGAAGCGCACGCGCATCGCGAAGGCCATGCGGCATCGCTGCTGGACGACATGATGAAGGAAATCAATTACGAAGGTTATTTGTACGACGCCTTCGACGAACGTCAGGCGCAGGGCAAGTGGCAGAACGTGATCGACTTCACGACGTGGCTGAAGGAAAAGGGCAGCGGCGGCAAGGACGGCAGCGACGACCATCGCAGCCTGCTGGACCTGACGCAGATGGTCGCGCTGATGTCGATGCTGGAAGGCAAGGATGAAGAACCGGATGCGGTGCGCATGTCCACGCTGCACGCAGCCAAGGGGCTTGAATATCCGCACGTGTTTCTGGTCGGCGTCGAGGAAGGCATTTTGCCGCACAAGGGCGATCCCGATGCGCCGGTCGATACATTGGCGGCGCGCATCGAGGAAGAGCGCCGCCTGATGTACGTCGGCATCACGCGTGCGCAGCGTTCGCTGCACGTCACTTGGTGCAAGAAGCGCAAGCGTGCGCGCGAACATGTGCATTGCGACGTCTCGCGCTTCATCAAGGAAATGAAGCTGGACGAAGGCGATGCCGTGCCGACCGAAGAAGAAACGATCACGCCGCAAAACCGCCTGGCCAATCTGAAAGCGCTGCTGCAGAAACCGAAGGCGGCATGACGGCGCCGGCAGATCATTCGTTTCCGATATTTGTCTTTCACTGAGTCGCCTTTCACTGAATCGTCATTCACTGAGCGAGCCCCATATGTCCGATGTCCCGACTTCCAATCCGTCCCCTAACCCGACGCGCCAGATCCGCCAGCGCTTGCGCCACACGGCACGCATTTCGCGCCATTCCTTCCGCACGGCGGTGTTTCTTGGCGGCGCGGCTTGCGTGGCGGCGTTTTCGCTGCTGTTCGCCGTCATCGCGGAGAAGATGCTGGAATGGAACAGCCACATCACGCAGGGTTACTGGTGGAGCGCATTGCTGATGCTGCCGCCGGCATTCGCCGTTATCCGCTGGTTGACCATGAAGCTGGCGCCGGAAGCACGCGGCAGCGGTATTCCGCAGGTGATGGCGGCGATGAGCATGCCGCAATGCCCGGAACAGTCGCGGCTGGTGTCGCTGCGGCAGGCGATGTGGAAGATCGTGCTGACGGCCGGCGGTTTGCTGGCAGGCGCTTCGATCGGCCGCGAAGGGCCGTCGGTGCAGGTCGGCGCAGCGGCGATGCTGGCATGGGGGAAATGGTGGCAGAAGCGCCCGCGGCTGGGTATCGGCTTTCGTCCTGAAGCATTGATCGCAGCCGGTGCGGCCGGCGGCCTGGCGGCGGCGTTCAACACGCCGCTGGCCGGCGTCGTGTTCGCGATCGAGGAGCTCGGCAAGGGCAGCGCCGTGCGCTGGGATCGCCTGGTGATGTCGGCCGTGCTGGGTGCGGGTTTCCTGTCGCTGGCGATCGTCGGCAACAATCCGTATTTTCAATTGCAGCAGGCGATCCATGCGATGCAGATTTCGTGGCAGGCGATCGCCGTGTGCGCCATCGTCAATGGCGCGCTGGGCGGTCTGTTCGCCAAGGCGCTGCTGGCCGGACCGGCGGCCTGGCTGCCGGCGCGCCATCGCAGCTGGGCCCAGCGCCATCCGATCTGGGTGGCCGCGATTTGCGGCTTGCTGGTGGCATTGCTCGGCATACTGACCGGCGGTGCGACATACGGCACCGGCTACGAACAGGCATCGGCGTTACTGAACGGCCAAGGCTCCGACCACATGTTGTTCGGCATCGCCAAACTGGGGGCGACGATCCTCTCTTATCTGGCAGGCATTCCGGGCGGTATCTTCACACCTTCGCTGGCGATCGGCGTGGGGGTCGGGGACAATATCGCGCATCTGTTGCCGATGGGTGTGGATGTGCGTTTGATCGCGTTGCTGTCGATGGCGGGCTTTCTTGCCGCAGCGACGCAGGCACCGATTACGGCAACGGTCATCGTGATGGAAATGACGCGCAGCCAGGAAGTGACGTTGATGCTGCTGGCGACGGCCTTGCTGGCCTCGTTCATTTCGCGGCAGTTCTGTCCGCGACCCTTCTACCATTCGGTGGGACGCAATTTCCGCCGCGAAGCGATGCACAGGCATCAGGCGGCGCAACAAGCCGCGCATCAAGCTGCATCGCAGGCAACGCAACAGGCACAATCACCGGAAACGAACAAATGAACGAAGACCGACTCGTCGATATCGAGATCAAGCTGACGCGGCAGGAAGATCTCGTCGACGCATTGAACCGTACCGTCTACGAGCAGCAGAAGAAAATCGACGAGCTGGAAGCCTTGTGCATGGCGCTGGCGCATCGCATGAAAGACCTGACCGATGCCAGCCAGCAGAATCCGCTCAACGAGCGTCCGCCGCATTATTGAACGGCATCCGAAAGAAGAATCGCAGATGAACAAGCAGGAACAGCAGCAGCCGTCGCTGCACGACAAAATCAATCTGGAAACCGCGCAGATGCCGTGGTCGGAACTGCTGCGCTATTTTGCCGGCGGCCACGTGATCTGCGTCGATGACGCGCTCGATCTGGTCGACGTGGCGACGCGTTTCTCTGCAGACGACGTGCGGGCCGTGCAGGACTGGCTGGCCGCAGGCCGCCTGTCGAAAGTGACCGACGAGCAGGCGCGCCTGTGGCTGGAAGCCGATGCCGCGCTATGGACGGTCGTCGCGCGGCCGTGGGTGCTGGTGCAGGAAAAGAAGCGGGCTTGACTGTGACTTAACCCGCGCGGCTTAACTGACTGCCTTGTGGTGCACGGCGGCCAACAGCGTCGCCAGCGTTGCCAGGACGGCATCGAAGTGTGCTTCGGGTTCCGTGTTGTCCCAGATATAGTGGGCCATCACCGATTCGAATTCTCCCTTGCGCTTTTCGGTGACTTCATGCGCCCGCGTGATCGCCTTCAGAAACTGGCGCCGCATGTTGGGCAGCACGGGAATGGTTTCCTTGTCGTCCAGAAAGGCGAAGCCGGCCGGCAAGGTTTTGCCCTTGATGCGGAATTCCAGCTGTTCGAACACGGCAGGTGGCAGGAACTTCACCAGTTCGCATCCTTCCTCGTTGAGCTTCAGCACCATGCTGAAGCCGGGCGGATAGACGACGTCATCCTCGTCGCGCTCCGACAGAAATACCGACAGATGCAATGAATAATCCGCCAGGCGCGGATCTTCGACGCCGTCTTCACCTGTCGGCCAGAACACCATCGTGCCGGGCGTGCTTTCATCGTCCCGGTTGGCGATGAAGCGGCTGTCCAGGTCGCCATCGCCGACGGCATCCAGAATGGGGCGTACCGTTTCGGCCAGATTTTCGAGTATGGATGCCGCGATCGTGATGGCGGCGTCGATGTCTGCATCGGCCAGATCTTCCACGATGTAGCCATCGAGCGGTTTCAACAGGGTGTTGGGAGCGGGCATGAAATTCCTTTTTGCTGGTTGCCGGTCGCAGCAATATAACGCAAAGGTTGCCTATCGAAAAATGCGAATGCCTTCTTTTCATCGCTTTCTGGAGATTTCCCAATGTGAAGCACCGCACATTGCGCGACAGGCGGTCTGAACTTTGCATGTTCCTGCCAGTCATTAGAGAGCAAGCGACGTCGCGCATGCGGTGATCGGCGACATCTGCTCGTGCGATCGCCACGCGGCATTTTCTATGTTGAAGGAGCTGTCATGACCAAACTGCAAACCATGTTTGCCGGCATTGCGCTGGCGCTGTTCTCGCAATTCGCCGCTGCGCAGTCGGCATCGTCGACGCCGGGTGTCACCGTGGTGCCGGCAGAAATGGCGCCGCCGCCGGGCGATCCGGCCTATACCGATCAGTCGCGTGCGAATCGCACCAACGATCCTTATGTGAAGCGACGCGCGGAGATAAGAGAAGCCAAGCAGCAATACAGGACGGAGAAGTCGGCAGCGAAGGAGGATTACAAGGCTTCGCGGAAGGATGCCAACAAGGAACTCAAGAATTCGATGCCTTGAATCAAGGATCGCGGTGGGCATGGCCGTAGTCCGGCCGTAGCCGCCGCGAACGCATCCCGCAACGGATTGCGCCGTGGCAGGAATGCCCGGCCGGTGACGCGCCCTTGCGCCTGTGCGCATGCGGCGCGTTTTGCCGTGCATCGGTAGAATGTCGCTTCTTTACCGTGTGCATGCCGTGGCGACAGCTTCCGTCAGGAAAATCATTCATTGCGATTGCGACTGCTTTTACGCGTCCGTCGAAATGCGCGATGATCCGTCGCTGCGCGACAAGCCGCTGGCTGTCGGCGGACGGCCGGAACAGCGCGGCGTGGTCGCTACCTGCAATTACGAAGCGCGCAAGTACGGCGTGCGTTCCGCCATGTCCACTGCGCAGGCGTTGCGGCGCTGCCCGGATCTGGTGATGCTGCCGCCGGCGATGGAAAAATACCGCATCGCTTCCCGCCAGATCCTTTCCATCTATCGCGATTACACCGAACTGGTGGAGCCGCTGTCGCTCGATGAAGCGTATCTCGATGTGACCGAGGCTTCGTCGCTGCATGGCAGCGCGACGGCGATCGCGCAGGAAATCCGTGCACGCATCTTCGAAACGGTCGGCATCACTGCCTCGGCCGGCATCGCGCCGAACAAGTTCATTGCCAAGATCGCCAGCGACTGGAACAAGCCGAACGGCCAATTCGTCGTCAAGCCGCAGCAGATGGATGCCTTCGTCTCGGTCCTGCCGGTGGCGCGGCTGTTTGGTGTCGGCAAGGTCACGGCGGCGCACATGAATCGGCTGGGCGTGCAGACTTGCGGCGATTTGCGCACGTGGTCGCTGCATGCATTGATGCAGGAATTCGGCAGCTTCGGTGAGCGGCTGCACGATCTGTGCCGCGGCATCGACGAACGGCCGGTCAATCCGTCGCGCGAACGCAAGTCGGTCAGCGTCGAGGAAACCTATGCGATCGATCTGCCGGACCTCGCCGCCTGCCGCCGCGAGATGGCGGAACTGCTGGTCCGGCTCGACGAGCGAATACGGCGCGCGCGCGCCGAGGGCGACATCGGCAAGCTGTTCGTCAAGCTGCGTTTCGACGATTTCACGCGGACTACGGCCGAATGCGTGGCGACGGCGGTGGAGGCGGAGACGGTGGACCAGCTGCTGGAAACCGGTTTCGGCCGCCGCCGTCGCGCGGTGCGCCTGCTCGGCGTCGGCATCCGGCTGGCAGCGCGCAGCGGCGGGGATCAGCTACACCTGTTCGGCGAAACCTGAGCGGTGGTGTCGCATGCCATCCGCAAACATCTTCCCCGCAAGCTGAAAATGATTATAATGAGAATCATTATCATTAAGGCGTTCGCCCAGGCAGGAAAATCGTGTCCGTCGTTCCCCGGCAATCACTCGAAGCCGTATTCGTTTCCCGTCACGCCGATCTGCGCCACGTGGCGCTGAACATCGTGCGCCAGGCCGATCTGGCGGACGAGATCATGCAGGACGCTTACATCAAGGTGGCCGAATGCGCGCCCGAAGGCTGCATCCTGCAGCCTTATTGCTACTGCTGCCGGATCGTTCGTAATCTGGCGATGGACCATTTCCGGCGCCAGTCCACCGAACTCGGACATCGCATCTTCAACGTTGACGTCACGCAGTTGGACGTGCCTAGCCATGCGACACCGGAAAAGGCGCTGAATCACCGGCAGATGCTGGAAGTGGTGTCGCATATTCTCGATACGCTGCCGGCGCGCACGCGGCGTGCCTTCGAATATTGTCGCTTCGAGAACATGTCGCAGCGCGAAATCGGGCGCTGCCTTGGCTGTTCGGCGACGCTGGTGAATTTCATGCTGCGCGACGCGACCAATGCGTTGCGCGGCTGTCGTCAGTTGCTCGACGACTGATGCACGATCGAAAGGAGTCACGAATGCAGTCACCACTTTCCCTGCTATGCCTGCCGTGGGCGGGCGCCAGCGCGATGACCTACATGCGGTGGCGCCGCGTGCTGCCGCAATGGATACGCATCGTGCCGCTGGAATTGCCGGGGCGCGGCAGCCGGCCGGCCGAACCGGCCGTCGAGGATTTCGCGCAATTGGTTGCGGGGCTGCATGACGACTACAACCACATGCTGCGCGGCCGTTACGCGCTGTTCGGACACGGCATGGGCGCCTTGCTGGCTTACGGTCTGGCGCAGCGCGTGCGTGACGCCGGCGGCGTACCGCCGCAGTCGCTGCTGGTCAGCGGCAGCGCCGGTCCAGTGCGCTGCAGTACGATGGCCTGCCGGCAGGGAAATTGCGGCGATGCCGAACTGATCGCCGAACTGCAGCGTCAGGGATGCACGGCGCGCCAAGTCTTCGAACTGCCCGACCTGATGCACAAGGCACTCGGCGTCATGCGCGCCGACCACTGTATCTGCAGCAGCTTCCGCCGTTCCTGCGGCATGCAGCTGTCGATGCCCATCCACGTCTTCGGTGGTCGCCAGGACGACATTCTGCCGGATGGCATGCAGGCATGGCATAGCGAAACCAGCGCGCATTGCACGATGAACTGGTTCGATGGCGGCGTTCGCTTCCTGCGTGAACAGGAAGAGACATTGCTGGCAGTGCTCGCCCACCGGCTGGTGCAGGACAGTTACGTCATTCCGGCAGCCGCCTCGTCGATGCGGATGACGATCCCTTTGATTCCCGTTGCCGGATGATATAAGACCAACGGAAGAAACAAACGGCTGCACGTCACAGAGCGTGCAGTCCGTTCGACAACCGCTATCCGATCAGTGGCCGGTCGAATCGCTGCGACGGTTCGCCTCGAACAGGAACCAGGTGCGTTCCTCGGTTTCGTCGATCCAGTTCTCGATCAGGCTGGCGGTGGCGATATCGTTGTGCTCGTCGCAGACCACGTGCGCTGCACGCAGGCTGGCAGCCAGCGCTTTATTGTCCTCCTGCAATTCGGCCAGCATGTCGCCCGGTTCCACGTATTCGGCATCGTTGTCGAGGATGCGCTGGCGCCGCGCGATGTCGCCGATGGAGCGCAGCGTCGGCTGGCCGACCTTGCGGATACGTTCGGCGATGACGTCGACCATTGCATAGACCTGCATAGCCTGATCGTCGAGCAGCAGGTGGTAATCGCGGAAGTGCGGGCCGCTCATGTGCCAGTGGAAATTCTTGGTTTTCAGGTAGAGCGCGAAGACGTCGGCCAGGATGCCGTTCATCGCGGCGGCGATGTCGCGTGTGCCGGCCGAGTGCAGATCGCTGGGGGTGGCCAATGCGGTACGGCGGATAGCCGGCTTGGCTTTTTTGGCCTTGGAAGTTGCTTTGGCTTTCGTCGTTTTCGTCGTTTTCATGGCTTTCTCCTTGATGGGCAACAGTAGAGTCGAGGAACGCCGCTTAAGTTTCTGCGGTTGCGGCGGGAATGTCTACTGATAGAGATAGAGAGTCTTGCGCGGATTGCAAGAGCAAAAAGCCCGGCGCAGGGCCGGGCTTCATCGAAAATGTTTCTATCGCAGGGATAGGCTGGCGCGACAGGGTCAACCGCCTTCGTTTTCCTTGTTCTCTCCGTAGTACAGCACGCCCAGCTGGATGCGGTCGCGGCCCTGTTCGCGGCGATGGCGATTGGTGTCGCGCAACGAATAGACGCAGCCGCAGTATTCCTGCTGATAAAAGTTCTCGCGCTTGGAGATTTCGATCATGCGTGCGGAGCCGCCTTTTTTGCGCCAGTTGTAGTCCCAGTAAATCATGTCCGGATACTTGGCGGCGGCACGCTTGCCGCAGTCGTTGATCTGGTCCATGTTTTTCCAGCGCGAAATGCCGAGCGAACTGCTGATGACCGGAAAGCCGTGCTCGTGTGCGTACAGCGCGGTGCGCTCGAAGCGCATGTCGAAGCACATCGTGCAGCGGATGCCTCGCTCCGGCTCGTCTTCCATTCCCTTGGCGCGCGCGAACCAGTTGTCGGTGTCGTAGTCGGCATCGATGAAGGGCACGCCGTGCTTTTCCGCAAAGCGGATGTTCTCCTCCTTGCGCAGCAGGTATTCCTTCTCCGGATGGATGTTCGGGTTGTAGAAGAAGATCGTGTAATCGATGCCGGAAGCCAGCATTGCTTCCATCACTTCGCCCGAGCACGGCGCGCAGCAGGAATGCAGCAGCACCTTGCCCGGTTTGGCGGGAAGGGGAATCGGTTCGCGCTTGAAGTCCGGCGCGGTGTCGTTGTTGGAGTCGGTCATGATGCGGGTTGCATGGCAGGCTGGCGGGAGATATGGAGCAAGCCGGCCGCGGTGATAAGTCAGGCTGTAATGTTAGCAGGAAGGACCGCGCCGCGCCGCGTCAATCGAGCGCGACAACGGCTGTTGCAACGATGGCAGCAGTCGTTGCTTCCGGTGTTGACTCTCTGACATAATAAGAATCATTCTTGTTTGTTCCCTTTCGGTCAGCCACGCCTCCGCGCAGCCAGCCGCTCAAACCCGTGTTTGTCCGGATAAGGCCATGGTTGCGCAATACTATCGAGAACTGCTGAATCATCTGACACGCACGATGAAGGACCGCGACAGCGCAGCCGACATCGTGCAGGAGGCGTACGTCCGCGTGCTGGCATTGCAGCAATCGGGGCAGGCGGTGTCGCAGCCGCGTGCCTTGCTGTATCACACGGCGCGCAATCTGGTCATCGACCGCCATCGACGCAACGAAGTGCGTGGCGAAAACGGCTCGGCGGACGAGACGCCGGAAGATTTCGATATGATGGCGGCGCCGCAGGCATGCGAGCCTGAAACGGCGCTCGCATCGTCGCAGGCGGTCGATGCCATGCTGCAGACGATCGATCATCTGCCGGTGCGTTGCCGGGAGGCATTCATCCTGCATCGCTTCGACGGGCTGTCTCATGCCGAGGTCGCCGAGCACATGGGCATCTCGCGCAAGATGGTGGAACAGCATATCAAGCTGGCGATGGATGCATGCCGCCGCTGCAAGGCGCAACTCGATGCGCCCGAACCGGCGGCGCCACAGGAACGCAAATGAAGATGGAAGGCATTTGCGGCGCAACACAGGGTTTTGAAGCGGTCATGCGTCTACAGGAGAAGAGCGATTCTGTGCGCGTGAGGGGGAACATGGAGTCCGGATTGTCGTTGAACGAGCGGGAAGATCAAGCGCTGGATTGGTTCGTGCGGCGCACGGACGGGCTGGATGCCGCCGAAGAGCAATCCTTCCAGGAGTGGCTGCAGGCCGATCCGGCCCATGCGGCCGCCTATGCGCAGTGGGAAGGCGACTGGCGCCAGATGGATGCCGCACCCGCGCACGGCATCGAACGACTGCGCGCCAATCTCGCGCGCGACAAGGCTGCCTTGGCGGCTGCCGAACAGGCCGTGCAGCAACAACAGACGGAACGCACATCGAGCTCGTCATGGTTTGCGCGTGCGGCGAGTGCCTTCGCAGGTACATTCTCTTCGCCGCGCGCCATGTCGGCCTTCGCCGGACTGGCGATGCTGATCGTCGGCGCGGCTGCCTGGAATTACTGGTGGCAGCCGGCCTTCAACGAAACCTACACGACGGCGCGCGGCGAACAGGCCGACATCGCCCTGCCGGACGGCAGCCGCCTGCAGCTCGATACCGCCACCAGGGCCGAGGTCGCACTCTACCGCGGGCATCGCGACCTGACCTTGCCGGAAGGACAGGTCCGCCTGCAGGTCGAGAAGGATGCCGACCGTCCCTTCGACGTGCTGGCCGGACCGCTGCGTATCACGGTGGTAGGCACGCGCTTCGCCGTGCGCTACACGCCAGAGATTCCCGGCCGCGACGGCGTGCGCGTCGCCGTTGAAGAAGGACGCGTGCGCGTGGCCCGCGCCGGCTGGTTCGGCGACAAGGGCGAAGTCGAGTTGACGGCCGGCCAGCAGATCGTTGCCAATGCCAACGGTACGCTGGGCGTGGTATCCACGGTGGCGATTGCCGACGTGGCACCGTGGCGCGACAGTCGTGTCAGTTTCGACGACGTGCCGCTGCAGCAGGTGCTGGCGGAATTCGAGCGCTACGGCGACAGCGGCATGACCGTGCGCGATCCGGCGGTCGCCGCGATGCGCATCACCGGCACCTTCGATCCGCGCCGCCTGGATAACTTCAAGCGCGTGCTGCCGCAGGCGCTACCGGTGCGGCTGGCGCACAGCGGCGGTCAGACGGAAATCGTCTCCATACGGTAAGTTTTTCCTCCGCCGAATTTTCCCCACCGTACCGGCGCGCAAAATTTTTTTGCAAATCACCTAGGGTTTTGCACGAACCATCCGTCTACCTGAGAAGGATTCTTATTTACACCTTCTTGGAGACATTGCATGACCCGTATTTCCTTCCGTCCGGCCGCCGTCGCCCTTGCCGTGGCTTTGGCATGTGGCACCGCGCCGTCCTTTGCCCAGTCCGCCGCGACCCCGGTTTCCATCAACATCGTGGCACAGCCGTTGGCGCAGGCATTGAACGAACTGGCGCGGCAGGCGCAGCTTGAACTGATCGTGCAGCCTTCGCTGGTGGCGGGCAAAACCGCACCGGCCGTATCCGGTTCACTGACGCCGCAGCAGGCGCTGAACCGCCTGCTGGCCGGCAGCGGCCTGGTGGCGACGGTCAACGGGAAAACGGCAGTCGTCAATCTGGTGCCGGCATCGTCGGGGCAGTTGCCGGCCGTGACGGTGACGGCTGCCATGGAAAACGACAGCTATGTCGCCACCCGTAGCGCATCGGGTTTTAAAACCGATACGCCGATTATCGAAACGCCGCAGTCGGTCTCGGTCGTCACTAGAAAGCAGATCGAAGACCAGAAGCCGAGAAGCGTGACGGAAGCGCTGGCCTACACGCCAGGAGCTTTTACGGGATTGGTCGGCTCTTCCAATCGCTACGATTATGTTGCGCTACGCGGCTTCAAGGACAGCAGTGTCGACAGCGCATTGCTCGACGGACTGCGCATGCTGAGCGATCAAGGTTCTTACACGTCGATGCAGGTCGATCCGTACTACCTGGAGCGCATCGATGTGATCCGCGGGCCGGCTTCGGTGATGTACGGGCGCGCGTCGCCGGGCGGCCTGGTTGCGTTGACCAGCAAGATGCCGCAATTCGAAGCCGGCCGGGAAGTACAGTTCACGCTCGGCAACAACGATCGCCGCGAAGCATCCGTCGATCTGACAGGGCCGCTCGACGAGAACGGCGTGATGGCTTTCCGTCTTACGGCCACGGCGCGCAAGAACGATACGCAAGTCAATCATGTAAAGGAAGAGCGTTACGTTCTTGCGCCTTCACTGGCCATCAATTTCTCGAAAAACACGCATCTCCTGTTGCAAGCGTATCTGCAGGACGATCCTGAAGGCAGCTATCACAGCGGGGTGCCATACGATGCCAGCGTGACCAAGGATCACAACGGTCGCAGGTTGCCGCGCGATTTCTACGATGGTGATCCGAGCGTCGATACGTATGAACGCAAGCAGCGTTTTCTCGGATATCAGTTTTCACATGCGTTCGACGACAACACGACGGTGCGGCAGAATTTCCGTTATGTATGGGCCGATGCGACGCTGCGGCAAATACATATTGCGCCGCTGACTTATCCGCCAACGCCGGCCTGGATCAGTCCTACACAATTGTTCAGGTCCTATGATGGCGCCAGCGAATCCACACGTGGCTTCACTATCGACAATCAATTCGAGAAAAAACTGAAAATCGGTACAGCCAACCATACATTCCTGGTGGGCCTGGATTATCAGAAGCGTGATGTCGAGGGTTCCTGGTCCTGGGGTTCGGTCTCGCCGATCGATGCCTTCAATCCTGTTTACGGGTCGCCTAACTTGGTGGTGACTGGCGGATACGATCCGGTCGATCGAACCCTGGAACAGACCGGATTTTATGCGCAAGACCAAATCGAATTGGGGCAGTGGCGATTCACACTGGGTGCACGACAGGACTGGGCTGACATGAAGATGCAGCGTGGGCTCGCAGATATCGCAAAATGGGATGGTTCCAAACTGACAGCGCGTGCCGGCGCGGTATATTTGTTCGAAAACGGTCTGGCACCGTACATCAGCTATTCCGATGGTTTCAATCCAAGTCTACGCAGCGATGGCAACAAAATTCTGGAGCCGGCCGAGAGCAATCAGACGGAAATTGGCATCCGCTATCAGCCGTCGGGTTCCAGGACATTACTGTCTGCGGCAATTTATAACCTGACGCAAGACAACATCTCGATATTGTTGCCGACAACCTTCGATTACATCCCTGCAGGCAAAACACGTTCGCGCGGCCTGGAACTGGAAGCACACACACAGGTAAGCGACAACGTTTCCTTGCTGGCCAGCTATACCTACAACCGAACCAAGTTCGTCGAATCTCCGGACGGCAACCTCGACAACACACCGGCACAAGCGCCACGCAATATGGCATCCATCTGGGGCGACTGGACTTTCCTTCCGGGCTACACATGGGGCGCGGGTCTGCGATACGTGGGTACGTCGTGGGTGGATAACGCCAATACGGTGAAAGTGCCGTCCTACACCATCGCAGACATGATGCTGCGCATCGACCTGTCGAAGTGGAACCCTTCGCTGAAGGGAACGAATCTTCGCCTGGCAGCGAACAATCTTTTCGACAAGACCTATGTCGCTTCGTGCCAGGACCAGAACTTCTGCTACTGGGGTGATGAGCGCAGCTTGACCGCAACACTGACCTACAAGTGGTAACTCTCCCTGTCCCGGCGAGCCGATCGCCAGCCGGGACACAGACTTCTTACGACCGCTATTTGCCGCCGCGTAGCGTGATGCAAATCAGGAAACGAGGATGTCATGAAACAGGATGTTTACGAATTCATCGCGATCGGACTGGGACCGTTCAACCTGAGTCTGGCCTGCCTGGCGGAACCGCTGGAACTGAACGGGATTTTTCTGGAGCGCAGTGCCGAGTTCAACTGGCACCCGGACATGCTGATCGACAATGCCACGCTGCAGAATCCGTTCATCGCGGATCTGGTCAGCCTGGCCGATCCGACCAGCCGCTTCAGTTTTCTCAATTACTGCAAGGAAGAGGGAAAACTCTATTCGTACTATTTCCGTGAAAGCTTTTACCTGACGCGGACCGAGTACAACGACTATTGCCGATGGGCGGCGATGCGCCTGTCGAACCTGCGCTTCGAGCACGAAGTGCAGAGCCTGTCGTACGACGAAGAAGCGCAATGTTATGTGGTGGCCGGTGTGAAAGGCGCGATGCGCACGCCCTTCGTGCTCCACTGCCGCAAGCTGGTGCTGGGTGTCGGCACACGGCCATCGTTTCCTGAATGCTGCCAGCCCGGCGGCCATCGCTATCTGCACACCGCCTATTACCTGGCGAACAAGGCTGCGCTGCAGAAAAAGCGTTCGATCACCATCGTCGGCAGCGGCCAGAGCGCGGCTGAAGTGTATTACGACCTGCTGCAGGAAATCGACGAACACGATTACAGCCTGATCTGGATCACGCGCTCGCCGCGCTTCTTCCAGATGGAGACGACCAAGCTGACGCTGGAAATGTTCTCGCCGGATTACATCGATTACTTCTATGAACTCGATGAGCCGACCAAGGAGCGCATTGTCCGCAAGCAGGACAGCCTGTACAAGGGCGTCAATGCCAGCCTGATCAACCGCATCTACGATCTGCTGGACGACAGGCGCAAGCGGGGTGGCGTCTTGCGTACGCATCTGATCACCAATTGCGAATTGCAGGACTGTCGTTACGATCCGGATGGCGATCACTACGAGATAGAGTTTTGCCAGCTCGATTGCGGCACACGCTATGCGCATCGCAGCGAGGGGCTGGTCTTTGCGACCGGTTATCGCGAAAACATTGCGCCTTTCGTCGATGGCATCCGTCATCGCATGCGCTGGGATGAAAAAGGCCGATACCAGTTGGCGCGAAACTATGCCGCCGATTTGAACGGCAGTGAAATCTTCATCCAGAACGCCGGCCAGCACACGCACGGCATGACCAACCAGGATCTGGGCATGAGCTGCTATCGCAACTCGTACATCCTGCGCGAGCTGACGGGCGTCGAGCATTACAAGATCGAGCGTCGCATCGCCTTGCAGGATTTTGCGATTCCGGCAACCGCCGATTTCGTCCGGCTGTGAGGCGCTGATGAGTTTGCGCTTCTACATCATCACGATGACGGTGCTGGCCGTCATCAGCGACGCGATCCTGATTCCGTTCTATCCGCAGTTCTTCAATGCGCGTTACGGCATGGACAGCGCGGTACACGTCGGCTTCTATGTCGCGGCAATCTCGCTGGCCGTCATGTGCACGCTGCCGTTCTGGGCACGGCTGGCAAAACGCGTCGAACCGCTGTACCTGCTCGTGTATACGCAATGTGCAGCGGGAACTTTCAGTGTGCTCAGCAACTGGGCGCCCGATGTGGTCAGCTTCTGGGTGCTGTCGATGCTGATGTTCATGTGCAAGAGCAGCTATCTGCTGATGTATCCGTACATGATGCGCCTGACGCCGAAGGAGCTGCATGCCTCGACGATCGGCATCCTGTCGGTGACCGTGCATTTCGGCGCGATCTTCGGTGCGGTGGTCGGCGGTTTCATCATGCAGGCGTGGGGGCCGCGCGCATGCATTCTGGCGATGGCGGCCGGGGATTTCTTCCAGATGGCCGTCTGCATGTATCTGATCCGCAGCGGCAAGATCGTGCATGTGATTCGCGCCGAAGAGGCGAATGCGGAAACGTCGGTACCTTTGCGCAGTCGCTTCGATCTGCGCGCACGCCTGCCGATCCTGCGGCTGGCATTGGTGATGCTGATCTTCGATTTAAGCGCCTACCTGATCCGCCCGTTCTTTTCGATGTACTGGCAACAGGTCACTGGCAATCCGAGCGAACTGTTTTCCGGCGCGGTTTTTGCCATTCCCGGCATGATTGCGGTGATGGCGCTGGCCTGGCAAGCGCATTTGCAGAAGCGCAGCCGCAAGTTGCCGGATCATACGATCGCCAATCTGGTGCTGGGTGCGATCGGCCTGTTGCTGCATGCTGCGCCGGAGCCGATGCTGATCGTGCTGGGGCGCGTGCTGTACGGCTGGGCGCTGTTCCAGATCATCGTCAAGCTGGAAGTCAATTTGTTCCGGCTGTCGACGCCGCAGCGCTATGCGCAGGATTACAGCATCACCAATTTCTTCCAGAACCTCGGCGTGCTGCTGTCGTCGTTTGCTGCCGGCGCCATCGTCAGCCGCTACGGACTGGTCGTGCCGTTCGTGCTGGCGGCGGCCGGTTTCATCCTGACAGCGCTGCTGGATCGGCTGATCCTGAAAGTGCCGAGTGCAGGGCATGTCGCCGAAGCACCGTCTGAATCCGCCAGCCTGGAGCGCGCCCATGCGAACTGAAGCCATGCACCGCCGCGCGGACGCGGCGACATCGCCCTATCGCGATCACGATTTCGTGTTTCGCCTGCTGCAGATTCCGGACGATATCCCGACGCTGCACAACTGGTTCGTGCAGCAGCGCGCGGCATTCTGGCTGCTGCAGGACAAGACGGAAGACGAGGTGCGCCGGATCTACCAGGACATGATGGATTCCGGCCATGCCACGGCCTACATGGGCTGGTATCAGGGGCGACCGACATTCCTCGCCGAATGCTACGACCCGGCGCATGATCGCATCCGGCAGTTCTACGACGTACAGGCGGGCGATCTCGGCATGCACATCTTCGTCGGGCCGCGCCGCGAACATGTTTCCGGTTTTTCGCGCGCGGTATTCCACGCGCTGATGCGTTTCATGTTCACGCATCTGGAGGCGCAACGCATCGTGGTGGAGCCGGACGCCAACAATCACAGAATCCATGCATTGAACCGGTCGGCAGGTTTCGTCTACGACCGCAACGTGGTCTTCCCCGAGAAGATCGCCAGCCTCGCCTTCTGCACGCGGCGAGATTTTGAATCGGCCACTGCTGCCATCATCAACGAGGAAGTCCATCCATGAATGTCACGCTCGCCCACCAGCTGTCCCAGCATCCGGCAAAAGTCGCTTCGCACCTGACGCCCGAGGTATGGCAACAGGTCAATCGCCTGATGCTGCGCAAGGCCATCGCCGAATATGCGCATGAACTGATTATCGAACCGACGCTGCTGCACAAGGGCAAGGACGGTTTTTCGACTTACGAGGTGCGCTCGGACGACAGCGCCGTGCGCTACGAATTCGCGGCGCGGCAGCTTGCGTTGCGCCACTGGTTCGTCAGGCCGGAATCGATACGCCGGTGGATCGACGACGACGAGCAGCCGCTGGATGCGTTGCAGTTTGTCATCGAATGTCGGCAGCGGCTCGGCATACGCGACGATCTGCTGCCGATCTATCTGGATGAAATCAGCAGCACGATGTTCGGCAGCGCCTACAAGCGCACCAAGCCCGGCGCACCGAGCAGTGCGGAACTGGCCGAGGCCGACGATTTCCAGCAGATCGAGGCGGCGATGATCGAAGGGCATCCGGGTTTTGTCGCGAACAACGGCCGGCTCGGTTTCGATGCCGTCGATTACCGCACGTATGCGCCGGAAGCGGGTGCCGAGATTCGCGTGATCTGGCTGGCTGTACACAAGGACAACGCAGCCTTTGCCAGCCTGTCGACGCTGAATTACGAACAGTTGATCACGCAGGAAATCGGCCGCGAGAATGTCGATCGTTTCACGCTGCAATTGGTCGCACTCGGCGTCGACCCGTCGGATTACTATTTCATGCCGGCGCATCCGTGGCAATGGTTCAACAAGCTGTCGATCGCCTTCGCCGGCTATGTCGCGCAGCGCAAGATCGTCTGCCTCGGCTATGGCGACGACCAGTACACGGCGCAGCAATCGATCCGCACCTTCTTCAACGTCAGCGACCGCAGCAAGCGTTACGTGAAGACATCGCTGTCCATCCTGAACATGGGATTCATGCGCGGACTGTCGCCGTACTACATGTCCGGCACGCCGGCGATCAACGAATTCATCAAGGGCCTGGTCTCCAGCGACGACTATCTGCGCGCGAACGGTTTCACCGTGCTGCAGGAAGTGGCATCGATGGGATTCCGCAATTATTACTACGAGGCGGCGATTCCGGTCGATACGCCGTACAAGAAGATGTTTTCCGCACTGTGGCGCGAAAGCCCGCTGTCGCAACTGAAGAAGGGCGAGCGCCTGATGACGATGGCGGCGCTGCTGCACGTCGACAAGGACGGTCATGCGCTGCTGCCGGAACTGATCCGCCGCTCCGGCCTCGGTGCGAAACCGTGGCTGCAGCAATACATGCGCGCCTACCTGGCGCCGCTGCTGCACTGCTTCTACAAATACGACCTCAGCTTCATGCCGCATGGCGAGAACCTGATCCTGGTGCTCGACAACTACGTGCCGGTGCGCGCGATCATGAAGGACATTGCCGAGGAATGCGCGATCCTGAACCTGGAAGCGAAGGAGCACCTGCCGGAGCGTGTCGACCGCATCGCCGTCGATGTGCCGGACCACTTCAAGCTGCTGGGCATCTTCATCGACGTATTCGATGGCGTGCTGCGCCACATCAATCAGGTGCTGGTCGAGAACGATTGCTGCACCGAAGACGATTTCTGGGGAACGGTTGCGCAATGCGTGTACGACTACCAGGACGCCCATCCGGAATTCGCCGAACGGTATGCGCATTACGACATGTTCGTGCCGGAATTCCTGCATTCCTGCCTGAACCGCCTGCAACTGGGCAACAACGTGCAGATGGTCAATCTGTCCGATCCGGCTTCCAGCCTGAAGATGGCCGGCAATCTGGTCAATCCGATTGCCCGTTTCCGCCGTCACGACAAGACGGCGGCCGTGGCGGAAGCGGCGGTGGAAGCCTAGTCCGGTGAACGGCATGCACGACGCGCGCGCCGGTTCGCACCTTGGTTGTGGGGCGACATGCGAGATGGCCGTGCGCGGCCTGCCATCTGCCGACGCCGATCTGGCGCAGGTACTGCGGCTGGTGCAGGATGTCGTGCCGGATTTTCGTGGCGAGCTGTGCGATGCGCCGAGCATGTCCGACGAGAACGAGGCATTGCGTGTCGCCACGGCATTGACACGCTATTGGCGACACGCCCACCCGGAAGCCGGCGCGCATTACGCTGCATTGCGTTGCTGGGGGCTGGCGATCTGGCAGCCGGTATATCTCGCGGTAATCGCTGCTCACGCGGCGCCGGCCGTTCCGCACTTGTCCGGCCTGATGCAGCCGGTGGTGGCCGGTGTTCCCAAGGGATTCAGGTTGCCGGCGCATGCGCCGCTCACCGGCGACTTGCAATTGCGGATGCGGACGGCGGCGCAGGAAATACGCATTTATTGCGACAGGATGCGCGCCGTGCTGCTGCCCAAGGTCGGCCTGCATCGCATGGCGGCCGACAGGTTGCAGGCCGAGTGCGTACTCGGTGCGCTGTTGCTGGTCGGCCGTCATGACATGACGCTTCGCGCTGAAGAACTCATTGCCCATGGGCAGGCATGGCTGGCCATGCTGGACCTCGTCGGCAGTTGTGACTTCTTCGCCTATCGCGCACGCGATGGTACGGGCCGTCTGGCCCTGGATCGGCAGGTGTGCTGCCACCATTTCCGCCGCCATGATGGCGAGAAATGCAGCACCTGTCCGAAGCTTCCGCTCGATACGCGCATCGGCCTGCTGCAGGCGCAACCGGCGTAATCGATTCCGTTCATATTGGTGTGTCGTTTGCCGCTTTGCGGCATGGCGGCGCGCACCCTGGAGATTCGGATGAACGATATTGCACGTTCCTCACATGTCTTGCCGGCGGCGACGCAGTTGCCGGTTCATGCCTATTTCGACGATGCCTTGTTCGCCCGCGAACAGGCATTGATATTCGATCGTGCCGCCCGCTATGTCGGCCATGAACAGTCGGTGCCGGAACCCGGCGACTGGTGCCGCCTGCGGCATGAGGCAGGTGGCCGCGTGCTGGTGCGCAATGCCGGCGGCGTGGAGCTGATTTCCAATGTTTGCCGTCATCGCCAGGCGCTGATCCTCGGCGGAGAAACGGGCGACGTCGGCGGCCGTGCCAATATGCGCGGCAACCTGTCGGCCAGCGGCGGCAATATCGTCTGCCCGCTGCATCGCTGGACTTACGACAGCGGCGGCGCCCTGCTGGGCGCGCCGCATTTCGAGCAAAAACCCTGCCGCAATCTGCAGACGTTTCCGCTGCGGCATTGCCACGGCCTGCTGTTCGAAGGCCGGCGCGATCCGGCGCAGGACATGGCGTCATTGTTCGCACGGCCGGAATTCGATTTCTCCGATTATGTGCTGGATCATGTCGAAGTGCACGATTGCCATTACAACTGGAAGACCTTCATCGAGGTGTACCTGGAGGACTACCATGTCGAGCCGTTCCATCCCGGCCTGGGCAGCTTCGTCAGTTGCGATGCGCTGCAGTGGGAATGGAGCGAGTGGTACAGCATGCAGCGCGTCGGCGTGCATCAGGCGTTGGGTGCGCCGGGTTCCGACGTCTACCGCGCATGGCACGATCGCCTGCTGGCCTACCGCGACGGCAGCGCACCGGATTTCGGTGCGATCTGGGTCACGTATTTCCCGACACACATGATCGAGCTGTATCCGCATGTGCTGGTGCTGTCGACGCTGTATCCGCAGGGGCCGCAGCATACGGTGAACGTGGTGGAATTCTATTACCCGGATGACATCGCGGCCTTCGAGCGCGAGTTCGTCGAGGCGCAGCGCGCCGCCTACATGGAAACCGTGGTAGAAGACGACGAGATCGCCGAGCGCATGGATGCCGGCCGTCTGGCACTGCTGAAGCAGCGCACGACGGATGCCGGGCCGTATCAATCGCCGCTGGAGGATGGCATGTGGCATTTCCATGCGTGGTACCGCCGCATGATGGGGGATGCCGCGCTCGACATCCACGGACAGACGCCGCTGCAGGGAGCGACCTAGGGTTTTTGGCGGCTCGTGCGTCTACTTCAGATGCGCCGGCGCATCTGTGAATGCAGCCGTAGCGCTTGCGCAGAGGCAATGTTGCAGCAATTGTGTGTGCGCCGCCTGCCCGATCAACCTTTCTACCCATTTCCCATGCGCGCGATCTTCGTCGTCCTTCATCGCTGGTTCGGCCTGTCGGTCGCGGCCTTCCTGCTGGTTTCCGGCCTGACCGGGGCAATCATTTCCTGGGATCACGAGATCGACGAGTGGCTGAATCCGCACCTGTTCGAGACGCAAAGCACCGGCGAACCGTTGACGCCGCTGCAACTGGTCGACATCGTCGAGCGCAGCGATCCGCGGGCGCGCGTCAGCCTGTTTCCGCTTTCGCACGAAGCCGGCCACAACGCCGAAATCTGGGTCGATGCACGCCTGAATCCGGAAACCGGCCGCCGCTACGAACTCGGCTACGACCATGTATTCGTCGATCCGGTGAGCGGCGAGATCGTTGGCAAGCGGCTGTGGGGCAAGGTATCGCTACATCCGGAACACCTGATGTCCTTCCTCTACAAGCTGCACTACAGCCTGCACCTGCCGGAGTGGCGCGGCACCGACCAGTGGGGCGTGTGGCTGATGGGCATCGTCGCGCTGGTGTGGCTGATCGATACCTTCATCGGGTTTTACCTGACGTTGCCGGGGCGGGCACGCGCGGTCAACGGCAAGAATGGCAAGAACGGCAAAAGCTGGTGGCAGCGCTGGCGGCCTTCATGGCTGGTGCGCATGCAGAGCGGCGGCTATCGCCTGAACTTCGATCTGCATCGTGCCGGCGGATTGTGGATCTGGGGCATCCTGATCACCGTTGCTTTCACGTCGTTCTCGATGAACCTGTATCGCGAAGTGTTCTATCCGGCGATGTCGCTGGTATCGCAGACTACGCCCGGCCCGTTCGAGACGCGCGCGCCGACGCCGCTGCACCGGCCGGTCGAACCGACCGTCGGCTGGCAGCAGCTGTTCGACATGGGACGCACGGAAGCGCAGCGGCGCGGCTGGCAGGAGCCGGCCGGCAGCGTGTTCTACAGCGACAATTTCACCGTGCTGGCGATCAACTTCTTCCATCCCGGCATGGATCATGAGGACGGCGGCATGAGCGTCAAGACGCTTTATTTCGACGGCAAGGATGGCCGGCTGCTGGGCGACCGCACGCCATGGGAGGGATCGGCGGCCGATGTCTTCGTGCAACTGCAGTTCCCGCTGCATTCCGGCCGCATTCTCGGCATGCCGGGCCGCATCCTGATGTCCATCGTCGGCTTGCTGGTAGTAATGCTGTCGCTGACGGGTATCGTCATCTGGTGGCGGAAATCGCGTGCGCGCGCCTTGGTGCAGCACGAACGCACGGCAATCGTCACCGACATGGCGCGCACGATGTAGGCATTATGCGCTTCATCGTTCTGATTGCAGGCCGGGCGTGGTAGCGACGATCCACGACATGATCTGCAGGCAGGTTTCATCGATGTCGTGCGTGCCTTCGATGGTCAGAGCGGGTTCTGCCGCGGTCGGTTTTTCCAGTGTGCGCAACTGGCTTCCCAGCAATGACGGCGGCATGAAATGCCCCTTGCGTGCACGCAGCCGGCGACGCAGTTCGCTTACACCAGGTGCCAGCAAGACGAAACGCAAATTGGGGTAGCGCTTGCACAATTGCTGTCGATAGGCGCGCTTTAGTGCGGAGCAGGCGATCACGCCGTCGCTACCTTCATCGACATGCCCTTCGATCCAGTCGCCGACGCGTTCGAGCCAAGGCGCACGGTCGGCATCGTTCAACGGCTCCCCCGACATCATCTTGCGGACATTTGCGGCCGGATGCAGGTCGTCGCCATCTTCGAACGGACAACCGAGATGCTCGGCCAGCGCCTTGCCGACGGTCGATTTGCCGGAGGCAGAAACGCCGATGATTACCATGATGATCGGTTTGCGGGCGCCGAGTTTGCCATCGTAGTCAGCCAGTTCCCAGGCGCCGCCGGTTGTCGCTGTCATCGCATGTGCGGTATTGATCAAGCCGATGTGCGAGAAAGCCTGCGGGAAATTGCCAAGCTGTCGCTTGTGCACCGGATCGTACTCTTCTGCAAACAGATCGAGATCGTTGCCGAGTACAAGCAGGCGCTTGAATAGTGACTTCGCCTTGCGCACCTTGCCCATCGTGACGTAGACGTTGGCCAGCCAGAAACTGCATGCGAGAAACGCGCCTTCCTCGCCATGCAGACCGTCGACACCGCCTGCGGTCAGATAGCGATAGACGAGTCCGTCGATCAGCAGTTCGCGCTCGATGCGGGCGACGGTACCTTCGACGCGCGGATCGTGAGCCGGCAGAAAGCCGATCAGCGGCATCATCAGCAGTGCGGCATCGACGGCCTTGCCGCCGTAGTACTGGACGAAGGAATTGGTCTCGGCATCGTAGCCGTGCTCGCACACGTCGGCATGAATTTCATCGCGCACCTGCCGCCATTCGTCCACCGGGCCGTCGAGTCCGAATTCTTCGGCGCTGGCAATCATGCGGTCGAAAGCGAGCCAGCACATGATCTTGGAGTGCACGAAATGCCGCAGATCGCCGCGCATTTCCCACAAACTGCAATCCGGCTCCCTCCATAGCGTTGTCAGCTGCCGGATGATCGCGCATTCGAGCGACCAGGTCTTGTCCATGTCTTCCAGCCCGGCACGGCGCGAGGCGTAGAAGGCGGCGATGACAGAGCCGAACACGTCGAGCTGGCGCTGCGAATGCGCACCGTTGCCGATGCGCACCGGCCGGTTGCCTTCATAGCCGGACAGCCAGCCCAGTTCGATTTCGGTCAGTTGGCGTTCGCCGTGCAGGCCGTACATGATCTGCACTTCCTCCGGCGAACCGCCGACCGCGCGCATCAGCCACCAGCGCCAGGCGCTGGCTTCCTGTAGGTAACCGGAGCCAATCAGCGCGTAGAGCGTCAATGCGGCATCACGCAGCCAGCAATAGCGATAATCCCAGTTACGTTCGCCGTTGAGTTGTTCGGGTAGCGAGGTGGTCGGCGCGGCGACAATGCCACCGGTCGGCTCATAGGTGAGCGCCTTCAGTGTCAGCAGAGAGCGCATTACTTCTTCATGGAATTCGCCTTCGTAAGTGCATTGTTCGCTCCAGCGCTGCCATTCCGCGGTCGTATGCTGCAGCAGCGCGAAAGGGTTGCGCGTGATCGCCGGCTTTTCGTGCGACGGATACCATTCGAGGCAGAACGATTCGCTCTGTCCGGCCTGCACGGTGAATTCGGCGCCGCTGGTGAAATCCTCATTGGTCAGCGGCACGCTCGACGTAATGCGCACCGCGTCCGGGCCGGCGACTGCATAGACCGCGCCCTCCTTGCGGCGCACCCACGGACACCATTCGCCGTAATTGAAGCGGATGCGCAGATTGGTACGCAGCGTGACATGACCGCGTACGCCGCGCACGATGCGGATGACTTCATGCGTACCGTCGGGGCCGGGCTTGGCCATGAAATCGGTAACGGTCGCGCTGCCGGTGCGTGTGTGTATCGTGGTTTCCAGCACCATGGTGCCGGGCAGATAGCGGCGTTTCACGCGCGCCTTGCGGTCGGTCGCATGCATGCCCCAGCGCCCGTTCTTTTCGTCGCCCAGCAGGCTGGCGAACATCGCGCTGGAATCGAAACGCGGCAGGCACAGCCACTCGATGTCGCCGTTGCGATGGACGAGCGCGGCGCTGTTGGTGGAGCCGATCAGAGCGTAATCTTCGATCGGGCGGGCGGGGCGGTTCTGCTTTCTTGCGGTCTTTTTCATGAGGATGCATTGCGCATGGCGGCGATCGCCTGCGCGTAGTCGGGTTGGCCGAAAATGGCGGTGCCGGCGACGATCACGTCCGCACCGGCTTCGACGGTCTGTCGCACGGTGCGCGGGTCCTGCCCGCCATCCACTTCGATATGCGGATGCAGGCCGCGTTCCCGGCACAGCGTGCGCAGGGCCGCGATCTTGGGCAGCATCTCGGGCAGGAAGGCCTGGCCTCCGTAGCCGGGATTGACCGTCATCACCAGCACGATATCGACCAGATGCAGCACATGTTCTATCCACGCGACCGGCGTGGCCGGATCGATGACGACGCCGGCCTTGCAGCCCAGTGCGCGTACCTGCGACAGCACGCGATGCAGGTGCACGGTCGAGCCCGGTTCGGCCTGCACCAGCAGGTGGTCGGCGCCGGCATCGCGATAACGTTCCAGCACGCGTTCCGGTTCGACGATCATCAAATGCACGTTCAACGGTTTGGCCGTGCTGGCGCGGATCGCCTTGACGACGGCGGGGCCGAACGAAATGTCGGGCACGAAGCGGCCGTCCATGATGTCCACGTGAATCCAGTCGGCACCGGCGCGATCGACGGCGTGTACTTCGTCGCCGAGCCGCGCGAAATCGGCTGCCAGTACGGAAGCCGCGATCCGGATCGGCGCGCCATCGCGCGCCGTCATCCGCGCTCCCGCAACAGGCGATCGATCGCCAGTGCGACGCCGTCGCGTTCGTTCGATTCGGTGGTCCAGTCCGCCGCCGCGCGCACCGCGTCCGGCGCTTGTCCCATCGCGATCGACAGGCCGGCGCGCGCGAACATCGGCAGATCGTTGGGCATGTCGCCGATGACGGCTACGCAATCGAGCGGAACGTTCAGCGTTCTCGCCAGTAGCGCCACGCCGTCGCCCTTGTTGGCGAGCACTGCGGTGGCATCGAGAAAATAGAGCTGCGACAAGGCAACGGTGGCATGGCCGGCGGTTGCCTGCCGTATCGCGCTTTCAAGCGATTGCAGCAACGCGCCGTCGTCGCTGACGCCGACGATCTTGTCGACCTCGTCGCACAGCGCACTCAGATCGCGCTGCAACGTCGGTTCCAGTCCCGACGACAGCCGTTCGCGCGGCACGTGCGGATTGCGGTCGTCAGTGGCATACCAGTGCGTGTGCGCAAACAGCCAGGCATCGACGCCGGCTTGCGTCAGCATGGCCAGGATGCGCGCCGCGACATCCGGCGGCAGGCGGTGCGGCGCACCGATCACGCCGTCGCTGTCGAACAGCGTGCCGCCGTTGAATGCGCCGTAGGGAACGGCAATGCCAAGCGCTTGTGCGATCCACAGCATGCCGCTGGGCGGCCGCGCGCTGATCAGCGTCACCGGCACGCCGCTGTCCATCAGCCGGCGGATCGCGGCGACGTTGGCGTCCGGCAGCGATTTGTCATGGCGTACCAGCGTGCCGTCGATATCGCATACCAGCAGACGGATGTCGGCGGCGGCTGTCATGGCCCGATCCGATGCCATTGGCGACCGTCGCGTTCGATCAGTTCGTCCGCCGCCTGCGGACCGTCGCTGCCGGCGGCATACGGCTGCGGTTCGCCTGCTGCCTGCCATGCGTCGATGACCGGCTGCAATGCTGCCCATGCCGCCTCGACGCCGTCGGCACGCTGGAACAGGGTCTGGTCGCCGATCAGCATGTCGTAGATCAGCGTTTCGTAGCCGGTCGCGTGCGCGATGTCGAAGGTGTCGCCGTAGCAGAAATCCATGCGGACCGGTGCGGTTTCGATTGCCGGGCCGGGGCGCTTGACGACGAGATCCATCGCGATGCCGGCGTTCGGCTGCAACTGGATGACCAGTTTATTGGCCGGCGGCAGAATCACGCCGGTTCCCTGGAACTGCGCGAACGGTACCGGCTTGAAATGCACGACGACTTCGGTGTCGCGTTGTGCCAGTGCCTTGCCGGTACGCAGGTAGAAGGGCACACCGGCCCAGCGCCAGCTATCGACCGCCAGCTTCAGCGCGGCATAGGTCTCGGTGCGGCTGTCTGGCGCGACGTCGGGTGTGGCGCGATAGCCGCCGACTTCCTTGCCGCCGACCTTGCCTGCGGTATAGACGCCGCGCACGGCATCGGCAGCGACCGTTTCGTCCGTCGGGCCGCGCACGGCGCGAAATACTTTGGCCTTTTCGTTGCGGATCGCTTCGGCGTCGAACGAATTCGGCGGTTCCATTGCGATCATTGCCAGAATCTGGAACAGATGATTCGGCACCATGTCGCGCAGTGCGCCGGTGGCGTTGTAGAAAGCGCCGCGCGTGCCGACACCGACCGTTTCCGCCGCGGTGATCTGCACATGGTCGATGTAGTTTCGATTCCACACTGCTTCCATCATCGTGTTCGCGAAACGCGCGACCATGATGTTCTGCACCGTTTCCTTGCCGAGGAAATGATCGATGCGATAAAGCTGATTTTCATGCGCCAGCGTGAGGATGCGGGCATTCAATTCCCGTGCCGATGTCAGATCGTGGCCGAACGGTTTTTCGATCGCGATACGGCGGAAGCCGCTGCTTTCATCCAGCAGTTCCGCTGTTGCGAGCCGTTCGACGATGTCGCCGAAGAAATGCGGCGCGGTGGCGAGGTAGAAAACGGCACTGCCGTTGCCGGTCTGGTCGAAGCGTGCATGCAGTCGCTGGTACAGATCGGCATCGCCGAAATTGCCGCGCAGGTAGAACAGGCGCGAACGCAGCGATTGCCACGCATCGCGGATGCGCGGCGCCTGCATGTCGAGCGCGCCTTCGCCGCCGGCTTCGCCCTTGAAGGTTTCGAATCCGCGACGCAGCGACTCGTCGTCGTCTTCGGCGCGGCCGATGCCGAGTATCGTCAGGTCGTCGCCGATCAGGCCGTCGGCCGTCATGTTGATCAGCGATGGCATCAGCAGGCGATGGCTGAGATCGCCGTTGATGCCGAAGATGACCAGTGTCGCTTTCGGCGCCTTGTGCGCGTGTGTCGTCGATGACGTCATTCTTCTCCCGGTTCGTTGAGCGGCAGTTCGACGTGGCCGCCGAAGCCGAAGCGCATGGCCGACAGCAGCTTGTCGCCGAAGGTATCGTGCACGCGGCTGCGATAGCGTGCGAACAGCGCGGAGGACAACACGTAGGCCGGCACTGCTTCCTCCATCGCGGCGTCGATCGTCCACTGGCCTTCGCCGCTGTCGCCGACCTTGCCGGCATACTTTTCGAGCGCATGATCCTTGGCCAGGGCGGCGGCCGACAGGTCGAGCAGCCACGACGAGATGACGCTGCCGCGCCGCCAGACTTCGGCGATGTCCGGCAGATTGAGATCGAAGCGCTGGTCGTCCGGCAGGTGTTCGGCGGCGCGGTTGCGCAGGATGTCGAAACCTTCGGCATACGCCGCCATCAGGCCGTATTCGATGCCGTTGTGCACCATCTTCACGAAGTGTCCGGCGCCGGCCGGGCCGGCATGGATGTAGCCGTGTTCGGCGCGCGAATCGAGGGTGCCGCGCCCGGGCGTGCGCGTGACGGTGCCGTAGCCTGGTGCCAGCGTGGCGAAAATCGGATCGAGCATGTCGACGGTTTCCTTGCCGCCGCCGATCATCATGCAATAGCCGCGCTCCAGTCCCCAGACGCCGCCGGAAGTGCCGACGTCCACGTAATGGATGTCTTTCATCCTGCACGATGCGGCGCGACGGATATCATCCTTGTAGAACGAATTGCCGCCGTCGATGATGACGTCGCCCGCACTGCACAATCCGGTCAGCTGCTCGACGGTCGATTCTGTCGGTGCGCCGGCCGGCAGCATGACCCAGAAGACGCGTGGCGCAGCGAGTTTGCCTGCCATGTCTTCCAGCGACGATGCAGTGGTGGCCCCTTCGCCGGCAAGCGTTGTCACGGCCTCCTTATTCAGGTCGTACACCGTCACGTCGTGGCCGCCGCGCATCAGTCTGCGCGCGATATTGCTGCCCATGCGGCCGAGGCCGATCATTCCTATCTGCATCATGTTGCTCCGTTCAGTTTGTCTTGCTGGCGAGGAAGGACTGGCGTTTGGCGTCAACGGCGCCGACCAGCTTGTCGAAGGCTTCTGCGAACTGTGTGACGCCGTCGTCCACCAATGCGGTCGTCACGCCGTCCAGATCGAGGTCGAGGCGTTCGGTTTCGTCGAGGATGCGTTGCGCTTCGTCGACATCCTGCGTCAGGGTCGGCGCCACCTTGCCGCCGTCGCGGAAGGCATCCATGGTTTTCTGCGGCATCGTATTGACGGTATCGGAGCCGATCAGCGTCTCGATATATAGCGTGGGTGAATAGCTCGGGTCCTTGGTGCCGGTCGAAGCCCACAGCAGGCGCTGCGGCATCGCCCCCTGCGCTGCGAGTTTTTTCCAGCGCTCGCCCTGTATCGATTGCCGGTACCAGTCGTAGGCCAGTTTCGCGTTGGCGATCGCCACCTTGCCGCGCAATTGCAGCAGCGCGCCGCCGAGCGGATCGCCGTCCTCGATGCGGCTGTCGATTTTCTTGTCAATCTGCGTATCGATGCGGCTGACGAAAAAGCTGGCGACGCTGGCGATGCGGTCGATCGGCTTGCCTGCCTTGACGCGCGCTTCCAGACCCGCCATGTAGGCTTCGGCCACGGCCTGGTAGGCATCGCGTGCAAACAGCAGCGTGATGTTGATGTTGAGGCCTTCCTCGATCAGTTGCCGCACGGCCGGCACGCCGGCTTGCGTACCGGGTACCTTGATCATCAGGTTGGGACGATCGACGGCGTGCCACAGATGCCGCGCTTCGTCGAGCGTGGCTTGCGTATCGTTGGCTGCGGCGGGCGACACTTCCATGCTGACGTAGCCATCCTTGCCTTGCAGCCGGTCGTAGACCGGGCGCAGATCGTCGGCCGCGGCCTGGATGTCGCGCACTGCCTGCGCTTCGTATAACTGCATTGCCGTCGTGCCGTCGCCCAGTTGCGCCAGCGTTGCCTTGAAGCCGGCGTCATAGGCATCGCCGTGGCCCATCGCCTTTTCGAAGATCGACGGATTGGAGGTGACGCCGCTCAGGCTGTCTTCCGCGATCAGCTTGCGCAGGCCGCCTTCGGCGAGGAAGCTGCGGTCGAGAAAATCGAGCCACACGGCCTGGCCGGCTTCGTGCAGCTGGTTCAATGGATTGTGTGGCTTGCTCATGCATGTTCCTCCATCAGTTTGCGTGCGACCTGCAAGACATTGTCGGCAGTGAAGCCGAACTTCTTCTGCAATTTGGCCAGCGGCGCCGATGCGCCGAAGGTCGACATCGTGATCGTCGCGCCGTCGGCGCCGACGTAGCGGTCCCAGCCGAGTGCGCCGGCCTGCTCAATCGCGAGCCGCGCCTTGACTGCCGGCGGCAGGACCTGATCGCGATAAGCCTTGTCCTGTTTTTCGAACAGATGCCAGCTCGGCAGCGACACCACGCGCGCGGCAATGCCGTCGGCCATCAGTTTTTCATAGGCGTGCAATGCCAGCGCGACTTCGCTGCCGGTTGCGATCAGGATCAGTTGCGGTGTGCCGTTGCAATCGGCCAGCACATAGCCGCCCTGACGCAAACCGTCAGCCGCCGCGAACCGTGTGCGGTCGATCGTCGGTAGTGGCTGGCGTGACAGGATCAGCGCGGTCGGTTCATGCGTATGCGTGAGCGCGATCTGCCAGGCGACGGCGGTTTCGTTGGCATCGGCGGGGCGGATCGTGTCGAGACCGGGAATTGCGCGCAATGTCGCCAGATGTTCGATCGGCTGATGCGTGGGGCCATCTTCACCGACGCCGATCGAATCGTGCGTGAAGACGAACACCACCGGCAGTTCCATGATCGCCGCCAGCCGGATCGGCGCGCGCATGTAATCGGCGAAGACGAGAAAGGTCCCGGTGTAGGAGCGCAGATAGCTGAGTGCCATGCCGTTGGCGATTGCGCCCATCGCATGTTCGCGCACGCCGAAATGCATGTTGCGTCCGCTGTATTGATTCGCTTCGAAAGCGCCGGCACCGTCGAATGTCAGATTGGTCTTGGTGGAGGGCGACAGATCGGCCGCACCGCCGAGCAGCATCGGCACATGCGGCGCGATGGCGTTCAATACCTTGCCGCCGGCGTCGCGCGATGCGATGCCTTTTTCATCCGGCGGGAATACCGGAATGTCCTGTTCCCATCCCCGCGGCAGTTTGCCTTCGCGCAGCAGTTCGAATTCCGCCGCTTCCACCGGAAACGCATTCTGGTAATGCTCGAACAATTGCTGCCATTCCGCACATGCCGCCTTGCCGCGACGCGCGACGGCATCGTGAAATGCCTCGGCGACGCCGTTCGGCACCAGGAACTGCGCGTCTTCCGGCCAGCCGTACGCTTTCTTGGTGGCGCGCACATTGTCTTCGCCGAGCGCCTCGCCGTGCGCCTTGGCGCTGCCGGCGCGCGGGCTGCCCCAGCCGATCACGGAATGCACGACGATGAAGGTCGGCCGGTCGTCGGTCTTGCGGAATGCAGCCAGCGCATCGGCGATCGCCTGCGTATCGTTGGCATCGGCAACGTGCAGCACGTTCCAGCCGTAGGCTTCGAAGCGCTTGCCGACATCTTCGGTAAAGGCGAGTTCGGTCGAGCCTTCGATA
The DNA here is from genome assembly GCF_014635845.1 of Oxalicibacterium solurbis. Classification (GTDB taxonomy): domain Bacteria; phylum Pseudomonadota; class Gammaproteobacteria; order Burkholderiales; family Burkholderiaceae_D; genus Oxalicibacterium; species Oxalicibacterium solurbis. The sequence continues at coordinate 262,769 of NZ_BMDP01000003.1, read as the reverse complement.
CTGATGTGGTTGCTGTCGTAGATCCAGCACAGATTGGACAGCTTCAGATGGCCGGCGATCGACGCGGCTTCGCCGGAGATGCCTTCCATCATGTCGCCGTCGCCGCATAGCGTATAGATATCGTGATCGAACAAGGTGAAGCCGTCGCGATTGAAGCGTGCCGCCAGCGCACGTTCGGCGATCGCCATGCCGACCGAATTGCCGCAGCCCTGGCCGAGCGGGCCGGTGGTGGTTTCGACGCCGCTCGTCATCCGGTATTCGGGATGGCCCGGCGTCTTCGAGCCGAGCTGGCGGAATTGCTTGATGTCGTCGAGGCTGACTGCCGGCTTGCCGGTCGCTTTGCCGTGCGCATCGATTTCCTTCACGCCGGCCAGATGCAGCAGCGCGTACAGCAGCATGGAAGCATGTCCGACAGACAGCACGAAGCGGTCGCGATTCGGCCAGTCGGGGACATCGGGATCGGTGCGCAGGAAGTCGCGCCACAAGGTATGGCCGACAGGCGCGAGCGCCATCGGCGTGCCGGGATGGCCGGAGTTGGCCTGTTGGACCGCATCCATCGCCAGCGTGCGTATCGTGTCGATGGCAAGGCGTTCCGCCGATCCGTCTTCACGGAAGGGCGCTGCAGGGGAAGGTGAGTTCATGCCGGGCTCCGCGATTTGCCGCTCGCGGGGCATGCATCAAGAGGATGACATATCGGACCGCCAACGAACACGCAGGTATGACTACGGGGTATTTCGGGAGTTCAAGCGAATGCGGAAGACGCCCGCACTGCAAGGCGCAGCATGATGCGATGCCTTGTGAGTATTACAGCGAGGTTGCGAATGGTTCGCCAATTGAGGCGCATGGTTCTGGCCGCTTTGCACAAGGTCTTGACCGATCGTCATGTTTTCGCAGTGCGTTGTGACACATCGGATGTGCGCCGAACGATGTGTATGTGACAGGGCGTATTCGCATCTGGAAATGCGCATCGATAGCGCAAGCGGCATACGGTTATGGGTTATTCCGTTGCCGTTTCGCGACGGCCCATGTAAATGCTTTGTAAATGAGAATGATTATCTATTACTATTTGTAATCGTCGATTTGATCATCCATAACGCCAGCCAGCCGCAACCGTCAGCCAGTGTTCCATTCAAGAGGAAAAAACTGTGCTGTATCGGAAATCCCTTCCGCTGGCCGTTGCGCTTGCCTGCGCAGCAATGGCCAGCACTGCCTTTGCGCAACAACAAGACACTCCCGCCGATGCGGCGGGAAATGCGGCGGGAAATGCGGTTACCACCTTGCCGGCCGTGAATGTCACGGCAACCCTGGACGCTACCACCGAGAAATCGGATTCCTACGCCGCGCACGCCGTGACAGTCGGCACGAAAACGCCGCAGTCGCTGCGTGAGACGCCTTTTTCCGTCAGCGTGGTCACGCGTCAGCGACTGGACGATCAGAACCTGACGACGATCGAGGATGCATTGAAGCAGACGACCGGCGTGACGATTCAGCGCTTCGATGGCGCCGGCAATTTCAATACGATTCAGTCTCGCGGCTTCAATATCGGCTCGATCCAGCTTGATGGCATACCGATCAGCCAGGACGGCAACTATGCGACCGGCTTCGATACGGCGATCTACGACCGTGTCGAATTGCTGCGCGGACCGGCCGGCCTGTTGCAGGGGGCGGGCGAACCCGGCGGAACGGTGAATCTGGCGCGCAAACGTGCACAGGCACAACTCGGCGGTAGCGCGAACCTCCAGTACGGTTCGTGGGATGCCCAGCGGGCCGAAATCGACGTGACAGGCGCGTTGAACGAATCCGGCACGGTGCGAGGCCGCATCGTGGGTTTGACGGACAAGCGCGATTCCTTCGTCGATATCGTCAAGAGTGACAAGGAGCTGTTTTACGGAACGCTGGAAGTCGATCTGACATCGCGTACGACCTTGTCACTTGGCGCAACCAAGCAAAAGATCAATGCGGTTCTCGATCAGGGGCTGCCGACCCATGCAGATGGACGATTGATCGATTTTTCACGCGCGACATTTGCCGGCACGGACTCCAATGATCAAGATACCGAAAGCAGCGATATGTTCGCCGAGCTTGAGCATCGTCTTGATAACGGCGGTTTGCTGAAAGTGACGGCCCGGCAAGTGGATCGCGAAATGGAATATTACGGCGGTCGCTCATCTACACCAGTGGGCGGTACGAATTTTATTGACCTGCAGACGTCGCACTACAAGCGCGAGACACGGAATCGCAATCTGGATGCCTATGTGACGACGCCGTTCGAACTGGGCGGAAGACAGCACCAGCTGTTGCTTGGCGCGAGCTATTCAACAGAGGAAGCAATGAGCGTGTACGGTTCAGGGGGGCCGACCTCGCTCAATATTTTCAATCCGGATTATGGTACGCCGCTTCCTGCAGTGCCTCTTGGTCCCTACAACTCGGAAACCAAGCAGACGCAAAAAGGCTTGTATGGCCAGGTGCAGTTAAAACCGATGGACGACTGGACTTTCCTGCTTGGTGGCCGATTCAGCAAATACGAGACTGAAGCGCGCAATCCGATTACCGGTGTTCCAGGCAAGGGAAGCGACCCGGGTACAAAATTCCAGCCATTGGTTGCCGCGATTTATGCGCTCGACAAAAATTCTTCGTTGTATGCAAGTTATGCAGAAACTTTTGTAGGCCAGTCTGCACAAGACAAAAATCAGAATATCCTCTCGCCGCGTACAGGATCGCAGATCGAACTTGGTATCAACAGCGAGTGGATGAACAAGCGTATCAATACGCATCTGGCCATTTTTCAGATTATCGACAAGGACAGGGCGATCACAGATCCGAGTGAGCCAACGGCATCGATTGCGGGCGGCAAGGTGCGTAGTCAAGGCTTTGAAGCGGAAATCAGCGGTCAGGTCAGGTCAGGCCGGGCTGGGAAATCACCGCAGGTTATGCCTACACGGATTTGAAAGTATTGAAGGCGGCGGTGACTGATACCGCAACCACTTTTAATTCGACAACGCCGAAACATAATTTCAATCTGTGGACTAAACATACATGGCAGGATGGCATGTTCAATCGCTGGAGTGCAGGAGCGGGATTGCGGGCTATCAGCGAAATCTATGATTTGACGAACGGCATACGTGTCAGCCAGGGTGGCTATATGCTGGTCGATGCCCAGATTGCCTATCAATTCGATCCGAAAATGACGATCAGCCTGACAGCGACGAATCTGTTCGACAAAAAGTATTACGAGAAGATTGGTGCCGCCTCGTTCGGACGTCAGAGCTTCTATGGCGAACCGCAAGCCTTCCTGCTTTCGCTGAGCAGGAAATTCTAGAGGCGGGTTCTGTCGGTAACGGCGGAAAGACTGGAAAAGAAAAACGCCCGCATGTGCGGGCGTTTTATATTTGGCGGAGTGGACGGGGCTCGAACCCGCGACCCCCGGCGTGACAGGCCGGTATTCTAACCAACTGAACTACCACTCCTAACTGCGTGAACTTTTTCAGGTTGTCTGACTGATGGTGGGTGCTGAGAGGCTCGAACTCCCGACCTACGCCTTGTAAGGGCGCCGCTCTACCAACTGAGCTAAGCACCCGAAAACATGTCCTGCTCAGTCAAACGATGTTGGTGTCGGCCAACACTGCCTGAAGGGCCAGAAGTATAGAACACATTCCTGGAAAAGTCACTCCGTTTTTGTAAATCTTCGCCGCGAAGGGTGACCGGCTGGAATCGCGCCGGTTTCCTATAATGGAGGCCTTCCTTTTGTTCTTGTCGAGATTGTCATCAATACCACGTTATTGCGGCGCATCGTCCATGCCGTCCTGTTTGAATTCTTCGCGTTGATCATCCTGGTGCCGCTGATGTCATACGGCTTCGGCATGGAGATGCTGCATTTCGGCGCGCTGGCGCTGATCCTCGCGTTGTGCGCCATGGCGTGCAACATGGCATACAACCACGTCTATGAAGCGTTCGAGCACAAGTTCGGCTGGCGCCGCACGGTGCGCATGCGCGTGCTGCACACGCTGGGATTCGAAGCCTGCTTCATGGCCGTTGCCTTGCCGCTGACCGCGTGGTGGCTGGGTATCTCGGTGATCGATGCGTTACTGCTCGACCTGACGTTTTCCGTTTTCTTCATGGTCTACGCGTTCTGCTACAACTGGATTTTCGATATCGTCCGGCATCACCTCGCAAAACGCCCGCCGTTGTCGCGCTGACCTTCGGGCGTCGTTTCGGCGGCTTCCGCAGATGGCGTGAGATCCGGTTGCCGCATGGTCAATTCGGTGGCGGGAGCAAGCTGCATCACCATATTCGGATAGGCAAAGCCGATGTCGCGCTCGGCGCAGGCGCGCATCAGTTCCAGATTGATCTGCTGTTGAATATCCATGTAGACGTTGTAGTCGGGGCTAAGGACGTAATAGACGACCTCGAAGTCCAGGCTGCTGGTGCCGAACTTGAAGAAATGCGCGCGATCGAAGCGGATCGGCGATTGGGCGAGGATGACGTCGCGCACGAGTCCGCCGACGACGGCAACCTTGTCGATCGGTGTTTCGTACTTGATGCCGAAGGTAAAAACCACGCGCCGTTCCGCCATGCGCTTGTAATTGCGGATTGCGGATTTCAATAGTTCCGCATTCGAGCGGATCAGCTGTTCACCACTCAGGCTGCGCAGCCGTGTCGTCTTCACGCCGATGTATTCGACGGTGCCCATCAGATCGTCGACGATGATGAAGTCACCGACTTCGAAGGGTTTGTCCAGTCCGATCGACAGCGACGCGAACAGGTCGCTGAGAATGGTCTGCAGCGCCAGCGCGATTGCGATGCCGCCGATCCCGAGGCTGGCGACGAAGGCCGTGATGTTGACGCCGAGATTGGCCAGCACGGCCAGCAGGACGGTCAGCATGATCGCCAGGCGCAGCAAAAAGACCATGGTCGTGGTGGTCGCGCGGTTGCGCAGCGCCGGATCGGTTTTTGGGTCGACGACCTTTTCCATCCATGTGCTGAGGGCGCGATTGAGCCAGATCGCGACCTGCAGTCCGACGACGATCACCAATGCCTGCGACAGGCGGGTTTCCGCCTTGTCGGAGAATTCCATCGTATGCAGGCCGATCAGGATGGCCAGCAGGAAGATCAGGAGATTCTTGGTGCCGGCCAGCGCGGCGGCGATCACGTCGTCGACGCGGCTGCTCGTGCGCTCCGACAGCGCAGTGATGTGGCGCGTGAGAAAACGCGAAGCGAGACTCAGAATCAGATAGCCGAGCGCGGCGACGATCAATGCCTGCAGCCAGTCTTCAAGCGGCGCCCAATTGTGCAGCCATTCCTGCCATGCGTTCATTGGCTCCTCCTTTGCAGTCGGCAATGTAATGACAGAGTTTGCGCGGCAAAAATAGTTCGTTGCCGGTATTGCATTGCGGAACGCTGCTGCATTCCAGGCACCGCATCTCAATCAGCTTGGATACAATCGCGTCATCTCTTTCGGAGCCTCCATGGACGATTCTGCCACCGCCTCACCGCTGTTCCTGCCCGTGCAACCGTTGCGCAGCGGCATGCTGCAGGTCAGCGAATTGCATACGCTGCATTGGGAAGAGTGCGGCAATCCGGACGGTCTGCCGGTGGTTTTCCTGCACGGCGGGCCGGGCGGCGGCATTTCTCCGGTGCATCGCCAGTTCTTCCATCCGCAGCATTACCGCATCATTCTGTTCGACCAGCGCGGTGCAGGCAAATCGACGCCGCTTGGCGAATGGCGCGACAACACGACGGCATTGCTGATCGAAGACATCGAGACCTTGCGCACCATGCTCGGCATCGAACAGTGGCTGGTATTCGGCGGTTCGTGGGGCAGTACGCTGGCGCTGGCTTACGGGCAGGCGCATCCGGAGCGCTGCCTCGGTTTCATCCTGCGCGGCATCTTCCTGTGCACGCAGCAGGAAATCGACTGGTTCCTGTATGGCATGGCCGCCTTCTTTCCGGAAGCGCACGACGCTTTCATCGCATCGATTCCGCCGGAAGAACGCGGGGACTTGCTGCATGCCTATCAGCGGCGTCTGTTCGGTGACGATGCCGAAGTGTCGCTGCAAGCTGCGCGCGCATGGAGCCGTTACGAAGGCAGCTGCCTGTTCCTGAAGCCGAGGCCGGAGATGGTGGATATGTTCAGCGACGATGCGGTAGCACTTGGTATCGGCCGACTGGAAGCACATTACTTTCTGCATCGGGGTTTCTTCGATGACGATCAATTGATACGCGATATCGATCGCATCCGTCATCTGCCGGCCATCATCGTGCAAGGGCGCTACGATGCGGTTTGTCCGCCGGCGGCAGCGTGGCGATTGCATCAGGCATGGCCGCAGGCGAAGCTGCAATGGATTGCCGATGCCGGCCATGCGGCATTGGAGCCGGGTACGGCATCGGCGCTCGTGGCGGCGACGGAACAGTTCCGCTTGCAGCGCAGCTTCGACTAGCATGGGTGCTGCAATCAAATGCGGTTTTTACTGTCCTTTCAGAACAACTTCCATTCCTCGATAAACAAGATGACGATGAAAAAAGGATTCCGGCTTCTTTCTTTCTGTGCCGTACTGGCGCTCGCAGGCTGTGGCGGCCTGAACGTGCATGAACAAGTGGGCACCACTGCGGATGGCACCTCGGCTGCCGATTCGCTGGGCGAATACAAGTTGGCGCTTGCGCAACGTGTTTCGCAAGTCAATTCCACCCATGTCTTCATCGGGCGGCCGCAGGCGCTGCTGCGCTCGGTCGTGGTCATACGCTATGTCGTCGATGCCAACGGTTCGCTGGTGCGCAGCGAGATCATGCGTTCCAACCGCGACCGCGTGACGGAATCGACGGCATTGACTACCTTGCGCAAGACGTCGCCTTTCCCCAAGCCGCCGGCCGCATTGTTGCGCAATGGCCGTGTCGATTTGGTGGAGACCTGGCTGTTCAACAACGACGGACGTTTCCAGTTGCGCACCGTTGCCGAACCGCAGATGGGGGAGTAATCCGGTAATGGTGTTCATCTTCAATGCATAAACAAGAACGACAAGAGGGCAGATGAGCATCGGCTGGATCATCAACTCGACGGCGAGCGCCATTCTGCTGCCGCCGTTCAATCTGGTATTGCTGTGCGCGCTCGGCTTGAAGCTGCGTCGCCGCTGGCCGCGCGGCGGCATGCTGCTATCGGTCGTCTCCCTGTTGCTGCTTGTTCTGCTCAGCACGCGCATGGGCGCGACATTGCTGATCGCGCCGCTGGAGGCGTGGAATCCTCCGCTGCAATCGGCACAGGCAACAGGCGCGCAGGCGATCGTCGTGCTCGGCGGCGGCCGCATTGCCGATGCGCCTGAATACGGCGGTGAGGACATTCTTTCCGCCGCGACATTGCAACGCGCAAGCTATGCCGCGCGATTGCAGCGCGAAACAGGCTTGCCGATACTTGCCAGCGGTGGTCGGCCGGACGGCTCGAGGGAATCGGAAGCTGCAATCATCGCGCGCACCTTGCGCACCTTTTCGGTTCCGGTGAAATGGCTGGAAGAAGAATCGGACAATACGGCCGAGAACGCACAATTCTCGGCGCGCATGCTGCGGGCCGAAGGCATTGCACGCATATTGCTGGTGACCGATACCATGCATATGCAGCGGGCAAAACGCATCTTCGGCGAAGCCGGTCTGGATGTGGTGGCCGCTCCCACGATTTTCTATACGACAGCACGATGGACGCCGGACGATTTCCTGCCGAAGGCGGTCTGGCTGCAACGTTCTTCCTACGCAATGCACGAGTGGATCGGTCTTGTCTGGTATCAATTGCGGCATCGCAATGTCGCTCCCGATGCAACGGCTTCTGTTGTAACGCACTGATACACAGTATTTTCTTTTCCGGCGAACCTCCGCTTGCCAGCCTTCTCCAACCATGACCTTTCCATTTTTCGAAGGAGCTGTCATGGATTTACAGAAGACAATGCGTTCTCTTTCTTTCGTGGCGCTCGCCGCGGTGTCGTCGATTGCCCTGGCGCAAAGTGCCGGGGTGGGTGTCGGTGCAGGAGCCAACGTCGGAGCCGGCGGTGCGCAAACCGGAGCGAATGTCGGTGCGGGTGCGAATGCAGGTGCGGCCGGCATGAGCGGCAACACGGGCGGTGCCGCCACCGGACGGGCAACGGGCGGGGCGGTGCTGAATCCGGACAATGTGAATCGTCCGAGCGTCAATAAGCCGGGTACGCGCAACAGCACGAGTACATCGACCGATGCCAACAAGCGCAATGAACAGCAACGCGCGGAACGCGAACGGCGCGATACCGAAATGCGCATGGATCGCGAGCGGCGCGAAGCGGAAATGAGCGGACGCTCCGAAACGCGCGTACGTGCGCCGAGCCAGTGACGACAGTTGCATGAAAGGCGGCCCGCGCGGCCGCTTTTTTTCGAAGCCTGTCGCGTGCGGTTTGCTGCGCGTTGCAGATTCTGTTTAAATGATCGCTCTGGTCGATGAGCGACATTTTCACGGGATGCTCTCCATGATTGCTGATAAACGGCCACCGAAGCTGTTCTATTTTTCCGAACGTGCAGAACTGGAACGTTCGCTGACACTGGGCGAATTCCGTCTGGTACCACCGCCGCAATCTCCTTTGCAGGCAAGCCCTGCCAACGATGCCAACTACCTGATCCTGAGTCTTGCGCAAAGCTGGGACGGCGCATTGTTCGAAGGCAAGCGCGATGGCACGGCTTATCTGGTCGTGCATGATGCCGAGGCATTCGGCGAGCGCCTGCACCGTGCCGTGCAGAAGATTCTGCCGAATTGGGCCGGTATCGATGCGGCGATGTCCTATGGCGCATCCAGTCCGCTGGGACGCCTGTTCTCGCTGCCGAAGGAGCGCGCCGCCGAAAAGGAATGGCGGTTTGCATGGCGGCCGATGCGTAACGGTCTGTCGGCCAAGCCTATCGTGATCCAGCTCGGCAGCATTGCCGACATTGCCGAACTTCGTATCGCCAACGCATGACGTGCGGCGGTGCTATGCCGTGAGCCACGCCCGTGTTGAAGGAGAAAGATGAAGACCGTAAACGTCGATGTGGCAGTGATCGGTGCCGGCAGTGCCGGCTTGTCTGCCTTCCGCGCCGCCAAGGCGCGCGGTGCCAGCGCCTTGTTGATCGAGGGCGGCGCTTATGGCACGACCTGCGCGCGCGTGGGCTGCATGCCGAGCAAACTATTGATTTCGGCGGCGGATGTTGCGCATGCCGCCGCGACTGCCGATGCGTTCGGCGTGCAGGCCGAGGTGCGTATCGATGGCCGGGCCGTCATGCGCCGGGTTAAATCCGAGCGCGATCGCTTCGTCGGTTTCGTCGTCGACAGCATCGACGGTATTGCTGCCGACGAACGCTTGCGCGGCCGTGCGCGATTTCTCGCTGCCGATACGCTGCAGGTCGGAGAGGATGTGCAGGTCAAGGCGGCGCGCGTGGTGATCGCTACCGGCAGCGCGCCAGCGGTGCCGGATATGTTGCACGGACTGGGCAATCGCGCACTCGTCAGCGACGATGTATTCGACTGGGACGACCTGCCGGAATCGGTCGCCGTGGTCGGCGCCGGCGTGATCGGGCTGGAACTGGGGCAGGCGCTGCACCGGCTCGGCGTGCGCGTGGCCGTATTCGGCCGCAGCGATAGGCTGGCATCGATTGCGGACGATGAACTCAACCAGGCGGCAATTTCCTGCATTGGTAATGAACTGGATTTGCGTCTCGGCGCCACCATCGTCTCGGCGCAGCCGGAGAATGATCAGGTTACATTGCATTCGCGCGATGCCGATGGTCGCGAACGCACCGAACATTATCGTTACGTGCTGGCGGCGACCGGCCGCAAACCGAATCTCGCCGGGTTGGGTCTGGAAAATACAGGCCTTCAGCTGGACGATCGCGGTATTCCCCGGTTCGATCCGTTAACGATGCAGTGCAGCGACAGCACAATCTTCATTGCCGGCGACGTCGATGGCGACCGCCCGTTGCTGCACGAAGCGGCCGATGAAGGCCGTATCGCCGGCAGTAATGCTGCGCGCTATCCTCACGTGGCTGCTGGTTTGCGGCGTATTCCCATGGCGATCGCCTTTACCGATCCGCAGGTGATGGCTATCGGGCAGATCGCGCGGACGCTGAAGCCGAAGCAGTATCAGACGGGGCACGTTTCCTTCGCAAACCAGGGACGCAGCCGCGTCATGTTGCAGAATCGCGGCATGCTGAAAGTCTATGGCGAACGCGGCACGCATCGCTTCCTCGGTGCCGAGATGGTGGGGCCGCGTGCGGAACACATTGCGCATCTGCTGGCTTGGGCTTGTCAGGCGCAGATGACGGTGGACGACATGCTTGCCATGCCGTTCTATCATCCGGTGGTCGAGGAAGGCGTGCGGACCGCCCTGCGTGATCTGAAGGAAAACCTGGTGAAGCAGGTCTATGAAATCGAGCATTGCTCGGACTGTACGCCAGGCATCTGATTGCCCGTTTGTGTGCGGTAACGCCTGTTCGCGCGCGGCGGACTGTGGTAAAACCTTTCATAGCGCCACTTTGATGACGTGCTGCAACCAAACAGGGTTGCAGCTGTCAGAGGCTGAGCCTGACGGCAATCGCGGAAGCGGCATTTCAATCTGCAGTACCGTCCGAGGCGGATACTGATTTCAATAAAAAGAGGCCCTCACATGAAAGCATCTACTTTGAAAACGACACGCACCGATATGAAAGCTCTGGTCAAGGATGCCCAGGAACTGTTCCGCGAAGCGGCCAGCGCCACGGGCGAACGCGCCGACGAATTGCGCTCGCGCGGCCTGCAGCTGCTCGATTCCGCCGTGGTGAAGGCACAGGAAGTGCAGACCGCTGCGATCGAAACCGGCAAGGAAATCGCCGAGAAGACCGACGACTACGTGCATGAAAATCCATGGCGTGCCGTCGCCATTTCGGCCGGCGTCGGTTTGCTGATCGGCTTGCTGGTCTCGCGCAAGTAAGCGGCTGCCGTCCCTCATGGAACAGCAAAACCCGCGTACGTCGCAGGAAGGGCTGATCAGCGGCTTGGCCAGCCTGTGGCGCAACATGTTCGGCCTGATCGTGAGTCGGGTCGAACTCGCAGCACTGGAGCTGGCGGAAATTCGTACCAATGTACTGAAGCTGGCGGTCCTGTTCGTGCTCGGTATCATCGCTGCATGGTTTGCCGTCGCTTACTGGACTGTGCTGATCGTGTACCTCAGCTGGCCTGCGCTGGGCTGGAAAATCCTGCTGATCATCGCCGTGATCGCGACGGCGGTCGCCGTCGGCATGCTGTTCTATGTGCGCTCGTTGCTGCGGCAGGGCAAGCTGTCGATGCCGGCGACGATGGAAGAGCTGCGCAAGGATCATGATGCGCTGCTGTAACGGAAGGAATCCGGCATGACGAATCGCGATCCGAACGATCCGGGAAACCGCACCGAGACGCTGGCCGAGCAGAAAGAGCGTTTGATCCTGCAATGCCGCGCCTATCGAATTGCCGTCGGCAATGCGAAAAGCGTGGTGCGTGCCAACATGGGACCGGACGCCATTGCGAAGACGGCAGTCGGCATGGTCAGCGCACGCGCACAATCGGCACTGGCGAATTTCTCCGATCTGCTCGATTTTCGCAGTCTGTCCGGCGCCAAGCTGCAGAAGCTGCTGCCGCTGGTGATCAGCGGCGTTTCGCTGTTGTCCCGACGCTCATTGTGGAAGCCTGTGCTGCGCGGTGCAGCCGTGGTCGGTGCGGCGGGGGCGGGACTGTATCTGTTCTCGCGCCGCAGGAAAAAGCACGAACACGTCGCCCGGCATGAGCAATTGTGATTGCCGCACGTAGAAAATGAAAAAGCCGACTGATGTCGGCTTTTTCATTGCACGTATGTGGAGATTACTTGGCCGGTGCCGCTGCAGCATCGCCGGCTGGCGCTTCTGCCGGTGCTTTCGGTGCAGGCACTTCCGGTTCCTTGAACTTCGCACCTGCGGCGTTGGCCATCATCACCACCACGCGTTCGACTTCGATATCGTCCAGATCCGGATTGCCGCCCTTGGGCGGCATCGCACGCAAGCCCTCGATCGCATGTTTGGCCAGCGTATCGTAGCCTTCCGCGATGCGGGCCTTCCAGGCGGCGGCATCGCCGAGTTTCGGTGCACCTGCCACACCGGCTGCGTGGCAGGCGGCACAGGTCGCCTTGTAGACTTCTTCGGCAGACTTCAATACTTTCGGCGCGCTCGGATCCTTCAGATTGAAATCCTCGGCTGCGACCGGCTTGATGCGCTGGGCAATGGCTTCCGGCGTCAGGGCGTCGGAGCCGGCGCCGGTCTGCTTGTCGTTGGTAACATAGACGACTAGCAGGACGATACAGACAATGGGGACAAGAAAACCGGCCAGGACGGCCAGAATCAATTGCTTCGGTGTTTTGATTGCGGATCCTTCGTGGTGTGCGTCGCTCATTATTCCCCTCATTACAATTTTTAGAAATCGTTATAAGGCGCGGGACTCCCATCCGCGCGGGTGATGCTGCTGCTCTACCTTGCCGGATTCGGCAAACCACTGATTATAGTCACAAATAATTGTCGTTGAGCGGGAAAACATGGCTTTGCGTGGACGGAAAGAGAGAAAAACGGTATTCTTCAGGCCTCCTCAGTTGTTCCCCTCGCGGCTGTAGCTCAGTGGATAGAGTATTGGCCTCCGAAGCCAAGGGTCGTGGGTTCGATCCCCGCCAGCCGCGCCAATGCAATTCAATACTTGGATGCCTTTTCGTCGTCGACGAAAGTATTTTGGTAAAAATTTCAACCGATTTGGTGAAAATTTTGGACAAGTAGTCGCGGGATTTCTTCCTTCTTCCTATACGTAACTTCGCTTTCACAGTTGCGGCAAGTTTTCGTCTCAAAATAAGAACGTTCGAGTTGAAAAGAAGATCCACGTCGATGTCGGTATTCGGCATGAGGCATTGGCCTTGGTTGCTTCCTTTCGTATCGCCATGTTGAACCATGTTCACGGCATGGCGATGCGTGTCAAAGCATTCATCCGTCAGTCGAGCGAGTGACTGTTTCCCACGCCTGGATTTCGTCGGCCAGTGCCGACAGTTTTTCGCGTACCAGCATCAGTGCATCGCTCCCCAGCAGCAGATGCGACGGCGGATTGTCGGCGGCCATCACGGTGAGCATCGCACGTGCGGCTTTCACCGGATCGCCAAGCTGCCTGCCGCTCTTTTCCTCGCGGGCTTGGCGGATCGGATCGAACAGTGTGTCGTAGTCGGAAATCGAACGAGGCGTGCGGGCCATCGAGCGACCCGCCCAGTCGGTGCGGAACGAGCCGGGCGCCACGGCTGTAACGTGGATGCCGAAAGGTTTCACTTCCTTGCCGAGCACTTCGGAAATGCCTTCCAGCGCAAACTTGCTGCCGCAGTAATAGGCAATGCCGGGCATCGTGATGAAACCGCCCATCGATGTGATGTTGAGAATGTGGCCGCGCCGGCGTTTGCGCATATAGGGCAGCACGGCCTTCGTCATGGCGACTGCGCCGAATACGTTTACGTCGAATTGCCGACGCATCTCGGCCAGCGGCGATTCTTCCATGATGCCTTCGTGCCCGTAGCCGGCGTTGTTGACCAGCACGTCGATCGGCCCGACGTTTGCCTCGATGTCGTGCACGACGCTGTCGATGGCATCGAAGTCGGTGACATCGAGCACACAGCCTATCGCTTTTGCCGGATCGAGCTTTGCGAAGTCTTGCCTTGCCTGTTCGTTGCGTACAGTGCCGACGACGCGATGGCCGGCTGCCAGCGCTTCCTGGGCCAGCGCTCGTCCGAATCCGCTGCTGACGCCGGTGATGAGTAGAACCTTGGATGACATGAAAAACTCCAATGAAGTCAACGAAGGTTGTACATTAATCTCCTGAGAGGTGGATTTTCAGGCTTAAATTTCTGTATTTATTGCCTATTTCTATGAATCCAGTTGCGATATGAAGAAGAGCGCTGACGTCACGCACATTCACGAACAGCGGCAGATGGTGGACCTGCTGACGACACTGGCACCTGACGAGGGATATAACCTGACGGCGTTGCCGAATGTACGCATCCTGCGTTCGGATCGTCCGTTGTCGCGTACGCCCGTCCTCTACGATCCGGGCATCGTGATCGTTTGCCAAGGGCGCAAACGCGGGTATTTCGGCCATCAGGTTTACCTGTATGACGAGCAGCATTATCTGGCGGTTGCGGTGCCTGTGCCCTTCACGATGGAAACCGATGCTACGCCGGAGCGGCCGCTGCTGGCCATTTATATGCATCTGGATTTTCAGCTGGCCGCGGAATTGATGATCCAGATCGACCGGCATCGCGCGCCGTCGCCGGACGATGCGCCGCAGAGCATGATGTCGAGTCCGATGGACGATGTGTTGCGCACATCCGTGCTACGTTTTTTGGAAGCGATGAATCAGCCGTTGGCTGCTGCCGTTCTCGGCCCCGCGCTGATGCGCGAACTGTATTTTCGCGTGCTCACTGGCGCGCAGGGCAATGCGATGCGCGCGGCCTTGGCGATGCAGGGGCAGTTCGGCAAAATCGGCAAGGCGCTGCGCCGCATCCACAGCGCCTATGCGCAGCCGCTCGATCTGTCGCAACTGGCGCACGAAGCGGGCATGAGCGTGCCGACATTCCACAGCCACTTCAAGGCCATGACGCGCACGTCGCCGATGCAATATGTAAAGTCCACGCGTCTGCATCAGGCGCGGCTGCTGATGGTGCGGCAGGACATGACGGCAGAGGCTGCCTGTCATGCTGTCGGTTATGCGAGCGCGTCGCAGTTCAATCGAGAATTCAAGCGGCTTTTCGGCTTGACGCCTGCTGCCGAGGCGAAGCGGATGCGCGAGAGTTTCGCGCTGCCGCCGGCATTCGCCGGATCGGATTATGTCTCGTCGCACTGAAGTCAGTCCGGGTACAGCAGGCGCGACTGTGCGGCGGTCGACTTACCCTTCCTGCGCAGGGAGATGATTTGCGCGGTCAGCCCGATCACCAGCATGACGAGGAGAGCGGCCTGGGCGCCAAGAAGCAGCGGCGATTTCAGGTCGGTCACGAAGGGATGGCCGTCCGGAACGCGGCGCAGCGTTTCGCTCACGGTAGGAACCATCAATAAAAAGGCGGTGAGGCTGAGGCAGATCGTTTCGATGTAAATCGCTTTCCGACCTAGAGAATTGATGTGCCCGACACCGTAACCGGCTACCAGCAGCAGGATGGTCGCAACGCCAATGCCATAACTCACCGGCTGATGCGCGACGAGAAATACCGTGACGGCGCCGATCAGCATCGAGACAAAATAGGCAGTGCCCGATGGCGTGCGCGGCGCGATCCTGCCGTGGCGGGCGAACATATAGATGGCCAGGGGAATGGCGGGCAGGCTGCCGATGGTGTGCAGCCAGCCTAGCGGCGATATTCCAAACATATTGATACCCTTTCGATCGAGGTTGGAGAAATGCAGTAGAGCCGAAGAAGAATCTCTCTACTAGTAGGTAGATAATTGGGCGAAAAAATCGGGCATAGGTGTAATCGGGAATGTCAGATTTTCTTCAGGCCTTCAGAAGACGATCCAGCAAGGGATGCGTAATCGCGCCGAAGATTTTCGCGTCGTCGTAAGCACGCGCCGAGAGCATTGCGCCATGCACCGTAGCCATGAAACTGTCGGCTTCGATCCTGGCCGATGAAGTCAATCGAATGCTGCCCTGCGCCGCGCCGCGTTCCAGCACGGAAGCCAGCCAATCGGACAGTGTACGAAAGTGGGCGCTCACCTCAAACGCAACTTCCTCGGGAAGAACGGGCAACTGCGTTGCCAGCAATGCGCACACGCAGAAGGGGGCGCTATTGTCGGAGATGCAGGATTCCCAATACTGGATGTAGGCGCGCAATTGCTCAACCGCGTCGGGAACATTGCGTTCCAATTCGGCGATGCCCAGCTGCGCTTCCCATCGATAATTGACGACCAGCGTCCGAACCAGATTGGACTTGTTCGGAAAGTGATGGTGAATGGTCGCGTTGCGTACGCCGACCACCTTGGAAATATCGGCATAGCTGAAGCCGTTGTAGCCGCCTGAAATAATCAGCGAACGGGCGCAATGCAGGATTTCGTCGGAGGTGCTGTTGAGCTTCATGTTGCGCACTCTACATACTAGTAGGTAGTCTGTCAAGGCGATGAAATCCGAGGTTTCTTCAGTGCAAAAGATGGTAGGGCTGCTTTGTGGGGGAGAGGCGCGGCAAGGAAACGCCGTCATATCGGCGATGCAAACGTCGGATCGAAAATGTTTGCGTGAACGCCGCGCCGCATTGTGCCTGGCGCAAAGAGCAAGAGCCGCCTCGTGTGCGGCCCTTGCTTGCGTCGCCAGGAAAAATCAGGATGACGCCATCCGGCAAAAATCAGACTGCCCGGGCGAACAGATCAGAAGCGTTGACGGATGCCGATGCCAAAGCTGAACGCACTCGCTTCATCGGTCAGCTTGTCATAGCTGAGCACGCTGTAAATATCGGTGCGCTTGGACAGGAAATAGTCATACCCCAGCGAAGCCGTATTGCGCACAATCGACGATCTGATGTCCGTCCCTCCCAGCGCGGCACTGAAATCGCCGTCTGCCTTCACCTTGGTGCGCGCCCAGGAAAACAGTACGGAGCCTTTGCCGAGCGGTACGCTGGTACCCAGCTGGACCGTATTGGATTTCAAGTCGTATTGACTGTCGTCCGCCGCACCGATCAGGTTCATCGTCGAATAGTTCAGCGTGCCGAAGAGCTTCATGAAGTGAAGATCGTAGGCGCCGCCGACAAACCAGGTGTCGTTCTTCGATGCTGCCAGCGTATGGGTGGCACCGGTCGTCCGGTTGTACGGCGTGAAGGTGAACACCTGCGAACTGCCGTTGGCCGTGGTATCGACAGGATTGTTGACTTCGACGGACTGGAAGTAGGCACCAAAGGTAAGCGGTCCCTGCTCGTACATGGTGTTCACGCCGAAGTTGTTCTTGCCCGAATTCCCTTCCTGTTCGCCGAACTGGTAAAACAGGCTGGTGGTGAATCCGCCCATGGTTGGCGTCACGTACATGATCTCGTTGCTCCATCCCGTATCACCTGAAACGGTCGGCGACCAGGCCTGCCCGCGATAGCTGCCCGAAGGTGTCTGCGTATGCAGTTCGAGCGGAGAAAACACGAACGAGCCGCCGAACGGACTGAGCTTGAGCGTCGGAATGAAGTTCGGCGCCAGATCGCGCCCCACGGATACGCGGCCGAATGCGCCGGACAGTCCGACGTTGGCATCCCGAGAAAACATCGTATCCGAATCGAAGCGTCCCTGGCTGCCGTCATCGGGCCGGAAAAAACCGGTCAGGTTGAATTGCGCCTGCAAGCTGCCGCCAAGCGCTTCCTTGCCCTTGAAACCCCACCAGGAGGTTTCCATGCCGCTGCTGTCTACAACCGATCGTCTGCCGGCATCGCCGCTGCGCTTGATGGCGCCGGCAAAAACGTCGACCGTGCCGCCGACTTGTACGGAAGTCTGTGCAAATGCGCCTGTCGTCGATGCCGCGGCGGCGAGGCCCAGCATGCCGCACATGACTGCATGCCTGGCTGGCTTCCTTGAAAATTGATTCCCTGATGTGAATATCTTCATTGTGTCCCCTCTGATATTTATATTTGTGCGATCGAGCGCGAGTGACAAACACGGATGTGTATCGCCGGTTTGATCTAGGGATACTAGAAGAGGGGGAAATGCGATCTTGTCCGGCAGCGAACAAATTGTTGTCGGGGATGGAGCTGGGCACGAGGTGACTCAGATAGCCTTGATAATCTGAGCGTTTCTTGAAACGTGAGTGCGCGTTACTTGCTAACCGTGGATTTCATTCCATGCTTCGATGCAGGCGAGAATCAGGACCAGTGCGATAGGCAGCCACAATGCATGGAATCCGAATCGCAGGTAAGCGAAAGCCGCAATCAGCGATCCGATGCCGAAGGCAATGATGGGCCAGAGATATTTGGCGCATTTGCCGAATCTGGTTTTGTCGCTGTCTTCCTTGAGATACTGAAAAAATTCGACGACAAGCTGGGTGACATTGCCTGTCATCATGACCGTCGGCGCGAGGTCAGGCAGCAGCAACCGACCGCAAGCGCTGTGCACACCCATTGCCAGCGTGCCTATTATTCCCGCAGAAATTGCCGCACTCGACATGTTCTCTTCAATCGGACCGGCGACGAGCCCGACCAGCACGAACGCCATGAGAAACGTCATCTCGACTACATACAAAATGATGAGCGCATTGCGTTCCTTCTTCTCGCATGCAGATGCAATCATGGTGGCCAGAGCGACGCCAAGGATAAAGGCGGGGAAGGCCAGGATTTTCAGCAGCGGAAAAGTGTGTTCCGGCGTCGCCAGCTCTGCGCCGAGAAGGACAAGATTGCCGGTGATGTGCGCTGTAAACAAACCGAACAGCGCCATGAAGCCGACGGCATCGACATACCCGGCCAGAAAGCTCAAGGTGATATTCAGCGTGAGTGCCGATGGAAGTTTTCTGTCGATTTTCATTCGCTTCGGTGTCGGCCCCATCCGGCCTTGCAGGCCGCAATGCGGATGATTCAGCGGGCAATGGCAACCGCAAGCAATGGCATCGGAGCGATGCCATGCATCGGGGAGTTGCGAACGATAGGCCCGCGCTGCGATTTATGATGTGCGAGGCATGCGTCAAAGCATAGGAGGGCAGGAATTTGGAATCTTGTCTGGGCGCGCACTATTTATTGCCAATTTGCGGCGCAGTCTCCAGCCGAAGCTCGATGGAGGAACGTTTGGCACATTCAGTGTAGAGCCTGCGAGACATACGGTCTCGACAATGCATTACCCCAGCGCCAGTGCCGAAACACCTGCCGCAATCAACAAGGCGCCCAACAGGCGCTGCATCTGGTCGCCTTCCTTCAACAGGTGCCCGCCGATGATGGCTGCAAACAGCATCGACACTTCGCGTGCCGGTGCCACATGCGAAATCGGCGCAAGCTGGACCGCATACAGCACGAGTACATAGGAAACGGGGCTGATCGCACCGACGACCAGCGCATATTTCCACTGCTGTTTCCAGAGCGCGGCAGCGGATGCCCTGTCGTTGAACCAGGCCGGTGCCAGTACGGCCAGGCGTACGAAATTACCCATGTAATCCACCAGGATGGGCGACATCAGCATGAACTTCACCGCATAGCCATCGACGACCGTGTAGCTGGCGATGAATGCGCCCGTCAGCAAGCCGTAGGCAATGCCGATATGCGTGCGTTGTCGATGAGCAGGGTCTTTTGCCGTTTGCAGAAGCTTGGGGCCGCCGGCGATAAGAAAGACGCCGAGAACGACGCCTGCAATGCCGATGCCGCCCAGTGTGGACAATTTCTCATCGAGAAACAGCAGTGCGACAAGCGACGACAGCAACGGCCCCGATCCTCTTGCCATCGGATAGACGACGGTGAGATCGGCCTTGCGATAACCGCGCAGCAGGATGACGTAATAGCCGACATGCAGCAGGCCGGTAACGACGATCATCGTCCATTCCTGCCATCGCCAGCCCGGCACGGCGTCGACGGCTATCCATATTCCGAGAGGTGCCCAGACGATGGCCAGAAAAACGCTTGTGAAGAGCGCGAAGCGCGCATCGCCGCCGGCTTTCTTTGCCGTGATGTTCCAGCTGGCGTGGATGATCCCGGCAACAAGAACGAGGGCGAGGGCGGAAAGAGGCATGAAGTAGGTTGTTGCGCGATCGCCTCCCGACGGAGTGAAGGCGCATTGCGATCATGGATTCATGACGATTATGAAGCATGTCGCAAAGCCAGGTTATTCAGGGACGGCGCGGCATCGATCAGGCGGCCGATGATTTTCCGGCCGGAGAAAGGCGCAAGGTAAGTAACGATTGCAGGCGTGGTTTGCTGTCAGCAGTGGCGATATCGAATGATGTGTTGCTTATGCAGCCGAATCTGCATGCGGCAATATAGCCGCCTCTGCAGTGAGTTTTTCAGGCGGGATAAAAGAAGAAGAGATGTCTGAAATCAGGGCCGGCTGGAAAGAATCATTGCCAATTGGTCCGCATTTTCCTTGTTTGCAGAATCCATGCGAATGCCCACGCGGTATCCCTTGAGTCCGACGAGCGTGCAGTATGCGACCGTTCCCGTGAGGTGCAGCGTCGTGATACGTCCGCCGACGAGTGTACGAAAGTGCAGCGCGCAGGCGAGGCCGATCCTGGCAGGTGCCTCCATCATCAGGCCGACGATCTGCTCCGAAATGTCCGTTGTATGGATAGTGAGTGTGGTCTCGTTGACCTTCATCCATCCTTTGCGATGGAAGGCGATTCTTTTTCCGGCGTGCTCGTCGACGGCGGAATGGAGTAATGCATTGGCAGTCACGGCATCTGATTCTTTGGTGGCGTGCGGTCATTCTGCGTGGCATTTGTGACGGCATGATTTCCTCGCCATTCGCAGCAGTACATTTATTGCCGGGAAATCAATAATGAAATAGAGGCGTACTGGGAGAAGCGCATTTGCGACGACCGATCGGCTTTCGATCCAGCCCCGATAAAAGTCGCGATAAAAACAAAGCCGGCATCTGCCGGCTTTGTCTATGGCTGCAAGAGCAGGATTTTTACTGCAACGTGAATTTCTGCGTTTTCACCGTCTTCGAATCCAGCCCGATCTCGACATTGAAGTCACCCGATTCGGCCACGTATTGCAGCTGTGCGTTGTGGAACTTGAGCTTGCTCTCGTCGATCGTGAAGCGCACGACCTGTTCCTCGCCGGCTTTCAGCATCACCTTGCGGAAATCCTTCAGTTCCTTGACCGGTCGTACTACCGATGCGGCAACGTCCTGGATGTATAGTTGCACGACTGTCGCACCGTCACGCTTGCCAGTATTTTTTACTGTGATGCTGGCTTCGATCTCGCCGTCGCGCGGTAGCGTGTTTTTCGACAGTGCCACGTCGGACAGCGCGAACGTCGTATAGCTGAGACCGTAGCCGAACGGGTACAGCGGACCGTTCGGTTCCTCGAAGTATTGCGACGTGTAATTGCCCGGCTTGCCTTCGGTGAACGGGCGGCCGACGCGCTGGTGGTTGTAGTAGGCGGGAATCTGGCCGACCGAACGCGGAAAAGTGATCGGCAATTTGCCCGACGGATTGACGTCGCCGAACAGCACGTCGGCAATCGCATGGCCGCCTTCGGTGCCGCTATACCAGGTTTCGAGGATCGCATCCGCGTTCTCGCGTTCCCAGTTCAGCGCTAGCGGGCGGCCGTTCATCAGCACCAGCACCAGCGGCTTGCCGGTTTTCTTCAAGGCCTTCAGCAACGCCAGCTGGTTCGCCGGAAGATCGAGACTGGTGCGGCTCGACGATTCGTGCGACATGCCGCGCGCTTCGCCGACGGCAGCGACGATGACGTCCGATCGTTTTGCGATCTTCACTGCCTCGGCGATCATTGCTTCCGGCTTGCGCTTGTCCTGCACGACTTCCGGCGTATCCCAGTTCAGGAAGTTCAGGTAATCGACGATGCGCTTGTCCTCGGTGATGTTGGCACCGCGCGCGGTCAGTAGTTTGCCCTTGCCGGCCAGCGCATCCTGCAGCCCCTGTTTCAGCGTGATCGATTGCCTGGCAACGCCGGCGGCGGACCAGCTGCCCATCATGTCGATGTGTGCATCGGCGAGTGGACCGACCAGCGCGATGGTGCCGGTCTTTTTCAGCGGCAGCGTTTGTGCACGGTTTTCCAGCAGCACCATCGACTTGCGGGCGACGTCGCGTGCAGCGTCGCGGTGCAGCCGGTTTTCCGCATTGATGTCGGCCGGATCGTGCGAGCCGTCGCCGATGCGCAGATACGGATCGTGGAACAGGCCCATGTCGTATTTCGCGCCGAGGATTTCGCGCACCGCGTTGTCGATCGCGGCCATCGGCACCTTGCCGGAACTTACCAGCTCCGGCAGCTCCTTCAGATAGATCTGGTCGGCCATGCTCATGTCGATGCCAGCCTTGATCGCCAGCTCGGCGGCTTCGCTTTCGTTGCTTGCGACGCCGTGCTTGATCAGTTCGAAGATCGCGCCGTGATCGCTGACCGTCAGTCCCTTGAAACCCCAGTCCTTGCGCAGCAAGTCCTGCAGCAGCCAGGTATTGGACGAGGCCGGCACGCCGTTGATCGAATTCAGCGCAACCATCACCGCGCCGGCGCCGGCATCGATGGCGGCGCGATACGGCGGCAGGTAATCGTCGTACATGCGCATCGGGTTCATGTTGACGACGTTGTAGTCGCGTCCGCCTTCCACTGCGCCGTACAGCGCGAAATGCTTGACGGCGGCCATCACGCCGTTCGCGCCGATCGGTGCCTTGCCGTCCGGTCCGCGATCGCCCTGCAACGCTTCCACCGATACGCGCGCGATCTGCGATACCAGATACGGATCTTCGCCGAAGCCCTCCGACGTGCGTCCCCAGCGCGGATCGTGCGTGATGTCGACCATCGGCGCGAAGGTCATGTCGATGCCGTCGGCAGCCGCTTCGACGGCCGAGGTGCGTGCGCTCAACGCGATGGCATCCATGTCCCAGCTCGATGCCTGCGCCAGGCTGATCGGGAATACCGTGCGATGGCCGTGCACGACGTCGTAGGCGAAGAACAGCGGAATCTTCATGCGGCTCTGCCTGACCGCGGCATCCTGCAGCGGCCGGTTCTCGGCCGGCGTGACCGTATTGAACGAACCGCCGATGCGGCCGGCCGCGATTTCCTTGATCAGTTGCGGCTTGGGCATGTCGGCACCGATGCTGATCAGGCGCAACTGGCCGATCTTTTCATCCAGCGTCATCTGCCGCATCACGTCGGCGATGAAGGCTGGCTTGTCGTTCAGCAATGCGCGGTTGATGTCGGCTTGTGCCGGTGCGCTGAACAGGCCGCCGGCCGCCAATGCAAATGTGCAAAGCAGGGCGAAGGAGCGGCGTACAGGAAGAAGGGAAGGGGAAGGCGAGGCAGAAGATTGATGCGGTTTCGTGATGGCGTGATGTGGCACTGGTGTGATCCGATCCTTGATGAAAGCGATGCGCCGCACGCGGCGGCCTTGGCGGAATGTCGCGCGGAAACAGGCCGGCGACAGGTGTTGAGAACAGGAAATTCCCGTCTTTACGGGCAGCGGAGGCGTCTTGCCCGCGTGCTATTCTGTTTTGTTTTTTGCAAGGGCACAAGTGCGGAGCCGCACACAGTGCGCGCAAAAGCCCGTTATCAAAGGTCGTAAATTTGCATTTCCCCATGCAAACAAATGCAACCATGTGCGCGCGGCGGCATCTGAACAGCAGCATCATTCTGGAGAGATTCGTGATTTTCAACGCTTTCAATATTTCCGTTCGTCAAAAAATCCCCGCCATCCTGCTTTCCGCCGTTTCTGCCTGCTCGTTGTTGCTGGCTGCGCAGGCGCATGCCTTTTCGCTGGACGATGTGACGGCCAGGGCCAAGGCGCTGGCAGCCAAGCCGTATGCCGCGCCGGTCAGCAACCTGCCGCCGGTTTTCAGCAAGATGCAGTTCGGCGATTACGTGAAGATTCAGCCGCGCCGCGAGACCTTCGAATGGCGCAGCGAACGCACGCCGTTCAAGCTGGCCTTTTATCATCAGGGCATGCATTTCAACACGCCGGTGAAAATCAGCGAAATCGTCGGCGACGACGTCGAGGAAGTGCACTACGATCCGGCGCGTTTCGATTTCGGCGGTCTGTCGTTCGACAGCAAGACGACCAGCAAGCTGGGTTACGCAGGCTTCCGCGTGCTGTACCCGATCAATCGCGACGGCAAGGAAGACGAGATCATGAGCGTGCTGGGCGCCAGCTATTTCCGCGTGATCGGCAAGGGCCAGGTGTACGGCCTGTCGGCGCGCGGACTGGCGATCGACAGCGGAATGTCGAAGCCGGAAGAGTTTCCGCACTTCACCGAATTCTGGATCGAGCGCCCGGCACCGCAGGACAAGCAGATGGTCTTCTACGCGCTGCTCGATTCGCCGCGCGCCACCGGCGCCTATCGCTTCGTGCTGAAGCCGGGATCGGATGCGGTGCTCGACGTGCAGGCGCGCGTATTCCTGCGCGGCGAGGTCGATCGTCTCGGCATTGCGCCGCTGACCAGCATGTTCCTGTTCGGACCGAACCAGCAGTCGAGCAAGCGCAATTTCCGTCCGGCGATCCACGATTCGAACGGCCTGGCGATCCATACCGGCAGCGGCGAATGGTTGTGGCGCCCGCTGAACAATCCGCAGAATGTGGAAGTCAGTTCCTTCCAGGTCGAGAATCCGAAGGGTTTCGGTCTGCTGCAACGCGGCCGTGAATTCGGCAACTTCGAGGATCTGAAGGATCGCTACGACTTGCGCCCGAGTGCGTGGATCGAGCCGCAGGGCAACTGGGGCAAGGGCGTCGTGCAACTGATCGAAATTCCGACTGCCGACGAAACCAACGACAACATCGTCGCCTACTGGACGCCGGCCGAATTGCCGCGCAAGGGTGTGCCGCTGAAGTTCGATTACCGCATGCACTGGACGATGGACGAACCGGCGTTGCTGAAAAACGATGTCGGCTGGGTCAGGCAGACTTTCCATACCGATGGCGAATTGACGCAGGCCAACCTGATCCGCCACAACGACGGCACGATGGCGATGCTGGTGGACTTCGAAGGCCCGGTGCTGGCGAAGCTGCCGTCGGATGCGCCGGTGCGTCCGCAAGTCAGCGTCAGCGATAACGCGGAACTGGTCGATACGCAATTGCAGCCGAATCCGGCGATCGGCGGCTGGCGGTTGACGCTACGCATCAAGGTGAAGGATGCATCGCATCCGGTCGAAATGCGGGCGGCGCTGGTGGACGGCCAGCGTGCGCTGACCGAAACGTGGAGTTATCAGTTGTCGCCGCGTTCCAACGTGCAGCGGGCTTTCTAGGCTGCAAGTCGGCTTGCAAAGCGCGGAGGAGTCCGCAGCAATAAAAAAGAGCGATGCCCGGTTAAGGCATCGCTCTTTTGTTTTGGATTTTCGTTTCGGGTATGTCGTTGACAATCACCAACAATCACGCCGGCATCGAGATTTCCGACAGCGTCGCGCCGACCGCTTCGATATCCGAGCTTTCCACCGCAAAGTCGCCGAGCGCGACGATGCCGACCAGGCGCTTTTCCGCATTGACGATGGGCAGGCGCCGAATTTGATGATCGCTCATCAGCCGTGCCCCTGTTTCCAGCGAATCGTCTTCGTACGCCCAGACGATGCCGTCCGACATCGCCTCGCGTACCTTGGCCGTTGGTGGCTTGCCTTCGGCGATAGCCCGCACGGCAATGTCGCGATCGGAAATCGCGCCTATCATCCGATCGTTCTCGCCGACCGGCAGCATGCCGAAATCGCCGTCGCGCATCTGTTGCGCGGCTTCCTTCAACGACGCTTCCGGACTGATCACGTGCACGTCGCGATGCATGACTTCCTTCAGGGTTTGCATGTCATTCTCCATAACGGTTGCTGGGCGCGGCCGGTATCCGAATCTTTCACACCCGGTCGCGCAATGTCGTCACGCCGCTTTCTTCCGCGCAGTGGTCGCAGCAGAACATGCGGCCATCCGCATCTTCCAGTCCGTGGCCGATGATGCGCATCTTGCAGTGCGCGCACGATGGCGCCAGTTTGTGGATCGCGCATTCGAAACTGTCGAAAGTCCATGTCCTGCCGGCTTGCGTGATCTGGAACGCCTTGTCGTAGTCGTTGCCGCATTGATCGCATTTCGCCATGCGTCATCTCCGTCAATAAGTGTTTATCGTGACAACGCCTTCTGCAACTGGGACTTGTTCATCTTCGAGCGGCCGTGGATGCCCTTGCTGCGCGCTTCGTTGTACAGCTGTTCGTAAGTGCGGCCGGCGGCGCCACTGTGCGAACGCTGGCCGCCGCGGCGCGACGGCGACATGTCGTGCGTCGAGGAACGGCTGCTTTCCTTCGCTTCGCCATGCTGTGCGCGTTCCTTGTTGACGGTACGGGCGGCGATTTCCTCGGCACGTCCTGCGCTGCGGCCGCCACGGCTGCGCACACTATCCTTGATGTGCTGGTACTGACGTTCGCGCTTGTCGCTCCATTTGCTTTGCGGCATGTCGTTCTCCTCGATGAAATTTCCGGCGAAGACAGTCACGTCCGCTCGATGCCATGCCGGCCGCGCGGATGTTCGGAGGTCTGCCAGTCGGTGCTGCGATAGTCGGGACCGCCGGCGGTGCGATAACCGTTGTTGAACTTCGCGCCGCCGGCACCGTGTCTGCGATCGGCGGCTGCGTTGCGGCTGCCTTTGGATTGAGAGCGTTTCTGTGCGTTCATTGCCGAGTCCTTCTTCCGGTTGAAAAGAGGAAAGCAGGGCCGTAGCAGGCCTGCTGCGATGCTGAAAAGTCTACGCTTGCATGCTTGTCATGCCTGTAGGATTTTGCGGAAAGATTGCGTCAGAAAAGAAAGTGTCGGAAGTGACGTGCGCAGGAGAAACAGCGGGGCGAATGCATAGAGAGGAATGCGGACGTCATGCGCGATGTGCACGGCAAGACGGCGCGCGCAACTTCGCCTCTGGCTGCCTGTCAGACAGGTTCATGATGAACGGGAGGTCCAGATGAGCACGCCACATCCGCCGATACCGCCGGAGATTCCGGTTGTTCCGCAGCCGCAGCCTGAGATTGCGCCATTCGAGGTGCCGGAGCCCGAAATCCCGCCGCCGTCCGATCCGACGATTCCGCCGGGGCCGCGCGAGCCGGAAATCGTGCCTGAACATACACCGCCGGAAGCGCCGCCGACACCGCCCGAGCATACGGGCAGGAATTGACGCAAAGAAAGCCCGCGAAAAAGCAAAAAGCGACAGCCATTGATCCATGAGCTGCCGCTTTCTGTTCATGCCGTTGCTAGGTGATGATCCCGACTGCGTTGCGATACGGTGGTTATGCTCCGAATCGGGTGTCCGATAATCAGATGTCGATAATCGGCTTCGCAATCAGGCCTTGATGCGCGACGCAATATGCGCCAGCGCTTCTTCCACCTGATCGACCAGGATCAGGCACAGGTCGCCCGATTTCAAATGATCCAGCGCGGTATCGATGGCGAGGAATTCGCCGCGGATTTCGTTGATCGACTGCGTGCGCTTGGCTTTCGCCAATCCTTCGCGTAGCAGCTTCACCACTTCGCCGTCGGCGCGTCCGCGCTGGCACTGGTCTTCGTAGAGGATCACATCGTCGAATGCATCGCCGAGGATTTCGGTCTGGCGACGGATGTCGTCGTCGCGGCGATCGCCGGCGCCGCTGATGACGACCGTGCGGCGTTTCGACGGCATCGCTTCGACGGCGCTGGTCAGCGCCTGGATCGCATCCGGGTTGTGGCCGTAATCGGCGATCACGGTGGCGCCGCGATGCATGAACATGTTGAAGCGGCCCGGCGTGGTGTCCGCGCCGTTCTGGAAGGTGCGCAAGCCTTTGCGCACCACGGCCCAGTCCAGTCCCAGCCCCCATGCAGCGCCGATGGCGGCCATCGCGTTTTCGACCTGGAAGCCGATTGCGCCGTTGTAGGTGATCGGAATCTCGGACAGCGACAGGCGTTGTTCGAATTGTCCTTCGACGGCAACGATCGCATCGTCATCGAGATGGACGACGCGCTTGCCTTGCGCGCGATGCGCGGCGAGCACGGTCTGGTTACGGTCCTTCGCGAAGTAGATGACGTTGCCGGGGCAACTGGCGGCCATGTTGGCGACCATTGGATCGGCCGCGTTCAGCACGCCGTAACCGTTCGGCGCGACGTTCTGCACGATCACCCGCTTGACGACGGCGAGATCCTCGACGGTGGAGATGAAGTTGAGCCCGAGATGATCGCCAACGCCGATGTTGGTGACGACGGCGACGTTGCAGCGATCGAAGGCGATGCCTTCGCGCAGGATGCCGCCGCGGGCGGTTTCGAAGACGGCGGCGTCGACATCCGGATGCTGCAGCACGTTGCGTGCGCTGCGCGGGCCGCTGCAATCGCCGGTGTCGATACGTTCGTTTTCGATGTAGACGCCGTCGGTGGTCGTCATGCCGACACGGTATTTGTTGGTGCGCAGCATGTGCGCGATCAGGCGCACCGTCGTCGTCTTGCCGTTGGTGCCGGCGACCGCAACCACCGGGATGCGGCCGTCGTCGCCTTCGGCGAACATGCTGGAGACAATCGCTTCGCCGACCGGACGGCCTTTGCCGAACGACGGCTTGATGTGCATGCGCAAGCCCGGCGCGGCATTGACTTCGACCACGCCACCGCCTTGCTCTTCCAGCGTCTGGATCACGTTCTCGCAGACCAGATCGACGCCGGCGATGTCCAGCCCGATCATCTGCGCGGCTTCGACCACGCGCGCCGCCAGTTGCGGATGCACGTCGTCGGTGACGTCGGTGGCGGTGCCGCCGGTGGACAGGTTCGCGTTGTCGCGCAGCAGCACGGGTGTGCCCTTGGCGGGGATGCTGTCGAGCGTGTAATTCTTTTTCGCCAGCGTGGCCAGTGTGATGCTGTCGACGCGAATCTTGGTCAGCGGCGTCGCATGGCCATCGCCGCGCAGCGGATCGAGATTCACCTGTTCGATCAGTTGCGCGATCGTGTGCTCACCGTCGCCCACGACGGAAGGCGGCGAACGGCGCGCGGCGGCGACCAGCTGCTTGCCGACCACCAGCAGGCGGTAATCCTGGCCCGGCAGATAGCGCTCGACGACGACGTCATCGCAAATTCTGAACGCGGCTTCGAACGCGGTCTTCACTTCCTCTTCCGTCTTCATGTTGACGGCGACGCCCTTGCCCTGATTGCCGTCGCGCGGCTTGACGACGACCGGCGCGCCGATTTCCTGCGCGGCAGCCCATGCATCGTCGGCGGTCGAGACCGAACGGCCGTCCGGCACAGGCACGCCGGCGGCGGCCAGCATGACCTTGGTCATTTCCTTGTCCTGCGCGATCGATTCGGCGATGGCGCTGGTGAAGCCGGTTTCGGCCGCCTGGATGCGGCGCTGCTTGCTGCCCCAGCCGAACTGCACCATGCTGCCTTCGGTCATGCGGCGGAACGGAACGCCGCGCGCAACGGCGGCGTCGACGATGGAACCGGTGCTCGGGCCAAGGCGGATGTCTTCATCCAGTGCGCGCAGGCGCGCCAGCGCTTCGGCCAGATTGAACAACTGGTCGCTGGCGGCAGCGTTGCACAGTTCCAGCGCCAGATCGAAGGCGAGGCGGCCGACGGCCTCCTCGGTGTATTCGACGACGACCTGGAAGATGCCTTTCTCGATCGTGCGGATCGCGCGGCAGAACGTGACCGGGCAACCGGCCTGCGCCTGCAGGCCCAGCGCGGCGGCGGCCAGCACGTGCGCGACCGATGTGCTGCCTTCATCGCGCGTGACGTCGAGGAACTTGATCTTGGGGAAGCGGGCGCGGATGCGATCCTCGAAGCCGGGCAGGCCGGCGATGTCGTGTTCGAGATCGGTGCACGACACGATCGCTTCGAGCGACGTGTGTCGACTCCACAGATTGGGACCGCGCAAGGCGCGAACGCGAGAGATTTCCATCAGGTATTCCTTGTCATGGGCGTGCGCCTGTTCGAGCTGTCCCGTTTGTTCGTCATGGGATGGCGCGCGTGTCTTTCTGTTTGCATGTTCAAGAGACGGTTCAGACGGTGACCGGTACGTCGGCCGCATGCTCGAAGGTTTCGAGGCCGGTGCGGATCAGCGATGCATCGAGTCCGAGCGCCCAGGCCGCTGCCGTCGCGGCCAGCACCGCCTCCGTCATCAACGGTTGAGAGGCCGGATCGGCATACGGCAGCATGGACAGCTGGCCGGCAACGATTTCCTGCGTGCCGGTAGCCAGCACGATGTTGCCGTCGCGCAGCACGACGCTGCGGCCGTTTTGTGCGCGATGCGCGGCCAGCGGCGCGGCATCCGGCGTGACGGAGAAGAAGATCACTTCGCCATCGCTCAGTTCGGCCAGTGCCGCCACGCGCGCATCGGCGGCGTTCAGCACGGCGGTGCCGTCCGGCAAGACCAGATCGACCTGGGTGCGCATGACTTTTTCGGCCATCTCGTCGGCATTGTCGATGTAGTAGCGCGGCAGGCTGCCGGCCGGATCGATATTGGTGACGACGCCGATCTGGCAGCGATCGTAGATCACGCCTTCGGTGAGGATGGCTTCGGCGCCGTTTTCGAGGACGGCGGTTTCCACCATGCGGTTCATCAGCACCTGGCGTGCAGCATTGCCGTTCGCGCTGTTGCGTTTGACGACCTTGCGTTCGCGCAGGAACAGGCCGTTGCTGCAGGCCAGCCCCACGTAGTTGCCCTGCAGATGCAGCAGCCAGGCGATCAGGTGCGCGGTCGGCGTGGTACCGGAAGAACCGGTGATGCCGACCACCGGGATGCGGCCGCTGCCGGTTTCGCCGAACAGATGGTCGACGATCGCGCGACCGACCGGACGCGGCTGGCCGCTGGCCGGTTTCAGGTGCATCAGCAGGCCGGGGCCGGCATTGACTTCGACGATGGCGCCGCCCTGTTCGGGCAGAGGCCGGGAAATGTCTTCGGCGACGAGGTCGATGCCCGCGATGTCCAGTCCGACCACGCGCGCGGCCAGCGTTGCGGTGGCGGCCACGCTCGGATGCACCTGATCGGTGATGTCGAAGGCGACGTTGCCGTGACGCTGCACCAGCACTTCCTTGCCGGCTGGCGGCACCGATTCGGTCGTGTAACCCTGGCGCGACAGTTCCAGCAGGATCACGCCCGGATCGTCGTTTTCGTCGATCAGCAGCAGGTTCAGCGGATGTTCTTCGCTGGCGCCGCGGCGCGGATCGCTGTTGAGTTGCGTGTCGATGAGTTTGGCGATCGTCGATTTGCCGTCGCCGGTGACGAAGGCCGATTCGCCGCGGGCGGCGGCGATCAGCTTGCCGCCGATGACCAGCAGGCGATGTTCGTGGCCGCGGATGAAGCGTTCGACGATGACGTCGCTGCCTTCGCGGTCTGCCAGTTCCCACGCCGCTTCGACTTCGGCCTGCGAGGAGAGATTGGTGGAAACGCCGCGGCCGTGATTGCCGTCGGACGGCTTGACGACGACCGGCAGGCCGATGTCCTGCGCGGCTTCCCACGCATCGGCCGGGCTGTCGGCCACGCGGCCTTCCGGCACCGGGATGCCGCAGGATTCGAGCAGGCTTTTGGTGAGTTCCTTGTCGCTGGCGATGCTTTCGGCGATGGCGCTGGTCTGGTCGGTTTCGGCGGTCCAGACGCGGCGCTGTTTCGCACCGTAGCCGAGTTGCACCAGGTTGCCGTCGTTCAGGCGCAGCGACGGAATCTTGCGTTCGCCGGCGGCATCGACGATGCAGGCGGTGCTGGGGCCGAGCGCGACCGATTCGTGGATGTCGCGCAACTTTTCGACGGCGGCGGCGACGTCGAAGGGTTTGTTTTCGATGGCGGCCATCACCAGATCGCGCGCGGCGGTCAGCGCGGCGCGGCCGACTTCTTCGTAGCGCACGCGCACGACGACTTTGTAGACGCCGCGTTTCGACGTTTCGCGCGCCTTGCCGAAGGCGCTCGGCATGCCGGCCAGATTCTGCAGCTCGATCATCACGTGTTCCATGATGTGCGCCGGCCAGGTGCCGTCGCGCAGCCGCTGCACGAAACCGCCGCGTTCGCCGACGCCGCAGTGGTGTTCTTCCAGCGTCGGCAGGAAGCCGACCAGGCGCTCGGCGAAGCCGGGAATCATGTTGGACGGAAAGTCCTCCAGCTCGCCGATATCGACCAATGCCTCCAGCGCCGGATGGTAAGTCCAGATGTTGGGTCCCCTCAGATGCATCGTCTCGATGATCTGGATGGTTTTGTTATTCATTTGTTGTTCGTTAGCTAACGAATTTGATTTGTGGGGAAGCCAAAAAACAGTTGGCTAAAGAAGGCCTCAACGCGTGCCGGATGACTTTGGTTTACAGGATGTTGAAATTATTCTTGTCTGCGTGCGGATCATACGCGCGAAGCCCGACAGCGGGTGAACGTTTGGATATACTTGCCGCCACTTGCGGCAAAAACGCAACTCAGAAGCGCAATCCAGAACTCAACCTAGAAACGCAACACTACTCGATCCCTTGGATCACCATTCGATCACAGTTCGCGATTACCTCGAATCCGACAGCATGAACCACCGCCTTTCTCCGGTTTCCGGGGCGTTTTGATGAATACCGTTCCTTCCCTTTCCGTTGCCAGATCCGGCGTGCCGGCGGCCTGGCAGGATGTGCAATCGCGGCTGGGCGATGGCGAGACGATTATTGCCTGGCTGGAACTCGATCTCGATGCCGCGTTGCATTTCGCGCCCGGCATCGTCGTGCTGACCAATCTGCGCCTGCTGTCGCGCGGATTGCATGACGAAGATTGGCAAGACTGGGCGTTGCGTCCCGACCTGTCGTTGCGCCATGCCGATCATGCCGGCGTCGGCAGTCTGGAACTGGTGGATGCGGCATCGCGGCTGGTGCTGTGGCGCTATACGCTGGGCCGTAATCCTGCTGCATTGCAATTGATCGCCGCCTTCGAAGCGCTGGGCAAACAGTCTGCCGCCGGTGCGCCGGCAGAGGCGCAGGTCGACGACGAAGTAGACGGCGAAGACGATAGTGAGGCCGACAGCGAAGCCGAAGAGCAGGCGCCGTCGCCGGCCGCGCTGTTTCGCCTGTGGCGTTTCGCCAAGCCGTACAAGGGACAACTGATTCTCGGCTTCGTGCTGACGCTGGCGTCGACCGCCGCCACGCTGGTGCCGCCCTACCTGTCGCTGCCGCTGATGGACAACGTGCTGATCCCTTACCAGAACGGCGTGCCGATCGATCACCATCTGGTTTCGCTGTATCTCGGCGGCCTGTTCGGCGCCGCGCTGTTGGCGTGGGGGCTGGGCTGGATGCGCACGTACATTCTGGCGCTGGTGTCCGAACGCATCGGCGCCGACCTGCGCACCACCGCCTACGAACACCTGCTGAAACTGTCGCTCGAATATTTCGGCGGCAAGCGCACCGGCGATCTGATGACGCGCATCGGTTCCGAGACGGATCGCATCTGCGTGTTCCTGTCGCTGCACCTGCTCGACTTCGCGACCGATGTGCTGATGATCGCGATGACGGCCGGCATCCTGATCTCGATCAATCCGTGGCTGGCGCTGGTGACGCTGCTGCCGCTACCGTTCATCGCTTGGATGATCCACGTCGTGCGCGACAAGCTGCGGAATGGATTCGAGAAGGTCGACCGCATCTGGTCGCAGGTGACCAACGTGCTGGCCGACACGATTCCCGGCATTCGCGTCGTCAAGGCGTTCGCGCAGGAAAAGCGCGAAGCCGCGCGCTTCCGCGATGCCAACCAGCACAACCTGCAGATCAACGATCGCGTCAACAAGGTGTGGTCGCTGTTCTCGCCGACCGTTACCTTCCTGACCGAAATCGGCCTGCTGGTGGTGTGGGCGGTCGGCATCTGGCAGGTGTCGAACGACCAGATCACGGTCGGTGTACTGACGGCATTCCTTGCCTATATCAGCCGCTTCTACATACGCCTCGATTCGATGAGTCGTATCGTGTCGGTGACGCAAAAAGCCGCGACTGGCGCCAAACGCATTTTCGACATCCTCGATCACGTGTCGTCAGTGCCGGAGCCGGTGAATCCGGTGAGGCTGGACAAGATCAAGGGCGACATCGTCGTCAACAACATCGGTTTTCGCTACGGCAACCGCGCAGTCATCCGTGGGCTCGACCTGCATATCCGTCCAGGCGAAATGATCGGCCTGGTCGGCCATAGCGGTTCCGGCAAGAGCACGCTGGTCAACCTGATCTGTCGTTTCTACGATGTGTCGCAGGGTGCGATCACCGTCGATGGCGTCGATATCCGTGCGATCTCGATTCCCGACTATCGCCGCAACATCGGCCTCGTGCTGCAGGAACCTTTCCTGTTCTTCGGCACGATTGCCGACAACATCGCCTACGGCAAGCCGGATGCGACACGTGCCGAAATCATCGCCGCTGCGCGTGCTGCCAACGCGCATGAATTCATTCTGCGCCTGCCGCATGGTTACGATTCGATGGTCGGCGAACGCGGACAGACCTTGTCCGGCGGCGAACGCCAGCGCATTTCGATTGCGCGCGCGCTGCTGATCGATCCGCACATCCTGATCCTCGACGAAGCGACATCGTCGGTCGATACCACCACCGAGCGTGAAATCCAGAAGGCGCTCGACAATCTTGTGCACGGCCGCACCACGATCGCGATTGCGCATCGTCTTTCCACGCTGCGCCGCGCCGATCGCATCGTCGTGATGGATCGCGGCCAGATCGTCGAGATCGGTTCGCACGAAGAACTGCTGGCGCGCCGCGGTGCCTACTTCAAGCTGTATCAGGCGCAGGCGCGGCAGGCGGAAAACGATCTGCTGGAAGATGCGGCATTGCTGAACGGGGGCGAGGCATGAGCGATTTTTCGCAGATCAGGTTGATGCGCAACGCCTTCGGCAAGCTGGCGTTCACTGGTGCGGACGGCGTCGTGCACGACAACGTGGTGCCGGTGCGCGCCTTTCCGATTGCCGCACCCGAAGAAGGTATCGCCATCGTCAGCGCCGACGGCCATGAATTGTTGTGGATCGATGCATTAAACGCATTGCCGGAAGCGGTGCGCGCCTTGCTGAAGGAAGAACTGGCGAATCGCGAATTCCTGCCGGAAATTTTGCGCATCAAGAATGTGTCGGCTTTCGCATCGCCCAGTACCTGGCAGGTCGAAACCAGTCGCGGCGATGCGACGCTGGTGCTGCGCGGCGAGGAAGACATTCGTCGTATCGGCGATGTCTCGCTGATGATCGCCGATACGCACGGCGTGCAGTTTTTCATTCGCGATTTGAAGAAACTCGACAAGCACAGCCGCAAGTTGCTGGACCGCTTCTTGTAGCCGCAATCCTGTACCGCATACCGGCGCTACATGAATGTGCGCCGTCATCGAAGGAGGCAGAATGTCCGATCACTTGCCGGAAGCGTTACGCAATCTGTCTCTGCCGGTCATCGCTGCGCCGATGTTCATCGCCAGTGGTTCGACACTAGTCGCTGCGCAATGCAAGGCCGGTATTGTCGGTGCGTTTCCCGCTCTGAATGCACGACCGGCGGAACTGCTCGACGACTGGCTGACCGACATTCAGGCTGAACTGGCTGCATGGACGGATGCGCATCCGTCGGCAACGGTCGGCCCGATCGCCGTCAACCAGATCGTCCATCAATCGAACGACCGGCTCGCGCATGACGTTGCAGTCTGCGTGCGGCATCGCGTGCCTATCATCATTTCTTCCTTGCGTGCACCGCCGCGCGAAATGCTGGATGCGATTCACGGTTACGGCGGCATCGTGCTGCACGACGTCATTTCGATTCGCCATGCGGAGAAAGCGCTGGAGGCAGGCGTTGACGGTTTGATCCTCGTCTGCGCCGGCGCAGGCGGCCATGCCGGCACGCTGTCGCCGTTCGCACTGGTCGGCGAGGCGCGGCGACTGTTTTCCGGGCCGCTGGTGTTGTCCGGCGCGATCGCCACCGGCGATGCGGTACTGGCGGCGCAGGCGATGGGCGCGGACCTCGCCTACATCGGCACACGCTGGCTGGCGACGCAGGAAGCCAACGTCGCGCCGGCCTATCGCGATGCGTTGATCGCATCGGTTGCTGGCGATGTCGTCTATACCAATCTGTTCACCGGCGTGCACGGCAACTATCTGCGCGCCTCCGTCATCAATGCCGGCCTCGATCCCGACAACCTGCCAGTCGCCGACAAATCGAAGATGAATTTCGGTTCCGGCGGTGACAGCAAGGCCAAGGCGTGGCGCGACATCTGGGGCGCGGGGCAGGGCGTCGGCCTGATCGACGATGCGCCGGGCGTCGCCGAAATCGTGCAGCGGCTCAAGACGGAATATGATGCGGCGCGGGCGCGCCTGAAACTCTGACGTCTTTCAGGTCTGCCCGCGCAGTCATGTGATCGGCGTGTGCGCATGCAATCGCATGATCGATGCGCGATCGCAATCGCCGAATTACAGTCCCTGCATTACAACCCCATCTCGCTGCCCATCCCCATCAGCGTCATCACGCCGAGTATGACGAAAATCACGGCTGCAATCCGGTGCACCAGCGTCACCGGCATGCGTCCCGCCAGCTTGCTGCCGCAATAGACGGCGGGCACGTTGGCCAGCATCATGCCGAAGGTGGTGCCGGCCAGCACCGGCCAGAAGGCGTGGAATTTCGCGGCGAGTGCGACGGTGGCGATCTGCGTCTTGTCGCCCATTTCGGCGAGGAAGAAAGCGATCAGCGTGGTCATGAAAACGCCGTATTTCGCCAGCTTGGCATCGTCTTCATCGAGTTTGTCCGGGATCAGCATCCAGCCGGCCATCGCGATGAAGGAAATGCCGAGTATCCAGCGCAGCACTTCGGGGCCGAGCGCCTGCGTCAGCCACGAGCCGATCGCTGCGGCGAATGCGTGATTGAACAGCGTGGCAACCAGAATGCCTGCGGCAATCGGCAAGGGTTTGCGGAATTTTGCTGCGAGAAGGAAGGACAGGAGTTGCGTCTTGTCGCCGATTTCGGCCAGCGCGACGATGCCGGTCGAGACGAAGAAGGATTCCATCAGAAGAGACTTTCCAGGGCCGGACGATTCAACCAAAGACCAAGCAACGACTCCGGCCCCTGCAAGTCGTCGGTTGATCAATGGTCTCGCCAAATCTTGCGATCATCTGCACCATGGCCTGCGGGCCAAATGTGTTGATGCAGATGCCTTCGTTGCCGAAGGCCGGCTACTCCCCAGAGTTCGGACGCAAGATTAACAGAATCGCAGAGGGCTGAATAGGATTTTTCCTGCAGCAACGCAAAATCGGCAACGGGAATTATTAGCGTTTCGTGCGTTCTTATTGATGATGCAATCTTTTTGCGCAATTGCGCTCATGCAACCTCGAGGAGGACGACATATGCAGACGGACAAGCCGGGTACGACGATGCCCGAAGCGCAGGTTTCTACCGACAAGCGCCATGATAGCCGTGCCGGCATGCGCGAAGAGAAGGATGGCGATCGTTCGTCGCCGCGCCTGCCGCATGAACATGATGAATCGTTCGATAGCCAGGACGATGCGCCGCGCGACGTCATCAAGCGCGCGCACGACGATATCCAGGAAGGCCAGCTCGATACGGACAGGCGCGGCATGGCAGGCGTGGAGGAAATCCGGCGGGATCATCCCGATGCGACACAGAAGCAATTGCCGGAATCGTCACGTAATCCGCCAAGTACGCCGCCGAGCACACCGAAGAAGTGATGATGGTGGCGTGAACAAACAAAAAGCCCTCTTGCGAGGGCTTTTTTACGTTGGCTGTGCGTCAATCGGCGATGCGCACGTCGCCGGATGCGGAAGAGCGGGTGTTCGGCAGCGGCTGGTTGCTGCAGCCATGATAGGCGAACGCGACCGAAGTTTTGACCTTGTCCGACGTGTTTACGCCTGCCGCATGGAACAGCAGGCTGTGGAAGAACACGACATCGCCGCGATGCAGTTCCACCGCCTTGCCTTGCTTGAACAGCGCCTGGTTTTCCGGATGTTCGGGGCGCAGGAACAGCAGGTCGTCCAGCCGATCGGGCGCAATCTGCAGGCGATGCGAACCGGGAATGAAATGCAGGCTGCCGTTGCTGGCGACTTCATCGCCGAGCGCCAGCCAGACGCAGATCAGGTTCGGCTGCGTGAACGACCAGTAGCGGATGTCGCGGTGCCAGCCGGTGGCGGTGCCGTATTGCGGATGCTTGGTCATCACGCAGTTGTGATGCGCCAGCGTCAGGCAGACCGGTTCGTCGAGAAGCTGGCGCAGCTTGCCGGTCACACGCGGATCTTCGGCCCAGTCGTGGAAGACCGCATCGCGGTCATAGGCGCCGCGCAGGCGGCGTATCGTGCGTCCGCCTTCGGCTTCCAGCGATCTCGGCGCGCCGGCGTAGCCGAGTTCCGCTTCGTATTCGAGCGGTTGCTGCGCTTCCTGCAACTGCCGTTGCGCGACGGCCAGCATGCCCTCGCATGCGGTTGCATCCAGCATGTTCCTGAAGACC
Source organism: Oxalicibacterium solurbis (assembly GCF_014635845.1). Classification (GTDB taxonomy): domain Bacteria; phylum Pseudomonadota; class Gammaproteobacteria; order Burkholderiales; family Burkholderiaceae_D; genus Oxalicibacterium; species Oxalicibacterium solurbis. The sequence goes on along the minus strand of NZ_BMDP01000003.1, from coordinate 224,762 downwards.
AGATAACCGTCCTGCTCGAACTGTGCGATCTGCGCAGGCGACAGGGCGGATTCGGCGGCGGTGGGCGTACTCATGGGGTCCGTAGATACGTGGTTCGGTGCGAAGCAATCAGTGTAGCGCCGATCGCTTCGTTTTGCCGGCGGTGCATGACAACGCGTACCCATGCGTAGAACGATATTGTTATTGCCGCCAACTTATGCTTCCGCACATGCATATTGAGAACGCAGCCGGGATTCATGCAAACACGCAGCGTTGTTGATCAACAGCGCATTACCATTTGGCGCGAAAGCCGATGGTGGCTCCATACCCATAAGAGTTGTTGCCGGCCAGGCTGGTGTTGACGGTTCCTTCTCCATAAATGGAATACCTGTCGTTATCCCAGTTGTATGAACCGCCGAATCCTATCCCTGCCCAAAGCCGGTCGTTGCGGCTATGGAAAGCCTTGTCATTGATAGTGACCGACGTTCCATCGAAGAATTCGTTGTACAGATTGGCAATGCCGTAAAGATGCGTGCGATCAACCTGGCGTTCGAGACTGATCCCGAGGCGACCCTGCAGGCTGTCGTCGCGCCCCGGGTGTATCGATGCACCGAATACGTCACTGAAATTATCGAAGCGTGCTTTTGAATAAGTCAGTTGAACTTGCGGAGTGAGCGACCAGTCGCCATGCATCGCGATGCGCTTGCCACTCTCAATGGACAAGGTGGAGCCGAAGGCATCGTTGCTGTTTTCGAGGCCGCCCACGGGGTGTGCAGACAAGTCGCTGCTGTACCAGGTCACCTGTGCCGTGCCGTCCACGTAGAAACCGTTGTTCCCATACCAGGTCAACGTGCCGCCAAAACCGTAGCCGTCGGTGGAAATGTCGCCGGAGCCGTAATTGTCGGTGCCGTAACGCCAACTGGTCTCGGCACTGCCGTGCACGTAATGCGCCGTGAGTCCGCCGACGAGTCTGCCGTTGCCGTTCTGCGAAAGCATCGCGTCAAGGCCGACCTGTGTTTTGACCATGTCGTACTCATAGTCGCCGTCGACAGTTGAATACTTTGGATCGATGCGCTTATGTCCGCCTTCCACGCGCACCCACATGCCGTTCGTTTCGGTGAATGCGCCGGTGGCGCCGTTGCCGTTGTCTGTTGCGGATGCTGTCCTTGCATCGTTCCAGAAACGATTGCCGACCCGTTGCTGAAGTGTCGGCACGCCATTCAGTCCCAGCAGAATTTGCGGATAGGCTTCATAGCTGGGAACGCCGGGTTGATAGAGCGGCGTGTCTGGCGGGGCAGATGTGCTCTGCAATGCCGAACGCAAATACCAGTCTCCATCTGCCGGTGTGGATGCGCCGCCCTGATAAAGCCGATACGCGTAAGCACCCGCCACGACGGCCGGGTCGCCCTCATAGGTTGTCGTACCCTGCAGCGTGAATGTGCCGGTGGAGACGCCTGCGACGTCGATGATCTTGATGCCTTCCGTAGTCTGAGCGCCGGTGCCGCCGAAGTTCGTGACCGTGACAGGGGTCGAACCGGATGTGGATCCGGTGATGACAAGACGATCGGTCGGCGAGGTATCGTCACCCAGTTGCGTTCTGATTTCGATACTGCCGCCCACAGGCGTGTAATTGCCGGCAATGGTGAGTGTGCCAAGGCTGCCGACGTGACCCGGTGCGATCACGCCGCGGTTGGTCGTGACGCCGACCTGGCCGATGCCGGTCAGTCTCGCACCCGCCAATACATCGGTGGGGCCGCCCAGGGCGCCATCGATCTGCAGTGTCCCTGCCTGCACCTCGGTATTGCCGGTGAAGGTTGAACTGTCTCCGGTCAATATCAGTGTGCCCGCCCCAAGTTTGTTGAAACTCGATGTTCCGATAAAAGCGGTGCTGATGCCGATCGTATGCGCGTTGGTGTCGAACCATGCACCTTCTGCGCCGACGGTCTGTGCCGTAAAGCCGTTCAGGAAGTTGGCTTCATCCCGGTTCGCGCGCAGAATGCCGCCATTGAGGTCGAGATCGACGGTGCCGGTCCCGGCGATCACTGAGCCGGTTTCAAGAATGCCGCGCCCGGTGACGTCGCCATTGAGATGCAGTGTGCCGCTGCTTGTGCCCGTATCGGCAATATGCACATTGTCCCCGACACGTACCAGGCCGCCTTGTTCGATGGTCATCGCACCTGAACCGCCAACGCCGACACGCAGATCATCGGTAACACTTAATGTCGAAGTATTGCCGGTACTGCTCGATACGGTAACCGTGCCCTGGCCGCCGTTGTAGAGACCGAGATAGATGGTTGCAGCACCGCCACCGGTCTGCTCCGTGCTTACCGTGGCGCCATCCAGTACATCGAGTTCGCCAGTGCCCGAGAAACCCACGTAGATGTTATCGAAAGGATCCCAGATCGATCCGGGCCCAGAGACAGTAACGTGCCCATCGCTGCCGCTGGCAACGCCGATCAAACCCTGACCACTGTGCACGACGCCGCCATTGTTGATGTCGAGCGTGCCAGTACCGCCATTACCGATTCGAAATCCAAACCCGGAAGAACTTTCCCAGGCCGATCCCGTGCCAGACACGGTAACGTTCCCGGTACTGCCGTTGTCGCGACCGATGGAAACATCGGTTGAGTTCGTCACCAGACCGCCATTGAGGATGTTGAGCGTGCCATTGCTGCCGGACTCCACACCGATAGCAAGCTGGCCGTTATTCGTCCAGGTCGAAGCATTTCCGCTTCCGTCACTCCCTTGGACGGTAACCGTCCCCACGGCGCCAGCCTGATTGCCGACGTAACTCTCATTGTTGTCTACCGTGCCGCCTGCATCGATAAGCAAGGTGCCGGGGGCCGTATCGCCAACGATAAGGTCGTCGCCAACCGGCCAGTTCTGCGTTCCGCCGGGAGGGGTGTAATTCAAGTCGCCGGTGGCAGTCACTGATTGTGCACTTGCGGATTGCATGCCATCCGTTGCATAAATAAGTGCAGCAATTGCGGTCGACAAGAGTAGAGGAGGGTAACGAAAAGAGGTGCTTTTAAGTTTTGTGATGCGACTGCCAGGAGGAACGAAATTGCATTCATTGCAATCGCGTTCAATAGTTGAATGGCATGCAAAACGAGAATTTTTAATTGTCATTAAAACGCTCTCCCTATTCTTAGGTGGGATTGCCGGCGTTCACCGGCTCTGGCTGCCGAGACAAGAGAATTTCCGATAAGCCACTTTGACGACTGGAGGATGTGTCCGTCAAGCAATTTTTCCTGCTTTGCAGGGAGGGCGTCATGGGTGATGTTCGGGAGACACTGATTCGTCTGGTGCCTTGAAAGCAAGGGGCTCCGAATCAGTAGAAACGGATAGCTCCGACGCGGGGCCATAAGCCTGTCCTTATTGAGGCAAGAACGCTGTTGTTCGTAAGTTCTTAAGCAATATCGTTGTGCTGATATAAAGGCTTGCAAAGGCTTGCAACGATATTTCCGGCGCCGCAGATCATCCTTCGATTCTCAGGGGCGCCGACGCAACACCATGAACTACGACTACGACTACGATTGCGATACCGCGATGCGATTGCGGCCTTTTTCCTTGGCCTGGTAGAGCGCACGATCGGCGCGCGTGAAGAAGTCGGCCGACGATTCGTTGCGTGCATATTCGGCGATGCCGAGGCTGGCGGTCAGCAGGATATCGCCGCCGCGCAGTGCGAAGTCGTGGTTGGCGATGGTGCCGCGCAGTTTCTCGGCAATGGCGATTGCCTGCTGCAGTGGGCAGTCTTTCAGCAGCACGAGGAATTCCTCGCCGCCCCAGCGCGCGACGATGTCGTTCTCGCGCACCGATTTCCTGGCGATGGTGGCGATCTCCTGCAGGATGCGGTCGCCGGCCAGATGGCCGTAGTTGTCGTTGACCATCTTGAAGTAATCGATGTCGAACAGCACGGCGCACAGCGGACTGCCGCGCCGCTCGCTGTCTAAGATGGCTTGATGGAACACCATCTCGAATGCCTGGCGGTTCAGCAGGCCGGTCAGCGTGTCGGTGCCGGCGATGGTTTCCATCTGTTCGTGCGAACGGCGCACGATGAACAGCACCATCCCGAGGATCAGCAGCGTGACGATCGCGCTGACGGCGATGTTGATATACAGCATGCGCTGCAGCGGCAGCACGTCGTCGGCGAGATCCTGTTCGACCAGCAGATACCAGTCGAGCTCGGGAATGAAGCGCGAGCTCATCAGGATGGTTGCATGATCGCGCTTGTATTCGAGCCGGGTCGGCGTCGTGCTTTTGTTGCCCAGGATCTGTTTCGCCACGGTGGAAACGCCGGGCATATTCAGAATCGTGCCGTGTGCATCCTGCTTGTCGCGCATCGATTTGCCGGTCAGCTTGATGGCGCCGCTTTTGTCGACGAAGTAGATGGTGCGATGGAAGCGGGTCTGATAGCTGTCGAGCAGACCTGCCATCGTATCCAGCGTCAGGCCGACGCCGGTTGCGCCGAGGAAGTTGCCGTCATAGTCGACGACGCGATGGTTGATGAAGATCGTCATCGCATCGCGATTGGCCATGTCGATGTCGACGTTCGTTTCGTAATCGGCCTTCATGTCGCGCACGCGGTAATACCAGACGTCGCGTTCTTCCTTTTCGCTGACGGTCTTCAGCAGGCCGTCGCCGTAGTAATAACGATGCGTCGGTTCGGAAACGAGGAAGCTGCTGATCGTGCCGTATTTTTCCTTGACCTGTTTCAGGTAGCGGGCGATCTGGTTGACGTCGGTTTCGCCGGCCAGCATCCAGTCGCGCAGGAAGGTGTCGTTGGCCATCAGCGACGAGATGAAGACCGGGCGCAGGATGTCCTTCTGGATTTCGGAATAGATGTTGTCGCTGGTCAGCGGCAGCGCCTGTTCGGCGACGCGCTGGCGAATCGCATCGCGCGAGACGACGTAGCTGATGACGCTGGTGGTGAGGAAGCCGGCAACCAGCAGCAGGCTGATCCAGATGAGCAGGCGATATTTTTCCGGAAGAAGACGCATAGACTGAAGAAAGGGAATCGGTCGCAACAACGATGTCCGTGAGGTGCGGCGTTCTCCCGGCAACGGGCAATTATAAGGAGGACTGCTGCGGCGATGGCGGAATTTTATGCAGGCTGTTGCAGCGCGGACGCATCACTCGGCCAGTCCATCCGGCGTATAGGCGTTGCCGGCCTCGTTCCATTTCTTCACGTGCCACTTCCAGTGGATGCGGCCGATCACGTTGCCTTCTTCGTCCAACCCTTCGACCGGGCCGTGGAAGACGGCGAACATCACGCCGCCGTGCGGGCTGACGGGCTGATGCACGGCGCCTTCGTTTTCATACAGATAGCTGCCGGCATCGAAGCGCGTGTCGGGATCGTCTTTGTAAAAGAAGCCGCCTTCCAGCATGTAACCTTCCACCGCGCCGACGTGGCGATGCACCGGCGCTTCCGCGCCGGCCTCGAAGCGGATCAGCAGCGTGAAGCTGCCGGTCGTCGCATCCGCGTGCAGCAGCTTGAACTGCGCGCCGGGCATGGCCCACGGCACCCAGTCCATCGTATCGGGACGGCAGGTGGAGAGCGTGGCGGGCGTGGTCAAGGCGTTGGGGCGTGAAGCGGACATCGGTGTTGCGCAGAGGCGTTACGTATAATCGGCCATTCTATAACGACCCCTTCGGGCCTGCCGTAGCTATGCGGCAAGTGCGACGGCTGAAACAGAAAGGACCATGATGCGTACGACAACCCTTCCTTCCGGCGAAACCGTTCCCGTGCTCGGCCAGGGCACCTGGTTCATGGGCGATCACCGTAACCGTCGCGCCGAGGAAATCGCCACGTTGCGCACCGGCCTCGACCTGGGCATGACGTTGATCGATACCGCCGAGATGTACGGCGACGGCGCGTCGGAAGAACTGGTCGGCGAAGCCATCAATGGCCGCCGCGACGAAGTTTTCCTGGTCAGCAAGGTCTTGCCGAGCAATGCGTCGCGCAACGGTACGATCGCTGCTTGCGAACGCAGCCTGCGTCGTCTCGGCACCGACCGTCTCGATCTCTATCTGCTGCACTGGCGCGGCCGCACGCCGTTTGCCGAAACCATCGAAGCGTTCGAAAAATTGCAGCGCGACGGCAAGATCCGTCGCTGGGGCGTCAGCAACATGGACGTCCACGACATGAAGGAATTGCTGCGCGCGCCGGGCGGCGATGCGGTGGCAACCAACCAGGTGCTGTACAACCTGACGCGGCGCGGCATCGAGTTCGACCTGCTGCCGCAGGCGCAGCAGCGCGGCCTGCCGCTGATGGCGTATTCGCCGATCGAGCAGGGGCGCCTGTCGCATTACCCGGAAGTGCAGGACGTCGCCGAGCGCCACGGTGTGACGCCGGCGCAGGTGGCGCTGGCGTGGGTGCTGCGCCAGCAGGGCGTGATTGCGATTCCGAAGGCATCGAAAGTCGAACACGTGCAGCAGAATCATGCGGCGCTGGATCTGCAACTGACCGAGCAGGATCTGTCAGAACTGGACGAAGCGTTTCCGCCGCCGTCCAGCCCCGAACCGCTGGAAATGCTCTGATATGAATCTGCGCGACGGCTTGCGGGATCAGGTTTCTGATATCTGCAATCCGCCGCGCAGCAGGTCGACCGCCAGCCGGCAGAATTCGCCGGCCTGGCTTTCCTTCATCCGCACGTGTAGCGTGACTGCATCGCCATAGATCGCATCGAGCACGACGACGTCGTGCTGCTCGCATAAACGGCGCAGCGTCGATTCGTCGGCGAACGGCAGCACGAAACGCCGTTCGCACATCGCTTCCACCGGCACCAGTTCCGCCAGCTTCATCGCTTCCGATACGGCCTGTCCGTAGGCGCGCGTCAGCCCGCCCGCACCCAGCTTGATGCCGCCCCAGTAGCGCACAACGACGGCCAGCACATTGAATACATCCTTGTGCACCAGCACGTTGTACATCGGCCGCGCCGCGGTGCCGGACGGTTCGCCGTCGTCGTCCAGTCCCGAATCGCCGTCGCAGACCAGCACCCAGCAGAAATGCACGGCGTTCGGATGCTGTGCGCGCAGCTCGGCCAGTTTCGCCTGCGCTTCGGCACGCGTAGTCAGCGGATAGAGCAGCGCGATGAAGCGGCTCTTCCTGATTTCGATTTCGGCGGAGACGGGAGCGGCGAGTTGATGCATGAAGAAGCGGCAAACGGTGAGCGCGCGATGCAATCGGCTGCAATGCGGCGCAATAAGGTGCAAATGATAAGCGATGTGCCGCTGCCATCGTGCGCCTTGCGCCGTTTATCCGCGCATGATCATCCCGCTACTGCGGTAACGAGGCGGTTGATCAGCGCGCCGCCGGCGATCAGCCAGCCGAACAGCAGCGCAGCCAGGATCAGCGGCTTGATGCCGGCGCGGCGGATCGCCGAAAGATGCGTCGTCAGCCCCAGCGCTGCCATCGACATCGTCAGCAGCCAGGTATCGATGTCGATCGCATCGGCACGCAATGCAGGCGACAGCGGCGCAGCCGTGTTCAGGCCGACCACCGCGAGAAAGGCGAAGGCGAACCACGGAATCGTCACGCGCGCCGCTTTGCCGTCGCGATGCGATGGATGGTGCGCATTCGATTGCTGTGCGCCCGATGAATCGCGCCGCATCCACAACGACAGCGCGAGCAGGAAGGGCGCCAGCATCATCACGCGCACCAGCTTGGCGATGACGGCGCTGTCGGCTGCTTGCGGCGAGATCGTGCGTGCCGCGGCCAGCACCTGCGCCACTTCGTGCACGGTCGAACCGATGTAGATGCCGAATCCGGAAGCATCGACCGGCAGCAGATGCCAGGCCAGATTCCATTGGTACAGCAGTGGATAGAGCGCAATCGCCAGCGTGCCGAACACGACGACGGTCGATACCGCAACGGTCACTTTCTCGGCGCGCGCCTTGACGATGGGTTCTGTCGCCATCACCGCGGCGGCGCCGCAGATGGCGCTGCCGGCGCCGATCAGGGTCGAGGTATCGCGATCCAGCCCCAGCATGCGCCGGCCGACGAAGAGCGACAGCGCAAATGTCGATGTGAGCACGAGCGCATCGATGACGATGCCGGCCGTGCCGACGTGGCCGACATCGTGAAAAGTCAGCCGGAAGCCGTACACCACGATGCCGGCGCGCAGCAGCGTCTGCTTGGCGACGGCAATGCCCGGCCCGCATTGCGTGCCGATGTACGGATAGATGGTATTGCCGAGCACGATGCCGAACAGGATGGCGACGATCAACGGACTCAAGCCATGCGTCTGCAGCCACGGCAGCTCGCCGAGCCGGATCGCCGCCAGTGCAATCGCGGCGCTCAGCGCGAGGCCGGGCAGCCAGCGCAGCAGGCGCAGCAGGCGCGGCGTCGCTACGCTGCGAGCAAGGGTTGGGCGGGAAGTGTGCATGCGCGCTCCGGAGAATGAGGGAATGTCCGGAGTCTAGGCAATGCAGCTTAATTGATAAAACGATTTGTTTATCTATAATCAACCTGAAAAATCGATAAGCGAAATTGAAAGGCAAGGCACATGCGGCTCACCCTCCGACAATTGCAGATCTTTCTGGCCGTGGCCGACCACGGCAGCACGATGGCCGCGGCCGATGCTGTCGCGTTGTCGCAATCGGCTGCCAGCGCCGCGCTGAAGGAACTGGAAGGGCTGCTCGGCATTCACTTGTTCGACCGCATCGGCAAGCGCCTGATCCTCAATGACAACGGCCGCATGCTGCTGCCGCAGGCGCGCCAGATGCTGGATGCGGCAGCGACGATGGAAGCGCAGTTCCATCAGCCCGATGCCGCCGATGCGGTCGGGCTGCGGATAGCCGCCAGCACGACGATCGGCATCTATCTGCTGCCGCACATGCTGGCGCATTTCGCGCAGCATTCAGCATCGGTGCCGCAGGTCACGATCGCCAACACGCGCGCGGTGGCAGCCGCGGTGGCGGCGTTCGACGTCGATGTCGGCCTGATCGAAGGGCCGTGCCATGAGCCGGAATTGCGCGCGGAACCGTGGCTTGCCGACGAGCTGGTGGTGGTCTGCGCGCCGCACCATCCGCTGGCCGCGCGCGACGGCAAGGTGCCGCTGGCCGATCTGCGGCAGGCCGGCTGGCTGCTGCGCGAAGTCGGTTCCGGCACGCGCGAGGCGGTCGAGCATGCGCTGCTGCCGCATCTGCACATGCTGCATTCGGCCGGCGAGTTCAGCAATGCGGAAGCGATCAAGCACGCGGCGTCGGCCGGCCTGGGCCTGGCCTGCCTGTCGCGGCTGGTCGTCGCCGATCTGGTGGAGAGCGGCCGTCTTGTCGAATTGCGCACGACCTTGCCGCGTCTGCAACGCCACTTCTACCTGATCCACCGCCGCAACAAGCTGTTGTCGGCGCGGCTGGAATTCTTCATGCAGTTCTGCCGCGACTGGGCGAATTGATATCGCCTGATGCCGGTCGACAGCGATCGATCGCGCGGCACGATGCTGCCGCCGTGATTGCCGCATCTGCGGCGGCATTAAAAAAACGTGAGGTATTTCTCAGAATTTCTTTAAGAAGTGCCGCCTTGTCGCCGATAAGAAAGTTTGGGCAGTCAATTTCGGGGCAGGGCTGCAAGATCAGTTCGGCGTGTCGACAAGCCTGCCGATTGTTCTTCGTCCGCCTGCAATGACATCGTGATCCACTTCATTGAAAGAGGCGGGAAATGAAAAATCTGAAAATCGGCCAGCGTCTGGCCTTGAGTTTTGGCAGTGTCGTCGTCGTCCTGATCATCCTGGCAACGATTGCCTTTTCCCGTATCGATCGTCTCGATCAGGCAATCACGCTGACCAATGAAGACCGTTATCCGAAGACCGTGCATGCCAACACCATCATGGACGAGCTCAACGAGACTGCGCGCAACATGCGCAACACCCTGTTGATGACGAGTCCCGACGAGATCAAGGGCGAGCTCGACAATATCGCAAAGAGTTCGCAGGTGATCACGCAGTCGCTGGACGCACTGGACAAGACCATCACATCGGAAGAAGGCCGCAAGCACATGGCAGCGCTGATCGAGGCGCGCGGCCAGTTCAGTCCGCTGAAGGATCGTTTCGTCACGCTGATGTCGGACGGCCTGAAGGAAGAAGCGCATGCCCTGCTGTTTGCCGAACTGCGTCCGGCGCAGCTGGCCTACATGGTGGGGTTGGGAAAACTGATCGATTATCAGGGGCAGCTGATGAAGCAGTCCGGCGACGAAGCGCACAGCATGGCGAATCAGGCGAAGGAACTGGTGGCGGCGCTGTCGGCGATGGCTGTCGTCATCAGCCTGATCCTGGCTTTCCTCGCGACGCGCAGCATCACGCGTCCGCTGACGCAGGCGGTCGGGCTGGCGCGCAAGGTCGCCGATGGCGATCTGACCGGCACCATCACCGTCACATCCAGGGATGAAACCGGCCAATTGCTGCAAGCCTTGAAGGACATGAACGAAAGCCTGGTGAAGATCGTCTCGCAGGTGCGGCTCGGCACCGACACGATCGCTGCCGCTTCCACGCAGATCGCGACCGGCAACCTCGATCTGTCGGCACGCACCGAAGAACAGGCCAGCTCACTGGAAGAAACCGCATCGTCGATGGAAGAGCTGACCTCCACCGTCAAGCAGAATGCCGACAACGCACGCCAGTCGAATCAATTGGCGCAGAGCGCATCCGAAGTCGCCGTGCGCGGCGGCGAAGTCGTCTCGCAAGTGGTGGAGACGATGGGTTCGATCAACGATTCGGCCGGCAAGATCGTCGACATCATCGGTGTCATCGACGGCATCGCGTTCCAGACGAATATCCTCGCGTTGAACGCGGCGGTCGAAGCGGCACGCGCCGGGGAACAGGGGCGCGGCTTCGCCGTTGTCGCGACCGAGGTGCGCAATCTCGCGCAGCGCAGCGCGAGCGCGGCGAAGGAAATCAAGCTGCTGATCAACGATTCGGTGGAAAAGGTCAACACCGGTTCGCAACTGGTCAACGAGGCCGGCACGACGATCAGGGAAGTGGTCGACAGCGTGCGCCGCGTGACCGACATCATGGGCGAGATCACGGCCGCCAGCCAGGAGCAGACGTCTGGTATCGAACAGATCAACGAAGCCGTGATGCAGATGGACCAGGTCACGCAGCAGAATGCGGCGCTGGTCGAAGAGGCTGCGGCCGCTGCGGCATCGCTGCAGGATCAGGCGACCAATCTGTCGCACGTCGTCAGCGTATTCAAGCTGGACGGCAATGCGGTCGTGATGCCGGCCGGTGCGCCGAAGGCAATCGCAAGAAATCCGGCTGCCGAAAGGACGCCGGTAAAAACTGCGCCTAAGTTGAAGGCCGTATCGTCGAAAGTCGAGAAGAGAGAGCCGAAAGCCGTGCCTGCCGGCGACGGGGACTGGGAAGAATTCTGATCGTCGGTTGTGCAGAAACAAAAAGGCCATGCAATGCATGGCCTTTTTTAATGATGGTACCGAACCCGCCGATGTTACCAGCGCAGGATGCGCGGCCCGATCAATGCACCGAGGATCGTCGGAATCGCTGCGCCGAGCACGTACCAGAAACCCAGGAAAGGCGCCGCGATTTCCGGGCAATGCATCGAGTAGACGACGATGGCGGCCGCACCGGCGGCGAAGCCGGCGCCGGCGCCGGCCAGATGCAGGCGTGTCGGCGCCAGCTGGCGCATGATCTGCAGCACGGCGGCGAAGATCGGCAGCGACAGCAGCGTGATCAGCAGCGTGCAGTAACGCCAGGTATCGCCCCAGAACAGATGGCTGCGTTCGCCCGGCGCCGCATGCATCAGCGATACGGCGGCGGCAATCCAGATCAGCAGCAGCGGCGCGGCAATCAGCACCGGCAGCATCGATGTGCGCGCACCCGGCATCGACAGGCGTGCCGCCACGATGCCGCCGGCGCTCGCCAGCGCGATGACGAAAACGATCTTGACCCAGAACGCCGGCAACGTCGCCATTTCGTCGAAATTGGAACGCACGCCGAGCAGCGCCAGCATCAGCAGCACGCTTGCCAGGAATCCGGTCGCCACGAGCAGGATGAAACGGCGCACCGGAATCTTCGGTGCCGCGAGGTCCGGCCCGCTGGCCAGCATATCGATCAGGTCGTCTGTCTTCATGATTTCTCGTTCCGCAATTTTGCTGCCAGTGCCTTCAGGCCGCGATGCACGGCGACCTTGACCGACGCTTCCGATATCTGCATCGCCGCCGCCGTTTCGCGGACCGACAAGCCATCCACTTTCGTATGCAGGATGGCAGCGCGTTGCTGTTCGGGCAGCATGTTCAACACCTTCTGCAGATCGCGCCTGGCTTCGCTGCCATCCGCATCGGCGGTGGAGAACAGTTCGCTGTCGTCGTCCAGCGGATCGTTCAGGCCCTCGTGCCGCGCATGGCGGCGCAGCCAGTCGATCAGTTTGTAGCGCGCGATCGCGTACATCCATGCCGTCAGCGGCGCGTCGCGATCGTAGGTCATGCGCTGGTTGTGCAAGGCCAGCAGCGATTCCTGCACCAGATCTTCGACCTCGTCCGGCCAGCGACTCAGGCGGCGGCGCAGGAATGCACGCAAATGCGTTGCACTTGTCTGAAGGAAATCGCGATAGGCGGCTTCATCGCCGTCCATGCCGCGCAGCAGAAGGGAACGCAGCCGGGTTTCCGTCTGTGCAACAGCAGTTTTTTCCTCTCCTTCTGGTATACGGTGCATCGGTGCTTTCGGTTACATGGGGATGAAATAAAAACGCGGAAAAGTCGAAATTTTTTTGCGGGCATGTAACCCGTTCCGTTTTTCTTGCGAATTACCTTGCACATTCATTCAACGGTAATCGCACATGAAACCAATTGCATTGAGCGCCCTGGCCGGTGTGCTCGTCACGACAGGGCTGCCATCGTATGCCGGGAACGTCTGCGAAGTCAAAAGCGGCCCCGCAACGGCTGCGCTGGTCGAACTCTACACCAGCGAAGGCTGTTCCAGTTGTCCGCCGGCCGACCGGCAGTTGAGCGAACTGAAGAATGGCCTGGACAGCGATGCGGCGGTCGTGCCGTTGTCGATGCACGTCACGTACTGGGACGATATCGGCTGGAAGGACATCTTCGCGCAGAAGACCTTCGATCGTCGCCAGAGCGATCTGGTCGCGGCCCATCACAGCCGTGTTGTCTATACGCCGCAGTTTTTCGTCAACGGCAATGAACTGCGTTCTTGGCGCGGCAGGTTGCCGGAAGCCATCCGCCAGGTCAACGCGATTCCCGCGCCGGTTGCGATCACGCTGAAGACGACGCCGAATGCATCCGGTTCGGTGACGCTCGATGTGGCTGTCAACGCAAAGCAAGATGCAACGGTTGACGGCGACCTGTATGTCGCCATCAGCGAGAACGGCCTGGTTTCAAAAGTATCGCGCGGTGAGAACAGCGGCGCTACCTTGCATCACGACGGCACGGTGCGGCAGTGGTACGGGCCGATCAGCCTGTCGCAAGGCCGTGCGCAGTTTCACCACGATGTGACGCTGCCTGCAGGCTGGAATCGCAACAGGCTGCAAGCCGTTGCCTTCGTGCAGGCACCCGATGAAGGCCGTGTGCTGCAGGCCGTCAGCACTGCGCAGTGCCAACCAGCGACGCGGGGGCTGTGATGCAGGCGGCCATGATGAAATCGTCGCGCACCATCCATCCGGTCTGGCTGCGCATCACGCATTGGTTGAATGCGATTGCCGTCATCGTGCTGGTTACCAGCGGCTGGCGCATCTATAACGCATCGCCGTTTTTCGATTTCCGTTTTCCTTCCGACATCACACTCGGCGGCTGGCTGGGCGGCGCGCTGCAGTGGCATTTCGCCGCGATGTGGCTGCTGGTCATCAATGGACTGATCTATCTGGCCGTCAATGTCTTCTCCGGTCGCCTGAAGCGGCAGTTCTTTCCGCTGACGCCACGTCAGTTGATCGCCGATTTCCTCTCCGCGCTAAAAGGCAAGCTGTCGCATGCCGATCCGCGCCACTACAACGCGGTACAGCGCGCTGCCTACCTGTTCGTCATGCTCGACATCGTGCTGGTCGTCCTGTCCGGGCTGGTGCTGTGGAAATCAGTGCAGTTTCCGCTGCTGCGCGAACTGCTGGGCGGATACGAAGCCGCGCGCCGCATCCATTTCTTTGCAATGTCTGCGCTGGTTGCATTCTTCATCGTCCACGTCGCGATGGTGGCGCTGGTGCCGCGTACGCTGCTGGCGATGATTCGCGGCCGTTGAAGAAGCAGGAGCCATCATGATCAAGAAGAAAATCACCTATTCGAAAGACAGCGAACTGATGCTGGCCGATGCGATTCGCCGCGTCGCCGCGCCATCGCGCCGTACCTTCCTGCAGCGCACGATCACGCTGGGCGGCCTCGCCTTGTTGACTGGCTGTTCGCTGGACGACGACAGCAGCATCGAGTCAGCGCTCGGCCAGGTCTCGCAATGGAACGACCGCGTGCAAGGCAAGCTGTTCGATCCCAACCGGCTGGCGCCGACTTACCCCGATTCGATGATCACGCGACCGTTCCCGTTCAATGCGTTCTACGGCGAAGACGAAGTGCCGCAGATCGACGGCGGCGAATGGCGGCTCGAACTGAGCGGCATGATCGCCGACCGCACGCCGTGGACGCTGCGCAAGCTGCGTGCCTTGCCGCAGACCGATCAGGTGACACGCCACATCTGCGTCGAAGGCTGGAGCGCAATCGGCAAATGGGGTGGCGTACCGTTCGCCACTTTCCTCAAGCGCGTCGGTGCCGACCTGAATGCGAAATACGTCGGCTTTAAATGCGCGGACGACTATTACACCAGTATCGACATGGCGACCGCGCTGCATCCGCAAACGCTGATGACGCTGACCTACGACGGCCAGACCTTGCCGGCGCAATACGGTTATCCGATGAAGCTGCGGATGCCGACCAAGCTCGGCTACAAGAATCCCAAGCATATCCAGGCGATTTTCGTCACCAATGCCTATCCGGGCGGTTACTGGGAAGACCAGGGATACAACTGGTTCGGCGGCAGTTGAGTCACAAGCACGACTGTTCGCAAATTGAGCAACACCGCATTACGACTTTTTATTTTTTACTTACCTACCGAAGAGGAAACATCATGAAAAAATTTGCTACCGCCATCCTGTCCGCAACCCTGCTGATCTCCACCGCTGCCTTTGCGCAGGACGCCATGAAGAAGGATGAAATGTCGCACGATGGCATGGCCAAGGACAGCATGTCGAAAGACGGCATGAAAAAAGATGGCATGAAGAAGGACCATATGTCCAAGGACGGCATGAAGAAAGACGCGATGAAGAAGGATCACATGTCGAAGGACGGCATGAAGAAGGGCGAAATGTCGCACGACGGCATGAGCAAGGATGGCATGAGCAAGTAATGCCGTAGGCGTGCGCGGCGTTGCGCCGCGCATGAAAAAAGGGAGAGCGATCTGGCGATCGGCTCTCCCTTTTTATTGGGTGATGCTTGTTGCAGCAGGACGTCAGGTGGTCAGCGGCTTGTAGCGGATGCGCTTCGGCTTTGCGCCTTCTTCGCCCAGACGTTTCTTCTTGTCGGCTTCGTATTCCTGGTAGTTGCCGTCGAAGAAGACGACTTGCGAATCGCCTTCGAACGCGAGGATGTGCGTGGCGATGCGATCGAGGAACCAGCGATCGTGCGAAATCACCATCACGCTGCCGGCGAATTCGAGCAAGGCGTCTTCCAGCGCGCGCAGCGTTTCGACGTCCAAATCGTTCGACGGTTCATCCAGCAGCAGCACGTTGCCGCCCTTGAGCAGCGTCTTTGCCAGATGCAGGCGGCCGCGCTCGCCGCCGGACAGATTGCCGACGATCTTTTGCTGGTCGCCGCCCTTGAAGTTGAAGCGGCCGAGGTAGGCGCGCGACGGCATTTCGAAACGGCCCACGCTCAGGATGTCGGCGCCGCCGGACACGTCTTCGAATACCGTCTTGGTGTTGGCCAGATCGTCGCGCGACTGGTCGACCAGCGAGATTTGCGCGGTCTGCCCGATTGCGACTTCACCGCTGTCCGGTTTGTCGAGGCCGGCGATCATCTTGAACAGCGTCGATTTGCCGGCGCCGTTCGGACCGATGATGCCGACGATGGCGCCCGGCGGCACGGTGAAGGAGACGTTGTCCATCAGCAGGCGATCGCCGAACGCTTTCGAGACGTTCTTGAATTCGATGACTTCGTTGCCCAGACGCTCGGCAACCGGAATGAAAATCTCCTGGGTTTCGTTGCGCTTCTGGTATTCGTATTCGCTCAATTCGTTGAAGCGGGCCAGACGTGCCTTGGACTTGGCCTGGCGTGCCTTCGGATTCTGCCGCGCCCATTCCAGTTCCTTGGCGAGCGCTTTCTGGCGCGCTGATTCGGTGGCTTCTTCCTGCTTCAAACGCGCCTGCTTCTGATCGAGCCACGACGAGTAATTGCCTTTCCACGGGATGCCACTGCCGCGATCCAGTTCGAGAATCCATTCGGCGGCGTTGTCGAGGAAGTAGCGGTCGTGAGTGATGCCGACCACGGTGCCCGGGAAGCGCAACAGGAACTGCTCCAGCCATTCGACCGATTCCGCATCCAGATGGTTGGTTGGTTCGTCGAGCAGCAGCATGTCGGGTTTGGACAGCAGCAGTTTGCACAATGCGACGCGACGTTTTTCACCGCCGGACAGCACGCCGATCCTGGCATCCCACGGCGGCAGGCGCAATGCGTCGGCGGCCATTTCGAGTTGCAGGTTCAGGTTGCCGCCGTCGGAGGCGGAAATGATCGCCTCCAGGCGCGCCTGTTCGGCGGCCAGTGCATCGAAGTCGGCATCTTCTTCCGCATACGCGGCATACACCGCATCCAGCTTGGCTTGCGCCTCGAAGGCTTCGCCGAGGCCGGATTCGACTTCCTGGCGCACGGTCTTTTCCGGATCGAGCTGCGGCTCCTGCGGCAGGTAGCCGATGTTCAGGCCGGGCATGGGGCGCGCTTCGCCCTGGATGTCGGTATCGATGCCGGCCATGATCTTCAGCAGCGTCGATTTGCCGGAGCCGTTCAGGCCCAGCACGCCGATCTTGGCGCCGGGGAAGAACGACAGCGAGATGTCCTTGAGGATCTGGCGCTTGGGCGGAACGATCTTGCCCACGCGGTTCATGGTGTATACGTAATTGGCCATTGCAGTTGCACTGTTCGATGGAAGAAAAACCGCACAAGGATACCTGATCGCACCACGGAAGACATGGAGAGCGCAACTTTTTGCGTTTGTAAACCGTCGGCGCTGCTTTTCGACGCCGAAGCAACAGCATCCCTGCAAGAAAGCCGATTTCCTTGCATTATGGAAGCGCTTGGCCTATCGTGCGACGCACGGTCCTATCGAGAGAGCGCTCTTTGGTTTCACAGGATAAAAAAAACAGTCTTGCTGCGCTGACACTGGCAGCAGTCGGTATCGTCTACGGCGACATCGGCACCAGCCCCCTCTATACGATGAAGGAAGTGTTCTCCAAGGAACACGGTCTTCCTCTGACTTCGGAAAACCTGATCGGCGTGGTTTCGCTGATCGTCTGGGGCCTGATCATCATCGTTTCCCTCAAGTACGTTACGCTGATCCTGCGCGCGAACAACCGCGGCGAAGGCGGAATCATGGCGTTGATGGCGCTGGCGCTGTCATCGGTCGGCCGTCATTCGCGCTGGTATTTCCCGCTGATGGTGATGGGCCTGTTCGGCGCGACGCTGTTCTACGGCGACAGCGTGATCACGCCGGCGATCTCGGTACTGTCGGCGGTCGAAGGTCTGAGCGTGGCGACGTCCGCCTTCGACCCCTACGTGGTGCCGCTGACGGTGGTCGTGCTCGGCGTGCTGTATTCGTTGCAGCAGCGCGGCACGGCCGGCATCGGCAAATGGTTCGGCCCGATCATGATCGTGTGGTTCCTCGTGCTGGCGATCATGGGCATTGTCAACATCGTTGCCGAGCCGGGCATTCTGGTTGCGCTCAATCCGCTGAATGCCTTGCATTTCCTTGAAGGCAACAAGCTGCTGGCCTTCATTTCGCTGGGCGCAGTGGTGCTGGCATTCACCGGCGCCGAGGCACTGTATGCGGACATGGGCCACTTCGGCGCCAAGCCGATCCGCACCGCGTGGTTCATGGTCGTGTTTCCTTCGCTGGCGTTGAATTACCTGGGGCAGGGCGCGTTGCTGCTGATGCATCCGGAAGCGGTCGACAATCCGTTCTATCAGCAACTGGGCGCATGGAGCATCTATCCGCTGGTCGTGCTGGCGACGATGGCGGCCATCATCGCATCGCAGGCGACGATCTCCGGCACCTTCTCGATGACGAAGCAGGCAATCGCGCTTGGCTTCCTGCCGCGCATGAAGATCGAGTTCACGTCGGCCAGTCATATGGGGCAGATCTATATTCCGGCGGTCAACTGGCTGCAGATGGCGGTCGTGATGATGGCGGTGATCGGCTTCAGCTCGTCGTCCAATCTGGCTGCCGCCTACGGCATCGCGGTGACGGCGACGATGACGGTGACCACGGTGCTGACCTTCTTCGTCATTCGTTATCGCTGGAAATACAACCTGCCGCTGTGCATCATTGCTACCAGCTTCTTCCTGACGATCGACCTCGGCTTCCTGTCGGCCAACATGCTGAAGCTGTTGCATGGCGGCTGGTTCCCGCTGTTGCTGGGCGCAATCCTGTTCACCGTGATGACGACGTGGAAGCGCGGCCGCGAGCTGGTGTTCGAAAACCTGCAGCGGCATGCGATTCCGCTGGAGGATTTCCTGTCGTCGTTGTTCGTCGCACCGCCGACGCGCGTGCCGGGCACCGCGATTTTCCTGCGCGGCGAATCGGACGGCGTGCCGCACGCGATGCTGCACAACCTGTCGCATAACAAGGTGCTGCACGAGCGCGTCGTGTTCCTGACGGTGCACATGAAAGAAGTGCCGTATGTGCCGGTGGAAGAGGAAGTGCGCATTTCGCCGCTGGGCGACGAGTGCTATCAGATGGATGTTTACTACGGCTTCAAGGACGTGCCGGACATTCCGCGCGCGATGGCGCTGGCAGCGGAGCACGGACTGGAATTCGAGATGATGGAAACCTCGTTCTTCATCGCACGCCAGACCGTGGTGGCGCATCCGACGCGCGGCATGGCGATGTGGCGCGAACATATTTTCGTGACGATGTCGCGCCATGCACGCGGCGCGGCGGACTATTACCAGATCCCGTCGAATCGCGTGATCGAGCTGGGCACCAAGGTCGAGATCTGATTCGGATCGGTTTGTTTAATCCGCGTTTGCAGAAATGAAAAAGCGCCGGTCGATGCCGGCGCTTTTTTTCGACCGTGCACAACATGTAGTGCACGGTTTTCTGCGTTCGATGTGTCAGGCTGAAGGCTCGTCGAAGAAGAATTCGACCGATTCGTCAGGCTTGTTACCGATCGTGATGATGCCTTGTGCCAGCAGATCGTCGTAATAGCAAACGCGATTACGGCCGTTTTCCTTGGCGTGATACAGCGCCTGATCGGCGTGGCCCAGGATGACGACCGGCGTTTCCGGCGTGATGGCGGTGAAGCCGACGCTGACGGTGATCGTGCCGACTTGCGGGAACGTGTGCTGCTCGACGTTGGTGCGGAAGCGATCGAAGATCATGCGCGCTTCGTCCAGTGTGGTCGAGCGCAGCAGGATCACGAATTCCTCGCCGCCGAAGCGGAACACGCGATCCTGCGAACGGAACGACGAGCGCAGGATATTGGCAACCAGGATCAATACTTCATCGCCGTACAGATGGCCGAAGCGGTCGTTGACACGCTTGAAGTGATCGATGTCGACCACGGCCAGCCATTGCGAGTTCGCATGCACGTGGCGGCGATCGTTGCGGTTCGACGATTCCGGCATTTTGCTGCTGATCATGCGCGCGAACTTCTCGTCGAAGGTCTTGCGGTTCAGCAGGCCCGTCAGCGAATCGCGCTCGCTGTAGTCGAGCAGGCTCTGGTAGTTGCGGTAGACGCTGAGGATGCCTTCCATCACCTGCAGCATCTGCGGCGTGAAGGGATGCGCGTTGACGATTTCGAGGCAGGTCGACACCTTGTCGTTCTGCCAGACCGGCACCCACAATGCATGGCTGCCGTCGCTGCGGGTTTCTTCTACGCGGCTCCGGCGTTGCGCAATGCAGTTGACCAGTGCCGGAAAGCGGACGATGGGTTCGCACGGCTGTTCGGCGGGTGCGTCTTCCTCGTCGAGAATGCGTACCTTGCCTTCTTCGATCCAGACGCGCGGGCGCACCAGCAGGTCGCCGTGCGACTGGAACAGTTCCAGCACGCGCGCCTGACCGACGCCGATCATGTTGAGCAGCGCGCTCATCGTCGAAATATCCAGCAGATCGTGATCGCGATGGCCGGTGATTTCCACCAGATGTCCCAGCAGGGACTCCATCTTCAGCGGTGCATGATCCATCAAGCAGCCTCCCGGGCGAAGTCGTCGATCGAACGGGGAAACTGAATCCTGTGAGGCACATTCCTGTTAGGCACGCGCGGCATCGGGGGGAAGTTCAGGCAACGATCGGACGAAACGGTCAAGCGATATATGGGCGAAATGATTCTTATTGATTTGTAACCATCTTATATGAAGTGATTACGACAAATTCGCATGAAATGGCGGTGGAAACCATATTTAACGTTTCCATTCGCGATCAGGCACAATTGGTGCGATAGATGCAACGGTTGGAAGGCGCGCGAGGCGGTAGAAAGGCGCTTGACCTTCCCCCTATGGCAAGGCCTAAAGTGGCAATCGGTATGACGACAAGGAGAGTGCGATGTACGAATTGCAGGTTGAAAACATGAGCTGCGGCCACTGCGTCAATGCGGTGACGAAGGCCGTGCAGGCAGTGGATGCGCAGGCATCGGTGAACGTCGATCTGGTGCAGAAAAAGGTAAGCGTGCAATCGGGCGCGGCGCTGGATCGCATTAGTGCCGCGATCGTCGATGCCGGTTATCCGGTAGTCGATAGCAAGGCTGCATGAGTAATTCGATGCAGTGAGTGGTTTACGGCAAGCGATTTGCCGCAACGAAAAAGGGCGAACCGATGATCGGTTCGCCCTTTCTTTTTCCCGGTGGGTCAATGGCAGCAGGTTGCATCGTCGGCGGAAGCATCGGCCAGTCCGCGCAGGATGGGGCAATCCGCGCGCGCATCGCCGCTGCACGATTGCGCGAGATGGTGCAGCGTGTCGCGCATTTCGGTCAGCTCGGTAATGCGCTGTTCGAGTTCCGTTACGTGTTCCAGTGCGATCGCCTTGACGTCGGCGCTGGCGCGATGTTCGTCCTGCCATAGCGACAGCAGGTTGCGGATCTGGTCCAGCGAGAATCCCAGCGAACGCGCGCGCTTGATGAAGCGCAACGTATGCACGTCGTTGTCGCTGTAGGTGCGATAGCCGGCCGCAGTGCGCGGGCCCGGCCGGATCAGCTTGATGCTTTCGTAGTGCCGGATCATCTTGGCGGAAATGCCGGAGGCGGCGGAGGCTTGTCCGATGTTCATGCGGTTTCCTTCATGCTGCGATTGGTGTCCGTGTTGTGATGCGTTTCGTGATCTGCGCCGTGATCGGAACCATGGTTCGCCTTCCATCGTTTCAGCAGCAGCGCATTGCCGATCACACTGACCGAGCTGAATGCCATCGCAGCGCCGGCGAACATCGGGTTCAGCACACCGAAGGCCGCTAGCGGAATGCCGACCACGTTGTAGATGAAGGCCCAGAACAGGTTCTGGCGAATCTTGCCGTAGGTGCGGTGGGAGATGTCGATCGCATCGGCCACCAGCGCCGGATCGCCGCGCATCAGCGTGATGCCGGCCGCATGCATGGCGACATCGGTGCCGGTGGACATCGCGATGCCGACGTCGGCCGCGGCCAGTGCCGGCGCATCGTTGATGCCGTCGCCGACCATCGCGACGATCTGGCCGCCATTTTTCAGCTCGGTGATCTTGTCGGTCTTTTCGGCCGGCAGCACCTGCGCGATCACGCGGTCGATGCCGAGCGCACGGCCGACGGCATCGGCATTGCCCTGGTTGTCGCCGCTCAGCAGCACGGTGTCGATCTTCTGCGCATGCAGGCTGTCGATTGCGCGCGCTGCACTGGCCTTGATCGTGTCGCTGGCGGTGATGAAGCCGAGCAGCCGATGCGCCGGCGTCACCTGTGCCAGCCAAGACAGGCTGCGGCCGCTTTGCTCGAGTTCTTGCGCCTGCACGTTTGCCTCGCCGTCGAGCGCGATGCCTTCCTCTCGCATCAGACGCGAGGTACCGAGCACATACTGCTTGTCGTCTATCGTCGCGCGCAAGCCGAGGCCGGCCAGCGCCTGCACGGCGACGGCATCGCCGGGGACGATCTGCAGTTCGGCGGCGCGTTGCATGACGGCCAGGCCGAACGGATGTTCGCTGCCACGCTGGATCGTCGCCGCCAGCTGCAGCAATTCATGTTCGGTGATGCCGATGGCCTGCACTTCGGCCACGCGTGCGCGGCCTTCGGTCAGCGTGCCGGTCTTGTCGAACACGACGGTGGTGACGCGGTGCATGGTTTCCAGCGCTTCGGCATCCTTGATCAGGATGCCGTGCTTCGCGGCGACGCCGGTGCCGGCCATGATGGCGGCCGGTGTGGCCAGGCCGAGTGCGCACGGGCAGGCGATCACCAGCACGGTCACTGCGTTGATGATGGCGGCCTCAATACCGACACCGGCATCGGCGCCGGCGAACCACCAGCCGATGAAGGTGAACAAGGCGATGACCAGTACCACCGGCACGAAGACCGCGCTGACCTTGTCCACCAGCCGCTGGATCGGCGCCTTGGCCGATTGCGCGTTCTCCACCATGCGGATGATGCGCGCCAGCGTGGTTTCGGCGCCGATCGCTTCGGTGCGCACCAGCAGCATGCCTTCGGCATTGATCGCTGCGCCGGTCACGCGGTCGCCTTCTCGCTTGACGACCGGCATGCTCTCGCCGGTGATCAGCGATTCGTCGACGTGGCTGCGCCCCTCGACGATGCTGCCGTCGACCGCGATGCGTTCGCCCGGACGCACGACGACCAGATCGCCGACGCGCACCGATTCGATTGGTACGTCGACGTCCTGGCCGTCGCGCCGCACGCGCGCCGAATCGGGGCGCAGTTTCTGCAGCGCGCGGATGGCGGCGGCGGTCTGTTTCTTCGCGCGGGCTTCCAGCCACTTGCCGAGCAGGATCAGCGTGATGACGACGGTCGACGCTTCGAAATACAGGTGCGGCTCATGTCCCGCATGCGCAGTCAGCAGCAGATAGATGCTGAGGCCGTAGGCGGCGCTGGTGCCGAGCGCGACCAGCAGATCCATGTTGCCGGTGCCGGCTTTCACCGCATGCCAGCCGGCGCGATAGAAACGGAAGCCGAGCCAGAACTGCACCGGCGTCGCCAGCAGCCACTGCACCCAGCCCGGCGGCATCCAGTGCACGCCGAACGGCTGCAGCAGCATCGGCAGTACCAGCGGCGCGGACAACAACGCTGCATACAGCACCGCCAGCCAGTCGCGTGTAGGTGCTGTTTCCTGTTGCGCGGTCGCGGCGGCAGCCGGCAGTGCGGCGCCATAGCCGGCAGCTTCGACGGCAGCAATCAGCGCGGAGGGCGCCACGCCGGCACTGGCTTGCACGCGTACCTGGTCGGTGGCGAGGTTGACGCTGGCGTCGAACACGCCCTGCACCTTGCGCAACGCTTTCTCCACGCGGCCGGCGCAGGAGGCGCAGGTCATGCCGGTCACGTCCAGCGACCATTCCTGCTGCGGCACGCCATAGCCGGCTTTCTCGATCGCTTCCCTGATCGGGAGGTTGAGCGCGGCGGCATCGACGCCGCCCGCCGTCTCGACGGCGACCGAATCGGTAGCGAGGTTGACGCTGGCTTGCACCACACCCGGCACCGCGGCGACGGCTTTCTCGACACGCGATGCGCAAGAAGCGCAAGTCATGCCTTCGACGCCGAACTGCAGGCGGCCGGCCGGAGCGGCGGAGGCGGAAGATTCGGCAGAAAGTACCGGTTGCGTGGTCATGGCAAGCCTGTTCGGAAAATGGGATGAAACCAGTGTCGACCTTGACATGATGGGAAGGTCAACCGGTTTTTTCAAGAGGAAACTGAAAAAGGCGAACAAGCCTGCCACATCTGCGATTTCATGTAAGCATGCACTTACTTGAGCGTTGCCAGATAGGCGGCGATATCCTGCGCGTGCGCTTCCGAGACGCCCATGTTCGGCATCGCCGTCTGCGGGTCGACGGCCTGCGGATCGCGAATCCAGCGCACCAGATTGTCCGGCGTATTGGGCAGGCTGCCGGCGATCATGTCGCGCGATGCCAGCCCTTCCAGTGGCGGGCCGACGTGCACATCGGAGCCGGTGATGCCGGGAATCACGTGGCAGGCCTGGCAGCCGTATTGCGTCAGCGCAATGCGGCCTTTTGCCGGATCGCCGTGCAACAAGGGACGGGCGTCGCGTTCGCTGCAAGCAGCCAGCATCAGCGCGCCTGCAAATGCGAGCGCGATGCGGCGGATCATGGTTGTGGCTCCCTGACGCTTGCGGCGTATTGTGTCGGCGTCAATTGCGGCAACTGCTGCATGAAGGCGACGATTTCCCATAGCTGCTCGTCCTGCAGCCGATATTCCCACGCCGGCATGCCGCTCATCTTGATGCCATGGCGCACGATCCAGTACACCTCGTTCGGCTGCCATTTCGACGGCGCATCGACCAGCGGCCCCGGTACCGGCTGCATGCTCATGCCGATACCTTGCGGCGCGAGGCCCGGTGCGCCGTGGCACTGCACGCAATGCGCGTGATACAGCAGTGCGCCGCGTGAAATCATTCCGTGATCCGCCAGATCCGGCACGTCGATATCGCGCGCATGGAGGCGCACCGAATGATGCATGCCCTGTTCGAGCACGGTGTAGACGAACTGCAGGTGTTGCGCAGTGGCCGACACGTTGTACAACCCGCTGCGCAGCAGCGCGTAGCCGCCGCTCAGGCCGAGCAGCGCCAGCACGCCCAACGTGGCGAAAACGGTCTTGACGACGAGTCGGGACGACGATGAACGCATGGGTGGCAATGGAAGCGAACTGTCATGTAGTCAGGTAGAACCGTAGCGGCAAAGTTCATGCGGCAATGTGCGCTGGCGCACGGCAAATGCGGTGTTGCACTTCGATACTGGTGGCACGACCGGCCAGCGCATTGCACGGATGCAATGCATCGCAGCGAGGACCGCCATGCACGCCAAGCAAACCACGACGTTCGGGTTGCGCTGTTGCGCCATTGTGCTTGCAGCGCTGGCAGCGTCCGCCTGTGAAGACCGGCTCGCCGACGACATCGCCAGCGGTGTCAGCATTGAACGCGGCAAGCGCTTGCTGGATCAGTACCAATGCGGCAGCTGCCACGCGATACCCGGCATTCCCGCCGCACGCGGCACCGCCGGCCCGCCGCTGCAAGCATTCGGCCGCCGCAGCTACATCGCCGGTCATATTCCGAACCGTCCCGATCTGCTGGCGCAGTGGATCGTCGATCCGCACGCGAAAATTTCCACTACCACCATGCCGTCCATGGGCGTATCGCCGGACGATGCGCGCGACATGGCGGCCTACCTGCATTCTTTGCGATGACGCGACGGCGAATGCGAACCGGCATTCTCGCAGCCGTCATGGCGGCGCCGCTTGCCGGTTGTGCAGAACTGAACCTGCAATCGGCATTGCATCCGTCTGGTCACGATGCGGCCGTCATTGCGGAAATGACGTGGTGGCTCATTGGCGGCGCGACGGTGATTTTTGTCGGCGTGATGATCCTGCTGGCGGCAAGTCTGCGCGACGGGCGCAGGCCGGTGCGGCCGGGCGTCTGGCTGCTTGGCGCCGGCGTCGCATTTCCGGTGGCGGTGCTGACGGTGCTGCTCGTCTATGGCCTGGTGCGCAGCCAGCAGTTGCTGGCGCCGATGTCGCAGAACGCATTGGTCGTGTCGGTCACGGCGAAGATGTGGTGGTGGGAAGTGCGTTATCGCGATCCGGCGACCGGTAACGATGTGGTGACGGCCAACGAAATCCGCCTGCCTGCGCAGCGCGATGTCTATTTCGCACTGACCAGCGACGACGTCATCCACAGTTTCTGGGTGCCGTCGCTGGCCGGCAAGGTCGACATGCTGCGGGGCCGCATCACGCGTCTGCGCGTGCGCACCGGCGATCCCGCCGTATTGCGCGGGCAGTGCGCCGAATACTGCGGCGAACAGCATGCGCGGATGGCGCTGCACGTCGTGGTCGAGGAAGAAGCCGCATTCGATGCATGGCTGGCGAACCAGGCGCGGCCGGCGCGTGTGCCGGCGAATGCGTTGCAGGGGCGCGGTCGCGCGTTGTTCAACGAACGGCGCTGCAGCGCTTGCCACACGATACGCGGCGTGGCCGAGGAAACCGCCGGCGGCGCTGCGCTGGGGCCGGACCTGACGCACGTCGGCAGCCGCCTGTATCTGGGCGCCGGCACATTGCGCAACGACGGCGATGCGATGCGTGACTGGATCGCCGACGTGCAGCGTATCAAGCACGGCGCACGCATGCCGGCCTTCCGCGATCTCGACGACGACAGCCTGCATGCGCTGTCCGCCTACCTGGAGCATCTGCAATGACGGATGGTTTGCATACGTTGCCGCGTTCTTTGCCGAATGCTTTGCCCAATTCGCTGCCGCGGCCGGAGCACGAACTGCCGCACCTGAAAGCCTTGTGGCGCACGCCGCCCGGCTGGCGCTTCTTCAGTTCCGTCAACAACATCAACATCGGCCTGCTGTACATCGGCACCGCGCTGCTGTTCTTCGTGCTGGCCGGCATCCTCGCGCTGCTGATGCGCGCGCAGCTGGCGGTGCCGGGCAACACGCTGTTCGACGCCGGCACCTACAACCAGTTGTTCACGATGCACGGCACGGTGATGATGTTCCTGTTCGCGATTCCGGTGGTGGAGGCGATCGCCGTGTTTCTGCTGCCCGGCATGCTGGGCGCGCGCGATCTGCCGTTCCCGCGTCTGTCTGCGTACGCGTACTGGGCTTATGCGATCGGCGGGCTGGCGTTTTTTTGCACGCTGTTCTTCGGCGTTGCGCCGGACGGCGGCTGGTTCATGTATCCGCCGCTGACGAGCAAGGAATACTCGCCCGGCGTCAACGCCGATTTCTGGCTGCTCGGCATCGGCTTCATCGAAATCTCGGCGATCGCCGGCGCGATCGAACTGATCATCGGCATCCTGTTCACGCGCGCGCCGGGCATGAGTCTCGGCAAGATGCCGATCTATGCGTGGACCATGCTGGTGGTGGCTTTCATGATCGTGTTCGCCTTTCCGGCCGTGATCGCCGGCACCATGCTGCTGGAACTGGAACGCGCGTTCGACTGGCCGTTCTTCATCGCCGAACGCGGCGGCGATCCCATCCTGTGGCAGCACCTGTTCTGGTTCTTCGGCCATCCCGAGGTCTATATCATCTTCCTGCCGGCGGCCGGCATGGTGTCGATGATGATTCCGACCATCGCGCAGACGCCGCTGGTGGGCTATCGCACCATCGTCGTCGCGCTGCTCGGCGTCGGCGTCATCAGCTTCGCGCTGTGGGCGCATCACATGTTCACCGCCGGACTGGGGCCGATGGAACTGAGCTTCGTATCGGCGGCCAGCATGGCGGTCGCGGTGCCGACGGCGATCCAGGTGTTTGCATGGATCGCGACGCTGTGGCGCGGCCGTGTGCGCATGAGTACGCCAACGCTGTTCCTGCTCGGCTTCCTGTTCATCTTCGTGCTCGGCGGATTGACCGGCGTGATGGTCGCCGTGCTGCCGTTCGACTGGCAGGCGCACGACAGCTACTTCATCGTCGCGCATCTGCATTACGTGCTGATCGGCGGCATGGTGTTCCCGATGTTCGCTGCGCTGTACTACTGGATGCCACTGGTCAACGGCAACATGCTGTCGGAAAAATGGGGGCGATGGATTTTCTGGCTGATGTTCATCGGCTTCAATCTGGCGTTTTTCCCGATGCACATCTCCGGCCTGCTCGGCATGCCGCGCCGCGTCTATACCTACGATGCCGAAATGGGTTGGAATCTGTGGAATCTGCTGTCGTCGGTCGGTGCCTTCGTGCTGGCAGCCGGCATCGCGCTGTTCTTCATCGATCTGCTGCGGCTGGTGCGGCGGCCCGCACGTGACAACGACAATCCCTGGCATGCCGGCACATTGGAGTGGCTGTCGTCGGAAGACTATTCGTCGCGCAGCATTCCGCATGTGCATTCCCGTGAACCGCTGTGGCACCAGCCGGGCCTGCGCGAAGAAGTCGAGGCGGGACGGCACTGGCTGCCGGGCGTCGTCACCGGTCAGCGCGAGACGCTGATCACCAGCCCGGTACGCGCATTGCCGATGCATGTGCAGATGCTGCCGGGCGACGGCTGGCTGCCGTTGATCGCGGCCGCCGGCACGGCGGGATTCTTCCTGCTGCTGACGGTGGAGCAGGTGCTCGTCGCCTTCGCCTGCGGCATCGCCGCGATCGCCGCCGTCATGCGCTGGCTATGGGAAATTGACCGCAAGCCGCCGGCGGCCATGGTGAAGATCGCCGACGACATGCACCTGCCGGCAACGGCATCGGGCAGGGCATCGCATGCATGGTGGGCGACCGTCATCATGCTGGTCGTCGATGCGACGATCTTTGCCGCGCTGGTTTTTGCCAACATCCATGTGTCGATGCTGCTCGATGTCTGTCCGCCACCCGGCGCGCAGTTGCCGGAGGTGGCATGGCCGTTGGGTGCCTGCGTGCTGCTGTTGTGCGGATCGATTGCCATCGAAGGCGTGCGCCGACATGCACGGCGGCTGACGGAAGCGGAGCGCACGGCTTTCCTGCCGTGGTTCTGCGCGATCGTGTTCGTTGCGATGCTGGCGATGGCAGGCAGCTATGCGCTGGACCTTTCCGGCCAGCTGCGCGCCGGATTGACGCCGTCCGAACAGGCATGGAGCGCGACGGTGGCGGCGATGCTCGGCTACCAGGGATTCCATGTGGCGATCCTGCTGCTGGTTTCCGCCTATCTGCTGGCGCGCGCATGGGCCGGCCATCTGGCGGCATCCGGCCGCACGCTGGATAACGCGGCATTGCTGTGGCATTACACGACACTGCAGGGATGGGCGATCGCCTTCGTCGTCAATCTGCTGCCGCGATGGATGGCGTGAGGAGGATGCGCATGCAGCAGAAAACACCGTACAGGGGAATCGACGATTTTCTGCGGCTGGCGCTGGATGCGGCGGCGCCGTTGCTGCTGTGGCTGTTTTATTTCTTCGCCTGTTATGCGTTCGTTGCCGCCGGCTGCGCTTCGATGCTGGCCCGCATGCAATGGCTGGGCCGGCCGGCGATTTCGCTGGTGCTGACGATCGCAACCGTTGCCATGACCTTGCTGATCCTGCTGCTGCTCGGTCGCGCCGCGATACGCTGGCATGCCGGGCCGCGCGTGCTGCTTTCCACGGCCAGGCTGGGAATCGCCGCGCTGGCGCTGCTCGGCGTCATCTGGACGGCGTTGCCGCACTGGGTGATGCCGGTCTGCATCGGTTAATCGCGAATGTATTTCGGATCGGGTGTCAGATAAACCGTGACACGGTGATCGAGAAAGCCCGGCGGTGTCACGCGGTTCAGATCGAAGGAGCTGACGTCCTGCGAATTGTCGAAGGCCCAGGTGAAGGTGCGGTTGCCGGAGATGAAACGCACGATCTGGCCGCTTTCGATATTCGTCCAGCGTGTCTGGGGATGGATGATGACGACTTGCGTTGCCGCCGCATCATCGACCTGCTGGCCGAGCAGCTTGACCGGCGGCAGTTCGCCCGGATTCGCGCAGGCGGCAAGGATGGCGGCGGTCAGTGCGGCCAGCGTCACGTTGCGAATAAGATGGCACATTGCAGGCTCCTTGAGTGGCATTTCTCGTGACGATGCGCGCGCATCGCGAGGATCGCATGTGTTGCTTACTTTAGCCGATAAGCCGCGGCCGCGCAGGGCATATTCCGTTTTGCATGCAAGCAAGCTTGTCATCGATCATTTACATTAACGGCATCGCAAGCCAGACGTGTGACCACCGATCAAGCCGATGCGCCTTTTCTCCACCCTGATCCTCTCGATGCTGCTGGCCGTCGTGCTGCCGATGCAGGGCCGCGCTGCCGACCTGAAGATTGCGCTCGCTGCCGATGTGTCGTCACTCGATCCGCACTATCTGAATATCGCACCCAACGTGGCGTTTGCATCGCATCTGTTCGATGCACTGGTCAACGTCGATGCCGACGGGCATCTGGTGCCGGGGCTGGCCGTTTCATGGAAGCCGATCGACGCAACCACATGGGAATTCAAGCTGCGGCACGGCGTGAAATTCCATGACGGTTCGCCGTTCACGGCAGACGACGTGATCTTCTCGCTCGACCGTCCCGCCACGTTGACACGCAGCCCCGGTCCGTTCACCAGCTATACGAAGCAGATCGTCGCCAAGCAGATCGTCGATCCGTACACGGTGCGCCTGAAGACGGCCACGCCATACGGCCCGCTGGCGCTGGACATGAGCGCGATCTTCATCGTGTCGAAGAAGGCGGCCGAGCATGCGACCACCGACGACTTCAACAGCGGCCGCGCGCTGATCGGCACCGGTCCGCTGAAGTTCGTCAGCTTCCGCCGCGGCGAGCGCATTGTGCTGAAACGCAATGACGATTACTGGGGCGAGAAAGCGGAGTGGGACAAGGTGACCTTCCGCATTATCACCAGCGCCGCGCCGCGACTGGCTGCGCTGCTGGCCGGCGACGTCGACGTCATCGAAGCGGTGCCGACTGCCGACATCGCGCGGCTGAAGACCGATCCGCGTTTTCACGTCGAGCAAAAGATTTCGTGGCGCACGATCTTCTGGCATCTGGATCAACTCGATCGCCCGTCACCCTACATCACCGACAAGAGCGGCAAGCCGTTAGCCGCCAACCCGCTGCGCGATCCGCGTGTGCGCGCGGCGATCTCGATGGCGATCGATCGTCGTGCGCTGGTCGATCGCACGATGGAAGGGCAGGCGGTGCCGGCATCGAATATCGTCGCACCCGGCATCCTCGGCTACAACGCGGCGTTGCCTGTCGAAAAATACGATCCGCAAGGCGCGAAGAAACTGCTGGCCGATGCCGGCTATCCGGACGGGTTTGCGATCACGCTGCACGGACCGAGCGACCGCTACATCAACGACCGCCAGATCGTGCAGACGGTTGCGCAATTCCTGAATCACGTCGGCATCAGTGCCAGCGTGGAAACATTGCCGCTGTCCGTCTATTTCGGCAAGGCACGCACCGGCGCGTTCAGCATGTCGCTGCTCGGCTGGGGCACGCTGGCGGCCGATTTCGGTTTGCGCACCTTGCTCGGTACGCCAGACCCGGCGATCGGCTGGGGTTCGTGGAACTGGGGCAGGTACAGCAATCCGCAGATGGATAAACTGGTGCATGCGTCGCTGGCTTCGGTCGACCAGCAGGCACGCGATACTTATGCGCAGCAGGCGATGGCGGTTGCCTTGCGCGACCATGCGGTGATTCCGTTGCACTATCAGTATGCGACGTGGGCGATGCGAAAAGGGCTGCGCTACACTGCACGCACCGATGAATTCACCTTCGCCCATCAATTCCATGCGGATGCGCCGATGCAGAAAGCGAGCGCGCTGAAATGACGGCCTTCCTGCTGCGCCGACTGATACAAAGCATCGTCGTGCTGATCGCGATGTCGCTGCTGGTGTTCATCGCGCTGCATGCGATCGGTAATCCGATCGACATTCTTCTCAGCCCCGATGCCGACCAGGCCGAACGCGCGCGCACGATCTCCGCCTTCGGTCTCGACCAGCCGCTGTGGCAGCAGTATTTCTACTTTGCGAAGCAGGCGTTGCACGGCGATCTCGGCCGTTCGTTCTCGTTCGGCACGCCGGCGTTGCAACTGATCGCGGAGCGTCTGCCGGCTACGCTCGAACTGGCCATCGCCGCCATCCTGATCGCGATCGTGCTAGGCGTGCCGCTGGGTTTGTGGGCCGGTCTGCGGCCGCACGGCATCGCCGGTAAAAGCATCATGACGATTTCCATCCTCGGCTTTTCGCTGCCGACCTTCTGGGTCGGCATGATGCTGATCATGCTGTTCGCCGTGCATCTGGGATGGCTGCCGTCCGGCGGACGTGGCGAGACGGCGTCGCTGTTCGGCGTGCAGGTCAGCTTCCTGACGTGGGACGGCCTGCGCCATCTGCTGCTGCCGGCCTTCAATCTGGCGCTGTTCAACATCGCGCTGGTGATCCGGCTGACGCGCGCCGGCGCGCAGGAAGCGCTGCTGCAGGATTACGTGCGCTTCGCGCGCGCGAAGGGCTTGCGTCCGGCGCGCATCGTCGGCGTGCACGTACTGAAGAACATCCTGATCCCGGTGATCACCGTCGTCGCGCTGCAGTTCGGCTCCATCATCGCGTTCGCCATCGTCACCGAATCGATCTTCGCGTGGCCGGGCATGGGCAAGCTGATCATCGATTCGGTGCGCGTGCTGGATAGGCCGGTGATCGTCGCCTACCTGATGCTGACGGCGATCCTGTTCGTCGCCATCAATCTCGTGACCGACCTGCTGTACGCCGCGCTCGATCCGCGCGTGCGCCTGACGGATGCGAAGGGCTGAGATGGAAGAGACGATCACCTTGCTTGCGCAAGAAACGACGCACGCGCCGCCCGAATCGCCGTTGCAGCGTTTCCTGCGCAACTATCTCGCCAGCCGCATCGCGCTATGCGGTTCGGTGCTGCTGATCGCGATCGTCTTGGCCGCCATCTTCGCGCCGTGGCTGGCGCCGCAGAATCCTTACGACCTGTCGCAGGTCGACATCCTCGATGCGCGCCTGCCGCCGGGCGCGCAGGCGTCGGCGAACGCATCGATGAACAATGCGCATGGATCGATGACCTATCTGCTCGGCACCGACGAACAGGGCCGGGACATGCTGTCCGCCATCCTGTACGGTCTGCGCATCTCGGTGACGGTCGGCGTCGCCAGCACCATCGTCGCGCTGGCGATCGGCCTCGTGCTCGGTCTGATTGCCGGTTACGCGGGCGGGCGCGTCGATGCCTTCATCATGCGCATCGCCGATCTGCAGCTCGCGTTCCCGCCGATTCTGGTCGCGCTGATCCTGCTGGCGCTGATGGGGCCGGGCATCGGCAAGATCATCGTCGCGCTGATCGCCGTGCAATGGGCCTACTACGCGCGCACCGCGCGCGGCGCGGCGCTGGTCGAGCGGCAGAAGGAATACATCGAGGCAGCGCGCGGGCTTGGCCTGTCGTCGTTGCGCATCGCGTTCCGCCATCTGCTGCCGAACTGCCTGCCGCCGGTGATCGCGATTGCTGCGCTGCAGATCGCATCGGCGATCTCGCTGGAAGCGACGCTGTCCTTCCTCGGCCTCGGCCTGCCGGTGACGGAACCGTCGCTCGGCCTCTTGATTGCCAACGGCTTCGAATATCTGCTGTCCGGCCGCTACTGGATCAGCCTGTTCCCTGGCATCGCGCTGGTCGTCACCGTGGTGGCGATCAACCTCGTCGCCGATCAACTGCGCGACGTGCTGAATCCACGTTTGCAGACGCAATGACGATCCATTCTGCACAACCGGTCCTCGACGTGCGTCACTTGAGCACGCACATCGGCACGCGCGCCGGCACCGTGAAGGCGGTGGACGACGTGTCGTTCTCGGTGCGGCCCGGCGAGATCATGGGGCTGGTCGGCGAATCCGGTTCCGGCAAGTCGATGACCGCGTATTCGCTGATGCGGCTGCTTGATGCGCTGGCAAAAGTTGTCGCCGGCAGCGTGCTGCTGAACGGTCGCGATTTGCTGCAGGCATCGGAAGAAGCAATGCGCCAGTTGCGCGGCAACGACATCGCGATGATCTTCCAGGATCCGATGATGACGCTGAACCCGGTGCTGCGCATCGATACGCAGATGATCGAGGCGGTGCGCGCGCATGAAGACGTCAGTGTCGCCGTGGCACGCGCGATGGCACGCGAGACGCTGGCGCGCGTCGGCATCGCGTCGCCGGACGAACGGCTGCTGGCGTATCCGCACCAGTTCTCCGGCGGCATGCGGCAGCGCGTGGCGATCGCGATCGCGCTGCTGAACAAGCCGGACCTGATCGTTTGCGACGAACCGACCACCGCGCTCGACGTGACGATACAGGGACAGATCCTGTACGAGATGCAGACGCTGTGCCGCGAATCGGGCACGGCATTGATCTGGATCACGCATGATCTGTCGGTTGTCGCCGGATTGGCCGACACGGTGGCCGTCATGTACGCCGGCCGCATCGTCGAATCCGGCAGCGTGCAGGACGTGCTGCGCTCGCCACGTCATCCCTATACGCATGGCCTGATCGCGTCGTCGCCATCGAACAACCGGCGCGGCGAAGCGCTGAAGCAGATTCCGGGCGCGACGCCGTCGCTGCTGAACCTGCCGTCCGGCTGCGCATTCCGCACGCGCTGCGAACGGGCGACGGAGATATGCGCCAGCGATCCGCCGTTCGAAGCGATCGACGGCCGCACGTTGCGCTGCTTCCATCCGATCGTCGACGCAGGAGGTGCGCATGGCTGAACGCGCAATCCCCGAAAGCGAAACGCCGCTGCTCGCACTGCGCGACGTCAGCAAGCGTTTCGTCAAGCCGGCCGATGCGATCGACCGCGTTGCGCGTGCGTTCGGTGCCGGCAAGCCGGCAGAAGTCGTGCATGCAGTCGATCGTGTGTCGCTCGATATCCGGCGCGGTGAAGTGGTCGGCCTGGTCGGCGAATCCGGCTGCGGCAAATCGACGCTGGGTCGCATGGCGGTCGGCCTGCACACGCTGTCGTCCGGCACGCGGCAATGGCAGGGCGACGACATCGATGCGATGCCTGCTGCACGTCAGCGTGCGTTGCGTCTGGCGATGCAGATGATTTTCCAGGACCCGTATGCATCGCTGAATCCGCGGCTGCGTGTCGATGCCATCGTCGGCGAAGCGCCGGTCGCGCACGGCCTCGTGCCGCGTGCGCAGCGCAGCGACTACGTCGCCGAACTGCTGCAGCGTGTCGGCCTCGATCCTGCGCTGGCGCGCCGCTTTCCGCACCAGTTCTCCGGCGGCCAGCGCGCGCGCATCGGCATCGCGCGCGCACTCGCGGTGAAGCCGGAACTGCTGGTGTGCGACGAAGCGGTCGCCGCGCTGGACGTTTCCATTCAGGCGCAGGTGCTGAACCTGTTCATGCGCCTGCGCGACGAACTCGATCTGACCTATCTGTTCATCAGCCACGATCTCGGTGTGGTGCGCCACATCGCGGATCGCGTCGTCATCATGTACCTGGGCCGTATCGTCGAATCGGCACCGGCCGATGAATTGTTCGCGCATCCCAATCATCCGTACACGATTGGTCTGCTGGCGTCGGCGCCGACGCTGGAGGTGAAGAAGATTGCCTTCCAGCCGGTGGCCGGCGAGATGCCGTCGCCGCTGCATCCGCCGTCGGGCTGCCACTTTCATCCGCGCTGTCCGCACGCGATGCCGCGCTGCCGCGTCGAGCAGCCGCTGCTGAAGGAAGTCGCGCCGCAGCATTTCTCGGCCTGCCATCTGAACGATAGTTGAGGCAGGGTGGCTAGACGCCATTTTCATTAACAGACGATGTTACGTAGCGTCTTGTTGGTTCGGTCTTGTTGATTCGATCTCGTCAATGGATCTTCTTAACTGATCTTGTTAATCGGTCAAGTTGCGCATGTCGCGCAATCGGACGACAGTAAACAATTTGCATTGAAATGACTTTCCGTGCGGAACTTCGCATGCCGCGCGCACTCGCATACCGACAAGGAGGGTAGTCGCAATGAAGAAAGTAATCGGTTTGTTGGTCATCGTCGCAGTGGCGGTGGCCGGATATTTCTGGTGGCAGCACAATATGCGCGAGACGGTTGAGCCGTTGCCGCCGCCGGTAGCGGTCGAACAGCCGCCGGTCGTCGAAGCGCCGCCGGCCGCACCGCAGGAGCCGCTGATCCAGCATCCGATCGAAGAGGCACCGGCCGAGCAGCCGCTGCCGGCCATCGACGACAGCGATCGTCAATTGACGCAAGCGCTGCAGGCGTTGACGGGCAGCGAACTGTGGCGCTTCATTTTCCTGCCGGATCGTCTGGTGCGCCACATCGTGGCGACGGTCGACAATCTGCCGCGCCAGGAAGTCTCGACCAAGGTGTGGCCGGTGCGTCCTGCCGGTTCCTGGCTGCAGGTCGAAGGCAGTGGCGGCGATCTGCATCTGTCGCCATCGAATGCGCAGCGCTACGAGCGGTATGTGGAGCTGGTGCAGCGTGTGGATACGGCAAAGCTGGTCGCCATCTACAAGCAGTTCTATCCGCTGTTCCAGCGTGCGTATGTCGAACTCGGCTATCCCGACGGCTATTTCAATGATCGTCTGGTTGTGACGATCGACGATCTGCTGGCTGCCCCCGAACTGGAAGAGCCGCCGCAACTGGTGCAGAACAAGGTGTTGTACCAGTACGCCGATCCCGATCTGGAAAGCCGTTCGGCCGGCCAGAAGATCATGATGCGCATCGGCGTGACCAACGAGCGCATCGTCAAGAAGAAGCTGCGTGCCTTGCGCGCGGCGGTGACGAACATGCCGCCGCAGCCGAAGTCGTCGGAACTGGCACCGCCGCAAGCGGTGCACTGATGTGTGTCATCGGGCCGCTGGATCGCGTGCGATCCAGCGCCGATGCAGATACTCCACCGGCCCTTGCCGGTAGCGCGACAGCCACCAGCGGCTGAAAAACAGTTGCACCAGCATGATCGCGCCTGCAATTGCCAGCCAGCCGGCTGGCGGCAGTTTCGTCCCTAGTCCGAAGCCCGCGCCCTGCAGCAGCAGCGCGCACAGCAACGACTGCATCAGATAATTGGTCAATGCCATGCGGCCTACCGGCGCCAGCCAGCGCTGCAGATGACGCATGATGTCGCCGCCGGCCAGCATGAAGGCGGCGACATACGCCGCGGCCAGGCTCGCACCGCCCACTGGCAGCCACGAATACAGTGCGTAATCGAGTCGCGCCGGATGCAGCGGGTCGATCGCCTCGCCCAGTATCATCGTCGCCCACAACAGGTTGAACGGAATGCCGATCAGCAGGCCGATTGCCAGCACGCGCCGCCACAGCTTGCGATGCCGCTCAGGCTGCGTCAGCCAGCGCAGCCGCACGGCCAGCACGCCGAGCAGGAACAGGATGGCGACGTGCGGCACGATCAGGATCGATTGCATCGTGACCGCCACGTAATCGTTCAGGCGCTGCCACGCGATCGCGACCAGCGAGCCTTGCGTGTAGACCAGATGCGAAGCCTGCGCGCTGTCGAACATCGCGCGGCCCTGCGCCTGCAGTTCGCCGCCGTTCAGCAGCCACACGTTGAGGAAGAAGCCCGTCAGCAGCAGCAAGCCGAACACCAGCGCCCAGTTGCGCAGCGATGCCGTCACCGTGCGCAGCCGCGCGCCGACCAGCCCCATCAATACCCAGAAGCCGGCGATGGCGTACAGCGTCAGGATGTCGCCGAACCAGATCAGCGTGCCGTGCAGCACGCCGCAGGCCAGCAGCCATTGCAGCCGCCGGCGGTACAGCCGCTTGGCGTCGCCCCAGCTGCCGGTGCGCCGCCGCGTCGATTGCGTGACCAGCGCGAAGCCGGCACCGAACAGGAAGGCGAAGATCGGATAGAACTTCTGTTCGGCGAAGAAAGCGACGAAGGCCACCGACAGGATGTCGGCCAATGTCGCATCGGCCGGCAGCACACCGTAGCGCAGCGTCTCGAAACCCCAGACGAAGGACCAGACGTTGACCAGCAGGATGCCGAAGACGGCGAGGCCGCGCAGCGCGTCGATGCGGAGTTGGCGGTCGGTGACGGAAGCGTTCGACATGAGGGGGGCGCTCGAAAAATCCCGACAGCATAGCGTCAAACGATGCGCGCGGGCGTCCGGCATGCCGGTTCGCCGTGCTGTTATGCTGCCGTTCTTGCTGTTCTGCATAATGCCGCCGTCATCATCATCGCAATCGTCCATGCCGCGCCGCCATCATCACCATGTCTACGTCGTCGAACTGGCGTCCGACGTCTGGTACGAGCCGCGCTTTCGCAAGGCCAATCCGGACTATGTGCGCGGCAAGCCGTGCGTCTATGTCGGCATGACGGGACTGGACCCCGATCTGCGTTTCGATCGCCACAAGGCTGGCATCCAGGGCAACAGATTCGTCACGCAATACGGTCTGCGTCTGCTGCCCGAACTCTATGCGGTCTACAATCCGATGCCCTATGCCGCCGCCTGCGAGATGGAGGTGGAACTCGGGATTGCGCTGCGCGAGGCCGGCTACGGCGTCTGGCAGGCTTGAGCTAGATTGTTGCTGCAGGCAGGCAACTTTTTTGCGCCGGCAAGGAACCTTTCCGTCCTCTGTCTATCCATCCCCTGTTCGACAGTGTCCCGAACCGCCGTTTCGCCAGCGTCGTCTGCATTGCGAGGCGGCAAGGGTCGCGGGAGTCAATGTAAAATCCGATATCTTGTCCGGCCGCCAACATGCGGTTGCTGCGGCTCGGCAGAGCAATCGGACGGCATGGCGCATCGGCGCCGCCTTTCCTGAGTTCCGCGCCGGCTTCGGCCGACTGCACGCCGCTTGCCGGGCTTTCGGCGATGTGCGTGCGATGTGCTTTGATTGGAAACCATGTTCTTGAATGTTTTAAAACCGGTACGATTCCGTCGACAAATGCGTCGACAGGCGCTTGTTTTAGCGCTGGCGCTGCTTCCCTGCATTCCTTCCCTCGCATTCGATTTCAATACTGTTGCCAAGAAGGCGAAACAACTCTCTGAAAGCGCCTACAAGGAGCCGAAGAAGAATATTTCGCCGCTGCTGGCCAACCTCAGTTACGACCAGTACAAGGCGATTCACTTCAAGCCCGAAAAGGCCTACTGGCACGATCGCAAGCTGCCGTTCGAGCTGACCTTCTTCCATCAGGGGCGCCAGTACGATACGCCGGTGCGCATCAATGAACTGGTCGGCGGCCGTGCGCGCGTGATTGCTTTCGATCCGCGTTCCTTCGATTACGGCGGCCTGAAGACGACGGCGCAGGATTTGCGTCACCTGGGCTTCGCCGGTTTCAGCGTGCAGTACCCATTGAATACGGCCAAGAGCAAGGACGAGTTTCTGGTCTTCCTCGGCGCCAGCTATCTGCGCGCAGTCGGCAAGAACCAGGCATATGGCGTATCGGCGCGCGGGCTGGCGATCGATACCGCGCTGAACTCCGGCGAGGAATTCCCGCGCTTCACCGAATTCTGGATCGAGCGCCCCGGTGCGAAGAGCAAGCAGCTGACGATCTACGCGCTGCTCGATTCCAAGCGCGCTACCGGCGCCTATCGTTTCATCGTCAAGCCGGGCGAGCAGACGATCACCGAAGTGAAATCGCAACTGTATCTGCGCGAGAACGTGACCAAGCTCGGCATCGCGCCGATGACCAGCATGTATTACTTCGGCGAGAACCAGCGCGCGCCGGTCGAGGACTATCGTCCCGAGGTGCACGATTCGGACGGCCTGTCGATCGCCTCCGGC
The DNA here is from genome assembly GCF_014635845.1 of Oxalicibacterium solurbis. Classification (GTDB taxonomy): domain Bacteria; phylum Pseudomonadota; class Gammaproteobacteria; order Burkholderiales; family Burkholderiaceae_D; genus Oxalicibacterium; species Oxalicibacterium solurbis. Next base: position 185,257 of record NZ_BMDP01000003.1, on the reverse strand, counting down.
ACCGGCGAGTGGATCTGGCGTCCGCTGGTCAATCCGAAGCGTTTGCTGGTTACCTCGTATTCGCTCAGCAATCCGAGCGGTTTCGGCCTGGTGCAGCGCGACGATCGCCAGAGCAGCTACGAAGATTTGCGCACGCGTTACGAAACGCATCCGAGCGCGTGGATCGAGCCGATCGGCAAATGGGGTTCGGGCCGTGTCGAGCTGATACAGATTCCGACGCCGGACGAGATGAACGACAACATCGTCGCCTTCTGGGTGCCGGATCGCCTGCCCAAACCGGGCCAGCCGATCGACTTCGAATATCGCGCCTCGTGGGGCAAGCAGTCGCAGCAACTGCCGCCGCTGTCGTGGGTGACGCAGACACGTCGCGGGCAGGGCGCGCCACGCAAGCCGGACGGCAGCGTGGCCTTGTATGTCGATTTCGACGGCCCGGTCTTCAAGAAGCTGCCGCGTGATGCCAAGGTCGATATCCGCGTGTCGGCCGACGCGAACGGCCAGATCCTGGAATCGGCTGCCTATCCGAACGAAGCCACCGGAGGCTGGCGTGCCGCAGTGCGCGTCAAGCGTGTCGACGACAGCAAGCCGGTCGAACTGCGCGGCTTCCTGCAAAACGACAACGCCACGCTTTCCGAAACGTGGAGCTACATCCTGCCGGCGGAATGATGGAAACAACACGCATACCGCTGCCGTGCCGGCAATATCTGGATCATCTGTCGCTGCCGCGTGCGCAGCGCGACGAGATCGAAGCACAACTCACCGCGATGCCGGCTGCCACCGCACGTGAAGCGATGGCGAACCTGCATCGCATTCTGGCCGGCGACGATGTCGATGTGGCGAACCCCGCCTACGGCTCGATCGCTGCGCGCGCGCAGACGGCGATCGAACAGGATGATGCCTGGGCATGCGACGATGCGGCGATTCAATCGCCGCAATCGTTGGCGCCTCCGCAGCAACTGAAGGTTGCGCCGCCTGTCCATCGCGCGTCGATGGTGCCGGAACCGTGGGGTGCGCTAAATCCGCTGGTGCGCTGGTGCAAGCGCACGTTCGGCCGCGACCAGTCGCCTGCGCCGTGGGAAGCGGGCGAGGCGGCGCCGGAGCCGGTGCATCCGGCACGCGGCGGCCTGCGTCGTCTGGTGTTGCTGTTCCTGATGCTGGGGCAGACCGCGCTGGCGACTTTCTACATGAGCCGCGTGTTGCCTTACCAGGGTACGACGCCGCTGGAAATCTCGATGCTGGCGCTGTTCGCACTGTTGTTCTGCTGGGTGTCCGCCGGTTTCTGGACGGCGATGACCGGCTTCCTGCTGCTGGCTACCGGCAAGGATGCCTACCTGATTTCGAAAACGGCCGTCACCGGCGGCGCGATCGATCCGGCTGCGCGCACGGCGATCGTCATGCCGATCTGCAATGAAGACGTCACGCGCGTGTTTGCCGGCCTGCGCGCCACCTACGAATCGGTGCAGAAAACCGGCAAGCTGGACCGCTTCGATTTCTTCGTGTTGAGCGATACCAACAGCAGCGATACCGCCGCTGCCGAAGTCGCCGCCTGGACGCGGCTGTGCAATGCGGTGGGCGGTTTCGGCCGCATCTTCTATCGCCGCCGCCAGCGCCGCGTGCGCCGCAAGAGCGGCAATATCGACGACTTCTGCCGTCGCTGGGGCAAGGATTACCGCTACATGATCGTGCTCGATGCCGACAGCGTGATGAGCGGCGACTGCCTGACGAAACTGGTGCAGGCGATGGAGGCCAATCCGGATGCCGGCATCATCCAGACCGCGCCGCGTGCCGCCGGTCGCGATACCTTGTATGCGCGCATCCAGCAGTTCTCGACGCGCGTCTACGGCCCGCTGTTCACGGCAGGGCTGCATTACTGGCAGCTGGGCGAATCGCATTACTGGGGCCACAACGCGATCATCCGCATGCAGCCCTTCATCGAGCATTGCGCGCTGGCGCTGCTGCCGGGCAAGGGGCCGTTCGCCGGCGAAATCCTGTCGCACGATTTCATCGAGGCGGCGATGATGCGGCGCGCCGGCTGGAAAGTCTGGATCGCCTACGATCTCGACGGCTCGTACGAAGAGATGCCGCCGAACCTGCTGGATGAACTGAAGCGCGATCGCCGCTGGTGCCAGGGCAACCTGATGAACTTCCGCCTGTTCATGGCGCGCGGCATGCACAGCGTGCATCGCGCGGTGTTCGTCACCGGCGTGATGGCTTACCTGTCGGCGCCGCTGTGGTTCCTGTTCCTGATTCTGTCCACCGCGTTGCTGGCGCAGCATACGCTGACCGAGCCGGCCTACTTCACCGAGCCGTGGCAGCTGTTCCCCACGTGGCCGCAATGGCATCCGGAAAAGGCGCTGGCGCTGTTTTCCGCAACGGCCACCTTGCTGTTTCTGCCGAAGATTCTCAGCGTACTGCTGGTCTGCATCCAGGGCGCGCAGCAATTCGGCGGACGTTTCCGTGTCGTCATGAGCATGCTGATCGAAATGCTGTTCTCGATGATGCTGGCGCCGGTGCGCATGCTGTTTCATACGCACTTCGTCGTCGCCGCTTTCATGGGTTGGGCGCTGCGCTGGAAATCGCCGTCGCGCGAGGATTCCGAAACGACGCCGGGCGAGGCATTTCGTTACCACGGCTACCAGACGCTGCTGGGTCTGGCATGGGGCGGCGCGATCTTCTGGCTGAACCCGGCCTTCCTGCCGTGGCTGCTGCCGATCTGCGGTTCGCTGGCGGTGGCGATTCCGGTGTCGATCTATTCGAGCCGCGTGTCGCACGGCCTGCAGTTCAAGCGCGCGAAACTGTTCCTGATCCCGGAAGAAGCGACGCCCCCGATCGAATTGTCGGAGACGGTGCGCTATGTGAAGGAAGCGCCGGAAGAAGCGGATTTCGTGCAGGCAGTGATCGAGCCGGTGTTCAACGCCGTGGTCTGCGCGACCGGCAAGCTGCATCCGCATCGTTCGTTGCTGGCGCAGGAAATGCGCGCCAATCTCGTGCAGACGGCATTGCTGAGCGGTCCGTCGGCATTGGCCGATGCGCAGAAGAATGCGTTGCTGGCCGATCCGCTTTTCCTGTCGCGCCTGCACCTTGCCGTCTGGACCAACGACAATGCACACACCATCTGGCGGCAGGCCATCGGTTCGCCGGCTGAATCGGCTGCACCGATTGCGCTGCGGCATGCGGCCTGACGATCGCAGGCGAGCGTAAATGAAAAAGCCCCGTCCGAGAACGGGGCTTTTTGTTTCAGGAGACGGCGTTCGTCAGCAAATGGATTGCAGTACTCAGCAACATGCCCAGCAACACAACCAGCAGCAGCGCCACGCACAGCGCCGGCAATATCGCCAGGCCAAACACCACCATCTGCACGGCTATGCGCTGCAAGGGAGGATGTTGCCGGCCGAAGCGGTCGGCGAATTTCTCCGCCAGCCATTCGGCCAGCGGCGTGACCATCGCCGAGAGCACACTCGCAAATACGCGGCCTGTCGTTTCCAGCATTCTCTCTCCCCGTTTTCTTTTCGTCGTCAGAACGACAGCGTGCGGCGGCTTTCGAATATGTGCGCCTCGCCCGTCACCGGATCGGTGAAACGCACCGATTTTGCCAGCAGCTGCAGCGGCTGCGTGTAATCCTGATTCGCGCCTTCGTCCGGATACAGATGCGGATAGATGCGGTCGTTGACGATGGGAATGCCGAGCACGGCCATGTGCGCGCGCAATTGGTGCTTCTGGCCGGTCACCGGCTCCAGCGCATAGCGAGCAAGATCGTCGCGGCGTTCCAGCAGCGCGATGCGGGTTTCCGCATTCGGTTCGCCTTGCGCTTCCGTCATCTGCATGAAGGCCTTGCTTTCGATCAGGCGGCTGCGGTGCACGCATGGCAGGACCAGATCGTCGCGGAACGGCGCGATCGCTTCGTAACGCTTCTCGACGCTGCGATCGCGAAACAGCGTCTGGTACAGATTGCGATGAGAAGGCTGCACGGTGAACAGCACGAGACCTGCGGTATCGCGATCGATGCGGTGCATGGGTGTCAGCGTGTCGATGCCGAGCAGTCGCTTCAGCCGCACCAGCAGCGTTTCCTGCACGTAGCGGCCGGATGGCGTGACCGGCAGGAAGTGCGGCTTGTCGGCCACGACCAGATGCGCGTCCTGATACAGCACTTCGATCTCGAACGGGATACGCGGCTCGGACGCAAGCGTGCGGTAATAGAAGACGCGAGGCAGCGGGCGGTAAGGTTCATGCGGTTGTAGCGGATTGCCTTGCGCATCCAGCACTTCGCCGCGCTGCATGCGCGCGACCCAATCGGTGTGGTCGACGGCGGGAAATCGCTGTGCGAAGAATTCCGCCATCGTGCGCCACGGCCCCGGCGGCAGCGCGACGCTGCTCGGACTGACGCCGGCAATCACCGGCGGCTGCCACGCGGGAAGCGGACGCCCCATTTATCTAGTCGCTTTCCTCGAGGCGACGCGCGCGCTGCAGCCGCCATTCCCATTCGGGATGGCCGCCGTACACGTCTTCCGGCGTGGTGGCGGTTTCCTGCAGATGCGTATCGAGCGCGATGCGGTTGTCGAAGACGAAGCATTCGCCTTCCCAGTCGCGATCAGCATCCGGCATCTGCAGGAAATAGTTGAGGATGCCGCCCTCCAGTTGATAGACCGGCACGCCCATGTCGTGCATCCAGACGCTGGTCTTTTCGCAGCGGATGCCGCCGGTGCAATACATCGCGACGCGCTTGCCCTGCGCTTTCCATTCGGGCAGATGTTCCTCGATGAAGGCCGGGAAGTCGCGGAAATTGTCGACACCCGGATCGATCGCGTTGTGGAAGCGGCCCAGCTGGTATTCGAAGCTGTTGCGATTGTCGATGACGACGACGTCGTCCTGCGCGATCAGTTCGCGCCATTGCTGCGGGCTGACATCGATGCCGCCGGCGGCCGTCGCATCCACGTCGTCCACGCCGAGCTGCACGATCTCCGGTTTGCGATGCACCTTCATCCGTGCGAACGGCGCCGTGCTGCAGGCGCTGCGCTTGAAGGCGATGCCGGCGAAGCAGCCGTCGAATGCGGCGTCGTGCTGCAGCGCATGTTCGAAGGCATCGAGCGCTGCCATGTTGCCTGCCAGCACGCCGTTGATGCCTTCCTCGGCAACCAGGATGCTGCCGAGCAGGTCGGCCGTCAGCTCGCGCAGGCGCGCGGCGACCGCATCGGGATCGGCGATGCGGACGAATTTGTAAAAGGCGGTATGGAACAGCGGCGCAGCGTTGCCGGCGACGGTGTCCGGAGGCAGGGAATTCATGGCGGAATTGTCGCAGATTTGCCGGTCTGTAGCGTATCGCGGCGTGCCATGGACGGCGGCAATGTGGCACATGCAATACAGCAAGATGATTGCGTGGCGTGCCGCAGTCGGTGATCCGGATTCCGACAGAAGTTGGTGTCAATGTCTGATACGCGCGGCCGAGCTGCGGGCATACATTTTCCACTGGCATTCGAAGTTATCCAAAACGCGATTTCACCTTCAGGAGAAAGACATGACGTCCAAATCAGCGCACAAGCCAGCCAAATCAGCCAGCACAGACGCAATTTCGCTGCTGATGGAGGACCACGAGAATGTGAAGAAGCTTTTCAAGGAATACGAAAAACTCGCCAAGCATGGCGATCTCGACGGCAAGGTCGATATCGCCAACCAGATCTGCGAGGAGTTGACGATTCACACGATGATCGAGGAAGAAATTTTCTATCCGGCGGCGCGTACGGCGTTCGGCGATGCAGAAGATCTGATCAACGAAGCGGAAGTCGAACATGCGACGGCCAAGGATCTGATCGCGCAGATCCAGGAGATGGCCGGCGACGACCCGATGTACGACGCGACAGTCAAGGTCCTGTCCGAATACATCGACCATCATGTGAAGGAAGAGGAAACCGAGATGTTCCCGAAAGCGAAGAAAGCCAGGCTGGATCTGGAGGGCCTCGGTATGCAAATGATGGAACGCAAGGAAGAACTCGGCGCCGAAGCAGTCGCATGATACGCGCCGCAGCCTCTTCGTATCCTGCGCGGCGCGATGTCTGTGTGCAGACGTTTCGGTTGCGCCGCGCGCGTGCGGGAAAGGCGGGAATCACCATGTCGAAAAAGAACAGCGGCATCAACGACCGGCACGACGAAAGCGGCGAGCAAAGCCATGTCGACGGCAATTCGGGGCTGGACAATCTGATCGACGGCGAAGCGTTGCCGGACCCGCCAGATGTGATCGATGTGGCGCAGGCGCGTGAGCTGCAGCGGCGCGCAAGTACGTTGACACGCACGCCGACCAAGCGCGACAGCGATATCTTCTGAGCCGCGGTGCCGCGGCGAAAAACTTGCCGGAGGATGGATGAGCGACATCATCGGCTGGAGCAGTGCCGCCGTGCTGCTGTTGACGGTTTCGGCACAGGTTCTGCAGCAGTGGAAAAGCCGCAGCAGCGCAGGCGTGTCGCCGTGGCTGTTCATCGGGCAGATCAGCGCGTCTGCCGGCTTCGTCGCCTACAGCATCGCGGTCGGCGATGCGGTTTTCACGGCGACCAATACCTTGCTGCTGCTGGCCGCGATACTGGGGCAGGTGCTGTATCTGCGCAATCGCTGCGCCGAACGGCGCAAGAGTAACGGCGCCGAACATCTGGCCGATGGCGGCACGCCGGCCACCTCGCTGCCACCATAGGACGCCGTATATATCGTCTATACGGTCCGGTGTTTAATCCGGACGATGCAGTTTTTCCGTTTCGTCCTTCTGGTTGCCGGCCGAAAACGTCTGCCACAGCGTGATGAACATTGCTGCGATCACCGGCCCGATGACGAAGCCGTTCAGGCCCAGCAGCGCCATGCCGCCGACGGTGGAAATCAGCACGATGTAATCCGGCATCTGCGTATCCTTGCCGACCAGCATGGGGCGCAAGATGTTATCCACCAGCCCGATCACCAGCACGCCGAAGGCGATCAGCACGACGCCTTGCCAGATGGAACCGGTCAGCAGGAAGTAGATGGCGACCGGCGCCCAGATTAGCGCGGCGCCGACTGCCGGCAGCAGCGACAGGAAGGCCATGATCACGGCCCACAGCAATGCACCCTTTACGCCGAGGAACCAGAATGCGATGCCGCCCAGCGCACCCTGCACGGCGGCGACGATGATGTTGCCCTTGACGGTGGCGCGAATCGCGCCGGTCAGGTTGTTGAACAGCTGTCGCTTGTGCTCCTGGTTCAGCGGTGCGGCCTGCCGGATCTGTGCGGCAAGGCGATCGCCATCGCGCAGCAGGAAGAACAGGATGTACAGCATGATCGTGAAGCCGACCAGGAAGTTGAAGGTGTTCTGGCCGATGTTGATCGCCTGCCGCGTGAAGAACTCGCTGCCTTGTACTGCGGCAGCGGCCAGTTTGGCCTGCAGGGCCGTCAGGTTGCCGATGCCGAAACGGTCGAGGATGCCGATCAGCCAGGAAGGCATGGCGGAGAAGCCCTTCTGGATGAAGGCGACAAAATCGATCTGGCCGCCGCGGATTTCGGCATAGAAGGCCGAGGCTTCGCGCACCAGCGAGACCGAGATCAGTGTCAGCGGCAGGATCACGACCACCAGGCACAGCAGCAGCGTTGCCAGTGCGGCCAGGTTTTCGCGTTTGTGCATCTTGTGCAGCATCTTGCGGTAGAACGGTGCAAACAGGATGGCCAGCACGATGGACCAGAACACTGCGCCGTAGAACGGCAGCAGGATGACGACAAAGGCGATCGAAAAAACGATCAGCAACGTCAGGAAGGTTTTTTCGCGGATTCCTTGATAGTTCATGTGAAGGCGCCCCGATGGGCCGCGGCATTATGGGTGCATCCATCCTACCCGAAGTTGTCGCGGCTGCGACGGGTTTCGGCGTTGCTTGCCGTTGTTGTCTGTTGTTGCCGGTGTATTGCGGAACGCATGGCCGAAGCGCTTGTCCATGCAGGAAGATCGACCGGCCATCTCTGGCTGAAAGGAGAACGCAATGTCCTACCTGATGAAGCCCAACCTGATTCTGTTGCCGGGACTGTTGAACGACGCGCGTTTATGGCGCGCACAGGCCGAAGGCCTGGCCGATATCGCCAACGTATCGGTGGCGGACCTGACGCGCAGCGACACGATGGCCGACCTGGCCGCCGACGTGCTGGAACAGGTGCCGGCCGGCATGTTCGCGCTGGCCGGATTGTCGATGGGCGGCTATGTCGCGCTGGAAATCATGCGGCAGGCGCCGGAACGCGTGACGGCGTTGGCGCTGATCGATACCAGCGCGCGGCCGGACACGTTAGAAGCGACGGCAAATCGCCAGCGGCTGATTGCCATGGCGCACACGGATTTTCCCGCGGTGCCGCGTGAGCTGATGCCGAAGCTGCTGTATCCGCCGCATCTGGAAGAACCACACATCGTCGATTGCATCGAGGACATGGCGGCAACGGTCGGCCCCGATGCCTTTGTGCGTCAGCAGCACGCGATCATGGCGCGCGTTGACAGTCGCGACAGTCTGCCGCGCATCAGTTGCCCGTCACTGGTACTGTGCGGCCGCGAGGATGGCATCACGCCGGTGGAGGTGCATGAGGAAATGGCTGCGCTGATTCCACGTGCAACGATGACGATCGTTGAGCATTGCGGCCATCTGTCGGCGCTGGAGAAGCCCGATGCGGTGACGGCAGCGCTACGCAATCTGCTGCAAGGCAAGCCGTGCTGAACGTTTGCCGGAACGATGGATAAAAAAAGACCGGCACGAAGGCCGGTCCGGAAAATTGACTGAACGAAAGTCGATCAGTTCTTGCTCATGAACTTGGAACGCATCGGCTTCAACACGAACCATGCCATCAGTGCGGCGGCAGCATTCAGGATACTTGCCAGCACGAACACGGCATACCAGCCACCCGTTGCCGAAGCGATCACTGCGGAAATCGGAACCAGCAGCGATGCCGTGCCTTTGGCGGTGTACAGCAGGCCGGAGTTGGCCGTTGCGAACTTGGCGCCGAAGGTATCTGCGCAGGTCGACGGGAACAGCGAGTAGATTTCGCCCCATGCGAAGAACACGATACCGGTCAGGATCACGAACGCGATCGGGTCATGACCCCAGTGGTACAGAGCCAGGATGCCGACTGCTTCGATTGCGAAGGCGATGAACATCGTCGGTTCGCGGCCGATCATGTCGGAGATCCAGCCGAAGAACGGACGGGTCAGGCCGTTCAGCACGCGGTCGATTGCCAGTGCGAAGGTCAGTGCAGGCAACACCATGCCGAACACGTTGAAGTTGACGTCGAACACCTTGAAGTCGTGTGCGATCGAACCCAGTTGCGCGGTTGCCATCAGGCCGCCGGCAGCCACCATCACGAACATCAGGTACATGATCCAGAACACAGGCTGACGCAGAACTTCGCTCGGCTTGAATTCGTTTTTGGACTGCTGCACCTTGGCGTTGCTTGCTTCGCCTTTCTTGTGCTCGGGAGCACGTGTCAGGAACAGCGCGATCAGCACGACGATGATGCCCTGGCCGATACCGAAGTACAGGAACGCAGCTTCATAGCCTTTTTCGGCGATCATCGACGAGATCGGGATGATGGTCGCAGCGGAACCGGCGCCGAAACCGGCAGCGGTCAGGCCGGCTGCCAGACCGCGGCGGTCCGGGAACCATTTCAGCGCATTGCCGACGCAGGTGCCGTAGACAGCGCCTGCACCCACGCCGCAGATGATGGCGGAAATGTAGAACAGTGCCAGCGAATCGGCGAACGAATTGATGAACCAGCCGAGGCCGCACAGGATGCCGCCGACCAGAACGACAGGGCGTGGGCCGAATTTATCGACGAACCAGCCTTCGATAGGAACGAGCCAGGTTTCGGTGATGACGAAGATCGTGAATGCCACTTGAATGGCAGCACGGCTCCAGCCGTATTTTTGCGAAATAGGATCGACGAACAGGGTCCAACCGTACTGCAGGTTAGCGATCATCGCCATGGCGACGATGCCCAGGATCAACTGCATCCAGCGATAAGAGGCCGGACGGCTGACTTCGGCAGTCAGCGTAGCGGAAGCGGTTTGATTCATTTTGCCTTCTCTCAACTCTCAAGTATGTAATTGCACGTCACGACCTGTGCCGTGCGCCCGTTGCCATAAACACTTGATTCGATGCGATCATTCTCGGCTGCATCGTTTGCGGGAAAGCCGGTTGTCTTTTCCTCGCCGATGCGTGCAGTCCGTGTGTTTACTTTTTCAACGGCCTCACTATCAGAGAACGCGCGTTTCGTTGCTATGCTTCAAGTCAGGAATATGTGATATTCAGATTGTGGATATCCCGTATTCGCGCACGAATGATTTAAGTGAATTGTGGATACCACGTAAAAATTTTGTGGATAGTACGTAATCGCGGAGAGCGAGAGCTGGTGCGGGTTTGCGGCCGATGATGTTAAGATTTCGTTAAATTGCATTGCCCAAAATTTAGGCAATATACGCCAAGGCATTCACTGCCTGATTTTTGGGCAGTTGCGATTTCGATGTGCGGTTCGCCCGCATTGCGCGGCAAAAATGAACAAGCGCGCTGCGATGGCGCGCTTGTTCAATAGCCACTTTATCGCGGCTTTGCTCTTGTTCGCGTCGCTTGCCGTACGTGTCGCGCCGCAAACGACATCAGTACATTTTGTAAGGCAGATATTTTCCGCTCATGATGATCTTGACGCGATCGCCGTTCGGGTCCTTCTCGCGCGACATGTCCATCTTGAAGTCGATTGCGCTCATGATGCCGTCGCCGAATTCTTCGTGGATCAATTCCTTGAAGGTTGTGCCGTACACCTGTACCAGTTCGTAGAAACGATAAATCGTCGGATCGGTCGGTACGGCGGTCGGCAGCGAGCCGCGGTACGGGACGATCATCAGCCATTTCTTTTCTTCGTCGGTCAGGCCGAACAGTTTTGCGGCGGCATCGGCCTGTTCGGCATTCATCGTCATCTGGCCGAAGCAGGCTGCGGTGACCCACTCCTTGCTCATGCCGACCTTGGTGGCGATCTCCGACCATTTCAAGCCTTGCGATACTTTGGCGGTGATGATTTTTTCGGTAACGTCGTTACGGTTCATATGCGGCTCCTGTAAGAAATAAAGAAAGGGTCGGGCGATCGGAGTGCTGCTGGCTGCGGCTCTTCGCCGGCAAGACCGGACGAACATCGATGACGGTGTTCAGCCTGCTGCATTGCATGAGCCGGACACGCCGCATGCGAATTTCACTGCCATTGCCTGGGGCCATCTTAGAAAGGCATGCAACCGTCGACCATCGTGCAAGGCCGCGATTTTTTGTAGTGCTGGCACTACAACGTCTGTCTGCGACGGCGAATAATCAGTTGCCGAGTCTGGCGACGAGGAAATCGATGAATGCGCGCACGCGCAGCGGCAGATGACGGCCGCTCGGATAGAGCAGGGAAAAGGCCCGTGCGCCGCCGGCATACGGCTGCAGCACCTCGACCAGCGCGCCGGATCGCAGATCCTCTTCGACGATGAAGCGATAAGTCTGGAACAGGCCGGCGCCCTTGCGTGCGAGCATTACGGCGCTGACATAGTCGCCGGACGTGCGATAGCCGCCTTGCGTCGGCACTTCCTCGACCACGCCGTTCTGCCGGATCAGCCACGGAATGTCGCGACCGCTGCTCGGCAGCTCGAACTGGATGCATTCGTGCGCGGCGAGATCCGCCGGCGTCTGCGGCGTGCCGGCGCGCGTCAGATAGTCCGGTGTGGCGACGATGACCAGCGGCGTGTCCTCCAGCTTGCGGCCGATCATGTTCGAATCGGCAGGCAGCCGCCCGCGTATCGCGAGGTCGTACCCCTCTTCGATGAAGTCGATGTTGCGGTTGCTGACGTGGGTTTCGATCGTCACGTCCGGATAGCGCGCGCGAAATTCCGGCAGTAGCGGCAGCACGCGGTAATGCGCGTATGGCACCGGCAGGCTGATGCGCAGATGGCCGGCCGGCGCCGACTGCTTGCCGGTGACTTCGTTTTCGGCGTCGACCAGCTGCGACAAGGCCTGCCGGCACTGCGCGAAATAAGCCTGGCCGCTATCCGTCAGCCGGATTTGCCGCGTCGTGCGGACGAAGAGCCGCACGCCCAGGCGCTGTTCCAGCCGCGATACCGAGCGGCTGACGGCGGCAGGCGTGACGCCGGCGACCGTGGCCGCCGCCGTGAAGCTGGCGAGCTCTGCAGCCAGGCAGAACAGCTCGATGCTGCCGAGCAGAAGATCGTCGAATTGTCGTTTCATTGATTACATGATGTATCAAGTAATTTGCGATTTTCTGTATTTATCATCATCGACTGCATCAGTAAAGTCCATTCCATCGTCAAACGCAGTCTGCACAACGACACGCGGCTGGACTGGAGCGACGGTTTTTACTCCAACAAAACGAAAAGGAATGGATCATGAATACGAGTAACAAGACAGCGCGCACCGTCATCATCACCGGCGCATCGAGCGGCATCGGACTGGCCATCGCGGAAGCGTTTGTGAAACGCGGCGACAACGTGATCGGCAACGCACGAACCTTGTCCCGCCTGCAGGAAACGGCGGAGAAACTCGGTGAGCGTTTTGTGCCGGTCGATGGCGACATCGGCGATCCTGCCACCGCGAAACGGGTGTTCGATACCGCCATCGCGCAATTCGGCAAGGTCGACATCCTGGTCAACAATGCCGGCATCTTCCTGCCGAAGCCGTTTGCCGATTACACGCCGGACGATGTCGACCGCATCTTCGATACCAACCTGAAAGGTTTCCTGTACGTGACGCAACTGGCCGGCAAGCACATGGCCGACAACCGCAGCGGCCACATCGTCAACGTGACGGCCAGCATTGCCATGCAGCCGACCGCCAGGATCGGCGCGCTGCTGCCGGTGTTGGTAAAAGGCGGCCTGAATCAGGCGACCCGCGCGCTGGCAATCGAACTGGCGTCCAGCAACGTGATGGTCAATGCAGTGGCGCCCGGCGTCATCGATACACCGATGCATGCGCCCGAAACGCACGACTTCCTGAAGGGACTGCATCCGACGCACACGATGGGCAAGGATCAGGACATTGTCGATGCGGTAATGTATCTGACGGGTGCATCGTTCACGACCGGCACCATCCTCGCGGTAGACGGCGGCGCCTCCGCCGGTACCTGGTAATCACCATTTTGAACAAGGAGAAGTGACCATGCCATTCGTCAATATTCAGATCACCCGCGAAGGAAACGTCACGCCGGAGCAGAAGGCGGAGCTGATCAAGGGCGCGACCGAACTGCTGCAACGTGTGCTGAACAAGAATCCGCAGACGACGTTCGTCATCATCGATGAAGTCGATACCGACAACTGGGGCGTCGGCGGCGAGCCGGTGACGCTGATACGGCAGCGTGCGAAGACGGCTAAGTAGGCACCAGCTTCGTGTCGCGCGGTGCGGCACTCATGTCGATCCCGACGATTGCCGCACCGCATACAACGCCAGTTCGACATCGTTGCGCACGCCGGTTTTTTCCAGGATGCGCGAACGATAGGTGCTGACAGTATTGGGCGACAGCGACAGTTGCGTTGCGATCTCGCCGACGCTCTGTCCCTGCGACAGCATCCGGTACACCTGATGCTCGCGATGCGACAGGCGTTCCTGTATCGGCTGTTCGTTGTGATCGGGGCCTGCGCCGACCGAGGACGCCAGCAGTTCGGCGACCGATGGCGTGATGAAGACGCCACCCCGCGCCACCTTGCGGATCGCGGCGATCATCTGTTCGGAATCGGCACTTTTGTTCAGATAACCGGCCGCGCCGAGACGCAGGCTGAAGACCGCATATTGCCGGTCCGGATAGGTGCTCAGAATCAGTACCGGCAGTTTCGGAAATTCGTTCTTGAACTGCTTCAGCATGTCCAGCCCGTCGCGCTGCGGCATCGCGATGTCGAGCAGTACCACATCGATGCTGCCCTCTCCCTGCGCCAGCTCGCGTACCTGCCGAATCGCTTCCGGACCATTCCCCGCTTCGCTGACGACGGCGATGTCTTCCGCATCGGACAGGATCTGCCGGATGCCCTGCCGCACGATCAGATGATCGTCGCAGACCAGAACCCTGATCGTTTTGCTCATGACGTCTCCGTATCGATGGTCAACGGCATCACCAACCGGACACAGGTTCCCTGCCCGGGCAAACCGTCGATGGTCAGCTTGCCGCCGAAGTAGCCGGCGCGTTCGCGCATGCCGACCACGCCGTAGCTCTGTGGGCTATTCAATTCCTCACGCGTGGCGCCGACGCCATCGTCGCGCACCTCGATGAAGAGGACCGGTTCCGGTGGCGCATCGACCAGCAGGCGGATGGACACCGACTCGGCGCGCGCATGCCGCGCGACATTCGACAGCATTTCCTGGAAGATGCGAAAGACGGCGGTTGCCTGCGCGCGCTCCGGATGGCCCACGCCGGCAGCGACATGCATCTGCACGTCCGACGCCATTTCGGCGCTCTTCAGGAATTCCTGCACCTGCCAGGCCAGCGCCGCCCACAGGCCGCGATGATCGAGAATGCTGGGGCGCAGGTCGGTAATGATGCGGCCGACATTGTCGACGGCAATATCGATCAGCTCGCCCATGCCTTGGCATTTCTGCGCCAGTGCAGGCCGGTCGTCCATGCGCTTCTCGAGCCAGTTCACATCCATCTTCAGCGCGACCAGCAACGAGCCGAGTTCATCGTGGATCTCGCGCGCGATGCGCGTGCGCTCGGTTTCGCGCATCGTTTCCATATAGGCGGCCAGTTCGCGCAGATCGGCCAGTGCCTTCGTCAGTTCGCCGGTGCGTTCGGCAACGCGGCGTTCCAGTTCGTCGTTGCTTCGTTTCAGCAGCTGTTCGGCGCGCTTGCGTTCGGAAATGTCCTTGATGGTGGCGACCGCGCCAAGGATAGCTTCGCCGTCGGCAGTACGCTCGACGATAGGGTGCGATGTATATTCGGCGGGAAACGACGAACCGTCCCTGCGCCACAGCACTTCGTCCTCGATGTGGCAAGGCAGGCCATGGCTGAACGCATGGAAGATCGGACAGTGCTCGACCGGATAGCAACTTCCGTCGTTGTGCGAATGATGGATCAGCAAATGCATGTTCCGGTGCAGCGCTTCTTCCTGGGGCCAGCCGATCATCTCGGCGGCGGCTCGGTTGATGAAGATGCAGTTGCCATCCATGTCCACCCCGAACACGCCTTCGCCGGTGGATTCCAGCAGCAGGTCGAGTCGCTCGCGCCACAATTGGGCGCCGCGCGGCGCCTGCGGGGAAGGGGATGTCGTACTTGTCATTGCTTCGTCCTTGGTTTGATGCCATGTCAAAAGCAAGATTCGTGCATGCTCGGTGCCGGAGAATCACCGATACCATGCGGCAACGGACAAATTTTTTATCCGGACGCGGAATAAACCGGGTTGCCCTTTCGTATACCTTGTTGTCGGCGCACACTTGCGAAGCGCCGATTAGCGCACTTGCGGCTGTCCCGATCATTTCCGATAAAGGAGCATCATCATGAAGATTTTCCGTCTGCTGCTTTCCACTGTTGCTGCCCTGGCGTTTTCTGCTACCGCGTTCGCGCAAGACGTACCGGTTAAGAAAGCCGACGACGGCATCCTCGTCACCAGCGAAGGCATGACGCTTTACACCTTCGACAAGGACGTTGCCAACAGCGGCAAGAGCGTCTGCAACGGCGGTTGCGCCACGGCATGGCCGCCGCTTTCCGCTGCCGGTGCCACTATCGCTGCGCCGTATTCGGTCGTGAAGCGCGATGACGGTTCCGCGCAACTGGCCTACAAGGGCAAGCCGCTGTACCTGTTCGCTTCCGACAAGAAGGCCGGCGACCGCAACGGCGACAACGTCAAGAATGTCTGGCACGTCATCAAGGATTGATCGTTCGCCGCGTCGTCCATGATGCACGATGAAAGCTGCCATGCAGGATGAGCGCGATCGCCTGATCGCGTGCATCCCGCGCCTGCGCCGTTACGCCCGCGCGCTGGTCGGCGACCGCACCGGTGCCGATGATCTGGTGCAGGACACGATGGAGCGTGGATGGAAAAAGCTGTCGTCGTGGCAGCGCGGCAGCGACATGCGCGCATGGCTGTTCGGCATCATGCACAACCTGTATATCGACCAGGTGCGACGGCCGTCGGTGCCGACCGACGTGCTGGACGACGATACGCCGCTGCCGGAAGTGCGCGCATCGCAGGGCGACAGCCTGCAGATGCGCGATCTCGCATCCGCACTGAATACCCTGCCGGCCGAGCAGAGTGAAATCCTGTTGTTGATCGCGCTGGAAGAAATGTCGTATGACGAAGTGGCGGTGACGCTGAATTTGCCGATCGGCACCGTGATGTCGCGGCTGTCGCGCGCACGCCAGAAACTGCGCGCGCAGATGGAAGGGCGATCGGTCGCATCGCCGTTGAAGGTGGTCAAATGAGCCGGCTCCCCATTACCGAATCGGATCTGCATGCCTATGCCGACGATTTGCTGAGCGCATCGCGCCGGCAGGAGGTCGACGGCTATCTGGCATCGAGGCCGGAAGAAATGGAGCGTATCCAGGCATGGCGCGACCAGAACGATGCGCTGCGCGAACTGTTCGATCCGGTGCTCGACGAACCGGTGCCGCCGCGCTTGCATATGAATATCGATGCGAGCGTTGAGGCTGGTGTGCATCGACACTTCGGTCCGGCATTTCTCGGTCGTTACGCGGCAGCCTTGCTGATCGCACTGGCCGGCGGTGTCGGTGGCTGGATGCTGCATGGCGCCAGCCAGCCATCCGCCACATTGACGGCGCACCTCGGCACCGAAGCGTCGCTGCAGGTTGCCGCGCTGGCGCATCAGGCTGCGGTGGCGCATGCCGTGTATAGCCCCGATGTGCGTCGCCCGGTGGAAGTCACGTCCGACGACGAAGATGCACTGGTGAAGTGGCTGTCGAAACGCATCGGCACGCCTTTGCATCCGCCGAAGCTCGGCAAGCTTGGTTACGAACTGATGGGCGGCCGTTTGCTGCCGGGCCAGACCGGGCCGGTTGCGCAGTTCATGTATCAGGACGCGGGCGGCCAGCGTCTGACCCTGTATGTCTCGACCGATCAGGCGCAGAACACGGACACCGGTTTCCGTTTTGCAAAGGAAGGTCAGATCAATGTGTTCTACTGGATCGACGGCAAGTTCGGTTATGCGCTGTCGGGCGGCATCGACAAGAGCGCGTTGTCGAAGATTGCGAATGCGGTGTACGAACAACTGGATGTGCCGCGATAGGCGTGTTCCGCGACGGCAGTGCCGCCTGCCGGCGCTAGAATGGCGGCAGGCCTGCAGCACCGGATTGCAGCCCACTGCGAGGAGACGACATGCACTATCAGGGTTCCTGCCATTGCGGCGACATCACGTTCGTAGCGGAAGGCGAGATCGATCACGCGATCGAATGCAACTGTTCTTATTGCAGCCGCAAGGGAACATTGCTGTGGTTTGTGCCGCGCGCGAAATTCACGTTGAAAAGCGGCGAGGACAAGGCGACTGTTTACAAATTCAATACGCACCGCATCGAACATCGCTTCTGTACGAGTTGCGGTTGTCAGCCGTTTGCGTTCGGCACCGATCCGGCCGGCAACGCGATGGCGGCGATCAATGTGCGCTGTCTGGAAGACGTGGATCTGGCGGCGCTGAAGCGCCATCAGTACGACGGCCGTAGCACCTGATGTCAGCCAACCTGGTCAGCCAACTTAACCAGCAGGAATCGCTTACGGATAGCCGACCGGTTTGCCGGGAATGTCCGGCATCGGGATGAATTCGGTTTCGCCCGGCACGGCGGGAAAACGCTGGTGTTTCCAGTCTTCCTTCGCCTGTTCGAGGCGATCAAGCGAGCTGGAGACGAAATTCCACGACACATAACGCGAGCCATCCATCGGTTCGCCGCCCAGCAGCATCAACCGCGTCATGCCCGGTCCCGCACCGCGCAGCGTGACGGCGGTATCTGCCTTCAGCACCAGCAACTGGCCTGCTTCGAAGATGCCGTCGCGGCCCAGATCGAGTTTGCCTTCGACCACATACATCGCCTGCTCCGGATATTCGGCTGGCACGTCGAGCCGCGCGCCCGGTTGCAGCACGACATCGGCGTAGAACAGGTCGGACAGCGTCGGCACCGGCGCGCGCTGGCCGAAGAAGCTGCCGGCGACGATGGTGACGGATGCGCCTTCTCCTTCCAGCATCGGCAATGCGGTGGCGGCGATGTGAGCGAAGTCGGGATCGGTTTCCTCATGCGCCTTCGGCAGGGCGACCCAGCATTGCAGGCCGAACAGCGACGAAGGTTTCTTGCGCTTGTCGGCGGCCGTGCGTTCCGAATGGACGATGCCGCTGCCGGCCGTCATCCAGTTGACCGCACCCGGCTGAATGACCTGTACCGAGCCGACGCTGTCGCGGTGCTCGATCTCGCCGTCAAATAGATAAGTGACGGTCGCCAGTCCGATGTGCGGGTGCGGCCGCACGTCGAGGCCGGTGCCGGCGTCGAAGCCGTGAGGCCCCATCTGGTCGAGGAAGACGAAAGGCCCGACCATGCGTTTCTGCGTGGTCGGCAGCGCACGACGGACTTCGAAGTTGTCGCCCAGGTCGCGCGTGCGCGGGACGACAACGGTTTCCAGTGCGCTGCCGGCCTCCATGCTTACACCGCCTCGGTGACGATCTTGATCTCGCCGGACAGCACCTTGTGGATCGGGCACTTGTCGGCAATGCCGAGCAGGCTGGTCTTCTGCTCGTCGGTCAGGTTGCCGTGGAAGGTCAGCTTGCGGTGGAAGACGTAGGCGCCATCCTTGTCCGCGTGCTCGACCTTGACGTCGACCTTCTGCAGATCCATCTCCTTGCGCTTGGCGTACATGTTCAACGTCAGCGCGGTGCAGGCACCGAGCGAGGCGGCCAGCAGGTCGTGCGGCGTGAAGCCGGCATCCTCGCCGCCATATTGCGACGGCGCGTCGGCGATCAGTTTGTGCGGGCCGACTTCGACCACGTGCTGCAGTTTGCCTTCGCCACGGTATACGTTCACATCCATCCGGAAATCTCCAATATCAAGTCAGGGAAAAAGGCCTGCCGCGGTGCCGAAGCGATGCCGCCGACCGTGCGCGTACTATAACTTAGGTCGCAAGACGGAACAGAGAACAGGCAGCCGAACGGACAGGTTTGGGTGGATGGCACAAAAAAATTTCATCGGTCGGACTGCCGACGCAGGTTGACGGATGGGAATACACTGTTCGTCTTGTTCATCGATCGGGAGTAACCCTCATGGCGAACGCAACACCGCACGGCATTCCAGCAACGCTCATCCCCGGGGACGGCATCGGACCGGAAATCGTCGACGTCGCGGTGCGCGTCTTCGATGCGCTGGGCAGCCCGTTCGCATGGGAAACGCAGCAGGCCGGCCTGAACGCGCTGGAAAAGAGCGGCGACCTGCTGCCGGCCGAGACGCTGGACAGCATCCGCCGTACCGGCCTCGCGCTGAAAGGTCCACTGACGACGCCGGTCGGCGGCGGTTTCCGCTCCGTCAACGTGCGCCTGCGCGAAGCCTTCCAGCTGTACGCCAACGTGCGTCCCGCGCGCACCATCATCCCCGGTCGCTACGACAAGATCGATCTGGTGCTGGTGCGCGAAAATCTGGAAGGACTGTACGTCGGCCATGAACACTACGTGCCGATCGGCGGCGATCCGCATGCGGTGGCGATGGCGACCGGCATCAATACGCGCGCCGGCAGCCGCCGCATCGCGCGCTTCGCGTTCGACTACGCGGTGCGCAATCAGCGTCGCAAGGTCACCATCGTGCACAAGGCCAACGTGCTGAAGGCGCTGACCGGCATGTTCCTCGAAACCGCGAAGGAAGTCGGTCTCGATTACGCAGACCGCCTCGAATACGACGACCGCATCGTCGATGCCTGCGCGATGCAGCTGGTGCTGAATCCGTGGCAGTTCGACGTGATCGTTTCCACCAACCTGTTCGGCGACATCCTGTCCGACCAGATCGCCGGCCTGGTCGGCGGCCTCGGCATGGCGCCGGGCGCGAACATCGGCGAGGATGCCGCGATCTTCGAGGCGGTGCATGGTTCCGCGCCCGACATCGCCGGCAAGGGACTGGCCAATCCGAGCGCCTTGCTGCTGGCCGGTGCGCTGATGCTCGACCACGTGGGCAAGCCGGCGCAGGCGCAGAAACTGCGCGATGCGATCGATGCCGTGCTGGCGACCGACAGCGGCCGTACCGCCGATCTGGGCGGCGGTGCATCGACGTCGAAGTTCGGCGATTTGCTGATCGAACGTCTGCGCGGCTGAGCTGCGGTTAAAGTGCGATTGAGTCAGAGCTGATCGTGCTGCAATAGAAATGCGGCGCGGTCAGTTTTCCTTCCGGCGTTGCATTGCGATTGTTTGCCGGTAGCGTTTTCTTCCGAGGCAGCCAGCTTCGGCGCCATTGCATGGATGCCTGTCGGGTGACGCTCGCAGCGTAAAAACGCGTAGCTTCTCGATAGCAGGCGCGATCAGCCTCCTTTCCGCTGGCCAATGAAATCCGGCACAAATTCGAACGGATACAACACTCTGTTTGAATGATAATAATTCTCATTTATAATAAGGCTTCGGGCGGTTTCCGCTTGCCGCGTCGGCTGCTTTCCTGACCGCCCCTTCTGAGTCCGTGCCGCATCGTGCCGCATGGACGGACGCCGCATCCGCGATGCGGCCGGAGACGAGGCATGGAACATTCCGACGAAGAAATGAACAACATGATGCGCGAGCACAAGGCGCTGCTGAAGCAGTACGGCCGCGTGCAGACGCGTTGCACGGAACTGGTCGCGCGGCAGGCGGCGGAGATTGCGCGCCTGCAGGGCGAACTGGTCAGGCTGCGCGGCGAACTGCTCGTGCGCGAAACGGCATTGGCTTATCTGCGCGAGGATATGGCGGCGCTGCGTGAAGGCATTCCCGGCTTGCCGTCGCGCGTGACGCTGGCGCAGCGGGTCGAATCGCTGACGCGCCGCGTGCAGGATCTGATGCGCGAACGGTTGCGCAGACAGGCAGTGCCTGCGCCGACCGACGTTAATGCAGCAAGCCTGCTCGGCGCCGCAGCAGCGGATGCCGTGATCTGCCGCACCGCGTGCATCAGCCACGACGATTACTGGCGCGAACAGGATCAATGCCGGCGTACCGGCGAACAGTGCGTGCTGGCGGAACAGCCGCAAGCGGTGCAATTCGTGCGCGGCGACGAAGACGATGGCGGCAACCGCGCCAGTCACGTTGATTCGGCGACAGAAGCAACGACAGAAGCAACGACAGAAGCAACGACAGAAGCAACGACAGAAGCGGCAGCAGAGGCAGCAAAATCGACTGCGACGGAAGACGACGGAGAGCGCAACCGTGTCGACTGAAATCGCGCATCAACGCGAGGCGGTCGCCGCCTTGTACAGCAACCACCACGGCTGGCTGCTCGGCTGGTTGTGCAAGAAGATCGGCAACACCTTCGATGCGGCCGACCTGACGCAGGACACCTTCATCCGCATCCTCGCCTCGCGCGACGTGTCGTCGCTGCATGAACCGCGCGCCTATCTGACGACGGTCGCCAAGGGTCTGGTCGTCAACTGGTACCAGCGGCAGGCGCTGGAGCGTGCCGATCTTCAATGCAGGGCGGCTGGCGGCCGGCCGCGATCTGGCGATTGCGCAACGTGAAGAGTTGCTGGCGCAATACCGGCAGGCCATCGTCGCCGCGTACGGCGATGTGGAAATAGCGTTGAATACGATTGCCGGCATTGATGCGCAGCGCGTGGCGCAGGAAGAGGAAGCGCGGCAGGCGCAACGCGCGCTGACGCTGGCTGAATTTCGCTATCGCGCCGGTGCGGAAACCGCACTGGTGCTGCTCGATGCGCAACGCACCTTGTATGGCGCGCAGGATGCCGTGGCCCAATTGCGCATGCAGCGCCTGCAGGCGTCGGTCGGTTTGTATCGTGCGCTGGGCGGCGGCTGGCAGTTGTCGGAAGCGGAGGCGTCCTGACAGTGTGATGCCCTGTCAGGGCGGGGCGTTACGGCTGCTGCGATGCCGTGGTTGGCGGCACATCGGTCGAGCTTGCAGCCGTCGGTGCCGGAGTTTCTGCGGCATGCGAGGCTGCGGTTTCTACTGCTACGGTCTGGAGCGGTGCAGTCGCTGTTGCTGCCGAGGTAGTGGCAACGATGGGCGCAGTGGTCGGAGCGGTTGCGGCTTCCACCTTTTCCTGAGAAGCAGGCGTTGCCGATATGGATGCAGCAGCGGTTTCGAGCGGAGCCGCATGCGCGGCCGCAGCTGCAGGCGCCGGCACGGGCGCCGAGACAGCTGCAGCTGAAGGAGATACAACGGCGACGGCCGGCACAGCGGCCGCTGTCGGCGTTGTCGCCACCGGCGTTTCAGGCGTGGCGGAAGACGGCATCGTCGTCACCGGGCGTTCGGCCGGAGCTGGCTTGGGCGCACCCGGCGGTGTCAGATGGTCGTCGTCCTCGTCTTCTATCGTTGCGTTATCCAGGAAGCGCTCGACCAGATAGAAGAAGCGCGAATAGAACTTGTCCGAAGAAATCGTCTCGCTCGCCACCTTCACCAGCGAATCGTCGCTCGACGAGAACGGCAGCGATACCGAACCCAGTACACCCACGCCGAGGCTGGCGACGTTGTTGACCTTCTTCAGCGCATAGCGGTCTTCCAGCGCATTCACATAGATCGACGATTTGTCGCCCTTCGCGTCGTCGTCGGTGCAGACCACGCGGAAAGAAATCTGCACGTGCGCATCGTCGCGCGGCTGGAAACTCTTGCTGCTGGTGACCTGGTTGGCACTGGACGTGACGATCACGTAACCCTGGCTCAGCAGCGTGCGGCGTACCGCCTCGCAGGCGACGGTGGAACTGACTTCGAAACGGCGCGAATAGATATTCGTCGAATCGAACTTTTCTTCCGTGTAGACCGCGGGCGGCGCGCTGGAGCAGGCGGCGACGGTCAGCAGCAGCGCCGACAGCAGAATGCGAGTACTGGATTGCATGAAGGAGTTTCCCGATGTTCCCTGAACGACGACCGCCGACGTTTTACGCTGCGTCTGCATCGGCGGGAAATCGCCGATGCGCTTGATGAGCAGGCAACGCAGCGAACGTCGGCGGCGTTGACGCCATGTTCTCATATTGGTTGCCGCTGCGTGCTTGCGAATGGCACCGGAAGGCGGATTTTTTCTGCAAAACGGCGATTCGGGTGACGATTTGTTCAGACGTTTGCAGCGGCGGCGGTTTTCGTAAAAGCATCTGTTGATAAACCGACATCCGCAATCTCGGTTAATCTTGCACCTTTGTATTTCCGAGACGGAAAAAGAATGGGCAATCTGGTCATCGTCCGCCATGGCGAGTCGCAATGGAACATGGAAAACCGTTTCACCGGCTGGACGGATATCGACATCACCGAAAAAGGCCGCCAGCAGGCGCGCCGCGCCGGCCGCGCCTTGGCCGATGCGGGCTTCCGTTTCGATTTCGCCGTGACCTCGTTGCTCAAGCGCACGATCCGTTCGCAATGGCTGATCCTCGACGAGATGGATGCGATGTGCCTGCCCATCGTCAAGCACTGGCGCCTGAACGAGCGCCACTACGGCGCGCTGACCGGGTTGCGGCGCGACGATACGATCGCGCAGTTCGGCGAGGACCAGGTGTGGAAATGGCGGCGCGGCTTCGATGCGCGGCCGCCGCTGATGGCCGCCGACGATCCGCGCGCGCCGGCAGGCGAGGCGCGTTATCGCGACATTGCACCGCAATTGCTGCCGCTGGGCGAATCGCTGAAAGACACGGTCGAACGCGTGCGCGTGTTCTGGGACGAGGCGATCGTGCCGCAGTTGAAGGCCGGCAAGAACATCATCATCTGCACGCACGGCAACAGCCAGCGGGCACTGGTCAAGCTGCTGGAAGACATGCCCGATGAAGAAGCGGCGAGTTTCGAGGTACCCAACGGCGTGCCGCTGATCTATCGCCTCGATGCGCAGATGCGCGTGCTGGAGCGGCAGTCGATGCAGATTGCCGATGCGACGATATCGACCATTCTTTGATTACTGCGTGACGGCCTGCGGCGGCCGATCGCTCCATACGGTGTAGTGCGATCGGCTGCGCATCGTGCCGCCGCAATCTCCGGCTTCAGAAAGCCGCTTCAATCGCAGCTTTTCATTTTTCTTCAGTCCGTCGACGTCAATCCCAGCCGCGCATGCCATTCGGCCAGCGATTCCTCGGGGTAGACATCGAACCGCTTGTCCTTTTTCCCGGCATCGATCTCTACCCACGGCGCCTTGAAGTCCAGCATCAGGTGCGTGGTTTCCGGCGGTGCCGGCAGCGGCGTATCGATCGCCGAAGCGAACGGATGCACCAAGTCCGGCCACGCCGGATCGAACAGCCATAGCGCGCTGCCGCAGCGCCGACAGAAGTGGCGCTCGGCCTTGCTCGCATGCGTGCGTTCGCCCGGCACGCGCATGACGGCATGGTAGATGCTGACGTCGTCCTTGCCTTTCACCTTCAGCGTTTTCGCATCGCCGCCGATATTGATTGCATAACCGCCGCCGCCCTGCGTCTTGCGGCAGATCGAGCAGTAGCAGCGCTGGTAGGGAACGGGCGTGGCGCTATGCAGCGAGAACTGCACGGCACCGCAGTGACAGGAGCCTTCGAGTTGCATGGATGCCTCCATATTGCATTCGTGGCAAATTGGATGCGCCCGGTGCGCGACCGTTCCCCGTCAGATCAAAAAACAATGCCGTGCAGCAATACAATCAGATATTGCAGCCTTCCTCATCCGTCTTTGTGCGATACCCCATTGCGGATGCGGGATTCTCATGGTGCAATACATGCAATTGTTTCAAGCCGTTCCGTTCAGTCGTTCCTGTTGATCCTGTCCTGGATGTTCGAAGCCCGCGCAATCTGGCGGACTTCGACGGACAAGCATCCGCCGATCCTGCGGATGCCGTCTCTCTGTTTTTCTCTGCCGTGTTTATCGGTGAAGTGCCGATGTATGCGGTGGCTCGTGTAGCTGTCATGAATTGATCATGCCGGCCGGGGGGTATCATGTTATTGCCACGCGGCACCATGTCCCACGAATTCCCTGAGCAGGTTTCATCTTGGCAAATGCGCATCGTAAAATCGATCATCGCCTTTCAGGTTATTTGAAACGATACGGATACCTGAAGGAACACCTCGGCGCCATTCTCCTGTGGCCCGCCGGCTGCCTGTTGCTGGTGGTGGTCATCTGGGGCATCACGTTCAGCAAGATCGCGATGGACCACGAGGAAGCGGAACGCGATGCCGCGGCGATGGCGGTGTCGCTCTCCAATGCCTATTCCCAGCAGCTCTCGCGCACCGTCGACCAGATCGATGCCTTGTCGCTCAGTCTCAAATACTATTGGGAACACAGTGACGGCAAGATCGACCTGCAGGATCAATTGCGGGAAGGCCTGTATCCCCCGGCCTCAGATTTCTACGTCAGCATCATCGACCGCAACGGCATCAGCATCGCCAGCACATTGGCCGGCCCCACGATCAATGCGAGCGATCGCGATTATTTCCAGTTTCATCGTGCGCATGCCGGCGCTGGCTTGCGCATCGATCCGTCACTGACGGTGGGCCGCCGTTCCGGCCGTTCGGTGATCCGTTTCACGCGCCGCCTCGATGCGAAGGACGGCTCTTTCGCCGGCGTGGTGTCGGTGGGTGTCGAGCCGGGTTATCTCGCTTCCTTCAATGACGAAAACAGCCTGAAGCCGCGCGACTTCATTTCGATCCGGCACGACGACGGCACGCTGCTGGTCAGCGAGAAGGGCGTGGACATTCGTGGCGATCAGGTGCATCTGCAACCGCCGGAGTTCACCACCGAAAGCGGCGTGCGGCGCATGCCGGCAAACAAATACAAGGATCACGAAGCGCGCATCCTTGCATGGCACAAGCTGTCCGGCTATCCGCTGGTTTCCTATGTCGGCCTGGCGGAAAAAGGTCAGTATGCCGCGCAGGAAGAAAACGCTGCCGGTTATCGCAAGATCGCCGGCATCGCCAGCCTTGCGCTGTTCCTGGCTGCACTGGTCGGCATGCATTTCTCGGCGCGGCTGGCATGGCGCAAGAAACAGGCGGACGAGGTGAAGCGGACCTATCACCTGGCCATCGACGATGCGCGCGAAGGCTTCTACATGGTAAGCGCGCTGTATGCGCACGACAGCGTGCTGCAGGATTTCGTGATCGAGGATTGCAACGAGCGCGGCGCATCGCTGCTGGGCTACACGAAGCGTGCGCTGATCGGCATGAAGATATCGGAAGTCAATCTGGGACAGGATGTGCAGCAATCGCTGTCCATTTATCGGCGCGCCATGGAGTTCGGTTTTTATGAAGACGAATTCCAGTTCGCCGATGCCAAGCCGGGCCAGCCGAGCTGGGTGCATCGCCGGCTGGTGCGTTCGCAGACCGGGCTGGCCGTCACGCTGCGCGACATCTCGGAAACCAAGGAGCACGAGCAGCTGCTGCTGACGATGGCCAACACCGATGCGCTGACGGGATTGCCGAACCGCTACTGGCTGATCAACTTCCTGCCGACCGCATTGCGCAGCGCGAAGAATCGTGACGGCATCCTCGCGATCCTGTTCATCGACCTGGACAACTTCAAGAACGTCAACGACACGCTCGGCCATACGATGGGCGACAAGCTGCTGCGGCAGGCGGCGGCGCGGCTGAAATCGGTATTGCGTGCCGAGGATCATGTCATCCGCCTTGGCGGCGATGAATTCACGGTATTGCTGAATTCGGTCGTGAATCAGGACGAAGTCGTGCATGTCGCCTCGCGCATCACCGAAGCCTTCCACGAAGCCTTCGTCATCCTCGGGCGCGAAATGCGCATCGGCACGTCGATCGGCATCAGCATGTTTCCGGACGATGGCGAAGAACCGGATGCGCTGATCCAGAAGGCCGATATCGCGATGTACGCGGCGAAGGAAGAAGGCAAGGGCACCTTCCACTTCTACGATCAGCAGCTGTACGACAGCATCCGCAGCAAGCTGAACGCGGAAGCCGAGCTGGTGCGCGCGATTGCCGAAAACCAGTTCGAGATGCACTATCAGCCGCGTGTGAATGCCTTCACCGGCCAGCTGACGGGGCTGGAAGCGCTGGTACGCTGGCGCAGTCCGCTGCGCGGCCTGATCCATCCTTCCGAATTCATTCCACTGGCGGAAAAGAACGGCTGCATCGTACAGCTGGGCGAACTGGTGATCGATCAGGTGTGCGTGCAGATCGCGCAATGGCAGCGCGAAGGCGAGCCGCTGGTGCCGGTTTCGGTCAACATCTCGCCGACGCAGCTCAACGTCGGCGGCGTCGATACGCTGATTGCCGGCCTGCTGAAGAGCCATGGCATTGCGCCTGAACTGATCGAGGTGGAATTGACGGAATCGGCGATGATGAGCGAATCGACGGATGTGATCGGCCAGCTTGCCGCCATCAGCGCGCTCGGCATCAAGATCCACCTGGACGACTTCGGCACCGGCTACTCGTCGCTGTCGCGGCTGCAGGAAATCGACATGCAGATCATCAAGGTCGATCGTGCGTTTACGTCGCGCCTGGGAGCCGGGCCCGAAGGCGACATCCTGTTCAAGACCATCGTGCTGATGGCCAAGGCGCTCGACATGGGCGTCATTGCGGAAGGCGTGGAAACGGAGGAGCAGTTGCACATCCTGCGCGAACTCGGTTGCGATGAAGTACAGGGCTATCTGATCGCACCGCCGCTGCCTGCCGCCGATATCCTGGCATTGATGCATCGGCAGTACCTGCTGGCGGATGCAGTGACCAGTTGAAGTTGTCCGGCGGTTTTTGCGACCGCCTCTTTTCTCTTTCTTCTGCAAGGCAACGCCTGTTATCGGCGGGTGGCAGAACGAGAGGCAGAACTATTCCCGGATGAAGAACTCCCACAGGCGGAACGCGCAGGCAAGATTTTCCTGCCTGCAATTGTCTGATGGAGAGTAACGATGGTGAAAAAACAGCTTGCAACACGACGAACGATACGACTGGCAGGCGCAGCATGCGCTGCCATGCTGACCTGCGCTGCGCCGCTTCATGCGCAGCAAACCAATACCGATCCTGTCGCCGCGACGGCGGAAGCGCGCGTCAGCAGCGGCGACCGCGAACTGATCCGCGATATCGCGCAGGCCAATCTGGGAGAAATCGACAGCGGAATGCTGGCATTGGAAAAATCCGAAGACGAGCGGATTCGGAAGTTTGCGCAGTTGATGATCGACGATCATACGAAAGCGCTGGAAGAACTGCGTGCATTGGCAGAATCGAAGGGCATCACGCTGCCGGAAGAAACCGATCTGCAACACAAGACGCTGAAAACCGCGCTGGGTCTGTTGAGCGGCAGCACCTTCGATTCCCAGTACATTGCGCGCATCGGCATCGGCGACCATGAAAGCGCGGAACAGCTACTGGATAAAACCATCCGCGAAACGTCGGATCAGGAACTGAAGGCCTATGCGGAGCGGAACATCAAGGTCGTGCAGCACCATCTGGGCGTGGCGCGCGCGATCGATACGAAATAAGCGAAAGCCAAAAGAAATGCGTCCCGCATGAAGGGATGAAGCGGCAGGCTGTGTTGCAGCGATCGCCCTGTCATCCGGCTGTGCCGATTGCACTTATTGCGCCAGCCGGAATTCCTTCTTCAGGAAATCTTCCAGTTCGGCGCTGTCCTGCGGCCGGGCCGACAGCACGACCACGCGGCCAAGCCGGCGCGATTCCCAGTGAAAGTCACCGCGTTCGGTCTGCCGGATCAGTTCGATCATGCGGCGCACGATCGCCGTATCCACGTCGCCGTTCAACCCCGCATCGACCTGTATCAACTGGCGCGTA
Organism: Oxalicibacterium solurbis; assembly: GCF_014635845.1. Lineage (GTDB taxonomy): Bacteria > Pseudomonadota > Gammaproteobacteria > Burkholderiales > Burkholderiaceae_D > Oxalicibacterium > Oxalicibacterium solurbis. The sequence goes on along the minus strand of NZ_BMDP01000003.1, from coordinate 156,425 downwards.
TCCGTACGTCGCCGCACATTCCAGCCGCGGAAAATGAATTCCGCCGTGCGCGCACCCTTGTAAGTGATCTGGAATACGCCGCCGGCTTCCTGCTGGCCGTGCGACTGCATCTGCAGCATTTGCTGCACATTGGCGCGCGCGATCGCGCTGTCATCCTGCGGTTCCTGTTTGCTGCTGTCCGGATCCTCAATGCCGGCAGCGCGACGGCGATCGCGCGCAGCGGCCAGCATGTCCGAGATATCGGCATTGGGTGGCAGCTTCTTCGATGCCGTTTTTTCGGGCGGCAGCGATTTATCGAGCGCGGTTTTCGGTGCGCTCTGCTTCTTCTGTGCGACGGTCGATTTCTGTTTCTGGCGCGGCTGCTGCTTCGCCGTCGGCGGCGGCGCCAGCACCGAACGCTGCGCGGGCGCAGGTGGTGTGGCGGCCGATTGCGAGGATGGTCGCGACATCGGCAGCAGGCGCACGGTCAGCGGCATGTTTCCCTTGGGGCCGGGCTCGTTGATGTCCTTCGGCGGCGGCGGTTGCGTCGCGAAACGGAATATGAGCAGCGCATGCAACAACAGGGAGAGTGCCAGGCCGATCGCGGCGCGTTTGCGCGGGTTGGCGAGAAGAGGCTGGGACTTCATGTGCAACGACAGGTGATAACCGCTCCATTATGAGGCCGCCACAACATTCGTGCGGCGGGAACGATGCGGTGCGAACCGCAAATAAGAGTGGCTGCAGCCTGCTTGGTTCCTTTCATTTTTTCTTCACAAACGATGCTGGAATTGCCTCCGAACTACGTATTAGTACGTATTTTTGTTACGTACAAATACGTATTGGCGCTGAAAGCCTAAATCCGTATCGTCACGAAATCTTAACGACACCCTAACCTGTTTTTAAGAAAAAGGCCGACCCCGGCCGATTGCTTGCTGCGATTAACGCCCTGGCCCGTCGAACGGCGGACAACGGACGTTACCAGAGAAGCAATGTTCTCGGAAGGCGGGGTTTTCTGGTTCGTTCCTTCCGGGAACCGGTTTTGACGAAAGCGAGGTGCAGCATCCGATCATTCCACACCGCAAGGGCGATCGGCCAAGGATCGTGACAGCGGAAGGCGGAACGGCGTTCGACCGGACCTGCAACATGGCCGCCTGACAAAACAACAGATTTGCGCGTCGCTGCAGTTTGCGACATCAACAAACAATCGTCTTCCGGGGCTGCGCCAAGCAAGCCTCGCAGATGGCAAGAGGAACAATCATGACAGAGGTATTCATCCCATCGGGTGGCGCTTCCACGCGTGCATCCGGCAGTTTCATCCAGTGCGATTTTGTTCAGCAAGATTCCGCTCTGCAATTCAACCCATCGATTCAAGGAGCTGGCAAATGAGCGGCGCACCTTCGGCAACCCTAGACAAACCGGTTTCCAACAAGCGTTGGTGGCAACTGGTCGTCGGCGTGATCTGCATGATCGCGACCGCAAACATTCAATACGCATGGACGCTCTTCGTTCCTGAAATCCAGGACAAGTTCGGCTGGGCACGTGCAGAAATTCAAATCGCCTTCACGTTGTTCGTGCTGGTGCAAACCTGGCTGGCGCCGATCGAAGGCTACTTCATCGATAAACTCGGCCCGCGCCTGATGGTGGCGTTCGGTGCAGTCTTCATTGGTGTGGCATGGGTCATCAACTCGCAGGCAACGTCGCTGGCAGGCTTCTACGTCGGCGCGGCATTCGGCGGTATCGGTGTCGGCTCGATCTACGCAACCTGTATCAACAACGCGCTGAAATGGTTCCCGGACCGTCGCGGCCTGGCAGTCGGCCTGACGGCTGGTGGTTACGGTGCCGGTTCCGCTGCAACGATTCTGCCGATCGCGGCGATGATCGAATCGTCGGGCTTCCAGGAAACCTTCCTGTTCTTCGGCATCCTGCAAGGCAGCATGGCATTCGCCGCAGCATGGTTCCTGCGTTCGCCGGCCAAGGGTGAAATTCAGGTTTCGGCAAAACTGGCGCAAGCTACCCGCGACTACACGCTGAAAGAAGCGCTGAACACCAAATTGTTCTGGCTGATGTTCTTCATGTTCATCTGCGTCGTCACCGGCGGCATGATGGCAGTGGCGCAGCTGGGCGTGATCGCAACCGATCTGGGCGTCAAGCACTTCGAAGTCGACATGTACTTCTTCGTGATGGCTGCGTTGCCACTGGCGCTGATGCTGGACCGCATCATGAACGGTATTTCGCGTCCCCTGTTCGGTTGGATTTCGGACAACATCGGTCGTGAAAAAACCATGGTGATCGCGTTCACGCTGGAAGGCTTCGGCATCATCGCGCTGGGCTACTTCGGTCACAACCCTTGGGCGTTCCTGATCCTGTCGGGTGTCGTGTTCCTGGCATGGGGTGAGGTCTACTCGCTGTTCTCGGCACTGGCCGGCGACGCGTTCGGTACCAAGCACATCGGCAAGATCTACGGCGTGCTGTACACCGCAAAAGGTATCGGCGCCCTGTTCGTTCCGGTCGGCAACATCATGATGGAAGCAACCGGCACCTGGTCGACCGTTCTGTACACGGTGGCGTGCATGGATATCACCGCAGCGATTCTCGCGGTCGTGGCCTTGCGGCCGGCGCTTGCCAAACACGTTGCACGTTCGAAAGAACTGCAGCGGCAGGAAAGCGCTGCGGGCGGTACCGCAGCGGCAACAGCCTGACGCAATCTGTAGTCTGTAATGCTCTCAACTTTCGGGCCCCTTTCGGGGCCCTTTTTTTATGCACGTCCGAAAATGCTAGGTGGCTTGCGCTGTGCCGGTAATCGGCGTCCGGCGCACTTCCGACAGATACATCAGGATCAGCGAGACCCAGACGATGCCGTACAGGAACATGAAGCAGCTGGAGCGGATGCGGAAGATGTCGAGCAGCGCGCCGAAGATGATCGGCAGCAGAAAGCCGCCCAGCCCGCCGGCCAGGCCGACGATGCCGGTGACGATGCCCATATTCTGTGGAAAATCATCGGCGACATACTTGAACGTCGATGCCATGCCGAATGCGAATACTGCACCGAGCAGGAAGGTCAGCGCGACGAAGGCGAGCGGCGGCACGTTCAGCGTGATCGTGAACGGGCCATCTATCGTATGGATGACGAAATCGGTCGTCGGATACGACAGCAGGAACAGGCAGATCCACGCTACCCATAATCCCCACCACGTGACGTTGTGCGCGCCGAAGCGGTCGGCCAGGATGCCGCCGACTGCTCGCAGCACTGCGCCCGGCAAGGCGAAGCCGGCGGCGAAGGCCGATGCCATCACCAGCGTCATGCTGTATTCGGCCTTCAGGTATTGCGGAATCCACAGCGACAGCGCGGTAAAGCCGCCGAAGGTGATCGAGTAGTACTGGCACAGCCGCCACACGCGCGGATCGCGCAGCACGCGGAACGAATCGAGCAGCGAGCCGGATGCCTTGCCGGCCCCGGGATCGCGCGCCGATGCGAACCAGAAGATCACCGCCGTCGCCAGCAGCAGCACCGCGTAGACGCGCGGCACGAAGCGCCAGCCGTAGGTATCCAGCAGCAGTGGCGTGACGAACAGGTTGACTGCCGCACCGACGGTGCCGGCACCGAAGAAACCCATCGCGAAGCCACGCCGCTGTGCCGGGAAGAAGCGCGCGACGTACGGCGTGCCGACCGCGAACGACGCGCCGACGCAACCGAGGAACAGGCCGATCACGAGGAATTGCCACAGCTGCGTCGCATAGCTGACGATGTAGACGGGAATCGCGCAGATCGCCAGCAGCAGCGTCATCACGATGCGGCCGCCGAAGCGATCGGTCCAGATGCCCAGCGGCAGTCGCATCAGCGCACCGGTCAGCACCGGCGTCGAGGTCAGCAGGCCGAATTCGGTGCCGTTCAGCCCGAGGTCTTCGCGCAGCTGCACGCCGAGCACGCCGAACATCATCCAGACGACGAAGCAGACCATGAAGGCAAAGGTGCTGGCCAGCAGCACCGACCATGCCTGCGCCGTGACGATGGTCGGCGCGGCCGGAGAAGAAGTGGAGGAAGACGTCGCGGAAGTATCGGTTGCCTGCATGATCGCTTCTCCTTGAGGATGCCTATTGAACCAGCGGACCGTTCGCCGCGCCGAGATCGACGCCTTCCAGTTGCGCCTGCGACGCCAGCACTGTTACGTATTGCTGCATCGCCTTGTGCCGCACGCGCTCGGCGAGAAAGCGCGCGATGTCGTCGGCAACCTCGTCGAACGGAATCGCATCGCCGGCAATGCGCCGGTCCACGCGCACGATGTGGAAACCGAAGCGCGTGTTGACCAGGTGCGGCAGGATGCCGTTGTCCTGCACATCGAAAACGGCGTGTTCGAATTCCGCCACGCTGTCGCCGCGCAGCAACTGGCCGAGACTGCCGCCGACGCCGCCGGAAGGACAGTTCGACAGCTCGCGCGCTGTCGTCTCGAAGGCTTCCGGCGTTGCGCGCAATTGCTGCAGCGTTTCCTCGGCCTTGGCGCGAATCAATGCCAGCGGCGTTTGCGCGGTGACGGCGAACAGGATATGGCTGGCGTGGACGATGTCGTTGCGGCGAAAGCGTGCCGCGTGATGGCGGTAGTAATGCAGGCAATCGTCGCGCGTGGGAGCGGGCGTTTGCAGTTCGGCGGCAAGCAGCGCATCGAGTGCGTTGTCGTCCAGCTCCTGCGCTGAGGCCCGTTCCGTATCGATCAGATGCAAGGCCTGTGCACGCTGCCGCAGCAATTCGCGGATCGCCAGCGTCTGCCGCGCGGAAACAAGCGGATCGGGGGCGTCGGCGTGATGCGTGCATTCGTTGAGAATGGTGTCGTCAGCGATGGTGATGCCGTTGATGCGCAATGCGGCTGGCTCGTGCATTTCACCTGCTATTTCGCTTGTTGTGCATACGGAATCCATGATCACCTCAGCGTTTGCGTACAAGTTGATAAGGGCGGATCAGATAGGCAAGCGAGGCGACGCCGCTCCAGATGTGCACCATGCGCGTGAACGGCGAGATCAGGAAGATCGTGAAGCCGAGCGCGATGTGCAGGCGATAGGTCAGCGGCACGCCGACCAGCAGGTCGGCCACGCCGGGCTCGAAGGTGACGATGCCTTTCACGTAATGCGTCAGCTGCTCGAACATCACGCCATCCATGTGACGGGTGGACAGCACGACGGTGCCGAGGCCGAGCGCTAGCTGCACCCACAACATCAGCACGACGACGATGTCGGAAGTACGGCTGTTGCGGCGGATGCGCGTATCGGACAGTCGCCGCCAGATCAGGATCGTCAATCCGATGATGGCGACCACGCCGGCCGCGCCGCCGCCGACCATCGCCATCAGTTGATGCTGCGAGGCCGACAGGAAGGGAGACACCATCCAGTGCGGCGCGAGGAAGCCGGCGAAGTGGCCGATCACAACCACCAGAATGCCCCAGTGGAACATGTTGCTGCCGAGTCGCAGCATGCCGTGCCGCAGCATCTGCGACGAATCGCTCTTCCACGTGTACTGCTCGCGGTCGAAGCGCACGAGGCTGCCGAGCAGCAGCACGGCAAGGCAGATGTACGGATAGATACCGAACAGGAATTGATGAAAGTAGTGTTCCATGCCGTTCTCCTGATGCAGGTTGGCCGCACGGCGTTGCCTTCGTGCGGGTACAGTTCAGCTTGCCGGTCGTTGCTTGTGGAAGTGGATCGATTCCTCTGCCGGTGCCATGTGGGTTCTTGGCGATTCCGCGCCGACGAAACGTACCGGTTCATCGGTATAGGCCGCATCCAGCGCGCGGTAATGCGCGGCATCCGGGATTGCATCGGCATCGTCTTCGTGCAGTTCCTGTTCCGTCGATACGCTTTGCCCGATGCCGGCCAGCGGCAGCAGCGCGCCGATGACGAAGGCATAAGGGCTGCCGCGCTTGCTCAATTGTTCTGTGATCGATTGCAGGATTTCGCCGGTCTCCGTCAGCAGCGGCAAGGCGTCGTCGGCCGGCAGGCGCGACAGGTATTCGAGAAAGACCGGCAGGTAATCCGGCAACTGGCCATCATTCAGATACAGGCCGTGTTGCTCGTACAGTTGCAGCAGGTCGACCATCGCCTGACCCCGATCGCGCGATTCGCCGTGCACATGCTCGAACAGATGCAGCGACGTGGCGCGGCCGCGATCGAATAGTGCGACGTAGTTTTCCTGCAGCCGGATCAGCTCGCGTTCGTCGCAGTAATCGAAAAAACGCTCCAGTCCCTGCCGTGCTTCCTGCGGCAAGGCGCGTTCGTCGCGCAACTGCATGCGCGCTTCCGGCAGTGCTGCGATCAGTGCATCGTCCGGATAATCGAGCAGCGCGGACAGCATGGGAAACAGCAACGGCGAAGGTGGTGTGCGGCGTCGCATGTCACAACTCCTGCTTGATCGGGATCGTGCGGTTGCGTTTCTTCGCGGTGGCGAACAGGCCGGTTTCGGTGCGGCCGTCCGAGCAGCCGTTGCCGAACGAGAAGCCGCAGGAAGAACGCAGGTCGAATGCGTCTTCCGCATATTCGCGATGCGCAGTCGGGATCACGAAGCGGTCTTCGTAGTTGGCGATCGCAAGGTAGCGATACATTTCCTCCACCTGTGCGACCGACAAGCCGACCTGCTGCAGCACTTCCGGCATATCGGCGCCGTCGACATGGCGGCCGCGCATGAAGCCGCGCATTGCCAGCAGGCGCTGCAATGCGAGCTTCACCGGCTCTTCCTTGCCGGCCGTCAGCAGGTTCGCCAGATAGCGCAGCGGGATGCGCAGCGATTCGACATCCGGCAGCCAGCCGTTCATGCCGAGTTCGCCGCTGTTGGCGGCGGCATTGATCGGCGACAGCGGCGGCACGTACCAGACCATCGGCAGCGTGCGGAATTCGGGATGCAGCGGGAAGGCGATCTTCCAGTCGATCGCCATCTTGTACACCGGTGAACGCTGCGCACCTTCTATCCATGCAGCCGGCACGCCGTCGCGTTCGGCTTGCGCGATGACGGCCGGATCGTGCGGATCGAGGAAGACCGACAACTGCGCTTCGTACAGATCGGTTTCGTTCTCGACGCTGGCGGCTTCCTCGATGCGGTCGGCGTCATACAGCAGCACGCCCAGATAGCGGATGCGGCCGACGCAGGTTTCCGAGCAGACGGTCGGCTGGCCGACCTCGATGCGTGGATAGCAGAAGATGCATTTCTCCGCCTTGCCGCTATGCCAGTTGTAATAGATCTTCTTGTACGGACAACCCGAGACGCACATGCGCCAGCCACGGCATTTGTCCTGGTCGATCAGCACGATGCCGTCTTCCTCGCGCTTGTAGATCGAGCCGGATGGGCAGGCTGCGACGCATGCCGGGTTCAGGCAGTGCTCGCACAGGCGCGGCAGGTACATCATGAAGGTGTTTTCGAACTGGCCGTAGATATCCTTCTGCACGTTCTCGAAGTTGACGTCCTTCGAACGCTTGTCGAACTCGCCGCCGAGGATTTCTTCCCAGTTCGGTCCCCATTCGATCTTTTCCATGCGCTCGCCGCTGATCAGCGAACGCGGCCGCGCGACCGGCATCGCTTTTGCATCGCCCGCATCCTGCAGGTGCGCGTAGTCGAAGGTAAACGGTTCGTAGTAATCGTCGATCTCCGGCAGGCGCGGATTGGCGAAGATCTGCGCCAGCAGCCGCCATTTGCTGCCGAGGCGCGGTTCGATCTTGCCGTCGTCGCGCCGCTTCCAGCCGCCGCGCCAGCGTTCCTGGTCTTCCCAGTTCTTCGGATAGCCGATGCCGGGTTTGGTCTCGACGTTGTTGAACCACGCGTATTCCATGCCCTCGCGGCTGGTCCAGACGTTCTTGCAGGTCACCGAACAGGTATGACAGCCGATGCACTTGTCGAGGTTCAGCACCATCGCGATCTGCGCACGCACTTTCATGAGGCTTCTCCTTCGCGGATCTTGTGTTCGGTGGCGGGGTTGACCGGATCGGGCGGCGAAGTGGATGAGGATTCGTCCAGCCAGTCGATCTTGTTCATCTTGCGCACGATCAGGAATTCGTCGCGGTTGGAGCCGACGGTGCCGTAGTAGTTGAAGCCGTAGGAGAGCTGCGCGTAGCCGCCGATCATGTGCGTCGGCTTCAGCGCCACGCGCGTGACCGAGTTGTGGATGCCGCCGCGCGTGCCGGTGATTTCGGAGCCGGGCGTGTTGATGATCTTTTCCTGCGCGTGATACATCATCACCATGCCCTGCGGAATGCGCTGGCTGACGACGGCGCGTGCGCACAATGCGCCGTTGGCGTTGTAGCACTCGATCCAGTCGTTGTCGACGATGCCGACCGCCTTCGCATCGGTTTCCGACATCCAGACGATGGGGCCGCCGCGCGACAATGTCAGCATCAGCAGGTTGTCGGTGTAGGTGCTGTGGATGCCCCATTTCTGGTGCGGCGTCAGAAAGTTCAGCGCGATCTCCGGATTGCCGTTGGAGCGCGTGCCCAGCATGTGCGCATAGTTGCCGGTGTCGATCGGCGGCTTGTAGACGCACAGCGATTCGCCGAAGGCGCGCATCCATGCGTGATCCTGATACAGCTGCTGGCGGCCGCTGATGGTGCGCCAAGGAATCAGTTCGTGCACGTTGGTGTAGCCGGCGTTGTACGACACGTGTTCCGATTCGATGCCGCTCCACGTCGGCGACGAAATGATCTTGCGCGGTTGCGCCTGGATGTCGCGGAAACGAATTTTCTCGTCGGCGCGCGCTTCGGCCAGATGCGCGTGATCGCGCCCGGTGAGCGCCGAAACGGCCTGCCATGCCTTGACGGCGACCGTGCCGTTGGTTTCCGGCGCCAGCGTCAGGATGGTTTCGGCGGCATCGAGCGCGCTGTCGATGCGCGGCTGGCCGTCACGGTCGCCGGGACGGTCGACGCGGTAGTTCAGTTCGCCGAGCAGTTCGACTTCTTCCTTGGTATCCCAACTGATGCCCTTGCCGCCGTTGCCAAGTTTTTCCATCAGCGGGCCGAGCGAAGTGAAGCGTTCGTAGGTCTGCGGATAATCGCGTTCGACCACGATGACGGACGGCATCGTCTTGCCGGGTTTGGCTTCGCATTCGCCGCGCTTCCAGTCCTGCACGTCGAACGGTTGCGCCAGTTCGCCCGGCGTATCGTGCGCGATCGGCGCCAGCACGACGTCGCGCTCCAGCCCGAGATGGCCGTGGCTCAGTTCGGAGAAGCGCCTGGCGATGCCCTTGAAGATTTCCCAGTCGCTCTTCGATTGCCAGGCCGGATCGACGGCGGCCGACAGCGGATGGATAAACGGATGCATGTCGGACGTGTTCATGTCGTCCTTCTCGTACCAGGTCGCCGTCGGCAGCACGATGTCGGAATACATGCAGGTGGTGGACATGCGGAAGTCCAGCGTGACCAGCAGATCGAGCTTGCCCTGCGGTGCGGTCTCGTGCCACTTCACTTCTTCCGGCTTCGCGCCGCCGTTGGCGACCACGTCGTCACCCTGCACGCCGTGCGTGGTGCCGAGCAGATGCTTGAGGAAATATTCGTGGCCCTTGCCGGACGAGCCGAGCAGGTTGGAACGCCAGACAAACATGTTGCGCGGGAAGTTGGCCGGATCGTCCGGGTCTTCGCAGGCCATGCGCAATGCGCCTGACTGCAATTGCTGTGCGATGGCGCTGCCGGCCTTGCTTGCATCGCCCAGTGCGCGGCCGACTGCGAGCGGATTCGCCTGCAGTTGCGGCGCGGACGGCAGCCAGCCCATGCGCTCGGCGCGCACGTTGTAATCGATCGTCACGCCGTGGAAATCTTTCTTGTCCGCCAGCGGCGACAGCAGGTCGGCCGGATTCATCGGGTCGTAGCGCCACTGGTCGGTATGCGCATAGAAGAACGACGTCGCATTCATCTGGCGCGGCGGACGATGCCAGTCGAGGCCGAAGGCCAGTGCGGTCCAGCCGGTCTGCGGGCGCAGTTTTTCCTGTCCGACGTAATGCGACCAGCCGCCGCCGGATTTGCCGATGCAGCCGCACATGATCAGCATGTTGATGATCGCGCGGTACGACATGTCCATGTGGAACCAGTGATTGATGCCGGCGCCGAGGATCACCATCGACTTGCCCTGCGTCTTGTGCGCGTTCTCGGCGAACTGGCGCGCGACGGTGATTACGTCTTCGCGCCTGACGCCGGTGATCGCTTCCTGCCAAGCGGGTGTGTAGGGCAGGTTGTCGTCGTAGCTGTGCGCGATGCCGTCGCCGCCGAGGCCCTGGTCGAGACCGTAGTTGGCGACGAACAGGTCATAGACGGTGGCGACCAGCATTTCGCCTTCGCGCGTGACGACGCGGCGCGCACCGATGCGGCGTGCGAAGGTGGATGGATGCGAAGTGTGCGGAAAGTGCGGATGCTCGCGGTTGCCGAAGTAGGGGAACAGCACGTCGACGGCTTCGTCGCGCGTCTGCACCAGAGACAGCCGTGGCACGATGGCGCGGCCGTCGGCGGCTTCCGACTGCAGGTTCCACTTGCCCTTGTCCTCGCCTTCCTTCTGGCCCCAGCGGAAGCCGAGCGAACCGACCGGCACGACGAGATCGCCGTCGGCCTCGTCGATCATCACGGTCTTCCAGTCGGGATTGTTCGCCTGTCCGAGTCCGTCGGCGAAATCGGAGGCGCGCAGCAGGCGCTCCGGTACATAGCCGTCGCCTTGTCGTACCAGCCGCACGAGGCAGGGCATGTCGGTGTAGCGGCGGCAGTAGTCGAGGAAGTAGTCGCTGTTGCCGGCGAGATGGAATTCCTTCAGGATCACGTGCCCCATCGCCAGCGCCAGCGCGGCATCGGTGCCTTGCTTCGGATGCAGCCAGATGTCGCCGAACTTCGCACCTTCCGAATAGTCGGGGAAGACTGAGACGATCTTCGTGCCCTTGTAGCGCACCTCGGTCATGAAGTGCGCATCCGGCGTGCGCGTCTGCGGTACGTTCGAGCCCCACATCATGATGAAGGTGGAGTTGTACCAGTCGGCCGATTCCGGCACGTCGGTCTGCTCGCCCCAGGTCTGCGGCGACGCCGGTGGCAGATCGCAATACCAGTCGTAGAAACTGAGACAGACGCCGCCGATCAGCGACAGGTAGCGCGAGCCGGCTGCATACGACACCATCGACATCGCCGGAATCGGCGAGAAGCCGATCACGCGGTCGGGACCGTGTTTGCTGATAGTGTGGACGTTGGCGGCGGCGATGATCTCGTTGACTTCGGCCCACGTGGAACGGATGAAGCCGCCGAGCCCGCGCCGTGCCTGATAACTGCGGCGTGCCGCTTCGTCGTCGACGATGCTCTGCCATGCCTGCACCGGCTCCATCGTGCGGCGCCGGTCGCGCCACAGCTTGACGAGCGCGCTGCGCACCAGCGGATACTTGAGGCGGTTCGCGCTATAGAGATACCAGGAATACGAAGCGCCGCGCGAGCAGCCGCGCGGTTCGTGGTTCGGCATGTCGGGGCGCGTGCGCGGGTAATCGGTCTGCTGCGTCTCCCACGTGACGATGCCGCCTTTCACGTAGATCTTCCACGAGCAGGAGCCGGTGCAGTTCACGCCGTGCGTGGAGCGCACGATCTTGTCGTGCTGCCAGCGCTGCCGATAGGCATCCTCCCATTTCCTGTCTTCATCGGTGACGGCGCCATGACCATTGGAGAATTCCGGCCGGGTCGTCGTGAAAAAACGCAATCTATCCAGGAAGTGACTCATGGGCGATCCGTGTTTCAGGGGGAGGGTCCGGTCATTAAAGGGGGCGAATCTCCTTTAGTCAATATGTCATTGGTGCATATCGCGATAAAAGACGGTGCGTATTGCGATCGCGCATGAATTTGCATGTGCGATTCATGCGCGATCGCAAATGAGAATGATTACGCCAGGCCGACCGCTTGCACGACCAGCCACAGATTGGCGGCGGAGATCGCGATGAAGAGCAACCATGCGACGAATGTCGTCAGGCGATTGTTGGCGAAGCTGCCCATGATGTCGCGCCGTGTGGTCAACCTGATCAGCGGATACATCGCGAACGGCAGCTGCAGACTCAGCACGACCTGACTCAGCACCAGCAGTTGGCCGACCGAATGTTCGCCCAGCATCAGCACGCCGATCAGCGCCGGTACCAGTGCCAGCGAACGCGTGATCAGGCGGCGCTGCCAGCACGGGATGCGCAGCTTCAAAAAACCATCCATGATGACCTGCCCGGCGATGGTGCCGGTGAAGGTGGAGCTTTGCCCGGATGCCAGCAGCGCGAGGCCGAACAGGATGGCGGCGGCTGTGCCGGCGAACGGATCGAGCAGGTGATACGCATCGTCGATGCCGATGGCGATCGGATTGGCCGGATCGAAGAACGCGGTGCCGGCAAGAATCAGGATCGCCGCATTGATGACCAGCGCCAGCAGCAGCGAAACGGTGGTGTCGATGCGCGCCAGCGAGATCGCTTCGCCGCGTGCCGTATCGTTCTTCGCGACGACGCGCGTCTGCACGATGGACGAATGCAGATACAGATTGTGCGGCATCACCGTCGCGCCGAGAATGCCGATCGCCAGATACAGCGGCTCCTGGCTGGAGATCGCCTGCAACGACGGAATCGCGCCAGCGGCGACCGCATGCCAGTCCGGCTTGATGAACAGCAGTTCGGCGAACAGGCAGACGCCGATCGTCACGATCAGGCCGAGGATGATGGCCTCGATCTGGCGAAAGCCCTTGCCCTTCAGCCCCAGCACGATCAGCGTGTCGAAGGCGGTGAGCAGCACACCGGTCGGCAGCGATACGCCCAGCAGCAGCTTGAACGCCAGCGCGCTGCCGAGCACTTCGGCGAAATCGCAGGCGACGATCGCCAGTTCCGCAAGCAGCCACTGCATCTTGCCGGCTTTCGGCCCGTACTGCTCGCGACAATGCACGGCCAGATCCTTGCCGGTGGCGATGCCCAGCCGCATCGACAGGCATTGCAGCACGATGGCCGCCAGGCTGGACAAAATCACGACGAACAGCAACTGATAACCGTATTGCGAACCGGCCTGGATCGACGTCGCCCAGTTGCCCGGGTCCATGTAGCCGACCGACACCAGCAGACCGGGGCCGGCGAAGCGGGCGATCTTCTTCCACAGTGGCGCATTCTGCGGAACGGCGACGGTACCGGCGACTTCGGCCGGACAAAACGGGGCAGTGGCGGTGGTGGGCAATCCGAACATGGGAAATCCGAGGCTTTCGTTGTCGCGCCGGGCGGCGCATATATAAGGTGTACATAACGCATGCAAGACTTCACATGATTCCACAGCGCAAATATCGGCGCAAAAGAATGTGGCTATGGAAGCGATATAAAATCGCAGCAGGCGGCCGGCAATTGCGGCCGCATCTTCGCAAGTATCGTCATCCACACATAGATAGCGCCGCAGGTATCGTCCATGTCGCAACTGTTCACCGTTCCCATCCGCGTCGAATGCCCGCCCGGCGCATGCGGTTGCAATCGTGAACTGCTGCTGAACGATCCCGACAGCGACCGGCGCGTGCTGCTGCTGACCCGGCAGGAAGAAAAGAAACTGCTGCTGCGCATCGAAGCCATTTCGAACTACGCGGAACTGCTGTATCTCCGCCAGCGCATGCACGAGCAGCTGGGCATCGTGCTGAACATCACACCGGGCGACAACGAAGTGCGTACCGTGCGCGGACTGAGCATCACGCTGGCCGATCAGCCGGGCCTGTGCAAGAAGACGCGGCAGAGCGTGCCGGCGGCAGTGCGCAAATGCCTGGAACGGAATCCGCAGATCACCTATGCGATCCTGGATGCGCACGGCCTGTTCGGCATATCCGAGCCGCAAGAGTAGGATCCCGCCGCTGCACGCCTAAGCCCATAAAGAGAATTCTTGATGACCGATTCGTTGCAAACAATCTCGTGGGACGACCTGCGCATCGTGAAGGCGATCGGCGAACACGGCAGCCTGGTATCCGCAGCGGCCGTGCTCGGCGTCAACCATTCCACCATGTCGCGCCGTCTGGCCGCGATCGAGAAAGCGCTGGATACCGTCTTGTTCGACCGCCGCCGCAGCGGTTATGTGGCAACGGCGGCAGGGACGGAAGTGATCGCTCTCGGCGAACGCGTCGAGAAGGAAATCCTCGGCGTGACGCGGCGCATTTCGCGCCGCGAGCAGGGATTCAAGGGTGAATTGCGCATCACGACGAGCGATGCGCTGCTGCTGGATTTTCTGACGCCCGTCGTTGCCGATTTTCAGGCCGCCAATCCGGAAATCACGGTGGAAATGATCGTCGGCAACAAGCCGCTCAATCTCGCGCGCGGCGAATCGGACATCGCCTTCCGCGCGACTCTGGCGCCACCGGAAAACCTGTTCGGGCGCAAGGTAGCCAGAATCGCATGGGCGATCTACGGACGCCGCAGCGATTATCCCGGCGCGGCGCTCACCGCGGAAGAACGCTATCGCCGGCAATGGGTATCGTACGGACGCAGCCTCGCCGGCCTCAAGGCCTACGCCTTCGTCAACGAACGCGTCCCCGCCTGCAATATCCGTTACCGCAGCGATTCGGTTGCCGGCGTCGCGTCGGCCATTTCTGCCGGCATGGGCATCGGCTTTCTTCCCTGCATGCATGGCGATCTGCTGCCCGATCTGGTGCGCGTCTCACCCATCGAACCGGAAGTCTTTGACGAACTCTGGATACTCACGCATCCAGATATCCGCAAGTCCGGCCGCGTCTATGCCTTCATGACGCACTGCGCCGAAGCGCTTGCCGGATATCGCGATCTGATCGAAGGTCGGAAAGCACGCTGACACAAACGCGTTGCCCGGCAGATTCCTTTTGAAGTCTGACCGATGGCATTGCTGTGCCCGTTATGCGTTGTCGCATTTTGATGCAACGAATCAAAACGGCCATGCAATGAACGCATGAGAGCCGTGTCGAATTCGTTTCGCGCCAGTCCGCAATTCTGCAAAATCCATTCCGCTGAAATGCACGTCGCCGCCCGGTGATGCCAACTTAGAATCGATTGCGCATCCACGATCGGCAGTTCTGCGATCTTCATGCCAACCTGCGCCCCGCGCCTGTCACGATCAATGCATTCAGAAAGGATTTCCGCCATGAGCATCAAGGCGATTGCCAAACCAGCCAGCTCGCTTCTCAGCCCCAACGATCACGCACTGGTGCTGATCGACCATCAATCGCAGATGGCATTCAATACGAAGTCGATCGACGTCACGAACCTGCGCGCCAACACCGGCATCCTTGCGCATGCGGCGCGCGGCTTCAAGGTGCCGACCATCATCTCGACGATTTCGAAAGATACGTTCGCCGGCCCGCTGTTCGACGAAATCACCGAAGCGTTCCCCGATGCGGAAGTGACCGACCGCACCACGTCGAATGCATGGGAAGACGAAAACTTCATCAAGCGCATCAACGCCGTCGGCAAGAATCGGCTGGTCATGGCCGGCCTGTGGACATCGGTCTGCTGCAACGGCCCGGTCGTCTCCGCGCTGGAACAGGGTTTCGAAGTCTACGTGGTCACAGACGCCTGCGGCGACTGCACGCTGGAAGCGCACGAACGCGCGGTCGAACGCATGATCCAGGCTGGCGCGCGCCCGATCACGTCGCTCACCTATCTGCTGGAACTGCAGCGCGACTGGGCGCGTACCGAAACCTACGACGTGACGACCGGTATCTCGATGAAATTCGGCGGCGCATTCGGTATTGGCATCCAGTATGTGAAAACGATGTTCGGCGCGCACGACGCCAAATAAGCTGTTCGCTTCGATGCATCTGCAGTTTGCGGATGCATTCCATGCCGGCTGTTGTGTCGATTATTGGGCCGGTTATCGTGCTGGCTCATCGATGGAAAGCAGGCAGTACCGATCGCGCCAATGGCGCGATCTTTTTTTGTGCAGGCGGAAAAGAAGAATTCGCGGGGTACATTTTCGTTCGCATATTCGCAAAAGGCTTTTGCCATTTGCCGCGATGCACCGGATTGCCGTGAATGATGTATCGTCATCGGCAATACATCCCACGCGCAAAGATTGCCATGCCCATTGTCCACAGCCTGCTGGAAACCGATCTCTACAAATTCACGATGTGGCAGGCGCTGCTGCACAGCCATCCCGCCGCGCAGGCGACCTATCGTTTCGTCTGCCGCAACCAGCCGGCCTATCCGCTGGCCGAACTGAAGCAGGATGTCGAACGCGAACTCGATCATTTGTGCACGCTGACGTACCGCGACGATGAGCTGGCCTATCTGCGTTCGTTGCGCTTCATCAAGAGCGATTTCGTCGACTTTCTCACCGTCTTCCGTTTCCAGCGGCGCTTCATCGAAGTGACGACGAATGGCGATACGCTGGAAATCATTGCTGAAGGTCCGCAGGTGCATGTAATGGGATTCGAAATCCACGTGCTTGCCATCGTCAACGAACTCTACTTCCGCCGTTTCGATCAACAGGCTGCACTGGTGGAAGGGCGCAAGCGGCTGCAGGAAAAGATCGCGCTGCTGCGCACATTCGGCAACGAGCCGTCATGCGCGCATCCGTTCGAATTTTTCGATTTCGGTGTGCGTCGCCGTTTCTCTTCAGTCTGGCATGAAGAAGTCATTTCCACGCTGGCGCGCGAGGTGCCGCAGTATTTCAAGGGCACATCGAACGTCTACTTCGCGAAGAAGTTCGGGCTGGTGCCTATCGGCACGATGGCGCACGAATATCTGCAGGCGTATCAGGGATTTGGCGTGCGCCTGCGCGATTTTCAGAAAGCTGCGCTGGAAGACTGGGTGCAGGAATATCGCGGCGACCTCGGTATTGCATTGACCGACGTGGTCGGCATGGATGCTTTTCTCGCCGATTTTGATTTGTACTTTGCCAAGCTGTTCGACGGCCTGCGCCATGATTCCGGCGATCCGTTCGAATGGGGCGAGAAGGCGCTCGCGCATTACGCGAAGCTGAAGATCGATGCGCGCACCAAGCGCATGGTGTTTTCCGATGCGCTCGACCTGCCACGCGCGCTGGCGCTATATCGACATTTTGCCGATCGAACGATGACGGGTTTCGGTATCGGTACCGATCTGACGAACGATGTCGGTTACGAACCGTTGAATATTGTGATGAAGCTGGTTACCTGCAATGGGCAACCGGTTACGAAGCTGTCCGACTCACCGGGCAAGGCGCTGGTGACGGACGGGACGTTTTTGGCTTATTTGAAGCAAGTGTTTGATGCAACGAAAAATTGAAACGCAATTAGCTCACCAAGTTGAGAATAAGGATTAATTGCGCTCAGTCTGGTAATGCGTATTCAATGCTTGATGATACATGGCATGAATTTGTGCCTTTGTCCCAGGTTTTATTTGGCCCAATGTAACTAATGGTGTATCTATTTGAGTCCATAGCCAGCCGGAACCTCCTTCATGACAAAGCCCGACAAGGCCAACTTGGAAAAAAACTCTAAAAAATTCGGCAACAACTGCATGTTTGCTGGCATTTTCTGAATTCAAATAATTGGAACAAGCTTGAGTACAAGTGTCTTGATATTCGGTAGACATCGCTAGTTCTTCAATAACATTATCTAGTAAAAGTTTATTTATGCTCGAAAGACGAAACTCCGCAGGAGTTTTTTCTAGAAGTCGAATGGAACTCTTTAATGATGGATAAATTCTCTTCCATTCATAAAGTAAAGAAGCAATGCGTAAGCGAGAATACTCTGATTCAGCAGCGAAAATGCTTTGGACTTTTACTTGGCCAGCGGATTCTGATCGTGTGATGCATTCGTTTACAAAAAGAATGGCGTCTCGTGGGCGTAATGCTGTCCGTTGAATTAGATAGTCGATAAATGAAATTCTTCCGACCTTTTCTGGAAAAAGTTCTCTTAGACGAACAGGTCTTGTTGTGTATTGTTGTCTAACCATGACTTCAATACGTTTATCGAGCAAACTTTCAATTTGTTTTTGGCTCCAACGTAATCGTAATATCAAAGCATCGTACTTCTCTTCTTGTAAGCCTACTCCAGCTGTTTCTGAAAAAACTTTTAAAAGTAGATCGTGGCGTAGTGCGATGATTATTTTTACGTTTTCTACTTTTTGAAAGGCTTTCAACGCTTCGATTAATGCTCTGATTAGCCGATAACGCAAACTATCATCGACCCAATCTTCATCAAGCTTATCGATAGTTACGTAATAAGGTTTTTGTGGATCGATGAATACATCTTCATCCAGGAATCGAATTACATCAGCTAGCTCGCGCAGCTGTACGCTTTTCATTACATTTTGGCCGCGATAAATTATTTCTTGCTTTTGTTCTTCTGTAAGATCCGCACCAACTTTTAAGCCAAGTTGGCCAACTGGGATTTCAATTCCCATGCCCATCTTGAGTTCGGATGCTAACTTCGTTGTTAATTCTTGGATTCTTGATTCAGTTTCTATCCAAAATTTATCACCCCAATCTTTTATATAAAGAAGAGCGCGCTCCTTAGCGCCATCTTTTTTCTTTAGGCTATCAACAATATTTGTAATCCAAGATTTTGTTTTTTCCTCCGTAGTTAATCCGTATCTTTTTTTAATTAATTCAACGGCTATTACATGTTTCCAGAGTAATGAATAGAAAGGATCTAGCTTGACTCCGAGGTCCTCAAAAAAACGAATAACTGTATTGTTGGAAATAAAACTTAATGAAAGATTTTCAGGTTCCAGCTCAATGACATGTTCTTCCTTGTGAGCTAAATATCTCAGAAGAGCCGTTTTCCCACTACCCGTTCGTCCAACTAGAATTCGTTTTGGCGATCTCGGATTACGAAGTTCTTCATAATCGCCGATATCCAAGAAGCTCTGAAAAAGGTATTCGTCATCTTGTTCGGCTCCTGCCTCACCAATTTTCGAGTTTCTTTTGAATCGAAAAGGAATTCCGCTATCTGTCATATCTCCTCGCCCTTTGATTTTTGTGCGGTTAATGAATTTTTATATTTTTCCGCTTAATACATTTATTGCTTTGGTGGCTTCTTCTATTTTTTTATCGAGCCGAATTTTTTCAAGTTTTGCATCAAGAATGATTTCAATTCCTATCCTTATTGATGGATAGGCTGCAAGACATTCAGCTTCAGTAAGTTCATGAATCCCTTTACTTAAGATGCTGTAAATAGCTCTATTTTCTACAAGGAATTCTGGAAGCCATTTTTTGAGAGCAGAAATCTTTTCTGTCATACGAAACTGCTGAAATGATGCTTCGTCCCAAGGGCTTTCTAATTTCGCTTTTAGATGGGCTTCTTCTATTAAAAACTCAAATATTCTTCTTAGATAAACGAAAGAACCGACACCTATTCCATGAGCTGCCAACCCTATCGCTCTTGTTAATTCTTCAAAGTAGCGTTTTTCTAAAGCGGCGGAATATTTTTTTACATCAAATAAGTTCAAACTGGCCATAGATGGCCATTGGCCTATTTTTTGAACAGTACGTTCTTCTTTTTTCACTTGAAACAAAAAATACAGTTCATGTTTTCTGTTTCGTGAACATTCAAACGTAACGACAAACTTATGGTCATACAGCCATGCATTTTCACCATAGTTAGTTGTTCTATTTCTTTTCTCAAAAATACTATGGTTTTTACATTCAGGGCAGTAGGCGTCCATACTCCCTTCAAAATACTTAAGTTCCCATCCTTTTTCGAATTCATCTTCTTCATATTGAACCGCCTCATAAAGTGGATACTTTATGTAGAAATCAATAGCTATCGGCACGGCTATAGCGTCATTCATTAAGGCTCTCCTCTATTTTCTTTTTTGCAAGTATTGCATAGCTTGTCTTACAAAAAGAGAGGAATTTGTAGAATTTACAGGTGTGAAATTGTTTCACCTAAGATGGCATCTCGATAAAAATCAAGGCGCAATATCCCAATGCTCCGCCCAATCGCTCTCATCCTTGACGATGTCACGCAACAGTTCGAACGCCTTGTGCAGCGGTTCCGATTTGTTCTCTCGCGAATAGATCAGGAAGACCGGATACGAAAATTCCGGCGCATTCTTCACTTGCGCAACCAACCCTTTTTCGATCGCACGACGTGCGACGCGCGTGCGGAAATAACCGCTGCCGCCGTTCTTCAATAGGTACTGGAAAGCGAGGGGGCCGAGATTGAATGACATCGCATTCCTCGCCTTTTCTGGCAGCGCCGCATCGTGCGCTTTCCTGAATGCCTCACCCCAGTCGATGTAGATGTACGGCTCGGGATTCTGCGTCGAGGCCACCTGAATCAGTTTTTCTTCCAGCAGCTGTTCGACCTGCATGCCGGTCCAGTATTCCGGCCGGTGCACCAATGCGGCATCGAGCAAACCATGTTCCAGCTTGTTCTGCAGCGTCGGTCCTTCGCCGACTTCGATACGTACTGCCTGAGTCGGCAGTTCGTCATGCAGACGCGTCGTCCATTGCAGCACCAGCGGATTGCACAGGCTGACTTCGCAGCCGAGCGAGATCGAATTGCCAATGCCGTCCGGCAACGGTAGATCGCGCCGCGCGGCATCCCACGTTTGCACGAGCTGGCTGGCATAACCGGCAAAGGTTTCGCCGGCATCGGTGAGCCGTGCGCCGGCGCGGTTGCGTACGAACAGCGAGCAGCCAAGTTGCGATTCCAGGTTTTGCACGCGTGCGGTCACCGTGGTTTGCGTCACGTGCAGACGGTTTGCGGCGGCAATGAAACTGCCGGAGCGGACGATGCAGAGGAAGGTGCGGGCCAGTTCGATATCCATTTTTAGTAGCAACTTTCTTGATAATAAATGCAGGTTTTATTCATTATTCATGCACTTTTTAATATGCATAATATATACATGTTTTGAGAAAGCGGCGCATCTCCGAAGGGAAAACTGGAAGGGGCTTGCGTTACTGACAAGGGCGATTCAACACACGGACATGGAGAAAGGAACCGCATTCATGCATGCACAGACCTTCGCGCCGAACAACAGCCAACCGCAGCAGGAGGGATTGCTGACGGGCAATGCGCGCCTGTATCGCGCCACTGTCGAGCTGCTCGGCAAGGCATCCATTCGCGTCAACGGAACCGATCCGTGGGACATGCAGATTCGTCGACCCGGCGTACCGGAACGCGCTTTCGCGCAAGGCAACCTGGGATTGGGCGAAGCCTATATGGATGGTGCATGGGATGCGGAAGAGCTGGACGAGTTCTTCGCCCGCCTGCTCGGCACGCGGATGACGGACAGCATCAAGCCGCTGCGCCTGCTCGGTTATGCGTTGACAGCGAAGCTGCTGAATCGCCAGGACATGAAGCGCGCAAGACAGGTCGGCGAAGTGCATTACGACCTCGGCAACGATTTCTACGCGGCGATGCTGGATTCGCGGATGACTTACACCTGCGGCTACTGGGCCGATGCGAGCAATCTGGAAGAGGCGCAGGTCGCGAAGCTGGACATGATCTGCCGCAAGCTGCAATTGCAGCCGGGCATGCGCCTGCTGGATATCGGTTGCGGCTGGGGCAGCCTGATGGCTTACGCGGCGCAGCATTACGGCGTCGAATGCGTGGGCGTGACGATTTCCAGGGAACAGGCTGCGTGGGCGCAGGAGCATTACGGAGATGCGCTGCCGCTCGAATTCCGCTTGCAGGATTACCGCGAGCTGGACGAAAAATTCGATGCGATCGCCAGCGTCGGCATGTTCGAGCACGTCGGCCGCAAGAACTACCGTACGTATATGCAGGTGGCGAACCGCTGCCTGAACGACGACGGCCTGTTCCTGCTGCACACGATCGGCAAGAACGTGCGGCGTTCGACGCCCGATCCGTGGATCGACAAATACATTTTCCCCAACGGCGATCTGCCGTCGATCGGCCAAATCGGCGATGCGGCGGACGGTCTGTTCGTCGTCGAGGATTTGCATAACTTCGGCGCCGATTACGACAAGACGCTGATGGCCTGGTTCAAGAACTTCGACGCGGCATGGCCGCGCTTCGAAGCGGAACTGGGGCCGCGTTTCTATCGGATGTGGCGCTATTACCTGCTGTCGTGTGCCGGCGCATTCCGCGCGCGCGACATCCAGTTGTGGCAATGGGTTCTGTCGAAGGAAGGCGTACGCGACGGATACCGCAGGGAGAGGATTTGATCCGCAGCGCCGTTGAGGGCGCATGCGGAAGAGCAGAGCAATCGGTTCGATTCGTCGTCCATTTGGGCGGCGTCGATGTTGCACTTGTCAACTACAGGAGGTCGCTATGACAGTCATCGAGGAATTCAAAGTCAAGAACGCATCCGGCAAAGTCGTGATCCTGCAACACATCGGTAAGGGTATCAGCTACCTCGATTTCGGCAATACGCACCTGCCGCGTGACTTCGAGGGTTATCGCGTGAAATACACCGACCGTGTCGCCGAGCCGAAATCGGACGGCACGTTCGAACTGCGCGACAGCCACGAGGCATTCAGCCGTTTGTAATGCACGGAAAGGCATCCGCTTTGTGCGGATGAGTAGGTGTGCAGTTAATGCACCGGTCAACTACAGGAGGTCGCTATGACAGTCATCGAGGAATTCAAGGTCAAGAACGCATCCGGCAAAGTCGTGATCCTGCAACACATCGGCAAGGGCATCAGCTATCTGGATTTCGGCTCGACGCACCTGCCGCGCGATTTCGAGGGTTATCGCGTCAAATACACCGACCGCATCGCCCAGCCGAAATCGGACGGCACGTTCGAGCTGCGCGACAGTCACGAGGCGTTCAGCCGCGTGTAATGCAGTGACGCCGGCATCCGCTACGCGTGATGGAGCGGATGCACGGATAGCCCGTATCGCCTTCCGGCATTGCTGCCGGGAGGCGATTTTTGTTTGGCGATGCAGAATGGGGAAGTACCAAAACAACGGGTGACACATCAGGGCGACGCATCAGGACGATGACAACGCTTGCATGATCAATGTGCCATCGCGCGGAATTCGTTGAATGTCACCGGATCGGATAGCGCTTCGACGATATGGTCGTAGACCAGCCGGATGCGGGCCGGCACCGGGCCGCGGCGCGGCCGGTATATATAGAGATCCCACGGCGGCGGCTGGTAGTCGTCGAGCACACTGATCAATTTTCCCGAACGCAGATACGGTTCCGCCATTTGCGCGAGGACCTGGCCGTAGCCGATGTCGGCCAGCATCGCGCTGAATTCCACTTCCGGATCGTCGGACACGAAGGCAGGCGTCGCCGGCACCAGGTTGTGATTGTCGGCGAAGAACCACGGCCAGATGCGGCCGGTGTTGTGATCGGTCAGCGCCGTCATCGGCAGATGCTGCAGATCCTGCGGTGTCGCCGGCTTGCCTTTGGCCGCAGCCAGCTTCGGCGTGCCGACGACGACGAACGGCATCTTCGCAATGGCGCGCGCGACGAAGCGGCTGTCGCGCAACTGGCCGATGCGCACGCCGATGTCGATGCGTTCGTCGACGACATCGGCGACCACGTCGGTCAGTTGTACGTCCAGGCGGATGCCGGGATGGCGCGTGGCGAGCGGCAGCAGCGCTTTCATCAGGTAGCGCCGTCCGATGACGCGGGGCGCGGTGATGCGCACGACGCCGGTGAGGCCGGCGTCCGGCAGGCGGCTGTGCTTGTGGAACAGGTTGTCGATGTGGGAGACGCCGTCGCGCGCATGGACGGCCAGCTGCGCGCCGAACTCGGTGATCTGCACGCCGCGCGTATTGCGATGGAACAACAGTTCGCCGACCGCTTCTTCCAGTTCCTTGACGGCGCGCGTGATCGCTTGCGGCGAGGTGCCGAGGCGGGCGGCCGCCTCCTTGAAACTGCTGGCTTCGGCGGCAGCGCAGAACAGGCGAAGCATTTCCAGACGATTGAGCATGGCTATTTGTGACCTGGCGTGGCTCGGCGTGGCTTCCGATTGATGGGAATCAAACAGTGGCTGCGTTCCAGATTCTGGAATTCTCAAATCTTAACATTTTCATTTATTGCGAGTTTGCAGTTACGCAATACTTGGCAGCTCAACAGTACAGGCTGTTTTCCCCTCCACCTTCCTTCGGAAAAATCATGGCGACTCTGACGATCAACGGCAAGCAACAACAGGTCGAGCTGTCCGACGATACCCCGCTGCTGTGGGCATTGCGCGATCACCTTGGCATGACAGGAACCAAATTCGGCTGCGGCATGGCGCTGTGCGGCGCCTGTACCGTGCACATCGACGGCCAGCCGACGCGCGCCTGCGTCACGCCGCTGTCGGCCGCCGCCGGCAAGCAGGTCACGACGATCGAGGCGATGGCGGAAGACAGCATCGGCAAGAAGGTGCAGCAGGCATGGGTGGCGCTGGGCGTGCCGCAATGTGGTTATTGCCAGGCGGGACAGATCATGTCGGCGACGGCCTTGCTGAAAAGCACGCCGCATCCGACCGATGAGGAAATCGATGCGGCGATGAGCGGCAACATCTGCCGTTGCGGCACCTATACGCGCATTCGCGCTGCCATCAAGCAGGCTGCTTCGACGAAAGGATGAGCGACATGGATACGACTCTGCAGAATATGCGCGACGACGACATGACGGTGCAATCGCCGACACGCCGCACGATATTGAAGGGCATGGGCGCGGTCACTTTCGCGCTGACGGTCGGTGCCTCCGGCATCGTGCGCCCCGCGATGGCGCAAGGAACGAAAAAATACGGCGGCGAAGGCATGCCGGGCGGTCTGGTCGAAGACCCGCTGGTGTTCGTGTCGATCGCCGGCGACGGCATCGTCAACATCGTCGTCCATCGTTCGGAGATGGGGCAGGGCGTGCGTACCAGTTTGCCGATGATCGTGGCCGACGAACTGGAAGCGGATTGGGGTCGCGTGCATGTGGTGCAGGCCGAAGCCGACGAGAAGAAGTACGGCAACCAGGACACCGACGGTTCGCGCAGCGTGCGTCAGCATTTCATGTCGATGCGGCATATCGGCGCATCCATGCGCACGATGCTGGAAGCGGCCGCTGCCGCGCAATGGGGCGTGCCGCAACAGGAAGTACAGGCGAAGAATCACGAAGTCGTACATGCGAAAAGCGGACGACGCATCGGCTACGGCGAACTGGCTGCAGCGGCCGGGAAGCTGTCGCCGCCGGCGATTGCGACATTGAAACTGAAGAAGCCGAACGAATTCCGCTACATCGGCAAGCAGGATGTGCGCGGCATCGATTACACCGACATCGTCACGGGCAACACGCAATACGGCATCGATACGCGTCTGCCGGGCATGGTGTACGCGGTAATCGCGCGGCCGCAGGTGCTGGGCGGCAAGGTGGCCGGCGTCGACAGTTCCGCAGCACTGAAGGTGCCGGGCGTGCTCAAGGTCGTCGAACTGAAAAACTCTCCACCGCCGACGCAGTTCAATCCGCTGGGCGGCGTTGCCGTCATCGCGTCGAATACCTGGGCAGCGATCAAGGGCCGCGAAGCGTTGAAGATCACGTGGAACGACGGCCCCAATGCCAGCTACGATTCGGTCGCATTCAGGAAGACGCTGGAAGAAGCGGCGCGCAAGCCGGCAAAAGCGGTGCGCAGCGACGGCGATGCGGTCAAGGCGCTGGCGGCAGCGCCGAAGCGCATCGAGGCCGAATACTATCTGCCGCACATTGCGCACGCCACGATGGAGCCGCCGGCTGCGACCGCGCATATCGTCGACGGCAAGTGCGAAGTGTGGGCCTGCGTGCAGGCGCCGGAAGCCACGCGCGAACTGGTGGCCAAGCACCTTGGCATGAAGCATGAAGACGTGACCGTGCACGTGACGCTGCTGGGCGGCGGCTTCGGCCGCAAGTCCAAGCCGGACTTTGCCGCCGAGGCGGCGCTGCTGTCGAAGGCGATGGGCGGCAAGCCGGTCAAGGTGACGTGGACGCGCGAAGACGACATCCACAACGATTATTTCCACACGGTTTCGGTCGAGCATATGGAAGCGGCAGTGGACAAATCCGGCAAGCCGACCGCGTGGCTGCATCGCACGGCGGCGCCGACCATCGGCGCGCTGTTCGTGCCGGGCGCCAACATGCAGCAGCCGTTCGAACTGGGCATGTCGGCTGTCAACATTCCGTTTCCGATTCCGAACTTCCGCGTCGAGGTGCCGGAAGTCGATGCGATGACGCGCGTCGGCTGGTTCCGTTCGGTATCCAATATTCCGCATGCGTTCGCCGTGCAATCCTTCGTCGCCGAACTGGCGGCAGCAGCCAAACGCGATCACCGCGATTTCCTGCTGGAATTGATCGGCCCGTCGCGCAAGATCGACCCGCACCGCATGTCCGACGACTGGAACTACGGCGAATCGCCGCAAGTCTACCCACTCGATACCGCCCGCATGAAGCATGTGATCCAGCTGGCCTGCGACAAGGCGAAGTGGGGCCGCAAGCTGCCGAAAGGGCGCGGCCTCGGGCTGGCGGTGTCGTACAGCTTCGTCACCTATGTGGCGGCGGTGATCGAAGTCGCGGTGAACGAAAACGGCGAAATCACGATTCCGCAGGTCGACATTGCCGTCGATTGCGGGCCGACGGTGAATCCGGATCGCATTCGTTCGCAGGCGGAAGGTGCTTGCGTGATGGGTGCCAGCCTGGCGCTGACCGGCGAAATCACGTTCAAGGAAGGCCGTGCGCAGCAGAGCAACTTTCACGATTACGAAGTGCTGCGTTCGTTTGCCGCGCCGCACGACATTCGTGTGCATATCGTCGAGCACGGATACGACGTGCCGCTCGGCGGTGTCGGCGAACCGGCGACGCCGCCGATTGCGCCGGCGTTGTGCAATGCGATTTTCGCCGCTACTGGAAAACGTATCCGCGCATTGCCGATTCGCGATCAACTGAAGTCGGCATGAAATGAGTTTGAGCCTGATCCGCAGTTGGTGCGACGGCGATCCTGAACGCACGTCACGCAAATGGAGTGAACATGGATAGCATCGATCTGGAAGTGCTGAAGGCGGCCGATGCCTGGATAGACGCCGGCCAGTCGTGCGAACTGATCACCGTGATCCAGACCTGGGGTTCCAGCCCGCGTCCGGTCGGCGCGACGATGGCGATACGCGGTGACGGCCGCGTCGTCGGTTCCGTTTCGGGCGGTTGCATCGAAGACGACCTGATCGACCGCATGCGCCGTGAAGGCGTCGTGCGCAGCGTGCCGGAACTGGTGACCTACGGCATCAGTGCCGAAGAAGCGCATCGCTTCGGCTTGCCGTGCGGCGGCACGATCCAGCTGGCCGTCGAACCGCTGACCGGAAAAAGCCGCATCAGGGAATTGCTGCAGCGGCTTGCACGTCATGAACTGGTGCAGCGCGAACTCGATCTGGAAACCGGTGACGTGCAACTCGACGATGCCGAAGTGACGGCTGCACTGCGCGTCGATTGCGGCGTCCTGACCACCGTGCATGGCCCGCGCTGGCGTTTGCTGGTGATCGGCGCCGGACAGTTGTCGCAATTCCTTGCGCGTATCGCGACCGGGCTCGACTATCACGTGATCGTCTGCGATCCGCGCGAAGAATATCGCGATGGCTGGCAGGTCGACGGCGTGGAAGTCGTGCAGACGATGCCGGACGATCTGGTGCTGGAACTCCGGCCGGATAGCCGCACCGCCGTCGTCGCGCTGACGCACGATCCCAAGCTCGACGATCTGGCGTTGATGGAAGCATTGAAGTCGGATGCCTTTTATGTCGGTGCAATCGGTTCGCGCGCCAACAATGCACGTCGTCGCGAGCGCCTGAAGGAATTCGATCTCGACGATGCGCAGCTGGTACGCCTGCATGGTCCGATCGGTCTTTACATCGGCAGCAAGACGCCGGCCGAGATCGCGATCTCGATTCTTGCCGAGCTGACCGCTGTGCGTAACGGTGTCGCAGTGCCGAAGGCAATGGAAGTGGCCGTCGCCAAGCAGGCGATCGAAGCGCCCGAAGCATCTGAAATGTCCGAAACGTCAGTCAAGCAAAACAACGATCCCCCGTCCTGCACACGCAAGGAGAGCATGTCATGGCAACTCTGAAAACCATTCTGATTCCCGCCTTCGCATTTTCTGCATTGGGCACCACCGCGTTGCCGGCACAGGCAGTCGATGCGGCGGCCGCCTCCGCACTGGCCCGCAAGGGGGCATGCATGGCCTGCCACACGGTGAACAACAAGATGGTCGGTCCGGCCTACAAGGACATTGCGAAGAAATATGCCGGCGACGCAAATGCCCCGGCCTATCTGGCGAAGAAGATTCGCACTGGCGGTTCCGGTGTATGGGGCGCAGTGCCAATGCCGCCGCAGGCATCGTTGAGCGATGCCGAAATCGGTACGCTGGTCGACTGGGTGCTGGCAGGTGCGCCGGCAAAATAAAATGCCCAATGCAATGCCGGCTGTGTGCGGGCTTTTTTATCGGGCCTGTCGGACGCACCGTCAACGTACAGCAGGGTAACGGCGGAGTAACAGGAAGAAAATAACGAAAGCGGCTCATCCCGGAAGGAATGAGCCGCTTTTTGTTGTGTGCCTGTAATGAAACGGTTTCGTCGGAGAATGGCGCGAAGCCTGATTACTTGCCTTACCTATTTCCGTTGCAGCGTCTGTACCGCCTTGTCCAGTTCGACATTGTTCGGGCCGAGTATCTGCACGATGCGGTTATCGGCGTCCAGCAAAACGACGGTCGGGATTTTCGTGATGTTGAAGGTGCGGAACAGAATGCCGTTGGCGTCCAGTGCCAGCGGCATCGCAAAGCCGTTCGTCTTCTTGTAGTCGAGCAGATCCTGTTCGCTGGCCCACAGGCCGGATGCAATCGTCAGCCATTCGACATTGCCTTTCTTCGCCAGCTGTTCCGATTCGAGGCGGACGCGACGGCAGGCTTGCGCTACTTCCGGACGGCTTTGCGACAGATACGATTCGCACCACGGCGCGGTAAATACTAGTGCGCGCGGTTTGCCCGGTGTGGCAAGCGGCATCGATGCGCCGCCGATCGGCGCGACCGTCAAATCCTTCACTACATCGCCGCGTTTGAGAATCGCGTGCTGGAACGGTTTTGCACCGGAACGCCGTGCGGCGACCGGCACCGTTTCGCCTGACATCACACGGGCGAGCGCGGCGTGAAACTTGTCATCTTCCAGGTGGCCGATGTAGGCAATGCGTCCATCCTTGTCGATCAGCACATGCGTCGGCGTCACACGCACATTGAATGCACCGGCCAGGCTGCCGTCATCGACGACAATCGGCATCGACATCGGGATTTTCTTCTTGTATTCACGCACGGCATCGGCGTTGTCGCTGAAGCCGGCATTGACGGC
Source organism: Oxalicibacterium solurbis (assembly GCF_014635845.1). Classification (GTDB taxonomy): domain Bacteria; phylum Pseudomonadota; class Gammaproteobacteria; order Burkholderiales; family Burkholderiaceae_D; genus Oxalicibacterium; species Oxalicibacterium solurbis. The sequence goes on along the minus strand of NZ_BMDP01000003.1, from coordinate 127,279 downwards.
GATCACCTTGATGCGTTTGCCGTCTTCCTTGTAGATGCGTTCGAAGCCCGGCATCTGTTCACGGCACGGTACGCACCAGGTCGCCCAGAACTTCAGGTACACGGGCTGCTTGCCGCGTAATGCGGCGAGATCGATGTGCTTGCCGTCGATGGTGGTCAGCTTGACGCCTGGTGCCGGTGCGCCGATCAGCGATTTGCCGGCGCTGTGTGCACGGCTTTCGCCTTCGTTGACGTTTTCCTTGGCATTGGTCGTCTTGGTTGTATCGGCTGCATATGCAGCGTGCAGCATGCCGACGCATAACAGTGGAATCAACCATTTGCCAATGGCGGCGCGAGTCGTTTTGATGGAAATCATGAATGGCTCCGGTCTGCCGATCCGGATCGGCAGGTTGAACAGGTTGCTCGCAATGATATGCGATCGGCGAGATCAGGATGCGGACGCGGTGGCGAGCGCCGACGACAGCTTTTCACGCAATTGAAGACGTGCTTCCTCCACCGTTTTGCTTACGGCTTCCGGACCGAACACCAATCCTTCCAGCGGGAAGAAATGCACGTCCTTGATACCGATCGAAGCCAGTGCATAACGCAGGTACGGCGTCAGGAAATCGAGCTGCTTCGCACGTTCGCCGACGTGGAAACCGCCGGAGCTGACCAGAACAAATGTCGGACGATCCTGCATCAATCCGATTTTCCCCTGCGGCGTCGAATTGAAACTGCGGTTGATGCGGATCACGTGATCGAGCCACAGCTTCAGCGATGCAGGGACGGTGAAGTTGTGCATCGGCGTCACGATGAACAGCATGTCGCTCTGTTCCAGTTCGACGATCAGGCGTTCCGACCAGTCGAATTCCTTTGCATCATGCGGTGTGTGCGAGGTGATGGCCATTGCGTAGTCGCGGCCGATCGGTGGAATCGGCGACTGCACCAGATCGCGTTCGACGATCCGGACATTGTCGATTTGTGCCGCTGCAATCGTTTCGATTGCGAGTTTGTAGCCGTGGCTGGCGTCGCTGTGCGGGCCGCTGTTCAACAACAGAATTTTGGTCATGGTCATTCCTGCAGATTAATTTAAAAGCGGTTCGACGAAATGCATGCCGCGGGCAAGCAATCCCTGGCGAAAATAGAAGCGTTGTGCCAAGGCATTCTGCAAACCGGTGTCGAGTACGAAGTGTTTGCACTGCGCTGCGACGGCTTGCTGCCGTGCGGCGCTCAACAACTGTTCGCCGATGCCGGAGCCATGCCGCGATGCGCTCACGATCAAGTCGTCGACGTAGACGAAGCGGCCATAGATCAGGTTGTCCTGCAGACGATAGCCGGCCAGGCCGACGATGGCGCCATCGTGCCATGCCGCCAGCAGGCGATAGCCTTGCGTATGTTGATGCATCACCTGCACGACGTAGGCCGCGCTGTCTTGCAGGTGCGGACGCAGTTCCTGCATGACAGGAAACGATGCTTCCAGATCCGTTTCGTTGTCGATGTGCCTAATTTCCACAGTCGGTTTCATCTTTTTTTTCCTGGCGGATGACGACGTCGCGTCGTGAATGTTGTGATTGTTCGTTGTCATTGCTTTGCGGGATGCGATTTTTCAAACCACGCATCGAAGCTGGTCGGACCGATGCGCGCATCGCCCAGCGGTGTCAGCGATTGGTCGTCGAGCAGTGCGCCGAAGTAGGCGGCCTTTGCATCCGGCACGATCGTGCGCTTGTCGCCGACAGCATCGAGATAGCGCTGCGCTAGTGTCGCCAGTCCGGCCTTTTCCGGGCCGGCGGCGTCGAAGGTACCGTTCAGCGGTTGCGCCAGCGCCGTATCGGTGACGATGGCGGCGATGTCGTCGACGGCGATCGGTTGCACGTGGGCCGGCGTCAGTCGCACTTCGTTGTCGACGGCGCCGTACTGCACGATGCCTTCGAGAAATTCGTAGAACTGCGTCGAGCGGACGATGGTGTACGGTACTTTCGATGCCTTCACCAGATTTTCCTGCACCAGCTTGCCGCGGAAGTAACCGCTGTCCTGCATGCGGTCGGTGCCGACGATGGACAGCACGATGTGATGCTTGACGCCGGCGGCTTCTTCCGCCGCCATCAGGTTGCGCCCGGACGTTTCGAAGAAATCCATCACGACCTGATCGGCGAACGACGGCGGATTGCTCAGGTCGATGACGATTTGCGCGCCTTTGACCGCTGCCGACAGGCCTTCGCCGGTCATGGCGTTGACGCCGGTGCTTGGCGACGCGGCCAGCACCTCGTATCCGAGTTGGCGCAGGTTGTTGGCGACTTTCTTGCCGGTCAGTCCGGTGCCGCCGATGATCAGGATTTTCATGAAAGGTCTCTCGTGGTCTTGTGGTGGATCGATGTGGCGGGCCACATTCCCGTGAAGGCGAATGCGGCCTTGTCGAATTTACTCCGGCATCTTGCGGAAAGCGATGGCGAAGCGGTTCCAGGTATTGATCGATCCGATCAGCAAGGTCAGTTCCGACAGTTCCGCATCGGTGAAGTGCGGGCGCACCGCTTCCCATACGGAATCAGGTACATGGTTCTGCGAGACCAGCGTCAGCGATTCGGTCCATTCCAGTGCGGCGCGCTCGCGGTCGGTGAAGAAAGGCGATTCGCGCCAGGCGGAGACGGTCGCCAGACGGCGTGTGGTTTCGCCGACCTTGAGCGCATCGGTCGTGTGCATGTCGAGACAGAAGGCGCAGCCGTTGATCTGCGATGCGCGCAGGCGCACCAGATCTTTCAACAGGTGATCGATCTTGCTTTTGGCGATCTGGGCTTCGACACCCATCTGGGCTTTCAGGACGTCCGGGTTGGCGGTATAGAAATCGAGGCGGCTTTGCATGTTGATTCTCCTTGGTTGGGCTTGCTTGGCAGTTGAAACAAATTGGCGTTTCGTTGAGAGGAAGTATGCGAATATCTTGGCCATGCCAAAAGTGCCAAGAAATGCAAAAAGGACTAGGCCATGACGCTTGCTGCACAGAAACCGGAACTGGACCTGCACATCGACCGCACGCTGGAACTGCCGATGTACCAGCAGATCTGCCAGCGCTTCAAGACGGCGATCGAACAGGGACATCTGCATCCGGGAGATCGCGTTCCTGCCGCGCGGGCGCTGGCGGCCGAGCTGAATCTTGCACGCGGTACGGTGGACATGGCCTACCGCATCCTGACCGATGAAGGTTATTTCCAGGTGCGCGGTGCGGCCGGCACGATCGTCTCGCCGTCGCTGCCGCAGCCGACCGTGCTGAAATCGCAGGCGGTGCTGCCGGAGCAGCCGTCTGCCGTCGTCATCGAACACAACGGCAAGGCGCCGCGGCCGTTACAGCTCGGGCTGCCGGCGCTGGATGCCTTCCCGCGCAAGGTATGGAACCGGCTGGTCACGCATCGCTTGCGATACAGCGAACCGATGCGTTTCGGTTACCCGCATCCTGCCGGCTACGATCAGTTGCGCGAGAGGATCGCCACGTATCTGGGCGTCTCGCGCGGCGTCGCCTGCCTGCCGGAGCAGGTGTTCGTCACGACCGGTCTGCGCAATACGCTGGAACTGACGCTGAGCAGCCTTTCCACGCCCGGCGATGCGTTCTGGTTCGAGGATCCGGGCTACATTCTCGCGCGCCCGTTCCTGCAGAACGAAGCGGTGCGGCTGGTGCCGGTACCGGTCGACGAGGACGGCATGATGGTCGAAGAGGGCAAGCGGCGCGAGCCGTATGCGAAGTTCGCGATGGTGACGCCTTCGCATCAAAGTCCGCTCGGCATGATGCTGTCGCTGGAACGTCGGATGGCTCTGCTCGAATGGGCCGATCAGGCCGGCAGCTGGATCATCGAAGACGATTACGACAGCGAATTCCGCTATCAGGGACGGCCGCTGCCGGCGCTGAAAAGTCTCGATCGCAACGACCGCGTCGTCTACAGCGGCACGTTCAGCAAGGTGATGTTTCCGGGTTTGCGGCTGGCCTATGTCGTCGCGCCGATCAGCGCAGTAGCGCGTTTCAATGCGGTTGCCAACAACTTGAATGCCGGCTGCCCATATCTGCTGCAGGCAAGCGTGGCGGATTTCATGGCCGACGGCCATTTCGCGCGGCACCTGAAGAAAATGCGTTCGCTCTATGCGGAGCGGCGGCTGGTCACGCAGCGCGTTTTCCAGCAGGTGCTTGGCGATCGCGTGCGTATCGATTTGCGGCCCGGCGGCCTGCACATGCTGGCGAAACTGGCCGATCACGAAAACGACGTGCTGCTGGCGGAACAGCTCAATCTTGCCGGACTATCCGTCTATCCGCTCTCGCGCTGGTACATCCAGGCGAAACCGCAGCAGGGATTGCTGCTGGGCTTCGCCAACGTTCTGGATGAGAACGATGCGATGCGGCTGGCGCTGCGGCTCAAGGAAGCGCTGCAATAATAATCGCCGTCATTGCGCAGCCGCAGTCGATACGTCATCTTCGGCGAAATTCGCAGGCGGTTTCCTGACGGCTTAAAGCGGGTCATGCCGCAAGCTGTTCGAGATCATCGACCGATATTGCTAGGCTGGTGTTGGGGGGCGTTACATCTGCACCATGATTTACCTGTGAAGGATGTTGTCGGGGTGTAGCAGGGCAGGAAGGCGCGCTTGATGTTGACGCTGGCATCGGCCCGCGTCATTATTGGATTGCAACGGCTTGCCTGACGATCAGTGACCACGCTTTCGGAGGTTATGATGGACGCCTTGTTTTATGCGCTGTACTGCTTTGTGCTTCCGCTATGGATTTTCGCGGGGCTTTATCTGGCGCTCGAGTTTACCGAGATGCTGAAGAAGCGACACCTCAAGAAATGATCCTTTCTTTTGCCGCACGCCTGCCTGCATCGTTTTGCAGGCGGCGCGGCTGCCGGTGAAAACCGGGCTTCTTCTTTGTTCCTCCCGCTTATCTGCATTCTCGGTTTTTCTTTGTTTTTCTTCCGCTCCCTTCAGCTTCTTTTTGCCTTCTCCTTGTTCAATTCTTCGTTCGTTTCTGCGTTTGTTTTTTGCACATCTGCGCCTTAAAAACGGATCGATTCGTGTGTCGTGCATACCGCGTTGTGAGTATGTGCCAACTCCATTTTTGTGACATGAACGATTCGAAATGAAGACACAAATTTCGCGAATTTTTCCACCGGACATTTCGTGTAACAACAGGTAACGATTTGGTCGCTGCCGGTGCTGAACTATTCTCGATTCACTTCTATCTGATACGCGGGCCGATCGTCAGTGCATATTTTTTGAAGGTGCATTCCGGATGAAACCGGTCCGCCGTTTCACTTCGACAGACCTTTCCGACAGACCATCGTGCCGCCGGTGCGGCGCGTCATTTTTGCGAGGCTTATCATGACCATGACGATCGTTGCTTTCTACCTGGACTTCAGCAAAAACTTCAAATCGTTGTTCGCAGGATTGCCTGCTTCCACGCCGCTGACGCAGGAAGAGCGCCGGGAACTTATCAATTGGTGAGCATGATGTACGATGCCCCGCTCATCCGACGGAACGACAGGGTTGCGCCATTGCGCAACCCGTAATTTCCTCGCTTGGTTCTTCGTATTTTTCTTCTGTGTCTTGCTTCGCATGCGTGACCTTCGCGCATTACCTTCGCACCCATAATCGCAACGCGATTTCCATACGTGCATTCGCCATGTCGCGCTTCTGATTTGCATTCCTGAACTGAAAATAAAAAACGGCCGCATGCGCGACCGTTCTGCGAGAAACGTGATTTCCTACTTCAGCGTGATGACACCGCATGCCAGGCGTTTGCCGGAATTGCCGGTCGGCTGCGTGACGTAATCGTCCGGATCGCTGTGCACGATCAAGCCTTTGCCGACAATGCTGGACGGCGAGTTCTTGCTCACGTTGATATCGTTGATCGGAATATTGAGTCGTAGCGCTGCCTTGCCGTTCGCATCCGCGATGATGTTGCCGAGGTCGCCGCCATGATGCTGCGCCTGTGCCGGACTGCCGTGCTTCATGCCGGACGGATTGAAGTGGCCGCCGGCGCTGCTTCCATCCGGTGCGCTGCAATTGCCTTTTTCGTGGATGTGAAAACCGTGCGGGCCCGGCGGCAAGCCGGTCAGGCGTGCGTCCATCAGCAATTGGTCGCCTTGCTTGACGAAGGTGACGGTGCCGGTCGCCGTGTTGCCCTGTGTCGGTTTCATGTTGGCGACCGCGATCGGCGGCGACGAATCCGTCATGCCGGCGCAGCCTGCGAGAAGAACGGTGCCTGTCAGTGCGGCGATAAGAACTTTCATGCTGGGCTCCTTCGAGAGATGGATAAGTCGTTCCGGCCGCATGTTCCGTCGGCGCGTCGGCAAGATCATCTGTTGTACTGCCGTTCGACCGGGAATTCTGTTAGGTATCGCACATTGCCTCGTCGGGCCGTGCAGGCGTGATGCCGATGACCGGAAATGAAAAAGCCCGCTTCAGCGGGCTTGTTGCGGCAAGTCTTTGTACCGGCGCTGTCGGCGCAGCAACGTTCAGACCGGCGTGCGCATCGTGACGAATTCTTCGGCCAGCGTCGGATGCACGCCGATCGTCGCATCGAATTGTGCCTTGGTTGCGCCACTGTTCAGCGCTACGGCGAATCCCTGCACGATCTCGCCGGCATCGGGGCCGACCAGGTGCACGCCGAGCACGCAGTCGCTGGCTTCATCGACCACCAGTTTCATCAATACGCGTTCGCTGGAGCCGCTGATCGTGCTTTTCAACGCGCGGAATTCGGATTTGTAGATGCGCAGCGTGCCGTGGCGGCGACGTGCTTCGTCTTCGCTCAGGCCGACGGTGCCGACATTCGGATGGCTGAATACAGCTGTCGGTATGTTGTCGTAAGACACCGCGCGCTTGCCGTCGCCGAACAGCGCAGAAGCCACCACCATGCCTTCGGCCAGCGCGACCGGCGTCAGCGCCACGCGGTCGATGACGTCGCCGACCGCGTAAATCGACGGCACGCTGGTGCGGAAATCCGCATCGACGACGACGGCGCCGCGTTCGTCGCGCTGCACGCCGATCTGGTCGAGCCCCATGCCTTCGACATTGGGCTGGCGGCCGGTGGCGAACAGGATGCAATCGGCCGCGATGGTTTCTCCGTTTTTCAGCGCGACGTGTTTTACCTCGCCCTCTGCCGCGATCGAGGCGATTTGCGTATCGAGCCGTACGGTGATGCCTTTCTTTTCGATCTCCTTGGCGAGGAAGACGCCGAGATCGGCATCCATGCCGCGCAGCAGTTGCGCGCTGCGATGCACCAGCGTGACCTTGCTGCCGAGGCCGTTGAGAATCGAAGCCAGTTCGACGGCGATGTAGCCGCCGCCGACGACGATGGCGTTCTTCGGCAGCGCCGGCAGATGGAAGAAATCGTCGGAGACGATGCCCAGTTCACCGCCCGGCACGTCAGGCCGCATCGGCCGGCCGCCGGTGGCGATCAGGATGTGGCGCGCCGTGATGCGTTGCTCGCCGACGGCGACCGTATGCGCGTCGACGATCGTTGCGTGTCCCTGGAACAGCGTGACGCCGGTATCGTCCAGCAGCTTGCGATAGACGCCATTCAGGCGTGCAATTTCACGATCCTTGTTGGCGATCAGCGTGGCCCAGTCGAAGCGAGGATTGTCGATGCTCCAGCCGTAAGGCGCGGCTTCCTGCAGGTCGTCGTGATAGTGCGCCGCATACGACATCAGTTTTTTCGGAATGCAGCCGACGTTGACGCAGGTGCCGCCGAGATCGCGTTTCTCGGCGAGCGCCACGCGTGCGCCGTACTGTGCGGCGAATCGCGCCGCGCGTACGCCGCCGGAGCCGCCGCCTATCGTGAAGAGGTCGTAGTCGTATTGTTGTTGCGGCATGCGTTTTCTCCCGTTGCGTTCATTCGGCGCGCTGCAATGTGCGCGATATGGACCGCACTATAGGGCAATCGCGCGGATTGCCCCATGCTCGATTGACTCGAATGATAGTCGGATCGTCTCGATCTTGCGGCGATCCTGCTATTGAGGGAGCGGTTACGCGGTTACGAGGCAGTACGCGACTGCCATTCCCGATAAAGCTCGGGTTCGCCCATCGGCATCTGTGAAATGGCGATCGATTGCTGCTCGAGCGGCAGCGCGAGCTGCGCATAGACGGCGGCGGAAGAAAGGCCGAAGGGTTGCGCATCGTTGTTCGAATAGGCGTAAACCACTTCGCGTATGCCGGTCAGGTGAATCGCCGCCAGGCACATCGGGCAAGGCTGACCGCTGGCATAGACCGTGCAGCCGTCCAGCCGTGGCGAACCCAGCTTGGCCGATGCTTCGCGGATTGCGGACAGTTCCGCATGCGCGGTCGGATCATTGGTGGAAAGAATCCGGTTGACGCCGGTCGCGATGACGGCGCCGTCTTTTACCAGTACTGCGCCGAAGGGGCGGCCGCCGTGGCCGGCATTGTCGCGGGCGAGATCGATCGCCATGCGCAGGAATTTTTCGTTTTGCATTGCTTTCTCCGGATTACGGATGGAGCGTTAACTGTAATCCGGAAAACGTCATCGAGCATCCGGCTGCGACGAAGAATGGTCTTGGTGGACGCATATCAAGACGATGCTTGCTCTTTCCCAGGAAATGCCAGCGCGCCGACGATCACAAGCACGCACAAGCCCGCCATCGCTTGCAGCATCAGCGTGAAGCCGCCGCGTTCGTGCAGCCAGGCAACCAGCCCGACCGAAGCGCCGGCTGCGGTGAATCCGATGAAATACCGGATCGCATAGGCGCGGGCGCGCCATTCATCGCTGGTGTAACGGCCGATCATCGCATCGTTGACGGTGATCTGGCCGAAGATGCCGATGATGATGCCGACGCAGACCAGCACCAGCGGCAGGCCGGACAGGGTGGCGCCGAGGTAGAGCAGCGGTGCGAGGATCAGCGCCAACGGCAGGAACAGCGACTTCAGCGAATGACGGTCGAGCAGATGGCCGATGATGTATTGCGCGATCGCGCCGAAAGCATAGGTGGCGGCGGCGATGGCGCCGATCAGCGCCGGGCTGGTGGTCAGGCCGGACAGGCGCTCCGTAAACAGTTTGGGCAGCGAGATCGTCAACGCGTTGAAGGTGGTGGAGCTGGCGACGATGGTGACGGCCAGCGCGAACAGGATGCGCGCCAGTATTTGTCTGGAGGCGTGTCCGGACCCATGCCCCATGTTGTGTGCCGACTTGCTTGCCGAGGCGGCGCGGGCAGGGCTGTCGGCATGCCGCACATTGCCGGCGAACAGGATGCCGGCCGCAATCGAAATCACGCCTGGCAGCACGAACGCCCAGCGCCAGCCGAGATACTGGCAGACGACGCCCGTCACCAGTGCTGAAGACGCCACGCCGAGATTGCCCCAGACACCGTTGACGCCGACTTCGCGTCCCAGCTTGCCGGCATGCGCGACCAGCATCGCGGTGCCGACCGGATGGTAGATCGCCGCGAACAGGCCGATGGCCAGCAGCGCCGCGCCCAGCTGGCCCGGCGTCTGCGCCAGTCCGGTTGCGATCATGGCGAAGCCGATGCCGATGAAGAAGATCACCATCATGTGGCGGCGGCTCCAGCGGTCGCCCAGCCAGCCGGTCAGTAGCGAACCGGCGCCGAAAGCGATGAAGCCGGGCGTCGCATACGGCAGCAGTTCGGCGTAGCCGACGCCGAACACCGGCGCCATGACGACCACTGCGGCGGCGAAGACCAGCATCGCGTAATGATCGATGAAGTGGGCAATATTGATGTAATTGATGACAGTGCGAGCAGAGTGCATGACGAGCCTTTCCAAAAGAACGCTGACAGCGTAATCTGTCTGTTCTGCAATGAAAGGACAACTGACATCGACAAGACGCCATCGTCAGATCTGCCCGCAAGTGGCGAGCGCATGATCGTTTCGGCGACGCGTTATGCGCGCGGCACGCATCTCGGCCTGCATGTGCATCGCGAGGCGCAGTTGCTGTACGCCTCCAGCGGCATCATGCAGGTCACCACGCCGAAGGGGCGCTGGCTGGTGCCGCCTGCGCGTGCCGTGTGGCTGCCGCCGGGCATCGAGCATGCGGTGGATGTGCTAGCCGATATCGAGATGCGCGCCTTGCTGGTGCCGCCGTCGTGGCTGGCCACGCATGCCGAGGCGCAGCGGCTGCAACGCGAGTTCGTGGTCGCTGTCCGTCCGTTGCTGCGTGAAACCATACTTGGCGCATTCAGGGAAGATAACCACCCGCAGCGCATCGATCTGCTGGTAGCGGTGGCGTTGTACGAACTGGCGGAAGACGAGGACGCGGCCACCTTCATGCCGCTGCCGACCGATCCGCGTGCACGCCGCGTCGCCGATCTGGTGCTGGCCGATCCGGCCGGCACGCAGGATCTCGATCTGCTGGCGCAGGAAGCGGGTGCTTCGGCCCGCACGATCACGCGGCTATTTCCGGCCGAAACCGATTTGACGTTCAAGGCATGGCGCCAGCGCGCCCGCATCATGTCGGCAGTCGAGATACTTGGCAGCGGGCATACTTCGATCAAGCGGCTGGCCTCGCAACTCGGCTTCAGCAGCGTGGCGGCGTTCAGCCATGCTTTCCGTCAGGTGATGGGCATGACGCCGGGGGAGATGATGCGCAATAGGACGGAAAGGTCGAAATGATTTTGCCCTCCATCTTTGATTTTGTGACTTTCCTGCATTATGGAAGGCGGTGGGAATGTCATTGTGTGTTAATTCTTTTCTTTAGGGAGGATTGCCATGGGTTGGATGCAGGAAATACATAACAAAATCACTTTGACCAAGCAGGAAGACATTAATGCTGATGGCCAACCTTTATATCCGGGATATCGCGCTGCGGATGTCGCAAATCGCCAAGTCGATGAATTGATTGGTGTTGTAAAGGGTGTCATGGCAGACGGGATGGTGCATCAAGGAGAGGTGGAGTTTCTTCTCATGTGGATGAATAACAATCGGGGTGCTTTGGACAAATGGCCGGCAAAGGCAATTTATCCACGTCTTGCAGCCGCCTTGTCTGATGGTCAAATGGACTTGCGTGAAGAAGAGGAGATTATGGATCTTCTTCTTGCAACGGTTGGGGGAAATACCGCCCCATTCAATAACATCGCAAGTGATAGCACTTCCCTGCCATTATGCAAACCTGCTCCAGATCTTGTTTTTAATGACAGAGTATTTTGTTTTACAGGAAAATTTCAATCGGGAACCAGGCAATGGTGTGAGGAGCAGGTCGTCAAGAGAAATGGCGTTACGGCGAATTCGATCACAAAGAAGCTGCATTATCTGGTGATCGGAGATATTGGTAGTCGTGATTGGCTGCATTCGACCCACGGAACAAAAATTGAAAAAGCGATGCAGTACCGCGAAGCAGGTATGAATTTACACATAGTGAGCGAAGAGCATTGGTTTGGATATCTTTCGTGAGACCGAAGGCTTGCGATTCACGGCCCTTGGTCAATTGAAGCAACAGTAAACGGCAGTTTCAATGAAAGACGATATGCAAAAGGCGGAAACCGGCGATACCTGTTTCCACATGCTGAACCAGGATTTCTTCGATCGCGACAGCCCTGCGCTGGCGCGCGCGCTGATCGGCAAGGTGCTGCGCCGGCGGTGGAAAGGCCAATGGTTGTCCGCGCGCATCATCGAAACCGAAGCCTACCGTCTGGACGAACGCGGCAGCCATGCATCGCTGGGCTACACGCACAAGCGGCGCGCCCTGTTCATGGAGCACGGCGGCACCATCTACATGTATTACTCGCGTGGTGGCGATTCGTTCAATATTGGTGCGGAAGGCGCTGGTAATTCAGTCCTGATCAAGGCGGGATATCCGTGGATAGATGCGATTGCCGGCCCGGCAGCGCTGGCCGTCATGCAGGCAGAAAACCCCGATGCCGGCGGCGAGGTGCGGTCGTTGCACAAACTTTGCGCGGGGCAGACCTTGTTGTGCCGCGCGCTGGCGCTGCGCGTGCCGGACTGGGATGCGCGCACCTTCGACCCTGGCGAACTTTTCCTCGACGATGTGAACGATTCCCCGGAAGTGCTGATTCAGACGACACGCCTGGGAATCACGGCAGGGCGGGACGAACATCTTCCATATCGTTATGTCGATCCTGCCTATGCGCGATATTGCACGCGCAATCCGCTGCGCAGAGGGCAGACTGTTCCGCTGCATTATTGCTGGGTGAATTGTGACGGAAAAGTGGTGGCTATTCCCGAATCGTTCGCGACAGTGCAATCGTCATAGGCGCCTCGCCGTATTTGATTTTCAAGCGGTGCGCCGGGCTGCGCGTTATTCCACCGTCACCGACTTCGCCAGATTGCGCGGCTTGTCGACATCGGTACCGCGTGCCAGCGCCGTGTGATACGCCAGCAGCTGCAGCGGCACCGTGTGCAGGATAGGCGACAGCAGGCCGTAGTGTTCAGGCAGGCGGATCACATGCAGGCCGTCGTCCGACGCGATGCGTGAATCGCCGTCGGCGAACACATACAGTTCGCCGCCGCGCGCGCGCACTTCCTGCATGTTGGACTTCAGCTTCTCGATCATCGAATCGTTGGGGGCGACGGTGACGACCGGCATTTCTTCCGTCACCAGCGCCAGCGGGCCGTGCTTCAGTTCGCCGGCCGGATACGCTTCGGCGTGGATGTATGAGATTTCCTTCAATTTCAGCGCGCCTTCCAGTGCGATCGGATAGTGCAGGCCGCGACCGAGGAAGAGAGCGTTTTCCTTGCGTGCGAAGGCTTCGGCCCAGGCGATGATCTGCGGTTCCAGCGCCAGCACCGAGGTGATCGCCACCGGCAGGTGACGCATCTGTTTCAGATAGGCGGCTTCCTGTTCGTCGTTCAGGCGGCCTTTCACTTGCGCCAGCGTCAGCGTCAGCAGGAACAGTGCGGCCAGCTGTGTCGTGAATGCCTTGGTCGACGCAACGCCGACTTCGACGCCGGCACGCGTGATGTAGGCGAGTTCGCACTCGCGCACCATCGCGCTGGTGGAGACGTTGCAGATCGTCAGCGTGTGCTGCATGCCTTGCGATTGCGCATGGCGCAGAGCGGCCAGCGTGTCGGCGGTTTCGCCGCTTTGTGAGATCGTGACGACCAGCGCATTCGGATTCGGCACGCTGTCGCGGTAGCGGTATTCGCTGGCGATCTCGACGTCGACGCGGATACCGGCCACGGCTTCGATCCAGTATTTGGCGGTGACGCCGGCGTAGTAGCTGGTGCCGCAGGCGAGGATCAGCAGCGAATCGATCTTCTTGAAGATGCCGTAAGCCTTGTCGCCGAAGATTTCCGGCATGATGGCTTCGACGCCTTCCAGCGTATCGGCGATTGCGCGCGGCTGTTCGAAGATTTCCTTCTGCATGTAATGGCGATACGGGCCGAGTTCGACCGCGCCGGTATGCGCATGCACGGTCTTCACCTCACGCTGCACCTGTTTGCCGTTGCCGTCGACGATCCAGACGCGTTGCAGCTGCAGGTCGACGACGTCGCCTTCTTCCAGATAGATGATCTGGTCAGTGGTGCCGGCCAGCGCCAGCGCGTCGGAGGCGAGGAAGTTCTCGCCGTTGCCGACGCCGACGATCAGCGGTGAGCCGCGGCGCGCGCCGACCACGCGGTGCGGTTCGTCGCGGCAGAACACAGCGATCGCGAAGGCACCGGTCAGCCGCTTCGTCGCCAGTTGCACGGTTTCGAACAGGTCGCCGGTGTACAGGTGATCGACCAGGTGCGCGATGACTTCGGTATCGGTCTGGCTTTCGAAGACGTAGCCGGCCTTCTTCAATTCGTCGCGCAGTTCGTCGTGGTTTTCGATGATGCCGTTGTGGACCAGTGCGATGCGTTCACGCGAGAAATGCGGATGCGCATTGTGCGATGCCGGCGCGCCGTGCGTGGCCCAGCGCGTGTGGGCGATGCCGGTGAAGCCGGCGAGGCCCGAGCCGTCGATCTGTTTTTCCAGTTCTGCCACGCGCGACGTGCTGCGCGAGCGTTCGAGCTTGCCGTCCACGTGCAGCGCGATGCCGCAGGAATCGTAGCCGCGGTATTCAAGGCGCTTCAGGCCTTCGATCAGGATGGGAGTGATGTCGCGTTGAGCGACGGCGCCGACGATGCCGCACATGGGATGTCCTTCAAAAAATGAGTATTGCTAATAACGAGACACATCCTAGAGCAGGAAAAACAGAATAAGTTTTCAAAATTTCGTGAAAAATGAACTAAAATTGCATGGATAATCAGTTGAGAAATAATATTTCAAATATTTGAAAAATATTTTCAAATGAGCGATGAACTTATTCTGGATGAACTGGATCGCCGCATCCTGAATGCGCTGCAAGCCGATTCATCGCAGACCAATCATGAATTGGCCCAGGCCGTGCATGCTTCGCCGCCGACCTGCCTGCGCCGCGTCAAGCGGCTGACGGATGCCGGCGTGATCGAAAAGCAGGTGGCGATCGTCGCGCCTGCCAGCGTGGGAGCGCGATTGACGGCGATCGTCGAAATCACGCTGGACAATCAGGCGGCCGAGCGGCAGCAGGAATTCGAGGAGCTGGTCGCCGGCGAGGCCGCGGTGCTGCAATGCTATCGCGTATCGCCGGGGCCGGATTTCGTGCTGATCGTGCAGGTGGCCGATATGCCTGCCTATCATGCGCTGGCACATCGTGTCTTCGCCGCGCATGCCAATGTGCGCAATGTGAAAAGTTTCTTTTCGATCCACCGCAGCAAGTTCGATACGCGCATCGACGTCTGACGTTGCCGCTTCTTCATGCGAAGAAGGGTAACGACGATTGCTGCGAAATCATGGCGCCAGTCGCGTAAAGACGTAGTCGTGATTCTTCACCAGCGCCTGATGGCAGGCAAAGCAGGTCTGGTGTTGCGCAGCGTCGACCGCCTTGCCGTCGATGAAACGGCCGAAGCCCCAGCCGCCGGTCGCTGCATATTTCTTCGAATCCTTGACCATCACCTGTACCGTCGTCGCCTTGCCCGGCACATAGGCCGGCGCAAATTCGGCCGACTGCACGTGCTTCCATGCGAGTTTGACCAGCACGGTGCCGTCGGGGAACGGCAACTGGTTTTTCTCGATGGCGGCGATGGCTTTCGGATTGCCGAGCACGACGCGTAATTCGTCGAGTGGTGCCGTTTCGTGTGCCGGCGCGATGAACTGCCATTTGCGATAGCCGTCGGGAATTGTCACGCCGTAGATTGGCGAGGTATCGGAATTCGCGGAACTCGCGGAATTTGTGGGATTGGCGGCGGCTTTGGTTACTTTGGCAGATTTTGCGGAAGCGATATTCGCTGACGTCGCCGGAGCGTCGGGCGCAGCCAGTGCCGCAGTTGCGCAGGCCAGCGACAGCATGGCGAAAACGGCCTTCGTGCGAATTGTGCGGATCGTGTGAATCGTGCGGATAGTACGGATAAATAGGCGTGATTGAAGAGAAGGCATCGGTGTTCTCCTGAATGGGAATGACGGCTTTATATCCCTTCATCGATGCCGGTTTGTATCGTTCTGTATCTGTTCCTCGTTGGCGCTACAAAACATTGCATTGCCGGCTGTTTCCGGCAACGTTTTGCACTAGAACATTTCCAGGAATTGCCTGGCGGCGGCCGACAACCGCTGGCCGCGCAGCCAGGTGATCGCCACCGCCGATTCGAGCCGGCAGCCGGCGATATCCATGATGTGCAGATCGTCGCTGGGTTTCAGCAGCGCCGCCGAGCGCGGAATGATGGCGGCGCCCAACCCGAGCTCGACCAGGTTCAGCAATGCCATCACGTTGTCGCTTTCGCAGAACACGGTCGGCTCGACATCGGCGGCGCGCAATTCGTCCCACACCATGTCGTGACAGAAGATGCCTTGCTGGCGTTGCATCAGCAGCAGCGGCTGGCGTGCGAGATCGGGCAGCGCGATCGCCTTCGGTTGGCGCTTGCCCTTGATCCTGCGCGTGACGGCAACCCATGGTTCCGTCAGCAAGGGGATCTGCTCATAGCTGTTGTCGTCGATAGGCAGCCGCACGATGCCGACTTCGATCACGCGTTTGTCCAGCAGCTCCAGGATGCGATAGGTGTTGCCCTCGCGCCATTGGAAATTGACTTCCGGATATGCCACGTGAAATTCGGCAATGCGTGGCGGTATGTAGAGATGGCCGATGCCGGGCGGGCTGCCGATTGCCAGCGTGCCGCGCAGGCCCTGATCGAATTCGCGAATTTCCCTCGCCGTCGTATCGACCAGCCCGACGATCTGCTCGGCGCGCTGGTATAGCGCGTGGCCGGCTTCGGTCAGCCGCAGGCTTTTCGTATTGCGTTCGATCAGCCGCGCGCCGAGTTCGTCTTCCAGCATTTTCAATTGCAGGCTCAATGGCGGCTGCGCCATATGCAGACGGCGTGCGGCGCGGCTGATCTGGCCCTCTTCGACGATGGCCATGAAGTATTTCAACTGGCGGATATCCATATGACACCTCTTGAATTTACGTTCATATTTTATCTGTATGGATGTCCGATAAAAACGGTATTTTCCTTATAAGTCGATGCTGCCTAGACTGCCTGCATTCATATGAACAGCAGGTAAGGGATGGCGCAAAGCATGGTGAACAAGTCGACGATCTGGATCATGGCAATCGCCGGCGGCGTGGTGGTCGCCAACAACTATTACAACCAGCCGCTGCTGGTGGAGTTTGCACACACCTTCGGCGTGACGGAAAAATCGGCCGGCATCGTCGCCGCGCTGACACAGTTCGGCTATGCGCTGGGCATGTTGCTGTTCCTGCCATTAAGCGACAAGGTCGAGCGGCGCGGCATGATCCGCACATTGCTGCTGGTGTCGATGTGCGCGCTGATTGCTGCAGCGCTGGCACCGTCGATGTGGTGGTTGTCGGTATTCGGTTTCGCGATCGGTTTCGCCAGTGTGGTGCCGCAATTGCTGACGCCGTTCGCCGCGCAACTGGCCGAACCGAAGGAGCGCGGCAGTGTGGTCGGCATCGTGATGGGCGGCTTGCTGACCGGCATTCTGCTGTCGCGCACGGTCGCGGGTTTCGTCGGCGCGCATCTGGGCTGGCGCACGATGTACTGGATCGCTGCCGGTTTGATGGTCGTGCTTTTCTTCGTTCTTGGCCGTGCGTTGCCGAAGGGGCCGCCGACGTTCAAGGGCAGTTATCTGTCGCTGATGAAATCGATGGGCGAACTGATCCGCACCCAGCCGGTATTGCGCGAAACGTCATTGGTCGCTGCATTGCAGTTCGCTGCCTTCAGCGCATTCTGGACCACGCTGGTATTTCATCTGCACAACCTGCCGCAGCATTACGGCAGCGATGTGGCAGGCATGTTCGGTCTGGTCGGCGTGATCGGCGCGACGGCCGCGCCGTATGCAGGCAAGCTGTCGGATCGCCGCAGTCCGCGCTTGACGGTGATGCTGAGCAGCATCCTATTCGTCGTTGCGTTCGTCGTGTTCGGCTCGGTCGGATATGGATTGCTCGGCGTTGCAGCCGGCGTGGTACTGCTCGACCTCGGCATGCAATCCGGCCATGTATCGAACATGACGCGCAACTTCGCGCTGAAGAGCGAAGCGGTGGGGCGGCTGAATACCGTCTACAACGTCACACGCTTTCTCGGCGGCGGTATCGGCTCGGTGGCCGGCAGTCTGGCGTGGAATCACTGGCAGTGGCTGGGTGTGTGCGTAATGGGCGCCGTACTGTCGTTGCTGGCAATTGCCGTGCAGTTGTATTTCGGTCGCCGTCATGCCGCCGCGCCGCTATCCTGCTGAGCGGCGTGACGGCATGTGAAACATTTCGTTTGCGCGTTCAGGCAACTGCTTTCGTGCGGTACCGTTCTGCCGCATGCGTGCGCGACAGATTGGGCATCATCTTCTGGCGGGCTGCTTCATAGGCTTGCCAGTCGGCGATGTCCGGCAATGCAGGGATTGTGACCAGTTCGCCCTGATCGAGACCGGCCAATGCCGCGTCGACCATTTCTTCCGTTTTCATCACCCATTCCTGCGGCAGCTGTTCGATGGCGACGCCGGCGGCTTCCCAGAAGTTGGTCGCCGTCGCGCCTGGTGCAACGACTTGCACACGAATGTTTTTGTCTTTCAACTCGTGATGCAGCGATTGGCTGAATGCCAGCACGAATGCCTTGGAGCCACTGTAGACGCCGTTCAGGACTTCCGGCGTGATGGCGGCAATGGATGAAATATTGATGACGGTGCCTTTGCCGCGCGCGACCATGCCGGGAACCGCGGCGTAGGTCAGGCGTACCAGCGAAGTGACGTTCAGGTCGATCATCGCCTGCATGTCTTCCGGATTGGCGGCCAGCAGCGGCGTGGCGCTGCCGACGCCGGCATTGTTGACCAGTGCGGTGATGCTGGAATCGGCGCGCAACGCTTGCTCGACGCGCGCCAGATCGGCTTTGTTGTTGAGATCGGCGGCGATCACTTCTACGGTGCGCCCCGTTTTGTCGGCCAGATCGCGTGCCAGTGCATCGAGGCGCTGGCGATTGCGGGCGACAAGAATCAGGTTGTAGCCACGGCGGGCGAGGCGGTCTGCATAGAGGGCGCCGATGCCCGACGATGCGCCGGTGACGACGGCGGTGCCCATATTGGTTTGCGTCATGATGATTTTCCTTGGTTCCAGTGGTGTGCTTGCCGGGATGGCTTGCTGCTGGAAATCAGAATAGGGGCGCTTGCGTTTGACGTAAATGTCATATATACAGCTTTTTGAGACATTGCAATATCGTGGAATTGCCGTGTCCTGCATGTTGAAAGGCACCCTTATGCAAACCATCGGTTTCGTTGTTTATCCCGGATTCCAGGTCATGAGCCTGTCAACCGTCGCTGTTTTTGAAACGGCTAATCACGTTGCCGGTGAGGACGTTTATCGTGTTGCACTATTGTCCGAACATGGCGGGCTGGTGCCGACTTCTGCCGGGTTCTCCATCGATACCGCGCCGTTCGGCAATCGCCGTTTCGATACGGTGATGATCGGCGCCGGCATGGAGATCACGCCATCGACGCCGGGCTTGCTGGATTTCGTGCGCAAGGCGATGAAGACATCGCGCCGTGTTGCGGCTCCGTGCACAGGCGCTTTCGTGCTGGCGGAAGCCGGCCTGCTGGACGGCAAGCGGGCAACCACGCATTGGGCATTCGCGCGTACCTTGCAGAAGGACTATCCGCGACTGAAGGTCGAGGAAGACCGCATCTTCATCATCGATGGTCAGACGTGGACCTCGGCCGGCATGACTGCCAGCATCGATCTGGCGCTGGCGATGGTGGAAAAGGATCTCGGTGCGGAGGTCGCGCGTGAAGTGGCGCGCAAGCTGGTTGTATATCACCGCCGTGCCGGCGGGCAATCGCAGTTTTCGGCATTGCTCGAACTGGAACCGAAATCGGACCGCATCCAGAAAGTGCTGGATTACGCGAAGAAGAATCTGAAGAATGCGTTATCGGTCGATGAGCTGGCGGCTGTCGCCAGTCTGAGTCCGCGCCAGTTCAGCCGTGCCTTTACCGAAGAAACCGGACAGTCCCCGGCCAAGGCGATTGAACATCTGCGGGTGGAAGCGGCGCGCCTGATGATGGAGCAGGGCCGCTTGCCGATGGATACGATTGCCAATGAAACCGGGTTTGCCGATCGTGAGCGGATGCGGCGGGCATTCTTGCGCGTCTTGCATCAGCCGCCGCAGGCCGTGCGCCGCAATGCGCGTGTAGCTGCCTGAGCGAATCCGAGCAGGCTTGCGAGAAGAATTTATTTTTTCTTGACCGGCCGCTGCCAGTTGTCGACGGTAACCTGCTTCGCACGTGATACGGTCAGCTTGTCGGCCGGCGCATCCTTGGTCAGCGTGGTGCCGGCACCCAGCGTTGCGCCGCGGCCGACGCGGATCGGTGCGATCAGTTGCGTGGCGCTGCCGACGAATACGTCGTCTTCGATCACGGTGCGCGATTTGTTGACGCCGTCGTAGTTGCAGGTGATGGTGCCGGCGCCGAGATTGACGCGCGAGCCGACGGTGGAGTCGCCGACGTAGGTCAGATGATTGGCCTTGCTGTGTGCGGCGATTTCGCTGTTCTTCACTTCGACGAAATTGCCGATGTGCACATCCTCGGCCAGCACGGTGCCAGGACGCAGCCGCGCGAACGGGCCGATGATGCAGTCGTCGCCCACCACGGCGTTTTCGAAATGGCTGTACGGACGCACGTGCACGTTCGTGCCGATCTTCGTATTCGCCACCACGCAGTAGGCATCGATGCGCACGCCGTCGGCCAGTTCCACATTGCCTTCGAATACGCAGCCGACATCGATCGAGACGTCGCGGCCGCAGGTCAGCGAACCGCGCACGTCGAGGCGGGCGGGGTCCGCCAGCGTCACGCCGCGTTCGAGCAATGCATGGGCGATATTGCGTTGATGCGTGCGTTCCAGTTCGGCCAGTTGCACCTTGCTGTTGACGCCGTGGGTTTCCCACACGTGATCGGGTTGTGCCGAGACGACCTTGACGCCGTCGGCCACAGCCTGGGCGACGATGTCCGTCAGGTAATACTCGCCTTGCGCATTGTTGTTGGACAGTTTGGTCAGCCACGTTTTCAGTTGCCGGGTCGGTGCGACGATGATGCCGGTGTTCACTTCGCGGATGGCGCGCTCGTCGGCGCTGGCGTCCTTCTGCTCGACGATGCGAACGATGTTTCCCTTGCCGTTCTTGCCGTCGCGCACGATACGGCCGTAGCCGGTCGGGTCGTCCATGTTGACTGTGAGAATGCCCAACTTATCGCGGCCGGCCGTGTCCAACAGGCGTTGCAGCGAAGCGGCAGTCGTCAGCGGCACATCGCCGTACAGGATCAGTGTCGGTACATCGTCGTCCAGATGCGGCACGGCCTGCATGACGGCATGGCCGGTTCCCAGTTGCGGTTCCTGTTTGGCGAATTGCAGATCCTTGGCCTGCAGCAATTGCGGCACCTGTTCACCGCCATGACCGTAGATCACGCACAACTTTTGCGGCGACAGCGTGCGCGCAGTATCGATGACGTGCGACAACAACGGCTTGCCGGCAAGGAAGTGAAGGACTTTCGGTAGCGCGGATTGCATGCGCTTTCCCATGCCGGCGGCGAGGATGACGATGTTCATAGGAAACCAATGAAAAGAATGCAAAAGTTTATCATGCGGCCGGATCGTTTCTGGATGCAAAAACTGTGCATTGCCGGCCTGGCGCTGTTGTTATTTGCGTGCAGCGCGGCGCGCATGGGCTATAACAACGGCGAGCTTGTTTCATACTGGTGGCTGGATAGTTATGTCGACTTCGAGAACGATCAGAAACCCTGGGTCAAACAACATATAAGCACGCTGTTTGACTGGCATCGCAAGACGCAGCTGCGCGATTACGTGCAATTCGTATCGCGTATCCAGCATCGCGATCTTTCAACCGCCAGGCCGGCGGATCTGCTGAACGACTACAACGAAGGCAAGGCACGCATCCTGCGCATCGCCGACCGCGCCGCGCCGGAACTGGCCGACCTGGCGTTGTCGTTGACCCCGGCTCAGATCGCCAATGTCGAGCAGAAGTTCACGCGGAACAGCAACAAGTTCCGCAAGGAATATCTGTCTGGCGATACGGACGAGCGCCAGAAATTTCGTTACAGGAAAATGATGAAGCAGGCCGAATACTGGTTCGGCAACTTCGATCGGGATCAGGAAATACGGTTACGTGCATTGTCCGATGCGCGACCGTTGAACAATGAAATGTTGCTGGCCGAACGTCTGCAGCGCCAGCAGGAATTGCTCGCGTTGCTGCGGAAAATCCATGCGGAACGGCCGTCGCGCAACGAGGCGGCAGCGATGATCCGCAAATACATTACCGATACCGTCGACCGCTTCGGCGATCCGGAGCGGCAGAAGTTTGCCGAGGCGAGCAATCAGGCCAATGCGGCGCTGGTGGCGCAAATGATGCGCATGGCGACGCCGGAACAGCGGCGGCATTTCGTCAATACATTGCAGGACTGGATCGGCGATTTCAACCGTCTGTCGGCGCAGGCGCGTTCCTGATCACGTTCTGGATCACGTTTCTGATCAAGCAGGCAGCAGCATGACGAGCTTGTGGCCGCGGCTCGATGCCACATTGAACGTCACTTGTTCGTAGCGCAGCTCGCCTTTCTTCGGATGCCGGAACTGCCGCAATCCGCCGTCGCGGCCGACTACCTGTTGCGAATTCCATAGACGATCGAATTCTTCGCTGCCTTGTCGCAGTTGTTCGATCATGCCGGCCAGCGGCTCTTCGTCCGTCGCCTTGCCGCAATCGGCGCGAAATTCCGCCACCAATCGTTGCGCGCGTTCGGGCCAGTTCGTGATCAGCGTGCGTGCCCCCGGCGACAGGAATGTGAACTGCAGCAGATTCGGTTGCGGCACCTGTTTTGTGCGCTTGTCCAGCCAGCCGGTGAACAGGGTTGCCGCCGGCTTGTTCCATGCGACGACATCCCATTGGCGATCCAGCATGTAGGCAGGCACATCGATGGCACCGACGATGGCATTCGCATCGATCGCCGCGCGTTCGGTTGCGGGTTCGCGCGGATCCAGCCGGTCGGCCAGACGGAACAGGTAGGCGCGTTCGGCCGGCGTCAGCCGCATCACATCGGCCAGCTTGTCCAGCACCTTCACCGAGGCGGAAACCGGCCGACCCTGTTCCAGCCACGTGAGCCAGGTCGGGCTGACGCCGCATAACTGCGCCAGTTCTTCGCGCCGCAGGCCCGGCGTGCGGCGTGATCCGGTCACGTGCAGGCCGATGTCCTGCGGCTTGATGTGTTCGCGGTGTGTGCGGATGAAGCTGCCGAGCTTGCTGTGCATGGTGCTGCACTCCATGAAAAATCGGGATGCGGGTTCTGTCTGGCACAAAACATACCAGGATGTTTTGTTATCTTGTTACAGGATGAATGATTGCATATTCTGGCCTCACCCTCATGCAACCGGAGAGCAACATGAAGCAAACGGCAGTGGCAGCAAAACAATTCGGCGAAACGGCATCGGCCTATCTGACCAGCACTGTGCATGCGCAGGGCGAAGACCTGAAGCGGCTGCAAACCATCGTCGGAGGGCAGTCGATAGCGAAGGTGCTCGATCTCGGATGCGGCGGCGGCCATGTCAGTTTTGCGGTGGCGCCGTCGGTGGCTTCCGTGGTCGCCTGCGATCTGTCGGTGCAGATGCTGGAGGTGGTTGCGGCGGCGGCGCAGCAGCGCGGCTTGTCGAACATCGTTACCCAACAGGCGCAGGCGGAAAAATTGCCTTTCGACGATGCGTCGTTCGATATCGTGATCACACGTTTTTCCGCGCATCATTGGTACGATGTGCCGGCCGGATTGCGCGAAGCGCATCGCGTACTCAAGACAGGCGGCAGGATGATCGTCATCGATATCGTCGCGCCCGAACAGCCGTTGCTCGATACGATGCTGCAGTCGGTGGAGATATTGCGCGATGCGTCGCATGTACGGGACTATCGCATCTCCGAATGGTCGGCGATGTTGCGTGCCGTCGGTTTTGCTACACAGGATGCGGTGCAGCAGTGGCGGTTGAAGATGGTGTTCGCCGACTGGATCGCACGCATGCGTACGCCGGCAGAGCGCGTGACGGCCATACGCAGCCTGTTCGATGGTGCATCGGAAGAGGTGCGCCACCACTTTGCGGTGGAGTCCGATCATTCCTTCACGATCGATTCAGCCTTTTTCGAGGCAGTGAAGTCCTGAAGAAGAAATGAAGACTGGTTTGCGTGTGCGGATTGCGTGAGTGGTTCTGGCGCTAGAATGGCATGCCAAGTTTATATTTTCAGCCGCTTGTCGGCATAACCTGAAGCAATGACGAAGGAGAAATCCATGAAGCGATTTGCCATTCTGTTGCTGTTGTCTTCCGTATCTGCGTTTTCCGTTGCGGACAATGCGGCGAATTCCTGTGAGGAAAAGCGCGCAGATATCCTGGAGCAGATCGATCACGCCAGGCAGAATGGAAATGACAAGCGCGTCGCCGGCCTGAACAAGGCCTTGCGTGAGCAGGAAGCAAACTGTTCGCCGGCATCGCTGCGCAAGGCGCGCGAGAAAGATGTCGCCGAAGTGCGCGAGAAGCTGGCCGAACGCGAACGTGAGTTGCAGGAAGCCAGGGCGGAGGGCAAGGATGCCGGCAAGCTGGCCAAGCGCGAAGCCAAGGTGAAGGAAGCGCAGGATGAATTGCAGCGCGCACAGAAAGCGCTGGGCGAATAGTTGGCGCGGTTGAATGGTGTACAAAAAAGGCAGGTGTCGTTTCGACCACCTGCCTTTTCTTTTTCAATGCTGCATCAATGCGGCGTGGCGAGTTTCATCAATACCAGGCCGCTGACGATCAGGACGACGGCGACCATGCGCAATGCCGTCAACGGTTCGCCCAGTACCGTAACGCCGACCACAAACGCGCCGACGGCGCCGATGCCTGTCCAGATCGTATAGGCGGTGCCAAGTGGCAGCGTGCGCATCGCTAGCGCCAGCAACCAGAAGCTGGCAATCATGGCGACGAGGGTAATGGCGGTGGGGCCGAGGCGGGTGAAGCCGGCGGATTGCTTCATGCTCCATGCCCAGACGACTTCGAGCAAACCGGCGATCAACAGATAGATCCAGGACATTTCATTTCTCCAAACGGGTCGTCCCGGACAGTGGCAAAGGCGGGAGGTCGTCCACCCGCCTGGAAATTTTACTACTTGCTGTTGCTGTTTTGTCGTTGCTTCGTCGTTGCTTAGTCGCTATTCGTCCGCATGCAGCTTGATGACGCCGACTTGCGTAGCGGTGGTCGCGCACGGCTCTTCGTCGAATGCGATATCGCCGTTTGCCATCGCTTCGCCGGTCGGTTTCAGATCGGCGAATCCGAACAGATCGCGATCCATCAGGTGCGACGGCACGACGGTGGACAGCGACGCGAAGATGTTGTCGACGCGCCCCGGATGTTTTTTCTCCCATTCGCGCAGCATGTTCTTGATCTGCTTGCGCTGCAAGTTTTCCTGGCTGCCGCACAGATCGCACGGGATGATCGGGAAATCCTTCACCTGCGCATAGCGTTCGGTATCGGCTTCCTTCACGTAGGCCAGCGGACGGATCACGATGTGGCGCCCGTCGTCCGACTGCAGCTTGGGCGGCATGCCCTTGATCTTGGCGCCGAAGAACATGTTGAGGAAAAAGGTTTCCATGATGTCGTCGCGGTGATGGCCGAGCGCGATCTTGGTCGCGCCCAGTTCGTCGGCCACGCGATACAGGATGCCGCGGCGCAGGCGCGAGCATAGCGAGCAGGTCGTCTTGCCTTCCGGGATCAGGCGCTTGACGATGCTGTAGGTGTCCTGGTTCTCGATGTGGAACGGAATGCCGAGCTTTTCCAGATAGGCCGGTAGCACATCGGCCGGGAAGTTCGGCTGCTTCTGGTCGAGGTTGACGGCGACGATCTCGAAGTTGATCGGCGCGCGTTCGCGCAGCGTCATCAGAATGTCGAGCAAGGCGTAGCTGTCCTTGCCGCCGGACAGGCAGACCATCACGCGGTCGCCTTCCTCGATCATGTTGAAATCGCCGATCGCCTGGCCGACCTGGCGGCACAGCCGCTTGTGCAGCTTGTTGTTTTCGTAGGCGATCTTTTCGGCCTGCTTCGCCGTCGGCGGTGCAGCTTTTTCTGTTGCGTGCGGCGCTGCGAACTGCAATGCGGTGTCGGACATGTTCAGTCCTCCTTGATGCGGAATACTTCGACGCCGACCGATTGGCAATCCGGATAGACGTCGGGTTTTTCGGTGGAGACGCGCGCGGCGCGTACTTTCGGATGCGCGAGCATCGCCTTGATGACATCGTCGCACAGCGTTTCCTGCAGATGGATATGGCCTTCAGCCATGCGCTTGGCGATAGTCGAGCGCATGAAGTCGTAGTCCACCACTTCCTCCAGCAAATCGTGCGTCGGCGTCGATTCATTCAGCGGAATGAACAGGTCGACGTTGATCAGCACGCGCTGCTCACCCTTCTTTTCGAAGTCGTGTACGCCGATGTTGATCTGTACTTCGTAGTCGCGCAGGAACAGGCGGCGGCAATTGGCGAGGCTGGGATGAAAGAGGAAGGAATTCATGATTGTGGGTTGAGACGGAAAAAGGATCAGCCGGCGACGAACATCACGTCGCGCGGCAGGGAAATCAGGTGCTGGCCGCCGTCGACGACCAGCGTGGTGCCGGTGATGGCCGGCGATTCGGCGACGAAGCAGACTGCGGCGGCGATGTCGTCCGGCGTGCTGGAGCGGCCCAGCGGCGTCGCTTGATGTGCTTGCGCGAAGCCGGCTTCGGTCTGGTTGCCGGATACCAGTGTGATGCCGGGCGCGACGCCGACCACGCGCACCTTCGGCGCCAGCGCCTGCGCCAGCATCGTCGTGGCGCTGTGCAGCGCGGCTTTCGACAAGGTGTACGACAGGAAGTCGGGATTCAGGTTGTACAGCTTCTGGTCCAGCAGGTTGATCGTGACGGCTTGCGCGTCTTCCGGTGTCGCCGCGTGCAGCGCTTGCGCCAGCAGAACCGGGGCCAGCAGATTGGCATGCATGTGCGCATCCAGCGAGGCGCGTGAAATATCCTGCACTGTGTCGTAGTCGAAGCGCGAAGCATTGTTGATGACGCACGAGATAGGGCCCAGCAACGATGATGCGCGACGCAGCAGCGTGCGCACGGCTGTTTCATCGGCCAGATCGCACGACAGCGCAACGGCGCGCCGGCCCAGCGCTTCGATCTCGCCGACGACATCCCGCGCGGCATCGGCCGAACGGTGGTAATGCACGACGACGTCCCAGCCGCGCTGTGCCAGCGCGAGCGCAATCGTGCGGCCGATGCGCCGGGCGGCGCCGGTCACCAGTACGGTCTTTCTGGAAGCGTTCGACTGTGCGGACATGATCGTTTCGGTTGTGCCGGAATTTTTGTGCCGGGTGTAACGGTTGCGTCGGATTCGCCGGATTCAGATTATTTGCGCCGATTTCTCTACAATACGCGCCATGCAAGCCCACGCCCATTTACCAGAACCCTCGCCGGACGCGCTCGCTGCGTCGCAAGCCCTGAAGCATCTGATCGTCGACGAGATCCGCCGCCATGACGGCTGGATTCCGTTTTCGCGTTACATGGAATTGACGCTGTATGCGCCGGACCTCGGCTATTACAGCGGCGGCGCGGCCAAACTCGGCAAAGACGGTGATTTTACAACCGCGCCGGAGATGACGCCGCTTTTCGGCGCCACGCTGGCGCATCCGATCGGCGAACTGATGGCGCAGAGTGCGCCGCACATCCTGGAATTCGGTGCCGGCACCGGCAAGCTGGCAGCTGACATCCTTGCCGAATGTGCAACGGCCGGTATCGCGGTCGAAAGTTACGCGATTGTCGATTTGTCCGGCGAATTGCGCGCGCGCCAGCAGGAAAGGCTGGCCGCTTATCCGCAGGTGACGTGGCTGGATGCGATGCCGCGGGCGTTTTCCGGCGTGGTGGTTGGCAACGAAGTGCTGGACGCGATGCCGGTGTCGCTGGTGGCGAAGGGCGAACAGGGCTGGCGGGAACGCGGCGTGGCGTGGCGCGACGACCGCTTCGTCTTCGAGGACCGCGATTGCGATGCGGCGTTGCTGGCGCAGATTCCGGATGCGGATGCGCTGCCGGTCGGCTATGTCACCGAAGTGCATCCGGTTGCGGCAGGCTTCATGCGTTCGCTGGCTGGCATGTTCGACGCCGGTTATGCACAATCCGGCCGTGGCGGTGCGGCGATCCTGATCGACTACGGCTTTCCGGGGCATGAATACTATCTGGACCAGCGCAGCACCGGCACGCTGATGTGCCACTATCGGCATCATGCGCATGGCGATCCGTTCTATCTGCCGGGACTGCAGGATTTGACCGCGCACATCGATTTCACGGCGATGGCGCACGCGGCGGTGCAGGGCGGGCTGGACATGATCGGCTACATGAGCCAGGCCGGCTTCCTGTTGTCGGCCGGGCTGGCCGATCGCTTGCTGGGAACGGCACCGGAAAACGTGCAGGCTTATCTGCCGCAATCCAACGCGGTACAGAAATTGACGTCGCCGGCCGAAATGGGCGAGCTGTTCAAGGTGCTGGCGGTCGGCAAGGCGGTGGAATTGCCGGATCGCTTCGACCGTGCCGATCGGAGCTGGCGTCTCTGACGCGCTGTCTGTCGGACGGCGCATCAATCACATGGTTTCCCCTGAAAGGCGGTCATGGTCCGCTGGTTTCTTGTTATCTTTATAGCCGTCATCGTGTTCTCCGCTGCGTTGCCGTGGCTGGAAAAACTCGGCATCGGCCGCCTGCCGGGCGACCTGCGCTTCCGCTTGTTCGGAAAAACGCTGTTCCTGCCGTTCGCATCGACGGTGCTGCTGTCGTTGCTGGCCTTGTTGCTGGCGCGCCTGCTGTGACGGCGCGATTCGTCATGGAGGAAGAATGATTCGCTGGGTTGCCGCGATTTTTGTCGGGCTGACGGTGTTTTACGCGTTATTGCCCTGGATACTGGAAAAAGTGGGCGTCGGCCGCATCATCGGCGATGTACGTATCGATCTGGGACGACTGAAGCTGGTGCTGCCTTTCGGCTCGACGGTGCTGTGGTCGGCGGTCGTCTTTTTGATCGCCGAAGCAGTGAAACGATTCTGGTGAGGGCGTTTTGCAGGAAATGGCGCGTTTAAAAATGTCATGTTTTAGCGGGGATTTAAACCGGATTTCGTCAGTTTTGCTGCGTGATCGCATGCGGATGTTATGATTCCAATCCTTTCAACAGCAGGGCAGGCGGGTCCAAACCGTCGGTTCCCTTCGTAGTGGACATATTTATCATCATCGGCCTGATTCTCGTCAATGGCGTATTCGCCATGTCGGAAATCGCCATCGTTACCTCCAAACGCATTCGTCTCCAGAAACTCTCCGAAAACGGCAGCCGCGGCGCCAAGGCAGCGCTCGATCTGTCGGAGAGCCCCAGCCGCTTCCTCTCCACGATCCAGGTCGGCATCACGCTGATCGGCATTTTCAACGGTGCGTTCGGTGAAGCTTCGCTGGTCGAAAAATTAACGCCGGAAATCGCGCTGATCCCGGTCCTGACCGTCTATGCGCGCGAAATCGCGCTGGGCATCGTGGTTGTCGGCATCACGTTCGGTTCGCTGATTCTGGGTGAACTGGTTCCCAAGCGCATCGCGATGCAGTATCCCGAAACGATCGCCTCGCTGGTCGCCGCGCCGATGTTGTGGCTGTCGCGTCTGATGGCACCGTTCGTCAAGGTGCTGACGTTCACCACCGAATTCGTGCTGCGCATCCTCGGCATGCATCACAAGAAGGACGATGCGGTCACCGAGGAAGAAATCACCGGCCTGTTCCGCGAAGGTGCCGATGCCGGCCTGTTCGAAAAGACCGAGCACGACATCGTGTCGCGCGCGCTGCGGCTGGATGACCAGCGTGTCGGCAGCCTGATGACGCCGCGCATGGACATTCATTACATCGACATCGAAGATCCGATCGAAACCAATCTGGCGAAGATTGCCGACAGCTCGTACAGCCGTTTCCCGGTTTGCAAGAGCGATCTGTCGCACATCATCGGCATCGTGCACGCCGGCAGCCTGTTCGATCAGGCGATCCACGGCAAGGCGATCACGGCGGTCGATATCGAAGCTGCCGCACGTCCGCCGCTGTTCGTGCCGGAAACCATCAGCGCGATGCAACTGCTGGAAACGCTGAAGAAGAACCGCGCTGAACTGGCGCTGGTGATCGACGAGTACGGCGAGATCGAGGGCGTCGTCACGCTGAGCGACGTGCTGGGTGCGCTGGTGGGCGATGTTTCGGTGATCGACGAGCATCATGAAGTCGATGGCGTGCAACGCGACGACGGTTCGTGGCTGATCGACGGCGGCATGTCGTTCGATCGTTTCCGCGAACTGTTGCAGACGGAAGTGCGCTTCCCGGAAGAGGCGGCCGGCACCTATCACACGCTGGCCGGTTTCGTGATGACCTTCCTCGGCCATATTCCGCAAATGTCCGACAGTTTCGAGTGGGAAGGCTATCGTTTCGAAGTGGTGGACATGGATCGCAACCGTATTGATCGCCTGCTGGTCACACAGTTGGAGACGCCGGCCGAAGAGCCGGCTGCGAAAGTGGAAGCCTGAACCAGGTAGTCTTGCGGAAAACGACGGGCCGGCTTGCCGGCCCGTTTCATTTTGTCTTGACGATTCGGGCAGGTGGCAAGTGTCCACGCATTGTGCGAGGCTGAGATTTTTGCGATGTGCGCCGGATAGCTGGATGCATCGATCGGTTCGAAGGCCGGCTGCGACTGCCGGGCAGCTTGTTTTTGCATCAACGAAAGCACAGCTTGCGCATCAAAATACAACGGCATTCTTGCAAAGAATTTCCGTGCGGTAATATTCTGCATGGGGAGCAACCGCTTTCCACTGCTCTCTCGTCATCGGTTTTACATCATGCAAGAACTCGCCGGACTTACCGCTCTGATCATCGAACCGCATGCAGGCATGCGCGCCAGCATCCACAACATGCTGAGCTCGAGCGGCATGACCAGGATCGAATATGCCGCCAGCGCCAGCAGCGCGATTCGCCCGTTGAAGGGCAAGGCATTCGATCTGGTCGTCTGCGAATACGATCTGGGCGAAGGGCAGGACGGCCAGCAACTGCTGGAAGACCTGCGCCACAACAAACTCATTCCGCCTTCCACCGTTTTCATCATGGTGACGGCCGAGCGCAACCACGAAAAAGTCGTCAGCGCCGCCGAACTGATGCTCAACGACTATGTGCTGAAGCCGTTCACCGCCGAGATGCTGCTCGAACGCATTGCCAAGGCCATCGACAAGCGTGATGCGCTGACGCCGATTCACCAGATGATCGATCACGGCGGCTTGAACGAAGCGATCGAAGCCTGCGAGGTTGGCGAGCACACACATCCGCGCCACCAGGCGGACTTCATGCGTCTGCGGGCCGAGGTGCATATGATGCTGGGTGAGCTGGACGAAGCCGAAGCGCTGTATTCGGAATTGTTCGCGAAGCGCTCCATCGCTTGGGCGCGGCTTGGTCTGGCGACCACGCTGTTCATGCAGAATCGCCTGGCCGAAGCCGAAGACATGTTGCAGACGCTGGTCGATGAAAAGCGGCAATTCCTTGAAGCCTACGACTGGCTGGCGCGTACGCAGGAAGCGATGGGCCGGATGAGGCAGGCGCAGCAGACACTGGAAAATGCCGTGCATCGTTCGCCGTATGCGTTGCAGAGGTTGCGCCGGCTCGGCTGCGTGGCGCTGGAAACGGGCGACACCGATACTGCGCATCGCGTCTTCCAGCAAGTGGTCGCGAAGGCGCGGTTTTCGGAATTTCGCGAACCGGAAGATCATGTGCGGCTGGTCGAGACATCGATCGGCAAGGGCGAGTTGAAACTGGTGACATCGGCGATCCGCGAGCTGGCGAAATCGCTTGCCAATGTCCGCAAGACGCCGGCTTGCCGCGCGCTGGCGACGGCGATGCTGCACAAGCACAATGGCGATACGGAACAGGCGATCGAAGAACTGGAAGCGGCGATTGCCGCCTGCCGTGAACCGATCGGCATGTCCAACGACACGAAAATTACCCTGGCGCGCAATTGCCTGCAGAGCGGGCTGGAACAGGGCGCCGTCGAGGTGATGACGGCAGTGGTGGGCAATGCATCGAATAGCACGGCGGTATCACGTGCGATGCATGTATTCCGCGAAGCTGGGCGCGACGATCTCGCCAAGCGCGTCGCGCGGGAGAGCAAGAGCCAGGTTGTCGATCTGGTTGCGGCCGGTGCTGAAAAGGCGCGGCTGGGCGACTATCACGGCGCCGTGGCATTGATGTCGGAAGCGGCGGCCAAGTTGCCGGAGAATCCGCAGGTCGTCTTCAATGCGGCGGTCGCTGTGCTCAAGTGTCTGGACAGTACGGGCTGGGATGCGCAGCTTGGCGAACTGGCGCGCGACTATATTGCCAATGCGCGCCGCCTCGATCCGCGCAATCCGCGGCTTTCGCTGTTGACCAGCATGTATCGCGACATTTTGAAGAAATACGAAATCACGCGCGCCTACAAGCTGATTCCGCGTGTGCCGCCGGCCGAATCGGTCAGCTGGTCGGCCTAGTTTCAGCCCGCTTGCAGGATGCGCTCGACAAGCTCCGGCGGGCGGGCGATGACGGCGCGTTCATTGAAGCAGACGATGGGGCGTTGCAACAAGCCGGGATGTGCTGCCAGGGCGTCCAGCAGCGTATCGTCGTCAGCCTCGGCGAGCTGTAGTTCGGTGAAGGCGGTTTCACCATCGCGCACCATGTCGCGTACGGAGACGACACTTTCGGATTGCAGCAGACGGTGCAATTCCACCAGTTGCGCGCGCGTCGGCGGCGTCTTCTGATAATCGACGACCTGCAGATCGAAGCCGTGTCGTTCTGCGAAGGTTGTTGCCAGTTCGAGGGCGCCGCGGGATTTCGAGCAGCGCGGATTGTGATAGATGGTCAGCATGATCGGTCGGCAATGAAGAAAATGTGTGTCGCATTATGCCGTTTTCGGCATGCACGCGTTTGCTGCGACGGCGGATTTTTCTATAATCGACAGGCCGGTTCCGATCGCGATTTATGCAACGAAGCGGGCAAGCGCGGATAATTTGGCGAAAGCGGTTGTCTATCCCTGTTCCAGAATCTGAAGCGAAGCCATGTCCGATCAATCCGATATCAATCTGCCCCCCGTTCCCCCTGCCACTCCGGATGCGCGTCCCACTGCGGATCCGCTGCCGCCCGACCTGCCGACTGCATCGTCAGCTGCGCCGCCGACAGCGGCCGAAGATTCTGCTGCCGCCTCTAGCGCACCGTTCGTTCCCAGCGCCAAGCTGGAATTCAACCGGGATGGCACGCCGGCCTATCAGGCGCCGGACGATACGCCATGGAAGCATGTATGGCGCGTGTTTTCGGCGCGCATGCAAAGCCTGTCCGATCAGGCCGGTCGACGGCTGACGCAGCGCACGCTGAAGATCGGCGTCTCCGCGCGCATCTTCCATCCTGAAGCCGGTGCCAGGGGTTTGCAGGCGAAGACCTTGCAATACCTGGAAGAATCGATCGCGCAATGGGTAATGTCGCGTGACGTGCTGGTCTTGATGATCCCGACCGTCAATACCAACGGCATGCTGCATCCGAGCAAGATTCGCCTGCGCGACTACGCCAAGCATCTGGACGGCTTGGTATTGCAGGGCGGTGCCGACGTCGCGCCGCAGACCTATTCGCAAACGCCGACGCGCCCCGAATGGATAGGCGACAGTGCGCGCGACATGTACGAACTGGAGCTGCTGCACGAGTTCATCGAGGCCGGCAAGCCGGTGCTCGGCGTTTGTCGGGGTTGTCAACTGATCAATGTCGCCTTCGGCGGTACGCTGTATCAGGATATTGCGACCGACGTGCCGGATGCGATGCCGCATGTGAACGATTTGTACGACAGTCATCGCCATGCGATCAGCTTCCCGCCCGGCTCTTCGCTTGGGGCCTTGTTCGAATCCAATGCCGCGCCGCTGGTCAACTCCATCCATCACCAGGCTGTGCGGGACCTGGGGCGTGATCTGGTGGTCGAGGCCATCTCCGAAGACGGTATTGTTGAAGCGGTGCGCCACGCGAAATCGCGGTTCGTGATGGGTTTGCAGTGGCATCCGGAATTCCATCGTGCTGGCGGTGCGGAGCTGCTGGATTGCACGCCGATTCTCGACAATTTCCTGCGCGCGGCACGCGAAACGCGGTTTTGACCGGTTTCCGCCAGTCGGCGGGAACATCCGCTGCCGCATCTTCATTTTCATGCTGCAAAAATAAGTCTGCCAAACCCTTTCTTTTGTTGACAAAGGGCGATCACTCACATATAGTTTGGGGTTCCCCGCGGAGGGGTGGCCGAGTGGTTAAAGGCAGCAGACTGTAAATCTGCCCTCTTACGAGTACGCTGGTTCGAATCCAGCCCCCTCCACCAAGATGTACGCGGGAAAAGAATTGAAGCAGCAGGTTTGTTTGGCGAAGCAGGTAGCCCTCGCGGGTGTAGCTCAATGGTAGAGCTGAAGCCTTCCAAGCTTAAGACGAGGGTTCGATTCCCTTCACCCGCTCCAGTTTTCAAGTCGGACGCGCACAGTTGGCGCGGGCGGCAGGTAAGCCCTTGTAGCTCAGTGGTAGAGCACTCCCTTGGTAAGGGAGAGGCCACGTGTTCAATCCACGTCAAGGGCACCAAAGCATTTCGTTGCAAGGCGTTTCGTTGTTTTCGCGGTTGCGGTTTCAGTTTTAAACAAGCAGTCGGTCGGGCGTGTGCCTGAACATTCTCATCAAAATTGTTAGGAGTTCAAGATGGCAAAAGGCAAATTCGAGCGGACGAAGCCGCACGTGAATGTGGGCACGATCGGTCACGTTGACCATGGCAAGACGACGCTGACGGCGGCGATTGCGACGGTGTTGTCGGCGAAGTTCGGTGGCGAAGCGAAGAAATACGACGAGATCGACGCTGCGCCGGAAGAGAAGGCGCGTGGCATTACGATCAACACCGCGCACGTCGAATACGAAACTGCGAACCGTCACTACGCCCACGTTGACTGCCCAGGCCACGCCGACTACGTCAAGAACATGATCACTGGCGCTGCGCAGATGGACGGCGCAATCCTGGTCTGCTCCGCAGCCGACGGCCCAATGCCGCAAACGCGTGAGCACATCCTGCTGTCGCGTCAGGTCGGCGTGCCGTACATCATCGTCTTCCTGAACAAGGCAGACATGGTCGACGACGCAGAACTGCTGGAACTGGTCGAAATGGAAGTGCGCGAGCTCCTCTCCAAATACGAATTCCCGGGCGACGACCTGCCAATCATCAAAGGTTCGGCCAAGCTGGCCCTGGAAGGCGACAAAGGCCCGCTGGGCGAGCAAGCCATCCTGGCCCTGGCAGAAGCACTGGACACCTACATCCCGACGCCGGAACGTGCTGTTGACGGTACCTTCCTGCTGCCGGTCGAAGACGTGTTCTCGATCTCCGGTCGCGGCACCGTTGTGACCGGTCGTGTCGAACGCGGCATCGTCAAGGTCGGCGAAGAGATCGAAATCGTCGGTATCCGCGATACGCAAAAAACCACCTGCACCGGCGTCGAAATGTTCCGCAAGCTGCTCGACCAAGGTCAGGCAGGCGACAACGTCGGCGTGCTGCTGCGCGGCACCAAGCGTGAAGACGTCGAGCGTGGTCAGGTTCTGGCCAAGCCGGGTTCGATCAAGCCGCACAAGCACTTCACGGGCGAGATCTATGTGTTGTCGAAAGACGAAGGTGGTCGTCACACCCCGTTCTTCAACAACTACCGTCCGCAGTTCTACTTCCGTACGACGGACGTGACGGGTTCGATCGAACTGCCGAAGGACAAGGAAATGGTCATGCCGGGCGACAACGTGTCGATCACGGTGCAACTGATCAACCCGATCGCAATGGAAGAAGGTCTGCGCTTCGCCATCCGTGAAGGCGGTCGTACCGTCGGCGCCGGTGTCGTCGCTAAGATCATGGACTAAGTAACAAGTTGATGGTAACCAACGTTGCCGTCGTTCATGCTGCGGGTTTCGGCCCGCGGCTCGCTCTTTAAGGAAAAATCATGTCAACAGCATCGAAGTCTGCTCCGAACCAGAAGATCCGTATCCGCCTGAAGGCATTCGACTATCGTCTGATCGATCAATCCGCACTGGAAATCGTCGATACCGCCAAGCGTACCGGCGCTGTCGTCAAGGGCCCGGTTCCTCTGCCGACCCGTATTCAGCGTTTCGACGTTCTGCGTTCGCCGCACGTCAACAAGACCTCGCGTGACCAGTTCGAAATCCGTACGCACGTTCGCCTGATGGACATCGTGGATCCGACCGACAAAACGGTCGACGCCTTGATGAAACTGGATTTGCCGGCTGGCGTAGACGTGGAAATCAAACTGCAATAACCGGTTTGAAATACGCGGAGTTGTTTTTTCGCAGCAATCGGGACTGAAAGCGGCACTCTTTGATTTGGGTATTGTAGAAGTCCCGATCGACGGTTATAATGGCCGGCTTCGCCGAGGATTCCTTTTTTGGAGTCCTTTGGTTGTTTGTAGTTTTAAATACATCAGCCCCGCCCAATCGTAGGCGGGAATGGAGAAAAAATGAACCAAAACCAAGGCCTCTTGGGTCGCAAGGTTGGGATGATGCGCATCTTCACGGATGACGGGGATTCGATCCCTGTGACCGTGCTCGACGTGTCGAACAATCGCGTGACGCAAATCAAAACGCCTGACACCGATGGCTATTCGGCTGTCCAGGTTGCATTCGGCGCCCGCCGTGCTTCCCGTGTCAACAAGGCTGCTGCCGGTCACTTCGCCAAGGCTGGCGTCGAAGCCGGCACAATGCTCAAAGAATTCCGTATCGCTGCTGAAGCTGCCGCCGCCCTGAAGGTTGGTGACGCGCTGTCCGTCAGCCTGTTCGAAGTTGGCCAAAAGGTCGACGTCCAGGGTGTGACGATTGGTAAAGGCTATGCCGGTACCATCAAGCGTTACAACTTCGGCTCCGGTCGCGCTACCCACGGTAACTCGCGTTCCCACAATGTTCCTGGCTCCATCGGTATGGCGCAGGATCCGGGTCGCGTTTTCCCGGGCAAGCGCATGACGGGTCACATGGGTGACGTTACCCGCACCACGCAAAATCTGGAAATCGCTCGCATTGATGCTGAGCGCCAGTTGTTGCTGGTCAGGGGTGCAGTTCCGGGTGCAAAGAACGGCCAAGTGGTCGTGTCCCCGGCTGTCAAAGTCAAAGCAAAGAAAGGGGCTTAATCCATGGAACTCAAGCTCCTGAATGATCAAGGTCAAGCTGCATCGAACGTTGCTGCGCCGGATACGATTTTCGGTCGCGACTACAACGAAGCGCTGATCCACCAGATCGTCGTCGCTTACCAGGCGAATGCGCGTAGCGGCAATCGCAAGCAGAAGGATCGTGAAGAAGTCGCGCACACGACCAAGAAGCCTTGGCGTCAAAAAGGTACGGGCCGTGCTCGTGCCGGTATGTCGTCCTCGCCTCTGTGGCGTGGCGGCGGTCGCATCTTCCCGAATTCGCCAGATGAAAACTTCTCGCACAAAGTCAACAAGAAGATGTATCGCGCAGGTGTCTGCTCGATTCTGTCTCAGCTGGCTCGCGAAGGTCGTCTGTCCGTGATCGAGAGTCTGTCTGTCGATGCGCCGAAAACTAAATTGCTGGCCCAGAAGCTGAAAGGCATGGGTCTGGATTCGGTTCTGGTCATTACCGACAACCTCGATGAAAACCTGTTGTTGGCCGCCCGCAACCTGCCGAACGTGCTGGTTTGCGAGCCGCGCCACGCCGATCCGGTTTCGCTCGTGTTCTACAAGAAAGTGCTGATCACGAAGCCGGCTCTGGCCAAGATTGAGGAGATGCTGGCATGAGCGCCGTACAGAAATTCAGCGATGAGCGCCTGATGAAGGTGCTGCTCGCGCCGGTCATTTCCGAGAAGGCAACTTTTGTTGCCGAGAAAAACGAACAAGTTGTTTTCCTGGTCGCTCCGGACGCAACCAAGCCTGAAATCAAGGCAGCGGTTGAAATGCTGTTCAAGGTCCAGGTGGAATCGGTTCAGGTCGCCAACCGCATCGGTAAGCAAAAGCGTTCGGGCCGTTTCACTGGTCGTCGTAACCATACCAAGCGCGCGTTCGTGTCCTTGCAGCCTGGTCAGGAAATCAACTTCACCGAGGAGGCTAAATAATGGCACTCGTTAAAGTCAAGCCGACCTCGCCTGGCCGTCGCGGCATGGTCAAGGTCGTCAACAGCGACCTGTATAAAGGCCGTCCGTTTGCCGGTCTGGTGGAGGCGCAATCGAAATCCGCTGGCCGTAACAACAACGGTCACATCACCACGCGTCACATCGGTGGTGGTCATCGTCAGCACTATCGTGTCATCGATTTCAAGCGCAACAAAGATGGTATCCCGGCGAAAGTGGAGCGTATCGAATACGATCCGAACCGTACGGCCAACATCGCGCTGATCCTGTATGCAGACGGCGAGCGTCGCTACATCATCGCGCCGAAGGGTGTTGCTGCTGGCGATCAGTTGATGAGCGGTTCGGAAGCGCCGATCAAGGCTGGTAACTGCCTGCCGATCCGTAATATTCCGGTCGGTACCACGATTCACTGCATCGAAATGCTGCCTGGCAAGGGTGCGCAAATCGCCCGTACGGCTGGTGCCGGTGTTGTGCTGATGGCGCGTGAAGGTACGTACGCGCAGGTTCGCCTGCGTTCCGGTGAAGTTCGCCGCATTCACGTCGAATGCCGTGCAACCATCGGTGAAGTTGGCAATGCCGAACACAGCCTGCGCAAGATCGGTAAGGCTGGTGCAATGCGTTGGCGCGGTATCCGCCCGACCGTTCGTGGTGTTGTCATGAACCCGATCGACCACCCGCACGGTGGTGGTGAGGGCAAGACCGCCGCAGGCCGCCATCCGGTGTCGCCATGGGGCCAGCAGACCAAGGGCAAGAAGACGCGCAGCAACAAGCGCACGACTTCCATGATCGTCTCGCGCCGCGGCAAGAAATAAGGATAAGTCATGACACGTTCATTGAAAAAAGGGCCGTTCTGCGACGCCCACCTGGTGAAAAAAGTCGAAACCGCGCAAGCGAACAAAGACAAGAAGCCGATCAAGACCTGGTCCCGTCGTTCGACGATCATGCCGGATTTCATCGGCCTGACGATCGCGGTGCACAACGGCAAGCAGCACGTGCCGGTGTATGTCTCCGAGAACATGGTTGGTCACAAGCTCGGCGAATTCGCGCTGACCCGTACCTTCAAGGGCCACGCTGCTGACAAGAAGGCGAAGAAATAATGGAAACCAAAGCTATCCTCAAAGGCGTACGCCTGTCGGATCAGAAAGGTCGCCTGGTTGCTGACCAGATCCGTGGCAAGAAAGTTGATGCTGCACTGAACATCCTGCAGTTCAGCCCGAAAAAAGGTGCTGCGATCATCAAGAAGGTGCTGGAATCCGCTATTGCGAATGCCGAGCACAACGATGGTGCTGATATCGACGAACTGTTCGTGAAAACGATCTACGTCGAAAAGGGCCCGATCCTGAAGCGCTTTACTGCTCGTGCAAAAGGCCGCGGTGATCGTATCTCGAAACAATCCTGTCACATCTACGTGACTGTCGGTAATTAAGGAGTCGCGATGGGACAGAAGATACATCCAACCGGTTTCCGCCTCGCGGTTTCGCGTAACTGGGCGTCGCGCTGGTATGCCGGTAATGGCAACTTCGCTTCGATGCTCAACGAAGATCTGCAGGTTCGTGCCTATCTGAAAAAGAAACTGAAGAACGCTTCGGTTGGTCGCGTCGTCATCGAGCGTCCGGCCAAGAATGCGCGCATCACAATTTTCAGTTCGCGTCCTGGCGTCGTTATCGGCAAGAAGGGCGAAGACATCGAAGTGCTGAAGTCGGCGTTGACCAAGATGATGGGCGTGCCTGTGCACGTCAACATCGAAGAAATCCGCAAGCCGGAAGTCGATGCACAACTGATCGCCGATTCGATCGCTCAACAGCTCGAAAAGCGCATCATGTTCCGCCGTGCGATGAAGCGTGCGATGCAGAACGCCATGCGTCTGGGCGCGCAAGGCATCAAGATCATGTCGTCCGGTCGTCTGAACGGCATCGAGATTGCACGTACCGAATGGTATCGCGAAGGCCGTGTGCCTCTGCACACGCTGCGCGCTGATATCGACTACGGTTTTGGTGAAGCAGAAACGACCTACGGCATCATCGGCATCAAGGTCTGGGTTTACAAGGGCGATCGCCTCGCAAGTGGCGAAGCACCGGTTATCGATACGCCGGCTGACGACGACAAGAAGCGTCGTGCGCCACGCCGTGACGATGGAAAACCAGGCAGCCGTCCGGCAGCTAAGCGCGTGCGCGCTAAGAAGTCTGAAGATGCCCCGGCCGAGAAAGCAGGAGAATAATCATGCTGCAACCAGCACGCAGAAAATATCGTAAAGAGCAAAAAGGCCGTAATACCGGTATTTCGCACTCGCGCGGCACGGCTGTGTCGTTCGGCGAATTCGGTCTGAAGGCAGTCGGCCGTGGTCGTATCACCGCTCGCCAGATCGAAGCGGCGCGTCGTGCGATGACTCGTCACATCAAACGTGGCGGCCGTATCTGGATCCGTATCTTCCCGGACAAGCCGATTTCGAACAAGCCGGCCGAAGTCCGTATGGGTAACGGTAAGGGTAATCCGGAATACTACGTGGCTGAAATCCAGCCGGGCAAAATGTTGTACGAGATGGACGGTGTCGACGAGGCGCTGGCACGCGAGGCATTCCGCCTGGCTGCTGCCAAGCTGCCGCTGGCGACGACCTTCGTTGTCCGTCAAGTCGGCCAATAATCGGGAGTGACCATGAAAGCATCTGAACTCCAGGGCAAGGACCAAGCAGCCTTGACCAAAGAACTGAATGATCTGTTGAAGGCACAATTCGGCTTGCGTATGCAGTTGGCTACGCAGCAGTTGAGCAACACGTCGCAACTGAAAAAAGTGCGTCGCGACATCGCTCGTGTCAAAACGGTCATGAACCAGAAGGACGCTAAATAATGAACGATCAGGTAAAGCAAGCGCTCCGCCGCACGCTGGTTGGCAAGGTTGTATCGGACAAGATGGACAAGACCGTGACCGTGCTGATTGAGCACCGTGTCAAGCATCCGCTGTACGGCAAGATCATCATGCGCTCGAAGAAATACCATGCGCATAACGAAGGTAATCAAGCCAAGGCTGGTGACACCGTGGAAATCCAGGAAGGTCGTCCGATTTCGAAGACCAAGGCCTGGAGCGTGACCCGTGTCGTGCAAACGGCACAGATTGTCTAATTAGTTGTTGCAGGCCCGCCATTTCGGTGTGATAATGGCGGGCTTCGTTCCTGGAATTGCGGGAACGGCAGTAGATAGTGCCAAGCAGTAGTAGTAAGTCGAAGTTATTAGCAATCGTCCACCCCATCAGTTCGCTCCTGGTGAACTGCCGGGACCAAGACTGACCGCAAGCGCGTTGTGTGCTGACGGATTAAGTTGGGAAAGAAAACACTATGATTCAAACTGAAAGCCGGCTCGAAGTAGCCGACAACACGGGCGCTCGTGAAGTCCTGTGCATCAAGGTGCTGGGCGGCTCCAAGCGTCGCTATGCAAGCATCGGTGATGTGATCAAGGTCACGGTCAAGGTCGCTGCGCCGCGTGGTCGCGTGAAAAAGGGCGAAATTTACAACGCGGTTGTTGTGCGTACGGCCAAGGGCGTGCGTCGCCAGGACGGTTCCCTGGTTAAGTTCGACGGCAATGCGGCAGTTCTGCTGAATGCAAAACTGGAGCCGATTGGCACGCGTATTTTTGGCCCGGTCACTCGTGAGCTGCGCACCGAGCGCTTCATGAAGATCGTGTCGTTGGCGCCTGAAGTGCTGTAAGGAGTCGTGATGGATAAGATTCGTAAAAACGACGAAGTCATCGTTTTGACCGGTAAGGACAAGGGTAAGCGTGGCGTTGTGCAACGTCGCGTGGACGCCGAGTACGTGGTCGTTGAAGGCGTTAATGTCGCCAAGAAAGCGACCAAGCCGAACCCGATGACGGGTGCAACCGGTGGCATCGTCGATAAGTTGATGCCAATTCATGTGTCGAATGTTGCGTTGTTCAACGCGGCAACCGGCAAGGCAGATCGTGCTGGCTTCAAGGATGTGGATGGCAAGAAAATCCGCGTCTACAAGTCGAACGGCGAAGTTGTGAAGGTTTGATAGATCATGGCCCGTCTCCAACAATTCTATAAAGAAAAAGTCGTTGCCGACTTGACTTCCAAATTCGCCTATAAATCGGTGATGGAAGTGCCGCGCATCCTGAAGGTCACCCTGAACATGGGTCTGTCGGAAGCCGTTGCGGACAAGAAAGTGATTGAGCATGCTGTCGGTGATCTGACCAAGATTGCTGGTCAGAAGCCGGTCGTGACCAAGGCGCGTAAGGCTATCGCGGGTTTCAAGATTCGCGAAGGTTATCCGATCGGTTGCATGGTCACGCTGCGCGGCGCTCAGATGTACGAATTCTTGGATCGCCTGATCACGGTTGCGCTGCCGCGCGTTCGTGACTTCCGTGGTGTGTCCGGTCGTGCATTCGACGGTCGTGGCAACTACAACATCGGTGTGAAAGAGCAGATCATTTTCCCCGAGATCGAGTACGACAAGATTGACGCGTTGCGTGGTATGAACATCAGCATCACGACGACTGCGAAGACCGACGACGAAGCGAAAGCGCTTCTCGCCGCATTTAAATTCCCGTTCAGAAACTGAGGTCGCCATGGCAAAACTGGCACTGATTAACCGTGAACAAAAGCGTGCAGCACTGGTAAAGAAATATGCCGGCAAGCGCGCCGAGTTGAAGGCAATCATCGATGACCAATCGAAATCGGAAGAAGAGCGTTACGAAGCGCGCCTGAAATTGCAGGCTCTGCCGCGTAATGCCAATCCGACACGTCAACGTAATCGCTGCAATTTGACTGGTCGTCCTCGTGGCACTTTCCGCAAGTTCGGTTTGGGCCGTATCAAGCTCCGTGAAATCGCCATGCGTGGTGAGATTCCGGGTATGACTAAAGCAAGCTGGTAATAGGAGAATAAGCAATGAGTATGAGCGATCCTATCGCCGATATGCTGACCCGTATCCGCAATGCGCAAGGCGTGCAAAAAACTTCGGTGGCGATGCCGTCGTCGAAAGTCAAGATTGCCATTGCCAATGTGCTGCGCGACGAAGGCTACATTGAAGATTATGCAGTGACGGAAGCTGGCGGCAAGGCTGAGTTGAAAATCGGCCTGAAATACTATGCCGGTCGTCCAGTCATCGAGCGCCTGGAGCGCGTGTCCCGTCCGGGTCTGCGCATCTACAAAGGCAAGGATGAGATTCCGAGCGTCATGAACGGTTTGGGTGTGGCCATCGTGTCGACCCCGAAAGGCGTCATGACCGATCGCAAGGCGCGCGCAACCGGTGTCGGTGGCGAAGTCATTTGCTACGTCGCTTAAGGAGTGCAAGATGTCTCGTGTAGGTAAAATGCCGATTGCACTGCCGAGTGGCGCGGAAGCGTCCATCTCTGCAACGCAGATTACGGTCAAGGGCCCGCTGGGCTCCCTGAGCCAGGCGCTGAATGGTCTGGTGCAAATCGAAAACAACAATGGCACGCTGAATGTGGCGCCGGCAGATGACAGCCGCGAAGCCAATGCGATGTCCGGCACGATTCGTGCGCTGGTCAACAACATGGTCAATGGCGTCACCAAGGGCTTCGAGAAGAA
This sequence comes from Oxalicibacterium solurbis, assembly GCF_014635845.1. Classification (GTDB taxonomy): domain Bacteria; phylum Pseudomonadota; class Gammaproteobacteria; order Burkholderiales; family Burkholderiaceae_D; genus Oxalicibacterium; species Oxalicibacterium solurbis. The sequence continues at coordinate 84,072 of NZ_BMDP01000003.1, read as the reverse complement.
GCTGACGCTGGTTGGTGTGGGCTTCCGTGCTGCGGCGCAAGGCGACAAGCTGAACCTGTCGCTGGGCTTCTCGCACCCGGTTGTTCATCAGATGCCGCAAGGTATCAAAGTGGAAACGCCGTCGCAGACCGAGATCCTGATCAAAGGTATCGATCGCCAGCGTGTTGGCCAGGTGGCTGCTGAAGTCCGCGCTTACCGCGCTCCGGAGCCTTACAAGGGCAAGGGCGTTCGCTATGCGGATGAAGTGGTTGTGCTCAAAGAAACCAAGAAGAAGTAAGGGTTGATGATGGACAAGAAACAATCCCGTCTGCGCCGCGGCCGCCAAACCCGCGCCAAGATTGCCGAGCTGAAGGTCAATCGCCTGGCTGTGCATCGTACCAACCTGCACATCTATGCCACGATCATCAGCCCGGATGCAAAGGTGCTGGCTTCGGCTTCCACGCTGGAAGCAGAGGTTCGCCAGCAGCTGGCAGGCCAGTCCGGCAAAGGTGGCAACGCTGCTGCCGCCGCACTGATCGGCAAGCGTGTTGCAGAGAAAGCATTGAAAGCAGGAATCTCCGAAGTTGCGTTCGATCGCTCCGGTTTCCGTTATCACGGCCGTATCAAGGCAGTTGCTGAAGCTGCGCGCGAAGCCGGTCTGAAGTTCTAAGGAAGAATCGTCATGGCAAAAATGCAATCGAAAATGCAAAGCGAAAAGCCGGATGATGGCATGCGCGAAAAAATGATCGCGGTTAACCGTGTGACCAAAGTGGTCAAGGGTGGTCGCATCATGGGCTTTGCCGCACTGGCAGTGGTTGGCGACGGCGACGGCCGCATCGGCATGGGCAAGGGCAAGTCGAAGGAAGTCCCGGTGGCCGTGCAGAAGGCAATGGAAGAAGCACGTCGGAAGATGATCAAGGTCACCTTGAAGAACGGTACGCTGCAACACACGGTGAACGGCAAGCACGGCGCATCGTCGGTGTTGATGCTGCCGGCCAAGGACGGTACTGGTGTTATCGCCGGCGGCCCGATGCGCGCGATCTTCGAAGTGATGGGCGTGACGAACGTGGTTGCCAAGTCGACCGGTTCGACCAATCCGTACAACATGGTGCGTGCAACACTGGACGGTCTGTCCAAGATGAGCACTCCTTCGGAAGTTGCCGCGAAGCGTGGCAAGTCCGTTGAAGAAATCCTGGGCTAAGGTGAACGCAATGGCAAATACGATCAAAGTCAAACTGGTCAAGGGTCTGATCGGCACGCGTGAGTCGCATCGTGCGACGGTTCGTGGCCTGGGCCTGCGTCGCGTCAATTCGGTTTCCGAATTGCAGGACACGCCGGCAGTGCGCGGCATGATCAACAAAGTAGCGTATCTCGTGAAAGTGGTGTCGTAAGCCTGGCTTACGTACGGAGAAAATCATGGAATTGAACACCATTCAACCTGCAGACGGCGCCAAGCACGCCAAGCGTCGCGTCGGTCGCGGTATCGGCTCCGGCCTGGGCAAGACAGCCGGTCGCGGTCACAAAGGTCAGAAATCGCGTTCGGGCGGTTTCCACAAGGTTGGTTTCGAAGGCGGTCAGATGCCGCTGCAACGTCGTCTGCCTAAGCGCGGTTTCAAATCGCTGGCGACGCCGTACAAGGCGGAAGTTCGTCTGTCCGATCTGCAGGCTTTGCCTGTCGAGGAAGTCGATATTCTGGCGCTGAAGCAAGCTGGCATCGTCGGCGAACTGGCTCGCGTTGTGCGCGTCATTCTGTCGGGTGAAATCAGCAAGAAAGTGACGCTCAAGGGCTTGATCGCGACTAAAGGCGCGAAAGCAGCGATCGAAGCAGCCGGCGGTTCGGTTGCGTAAAGCAGTCTGATAACGGGGTAAACATTGGCTACTGCTCCTCAGCTTGCCAAAGGTTCGGCCAGCGGATTTCCGTGGGGTCGTCTCTGGTTCCTGCTTGGTGCGCTGATCGTGTTCCGTATCGGTGCGCACATTCCTGTTCCGGGCATTGATCCGGATCAGCTGGCGCAGTTGTTCAAGCAAAACCAGGGCGGCATCCTGGGTATGTTCAACATGTTCTCCGGTGGCGCACTGTCGCGCTTCACGGTGTTCGCGTTGGGCATCATGCCGTACATTTCTGCATCGATCATCATGCAGCTGATGACGGTCGTGTCGCCACAATTGGAGGCGCTGAAGAAGGAAGGCGAATCAGGTCGTCGCAAGATTACCCAGTACACGCGTTACGGCACCTTGTTGCTGGCGACGTTCCAGGGCTTGGGTATCGCGATTGCACTGGAATCGCAGGTCGGACTGGTGATTGACCCGGGCTTGGCTTTTCGCCTGACGACGGTTATCACGTTGGTGACCGGTACGATGTTCCTGATGTGGCTGGGTGAGCAGATCACCGAGCGTGGTCTGGGCAACGGTATCTCGATCATCATCTTTGCCGGTATCGCTGCAGGCTTGCCGAATGCGATCGGTGGATTGTTCGAGCTGGTGCGTACCGGTTCGATGAGTACGTTGTCGGCAATCCTGATTTGTGCAGTGGTGGCTGTGGTGACGTATCTGGTCGTGTTCATCGAACGCGGTCAGCGCAAGATTCTGGTGAATTATGCGAAGCGTCAGGTCGGTAACAAGATCTATGGTGGACAGAGCAGTCATCTGCCGCTGAAGCTGAACATGGCGGGCGTGATTCCGCCGATCTTTGCATCGTCGATCATCCTGTTCCCGGCGACGATCACCAGTTGGTTTACGTCAGGTGAGACGACAAGTGCTTTCATTCGCTTCCTGAAGGATTTGGCGGCATCGATGGCGCCAGGCGAACCGATCCATGCGCTGCTGTATGCGATTGCCATCGTTTTCTTCTGCTTCTTTTATACCGCACTGGTATTTAACAGCAAGGAAACGGCGGATAACCTGAAGAAAAGTGGTGCGTTTGTTCCTGGTATTCGTCCAGGCGATCAGACGGCGCGTTACATCGACAAGATTCTGACGAGACTGACGCTGGCCGGTGCTGTGTACATCACGCTGGTTTGCCTGTTGCCGGAGTTCCTGATTGCGCGCTGGAAAGTGCCGTTCTATTTCGGTGGTACCTCGCTGTTGATTATCGTTGTCGTTACGATGGATTTCATGGCGCAAGTACAGAATTACGTGATGTCGCAGCAATATGAATCGTTGCTACGCAAGGCGAATTTCAAGGGTGGTATTCCGTCGCGATAAGTACGGGGACACAGGCGAGAACGAATGGCAAAAGACGACGTAATTCAAATGCAGGGCGAGATTCTCGAGAATCTGCCGAATGCAACGTTTAGGGTCAAGCTGGAAAACGGGCATATTGTGCTCGGGCATATTTCGGGAAAGATGCGGATGAACTACATTCGCATCCTTCCAGGCGACAAGGTGACGGTTGAGCTGACACCTTACGATTTGAGCAGGGCGCGGATTGTGTTCCGCACGAAGTAACTTTTAGAACGAATCAGAACTGTAGGAAAGAGGGCAAAAAATGAAAGTGCTCGCATCAGTCAAGCGGATCTGCCGCAACTGCAAGATCATCAAGCGCAAAGGCGTTATTCGTGTCATCTGCACCGAACCACGCCACAAGCAGCGCCAAGGTTAATTTAACGTTATCGATTGAGGAATAACGAATGGCACGTATCGCAGGGGTGAATATCCCCAACCATCAACATACCGTAATCGGCCTGACCGCAATTTATGGTATCGGTCGTCCTCGTTCGCAACAAATTTGCGAAGCGACGGGTGTGCCGACCACGAAGAAGGTCAAGGACCTCGACGATAACGAGCTGGAAAAGCTGCGCGATGAAATCGCCAAGTTCATCGTCGAAGGCGATCTGCGCCGTGAACTGTCGATGAACATCAAGCGTTTGATGGATCTGGGTTGCTACCGCGGCCTGCGTCATCGCCGTGGTCTGCCTCTTCGCGGTCAGCGTACGCGTACCAATGCTCGTACCCGTAAGGGCCCGCGCAAGGCAGCGCAGTCGCTGAAGAAATAATCCAGGCAAACGCTAGTCGGATTCAAGGAAACTTATAATGGCAAAAGCACCGAATAACGCCGCAGCACGTGTGCGTAAGAAAGTTAAGAAGAACGTTGCTGAAGGCATCGCGCACATTCACGCGTCTTTCAACAACACGATCATCACGATCACCGACCGTCAAGGCAATGCCCTGTCTTGGGCAACGTCCGGCGGCGCAGGCTTTAAGGGGTCGCGTAAATCGACCCCGTTTGCTGCGCAGGTTGCTGCAGAAGCTGCAGGCAAGGTCGCGATCGAATGCGGTATCAAGAACCTGGAAGTGCGTATCAAGGGCCCGGGTCCTGGCCGTGAATCGTCGGTTCGCGCGCTGAACAACCTGGGTATCAAGATCACCCAGATCCAGGATGTGACGCCGGTTCCGCACAACGGCTGCCGCCCGCCGAAACGTCGTCGTATCTAAAATCCGGGCGGTCGTTTCGACCGTCTGAATTGCAGTAAATGCCCGCCAATGCCCTTGGCGGGTTTTGTTCTTAAGCCCACCGTCTGATTGCAGGCAGATCAGACTAGCGCCCGATGAATTTGGGGCGTCATTTGATAAAAGGAAAACACCGTGGCACGTTATATCGGACCAAAAGCAAAACTCTCGCGTCGCGAGGGTACCGACCTGTTTCTGAAGAGCGCACGTCGTTCGCTCGATTCCAAGTGCAAGCTCGACTCCAAGCCGGGTCAGCATGGCCGCACCTCCGGCGCACGTACGTCGGATTACGGCAACCAGCTGCGTGAAAAGCAGAAGGTCAAGCGCATGTACGGCGTGCTGGAGCGCCAGTTCCGCCGCTATTTTGCCGAAGCGGATCGCCGCAAAGGCAACACCGGTGAAACGCTGCTGAAGCTGCTGGAAGGCCGTCTGGACAACGTCATCTATCGCATGGGCTTCGGCTCGACCCGCGCGGAAAGCCGTCAGCTGGTTTCGCATAAAGCCTTCACCGTCAACGGTATCGTCGTGAACATCGCGTCGTATCAGGTCAAGCCGGGCGATGTCATCGCCGTGCGCGAAAAGGCCAAGAAGCAGGCGCGTATCGTCGAAGCGCTGTCGCTGGCTGAACAAGTCGGCATGCCGTCGTGGGTGTCGGTTGATTCCAAGAAGATGGAAGGCACCTTCAAATCGGTTCCGGACCGCAGCGAAATTGCCAACGACGTCAACGAATCGCTGATCGTCGAACTGTATTCGCGTTAATCGTAGTATTTGCCGCCGCTGTATCGCATTCAAGAGCCGGATTACAAGCGCGCGGCGGCGCTGTTTTCTCCGGTTCTTCCAGCAGCAGTCGTTATCACTCCATCAGCCTTATCGGTGTAACGAGCCGAGGGTATTGAAAAGGACATTACATGCAAAACAGTTTGTTGAAGCCTCGTATCATTGAAGTCGAAGTGCTGGGTGCCGGTCACGCGAAAGTCGTGATGGAGCCATTCGAGCGCGGCTACGGTCATACGCTGGGTAATGCGTTGCGCCGCGTGCTGCTGTCATCGATGATCGGCTATGCGCCGACCGAGGTGACGATCGCGGGCGTCGTGCACGAATACTCGTCGCTGGACGGCGTGCAGGAAGACGTCGTCGATCTGCTGTTGAACCTGAAAGGTGTGGTCTTCAAACTGCACAACCGCGATGATGTCACGCTGATCCTGAAGAAGGAAGGCGAAGGCGCCGTGCTGGCTTCGGATATCGAACTGCCGCACGATGTCGAACTGATTAATCCAGACCACGTGATCGCGCATCTGACCGCCGGTGGCAAGCTGGATATGCAGATCAAGGTTGAAAAAGGCCGCGGCTATGTGCCGGGCAACGTGCGTCGCCTGTCGGAAGATACCAACAAGACGATCGGCCGTATCATTCTGGACGCATCGTTCTCGCCGGTTCGCCGCGTGTCGTACGCAGTGGAATCCGCTCGCGTCGAGCAACGTACCGATCTGGATCGTCTGGTCATCAACATCGAAACCAATGGTGTGATCACGCCGGAAGAAGCGATCCGCCAATCGGCCCGTGTGCTGGTCGATCAGTTGAATGTGTTCGCAGCACTGGAAGGCACAGAAGTGCCGGCAGATGCTCCTTCGCGTGCACCGGCTGTCGATCCTATCCTGCTGCGTCCGGTCGACGATCTGGAACTGACGGTCCGTTCCGCAAACTGCCTGAAAGCAGAAAACATCTACTACATTGGCGATCTGATCCAGCGTAGCGAGAATGAACTGCTGAAGACGCCGAACCTCGGCCGCAAGTCCCTGAATGAAATCAAGGAAGTGCTGGCATCCCGCGGTTTGACGCTGGGCATGAAGCTGGAAAACTGGCCGCCTGCCGGTCTGGAGAAGTAATTTGCTGCGAGGCGGGGTATACTTCGCCTCGCTTTGTTTGTTATTGATTGAACTACCGGTCCGCGTCGCTGGCAAGCGACGATAGAAGAACTGGATTTAAACTCGAAACCTGAAAGGAATCACCATGCGTCACCGTCACGGCCTCCGTAAGCTGAACCGTACTTCCTCGCACCGCCTCGCGATGCTCCGTAACATGACTGTTTCGCTGTTGCGTCACGAAGCGATCAAAACCACGCTGCCGAAAGCCAAGGAACTGCGTCGCGTCGTCGAACCGATCCTGACCCTGGGCAAGACCGATACGCTGGCGAACAAGCGCTTGGCCTTCAACCGCCTGCGCGATCGTGAAATCGTCGGCAAGCTGTTCTCCGAACTCGGCCCACGCTACGCAAACCGCAACGGCGGCTATCTGCGTATCCTGAAAATGGGTTTCCGTGTCGGCGACAACGCTCCGATGGCGTTTGTCGAACTGGTCGACCGTCCGGAAAACACCGAAGCTGTCGAAGACAACAGCGCGGAATAACGATCGCTTGACGCCGTCATTGATGGCGCGGCAATCGATAAAAAAGCCAGGCTTGTGCCTGGCTTTTGTTTTTTCGGCATATTCGTTTACTGTAACCGGATCGAACAAGCTGACGTACTACAGAACATGAACGACAAGGATGGATTCTGCGCGCTGCTGGTCATGACGACGGTTCCCGACGAGGCAAGCGCACAGAAACTTGCACATGCCCTCGTCGAACGACGCTTGGCTGCCTGTGTCCATCTGTTGCCGTCGATTCGGGCTGTCTATCGATGGCAGGATGCGATCGAGGAAGCCACCGAAGTGGCGGTTCATATCAAATCCGTGCAGGCGCGTTATGCAGAGCTGGAGATTGCGATACGCGAATTGCATCCGTATGACGTGCCGGAAATCGTGGCGGTGCCGATTGTAGCCGGTTCGCGGGATTATCTTGAATGGTTGAAAAAGCAGGTCGCTGGCGGTACAGACATCCAGGAGTAACAGGTGGATAGAGTGGGTAAAGAGAAACAATATTCGTTGTTTGCGCATGTGCGCAGCATGGCGGCAATGCTGCAAATGCTGATCGCGGTGATGTGCGCGATGATGGTGCTGCCTGCGCAGGCCGACGAGGATTATCTGGCCCCGGACGTTGCGTTCCAGCTGTCGGCGGGAATGGCTGATGCCGGAACCGTCGTCGTCCATTTCAAGATCGCGGACGGCTATTACCTGTATCGCGAGCGCTTTGCCTTCAAGGCATCCGATGCAGTGCTGGGAGCGGCGAATATTCCCGCTGGCGTCATCAAGTTCGACGAGACTTTTCAAAAGAACGTCGAAACCTATCACAGGGAAGTGACGATCCGCATTCCGGTCGAGGCAAGCGCCCCCTTCGTGTTATCGGTGACCAGCCAGGGATGTGCGGATAAAGGGTTGTGCTATCCGCCGATGGAAACGCATGTCAAATTGGATCCTACGGTCCTGACCGCAGGTGGAGTTGTCGGCAATGCCGCAAGCGGAGCGGCGGCTGGAGCAATGCACGACTCCGAAACCGGCCGAATCGAGCGTGCATTGCAGAGCGGTAGCCTGCCAACCATACTGCCGCTGTTTTTCCTGCTCGGCCTCGGCCTTGCCTTCACGCCATGCGTGTTGCCGATGATTCCAATTCTGTCGGGCATCATTGTTGGCGAGGGCGCACGCGTCGGCCGTACGCGCGGTTTCATCCTGGCACTGGTTTATTCATTGGGGATGGCGATAGTCTATACCGCCCTCGGCATCGCAGCCGGCCTGATCGGCGAAGGGCTGGCGGCCGCACTGCAGAATCCTTGGGTTCTCGGCGCTTTCGCGATCCTGATGGCCGTACTGGCCTTGTCGATGTTCGATGTATATCAATTACAGGTACCGGCAGCATTGCAGACACGTTTGACGCAGACGTCCGGCCGGTTTGCCGGCGGCAAGATGCTGGGCGTGTTTGTGATGGGGGCGATTTCCGCGCTGATCGTGGGGCCCTGCGTCGCGGCGCCGCTGGCCGGTGCATTGGTTTACATCAGCCAGACGCGTGATGTTGTCATCGGCGGTAGCGCACTGTTTGCGATGGCAATAGGGATGAGTGTGCCGTTGCTGGTGGTTGGCCTGTCGGCAGGCAGCCTGTTGCCGCGTGCCGGCATGTGGATGAGCGACGTCAAGCATTTCTTCGGGGTACTGATGCTGGCGGTGGCTTGGTGGATGGTGTCGCCTGTCATTCCAGCAGTGGTTCAGATGCTGGGATGGGCGGCAATCGGTCTCGGTTACGGTGCCTACCTGTTGTGGGGCGTGGGCAAGGGCTGGGCGTTGCGTGCGCTAGGATTGGCTTTCGCCGTGCTGGGTGCCGTACAACTGGTCGGCGTAACCGCCGGCGGGCACGATCCGCTGGCGCCACTGTCGCATCTGCAATCGACACCGGAAGCTCGGGTCAGCTTCGTTCGCGTGAAGACCGTGACTGAACTGGACAGGGTGCTAACGCAGTCTGCCGGCAAATATGTCATGCTGGATTTTTATGCGGACTGGTGTGTCTCGTGCATCGAGATGGAAAAACTGACTTTCCCCGATTCGCGCGTGCGCGCACAGTTGGCGGATATGGTGCTGCTGCAGGCGGACGTCACGAAAAACGATGCCGATGACAAGGAGATGTTGAAGCGTTTTCAACTGTTCGGCCCGCCTGGCATCATCTTCTTTGACAAGAGCGGCCATGAGATTCCGGGCGGTCGCGTTGTCGGTTTCCAGAATGCCGACAGATTTTCGCAATCGCTGGCGAACATACGCCGGTTCTGACGCGCGTTTCCTGCGGGAAGCGCAGACTGAAAGTCATACACATAGCTTCCCGTTATTTGTATAGTGGATATCTGTCTTTGGGCGGCACGACTATTTCGTTGTAGTCTTGCTGTAGTGAGATCGATTACAGTGCAAAGGAGAAAGTAATGACATTACGTTTGGGCGATACCGCACCTGATTTCGAGCAGGAGTCGTCGATCGGGAAGATCAAGTTTCATGACTGGGCTGGCGATTCGTGGGTGGTCCTGTTTTCCCATCCGGCGGATTTCACGCCTGTATGCACCACGGAACTTGGCCTGACTGCCAAGCTGAAACCCGAGTTCGACAAGCGCAACGTCAAGGCGATCGCACTGTCGGTGGACGCGGCGGAAAAACATCTGTCGTGGATCAAGGATATCGAGGAAACGCAGAAAACCGTCGTCGGTTTTCCGATCATCGCCGATTCGGACAAGACCGTTTCGACGCTGTATGACATGATTCATCCGAATCAGTCGGCAACGGCGACGGTCCGTTCCCTGTTCGTCATCGATCCGAAAAAGGCCGTGCGCCTGATCATCACCTATCCGATGAGTACCGGCCGCAACTTCGATGAAGTGTTGCGCGTCATTGATGCGCTGCAGTTGACGGATGGTTATGCGGTGGCGACGCCGGGCAACTGGCGCGACGGCGACGATGTCATTATTCCGTTGACCGTACAGGACGAGGCTGTGATCAAACAGAAGTATCCGAAAGGTTACAAGGCCGAGCGGCCGTATCTGCGCTTGACGCCACAGCCGAACAAATAATATTTGCACCAATAAAAAAGCGCTCCGCGGGGCGCTTTTTTATTGGGCGGCATGTTCAGCTGGTTTTCAGCCGGCGTGCAATATCCAGCGCGAAATAGGTCAGTACGCCATCGGCACCAGCACGTTTGAAGGCGATCATTGCTTCCATCATCGCCTTGTCGTGGTCGATCCAGCCGTTCTGCGCAGCAGCCTTGATCATCGCGTATTCGCCGCTGACCTGATAGGCGAAGGTCGGTACCTTGAATTCGTCTTTCACCCGCCGCACGATGTCCAGGTACGGCATGCCCGGCTTGACCATCACCATGTCCGCGCCTTCGGCAAGATCCAGCGCCACTTCCCGCAATGCTTCATTGCTGTTGGCTGGGTCCATCTGGTACGTCATCTTGTTGCTCTTGCCCAGCGTGGCCGACGAGCCGACCGCATCGCGGAACGGGCCATAGAAGGCCGAAGCATACTTGGCCGAGTACGCCATGATGCGTGTATGGATATGGTGACTGGACTCCAGCGCGACGCGGACGGCAGCGATGCGGCCATCCATCATGTCCGACGGCGCGACGATGTCCACGCCGGCCTCTGCCTGGGTCAATGCCTGCTTGACGAGAATGGCGCAGGTTTCATCGTTTAGTACATATCCCTGGGAATTGAGCACGCCGTCCTGGCCATGGCTGGTGTAGGGATCGAGGGCAACGTCGGTCAGGATGCCGAGCTCGGGGAAGCGTTTCTTGAGTTCGCGCACGGCACGCGGTACCAGGCCGTCGGGATTGGTGGCTTCGATACCGTCCGGCGTCTTCAGCGATGCACTGATGACAGGGAACAGCGCCAGAACCGGAATGTGCAGCGCCACGCACTCTTCAGCCACATTCAGCAGCAGATCGATCGACAGCCGTTCGACGCCGGGCATCGATGAAACTTTTTCACGCTGGTTCTCGCCATCGGTAATGAAGACGGGATAGATCAGATCCGCCGGCGTGATGGCGTTTTCCCGCATCATCGCGCGCGAAAATGCATCCTTGCGCATGCGTCGCATGCGGACGGCGGGGAATTGTGCGTTGGTCAAGAGTTTGGACATGGCGGTCTTCGGCAAAGAGGCAATCGTTAAAAAAGCGGCGAACCGGTGAAACTTTTTCGCTGCATGCTTATCCTAGATGGCAGATGCTATGCATCTCCCGCTTCTCCTCCCTGAGCGGGGCCGCATCGCTACCATAGCGATATGGCGTTATTGCCCTGGAGATACTCCCCTTTCTCCAGGGCTTTTTTTATGCGCGGCCGGTTCGCGGAATCCATATTCACGAGATGACCGGCGCGACATCGGAGGTCTCCTCCGCATCGTTCAATCCCAGCAATGACAGGATTTTATCGTCGGCCTCGTCGATGCCGCTGCGCTTGAGCGCGGAAAAAAGCTGGGCGGTGAATGGAAACGGCTTCCCTTCTTCATCCACATAGCTGCCGAGGCGGGCGCGTACCGCGCGCAGGGCATCGGCGCTTTCGCTGCGGTTCAATTTGTCCGCTTTCGTCAGCAGGCAATGAATGGGCTTGCCGGTCGGCGCAAACCATTCCAGCATCTGGATATCGAGATCGGTGAACGGCCGGCGCGAGTCCATGATCAGGATCAGTGCCGCCAGCTGCTTGCGCTGCCGGACGTAATCGCCCAGCAATTCCTGCCAGTGCAGCTTGGCGGAGCCGGAAACCTCGGCATAGCCGTAGCCCGGCAGGTCGACCAGCAGCCCGCGGATTTCGTCCACGCGGGTTTCATCCTTGCGGTGCTGGCCGACGTGGGCGCCGCCGATCGAAAAGTAATTGATGTGCTGCGTACGCCCCGGCGTCTTGGAGGCAAACGCGAGTTTCTTCTGGTTGGCCAGAATGTTGATGGCCGTCGATTTGCCGGCATTGGAACGCCCGGCGAAAGCAATTTCGGGAACTTGCGTATTTGGCAAATCGCGGAGATGATTCACCGTGGTGAAGAAACGGGCTTGCCAAAGTAGGGACATAGGGGGGATGGGAAAATACGTGAAGGCTGGCAAAAATGCCGAAAAGCTATTGTACAATCAACGACTAGGCATAATTGCCCCACGGAGGAACTAAAGCTTTCAATTGCAGTACGTGCAGAACGAACGGTAACAAAACGTCGCCACCTCAGGCCAGAATTTTAAATACTCAGGGTGTTTGAATGAATCGAGTTTGTTTTCCAATCATAAAAATCGCGTCCGTTGCAATGTTGGCAATCGTTTCCTCTCTCGCCAGCGCCCAAGCCCCTAAACCTGCCAAGTCCGATCCCGCCAAGGGAGAGGCGCTTTACAACACAGGCGATGCGGCACGCAACATTACGGCCTGTATTGCCTGCCATGGCGCTGCCGGCAATTCGACCATTTCGCAAAACCCGAAGCTGACCGGCCAGCCCGGCGCTTACATCCATAAACAGCTGCTCGACTTCAAGAGCCCTGCGCGCAACAATCCGATCATGACCGGTATTGCCAAGGCCATGACGGAAGAAGATATCCAGAACGTCGTGGCCTATCTGGCCAAGCAGAAACCGGCGCCGGGTGCGGCGCGCAATCCGGCGACGGTCGAACTGGGCAAGAAGATTTTCCGCGGCGGCATCGCCGAGAAGCACATACCGGCCTGTGCCGCATGCCACAGTGCGAATGGCGCAGGCATTCCGGCGCAGTTTCCGCGTCTGGCGGGGCAGCATCAGGACTATACGACGGCACAATTGGTCAATTTCCGTTCCGGCGCACGCAAGAACAGCGAGCCGATGACGACAATTGCCAAGCGGATGTCGGACGAGGAAATCCAGGCAGTCGCGGATTACGTGGCAGGCCTGAAATAAAAGGAATTACGCGGAAAAACAGGACGGGGGCGGCCTAGGCTGCCCCTTTTGTTTTTCAAGAAAGCATGTGGTAATGCGGCGCATGCCTGCGAACGAGAAATGAAGAGCGGAATGACGAGCGAAACTGAAACGAATGCCGCGGAGATAAATACCAGCGGTTGGGAATTGCAGACCAGCCGCCGCTGGCTGGCCGAAACAGTGGAACTGCTGTCATCCATGCGTTTTGCCATCAGCCTGCTGACGTTGATATCGATCGCATCGATCATCGGCACCGTGCTGAAGCAGAACGAGCCGATGCCGAACTACGTCAATCAGTTCGGGCCGTTCTGGTTCGAGATTTTCGACAAGCTGAGCCTGTATGCCGTCTATTCGGCCTGGTGGTTTTTGCTGATCATGGGCTTCCTCGTCGTCTCGACTTCGTTGTGCCTGATCCGGAATGCGCCCAAGATGCTGCACGACATGCGCAGCTGGCGCGACAACGTGCGTGAACAGTCGCTGCGCAATTTTCACCATCGAACGGAATGGGAAAGCGGTCTGGATCATGCAGCATTGGCTGAACAAACTGCCAACCGTATCGCCGCCGACGGCTACAAGGTGAAAGTATTCGAGCGGGAAAACGCCACGCTGATCGCGGCGCGCCAGGGGGCAGGCAACAAGTGGGGCTACATCTTCGCCCATGCCTCCATCGTCATCATCTGCCTGGGCGGTCTGCTTGATTCCGATCTGCCGATTCGCATCCAGAAACTGCTGTTCGACAAGACGCCATTCTCCGGCAGCGGCCTGATTTCGCAGATTCCGGCGGCGCATCGTCTCGGTCTCGGCAATCCGACTTTTCGCGGCAATACAATGATTCCGGAAGGCGGCAGCAGCAATACTGCAATCATTCCGCAGGCGGACGGCGTGCTGATCCAGGACCTGCCGTTCACTATTCAGTTGAAGCGCTTCGTCATCGACTATTACTCGACCGGCATGCCGAAACTGTTTGCCAGCGACGTCGTCATCACCGACAGCGAGAATGGCAAGTCTTTCCCTGCGACGATCAAGGTGAACGAGCCATTGATCTATCGCGGCATCGCCATGTATCAATCCAGTTTCGAAGATGGCGGAAGCCATCTGAAACTGGCCGGTTATCCGATGCAGGGCGTACAACGCACATCGTTCACGATGCAGGGCGAGGTCGGCAATTCATCGCCCTTGCAATCTGCAGGCAGCGATTACACGGTCGAATGGTCGGGCTTTCGTCCGTTCAATGTCGAGAACATGGCGCAGAACGGACAGGATGTGCGTGCCGTCAATCCACGACAGGGTTTCGGGCAATCCTTTTCCGCCAGCCTCGATAAACATCTGGGCTCGGCCGCGAAGAATGCCGAAAACAAGGATTTGAAGAACGTCGGCCCCAGTGTGCAGTACAAGCTGCGCGACAAGAACGGCCAGGCACGCGAGTACTTGAACTACATGCAACCGGTACTGATCGATGGTTCCTGGGTTTTCCTTGCCGGCATGCGCGATACGCCGGATGGCCCGTTCCGCTACCTGCGCATTCCGGCCGATGACAACGACACGGTGGAAGAATGGATGCGCCTGCGTGCAGCACTGGTGGATCCGGCCTTGCGTGTACAGGCAGCACAACGCTACGCAAGGCGCGCGGCGCCGGACGCGCGGGAAAACGTCACGCGCCTGCGCGAGCAGCTGCAAGCATCGTCGTTGAAAGGCTTGACCATCTTCGCCGGCGACGAACATGAATCCGGTTATGTTGCCGTTTCTCGCTTCCTCGAGAAAATTCCGCCGCAGGAACAGGAAAAAGCGGCGGACATCTTCATGAAGATACTCAACGGCAGCCTGTGGGATCTGTGGCAATTGGCGCGCGAACGCGACGGCCTGCCGCCGGTCGAACCCGATGAAAAGCACGGACGCTTCCTGCAGTTGGCGACCAATGCCTATTCGGATGCGTTTTTTTACGGTGCGCCGGTTTATCTGCAACTGCAGGGTTTCGAGGAAGTGAAGGCTTCTGTCCTGCAGGTGACGCGCTCGCCCGGCAAGAATGTCGTCTACTTCGGCTGCCTGCTGCTGGTGATTGGCGTGTTCTCGATGTTTTACATACGTGAGCGCCGTCTGTGGGTTTGGATCAAGCCGTCCGGCAACGGTGCATCGCATGCGTTGATGGCGATGAGTTCGCAGCGCAAGACGCTGGATTTCGAAAAGGAATTTGAAACGCTGAAACAGCAATTACCGTTGCCATAAATGGTGACGTGCTCACTATATACTGTGCGCTTTCGCCGACTGTAGGCGAGGCGACGCAGACTCATCACGGAGACATCGCATGGAAGTCGTACAAAATCGCATGTATGCGCAGGCCCCCGGATTTTTCCGGCGTCTTTCCACGATCGACTGGCTATATGGCGCAGCATTGCTGATCGGCACCTTGTTCGCGTTGCGGCAGTACGGCCATCACATGGATGGCTATGAACGTGCGGTTCTGGTGCTGGCGGCGCCGGTCTTCGCCTGGCTGGGCTGGCACTGGAAATCGGTGCGTTGGCTGATGGCGTTGCTGGCGGTGCTGTCGTTGTCGGCGATCGGCATGTATGGCGGCGTGCTGCAGGCGGCCGAGCAGAAGTTCTTCCTGAAATACCTGTTGTCCAGCCAGTCCGCCATCCTGTGGATGAGCACATTGTTCGTCTTGTCGACGCTGTTCTACTGGGGCGGTTTGGTATTGAAGTCGCCGACCGGCGCATCGATCGGTAGCAAGCTGTGCTGGGCCGCCGTCGTCATGGGGTTTACCGGCATGCTGGTGCGCTGGTACGAGTCGTATCTGATGGGTGCCGACATCGGCCATATTCCGATCTCGAACTTGTACGAAGTCTTCATCCTGTTCTGCATGGTGACGTCGTTGTTCTATCTGTATTACGAACAGACTTACGCGACACGCCAGCTCGGACCGTTCGTGCTGCTGGTCGTCAGCGCGGCTGTGGCCTTCCTGATCTGGTACATGGTCACGCGCGATGCGGCCCAGATCCAGCCGCTGGTGCCGGCGCTGCAAAGCTGGTGGATGAAGATTCATGTGCCGGCCAATTTCATCGGTTACGGCACATTCTCGCTGGCGGCGATGGTCGCGGTGGCTTATCTGCTGAAATCGCATGGCATGCTGGCGGATCGCCTGCCGTCGCTGGAATTGCTGGACGACGTGATGTACAAGGCGATCGCCGTCGGCTTCGCTTTCTTCACGATCGCGACGATTCTCGGTGCGCTGTGGGCGGCCGAAGCCTGGGGCGGCTACTGGTCTTGGGACCCGAAGGAAACCTGGGCGTTGATCGTCTGGCTCAACTATGCGGCATGGCTGCACATGCGGTTGATGAAAGGCTTGCGCGGTCGCGTAGCTGCATGGTGGGCGCTGGTCGGTCTGCTGGTGACGACCTTCGCTTTCCTCGGCGTCAACATGTTCCTGTCCGGTCTGCACTCCTACGGCGAGTTATAACAAAACCGGGATACATTGTTTAGCTTTCCGTAACGAAACTTCCATTGCGGCGGCCCGGTCAGACAGGCAACATACAGTCATTGTCTTGCAGGAGTCGCCATGCTGATCAAGCGCCAGCCCAACGGTATCGATCTACCGTTTTCGTCCGAAATCACGCCGCGCGCGGTGTTCGAATCGCGCCGTTCCTTCATCCGGCAGATCGCGCTCGGTTCCATTGCTGGCAGCGCATTGCTGGAAATGGCGACGCGCGAAGCGTTCGCTGCATCGGGTGCGCAGAAACTGACGGCCAAGGCGAACTCCTCCTATGTCGTGCTCGACAAGCAAACGCCATATCAGGACGCCACGACCTATAACAACTTTTACGAATTCGGCACTGACAAGAGCAGCCCGGCACGCAATGCCGGCGCCATGAAAACGCGTCCGTGGACGGTGTCGATCGAAGGCGAAGTCAAAAAGCCGATGACGCTCGACATCGATGCGCTGCTGAAACTGGCGCCGCTGGAAGAACGCATCTATCGGTTGCGTTGCGTCGAAGGCTGGTCGATGGTGATTCCGTGGATCGGTTATTCGCTTTCCGAATTGATCAAAAAGGTCGAGCCGACGTCGAATGCCAAGTACGTGCAATTCGTCACGGTCGAAGACAAGCAGACGATGAACGGCCTGCGCTATCCGGTGCTGGACTGGCCGTACACGGAAGGCTTGCGCATCGACGAGGCCAACCACCCGCTGACGCTGCTGACGCTCGGCATGTACGGTGAAGTGCTGCCGAATCAGAACGGTGCGCCGGTACGCATCATCGTGCCGTGGAAGTACGGCTTCAAGTCGGCAAAATCCATCGTCAAGATCCGCTTCGTCAAGGAGCAGCCGGCTACCGCCTGGAATCTGGCGGCTCCCAAGGAATACGGCTTCTATTCGAACGTCAATCCGCAAGTCGATCATCCGCGGTGGTCGCAAGCCAGCGAGCGACGCATCGGCGAAGACGGTTTCTTTACGAAGAAGCGGCCGACGCTGATGTTCAACGGCTACAGCCAGGTGGCGTCGCTGTACAGCGGCATGGATCTCAGAAAATATTTCTGATGCCGACGAACGGCACACACGCTGTCATGACATTCAACCCTACTCCGCGACAATTGAGCGTCATCAAGGTGCTGATCTTTCTACTGGCACTGATTCCGTTCGTCCGTCTGGCTTATGGCGCATTCACGGATGGATTGGGAGCGAATCCGTTGGAATTCATCACCTGGAATACCGGCGAATGGACGCTGTATTTTCTGACGATGACGCTGGCGGTAACGCCTTTGCGCCGACTGACGAAGTGGAACTGGCTGGTGCGACTGCGCCGCATGCTTGGCTTGTTCGCCTTCTTTTACGTGCTGCTGCATTTCACGGCGTTTTTCTGGTTCGACCATTTCTTCGACGTACAGGAAATGCTGAAGGACGTGGCGAAACGGCCTTTCATTCTGGTCGGCTTTACTGCTTTCGTATTGCTGATTCCATTGGCGGTGACGAGCACCAACGGCATGGTGAAGCGGCTGGGCGCCAAGCGCTGGCAATGGCTGCATCGGCTGATCTATCTGATCGTGCCGCTCGGTCTGCTGCATTTCTGGTGGATGCGCGCCGGTAAGCACAATTTCACCGAGCCACTGATTTTTCTTGTGATCGTCGGTGTGTTGCTGCTGGTGCGAGCGGTATGGGCGATGCAGAAGCGTGCGAAAGAAGCGAGGCAGGTGCGGTCGCCTGCATGAAGAATTTATTGCGCAGAAAAGAAAAAAAGCGGATGACGTGTCATCCGCTTTTTGTTTTTTATCCGCCGTTCACGGTAGCAACGATTCCAGCGCAAACAGATCGGCTGCCGATTCGCGCTGGCGGATCAGATGCACTTGCGCACCATCCACCATGACTTCCGCCGCGCGGCCGCGCGTATTGTAGTTGGAAGACATCGTCATGCCGTAGGCACCGGCGGAGAGAATGGCAAGCAGATCGCCTTGTTCGATTGCCAGCTCGCGCGCGCGCGCCAGCCAGTCACCGGATTCGCAGACCGGGCCAACCACGTCGTAGATCGCAGTCGCAGCATCGCGCTGCTTGACTGGTTGCACACCGTGCCACGCCTCGTACATTGCCGGACGCATCAGATCGTTCATCGCGGCATCGACGATCGCGAAATTCTTCGTCTCGCCATGCTTGATGAATTGCACTTCGGTCAGCAGTACGCCGGCATTGCCGACGATGGAGCGGCCGGGTTCGAACAGTACCTTGATCGGCGTGCCGTCGTATTTTGCCGCGCGCCACGCATCGATCTTGGCAAACAGCCGCGCCAGATAATCGCCGACGGCGACGGGTTTGTCACCATCGTAATCGATGCCGATACCGCCACCGATGTCGAGATGGTGAACATGGATGTTTTCTGCAGCCAGTGTGTCGATCAGTTCGATCAGTTTGTCGACTGCTTCCAGCAGCGGGGCATCGTCCAGCAATTGCGAACCGATGTGGCAGTCGATGCCGGTTACGTCGATATGCGGCAGCGATGCGGCGACACGATAGGTTTCCAGTGCGTCTTCATAGGCGACGCCGAACTTGTTGTCCTTCAGCCCGGTGGAAATGTAGGGATGTGTTTTCGCATCGACGTTCGGGTTCACGCGCAGCGAGATGGGCGCCTTCTTGCCCAGTTCGGCCGCAACCTCGTTCAATCGGTGCAGCTCAGGAATCGATTCGACGTTGAAGCAGAGGATGTCGTGCGACAGTGCCAGACACATTTCCTCACGCGATTTGCCGACGCCGGAAAAGATCACCTTGCGCGGCGAGCCGCCGGCTGCCAGCACGCGCAACAGTTCGCCGCCAGAGACGATGTCGAAACCGGAGCCGAGTTTGCCGAGCAAGTTCAGTACGGCGATGTTGGAATTCGACTTGACCGAGTAGCAGACCAGCGCGCCGTCGTCGCCACGGCCATGCTTTTTGCAGGCATCGGAATAGGAACGGAAATTTTCGACTAGTGCAGCCTTGGAATAGACGTAGGTAGGCGTACCGAACTGGTGCGCAATCTGCGTCAACGGAACATTTTCGGCGTGCAGTTCGCCGTGCTGATAGGAAAAGTGCGGCATGGAGCGGATGGGGCGATTATTTTGAATCGGGTGAAGCGGTCGACGGTGCTGTTTCGGCATCGGGGGCCGGCGCGGTTGCAGCCGGGCCGACCGTGCGGGCCGATGCGGATGAAGGCTTGCCCTGTTGAGGCATATAGAGCGGGCCGCGCTGTCCGCAGCCGCCGAGCACGATCAGCAAGGTCAATCCCATAGCTACGGACAGAGAGGGAAGGAAACGGGGCGTGCCGGAACGGAGCTTCACGATAGAATCACGGTTTGATGAAACGTGTTGGAGTGTAGCATGACCGAATCGGAATTCCTGGAGCAGGCGGAAGCCATGCTGGGCCGCATCGAGGCGGCGCTGGAGCGGGCGAACGACAGCGGCGATCTCGACGTCGAATGTTCGCGTAATGGCAATGTGCTGGAAATCGAATTTATCGACAACGGGACGAAAATCATCGTCAACAGCCAGGCGGCGATGCAGGAATTGTGGGTGGCGGCCAAATCCGGCGGATTCCATTTCAAATCGGACGGCACGCACTGGATTGGCACGCGCGATGGTGCGGAATTGCTGACGGCCTTGTCGAAGATGGTCAGCGAGCAGGGCGGCGCTGCGGTCACGCTGAACTGATTTGCATTTGCCTGCATAAAAACGGGAAGCCTTGGCTTCCCGTTTTTATGACCGAATAACGATCAGAGTCGGAACGCAGCGTCAGAACAGTTCGTTCTTCACCTCGTCGCGCGTCGGCTGGCTGGTTCCGGTCGAATCGCCGATACCCAGGCTGCGCACGCCGAGCTCCGGCGGGCTCTCTGCATAATAGTATTCGCCATTGACGGTGATGATGCCGTCCGGCACCGTCAAGTCGGCCATGGGCACGCCCTTCAGCGCGTTCTGCATGTAATTGATCCAGATCGGCAAGGCGAGGCCGCCGCCGGTTTCGCGGTTGCCCAGATTGCGCGGCTGGTCGAAGCCCATCCATGCGACGGCGACGATGCCGGGCTGATAGCCGGCAAACCAGGCATCGAACGAATCGTTGGTGGTACCGGTCTTGCCGGCAAGATCCGTGCGTTTCAATGCCTTGGCCTTGACGGCCGTGCCGCCGTTGACGACGTCCCGCAGCATGCTGTTCATGATGAAGGCATTGCGCGCATCAATGACGCGATTGGCTTCGTCGCCGGCACGTGCCGGTTTCACTTCGGACAAGATGTTGCCGTCGGCATCGGTGATCTTCGAGATCAGGTAGGGATTGACCTTGTAGCCGCCGTTGGCAAATACGCCATAAGCGCCGGCCATCTGCATTGGTGTAACGGCGCCGGCGCCCAGCGCCAATGTCAGGTACGGTGGATTCTTGTCGGCATCGAAGCCGAAGCGGGTCGCATATTCCTGGCCGTATTTGGCACCGATCTTGTGCAGGATGCGGATCGAAATCATGTTCTTCGATTTCATCAGGCCGCGGCGCATCGTCATCGGACCATCGTACTTGCCGTCGTAGTTTTTCGGCTCCCACGGCGGGCCGCCGGTCTGGCCGCTGTCGAAACTGATCGGTGCGTCATTGATGATCGTTGCGGGCGACAGGCCTTTTTCCAGCGATGCCGAATAGATGAACGGCTTGAACGACGAGCCCGGCTGCCGCCACGCCTGCGTGACGTGGTTGAATTTGCTGCGGTTGAAGTCGAAGCCGCCGACCAGCGCGCGGATAGCGCCGTCTGCCGTGTTGGCGGCGACGAATGCGGCTTGCACTTCAGGCATTTGCGTCACGTTCCAGTCTTTGCCTTCTTGCGTGACACGGATGACGGCGCCGCGCTTGATGCGTTTGTTCGGCGGTGCCTTGTCGCTCAGCATGGCGGCAGCAAAACGTAAGCCCGTGCCTTCGATGCGGATTTCCTCGCCGGAAATCAGTACAGCGCGTATCAGTTTCGGCGTGGCTTCCAGCACGACGGCGGCGACCAGATCGTCGCTGTCCGGATGATTGGCAAGCTCGACCTCGATCGCGTCCTCGGCCTCTTCCTTGTTGTCCGGAATATTGATGTAGCTCTCCGGTCCGCGGTAGCCGTGGCGCTTTTCGTAATCCATCACGCCGCGGCGCACGGCGAGATAGGCGGCATCCTGATCGGCCTTGGTGATCGTGGTGAAGACGTTCAGGCCGCGCGTGTAGCTGTCGTCCTTGAATTGATCGTAGGCAAGCTGGCGCGCCATTTCGGCGACATATTCGGCATGGATGCCGAATTCGCTGCTGTTGGTCTTGACCTTGATTTCCTCGGTCTTGGCCTGTTCATATTGCGGCTGGCTGATGTAGCCGAGCTGGTACATCCGCAACAGGATGTATTGCTGGCGTGCTTTCGCGCGTTTCGGATTGACGACCGGATTGTAGGCGGAAGGCGCTTTCGGCAGGCCGGCCAGCATCGCAGCTTCTGCAACGCTGATATCCCGTAATTGCTTGCCGAAATAGATTTGCGCGGCAGACGAGAAACCGTAGGCGCGTTGCCCCAGATAAATCTGGTTCATGTAGATCTCGAGAATCTGGTCCTTGGTCAGGTTGTTCTCGATTTTCCATGCGAGCAGGGCTTCATAGACTTTACGTTTCAATGTCTGTTCGCTGGACAGGAAGAAATTGCGTGCGACCTGCTGCGTGATCGTCGAGGCGCCTTGGCGCGCACCGCCGCCCAAGTTGTGGATTGCTGCACGCGCGATGCCGATATAGTCCACGCCGCCATGCTCGAAGAAGCGATCGTCCTCGATCGCCAGCACGGCTTTTTTCATGATGTCCGGAATATCCTTGCTGCGGACAAGATTGCGCCTTTCTTCGCCAAATTCGCCGATTAACACGCCATCTGCAGAGAAAATGCGCAAAGGAATCTTGGGGCGATAGTCGATCAACGCGTCCAGTGTCGGTAGATTCGGATAGGCCATGACCAGCGTGAAAAACACGATCAGGGCGCCAATGACGCCCAGTCCGGTGATCAATCCGATGAATCCCAGGCCGATGCGCAAAACGGTGTTGAGAGCGCTTTTCTGGGGTTTTTTACCTGCGCCGCCGGAGGCGGATTTTTTGGAAGCCATGCAAGAAAAGGAGAAGAAGCAGGAGAAAAAGTATCGCGCCATTATAGCGACGACGTTGCCGGAGGGATGAGTGTGTCCGGGAATGGCGGCAATTGCAAAATCTGCCGAGCCGCGTGGACAATTGGCAACGGATTTGCAAATTACTCGATGGAAATTGCTTTACACTTTTCAACCCTTGTTGCTAGGATTTAACGCGACGATTTATCAAAGTTCGCTAAATACGCGTTTTTAAAAGGTTTTTTCTTAACAAAGTCATTACATCGTCATCCGGACCGGGTTAAATCGGGCTTGGACAAGCTAAACGGCATCGCGTTCATATCTATAACAAATAAACGTTGGGGAGAGTTGCCCTTGGCCTTAGATTTTGGCTCCTTATTCGGCAAGAAGAATTCGCCGTTGATTGGTTTGGATATCAGTAGTTCCGGCGTGAAACTCGTCGAGCTTTCCGATACCGGCAAAGAATTGCGCCTCGAATGCTTTGCATCGGAGCCGCTGCCTCGTGGCGCGGTGGTCGACGGCAATATCGAGAACATCGAACAGGTGACGGACGCCGTTTCGCGCGTATGGAAAAAAAGCGGCACCAAGGCCAAGCTGGTCGCGATGGGCATGCCGCCTGCTTCCGTCATCACCAAGAAAATCATCCTGCCGGCCGATCTTTCCGAAGAGGGGCTGGAACTGCAGGTCGAAACTGAAGCCAGCCAGTACATCCCGTTTGCACTGGATGAAGTGCGTCTGGATTTCGATGTGATCGGCCCGGTCGAGAATTCGGAAGACGACGTCGAAGTCATGCTGGCTGCGACGCGCAAGGAAAAGGTCGAGGATCGCGTGGCAGTCGCCGAAGCCGCCGGCCTGACGCCGACCGTCATGGACATCGAATCGTACGCCGCACGTGCGGCAGTCGAGCGTCTGGCGGCGCAGTTGCCGAAGGGCGGCCAGGGACAGATTCTCGGCTTGTTCCAGATCGGCATGCAGGTCATGCATATGTCGGTTCTGGTGGACGGACAACTGGTCTACGAGCGCGAGCAGCCGTTCGGCGGCCATCAACTGACGCAGGAAATCGTCCGGACGTACGGCTTGTCTTATGAAGAGGCGGAAGCCAGAAAGAAGATCGGCGATCTGCCGGACGGTTATCAAACTGAAATTCTGGAACCTTTCCTCGATAGCGCCGCCGCAGAAATTGCGCGCGCCATGCAATTCTTTTTTACCTCCACGCCGTATACCCGTATCGACCAGCTGTTCCTTGCCGGCGGCTGCGCAATCATTCCCGGCCTGGTCGAGAGAGTCGCCGACAACACCAAGGTATCGGCATCGGTCATCAGCCCCTTCAAGGGCATGCAGCTCGGTCCCAATGTGCGCGAGAAACAGTTGCGCAATGAGGCACCGGCCTATCTGGTCGCGTGCGGGCTGGCTATGCGGAGGTTCGACCGATGATCAAGATCAACCTGCTTCCGCACAGGGAAGAAAAACGCAAGCAGCGCAAGAAGGAATTCGCGGCATTGATGGTGTTGAGCGCCATCATCGGCGCATTGATCGTTCTGCTGGGCGGTGGCTATTTCGCCAGCAAGTTGTCCGGCCAGGAGCAGCGGAACAATTTCATCAAGACCGAAAATGCCAAGCTCGACGTACAGATCAAGGAAGTGTCCACCCTCAAGCAGGAAATCGAGGCGCTGAAGGCACGCCAGCAGGCAGTGGAAGACCTGCAGAGCGATCGCAATCAGCCGGTCTACCTGATGGACGAGCTGGCGCAGCAGGTGCCGGAAGGCGTCTACCTGAAATCATTCAAGCAGAACGGGCAACGCGTCACGCTGAACGGCTATGCGCAATCCAACGAACGCGTTTCCGAACTGCTGCGCAATCTCGGCAATCAGTCGCAGTGGCTGGAGAAGCCTGATCTGATCGAGATTCGCTCCGTCAACTTGGGCAAGGATAAGGACGCGAAGAAGATATTCGACTTCTCGATCAATGTCGTCATCAAACGTCCGCGCGACAAGGACAAGGATGCTGCCGGTGAAAAACACAATGCGCCTGTGAAGGCCTCGAAGAAATCCTGAGGGAGGGCGACATGGCAGACATAAAACATATCAGCAGGTCGGTGCGTGCGCAATTCCAGGGGCTCAACGGTTTGCATCCGGGCCAGTGGCCGATCGTACCGCGCATGCTGTGCGCAGCAGGTGTCGTGGCAGCCGTCGTGGTCGTCGGCTGGTACTTCTACTGGAGCGATCAACTGGCCGATATCGACCGTGCCGTTGCGGCAGAAGTCTCATTGAAGGATGCCTACAAGTCCAAGGTGCAGCAGGCGGTCAATCTCGAAGGCTTGCGCAAGCAGAAGGAACAGGTCAACGAATACGTCGCCGCGCTTGAAAAGCAGTTGCCGAGCAAGGCGGAAATGGATGCGCTGCTGTCCGATATCAACCAGGCCGGTCTGGGGCGCGGCCTGCAGTTCCAGTTGTTCAAGCCGGGGCAAGTCATCGTCCGCGACTACTACGCCGAACTGCCGATCGATATCCGCATTACCGGCAATTATCACGACATCGGCGCTTTCACCAGCGATATTGCCAACATGCCGCGCATCGTCACGCTGAACAAGATGAACCTCGTGGCCGGCAAGGACAGCAGCGTGCTGACGCTGGATGCGGTAGCCAAGACCTTCCGTTATCTGGACGAGGAAGAGATCGCCGCGCAACGCAAGGCTGCTGCCGACAAGAAAAAGAAAGGCGGTAAGAAGAAATGAGGCGCATCGCGATGAACCGTCTGATTTTTTCGCTGTTGCTGCCGGTCGTGTTGTCCGGTTGCGGCGATGGCGGCGTACAGGAACTCAGTCAATGGATGAAAGATGTCCGTCAACACACGCGGGCATCGATCAAGCCGTTGTCGGAACCCAAGAAATTCGAACCGTTTACCTACGACGCCAAAGGGCGTGAAGACCCGTACAGCCCGAACAAGCTGGCCAGTGCACTGGCCAAGGCGCGCAAGAGCGGCGGCATCCAGCCGGATCTCGATCGTCGGCGCGAACCGCTGGAAAGCTATCCGCTGGATACGATGCATATGGTCGGCACGCTGATCAAGCCGGGGCTGACCTATGGTGTGCTGCAGGTGGACAAGTCGATCTTCCATGTGAAGGTGGGCAACTACATCGGCCAGAATCTGGGGCGCGTGATGCGTATCACCGATTCCGCCGTGGAGATTGTCGAGACGGTTCAGGATGCGTCCGGCGAATGGGTCGAACGCGAAGCCAAGCTAGAGTTGCAGGAGACGCAAAAATGATGTCGCTACAAAAACAACAATCGAACAATTCGCGGGGAGGCTTGCAGAAAATGCGGCAATTATTTGCGTTTATCGCCTTTGCGCTGATCGGCGGCACCGCCATGGCGCAGCAGAACGAAATCCAGTCGATCACGGCCGCCCAACAGGGAAGCAATGTCATCGTAAAAGTGGCGATGAAGAGTCCGGTTGCCAAGGCGCCGTTGGGGTTTGCGATCACAAATCCTGCGCGGATTGCGCTGGATTTTTCCGATACGGGTAACGGCACGGGCAAAGGGCTGCAGGATATCGGCCTGGGCGACGTGCGTAGCGTCAATGTAGTACAGGCGGGAGATCGGTCGCGGCTGGTTTTCAACCTGCAGCGCTCGCTGAATTATGCGACTGTCGTGGAAGGCAATGACGTCATCGTGACGATCGACGGCTCGGGTGGTCCGGCCAAGGCGCTGAATGCGGTTGGTGTGCCGGTTGCTTCTGCCGCACCGGCGGCGGGGGCGTCGCAGGCATTGCGCGATATCGATTTCCGTCGTGGCAGCAATGGTGAAGGCCGCGTGGTTATCGGTCTGCCCAGCGATCAGACGGTGGTGGATGTTCGCCAGGAAGGCAAAAAGATCGAAGTCGATTTCATGAAGACGACTTTGCCGGACGTGCTGCGCCGCCGTCTGGACGTTGCCGATTTCGGTACGCCGGTCAATATCATCACGACGCAGCAGCGCGGCGACAACGTCCACATGACGATCGAGCCGAAAGGCATTTGGGAGCACAGCGTCTATCAAAGCGATTCGCAGCTGGTGGTCGAAGTCAAGCAGATCAAGGAAGAGCCCAACAAGCTGGGCATGGGCACGCGCGATTATCGCGGTGAAAAACTGTCGCTCAATTTCCAGAACGTCGATGTGCGCGCAGTGCTGCAGGTGATTGCAGACTTCACCGGCCTGAACATCATTACCAGCGATACCGTCAGCGGCAACCTGACGCTGCGTCTGAAGGACGTGCCATGGGATCAGGCGCTGGATATCGTCATGCAGGCCAAGGGGCTGGACATGCGCAAGAACGGCACCGTGATCTGGATTGCGCCGCGCGACGAACTGCTGACGAAAGAGAAACTGGAACTGGAGCAGCGCTCGCAGATTGCCGATCTTGAGCCGTTGAGGACGGAAACCTTCCAGCTCAATTACCAGAAGGCCGAATCGTTCAAGAAGATCTTTGGCATTGACGATACCGGCGGCGGTTCGCGCAGCATCCTGACCAAGCGCGGCAGTGCCGTGGTCGATCCGCGTACCAACCAGTTGTTCATTACCGATATTCCTTCCAAGCTGGAAGAGATCCGTTCGCTGGTCAAGAAAACGGATATCGCGACGCGTCAGGTGATGATCGAGGCACGCATCGTCGAGGCGAGCGATACTTTCAGCCGCAATCTCGGTGCGAAACTGTCGTTCGGCGTGACGGGCCAGGGCAATTACCAGTTGGGAGGCAATCAAGCCACGCCTTCAGGTGGCAATACGACCGGACTGGCGCTTCCCGTGCTGGGCGGCAATTCGGTGAACCTGCCGGCGGCATCGATCAATTCGAACACTCCCGGTAGTGTTGCGCTCACGCTGTTCAATTCGGCGATGACGCGTTTCATCGGCCTCGAATTGTCCGCGCTGGAAGCAGACGGCAAGGGCAAGGTGATTTCCAGTCCGCGCGTCATCACGGCAGACCAGTTGAAGGCATTGATCGAACAGGGTACGGAATTGCCGTACCAGGAAGCGACCAGCAGCGGCGCGACCAGCATTTCGTTCCGCAAGGCGAACCTGAAACTGGAAGTGACGCCGCAGATCACACCGGACGGCAACGTCATCCTGGATGTGGACGTCAACAAGGATAGCGTCGGCGCCGAAACGCGTGCCGGTTTCGCGATCGATACCAAGCACATCAAGACGCAGGTGCTGATCGACAACGGCGGTACGGTCGTCATCGGCGGCATTTATACGCAGACCGATCGCTCGAACATCAGCAAGGTGCCGTTTTTCGGCGACATTCCGCTGTTCGGCAACCTGTTCAAGACGACCGGCAAGGTCAACGAAAAAACGGAGCTGCTGATCTTCCTGACCCCGCGCGTTCTGAACGACGAGGTTGCAATCAGGTAGGATGCCGGGTGTAGGCGGCGCCATATCGGCTGCCGCACCTGAAGAAAGTACGGGCAGTGAGCGGTAATATTTTTCTGGTCGGCCTCATGGGGGCCGGCAAAACGACGGTCGGCAAGGCGCTGGCCAAAAGACTCAACAAGCGTTTCGTCGACTCCGATCACGAAATCGAGGCACGCACCGGTGCCTCGATTCCGTTGATCTTCGAGATCGAGGGCGAGGCCAGTTTTCGCCAGCGCGAGGCGGAAGTCATCCGCGATCTTACGAGCCAGCAGGATATCGTGCTGGCGACCGGCGGTGGCGCAGTGCTGAATCCGCAAAGCCGTGCCTACCTGAAGGAACGCGGCACCGTCATCTACCTGCGTGCCAGCGTCCACAGCCTGCTGCAACGTACCAGCCACGACCGCAATCGCCCCCTGCTGCAGAATGCCGATCCGCGCAAGACGCTGGAAGATCTCACGCGCATCCGCGAACCGCTTTATAACGAAGTTGCCGACTTCGTCATCGATACCGGCCGTCCTAACGTACAATTCCTGATGCAATCGATTCTGTCGCAACTGGGGCCGGAATTCGGCCAGGGCGAACAGGATTGCGGACACCACTCATCATCAAGGCACGC
Organism: Oxalicibacterium solurbis; assembly: GCF_014635845.1. Classification (GTDB taxonomy): domain Bacteria; phylum Pseudomonadota; class Gammaproteobacteria; order Burkholderiales; family Burkholderiaceae_D; genus Oxalicibacterium; species Oxalicibacterium solurbis. Next base: position 55,730 of record NZ_BMDP01000003.1, on the reverse strand, counting down.
CATGACGCCACCGCTTTCCACTTCCCAGACGCTGAACGTCGATCTGGGCGACCGCAGCTACCCGATCACGATCGGGCAGGGATTGCTCGGCGACAAGACGGTAGTCGCAGGCAAGATTCCCGGAAAACGTGTCGCCATCGTGACCAATACGGTGGTCGCTCCTCTGTACCTGCAACAGATCACTGCAGCGCTGACTGCCGCCGGCAAACAGGTCGTGCCGATCGTGCTGCCGGATGGCGAAGAAGAAAAGAACTGGGCCAGCCTGATGAAAGTGTTCGACGTGCTGCTCACCGAAAAATGCGACCGCAAGACGACGCTGGTCGCGCTCGGCGGCGGCGTCATCGGCGACCTGACCGGCTTTGCGGCAGCTGCCTACATGCGCGGCGTGCCTTTCGTGCAGGTGCCGACCACGCTGCTGTCGCAGGTCGATTCGTCGGTCGGTGGCAAGACCGGCATCAACCATCCGCTCGGCAAGAACATGATCGGTGCCTTCTACCAGCCGCAGGCGGTGGTGGCGGATACGTCCACGCTGAATACGCTGCCTGCGCGCGAACTCAGCGCTGGATTGTCGGAAGTCATCAAGCATGGCGCGATCATCGATCCGCCTTTCTTCGACTGGATCGAAGCGAATATCGACAAACTGGTGAAGAAGGATGCTGCGGCACTGGGCTACGCGATCAAGCGTTCGTGCGAGATCAAATCCGATGTCGTGCGCCAGGACGAACGCGAAGGCGGCCTGCGTGCCATCCTCAATTTCGGCCACACCTTCGGCCACGCGATCGAGGCCGGCATGGGCTACGGCGTCTGGCTGCACGGCGAAGCAGTCGGCTGCGGCATGGTGATGGCGGCGGATCTGTCGCATCGACTGGGCTTCATCGACGAGCATGCCAAGGCGCGCATCACTGCCGTCGTCAAGGCAGCCGGGCTGCCGACGGTCGCGCCTGACTTGGGCGAGCGCTGGATCGAATTGATGGAAGTCGACAAGAAGAACGAAGGCGGCCAGATCAAGTTCATCCTGCTCAAGCCGCTCGGCAAGACCGTCATCATGCCGGTGCCGCTGGACGTGCTGCAGCAGACGCTCGCAGCCTGCACCAAGGCCTGACGCGACTTGATGGATATCGAAATCCATCTCGCCCCCTATGCGGCCCGTTCCGAGCTATCGGCGGGCCGTCGATTCCCGGAAGAAGCGCCGTCGTCGCGCACTGAATTCCAGCGCGACCGCGACCGCATCATCCATTCCACGGCTTTTCGCCGCCTCGAATACAAGACGCAGGTCTTCGTCAACCATGAAGGCGACCTGTTTCGCACGCGGCTGACGCACAGCATTGAAGTCGCGCAGATCGCCCGTTCGATCGCCCGCAATCTGAAGTTGAACGAAGACCTGGTCGAAGCAATTTCGCTGGCGCACGATCTCGGCCATACACCGTTCGGCCACGCCGGCCAGGATGCGCTGAATGCCTGCATGGATGAATACGGCGGCTTCGAACATAACCTGCAGAGTCTGCGGGTGGTCGATCAGCTGGAACAACGCTACGGCGCGTTCGACGGATTGAACCTCACGTTCGAGACGCGTGAAGGCATCCTCAAGCATTGCTCGCTGAACAATGCGAAGAAGCTCGGCGAGATCGGCCGCCGCTTCATCGAAAAGAAGCAGCCGTCGCTGGAGGCGCAACTGGCCAACTTCGCCGATGAAATCGCCTACAACAACCACGACATCGACGACGGTTTGCGTTCGGGTTTATTGACGACTCAGCAGCTCGACGAAATCGATTTCTATGCGCGGCATCGTCAGGAGGTTGAGCAGGCCTATCCCGGTATTGCCGGTCGCCGCGCCATCAACGAAACGATACGCCGGATGATCAATGCGTTGATCGTCGACCTGATTCGTACGTCGCAACAGCGTATTCGGGATGCAAACGTGCAAAGCGTCGATGACGTTCGCAATGCACCACCGCTGATCGCGTTTTCCGAGGCGATGCAATCGGACGCCACGTTGTTGAAACGCTTCCTGCGCGAGAACCTCTACCGGCATTACCAGGTGAACCGCATGACCAGCAAGGCGCGTCGTATCGTCACCGAACTGTTCGATGCTTTCATGCGCGAGCCGAATCTGCTGCCACCGGATTACCAGCTTCCTTTGACGGAATCCCCGGCCGGTGTATCGGCACAGGCACGCGAGATTGCCGACTACATTGCCGGCATGACGGACCGCTACGCGATCCGCGAGCACAAGCGCTTGTTCCTGATCGACGAAATGTAAATGCGATCAGGCCAGTCCGCGTAGCGGATGGGTCTCGTCCCGCCATACCGGCGCAAAGAAGCGCTGCACCATATCTTCCGATACTTCCTCGATAGTGGCAGGTTGCCATTGCGGCCGATTGTCCTTGTCGATGATGGCTGCACGTATTCCTTCCATTGCATCCGGATGTTCGAAACAGTGATGCATCATCGTGCGTTCCATACGCAGGCACTCGGCAATCGTCATCGTGCGGCCGCGACGCAGCTGTTCAAGCGTCACGCACAACAACAGCGGCGAGCGCCGGCGCATGGTTTCTGCGGTGTGTCGTGCGAACGGATCGGCACCGTCGGCTAGTGAATGCATGATGTCCTGCACACTATCCAGAGAAAAGTGTTTGTCGATCAGCTGGCGATGCCGGGCAAGTGTGCCGGAGTTTGTGTCCACTTTTTCCTCGAAGGGCGCGCAGAAATGCCTTGCCGCATGAATATGATCGGTGTCGCGGGCTTGCAGCATGTCGCGAAGTGCTGGCAGCGTATCGGATGGAACGAAGATATCCGCCAGCCCTGTATGCAATGCGTCTGCTGCGCCAATCGTTTCCCCCGTTAGGGCTAGCCAAGTACCGGTTTCTCCCGGCATGCGCGATAGAAAGTAGCTGCCGCCGACATCCGGAAACAGGCCGATATTTACCTCCGGCATTGCCATACGCGTCTGTTCTGTCACGATGCGCAGACGTAGCGGAGAGCTGCTCTGCGATATTCCCATGCCGCCACCCATGACCAGCCCGTTCAGCAAGGCGATGTAGGGTTTGTGGTAGTGGTGAATCAGGTGATTGAGTGTGTATTCCTCGGTGAAGAAGGCCTCAAGCAAAGGACTGTTCGCCATCCCGGCGTTACAGAAAATCTCGTAAAAGAAGCGTAGGTCGCCACCGGCACAGAAAGCTTTCGGACTGACACTCTCGATCAGGGCGGCCTGGATGTGTGAATCCTGGAGCCAAGAGGAAAGGGCGGCGTTCAAGCCGCGGATCATTTCCAATGAAAGCGCGTTCAAGGCCTGTGCACGATTCAATGACACGACGCCAACCGGCCCTGCCTGGTCGGTAAGTAAATGCTCGCTCATGATGTGTGCCGAATGGATCGAAGACAGGCCATGTGCCGTTCGGAAAAGAAAAGACGCCGTTTGTCGGATAACGATGGCATGACTGCCGGGTTGATTTTACATTTCCGAAACAAGGGGGATTCCATGCAAGCAAAGTCATATTCTGCCATTCGACACGTCCGCGGATTCACGCTGATCGAAGTCATGATTACCGTCGTGATCATTTCGATTCTGGCGGCGGTTGCTTTGCCAGCCTATACCGATTATGTCACGCGAGGAAAAATCCCCGAGGCGACCAATGGATTGGCCAGCATGCGCATTCAGCTGGAACAGTATTACCAGGACAACAGAACCTACGAAGACGATGGCAAATGCGGCGGCATAAAAGACCCGGCCGAAAAAGACTTCACCTTTGCCTGTGTCCCTGCCAATAGCGGTCAGACCTACACGATTACCGCTACCGGTGCTGCAGCAAGCGGGATGAGTGATTTCGTCTATACGATAAATGAGAACGGAGACCGTCAAACGACAGGACTCCCGGAAAAATGGGGAACTGCCTCCACTTCCAGTCCTGTGAATTGCTGGGTAACCAAAAAGGGTGGTGGATGCTAATCCGGCGACATCAACATGGCGTGAGTCTGATCGAACTGATCATCGGCATCGCCGTGCTCTCCTTGTTGTTGGCAGTCGGCATGCCTTCGTTCGGCCTGTGGATTCAGAACTCTCAGACGCGCACGGCAGCGGAATCCATCCTGAACGGTTTGCAACTGGCGCGCAACGAAGCTGTGCGCCGGAATGCCAATGTACGTTTTACGCTGACCAGCGCGACAGGCTTGGTTGCATGGCAAGTTGGTTGCGTTGACGTCCGGGGCGATACATGTCCGGCGCTGATTCAGGAACAGGATGCAAGCGAGGGTGGCGGTAACGCGCGTGTCGGTATCAATACATTATTGCCGGCTGATCAGAACTATGATTCGGCGCTCGAAATCGGTGCCGGCATGGCTGCTGGCGAAGCGTCGGAAGATGGTAGCGAAGAGGCAACGCCTGGCGGCGCAGGTGTCACGTTCAATGGTGTGGGGACAATTCCGGATGCAAATATCGGCACCGACATTACACGCGTCGATGTAATGAATGCGGCATCGGCGGAAGCCCGACGTCTTGTGTTGATTGTCGGTGCTGGAGGTTTGGTAAAAATGTGCGATCCGAAATTTTCGCTGGCAGATAACGCGCAAGGATGCAAATGATGAAGCGTATGCCTAAACGGGTATCGAACTCGATCCAGCGCGGATCGGTCTTGTTGGAAAGCCTGATTGCCATTCTAATTTTCTCGCTTGGCATCCTCTCTCTGGTGGGTTTGCTGGGCGCGTCGGTCAAAGATACTGCGAGCTCAATGTATCGCACGCAGGCCAGTTTGCTGGCAAGCGAGGTCATCGGTGAAATGTGGGCGAAAAGCCAGACGACGACGAACGTCCCGACACTTCTTGCCGGTTACAAGGGCTCCGGACCGGAAGCGTGGCGCGAGAAAGTCGCCGCAGCGTTACCTGGTGTGGTTGAAGGAGCGGGCGAAGACGATACAGGCAGCAATCTGCCGGTCATTGATGTGGATGGCGACACCGTCACGGTGACGATCTATTGGAAGGCGCCAGGCGATACTTCGGCGCACCAGTATGTGATTGCGACACGCATCGTCGGCAACACCAATAGCTGACAGGAAGGACAAGGAATGCGATCACCTGTTTCACGGTTTCGGCAATGCGGCTTCAGTCTGGTCGAGCTCATGGTGGGCGTCGCCATCGGCCTGCTCGGTGTACTGATCATCATGCAGGTCTCGACCGTATTCGAAGGGCAAAAGCGCACCACGACCACCGGTTCCGATGCGCAGACATCGGGAAGTCTTGCGTTTTATTCTGTTGAACGCGATGTGCGACGTGCCGGCTTTGGTTTCAGCGTGCCGGGAATCATGGGGTGTACTGTCAAGCGCTATAGCGACGGCAAGGTGCTGCCGGATCTGATACTGCAACCGGTTGAAATTACCAAGGGAACAGGTAATGCGCCGGATGCGATTCGTGTCCTGTCCAGTGCCAAGAGCAACTGGAGCGTTCCGGTTCGCATGATCAAGGCGCATGCACAGAGTGCTACTGAAATGTCTGTCAATTCGACGCTGGGCATTCGGGCTGGCGATTTGCTGATTGCCTACGAGCCGGGCAAGAATTGCACGATGTTTCAGGCCACCGGCCCGGTCGGCAGTACGGGCAAAGCTATTTCCGATCCGGTGAAGGTGGAGCACGAGGCAGGCACGGCGCAGAGTGAGGGACTGTGGAATCCGGAGGACCCCACAGAAATATTCCCGCCAGGAGGATATGGCGTGGATGCGCAGGTATTCAATCTGGGCGGAATGATCGACCGCACCTATTCTTTGGATGGCACCAACCTGCAGGTCAGTGATGACGGCGGAGTGACGCAGCGTGTTATCGCAGCGGATGTCATGAATCTTAAGGCGCAATATGGAACGGTCAACGCTGCCAAGACATTGGTATGGGGAGATACCCTGGCCTTGGCCGATATCGGGCGTCTGGTGGCAGTCCGGCTGGCGATCGTGGCGCGCAGCCCATTGAAGGAAAAAGCGGATGCCGAAGGAAATTGCAACGCGACAGCAGCAGCAAATGCGCCGAAATGGGCAGGTCAAAAAGAGGATGAAAGTCTTGTCAGTGGAGACGACTGGCAATGCTACCGCTACAAGACATTTGAGAACGTCATCCCGTTGCGTAACATGATGTGGAAGGAAAGCGATGCGTCATGATTTTTTCAAGCGGCAGCAGGGCGTGGTCCTGCTGATTGCGTTGATCGTGCTGGTTGCCATGACGTTGGCGGGCATTGCCTTGGTGCGTTCGGTCGATACGGGCAATCTGGCTGCAGGCAATCTGGCTTTCCGCCAGGGGGCATCGCTCGCAGCGGATGATGGAATCGAGGCGGGTATTACATGGTTGAGCGGGCAGCAAGGTGGCGGCAACAGCCTGAAAGACGATCAGGCAGGCAACGGCTATTACGCCACCAGCCAGGATGCGCTGGATGTCACCAACAAGACCATCACATCGGCAGCGGTTGATTGGGATCACAACAGCTGCAAAGACCTTGATGTAACGAACTGCATACAGCCGTCGGCCTCCGTGGAGGTAAAGGACGATGGCGTGGTGTTGTACACCTACTCCTACATCATCCATCGTCTGTGCAGCAAGCCGCTCGGCTATAACGACAAGGACAATTCCTGCGTCACCTACCAGGGTTCGGACGACAAGAGTCCGAGCCGGGATGCGCCACAGGCCGGCGATACGCGTTTTGCCGGCGAGCCGGTTCCCTATTACCGAATTACCACGCGCGTGCTTGGTCCGCGCAACACGACGAGCTTCGTGCAAGCCGTCGTGCACTACTGAACAACTTTACTGCTTATTTGCAAAGTCTATTCACTGTTGCACGCGCAGCCGTGCAGCTTCGGGAGAAGTGATGAAGAACGATCGTCTGAAAAAGATTGCCTTCGCAGGCCTGCTACTGTGCGTGACGCATGCGTATGCCGATGTGACAGATATCGCCGATACGCCGTTGGCATCTTCGTCAGATAGTGTCGTCAAGCCAAACGTGATGTTCATCCTCGATGATTCGGGAAGTATGGCGTGGGACTACTTGCCTGATGTGGCTAATTTCAGCTCGGCTAGAGATAACAATGGCGATCGTCGTACTCGGTACTCTCCTTCTCCTTATGGAGAAAAGGCGAGCCAATGTAACGGTGTTTATTACAACCCCAATGTTGTATATAAGCCTCCAGTGTATGCGGATGGGACGAGTTATCCTGATGCGACTTTCAGTAAGGCTTGGGATGATGGATTTGACACATCAGATGGCACCACCAATTTAAAAGGCAGCTATTACTACACTTATTCAGGAAGCGAAAAAGCTTTAGGGTTTGTTTATAAGTCTAGTGGAGATGTAGATACAAGCAAGAATTTTTATCGGGAGTGCAATAGTGGCGAAGGGAGTAATCCAGGCTATAGCGTTTTCGTTAAGCATACGGTGGCAAGTACTTCTAGTGAAGCGGTAAACTTCGCCAATTGGTACAGCTATTACCGTACACGTATTCTGGCCATGAAGACAGCAGCGGGTTTGGCATTTAAATCAATTGGCGATAATTATCGTATTGGTTATACGACGCATAGCTATACCGGTGTTAATACCAATAATGCAGAATTTGAAAGAATCGACGATTTTACTTACGCTGATGATGGCAGCGGACAAAAAAACAAATGGTATGACAAGTTGTATAAAGCTATACCAAAAGACGGGACTCCTTTAAGGGCTGCGTTGTCCAAAGTCGGACGTATTTACGCAGGAAAATCTGATACTGGTGGTTCTCTCACAGGAAAGGACGATCCTGTTCAATATTCCTGCCAGCAGAACTTTGCGATTCTGGCGACAGACGGTTATTGGAATGGCGGGAGTGGCTATAAGATTGACGGGTCATCCATTGGGAATCAAGATGGCGGAAAGGATGTGCCGCGGCCATTGCGTGATGACAAGGGCAGTGAGGGAACGCTATCTGATATAGCTATGTATTACTACCAGACTGACTTGCGTGCCGATGGTGCTATCGGTGCATTGGGTGCAGACATTGATGTCGGAAAGGATAATGTTCCTGGTTCGGGCTCCGACAATGCGCTTCATCAGCACATGACTACATTCACACTGGGATTGGGGGTTAGCGGTTCACTAAAATATCCGGATGCACTCCAAAATCTGACGCAAGGTGCTCAGTCGTGGCCAGTTGCGCAGGCAGACAGCCCAACGGCAATCGACGATCTCTGGCATGCCGCTGTCAACGGACGTGGCACTTACTACAGTGCTCAAAAAGCGGATGATTTGGTATCGGGGCTCAGCAATGCACTGGCCGGCGTCAGCGCCCGTACCGGTGCCGCTGCCTCGGCCGCTACCAGTACGCTGGAACCGGTGGCCGGTGACAATCAATTGTTCATCGCGTTGTATCGCACCGTCAAATGGGATGGTGATTTGCAGGCGAAAACCATCAATCCGACAACAGGTGAAGTGTCGAATACGGTTGTCTGGAGTGCGCAGGCGCAACTGGATCAGAAGATCGCTACGACTTCTGATACCCGGACAATCTATACCTACGATGCCGATGCCTCAAACAAGCTGAAGGCGTTTTCATGGGCAGCCTTGGATGATGATGAAAAAGCCTTGTTCATGAACAAGTGCACAGACAATCTGCTATCTCAGTGCCCGGACCTTGCGGACGATGATGCGCGAACAAAAGTAGACGAAGGGGAAACTCTGGTGAATTTCCTCCGCGGGCAGAACGGCAATGAAGATCAGTCGGGTAATACGGATCTGCTTTATCGAGACCGCGAGCATGTGCTGGGGGATATGGTCGGTGCGCAACCTGTCTACGTGAAAAAGCCGACGTTCCCCTACCTGGATACCAATTACGCCGCTTTCAGGGATGTGACGCAAGTCAATCGTGCAGCAACGGTTTATGCAGCCGCCAATGATGGCATGCTGCATGCATTCGATGCGACGACTGGCGCCGAGCGCTGGGCGTACATCCCGCCGATGGTGTTGCCGAATTTGTACAAGCTGGTGGACAAGAACTATGCGTCCAAGCATCAATATTATGTGGATGGCTCGCCGTCTGTAGGCGACATCTGCCCTAATGCACCGACGACAACCTGCCAGGCCAGCGAATGGAAGACGATTCTGGTTGGCGGATTGAACAAGGGCGGCAAAGGGTATTACGCTCTTGACATTACCAATCCAGCCAGTCCCAAGGCATTGTGGAATTTCACCGATGTTGACGATGAAGACATGGGGCTGAGCTACGGTAATCCCATCATCACCAAACGTGCGGATGGAACCTGGGTTGTGGCGCTGACTTCGGGTTATAACAATACGAGTGGTGACGGCAAGGGCCATCTTTATCTGTTGAATGCCAATACCGGCCAACTGTTGCTCAAGCTGGATACGACGGCGGGCAGTTCTGGCACGCCGAGCGGGCTGGCAAAGATCAATGGCTGGGTCGATACGCTGAACGACAATACGGTCAAGCGTTTTTACGGTGGCGATTTGCTGGGCAACGTCTGGCGTTTCGATACGGACAACCTTGTATTGCCGGATGGTGCGGAGGCAACCAAACTGGCGGAATTGGGGAATGTCGGTTCGGTTGGCATCCAGCCGATTACCACACGCCCGTTGTTGAGTGAGATCGAGACGGGTGGCACACGCTATGCCGTTGTGACGGTCGGGACCGGCAAATATCTGGGAGATTCCGATCGTAATGACAAGTCGCAGCAGTCCATCTATGCCATCAAGGATAAGTTGACGGATGCCGGCTATGGCAGGCTGCGTCAGGACACAAGCTTTGTTCAGCAGACGTTGACGACGAACAAGGCAGGAACGGAGCGCGAAGGTTCGGACAATCCGGTGGACTGGAATACTAATTCCGGATGGTATGTCGATCTGAACCCGAACAACGAATCGCCAGGCGAGCGGATCAACGTCGATATGCAGCAGCAGCTGGGTATTCTTGCCGCGGCAGGCAATGTGCCGGAACAGAACGCCTGTACGGTTGGTGGTTATGCGTGGCTGTATTTCTTCGATTTTCGCACGGGTAGCTTCCTCGAATCGGATGGAACGGTGGGGCAGCGATTGATGGGCAATTCATTGGTGGCCGGTCTGCGTATTCTGAAGCTGGATAACGGCAAGACGATTACGCTGGTGACCGATACCAGCGGTAAATCCACGCCACAAAGCAATCCGGAAACAGGTGCTGGCGGCACGGTCGCACGCAGGATTTCCTGGCAGGAGCTGATTGTCGACTGACGGGCCAATGATGCGGCGTGGCACTTTATCAACGGTGCCGATTCTTTGCATGGGAGCGGTGGCGATTGCGCATGCCGCCCTCATTTCCATCCTGTTTCTCGGACCGTTCCCTTCCTTGCGGGAAATGCCTGATCTCGTTCATGTCGCACTTCTTCCTCACGAAGAACAAGCGCAACGAAAAGCGGTCGATATACCGACAGAAGATCATCCGGCGAAAGAGGCGCAGGCTAAACATGTCGTGAAGCAGGGCGACGCTCCAGCATCCGTATTGATGGATGAGCACGCAATGTTGCGCGAGACGCGATATTACGAAACGCGCGAATTGACGCAGAAACCGCTGGTCAAGGTGGATGTGCCGACAGCGTTGATGTTGAAGCTCGATGGCATGGAACCGCAGATTGTTGTCGCGCATCTCTGGATTGGCGAATATGGCGATGTCGATCGTGTCGATATCGAAAGGAGCGCCGTGTTATCCGAGGAAGGAAAAGAGAAGCTGCAACAGGTTTTCAGCATGGCGAGATTCCATCCCGGTGAAATCGATGGCGTTCCGGTCAGAACACATATGCGGATTGCGGTTCGGCTAGATCGGCCAGATCAGCCGATGCAAAGCGAGAAACGTGGGACAGAATGAATAAAGGGCGCAATCCGCGCCCTTTTTCATTGACGGCCATGCTCGGCCGAAATGTATCGCTTACGAGGCAGCGGCCTCTGCATTGTCCGGCAACCGCTTGATGCCCTCGTGCTGGTGATCCTGCAGTTTCGTTTTGTACTTGATCACCTGGCGATCCAGTTTGTCGATCAGCAGATCGATGGCGGCATACAGGTTGTCCGCAATGCTTTCCGCGTGCAGGTCTTTGCCTCGGACGCGCAGGTTGATTTCCGCTTTCTGGCGTTTTTCTTTCTCGGGAAGATTGTCCACAGTCAGGATGACTGCGATGTCGATCACATGATCGAAGTGTCGCTTGATGCGTTCCAGTTTGCCTTGTACGTATTCTCTGATGGCGGGGGTCAGTTCGAGGTGATGTCCACTGATGGTGAGATTCATACAGCGCTCCTAAGGAAATTCGCTGGCGGTTCAGGCGCCGTTGCCGGCTGCGCCGAACACAGCAACATGATGCAACTACAAAACAAAATCCGGAAGGATTACAAAGACTTGCGCAGATTGACCGGGGGAATCTTGAGGGCTTCGCGGTATTTGGCGACGGTGCGTCGGGCTACCACGATCCCTTGTTCCGCCAGCATGTCTGCAATCTTGCTGTCAGAGAAAGGTGTTTTCGGGTCTTCAGCTCCTATCAATTGTTTGATCAGGGCCCGTATCGCGGTAGAGGATGCTTCTCCGCCTGCTTCCGTCGCAACATGGCTGCCGAAAAAGTATTTCAATTCGAACATTCCATGAGGAGTGAGCATGTACTTCTGGGTGGTAACACGAGAAATTGTGCTCTCGTGTAAACCCAGTGTATCAGCAATTTCACGCAAAACAAGAGGGCGCATCGCGACGGCGCCATGCGAGAAAAAATTGCGCTGACGTTCGACAATGGCCTGTGCCACGCGCAGGATCGTATCAAAACGCTGGCGCATGTTCTTGATCAGCCATTTGGCTTCCTGCAGTTGCGTGCCGAGCGAACCTTCTCCCTTGTTCTGCTTGAGGATGCTGGCGTACATCGCATTGACGCGCAGGCGCGGCATCACTTCGTGATTGAGCATGACCTGCCAGCCGTTGCGTGTGCGCTTGACGATCACATCCGGTACGACGTAGTCGGAAGCATCGCTGGCAAAGGCTGCGCCGGGATGCGGATTGCATTGGCGAATGACGGCTTGCGCCTCGCGCAGATCTTCGTCGTCGCAGTCGAGCGCCTTGCGCAATTTATTGAAATCGCGTTGCGCGAACAGCGTGAGGTGGTTTTCGACGATGTTCAGCGCCATGCGCCGCGTGACGAACGCAATGCCTTCCATGCGGCGTATCTGCAGCGCCAGACATTCTGCGGCGTCGCGTGCGCCAATGCCGGCAGGATCGAAGCTCTGCAGCATGTGCAGCGCGACGGACAATTCTTCAGGCTCGATTTCCAGCTCTTCCGGCAGGCGCGCATGGATTTCTTCCAGGCTTTCTTCCAGATAGCCGTTGTCGTCCAGCGCATCGATGATCAGTTCGAGCAGGGCGCGGTCGCGCAGTTCGCGCACGGTAACGGAAACCTGTTCGAGCAGATGCTCGCGCAAGGTGACTTCGTGCGCTTCCAGTTGCGGGCGCGCATCGTCGTCGTCGGAGGACGACGATTTCGATGTGCGGGCAACGTCGTCGAAGCTCCAGTCGCTGTTGTCGGCGTTGCCATCCGTATTGCTGCCTTCGGTATTTGGTGAGTCGCCGGATTCGAAGGACGATTCCACATCGGCGGACTGGGCTGGAGATTCTGCCGGAATGTCGCCATCCGGCGACGTGCCGTTGCCGACATTGACGGCACCGTCGGCCAGCAGGCGCACGGCATTGTCGAGCGGATCGTCGGTGCGTTCCAGCATCGGATTGTCGGCCAGGATCTGTTCGATCTCCTGGTGCAGTTCCAGGGTCGACAGTTGCAGCAGGCGGATGGATTGCTGCAATTGCGGCGTCAGTGCCAGATGCTGGGAGACGCGTAGTTGCAGTGATTGCTTCATGGTGATTCTCTTCGCGCTTACATGCGGAAGTGTTCGCCGAGATAGACGCGGCGGACAGATTCGTTGGAGATGATGTCGTCGGGCCGGCCGCTGGCCAGGACCGCGCCCTGGTTGATGATGTAGGCGCGGTCGCAGATGCCGAGCGTTTCGCGCACGTTGTGATCGGTGATCAGCACGCCGATGCCGCGCTCCTTCAGGAAGCGCACGATGCGCTGAATCTCGATGACGGCGATCGGATCGACGCCGGCGAACGGTTCGTCCAGCAGCACGAAGCGCGGATTGGTGGCGAGCGCGCGTGCGATCTCGACACGACGACGTTCGCCGCCGGATAGCGACATGGCCTGGTTCTCGCGCAGTTTCTCGATCTGCAGATCGGCCAGCAGCGTATCGAGCCGTTGTTCGAGTTGTTCCTTGGATAGTGCCTTGCCGTTGACGCGCTGCAGCTCCAGCACGGCACGGATATTGTCTTCGACGCTGAGCTTACGGAATACCGATGCTTCCTGCGGCAGATACGAAAGGCCGAGTTGTGCGCGTTCGTGGATCGGGCGGCGCGAGATGTCGGTGCCGTCCAGTTCGATCTGGCCGGCATCTGACGGCACGAGGCCAACGATCATGTAGAACGAGGTGGTCTTGCCGGCGCCGTTCGGGCCCAGTAAACCGACCACTTCGCCGCTCTCGACCTGCAGGGCGACATCACGCACGACCTGGCGCGCGCCATAGCTTTTCTGCAGTCCGCTGACGATCAGTTTGCTCGACATCTCAGTTTTCCTTCTTCTCGGCGCGCGGCTGGATTACGGCCTTGATGCGTCCGGCGCCGGGTTTGCTGTCGCCGGACGATGTGTTGTGTACGGTGAAGAATTCGGCGCGCGTGTCATAGGAGATGTATTCGCCAGCGACTTCGTCGGTGATCTTGCCGTTCTCCAGCCGTCGCATCTTGGCGCGGGTGAAGAGCTTCATGACTTCGTTCTTGTCGTCGTATTCGATGCGTTCGGCCTCGCCCTCGATCCATTGATCCGGGCCGCCGTCGCGCTTCTGGCGGAAGCTGGCCAGCCCGTTCGGCGGCGCATACATCGTCATGAACTGAAAGCCTTCCGGATCCTGCGTGACGACCATGCGTGCCGATTTCATCAGGATCGTACCGCGCGTCAGCACCACGTTGCCGACGAAAGTGTTGACCTGCTTGACGTCGTCGTACTCCATCTGGTTGGCCTCGACGTTGGTCGGCTTGGTGCGGTCGGCCTTTTCGGCGTGCGCGCCGGTTGCGGCGATCAGGCCGGCGAGGACGAGGAGTACGGAAAGCAGTCGTGTCATGAAAACGTTCTCTGTAATGTGCGTGCCGGAATCAGTTCTTCGCGGGCGGGGCCTGATATTGCCCCTTGACGTTGCCGTCCAGTTTGAATTCGCCGGTGGCATTGTTGGCGTACATGCCGGTGCCGGTCAGTACGGATGCGCCCTGTTGCAGTTCGACGGGTTTGGGCGTCGTCATCGCGTCTTCGTCCGGCAGCAGCAGCAGGTAGGAAGTCTTCAACTGGAAGCGCGGCTTGGTGGCCGATGCAGGGCGATCGATATGCACGTCGTCGTACATGCGGATTTCGCTGTTGTTGTTCTTCACGGTGGCGTAGCGCGATGTGCTGACCATCGGCGGCCTGTCCTTGCCGTAGCTGTGCATGACGGGAGTCTGCACCAGATAGGAATCGTCGCCCGGGTAGTGCTTCAGTTCGCTGCCGGTCAGGTTGTAACGCGGTTCGCCGGTCTTTGCCATGCGCACGAAATTGAAATGCTGGACATAAAAATCGGGATCGGTGCGCACTGCACGCGGCAGCGAATCCTCGGTCTTGCGTTGCATGACTTCCACCAGCCACAAGCTGCCGAGCGCGAGTGCGCCGGTAATCACCAGCAGCGCGATTACGCGTATGGCGTCGCCAGGGCGGGCAGTGATTTTCATAGCAGGTACGGCGCGATGGCCGCTTCGTACTTGTCCTGCGCATGCAGGATCAGGTCGCACAGTTCGCGCACGGCACCGCGGCCGCCGCCGGCCTGCGTGACGTAATGCACGCGCGAGCGTACTTCGGGATGGCCGCCCGGCACACTGGCGGCAAAGCCGACGCGCGACAGGATGGGCAGGTCGATCACGTCGTCGCCGACGAAGCCGCAGGCCTCGGGTGCGATGCCGGTTTCCGCCAGTAATTGTTCGAAGATCGCGCGCTTGTCGTGCGCGCCCTGATGCACATGCGTGACGCCCAGATCGGTGGCACGGCGCAGCACGATGGCCGATTTGCGCGCGCTGATGATGGCGGTGACGATGCCGGCATTCTGCAGTAGCTTGATGCCGTGGCCGTCGAGCACGTTGAAGGTCTTCATCACTTCGCCGTCGGGACTGAAGTGCAGGCTGCCGTCGGTCAGTACGCCATCGACGTCGAAGATCATCATCCGCACATTCGCTGCGCGGGCGGTGGCATCTGCCGTGGCGGTCGGAATCGGCGACGTCATCAGATCACCTTCGCACGGGTCAGATCGTGGATGTGCAGCGCGCCGACCAGCGTGCCGTTTGCATCGGTGACCAGCAACTGGTTGATGCGGAATTCTTCCATCAGCTCGACCGCTTCGACTGCCAGTTGCTCCGGTTGCACGCTGCGTGGATTGCGGTGCATGACTTCGGCGATCGACACTGTGGAGAAATCCTGCACATTCTCGATCAGGCGGCGCAGGTCGCCGTCGGTGAAGACGCCGATGGCGCGGTTCTGGTCGTCGACGATGGCCGTCATCGCCATGCCTTTGCGGCTGACTTCGAGCAGCGCGGCATACAGCGTCGCATCTTCGCCTACTTTAGGGATTGCATCGCCGGTGCGCATCACGTCGCGCACATGCGTCAGCAGGCGGCGTCCCAGCGCACCGCCTGGATGCGAGCGAGCGAAATCGTCTTCGCCGAAGCCGCGCGCATCGAGCAGCGCCATTGCCAGCGCATCGCCCAGCGCCAGCGTCGCCGTGGTGCTGGCGGTCGGTGCCAGGTTCAGCGGGCAGGCTTCCTTGTCGACGTGAACGTTCAAATGTACGTCCGACAGCGTCGCCAGCGTGGACGTATCGCTGCCGGTGATGGAAATCAGCTTGGCGCCCATGCGCTTGACGATGGGCACGATGGAAACCAGTTCGCCGGCCTCGCCGGAATAGGAAATCGCGATCAGTGCGTCGTCGGCCGTGATCATGCCGAGATCGCCGTGCGAAGCTTCGGCGGCGTGCACGAACAGTGCAGGTGTGCCGGTCGAAGCGAGCGTGGCGGCGATCTTGCGGGCGATGTGGCCGGATTTGCCGATGCCGGAAATGACGACGCGACCATGGCAGTTCAGCAGCAACTGGGTTGCCTTGACGAAGGGGGCAGCGCCATCGCCGCTCATGCGTTGCTTCAGCGCAAGCAGGGCGTCGGCTTCGATCTGCAACGTTTCGCGGCCGAATTTCAGCGCGCGTTCGGCATCGACGGCAACGGTTGCCGGCGCGGCAGGGGGGGCATGGTTTACACTCATGCGGGAAAGTATAAACGATTCGTAAAGCAAAAAACCTGCCAGATAATACAAAAGTGTGGTTTGATTGGCATCGGGCAATTGGCATTGGCAACGCATTGCGCCATCCATGCCATTTGGTCCAGCTCATCCTGCCAGCCCTGTATTCATCCGCAGATCACCGCCATCATGCTGCTGTCCCCACTTGAACTCACCCTGTTGCTGCTGTCCGCCGCCGTTCTTGGCGTGGTCGCCTTTCGTACCCTGAACCTGCCGCCGATGCTCGGCTATCTGGTGGCTGGCATCATCATCGGCCCGTATACGCTGGGCTGGGCCGAAGACAGCGCGACCACGCATGCGCTGGCCGAATTCGGCGTGGTGTTCCTGATGTTTTCGATCGGGCTGGAATTTTCGCTGAGCAAACTGTCGGCGATGCGGCGCATCGTGTTCGGCCTCGGACTGGCGCAGGTGTTGCTGACGATAGCGGGGACGATGGCTTTCGGCTGGATCGTCGCGCATCTGTCGCAGCGGTTGACCGGCATCAGCTGGCAGGCCGCGTTCGCGTTGGGCGGCGCGCTGGCAATGTCGTCGACCGCGATCGTGTCCAAGATCCTGACCGAGCGGCTGGAGCTGGAAAGCGAACACGGGCGCCGCATCATCGGCATCCTGCTGTTCCAGGATCTGGCGCTGGTGCCGCTGCTGATTCTGGTGCCGGCGCTGGCCGATCATAGCGATGGCTTGGCGACGACGCTGCTGCTGGCCGCGGGCAAGGCGGTTGTCGTGCTGCTGTTGCTGCTGTTCGTCGGGCACAAGATATTGCGCAGCTGGTTCCGCATCGTCGTCAAGCGGCGCTCACAGGAACTGTTCATGCTGAACCTGCTGCTGATCACGCTGGGTGCGGCATGGATCACCGAGATGGCCGGCCTGTCGCTGGCATTGGGCGCGTTCGTCGCCGGCATGCTGATTGCCGAGACCGAATACAAGCACCAGGTGGAAGAAGACATCAAATCCTTCCGCGACGTGCTGCTGGGCTTGTTTTTCATCACTATCGGCATGCTGCTCAACGTGCGGCTGGTCGCCGAGCACTGGTTCCTGGTCTTGCTGCTGCTGACGATTCCGGTCCTGCTGAAATGCATCCTGATCGTATTGCTGGCGCGCGTGTTCGGTGCGCCACTGGGCGTGGCGATGCGCACCGGCCTGGCGCTGGCGCAGGCCGGCGAATTCGGTTTCGTGCTGCTGAACCAGATCGGCGGGCTGAATCTGCTGGAGCCGATGTTCGTGCAACTGATTCTGGCGTCGATGGTGCTGTCGATGCTGGTGGCGCCGTTGATTCTCGCCAAATCCGACGCCATCGTGATGAAGCTGTCGCGCAACGACTGGATGATGCAGTCGCTGGCGCTGACGCAGATCGCCACGCGCACGATGAAAACGCAGCAGCATGTGATCATCGCCGGCTTCGGCCGGACGGGACAGAGCCTGGCGCGCCTGCTGGAGGAAGAGGGCGTGCCGTATCACGCGCTCGATCTCGATCCCGATCGCGTGCGCGATGCGCAGGCGGCCGGCGTGCATGTGTCGTACGGCGATGCCGGCCGACGCGAAAGCCTGGTCGCGGCCGGCATCAATCGTGCCGCCGCACTGGTCATCACCTATGCCAGCACGCCGTCGGCATTGAAGGTCTTGCATCATGTGCACGAGATGGCGCCGGCGCTGCCGGTCATCGTGCGCAGCATGGATGACAGCGATCTCGACCGCCTGCGCGCGGCCGGTGCGACGGAAGTGGTGCCGGAGGTGATCGAAGGCAGCCTGATGCTGGCCTCGCATGCGCTGTTGACGCTGGGCGTGCCGCTGCGCCGAGTCATTTCCCGCATACAGATGGCGCGCGGCGAACGCTATGCGTCGTTGCGCGGCTTCTTTCATGGCGTCAGCGATACGTCCGATATCGCCGAAAACCTGCAGGTGCGCCTGCGCTCGATCGTGCTGCCGGAAGGCGCGCGTTCGATCGGCAAGTCCTTGGGCGAACTGGAACTGGACGAACTGGGCGCCGAAGTGATCGACCTGCGCCGCAATCGCAACCGGCTGGAGTGGACGCCGGAGACGACCTTGCTGGCCGGCGACATTGTTGTGCTGCGCGGCGCGGTGGAGGAGCTGGCGCGGGCTGAAGAACATTTGCTGAAGACGCGTCGCAACCAGCGCAGCGCCAGTGCCGGCGCCGGTTGACGGTATCCATATGAAGAAGGACAATTGCCGGCCTTGGTCCGCAAGCGGCGGGCCGATGCAGCGAATGTCCACATGGAGCAGCGGTGTGCCGCTTCGCCATGGCATCGACAGAGACAGGCGGTGCGTCGAAGGCAATGGCCGGGCGCGCTTTTCCATGACACCCATATCTCGTTTGTTCCAGGTGGCGATTTGAGCGTTTCCCCAGGCAGCTTTTCCCGCGCGAACCGTGAGCCGTCCGCTTCCGACAATGGAACGGCACAGGCCGGCGCATCGCTGCCGCTGTACGTCGATCTGGACGGCACGCTGATCTATAGCGACCTGCTGTTCGAATCCTTTTTGCTGCTGATCAAGCGCAATCCCTTCTATCTATTTCTCTGCATGTGGTGGCTGTTGCGCGGCCGCGCCTTTCTGAAGGTGCAGATCGCGCAACGCGTGGAACTCGATGCGTCGCTGCTGCCGTACAACGAAACCTTGCTGGCGTGGCTGCGTGGACAGCATGCCGGCGGCCGCCGGCTGGTACTGGCGAGCGCATCGGATGCGGGGTTGGTGCGACAGGTGGCAGATCATCTCGGCCTGTTCGACGATGTGCTCGGCAGCGATGCCGCGCACAATCTGAAATCGCACAATAAACTGCGGGCCATCGCACAGCATGCCGGTGCACAGGGTTTCGCCTATGCGGGCAACAGCACGGCCGATCTGGCCGTCTGGGAGCAGGCGGCGGAAATCGTCGTCGTCAACGCTTCGCAATCCGTCGCACGCCGTGCCGAAGGCATGCGCAAGCCGGCGCTGGTCATCGCACCGCGCCCGTTCAGCTGGCGCGCACTATTCAAGGCATTGCGTCTGCATCAATGGACCAAGAACGTGTTGCTGTTCGTGCCGCTGCTGGCCGCGCACAATCTTCAGTGGGAATTCTGGTGGCCGACGCTGCTGGCTTTCGTCGCCTTCGGCATGTGCGCATCGGCTACCTACATCGTCAACGATCTGTTCGACCTCGCATCCGATCGCGCGCATCCGCGCAAGCGCCTGCGGCCGTTTGCCGCGGCGACGCTGGCGATTCCACTGGGGTTGATTCTTGCCGGTGCGCTACTGCCTTTGTCGCTGCTGCTGGCGGCGTGGATTTCGCTGCCTTTCCTCGGCCTGATGATTGTCTATGTCGTTGCCACGCTGCTGTATTCGGCACGCCTGAAACAGCTGGCCATCGTCGATGTGCTGGTGCTGGCTTCGCTCTATACGCATCGCATCCTGGCCGGCGGCATCGTTGGCGGCATCGTGATTTCGAACTGGCTGCTGGCGGTGTCGCTGTTCATCTTCCTCAGTCTGGCGCTGGTCAAGCGCTGCGCGGAACTGGAAGTGATGAGCGAGGGCGGCCGTACTTCCGCTGCCGGGCGCGGCTATCGCACCAGCGATCTGCCGTACCTGATCTCGATGGGCATCGCCAGCGGTTTCGTCGCCGTGCTGCTGCTGGCGCTGTACATCGATACACGGAAGGCCGATGCGCTGTATCCGTATGCCGATCTGCTGTGGATGATCCTGCCGTTGATGCTGTTCTGGATCATGCGCCTGTGGCTGAAGATCGCACGCATGGAAATCCATGACGATCCGCTGCTGTTCGCGATCACCGACCGCGCCAGCTGGATCGTTGCGCTGCTGGTCGGCGTCATTGCACTGGCTGCATCGTTCGGAGGATGGGCATGAGTCAGATGGCGGCATTGGGGCTGGCGTTCTTTTGCGTGTGCCTGACGGCGCTGGCGCAGGTATTGATGAAGATGGGCATGTCGACGCCGGCGATCCAGCAGGCGATGGGTGGCGATCTGCGTACGATGGTCGGGCTGGTGCTGACGAATCCGCTGATCTGGGGCGGCATGCTGTGCTTCGGCGCGAGCGCCGGGTTGTGGCTGCTGGTGCTGGGCAGGCTGGAAGTCAGCATGGCGTATCCGCTGGTGTCGCTCGGCGTGGTGCTGACGACGCTGGCCGGCATTTTCCTGCTGGGCGAGACGCTTAGCGTCGCCAAGGTGCTGGGCGTAGGGCTGATCGTGGCCGGCGTGCTGGTGCTGGCGGTAAAGAGCTAGACGGCAAACCTGCGCAGCAAAACGAAGCAGTGCACTGGATAACGAAACCAGCGGCAAACCAAGAAGCAAATCAAGAAGCGGAATCAAGGAAGCGGTAATGAAATTGAACACGACGCGCGCGCTGTATGCCGACGCAGATCCGATACACGCCCGCCGGGTGTTCTGGTGGACTTTCATTGTCACGCTGGCGATCAGGCTGTGGCTGGCGGCCACCTTTCCGGTCACCGGCGACGAAGCCTTCTTCTATCAGTGGGGCGTCTATCCGGCATGGGGCTATTCCGATCATCCGCCGATGGTGGGCTGGTTGCTGTATGTACTGAACAGTATTTCCTCGTCGCCGCTGTCGATCCGTTTCTTCACGGCCGTGATGTGGAGCTTGATCGCGCTGGGCATGGTCGACCTGATGAAGCGCCTGCAGCCGTATCAGGAAGGATCGGCATGGTGGATGGGCACGCTGTTCCTGGTGCTGCCGTTCACGCTGCTGCTGAATTTCGTGACGACGGATACGCCGCTGATCTTCTTCATGTTCCTGTCCGGCTACTGCTTCATTCGCAGCATGCAGGCGCGCAATCACTGGTGGTCGGTGGCTTGCGGCATTTTTCTGGGACTGGCGCTGCTGTCCAAGTATTTCGCCGGCCTGCTGGCGATCGCCTACTTTTTCTACCTGTTCCGTTCGCGCCGCGGATGGATCGACCTGATCATCATTGCGCTGTGTTCGGCACCGTTGTTCGCGATCACCGTCGCCTTCAATGCCGATCATTGCTGGACCAATGTGATGTTCAATCTGATCAACCGCAACGAAGATGCGCACTGGTCATGGAAAACGGTCGGCACCTATCTCGCGATGATGGTCTACCTGATCACGCCGTGGGCGACGCTGCGCGTGCTGCGTTCGGTGCCGTCGATGGCGCGGTGCGGTGCGGTGGCCGTGCTGTTCGTCGTGCCTTTCCTGCTGTTCCTGCTGCTGTCGGTCGAGAAGACCATCGGCCTGCACTGGGTACTGGGCTTCATGCCTTTCGTTTTTCTGTTCATCGGCACGGTAGCCAGCGCCGGCGATCTGCGCCGCTATGCGATCTGGACCGGTCTTTTCTCGGTGCCGCATTTCCTGTTTCTGGCGGCGATCATCCTGCTGCCGACGACGATGTGGAAGGATGTCGGCGGCTTGCACGACGACATCGTGTTCCACAAGGAAGCGAAGAACATCGTCGCTGCCTTGCGTACCAACCTGCCGCCGGGCACGCCGATCATGGCGCGTGCCTACACGCCGGCGGCGCTGCTGTCGTATCACGCCGGCGAATACTGGCCGACCTTCGGTGAGGGAAAGTTCCATGCACGACAGGACGATCTGCTGGTCGATTTTCGCAGCTATGCCGGCAAGAGCATTCGCATCTTCGATCGCAAGCAGATCGATCCGAAGGACTTCGCGCCGTATTTCTCGTCGGTGACGGTGGGCACCATCATGGCCGGCGGTGTGCGCTACTGGTATGCGGACGGCCACGATTTCAACTATCCGGTCTATCGCGAGCGCATTTTGAAGACGGTGGCCGACAAGTACTATCGCATTCCGTCTTTCCTGCCGATGAACGGCTGCCCGTTCCTGGAACGCTACGATCTGCCGCGCCCGCCGGCGCACTAATAACGCGAATGACGGCGTCGTCGGTAAAAATCCGGCAGCCGTTGTAAAGTGTCGCATCCGGATGCCGGACGGGTTTTGCCCCTCCGGCATTTTTCAATCCGGCCTCTGTAATTTCTCCAGCATCCCCGGCAAGCAGCAATGGAAATCTTCGAACGCATCCTCGGCATCATCCTGCCGGTCTTCATCATCATTGCGCTGGGCTACGGCTATGCGCGACTGCGCGGCGAGACCGTGCGAGGCGACATGCTGGCGGTCAATCGCATCAGCATGGATGTGCTGTGCCCGCTGCTGATCTTCACTGCATTGGCAGCCAAGGATTTCGATCTGGCGCACAACGGCACGCTGATCCTCGCCGGTGCGCTGATCTCGATCGGTTCGGGTGCGCTGGCATGGCCGGTCGCGCGGCTGTTTGGTTACGACGTGCGCAGTTTCGTCCCGCCGATGATGTACAACAATTGCGGCAACATGGGATTGCCGCTGGCGGTGCTGGCTTTCGGTGGGGCCGGACTCGGTTCGGCGGTGGCGCTGTTCATGGCCTGCAACCTCGTCTATTTCTCGCTGGGCATCAAGATTCTCGAAAGCGGCCGCAGCGAAGGCGTGCGTGTGTCGCCGTGGAAGTTTCTCGCCAATCCGATGATGATCGCGATGATCATCGGCACCGCCTTCGCCGCGGTGCACGTGCCGCTGCCGGGGCCGCTGTTCCAGGCGATGAAGATGCTGGGCGATGCCTGCATTCCGCTGATGCTGTTTTCGCTCGGCGTGCGGATGCTGGATGTGAATTTCCGCAGCTGGCACATCGGCGTGGTCGGCGCGATCGTGTGCCCCGTCGCCGGCATGGCCGTCGCGTTGCTGCTGGATCAGGTGCTGGGTCTGACGACGGAGCAGCGCGGACAGATGTACCTGTTTGCTTCGCTGCCGCCGGCCGTGTTCTGCTTCATGATGGCCGAACAGTACAAGCAGGAGCCGGACAAGGTGGCTTCCATCGTGCTGCTCGGGAATCTCGCGGCGCTGGTGTTCGTGCCCGTCGGCCTGTGGCTCGGTTTGCCGAAATAACAAGAAACGCACCATGTCGCGCGGTTGATGCGCCGACGCATCAAAACCGGCATCAACCCCTGGCGGATGTGTTCCGGCAGGCAGGCTTCCGTTACACTGCGGCATCGGCAAGGGGAGCGCGGTGAACAGAATTTCGGTAGCGATGGTGGAAGACGATGCGTCGTTCCGTGAATCGGTGTGTGCCGCAATGGTCGCCGCGCCGGACATGGCCATCGATGCCGTCGCTGCCAGCGTCGCGGAAGGCATGACCCTGCTGAACGGCGATCCGGCAGATGTGCTGGTCGTCGATCTCGGATTGCCGGACGGCTCCGGCATTCAATTGATCCGCGAGGCGCGGCAGCAGTGGCCGCAATGCGAAGTGATCGTGGCGACGCTGTTCGGCGACGAGGACAAGGTGCTGTCGGCGATCGAGGCCGGTGCGTCGGGTTATCTGCTGAAGGATGCGCTGCCGCTGTCGCTGGTCGACGAAATTCGCAATGTATGCGCCGGCGGCAGCCCGGTCAGCCCGATGATCGCGCGCCAGCTGCTGCGGCGTTTGCGATCCATCCCGGTCGTCAGCAATGCCGGCGATGCCGACAGGGAGCCATTGTCGGTGCGCGAAATCCAGGTGCTGGAACGCATGGCGCTCGGTTACACGATGGCCGAGACAGCGGAACATCTCGGCATCGCCGTGACCACGGTCAATACCTTCGTCCGCCGCATCTATACCAAGCTGGGGGTCTGCTCGAAAGTGGAAGCGATCGACGCCGGTTATCGGCGCGGATTGCTGCATCGGAATTGAGCGATGAAGATCGTGCGTCTGCTTCTGTCGTTATGGCTCTGTTGTCTGGCCGGACATGCGGCGGCGGAAGAGGCCATGCACATCGTGCGGATCGAACGCCTGATCCAGAGCGCCGACGCGAGCTTGCCGCATCCCGGAAAGATATTGCCCGCGCTGCCCGAGCAAGGATGGGAAGAAGTCGCGCTGCCCGACGTGGCAATGCAACGCACGCCGGGCCGGATCGCCGAGGGAAAAACGCAGACCACGTGGTATCGCTTCACGCTGGATGCGCAACGCGCACAGACGGCGCAGGAGCTGTACTTCTATCTGCCGCGCTGGCAGACGGTCGGGCAGGTGGCGCTGTACGGCGACAGATGGCTGCTGTGGCGTTCCTCCGGCGATCCTGTCTGGAACGGATTCAACCAGCCGGTATGGGTGACGCTGGACGCACCTGAAATGACGAGGCGACCGCAGGTCGTCCTGCTGCGCATGGACAGCGTGCCGGGCGCGGGCGCCGGCATTTCGACGGCATGGGTCGGACCGCGTTCGGCACTGGCATGGCGCTACTACACGCGCATGGCGCTGCAGGTGTACGTGCTGCTGGCGACCGGCATTGCCTTTCTCGGACTCGGCTTGTTCTGTCTCGGCGTGTGGCGCAAGCGCCGGCATGAAATCCTGTATCTGCTGTGCTTCCTGGCATCGCTGTGCTTTGCCGGGCGCTACCTGCATTACGTCACGCCGCTGAATGCGAATTTCATTTCTCCCGCCTGGTATGGATGGGTCAGCGTCAATGCGGTGAACTGGCTGGCGGTCGTCATCCTGATCTTCAATTTCCGCCTTTGCCGCCGCCACTATCGCTGGCTCGAGCGCGGCATGATCGCCAGCGTCGTATTGCAGAGTGCGGTGACGCTGCCGCTGCTGGAAAGCAGCGAAGCGATCGCCGCCTTGTCGTCCTATGTGTATCTGCTGGTGCTGCTGATGGCGATTCCGGCCTGCGGGTTTGCGTTGTATGCGGCATGGCAGGAACGTGAAAAGTCAGGCATGCTGCTCGCGCTGATTTCGCTGACCGGCATTCCGCTCGGCATACACGACATGATGCTGCACGGTTACCGGATCGGCGTGGAGCACGTCTATCTGCTGCCGCTTGCGCAGATCGGGTTCTTCATCGTGTTTGCCTTCATCATCCTGCAGCGTTATCTGAACGGCATCGAACATCTGGAACACAGCCGCGAACTGCTCACGCAACGCCTGCAGCAGCGCGAGGCCGAGCTCGCCGACAGCTATGCCAAGCTGCGCGAAATCGAACAGCGCGATCTGTTGAGTCGTGAACGCCAGCGGTTGATGCAGGACATGCATGACGGCCTCGGCGGCGCGCTGGTCGGCATGATGCGCATGGTCGATCGCGGCGACCTGCAATCGGAACGGTTGAAGACGGCGCTGCAGGATTCCATCGACGAACTGCGGCTGACGATCGATTCGCTGGAGCCGGTCGGTTCCGACATCAGCGTGCTGCTTGCCGGTCTGCGTTTCCGTCTGCAGCCGCGCCTGGAAGCCGCAGGCGTGCAACTGCGCTGGCAGCCGGAAGCCTTGCCGCCGGTGCCGTGGCTGACACCGGGATATGCGATGCATCTGGTTCGCATCGTGCAGGAAGCGGTGACCAATATCGTCAAGCACGCCGGCGCCAGCGAGATCGTTTTCGCGACGCATGCGGATGCGACGCATGCGCGCATTTGCATCAGCGATGACGGCAACGGCTTCGCGGGCGGCGATAACGACAATGGCGGCCGGGGATTACGCAACATGCATTACCGTGCGGAACAGCTGGGCGCCGTATTGCGCTGGCAGGAAATCGTCGATGGCGGACGCGTGCAGGGCACGCGATTCACACTGGAATTGCCGTTGGCGCGCGCCGGGTTGTAAAAGCCTGCTGCCGGCCGGACGGACGGCAAGCAAGAACATCGGTCTGAGCGGGAACGGGAAGAAGTCTAAAAGAGCCAGTGCACCGCCAGCACCCAGTCGGAGGTGATGCGCACTGAATTCTGCACCGACGTATCGCGCGAGTAGCGCAAGCTGGCCGCGACATCGGGAGCAAGCATGGTGTTGAGGCTGAACAGCACGCGCTGCTGGTCGGGCTCGTTGTTCTGGCGCACGCCATCGATGATCTGATCGCCGCCGCGATTGCTCTGGAAGCCGACGCTGGCCGACCATGCTCCATAAAACCGCCAGCGCAGATAGCCGGTCAGCGCATAAGCGTTTTCCTGTTTCATGTAGGTGCCGACATAATCGTCGTTGTCGCCATGCCAGCTGAACTCGGGTGTCAGTTCCATGCTGACGGTCCGCGACAGCGGTTCTATCCATGTGAGCTGGAAGGTCAGGCGATTGCGGTTGTCGCCGGGGCTCAGCACCTGGTCGCGTTCGTACCTGCCCGTATTCGGCTGCCAGACGCCGGTCAGTGCGACGTAGCGTCCGCGTTCGGGATCGTTGACCGGCCACACCGAATACTTGAGCCGCAGATCCGACAGGCCGCTGCTTTCATCACCGAACCAGACCGGCAGCGTGCCTGCCGTCTTGTGGAAATCGATATAAGGCAGCGTGATCGACCACGCCGACGTCAGGCCGCCGATCTGTCCATAGCGCGTATAGGCGGCAACGCTGGCGCGTGCCTTCGCTCTCGCACCGCCGACACGTTCGCCATTGAAATAGTAGCCTTCGAAGTCGCGTTCGTATTGATAGAAACTCAGCACTTGCGTGCCGGACGGCAGGGCGACGAGTTCGCCCGGATAGACCTCGCTGCCGGCGGCGTGCGCGGGCGATGCGGCATACAGCGGCGCGAGCATGCAGAACATGCGCGCGCAATGAGCAACGATGGTGCGCAGGCGTCGGGCCTGCATGCCGGAAGATGGGGGCGTTGCAGAGTCCACCGTTAAGGGAAAGTAGGCATCAGCGTGTGCAGCCGGATGTTTCTTCAGCCCGTTCCGATTCGTGCGGCAGCTTGTCCGTGCATGCCATCGCCGGCGGATGCGGTTCGTGGGCTGGAAGGGAAACGGCGGCGACGAGAGTTCCTTCTGCAAGTGCGATTCGTCTGGCGATGCGTCTGGCATTTCTTCGGCCCGGTATGCGATGCGGGCATCGCAGTGCTGTGATCAACCGCGCGAGTTTGCCGAAACGGGAAGGTTTTGTCCATGAGCAACATGCGGGGCAGAACGATTGCATGTTGCGGAAGGTGTCCGGTCAAATGCACAGCCGCTTCAGAGCAGTGCCGTGCATGCCGGGCTGTGCGTTATCGAAGTGATAACCGGACGGATGTTCGGACGGATTTTTTGCGAAACCGGTCCGGGAGTGAAGACTTGGGCGCGTTATCTTCAGAACGCCCAGCTGGCTTTGACGGAAGCGGTCTGGTTGACGTAATCGCTGCGGCCTTCGGCGTCGTAGCGCAGCGTGATCTGCATGTCGCGACGGGTCTGCATCGTGTAGCCGAAACCGCCGAAGATCGTCCACGGCGAATGATCGATACCTGTGGTGGTGAAGGTCTGTCCCGGCGCGCCGGCGTAGGCGGAGACGATGCCGGCGCGGTCGTTGATGAGATCGTAGCCGGCACCGAGATTGGCGGACAGCCACGCGCGTTCGCCGACTGCGTGGCGGATTCTGCCTTCGGTGCTCAGCACGAAGGCCTCGGTCGTATTCGCATCCACATCCAGGTTCAGCGCATCGGCGCCGGATTCGCGATAGCTGCTGTCGCGCAGCCAGGTGTAATCGGCACGGATTGCCGGCGTGAAGATCGTGCGTTCGCCGCTTGCGATGTCCTTCGACAGTTCCGCGCCGATATGCGCGCTGTAGCTGACATAGCTGGAAGTGGCGGTGCGCGTGAAGCCGCCGAAATCGATGGGGCGCGTACCGTCGGTGCCGTGGCGTCCGATGTCCGCCTGCCACGCCAGTTGCAGATCGCCGGCCAGCGCACGGCTGCCGTACACCGCCAGCATGTGCGAATCCACCTGCGCGCGTTGCCGCATGCCGGAGAGCGTGGTGTTGCCGTCGACATCGCTGTTCGCATACGCATAGGCCACGCCGATGCGGGTGTCGCGATCCAGTTCGCCGTCGACGCCGAAAGCCATGCCCCAAGAGTCGGCGGAAAAGCCGGAGGTGCCGTCGCGGTCGTCCTGGTCGGCGCGCGAGCCGAATGCTTTCGCCCATGCCTGCCGGTTGGCGAAGCCGTCGCCGCCGGCGAGGCCGGATGCGGTGCCGCCGGAAGACGGTTGGTGGTTCTGCACCACGCCATTGAACGACGACAGCATGCCTAGCGTGCCTTGCTGCACGCCGCCCGCCAGCAGCGGCAGCGTTTGCGCCGCGGCGCGGCTGACGTCCTGTTGCGTTGGCAACTGGCCCAGCGCGGTCACGACGTCGGCCATGCCCGTCGCGCCGCTCAGCAGCACGCGATCGAGCACGCGTGCCGCGCCGAAGGCGGAATTAACACGGTTGGCGGCGACCGCGTCATAGACGCCGCCGGTCGCCGACAGGATGAGCAGATCGACGGCATTGCCGTTGCGCGTCGCAAGGAAATTGAACAGGCTGGAATTGTCGGTCACGTCGAATGTGGAGGCATTCAGCGTGCCGGCGGAAATGACGTCGGCGAGCCGCTGCCCCAGCCCCAGCGTATTGACGCCGGCGACATCGACGGTAATCGCCGCATTGGCGGCAAAGGTTGCGGTGCCGCTCACGGCCAGCTTGCCGTAATCGGTACTGCTGCGGGCGCCGATGCCCAGCGCCTGGCTGGCACCTTGGGTATAGCTATCGAACTGCAGCGTGCCGGCAGATATGGTGGTGTTGCCCGTGTAGGTATTGCCGCCGGCAATGCTCAGCGTGCCGCTGCCTTGCTTGGTCAGGCCGCCGCTGCCGTTGATGGCGCCGGAGAAGGTCGTGCTGGCGTTGTTGCTGCCGACGGCCAGCATGGCCGCGCCGAGCGCGACATCGCCGCTGCCGGCCAGCGAGCCGAGCGTCTGGTCGAAGCCGTTCAGGTCGAGCGTCGCGCCGCCGGCGACGTTTGTCGCGCTGCCATTGCCCAGTACATTGACTGCGCCAGCCCGTACGGTGCCGCTGCCGATGTCGGTATTGCCCGTATAGGTGTTGGTGCCGGAAAGCGTCAACGTGCCGTTGCCTTGCTTGGCCAGGCCGCCGCTGCCGTCGATGGTGCCGGCGAAGGTGGTGCTGGCGTTGTTGCTGCCGACGGCCAGCGTGGCCGAACCGAGGGTGACATTGCCGCTGCCGGCCAGTGAGCCGAGCGTCTGGTTGAAGCCGTTCAGGTCGAGCGTCGCGCCGCTGGCGACGTTTGTTGCGCTGCCATTGCCCAGTACATTGACTGCGCCAGCCCGTACGGTGCCGCTGCCGATGTCGGTATCACCCGTATAGCTGTTGGCACCGGAAAGCGTCAACGTGCCTGCGCCTTGTTTGGTTAAGTCGCCGCTGCCGCTGATGACGCCGCTGTAAGTCACCGCGTCGCTGCGATTGAAGACCAGCGTCGCATCGTTGGCGATGTCGCCGTTGATCGCGCCGGACGTGCCGCCGTTGCCGATCTGGAGTGTGCCGCCGGTGATGCTCCAAGAAGTGGTCGTGCTGCCGGTTACCACCCAGGTGCTGCTTCCCGTTTTCGAGAAATTGTTGAAGCCCTGGTATTGGGAGCCGATCTGTGAAAGATCGAAGTCGTCATTTGTGCTGCCGCCCAGCGTCAGCGTATCGCCACCGTTGGTGCTGCCGCTGCTGCTGACGACGTTGCCCTGAAACGAGTAGCCGCTGCGCAATTCCAGCGTGTTACCACCGCCGGAGAGCGTCATGGCATTGGCGCGGACACCAGTGGCAGACAAGCCGCCGCGGATGCTGCCGCTGTTGACGACGATATTGTTGCCGCCGCTGACGACCAGGCCGACACCGCCGGCGCCGCCGTTTCCTGCCCCAGCGCTGCAGAAGTTGGTACATGCGCCGCCGCTGCCGCCGTCGCCGCCTTTGATGTCGCCGGTAATGGTATTGGTCAGTTGAATCCGGCTGCCGGACAACTCCATGCCGTTGCCGCCATTGCCGGCATTGCCGCCCCGTCCATTGCCGCCGCCATTGCGGCCGCCATTGCCACCATCGCCGCCGTCGACATAGGTATTGTTCGTGATGGAGGTTGTGCCGGGCGCCGTGGAAACGAATTGCAGGCCGCTACCGCCGCCGCCGCCGCTGCCGCCGCCGCTGCCGTTGTATCCAGAGGTACCGACGCCGCCCGAGCCACTGCTGTTGCCGCCGGCGCCGGCAGTCGTGTTGTAGCCGCCGCCGCCGCTGTCGCCACCGGCACCGCCGGCACTGCCTGTCAGGGCAGCATCGATTGTCAACGATGTGCCGGTGGTGCTTGTTTCCACGTACAGCGCTGAACCGCCGCCGCCACCGCCGCCGCCGCCATAACTGCCAAAGCCGCCGCCGCCGCCCGTGCCGCCGGTAATGGTGGCGTTGCTGTCCAGAT
This sequence comes from Oxalicibacterium solurbis, assembly GCF_014635845.1. Classification (GTDB taxonomy): domain Bacteria; phylum Pseudomonadota; class Gammaproteobacteria; order Burkholderiales; family Burkholderiaceae_D; genus Oxalicibacterium; species Oxalicibacterium solurbis. Next base: position 25,149 of record NZ_BMDP01000003.1, on the reverse strand, counting down.
TGCCGCTGGCATTCGACAATACGACGCCGAAACCGCCGGCACCGCCGCCGGCACCCCAGCCGTCGCCAACGATGGCTGTGCCGCCATTGACACCGCTGATCGGCGATCCACTCAAGGCGGTACCGCCATTGCCGCCGCCATTGCCGCTGTCAGCGTTGCTGCCTGCAGTCGGACCGGAAACGCCGGCATTGCCGCCGATGCCGCCGGCGTCCACGCCGTTGCCGGGCGATCCGGAAGCACCGCCACCGCCGTACGCAATGCCGAGTGTTTGCGCATGCGATGGCATGCCGGCCGCCATCAGCAGGCAGGCCACGGCCGTCAGACTGCGTAGCGGCATTGAATCGGCGAATGCGATGCGGGAGATCGATGACGTCGATGAAGGGAATGCATCCCGGGAAGGTTTGAAACTGTCGCTGTTGTCCATGATCCGCCGGTGGTCCTGCTATTGAATTGCCGAACTATATCGATGCAGGAGAGGGCTTGTCTGTCCTCTAAACAGATGACAAGCACAGGTGTTTGTGCCGGCCGGCATGAGGGTTGTGTCGTACTTCTGTAGTCTGATTGACAAGCCAGGGATGCATGTTTGCCGTGGCGTGCGACGTGGTGCGTTTTCGATGGCCAATAAAAAAGCGAGCCGAATGACTCGCTTTTGTGTGTCGTGTCTGCCGCTGTGATGCAGGTGAATTTATTCAGTAGGGCGGATGTAGAAAGATTCCATGGCGATCTGTGCATCCTTCGTCTCGACGATGTCGATATGATCGACGCGCGCCATCGCCGGTCCGCGATGCGCCCACGTGATCAACTGCTGCAGCAAGGCATCGTCGCCGCGCACCATCGCTTCGACCGAACCGTCGCGCCGATTGCGCACCCAGCCCGATACGCCGAGTGCGCGTGCCTGCGCATCGAAGCCGGCGCGATAGCCGACGCCTTGCACGATGCCATGGATGCGCAGGTGCTTCGCCATGATTACTTCTTCAGTAGCGGCGCCAGATACTTGCCGGTGAAGCTGGCCGGATTCTGCGCCACGTCTTCCGGCGTGCCTGCCGCGATGATCTGGCCGCCGCCGGCGCCGCCTTCAGGGCCGAGATCGACGATCCAGTCGGCCGTCTTGATGACGTCGAGATTGTGCTCGATGATGACCACCGTGTTGCCCTGGTCGCGCAGGCGGTGGATCACCTTCAGCAGCAGATCGATGTCATGGAAGTGCAGGCCGGTGGTCGGTTCGTCCAGGATGTACAGCGTGCGGCCGGTGTCGCGCTTCGACAGTTCCAGCGACAGCTTGACGCGCTGCGCTTCGCCGCCGGACAGCGTGGTCGCGCTCTGGCCGAGACGGATGTAGCCGAGGCCGACGTCGAGCAGCGTCTGCAGCTTGCGTGCGATGGCCGGCACCGGTTTGAAGAACTCGTGCGCTTCTTCCACCGTCATGCCCAGCACTTCGGTGATGCTCTTGCCCTTGTAATGGATTTCCAGCGTTTCGCGGTTGTAGCGGTTGCCGTGGCAAACGTCGCACGGCACGTAGACGTCCGGCAGGAAGTGCATCTCGACCTTGATCACGCCGTCGCCCTGACAGGCTTCGCAGCGTCCGCCCTTGACGTTGAACGAGAAGCGTCCGGCCGAATAGCCGCGCTCCTTCGCCTGTGGCACGGTGGCGAACAGTTCGCGGATCGGTGTGAACAGGCCGGTATAGGTTGCAGGGTTCGAGCGCGGCGTGCGGCCGATCGGCGCCTGATCGACCGAGATCACCTTGTCGAAATGCTCGAGGCCGGAAATCGATTCGTGCGCTGCCGGTTCCGCTTGCGAACCATACAGGTGGCGCGATGCAGCCAGGTACAGTGTGTCGTTGACCAGCGTCGATTTGCCGGAGCCGGAGACGCCGGTCACGCAGGTCAGCAAACCGACCGGCAGTTCCAGCGTCACGTTCTTCAGGTTGTTGCCGGAAGCGCCGGTGATGACGAACTGCTTCTTCGGATTCGGCGCGGTGCGTTTCTTCGGCACGTGGATCGCCAGCGTGCCGTTCAGGTATTGCGCGGTCAGCGACTTCTTGTTCTTCAGGATGTCCTTCAGCGGTCCTTCGGCGATCACTTCGCCGCCGTGCACGCCGGCGCCGATGCCCATGTCGACCACGTAGTCGGCGCAGCGGATCGCGTCTTCATCGTGTTCGACCACCAGCACGCTGTTGCCGATGTCACGCAAGTGTTGCAGCGTGGCAATCAGGCGGTCGTTGTCGCGCTGATGCAAACCGATCGACGGTTCGTCCAGCACGTACATCACGCCGGTCAGGCCGGAGCCGATCTGCGAGGCAAGACGGATACGCTGCGCTTCGCCGCCGGACAAGGTGTCGGCGCTGCGTTCGAGGGAAAGATAGTCGAGACCGACGTTGTTCAGGAAGGTCAGGCGCGAGACGATTTCCTTGATGATGCGATCGGCAATCTCTTTTTTCGCACCGGTCAGCTTCAGCTTCTGGAAGAAATCCAGCGTCTCGCGCAACGGCGTGGCGGCGATCTCGTAGATCGCGCGCTGCTGGCGGCCGCTGCCGACCTTCACATGGCGTGCTTCCACGCGCAGGCGCGCACCGTTGCAGCTCGGGCATTCCTTTTCGTTGATGAACTTCGCCAGCTCTTCCTTGACGGCGATCGAATCGGTTTCGCGGTAGCGACGCTGCAGGTTCGGCACGATGCCTTCGAACTCGTGCTCGCGGATGACGGTACGGCCTTTTTCATTCACGTACTGGAACGGAATCTTCTGCTTGCCGGAGCCGAACAGGATGACCTGTTGCGCTTTTTCCGGCAGCTTCTCGAACGGTACGTCGAGGTCGAACTCGTAGAAGTCGGCGAGGTTCGACAGCATCTGGAAATAGAACTGGTTGCGCCTGTCCCAGCCCTTGACCGCGCCGCTGGCTAGAGAAAGATTCGGAAACGCGACGATGCGCTTCGGATCGAAGAATTCGATATGGCCGAGGCCGTCGCATTCCGGGCAGGCACCCATCGGGTTGTTGAACGAGAACAGGCGCGGCTCCAGCTCCTGCAGCGAATAGCCGCAAACCGGACAGGCGAACTTGTTCGAATACAGATGCTCGACGCCGGTGTCCATCTCGACCGCGAGCGCGCGGCCTTCTGCCAAACGCAATGCGGTCTCGAAACTTTCGGCGAGGCGCTGCTTCATGTCGGCCTTGACCTTGATGCGGTCGATGACGACGTCGATCGTGTGCTTCTCCGCCTTCTTCAGTTTCGGCAGCGCATCGACGTCGTAGACGTGCGGATTGCCGGTGCCGCTCTGCACGCGGAAACGCACGAAGCCCTGCGCCTGCATCTGTTCGAACAGATCCAGATGTTCGCCCTTGCGATTCGCTACCACGGGCGCGAGGATCATCAGCTTGGTGTCTTCCGGCATCGCCAGCACGGCATCGACCATTTGCGACACCGATTGCGCCGCCAGCGGATTCTGCGGATGGTCGGGGCAGTAAGGCGTGCCGACGCGTGCGTACAGCAGGCGCAGGTAATCGTGGATTTCGGTGACAGTGCCGACGGTCGAGCGTGGGTTGTGCGAGGTTGCCTTCTGCTCGATCGAGATTGCCGGCGACAGGCCTTCGATCAGGTCGACGTCGGGTTTCTCCATCAGTTGCAAAAACTGGCGCGCATAGGCCGACAGCGATTCGACGTAACGGCGCTGGCCTTCGGCGTACAGCGTGTCGAATGCCAGCGACGACTTGCCGGAGCCGGACAGTCCGGTGATGACGATCAGCTTGTTGCGCGGGAGGTCGAGATTGATGTTCTTCAGGTTGTGCGTGCGCGCACCCCGGATGCGAATTTCTTCCATTCACTCTTTCAGTCAAGGATGGTTCGGTCGCCGGGCGTCCTTTTTGGAGACGTGAGGCGAGAGTCAACCTGCTACTATAACGGGTTTTGAAGCAGGCCGTAAAAGCGCTTTTGCGCGGCGGTATCATCCCTTCAACCCTTGCCAGTCCTACATGTCATCGAACCATTCCCTCGATGCCGACCACGGCATGACACGCACCGAAATCCGCGCCAGCACGTCGCTGGCCGGCATCTTCGCGCTGCGCATGCTGGGACTGTTCCTGATCCTTCCCGTCTTTGCGGTGCACGCACATTCCATGCCGGGCGGTGGCAGCGCCACGCTGGTCGGGCTGGCGATGGGCATCTACGGGCTGACGCAATCGTTCGGGCAGATTCCGCTGGGTATCGCTTCCGATCGTTACGGCCGCAAGCGCGTGATCGTCATCGGACTGATCCTGTTCGCGCTCGGCTCCTTCGTCGCGGCGGCGGCGACCGACATCTACTGGATCATCGCCGGGCGAGCATTGCAGGGCGCCGGCGCGATTTCCGCCGCGATCACGGCGCTGGTGGCCGATTCCACGCGCGACGAACACCGAACGAAAGCCATGGCGATGATCGGCGGCTCCATCGGGCTGACATTTGCTGCGTCGCTGGTGCTGTCGCCGCTGTTGTACCGCGCGATCGGCATGGGCGGCATCTTCGCGCTGACCGGCGTGTTGTCGCTGCTGGCGATCGTCGTCGTCATCTATGTCGTGCCGGCGGCACCGCCGTTGCCGGCCGAGCGCACGCCGATCCGTGCCGTTCTGGCAAATCGCGAACTGATGCGGCTGAACTATGGCGTGTTCGCCCTGCATGCAACGCAGATGGCGATGTTTGTCGTGATGCCGGCAGCGCTGATCCGTCTCGGCCATCTGCCGCTGACGGAGCACTGGAAGGTCTATCTGCCGGTGGTCGCGCTGTCCTTCCTGCTGATGCTGCCGCCGATTTTCGTCAGCGAAAAACACGGCAAGTCCAAGCAGGTCTTCGTCGGCGCGATCGCCTTGCTGCTGCTGGTACAGATCGGCATGGGTGTGCTGCTGTCGGGCGTGCATGCAAGCTGGCCGTGGCTGCTGGCGCTGCTGCTCGCATTCTTCCTTGCATTCAATATTCTTGAAGCCAGCCAGCCGTCGCTGGTATCGCGCATCGCGCCGCCATCGGCCAAGGGGGCGGCGCTTGGCGTCTACAACACGCTGCAGGCGCTCGGCCTGTTCTGCGGCGGTGCGCTTGGCGGCCTGCTGGCTCAGCATGCGGGACCGAATGCGGTCTTCGTGCTGGGCGGCGTGCTGACGACCGCGTGGCTTATAATTGCCGCCAATATGAAAAACCTGCCGCGCCGCAGCCGGATCGAAGCTGCCGCCGTGTAATTGCACAAACAAACCATCGGGAAACTCGGAGAAAACAATGGCATCAGTCAACAAAGTCATCATCGTCGGCAACCTCGGCCGCGATCCCGAAACGCGCTACATGCCGAACGGCGAAGCCGTCACCAACATTGCCGTTGCAACGACCGAAAGCTGGAAGGACAAGAATTCCGGCGACAAGAAGGAAGTGACCGAGTGGCACCGCATCACTTTCTACCGCCGTCTGGCGGAAGTGGCCGGCCAGTATCTGAAGAAAGGTTCGTCGGTCTATGTCGAAGGCCGCCTGCAGACGCGCAAGTGGACCGACAAGGATGGCGTCGAGCGTTACACGACCGAGATCATCGCCGACACGATGCAGATGCTGGGCGGTCGTCCGGGCGCCGGCGGTGGCAGCGCTTCGATGGACGACGACTACGGCAGCGGTGCGCCGGCTCCGCGCCAGAGCGCGCCGGCGGCGCGTCCGGCAGCCAAGCCGGCGGCATCGAACTTTAGCGACATGGACGACGACATTCCGTTCTGATCGTTCAAAGCGTTTGAAACGAATGGCCTGGATACATTGTGTTCAGGCCATTTTTGCATTCAAGGGCGCATCCGATTGCTTAAGCGGCATGTGCCGGAATGGTTTAAGGTCGTGACAACGTTGTCGGATCCGATGGGAGAGTAGAAATGAGTCAGCCTGTTTTGTTTACCCCGCTTCAAGTCGGAAAGCTCGATCTGTCGAATCGCATCGTCATCGCGCCGATGTGCCAGTACTCGGCGACCGATGGATGCATGAACGACTGGCATCTGATTCATCTCGGCCATCTGGCCTTGTCGGGCGCCGCATTGCTGACGATCGAGGCAAGCGCGGTGTTGCCGGAGGGGCGCATCACATGGGCGGACGTCGGGCTGTATGACGATCGGACGGAAGCGGCGATGCAGCGCGTGCTGGATGGGGTTCGCGCGCATTCCGCGATGCCGATCGCCATCCAGTTGAGCCATGCAGGACGCAAGGCATCGACGGAAGTCCCGTGGAAAAAGGCGAAACAGTTCGCGCCGGATGAAGCGCAAGGATGGCAGACCGTTGCGCCATCCGCAGTGCCTTTCGCGGAAGGGCAGGCCGCGCCGACGGCACTGGACAGACAGGGCTTGCAAAATGTGCGCGACGCTTTTGCCGCTTCCGCGAAACGCGCGGCGCGACTGGGTATCGATGCGGTCCAGATTCATGCGGCTCACGGTTATCTGCTGCACGAATTCCTTTCACCGCTTTCCAACCGGCGGCAGGACGAATATGGCGGTTCGCTGGAAAATCGCATGCGTTTCCCACTGGAGGTGTTCGATGCTGTTCGGCAGGCGTTTCCGGCCGATCGCCCTGTGACCGTGCGTGTTTCCGGAACGGACTGGATGGAAGGCGGTTGGGATATCGCGCAGACGATCGCGTTTGCGCAAGCACTGGAGGCGAAGGGCTGCGATGCGATCCACGTCTCCAGCGGCGGCTTGCATCCTGCCCAGAAGATTCCGGTGGCGCCCGGCTATCAGGTGCCGCTGGCGCGGGCCGTGAAAGCCGCGGTGAAGATGCCGGTGGTCGCCGTCGGATTGATTACCGGTTTCGAGCAGGCCGAATCCATCGTCGCGAACGGCGATGCCGACATGGTGGCCCTGGCGCGCACGATTCTCTATGACCCGCGCTGGCCCTGGCATGCCGCGGCGGCGCTTGGTGCAACCATACGCGTGCCCAGTCAGTACCTGCGTTCGCAGCCGCATCAGTTCAAGAATCTTTTTGAAAGTGACAGCGAATGATGTTCGTGATCGTCAATCCGATCGGCGACCTGTCTCTGTTGGCGTCATGAATGCGGATCGTTTCAATCTGCAACGATTTGTGGATGCACAGAACGATGTGTATGAGGAGGTATTGGTTGAACTGGCGCATGGCAGGAAAACGACGCACTGGATGTGGTTCGTTTTTCCTCAGCTGCGTGCGCTCGGGCGAAGCGTCACCGCGCATTACTACGGCATCGCTTCTGCGGAAGAGGCCGTCACCTATCTTCGCCATCCGCTTCTTGGCGCAAGGCTGCGCCAGTGCGTCGACCTGCTGCTGACGTTGAACATGTCCAACCCGCATGGCATCTTCGGTTCGCCGGACGATCTGAAGTTGCGCTCCTGTCTTACGCTGTTTGACGCAGTCGCTCCCGATGAGTCGCGGTTCAAGGAGGCCCTGGACAGGTTTTATCCGGACGGCCCCGACGGCGAGACACTTGGTTTGTTGACGGAGTGAGTCGAGCGGGGCGCTGCTGATGTGCATGCGATTGCGGCATTGTCCCCGCAACGATGCTCCGGGATAATCGAAGGGCGATCAGGCGTGTGCCGGAACGATGCAAGTAAAGACGGCGTAGTGCCGGCTTGCCGCAACGGGAAACCGGCATCCTATAATGAGTGCCGCTCATGATGAGCATTCATCCGTTCGCCTTCAGATACGATCGATTTCATGCCACTTGCACCTTCTTCCTCGCTTCCTCTCTACATCCAGATTCGGGAAGCGCTGCGCGCGAAGATCCTTGACGGCACCTATGCCGCACACGAGCGCCTGCCATCCGAACGGGAAATGATCGATGCGTTCGGTGTCAGCCGCATCACGGTACGCCAGGCGATGAACGATCTTCAGAAGGAGGGGCTGCTGTTCAAGGTGCATGGCAAAGGTACTTTTGTGGCAGCGCCCAGCGTGTCGCAGGAGCTGATGCACCTGCAGGGATTCGGCGAGGCGATGCGCCAGCAGGGGCACGAAACGCACTCCGACGTGTTCGGCCTGTCGACAGTGAAGGCCGGCAGCCTGATTTGCAGCAAGCTGGGTATTGCGGACGGATCGGATGTGACGGAAATCCGGCGCGTGCGTTATCTGAATCGCGATCCGGTTTCCATCGATTATTCGTGGGTGCGACATGAAGTCGGCACGAAACTGAACGAGAAAAACCTGCGCGAGAAAGACTTGTTTTCCCTGCTCGAAAACGCGCTGCGTCAGCCGCTGCATTCGGCCGATCTCGAAATCGAGGCGACGTCGGCCAGTGCCGATGTGGCGGAACGTTTGCGGGTGGCGAACGGCTCTCCGATCCTGTGCATCGAACGCCTGACCTATGCATCGGAAAACAATCCGCTGGTATTCGAGTATCTGTATTACCCGGCAGAACGATTCAGGTACAAGATGAAAATCATGCGTTGACGATGCATGTTTGCATGACAGCGATCGCGATATGCGTGGGCTGCATATGCAAGTGCAAAATGCTTCGTTCTGTTTTTCCTTCCGCGCCGTTACGCTTTCACGCATGGAAAGTATCGGGCGCACCAGTCGGGTTGGTGATGCTGTCGTTGAATCGGCAATCGCATTCACCAAATTGAACCGACACTCACCAATGACGGTCAGCCGTCGCCTCTTTTCGCACCGTTCGCGAACAATCTTTTGTTGCTGAAGCCGATTCAGGCAGTGAAATCGATTGGCACACGTTTTGCATAACTGGTTATGACGAGTTATGACGAGATGTGTTTAGCTGATTTGTTGCGACATGCCCGTTTCGTCGAACCAATGCTGTTTCACTTCGGCAAGAAAGGCCGTAACACTCTGGAAAGGCAGACATGAAGACCATCGAACTGGAATACGACATTGTGATCGTCGGCGGCGGAACAGGCGGGCCGATGGCAGCTGTCAAGGCGAAGGAAAAGAATCCGAAATTACGCGTGCTGGTGCTGGAAAAAGCCAACGTCAAGCGTAGCGGCGCGATCTCGATGGGAATGGACGGCCTGAACAATGCCGTCATTCCCGGCCACGCGACGCCGGAACAATACACGAAGGAAATCACCGTCGCCAACGATGGCATCGTCGATCAGAAGGCGGTCTATGCCTATGCGGCGAACAGCTTCGACATGATCCAGGAACTGGATCGCTGGGGCGTGAAGTTCGAGAAGGACGAGACCGGTGATTATGCGGTGCGCAAGGTGCATCACCTCGGCAGCTACGTGTTACCGATGCCGGAAGGGCACCACATGAAGAAGGTGCTGTATCGGCAACTGAAACGCCAGCGTGTCGATATCACGAACCGCGTGGTCGCCACGCGCCTGATTACCGGCACCAACGGCGAGATCGCCGGCGTCATGGGCTTCGACTGCCGTACTGCGGATTTCTACGTGATCAAGGCGAAGTCGGTCGTGTTGTGCACGGGCGCCGCCGGCCGTCTCGGCCTGCCGGCTTCCGGTTACCTGTTCGGCACCTACGAGAATCCGACCAATTCCGGCGACGGCCATGCGATGGCATATCACGCCGGTGCGGAGCTGACCAACCTCGAATGTTTCCAGATCAATCCGCTGATCAAGGATTACAACGGCCCTGCCTGTGCCTATGTGACGGGACCGTTCGGAGGCTTCACGGCCAATTCGCAGGGATCGCGTTTTATCGAGTGCGATTACTGGAGCGGCCAGATGATGCTGGAGTTCTACAACGAACTCGAAGGCGGTCGCGGTCCTGTCTTCCTGAAGCTTGACCATCTGGCGGAAGAAACGATCGCCGAGATCGAGCACATCCTGCACACGAACGAGCGGCCGAGTCGCGGACGTTTTCACGAAAAGCGCGGCAACGACTATCGCTACAAGGCGGTCGAGATGCACATTTCGGAAATCGGCTTCTGCAGCGGTCACAGTGCGTCCGGCATCTGGACCAATGAAAAGGGCGAGTGCTCGATTCCCGGTCTGTATGCAGCCGGCGACTGCGCCAGCATTCCGCACAACTACATGCTGGGTGCGTTCGTCTACGGCAAGTTCTGCGGCGAGAACGCAGCCGACTATGTGTCCGGCAAGGGCGATCCGGTGATCAACACCGACATGATCGAAGCCGAACGTAAGCGCATCGCCGCACCGCTGTCGCGCAGCGAAGGGCTGACGCCGTTCCAGGTCGAATACAAGACGCGCCGCATCGTCAACGATTACCTGCAGCCGCCGAAGATCACCCGCAAGATGGAAATCGCGCTGGAACGCTTCGGTGAAATCAGCGACGACCTGCATGACATCAGTGCGGAGAATCCGCACGAACTGATGCGCGCGATGGAAGCCAGCACGATCCGCGACTGCGCCGAACTGGCGGCGCGTGCCTCGATGTTCCGCGAGGAAAGCCGCTGGGGTCTCTATCACCTGCGCGTCGATCATCCGGAAAAGAACGATGCCGACTGGTTCTGCCACACCAACGTCGGCAAGGGCACGGACGGCAGGATGCGTTTCCGCAAACGCGAGATCGAACCGTACATCGTCGAGCTGAACGACGAGGAAAAAGCGGCCTATCAACGCCTGCGTGTCGCCGGCGGCAGCCAACACTAAACGAGGGAAACCATCATGACCATTGCAACCACCCGTACCCAGGCCCCGGTCGTCGTCGATCAATCGAAATGCATCGCCGAGAAGGGCTGCACCGTCTGTGTCGATGTTTGTCCGCTCGACGTGCTGGCCATCGACATGGTGTCCAACAAGGCATTCATGAAGTTCGACGAATGTTGGTATTGCATGCCCTGCGAGCAGGACTGCCCGACCGGCGCCGTGCACGTGAACATCCCGTATCTGGTGCGTTGAGGAGGCAGCATGCTTGCGAACACTATTCACGACAGATTGCAGAGCGACGATCCCGGTGTGCGTCGCATCGCGGTGCTCGACCTGCCGTATTCCGAGGAGGAAGACGACATCGTGCCGCTGCTGGTGACGGCGATGGCCGACCCGGACGCCGGCGTCCGGCTGGAGGCGGCGAAGGCGATCGAAGGCTATGAAGAGCCGGAAGCGCTGGCGGCGCTGGTGCCGTTGCTGAAGGACTCGGATGCCGAAGTGCGGCAGGCGGCGGCGATCACGCTGGCCGAGCTGAAGGAGCCGGCCTCGGCTGTGCACTTGCTGCCGTATCTGTCGGACGGCAGTCCGCAGGTCAAGGCCGATGCACTGCGCGCGGTACGCGCATTGCGGGTGGATGAAGCCTTCTCGCCGGCGATGGTGGCGCTGGAAGACCGCAATCCGCAGGTGCGGCGCGAAGCGGTCGGCGTGCTCGGCTACCTGAAGAAGCCGGAAGCGATTGGCGCCTTGACCAATGCTGCTGCCAACGATCCGGATCAGGAAGTGCGGCGCGTCGCCATCGGTGCGCTCGGCTATTCGTCGGCGATCAGCATCCAGCCGACGCTGAGTCGCGTGCTGGCCGATGCGGCATGGCAGGTGCGCGAGGAAGCCGCGGCGACGATGGGCAAGCTCGGCCTGGCACTTGGCGCGCCGGATCTGATCCAGGCGATGGAAGACGAATTCTGGCAGGTACGCGTGAAGGCCGCGCGCAGTCTCGGCAAGCTGAAGGCGAAGGCGGCGGTGCCGGCCTTGTGCGAGGCGCTGCAGCATCCGATCAGCAATCTGCGCAAGGAGTCCGTGATTGCACTGGGCGAGATCGGTGACGTGCGCGCGATCCCGTTCCTCGAAGCGGCGCAACACGATGCCGATTCAGACGTGCGCAAGCTGTCGAAGCTCGCCATCACCAGCATTCACATGCAGGGAGGCGCGTCATGACACACGTGGTCGGAGAGTCGTGCATCGGCTGCAAGTACACGGACTGCGTCGCGGTCTGCCCGGTTGAATGTTTCCATGAAGGGCCGAACTTCCTGGTGATCGATCCGGAAGTCTGCATCGACTGTGGCGTGTGCGTCGCCGAATGTCCGGTCGAGGCCGTGTATGACGAAAAGATGCTGCCGGCGGAACAGGGCGAATACGTGGAACTGAATGCACGGCTGGCGAAGCAGTGGCCGCTGATCGTGCAATCGACGGAACCGTTGCCGGAAGCGGATACCTGGGCGGAGAAACAGGACAAGCGGGAGCACTTGATGGAGATGAGTTAGGCGAAGTTGTAACGGTATGAATTTTCTCTAGGCGAACACTGAAGGGGGTCCCCATGACGATCTTGCATATGACGGCACGTAGCGGCAGCACCAAACTGGTCGCGCGTTTTCTGGTTTCATCCGCGGCGCTGCTGTTTGCCGCCGGTGCCCACGCGAAGGAAGTGGTCACCATCGGCATCGGTACGCAGAACACGACGACCAACACGGTGACGGGCGGTGTCGTCATCAAGGAACTCGGCCTGCTGGAAAAGTATCTGCCGAAGACCGGCAAGTACGCCAACATCGATTTCAAGCTGGAATGGCAGAACTCGACCTCCGGTCCGCCGATCACCAACGGCATGATGGCCAACAAGATCCAGATCGGCATGATGGGCGACTATCCGTTGCTGGTGAACGGTGCGATCGGGCAGAACAGCAGCGGCAATGCCACCGAGCTGATCGCCATCATTGCGTATAACCAGTTCGGCGCCGGCAATGGCGTGGTGGTGCACAAGGACAGTCCGTACTATCAGTTATCCGATCTGAAGGGCAAGACGGTGTCGGTGCCGTTCGGTTCTGCGGCGCACGGCATGCTGCTGCAGGCGATGCAGTCGCGCGGCTGGACTGGCGACTACTGGAATCTGGTGAGCCAGTCGCCGGAAGTCGGCACGACCAATCTGCAGGAAAAGAAGATCGATGCGCATGCCGACTTCGTGCCTTTCCCTGACCTGCTGCCGTATCGCGGCTTTGCGCGCAAGATTTTCGACGGCGTTGAAACCAAGCTGCCGACCTTTCATGGTGTGGTGGTGCGCAAGGATTTCGCCGAAAAATATCCGGAAGTGGTGGTGGCCTACATCAAGGCGCTGATGGCAGCGAACGACTGGCTGCGCAAGAATCCGAAGCAGGCAGCAACAGATATCGAGAAGTGGACCGGCATCGAGAAGGAAGTGGCCTATCTGTTCCTCGGCCCGGGCGGCATCCATACGCTCGATCCGAGCATCAAGCCGATCCTGGTCGATGCGATCAAGACCGATCATGCGGTGCTGGAAAAACTCAATCGCGTGAAGCCGCTGGACGTGAATGCCTGGGTCGACGAGAAATACGTGCGCGAAGCCTTCAAGGAAGACGGCCTCGACTACGATGCCCAGAAGAAATCGTTGAAAAACTATTACAACATCAGCGGACATGATCCGATCTGCAACAAGGAGATCAGCGATCCGGCGAACGCAGCGGAAATCTGGATCGATGGCGGCGATATCGTGCCGGTCAGCTCTCCCGTGTGTGCCTTCAAGGGCATTGCGCAATACCAGAAGGCAGGCAAGAAAATTGCTGTGTCGTATGTGTACGACCATGCACTGGGCATCAAGGTCTTCGGCGGCAAGGCGTTCTATGCCATGTCCGGCAGTACGCCGGCCAAGCTCGACGTTGTGCCCTTTCTGCTGAAGAAGGATGCGGAAGCGTATGCAAAGAAGAACGGCGGCAGCGTCGTTTCGTATGAGCAAGTGCTTGCAACGATGGAGAAATAATCATGGCTCTGACCGATCGAGCCGTGGAGTCGCCGCCAGTGGCGGCGCCAGCGGCCCACAAGAAAAGTGCTCCGGCATCCCGGCCGGCATTGCAGGCGATCCAGGGTGGCATGAGCGATGCCTTGTCGCCGCAGCAGGGATTGCAATGGAGAACGATGCTGGCATCGACCTGGATGCAATATCTGCTGGGTGCGGTCTCGATCGGCAGCGTGTTGCTGTTGTGGTATCTGGCCACGAAGTATCGCTGGGATTTCTATGTCCGCTTCAGCAATATCCCGACGCCGGGCGACGTCTGGCAGACGATGCTGGAGGTCAACCAGTCGACCAAGTTCCTGACCAATGTTTGGATGAGCCTGCGCCGCATCCTGGAAGGTTTCTTCATCGCGGCGGTCACGGGCGTGGCGCTCGGCATCCTGGTCGGCCGCTACCGGCTGTTCCGTTCGCTGACGATGCCGGCAATGGAAATCTTCCGTCCGATCCCGGCGATCGCCTGGGTGCCGATGGCGATCATGATCTGGCCCAGCAACGAGGGCAGCATCGTGTTCATCACCTTCATCGGCGCCTTCTTCCCGATCCTGCTCAACACGATCCACGGCGTGGAAGAGATCGACGACGTACTGTTCCGCGCCGCGGCCAGCCTGGGGGCGAAGGAGAAGGACATCATGCTGTACGTGATTCTGCCCGGCGCGCTGCAGCACATCTTCACCGGCCTCGCGGTCGGCATGGGCGTGGCGTGGGTGTCGCTGATCGCTGCCGAGATGATCTCGGGCCAGTTCGGCATCGGTTACTTCACCTGGGAATCCTATTCGCTGATCGAGTATCCGAAGATCGCGCTGGGCATGCTGACGATCGGCATTCTCGGTCTGTTGTGCAGCAAGGTGATCCAGTTGTGCGCCAAATGGTCGACGCCATGGATCGGTGCTGCTGCGGGAGGACGTAAATGAGTGCACAGATGAATGCGCAGATGAATGCATCTGCCGGACATGTGAACGCGCGCGACGTCAGTATCGCGTTCACGTCGCGCGGCACCACCGTGCAGGCGGTCAAGTCGGTGTCGATCAATGTGCAGCCGGGCGAGTTCGTGTCCATCATCGGGCCGTCCGGTTGCGGCAAGTCGACGCTGATGAATGCGGTGGCGGGCTTTACGCCGATCAACAGCGGCGTGCTGACGCTGGACGGCAAGACGATCGACGGTCCCGGTGCGGATCGCGGCGTGGTGTTCCAGCAGTATTCGCTGTTCCCGTGGATGACGGTACGCAAGAACGTCGAGTTCGGCCTGAAGATGCAGGGCATGTCGGCGGCGCAGCGCGAATCGCAGGCGCGCACGCTGCTGGGACTGGCCGGTCTGCTGGCGTTCGAGAATCACTATCCGTCGCAATTGTCGGGCGGCATGCGGCAGCGCGTTGGCATCGTGCGTGCGCTGGCGACCAGCCCGCAGGTGCTGCTGATGGACGAGCCGTTCGGTGCGCTCGATGCGCAGACGCGCACCGTGATGCAGGAAATCCTGACCAACATGTGGCAGCGGCTGCGGCTGTCAGTACTGTTCATCACGCACGATATCGAAGAGGGCATCTTCCTCTCCGACCGCATCTACGTGATGACAGCGCGGCCGGGCCGCGTGAAGGCCGAGATCGTGGTGCCGCTGCCGCGCCCGCGCAAGCCGGAGATGATGGAGTCGCCGGAATTCACCGGCCTGCTGCGCACGATACGCCGGCTGATCCGCGAGGAAAGCCTGGCGGCGATGGGCGGCGAGCTGGACGAAGGTGGCTGTGCTGGCCTCAGCACCGAAATCGGACCGGAGGGTGTGCGCCATGTCCTGTGACACCTTGCCGAGCGAGATGATGCTGCATGCAGCCAACCGGGCATTGCAATTGCAATGGGACGGACGCAGGGCGAGCGTGCCTTATGCAAGATTGCGCGCGGCCTGCCGTTGCAGCGTCTGCGAAAGCCTGCGGCGCAAGACACATGCCGATCCGGCGGTGGAGCAGGATGTCGCGCTGGTGGATATCGCGCCGGTCGGCTCGGTCGGCGTGCAACTGTTTTTTTCCGACGATCACGATCGCGGCATTTATCCGTGGGCTTATCTGCACGAACTGGCTTTCGGCAGTGATGGCGACGGTGCGGTGCATGCGGTTCGCTTTTCCTGAAAGGATGCAACGATGAGCAATTTCTATTCTGCGGAAGTTT
Source organism: Oxalicibacterium solurbis (assembly GCF_014635845.1). Taxonomy (GTDB): domain Bacteria; phylum Pseudomonadota; class Gammaproteobacteria; order Burkholderiales; family Burkholderiaceae_D; genus Oxalicibacterium; species Oxalicibacterium solurbis. Next base: position 9,397 of record NZ_BMDP01000003.1, on the reverse strand, counting down.
TGTCGGTCCATCACTGGACGGACCGGCTGTTTTCCTTCACGACGACACGCGAATCCAGCTTTCGCTACCAGAGCGGACAGTTCGCGATGATCGGCCTCGATGTCGAAGGCAAGCCGCTGATGCGTGCCTACAGCATGGTCAGCCCGCACTACGACGATCAGCTCGAATTCCTCAGCATCAAGGTGCCGGACGGTCCGTTGACCTCGCGCCTGCAGAACATCCAGGTCGGCGACAGCATTCTCGTCGGCCGCAAGGCCTCGGGCACGCTGCTGTCGCAGAATCTGCTGTCCGGCAAGCGGCTGTACCTGCTCGGTACCGGCACCGGTCTTGCGCCGTTCATGAGCATCATCCAGGATCCGGATGTCTACGAGAAGTTCGAAAAGATCATCCTGGTGCACGGCTGCCGCCATGTGCACGAACTGGCCTACCAGCAGCGCATCGTCGATGAATTGCCGCAGCATGAATTGCTGGGCGAGATGGTGGCGGACAAGCTGATCTATTACCCGACTGTCACGCGTGAACCGTTCCGCAACCAGGGGCGCATTCCCGTGCTGCTGGAAAGCGAAGCCTTCTTCGAACAGCTTGGCGTGCCGGCCTTCGATGCGGCCGATGACCGCTTCATGCTGTGCGGCAGTCCGGCGATGCTGAAGGATACGGTCGATGTGCTGGAAGCGCACGGCCTGGCCGAGGGCAACATGAGCCATCCCGGCCACTACGTGATCGAACGCGCCTTCGTCGACAAGTAGGCCGCCCTTTCCCTTTGCTGCAATGAACGAACCGCATCGACGATGCGGCAGGGCGGCGTCTTGCCTGCTGTTGCGCAAGGTGTCGCAATGGAACCGAATCCGAACTGGAAGGAGCGACGATGAAAGTACTGGTCCCGGTGAAGCGGGTGGTGGATGCCAATGTCAAGGTCCGCGTGCGGCAGGATGGCAGCGGTGTCGAGCTGGCCAACGTGAAGATGGCGATCAATCCGTTCGACGAGATCGCCGTCGAGGAGGCGGTGCGACTGAAGGAAGCGGGCAGGGCAAGCGAAGTGATTGCGGTTTCCTGCGGTACGGCGGCCTCGCAGGACACCTTGCGCACTGCGTTGGCGATCGGCGCGGACCGCGCGATCCTGGTCGAAACCGATGTCGAATTGCAGCCGCTGGCGGTGGCGCGCCTGCTGGCGGCGATCGTCGCGCGCGAACAGCCGCAACTGGCGATCCTCGGCAAGCAGGCGATCGACGACGATTGCAACCAGACCGGCCAGATGCTGGCAGCGCTGCTGGACTGGCCGCAGGCGACGGCGGTGTCGCAAGTGTCGATGGCGGCACCGGATGGCGGCGCAATCGAGGTCGTGCGCGAGATCGACGGCGGCATCGAGCGGCTGGAACTGAGGCTGCCGGCGGTATTGACGGCGGATCTGCGCCTGAACGAGCCGCGCTTTGTCAGCCTGCCGAACCTGATGAAATCGAAAAAGAAGCCGCTGGAAACGCTACCGGCAGCCGAGCTCGGCGCCGACATCGCACCGCGCTGGACGACGCTGAAGGTGGCCGAGCCACCGCAGCGCCAGCCCGGCGTGCGTGTCGACGATGTGGCGACGCTGATGGCGCGGCTGCGCGACGAAGCCGGCGTGTTGTAACGCATGCCCCGAACGGAACGACGAAAGGAAAGGAATCCTCATGACGACATTGGTTCTCGCCGAACACGACAATGCAGCGCTGCATCCGGCCACGCTGCATGCCATTACCGCAGCGGCGCAATGCGGTGGCGCTGTGCATGTGCTGGTGGCGGGCGCCGGCTGCCAGGCCGTGGCGCAGGCGGCCGCCGGCGTTGCCGGCGTGGAGAAAGTGTTGCTGGCCGATGCGCCGCATCTCGCAGATGGCCTGCCTGAAAATCTTGCGGCACAAGCGTTTGCGCTGGCTGCGCACTATACGCATGTGGTGGCGGCGGCCACCGCGCAGGGCAAGAGCGTGCTGCCGCGTGTGGCGGCGTTGCTGGGTGTCGGCCAACTGTCGGACGTTACCTGTGTGCAGGCTCACGATATCTTCGAGCGACCGATTCATGCCGGTAATGCAATCGCGACCGTGCAGTCACAGGACAGCCCGTGTGTGCTGACCGTGCGTACGACCGGTTTTGTACAGGCGGCCCATGGTGGCAATGCCGTCATCGAGGCAGTCGCGGTCGCGGCGGACGCTGGCAAGACACGTCTGTTGTCGCGCGAACTGGCGGTTTCGGCCCGGCCGGAACTGACGGCAGCGCGCGTGGTGGTCGCCGGCGGGCGCGGTCTTGGATCGCAGGAAAATTTCCGGATTCTCGATCCGCTGGCCGATCGTCTTGGCGCTGCCGTCGGCGCGTCGCGTGCCGCTGTCGACGCCGGCTTCGTGCCGAACGATCTGCAGGTGGGGCAGACCGGCAAGGTGGTCGCGCCCGAACTCTACATCGCCATCGGCATTTCCGGCGCCATCCAGCATCTGGCCGGCATGACGGATTCCCGCGTGATCGTCGCGATCAACCAGGACCCGGATGCGCCCATCTTTGGCGTGGCCGATTACGGACTGGTCGGTGACCTGTTCCAGATCGTGCCGGAACTGGTGCAGGCGCTGGTAGCAGCGGGAGGCGATCTGGAGAAGGCGGCCTGATTTTTGTTTACTGCAACTGGTTATAACAAGTTATAATATGAAATTCCACGTGCCATAACCCGGAGCGCCATGACGACCTATGTCAGCTTGATCCTGATTTCCATCGGAATCGGCGCATTGGTCGGCGCTGCCGGGATCGGCGGGTTTTTCATGGCGCCGGCACTGGTGCTGTTGACCGGCCTGACACTGCATCAGGGAATGGCGACGGCGCTGTTCACCTTCATCTTTACCGGACTGGTCGGCGCCTTCTATTTTCACCGGCAGGGAACCATAGACTGGAATACGGCGGTGCCGGTGTGTCTCGGCGCGGCCATGACGGGATTTGGTGGCGCATGGACCGGTTCGCTGCTGAGCGCCGCGATGCTGTCGCTGGTGCTCGGTATCGTCATTCTGGCTGCGGGCATTTATGCATTGGCGGCGAGAGGCGGTCAGTATGTGTTGCGGCTGCCGTATGGCGCACGCGGCCGCTGGCTGGCGCTGTTCGGTATCGGTGCATTGACCGGCTTCTTGTCCGGTCTGACCGGCATCGGCGGGCCGGCGCTATCGGTTCCGTTGATGGCACTGTTCGGTTTTTCGATCCTGATGTCGATCGGTATCGGGCAGGTGCTGCAGATCGTCGGCGCCTTGTCCGGCTCGATCGCGAATCTGCATCTTGGCCATATCGATTACAGCCTGGCTTTCTTCATCACGGCTTTCGAGATCCTGGGCGTCTTGCTGGGCGCCTATGTTACCCATCGTGTCGACGAAATTGCGGTACGGCGATTCGTCGGTGTGCTCTGTCTGCTGGCCGGCAGCGTCTTCATAGGACGCGCATTGTAGGCATCGTGCCTGCTTTGCAGGTTTGTGACTTTCTTCATGATGCGGGCTACGCAATAAATGGCGCTTCTCGATGGCGTCTCTATATAATACGAACGCCTGTCGCATTGCGGCCCGGGATAAAACGCGCATTGGTTTACGTGGTCCGTTTCATGACATTCAACAAGACCGATTTTTCCGGCTTTGCCGATCTGATACTCGATGCCGTCTGCGTGGTGGATGAGGCCGGCTATTTTGTCTACCTGAGCGCAGCGTGCGAGCGCATTTTCGGCTACCGTTCGGACGAGCTGATCGGCACGCCGATGATTGCGCTGGTTTTTCCAGAGGATCGCGAGCGTACGCTGAATGCCGCCGCAGAAATCATGTCCGGCCATCCCAATCTGCATTTCGAGAATCGCTATGTCCGCAAGGGCGGCGGCATTGTCCACATCATGTGGACGGCGCGCTGGTCGGAAAAGGACCGGCTGCGCATTGCTGTGGCGCGCGACATCACCGAATACAAACGCACCGAATCCGTGCAGACAGCGCTCCACATGATTTCCGAGGCGGCACATGCAGCAGGCGATCTGCCGGAACTGATCGCCCGGTTGCGCGACATCGTCGGCATGCTCTTGCCGTTTGTATCGTTTGCCGTCGCCGTATGTGACGAAAAGAACGGCCGACCGGCATTTCCCTGCCAAAGGGATAGTGCGTGTTTCGATCTGCAGGTGCTTGCTGCCGGGGCCTTCTGTGCGGAAAGACATGGCCGGCCATCGTCGGCAGCGGAACTCGCTGTCGACGGCAACATCCTGATGATGCCGCTGCATTCGGAGCGCGGCCCGGTTGGCGCCATGCTGCTGGCGACGGATGGGGCGGGAAACTATGTGGAAAGGGACGGCGAGCTGCTGTCCCCGCTTGCAGGCCGCATTGCCGAGGCGATCGAATGCAAGCGTCAGCAGGAACGCCTGCAGCACACGGCGCAATACGACGAATTGACCGATCTGCCGAACCGCCGGTTGTTGCACGATCGTCTGGAAACGGCACTGATTCGCGCGCGGCGCAATCGCGACTGCATGGCGTTGCTGTATCTGGATCTGGATCGCTTCAAGGAAATCAACGACAGCTATGGTCATGCGGCCGGAGATGTGCTGTTGCGGGAAGCTGCGGATCGCCTGAAACATTGTGTGCGCGATGCCGATACGGTGGCGCGTATCGGTGGCGACGAATTCATCGTATTGCTGGAAGGATTGCACGCACGCGAAGAGGCTGCGCGGGTGGCGGACAAGATCCGTGCGGCGCTGCAGCGCCCGGTCAGCGTGAATGACGATGTGCTGACGATATCGCCCAGCATCGGTATTGCCTTCTATCCCGAACATGGCGAAGAGGCGCAGGCGCTGTTGCATCATGCCGATGCGGCGATGTATGCCGTCAAGCATGCCGCCAGAAGCCTTGGCGGGCAATCCGCGGATTGCCCGCCGATGGCGTCCGATGGGCGTTGAGTGCCGCGCTGACAATGGCAGTCGATCCGAAAACAGGCGGCATGTGCGTTTTACATTGTTGCGGCTTCAATTTTGCATTTCGATGCACGACGCCGCCAGATGACTATCTGGACACAATGGCCGATGCATATGGCATGTCGGCGGTGCAGTTTCGTTTTTTTCATGCAAACTTTCCTATTCTTTTCCTTCGCGCTGCATTAAGATTTGAAGCGTTCTGTTTGCAGGTTTTTACATTTCAGGATTGTGAAATTGCCACTCCTGCGAGAATTTTTCAGGTTTGTCATAAAGCGATCTTTCTCCGCGGCGGCAAGGCCATTCCCCCCAACCTCCAATTCTTCAAGCATGTCACCACAGCGTAACGACTTGTCCGATGTCCGGCTTTCCAGTCTGATGGAAGTGGCTGGCGAGGTGGTGTTGCGACTCGATGCGCGAGGGGATATCCGGTATGCCAGCCAGCGCGCCGTCGGCGCCATCGGGCTGGATGGCGCTACGCCGTTGACGGGGCTGAACCTGTTCGATCTGGTGCGTCCGTCGGATCGTCATGCAATCGAGGCGGCGCTGCGGCAGGCGGTGGAATCGCGTGAGGTCACACGTGTCAACGTGCGTCTGATGACGCAGGCCGGCGCAGTCTGGTTCGAACTGGAAATGATCGCGTGCGAGACGGACGAAACACGGACACTCGAGATTCTGGTCGTCGGCCGCGACGTCTCGGGTTTGCATGCAACGGAAGAGCGCTTGCGCCATATCGCCACGCATGACGAATTGACCGGCCTGCCGAATCGTTCGCTGCTGGCCGACCGCTTGCGCATGACGGTTGCGCAGTCGCGCCGCAGCAGTGCGGGCTTCACGGTGATCGCACTCGATCTGGATGGTTTCAAGAAGGTCAACGATGCGCTCGGCCATCCGGTCGGCGATGTGTTGCTGCGTGTGGCGGCGGATCGCCTGCGCATGACCTTGCGCGACGGCGATACGCTGGCACGCGTCGGCGGTGATGAATTCGTCGCGGTGCTGCCGGGCGTGATCGACGAACACGAGATTCACAACATTGCGCGCCGCATGATTTCCGGCATGCAGCTGCCGTTCGAGATCAACGGCAATACGCTGTATGTCAGCACGTCGATCGGTGCGGCGATCTATCCGATCCACGGCGATAGCGACGTCAAGCTGCTGGCGCACGCCGATACCGCGATGTACCGCGCCAAGGAACTCGGCAAGGCGCGTTGCATCGTCTACAACCAGATGGCGTTCGATCAGGTCGAGCATGACGTGTCGATGGAAGCGGCGATGTTCGAGGCGGTGCGCAACGGCGAATTCCTGCTGCACTATCAGCCTATCGTCGATGCACACAGCGGCCAGATCATGGGTTTCGAGGCGCTGATGCGCTGGATGCGGCCGGACATCGGCCTGGTGTCGCCGGCGCAGTTCATCCCGATGGCCGAGGAAAACGGCCTCATTCATCTGCTCGGCGCCTGGGCCTTGAAGGCCGCCTGCGTGCAGCTGAAGCGTTTCGAGGAAGCGGCCGGCCGCCCGTTGTATGTATCGGTCAACGTCAGCCCGCGACAGTTCCGCAACGACCAGTTCATCACGACGGTCGACGATGCGATCCGCCTGTCCGGTCTCGATGGCCATCAATTGCTGCTGGAAATCACCGAAGGCATCCTGATGGCGGATCCCGAGCATGCCGAGCAGCTTTTGACTAGAATTGCCAGCCGCGGCGTGCGCATCGCGATCGACGATTTCGGGACCGGCTATTCGTCGCTGGTCTATCTGAAGAGATTCCCGATCGCTGCACTGAAGATCGATCGCACCTTCATCCGCGATCTGCCGGATTCCGTCAAGGATGCGGCGATCTGCAATGTGGTGCTGAGCCTTGCCAGCCATCTGAGTCTGCTGACGGTGGCGGAAGGTGTGGAAAACGAACATCAGCTGCGCTTCCTGTCCGCGCAGGGATGTTCGCTGATACAAGGGTTTCATACGGGTAGTCCAATGTTGCCGGATGCTGTAATCGAAATACTGAAGGCAGACGCGGAAGCGCTGCAAAACTAGGCAACAAGAATTTGATTCATGAACACACATGACAGCATTGCGCTGAGCCCGGAAAAAACGCTCGATCTGCTGTTGACCCGCGTGCGGCAACGCGGCGATCTTCCCGGATTCTCGAAAGTCGTCAGTGCGATCGTCGGCGCCATGCACGGCGAAGACGACCGCGAATTCAGCATGACGCGCACCGTCCTGTCCGATCCGACGCTGACGCAGCGTGTGCTGCGGCTGGCCAACAGCGCGATGTATTCGGCATTCGGCCAGGGCATCAGCACCGTCTCCAAGGCCGTCATCGTGCTCGGCACGGAAACGATCGGCCATCTGGCGCTGGGATTGAAACTGATCGACGGCCTGTCGGCCGCCTCGCTGGGCACATCGGAAACGCGCAACGAGATGGAAAAGGCGGTACTGGCAGGGAAGATCGCGCGCCAGGTGGCGCTGATTTCCGCGCGCCGCGATGCCGAGGAAGTGGTTGTCAGTTCCATCCTGCATTCGCTCGGCCGGCTGATGGTTTCCTTCTACCTGCCGGAACATTGGGCGCAAATCCAGCAGGAGGCCGAGGAAAAGCGGCTTTCCAATAACGACGCGGCGCAAGGCGTGCTTGGTTTAAAGCTGGACGAAATCGGTCGTCTGGTCGGCAAGCGCTGGGGATTGCCGAACGGGCTGGTTGCCAGCCTGACGGACATGCCGCCGCGCATCGATATCGCCGAACCGCTTGAACATACCGAATGGCTGGCAGCGGTATCGACGATGTCGACACACTGCGCCACCGTGTTGTGCGAAGACGATGTGGCGACCGCGGATCTGGCGGACATCGCCGACGGCTATGCCGGCATGCTGGGGCTGGAGGCGGATGCGGTGCTGGTTGCCGTCGATGCCGCGCAGAAGAATGTCGAGCAAGAGACGGCGGACGAGAATGGCGCCGACGAGCCGGAAAAGCAGTTACTGCTGCCGCTGGGGAAGCCGGCCGATTCCATCGATATCCTGCAGCGCGGCGTCGCCGACATGTGCGGCGAAGTGATGACGTCCAGCACCGGGCAGATGATGACGGTGGCGCTGGAAACCGTTTATCAGGGTCTGGGACTGAGTCGCGCGATCGCCTTTTTGCGCCATCACGAAGAAGGCCGCTATGTGGCGCGCATGTGTCTTGGCGAATGCACGGAGGAATTGCTGCCGCGCCTGAAATTCAGCGATGCCTACCAGCCCGATGTCTTCCATGCCTCGCTTGCCAACGACAAGATGATCTATGTCGAGGACGCGCGTGCGCGCGGTTTTGCCAGCAAGTTGCCGCGCTGGTGGCAGAACGAACTGGGCACGTCGCACAGTTTCGTGATTCTGCCGCTGATGCTGAATTTCCACCCGGTCGGTTTCATCTACGGCGATTGGCATCCGTCGCTGCCAGTCTCGAAGATCGCGCCGGGCGAGGTCGTATTGCTGGACGAATTGCGGGCGCTGGTCGTCAAGGCGATCGAACAGCGTTGCCACAAGGAACCGGCCTGGGCCGCGACAATGCGCTGAGCCTGTCGATAATTGGGGACGGAGTCGTATATGATGGTGCGACTCCCGTTTCCATCTTCATCGCATGGCCAGGCTTCCCCGACTCGTCGTTCCCAATCAGCCGCATCACGTGATCCAGCGCGGCAATGACCGCCAGCTGATCTTCCGTGAGACTGCCGACTATCTGTTCTTCCTCGACCGTCTGCGCGAAGGCGGCCGCCAGTTCAAGGTGGCGATCCACGCCTATGTCCTGATGCCCAATCACCTGCACCTGTTGGTGACGCCGTCCGACGAGCAGGGTCTGTCGCGCATGATGCAATGGATAGGCCGGCTGTACGTGCCTTACTTCAACCACAAATACCATCGCACCGGCACCTTGTGGCAGGGGCGCTACCGGGCGACCGTGATCGATGCCGAACGTTATCTGATGCTGTGTTCGCGTTATATCGAGCTGAATCCGGTGCGTGCCGGACTGGCACCATCGGCTGGCGATTATCCCTGGTCGAGCTACCAGCATCATGTTGGCATCAAGAGCGATCCGGTCATTACCGACCACTCCTTGTATTGGTCTTTGGGCAACACACCGTTCGAGCGGGAAGCAACCTATCGTGGTCAGATCGAACAGGGGCTGGATGAGCGGGAAGTACGCCAGTTGAGCGAGGCCACGCTGAAGGGCTGGCCATTGGGATCGGACCAGTTCAAGCAGGCGCTGGAGCGGCAGACGCAACGGCGCGTACGTCCATCCCGGCGCGGCCGGCCGATCCGCAGCATGCCCGGTGAAGCCCTGTAATGGTGCGGAATTTCCCGGATTTCGAACATAATGACATCACTCTGTCCCCTAATAAAACTTGAGTAAAATAGAGGGACGGCCGGGATTCTTGCAAAATTTGCCAAAATCCCACCTAACTTTTTGATTTAAATAATTTTTGTCTTGTAGTTCAT
>NZ_BMDP01000002.1 GCF_014635845.1 Oxalicibacterium solurbis | reverse complement strand
ATGAACTACAAGACAAAAATTATTTAAATCAAAAAGTTAGGTGGGATTTTGGCAAATTTTGCAAGAATCCCGGCCGTCCCTCGTTCTGGCTTCGCCCCAGTCGAACAGCGGCAGTTCGATGCTGACTTCGTAGCCGTTGCTGCGCGATCTGCCGGTTTCGCTCTTGTTGATATAGCCGGCATCGAGCACGTTGATGAAGCGTGTGGCTTTCGTCAGGCCCAGTGCATCGGCGGTAGCGGCGGCATTGCGCTTGGCGATCTGCACGTCTAGCCGTTGTGTCATGGCTCGCGCTTCCAGATCGTTCATTGGCGGCAGTTGTACCGGCAATTCCGGCAGGCGGTCGGGCAACGTGAATGCCGTATCGGATTGCCACAGGCCGAGCAGGCGCATCAGCCTTTCGCGCGCGGTCACGGCTGTCTGGCGATCGCGTGCCAGCTGCGCTGCGGCTTCGGCATGGAACATCTGTTCGCGTGCCGCATCCCTGCGATTCCAGTTGCCAACCTGCCGCATCTGCTGCGCCAGTTCGGCGCCCGCCTCCGCTGCTTCCTTCGTACGCTCCATCAGTTGCGCGCGCTGTTCCGATGCCACGGCATCGAACCAGACACGGCGCACATCGGCGGCCAGCGTAATGACATCGGTCGCTGCCTGCAGCTTTGCCTGTTCGAAACGGCCGCTTTCGATACGGCTGCGCATCGGCATCGTCAACAGGCCAGCCAGATCGAAGAAGATGCCGCGATCGATCTCGGCATCGCCACCTCCACTCAGGCGCCCGAACGAAAAGCCCGGATTGTGCAAACGGCCAGCCTGCACCAGATCGGCCTCGGCCACGCCCAATTCGGCAAGCGATGCTTGCAGGCCGCGGTTGTTGAGCAATGCAATACGTACCGCGCTGTCGACATCCAGCGGTTTTGCCAGCATGTCGCGTACTGCCTGCCGGTTCGTATCGCTCCGATCAAGACTGGCCTGCTGCACCGGCTGGCCGATGCGTTCCGACGTCAGCGCGGAAACGTCGCCGATGCCGCCGTCGCTGGAGAACGATGCACAACCTGATAGCAGCATGACGGCAGCAAGTGCAACCACGCCCTTCACAGAAGAGGAAAATGGACGAAAAAAGGGAAGAAAAGACGATCGGCGCATCATTTTTCGCCTCCGTGATGATGGCCATGCATCTCGTGGCCGGACTGATGTTCGACCTGATGGCCGGCTTGATGATCGGCATGGCTGGCATGCGCATCATTCGGCGAGTCTTTTCCGGGTGACGGCATTTGCATATGCCCACCATGCATGTCTGCCTGGTTCACGGCATCGTTGGCGGCACGCCAGGCATTGCCGGACGGAGATGTCGGCGCGCTCGTTTCACCGATGCCGCGATAGCTGTCGAAGGCAGATTGATATGCAGGCGCAGATGTGGAATGTGCAGCATCGGCCGGATCGGCGGAAGACGCAGGGACAGGTGGTTGCGCGTGAACGCTCAACGCAAAGCTCAACACAGAGACTACCGGCAGCCATGCCGGCAGCAGAAAAATCGATTTCATGGTGTTCCCGTTCGAGAAGATCAAGAGCCCGCGATCAGGCAGATGCGCGATCCGTCAAACGGACAAGCGCATCAGCCCGGCGGGAACCGGACAACTAGACGAGAGCGGATCTGGGAGGTCGCTTGATGCCGTCGGGAACGTGGCCGACGAACGGCGATGCGGGTGCAATAACAACCGGCATCGAATCGGTGGCCGGCAACGGCCAATCGGAGAAGGAAGGCAAGGCGGTCAAGCCGATATGGCAGGCGGCACAGGCACTGCATTTCGCGACGCCAAGCTTGGCGGGAGTCGGCGAGGAATCGTCCTGTATGTCTGCTGCCGTTGAGGCAGTCTTACTCATGTCGTCATGCATGACATGGTGATTTTGCGCATGCGTCATCTCATGCGATGCGCTATCGGATACCTGCGCCGGTTGATGCATCGTCGGCGCGCAGGAAATCTGCGTGGCTGCAGCCCATCCCTGCACCGGCAATGCCAGCGCAAGAAGCCACAGCAATGCCGTCTTGACGATGCGATTCATGCGCGAAAGTGTAGCACGGCGTTTTGGCATGGCATTTTTCGTCAGTCACTTTTGCGCCGTTATGGCTGCCGCTATTTCAGATAGGAACGCAACACGCCGACCACCTGTTCCAGATCGTCGCGTCTTTCTGCCGCCGTACCCTTGTCCGGCCCCAGATGCTCGCGGATATGGGTTTCCAGCACCTGTCCCATCAGGCCATTGGCCGCGCCGCGGATAGCGGCGATCTGCTGCAGGATGGCGCCGCAGTCCGCGCCCTGCTCCAGCGCCTTTTCCAGTGCCTGTGTCTGCCCCTTGATGCGCCGTACGCGCGCCAGCAACTTGCTGTTGTCGCTCGTCATGTGTGACATGCCATCCTCCAATGCCGAGGCTGATAATATACTGGGGTACAGTATATTTGGAAATGCACTCATGTCAAAATTCGATCACCACCTCGCTCATGATCACGTCTTCAACGACGGCAATCCGCTGGCGGAAAGAAAGACGTTGTGGGCGCTCGGCCTGACGGCAACGATGATGGTTGCGGAAATCGGCGGCGGCTATCTGTTCAATTCGATGGCGCTGCTGGCCGACGGCTGGCACATGAGTTCACACGCCCTGGCGCTTGGCTTGTCGGCGTTGGCCTATGTGCTGGCAAGGCGACTGGCACAGGATGTGCGCTTCGCCTTCGGTACATGGAAGATCGAAATTCTCGGCGGCTATACCAGCGCCCTGCTGCTGCTTGGCGTGGCTGCGCTGATGTTCTGGCAATCGTTCGAACGGCTGCTGCATCCGCAGGATGTCCATTACGATCAGGCGATCGTTCTCGCCATCGTCGGATTGATGGTCAATCTGGCTTGCGCCTGGCTGCTGAAGGACGATCATCATCATCACGAACATGGTCATGGGCATGGGCACGATCACGCCCATGACCACCATCATCACGACCTGAATCTGCGTTCAGCCTATCTGCATGTGGTGGCGGATGCTGCGACATCCGTACTGGCGATCGTCGCGCTGTTCGGCGGCAAACTATACGGCGCGGTCTGGCTGGACCCGGCCATGGGCATCGTCGGCGGCGTACTTGTATCCGTGTGGGCGGTCGGCTTGATACGCGACAGCGGCCGCATATTGCTCGACGCGGAAATGGATGCGCCGGTTGTCGATGAAATACGCGAGGTCGTCGCCGACAGCCCGATTGCTGCACGCATCTGCGATCTGCATGTCTGGCGCGTGGGACGGCAGAAATACGCGTGCATCCTGGGCCTGGCCGTCGCCGAAGAGGTGCAGCCGGATTATTTTCGCCGCCAGCTCGCCATACATGAAGAGCTGGCGCACGTGACCGTGGAGATCACGCGCGTGCCGTCGCTATAAAAGCCATCGGCGCTGCGCTTATTCAGCCGCTGCAGCCGGCCGGTCGAGGAAGAAATCGATTGCCAGTTTGACGATCGGCGGATGGATGATGTGCTTTTCGTTGAATTCCACGTAATTGACATCGTAACCGGCAGCTTTCAACTGATCCGCATGCTTGCGTCCGCTGGTTTCGATCGGCAGTTGTTCATCGATCAATCCGTGCGAGATGAAAACCTTGGGCATGCCCTCTTGCATGAAGACCGACATGAAGCCGCCGGAAAACACGATCACATGGCTGACCAGGTCACCGTTGGTGATACCCATCGACAGCGAATAACTGCCGCCGTCGGAGAATCCGGCAAAACCGAAATGACTGGTATCGATCTGGTAACGCGAGAAAACTTCAGTCAGCTCCTGTTCCAGACGTTCCAGATCCGGGCCGCTGCCGCCGATGACGATGTCCCAGGTCGGGTACAACGACTGCGGTGCCAGTATCAGAAAACCTTCGCGTTCGGCATGCTCTTCCAGGAAAGGCAGTACCTTTTCGGGAAAACCGCCTGCGCCGTGGAACATCACCAGCAGCGGAACCGGACCTTCCTTCGGCAGGCTGGATGGCACGTACAGCACCGCATCGCGTTCGGCGAAAAGGCCGAGATGATTGCGGCCCGGATTTTCGAACGGCGGCTTGCTCGGTGCAATGTGCGTGAAGGAAAGACGGCCCATCAAGGAAGGTGCAAACATGGCGATCTGATCTGTTGTGATTTGTTGTGGAGGAAGCAAGGACCTGCGATGCAGGCACTGCGTGTATCGGGTACCGGTGCCGGTATCAACGTCGGCCAGCCTTGGATTATGGCAAATTTTCGCCCGCTCGGACATGGCCGGAATCTGGCAATCCCATTCGAACAGACGTAAAACCTGATTCAACAGGATATTGGGCGCCTTTCCGTCAGCAAGCGTCACGCTTTCCGGCATTCATGCATCAATCCCGTATGGATGCGGTGTTGTCATCACCGTGAGCGCCCTGTTTTTCGCATAATCGACAATGCCAGCGTCAGTCCATCGCAGATATGCGTTTCCCGCATGTCCTTTTCCATTCGCTTATCGCAGCTTGCATGGCGACCTGCGTCGCTTTGTTGCCGTGCAAGCCGATTCCGGCCATGCATGCGATAGCCGCCCGGCGCTAGAATAGATGCAATTGCAACCCCAACAGGAGAATACGATGAGCGACAATGCCGCCGACAACACCAACGACAATGCGACCGACAAGCCGAAAACCATCAACAAGAGCGAATTCGAATCGTTGTGCCGCCACGTCGGACGCTCCCTGAAAGGCACCGGCACCAGCGATGCCAGCCTGGCCATGCATCTGATGAAGGAAGCCGAACACCTGCGCGCGAACGGCTTTGACAATGCCGCGGACATGTTCGGCACGATTGCCGGCACGCTGGATCCCAGCCTGCCCGTGAAAATGGAAATCGCCCGCCGCCAGGCAAACTGATGTCATGAGCGACGACGATTCCCTCCCGCCACCCAGCAAGCTGACCCTGACGAAGGAGCGTTGGGCGCAGGATGGACGTCGTCCTGCCAAGCAATCGGACGATGCACGCCTGCCACCGGGCCAGCATCGTACCAGCGACTGGCCGGTACTGGATCTGGGTGAACATCCCGACATTGCGCCCGGCGCATGGCAATTGCAACTGTTCGGTGCCATTGCACGGCCCGCCATCTGGCGCTGGACCGATCTGATGGCGCAACCGCAAACGGATGCCGTATCCGATATTCATTGCGTGACCAGCTGGTCACGTTACGACAACCAGTGGCAAGGCGTGTCGACCATCGATCTGCTGGAAGCCGTGTTCCCGCTTCCCGCCACGCGCTTCGTGCTACTGCACTCCTCCGACGGCTACACGACGAATCTGACGCTGGACGATTTTGCTACCGAAGGCGCGATGCTGGTTCATGCCTGGTCCGGCCAGCCGCTGGCGCGCGAGCATGGCGGACCGGTGCGGCTGGTCGTGCCGCATCTGTATTTCTGGAAAAGCGCGAAGTGGATCAACCGGATCGAGTTCCGTACGCAGGACACGCCGGGCTTCTGGGAAGTGCGCGGCTATCATAACCGCGGCGATCCATGGCGCGAACAGCGCTACTCAAGCGATAAATGACAGCCGTGCAATCAAACTGCTGTCAAAGCGCAATCAAGCATTTTCAAATTTTTATCGGTTACAAAAAATAGTCGCAAATAGTCGCACCTACGCATCACAACCGTATCATTCCTGTCGGAAACGACGCTATTATCGCTGCTCGATGGAAACTTTCCGCGTGCAGACATGATCCGTTCGTTTCTTCTTTCCGCCCTTCTCGTCCTCTCCGCCATCGGCCAGCAGGCAGGTGCCATGTCGCTCGGTTCCAAGCATGCGATCGTCGTCGATGAACATACCGGCGAGGTCCTGTTCGAAAAGAATGCCACCGACATCGTGCCGATCGCCTCGCTGACCAAGCTGATGACGGCCATGATCGTGCTCGACGCACATCTGGACATGCAGGAACAGATCGCGATCACCGAAGACGATGTCGATACGCTGAAGTTCAGTTCGTCGCGCGTACCGGTCGGTGCCGTGCTGGCGCGCCATACGTTGCTGGAACTGGCGCTGATGTCGTCCGATAATCGTGCCGCGCACGCATTGGCGCGCACCTATCCGGGCGGCATGTCGCACTTTCTCGTTGCCGTACGCAACAAGGCGCATGCACTGGGCCTGCGGCGCACCAACATCGAAGAGCCGACCGGCCTGTCGCCGTACAACACATCTACTGCCAACGATCTGGCGAAACTGGCGATGGCTGCCGCACGTTATCCGGAAATCGAACAAATCACGACCGTCTCCGGCGACCTGATCGATGTCGACGGCATGCCGCGCCATTATCACAATACCAATCGACTCGTCAGCGACAAGGGTTGGAACATCCTGCTGTCCAAGACCGGTTTCACGCGTGAAGCCGGTCGCTGCATCATCATGCGCGTACGCGCCGCCGGCCGCGATGCCGTCATGGTGCTGCTGAATGCGCGCGCCACGGCAACCCGCACCGCCGATGCCAATCTGCTGCATCGCCTGTTGACGGGCGATTCGCATTCGACCGAAGTCATGGCCGGATTGCATATGCAATAAAAACGCACATCTAAAGAAAAACGGCCGGCGATGGAACGCCGGCCGTTTTTGTTTGATCCTTGCTTCAATATCCTGGCAAACCAGGCCGTTATCGATCTGCCCGGACATGCCGATGGAATTTCAGCGGCTTGATGTCGGTCTCGGCCTTGTCTGTCTTGCCATCGGCTTCGGGATTCGATTCGCAGGTGGAACAAGTGTTGCAACCGCTGCCGCAACCGCCACCCGCCTGTTCGCCGGGGCGAAGCCACCGACCCAATGCACGCAATGCCGCCGGGCGTTGCGGTCTGTCCAGCAACGCCGCCAGCCACTGTTGTCGCGCATGCATCCACTTCGGCAACAGACGGCGCAGCACGTGCAGCGCGCTGACCAGCACGATCGCGCCGATGATCAGTTGCTGCACGGTATCGGAATGCATCATGTCAATGCCTTGGTGACCTGGTACGTGATGAAGGAAGCCAGATAAGCCAGCCCGAACAAATAGCCAGCCATCACCGCTACTGTACGCCAGGAATTGGTTTCGCGTCGGACGACGGCCAAGGTCGACAGACATTGCGGCGCGAAGATGTACCAGACCAGCAACGAGAATGCCGTCGCCATCGACCACTGCGTCGCGATCAATGAGCCGAGTTGCGATGCCACCGCGTCTTCCGTGCCGGACATCGCATAGACGGTACCCAGCGCGGATACCGCCACTTCACGTGCGGCCATGCCGGGAACCAGCGCGATGCAGATCTGCCAGTTGAAGCCGATCGGCGCGAACACATACTCCAGCGCATGGCCGATGCGGCCGGCGATACTGTAGTCGATCGGCGGCAGCGTTGCGCCTTCCGGCGGTCCGGGGAACGTCGTCAGGAACCACAACACCACGGTCAGCGACAGGATGATCGTCGTCACGCGGCGCAGGAAGATCAGCGCGCGCTCCCACAGGCCGATGGCGACGCTGCGCGCATTCGGCAACCGGTACGACGGCAGTTCCATCAGTAATGCGTGTTCGCTCTTGTCCTTGCGGATGTACTTGATGAACCAGGCCACCGCCAGCGCACTGACGATGCCACCCACGTACAGCGCAAACAGCACGATACCCTGCAGATTGAAAATGCCCCACACCGTGGTGCCCGGAATGAAGGCACCAATCAGCAGCGTGTACACCGGCAGGCGCGCCGAGCAGGTCATCAGCGGTGCGACGAGAATCGTCGTCAAGCGGTCGCGCGGATCCTGGATGCTGCGCGTGGCCATGATGCCGGGAATCGCGCAGGCAAAGCTGGACAGCAGCGGAATGAAGGAACGCCCGGTCAGCCCTGCCTTGAACATGATGCGGTCCAGCAGAAAAGCCGCGCGCGGCAGATAGCCGGACTCTTCCAGCACGAGGATGAACAGGAACAGAATCAGGATCTGCGGCAGGAATACCAGCACCGCACCGAGGCCGGCGAAAATACCATCCACCACCAGGCTGCGCAGCAAGCCGTCTGGCAGCGTTGCGCCGAACCATTCGCCGGTAACGGTCACGATTTCGGTGATGCCGTCCATCAGCGGCTCAGCCCATGAGAACACTGCCTGGAAGACGAAGAACATCACGACCGCCAGGATGACGAGGCCCAGCACCGGATGCAGCAGCCAGCGATCGAGCGCATCGTCGATGACCGACGTCGAGCGCGGCATCGTCACGGCGGCCGACAGGATGCGGCGCACCTGGCCGTGGACATCGGCATCCACTTCTTCCGCACGTGCCGGCAACGGCGCATCGATCGCATCCAGATGCTTGATCAATGCCTGCGTGCCGCCGTGCTGGATTGCAATCGTTTCGATGACATCCATGCCAAGCTGGCGCTGCAGTTCTTCGCGATCGATGCGAATGCCGCGCTTGCGAGCCGCATCCATCATGTTCAAGGCGAGGATCATCGGTCGGCCGAGCTTCTTCACTTCCAGCACAAAGCGCAAATGCAGGCGCAGGTTGGTCGCATCGACGACGCAGACGATCAGTTCCGGCACATCCTCGCCCGCCACACGGCCCAGGCAGATATCGCGCGTGATGACTTCATCAGGGCTGGTCGCGTCCAGGCTGTAAGCGCCCGGCAGATCGAGCACATGGAAGGCGCGGCCGGACGGCGCAGTAAAGCGGCCTTCCTTGCGCTCGACCGTCACGCCGGCATAGTTGGCGACCTTCTGGCGGCTACCCGTCAGTTGGTTGAACAAGGCGGTCTTGCCGCAATTGGGATTGCCGACCAGCGCAATACGAGAAATAGCCATTGAATACTCAGGAAAGGATCAGGCGGGATGAACGTTGACGCGTTGTGCTTCCGAACGGCGCAGCGCAAAGCGTGTGAAGCCGATCTGCACCAGCAGCGGATCGGCACCTATCGGGCCGCGCGCGACGATGCTGACGGGTTCGCCTTCGACAAAACCTAGTTCGCGCAGGCGTTTCGCGATCGGATCATTGCTGTCGAGGCCGGTGACGGTGTCCACTACTGCGGAGGTAAACGGGGAGAGTTCGGAGAGGTTCACGGCATCTTCTCAAATAACAATGATTCTCATTATATCGGCATTCCGCTCTATGTGGTCACGCATGCAATGCAAAGCGACGACAAAACAGCCTTCCCTCTTGTCAGGAAGGCATGCGCGACAAGAATCAATTGAGTGATTCGTGGGGCTTTCGATATCAACGATGCAACGATAGTCACATCGCATTACTCCACTACCAGTACTTCACTATTTGTATCGCGCTACTTTTCCTTCGCATGGTTACAGACATGTGAAGTACCTGAACCTCAGGATGCGGAAAAGCCTTCGTGATAAACGACGTTTCCCGATACCTCGGAACCATCGAACGACAACCGCATGAAGTATTCAGGCGGAACGCCTTCATACCGAATTGCCGGATCGTGTACGAAGCCGAAACGCCGGTAGTAACCGGGGTCGCCCAGAACGACGCATCCTCGCGCACGCATTGCCCTCAACCGGATCAATCCTTCGCCAACAAGCGCGCCGCCGATGCCTTGTTTCTGCATGTCCGGACGGACGGAAAGCGGCCCCAGGCCGAACCAGCCAATCGCCGTGCCGATCGTGACCGGCGAGAATGCGATATGGCCGACCACTTCCTCATCCATCGTTGCGACCAGGGAAACGGCAAGCGCATCCGCCATGCGCAGCGCATCGACGATGGCGCTTTCGGTGCCGCTGCTGTGTTCGGCGAGCGAAAAAGCCGCCTGCGTGATTCGGCGAATGGCATCGACATCGTCAGCGCATTCGTCACGGATGGCATATTTCATTGCTTGAGCTTCCTTCAATTTCTCTCTTTTCCTTTTCGCGTCTTTTTACTTTCTTTTAGATGCGCATAAAGTGGAAAATGCATCGCACGGCTTCCGGCCGACATCGCTACACTCATTCGCCTTTCTGATTTTTCACGCGCGCCATGCACCCCGATCATCTGCACAAGCTCGTCACGACAGCCATGCCTTACGGTAAATACAAGGGGCGCATGCTGGCCGATCTGCCCGGCCACTATCTCGGCTGGTTCGCGCGCGAAGGTTTTCCGAAAGGCGAACTGGGCAGTCTGATCGCATTGATGTACGAACTGGATCACAACGCATTGCGCCATCTGCTCGATCCGTTGCGGAATAAACAAACATCGAAATAGACACCAGAACAGGCGCGACGCTGAACTGGATCGGATCGTCTCAGGGCAGGCCGCGCTCCACCATATCCAGCAGCCGACCGCCTATGCCTTCGGCCTGCTGATCGTCGAGCCAGCGCAGCGGACCGTCGATCAGCAGCATCGCCAGCCCGTGCACGGCCGACCACGCGAGAAATTCCGCACCCTGCCGCCGCTCCGGCCGCAGCACGCCGGCCTGCTGCAATTCGTCCAGCGACCGGCTCAATAACTGGAACGGCGTCAGCCCGCTCTTGCCCGCCATTTCGGGGATCGTCGCCTTCTGCAAATCCTCGTGGACGGAGAACGCCGTGCGGAACAGACCGGGTTCGCTGCGCGCGAAACGCAGATAACCGGTGCCAACCGCAGCCAGGTGCGCACGCGCGATGTCGGCCAGATCGCCTTCGTCCGGACAGCGTTCCCATTCCGCCTCGATCGCCTGCGCCAGTTCGGCCTGTGCCGCCGAACACACCGCCTGCAGCAAAGCGTCGCGATCGGCGAAATGCCGATACGCCGCATTCGGCGCCACACCGACCTGGCGCGTCGCCTCCCTCAGCACGACTGCGCTGGGGCCGCCCGCGCGCGCCAGTTTAGTTCCCTCCTCCAGCAAGGCGCGGTAAAGGTCGCCATGCCTGTAGGTATCCCTTTTGGCCTCTCTTCTCATTGCTGCTTTTTTCGCCACTTTTTCTGTCATTTTGAATAATTGTGTACATCGTACACTTTTTGCGCTATCGTCACTGAACACTGTACACAATAACGGATTTCAAAGGAGAAACACCATGAATACAGACGCGAATGCGAGCGAGGTCCGCGCCCTGCTCGAGAGCTGGTCGAAAGCCGTCGTCAAACGCGACGTCCCCGCCATCCTGGCGTTCTATGCCGACGACATCGTTTCGTTCGATGCCATCGGCCCGTTGCGTTTCGTCGGCAAGGCCGCCTACGGCAAGCACTGGGCCGAGTGCATGGAGATGTGCCAGGGCGACATGATTTTCGAGGTCGGCGACTGGCACATCGAAACCGGCGGCGACATTGCCTTTGCCCACAGCCTGCTGCATTGCGGCGGCACGGGCCCCGACGGCAAGACGATGACATCGTGGATGCGCCTGACCAGCTGTTGCCGCCGTACGAACGGCAAATGGCAGATCGTCCATGAACACTATTCGATGCCGATGGACATGACGAGCGGCAAGGTCCTGACCGACCTGAAACCCTGAAGCGCCGATTCCGTCCAACGATGACCTTGCGTGCAAACTCCTGCAAGCCCGATGCCGGCGCGATGGCGTCGGAACAGGAATATCGGCTATGGATTGCTCGCTTCGACGCCCTGTGGGCAATGCCATCTTCGCCGGAACGGCATCGCCAGGAAATGCAGCAATTGCTGGAACGCATCGAGACTTACGAAACCTTGGCCGCACCAACAACGAATCTGGCAATGCCCTCAGCTTCCCTTCCCTCACTACCTTTACAAACAGGAGACACGCAATGAGCCAACCCGCCGCAAAACCCATTCCCGATAACATGCACACAATCACGCCGCACCTCGTCTGTGCCGATGCCGCCGCTGCCATCGACTTCTACGTCAAGGCATTCAATGCCGTCGAACTCGCCCGCCTGCCCGGCCCGGACGGCAAGATGTGGCATGCGATGGTCCGCATCGGCGATTCGCCTGTCATGCTGGTCGACGAATTCCCGGATTACGGTTCGCTCGGGCCGAAGGCGCGCAACGGCACGTCAGTCACGCTGCACATGTACGCCAAGGATGCCGATGCCGCATTCAAGCAGGCGGTGGATGCCGGCGCCACCGTCAAGATGCCGCTGGAAGACGCGTTCTGGGGCGACCGCTACGGCATTCTCGAAGATCCGTTCGGCCATTCGTGGTCGATCGCCACGCATATCAAGGATCTGACACCGGAAGAAATCGGCAAGGCAGCGCAGCAGGCCATGAGCAGCGGCGCCGGCTGTGCAGAAGCGAAATGAGTACGCTATCGATTAGATGATCGGCAGAAAATTGAATGAGCACTCAGCGGCTTGATGCTCGCTGCCTGAACATTCATTCACGCCAGACTGCGTATGAAATAAAGATTGGACACAATCCCGAATATCAGCTTAAGCAGCCTTGCGAAAAGTCAGATTGATCCGGCAGTCATCCGTCAGCGGGTGGCTGCCGTTTTTTAATGGCGCGATGCCGTGGTAACGCAGACGGGCCGTGCCGCCCCAGACCACCACATCGCCGTGCAATAACTGCACCCGCAAAGCCTTGTCTTCCCGCCTCAGTCCACCGAACAGAAATACCGCCGGCAAGCCGAGTGAGACGGAAACGATGGGCTGGCCGAAATCCTGTTCGTCCTTGTCCTGATGCAGCGACATGCGTGCGCCAGGTTCATAGCGGTTGATCAGGCAGGCATCGGGAACGAAGTCGGCAAAGCCGGCTGCTTCTGCCGCGCGCCCTGCCAGCGATTGCAACACTTGCGGCATTGCCGGCCACGGCTTGCCGCTGTCGGAATCGACTGCTGCGTAACGATAGCCGCGCCGGTCCGTCACCCAGCCGAGCGGCCCGCAGTTCGTCATTGCCACCGACATCCGGAAACCGCCGGGCGTCGTCATCCGGCGAAAAGGCGCATCGGCCACAACGCGCTTCACTGCATCGAGGACGGCCTTGTCTTCCGCCGAAGCGAAGCCGCGCAACAAAACGGCATCGGCGCACAGGGCTTCGCTCCCTGTACGCCGATGCGTATCGTCTTCGAAATCATCGAACAGATACTGCATCGTCACCATTCTTTCAAGACGCGAACGATGCAGGTTGCAGATTTACCTGTTCACCAGTTCGCGCGGTTGCAGCAAGGCCAGCAGCGCGCCCAGCACCAGTGCACCGGCGACGAAATACATGCCGGCGTTCGTGCTGTTCGTCACGTCCTTCAGCCAGCCGACGATGGACGGGCTGACGAAGCCGGCCAGATTGCCGACCGAGTTGATCAGGCCGATACCGGCCGCCGCCGCCGTGCCGCTCAAGATCGCGCTCGGATAGGTCCAGAACACCGGCATCGTCGACAGCATGCCGGCCGTGCCGAGCGACAACGCGCACAGTGCCAGCACGACGTTGTGGCCATAGATGGTGCTCAGGTACAGACCGATGCCGCCCAGCGCGCTGGCGATCGCAAAGTGCCAGCGACGTTCACGCATGCGGTCGGCACTTCGCGCCACCAGTAGCGTCGCGATCACGCCACAAGTATACGGAATCGCGGTCAGCAGGCCCACATCCAGCGCATCCTTGACGCCGGATGCCTTCACCAGCGTCGGCAGATAGAAGCTGATGCCGTACAGGCCCATCATGCAGCAGAAGTAGATTCCGGCCATCAACCACACGCGCGGATTCGAAAACACGCCGGCCACCGAATGCGTTTTGGCCGTGCTGCCGCCATCTTGCGCGATGTTTTCTTCCAGTACCTGCTTTTCTTCTTCCGACAACCAGTGCGAAGCGCGAATGCCGTTCGGCAGATAGAACAGGCACATGATGCCCAGCACCAGCGACGGGATCGCCTCCAGCAGGAACAGCCATTGCCAGCCGTGCCAGCCGTGCACATCGGTAAAGGCCTTCAGAATCCAGCCCGACAACGGACCGCCGACAATGCCGGCGACCGGAATACCGATCATGAACAGTGCATTCATGCGGCCGCGGCGCGACGCCGGGAACCAGTACGTCAGGTACAGCACGATGCCGGGGAAGAAGCCGGCCTCGGCCACGCCGAGCAGGAAGCGGATCACGTAGAACATCGCCGGCGTGGTGACGAACATCGTCGCCGCCGACAGGATGGACCAGGTGATCATGATGCGCGCTATCCAGACGCGGGCGCCGACGCGATGCATGATCACGTTGCTCGGCACTTCGAATAGGAAGTAGCCGATGAAGAAAATGCCGGCCCCCAGGCCGTAGACGGTTTCGCTGAACTGCAGGTCGTTCAGCATCTGCAGCTTGGCGAAGCCGACGTTGACGCGATCCAGATAGGCGGCGACGTAGCAGAGGAAAAGAAAAGGCAGCAACCGCAGGGTCACCTTTGTATAGATTGCGTCTTCCAGCCTGGCGTGTTCGCCGGTAAGACTGCTCGGATGAATGGCACTCATGGATTTCGTTTCGGAATGTTCGTCAGCACAAAAAGACCGCGCACAGGCGGCCACCGGCATTTGCGCGCAGCAAATGCGAGGCCGGGCAAGGTAGCCCGGCAGGAATCCGATTCGCAGGTAATTGAGACGGATACCGGAACGAGATAGGCATTCCGGAGGATGGACGTCGATTTTGCCGACGTCACGATCCTAGCCCGACGGCGCCTTGCGATGGGTGCAAAATTTTCATCGACCGCGGAAATGTTGCCGCTTGCATGCAACTGTGCCGGCTCGCCCGGGCCTCTTGCCACCTTTCCTTGCGCGATTTCCCTTCAGGCCGGCCGGTTTTCCCGTTTTCTCTTTCCTGTTTTGTATCTGCATGTATCGGCACGGGCCACAGATACGCAGGCTTACCGTTCTCCCCCTTTGCGGACACAGAAGCGATACATCCGCACGATGTAATGGCCGTATCGAAGCAGCCCATTGCAACGGCAAGCTTCGATCCACAATCATTCACGATCAGAAAGGAACACATCATGAACGCCATCCCACGCCGCATCCGTCTTGCCATCAACGGATTCGCCGCCGCTGCGCTGCTCGGCGCCGTCGCCCTGCCACCCGCCTCCTTCGCTGCCGATGCAGATGTAAATGCCGCGCAAGCCAAACCGACCGTCGTGCTGGTGCATGGCGCTTTCGCCGATTCTTCCAGCTGGGATGGCGTCGCCGCCAAGCTGATCGCCGACGGCTATCCGGTCATCGGTGCCGCCAATCCGCTGCGCAGCGTCAAGGGCGATGCGGATTACGTCTCGCGCATCGTGCAGAACGTCAAGGGGCCGGTGATTCTGGTCGGTCATTCCTACGGCGGCTCGGTCATCACCGAGGCCGCGAACGGACATGACAACGTCAAGGGACTGGTCTACGTGTCGGCCTTCGCGCCGGAAGCCGGCGAAACCGTCGCCGGCCTGGCATCGAAATTCCCCGGCAGCACGCTCGGCTCGGCACTGGCGCAGCCGGTCACGCTGCCGGATGGCGGCAAGGATCTGTACATCGACCAGACGAAATTCCGCAACCAGTTCGCTGCCGACGTTCCTGTCGCCAAGGCGCGCCTGATGGCCGAAGCGCAGCGGCCGGTGACGGAAGCGGCACTGAACGAAGCGTCCGGCACGCCGGCATGGAAGTCGCTGCCGTCGTGGTTCATCTACGGCAGCGCCGACAAGAACATCCCGCCAGCCGCCATCGCTTACATGGCGCAACGCGCCGCAGCGAAAAAGACCGTGGAAATCGCCGGCGCCTCGCACGTCGTCATGACCTCGCATCCGGCCGAAGTGACGAAGCTGATCGAGGACGCGGCGAAGAGCGTGAAATAAGCAGCGAACAAGTGTCGGAAAACAGAACGCCTCGGCACGCAGTGCACCGGGGCGTTCTTGTTCAGCATTTGCGACTCGATGTTTTGCTCGTTGCTTCCTTGTTCCTCAAGCACCAACCAGCTTCTTGAACGTCGGCAGCACAGCATCGCCCTTGAACGGCTTGACGATCCAGCCCTTGATGCCGGCCGCCTTGCCGCGCTCCTTCATGATCGGCGAATTCTCGGTCGTCAGCATGATGATGTTGACGTTCGCATTGCCCAGTTCGCTGCGAATCTTTTCCGCCATCGTCAGGCCGTCCATGTTCGGCATGTTGACGTCGGAGACGACCAGCTTGATGCCTGAATCGCCCTTCAGCTTGCTCAGGCCATCACGACCGTCCACCGCCAGTGCGACGTCCAGCCCGTTCTTTTTCAGGAAATCGCCCACTTCGTTGCGTACCGTGCTCGAATCGTCGACCACCAGGATTTGTGCCATGATTTTTTCCTCGTAATGATTTAAAACAGTTCCAGTTCGCCGGTGTTCGCGCCAAGTTCGTCTTCCGAGACGGTGAAATCGATGTCCGCGTAATCCGACACGCACAGCGTCACGTGGAAGCGCGGCGCGTCGGCTATGTCCACCGCGAAATGCTGGACGTGTCCGCAATTGAGCATCTGCAGGTATTCGGCGCAGCGGCGGTCGATCACGATCGGTGTGGACATGCCGATATGCGGAAAGAAGTTGCCCAAGTCGCGGTTCAGGATGCCGCAGCACAGATTGCCGCATTCGGCGATCGCATCCATGAAGGCCTGATCGTCCAGTTCGCCGCCGGTATTGTTCAGGCGCGCGAAATGCGCCTTGGTCACGGCATCGGGCGTGAAGTAGAACATCACCATCAGGCGGAACAGATAGGACGACACGGTCAGCACGACCATGTTGCGCTCGCCAATGGCGTCACCATCGGGTAGCACCGTCACTTCGCATGCGGCACCTGATGGCACCATGCTGTCCTTCAGCGCACGCGTCAGCAGCGTATCGAAACCTTCCCTGGCGGATTGCGTGATCATGATGTCCGCCTCACGCTGCCAGCGCTTCGCGCGTCTTCTTGTTGATCTGGTCCAGGCCAATGACGGCGCCGACGATCATCTTGCCGCCGGCCTGCAGATCCTGGAAGGTCGTCGTCGTGATCAGATCGCTCTGGTACAGGCTGCCGCGATAGCTCTTCGAGAGTTTCTCCGCGCGCTGCGCCAGTTCGCGCACTTCGGCCGCCACCACCGCAAAGCCGCGGCCGTGCACGCCGGCGCGCGCCGCCTCGATCGAGGCGTTCAGCGCGACGATGATGACCTGATTGACGATCAGGGCGAACTCGTCGTTCTTGCGGTGCATGTCGCGGTTATGCGTGATCAGCACGTTCATGTCGTCATGCCAGCGCTCGAAGGTGCGCATCAGGCCCAGCAGGTTGACGATGGTTTCCTGCGACGCATCGCAATTGTCGAGAATGCGCGCCATGCTGTCGGCGTTCTGCTGCTGCAGTTCCGTCAGCGAGCGCGCATTTTCGTTGCGCATGCCGTCTATCCGTTTTTCAGCAGCGCGGCGTTCGTCGTCCAGCTCCTGCCTGTGCTTTTCCAGATCCTGCTGCTGTTCCTGCATAGTCAGGTGCACGCTATGTTTCAGCGCTTCCACCTGTTCCACATCGATCATGCGTGCGATGCGCTTCTTCAGGCGGGCGATTTTCCACAGCAGCGGCGCAGCGCCCAGTACGATGCCGAACGCGCAAAAGAGTAATGATTCCAGCGTCATGTAATTCCGTATTTCCTGTTTTCTATTTTGTCTTGCTGTTTCAGCCATCTGTCGCGGCCACGCCCGATGGCGGTTGTATTTGCCTGCATACCTCGTGGGCGAAATTCAGGCCACGCGAGTATCGCTGTCGTCGGCATCCGGCAACAGGTCGGCTGGCGCAGCACTCGCCTCCTGCCCTGCGACCGGATACGGAACATCGATACCGTCAACTTCGACGACCACGCGTTCCGGCAGCATCACGATGACCTGGAAAGTACGGAAATCCGCGCCTTCGGCATCGTCGGTGAAACGGATCTCGATGCGGCCCTGATCGCGCGTGATGAAATCCAGCACCGCATCCATGCCGACGCCACGGCCGGACACGTTCGTCACCTCGCTGCGCGTGGAGAAGCCCGGCTGCATGATCAGACGTGCCAGATCGGTATCGCGCATCGTTGCCGCCGCCTCGGTCGTGATCAAATGGCGGTCGATCGCGATCTGGCGTATCCGTTTCAGCGCCAGGCCGCGGCCGTCGTCGGACAGCGCCATGTGCGCCATGTTGTCCATCACGCCGACTTCCAGCCTGATCGTGCCGGTTGCCGGCTTGTTCTTGATCACGCGCTCTTCGGCCGATTCCAACCCGTGATCCATCGCGTTGCGCACCAGGTGCATGAAAACGTTCTTCAGCATCGGCGCGGCATGCGCGTGGACGACGTAGCCGTTGTCTTCGATGATGAAATTCGGCGCCGGTTTTTCCAGTTCCGCCGCCAGCGCCGGCAGCGAGGCGGTGATGCCGTCCAGCATGTCGGCGACCGATTCGGTACCCAGCAGGCGCAGCGTGCGGCGCACCGCATTGCGCACGGCAACCAGTTCGTGCAGATTGGCCGTGTTGACCGTTTCCAGTCGATGCAGGCTTTCCTGGATGTGCTTGCGGTCGATCGTCAGCGTGTGGCGATCGAGCTCGTTCGCGGCTTCCGCATTCTTGCGGCCCAGCGTCACTTCGTTAATGCGCGCATAGCGGTCTATCGTGTCGCGCACGGCGGTCAATCCGGCCAGCAGTTCCTCGCGATCCCAGACCGCACCGGTTTCCGGATGGCGCAGGTCGTCGTAATGCTGTTCCGCCGTATGCACGACGTTGGCCAGATGCAGCAGGCCGTAGGTGCGGCCGTTGCCCTTGATCGTGTGCATGTTGCGGAACAGCTTGGCGATTGCAAACGCATTCGCTTCCGGGTTCTGGCGCACGATCTGCTCGTTGTCGTCGAGGAAGCGGCGCGAGGTGACGATGAATTCCTGGAACTTGCCGGCTTCGACCGCGAGGATTTCGCCGATCATTTCCAGCTCGCGCTTCTGCTCGTTGGCTTCGGCCGTCAGCTTGCGCAACTCGGTAACGTCGCGCACGCACAGCATCAGGCGAATCACCGTGTCGGCCTCGTCGGTGATCGGCGACCAGCCGAGATCGAGGATCTTGACGCGGCCGTCGGCCATCTTTTTTTCGACCTCGCCGACCATCAGGTGTTCGTTGAATGCGAAGTTCATCACGTCTTCGCCGATGCAGGCGCCGCCGATCGCCTCGATCTGCGACAACGTATCGGCGCCGAGATTTGTATCGGCGAACACCAGCTCCATCAAGTCGCGGCCGGCAATGTCCTGCGTTTCGAACACGGTTTCCAGGAAGGCCGAATATTCGGGATGAATCCGGTTGCCGTCGACCACGGTCAGGATGCCTTGCGGAATGTTCTGCAGCATCGCCTGCATGTCGGCGGTCTTCTGTTTGACCTGCGCGGAGGCTTCCTGGATCTTCTCGATCATGCCGTTGAAGGCAACGATCGAATGGCCGACCTCGTCCATGCGCTGCACCGGCAGCCGGCGCGTGAAATCCTGGCTGGTGGCGATCTCGCTCATCATCGTCTGCATGCGGCTGATCGGGCCGGTGATCTGGCGGTACAGCAAAATGCCGATCAGCGTCAGCAGCACGACGGCGGTGGCAGAAACGATGGTGATCGCGGTGCTGGTGGTCGAGAGATTTTCGTTCAGCGATGCAATCGCGACATCCTTGCTGCGATCCTTCTCGATACGCATCGTCGAGACGATGCTTTCCAGTTCGGCCTGGTACTGCATCACGCCGCCGAAGAAAGTCGCCTGCGCGATATCGCTTCTGCCGGCCAGCTTGAATTTGGCGACGCCGTCGATGGCGTCGAAATAGTTGTCCAGGCTTTCCTTCGCCTGTTCGACCAGACCGCGCTGCGCGTCGTTATCGGCATGTTGCGACTGGAAGGCCAGCGCTTCCTGCAAGGCAGCCTTCTTCGCTGCGAGTTTTTCGTTTTCCTGCGGAACTAGATTGTTATCCGTCTCGCCGACCATCACCATCGCGGCCAACTGCACATCCTTGAGCTTGCCGACCAGATCGGACGAGGCCAGCACGCTGGGCACCACGCCCTCGGTGACCGATCTCACCTCGACTGCGCTGCTGCGCGACTGGAAGACGGCATAACAGCCGATGGCGGAAATGACGATGAATGTCAGGGCGACAAGCAGGCTGATGCGCAGGCGGATGGTCATGCTGTTTCCTTCAAATCGATGGCGGAACGACTCCGCCCGGTATGGACGTTATTGATTTGAGGAAATTATTGGCGCGGACTATGACCTCGCCATGACATCAATGTGACAAAAGGTGACATCGCGTGACAATCTACGCGAGAAAGGACGGAAAGCAGGCGGCAGGCCCGATCAGGAAATCAGAGAGGTAAAGCGTAGAAAAGGCAGGACGGCATTGCACCGTCCTGCCATCGGCGTCAGCGCTCCAGTTTTTCCAGCTTCAGGTAGGCTGCAGCAGCGACCATGCCGAAAATCACATGCGCCACACAGGTTTCCACACCACGCATGGCGACAAACCAGTCGAAGATGCGTGCCATACCGTAGAAATTGAATAGATAAAGCACCACGCCGAACACTGCACCGGTCGCTAGTACCGTGCTCATGCGCGCATCGAAATGATACGGCGCAACGATGCCGGCCAGGATCAGGCCGAACACGATGCCGAGCACGTAGTGCGTGACCAGGGCAACGACCACCACGGGCAGGCTGAAATCAGTCGGTTGCAGAACGTCCTGCCCCATCACGATGGCCGCAACCATGTGGACCGTCTGCCAGGGATTGCCATCGTTCACCAGCGTCGACCACAGCAGTTCCAGCACCATCACAACGGCACCTGCGACGAAACCGGACACGATTGCTGCCCGCCAGTCCGGCAACGGACGATCCCAGCGATGCGAATGCATAAGTTCCATGTCAACCTCCGTCAAAAAGCAATCACCAGATACGACGCATGGCGCACGGCCATGCCCTCAGGCGCCGTTCGGCAGTTTTTCCGCTGCCTTCGCCATTCCCCTCCCTCCTGTTACGGAAAGACGGGAATGTGCGATTCCTCGCCGCCGAAACGCGTCTCCGGATGACGCTCGGCCAGCATGTGTTCGATCTCGTTGACGCGCCGTGCAGGAATGTCGGCGATCATCAGGATTTTTCCGTTCTGCAGTTCCGGCACGAACGCTTTCAATCGCGAATTCGGCAAGGCTGCCGCTGCCATGCTCGATGCCCAGGCGCCGAACAACAAACCCATCAGCGCCGTCAGCAGCACGGTCGCCTCGCCCAATCCGGCATACGCAACCAGCATCACGCCAAGCAGGATGCCCAATATTCCGCCGACCGCCATGCCGGTCGCAGCGCCGTGCAAGGCGTCGGTTTTCAGCAGGAAGCCGGCTTCGGGGAGATCGTGCGGCAACGGTGCGCCGCCGGAAAGAAAGCGGACATGCCGCTGTTCGATGCGATGCAGAAGAAGATCGTCGAAAGCGCGTCGTGCGCTATCTGTATCCGGAAGGAAATAGTAAAGTCTGTGTCTCATGACCGACTCCTCGTTTGCCTTCATGAACACAGTATAGAAAGTGAATGGGGATTTTCAATTCAGTAATTCGGAAGCGACACTGCATTTTCAATGCAGTGTCGAACAAATTGCTGGCTTGCAACCTTTCGGTATGTATTCGGCATGCCGACGGATGCAGGCCCGCACGCGATCAAGCAGAAAAACCGCCGTCGACCATCAGGCTCGCGCCGGTGATATAGGCTGCTTCAGGACCGGCAAGATAGGCAACGAAGGAAGCGATTTCGTCTGCCTGTCCATAACGATTGATCGCCATCAGGCCGCGCAGTCCATCGGCAAAATCGCTGTCGGCCGGATTCATGTCGGTATCGACCGGACCAGGCTGCACGTTGTTGACCGTGATGCCGCGCGGGCCGAGATCGCGTGCCAGACCTTTGGTCAGACCGACGATCGCCGACTTGCTCATCGCATAGATGCTGCCGCCGGCAAACGGCATGCGATCCGCGTTCGTGCTGCCGATCGTGATGATGCGGCCGCCGTCGCCCATGTGGCGCACTGCCTGCTGCACGCCGACGAACACGCTGCGCACGTTGACGGCAATCGTGCGATCGAAATCTTCCATCGTCAGTTCGTCCACTGCGCCCAGTGCCAGCACGCCGGCATTGTTGACGAGGATATCAATGCGGCCGAACGTCGCTGCGGCCTGATCGATCGCGGTGCGAATCGCGTCCGGCGTGCTGCTGTCGGCCTGGATCGCCAGCGCACGGCCGCCGGCATCGACAATCTCCTTGACGACTTGTTGCGCCTTGTCCGGCGAACTCATGTAGGTCAGTGCGACTGCCGCGCCATCGCGTGCCAGACGGCGTGCGATGGCGGCACCGATGCCGCGCGAGCCGCCCTGGATGAATGCGACCTTGCCGGCCAGGACTTGCTGAACTTGTTGTTTCTGCTGGGTTGCGTTCGACATGATGTTTCTCCTTGATTTGATGAATGAATGTGAAGACCACGGAGCAAGTATCGTTCGCCGATTATGTTTAAACTAGCCGGTAATTTGTATATTCTTTTTAAACCATTAGTTTAAAATTTCACCATCATGGAAACGCTCAACAGCATCGAATGCTTTGTCCGCAGCGCCGAAGCCGGCAGCTTCTCGGAAGCGGCGCGCCGGCTCGGTCTGACGTCGGCCGCCGTCGGCAAGAATGTCGCCAAACTGGAAGCCAGTCTCGGCGTGCGCCTGTTCCAGCGCAGCACGCGCAGCCTGACGCTGACGGAAGCCGGCGAGCGTTTTCTGGTGGAAGTCGGCGATGGCCTGAGCGTCATTCAAAACGCTGTCGCGAATCTCGCCAGCGCCGACGGTCAGCCCGCCGGCACCTTGAAGATCAGCATGGGTGCTGCTTTCGGCCGTCATTTCATCGTGCCGCTGCTGCCTGCTTTCCTGCAGCGCTTTCCGGCGATCACGCCGGACTGGCATTTCGACAACCGCCGTGTGGATCTGATTGCGGAAGGCTATGACGCCGCGATCGGCGGCGGTTTCGAATTACCGGATGGCATCGTCGCGCGTACGCTGGCACCGGCACATGGCGTGCTGGTCGCCGCCCCCGACTATTTCACCGATCGCGAACCGCCACGTTCGCCGGCCGATCTGCCGCATTACGACGGCATCCTGATCCGTTCGCCGCAGATCGGGCGCGTACGCCCGTGGCCATTGCGCAATCGTGCCAACGAGCAGATGCCGGTCGCACTGCGTGCGCGCATGACGATGAGCGATCCGGACGCGGCCTGCGAAGCGACACGACTGGGTATGGGCATCGCCTTGACTTCGATGCCGAATGCCCTGCCGTATCTGGAAAGCGGCCGCCTGATTCGCGTGCTGCCGGACTGGTATGTGGAAATGGGCAGCGTATCGATCTATTTCGCCGCGCAAAAACTGCTGCCGGCAAAAACGCGCGCCTTCGTCGATTTCGTCGTCGAACATTTTCAGCGCGAACGGCTGGCCAAACGTTTTTCCGCGATTTGAAGATGAAACGTCCGCACTGCCTTCGCTGCCTGCGCCCGCAATCCACCTGCATCTGTCACTGGATCAGCCCGCTCGATACGGCGACGGAAGTGCTTTTCCTGCAGCATCCGATGGAAGTCGCCCATGCAAAAGGCAGCGCGCAACTGCTGCATCTGAGCTTGCCGCACAGCCGGCTCGTCGTTGGCGAAACCTTCGATGAAGAGACATTGCACGCCCTGCTCCATCGGCCGTTTGAAGAGCAACAAAACGATCGGCAAACCGGCATGACGATCCAGCCGGTGCTGCTCTATCCCGAAACGGCAGGCAGCGCGCCAGCGGTTGAAGTCGCCGATATCGCATCGATCGCATCGCATGCGCGCTCACGGCTGCGGCTGGTCGTGCTCGACGGCACATGGCGCAAGAGCAGCAAGATGCTGCATTGCAATCCGCTGCTGCTGCAACTGCCGCGACTTGCCTTGCGCAATCCGCCGCCATCACATTACGCAATCCGCAAGGCGCGCCGGCCTGACCAGTTATCCACCTATGAGGCAACCTGCTTTGCGTTGGCGGAACTGGAAAACGACAGCGAAAAATTTTCGCCGCTGCTTGCCGCTTTCGAAGGCTTCATTGCCCAGCAGCAGTCCTACGTGCAGTCGCAATAAACGCCGACGGAAGAAGAAAACGGAAGAAACAAGCCGTCGCCGGCAGCGTTTTGGGTTCCTTTCTATAATCGCCGCAGCTTCGCCGTTCAACGCTGTCCCGATCCAAGGAAAAACCATGACCATTTCTCTCTACGCCGCTTCCATCCCCGTCTACAAGCAAATGCTCGGCAGCCTGGCCGACATCCTGAACAAGACCGAATCCCACGCGACCGACAAGAAGATCGATCCAAACGCATTGCTGCAGGCGCGTCTTTATCCGGACATGTTCCCGCTGCTGCGCCAGGTGCAGATCGCCTGCGACTTCGCGCGCAGCGCCGTTGCGCGCTTGTCGAACGCCGATATTCCGAAAGTGGCAGACGACCAGCAGACCTTCGCCGACCTGCAGAAGCTGATCGCCGACGCCATCGCTTTCGTCGATACCGCCACGCCGGACAAGATCGACGGCCAGGAAGCACGCGAATTCGTCGTTCGTGCCGGCACGCCGCACGAACGCACCTTCAACTGCCAGCACTATCTGCTGCATTACGCGTTGCCGCAGTTCTTCTTCCACGTGACGACCGCTTACGACATCCTGCGCCACAACGGCGTGGAAATCGGCAAGAAGGATTACATGGGCGCTTACTGATTCCGTTGATTCCGTTGCTGCAGCCGGCATGACCGGACGTCATCGTTCGTGCCGGCTTCTTGTTTTTTGCCTGCTTTGCACCATGAACTGAAGTTCTCTGCCGCTGCGCCCTGCCATTCCGCACCGTTGCATGTGTTGTTGCGCGCTGCTTGCAAGTTAATAGGACATCAATAGAGATGGGTGTTTCGTCATTACTCCACGCTTGAGGTGTGGAAATTGCGCATCGGATTGCGCCGGCGGTGCAACTTGTCCTTACGGATGCGCGATCAGGCTCCTATAATGAACCTGAGCAACCACCGAGCGAGTCTTGCCATGAGCGACAGGAAAATGTTCTCCGAAATGGACAGCGACAGCCGGCGCTTCTATGCGAAGATCGTCAATACCGCGCTGTCGAATCTGTATGCCGTCGAGCATCAGCTGTTCGATACGCTGATCTGCGAATCAGACGATCCCGACGTTATGCTGCGCTGGGAAGAAGCCGAACCGCTCATCCTCGAAACGATACAGCGCCGCATCGACGCCGACCCCGAGGATCGCAGTTGGCTGGGACTCTGAAGCAACCCATCTGTTCCTTCGCATTACCCGCCGTTTCGGCGGGAATTCACCATTCTTTCATCGTCATCCACTACACTGCATCTTTTGCCTGAACAGCTGAACGATGCAAATGCATTTCCCACTCCGGTTTTCTTCCCCTTCATTGCGTTTTCCGTGCATTGCCTTGCTGGCTTGTTCGACGCTGCTGGCTGGCTGCAGCCAACTGCAAACAGCGCATGAGTCTGCGACTCAACCGTCTGTCCCGACAGCCGCAAAGGAAGCATCGCCGGATGCCACGCCATCCGGCGATGCACCTGTCAAGGTCCGCATCCTTGCCTTCAACGATTTGCATGGCAATCTGGAACCGCCACATCTGGCCGTTTTCGCGCCTGATCCGAATCGGGAACATTCCAGTGTCGTGGTGCCGGCCGGCGGTATCGCATACATGGCCGATGCCATCAGCCGACTGAAGCAGGAAAACCCGAATCACGCCGTCGTCTCCGCCGGCGACATGATCGGTGCGTCGCCACTGCTGTCTGCGCTGTTTCTCGACGAAGCGACCATCGATGCCGTCAACGCGATCGGCATCGATTTCAACGCCGTCGGCAACCATGAATTCGACAAGGGCAGCAACGAACTGTTGCGCATGCAGCATGGCGGCTGCGAACGGTTTACACCGCGCCTGCCGTGCTCGCTGGACGGCCACTTCGCCGGCGCCAACTTCGGCTTTCTCGCAGCCAATACCCAACGCAAAAACGGCGGCACGCTGTTTCCCGCCATCGGCATCAAGACCTTCGGCGACGGTGCGCGCAGCGTCAAAGTCGGCTTCATCGGACTGACATTGAAAGGAACCGCCAAGCTGGTCGCGCCCGGCGGCGTGCAAGGCATCCGCTTCGCCGACGAAGCCGCAACTGCCAACACACTGGTGCCGCAACTGAAGGCGCAAGGCGCCGATGCAATCGTCGTGCTGATCCATCAGGGCGGTACGACTGCCGGCAGTTACAACGGCTGTTCCGGCCTGGCAGGCGACATCGTGCCGATTCTCGACCGGCTCGATCCGGCAATCGACGTCGTCGTCTCCGGCCACACGCATCACGCCTACATCTGCGACTATCGCCCGCCGCAGGCAAACCGCTCGCTGCTGCTGACCAGCGCGGGACGCTACGGCATGCTGTTGACGGACATCGAACTCGCCATCGATCCGCACGCGCACAAGGTCGTCGGCAAAGCGGCACGCAATGTGATCGTGCAGAACGAAGGTTTCACCGACGATAAAGGCCGCAGCGTCGCGCCGAACGCCGCCTATCCGCGTTTCGCGCAGAACGCTGCGGTGGCAGCCGTCGTCGAACGCTATGCGCAGGCATCAGCGCCGCTGGCGCAACGCACGGTCGGCAGGTTGACAGCTTCGCTATCGCGCCAGCCGGTTGCTTCCGGCGAAAGTCCGCTCGGCAACCTGATCGCCGATGCGCAGCTGGCCGCGACGCAGGCGCCACAGAACGGCGGCGCGCAACTGGCATTGATGAATCCCGGCGGCGTACGCGCCGACATCGAAGTACCGCCCGAAGGCGGCAACGTGAATTTCGCGCAATTGTTCAAGGCACAACCGTTCGGCAACAATCTGATCGTGCGCCGCTTGACCGGCAAGCAGTTGCGCACCGTGCTGGAGCAGCAGTTCCGCTCCGGCAGCAACACGACTGCGCGCCCGCGCGTGCTCTTCCCGTCGCAGGGATTCAGCTATGCATACGACCTGAAGCAACCGCCGGGGAAACGCATCCGCGACATGAAGCTGAACGGCAAGCCGGTGCAGGACAATGCCTACTACCGCGTGACGATGAACAGCTATCTGGCAAATGGCGGCGACAACTTCAGCGTATTCAAGCGCGGTGAGCCCGTGGCAGGCGGCATGCCGGACATCGATGCGCTGGAAGGCTATCTGCAGATCCGTTCGCCGGTATCGCCGCCGGCGACCGATCGTATCCAGCGGCTTGATCGCTAGCGGTCTCAATCAAGCGGGATATCGCAAGTGGCATCTCGTCTCTTGCGTCTCTTGCAGCACGCATCTCGCAACGCACTTCACAGCATTTCCGGCCTGAATTTCGCACGCCGGCTGACCTGCCTGCCGGACAGCGTGAAGATGCCGTCACCGGTGTAATGCACGGCCTGCGGATATTTCGGCGTGCGTGCGACATGCGCCTTGACGACCTCGAAGATGAAAAAATCGTAGCGGCCGATCAGCCGCTTGTCGTGCAGACGGCATTCGAGATTGGCGAAACACTGCGTCAGCAGCGGCGCATCGACGTGCTTCGCCTGCTGCGTTGTCAGGCCGAATCGCTCGAACTTGTCGACATCCGCACCCGAGCAGTTGCCGATACCGACCACGGTATCCAGCATGTCCGCCGTCGGAATGTTGATCACACACTGCCCGCTCTTGCGAATCATCGCGTGGCTATGGTTGCCGCCGGCGATGATGCAGCCGACCAGCGACGGCGTGAATTCCATCACCGTGTGCCAGCCCATCGTCATCACGTTGTCCTCGCCTTTCCAGCTGGACGTGACCAGTACGATCGGCCCCGGCTCCAGATAGCGGCGAATTTCCGCCACCGGCAAGTCCTTCTTGCCGATTGTCTTGGCTGATTTGGTTACCTTGCTCGCTGCCTTCATGTCGAACCACCTTTCCCTGCCGATGTCATAACGAAGCCGGCTATTCCCCATGCCGCTTGCCTGTCGGCATTTCGACAGGATGCAGTGCCGAAAGTTGTCTTCACTTTCCGATCATGGAGTCGCGATGTCCAACCGCACCCTGAATCTCGACGATACGCTGTACCGCTATCTGCTCGACGTCTCGTTGCGCGAACATCCGGTGCTGGCCGAACTGCGCACCGCCACGCAGACACATCCACGCAGCAATATGCAGATTGCGCAAGAACAGGGCCAGTTCATGGCATTGCTGATTCGCCTGCTGGGTGCACGGCGCGCACTGGAAATCGGCACATTTACCGGTTACAGCGCGCTGGCTGTGGCACTGGCGCTGCCGGATGACGGCCAGCTGATCACTTGCGACATCGACGCCGGCACCACCACTCTGGCGCAGGAATACTGGCAACGCGCCGGTGTCGACCACAAGATCGACCTGCGCCTTGCCCCCGCTCTGCAGACGCTGGATTCGCTGGTCGCCGAAGGCCAGGCCGGCACTTTCGACTTCATCTTCATCGACGCCGACAAGGCCGGCTACGACGCCTATTACGAACACAGCCTGCAACTGCTGCATCCCGGTGGACTGATCGCAATCGACAATGTCCTGTGGGACGGCAAGGTCGCGCATCCGGCGGAACCCGGCGACGCCGACACGCGCGCCCTGCAGTTGCTCAACGAAAAACTGCATCGCGACGAGCGCATCGATCTGTCGCTGCTGCCGATCGCCGACGGCCTCACGCTTGCCAGGAAACGCTGATCGACATGAAGAAACAGAGCAAGTACTGATAGTGTGTTGATATCGTTTCCTACCAAATGTAGTGCAGGCCGGCCGTAATCGCCTGACCGGTTTCATTTCCGGCCAGCAGCGCATCGTAATTCAGGAACCAGTAACTATTGTTTGTTTTTGCGAACGTGACGCCGACTCCGACCTGAGCCGCATCCCGCCATTGCTCGACGCCGTATTGCGTAAAACTCTGGCCCGTCACATCGCCCGCAAATGCAGCCTGCAGCGAAGACGCGCCGTCATTAAATTCATGCAGCCATTTGATTCGCCCTTCGATCATCAGTTTGCCATCCCCTACCGACAGCTCCTTGTCAATACGCGCGCCCACACCGGACTGTACGCTTTCATATGTTGTGCGTTCGCCATGCAGGCCGATCTCGCCCGCACCGCTTTCATCGAAGGCTTGCTCGCGCTGCCATGTATAAGAAAGCGAAACGAGCGGACGTAAAGTCAGTGTCGGCGACAGCAAAATCCGATAGCCCGTTTCCGCATACAGGCCGGCCTGATAGCCATCGTAGTCGGCATCAGCCCGAAAAATCGAACCGGCAAAGCCGATATCACGCTGCGTATCGTTGCTGTGCCGACCGATGCTGCCAAGCACATCGAAATAGACATCGTCTTTGCTATAGCTGCCGTACACGCCGAGCTTGACACTGTCTGTTGTGGCAGATGCGTTATTGGCACGAAAGTTAGCGTGCATACGCGAGATATCAATGCCGCCACCGGCCAGCCAGTCAGGCGTCACGCGCATATCCATTCCCATTGCCAGACCGGTCGTATCGTAATCGGCACCAATGGCTGTATCGCCGCCGTTGCCGTCGAGATGGCCTGTCATGCCATAGGGCCGCACCCAGAATCCGCGACCATGTTCCATCTCGTCGTCATGCCATGTTGCAAGTCGTTGTGATACGGCGCGGCC
The DNA here is from genome assembly GCF_014635845.1 of Oxalicibacterium solurbis. Taxonomy (GTDB): domain Bacteria; phylum Pseudomonadota; class Gammaproteobacteria; order Burkholderiales; family Burkholderiaceae_D; genus Oxalicibacterium; species Oxalicibacterium solurbis. The sequence continues at coordinate 860,214 of NZ_BMDP01000002.1, read as the reverse complement.
GAACAGATTGTTCTGTCGGAGGCTAAGTCCTGCGAGCGTTGCATGCACGCCGCCGCCGTTGAGGCTGGAAAATGCTCCTTGCGCCTGTGCGGCGGACATCGTGACGATCTGGTTGACGGTTGCCGTCATGCCGCCCAGTCTTGCATTCTCGTCCAGCGATGCGGCGACAGCCTTGTCGTTCTCGCTCGCCACTTCGGCCAACGTGGTCGCATTGCGCTGATAGCCGATATAAACACTGTTCAATCCCGTTCCGGTATTCGTGGAGAACACGGTGGAGTCGATGAAAGCGGACGGATTGTAGGCGGTAAAGCTGCCAGTGACACAATCGCCGGTACACTGGATGACCTGCTGTTGCTGCCAGTTGCTGTAATCGCCGGGACGGAAATTGGCAACGATCGTGCTGCCGGGATCGATCGTGACAGAACCGTTGACGACAAGACGGCCTGCTGATGCAGGCATCACATCGACCTGTAGCACCCCGTTGCTCTTGTTTTCGTAATTCCCCGTGATAGTCAACGCACCTGTGCCATCACCGACGCCTGGATGAATGGTGCCGTCGTTCCATAAATTACCGTTGACCGTACCGGTACCGGAGACGACACCGGAAACAGTGCGCGGTACCATGACGCCCGGATACGGATTCGATGTAACGAAAAGCGTGCCGCCCGCACCTCCGTCAGTCGTGAGCGTGCCAGCCGATTCGATATGGACGGGGCTGATTAGGATCGCGGACAGCGCCAGTGAGCCGGACTGGATGACTGTGTTATTAAAGGTCGCATCTGTCTGCCAGTTCCACGCCGTGCCGCGCATCGTCAGTGTATTGAAGTTGCGGAAGGTGCTATCGACCGTACCCGATCCTTCCAGAAAAACATTGCTGTTGCCGCCACCACCGTTGGACGCGCCGACGATCTGCGATCCGGTCTGTAGGATGAAAGTATTGTTGCCGCTGTTGCCGAACTGGACTGCGGTATCGCCGCTGGCGCCGCCGTGACCTTCCAGCAGACCTGCATTGACAACCGTATCGCTGCCGTTCAGACCACGGAATGCATACGATTGATCGCTGACGATGCTGCCGCCAGCCAGATTGGTGACGCTGGAGCGGAAGGAAGAAGCGACCGTATTCATGAACACGGCCTCTGCTTCAGCGCCGTGCGTAAGAATCGATCCGCCGTTCACCAGCGCGTTGCCATCGCCCTGTGCATAGACGCCGCTGGAATCGCCGCCCGACGTTTCAATCGCGCCATTGTTGGTGATCGTATTGTTGCCGCCGACGACATGAATCGCATTGGACGATCCCGTCTGCGTCGTGATCGCTCCGTTGTTGGTGATCGTGTTGCCGACACCGCCCCCGCCTGCCGCAGAAGTGCCGATCTGGATGCCGCGTGTACTGGTGCCGCTTGTGACGATCGAACCGTTGTTGATGATGGTGTTGTTGTTCGAGAGCCCCGATATCGCTCCCTTGAGTCCTGAGCCGGGACCGCCGGTCACGACGATGTCGCCGTCATTGGTGACCGAGCTTTGGCTTTGTACCTGCAAGCCCAAACCAGTAAAGCGCAGCACTTCGCCGCCCCCCGGCACCTGCACACCGATGGTGACGCCGGTACTGCCGGTTGCGGCCACCACGCCCGGTGCAGTCACATTGGGAATCACGCCGACGCAATTGACCGTTGCGCCGGAAGCCGGTGCGATGTTGTCGCATGCTGCCTGGGCGGAAGTCGACACGATGCTCATCGAGGCGGCAGTCAAGACAATCAAGAAAGGCTGCTCACACCTTATCTCTGCTACATCCTGAAACTTTTTCATTTTCATATTTACTTTCCACGCGATCGGTTGAAGGGAAGAAGAGCTTTGAGAAAAAGAACGTGGCTGAACGATGAAGAGGCAGCACAAATATTTTTGTCCACCATTGTTTTTCCGTTTCTTTGCAGCAGGATTTGAGGCGAATGACTCTTGATATAAGGAAATAAATGATGTCCATTCTGCGTCGCTTGTGATTTTTTATCAATATTGCAATAAATCAAATGAATAGTCGTCACAAAGGCGCATCATCTTTATTGATGACGTACAACATCTATTGTATTTATGAGGATCATCATCTATGATCCTCATTCAAGCAACGAAAGGACACACATGCCACGCGTATCGAAAGAACAGACCGAACGCAACCGTCATGCGATCGAAGACGCATCTGCCAGTCTGTTCAAGGGAAAAGGGTTTTCGGGCGTCAGCGTCGCCGACCTGATGTCGGCGGCCGGTCTCACTCACGGCGGCTTCTATGGGCATTTTTCATCGAAGGACGAACTGGCTGCCGTTGCCTGCGACCATGCATTCAGTCAGTCTGCCGAACGCTGGGAAAAACGCATCGCCGATTCGCCGGACGAAAAAGCCGCTCTGCGTTCCATCGTCGATCACTATCTGTCGCAGAAAACATTGCACGATGCCGGCAACGGCTGTCCCGGTGCTGCGCTGGCGGTCGATGTCGCGCGTGAACCGGACGACAAGCCGGTACACGCAGCCTATCGCGCAGGCACGGCCGAACTGGTCGAAATCCTGGCGACGCTAGCGCCTGGCGATACCGATCAGCGCCGCGCAACTGCATTGACGCAATGGTGCACGATGGTCGGCGCAGCCGTTCTGGCACGTGCGACGCGCGGCGATCCGATGGCCGACGAACTGCTAGCCGCAGCGCGCGACCATCTGCTTTCCGATCGCTGATCCGTTCTTCACTCTTTTCCGAGAACCGCATGTTTGCCCATTCCCTTTCGTCGTGGCTGCACCGCCGCGGCTTGCATTATTCGTGGCTGATCGTCGCCATCACCTTCCTGACGATGCTGACGTCTTCCGCCGCGCTCGGTTTGCCCGGCGCACTGCTGCAACCGCTGAGCCGCGAGTTCGGCTGGAGTACCGATCAGATTTCTTCGGCGCTGGCAATCCGCTTCATCCTGTTCGGCCTGATCGGGCCGTTCGCGGCGATCCTGATGGAACGCTTCGGCCTGCGCCGCGTGATCTGCATCGCACTGGTGCTGATCGCCGCATGCCTGATTCTCTCCACGCAGATGACGCAACTGTGGCATCTGTTCGCGTTATGGGGATTGGTGCTGGGTGTCGGCTCCGGCATGACGGCGCTGGTGCTGGGCGCCGTCATCGCCAATCGCTGGTTCGACAAGCGGCGCGGCCTCGTCATCGGTCTGCTGACTGCCAGCTCGGCCACCGGGCAGCTAATCTTCCTGCCGTTTGCCGCGTGGCTGATCGAGCACTATGGTTGGCGCACCGCCGTGTTTCCGGTTTTCGTCAGCTGCGCCGTCGTTTGCGTGCTGGCCTTTCTTTTCGTTCGCAGCCATCCGCATGAAGTGAGGTTGACACCTTACGGCAGCGATCCGCACATCGAGCCGGCCGCACCGGTCACGTCGATGCGCATGACGATCTGGGAACCTTTGCGCATGCTGGCAGAAGCCTCGCGCAACCGCACCTTCTGGGTGCTGGCCGGCACTTTCTTCATCTGCGGTCTCAGCACCAGCGGCCTGATCCAGACGCACTTCATTTCACTGTGCGGCGATTACGGACTGTCCGCCGTGCCGGCCGCCAGCGTGCTGGCGATGATGGGCGCTTTCGATTTCGTCGGCACCATCCTGTCCGGCTGGCTGTCGGATCGCTATGACAATCGCAAGCTGCTGTTCTGGTATTACGGGTTGCGCGGGCTGTCGCTTCTGTGGCTGCCGCATTCGGAGTTCACGCTGTACGGGCTATCGCTGTTCGCGATGTTCTACGGCCTGGACTGGATCGCCACGGTACCGCCAACGGTACGCCTGACCGGTGCGACTTTCGGCAAGGAACGTGCAGGCATGGTGTTCGGCTGGATCTTCGCATTCCACCAGCTCGGCTCGGCCTTCGCCGCCTATGGCGCGGGATTGAGCCGCACCTGGCTGCTGACCTATACGCCGGCACTTTATGCGGCGGGTGGCGCCTGCCTGTTCGCGGCGGCGATCATCTTCATGATCCGCAAACCGCAACCACAGGCGGCGCGCAGCTAATTGTATTTAGGCGTAACTGCGCGCACCTGCACATCTACACTTTCATTTTCCTGCTCAATCGGCCTTGCGCCAGACCGAGGCCAGCCAGGGCTGCTGGTCGCGCGGCAGCCCCGCTGGCCTGTAGTAATGCTCGAGTTCGACGAAGCCGGCATCGTGCATGTAGCGCCGCCAGCTTTCCAGCGTGTGATAGCTGCCGTAGCGGCCGCGATTCCAGCCCTCTTCGTCGTTGCCGCGCGGGTTCGATGCGAACAGCACGCCGCGTGGCTTCAGCGTCGCCTGCAGTTCGCGCAGCACGCGCAGCAGTTCCGCAGCCGGCACATGGAACAGCGAGGCATTGGCGAACACGCCGTCGAAATACGCGGGTGGCAATTCCAGCTTCAGGAAATCCTGCTGCCAGACATCGCAACCGCTTTCCGTCTTTGCCATCTGCACGAATTCCGCCGTGCCGTCGAGGCCGATCGGCGCATGGCCGCGTGCAACAAACGCTTTCAGGTCACGCCCCGGGCCGCAGCCGAAATCGAGGATGCGCAGCGGCGGCGTTCCTTCGATATGACGCAGCAGCGCGTCGATGTTCTGGCTGACGTCGTGATCCCACGTACCTTCGCGGAAGGCATCGGCGCGCTCGCCGTAGTGCGCAATCGTCACTCCGCTGATGCGTTCCATCGATTCATCGGTCTCGCCCTGCTTGCTGGAGCTTTCGTTCATCCTGTTTTCCGTCGCTGTATCCGTGTTTTTGCATCCATGTTTTGCATCAACGCTTGTGAACTTTCATGATGCGCTGCTGTTCGCGCTGCCAGTCGCGTTCTCTTTCCGTATGGCGCTTGTCGTATTCGCGCTTGCCCTTTGCCAGCGCAATGCTGCATTTCACGCGGCCGCGTACCCAATGCAGATCCAGTGGCACCATCGTGTAGCCGGCCTGCGCAACCTTGGATACCAGCTTGTCGATTTCGCGCGTGTGCAACAGCAGCTTGCGCGTACGGCGCGCTTCCGGGTGGCTGAACGACGAGGTGCTTTCCAGCGAACTGACATGTGCACCGAACAGGAAGATTTCGTTGTCGCGCGCAATCACGTAGGCCTCCTTCAACTGCACGCGGCCGGCGCGAATCGCCTTGACCTCCCAGCCCTGCAACATCACGCCCGCTTCGTAGCGGTCTTCGATCGCATAATCGTGAAATGCCTTCTTGTTGTCTACAATGCTCATGTTCTCTTCATCCTTCCCGATAACTAGAGTGTAACCGCGATACCAGGACACCTGTTTCCCACCACATTCCTTGATGACTTCCTATTTCTTCGTCCTGCTGGTCGGGCTGGTTGCCGGTGTCGTCAGCGGCGTGATCGGCACCGGATCGTCGATCATGCTGCTGCCCATCCTGGTCTATACCTTCGGCCCCAAGCAGGCGGTGCCGATCATGGCGGTGGCTGCGGTAATGGCGAATTTCGCGCGCGTGCTGGCATGGTGGCGGCTAGTGGACTGGCGCGCTTTCGCCGCATATTCCGTTACCGGCATCCCGGCTGCGGCACTGGGTGCGCGTACCTTGCTGGCGCTGCCTGCCGATATCGTGAATGCCTGCCTCGGCATTTTTTTCCTCTTCATGATTCCGGCGCGGCACTGGCTGAGGAAGCACGATTTCCGCCTGAAGCTATGGCAGCTTGCCATCGCCGGCGCCGGCATCGGTTACCTGACCGGGCTCGTGCTGTCGACCGGGCCATTGAGCGTGCCGGCCTTCACCGCCTACGGCCTGACCAAGGGCGCGTTCATTTCGACCGAGGCAGCCAGTTCACTGTTCCTCTATATCAGCAAATTGACTACCTTCAGCGAACTCGGCGCATTGCCGCCGGACATCTTCATGAAAGGCGTGCTGGTCGGGGCATCGCTGATGGCCGGCACCTTTGCCGGCAAGATCGTCATGCTGAAACTGAGCGACAACGGCTTCCGGTTGCTGCTCGATGCGCTGCTGTTCTGTTCGGGATTGTCGCTGCTATGGGCGGCAATCCGTTGAAAAACCGCAAGGTTGACGAAAATCCCCTAGCGGCTATACTCGACCGTTCTACTCCTGATTTCCTGTTTCATTTCTGTCCATAGATATCACGCGATGATTTCGTCCGCCGTCCTGTCGATCCGCACGTCTTCCCCTCGGGAAGCGGCGCACGCGCGCGCGTTGCGAATGACGGCCCACCTGGCCGCCGCGTTTGCCGCCTTCGCGGCTTTCACCAAAGACCTCGCCTGCCTCCCTTCGGCTCGGTGAGCGTCTCCCCGGAACCCACACGGTTTCCTCTTCGCTCCCGAGCCTCCCACACAGCCTTTCCGTTCGTATTCCGTTACCTGCCGGTGCGCTGACGCGCCAGCGTTGATCGTTTTCTATTGACCGTTTTCTTTATGCCGGCATGATGCCGGCTGGGAGTTTTATCGCCATGAGCCAACAAATCCGTCTGAACCGGCAGGATGCCGCCCGCCTGCAAGCGCTTGCCGAACAAATCCTTCATCACGATGGCGCAGAAAGCGCGGCAGCCGAACGCCTGCTCGACGTCGTTTCCGCCGCCTTGCTGACGGATGAAGCGCCTGAACACGCATCACTGCATTCGACCGTTACCTTTGCTTCTGCAGGTACAGCGCAAACCATCACGTTGGTCGAACCGGGCGATGTCGATCCTGGCGCGGCACGCATCTCGGTACTCGCACCGGTAGGACTCGCGCTGCTGGGAAGAAAACCGGATGACGAGTCCGAAGTGGCACTGCCGTCCGGGCGCACTGGAAAAATCCGTATCGTCGCCGTTACGCAACCGGCAACCGATACATGCGCCGTCCCATGAACAATCGTTATCGCCCGCGCCACGGCAATGCCGCACGCATCATTGAAAGAACCCGCAAGACACGCAAGCGCTGGTGTATCGCCGCGCTTGTCGTCGCCGGCACATGCCTGGCGGCGCCGTTGCTCGCGCTACTCGGTGAATGAGACGTGAAGATGCGAGGGCGTGGCGCCTCTTCCAGCCGGATTTTCGTCCGGATTTTCAAAGTCATGGTTAGCTTGCCGGTTCGCCGGCAGGCAGGTGTGCGAGAATGCACGCCGCTCGCGCGGCATGCATCGTGCCGTCCAGCCTCTTTTTTCACACTACCCGTTTACCATTTGATTATCGGCAGGCACAAAGCGGCCCGCCAAAGGACACCTTATGCTGCAGGGACTTTCGCTGCTTTACGTCGGCGCCGTTCTCTTTCTCAACGGTCTGTGGCTGCTCGATCGCATCGGCGACCGAGAGATATGGGTCATCAACATTTTTGCCGGCGGCATCACGCTGCTGGTTGCCCTGCGGATGGCTTTCGGCGCCGATGCCGACGCCGAGTCGATCCGGGGCGCAGCGCTGACGCTGCTGTTTACGTTCACCTACCTGTGGGTGGCGCTGAATCGCTTCAACGGTGCCGATGGCCGCGGACTGGGATGGTTCAGCCTGTTCGTTGCGATCACCGTCGTTCCCGTCACCTTCGATGCGCTGTCGCATGCCGAGACCATTCGCGACATCTGGCTCGGCCTGTCGTGGGCGAGCTGGGCGGTGCTGTGGTTCATGTTCTTCCTGCTGCTCGCCAAGGGCCGCAATATCGCCCGGCAGACCGGCATCGTCACCGTCCTGCTCGGCATCTTTACCGGGTGGCTGCCCGGCTGGTTGATGCTGGACGGCATTCTGTAATGCATCGGCAATAGATACGCGCTACAACACTACCGGCTGCGTTAATGAAATACGGGAAACGCATTTCGCAAACCAAAAGCGAAGCGAATCAGGACACGAGGCCCGATTCGTTCAACAGGTCAACCACGCCGTGCCAGAAGATTTCGATGCCGATGCACAGCAGGATGAAAGCCGACAGCCGCAACACGACCATCGTGCCCAGCCGGCCCAGCATGCGCACCATACCGTTCGCATAGCGGTAGCACAGCAGGATCACCAGCGTCGTCAACCCCACGCCAAGCACGGCGCTGCCGGCCGAGATCACCACGTCGGGCAGTCGCAGCGGTGTATTCGCACCCAGCGTGATCGAGGCAGCAATCGAGCCGGGACCGACCGTCAGCGGAAAGCTGATCGGATAGAAGCTGCGCACCTTGAATTCGTCTTCCGACCAGACCTGGCGCGTCGCCACCTGCGCGCGGATCGCATCGCCGTCGCCGCTGTTGCTGTCGTCGTTCAACAGCCGCCAGCCTGTCGCAATGACCAGGATTCCGCCGCCGACGCGCACGATCGGCAGCGAGATGCCGAAGAACGCCAGCACGTGCGAGCCGATGAACATCGCGCCCAGCAGCATGAAGAAGCAGTTGATCGTCACCTGCCGCGCCAGGCGCTTTTCCGCATCGCGGCTGATGCCGGTGGAAAGCCGCGCGAACACCGGCGCATTGCCGAACGGATTCAGGATCGGAAGCAGCGTGATCGGCACCAGAATGGCGGCCTTGAAGAATTGAATCAGTAGCGGTTCGGTCATCGTATAAGAAGTAGCGTCAGGCAGGCGTCGCCAATATCAATTCTGTTCCACCGTATAACCGGCCGCGACCCAGGCATCGATGCCGCCGGTCAATGGCCTTACGCGCGTATAGCCGCGCTGCATCAGCCGCTTTGCCAGTCGCGCTGCCGATACCTCGTTCGGGCATGCGCAATAGATGATCACTTCGGAATCGGTTTGCGGATTGATGACCAGCGCGCTCAGATCGTCGTCGGCCGACATCACCATAGCTCCGGGAATGCGTCCGTTTTGCCGGGCCAGGCCGGTGCGCACGTCGATGATGGTCGGCGGATTGCCGCCCTTCAGCAACGCATCGAGCTCCTTCACCGTGATGCGCGCCATCCGCAGATCCTTCAGGAAGGTATAACGCTGCCACCATTTTTTCGCCAGATAGACGGCAAAAGCCAATGCCACCAGCGCCAGCCCCCATTTGCCCAGGCTGGCCAGAATATCCAGCAGATCGGATACCGCCGAACTGAACAATGAACCGAGAAAGATCGCAGAGCCGCACCACAACATCGCGCCCAACGAATCGAACAGCAGAAACTTGCCGGAACGCGTGCCGATCGCTCCCGCCAGAGCACTGGCTACCGATGCGAATCCGGGGACGAATTTCGCAATCAGCAGCGATGCCGCTCCGTAACGAGCGTAGACGCCTTCCGTTTGTCGCACGCAGGAATCGGGCGACAAGGAAATGCGGCACAGCTTCGCCATCACGCGCCCGCCATAACGACGACCTGCCAGATACCATGCGTAGTCGGCGATCAGTGCGGCGATCACGCCGGTCAGCAACAGCATCGGCGCCGAATATTCGCCGCGCCCCAGCAGCGCGCCGGTGATGACCAGCGTCGGATATGCCGGTACGGGCGCTCCGAGCTGCTCAATCAGCACATTGCCGAAGACAAAGAGCAAACCGTATTGTTCGATCAGATCCAGCAGGAAGTTCATGGCGATTTCGTGGCGCTAAAAAATACAGGGAAATTTGTTACGCGAAGCATATCAGTCCATATCGGGGTGCGTCGCGACATTTCAAAACGCAAGCCATTGTTTTTTGCCATGACGGCCATAGCCGCGGCGAATCTTTGGTTGCGCGATGAGTCAAACCGGCATATTTGCACGAGGAGAACGACATGGCGCGTACGAGCAAGGAAACCGGCAGCCACATGCTGGAAGAAGCAGACATCGGCAGCGGTGAAAAAAGACCGGCCGATCACGAAACGGAAGAAGAAATCAGCAAGATAAGAGATCAGACGAGAAATCAGCCCGGGCACAAGTCTTCCGGCGAAGCCGAACGTGACGGAACGGACAAAGGGTTGTTACAGGATGAGCCGTTTCCGCCCAAGGGAAACTGAATGATCAATCAGGATGAGCGCATGCCGGCAGTGCTGCAGGGAAACATGAAAGGCCTGCCGGCTGCCTCATCCGCCACGCAATGCCGGCATGAACAGGCCGGCTACGAACCAGACCGCATGGCAGATCCACCACAGCAGCACATACAGTCGAATCTGTTCGGCCGACCACCACGGCGCGCGAAACCAGTCGATGAACAGCAAGGCGCGCCAACCTTCCATCCATTCGGCACCCTGTCCGCGTAATACCCACAACATGTAGGCGGTATCTGCAGCAAAAAACAGGATCCAGATGCCGAGGCTCATGTGCCTGCTATATCACCCATGGCACCCGCAGCACCTGCGCCGTCTGCCGCCCCTGTTTTTGCCTGCGCCACCGCATCGGCCATCGCTTCGCCGAGCCGTACCGGCCCCGCCGCCAGCCACTTCGCATTGAACGTCAGCCTGTTCTTCGGAAACAGCATGACCACCGTGGAACCAAGCAGGAAGCGGCCCATTTCGTCGCCCTTCTTCAACGTCAGGTGCTGCCGGTCGTAACGCCATTCGCGCACCTTGCCGGTACGCGGCGGATTGACGACACCATGCCATACCGTCTGCATGCTGCCGACGATGGTCGCGCCGACCAGCACCATGACGAACGGGCCGCGTTCGCCTTCAAATACGCAGACCACGCGCTCGTTACGCGCGAACAGACCCGGCACGCCGCGCGCCGTCGTCGGATTGACCGAGAACAAACTGCCCGGCACATAGATCATGCGCATCAGGCGACCGTCGCACGGCATGTGGATGCGGTGGTAATCGCGCGGACTCAGGTACAAGGTCGCAAAGCTGCCGTCGACAAAGTGCGCTGCCAGATCGGCATCGCCGCCGACCAGCGCCGTCGCCGAATAGCTGTGCCCCTTCGCCTGGAAGATGCGGTCATGCTCGATGCTGCCGAACTGGCTGATCGCGCCATCGACCGGACAGATCAGATCCGTAGCGGAAATCGGGCGTGCACCGCTGCGCAAGGCGCGCGTAAAGAAATCGTTAAAGGTCGGGTAACTGGCGATGTCCGGATTGGCAGCCTCGTGCATATCGACGCCGTACTTGCCGATAAACCAGCGGATCAATGCAGTCGTGATACGGCCCAGGCGCGCGCCGGCGATGCAGCCGGCAAAGACGGTCAGCGCTCTTTTCGGCAGCAAGTATTGGGGAAGAACCGACAGGCGGGTAAACAACATAGGGTAATCGTTGGTGGAGTTCGGAATGATCGTAAATGATCCGGAATGATCTGGAAATGCAGCGGCTTCAGGCCGTCCGAACCGCCGTGATGCGGTCGATAAAGAATTCGCCATCGACGAAACAGCGATGCGGCACGCCGACAAGTTCGAAACCATCCGCGCCGCCATCGGCGATCCATTGCTGGGCCAGCGGGTCGAATTCCTCCGGCTTCATGCGCAGCATCTGTGCGGAGATGACGAACTGCGCGCCATCCTTCTGCTTGCCGACGATTTCCTGCACACTGGCCATCCGTTCTCCCTCGGAATCAAAAAGTGCCGTCATCATAGCGGGTGTTGCGCTCGAATTCCATCGATGCCCGCAATCAATTCTTGCTCAATTCGATGCGTCTTCCGGCGCGCGCTGTGTTGCGCTCTTCCTCACTCCATCCTCTTTCGACGCGCCTTGTTCCCTGAAAACCTGCTGGCACGGATCGGATTCAGGATTTGCGCCATCCCAGATCGATGTAACGATGATGCTGGCGCCGCTGGTCAGGATGGCGGCGCCGATGCGCGCAATGGTGCCGACCTTGCCGGTTTCGTCCGATTCCCATTGCGGTTTGGCAATCGGGCCGACAATCTTCACATTGCCGCCGAAAGTAGACCAGCCGAGCGCGACACCGGAACGCGCACGCACACGGCCATGCAAATCCAGCGTCTGCGTACGCATATCGACCACGCCGCCGGCCAGCAACTGGCTGACGTCGCTACGCGCGCCGGCTATGCCTTCGCCGCGCGCCACGCCATCGCGGAACGGCAGCCGCGCGCTGATGCACGACAGATCGACACGATCGGCATCCTTGGCCGACAGCAGCCCGGTCAGCCAGAATTCCGCCTGCCCTGCCTTTTGTGACAGCACCTGAGTACGCGCGATGCGAATATCGAGCGGCCCGCTAACCGATGCCGCCAGCGCCTTCATCGATGCGCCGATCGCATGCACACGCATCTCCACCTGCATGCGGCCTTCGCTCAGTTCGACCTTCTTGTCAGTCTCCTTGAACCAGCGGCCGAGCAACGTGTTATCCAGCTTCAGATTCAGTTCGACAGCCTGCCGCTTACCCTCGAACACCGCATCGCCGCTGGCGCTGCCGTCCAGTAGCTTGCCGCTGAACGACGGCACAACCATTCTGTCATCACGAAAATCCAGTTGTGCAGCCGCCTCGCTCACCTCGATGCCGTTGCGCAGCTTCAGGCGATCGATCGTGATCTCCGCATGACCATCCTTGCCAACCAGGCCGGCCAGCAGCGGCCACGGCAGTGGCTTGTCGCGAAACAACTGCCCCGTTTCCTTGGCCGGCAACGGCGGACGGCCGGCATCGAGAAAGGTCTGGATCATGTCGATACGGTCCGCATGCAGGTTCGCGTTGAAGCGCGGGCGCGGTCCGCGTTCCAGCCAGCCATCGCCACGCAGATTCAACTGCCCCATCTGCAGCTTTGCTTCTCGCAGATCGATTCGATTGCCATTGCCCTGTAGCACTGCGCTGGCCTTCAGCGCGACCGGCGAGCGCTCTGGAATATCGAGAAACGCGTAAGCCTGCTGCAACGATTTTGCATCGACAGAAACGGCGAACGCATAACGCTGCAGTGCCGGATCGAGCGGCAACTCGCCATCCAGTGCCAGCGCCGCCTCGCCGATTCGCAGGTTCAGTTTTCCTTTCGTCGTTGCGCCAGCCGTGCCGGCTTCGGACAGATCGGCCAGTGAGCCCTCCAGTTCCAGCAGTTGCCCGTTGCGACGCACACGCGCATCGATCGCCAGATTGCGCAGGCGACTGCCAGCATGCATGCGCAAGGTTTCCAACTCCCATTCGCGTTGTGTGCCATCCGCATTGCGAATGACAACGATGCTGTGATCGGCACTCAGCTGATGCAAATCGAACGACGACTGCGTGCCGTTCGCCGACGGCAAAATCCAGTTGCGTCGCCCGTCTCGATCCGTTTCAAGATGCATCTTCAGTCCGTCGAACTGCAAACCGGCGACGACGAATTCGCCATGCAATAGCGGCAGCAGTGCGAAGCGTGCGGTAATGCCGGAAGCGCGCACCATGTCGCGTTCCTGCGTCCAGGATGGATTCGATAGCGCTACGTCGGCTGCGTACAGGTGCGGCGTCGGCAGCAAGGATAGCGAGACGTCGCCCATCGTCAGCTCTCGGCCCCATGCCTGCACGACGTGCTCACGCGCCAGCTGTTTCAGCCGATCGCCGTCGATCAGCGTATGCAGCGCGATAACGCCTGCTGCCAGCATCAACGCCAGAATCGCTGCTCCCCACAACACGCCTTTCTGCCATCCGCGCATCCGCCCTCCGACAAGTGATGCGGATGAGCATAGTACAGACGCTGCGCCGCGTCATGCCGGACACCCGGCCGAGCGGCGTAGGAAAGCGACGACAAGACAGCCGCAGTGATACAGTAATTACCGCCGGTCAACGAGAGGGAGAATCTGCATGCCGTATCGCCCGCATTCCGAACAGCATCCCAACGAACGCATCGGCTGGCTGCGCGCTGCCGTTCTCGGCGCCAACGACGGCATCATCTCCACCTCCTGCCTGCTGCTCGGCGTGGCCGCAGCCAATGCCGGACGCAGCGAACTGCTGACCGCCGGCGTCGCCGCGCTGGTTGCCGGCGCCATGTCGATGGCCGTCGGCGAATACGTTTCCGTCAGTTCGCAAAGCGATGCCGAAAAGGCCTCGCTGGATCGCGAACGCGAGGAACTCCTTGCCCGCCCCGTTGCCGAACAACGCGAGCTGGCAGGGATCTACGTATCGCGCGGCGTGACGCCCGAACTGGCGACGCAGGTTGCGCAGCAATTGATGGCGCACGATGCGCTGAGCGCCCATGCACGCGACGAACTCGGCATCCGCGAAGACACGGCCGCACGTCCGGTACAGGCGGCGGTGACGTCGGCCGTCACCTTCTCGACCGGCTCCGCGCTGCCGCTGCTGACGGCGATCATGGCGCCTGCCGACATACGTATTTCCTTGCTGGCGGCAACGTCGCTGCTGTTCCTGATCGTGCTCGGCTGGCTGGGCGCCGCCATCGGCAATGCGCCGCCGCTGCGTGCAGCGTTGCGCGTCGGCGTGCTGGGCGCGATCGCCATGGCTGTCACCACGGGTATCGGCGAACTGCTCGGCACTGCCGTCGGATAGCAGCAGGAACATACGCATATACACATCACAATCGTCATCAAGAATTTCTGACCGGCAAACGACCAGCAAACGCGAGAGGCGCAGATGAAATTCAAGGACTACTACGAAACGCTGGGCGTCAAGCGTGACGCCACGCCGGACGAAATCAAGAACGCCTACCGCAGGCTGGCGCGCAAATACCACCCGGACGTCAGCAAGCAGGATGACGCCGAAGAACGTTTCAAGGAAGTCGGCGAAGCCTACAAGGTGCTGAAAGACCCGGAAAGCCGTTCCGCCTACGACCGTCTCGGCGCCAACTGGCAGAACGGCCAGGATTTCCAGCCGCCGCCCGGTGCCGGTGCCGGTGCCGGTGCCGGCGGTTTCGAATTCCGCAGCAATGGCGGCGGCTTCGAAGGCATGGATTTCGGCGACTTCTTCGAGCAGATGTTCAGCCATCAGGCCGGACATGGCGGCCAGCGTACACATGGCACACGCGGCGCACACACCATGCGCATGGCCGGCGAGGATCATCACGCCAAGGTACAGATCGAACTGGAAGATGCCTACCACGGCGCGGAGCGTTCGATTTCATTGCGCCTGCCGGAGGTCGACGGACAAGGCCACGTCGTACACCGCACGCGCACGCTGAGCGTCAACATCCCCAAAGGCATACGCGCCGGACAGAACCTGCGGCTGGCCGGCCAGGGCGGTCCTGGCATCGGCGGCGGACCGGCCGGCGATCTGTATCTGGAAATCGCCTTCCGCCCCCATCCGCATTACCGCGTCGATGGCACCGACGTCTACATGGACTTGCCGCTGGCACCGTGGGAAGCGGCTTTGGGCGCGACCGTCACCGCCAATACGCCGGCCGGCGCCGTCGAGCTGACGATCCCGCCGAATTCCGCCGCCGGCCGCAAACTGCGGCTGAAGGGAAAAGGCATTCCCGGCAAGGAAGCCGGCAATCTGTACGTCGTGCTCGCCATCGCGCTGCCGCACGCCGGAACCGACAGCGAAAAGGAAGCCTATCGCACCTTTCAAAACGCATTCGACTTCCATCCGCGCGCCAAGTAAGGAGAAACGATCATGACCGACACTGCGATTCACAGCCCGATTCACAGCCAGCTGATCGACGACGACATCACCTTGAGCATGACTGAACTATGTCATTGCTGCGGCATGTCGCACGACACGATAGAAGCGTGGGTATTCGAGGGCGTGCTGCAGCCGCAAGGCGAACAGCCGCAGGAATGGCGCTTCAGCGGCCCGATGCTGCGGCGCGCGCGACTGGCGCAACAGCTGGCGCAGGAAATGGAAGTCAATCCGCCCGGCATCGCACTCGCGCTCGATCTGCTGGAACGCATCGATGCATTGCAAGCTGAGCTGACACGCGTCAGTCACTTCCATGCGCGCTTCTGATTCGCACTTGCAGATTGAAGCAGATATCAGGAAAACAAGTCTGTTTTAATCCGGCCTGATTCAAGTTGGCCGCACTTCTCAATCCGGTTCCAACAGACGCGGCCCCGCCCCCTCTTCCGCCAATGTGTCTGCCGGATTGCGCAAGCGACAATCGCGGATCGACAGGCAGCCGCAGCCGATACACTGATTGAGCTGGTTGCGCAGTTTCAGCAGATTCTCTATCCGTTCATCCAGATCCGTCTTCCAGACGGCCGACAGACGCCGCCAATCCTTGGCCGTCGGCGTACGCCCGGATGGCAAAGTCGCCAGCGCCTCGCCGATCGCAGCCAGCGGAATGCCGATCCGCTGCGCCACCTTGATGATGGCGACGCGCCGCAGCACATCTCGCGCATAGCGGCGCTGGTTTCCCGCATTGCGCCGGCTGGCGATCAATCCCTTGGCTTCATAAAAGTGAATGGCGGAAACCGCCACGCCGCTGCGTTCCGCCACCTCGCCGACCGTCAGTTCTTCACGCAAACCGTGCGGCCCGGCCTTTCTTTCCGTCTTTTTCATATCAAGCACTTGACCTAAAGTTAAGTTTAGGTTTTACACTGGCCGCCGTTCAATTGCAAGAACCGGAATGGATGGAGCACATGGCGGAAAACGATGCTAAAGCTGGAGAAAACATACGACTGGCGCTGCTGCTTGGCAGCACGCGGGAAGGCAGATTCTGCGACACAGTCGCTGGCTGGGCAGCACGCCAGATCGGCCGGCATGCGGACTTTGCGCTGGATATCGTCGATCCGGCCTTGCTCGACCTGCCACCGCATCTGGAAAGAAACTGCCGCCCTGCGCTGGCGGCCCTGAAACGGCGGCTGGATGAAGCCGAAGCCTTCGTCATCGTCACACCGGAATACAACCACGGTTATCCGGCCGTGCTGAAGCAATTGATCGATTCGGCTTACGGCGTCTGGCAGGCCAAGCCGGTCGGTTTCGTCTCGTACGGAGGATTGGCCGGCGGCGTGCGCGCCGTCGAACAGTTACGGCAGGTATTCGCAGAAGTGCATGCGATGACGGTACGCAACAGCGTCGCCTTCATCGATGCGTGGGAACAGTTCGATCGCAACGGAAATTTGGTGTCACCGGCACGTGCCGAGCAATCGATGACGATGATGCTGGCGCAGTTGCGATGGTGGGCTTGTGCACTGAAGCAGGCGCGGAGAGTGCAGTCTTATGCCGAGATAGCGACCTGATTGAGAATTTTTACCTGCCCAATAATCATAATCAGCCAGGGCATCTTGTTTGTTTTTAAGGACAAAAATTATTCAGCCAAATGGCCAGAATCTTCTTCATTCCTGTTTTTCCTCTTCATAACTTTTTCTGGCATTTTCATATTCGTTATCGAATGGTTTAATTTTCAACATATGAGCCTGAGCCGCATATCCACCAACTGCCGCCAAAAAAAATCCTACAAAAAGAAAGAAACAGCCTCCAATAGATGTAATTCCTATTGATATTCCCACTATTGCGCATCCAACCCCTGCAATAACAAGAAAGATTCTTATCCACTCTTTTAAATTTCCATCTCTAATAAAAAAATCCTTCATTCTTATTCTTTCCCATTAATTTTGTTTTGCATCTCTTGAGCTGTAGAAGAATTTTTCCACATCTCCAGTACTTCATTCGTAAACGGAGCCCCTAAAGGATAGCGATCCATCATTGGCTTTGCCGCCAAATCAGTCAATGAATTCACTGTAGTTGCCCCTATGTTTGGCCTCAAAAATTGCTCCAAAGCTCCAGCACTAAATTCGACTATCTCCGCTATACCTGCCATTCCATACTGTGTTGCCGCCCCGGCCTGAGAAACTGGATTAGGATTCATCGATAAATAAGCGCCATATGCTGTCGACAATGAAGAAAAACGCCCTGATTGTGTCGAAAGCCAGCTAGCAAAATCTGCAGCGTTATTTCGACGTTGCACCAAATTATCTACCGGGATACCCGCCGCACAATCAAACGCACCATAAGGGCATGCCGCTGTTTGAATAGGTGGGGTATTGATAACCTTAGGTACAGACGGCGCATCAAAAGGACCTGCATAAGTGATCGTGCCAGGTATACCTTCACCGGTAGTATTTTGCACAATGAATGCGCGCAACTCCGGATTCATATCCGCCAAAGATTGAACAACAACCGTACCGCCACCGGGAACCCATGTACTACCTTCATCCAAGGGCTTTCCGTCCAAAACTACGTCAACGATACCTGGTTCAACCTCTCCATTAATAACAACATCCATACTCCGCATTTGCTCTTCAATTTGTTCTGCCGTGTATTTTCCTCCACTTAGCTTCGCCAGCTTTTGCGCAAGTGTTTTTTCTTCAGGATGCAGTTGTCTATTATTGGTATCGGTATTGAACGCCATTCCCGCACCAGCCACATTCCCGCCACTAACTACAGCCCCCACACTTGCTGCCGTTCCTTGTGCAATCAATTGCGCAGCGGCCTTGGCAACCGTTTCACCAATTCCAGCATCCTTCAACGCTGTCAAGACGCCATCCTGCAGTTGATTTAAAAGCGGCGCCGCACTTGCCGCCGCACTTGCTCCCAATGCACCATCGACACCTCCAGCAAAACCACCCAGAGCGGTATGCAATGCAATGCGATAGGCGCCGCCTTCATCCCATTTCCCTACTTCGGCGAGTAATTGTGCCGCTTTGCTCTCATCACCTGCTTGCACTGCTGCCATGGCCTGATCTTTCAGGCCTTGCATTTGGCTCGCTGCAAAGTTTGCCGCTGCCTTTGGCGCTTCGCGTCCGAATGCCTGCGTGATCTTCATCTGTGCATCTATCTCGTGTTGCACTCGTTCGGCATCGAAAATCTTCTGGATGCCGGTTTCCTTGTCGCCTGTCCGAACATCCTTATTACCCGCAATGCCGGAAACGCCGCTTTGCGTGACGCTGCTTGCATTATCGCTATCGCTGCCATAACCGAGGCTGGTACCGCTCGGCGCGAGCTTGCCATCGAGGCTGACGCTACTACCGAGGTTGAGACCCATGCTCTCGCCTTCGTATTCGGCCTTGTTTTGGATGTCGCTCATCGTCAGACTGGCGGTCACGAGACTGTTCTTGCCATCTTCCACGGCTTTGTCGGTACTAGCGATCACCGCACCTTTCAAATCGGTATTGCCATCGACATTGACCTGGAAGCCATCATCACCCGCCTTGATGCCGCTCTGCTCTGTCACGCTGGCGTAATCGCTATTGACGTTGCTCTTGCTGTAGCTGATGCTGCCGGAGACGCTTGCGCCCACCGTGATGCTGCCGCCGATGTTCTTCTGTTTGCTGTCGTATTGGCTGGTGTCTTGCAGGCTCTCGATATTCAGGTCGCCCCCCACGTTGGCGATGACCTGATTTCCGCTGACGGCCGCACCCTTGATGGTCGTATTGCCGCCAGACTGCATGGCAACCTGATCCCCGGCCGTTACGTGCGTATTGGTCCAGCCAACATCACTGCCATCCGCCTTGCCACGACCAGAACTGGCAGATGCCGTTACACCGAAACCACTAGTACCAATGCTGACGCCCAGGCTTCCGCTACTGCTTTTGTTGCTACTATGCTGTTCCGCCGTGTTCCGGGCGGCGATCAACTTGATTTCATCCTCCGCCAGCATCGCCAGATTGTTCCCGGCTGTGATGTTGGAACCGTGAACAGTGATATCGGAATCCTTACCCGCACCAGCGGCCACAATCGTCACGTCGCCGCCTGCGGCAATCGCGGAGCCGACAGCCGTGCTGCTGGCTTGCGTCGACTTGCTTTCGCTCTTGGAAGAACCATAGCTGATGCTGACGTTTATGCCTCCTACCTTGTCCGCAGCATTGGCATCACGACTACCGGTTACATTTCCATTTGCATCCCTACTGGTAATGATTTGATTCGTCTTGTCGCCAACATCAACACCTTGCCCGCGTTGTATTGCGCCATAGGCATCATTGATTGCCAAGGCCGAAGTAGCGCCGGCAAGCGCCTGCATTCTGCCATCAGAGGTTTGCCCGGCTGCCTGCGCCATCTGTTGCACGGTTTGAATTGCACTGATTACCGGGCTGCTGATGGCAACCGTCAGGCCGCTTTGCTTGAAGCGTTGTTCGCTGCGAGCCAGCTGTGAATCAGCTACGGCATTAATATCGACCTTCTGTGCAATGATATTGACATCCCCATCTGGAGAACTGACCTGACTGGCCGTCTGCGTATATTGCTTGCCGGCCGAGAGATCAACGTTACCGCCAACGCTGCCTACCGTAGAGCCGACATTGGTCTCTTTCGTTACCCATTGTTTCTGCGTGAGCTTCTGGCTACCTATGGTTACACCGAAGCCGCCGCCAGAAAACATGCCGGATTTTTTCTTCTCGTAGAAATAGTACGATTTGGATTGCTGCTGATCCGCCCCGATGGTGAGATTCCTGCCTGCGGTGATTTGCAGATCGTTGTCTGCCACGATCTGGCTGGCCTTGACCAGCACGTCGCCGGTCATGTCGATCAAGTTTCCTGCCTGAACAGCAACCGATTTTCCGCTGACGACGCTGCCTTCAACCTGTTCCCTAGTCGCCAGATCCGAGATCGTGACCACCTTGGTACTGAACATGCTTTTCGATTTCTTGTAATACTCATACGCGGTAGCGTGTTCGGTCTTGATTGCGCCGATTTCCACATTGTTGTTGGCGACCACTCCGACTTGCCCATTCTGGGATTGCAGGTAAGCGCCCGATAATTTGACGTTACCCGTGCCGGCGATCGGCTTGACTATGCCATTTTCATCGGCGGCTCCCGCCTCACCTGTAGCGCGGACAATCAGATCATTTCCTGCGGAAATGACGCCGCCCGAAAGTTTTTCGTCGGAACGCATATATCGTGCATAACGGTTCTTGCTCACGTTCTGGATATCGTCAAGCTGTGAATCCTTGACTGCCTGGATCGCGACATTGGTTCCCTGCATGACAATGCTGTCACCCGCCGCCGCATTCACGCCAATGAGCGCAATATCGCCCTTGCCTGCAGTTCCTGCTGCCAGAACAACGCTGTTACCCGCACCAAAAATTGCCAATTCATTGGTAACGCTTTCTTCCTTGTGATAGGCGCTACGCCCTTTCGTGACACGGCCGCCGCGTTGATCATTGATGGCATAACTGGTTTCGAGCGCATTGACCTTGATGTCACGGCCGGCAACCACTGCAAGATCCTTGTCGGCGAGTACGGCACTTGCCTTGCCGATCATGTCTCGACCGGCATCGAGTGTGACGTCGCCGCCTTGTACCGTCGCAATACGATCCACATTGACACGTTTGGAAGCGATCGTCGTGGCCGTTCTTTTCGTTTCTCCGGCGATTGTGCGTGTTTCCAGAACGATGTCGCGGCCTGCGGACAGGGCGACCTGACTGTCTTCGCCAGTTCCAATAATCGTTCCGGAAATATTCTTGAAGTCATTATTGGCACGAGCATATACATCCTGGCCGCTGATACGTCCGTCGCGGTTGGTCAAATCATTGCCTGCCACAAGTGTGGTTTCGTTATCGGCGGAAATCTGGCCACTGTTGACGATATCGTGTGCAGATTTGATCGTGACATCCGATCCGGCGATCAATCCACCGCTAGGTAAAAGATCGCCTTCCTGCGGACGACGCAAGTAAACTTGCGGCACCAAGACTTCCTGCACGCTACCGTCCGCCAATGTGACAGGCTGTTTGATCAGCATCACGATATCCGTCGTCAGCAAGGCCATTTGCTCTGCCGACAACACTACGCCGGGGCTGATCTGATATTGCTGCACAAATGCGATACCCGCATCCATCAGGCTTTTATATTCGCTCTCCGTGTCTGTATAACCACTGAGATAACGCTTACCTGTTAGCGCAAGTATTTGATCGTTGATCAATTGCTGTTCAACGAAGCCATCGCCGTAACGCTTTAACTGCAACTCCGGACTTGCGATCAATTTCTCGCGGTAGTAATCGCTCGACAGGAAATTATTCTTGATGGTGAAACGGGGGTCACTTTCAACCAAATACTTTGCATCCGGTGCAGTCTTGGCGGTAAGGATGCTGCTGTTCGGAATCGTCCATTCGCGGTATTGCGTCTGACCGGACAACTGATCAATCGCGTCCTCCGGAAGCGGCGCCACTGGCGTCGAGCCGGCATTGGATGTCAGATCCCTTGATGCCACAGGCGTCGATGCATTCTGCTTATAGGTATACGCTTGCAACGTCGTTGTAGTAACCACAGGAGCGCCGGTAACCGCTCCCTGGTCATACCAATCCAATTCCGGATCGTTCGTGGTACGGGTTACATAACGAATTCTGAGACGCCCGACATCCCTTTCCGTTCGCGTTCCTTGCGTACCGCGATTCTCGACATTCGCTCCGACAATATTGATCGTTCCACCAGCTACCATACTGCTGTTGTCATTCAATACGGAGTTGCTGGCGTCAATGGTCAATCCATTTCCGGCCAGAATTTCTGCTGGGCGCGTAGAGTCGACAACCGTATCGGTAATGTCTTTTCGCGTCCACTTGTATTCACGCCAGTCGTCGAATGAACGTGCAGTTAGATTTGCATTGAAAGCCAGAATTTTGTTATTTAATAACGCGAACTGCCCTGGCGTTACTCCGAAAAGCGCCCATATCGGATCAGAGTTTGTGTATCTATATGTGTATTCGCAATCACCATCACGACATCTTCTGGTGTACGCCTCATCCTTTGGCTCAGTGCCATAAGTAGCAAATGGGTAAGCGGCGCTTGGCAATACATAAGCTCCCATTCCTCTGCCCAATTTCGAAGACCAGCCGAGCTGTGCCGGATTGTATTTCGTTAAATCGCTGCTTTCATGACGCTGAATCTGCGTTTTGTTGATAGCGACACTACTCGTCACCGTCCGGGTTACCAATTCATCGTTTCGGTTGATCAAATCCTTCGCTGCAATGTCTATGTTTCCCGCCGCCTCTATCTTTGAAGAAGCATTGAGCAGGGTTTCGATTTCTCCCGTAGCAGCGTTCTCATCGGAAAATCCGCCCGCCATCGCAATATCACCAAGGCTGTAGATCAGCCCTCCATTCGTATTGCCGATGTTCCGTGCACCCACCAGCAGGTTTTCACGGGCAGCGATCACTCCTGTATCGCTATTGTTGAGCGTATCCGCCTGTATCTTTAGTAAATCACCGTAGACGCGTCCGGTGTTGTCGACCGTATTCGCGTCGATCGTCGTTGCAGAGCCATCTATCAAACCGGTAGCAGTATTCGTCAACGCTCCCGCAAGGTTCAGCGTCGTTTCGTTGCCAGCGCTGATTTCCCCCTCGTTCAGCAAATCGCCCGTATTGACAACCATTTTTTGGCTGGCATTCAAAGTTCCGTTGTTGGTTATATTCTTCGCGCTAACGGTGAAATCCTTTTCTGACGACAGAATTCCTTTGTTGATGTAATCGCCGTCAATGTCGAGCGCCATATTCCCGGAAGAGGCAAGCGTGCCGTTGGTGTTATCCAATGCTGCGACAGAGACCGTCGCATCTGCACCTGCCTGAATGTTCCCATCCGTGTTGTCCAATTGCGCATTCTTCGTATCGATGTACAAGATTCCATCTGTCGCGATCGTTCCCTGTGCATTACGGATTTCACTTCCGTTCAACGCAACCGCTACATTGCCGACCAGCGTTCCAGCCTGATTGTCGAGCAGGCCATCGCTCGACGTAGTCATGTTCAAAGCTTGATTGGCAAGGATGCTGCTCGCACGATTGTCGATACTTTTAGTCTGCAGCGATACATTGCCTCTTGCCTGCCATACACCGTCGGCATTGACGATCCGCTCTGCTGCAGCAATGCCCAGATTGCCGCCTGCATAAAGCGTTGACTTGTCTGCTTGAACGTCATCCGTCGATGCTGAAAGCATTGCATTGCCGTCCGCAGTGAGCGTCGTCTCATTGAGAGAAATGGCATGAGCATGCATCGAAAGATCGCCGGCAGCCATAAGCTTGCCCTTGTTGTCATTGATTGCGGCTGCCTTCATTTCGATATCTCCGCCGCTGAAAACGATGCCGAGATTGTCGAGATTCCCAAGGGAGGCGATACGTACCGCGCTGTCGCCAATGGCCTTATCCTTCAATACAATATTTCCGCTTGCGGCAAGCTGCAGATTCTGCTTTGCGTAACCGTCCGTCAACGCCAGATCGCCATTGGTGGCAAGAGTCAGATTTCCCTGTAACGCCGCGATGCGGCCGGTACTGTTGACACCAAGTCCCTGCTCGGTGGCAACCATATAAATCTGGTTGGCATACATGCCCCCCAGTTCCTTGATATCGATTGCGAATTCTGGCGCAGAGTCGCTGCCATTCTTTGCAATTGCCTGCAGGGTGCCGTAAAGCACCTCGTTCCTGCCCGCGATCACATTGAGATTCCTGCTCCAGATCTCGCCTTCGATGACGATGCCGCGGGCGATGAGGTCAAGTTGTTCGATATTGGCCGCATTCAGCCCTTGCGTACCGATATTCAATTGCCCCTGACCGACGTTGAAGCCAGTCAGTGCGCCATTGCTCCCGAATCGCGGCGCGCCGGCTGCCAGCGTGGCGCGATCCGTATTCAGAAAACCGCAACCGTCGCAGCTCACGCCATTGGGATTGGCGACGACGATGGCGGCCTTCTGACCGGCGACCTCAATCGTTCCTCTCAACCGGGACGGATTCCCTGACACCACTTCATTGAGAATGACGCGTGCCGGCGTTGCTCCCATCTGGGGATTGCCGGCAACCCAGCCGCCAAGCTGTGTCTTGCTGTTGTTTCTGCTGTTATTGAGAATCAAGCCTTTCGGCGCGACATTGAAATCCTGATATTGGTTACGGCTCACCCCTCCGGCGGAAGGCGGTGCGATATTGACGATAGGAACGCCGTTGTTGGCCGCATCCATGATGGGCCGGCGACCAGCCGGCGCATTCTTGTACGCGACGACCTGCGCAAAGGCTGAGGCGACCGGTCCGATGATTTGGGCGAGGTAAAGAAAAGTGACGGCTTTGGCAACCAGAGACACCCATGGACGGCGTGTGGCACATACTACGTTCGATTCCATCGAATCGATATCGAGATTGGATTGCTTCTTCATCGTTAACTCCCCTTGTCCTGCCAATATCCAACTGTTGTTCAGTTGTTTTCACTGTCTTTTAGAAACCGTATGTCACCGTCAGGTACGGATTTGTATTGCGTGTCGTAAAACCTTCCGGCTTGTAGAGCGGCGTGCCAACTCCTATGTCCCACTGCAATCCCTTCCATTGACCGCGCAGGCCAAGTACGGCGCCGGCAAGCTTGGTGCCAATCAACAGCTCGGCGCTGGCACCCCATACGCGGCCGAGATCGATACCGGCATACGCCTGCATACTCACGCTTTCAGCCAATTGGAACGAGGTGGCCACTTCGTTGCGCAACGAATAGCCGCTTTCGGCCAGCAAGATGCTCTCGCCATCGAAACCACGTACGCTGTAACGATTACCGATCGAGAATTGATCGTTCGAGGTCGTCACATCCTTCGTGTGCTGGCCGTTGATGGAAAGGCTGTATTGAAACGGTTGCTCCGCAATGGCAAAGGGCTTGGTAATGCTGGCTGAGAACAACCATAATTTCGGACGTAGCGTCAGACCATCTGGACTATCGCTGAAATCTTCCTGTGCATCCTTCCATCCCATCCCGCGCCGATAGCCCGCTTCCAGATAAATAGCTGCATCGCCGATCAGCTTTTTGTAGTTGATGCCTGTTTCGAAATTGGTGGTACGCCGCTTCTGAACCAGCAGTTCGACATCGTCCAGAAAGCTCCGGGCACGCCGTGTCGAGACGGCTGCATAGACGCCGAATTTGGAAGAGGCATTGCGCAGAAGGATGTGATCCAGCCTGAACTGATCCGAACTACTGGAGCCACTGGAAAGAAAATGCGCTGTCGTACCTTGCACGATCTGGGCATAACGATTCTTGGAACGGTTATAAGACAGCGTGCTGTATCCGAAAGGAATGCTATAACCGATGGAAGCGCTTTGGCTGCGATGTTCGGAGTTCAGATTCTCCGTATTGCTGCTGACGTTAAGACTGAGGATGTCGTTCAGGCCAAGCGGATTATCCAGGGATAGATAGCCGGAGAACTGCTTCTTGCCCAATGGCTCGGTGCCTGAATTGTCCAGCGTAAGGCCGCCGCGCATCCGATCCGCAAGGCTGCCGGCCTGTCTTTCGATGACAACGACGCTAGTATCGGCTTGCTCCCCTGGCTCGATCCTGTTGCGTACTGCTTGGCTCGGCAGGCGTTGCATCTGCTCTGTTCCCTGCTCCAGATCGCGGATGTTCAGTACATCGCCTTCGGATACTGGATATGCATTGCGCCACGTGCCCCAGGCCTTGTCCGGCAGATCGCTGCCAGCTTCGACGAAACGCACTGCCGACACCCTGCCGACATGTACATGAAACAGTAGCGTACCGCCGCTCATATTCTGCGCAGGCAGGCTGGTCTTCGTCGTCGCATAGCCCCACTCGATCAGCTTGGCATCCAGCAATGCTGCAATCCTGCGTATCCCTTCGAGGCCGATACATTGCCCACGATAAGGAAGTACCACATTCTTCAACCAGGCGAATCGCTGTACGCCATCACCTTCAAAACGGAATTCTTCGATGACGAAGCAAGGAGTCTCGTGGGGCAATTCCGTTACCGCGGATTCTGCCGGTTCCGGACGCAACAGATCCTGCTTCGGGACTTGCTGCTGCAGTTGTTCACGCAAACGCTCTTCCTGTCGACGCAATCCTTCTTCTGCTCTTTGGGCGGGAGCAATCCCTGTTGTTTGAGCCCACGCTGGGATGAGAGGAAATGACAGAACGGCCAGCAGCACAAAAATGGCTGGCAGGCGTGCGACTGCGACGAAAGAAAGAGGATGTAGCGAAAGCAGGAGATCATTCAACCGCCCGCTTCCAACTACATTGGAGGATTTGCCTTGTAACCGCATCTACCGCTACCCGATGAAACATCATTGAATCGAATAGCGGAAGTTACCCGAAGGCAACCGATTTTAGTCCCCCATATACATGGGAAAATTGTTAAATAAGTTGTCTTGTTTGGTGTCTTTATTTGATAAAGCGCATCAAGAGATTTGTGTCTTATCGTATTAATTTTTATCGGATTTTTCCTCTTTCGCTGCTTCTCCCGGCTTGACGATCACCGTACAAGTCATGCCCGCAGCCAGCTTGTGATCCTTCGGCAGATCGTCGATGCGAATGCGCACCGGGATGCGTTGCGCGAGGCGTACCCAGTTGAAGGTCGGGTTGACGTCGGCCAGCAGTTCCCTGCCCGTCGTTGCGTCGCGATCGGTGATGCCGCGCGAAATGCTGTCGATATGGCCGTGCATCGCCGGGCTACCGTCGAGCATGCGGATTTCCACCGCATCACCGACGTTCAGGTAAGGTAGCTTGGTTTCCTCGAAATAGCCGCTGACGTGGAAGGAATTACTGTCGATCACGGCCAGCCGCGCCACGCCGGCCGAGACGTAATCGCCGGCATAGACGTGCAGATTGGTTACATAACCGTCGGCCGGCGCGCGCACGTCGGTGCGTTCCAGGTTCAGCTTTGCGGTATCGCGTGCGGCGACAGCGGCTTCATAGCGCGCAGCGGCGATTGCCGACAGCGATGCAGCCGATTCACGGTTCTCGCTGGTGACGATGGCGGCATCCAGTCCGGCGCGGCGCGCCGCTTCCCGCGCACGCATGTTCTTCTCCGACTGTTGCGCGGCGACGTTTGCCTCCGCCTGTGCCAGTGCCTGCGCGTAGCGGTCCTTGTCGATCGAGAACAGCAGATCGCCCTTGTGCACGAACTGGTTGTCGATGACCGACACGCCGGTGACGATGCCCGACACATCCGGCGCAATGTGGATGATGTCGGCCTTGATGCGTCCGTCGCGCGTCCACGGCGAATTCATGTTGTCGTTCCACAGGTAGCGGCCGAATAAAAACGCGATCAGCAGCAGTACTGCCGTGATCAAATAACGCAGGTAGACAGATCGACGCATGATGCGCTCCCGTTTCTTGTTGATGTATTCAATAAAGCAGCAAGGCCAGCACGCCGAAGATGCAGACCAGCAGGCACAGGCGGAACAGCGACTTGTGCCAGACGTAGCGATAGACGCCGAAATGGCCGCACAACCAGTCGACGCCCACGTGAATCAGCAGGCTCAGTACGAAGACCAGCAGCAGCGACGGCATCAGGATGCCGAAAACAGCAATCTCACGCGCCATATTCGGCACCTCCATTCGATGAAGCGGCAACCGGCCGCGATACGTTCAGCGACGAATCCAGCAGCGATGCGTAGATCAGATGCAAGTCCGTCAGCGCGCGTTGCAGCACAGCGGCCTCGCCGCTGCCCGCTGCCGCTTCCGCCTTCAAGGCGCGCAATTCGACACCGGCCTCACGCGTGACCACCAGGGCACGCGCATGCATCGTCGTTTGCGGCCGTCCGAAATAAGCGGCCAGCACGGCCATGCATTTTTCGGTTTCGAGGCGCGCCAGATGGCCAGCCGGCAGTTGCGCATTCAGCGCACGCAGATCGAGAATGGCATGCCCCAGTTCCAGCAGCGCGATCGCCTGATTCAGCACGCGGCGCGTTTCAACGTCAGCGGTGCCGCGTATGCCCATGTTCAACTGGTTCAACAGATCGCGCATACGGTTTTCGAAGTGGTGGCGCAGCTGCAGCCGGTCGCTGATGCACAGCAGCAATGCCTCTTCCCACATCGCACGCTCGATATGGCGGCGCGAACCCTGGCGATGTTCAGGCAGGATCAGTGCGAACATCACCGAGGCCAGCACCAGGCCGATGATCTGCGCGATCGCGTCGTTGAAGAAATTGACGACGTTGAAGCGCATCAGGTTTTCCGGTGCGATGATCTGCGCGAACATCAGGTTGAAGCCAAGGCCGATACCGGCCACGCGGCGCCATGTCGTCGCATAAAGACCGAACACCAGAAAGGCACCCATCGACAACACCAGCATCAGGTAGCCCTCGACATGGTTCAGCATGTAGAACGCGCAAACGAAAGCAAACGGCGTCGCTGCCGCAAAGCCGATCGTCACCTGCTTGATCATCTGGTTCGGGTCCGGCGACGACGCTGCTAGCGCACAGAAGACCACGGTCAGGATCACCGCGCCGCCAGCGCTCGGCCAATTCAGTCCATACCACGCCAGAGCCAGTATCAGCAGCGCGGCAGCGGCACGCAGGCCTGCGGCGATGGCGATCGTTCCCGGCGTGCGCGCGCTGTACGGCAAGGGCTTCACTTGCTGCGCACGCGTCGCTTCGGTCAGCCGCCCCGGCAATTCGTGATAGATCGCAATGAGCCGATACATCTCGTCGTTGAAACGCTGCATCAGTTCGAGCGCGGTATCCATGTCCAGTCGTTGGCGGCCGGAAGGATCGGCCAGTGAAAATTCGGCGCGTGCCTGTTCGATCATCTGCGGCAGTTGCTGCTGCAACAGTGCGAAGCGTTCGCGCGTCACGGCAGCTTCGGCCGCGGTGCGTGCCGGCAGCTCCGTCACCAGCAAGGCTTGCGAAAAGGATGCGTACAACGGTGCCATCGCCTGCGGCACCGGCGAATCGCCACGATCTCGCAGACGTTGCATCCACTGGTGCAGCGTATGGAAGGTCGTCAGCGCCGCCATGGCCGCCGCGTTGAATGCATGCAGCTGCTGCGTGCGTGTACGGATGTCGCCGGCTTCGAAGAAGGCAGCAGCACGGTTCGATTCCAGCGCGGCGACTTCGGTGGCGAACTGCAGATGCAGCTTTTCCAGTTGCGTCTCGCTCAGCTTGCCGCGCATCGCGTCGTGGCATAGCTGCGCAAAATTCAGATACAGGCGGCGCACTGCCTGCACCAGCTGTTCGCTCTGATGGCGCGGAAACAGCGCATCGTTGACGACCGCCACGCACAGGATGCCAAGCGTGATCTCGGTGACGCGCGCCACCGCCAGATTGAAGACGCCAAGCGGATCGTCGATCGCCGGAATCGCGATCATGCAGGCCGTGTAGCCCGCCAGCACGAAACCGTAGGAACGCGCATTGCGCAGCAGCGTGGAACCGCCGGTGCACAGCGCGACCCAGATCGCCAGCGCAATGAACAGCAGCATCGGCTGCTGCGGAAACAGGCCGACGATCGCCAGCGCCGCACAGCAACCTACCAGCGTGCCGACCAGACGATAGAAACCTTTTTCCAGCACCAGGCCGCTGCTCGGCAAGGCGACGATGAAGACCGTCATCATCGCGCTGCGCGGCGAATCGAAGCCGAGACGGAAGGCGATCCACAGCGCGAGAAAGGCGGCGAACAGTGTCTTCAGCACGAACAGCCAGCGTTCGCCCTCGCTGCCTATCCAGTCCTGCGTGATGGCGCGCATCAAACGTCCGGCATGGCGACGACGCGGCGGCCGTGCTTCGGCAGCCACAGTCTCGGCCACAACATCGGCCGATGCACTGGCCGGTGTGCTCACTGTCCCTCCGCTTCGAGATTGGCAAGCTGGCGCTTCAGCAATTCTTCGTGCTGGCGCAGATCGCGTTCGGCGATGCCTTCATAAGTGCGGTGCAGGATCGCCCAGTGCTCCGGTGACAGTTGTTCGACGCGCCTGCGCCCTGCCGCCGTCAGCGAAATCGTCACGCTGCGGCGATCTTCCACGCCGGAGCGGCGCTTGATCAGTCCCTGCTGTTCCAGTTCGTTGCAGATGCGCGTCATGTTGGCCGGCTTTTCCGAGCAGGCTTCGCCCAGATCAGACGCACGCTGCGTCTCGTTTTCCGAGCCGTACAGCACCATCAATGCCGTAAAACTGACGTTCGTCAGCCCGTGTTTCTTCAACACCGCATTCAACTGGTCCTGCGAACGTTTCTGGATGTGATAGGCCAGGCGGCTCAGTGTGACCAGTTGCGCCGGATAATCCGGTATGCGTTCTCTGCAGCGTGCGATGCGGCCCGCCGTACTGTCGAATGCGCTCATGGCTGCTCCGTTTTCGGTTGATCGTCGCCTGGTTGGGAAGCTTGCTTCACGGGTTCGGGCTGATGTTCGGGCTGATAGCCACCACCCAGCGCCAGCATCAGCGCCGCATGGCTTTCCAGCATGCGTGCGGCAATCTGCGCCTGCAACTGTTCCTGCGACAACAGCCTGATCTCGCTATTCAGCAGCACAAGAAAATCGGCCAGGCCGGCGGCGAATCCCTTGCTCGCCAACGTGCGGGCATGCACCGCCGTGGCGACCGCCGCATCGTTCATCTTTTGCTGCTGTTGCAACGACTGCGCAGTGACCAGTGCGTTCGATACACTTTCCAGCGCATGGATGACGGTGGCGTTGTAGTTCTCCACCGATGCATCGTAAGCGGCGGTGTGCGCACCCAGATTGCTGCGCAGGCGGCCGCCGTCGAAGATCGGTAGCGAAATCGCCGGACCGATGCCGCGTATCGCCGATTCGTTGTTGATGAATCGGCTGAAACCGACGGACTGGAAACCGATGAAGGCCATCAGGTTGATGTTCGGATAAAAGGCTGCCTTGGCTGCATCGATCTCGCGCGCCGATGCTTCCACGCCCCAGCGTCGCGCCGCGACGTCGGGCCGACGGCCAATCAGGTCGGCCGGCAGCATGGCCGGCAATTGCAGCCAGTCGTTGCCTTCCAGCTTCATCGTCGGCCGCGCGATCTGCGCGCCGGCGGACGGCCCCTTGCCGCTCAATGCAGCCAACTGGTTGCGCAGCAGCGTGACGGCTTCGTCGTACTGCTCGATCTGGATCTGCAGCGGTGGTACCGCAGCTTCCAGTTGCGTGACGTCCATCTCCGTCGCCAGACCGGCCGCCAGGCGCTTGCGCATGACATCCAGGCCTTTTACGCGGTGCTTGAGCGTTTCCTCGGCGATGTCCTTCAGCGCGAACTGCAGCGACAGTTGCACATAGGCGCGCACGATATTGTTTTCCAGCGCCAGCCGCGCGATCTGCGATTCGGCTTCTGCCACCTTCACTTCATCGATGGCGGCAGCCAATGTCGAACGCTGCCGGCCCCACAGATCGAGATCGTAGGTCGCTTCCAGTGCGGCGCGGTTGTACCAGTCGACGTGGCCGGCCTGCGGCGGTGGGATGAAGTCGTGCTCGGAAAACAGCTGGTAGGTCATCGCCGTCTTCGCTTCGATTTGCGGCAGGGTCGCCGCCTCGGCACCACCCGCGATTGCCTGTGCCTGGCGCACGCGCGCTTCGGCGATGCGCAGGTTCGGATTGCCGGCCAGCGCCTGATCGATCAGCGCATCGAGCTGCGGATCGTCGTAGGCTTTCCACCATTGCGTTTGCGGCCACTTCGCCGCTTCGACTGCCTTGCCTGTCTGTTCCGCACCGACGCCGCCCAGCGCATTGGCATCCACCTGCTGCGACTGCGGCACGATGTGTCCCATGTCGGCGCAGGCGCCGAGCAAGGCTGTGCAACAGATCAGGCTGAGACTGGCAATCGTTTTCATCTTCGTGCCGCGGTTGAAGTTGGGATGCTTTTTATTTTACTCCAAAATATTTTACTAATGAAATATAAATTTCTGAATTATTTCCATCCGGCGTTGCGGCAGCGCAAAACCCGGTCGATCCATTATTTACTCGCGGAAACGGAACGGCAAGATTGTCGAAAAGAAAATAACAAAAAGGGAAAGTAAATGAAAACGGCGATTGCCGGAAAAATCCGGACAACCGCCGCAGACGGAAAGATTTATGGTTATTTGTGCGCGGTTTTTCGCTGCCCCAGATGGAAGGCCATATAGATGCCGTACAGCGCCGACAGGCCGACCAGCAGATAGATCAGACGCGCGCCCGGCCCTTCGCCGAAAATCATTGCGACGACATCGATGTTCATCAATCCGATCAGTCCCCAGTTCAGGCCGCCGAGAATCAGCAGCGCCAGCGGAACCCAGTCGGCCCCCGTCAATCCAGGTCTGTCCATGTTTGCACGACGATCGGGCAGTTGGCGTCGTTCGACCATGGGAGTATCCAGTGTTGCCATGACGATCTCCTTTATGTTGAATGCCGTGTTGCCTGCATTATCGATATTGAGAGAAAACTGCAATACCAACGGCCGATCGGATCGACCGCCTGCCCGCATTCTTCCACACCGTACGGAAACATCCAGTAGGAAAACGCCGTCAATCGTCGTCAGAATCCGTTTGAGAAAAACCATGTTCATGAGTCGATTTTTCGTCAGGAACGATTGATCCGTCCTGTGTTCTACCTGTCACATTCCTCAATAAAAGGAGAACGCATGAACATCCTGATCACCGGCCATCATCTCGATCTGACGCCTGGCATCCGCGAATACATCGTCGGGAAACTGGACCGTATCGTCCGCCACTGCGACCGTATCGTTGAAATCGAAGTCCTGCTGAGCGTGGATACCCTGCCGCAAAAGGAAATCCGCCAGCGCGCCGAAGTCACCCTGCGGCTGAAAGGCGAAACGCTGCATGCGGAGGAACAGGCACAGGATCTATACGCCGCCATCGACGGCGTGGTCGAAAAGCTGGACAGGCAGGTCGCCAGATCTAAAGGGAAAATCACCGATCATCGCCGCGAAAGCCCGAAGCGCATGCAGGAAAACACGGATGACCTTGGCAACGAAGTCGACGAAGCCGGCGATGAAACTGCAGACGAAAGCGAAACGGCGATCGCCAGCGCGCCGCCGTCAGCGTCGCGATGAGACCACGATGCCGCCGACGATCAGCGCGAACGCCACGGCGTGATACAGGTGCGGGATTTCACCGAGAAAGGCCGAAGACATCAGCGCCGCGAACAGCGGCGTCAGGTTGCTGAAGAAACCGGCAATGGTCGGCCCCACGCGCTGCACACCGATGCCCCAGCAACGCAGCGCGATGATCGCCGGGCCGATGGCGACGAACAGCAAAGCCGCAGCCAGCGGCCAGCCCCAGACGATCTGCTGCGCACCTATCGACCACTCTCCGGCGGTAAACAAGGCCGACCATGCGACGCCGAATGCCACTTGCGCCAGCAGGAACGCAGCCCAGTCATGCCTGATTTCCTGCGGATCGCGCGGCAGCGTCAGCAGCCAGCTGTAGAACGACCAGATGATGGCCGCAAGAATCATCAGCAGATCGCCCGGCACCAGCCGCATCGACATCAGCACATGCCATTCGCCGCGGCTCAGCACCAGCAGCACGCCGCAGATCGACAGCACCGCGCCTATCGTCTGCCGATGCGAAATCGACGAACCGAAGAACATGCGCCCGATCAGCATCATCCAGACCGGCATGCTGGCCGCCACCAGTGTCACGTTGATCGGCGACGACGTATGCAGCGCCAGATACTGCAAGGTGTTGTACAAGCCTATGCCCAGCAATCCCAGCAGCGAGAAACGCTTCCAGTTCGGCCACAGCGCGCTGCCGCGACGGAATACGCGGCTCGCCAGCGGCAGCAGGATCAGCATCGCGATCGTCCAGCGCAACAGGTTCAGCGTGACCGGCGGCACCATCTCGTTGACCGTGCGGCCGACAATCGCATTGCCGGCCCACAACAGTGGCGAAATCGTCAGGAACAGTACGGTGGACGGCGTGATCTTCTGGGTCATTGGTGATTTCCTGCAATCGAAAGGCGGCCAGTGTAGGGCCTCAACCTAACTTGAGGTCAAACATCGGCATCGGCCAAATGCGAGCGGTCGCAGCGATCGACGACGAAAACGGAAGACAGAGGATACCGGATTGCGCCTGCGCAATGTTTTTGCGGCATTGAACTTCGCCTCGCGTTGACGATCAATCGGGCTGAAGCAGGCAACACGAATACCGATGAGGCATCGACGACGTGCATGCCGATGCCGACGCTAACCCAGATCGTTTCACAGGCGGCGTTCATGGCAAATCAGGATTCCTCTTTTCCGCTGACGGCGGCATCTAGCAGTTCAGCGTCTTCGCCGTCGCATCCGGCGCGGCGCGACTTCCTCAAATCGATGGGCGCGGCATCCGGCCTGGCGGCCGCGGGCAACAATGCGTGGGCGCAAACCGCACACACCATCGAAGTGCCGCCGCCGGCAGCGCAAAAGACCGATGGCAGCCACACCATCAGCATCACGGTCAACGGCAAACCGCATACGCTGCAGGTCATGCCCAACGCCATCCTGCTTGACGTGATCCGCGACCAGCTGCAGCTGACCGGCACGAAGAAAGGCTGCGATCACGGCCAGTGCGGCGCATGCACGCTGCACGTCAACGGCAAGCCGATCAATTCCTGCCTGTCGCTGGCCGTCTCGCATGACGGCGACAGCATCACGACGATAGAAGGCCTGGAGCGCAACGGCCAGCTGCATCCGGTACAGCAGGCATTCTGGGAACACGATGCCTTCCAGTGCGGCTACTGCACGTCCGGCCAGATCATGACGGCCGTCGCCGTACTGAACGATCCGCACATCGGCAGCGACGATGCCAGTGTGCGCGAAGCCATGAGCGGCAACATCTGCCGCTGCGGCGCCTACAAGAACATCCTCGCCGCCGTGCAGGATGCGCGCGGCAAGCTGAAAGGAGCCGGCTGATGCGCAACTTCGACTACACGCGCGCCGCCGATCAGACGCAAGCCATTACCTTCCACGCGCAACTGCCCTCTTCCTATCTGGCCGGCGGCACCACGCTGCTGGACTTGATGAAGATCGACGTGATGCGTCCGCAGCGCGTGGTCGACATCGCACGGCTGCCGCTGGATCGCATCGAGACTCTGCCGGATGGCCGGCTGCGCATCGGCGCGATGGTCACCAATACCACGCTGGCGCAGGACAAGACGGTACTGCGCGACTATCCGGTCCTGTCGCAGGCGCTGCTGTCCGGCGCCACCACGCAATTGCGCAACAAGGCCACGACCGCCGGCAACATCATGCAACGCGTGCGCTGCGGCTATTTCCGCGACGGCGTCTCGCCATGCAACAAGCGCGAGCCGCATTCCGGCTGTGCCGCCATCGACGGCCACAACCGCAGCGTGCATGCGGTGCTCGGCACCAGCGAACACTGCATCGCCTCGCATCCGTCCGACATGTGCGTGGCGATGGCGGCGATCGGTGCAACCGTGCAGGTACAAGGGCCGCGCGGCGAACGCACGATCGATTTCCTCGACTTCCATCTGCTGCCCGGCAGCACGCCGTGGAAGGAGCACGCCCTGCAGGACGACGAACTGATCACGCACATCGTGCTGGATCCGCCAATCGCCGGCAGCCGTTCCGGTTATCTGAAACTGCGCGATCGCGCGTCCTACCAGTTCGCGCTGGCATCCAGCGCCATCATCGTCGCGCTGGACGGCAACGTCGTACGCGATGCGCGCATCGCACTGGGCGGCGTCGCCACCAAGCCGTGGCGTGCGCGCAATGCCGAACAGGCGCTAATCGGACAGTCGATGACGCCGGAGATCTTCCGGCACGTCGCCGCCGCTGCGATGCAAGGCGCAGTGCCGTACAGGCACAACGCTTACAAGATTACGCTGGGGCAACAGGCCGTGATCCGCAGTCTGCAAATCCTGGCGGCATAACGATGAAGACACGACAATGGAGAGCCGCATGACAGACAAGATGATCGGCGCCGCCGTGCGACGCGTGGACGGCCGCCTGAAAGTCACCGGCGCGGCCATGTATGCGGCCGACCATCATCTATCCGGCATGGCCTACGCCTACGGCGTGTTCAGCACCATCGCCAACGGCCGTGTGCGCCGCGTCGACGATACCGATGCGAAGAAGGTGCCGGGCGTGATCGGCATCTATCATCACCAGCATTTCTCCAGGCTGTATCGCAATCCGAAGACGGCCTTCTCACCGCAGGATGTCGCCAACAGCAGCAAGGTCGAGGAAAGCCGGCTGCCATTCGAGGACGATCGCGTCCATTACGCCGGCCAGTTCGTCGCGCTGGTCGTGGCCGACACCTTCGAGCATGCGCGCGAAGCGGCCTATCGCGTCAAGGTCGAATACGCGAAAGAAAAGCCGGTCGCCAATCTCGCACAAAGCCTGCGCAAAATGGAACCGCAAGCCACGCCCAAGAGCTTCAACAGCGGCAATGCCGCCAGCGCATTTGGCAGCGCACCGCGCAAGGTGGATGCCGTCTACGTGACGCCGGTCGAAACGCACAATCCGATGGAAATGCACGCGACCACTGCCAACTGGAACGGCGATGCGCTGCACGTCTACGAAGCCACGCAAGGCGTCGTCGTCCATCGCAACACGCTGGCGCGCATCTTCGGCCTGCCGCCTGACCGCGTGACAGTCGAAGCGCCGTTCATCGGCTCCGGTTTCGGCAGCAAGCTGTGGGCCTGGCCGCATTCGATTGCCGCCAGCGCCGCCTCGCGCCTGGTCGGTCGGCCGGTTCAGCTGGTGGTGCCGCGCATGCAGATGTTCACGACGACCGGCCATCGGCCCGAAACGCAGCAGCACCTGAAACTGGCAACCGATACGAACGGCAGGCTAGTATCGCTGCAACACGATTCGATCAACACCACATCCTTCACCGACGCCTATGTCGAGAACTGCGGCGGCATGACGCAAGGCGGCTACAGCTGCCCGAACATGACGGTCACGCACAAGACCGCGCAGGTCAACCACGGTACGCCGACCTCGATGCGTGCACCTGGTGCAGCGCCCGGCCTGTTCGCGCTGGAATCTGCTATCGACGAAATGGCGCTCGTCAACGGCATCGATCCGCTGGAATTCCGCAGGAAGAATTTCGCCGAAACCGACGAAAGCGAAAAACTGCCGTGGTCCAGCAATCATCTGCGCGAAGCCTACGATCAGGCCGCGAAGAAATTCGGCTGGGAAAAACGCAATCCGAACATCGGCAGCATGCGCGACGGCAGCGAAACCATCGGCTACGGTGTCGCCGCCTGCAGCTGGGATGCGATGCGTACGCCGGCCGAAGCGCGCGTCTCGCTGCGCAACGACGGCAGCGCCCACGTGACCTGCGCGGTACAGGACATCGGCACTGGCACCTATACCGTCGCCGCGCAGACGGTCGCCAGCCTCACAGGCATCCCGCCGGAACGCATTGTGGTGCGGCTCGGCGATTCGTCTTTTCCATCGGGGCCGGTGTCCGGCGGCTCATGGGCGACGGCCAGCGTGATGCCAGCCATCGCACAGGCGACACGCCACGCGCTGGACCAGCTGAAAACGCTGGCAGTCGCAGAAGGCGGCAGCTTTCAAGGCGCAAAACAGGAAGAACTGACAGTAGGCAACGGCACGCTGAAGCATGGCGCACGCGCACTCACCTTTGCACAGATATTGCAGGCGCAGAGAACCGCCAGCGCGGAAGGCCAGGGGCACACGATGCCGGAACAGGCCGGCAAGCTGTCGTTCCGCTCATTCGGCGTGCATTTCGTCGAAGTGCGCTGGGATCCGGGCATTTCACACTTGCGCGTGGCGCGCGTAGTCAGTGCGATCGACGTCGGCCGCGTGGTCAACCGGACGACGGCAAGCAACCAGGTCGAAGGCGCCATCGTGATGGGCATCGGCATGGCGTTGTTCGAAGCAACCGAATACGACGAACGCAGCGGCCTGCCGGTCAACAACAACTATGCCGAATACATGGTGCCGGTGCATGCCGACCAGCCGCAGATCGACGTGATCCTGCTCGACCATCCCGACTACAAGTTCAACGAATTCGGTGTGCGTGGCATCGGCGAGATCGGCATCACCGGACTGGCGGCGGCTGTTGCCAATGCCGTTTATCACGCCACCGGCAAGCGTATTCGCAATCTGCCGATCACCAACGACAAGCTGATGGATGGCGTGCCGGCGATACGCACCTGAAACGCGGCATGGTCCATCTTCCCGCAATCAGTGATGGTAGCGATATTCTTGGGTTCGTCCACCGTAGCCGTATGAAGCAGCTTTCACATCTTCGACATGGATATAGCTTTCCTCATGCAAATCGCCAAGTATCCGTTCGAAACCGGCAAACGCTTCGCGAATATAGGCAGCTTTCTCATCCTTGGTATTCGTTTCGTCGGTAATCTTGATGTCGAAATAAAAGCTGTTTTTCCCGTGTTCGCTCAACAAGCGGCCACCGACCACCCAGCTGTCACGCGCAACAAAATCGATGGCGATCGCAGTAACTTCACGTTTTTTCTTCAAAATACGTGTCGTCAGATCCAGCAACAACTCGCTGATCTGGTTCACCAGTTCAGGTGTTTTTTGTGCGCTTACCTTTACGTTCAGGATAGGCATGATTCTCTCCTTTTAGTTTGATATACAACTACATGGAAAAATATTCACTCAATAGCCGAACGCACGGCCCGCACACTGGCGACAGTTTGGTCAAAATGTGCCGTACTCAATACTTTCTTAAAACGTTTTGTCACCTCTCCGCTGGCAGCATCGAGTTCACCCTTCATCGCGATCGCAGTTGCCGTCGGCTCGATCGCCGATTCACGTCCATCTCGCTCCGTTGCGCAACGCACGACCAGTTTCATTTTCTGCAATCCGTCCAGCGTACGCGTCGCGGTGGAACGTGAAATTGCCAGCTCTGCCGCAAGCTCGCTCTGCAGCAATCCTGGTTTGGCTAAGATCACACGCAACATGAACGCTTGCGACGGTGTCAAGCCGTAAGGCTTGAACGCCTTGCTCCATTCCTTTTCAAGCAAACGGGCCAACGCGGTCGTATTGAAGTAAAGACAGTGTTCGAACATGGGTTCATATTACGCATATTTGATTCGCTATGCAACTATATGGAAAAATGAAGGCATTTGTTATGCCGGAACGCAACATCCAGCGATATCAACTCAGCCGGTTCGACACTTCGATCAGGTTCAGATCCGGATCGCGGAAATAGACCGAGAGAATCGCTCCGGTCGCACCGGTACGCTTCACCGGTCCTTCGGTCACGGCGACACCGCATGCGGCCAGATGCGTCTGCACGTCATCCAGCGGCGTAGATGTAATGAAGCACAAATCGGCGGAACCCGGCGTCGGCCGTTCCGCCTTCGGCTCGAATTCCTTGCCGTGCTGGTGCAGATTGATTTTCTGGAAGCCGAAAGCCAGCGCCTTGCGCCCTTCGCCGAAGGTCACGATTTCCATGCTCAGCACGCGTTGATAGAACGCTGCCGTGGCTTCGATGTCGGCCACCGTCAGCACCAGATGATCAAGATGATCGACCTTCATTGTTCCTTCCGCAGCCATGGCACGATTGCGAGTGTGGGTTCAGTGATGATGGTGATGATGGATTTCGCCGGTTGCGACGAAAGCCTCGACCGCGGTCTTGTCACCCGTCGCATGGCGACGCAGTTCGCCGCAATCGCAGATGCCCTGGTACGGCTGCAGATGCGTGCAGGCCGACACTTTCTGCAGGCGCACCTGCACAGACTTGCTGCATTTGGCGCATTTGAAGTTCAAAAAACGTGCCGGTTTGTTGGCCATGTGAATATTCCTTTGTTTCTTTCGTCGAATTTTCTTGCCGCTCAACGTACCGCCAACCGCCACAGCGACGTGGTTTCCTGCGAACGCGCTGCATGCAGCGGATCGTCCGGGTCTGTGGCGCGGCCATGCTGCGGTTTGGCATCATGCCGTGCGATCACAGTCAACCCGGCATCATCGAACATCTTCAGCAACGCATCGCGCGTGCGCAATCCCAGATGCTCGGCCAGATCGGACAGGATCAGCCAGCCCTCACCGCCTTCTTGCAGATGCGCGGCCAGGCCATCGAGAAAGCCTCGCAGCATCCGGCTGTCCGGATCGTAGATCGCATATTCGATCGCCGCATTCGGGCGCGCGGGAATCCACGGCGGATTGCAGACGATCAGCGGCGCTTTACCCGGTGGAAACAGATCGGCTTCGACGATGTCAACGCGATCCGCAACACCGAGGCGATCGATGTTGTCCCTTGCGCAGGCCAGCGCGCGCGCATCCTGATCGGTGCCGATCACACGTTCAACACCGCGTTTTGCCAGCAGCGCTGCGATCACACCAGTGCCTGTGCCGATGTCGAAAGCCAGCTCGGTCGACGGCAGTGGCGCCGTCGCTATCAGATCCAGATATTCGCCGCGCACCGGCGAAAACACGCCGTAGCAAGGATGAATGCTGGCGCCCAGCGCGGCAATCGGCACGCCCTTGCGGTGCCATTCGTGCGCGCCTATCCAGCCCAGTATTTCGCGCAGCGATACGACGAAGCTGCCGGCATCGGCGCCGCAAGCTTCCGCGCAGGCCTGCCGGATATCGGGTGCACGGCGCAGCGGAATTTCATCGTCGACCACTTCGACCAGCAGCATCCCCAATGTACGGGCGCGCTGCGATTGCAACTGGCGGTGGCGGTTGAAGGCATCGACCGGCGATGCGGCAACCGGCGTCTTTTTCGGCTTGCGGTCGATACGGCGCACCAATGCCTGCAGCAGTTGCCGCGCATTCTGGTAGTCGCCGCGCCACAGCAGGCCGGTACCTTCGCTGGCCAGCCGGAAGGCGGCATCCGCGTTCAGGGTGTCGTCGACGACCACCACACGACGCGGTGGCGCGGCATGGCGCTCGGACCGCCAGCGTGCGGAACGTGCCGCCCCGGCTTCTTCCCAGACGAGGAGCTGATCGTCGCTCATCTGCGAAACACCATGGACGAAAGAATGGAAGAAAAAGTCATGCGCAATCCCGATGGATGCCAGTGAAGCAAAGGCAGCATTGTGCGGCAATGCCCGCCTGCGGCAAAGGAAGTTTTATCGTCGTGGGGAACGAAGCGGCGGCAACGCCTGTCCATTCGTGGAGCGGTTGTTTTCATTAAGGCAACAATTCAGCCTGCAAAAGCAGCGCAAAGGCCGGCGAAATTGACTATATTGAAACAGGACATCCCGCACGCTTGCTTCATTTGCGTTTTCATTTCCGTTAATTGGCAAGCAATAGTCGCCCTATTCTTCCATTAGGTGCCGACGGAACATGTCAGAATGATCTCGCAGCAGCAGGTACGCATGAGAACAATCTTCCAGGATGGATAAACGACAGGCTGCACGACGAAACACGACATGAAATTCAAGGACTACTACGCTACGCTGGGCGTACCGCCCGATGCCTCGCTGGATGCCATCAAGAAGGCATACCGCCGGCTCGCGCGCAGGTATCACCCCGACGTCAGCCGCGAACCGCTGGCCGAACTGCGCTTCAAGGAAGTCGGCGAAGCCTATGCCGTACTCAAGGATCCCGAAAAGCGCCAGCTCTACGACCTGACGCCGCGCCCTTTCAGTCGTCGCGAAACGCCGCAAGCCGAACGCCGTGCCGAGTCGCCGCGCGAAAGTACCCGCCCGCGTGAAACGCGCCAGGCGAATCCTGCACATGAAAAAACTGCCGGAGCGACCGCAGGCACACGTCGCGAACGCCCGGAAAACTTCGGCAACATTCTCGACGAGATGATGGGCCGCCCCGACATCCAGCCGCCACGCCAGCGCAACGTCAACGTGCACGGCAGCGACCAGCACGCCAAGGTGCAGATCGATCTGGAAGACACCTACCACGGCACCGCGCGCAGCATCTCGGTGCCGACCTGCACCACCGATGATTACGGCATGCCGCTGGTTTCCAAGCGCACGCTGAAGGTCAGCATTCCGAAAGGCGTGCGCGCCGGCCAGACACTGCGGCTCGCGGGCCAGGGCTTTCCCGGCATGGGCGAAGGCAAGGCCGGCGATCTGTATCTGGAAGTCGTGATCCGCCCGC
This sequence comes from Oxalicibacterium solurbis, assembly GCF_014635845.1. Classification (GTDB taxonomy): domain Bacteria; phylum Pseudomonadota; class Gammaproteobacteria; order Burkholderiales; family Burkholderiaceae_D; genus Oxalicibacterium; species Oxalicibacterium solurbis. Next base: position 817,895 of record NZ_BMDP01000002.1, on the reverse strand, counting down.
ATCGCCGCTATCGTGTCGAAGGCCGCGATGTCTATGTGGATGTTCCGGTCAGTTCCCACGCTGCAATGCTGGGCACGACCGCGCACGTCTTCACGCCGGAAGGCTCGATCCAGCTGTCGGTGCCGTCCGGCACCATCGCCGGCCGCAAGCTGCGCGTGCGTGGCAAGGGCATTCCCGGCGAGCCGGCCGGCGACCTGTATGCCGTCATCACGACGATCGCACCGCCCGTGCATACAGTCGTTGCACAGAAGGCTTATCGCGCACTGAAAGCGGCTTTCGATTTCTCGCCGCGCACCAGCAACGGCCGCTGATTCCGACGCATGCATCGCTGCTCCGGCGGCGATGCATCGCTTCCCGTCTTTCCCCCTTCTCTTTCTCGGCGCTGGCGCAACCCGCTATACTTGCCGGATCATTCAAGCAAGATGCTTATGCATCGTTCTGCCCCGATTTCTCCAAGAAGAACAGCAAGCCTCATGACCTACGAAGTAGTCGATACGCAACTTTCCCCCGCAGGCCGCCTGGACGTTCTATCCAAGGCCGAAGTCCACAGGCTGCTCGACAACCGCAACGGCGGCCTCTACGAACTGTTCCGCAACTGCGCGCTGGCCGTGCTCAACAGCGGCAGCAGCACCGATAACGGCAAGGAACTGCTGGAACGCTATCCGTCGTTCGAGATCGACATCATCGAGCGCGAACGCGGCATCAAGCTCGACATCAAGGGCGCACCGGCCAGCGCTTTCGTCGACGGCATCATGATCAAGGGTATCCACGAGCACTTGTTTTCCGTGCTGCGCGACATCCTGTTCATCCACGACGAGATTCTGCTCAACCCGACCTTCGATCTCGAATCGTCGGCCGGCATCACCGATTCCGTTTTCCACATCCTGCGCAACGCCAACGTGCTGAAACCGCACATCGATCCCAAGCTGGTCGTCTGCTGGGGCGGCCACTCGATCTCGCGCGAGGAATACGACTACACGAAAAAAGTCGGCTACGAACTCGGCCTGCGCGACATGGACATCTGTACCGGCTGCGGCCCGGGCGCAATGAAGGGCCCGATGAAAGGTGCAACGATCGGCCACTCCAAGCAGCGCATCGACGGCGGCCGCTACCTCGGCATTTCCGAACCGGGCATCATCGCAGCCGAAGCGCCGAATCCTATCGTCAACGATCTGGTCATCATGCCGGATATCGAAAAGCGCCTCGAAGCCTTCGTACGTGCCGGCCACGGCATCGTGATCTTCCCCGGCGGCGCCGGCACTACGGAAGAAATTCTCTACATACTGGGAATCCTGCTGCATCCGGACAATGCCGAACTGCCCTTCCCGCTGATCTTCACCGGCCCGCTCAGTTCGGAAGACTATTTCCGCCAGGTCGACCATTTCATCGGCATCACGCTCGGCCCGGATGCGCAAAAGCTGTACGAGATCATCATCGACGATCCGGCCCGGGTCGCACGTACCATGCAGGACGGCGTCGTCGAAGTGCGCGCCTTCCGCAAGAACAAGGGCGATGCCTACTATTACAACTGGACGCTGAAGATCGATCATGCGTTCCAGCAGCCGTTCGCGCCGACGCACGAAAACATGCGCAACCTGTCGCTGCACAAGAACCAGGAACGCCATCTGCTCGCAGCCAACCTGCGGCGCGCGTTTTCCGGCGTGGTCGCCGGCAACGTGAAGGAAAGCGGTATCCGCGCCATCGAGAAGTACGGCCACTTCGAAATCAGCGGCGATCCGGAGATCATGGAGCCGATGGATGCGCTGCTGGCCGCCTTCGTGCTGCAAGGCAGGATGAAGCTGCCGGGCACCGCCTACACGCCCTGCTACCGCATCATCAAGTAAGGGAACAGCCTGCGCACCTCTTGTGCGTCACCTTGTGCGCAGGCATTCAGTGCAGCGTGGGCGCGTTGCCGCCGCTCTGCAACAGCGCAGCGATCGCACGCTCGAATACCGGCGCCGGCTCGACCATGCCGACCGAACCTTCGCGCAATGAACGGATCAGCGCAATCGACGAATACAGCAGCAGGCCTTGCGAGGTTTGCACGTCAACTGCACCTTCAGCATCAACCGTACCAATCACGCCGGCCGGCTTGAACAGGTAAAAGGATTGCCGCGCATCGATCCAGGCCAGCACCGCCGACTCGTAGCCTGCGCCATTCCAGCATTCGATTGCCGTGCCAATCTGCATGCCTGCCAGCCAGTCGGCATCGGCGCGCGACAGCAAACCGATATCGGCATCCAGATGCAGTTCCAGCTGCATGGCCGCATCCTGCAGCGCAGCCCGCAACCTTGCCGGCGAAACGGTCGGCGCATGCAGCGCCTGCGCATCGACTGCCTCATCGATACGCCAGTCGGCGAAATGCCGATGCAGTTCGACCAGCGAAACGGCTGTGGTCTCACCATTGGCCTGCATCGCGCGCAGCACCTCGGTGTGCATCGCCACCAGATCGTCCATCGCGCGCTGCGATTCCTCCAACGGCAGATCGATCGATTGCAGGCCATTGCGCACGCGCTGCACCAGCGTCGGCAGCAGCTTCATCAATCTGCCGCGTTCTTGCGCATCCAGTTTCTGCACGCTCCACAGCAAATCGGGAACCACATCGCGCAAGGCCGGCAACGTCGGTTCTTCGTCGACGATGGCTTGCGCCAATACACGATTCCATGTCTTGCAGAGGAAATCGGCGGCGCGCGGATCGGCCGGCAGCGTCAGCAACCGCAGGCGCAACACTTCGGCAACGCGTGCCGACAACATCTCGTGACGTCCCGGCCCTTGCAACGCCGCCTCCAGCACCGCAGCGGCACGAGCGACCGTTGCGTCCTCCTGCAATAGCCGTACGACCGCCTCGTTGAAGTTCTGCAGCACGTCGTCGAAAACCGCCGTGTCTTCATCGAACTCTTGCAGGACACGCGCACTGGAACGTTCCGTTTCTTCCAGGATTGCCTTGCTACTTTCCGTGTCCGCCGTCTGGCCTGCCGCTACCGTTGCCATCCGATCGAGCAGCAGGCGTACCGGATGATTTGCCTGCTGCAGAATGTCCGGCGATAGCACCACCGCCTTCGAAAACGGCAACTGCAATTGCAGGATCGCCGGACGGAAGGCGGCAGAAATCAAGGCATCGCAGGCGATGCGCTCGAACAGCATCGATGCAACGTCGAGCGCGATGCGTTCCATCTCCCCGGTCTGTGCCAGTTCCGGCGTGCTGGCCAGATCCGCCTGCAACTGCACGCCGTCTTCCGTCGCCGCCCGCTTCTGCAAATGCGTCAGATGATCCAGCAATGAACGTTTTGCATTCGTAGGCGGCTGTCGTCCTGCGGCATTGGAAAGGCCCGTAGCCCGTGCCGTGCCAGTCTGGCTGAAAATTTTTCGGATGAAATCCTGCGCGGTCGGCTCGTCATTGCCGAGTACGTTTGGCGCGACGGCACCACCGGGATTCTGATTCTGCTGCAGCAATGCGAGTATCCGTTCGAATGCGGGCGACGCCAGCGACCGCATCATCGAATCGCGGAAATCCGGCAATCTTCCTTCCGACAATCGTCTCTCCAGCAACATCTCGCGATCGTGCCGGCTCAATGCCGACGGCCGCGCCAGCAGGCGGGCATGCACGCCGCTGGATTCGAAGACATCGCGGATCGTCGTGAAATAGGCAGGCAACTGCGCCGCCAGCGCGCCGGACAGGTGATCGAACAGCACAGTACAGACGTCCGGCGATTGCGTCATGTCGGACAGCGTGTCATGCAGCGTGCGCGCCATCAGGTAGGGACGGAAGGGATTTTCGCGTTCGCGCACGTCGTGAGCGCCGTGTAATTGCGCGATCATCAGGTTCAGGCGGCCCAGGCTTTGCTGATCGGCTTCGCGCAGGCGCAGCACACGACGCTCGACCTCGATCTGCCGCATCACGGTATCGTCATCCACCAGTGCCAGCGTGTCGGCGGAAATCTCGTGCATGTCCTGGCGCAGATCGCGGTACATCGTCTGCATGCCGCGCTCGATGTAACCGGTATAGCTGGCCTGCATGCGTTCAAGAAAACGCGGTCCGAATGCGGTCAGGAATTCGCGGGCAGCTGTCAGCGTCTTCTGTTCGGCGGCGGAAGCGGGATGCTGCTGTCCCAGGCTGATATGCGCATCCTGCAGGATCTGTGGCGACAGCGCGGAAAAACGAAAGAGCGCACGTTCCTTGGCAAGCTGAATGACAGGATGAACCACGTGCATTACTGATCGCCCCTCGATGGAATTGCCCGGAAGAATGAAGCTGAATGCGCCAGATCATAGCGCAAGGGCAATGCCGCGAAACGGACTTGAAGGGTGTTTAACCGAAATTAACAATCCGCCCCGCAACAGCATGCACGGTGGCGGATTCGTTACATGGAACAGGTGTTACTTTTTTGCGTCGTCTGCCGTGTTTTCATCTGCCGCATCGAGCGGTTTCAGCAATGCCAGCTGCGCTTCGTCCAGATAGGTCCATTCGCCCTCTTCCAGTTCCAGCGAGGCCAGCGTCAGGCCGCCGATCGCCACGCGCGTCAGCGCCGCACAATGATTGCCGGCTGCCGCCAGCATGCGTTTGACCTGGTGGTACTTGCCCTGCTCCAGCACCATCTCGAGCTGATGCTCGCCCAGCATGCGGCAGCTGACGGCGGCCAGCGGCGCCGGCTCGTCGTGCAGCTGCACGCCTTCCAGCAATTGCGCCACCAGTTCGGGCGAGACCGGATCGGCGGTCGTCGCCACGTAGACCTTGGGCACGTGCCGCCGCGGCGACGATTGCGCATGGATGAATGCACCGTCGTCGGACATCAGCAGCATGCCGGTCGTATCGTGATCGAGCCGGCCGACCGGCTGCAGTTCGCGCCAGGTGAACTGTTCCGGCAGCAGCGTCAGCACGCCGGGATGATGGCTGGGCTTGCGCGAGCATTCGAAATTGGATGGCTTGTTCAGCACGATGTAGACGTGCTCGCGGTAGCGCCAGGTCTCGTCGAAGACGGTGAATTCCAGGCCGTCGGTTTCGAACGCAGCCTTCCAGTCGTCGACGATCTCGCCCCCGTTCTTGCCGTGAATCGTTACTTCACCGTCCGCGATCAACGCGCGACAGTATTTGCGGGTGCCGAATCCCTGCGATTGCAGGATGCGGTCCAGTGTCAGTTTCGTCATGGGCGGCACTCTACCAGAATCTACCGAAATGCCCGGCTCCGATAGAATATGCGGTTGGACAATAAAGGAAGCCGTCATGAGTCAATTCTGGAGCCCGCTGGTACGCACGCTGACCCCCTACGTGCCGGGCGAACAGCCGAAGATCGCCGGGCTGATCAAGCTCAACACCAACGAGAATCCGTATCCGCCGTCGCCTGCCGTGATGGCGGCGATGCACGCCGTCAGCGCCGATGCGCTGCGCCTGTACCCTGACCCGGATTCGAGCGCGCTGAAGCAGACACTGGCCGGCTATCACGGCGTGCAGCCGAACGAAATTTTCGTCGGCAACGGCTCCGACGAAGTGCTGGCTTTCGCCTTCATGGCGCTGCTCAAGCATTCGGCGCCGCTGCTGTTCCCCGACATCACCTACAGCTTCTATCCGGTCTACGCGAACCTGTTCGGCATCGATTACGAAGAAGTGCCGCTGAACGACGCGATGGAAATCGATATAGCCGACTACGCAAAACGCGAATGCGGCGGCATCATCTTCCCGAATCCGAATGCACCGACCGGCATTCCTCTGCCGTTGCAGAAAATCGAGGAACTGCTGATCGCGCAACCGAACGCCGTGATCGTCGTCGATGAAGCCTATGTCGATTTCGGCGGCGAGACCGCGCTGCCGCTGATCAGGAAATATCCGAACCTGCTGGTCGTGCGCACGTTCTCCAAATCGCGTTCGCTGGCCGGCTTGCGCGTCGGTTTTGCGATGGGCAATGCCGCGCTGATCGAAGGCATGGAGCGCGTGAAGAACAGCTTCAATTCCTATCCGATGGATCGCCTCGCGGTGGCCGGCGCCGTCGCCAGCTACGGTGACGATGCGTATTTCCGTGAAAAGGTGCAAGCCATCGTCGACAGCCGCGAACAGATGACGCAGGAGCTGCAGCAACTCGGCTTCACGGTTCTGCCGTCGCGCACCAATTTCATCTTCGCGCGCCATCCGACGATTCCCGCCGAACAGCTGGCTGCCGGCCTGCGCGAGCGCGCGATCATCGTGCGGCATTTCAAGCATCCGCGCATCGACCAGTATCTGCGCATCAGCATCGGCAATCCGGAAGAATGCAAATTGCTGGTGCAAACGCTGGCACTATTGACCAGATAGTTCTTGTCCGACATCGACCGCAATCAATGCCGGCCTCATATAACAAAACAGAGCTATTAGAAAGACTTCATGCAACAATCCACAAGCAGGGTTTTGTATTAAATACAAAGCCCTGCTTCTCATAATTACCTTGTTTTACCCCAATCGAGGTGAGCTATCTGCGAGTGCAGAAGCCGTCTGCAATGCCTGTGGATTGATTCCGAACTGGGAGCTACCCATGATTGCCTGTGCCGGCAGCATCGAAATACCAGACAAGCTCCCTGTCTTCCCGTACTGATAGGTCAAATCTCCGCCCATCGCCTCTGTATCGCTACCTTGCAGGTAAAAATCCATCAGGGACGATGACAATGCCCAGTCGGTCAATGCAGGCGTAACTGTTCTGGCCTGGTCGAATTCCGCGACTAGACCCTCGAAGTCGAATTTGACAACCTTCTTGTTATAAAGGACATCGCTTGAAGCCACATCGTAACCCGACATACCTTCGATAACGACCTGCAGATTTCCAATACTATGATGCCCCTCATCGGCATACCAGTCTTGCAGAGTGATCTGTTCATTCGAGCCTGTAATCAGAATCAGATCGTCATCTGTTTTCTTAAACTTCAACGACGCATAATCGATGCCATTTCCTAGAGATAAGGTATCGTCACCGCCATTAGAGGAAGTGACAATATCCTGACCATCTCCAAGATTGAAGGCAATGATATCGGCCCCGGCTCCTGTCGTAATTGTGTCATTACCCTTACCACCGACAAAGAGATCGTTACCAGCACCGCCCGTCATCACATCATCGCCAACCAAGCTATTGAAAAGACCGTTGCCTCCAACATTTCCCAAGGTGTCAGATGCGAATCCACCTTGTAAAATTTCTGCAGTTATCTCATCGACCACGATCTCCTGTGCGGCAACAAAAGAGATTGAATCGCGTAACGCCTCGAACACAGCGGAATTACTTAACGCATCAAAATTTCCATCTTTGGCATAGCGATAAGCCAAAATTCCACCTATTACCTGATCCTGACTTACAGTTTTTACATGCGAACCTAAATAACCAGCTAATGACCATCCATTAGGCGAGACACCATGAGAAATCGCAGCTTCATAAGCAGAAAATGCGGCAGTAAGATCATAGGTTCGGATATCCTCCCCAATGATTTGCAACGTAACGGAAGGGCGCTCCCATTCTTGACGGAAAATCCGACTGATTTCAATACTATCGTTACTACCTATTTTCAGGAAAATTGCATCGCCATCTTTGCGGAATGAGAGATCAGACACAGACGCCCCCCCGCCAAGAGATAACGTCATGACACTTAATTCCTCCACTTCTCCAAAGATATCCTGCCCGTCACCGATATTAAAGGCAAAGAAACCCGGAGTGAGCCAGGCCGACATATCAAACCAGTCGTTCCCCTTTCCTCCGACCAAAATGGAAGGCAACACTCCGTTTTGATAAAAGTAATCATCACCTTCACCACCGAATAACAGACTATTTCCCGATGTATCAAATAGTCCATCGTCGCCTTTTCCAGCAAACAAAATGGAGACTCCCTGTCCATCATTGGCACTTTCCAAATAATCGCTTCCTTCGCCACCTTCTAGATAATCATTTCCCGCCCATCCGTATAACATGTCATCACCATCGTCACCGCTTAGGACGTCATCGTCATACCCTGCGTACAAAGTATCGTTCCCATCGCCCCCCGATACATAATTTTTCCCATCATAACCATCTAAATAATCATTACCAGCTTGGCCGAATAAAGTATCTGCTCCGTCGTCGCCATAAAATTCATCATCGAATTCCGTTCCGGAGATAATGCTTCTAGAATTCTCAATCACAGTATTGCTGTCCCAAACTGTTCCATCAAAGAATTCAATTTTCGTTTTTTTATATAAATCAGAATCAAGGAAATTTTGTAGCGTGACACTATCATTCGAATCTCGAATAGAAAATATCAGCGTGCTTTCATTGCGGATAACAAGAACATCAGAAACTGATATTCCTTCGCCGAATCTGATCACATCCACATCAGATACACCAGCATCAATTTGATCAACGACGTCTACTCCGTCCCCACGTTCAAATACGTAAACATCATCGCCCAGTCCACCCACCAAATAATCATTACCGGCTCCGCCATTCAATACATCATTGCCCGCATTTCCATATAGATCATCGTCACCGCCCATGCCGAATTGATACGAATCCTGTTCATTTCCTTCTAGAAGATCCTCATCCTCCGAGCCGTTCAATATCTCCTTGAACATACTGCGCAGATCCCAGGATGTGCCATCCGAAAATTCCACGCGACTCACTCGATTTATCCCTCCGACAAACCAATCTTCCTGACTAATGCGATCGCCTGTGGACAGTATCTCCAGCACAAGCGTGTCTCCTTCTCTGGTGAGCAAAACGTCTGAAGAAAGTACGTTTTCTTTCAGACGAATAATGTCGACATCCATTGCAGCAGCGGAATTTTGATCAATCTCATCAATACCGTCTCCATGGCCAAAAATGTAGACATCATCACCTAGTCCACCATTTAGAAGATCATTTCCTGCTCCACCATCGATGACATCATTCCCACCATTTGTTTCGATCTCATCATCTCCTCCAAACGCAAAAATGACATCGTTACCATTACCGGAATATATAAGATCGATGTTCTGCGTACCATTTTTAGACGTTTGGCCATCAACAATGGAGAGAGCCTCACCAATTGTCATACTGCTGCCATCGGCAAACTGAATTATTTCAATACCGGTTCCAATAGCATCACTTTCCTTAGCTAATTGAATAAAAACCTGGGTTTCATCAGGCATAGCAAGGATAAGCTCATCATAGTTTTTTCCAATGGAGAAACCAACATTCCCTGGATTTGTGCCTTCGGCAAGAACAAGTCGATCCAGTGAAATAATGGACTTCTCATACAAATTCTCCAATTTCGAGTAATCGTTACCGGAAATTTTTTCTGGATCACCAGACCATAGAAATGCCAAATCCTCAGAAATTTCTTCTATTTCATATCCATATGTGACCGTCAAGACAGTCGATGCATATTGATATGCGCTTTCATATGATTCAAAACAGAGCGCTTTGAAATCATTAGCAACACTTAATTGCCATACACCAGGATGATTTAATTCTTCAGCCGGATCGGAAATGTAACGGTATTTATAAAACCAATCCTGATAGGCATAATCATCCTCCCCGGAATCAATAATATGATCGACACCTCCTTGACCAGATAAATAATAGGTATCAGCACCATACCCGCCATCCAGGTCATCATCCCCAGTTCCACCTATCAATACATCATCCCCTTCTCCACCAATCAATACGTCATTTCCAGCATTTCCATACAAAAGCGCATCCCAATGCCATAGCACTCCGGAATCTACAACCTGGATGACATCATTGCCATCTCCCCCATCAACAACACTCATTCCTGTTGTTTCAATAAAGTTGTCGGCATCTCCGCCATGAAAGTCAACCAACTCGTACGCATATTCTGTTTCTACTTTTTTTACAGTAGTTGATGTCGTCACGTCGTTATCATCAGAAACAAAAAATTCTGGCGGATAAAACCAAGCACCAGTTACTTCTCCAAAATCATTAGTAACGTACCGAACTATCAAATCTGATGGAATTTTCATTCCGCCAGATTCCATTTGCCAAATTGGAATAAATTTTGGAGAGGAGAACGTTGAATCATTGCCCCATACGACTCGATATTCATCATTCAAATTACGCGTAACTACTTCCGTGGTTTGCGAAACAATGGTCGTATTTTCATTTGAACTTCCGTTCAAATAAATGGATTCATCATTACTACTTTGCGAAACAAAATTTATGGTTGTGTATGAATCTTCAATTGTTCTTGTCAGATTTGAAGAAGATCCAGTTATCCAGTCGGATCGTTTGTGGTACTTCCCATCTTCTTCCAAACGCCAATTGTCAGCATATAAATCAGATTTCGCATTACTTAAAGTTCTATCCTTAAATAAGGAAATGATCTCTTCTATATTTGACGATGGAATATTCAAATCTTCCAGAAAATCCTCAATGGGAACAGAAACGTTATTCGCATATTTAACCTGCCATTGAGGATCACTTATCGCGTAATAGTCCTTCAGAGTAATAGAGGTTGATTTATCCCGGAGTCGAATAACCAAATCATTCCCGACTTGTTCCGATATCAGGTTAGCCAAATTTACATTGGCATCGATATGAATTTCGTTCGAAGAATCGTTTTGATCGATGATCAAATCCCGTCCCATCCCGATAGAAAAATGATAAACATCACCTCCCTCGCCACCAATCAGCGTGTCATCATCGGCACCACCAATAAGTTCATCATTTCCATCACCGCCAACTAGAGTATCCTGTCCGACACCTCCCTCCAGGATATCGTCACCATCCAATCCACTGAGAACGTCATCCCCGTCGCGCCCCAGTATCAAATCGTTTCCATTGCTTCCTGAAAATTCATCATCTTGATAATCGAAGTCTTCAAAGTACAGCCCGGGAAGTCGCTGCTTCATTTCGTCAAGACTGAGCACAGTCCCATCAGAAAAAACGAAAGATTCCACAACATTATTTACAACACCGTTCTCAATACTAAGTCGATCACCATTTCCAAAATTAAAATCCAGGTATAGCTTCCCGTTTTCCCCATAACTTTGGCTTATTTGTGCAGAATTTAGATCTAAGCCGGCGCCAAAAATTATCTGATCGTTGCCGCTATCTTTCCAAGATTCTTCTGTGACGATATCCAGACCATCGCCCAGATTGAACAGATAAGTATCATTTCCATCTCCACCTACCAATAAGTCATTTCCACTGCCACCGGAAATTTGATCGTCTCCCCCGCCGCCGTCCAAGGAATCATCTCCCCCCTGTCCACGCAGAACGTCATTAGCTTCGCCACCATAAAAGAAGTCATTTAAGTCGGAACCTGATGCAACTCCTCCCGTACTTGGTCCATAAGCAGTCAGCGCCGGTCCATTACGCAATAATTCTGCGATACTGAAACTAGTGCCGTCATTAAATTCGAGTAAATCATTGGCACGGAACATCCCATTTTTGAGATGAATTGCGTCTTGCTGATCACCGTATTCGATACTTAAAGCATCTCCATCATCCCCAGCAATCAAATTTAGTGAAATATCATTCAAGGCGACACCTGATCCGAATTTGATTCGATTAATGCCCTCACCATCATTAATCAAATCAACCCCGTCACCCATGTGAAAAATATAAGTGTCATCCCCTTTTCCACCGTTTAATGTATCGCCCCCCTTCCCACCGTCAATCACATCGTCTTGGGAGCCACCTATCAATTCATCATTTTCGACACTTCCTTTTAATTCAAGATTTCCAGTAGCTATGCTATTCATCAGCATTGCGTGATCCATTTGCACATCGCCGATTTTGTAACTCCCCTTCCATCCCAACTGGCCATCTAACAGCTTTACGACATTTCCTGAAGCAATATCTTTAATGACGAAATAGTTCTCTCCTTCATCACTAGTCTCCTGCTCCAGATGGAAGTTGGAAAAATCTGCAGAACCAAAATCCAACGTGTTTTCCCCTTCATTGTCGATGATTGTGTCTTTACCATCGATAATGTAGGTATCATTGCCTTGACCACCAGCCAAAATATCGACGCCCCGGCCACCGTTCAATACGTCATCACCGCCCTCACCAAGCAGGAGGTCATCTCCATCCCCTCCCTCTATTAGATCGTCCCCATCTTCCCCTGTAATATTGTCATCCCCTGCATTGCCATAAATTAAATCGCTCCCGACGCCACCGAAAATATAGTCGTTTCCTTGCCCGCCAACCAACGTGTCATCGCCCTCACCGCCATCCAGCGTATTGCTTCCATCACCGCCATTGACATAATCATTTCCTTCGTCACCGTAGATTACGTCATCGCCATTTCCGCCAAATACAAAATCATTTCCCTCACCAGCACTGATCAGATCGTTATCATCTTCTCCGTCAATAAAATCGTCCCCCTCATTTCCTAAAATTTGATCTTCGCCTTTTCCACCAAATAACTGATCATTCCCTGCATATCCGCGCAAGTAATCGTTCCCATCCTGTCCGTCAAGATAATCTGCCCCTTGATTAACTAATAAAATCTGATCAGAATCACCGAAGAGTTGATCATCCCCATTCCCACCATAAATTTCATCTGCTCCACCTTGACCAACTAAAAGATCATTGCCATTTCCACCATCGATATAATCTTCACCATTCAAATCATCTGCGGTATATGTTTGAGCATCACCCCAAATCTGATCATCCCCAGCACCGCCAAATAGTTGATCATCTCCCCCTTCCCCCTGCATCCAATCATTACCATTTCCACCATCGAGGTAATCATTTCCTTGAATAACTATGCCTGCACCACTGGCATATGCAGGCTGTCCGTAATCTCCGGTCATCTCATCATCACCATCCCCACCAGATAAAAAGTCGTCATCATCATCACCAGAAATATTGTCGTTACCTGATTCACCATATAGGATGTCTTTCCCCGCTAGGCCAGTTACCACATCGTTTCCAGCACCACCATAGATAACATCATTGCCAAAGTTATTCTGATTGTCGAAACCTACAATAAAATTCGCATCTAAACTCGGATCGAAATCGCGAGGGCCATCAAATATCACTGCCCACGAATTGTGTGCCCCCGTGTAATCATCATCCCCACTTAAATAATCGTCCCCACCACCACCCACCAAAATATCGTCCCCATCGCCTCCAAATAGCATGTCATTACCAGCATCGCCAATTACGGTGTCATTTCCATCTCTTCCATTAAGCCAATCCCCCAACGCTCCTGTCGCTTCCTGCATAGCACCAATTTCAATTGCAGATCCCAAGGCTATAGGTACATCACCATATACCTCATCATCACCGCTGCGGCCGGTCACAATGTCAATTTCTTCGCCTCCCCAAAGAACAGTATCTTCTGCTTCTAATGGAGGATATAAATAGTCTTGATCCTCAGTGCCTGCGATTACTGTTAAAGGAGGCGTACTATCCTCTCCATCCTCCAGTTGAATTTCAAACATTCCATTTACAAATTCTTTAACAAGGATAAAATCCACGCCATTCGATATCACCAGTGTTTCTGATGCATCATCCTCCGTGATTAACCTATACTGGTATTTCCCATCCTCACTTTCCCAAACACCAGAGCCTGCTTGAGCTTCCTTACCACCGGTCAGTTGCTCTCCGCCTTCGCCATTGGCATCCGCCCCCCACATAATCTTGTCTTGCCCATCCGTATCTACAATCGTGTCGATACCATCTCCATCACGAAAAACATAGGTGTCATTTCCTTTTCCACCCTTTAATACGTCTGTCCCACTTCCCCCATCCAGAACATCGTTTCCTTCTCCTCCCAGCAATTCATCTCTTCCAGTTCCACCGAATAGTTTGTCTACTCCTGCATTGCCCTCAATGTAATCATCACCGCCATTTCCTTTGATCGTGTCGCTTCCATCAGCACCATAAAGATGGTCGCCAATAGCGACATCCATGCCGTTGATGGTGTCGCCTTCCTCGCTACCGAATACGATCTGGATATGTTGAGGGCTAGTGGGATTGGTTTTCGAAGTGACTTGCAGTGTTAAATCGCTGCCATCAGGATTGAATTTCAGTGATTTGAAATCATAGGTGTATGGACCGTCGATTCGTAACGCGCCTCCCTCAGTTTCAGTTTTTCGCAACACCCAACTTAGCATCGTTGATCGATCGGCGATCCAGGCTTCACTGAGATCGCCTTCATCAGTAGTCGGATCGTAAAGATCAAGGTTGCGTTGGCTTAGATCTAATCCGCTCACAACCATCGGGCTTAACATATGCAAGGCGTTGCGAGCTGCCAATCCTTCGGCGCCCTCTCCCTTCGCCATTGCCATTAATTGGTTGGAGTCAGTGATAAATTGCACGTCCCATGTTTTTCCATCGGTGCCAATGGCATCAGCAAATGCCTTGGCATTCGCAGCGAAAGTGACATTGGTAGTCGGCACGACCGGATCGCCTGTGATGCTGGCATGGAGCCAATCCAGAATACGTTCTTCACCATAGGTATCGATCAGCCGAAATGCATCGCGCAGGGCAGGAGTCGTCGTAACAGGATTGTTAAGGCTCGCAAATGGCAAAGCATCCCAAAGGTTGTCAAAGGTCTGCCCTGGCACACTGAGGTAGCTCTGGATCGTCTCACCCATAATGCCGACATCCCGATTGTATTGTTCGAGATCACCTTGGCTTTCCGAGGAAAAGGCAACAAAAGCTGCCTTCAGTCCCGCCAGATAGGAATCGTATGCAAACAGTACGTCGCGCCAGTCATTTACTGTATCAATCTGATCAACACTGTCTCCCGTACTCATTAGACGATCGTTCTGATTAGAGCCGAGAAGGGTAAATAGCAAAGAGCCTGACCATGCAGCATTTACGGGAGGCGCAATCGTATCTCCGGCTATATTGAACAAAACCAATCCAACTTGGGTTGCATCTGCTTCGGCAATGCGTGTTATGTCTGGCACTTGACCACGAGGCCAACCTGTTCCATTAGGTTCTTGATTTCGTCCCAGTAGATCGTCAATGAGGTTTTGCGCAACAGCATTCGATGCCTCTTGCATTTGAGTTGCGCTCACCGTACTGCCGTAACGCAGTTCGGCTTGATTGCTGGTGTAAGCTCGGATGAGTTCGGAGAAAGCACCACGCCCTGCATTGGCCTCCGTAGCACCTCGCAACCACAACACGGTTGAATCCGAGACTGGTACGCCCTTGGACTCCAGCAAATCCGCCAGCCACTCATAGATTTGCCAATAGCCGATTGCATCCATCTTGGCTTGGGCTTCCATTGCTTCCAGCGTTACCAATTCCTCATTCGTCAACGTCGTCATGATTTAACCCTTTTTTAAAAGAGAAAGAACGTGCATCGTTTCTTGATAAATATCTGGCCAATCTGGTCCATGTTTCGCGCGGAAACGCATATCTACAGCAATACCAGGCTCCCACCAAAATGCAGTCGTACACCGGTCGTATTTCGCATCGTTTTGATCGCACCACAATACTGGAGCATCACCGTCAGACCCTTTAAGTTTCGTTGCGACATACCAAACTCCATCTCGCCTACCATCATTCATTCTTATGTGCCAAACTTCTAAGCCTTGCCGTAACGTTTTCTTGCTTACAAGCCTGCCTTCTTGCTCGGCCCGCAACAACGCCTGATATCTCGAAGGCGCGTTGCTTGAGTGATTTGGATTTGAACGAAAAAATATCTCTATTGCCACATCAGAGAAATTGCTCAGTCGACCAGGGCCGCTCTGAATTAGTTCGGGAGGTGCCTTGCTAAATGGAAATTTGCTGGGCCAGTAAAAACCAGATGAAGGTCTGCCATTCGCAAAATACTCATTTGGCCCGATAAAGAATTGATTATTCAGTTTGAGAACAGCCTCAGTTTTAGATTCACGCTTGGGTAGCACATCACCTTCACAAATGTGATCTCGACAATGCTTCTCCTTTTTCTCCTTCGCCTGCGCAATCTCTTCCGGTGAATACGTACGGTCGCATCCAGTCAGCGTTAGAGATAAGAGGACGCTTCCAAAAAGAAGCGCTATCTTTCCAAGATTTACATTTCGAAAAATCATTTCCCGCCCTTTCTAATCAACGTTCTCTACCTGCCTCTTGCACGGCTTTCTCTACTGGGGAAAGTAGATATTCAAGCACTGTTCGACGTCCTTGATTGATTTCCGCAATCACTTGCATTCCCGGCGTGGTCGTCAATTCATTTCCATCAGGTCCTTTCAAGACTTGCTCATCCAATTGGACACGTGCTTTGTATGAGGACGCATAAGGAACGCTATTTGCTCCATTTCCCATTCCACTACTGGAAGCGCCTGTATTTTGATTTACCTGTCTCGATTCGCTGGAATCGGCGCTGATACGAATGACCTTGCCCGTCAGCATTCCGTATTTTTGAAATGGATAAGCCGCCAGCTTGATTTGCGCATA
Organism: Oxalicibacterium solurbis; assembly: GCF_014635845.1. Taxonomy (GTDB): domain Bacteria; phylum Pseudomonadota; class Gammaproteobacteria; order Burkholderiales; family Burkholderiaceae_D; genus Oxalicibacterium; species Oxalicibacterium solurbis. Next base: position 801,570 of record NZ_BMDP01000002.1, on the reverse strand, counting down.
CTGACCGGCCTGCACAAAGCCAACATCTTCGTTTTTGATTTCCACATCTGCATATAGCTGCTCGCCTTTTGGCACCAAACTCATCAGCACCGTTCCAGGCTGTACTACGGCTCCTACTGTCGTTGTCGCCAAATCCTTGATGACGCCGTCCTGTGGCGCCTTCAAATCCATCAAGCCCTCCCGGTAAATGGTTTTATCCAGATTCGGCTCAAGCTGGTTGATTCGAGCACGTATCTCAGCCAGCTCCTTTTCCAACTCGCTTTTGTAACTGCTCTGGATCTGCATTACCCGTTTCTTCTGCGAAGCAATAGCCGCATCCAATGAGGCGACGGTAGCGCGCTGCGCGTCAAGGTCCTTTGTCTTTTCAATGAAATCACGTTGCTTTTCGGCGGAAGCCAGGCTTCCCATGTAGCCTTCTCTCGCCAGATCGGCATAGGCCTCGGCAGTTTTTCTATAGGTAGGCAGCGTCTGCTCAAGTTTTGACGCAATTTCTCCAGCGCTTCTTCTTTCATGTTGCATCTTGATCAGCAATGATTTTTCCTGATCAAGGCTATCAAGATAGGCCTGACGATGCGCCGTATACTGGCTTTGCACATGTGCATATAGCTTCGGATCATCACCGGCTCGGAACAGCATCGGTTGATCTTCAAGTTCCGCCTCCAATCTGCGTACCTGCATGCGCTGCATCGATAAATCGTTACTGATACTGATCTTGTCGGCGGCGGCCAAGGTGGGATCAAGACGTGCCAATACCTGCCCTGCTTTAACGCTATCGCCTTCCTGGACCAAGAGTTGCCTGACCACGCCTGATTCCGCCGGCTGGACAATCTTTACCAGTGTTTGCGTAACGAGTTTCCCTTCGGCTGTGGCGATGATGTCCAGCTTCCCGAATGTTGCCCAAACAATCAAAATAAGAACCAGAACACAAACCGCCCTCAAGACGATACGGTTGATGTGATCCGGAGTCTGTGCCTGGATCAACTGCAGCGGATCATGCCAGCTCTTCGGCGGACGAAGCTGAATAACGTCAGCCGATTCCTTTGTCGGACATTCATTTTTCGGATTTCCGCCTTCTTGAGAAAGGTGTTCTTCTTTTGGCAGATGCTGACTCATGCTTTATCTCCCACGGGAGTACGCATGGCCGCCGTGCCGTTATTCATCGAGGCTATATTCTGATGATTGCCGTTTGCAGCTTCGGCATGAGTTGCGTTTGCGGGAGAGATATTTGGCGCTGGCGCCAGCAATTGCGCACCTTTACTCGTCAGCCGAAATACGGCATCGACTTTCAGCCCCTTTGGTAGACCATGCGTAATGAAAAGCATGGTGACTTTTCCCTTCAGCGCATTAATGGTTTGTGCAAACTGCTCCGCCGTTGGGATATCCAATGCACTGGTGGATTCGTCGAAAACGAGAATACTTGGACGCTTCAACAGTGCCCGAGCGATTGCGATTCGCTGCTTTTGCCCTCCTGATAAACCGGCACCACGTTCACCGATTTCGGTTTGATAGCCTTGAGGGAGTGCAATGATGGCGCCGTGAATTTCGGCCATCTTGCAGGCTGCCGTGATTTGCTCGAATGTGGCGTTGGGATTTGCCATTTGCAGATTTTCATAAATAGTTCCCGAGAAAAGTGTCGTTTCTTGCGGAACCACGCCGAAATGACTGCGTAATTCGTTTGCCGACAAGTAGCGAATATCGACACCATCTACCAGAATACTTCCAGCATTCGGCTGATAGAAGCCTTGCATGAGTTTGGCAAGCGTACTTTTACCGCAGCCAGACGGCCCCATGATTCCGATCATTTTGCCTGGCTGCACATGCAGAGAGAGATTTTCGTAAAGCAGCGGAAGATTCTCCGCGTAGCGGAATGCGATATCGTTGATTTGAATCTCACCACGGCGAGCGCTATCACGGGCGGGAATCACGGAATATGGCTCCGTCGGCGCATTCATCAAATCACCCAGGCGATCAACAGACAAGCGGGCTTGCTGAAATTGCTGCCATAACCCTACGAGCCGCAGCATCGGCTGCGATAGCCGGCCGGAAAACATCTGAAACGCAACCAGCATGCCGATCGTGAAATCCCTGCTGTTCATCACCGTATAAGCACCAATCACAAGAATCAAAAGATTCATCATTTGTTCAAGCAGATTGGATGCGGTGTTATAGGTATTGGCCAACTGTTTGGTAGAAAAACCGGCCTGCAATGCACTGGCTAGATATCCGCTATATCGGCTATTTAATTGCGGTTCGAGTTGCAATGATTTGACCGTTTCCATTCCCATGACGTACTCGGTAAGAAACGCCTGATTACGCGCTCCAAGCTGGAACTGCTCCTGCAACCTGGCTTGGAAAATAGGTGCAACTGACAAACTCATGACAACGATAATTGCCAGTATCGCCAGTACGATCAGCGTCAATGTGACGCTGTAATAGAACATGATCCCGACAAAAATAAGAAGGAAAGGAAAATCAAGAATGAGCGTAACGGCTGCGCTGGCAATGAATTCACGGATCGTTTCCACACCATGCATGCGAGCGGCAATAACACCTGTTGGCCTGTGTTGGAAGTACAGCGGCGGCAGCTTGAACAGTCTCTCAAAAACCGATGCACCGAGAACCGCATCTACTCGATTTCCGGTATGCAGCACCAGGTATTGACGCAACCATGTCAGGACCGCCGAAAACAACATGAAGACGAATAGCCCGATGGCAATGACGATCAACGTACTTTTGGTGTGATGTACGACGACCTTGTCGATAATCGTTTGGGTAAAGAGCGGTGTAGCGAGGGCGATCAGTTGAATGATCAGGGATGCCAACAATACTTCTTGCCAGATCTTTTTATGTTTTAGTAGTTCTGGGACAAACCACCGGAAACCGAATTTCCTTGATTGTCTTTCCTGATCTGCGCTGTCGATATCGTTCGCGGGTTCTGCCTTTGGGATGATGCTGGTTATATAGCCAAAATAGCGGAGAGTGAATTGTTCTAGTGTGAGAGTGAGAGGCTCAGGGCTGGATGGCTCAACAATCAATACGTTCGTACTGTTTGCTTGCAGGATCAAAGAAGGAATAGCGTCAGGATTTACTTTCTTTTCTTCCTGATTTATTAAGTCGTCTTCTGAAAAATCCTTTTTATCTTTCGTTTCTTCTTCTGAATCTTTCGGTCTTAACCATGCAATTAGGGGAAACGGCTCAGCATGAATTTTTCCGGGCTTAACTTTGCGCAAGGCAGCATCAAATCCGTATTCTTTCGTCGCGCGGATTAAGCATTCAATCGTATAAGGCGGAGCTAACTGCTGGCGAGCCAGATCTGTAGAAAATGGTCGACGATGTAACGCACATAATCCTTGCAATATCCAAAGAAATGCCTCACCCGCCAGCTCTTTGTACTGCATTTACATCCCCTTAAATGACTCATACAAGAATGCCAAGATCGTTCTTATTGTGGGGTGCTACCCTACAGGCCACGATATTTACGCTCAATCCCACGATCATGGGATGAACGAATGTTGGCTAAAGAAATTACAAATAAAAGAACAACATATGTGAACTTTCTAAAGAAAAATCTTCTTTTTGAAAGCAACTACATTGACCTAATGTACCAACATGGCATTGACCGCCAATAAGTCCTCCTCACCTAGAGAACCTACTGAAGCTTTTAACTTCATGCCGTGCAACAAAGTCTGATACCGTGCTACTGCCAAGTCCCGCCGGGCGGCATAAAGCTGCTGTTCTGCATTGAGTACATCCAGATTTATTCGGACTCCTAGTTTGAAGGCAAGGCGGTTACCTTTTACTGAGCTTTGTCCCGATTCCTTCGCATAATTCAATGCCTCTATTTGCGCCAATCCATTGACCACGCCGGCAAATGCTTGCTGCGCCTCCACTGCTGCCTGTCGCTTTGCCTCCTCCAGATCGGATTCTGATTTGTCCTTCAGGGCAATTGCTTCTGTTACTTTGGCATTCGTCTCGCCGCCGGAAAAAATCGGGATATTCAATTGCAATCCAATCTGACTGGAATTCGCTCGGGTATCGAATTCATTCGGCGTCGTTAGGCTATTGGATGAATAATTGCTTCCTCGAGAAGCAATCAAATCCAAAGTCGGCGCATATCCGGCTCTCGCTCTTTTTATTCCACTTTTTGCTGCATCCATTGCTGCTTGCTGCGCTCGCACTTCTGGATTTTTTGACCTGGCTTGCTCCATCCAAATATGACGATCTCGCGGCAGTGGCGCGGGTAGTTGAATAGACGGCTGCAAAACGGCCAGGTTTTCCATATGCGTCCCCGTCATTTTTTCGAGTTCAGCATTTTTTCCTTCCAGATTATTTTGCGATTCGACCAAACGAGATCGCGCCAATCCGAGTCTGGCTTTTGTTTCGTCCATATCGATGACGGAATGTGTGCCAGCCTTGAAGCCTCGAGTAACCTGCTCTAATTGTTCTTCCAGCGATCTTATTTCCGCGGTAGATGCTGCAATTACTTCTTGCGAAACGCTAACGTCAAAATATGCTTGTGTAACGCGTAGCAAAAGGTCTTGCACTGCCTGTTCATACTGAGCTTCCGCCTGATCGACGATGTATTGCGATTGCTGATAGGCGTATAGATTTTCCAGTCTGACCAACGGCTGAGTTAATTGAAGCGTCCAGGACCATGAATGCGCTCTTCTATCAACCGGAGGAACGTTTGTAAAAGCCGTATCAGCTTTTGTGGTGCCTTTGTTTCCCACAACGCTAATGGATGGAAGCAAGGAAGCACGTGCCTGGGGAATTTTTTGTCTGATACTTTCCAGGCTATAGCGTGCGGATCTAAAGGTCTGGTCGTTAATCAATGCAAGGCGATATGCTTGTAGAATATCTGTCGCCCTGACTTGAGAACAAAAAACGAGAAAAAATAATAAAGTAATTCTTTTTATATAAAACAAGCTTCTTCTCTCCCCCAGCCAAATCTCATATTATTGTTAGCCGTTGACCATAGTGATTACGGGATATGACAACAATCCCATAATCATGGGAAAGAGAATCTTTTAAATATGCTGTTTTCATCCTCTCGACTCCACGAATGCACTATATGAATACAGACCAGAACGACGAAAAATCAGAAAATACGAAACAAGAAAAAATATCTTTCTTCGCAACACTGGGTGCAGTCTTCTGGTCCTTCATCGGCTTACGCCGCCGCTCCGACTACGAGCGCGATGTCACTGGCCTGAATCCCGTCTACGTCATCATTGCCGGACTGGTCGGCGTCGCTCTCTTCATCGGCCTTTTGCTGCTGGCCGTTTCATTTGCGCTCAAGTAGCGCTCCGCAACGGCGGTCGTCGCCTTTCCGATAATCTTTAAACGGACGTGTGACATGACGGCCGCTTCCTGTTGAAGAAAAACAGGAACGAAAGCCCGGTAATTCTCTCGAATATCCATCGACGATACGAAAGGATTGCCATGCGTGCCAAGCTGATCAACGACGGTTCCGAGAAAACCTATGCGCTGATACTGGAAAGCGGCGAGGAAGCCGTTTCGCAATTGCAGCGTTTCGCCCGGGAAAACAAGCTGGATGCCAGCCGCATCACGGCGATCGGTGCATTCAGCAGCGCCACGCTCGGCTATTTCAACTGGGAAAGCAAGGATTACGAAAATATTGCAATCAACGAGCAGGTCGAAGTGCTGTCGCTGATCGGCGATATCGCGCTGCAGGATGGCGAACCGAAGATCCATGCGCACGTCGTCGTCGGCAAGCGCGACGGCAGTGCGCATGGCGGCCACCTGCTGGCGGCCTATGTGCGCCCCACGCTGGAAATCCTGCTGACCGAATCGCCGGGCTGGCTCAAGCGCAGCTACGACGCAGAAAGCGGCCTAGCGTTGATCAACGTCGACAAGGAATGAAGGCCGCCGGTAAGCCTGCGCATCAGAACGCCGAACGCACGACGCCGCCGTCCACGCGCAACGCGGCGCCATTGGTAGCCGATGAGGCTTCCGAACAGACGTAGACCACCATGTTCGCGACTTCTTCGGTCGTCGTGAAACGCTTCAGCAGCGAAGTCGGCCGCACGGTTTCGAAGAACTCCTTTTCGATGACGTCGAACGGCTTGTCACCAGACAGCTTTTGCACGAAGTCGGATACGCCTTCCGATTTCGTCGGCCCCGGCAATACCGAATTGACGGTCACGCCGGTGCCGGCGCAGCTTTCCGCCAGGCCGCGTGCAAGACTGATCTGCGCCGTCTTCGTCACGCCATAGTGAATCATCTCGACCGGAATCTGTACGCCGCTTTCGCTGCTGATGAAAACGATGCGCCCCCAGTTCTTCGTCTTCATCCGCGGCAGATAGGCGCGTGACAGGCGCACGCCGGACATCACATTGACGTCGAAGAAACGTTGCCAGTCGTCGTCCGGAATCTCCTCGAACGGCTTGGGATCGAAAATGCCGAGATTGTTGACCAGCACATCCACATTCGGGTAACGCCGCACCAGCTCCGCGATCTGCGCTGCATCCGACAGATCGCCCGCAAAACCGTCCACCTGCGCCCCGGGTATTTCCTTGCGCAACGCGGCAAGCGCCCGCTCGACCGATGCATGGCTGCGCCCGTTGACGATCACGCGTGCACCTTCGCACGCAAGTCCTGTCGCAATCGCGTAACCGATTCCCTTGGTCGATCCCGATACCAGTGCCAGCTTGTTCTTCAGGTGCAGATCCATGATGTCCTCCGACGATAAATTGGGCGAAACAGTTGAGAGCCAATCGGGCAGCGATGCACTTCATGCGTTCCTGCACGCAGTGTAGGACATCGACGACAACGGTGCGGCAGAGCGTAAAACGTGCGCCGTCATGCGTTTGTAAAAAATACCGGCGTCTTCGCTTCTTTTCCTCATCTTCGCCGGCGAAAAAACAACTCGCACGCATCATGCTTCACGCCGCAAAGTATTGCGGTGCAAGGCTTTGCGAAGAAAACGCGATGACTGGCATGGTAAATGCCTCATACATGTCGGAAGCCATCGTGTTGCCGCATCTGTTCCGGCGTGCATTGCATACCGTGCGGCAATCCTTCTTCATTCCAATAACAAGGAGTAACGCCATGAAAAAACTGATGACCATTCTGCTGACGCTGACCTTTGCTGCCTTCACCGCCGCATGCTCATCCACCGCGACCTCGCGCAGCACAGGGCAGACCTTCGACGATGCAACGCTGACCAGCAAGGTCAAGACCGAAATCGCCCAGAACCAGGGTGTGGGCAAGGCTGCCGCCATCAACGTCGATACCTATCGCGGCGTCGTCTCGCTGGCCGGCTTCGTCGACAATCGCGACCAGGCTGCTGCCGCAGTCAAATCGGCCCGCAGCGTCGAAGGTGTCAAGGACGTGAAAAACAACCTGCAGATCAAGCCGTCCAAATAACGGAACAACTTGAGCAAAACGGCTTCGCGAGAAGCCACGGACAGCCCCGCCGGCCTTGCCGTTACGGGGCTGTTTTTCTTTGTACGAAAATGAGTGCTCCAGACCGCTGATCAGCAATAGCTTCGATACCGCCGTGCTAGCATTCTTTCGAACAATTATCGGGAGAATGAACTGTGGCCGGAATTGAAGAAACCAATATCTCACTGGCAGTACTGATCGACGCAGACAATGCCTCCCCCTCGATCATCGAAGGACTGCTGGCGGAAATCGCCAAATACGGCACAGCCAGCGTCAAGCGCATTTACGGAGACTGGACGCGCCCCAATCTCGGACAGTGGAAGGAAAAACTGCTGGAATACTCGATCCAGCCTATACAGCAATTCAGCTATACAAGCGGCAAGAATGCCACCGATAGCGCATTGATCATTGACGCGATGGATTTACTGTACACGGGCACGTTTTCAGGCTTCTGCCTGGTATCGAGCGATAGCGATTTCACCCGATTGGCAGCCCGTCTGCGCGAAGCAGGAAAACGTGTCTATGGATTCGGTGAACAGAAAACGCCAAAACCGATGGTTGCCGCCTGCGACCGTTTTACCTACACCGAGATTTTTTCTGCCGAGGTCAGCGAAGAAGCGCAAATCCATCGAAAATCTGCTCGCGAATTGCGCGGCGACACCAAACTGGTCACGCTATTCAGAACTGCCATCGACGCCTGCTCGGACGAGAGCGGATGGGCACAGCTTTCCGGCGTCGGCAGCAACATCGTCAAACAGTTTCCCGATTTCGATTCTCGCAACTATGGCTATGGCAAGTTAAGCGATCTTGCCAGCGCAATCGGCCTGTTCGAAATCGAAAAACGGGAGCAACGGATCTGGCTGAAGAGCAGCAAGAAGAAATAACCGCCAAACAGACCGGCGGGGGAAATGCGGCAAATTTGCCACACCGATCGTGCGACCTCTTCCAATACTGTACAAACATACAGTATATTTGCGTTGCCGCGGCAGTGCCGCACTTCGTCAACCACTCAGGAGGTTCCCATGGCTGCAGTCCCGTCCGCTATCCCGTTTGGCGCATCGTCGATGCCACCGTCATCCCGTTCGGCTTCCGTCGGTTCCGGCCATCCTTCGCTGGATCGCAACCTGCCGAACGGCGGATGGCCTGCAGGCACGCTGACCGAACTGCTGCTCGCCAATCCCGACAGCGGTGAACTGCGCCTGCTGGCGCCGGCTCTGAAACGCCTGGTCCATGCAGGCAAGAAGCTGGTGTTGCTGGCCCCCTCTTATATTCCGTTCGCCGCTGCGCTGCAGGAACTGGGCATCGACCGCAGGCACGTTGTGTCCATCGAAGCGGAACAACCGGCCGACAGGCTCGCTTCGATAGAGCAATTTCTGAAAACGGTGAATGCAGGTGCGCTGCTGTGCTGGCTGCCTGAAGCGCGCGACGATCATCTGCGCCGCCTGCAACAGGCTGCTGCCGCATGCGATGGCCCGACCTTCCTGTTCCGTCCACTGCCGGCGCAGAACCAGTCTTCTCCCGCACCGCTGCGCCTGCTCTGCCAGCCGATGCCGGCAGGCCGGATGTCGGTCGAAATCATCAAGCGCCGCGGGCCGGTGCATCTCGATCCGCTGATCCTGCCGCTGTCGCTGCCGGAAATCATGGCCAGATCGCTGCCGATGCGCACGTCAACCGTTGCAGCTGCCACGTCGACAAGACCTGTCGCGTCCATCGTGCGACCGCTGCGGCCTCTGCATCAGCCTCGAACGGCCTTCCTATCCGCCTGAACCAATGTGATCGGGGTCGTCCTGCAAGGGAAGATTGACCTGCTTGACCTCCATGCGGCCGTCGCGGATTTTCAGCCGCTGCACGCCCGGCAATGCAATCAGATCCCGATCGTGGCAAGCCATGATGATGCTGTGGCCTTCGGCGACCAGTGCGGGAATCAGCGAAATCACCTGTTCTCGCGCGGTGCCGTCGAGGTTGGCGGTCGGCTCGTCCAGCAGCAACAGCTTCGGCGACAGCACGCGGGCGCGCGCCAGCGCCACCCGCTGCTTTTCGCCGCCGGACAGATAGTTGGGCACGCTGTTGCGCAAGTGCGCAATGCCGGCCCAGGCGATCGCTTCCTCGACCTTTTCCGCGGCGATCTTTTTCGGCACGCCGCGCACCGTAAGTCCGTAACCGATGTTGTCGGCCACGCTGGTCGAAAACATCACCGGATGCTGATGCACGTAGAGAATGTCGTCACGCATGGCGCGCGGATATGGCGACAGGCTGACCGGTTGCCCCATGAAGCGCACATCGGCCACGTCGGCCGGTTCCAGTCCGGTCAGGATGCGCATCAGCGTGCTCTTGCCCGAACCGTTCACACCCGTCAGGACATAGGCTTGCGACGCCATGATCGACAGGTTCTCGATGTCGAGCAGGCGACGTCTGTGGAAATTCTTCTGCAGATGCCGGATTCCGAGCAGTTCCATCGCTGTCTCCATCACACGCCCCTGTTCCTTGCGGGACGCGTATCGCCCTGAAGCAGCAGCATCGCCGCATTGATCAGCAGCGCGATCGCGATCAGCACGATGCCGAGCGCAATCCCCTGCGCGAACTCGCCCTTGCTGGTTTCCAGCGCGATGGCGGTCGTGATGGTGCGCGTCTCGCCCGCGATATTGCCGCCGACCATCATCGCGCAACCGACTTCCGAAATGACGCGGCCGAAACCGTTGATGACCGCCGCCATCACGCCGAAGCGCACCTCATGCAAGACCGTCAGCATCACGCGCCACGGCGAAGCGCCATGCACGACAGCCGTTTCCGCCAGTCGCGGATCGGCGGCCTGTACCGCCGACAGCGTAAAGGCGACCAGCACCGGCAGCACGATCAGTACCTGGCCGAATATGATGCCGCTCTGCGTAAACAGCCATTGCATCGCGCCCATCGGCCCCTGGCGCGACAGCATCAGATACAGCAGCAGGCCGACCAGCACGGTCGGCAGCGACAGCGTCGCCTGCGCGATCCAGATAGCGATGCGGCGGCCGACGAACTCGCGCGTGGCGATCAGGTAGCCGATCAGCACGGCAACCGGCGTGGCGACGAGCAAGCCGACCAGTGAGGTCTTCAGCGATATCCAGATGATTTTCCAGAGCACCGGATCGCCGGAGAACAACAGGCCGAACGCATCGCGGGTAGCGTCGATGAGGGACATGGCATCGAAGAGTGGAGAGACGACAGGCAGTTGCCGTCGTCATGTTGAACAGCCGCAATTCTAGCGCACCGTCGCAGTGCGGCAAAACTGCTGCACGCGTGCAGCTTATGAAAAATTGGGAAAGATTGGGAAAATCAGGCGACGCGCAACGAGGTGTCGAGCAGATGCGGCTCGTAGACCATCCGCTGCTTGCCGGTCACCAGCAGGAAATGGCGTCCCGTGCAGCGCGCCAGCAGCGTCATGCCGGTTTTCTCGGCGACCGCATGGCCGGTCTGCGTCGTACCGGAACGCGAGATGAGGAAGGGAATACCCATCTGCGCGCCCTTGATCACCATCTCGGAAGTCAGCCGTCCGGTCGTATAAAACACTTTGTCGCCGCCCTGCACGTCGTCCAGCCACATCATGCCGGCAATCGAATCGACCGCATTATGGCGGCCGACATCTTCGATGAAATACAGCAGATCACCGTCGGCGGAAAACAAGCCGCACCCGTGCACGGAGCCGGCCTTCGCATAGATGGAATCCTGCGTGCGTATCGTGTTCACGATGCGGTACAGCACCGACTGCCTCAATCGCGCGTCGGCAGGCAGTGCAATGGCATCGATCTCGTCCATCAGGTCGCCGAACATCGTGCCCTGCCCGCAGCCTGTCGTCACCACACGGCGCGCGGTGCGCTGCTCGATATCGTCGATGCCGCCGCGGGTAGTCACTGCGACCTTGTTCGCAGGCCAATCGACGTGGATGGAAACGATGTCCTCCACCTTGTCCACCAGCCGCTGGTTGCGCAGATAGCCGAGCGTCAATGCTTCCGGCGCTGCGCCCAAGGTCATCAAGGTGACCAGTTCGCGTCCGTCGACCAGCACCGTCAGCGGACGTTCGGCCGGAATCGAAATCGACGAGACGTGATGCGTCTCGTCGATCGCATCGACTTCATAAGTCAGCTTGACCGGCGAACCGGAAAATTCTGGGCGATACGGCATATTTGCAGGTGTCGAAAGCCGGGCGACGGCAGCCAGGGCCACGGCGCTTGCCGGGCACAAAAAGCGGATACAGCAGGCACAAAACAGATCGGTTGCAAAAAGATCATTCTGCATGCTGTGCGAATACTGAATTATAGCCGGGACACCATACCGCCGCCCTCATATGGTGCGTAAGATGAGCGCGTATTTTCCTGCAGATTGATGCGGCCTGATGCTTGCACGCGCAATATCGAGGATAATGCCGACCTTATACGTACTAATAACGTCGCTATTCGTCGCTATCGCATCCTCATCTTCTTCGATGAAATACCCAGTTCTGCTTCCCATCCAAGACGTTCTGTCGCGGCTCGACCAGTTCGATACCGTGATCGACGTGCGCAGCCCGGGCGAATTCGAGGAAGACCATCTGCCCGGCGCGATCAACTGCCCGGTGCTGGACAACGACGAACGCGTGAAGGTCGGCACGCTGTATCGCCACGCCGGCGCCTTCGAGGCGAAGAAGATCGGCGCCGCGCTGGTGGCGAAGAACATCGCGCTGCACATCGAAACCCGTTTCATCGATCGGCCGCACAACTGGAAGCCGCTGGTCTATTGCTGGCGCGGCGGCAACCGCAGCGGCGCGATGGCGCACATCTTCGGGCGCATCGGCTGGCAAGTCGTCCAGCTCGAAGGTGGTTACAAATCATTCCGAGGACAGGTCAACGACGATCTGGCCACGCTGCCAGCCGGACTGCAGTTCACCGTGCTGTGCGGGCCGACCGGCAGCGGCAAGAGCCGGCTGCTGCAGACACTGGCCGCCCAAGGGGCGCAAGTACTGGATCTGGAACAGCTGGCCGCGCATCGCGGCTCGGTGCTGGGCAATCTGCCGACGATGCCGCAGCCTTCGCAAAAGCTGTTCGATAGCCGCATCTGGCAACTGTTGCGCAGCTTCGATCCATCGCGCCCGGTCTTTGTCGAGGCGGAAAGCAAGAAGGTCGGCAAGCTGCGCGTACCCGACGCCCTGATGGACAAGATGCGCACATCGGCCTGCATCTCGGTCGAACTGGCGCTACCCTTGCGCGTGCAGTTGTTGATGGAAGACTATCCGCATTTCGTCTCCGATCCCGCGCAACTGAATACGCAACTCGGCTTCCTCACGCCGCTGCACGGCAAGGAAAAAATCACCGAATGGCAACAGCTGGCGCTGGCCGGCCGCACGGCCGAAGTAGTGGAAACCCTGCTGCGCCAGCATTACGATCCCGGTTACATGCAATCGATACGACGCAACTTCAGTCTCTTCGACCAGGCCACGCCGCTGGCCTTGACGGACATCTCCGATGACGTCTTCCGAGAGACGAGCTCACAGTTGCGCGCAGCCGAACTGGTCCATTCCTGATGCACCGATCGGCCGCTCTGGCGCAGCCGACCGTTGCATTGCCCGCAGTACAAATCAGCAGTAATCATCAGTAACCACCAGCAGCACTCACCCAACGCCCTGACAACATGACCGATCTCAAGACACCCGATATTCGACTGACCTCGTTCTCGCACGGCGGCGGCTGCGGTTGCAAGATCGCGCCCGGCGTGCTGACGGAAATCCTGAAAGGCACCGGCGGCCTGCCGATGCCGAAGGAACTGCTGGTCGGCATCGAAACGTCCGACGACGCCGCCGTCTATCAACTGAACGACGCGCAGGCGCTGATCGCCACCACCGATTTCTTCATGCCCATCGTCGACGATCCGTTCGACTTCGGCCGCATCGCCGCGACCAATGCGATTTCCGACGTCTACGCGATGGGCGGTACGCCGATCATGGCGCTGGCGCTGGTCGGCATGCCCGTCAGCCAGTTGCCGCCGGACGTCATCGGCAAGATTCTCAAGGGCGGCGAGACCGTCTGCGCACAGGCCGGCATTCCGATCGCCGGCGGCCATACGATCGATTCGGTCGAACCGATCTACGGTCTGGTCGTGATGGGCCTTGTCCACCCGTCGAAGATCAAGCGCAATGCCGATGCGCAGGCCGGCGACAAGCTCATCCTTGGCAAACCGCTGGGCGTCGGCGTACTGTCCGCCGCACTGAAGAAGAACCTGCTCGATGCGGCCGGCTATGAAACGATGATTACCGCCACCACCAGGCTGAATACGCCGGGCCGCAAGCTCGCGCAGCTGGATGGCGTTCATGCGCTGACCGACGTTACCGGCTTCGGTCTGCTCGGCCATCTGCTCGAACTGGCGCGAGGCGCAAAACTTCGCGCACGCATCGACATGAATGCGATCCCTTTCCTGCCGCAGGTCGTGCAGCTGGCCGAACAGGGCTGCGTGACCGGCGCATCCGGACGCAACTGGCAGAGTTACGGCCGCGATGTCGCCCTGTCGCCATCCGTCTCGCCGCTTCAGCAGGCTTTGCTGACCGATCCGCAGACCGCCGGCGGACTGCTGGTATCCTGCGCACCCGATGCGGTGGACGCGGTACTGGCCGCATTCCGCGACGAAGGCTTTGCCGATGCCGCCGTGATCGGCGAGATGCGGCAAGGCACCGCCGGCATCGACGTCGCCTGAATCGTTTCACCGCTGGCGTATTCCCATCAACCGATTTCCCAACCAGAAAAGACCTTCCATGACCCGTTCTTCTTTCTTCAAATTGCCCGCACTGGCGGCAGCCTTCCTGACCACGCTGGCAATCGGCATGACGCCAGTCGCTCATGCACAGCAGCAGGTGTTCCGTGTTTCCGCGATTCCCGACGAAGCGCCGACAGAGCTGCAGCGCAAGTTCAAGCCGCTCGGTGAATACCTGTCGCAGAAGATCGGCATGAAGGTCGAATTCACGCCGGTCACCGACTACGCAGCCTCGGTCGAAGGCCTGATCAACCACAAGCTGGACATGGTGTGGTTCGGCGGCTTCACTTTCGTGCAGGCCAACGTGCGCAGCGGCGGCAAGATCGTTCCTCTGGTGCAGCGTGAAGAAGATGAAAAATTCCGCTCGGTCTTCATCACGACCGACAAGTCGATCAACAAGCTGGAAGACCTGAAAGGCAAGAACTTCAGTTTCGGCGCCGAATCGTCGACGTCCGGTCACCTGATGCCGCGCTCCTTCCTGCTGTCTGCCAAGATCAATCCGGACATGGACATGAAACGCGTCTCCTATTCCGGCGCGCATGATGCGACGGTGGCAGCCGTCGCCGGCGGCAAGGTCGATGCCGGTGCGCTGAATATCTCGGTCTGGGAAAAACTGATCGAAGCCGGCAAGGTCGATACGAGCAAGGTACGCGTCTTCTACACCACGCCGCCGTACTACGACTACAACTGGAGCGTGCGCAGCGACATCGATCCAGCCGTGCGCAAGAAGCTGACCGATGCCTTCCTGTCACTGAATGCCGACACGCCGCAAGGCAAGGAAATCCTGCAATTGCAGCGCGCGACCCGCTTCATTCCGACCAAGCCGGAAAACTACAAGGCCATCGAAGCAGCCGCGCGCAATGCGGGCCTGCTGAAGTAATTGCACAAAGATAGATTGATACGGATTCGTCGATGACGTTCGAGCTTCAAGAGATCTCCACGCGCCACATCGGCGCGGCGAAAAATGCCTATGCGCTGCATAGCCTGTCGCTGCGCATTGCACAGGGCGAACAGATTGCACTGATCGGGCCGTCCGGCGCCGGCAAGACCAGCCTGCTGCATACGCTGGCCTGCGCGCTGAAACCTGAACAGGGCAGTCTGCGCGTCTTCGACGAAAATCCGTGGGCAGCGCAAGGCAGTGCACGCCACGCCTTGCGCGCCCGTCTCTTTCTTGCACCGCAGACACCGCCGCTGCCGCCGCGTCAGCGTGTCGTCAACGCCGTACTGGCCGGACGCCTGCCGCAGTGGAGCATCTGGCAGGCGATCCGTTCGCTGATCCGCCCTATCGATCCGGCGGCGGCATACGATGCCCTCGCGCATTTCAACTTGCAGGACAAGCTGTACGCACGCGTCGATCGCCTGTCCGGCGGCGAGCGCCAGCGCTGCGGCATGGCCCGCGCGCTGGTATCGCAGGCCGAAGCCTTCCTCGTCGACGAACCGCTGTCCGCGCTCGATCCGACGCTCTCCGTGCAAACGCTGAACGTATTGCAGCGCGAAGCGCGTACCCGCAATGCGACGCTGGTCTGCAGCCTGCATCAGGTCGAACTGGCGCGCGCGCATTTTCCGCGCATCGTCGGTCTGCGCGACGGCCGCATCGTTTTCGATGCCGCCAGCAGCGACATCAGCGATGCGATGATCGCCGAGCTGTATCGCAATCGGCAGGACGAGTTGCTCCCGGCATCGCCCGACCATTCGGAAATCGCCGTCGCGGCGACACCGCGCTGCTGATGTCCGCGCTTCATCCCTCCATTCATCCATCCGGCATGCCGCCGCGCGATCCTGCATGGCGCAGCCGCATCGTCGGCTGCATCGTCTTCGTGCTGGTGTTGTGGCCGATGCTGGTGCAGGCCGAGTTCAAGCCGTGGATACTGTTCGATGCGCAAAGCCTGCAGGCCACCGGCAATTTCGTCGCCAGCTTCTTTCCGCCCGCACATTCGGCCGAATTCCTGCAGTTGGTTGCCGTGTCGACATGGGAAACCGTTGCCATGGCTACCGCCGGCATGGCACTGGCGATGCTGGCCGCCATCCCGATGACGTTACTGTCGACCGAGCTGCTTTCCATCTCGCGCCTCGGCAGCGGCCGCGTGGCACGGTTACCGGCGTGGTTGCGGCAGATCGTGCGCTGGTTCCTGATCGTGCTGCGCAGCATTCCGGAACTGGTATGGGCGCTGCTGCTGGTGCGCATCGTCGGCCTCGGCCCGACTGCCGGCGTCATCGCGATCGCACTGACCTATTGCGGCATGCTCGGCAAGGTCTATGCCGACATTCTGGAATCCTCGGAAGCGGCGGCATCGAATGCGCTGCTGCAGAACGGCAGCGGCCGCCTCTCCGCCTTCCTTTACGGCGCCTTGCCTGAAGCATCGTCCGAACTATTGTCGTACACGGTCTACCGCTGGGAATGCGCGATCCGCGGCTCCATCGTCATGGGCTTCGTCGGTGCCGGCGGGCTGGGACAACGGATGGACGAGTCGATCAAGATGATGGCCGGTGGTGAACTGTCGACGATGCTGATCGTGTTTATCCTGCTGGTGGCGGCCGCCGACGGCGTCTCTGCCCTGCTGCGCAGGAGGCTGGATTGAAATCCGAATTGAAAGCCGAACGCATCCTGCCGCCTGCTCCGCGCATGCACTGGTCGAGCGTGCTGCTGCTGATCGGTCTGGTCGCGCTGGTCGTCGCCAGCTTTGCGACGCTGCCGCTGAAATGGCATGACTTCTTCACTGCAACAGCCATTCAAAGCACGCGCGAATTCCTGCACGGCTTCATGCCGCCCGAATTGCGCCCTGTCTTCCTGCACAAAATTGCGATCGCTACCTTCGAAACGTTCGCGATGTCGGCCATCGGCACACTGATCGCCGCCGTTCTGGGCGTGCTGCTCGGCCTGCCGGCCAGCGGGCGCTTCGGCTTGACGGCGCGACTCGCCACGCGCGGCGTGCTGAACGTGCTGCGTTCGATTCCGGAACTGGTCTGGGCTTCTGTGCTGCTGATCGCCGCCGGACTGGGGCCGTTCGCCGGCACGCTGGCGCTGGCGCTGCACACGTTCGGTGTGCTCGGCCGCCTGTTCGCCGACGCCTTCGAGAACTGCCCGCCGCAGGCTGCATCGACGCTGCGCATCAACGGCGCGCATCCTGTTGCGGCATTTTTCTACGCGACGCTGCCGCAAAGCAGCCCGCAACTGATGTCCTACACGCTGTACCGCTGGGAAAACAATATCCGTGCCGCCGCCATTCTCGGCGTGGTCGGCGCCGGCGGTCTCGGACAAATGCTGAAATACCATCTGTCGCTGTTCCAGATGCAGCAGGCGGCCAGCGTGATCATTGCGATGATCCTGATGGTGGGCGTGGTCGACGGATTGAGCTATCTGCTGCGCAGGATGATGACGCGCTAATGCCGGATTGCCGCAACGGCAACCAGATCCCATGTGATAGCGGCATCTGTTAAAAAACCGCCGCAAGAAAAAACGCGCGCCGACGAGAACATCGCCGGCGCGCGTTCGTACAGGAGAAGCGATCGATCTATTTCTTCGCGCCTGCCGCGGGAACGGGTTTGGCATCCGCCACCCCGACATCGGCGTTCGCCAGCGGAACATAAGGGCCGGGGTTCGTGCACTGCGGAACCTGCGCGTTCGGCTTGGCCTTGCCCTTTTCCTTCAGGTATTGCGCGGCAACGCGATCCTGCACCAGGCACAGCTTGTAGGCGGCAACCTTACCGCTCCATGCCGTCTTGTTCTTGGCTTCCGCTGCCTTTGCCTTCGCAGCATCATCCGGCGGCGGCAATTTGGCCGCTGCCGATCCGGCAACCATCATCGCCGCCAGCACGATCGACAATTTCGCGTTCATCTTCCTCTCCTTCCGGATCACACGGTCTTGGTGGTCGACGTCGCCGCCGGCTTTGAACCATCCTTGCTGCGCACGCGCGGCACCTTGCCGCTCTGGATATCGTCGTACCAGAGGTCATGGTGTTCCTTCGCCCATGCATCGTCGACATAGCCGGTACGCATCGCCTGATAGGCGCCCTCGGTGCCCAGCGTACCCATGTAGATGTGCGCGAGCGCCGCACTGAAGATCAGCACCGCCGCCACCAGATGAATCACGTTGGCGATCTGCATGTTGCCGCGCGTGTAGAGAATGCCCGGCACCAGCATGTCCAGCACGAAACCGGAAGCGCTGACGATCACGCCGAGGAAGACCACGCCGCCCCAGAACCACAGCTTCTCGCCGGCGTTGAAACGGCCGGCATGCGCATGGCCGCGCGCGCCGCCCAGATTCTTGACCCAGTCGACGTCACCCCTGCCGGGGAAGTTGTCACGCACGAAGATCGCGAACATCACGATCAGCGCCACGGCAAACAGCGGGCCGACGAAGTTGTGCACGGTCTTGCACGCATACGCGATCCAGCCGAACAGCGTATGGCCGAATAGCGGCAGAACGACGTGCTTGCCGAACAGCATCAGCAGCCCGGTGAACGCCAGCACCAGGAAACTGATCGCCACCGTCCAGTGCGTGATGCGTTCGACCGAGGTGAAGCGTTCGATCAGCCGTCCGGTGCGCGGCTCTTTCGTGCGCAGCGGGCCGAATACGAAATAGAAGGCAATGATGCCGACCGCCGCAACGATGATCAGCCAGCCGCCGTACAGCGTCAGCGGGCCGTTGCGATACAGCCGCCATGCTTCGCCGGCGGTCGTCGCGCGCGCCTGTCCGGGGAACTGCGCATGCGGCTGGATCAGCATGCCGGCTTCGAGCGCAGGCAGGCTCGAATAGTGGGTCTGGCCTTCCTTGATCTGGCGATAGACCGGCGCCATGTTGCCGGGCTGCACGCGCGTGCGCTCTGCCTGATTCTGCTGCAGATAACGGATATCGGCCGATTCCACGTTCGGCAGCGCTTGCGTCATTGGCGGCGGCGCCGTGGCCGCATCCTGCACCGTGCCTTGCGCCGTCTGCGAACCGGACTGCGCCAGCGCCGCGCCGGACGTCAGCACCGCAAAAAACATGGCGGTGGCGAGCTTGATGAACCATGGTTGTCTCATGACTATCCCCTCGCTGAGATCAGTTGCCGCCGATCTTCACGTATTCGTTCTGTGTTTGCGTTCTTGTGCGCATCTGGTTATCCCATTCGGTCTTGTTGCCCGGCGTCCAGCCTTGGGCGACGAACGGATCCTTCGCACCCTGGTACGGCGGCACATCGCCGGAATCGCGCGCGTCGGCCTGCGACTGGCTTTTCTCTCCGCAACCGGCCAGCACGGCCGTTGCCGCCAGCGCTACGAATAGCAAGCGTTTCATGATTTCTCCTTCGCCGGTGCCTTGGCTTCTGGATTGTGCGACTGGCCGTAGGCTGTGCCCCAGCCCCAGACTTCACTGCCCTTGCCGCGATGCACGACGCGCGTGCGGAAGATGTCGGCGATGACGTCGCCGTCGCCGCCCAGCAGCGCCTTGGTCGAGCACATTTCGGCGCAGGCCGGCAGCTTGCCTTCGGCCAGGCGGTTGCGGCCGTATTTCTCGAACTCTGCCTTGGAGCCGTTTTCTTCCGGGCCGCCTGCGCAGAAGGTGCACTTGTCCATCTTGCCGCGCAAACCGAATGCGCCGTTCGACGGGAATTGCGGCGCGCCGAACGGGCAGGCATACGAGCAGTAACCGCAGCCGATGCAGATGTCCTTGTCGTGCAGCACCACGCCTTCGTCGGTGCGGTAGAAGCAATCGACCGGGCAGACCGCCATGCACGGTGCATCCGAGCAGTGCATGCAGGCGACCGAGATGGATTTTTCCTGGCCGACCATGCCGTCGTTGATCGTCACCACGCGGCGCCGGTTGACGCCCCACGGTACCTCGTGTTCGTTCTTGCAGGCGGTCACGCAGCTATTGCACTCGATGCAGCGTTCCGCATCGCATATGAATTTCATCCGTGCCATGTCGAATCCTCCTCATCCCTGATGTCGTACGGCTGCATGCGTCATGCCCACTTTTCGATATTGCAGATCGTGGTCTTGGTTTCCTGCATCATCGTGACCGAGTCGTAGCCGTAGGTCGTGGCGGTATTGACGGCTTCGCCGCGCACAATCGGATGCGCGCCTTCCGGATAGGAATCGATCATGTCCTTGCCCTGCCACCATCCGGAGAAGTGGAACGGAATGAAGGCCGTATCCTCTCCCACGCGCTGCGTGACGAGCGCCCTGACCTTCAGGCGTGCGCCGGTCGGTGTCGACACCACCACGTAGTCGTTGTTGCGGATGCCGCGCGCCGAAGCCGCTTTCGGATTGATCTCGACGAAGTTCTCCTGCTGCAGTTCGGCCAGCCACGGGTTGGAACGCGTCTCCTCGCCGCCGCCCTCGTATTCGACCAGACGGCCGGAGGTGAGGATGATCGGGAATTTTTCGTACAGCTTTTCCTCGACGTTCTTCTGCTGCAGCGACTTGTACAGCGTCGGCATGCGCCAGAAGGCTTTCTTGTCGTCGTGCGTCGGATACTTGGCGACCAGATCCGGGCGCGTGCCGTAGATCGGTTCACGGTGCAGCGGCACGCCGTCCGGGAAATTCCAGACGACCGCGCGCGCCTTCGCATTGCCCCACGGATGCACGCCATGCACCTGCATGCAGACGCGCTGGATGCCACCGGAAAGGTCGGTTTTCCAGTTCTTGCCTTCGGCTGCCTTCTTCTCGGCTTCCGTCAGGTCGTCCCACCAACCCAGTTTCTTCAGCAGGATATGATCGAATTCCGGATAGCCGGTCGTGATCTCGGAGCCTTTCGAGCACGAGCCGTCTTCCGCCAGCAGGTTGACGCCGTCCTTCTCGACGCCGAAGTTGGCGCGGAAGTTGCCGCCGCCATCCATCATGCTCTTCGACGTATCGTAGAGATTCGGCGACCCCGGATGCTTCAATTCAGGCGTGCCGTAGCACGGCCATGGCAAGCCGAAGTAATCACCGCTCAGGTCATAACCCGTCTCCGCATCCTTGCCCGATTTGCAGCGCAGCGTCTTCACGTCGAACATCTGCATGTTGCGCATGTGCGCCTTCAGGCGCAGCGGCGACTGGCCGGTGTAGCCGATCGTCCACGAACCGCGGTTGATTTCTTCCAGCATGGATTCCGGCTCCGGCTCCATCATGCCACCCTTGCCCGGCACCAGCTTGATCTTCGCGACCAGTTCCTTGCCGAAGCCGAGTTTCTGTGCGAGCTGGTACATGATCATGTGGTCGGTGCGCGACTCGAACAACGGTTCGATGACCTTTTCGCGCCACTGCAGCGAACGGTTCGAAGCCGTGACCGAGCCCGATGTCTCGAACTGCGTGGCAGCCGGCAGCAGGTACACGGCGCGATTCGGATTCAATTCCTGGCCGTCGACCTTCATTGCCGCCATCGCAGCCGTTGCCGACGGATACGGATCGATGACGACCAGCAGGTCCAGCTTGTCGAACGCCTTTTTCATGTCGAGGCCGCGCGTCTGCGAGTTCGGCGCGTGCCCCCAGAACACCATGGCCTTGACGGTGTTGTCCTGATCGATGTGCTCGCTCTTCTCCAGCACCGCATCCACCCAGCGTGACACGGTCGTGCCGGATTTCTCCATCATCTCCTGCGAGACGTACTGCTTCTTCACCCACTCGTAGTCGACTCCCCAGACCGCGCACCAGTGCTTCCACGAACCGGCAGCAAGCCCGTAATAGCCAGGTAGTGAATCCGGATTCGGACCGACGTCGGTCGCACCCTGCACGTTGTCATGGCCGCGGAAGATGTTGGCGCCGCCGCCGGATACGCCGATGTTGCCGAGCGCCAGCTGCACGATGCAAGACGCGCGCACCATCGCGTTACCGATCGAGTGCTGTGTCTGGCCCATGCACCACACCAGCGTCGAGGGACGATTCTTCGCCATCGTCTCTGCGGCCTTGTACATTTCCGCTTCCGGCACGCCGCAGGCTTCTTCTACCTTCTCCGGCGTCCATGTCATGACTTCTTCTCGGACCTTGTCCATGCCGTAGACGCGGTCGTTGATGTATTTCTTGTCTTCCCAGCCGTTCTTGAAGATGTGATACAGCAGGCCCCACAGGAACGGGATGTCGGTACCGGAACGGATGCGGATGTATTGATCCGCCTTCGCCGCCGTGCGCGTGAAGCGCGGGTCGACCACGATCATCTTCGTGCCGTTTTCCTTCGCATGCAGCATGTGCAGCATCGATACCGGATGCGCCTCGGCCGCGTTCGAACCGATGTACAACGCCGCCTTCGAATTCTGCATGTCGTTGTAGCTGTTGGTCATGGCGCCGTAGCCCCAGGTGTTCGCCACGCCGGCCACCGTCGTCGAATGGCAGATGCGCGCCTGGTGATCGGTATTGTTGGTGCCGAAGAAGGAAACGAACTTGCGCAGCAGCGCCGACTGTTCGTTGTTGTGCTTGGAAGAACCGACGAAGAAAACCGAATCCGGGCCGCTGGCCTTCTTGATGCTCAGCATGCGCGCGGAAATCTCGTTCAGCGCTTCATCCCAGCTGATGCGCTGGTATTTGCCATTGACCAGCTTCATCGGATATTTCAGCCGGTGCTCGCCGTGGCCATGCTCGCGCAACGCCGCGCCTTTCGCGCAATGCGCGCCGAGGTTGATTGGTGAATCGAATACCGGCTCCTGGCGCACCCAGACGCCATTCTCGACGATCGCGTCGGAAGCACAGCCGACCGAACAGTGTGTGCAGACCGTGCGGCGCACTTCCACCTTGCGGCCATCGGCGCCGGCAGCCTTGCCGTCGGCTGCCTTGGCCTTCTGGATCAATCCGACCTGTACGGCCGCGATACCGGCGCCAATGCCGATACCTGAACGCTTCAGGAATCCGCGCCGATCCATCGTCGGCAAGGCGCGTGCGAGACTGCCCGCGAGACTGGAAGAAAGCCCGGAAGAAACACGTGCGGACGTACTGCCGCCGGCAGCGTTGCTTTTGCGAGTCAACAGCATGGCGTCACCTCGAAGTCAGATTGTGGTGGTGCGATAGTATTTTTTGACGTGCTCGGTGAGCCGATAGCTGTCGCCGGTCGGCTCGGGCGCCGCAACGGCGCTGTCGGTCAAGGCTTGGGAAGATTGCGGAAGCAGTTTGGCGGCGGCCCCGGCGGCAGCTACGGCGCCAAGTCCTGCAAAGAAACTGCGGCGGGAAGGTTTGGGTTGTTGCTCAGCCATGATCGTCTCCTGATGGTGATGCAGGACGTAATATGCTTTTTGAAGCCTATAACAACATGACTGGAATTTAACACGCTTTTCACAACTTGCATCCTTTTTTGCGAGAAAAGATGCCTTTTTTCAATCCCGATGACGAGAAGATGAAATTAATTCAACTAATTTAATTAGCTAAACCATCAAGCCATATCGAAAGCCTGCATCTCGACCTCGAAAAATCGCCGGGCCAACAATGCCGCAAAACGATAAAAACCGGCATTCGGATGTCCTTCCACCGCTTCGCAGCACGTCAGTATCCAAGGGCGCATGTGCGTATCGAAGAATTTCTGCTGCGCCGCCAGGTTGCCGAGAGCGGCATCGTCCGACTGGATCAGGTGACGCATCACTTCGCACAGCGCCGCCAGATGATCCTCGCTCTCCGTCATCGCCTCGCTGCGCTCCAATCCCAGCTTCGCCAGGTCGGCGCGCAACTCCGCCAATGGTTTTTCCATCAGAAAGCCGGACAGATAGAACGACCCGTACAGCATCACATCGGGCTTGCCTACACCGATGAACAAGGCTTCGTACTCTTCCCGAACCGCCGCTTGCTGCGCATGCCGGCATGCATCGGCCAGTTCGCTCCATGCCTGTTCGAGCTGGCTGTCGCCGGCAGCCGGTGCTGCTGCGATCGCGTCCAGCAGAGCTTGGGCCGGCGGCGCATAAAACAGCGCAGCCAGTACGCCATAGATTTCCGCGCGCGCCGCTTCCTCGCCTTGATCGGGCGTTTCGAACGCCATCGCTTGCGTCGTCGTCATCCATCTCCCCTTTATTTGTCAGTGCCGCTTCAGGTCGGCGATCGTCGATTCCTGGCGGTTCGCCATCATGTCGACCACACGGCAATCCGAGCACATCTTCAGCCGATCGGCATTGCCCGAGAATGCGCCGTGCTGCGACAGTTTTGCCACCATGTTGGCGATCATCTGCGCGGTACCGAACGGTTTGCCGCAACTGATGCAATGGAAAGGCTGCGCTTCGTTCAGCACCGTCGGCTGCTTCGCGGCGTTGGTGAGCAACAGGCGCGGCTGCAGTGTGATGGCGTCTTCCGGGCAGGTCGTTTCGCACAGGCCGCACTGGACGCAATTGGTTTCGATGAAGCGCAGTTGCGGCAGATCCGGATTGTCCGCCAGTGCCGCCTCCGGGCAGGCGCCGACGCACGACATGCACAGCGTGCAAGCCTGCTTGTTTACCTGCACCTCGCCGAATGGCGCGCCGGCAGGCAGGACGATTTCTTCAGGTGCAGCCGACGCTTCGCTCTTCAGATGATCGATCGCCAATCCCAGCGTCGTCCGTTTTTCGGCAGCCACATGGAACAAGGCGATCTTCGCCGGCACTTGCGCGGGATGCAGTGTCGCCAGCGCCACGTCCAGCTCTTGCGGTGTGATCGCTTCGATCAGCGAAAAATGGCTGCCGGCATATCCCATGCCGTTCAGGATGATTTGCGCCACTTCCATCTGCCGCTTCAGGGCTGCCATGTATTGCGGCGCTTCGCTACCTGTCGTCAAGATTGCCATATGTGCAGCGCCATACGCCACCGCTGCCAGCCAGACATCGATACCGGTCGATGCCGTATGATGCACCGCAATCGGCAATATACGTGCAGGTACACCGGACAGTCCGCCATCTACTTGCACTCCCGCCTGCGCCGCGCGTCCGAGCCGGTTGATGAGGGTTGCACCGTTTTCCTGATCGTGGATCAACAGCATCGGCTGCGCGCCGCCCGCTCTGGCATACGCCGCCAGCATCGTCTGCATGCGCAGGCCGATATCGGTCGCGCGCGGATAAGCATAAGTCAGCGCACCAGACGGGCATTCCGTCGTACATGCGCCACAACCGACGCACAGGTTCGGATTGACCTTGATCCGGTTGCCGTCATGGCTGACGGCTTCGGCCGAGCAGACGTCGATGCAGGCCGTGCAGCCGATCTGGCCGTTGCGGCCGTGCGCGCACAGCTTTTCCTTGTAGAGGAAGAACTTCGGCTTGCTGAATTCACCGACCATCTGGGTCAGCTTCAACGATTCGTCGATCTGCTTCTGCACATCCGTGCCGGGCGCGAAGTAACCCTGCGGCGGCTGGTGCATGCCCAGCAAAGGCGTATCGGAAAGATCGAAGACCAGATCGGACGTCGTGCTGCGCCGGGTATCGCCACGCGTAAAATCGATGGCACCGATCGCACCGCAAGCCTTGACGCAGTCACGATGCGAGCTGCATTTCGCCAGGTCGATCTGATAATCCAGCCCGATCGCCTGCTCCGGACATGCCGTCACGCAGGCGTTGCAGCGCGTGCAGACTTCCAGATCGATCGGATTGTCCTGCCGCCACTCCGCCGTGAAGGCGCCCAGCCAGCCGGCAATCGTCACCTGCCCGCCGGAAAATACCGGAAAGGTCCGCTCGACCGGCATTTCGGCATGTGCATAACCGGTCAACAGCACGCTTACTTCCAGTTGATCCTGCAGACGCCGCGCCCACGACAAGGCCCGATCCGCCGGCCCGACAATGAGGACATGACCTTCGGAACGGTAATCGACGACCGGCACCGGTTCCGGATCGGGCAATGCCGCGGCGGCCAGCAAGGCTGCCATTTTCGGCAAGGCCTGTTTTCCGCCTGCGCCCCAGCCGCCGGTTTCGCGAAGATTGACAAAGTGCAGCGGCGCCACACTGCCCTTTTGCTGCGCCAGTTCGGTGAACAGGGCTCTTTCCTGCGTACAACCGACGATGACGTCGTCGACGCCATCCAGTGCCTCGAGATAGGACGTCACATCATGCCGGCACAGCTCGGTCGCTACCGGCAGCGATGCGGTACCGAGTACCATACCGATCTTTTCTCCGGCAGCGCCGTCGATCGGCATGCTGCGGTTGCAATTGCATAGTTTGAATGTTGTCGTCATTGGCTGGCTGAAATTGCTGGCTGATTTCGATTTGTTGATATCGTCAGATACCGTCCGCTTCAATCGTCTGCTTCACTTCTCTGCTTTAGTCCTGGCAGTATCCTCCATTGCATCTATCGTTTCGTTTACTTCCGGCGGCTTCGCTTTTCCGGCATCGGATATCTGCTGTGCTGCGTCGAGCGGGACTTGCTCCTGCTTATTCTGCATCGTGTTTGCATCATCATCTGCGGCGTCGCTTATCTGGCGATTCGTCTGTTCCGATGCATCCAGCAACCGCATCAGCGATGACTGCGCGCTAGCCGTCGGATTCAGCAATTCCTTCGCATGGCTCAGCGATGCCAGCATCGCCGGCGAGATCGGTTCGAATTTGGTGAAATCCTCGATGTAGACATCGAGGCCGTCCATGACATTGAAGTGTGGGTCGGAAAAAAGCTTCTTCATGGCCGAACGCTTTACCGTTTCATCCACGCCCTTTGCCATGAAAGGCGAATAGTCGGAATCGCGTGTCAGCCGGGCGACATCCTCCATCGTCGGCGGCAGTGCATCTTCTCGCGCCTGCTGTCGATCCTGTGGAGTTTGCAGAGTTTGTGCCACACCGCGCTGTCCGCCGGCAGGCGATTCCAGGTCTGCTGAAATAGGCAGCGTATCGGTTGGCGCTTCGGCCTCCGTTTTTTTCTTCGCCCACCGCGCAAAGAATTCTTCAGCCGCCATGCGCCTTCTCCTCGGCACGCGCCATCCGTTCGACCCCCTCGCCGCCCTCGAACGACGGCTTCTTGTGCTTGCGCTTGGGTTCGGGGTGATAGTGCTCGCGCGTGAATGCCGTCAGCCATGCAATGACGTCATCCGATGCCGGCAACGTATCGACACGCTCGCCGCTATCCATCTGGCGCGCCGCTTCGTTATAGGAAAGCGTGACTGTCTTGGGAACGGCGATCTCTTCGCCATCGATTTCTTCGATGCGCCACATGATGAACCAGCATGGTTCGGGCGCGCTGATGTTCAGGAAATAGCCTTCCGCTTCGCTGGTACACAGGTTGAAGGAAAGGTCGTTGAAAAGCCAGAGTGTCTCGGCATTACCGGCATTGGCAGGATCGTCATGCAGGCGGCGCGGCGCATGCGGGGAGCCGGCCTCCCCGACGATCTCGACGGGTTGCCACTGAAAAGGCTGCCATCTGCTCGCAAGCGGCGTGCGTCGCATGACGACGCCGATACGTATCGCTTCCGTCTCCATGTTTCTCCAATGCGGCAAGGCCGCCTTCGTTGCAAGGATGGCACCGCTTCGGCGCCGAAACCGCATGCCGGCCTGCGGCATGCGGATGCAGGAAGATCATGTCGCGCAGGCGTTTTGCCTGCGCATAGAGAAACATTGCTGTTTCGGGATGAACATACCCCGAAACAGGAACAGCATCAAGCGCAGAAAATTAATCGTTCTTGACGACGATGGTCGGGAATTTGGACGACATGTCCTTTGCTTTTTCTGCCACCTTGATCGCGATGGTACGTGCGATCTTCTTGTAAATATCGGCGATCGGACCCTGCGGATCGGCGATGACAGTCGGCCGGCCCGAATCCGCCTGTTCGCGAATCGACATGGTCAGCGGCAATGCGCCAAGGAAATCCACGTCGAAATCCTTGCACATCTTCTCGCCACCGCCTTCACCAAAGATCGGCTCGGCATGTCCGCAGTTCGAACAGATATGCATGCTCATGTTCTCGACGATGCCGAGGATGGGAATGCCGACCTTCTCGAACATCTTCAGGCCCTTGCGTGCATCCAGCAGCGCGATATCCTGAGGCGTCGTCACGATCACCGCACCGGTCACCGGCACCTTCTGCGACATCGTCAGCTGCACGTCGCCGGTACCCGGCGGCATGTCGACGATCAGATAGTCCAGATCGCGCCAGTTGGTCTGATCCAGCAGTTGCGTCAGCGCCTGCGTGACGATCGGGCCGCGCCAGACCATCGGTTCGTCCGGATCGATCATGAAACCGATGCTCGATACCTGCAGGCCGTAGTTTTCCATCGGCTCCATCGTCTTGCCGTCCATCGTTTCCGGCCGGCCGGAAATGCCCATCATCATCGGCTGCGACGGGCCGTAGATATCGGCATCCAGGATGCCGACCTGTGCACCTTCGGCGGCCAGCGCCAGCGCCAAATTGACGGCCGTGGTCGACTTGCCGACACCGCCCTTGCCGGACGCGACCGCGATGATGTTCTTGACGTTGGATTTCAACTTGACGCCGCGCTGCACTGAATGCGCGACGATCTCCGAATAGACGTTGGCCGTGACCGAACCGGCGCCTTCGACGCCGCGCACCGCCTCGACCGCAGCCTTGCGGATTCCATCGATCTGGCTTTTCGCCGGATAGCCGAGTTCGACGTCGAACAGCACGTTGTCACCGTTGATCTGGATGTTTTTCGCCGAACGGCTGCTAATCAGATCCTTGCCGGTATTGGGGTCGATAACGCCGGACAAGGCTGCCTTGACTGCTTCGATGGTAATGCTCATTGGTTCTCCTGGATTTGGTGGTGCAAGTCTAAACCAATTTGTACCTTGCCCGCTTTGCAAGAACGCGCCACAGAGCAAGTTTTCGCGTCTTGCCGATACGACATTGCGCTCCACGACATATCCCTATGTTTCGTCATTGAATTTACGCGACAAAACCGCATCTTCTTTCTGGAAAATCCCCATCTTTTCCGGCAAAACGACGATCCGCGTTCGACAGTGTCGGCGCGAAACACTTACAATGTAGGCTTGAAGCTTTCCTCCTGCCATGACCGAAAAAATCATTCCGCTTGCCGACCAGCGGTATCTGAACCGGATACCAATCGTACCGGCGCATCTTGAAGCGCCCACCGGGCTGCTGGCGGACACGCGTGCACGGCCGCTGCACGACTTGCGGATTTCGATCACGGACCGCTGCAACTTCCGCTGCGTGTACTGCATGCCGAAGGAAGTCTTCGACAAGGATTACCCCTACCTGCCGCACTCCTCGCTGCTGACCTTCGAGGAAATCACCCGCGTCGCATCGCTGTTCGTCGCACACGGCGTCGAGAAAATCCGCCTCACCGGCGGCGAACCGCTGCTTCGCAAGAACGTCGAAAAACTGATCGAGATGCTGGCCGCGTTGCGTACGCCCGACGGCCGCGAACTGGATCTGACGCTGACGACCAACGGCTCGCTGCTGGCGCGCAAGGCGCAGGCGCTGAAGGATGCCGGTCTGAAGCGCGTAACAGTCTCGCTGGATGCGCTCGACGATGCCGTTTTCAAGAAGATGAACGATGTCGATTTCGCCGTCACCGACGTGCTGGAAGGCATCGAAGCGGCGCATCGCGTCGGCCTGGGTCCGATCAAGATCAACATGGTCGTCAAGGGCGGCATGAACGACCAGGAAATCCTGCCGATGGCGCGCCACTTCAAGGACACGCCCTATGTCCTGCGCTTCATCGAATACATGGACGTGGGCACATCGAACGGCTGGAAGATGGATGAAGTGATCCCGTCCGCCGAAGTCGTGCGCCGCATCAGCGCCGACATGCCGCTTGAGCCGATTGCGCCCAACTACACCGGCGAAACCGCCAACCGCTGGCGCCATGCTGATGGCAGCGGCGAGATCGGTGTCATCTCCAGCGTCACACAGGCCTTCTGCAGCGACTGCAGCCGCGCCCGGCTTTCCACCGAAGGCAAGCTCTACACCTGCCTGTTCGCCACCGGCGGCCACGATCTGCGCGCGCTGCTGCGCAACGGCAACAGCGACGAGGAAATCTCCACCGTCATCGCCCACATCTGGCGCGCACGCGACGACCGCTATTCCGAATTGCGCACCGCCAACACGTCCGAGCTGAAGGAGCGCAAGGTCGAGATGTCGTACATCGGCGGCTGACGCCTTACAACCATCTTTCGATACGCGACCATATGGATACCAGCCGCATTACAGGACTCATACTTGCCGGCGGACGCGGCACACGCATGGGCACGGTCGACAAGGGGCTGCAGGTATTTCGCGGCGCGCCGATGGCACTGCACGCGCTGATGCGTCTGGCGCCGCAAGTCGGCCATGTGATGATCAATGCCAACCAGAACATCGCGCCCTATGAAGGTTTCGGTGTTCCGGTCTGGCAGGATGAAATCACCGGCTTTGCCGGACCGCTGGCCGGCCTGCATACCGGCCTCGTGCATTGCGAGACCGATTTTCTCGTCACCGTGCCCTGCGATTCGCCTTTCGTGCCGACCGATCTGGTGGCGCGGCTGACGGCCGGACTGGAAAAGGAAGATGCCGATCTTGCCGTTGCAGTAACCGGCGAAGGCGAGACCCGCCAGCCGCATCCGGTCTTCTGCCTGGTCAAGGCATCGCTGCTGCCGCACCTGACACTCTATCTGCAGGAAGGCGGCCGCAAGTTCGACAGATGGTATGCGTCGCTCAAGACCGCCGAAGTGCATTTCGACGACGAAGACGCCTTCCGCAACATCAACACGCTGGACGAATTGCGCAAATACGAGACGGAGTGACCGATGAATCTGCGCAATACCCGCTTCCTCCGCGACTCCGATCTTTCCGCCCTCGACGACGACATGGATAACGATTCCGCTTCTTCCCGCACGACGCTGGCCGGCGTCATCAGCTGCCTGTCCGACTACGATCCCGATGCGCTGCCGGTGCAGGATGCGCAGACCATCATCCGTCAGTTCATCGCACCGGTATCGGCCGTCGAGAAAGTCGCAATCCGCAGCGCTCTCGATCGCGTACTTGCCGCCGACATCGTTTCGCCGATCAACGTGCCGGCGCACGACAATTCCGCGATGGACGGCTACGCACTGCACGGCACCGACCTGAAGGCGGATCAGGACCTCCAATTGAAGGTTCTCGGCACCGCCTACGCCGGCCGCGCGTTCGACGGCAAGGTCGGCAGCGGCGAATGCGTGCGCATCATGACCGGTGCGGTGATGCCGGACGACTGCGATACCGTAATCCCGCAGGAATTCACGCGCGACGAAAGCGAATCCGGCGTGACCGTTCCTGCCGGCAGCGTCCGCGCCGGCGACAATCGCCGCCTGAAAGGCGAAGACCTGGCGCAAGGCACACCGGCGCTGCGCAAGGGCAAGATTCTGCGCCCGGCCGATCTCGGCCTGCTGGCATCGCTCGGCATTGCCGAAGTGCCCGTGCACCGGCGGCTGCGCGTCGCCTTCTTTTCGACCGGCGACGAACTGCGCTCGATCGGCGAGACACTGGACGAAGGCTGCGTCTACGACAGCAACCGCTACACGCTGTACGGCATGCTGACGCGGCTGGGCTGCGACATCGTCGACATGGGCGTCGTCAAGGACAATCCGGTCTCGCTGGAAAACGCATTCCGCACCGCCTGCGAAAACGCCGACGCGATCATCACCTCCGGCGGCGTTTCCGTTGGTGCCGCCGATTACACGAAGCAGATGATGGCGCAACTGGGCGACGTGACGTTCTGGAAGATCGGCATGCGCCCGGGTCGCCCGATGGCATTCGGCCGCATCAGCTCACGCGGCAAGGATGCCTTCCTGTTCGGCCTTCCCGGCAATCCGGTAGCCGTAATGGTGACGTTCTACTTCTTCGCCCGCCAGGCTTTGCTTTACATGATGGGCGCATCCGAAGACCAGACGCCGATGACCGTGCCTGTCCGCTCGAAAGCCGCCATCCGCAAGCGCCCGGGCCGCACCGAGTTCCAGCGCGGCATCCTGAGCGTTGGCGAAGACGGCGTGCGTGAAGTGCGCATCACCGGCTCGCAAGGTTCCGGCGTACTGCGTTCGATGTCGGAAGCCAACTGCATGGTCGTGCTGGAGCACGATCGCGCCGAAGTGAAGGCCGGCGACATGGTGAACGTGATCCTGTTCGATGGCTTGATCTGACGCTTGATCTGGCACAAATCGCCGCCATCTGTTCACCGAGCAGATGTTAGGAGTGCGACATGAGCAAGAAAAAATGCTGCAAGAGCAAGAAACCCTGCAAGGATTGCCCGCGCAACAAGAAGAAGAAAATCAGCGCTATCTATGCTGACGCCGCTGATAAATCCGCCGAATCATGCAATGGCCGCCACGAAGGCGTGATTGCCATATCGATCCGGCATGGCGAAGACTCCTAGGCACTTCACGATATTCCCGACAAGCCAGGATCAAGCAAGAACGCATTTATCCGGTATCAACGCATCCCTCCCCACTTCCGCTCGGATCAATCTCCCATAGAGCATCGGTTACGTATGGCAACCAACCGGTCGCTGATAACGCAACTCTCGCCAAGACCTGAAAAACGGTCACGGCGACATGCCGGACATTTATTGCCAAAAAACAACCGCTTTTTCGCCGTTTGGATTATGCTGTCCAAAACAAATATCCGCACAGGATAAGTACGGCTCAGGCTGCCGGCAGCTTCGCCAACCATCGCGATGCAATCCGGCACGGTAGTGTTATTGGGGGAACACTATGTCTGGACAAGCGGCATCCGGAACCGGCGCAACGCAAGAGCTTGCACGCCCCGTCAATATTCCCCCTCGCCCCGCCCTGCTCATCGCGCTGCAGCACGAGATGAGTAGAGACGATCCCCACATCGGAAAAATTGCGCGATTGATCAATCGCGATGTCGCCATTGCCGGCAATCTGCTGGCCATCGCCAATTCCGCCATGTTCAATCTGGGGCGGCATGTCGAAACGATAGAGGGCGCCATTTCGCTGATCGGGCTGAATCATTGCCACGCGCTGCTGACGCGTCTGATGGCGCGCCGTGTACTGGCGCACGGCAGGATGATGATGCCGCGTTTCTGGGACGTATCGGAAAAACGCTCGTGGGGCATGCTGCACGTGGCAAGGAAAATGCATATCGCATCGCCGGAAGCCGCGCATAACTTCGGCCTGTTTTCCGATATCGGCATCCCGTTGATGATGGCTTCGTTTTCGTCCTACCCGGAGACGCTGCTGCTGGCAAACCGCATGGAAACCTGCGGCTTCGTCCAGCTGGAAAATCAACGTCATCGCATCAACCATGCCGTGGTCGGCGCCATGCTGGCGGAGCACTGGAATATCGATGCGGATATCGTGCTTGCCATCCGCAAGCATCATTCATTCGAGGTACTGGACAATGGTTCGGCATCGTCCGCCGTGCGCGAACTGATCGCCGTTCACCTGATCGTGGAAAAAGCCATCCAGGATTTCCGGCATGCCGTCTCCGGCGAATGGAACAGCCGCGGTACGCTGGCAATGGCTGCCCTGCAATTGTCGGACAGCGATGTCAGCGCATTATGCGAGGAACTGCAAACACTGTTTTTGAGTCCTGGCTTCCGCTTCCCGCAATAAACACTCGCATTGCGATGATTGCAAAAACCGGGCGTAGCGCCTACGGCAGCAAGTCCGGCGTCGAGAATTACAGCTTGCCGGCCTTCTTCAGACGGTAAGTCAATCCCTCGACGATATCCTTGTGGCCGCCCTGCTGCGCAAAATCGATGGCTGTCATGCCGGCATCGTTCTTCAAGGTCGCATCCGCGCCGGCGTCCAGCAGCAGCTTGACGGTCAGGATATGGCCGCCGCGCGCCGCCATCATGATCGGCGTCGTATTGTTCGGCGATTTCGCATCGAGGTCGGCATTCTTGTCCACCAGCATCTGCACGATCTCGTTGTCGCCGGCCGCTGCCGCGTAGTGCAACGGCGCCCAGCCACTGCGATTGACCTGTGCGCCCTTCGCCAGCAGCAGGCGCACCGCCTCGCGATTGGCCTTGTAGGCAGCGATCATCAGTGCCGTATCGCCATTCTTGATGCCGTAGTTGATATCCGTTCCCGGCGCATCCAGCAGTAGCTTGAAGACCTTCATCGAATTTTCGCGCAGCGCCAGGATCATGCCGGTATCGCCGCGATCCGGCTCAACCGTATTCGGATCGAAACCGCGGCGCAACAGATCCTTGATCGTATCCGCGTCATCGTTCTGCGCCGCCTGGAAATAATCGTCGTAAGAGCCTGCATGCGCCGGCATCGCAGTAAAAGCCAGCAGCGCCAGTGAAACCAGAAACGCCAGAAACACCCTGCGCATGCCGCCAGTCAGAGCAGAAACAATCGGTGCGGAAACCATCATCATCGTGCGATCTTGAACAGGTTGAAGAAATTGTCGGTCGTCTGTTTCGCCACCTCGTCGACCGACACGTCCTTCAATGTGGCGATAAATTCAGCAACGTAGCGCACCAGCGCCGGCTCGTTCATCTTGCCGCGGAACGGCACAGGCGCCAGATACGGCGAATCGGTTTCGATCAGCATCTTTTCTAGAGGCACTTCGCGTGCGACGGCCTGCAGATCCTTTGCACTCTTGAATGTGACGATGCCGGAAAACGAAATATAAAAACCCAGTTCCATCGCCGCCTTCGCCACTTCCAGCGATTCGGTGAAGCAATGCATGACGCCCGCCACACCGCCGTCAGCGATGCCCGCGCCCTCTTCGCGCATGATGCGAATCGTGTCTTCGGAAGCCGCACGCGTATGAATGATCAGCGGCTTGCCGGTCGCACGCGAGGCACGGATATGCGTGCGGAAGCGTTCACGTTGCCATTCCAGATCGCCTTGCAGCCGGTAATAGTCGAGTCCGGTTTCGCCGATGGCAACGATGCGCGGATGCTGCGCCAGCCGGATCAGTTCGTCGACCGACGGCTCCGGCGTGTCTTCGTAATCGGGATGCACGCCGACCGATGCATAGACGTTCGGGTGCTGTTCGGCCAGCTTCAATACGTCGGGAAAGGTTGGCAGATCGCAGGAAACGCAGAGCGCGTGGCTGACTTCGTTCTCGTCCATCCGCGCCAGGATTTCCGGCATGCGGACCGACAGTTCGGGGAAATTGATGTGGCAATGGGAATCGATGTACATGATCCCGCCATTGTACGCGCCTGCTGCTTTCGCCGTTATGCCGCCCCGCTACTGCAAGCGTGGAACACGGCAGTACGCACAGAAATTACAGCGTATGCGTGGCGCGCGATGAACCGAGCGCGGAACCGAGCAGTTCCTCGATACGCTGCTTGACGCGCTGGCCGCTCTCGTCGGCCGAGAACTGCACGCCTATGCCCTGCGCCTTGTTGTTATTGGCGCCGGCCGGCGTGATCCACGCGATCTTGCCGGCGATCGGGTATTTGGCCGGATCGTCCATCAGCGTCAGGATCAGATAGATTTCGTCGCCGACCCGGTAAGCCTTGGTGGACGGCACGAAGATGCCGCCGTTGGCGAGGAAAGGCATGTAGGCCGCATACAGTGCGGATTTTTCCCGGATCGGCAGCGACAGTACCGAAGGCCGGACGGCGGCGCCTGCAGCTGCATTCGGTGTTTCTGCCATATCTATCTCCCAGAGAAATCTTTGTGCTTATGCCTGTGTCGGCGCGCAGCGATCAGGAAAAAAGTTTCGCGTAATCCAGCAGCATGTCTTCGACGAAAAGCCGCGGCGCCAGCGGATGCTCGGCAATCGCGCGGCGTTCGCCGACACTCTTGATTGCCTGCAGCAACGCCGTCGTATCGACACGCGCCGCCAGTGCGCCCAGCTCCTTGCCATAGCGCGGATAGTAACGGATTGTGCCGGAAAGTTTGACGGAAAGCACGTCGTACAACCAGCGCTGTTGCCATGCCACCAACGCGGAAACCGGCGTCTTCTGCAGCCGTTCTGCCGTCCGCAACGCCGTGTCGATTCCTGGCTGCGCCAGCTGGCGCAACAGATCGTCCATCGCTTCGCGGCTGTCATCCTGCGATGCGTCCAACGCGGCCAGCGGCGCGCCGCCATGTTCGGCCAGCCAGCCTTCCGCATCCTTGACTTTCTGTTCCTGCAACCATTGCAGCGCCTGTTGCCGATCCGGCATCGCCAATGCGAACTTGCGGCAGCGCGACAGGATGGTCGGCAGCAGGCGATCGAGACTGTGCGTGATCAGCAGGAAAACCGTCTGCGGCGGCGGTTCTTCCAGCATTTTCAGCAAGGAGTTGGCCGAAGCCGTATTCAGCGCCTCGGCCGGATGCAGCAGGATCACGCGCAAGCCGGAACGGTGCGTGGAAACGTTGATGAAGTCGCCCAGTGCGCGCACCTGTTCGATGCGGATATCCTTGGAAGGTGCCTTCGTCGATTTCGATTTTTTCGACTCGCCTTCTTCATCGCCGTCGGCATCGTCTTCTTCCAGCGCCTCGGGGCGTACACGACGATAGTCGGGGTGGCTGTACTGGGAAAACCAGCCGCAGGCCACGCAACTGCCGCAGGCGTGGCCGTCCGCCATCGGCGTTTCGCACAGCAGCGCTTGCGCGCAGGTTTCGGCGAAAGCCGTCTTGCCTATGCCTTCCGGCCCGTGAAACAGGATCGCATGTGGCAGGCGCGCGCGCAGTTGCTGCCATTGCTGCCAGGCTATCTGCTGCCAGGGATACAGTGCGTCCTTCATCCGGCCATGCTCTCGATCAAGGCGCGTAATTGCTGCTGGATGGCATCGATCGGTTGCGTGGAATCGATGACGCGAAAACGTTGCGGGAATTCCGCTGCGCGACGCAGATATTCGGTACGCGTGGCATCGAAGAAACCCGCCTTTTCCTGCTCGAACTTGTCCAGTGTGCGTGTCGCATCCAGTCGCGCGCGCGCCACATCCAGCGGCACATCGAACAGTAGTGTCAGATCAGGTTGCAGATGCGGATGCACCCATTGTTCGAGCGCATTCAACTTGCCACGATCCAATCCCCTGCCACCGCCCTGATAGGCGAAGCTGGCATCGGTAAAGCGATCGGAAATCACCCAGTCGCCGCGCGCCAGCGCCGGCGCCATCACTTGCGCGATGTGCTCGCGCCGCGCGGCGAACATCAGCAGCGCCTCGGTTTCCAGATGCATCTTCTCGTGCAGCAGCAGGTTGCGCAGCGACTCTCCCAGCGCCGTTCCGCCCGGTTCGCGCGTGACGACAACCTGCTTGCCCAGAGCGCGCAGTGCGTCGGCCACGAAAGCCAGATGCGTCGACTTGCCTGCGCCGTCGATGCCTTCGAAGGTGATGAATTTCGCGTCGTTCATGATTGTTGGCTACTGCCCTAGGCGGCGCTGGTATTTGTTGACCGCGTTATTGTGATCGGCCAGATTGGACGAGAACTGGCTGGTGCCATCGCCGCGCGCAACGAAATACAACGCGTTGCTGTTGGCAGGATGCAAAGCGGCATGCAGCGATTCCGCGCCCGGCAGGGAGATCGGCGTCGGCGGCAGGCCCGGGCGCGTATAGGTGTTGTGCGGCGTATCCGTCAACAGATCCTTCCTGCGGATGTTGCCCTTGAAGCTTTCGCCCATGCCATAGATCACGGTCGGATCGGTCTGCAACGGCATGCCGACACGCAGGCGATTGACGAAGACGGCAGCGATCATGTCGCGTTCCGATTTGCGGCCGGTTTCCTTTTCGATGATGGAGGCCATCGTCAACGCCTGATACGGCGTCGCATACGGCAATGACGTATCGCGCTGCTGCCATTCCGTATCCAGCTTCTTCAGCATCAGCCTGTGCGCCTGACGGTAGATTTGCAGGTCGCTGGAATTCTTGGCGAACATATAGGTATCCGGATAGAACAATCCCTCCGGCATCGTGTACTCGGACGAAATCTTCGCCATCAGCTCGCGATCGCTCATGCCAAGCGTTTCATGCTTCAGGCCGGGGTGGGCGTCGATCTCGGCGCGCATCTGCGCAAAGGTCCAGCCTTCGATGATGATCAGCGCTTCCTGCGCGAATTCGCCGCGCACCAGTTGCTGGATCAGGCGCAGCGGCGATGTGCCCGGCTTCAGTTCATAGGTGCCGGCCTTCAGCTTCGTGCTGTTGCCCGTCAGTTGCGCCAGCGCCGTCAGCATCAATGGATGAGCCGGCACACCGGCATTCTCGATCTGCCGCATGCTGCTGCGCAGGCTGCTGCCCTGCGCGATCGTGAATTCGATGGAAGGCTGGCCTTCGTCGAGGATGGGGCGTTGCGCCCAGTATCCGAATGCCGCGGCAACAATCGCCAGCAGGATAAGCAGCTTGAACAGTCGTTTAATCAAATCGGAACTCTGCAAGAATCGAAGAACGGCGGGGAAACGACCCGGTGCGCAAATCGGGCGACGATCCGACGCATTTTCACCACGCCACTATAATCAGACCCTAATGATAATCGCTGAACCCGGCCTGACTCCAATTTATTGCTGAAATCATGACTCCCTGGCTAGACTTCCTTGCGCAGCACGGCGCGCAATTCAGCACCGAGACGGTGCCGCAACTGCTGTCGTTCAGCCGCGGCAACGCTGCGGAAACCGCACGTACCAACTTCATCGCGCCGCTGACGCATCTCGGGCTGATCGCCGCCACCGGCGACGAAGCCGCGCACTTCCTGCACAACCAGTTGACCAACGATGTCGAGCACCTCGATCCCGCACAGGCGCGCCTGGCCGGCTATTGCTCGCCGAAGGGACGCCTGCTCGCCAGCCTGCTGATCTGGAAAAATGCCGACGGCATCCTGCTGCAGATACCGCGCGAGATCCAGCCGACCGTACAGAAACGCCTGCAGATGTTCATCCTGCGCACAAAGGCAAAACTGGCCGACGTCAGCGACGAACACGTGATGCTCGGCCTCGCCGGCCCGGCCGCCGCCAGTGCATTGATGCCATGGTTCCCGGAACTGCCGCTGGCGATCTACGACAAGATCGATACCGATGCCGGCACGCTGATCCGTCATCCGAACGCCTTCGACATGCCTCGCTACCAGTGGATCACATCGCCTGCGACAGCGATGCAAGCTTGGCCGCAATTGTCCGCCGTGCTGCAGCCGGCCGCGCCCGATGCATGGCAACTGGCGGACATCGAAGGCGGCGTGCCGCAGATCACGGCTGCAACGCAGGAACAGTTCGTGCCGCAGATGATCAATTTCGAACTGATCGGCGGCGTCAACTTCAAGAAAGGCTGCTACCCGGGACAGGAAATCGTCGCGCGCAGCCAGTATCTGGGCAAGCTGAAACGCCGCATGATGCATGCCCATGTGGAAACCGACAATATCGTTGCCGGCGCCGAAATCTTTTCGGCCGACGATCCCGGCCAGCCTTGCGGCATGGTCGTCAACGCGGCGCGCGCCAATGCGCAGAGCTTCGACTGCCTGGTCGAAATCAAGCTCGCTGCCGCCGACGGCGATGTGCGTCTGGGTTCCGCCGACGGCCCGCCGCTGTCGTTCCAGCCGTTGCCCTATCCGCTGACGGACCCGGCTGCCTGAGCGCCGCCTGCAGCATCAGGCCGAATCACGGACAATGGGCATGGACCTCTACATCTACTATCGCGTGCGCACGGCAGACGCCGACGCCTACCATCGCAAGGCAATCGCGATGCAACAGATGCTGAAGCGGCAATACGACATCACGGCTGCCCTGAAGCGCCGGCCCGATGCACAGGACGGCCTGCATACATGGATGGAAGTCTATACGGCGGTCCCCACGGATTTCGCCGGCAAGCTGCAACAGGCCGTCGATGAAAACGGCCTGGCCGCTTTCATCGACGGCCCGCGTCATACGGAACAATTTGTGGATTTATCGACATGTGTCTGATCGTTTTTGCCTGGCGCGTACTGCCCGAAATGCCGCTGCTTGCCGCCGGCAATCGTGACGAATTCTATGTACGCCCGGCCGCCCCCGCCGGCTGGTGGCAGGATCATCCGAACATTTACGCCGGTCGCGACCTGCAGGGCGGCGGCACCTGGATGGGCATCACGCGCGACGGCCGCTTCGCCGCCATCACCAACATTCGCGCACCATCGGAAATGCGTACCGACCGACCGTCGCGCGGCGCAATCGTGCGCGATTACCTGGCGGGCGATGCCTCGCCTGCCGACTATGTACAGACGCTGGCCGAACAACAGACCGATTACAACGGCTACAACCTGCTGGTCGGCAATCAGGATGAACTGCTCTGGTATTCGAATCGCGGCGGCGATGACGAACGCAACGGCAAGCCGCTGATGCCTGGCATCTACGGTCTGTCGAATTCACTGCTCGATTGCACGTGGCCCAAGGTCGTGCGCTCGAAGGCGCAGTTCTCCAGCCTGCTGTGCCAGGGCGCTCCAGAAGATGCCTATTTCGAAATGCTGTCCGATACCACCTGCGCCTCCGACTGCCGCCTGCCGAAGACTGGCGTTCCGCTCGAACGCGAACGGCTGCTGTCGGCCGTCTGTATCGAATCGCCGGATTACGGCACGCGCGTCTCGACGCTGGTCCGCCTGCAGAACGGCTGCCCGCCGCTGCTGATCGAGCGCCCTGCCACGCCGATGGCGCCACCGGTGCAGGAACGCGCGCTGCACGGACGATGCATGCGGGGAATCTGACGCCTCTGCCGCGTCCGACAATTCAGAAGATTTTCAGCGCTTGAAATTCAACGAATGATTCGGCAAATGCGTCAGCGTTTCAGTCTGGTGCGCAGAAGTTCGCGCACATGCGGCGCCTCTTCGTAGGGATCGTAGGGATTGCGCGACTGCAGCACGTCTTCCATCCGCTTGCGTACCTGCACCAGCGGCTCCTGTTCCGAGTAGATGTAAAAACGGTCTTCGCGCACGGCATCGAACGTCAGCTCGGCCACCTGTTCCGCCGATACTTTGCCTGACGTCACCGCCTTTTCCGTAAAGGTCTGTGCCGCACGCTGGCTGGCGGTCAACTCGCCGTCATTCAACATGGTCGCCGGCCGGTTGCGCGCCGACTGATGAATGCCGGTCGGCACGAAATACGGACACAACAACGACACGCCGATCGGCGCCTCGGTGATGCGCAAATCCTGGAACAGTGTTTCCGTCAGCGACACGGTCGCGTGCTTGGAGACGTTATAGACGCCCATCGTCGGCGCATTCTGCAGTCCTGCGATCGACGCGGTATTGACGATGTGGCCGCGATACTCGGGATCGCGTTTTGCGCATGCCAGCATCAGCGGCGTGAAGATGCGCACGCCATGGATCACGCCGAACAGGTTGACGCCCAGCACCCACTCCCAGTCCGCGACCGAGCTTTCCCATACCAGCCCGCCCGTGCCGACGCCGGCATTGTTGAACAGCAGATGCACAGCGCCGAAACGCGTCATCGCGGCATCGGCCAGCGCCTGTACCTGCTCGGCCCGAGAGACATCGCATGGCACGGCCAGCACGTCGGCTCCCTGCTGTACCAGTTCGGCCGCTGCTTGCCCCAGTGCTTCCTGCTGAACATCGGCCAGCACCAGCTTCATGCCCAGTGCTGCTCCCTGCTGCGCGAAGGCACGGCCGAAGCCGCTGGCTGCGCCGGTGATGACAGCAACCTTGCCGTAAAAATCCTTCATGCCAGTTTCTTCGCGACGTCGTTGCGACGGATGAACTTGAACGTGCCGGTCGCCTTCGCCACCAGTTTGTCTTCATTCCACAGTTCGCCTTCGCAAAAATAGATGCTGGAAGATGCATGCATGACCTTGCCCTTCGCCACCAGACGGCTGCCTTCGATACCGCCCGGCTGCATGAAGCTGGTCTTCATCTCGATGGTGACGCCGCTGCGGATTTCCGGGTCAAGCGAGCGGCCGGCCAGCGACATCACGTTGTCCAGCATCGTCATCACCACGCCGCCGTGTGCGACGCGCCAGCTGTTCAGATGGCGTTCCTGCAGCGTCAGTTGGACCTGCGCGGTGCCGGCATTCGATTCGACTACTTCAATGCCGAGTTCCTGCAAAAAGGGAATGAGAACGGGAGAAGGTGCGGCTGGATTCGTCATTGGAACAATCGTTTTGCAAAATGCCGCCATTTTAAAACATGCGCTGTGGAAAACCTTTTCGCCGGCATGTTTGCCCCTTGCAAACCGATTTTCTCAACGTAAGCGCCACGTAAGTTTCACGCAAGTATCGCGTAAGTTTCGCGTCGCACACTCCGGATGCGACACGGTGCGCGGACATACTACGACGCGCTCCCTTATAACGATTATATGGAGGACGATCATGGCAACAGCATCCAAACCATCACGCGGGATCACGGCGGAGGAGCGGAAGGTCATTTTCGCTTCATCGCTGGGTACCGTTTTCGAATGGTATGACTTTTACCTGTACGGCGCGCTGGCCGGCATTATCGCCAAGCAATTCTTCGCCGGCACCGATCCCAACACGGCATTCATCTTCGCGCTGCTGGCCTTTGCCGCCGGCTTTATCGTGCGTCCGTTCGGCGCCCTCGTGTTCGGCCGCCTGGGCGACATGATCGGCCGCAAGTATACGTTCCTTGTCACCATCGTGATCATGGGTTCGTCGACCTTCATCGTCGGCCTGCTGCCAAACTACAACTCGATCGGCATTGCTGCGCCAATCATCCTGATCGCATTGCGTATCCTGCAAGGCTTGGCGCTGGGCGGCGAATACGGCGGTGCGGCAACCTACGTTGCCGAACATGCGCCGCAGGGCAAGCGCGGCGCATTCACGTCATGGATCCAGACCACGGCAACGATGGGCCTGTTCATGTCGCTGCTGGTGATTCTGGGAACGCGTAGCGCCGTCGGCGAGGAAGCTTTCGCCGACTGGGGCTGGCGCATTCCGTTCCTGCTGTCGGTCTTCCTGCTCGGTATTTCGGTCTGGATCCGCATGTCGATGTCCGAATCGCCGGCCTTCATGAAGATGAAGTCCGAAGGCAAGACATCGAAAGCGCCGCTGAGCGAATCCTTCGCCCGCTGGAAAAACCTGAAGATCGTCATCCTGGCGCTGATCGGCCTGACCGCCGGCCAAGCTGTCGTCTGGTATGCAGGCCAGTTCTATTCGCTGTTCTTCCTGACGCAGACGCTGAAGGTCGATCTGTCGACGGCGAACCTGCTGATCGCCGCTGCACTGCTGCTGGCTACGCCGTTCTTCGTGATCTTCGGCACGCTGTCCGACCGTATCGGCCGCAAGCCGATCATCATGGCCGGCTGCCTGATCGCAGCGCTGACCTACTTTCCGATCTTCAGCGCGCTGACGCACTATGCGAACCCGGCGCTGGAAAAGGCATTGAAAGAATCGCCGGTCGTCGTGACCGCCGATCCGGCAACTTGCCAGTTCCAGTTCAACCCGACCGGCACGAAGAAATTCACGTCGTCCTGCGACATCGCGAAAGCCAAGCTGGCAGCCGCTTCCGTCGCCTATACGAACGTCGATGCGGCACCGGGCACCGTCGCCACGATCAAGATCGGC
Source organism: Oxalicibacterium solurbis (assembly GCF_014635845.1). Lineage (GTDB taxonomy): Bacteria > Pseudomonadota > Gammaproteobacteria > Burkholderiales > Burkholderiaceae_D > Oxalicibacterium > Oxalicibacterium solurbis. The sequence goes on along the minus strand of NZ_BMDP01000002.1, from coordinate 758,202 downwards.
GATACCGTTCTGACCTCGTATGACGCTGCCGGACTGTCGAAAGAAGATGCCACCGCCAAGGACAAGGCTTTCGCGAAAGAACTGGGCGATGCCATCAAGGCGCACGGCTATCCGACCAAGGCTGATCCCGACCAGATCAACTACGGCATGACGCTGCTGCTGCTGTTCATCCTCGTGATCTATGTAACGATGGTGTACGGTCCGATCGCTGCGATGCTGGTCGAGATGTTCCCGACGCGTATCCGCTACACGTCGATGTCGCTGCCGTATCACATCGGTAACGGCTGGTTCGGCGGCTTGCTGCCGACGACCTCGTTTGCGCTGGTTGCCTACAAGGGCGACATCTACTACGGCCTGTGGTACCCGATCATCATCGCATTGATCACCTTCGTGATCGGCATGCTGTTCATCAAGGAAACCAAGGACAACGACATCTACGCCAACGACTGATCCCATTCCCGTCCATACGGGAATGCTCCGCTGCCGCACGATGTTGTGCGGCAGTTTTTTTTGCGTGTGCCGATCGTGCTTCTTCACCACCTCAAGATTTCCACGCAGAAAGAACGGTAGCGGCCTGTCCAAACCGCGCAGGATTTGCTATTGTCTGGTTGCCAACGCCTCTACGGCTCACGTCGACATCTCATGAATCAAAGCAACAATCCCCTCCGCCGCATCGGCACCCCTCTTTCTCCTTCCGCAACAAAAGTCATGCTGCTCGGCTCCGGTGAGCTCGGCAAGGAAGTCATCATCGCGCTGCAACGCCTTGGTGTCGAAGTGATCGCCGTCGATCGCTATGCCGATGCGCCGGGGCATCAGGTCGCGCATCGCGCGCACGTGATCGACATGACCGACGGCGCGCAACTCGCCGCGCTGATCGACAAGGAACAGCCGGACTTGATCGTGCCGGAAATCGAAGCCATCGCCACCGCCACGCTGATGGAACTGGAAAAGGCCGGCCGCGTGCAAGTCGTGCCGACCGCGCGCGCCACCTGGCTGACAATGGATCGCGAAGGCATCCGCCGTCTCGCTGCAGAAGAACTCGGCGTGCCGACCTCGCCCTACCGCTTTGCCGACAACCTCGAAGAACTGCAGCTCGGCTGCACCGAAGTCGGCTTTCCCTGCGTGGTCAAACCGGTCATGTCATCGTCGGGCAAGGGACAGACGCGCGTCAATGCGCTGGAAGAAGTCGAAACCGCCTGGGAGAATGCGGCCGCCGGTGGCCGCGTCAACGCCGGCCGCGTGATCGCCGAAGGCTTCATCGACTTCGATTACGAAATCACGCTGCTGACGGTGCGCGCGCTCGGCGCCGACGGCAAAGTGGAAACACAGTTCTGCGAACCGATCGGCCATCTGCAACAGAGCGGCGACTACATCGAATCGTGGCAACCGCAAGCGATGCCGCCTGCCGCGCTGCAGAAGGCACAGGATATCGCACGCCGCGTGACCGACAACCTCGGCGGCCTCGGCCTGTTCGGCGTCGAACTGTTCGTCAAGGGCGATCAAGTCTGGTTCTCCGAAGTCAGCCCGCGTCCGCACGATACCGGCATGGTCACGATGTCCAGCCAGCACCAGAGCGAATTCGAGCTGCATGCAAAAGCCATCCTCGGCCTGCCGGTCAATGCCGCGCTGCGCACGCCGGCCGCTTCTGCCGTCATCTATGGCAAGCACGATGCAAAGGGAATTGCCTTCGAAGGCGTGGCCGATGCGCTGCACATCGAAGGTGCCGATGTCCGTTTGTTCGGCAAGCCGGAATCCTTCGCCAAACGCCGCATGGGTGTCGCGCTGGCCGCCGCATCCGATGTCGAAACTGCACGCAACCGAGCTCGCCAGGCCGCTGCGCTGGTCAGGCCGGTCGTTTCCGACTGATGAATGCGCCGCTGCTGCATACGCCTCGCACGCCGATCGTCCTGACGGGCAACGATATTTTTCGTACGGCGTCACTGCTGCTGTATGTCACGCTGCTGTTCCACATTCTGTTGCTGCTCTATTCGAGCCATCTGACGCTGGCGCGCCCTGCGCTGTTTGCGATCGGCTTGCTGCCGCCGCTGCTGATAGCCGCATTTATCCGCCACTTCCGTCCGCGCAATGCCTTTCTGCGTTGCGAGAGTTTCCTGCTGGTCGAAATGTCGGCCGCCACTTTCGTCATCGTTGTACTGGCGCTGCTGGATCGCAGCGCGGCATTGCCGATGCCATGGCTGATCGCAGTCGCCGGCATTTTCCCGCTGGTGCTGAGCAATCGCATCGCCATCGGCGCCATCCTGATCCTGGCCTTTCTCGGCTACCGGCTGAATGCCTATCTGGGCGCTGCCGTCGGCGAATGGCTGCCGAACTTCTTTGCCACCATCTGCATCGGCTGGCTGGCACTGCTGCTGTCGCGCACGTTGAACCTGAATCGCGTCGCGCTGAATCAGGCCCGTACCAATGAACGTCGCTTCAATGCAATCGCGCGCCTGACGCGGCATGTCTTCATCATCACCGATGCGAATTACCATGTGCAGTTCGCCAATCCGGCGATGCAGGAAGTCGTCGGCTATACGCCCGAGGAAATCATCGCCGGCAGCATCCGGCCCGAGCTGCATCCGGACGACGAAAGGGAGCACAAGGAAAAGCTGCGCTATCTGCGCGACACGCCGCATGCCACGATCTTTTCACGCCACCGCATTCGCCATCGCGACGGCCACTGGATCTGGCTGGAAACCTGCGGCTTCAACATGCTGCACGATACGGCGATCAACGGCCTGGTCTTCAGCATCGAGGACATAACACTGCGCAAGGACGTCGAATTGAAGCTGCAGGAAGAAACCGCGCTGTTGCGATCCGTGCTCGATCTGAATCCATCAATGATCTACGCCAAGGACACCGAAGGCCGCTTCACGATCAGCAACCTGAGTTTCCAGAAGCGCTTCGGTTTTTCCAGCGAAGAGGAAATGCGCGGCAGAACCACCTACGATCTCTGCCTGAAAATGGCAAATGACGAGGACAGCCGCAGCGCGGAAGAAATCGCCGACGAAGTACAGCAGCAGGATCAGCAGATCATGCAAAGCGGCAAGCCGATGCAGGATATGGAAATGCAGGGCTTCTGGCGCAACGATCTGGACCGCTGGTTCCAGACCAGCAAGTATCCGCTGCCCGATGCGAAAGGCCGCGTCATCGGCGTGCTCGGCGTCACGCGCGACATCACCGAACACAAGCAGTACGAATCGCGTATCGCCTATCAGGCCCTGCACGACATGCTGACCGGCCTGCCGAACCGCCGCCACCTGACCAACACCTTGCAGGCGGCGATGGCAACCAGTCGCCTCAACCAGTCCAGTTTGACGATGCTGTTTCTCGATCTGGATTTCTTCAAGAGCGTCAACGATACGCATGGCCACGATTTCGGCGACAAATGCCTGATCGAAATCAGCAGGCGTCTGGTAGCTACGTTGCCGGCGAAAGACTTCGTCGCCCGCTTCGGCGGCAACGAATTCGCGATTCTCACCAATGCCTCGCTGGCAGAAGCCGCCGTCAAGGCCAATGCCGTCATGCGCGCCGTATCCGAACGCGTGGTGATCGACGACGTTGCCGTCAAGATCCAGACCAGCATCGGCATCGCCCAACTGAACGCCGACCACCATGCCCCCGCCGATCTGGTGCGCGACGCCGATGCCGCGATGTACCAGGCCAAGGAGCGCGGTCGCAATCGCATCGAAATCTACGACGCCGCATTGCAGAGCAAATCGACCAAGCATGCACGCATGGACGTCGCATTGCGCTTCGCGCTGGAACGCGACGAACTGTCGGTCGCCTGGCAGCCGAAGGTTTCGCTGAAGGATGGCAAGGTCAAGGGCTTCGAGCTGCTGCTGCGCTGGAACAATCCGGAATACGGCCTGATCTCGCCGAACGAATTCATCCCGATCGCCGAAGCATCCGGCATGGTGGTGCCGATCGGCATGTGGGCAATGGAAGAAGCCTGCCGCCAGCTCGCCGCCTGGCAGGCGAAATATCCGAAGATGGGCAACATGAGCGTGGCCGTCAACGTCTCGATGCGCCAGTTGCTGCAGACCTCGTTCTTCACGCAGGTGCGAGACATACTGGAAAGCAGTGGCGTGGCGCCGCACACGGTCGAGCTGGAACTGACGGAAACATCCGCCATGGCCAATCCGCTGCAGACGATGGAAACGCTGTCGATGCTGAAGAAACTCGGCGTCCGCCTCGCGCTCGACGATTTCGGCACCGGCTATTCGTCGCTCGCCTATCTGCAGAAACTGCCGATCGATATCCTGAAAATCGACAAGACCTTCGTGCACGGTCTCGATACCAACCAGAGCGATGTGGAAATCATCCGCCTGATGATCGCGCTGGCACAGACGCTGAAACTGCAGACGGTTGCCGAAGGGCTGGAGACGCTGGTGCACATCGACGAACTGGCGAAGATGGGCTGCGACCTCGGTCAGGGCTATATCTTCTCGCCGCCACTCTCCACTGCCGAAGCGGAAACATTGATCGGCCATCCGCATACCTACGCGCTGGCCTGATCATCCGTACAGAGAGACGCACTGATCCGCACAGGCAGGCGCACGATTCCAGATCTCCCCTTCATCGGCGTGGTTTTTCGCCGTTCACCGCCAAATCGAATATAGTCATGGGTTCGCTTACCGGTTTAGACCGATTCTTTGACCGATTCCTCTCTATCCAGGATTATGAAATTTGACGTCGCCATTGTCGGCAGCGGCCTGGCCGGCCTGTCCGTCGCCCTTCATCTCGCCGAGACTCGCAAGGTCGCAGTCATTTCCAAACGCACGCTGCTCGACGGCGCCAGCAGCTGGGCGCAGGGCGGCATCGCCGCCGTGCTCGATTCCAACGACAGCGTCGATGAACATGTGGCCGACACGCTGGTGGCCGGCGGCGGATTGTGCGACGAAGCAGCCACCCGTTTCATCGTCGAACACGGCCGCGAAGCGATCGAGTGGCTGATCGCGCAAGGCGTGCCGTTCACGCCGGACCCGACCGCTGAACTGGGCTTCCATCTGACCCGCGAAGGCGGCCACGGCCAGCGTCGCATCATCCACGCAGCCGATGCGACCGGCCACGCGGTGCAGGTCACGCTGGAACAGAAGGTGCGCGCCCATCCGAACATCACGTTGATGGAACATCATTACGCGATTGACGTCATTTCTTCCGAAACGCTGGAACGCAAGAAGAACGGTCCACGCTGCCTCGGCCTGTACGTGCAGGACGTCAGGACCGGCAAGGTGCTGACGATTTCCGCCGAACACACGGTGCTGGCTACCGGCGGCGCCGGCAAGGTCTACCTGTACACCACCAATCCGGACACCGCCACCGGCGACGGCATCGCGATGGCATGGCGCGCTGGTTGCCGCATCGCCAACATGGAATTCATCCAGTTCCATCCGACCTGCCTGTACCACCCGTACGCAAAATCCTTCCTGATCACGGAAGCGGTACGCGGCGAAGGCGGCGAGCTGCGCCTGCCGATGACAGCCGGCAAGGACGGCGGCAAACGCTTCATGCCGGGTTACGACGAGCGCGCAGAACTGGCGCCGCGCGACATCGTCGCCCGCGCGATCGACGCCGAGATGAAGAGGCGCGGCCTCGATTTCGTGCATCTCGACATCAGCCACAAATCATCGGCTTTCCTGAAGGAACACTTCCCGACCATCATGGAACGCTGCGCGCAGTTCGGCATCGATATCACGAAGGAACCGATTCCGGTCGTGCCGGCCGCGCACTACACCTGCGGCGGCATCATCACCGATCTGTCCGGCCGCACCGACCTGCCCGGCCTGTACGCCGTCGGCGAAGCGACCTGCACCGGCCTGCATGGCGCCAATCGCCTCGCCAGCAACTCGCTGCTCGAATGCCTAGTGCTGGGCCGCTCCGCGGCCAAGTACATCGAAGCGCAGCCGAAACAGAAAGGCATGGCGCTGCCGGCCTGGGACGAAAGCCGCGTCACCGATGCCGATGAAGAAGTCATCATCGCCAACAACTGGGAAGAACTGCGCCGCTTCATGTGGAACTACGTCGGCATCGTGCGCACGACCAAGCGTCTGGAACGCGCGCAGCACCGCATTCGCCTGCTGAAGGAAGAGATCGACGAGTACTATGCAAATTTCCGCATCACGCCGGATCTGCTGGAATTGCGCAACCTGGTCGAAGTCGCGTCGCTGATCGTCAACAGCGCACTGACGCGTCGCGAAAGCCGCGGCCTGCACTTCAGCCGCGACTATCCAGACACCTTGCCGAAAGCATTGCCCAGCGTGCTGACGCCGGACCGGAAGTAACCGAGGCTTGATGCCTCCGACAAAAAACCGCAACAAAAAAGCCGCGAAAACGCGGCTTTTTTGTTGGCTTCGAAACTGATTTCGAATCGTTATCGCGCACCGGCCTGTGACTTAAGCTGCGACTCGACAATACGCAACGAATAGTCGGTCGCCCGCACATCCTTCGTCAGGCTGCCGACTGAAATACGATCGACGCCCGTTTCCGCAATCGCACGCACCGTATCGCGGTTGACGCCGCCCGAACCTTCCAGCAATGCGCGACCGGCAGTCAGTTTCACCGCTTCGCGCATCGTGTCCAGCGAAAAATTATCGAGCAACACCGATTGCGCGCCGGCATCCAGCGCCTCCTGCAACTGTGCCAGATTCTCGACTTCGATCTGGATGGAAACGCCTGCATCCAGCGCCAGCGCATTCATCATCGCCGCACGCACGCCGCCGGCGGCAGCGATGTGGTTTTCCTTGATCAGGATGCCGTCGTACAGTGCGATACGCTGGTTGCGTCCGCCGCCGACGCGCACCGCGTACTTCTGCGCGAGACGCAACCCCGGCAGCGTCTTGCGCGTATCGAGGATATTCGCCTTGGTACCGACGATCAGATCGACGTAACTGCGCGTTTCTGTCGCCACGCCGGACAGCAACTGCAGGAAATTCAGCGCCGTGCGTTCCGCCGTCAGCAACGCGCGTGCCGGCGCTTCGATGGCACATACCTCGCTGTCGGCGCGCATGCGATCGCCCTCCGCGTAACGCCATTCGATGCGAATGTGCGCATCCAGCTGCTTCATCACCGCTTCGAACCACGGCGCGCCGCACAGCACGGCATCCTCGCGCACGATCACGCGCGCCTGCACCCATTCGTTTTCCGGCACCAGCTTGCCGGTCACGTCGCCTGTGCCAACATCTTCTTCCAGCGCAGCACGGATATTGGCTTCGAACGCCGTGGCCAATGCCGCGTCGAACGGCGCAAACGGATTCTTCAATGTACTCATGCGGGGCCGATACCGGAAAACAGTTGTTGTTCCTTCGCCAGATCGCCGGACGGACGCACGTTCGCCTTCTGCGCAGCAGCAAAATCCAGCATGCGATCAATGCAGACCGTCGCCTTGCGGCCGATTTCCGGATCAACGTGGATTTCGTTGCGGCCGGTTTCCAGCACATCCAGCAGGTTCTGCAGACCGTTCATCGCCATCCACGGGCAATGCGCGCAGCTCTTGCAGGTGGCGCTGTTGCCGGCGGTCGGCGCGTCAATGAAGATCTTGCCGGGTGCAGCGGCACGCATCTTGTGCAGGATGCCGTTGTCGGTGGCAACGATGAATTCGGTCGCGTCCAGCGTCTGCGCCGCATGGATCAACTGCGAGGTCGAACCGACGGCATCGGCCTGCTCGACGACGTTCGCCGGCGATTCCGGATGCACCAGCACCTTCGCGTTCGGATGTTCGCGCTTCAGCAGTTCGAGTTCGACGCCCTTGAATTCGTCATGCACCAGGCAGGAGCCTTGCCACAGCAGCATGTCGGCGCCGGTCTGCTTCTGGATATAGCCGCCCAGATGCTTGTCCGGCGCCCACAGGATTTTCTTGCCTTGCGCGTGCAAGTGCTCGACGATCTTCAGGCCGATCGACGACGTCACCATCCAGTCGGCGCGCGCCTTCACGGCGGCGCTGGTGTTGGCATAGACGACGACAACGCGATCCGGATGCGCATCGCAGAATGCGGTGAATTCGTCGACCGGACAGCCGAGATCGAGCGAACAGGTCGCATCCAGATCGGGCATCAGGATGGTTTTCTCCGGGCTCAGGATCTTCGCCGTTTCGCCCATGAACTTGACGCCGGCGACGATCAGCGTCTTGGCCGGATGATCGCGACCGAAGCGCGCCATTTCCAGCGAATCGGACACGCAGCCGCCGGTTTCCTCGGCCAGATCCTGCAGGTCGGCATCGACGTAATAATGCGCAACCAGCACCGCTTCCTTTTCTTTCAGCAACTGCCTGATGCGCGCCTTCAGCGCGACTTTTTCCTCCGGCGACGGCGCAGCCGGTGTGCGTGCCCAGGCGTGGGCGACGCAGCTGGTGCCGCTGTCCATCATCGGACGTTCGAATTCAACGGTCTTGATTGGCTCGGTATGCATGGCTGATCAAATAGGTACGGTAGCAATGCCGCTTCAATACGGCGCGATGAGAATGGGTAAAACGGATGAAAGCGGATTGTAGCGCCATTCGAATATGGCGGTCGCGGCGAACTATGCAAGAGAAAACCGGGAAGAAAAACGGCATGGCGGGCAACTGCGCCGCCATGCTCCGGAGAGAGAATTACTCGATGCCCTGGCTGGTCAGATATTCCTCGTAGCTGCCCTGGAAATCGACGATCTCGCCATCCTTGATTTCCAGCACACGCGTTGCCAGCGAGGAAACGAATTCGCGATCGTGCGAGACGAAGATCAGCGTGCCGGCGTATTGTTCCAGCGCGATGTTCAGCGATTCGATGGATTCCATGTCCATGTGGTTGGTCGGTTCGTCCAGCAGCAGCACGTTGTGGCGGCCCAGCATCAGCTTGCCGTACATCATGCGGCCCTTCTCGCCGCCGGACAGCACCTTGACCGATTTCTTCACGTCGTCGCCGCTGAACAGCAAGCGGCCGAGAATCGAGCGCACGACCTGATCGTCGTCGCCTTCCTTGGTCCACTGGCCCATCCAGTCGGTCAGCGTTTCACCCTTGGCAAATTCTTCGGTCGGATCTTGCGGCATGTAGCCGACATCGGCATTTTCTGCCCATTTGACGTTACCGCTGTCGACTTCGAGGCCGGCGATGTCCGGGCCGCCGATGCTGCGCAGCAGCGTCGTCTTGCCGGCGCCGTTGGCACCGATGATGGCGATACGCTCGCCCGCTTCGACCATGATGCTGAAGCGATCGAAAATCTTGCGGTCGTAGGTTTTGGAAATGGTCTCGGTTTCCACGGCCAGACGATGCAGTTTTTTCTCGCCTTCGAAACGCACGAACGGATTCTGACGGCTGGACGGCTTGACGTCTTCCACCTTGATCTTGTCGATCTGCTTGGCACGCGAAGTGGCCTGGCGCGCCTTGGATTTGTTGGCCGAGAAGCGGCGCACAAAGTCCTGCAGTTCGGCGACCTTTTCCTTGGCCTTGGCGTTGTTCGCCAGTTGCTGCGCACGCGCCTGGGACGAGGCCAGCATGTAGTCATCGTAGTTGCCCGGATACACCTTCAACGTGCCGTAATCCATGTCGGCCATGTGCGTGCAAACCTGGTTCAGGAAGTGGCGATCATGGGAAATGATGATCATGGTCGAGTTGCGCTGGTTCAGCACATCCTCCAGCCAGCGGATCGTGTTGATGTCCAGGTTGTTGGTCGGTTCGTCCAGCAGCAGGATGTCCGGGTTAGAAAACAGCGCCTGCGCCAGCAGCACACGCAGTTTCCAGCCCGGTGCGACGTTGCTCATCGGCCCTTGATGCTGATCCAGCGGCACGCCCACGCCCAGCAGCAGTTCGCCAGCGCGCGCTTCGGCCGTGTAGCCGTCGTACTCGGCGAACTTCGCTTCGAGGTCTGCAGCCTTCATGTAGTCGTCGTCGGTCGCGTCCGGATTGGCATAGATCGCGTCGCGCTCGCTCATTGCAGCCCACATTTCTCCGTGCCCCATCATCACGACGTCCAGCACGCGCATTTCTTCGTAGGCGAACTGATCCTGGCGCAATTTACCCAGGCGTTCGCCCGGATCCAGCATCACGTTGCCGGCGCTCGGCTCCAGATCGCCGCCGAGAATCTTGATGAAGGTCGACTTGCCGCAGCCGTTGGCGCCGATCAGGCCGTAGCGGTTGCCTTCGCCGAACTTGACGGAAATGTTTTCGAACAACGGCTTGGGGCCGAACTGCATGGTGATGTTTGCGGTGGAAAGCACTGAGGAAATCCTTGTGGAACAGTGAGAAACAAACCTGCGATTCTACCATTGCAGGCCTGCTTGCCGGGACTTGTCAGGTCTTGCCGGAATGAAAGACGAGAATGGAAGACGAAAGTGCGCCGTTCAGCGCAGATAAGGGTGGCCGCGCATCTGCAAGGTGAAGCGCCCGCCGGACGCCTGCAGATGCGCCTGCGCGCCGACGGCAAGCGTGGCCTTGTCTCGGCCGTGGCCGAACGGCAGGCCAGTCAGCAGCGGCGCCTGCAGGCGCGCACGCAGATAATCGATCATCTGCGCGAAATCGTAACCGTTGTCGTAGTCGCTCAGTCGGTAGCCGGAGAAATCACCGAACAGGATCGCACGCTGCTTCTGCAGCACGCCCGCATGCAGCAATTGCAACATCATCCGCTCGACGCGGTACGGATGCTCGTTGATGTCTTCGACGAACAGGATGCCGCCGTCGATCTGCGGCAGCCACGACGAACCGGCCAGATGCGTCAGCATCGCCAGATTGCCGCCCCACAGCAGGCCTTCGACGTCGCAATCGGGATTGCCTTCGCCCTCGCCTGCAGCGGTATGCGTCGGCTGCGTCAGGCATTGCCAGAAATCGGTCAGCGTAAACACGCTCGGCTCGTCGCGCACGAAGTCGTCGCACAGCATGGGCCCGGCAAAGCTGATGCCTCCCTGCTGCAGCAAACCCATCTGCAATACCGTGAAATCGCTATGGCCGACGAACAATTTACCGCTGGCAACCAGTTGCGCGAAATCCAGCGACGGCAGCAGGCGCGACAGGCCGTAGCCGCCGCGCAGTGCGAGCACGATATCGATGTCGGCATCGTTCGCTGCCGCGTACAACTGTGCGATGCGCTCGTCGTCGCTTGCGCCGAAGCGCTGGAACTTTCTGTCGGGATCGGTGAAATCGCGCACGATGCAACCCTGCGCACGCAATGTGGCAATGCCGCGCTCAACCAGTTCCGGGCGTGGCGCATAACCGCTGGGCGCGACGATGGCGATGCGCGGTGCGCGCCTGCCGCCATCGGTCGCCAGCATGCGCAGGCGTTCGTTCAGTCCGGCTTCTGTCATGCCTGCGCGGCCTGCAATTCGGCGGATACCTGATCGGCCGACGACGCCGCGCGGCAATGCTCGCCTATCCATTGCGTGATCTGCGGCATCAGCGCATCCGGCAGATCGTGTCCCATGCCGTCGACTTCCTTCATCACGGCGCCCGGCACCAGCCGAGCCGTGTCGCGACCGCATTCGACCGGCACCAGCGGATCGGCCTTGCCGTGGATGACCAGCGTCGGCACATGCACCTGCTTCAGCAATTCGACACGGTCGCCGGAAGCGGCAATCGCCAGCAACTGGCGTGTAGTACCGACCGGCTCCAGGCTGCGCTCGACGCCGATACGGATACGCTGGTACAGCGTATCGTCCGTCGGCATGAATTCACGGCTACCGATGATGCGCACCGTCTGCACGAAATGCCAGGTGACGGCATCGACGCCCTTCTCGATCGGCGGCCGGCGGAACAGCACCTTGCGCGCGTCCTTCGTCGGTTCCGGCAAGCCGCGACGGCCGCTGGTGGACATGATGGATGTCAGGCTCAGGATGCGTTCCGGATGGCGTGCAGCAAAAATCTGCCCGATCATGCCGCCCATCGACACGCCGACCACGTGCGCCTTCTCGATACCCAGCGCATCCAGCACGCCGACGGCATCGGCCGCCATGTCGTCCAGCAGATAGCCGGCCTTCAACGGCAGACGCAGCATCAGCTTCAGCAAGGCCATCAGCACGTTCGGTTCGCCGAGATGCGAGAGCTTGGTCGACAGACCGCTGTCGCGGTTGTCGATACGGATCAGGCGGAAGCCCTGCTTCACCAGCGCATCGCAGAAGGATTCTGGCCAGGAGACGAGCTGCATGCCCAGTCCCATGATCAGAAGGATCGGCTCGCCGTCGGGATTGCCCAGCGTGTCGTATTCGATATCGATGTCGTTGACGTGTGCGGTCGGCAAGGCGCGTGCTTTCGTGGAATGAGGAAAAAGAAAAAGCGGCCGCCAGTCGGACCGCGCATGCATGCTGCGATCATACCGTCGGATAAACGATCGTGCCAGCGCTCAGGGCGCGGCCGGAGATCAGGCAGACAGGTCGGATTCGCCCGCGCGCAGCGATTGCGCCGCGCGACGGCGCTCGGCGAAGAATTCCCTGAGCAGTGCGCCGCAATCGTCGGCCAATACGCCGCCGACCAGTTCCGTGTGATGGTTCAGCTTTTCATGCGCGAACAGATCGACGATAGAACCGCAGGCTCCCGTCTTCGGATCGGTCGCGCCGTAGACCACGCGCGCCAGCCGCGCATGCATCATCGCGCCGGCGCACATCGCACACGGTTCCAGTGTGACGAACAGTTCGCAACCCGGCAGACGATAATTGCCGAGAATCGTTGCCGCCGCACGCAAAGCCATGATTTCGGCGTGTGCGGTCGGATCGTGATTGCCGATCGGCTGGTTGAAACCGGTGGCGATCACCTCGCCGTCGCGCACCACGACGGCGCCGACCGGTACTTCGCCCAGCGCCCAGGCATTTCTTGCCTGATCCAGCGCCTGGCGCATCCAGATCGCATCATGGGCGGCCTGCTCCATCGGCTCCATTTCGCTTCAGCTTTCCGCCGTGATTTCGGCCCAGCAGTTCGGCGTTTCGTGCAGCACCAGCTTGTGCAGGCGCAGGCCGGTGCCGTAGCGGTCGGTGTAGACGGCGTTCAGGATATCGAACGCGGTCTGCGCCAGATTTTCCACTGTCGGAATGCGGTTGATGATGACGGTCTTGTGTCCCGGAATGCTTTCCAGAAAGCCCCGCACCTTGTCATCCTTTTCATAAACCAGGAAGGCGTGGTCCCAGACGTCGATCAGGTGTTGCTTCGCCAGCGACTTGATGTCGGAGAAATCCATGATCATGCCGTTGTCCGAGCTGCCTTCCTCTTCGATGACATTGCCGACCAGCGTGATTTCCAGCACATAGCGATGGCCGTGCAGATTGCGGCACTGGCTCTTGTGATCGGGAATGCGGTGGCCGGCGTCGAATTCGAGCTTGCGGGTGATGGTCAGCATGGGATTACGGTATCTGTAAAAGTTTGTGGGTCTGCAGGCTCAGCTTCCATTTCGGATTACGCTTGCAGACGTCGATCGCGAGACGCGTGTTTTCTTCCTGCTGCGGGCCGTCCATCGGCTGCACGAAAAAGTGGTCGAAGACCAGGTCTTCATAATCGTCCAGCGACTGGTTTTTCTGCGGAATAACGACCTTGAGTTCGCTGCCGCGGCGCACCACCAGCGGCGCACCGATCTTGGGGCTCACGCAAACCCAGTCCACACCATCTGGCACCGGCAGCGAGCCGTTGGTTTCGATCGCGATCTCGAAGCCGGCCGCGTGCATCGCATCGATCAATGCGGCATCCAGCTGCAGCAGCGGTTCGCCACCGGTAAAGACGACGTATTTGCTCGCAGCATAGGAAGCCGGCCACAGCGCATCGATGGTCTGCGCCAGCTTGATTGCATCGGCAAACTTGCCACCGCCTTCGCCGTCGGTGCCGACGAAATCGGTATCGCAGAAGCGGCAGATGGCCGTCGCGCGATCGCTTTCTCGCCCCGTCCACAGATTGCAGCCGGCGAAACGGCAGAACACCGCCGGACGCCCAGCCTGGGCGCCTTCGCCTTGCAACGTGTAGAAAATTTCCTTGACGCTGTACGTCACGGTGAGGGCCTCATTCGATGGAAACGGAACCCGCCATTATAGATCAGCGACGCTCTGCAGGCAGAGTACACCGCGCTTTGCCATTAATGTTCCGAATCCCGCGATAGCGCGCCTTCGGTCAGGTCCAGTTCCCGCAGCAAGCGTCTGTGCAATCCGTCGTCGAGCTTGCTGTGCAGCCACAACTGGAACAATTCCTCGCGCTCGGCGTGGATCGCCTCCAGCCGCAGATTGCGCTCCGCCTCGGCCACGGTACGCGCCCGCATCGCTTCGTCGCCATCACTGGTGCCGTAATCCAGCCGCCGCCGATACAGTTCCGTCACCCGTGCGATGGCTTCGGGATTGGCATCGTAACCGCGTTTTTCGCCCGGCTGGGCAATTCTGCCGAGATGGCGCAGCGCCGCTTCCGCCGCCGCTGCACGCGCCCAGCCCTCTTCCTTGCCAACTATCGGCTGCGGCACGAATTTCAGGTTGCGCGTAAGCAGCGGCAGCGCAATGCTCGCACTCAGCAGCGACAGCAGGATCACGCCCTTGGCGAGAAAGATCAGCAGATCGCGCTTCGGAAACAGGCTGCCATCAGGCATCAGCAATGGCAAGGTCAGTATGCCGGCCAGCGTCACCGCGCCGCGCACGCCGGCGAATGCCGTCATCAGCAGCAAACGCAGCGATGGCTTGGTCGCTTCCTCCTGATCGCGACGCTTGCGGAACAGCGTGAACTTCAGCGAACTCCAGACCCACAGGAAACGCAGCACGGCCAGCACCGCTGTGATGGCCACCACGTACAGCAACAGCCACGCCGGATGACTCATTCCCAATTCGGCTGCCACCGCAGGCAATCCCTCGATGGTGGTACGCAATTGCGCGCCGAGGATCACGAAGATCACGCCGTTGAGCGCCATCTGGATCGTGTCCCAGACCGCAATGCGCTGCATGCGCGTCGAAGCGAGGCGGCGGCCGAACATGTCGGCGTAATGCGTGGTGATGCCGGCCGCAGCTGCTGCCAGAATGCCGGACACGCTCATGTGATCCGCAGCCAGATAGGCGGCAAACGGCACTAGCAGGCTGATCAGGATCTGTCCGCCCGGATCCTCGCCTGCCACTGTGACCAGCCAGCGATTCAGTATGCCGACCAGCCACGCCACCGCAATCCCAACCAGCAGGCCGCCGCCGGCCGCCATCAGGAAATTCAGCGACGCATCCACCAGAGAAAAAGTCCCCGTAATCACAGCTGCGACGGCAAAACGGAAACAGACCAGCCCCGACGCATCGTTGAGCAGCGATTCACCTTCGAGGATGTGCATCAGCCGCGACGGAATCGGGCTTTGCGACGCGATTGCCGACACCGCCACCGGATCGGTCGGCGACAGGATCGCGGCCAGCGCCAGCGCCGCCGCCAGCGGCACCGACGGAATCATCCAGTGGATGAAATAGCCGACACCCAGAACCGTGAACAGCACCAGTCCGATCGCCAGCGTCATGATGGGCCGCACGTCGCGGAAGAAGGCGCTTTTCGGGATGCGCCAGCCGTCGAGGAACAGCAGCGGCGGAATGAAGAACAGGAAGAAGAATTCCGGATCGAGCGGCACGCGCAGGCCGAATCCGTATGAAAGGCCGGCACCGACGGCAATCTGCACCAGCGGCAGCGGCATCTTGAGCGGCAGCATGCGGGCGATGAAACCGGCAGCCACGACAGCCAGCAGCAGAACAAGCGAAATGGTGACGGAATGCATCGGCGGCGCGTAAGGATGATCGGCCTTCGATTATGAAGCAGAGATTGCTATTCCCGGCAGACAGTTACGTTTTTTCACGCAGCATGTCATTGCGGTATTGCAGCCGGCACCGCATCGCGCAGCAGGCTGGTCCACAGCACCAGCAACGGCGGAATGACGGCGCACCAGACGCCCACCCACAAATAGGCCAGCGCGCCGATCATGCAGCCGATGGCGAATGCCGCCAGGCTGCTCGCCATCACCGACAGGCGTGCCTTGATATCCGCCAGTTGCTGTCCCGAAGCGCCGTGCAGCAGATCGGCCACGTCCAGCATGATCTGCGTGGTCGTCCCCGTCATCAGCGTGGTCGGTGGCGCATTGGAAAGATGCACTTTCTGCACCGCGTTCTGGATCGACATTGCCGTCACCAGCATCATGCCGGTCGCGATCGCCTGCCAGGTGTCGCCGTCGTGGAATGGCCCCCAGTAGATTGCCAGCGCCGCACTGACGATCAGCAGAATCAGCATCAGCCCCAGAAAGGTGCGCAACACCGGCAAACCCCATGCGAGCAGCCAGTAGCGCAGCAAACGCATCGCTACTACCACGACGCAAAACACCGGCAAGGCCAGCAGCTTGGCGACCGCACCCGAAGCTCCCTGCGCCATCGACGCGCCCAACGTGACGAAGTTGCCCGTCACATGTGCGGTGAATAGGCCGTGCAGCATCAGGAAACCCATCGTGTCGACAAACCCGGCATTCAGGCTCAGCAGCTTGGGGACGTTCGGTTTCAGTGCCATGCGTTCTTTCCCTGTCTTTTTATCCATTCGATCCGAAGCGGCAATTCTATATGCAAGACGGCAATGCTCCACAGTGCAAAGCGTCGATGCAGGCACCGATAAAGGCCCCGACGCAGCCATGCCATTTCCATGCCAGCGTATGGCCGCATCCAGAATTTTTCGCCGCGTCGCATTTTTTTCACAAAAGCGCTTGACGCATAGAGAACGATCGTTCTACCATTCATTCAACAAAAGAGAACGACCGTTCTACCATCATGCAAACCGACATCGACACACCCAACGACACGCTGAAAAAACTGCTCGACACCACCGAGCGGCTGATCTACGCCGGTGGCATCGGCGCCACCGGCATGGACCAGATCGTCAAGGTATCCGGCGTTGCCCGCAAGACGATCTATCGTCATTTCAAGACCAAGGACGAACTGGTTGCCGAAGCGCTACGCAAACGCGACGAACGCTGGATGAACTGGTTCATCACCGAAAGCGAGAAAGGCGGCACGCCGGCCGGCAAGCTGCTGGCAACTTTCGATGCGCTGGAACAATGGTTTTTCACGCCGGATTTCCGCGGCTGTGCATTCATCAACGCCGCCGGCGAGATCGGCGATCCAACCGATCCGATCCGTGCCGTCTCGAAGCTGCACAAGGTCAAGCTGCACGATTACCTGCTACAGCTGACGAAGGAATACGGCGCAGCCGATCCGGAAGAACTGGCCTATGAATTCCTGATGCTGATCGACGGCGCCATCACGGTGGCGCTGGTCATGAACGACCGGAATGCCGCCCGCAAGGGAAAGCAGCTTGCGCGCAAGCTGCTTGGCAATCGAGCCGAATAGTTTTCACGGAGATGGATCGATGTGTCTTCTCCGTTTTCATTTGCAGTCGTCTGTCGTTTTGTAGTCGCTTTTTCCGCCCACTTATTTCAAGGAGAACCGCATGTCCGCCAATCCGAACGTTCGCCCGCCGCTGCCACCCTTCACTCGTGAAACCGCCATCCAGAAAATCCGCCTCGCAGAAGACGGCTGGAACGGCCGCGATCCGGCCAAGGTCGCCCTCGCCTACAGCGTCGATACCAAATGGCGCAACCGCGCCGAATTCATCAAGAACCGCGACGAAGCGCAAGCCTTCCTCGCGCGCAAATGGGCGAAGGAACTCGACTATCGCCTGATCAAGGAACTGTGGGCCTTCACCGACAACCGCATCGCCGTGCGCTATGCCTACGAATGGCACGACGACGCCGGCAACTGGTTCCGCTCCTACGGCAACGAAAACTGGGAATTCGGTGAGGATGGTTTGATGAAAGTGCGTCACGCCTGCATCAACGATCTGCCGATCAAGGAATCGGAACGCAAGTTCCACTGGCCGCTGGGCCGTCGTCCGGATGATCATCCGGGGTTGTCTGAATTGGGACTGTAATTGCTTAATCGCCACACGGCAAAATTATCGTGTGGTGTGGTTGATGAGTAAAAAACGGGCACGACGCCTATTCGCGTCGCGCCCGTTTTTATCTTCGCTGAAAACTTTAAAAACGATAGGTTGCACTAGCAACTACGCTGCGGCGTGCACCGTACCAGCAATCGCCGCGCGAAAGGCAGCTTGCCACGTAGACCTCGTCGGTCAGGTTGTTGATGTTCAACGCATAACGCCAATGACGGTTTTCCCATGCCAGCATCGCGTCATACAGCGTGACGGACGGCGTGGTCGGTGCATCGCCATCGCGGAAGGAACTCATGTAACGTACACCGGCTCCGGCGGAGAAACCATCCAGGCCTGCCACCGAGAAACGCCATTTCCCCCACAGCGCTGCCTGATGCTGCGGCACGTCGTCGAGATCTTCATCCAGATCGGTGTAGTTGTAGTGTGCCAGCACGTCTATGCTCTTCGTAATGGCTCCCCGCCATTCCAGTTCTACGCCGCGGCTCTTCGTACGGCCTGCCTGGATCTGGTTGTTTCCATTATTCGGATCTTGAATCTGCTGGTTTTCTTCGCGGATGCTCCAGATCGCAGCAGTGACTTGGCTATCTCCATCCGCTGGCATGTATTTGACACCACCCTCGACCTGCTTGCCTCGCTTTGGCTTATAACGCTCACCATAGAAATCGGTACCGCTGATCGGCGTGAAAGATTCGCTATAACTGACATACGGCGACCAGCCGTTTTCCGCCAGATACATCAAACCGAGACGCTTCGTGGTCGCGCGATCCTTTTCATCCCCGCTGCCCTCCACCTCATTGCTAGCACGATCATGGCGCAACCCTGCCACCACAACCCAGTTACTACCGATCTTCATTTGATCCTGCAAGTAGAGACCGACTTGCCGTTGCACAGCACGCGGCTCCTCCGACAATGAAACAGGAGCAGGATTGCCATAGACCGGATCGTAGATATCGATCGTGTCGTAGGATGCTACATACTGCGAATCGCGATCGCGGCGATAACGCGTGTAGTCCAGACCTGCAAGCAACGTGTGATGCACATTTCCTGTCTGAACTTTCCCTTGTAGATGTTGATCCAGCGTCGCGACATGCACTTTGGTGACACTGTAATCCGCATCGCGCTCAATGATGCGCTGGTTGACCGGATCCAGCGGGAAGCCGGTACCGCCAGTGCGCAACCAACCGCGCGCATAGTGGGTGAAATAATCCACTTTGTTAACTGCGTAGCGGAAATTCTGACGGAAGGTCCATTCATCATTGAACTTATGTTCGAGGAAATAACCCAGTGATTCACGATCAGTATCGTAACGGTCGGTCGGCTCTCCAATGAAACGCCCCGTCGGAACACGACCGTTCGGATTAGGCAGCACCATGCCCTCCCATGGCAGGAACTGAGACGTCGAACCGGTGCGATCGCGCTGAATCAACGCTTGCAGGGTCAGTGTCGTGGCACCATTCGGCTTCCAGGTCAGCGACGGCATCAGTAACGAGCGATCGTCTTCCACATAGTTGACCTGGGTATCGGCATCACGGCCAACCGCTACCAGCCGATACAGCCATTCGCCGTCGGCAGTCAGCGGCCCGGTAACGTCGGCCTGCAACTGCCGCAATCCACGGTTACCAACCAGCACGCCCACTTCGCCCTGGAAGGTTTCCTGCGGACGTTTGCTAACCAGATTCACCACGCCCCCTGTGCTGCCCTGCCCGTACATCATCGCCGCCGGTCCGCGCAGCACTTCGATGCGCTCCAGCGTAAACGGATCGGGACGCGCCGCGCTGGTGTAATAATCGTTCGCCTGCCGCAATCCGTCGATGTACAAATCCGGCGTACCGCTGCGCACGAGAATCGAATCGGTACGCGAATCCAGACCATAAGCATCGGAACGCACGCCGGCGGCATAGGTCAGCGCATCCTGAAGATTCAGCGCACCCTGATCGACGATCTGATCGCGGGTGACGACAGTTACCGCCTGCGGTGTTTCCGCCAGCGGCGTATCGGTCTTGGTAGCAGTCGCCGAGCGCGTTGCACGATAGCCGACGACAGGGCCGAAGGCATTTTCCGCATTCGTCACCACGTTGACAGCGGGCAGCGTCGAAACCGGCGTTGCACCATCCGTTTCAGGCGCCTTGTGCAACGAGAAGCCACCGTTCGTCTCGGCCACCGGTTGCAACCCCGTACCAGCCACCAGCATCACGAGCGCTTCACCCACCGTATAACTGCCGTCGATGCCGCCGGTCTGCTTGCCGGCCACCTCGGCTGCCGTATAGGAAATCATGACGCCGGCGCTCTGGCCGAGACGGATCAATGCCGTCTCCAATGAGCCGGCCGGGATCGTGTAATGCTTGCGTGCAGACTGCGCCTGCTCGGCATGCACAGCTGCAGGCATGGTCAGCAATACGGTGCCGGCTGCCGATGCAAACAAGGCATGGCCAACCGCCAATGCAAGCGCACGGCGCTTCAGGTTTCGCGCAGGCGATGCCGCAATGGAGCGCACATGGGCGCGCGGTGAGTGTCGATACATGAGGAGATTCCTTTTCCCGAGAGTGAAAATGCAGTCTTCATCTTCCTTGCCCCGCGAGAATCGAAAACACCTCAACTTTTTTCAAAATATTTTTCGCGACCTGCCGGTCAGCCTTTCTGCTCCAACGCATCGCGCGGCTTCAATCGCACCCAGTAGCGTGTCAACGCATGAATTTCGACCGGCAACGTGCGCTGCAGCATGTCCAGTACACGGTCGGTGTCGGCCAGCGGATAAATGCCCGAGACGCGCAATGCGGCAATAGCAGGATCGCAGCCGAGACTGCCGTTGCGGTATGGCGCCAATGCATCGAGGAAATCGTCCAGCCGCATCTCGCGTGCGACCAGCATGCCGCTTGCCCAGGCGGCCGATTGTTCATCGACATCCGCCAACGGCATCTCTGCACCATCTTGCGAAAAACGGGTCTGCTGTCCCGCCTGCACGACATAGTCCTGATCCCGCGCCTTGGCCGGACGAACGCGCACCGCTCCCTCGAATACCTCGACCTGGACATCCGCCTGCCGCTGGCGAACGGTAAAGCGCGTGCCCAGCGCCTGCAGGCAACCTTGCGCAGTCTGCACATAGAATGGCCGGGCGACAGTCTGCGCGTCCGGCGCAGTCTCGATCAGTATCTCGCCTTCCAGCAGCGTGACAAGTCGCCGGCCCGCATCAAACTTCACGTCGACAGCGCTGCGTGCGTTGAGCACCAGTCGGGTACCGTCGTCGAGAACGACGGTACGCCGCTCTCCGGTACCGGTACGATAATCAGCCAGCCATTCGCGCGCCGGCACACGCTCCACTGCCAGCCATGCACCGCCCGCGGCCGCCATGATCGCCATCAGTTTTGCTGCGCGACGACGTCCTTTGTCCGGCACACGCTCGGCAGCCAGCACATCATGTGCAGCGGATGACGGCAATGTGCGCAACCCGGCAAGAAAGGTTTCCACACGTTGCCAGGCTCGCTCGTGTTCCGGCTTTTCCGTCCGCCAGGCCTGCCATGCCTCGCGCATTTCCTGCGTGACATGCTCACCCTGCAGCAGCACCAGCCAGTGCACAGCTTGGCGGCCAATGGCATCAGGCAACGGCGATTCGGACGCATCCGGCAGAATGGCAACAGGAATATCCATGAATTTTCGTGAAATCAGGCGGCAAACAGGCAGCGATGCAGTGCCTTGGCGATATGACGCTGCACAGTGGCGAGAGAAATGTTCAGCTCGGCGGCAATCTGCTGCTGCGTCATGCCGTCCAGTTGCGACAGCAGGAAGACACGCCGCACCACCACTGGCAGGCCATCGAGACGACGATCGATCTCGATCAGAGTCTCCAGCAGGATCGCTCTGGCTTCGACATCCGGCACTTCCGGTTCCGGCAAGGCCGCCAACGCCTCCAGCCATGCTGCCTCGACATGTCGCCGACGATAGAAATTGGCGACCAGCCCTTTCGCCACAGTCGTCAGGAAGGCGCGCGGCTCCTGCGGCGCAATCATTTCCTCGCGATTCAGCAGGCGCATGAAAGTGTCATGCGCCAGGTCTGCTGCATCGAAGGAATTGTCCAGTTTCTTGCGCAGCCAGCCTTGCAACCAGCCATGGTGATCATGGTAGAGGGCGTGCACTTGCTGGCGTGTCGCGGATTCGGCCACTGGCATGAGAATATGGCGGCCGGAAGTGCCGCACAGAACGGAATGATAATAATTCTCATTATATTGCCGAGCACAATGGCGACGCAACGATTGCCCATATGACATGTTCTTGTCTTTTTGCTCTGATTTTTCATGAGCAATGCAGCAACCGCCCCACAGGTTATTGCCTGGATGAATGCTCGATATCCGAACCCTGACGGCGGCATTCTTCGGCTGACAAACGTATTGACTGAAGAGACGGCCTTACACCACAATCAACGCGATTTCTAACGAACTTCACGCCTGAAGGCATCGGCACCATAACGAGAAATCCGATCGCGATCACGGCCTCCTGCAACTCTCCAATCGGGTACTGATGCCGCCATTGGTGTCTGCCATGTTCGAGCGTGACGCACAGTCAGGTTTTCGGCAAAGCTCAACCGATTTGCCGCCCCCAAAAACACGTAGTCGAAAGCAATCTGTCCAGGAGCGAGGTATGGTGCCGTCACCGATGTTATTCACCTCGAAAGATGCGTCGGCCACGCCCGAAACATACGAACGCAACTTGTCGATGCAAGATGGACGCCCTGCCGATGCCGAGATGGCACGGGTGCTCGGAACCACGCCGATCCGCATGGTGCTGGACTCCTCCGGTGCCGGCATCGCTCACTGGAAACATGATCCATTGCACGGTGTCGTTGAGCCGATGACGCATCACGTCATCATGTCTTACAACTGCGCGGTGCAACGCATGGAGCGGCGTTCAGGAAAATCTGTCGTGACCGGGACGTTTCGCCCGGGCGTTGTAACGATCATTCCGGAAGGATCGAGCTCTCGATGGGATATTCCGAAACCGGTGGATGTCGTTCAGCTCTATCTTCCTCATGCATCGCTCATGCGCGTCGCCGATGAAGCCGATATCGCTACACAGGTCAATCTGCTGGAACGAACTGCGCAACCCGATCCCGTTACCTCCCGCCTGCTCTTGAGTGCGGCAGATTGCCTGGTGGGCAATGAGGCTTTGGATACGCTTTTCAGGCAGCAGCTGATAGACCTTCTGTCCACGCGTCTTCTGGCGGCGCACACCGGCGTACCGGCAGCCATCCAACCGGTCAAGGGAGGGTTGGCTCCGAAAATACTCCATCGTTCGATCGAACGTTTGCGTTCGGACAGCGATGTGGATGTTTCGCTTACGGCACTCGCTTCAGATGCCGGCCTGTCACGGTTTCACTTCTGCCGCGCCTTCAAGGAAAGCACCGGGCTTTCGCCCCATGCCTGGCTGCGCCAGCACCGGCTCGAACAAGCCACGGATATGCTGCGCAATACCGACGCATCGATCATGTCGATCGCAACGACGCTGGGCTATGCATCCCAGACTGCCTTCGCGGCTGCATTCCGCAAGCTCACCGGCGAAACGCCGAGCGATTGGCGACAACGCATGCGTTAGACTCAGTCGCGCTCCAGCATAGCCGGAACGCGCTTTCAAGCACACCCTGTCCGTCTGCAACGGGTAAATTTTCAGTCTCTCTTGACTGCACGAGTCGCACGAATTCTTCGCCGCTGTCCCGGCCGCCTTCAATACGCCTATTGCACTTTCTTCCCGGCATTCCTGCAAAGAAATAAGCGCCGGATTTTGCCTTCATTGCATCGAAGGTATCAACTCGAAGCGGCATCGATGCCGCACAGCGCTTCTATATTGCCTCCTTCGATTACAACAGCATCCATCCTTGCCTCCCAACAAGGTTTCGCTACTGCTCTCAGGCGAGTAACCGACGAAATACCGGGTAATTGACGGCCGCACGCATATTGACAGCAATCTCTCTACAGCCGGCGCAATCGTTCTGGAGCAGTTGCAGGTGCAGTTCACTAAATTACGACTGTGCACGCGACGACAACTGACGGAGACGAACGGTGTGTTGGCAGAGCGAAATCCGCCAGCCTCTGACCAATCAAGCAGCAAGGTCATCTCTGTCGCAATCGTGTGCACGATTTCAAGAACCGTTCATTCCACCTCATTACAGGAGTAAATCACATGCGACTCGTCATCATAGGAGCCGGCTTTGCAGGCATGTACGCCGCGCTCTCCGCTGCCCGCCTGCGCGATATCCGGGGCGCTTCGCCCGAAGAATTCGAAATCGCGCTGGTATCTCCAGAGCCGACGCTGGTGGTTCGCCCGCGGCTCTATGAACCGAATCCCGAAACGCTCACCGCACCGCTGCTGGATGTACTCGATTCCATCGACGTCGCCTATATTCAGGGCAGCGTCGAAGCGGTCGACACCCAATCCCGCATGGTGCAGATCGCAACCGGGAAAGGTGCGAACAAGTCGCTCGCCTACGACCGGCTGGTGATGGCAACCGGCAGCCGACTGTTCCGCCCCGACATCCCCGGTCTTGCCAAGCACGGCTTCAGCGTCGATTCGCTCGACGATGCAATTGCACTCGACAAGCACCTGCATGGCCTTGCCAAGCGCCCCGCTACGAACGGGCGCAACACCATCGTCGTGGTCGGCGGCGGTTTCACCGGCATCGAAGCGGCAACCGAAATGCCGGGGCGACTGCGCAAGATTCTCGGCGAAGATGCCAAGACCCGCATCGTCATCGTCGATCGCAACGACGTGATCGCGCCCGACATGGGGGCCGATGCCCGCCCTGTCATCGACGAAGCGCTGCGCAAGCTCGGTGTGGAAACGCGTCTCGGTGTCGGCGTTACCTCGCTGGACGAATCCGGTATCACCTTGTCCAGCGGCGAACACATCGAAACCGCAACCGTGATCTGGGCGGCAGGCATGCGTGCTGCGCCTTTGACCGCGCAGATTCCTGCCGAGCGCGACAACTTTGGCCGGCTGTTGGTCGATCGCGACCTGCGCGTGCCTGGCGTACCCGGCGTCTTCGCCACCGGCGATGCCGCCCGCGCCGCCTGCGACGACGAAGGCAATTACGCACTGATGTCGTGCCAGCACGCCACGCGCATGGGTGCCTTTGCCGGCAACAACGCCGCTGCGGAGCTGCTCGGCGTTTCGACCAAGCCCTATCACCAGAAGGCCTACGTTACCTGCCTGGACCTCGGTGAAGCCGGCGCACTGTTCACACGCGGCTGGGAACGTACGGTAGAGATGGTCGGCGAGGTTGCCAAGAAAACGAAACAGGAAATCAACACCATCTGGATCTATCCGCCGAAAGCCGAACGTGCCGCAGCGCTGGCATCGGCCGATCCGGAGCGCGTCACCGATCTGTGAGCAAGCCGCCTGATGCGCTCTCTATGGAAAGCAATTCACTTGAAATCAAGCGCAAGAGTTTCAAAGACAAATCAGATAGTCCGAAACATTCAACAGGAGATAAAAAATGAATCAGATGATCCGCAACATTCACCTGGAAACGAAGAGAAATCCGATCAGCCGCGATACGCATACGGATATGGGACTGGTCAACCCTCCGCAGGAACTGGTCCCGTCGCGTTATGCGCTGAAGCTGGGCGAAATGGATGTGCTGGTGATCAGCGACGGCGTGCTGCCGCTTCCTACCTCGACGATGGCTACCAATGTCGCCCCGGCCGATCTGGCAATCTGGCTGGACGACAATTTCCTGCCGCAGGAAGCGTACGACTGGCCGCTGAACGTGATGGTGGTGCGTAGCGGCGAGCAGACCATCCTCATCGACGCCGGACTGGGTGCGCAGTTCTCGGGCTTCCCGCGCGCCGGACAGTTTCCCCAGCGTCTGCAGGCAGCCGGCATCGCACTTGAATCCGTCACGGACGTGATCATTACGCACATGCACATGGATCACGTCGGCGGCCTGCTCGTCGACGAGGTGAAGAACCGGTTGCGTCCGGACGTACGGATTCACGTATCGGCCACCGAAGTCGCCTTCTGGACAGACCCCGACTTTTCCCATACGACCATGCCGAAACCGGTACCAGGTGTGCTGCGTTCGACCGCCACGAGCTTCCATAACGAATATCGCGATCGGCTGCAAATCTTCGAAGACAAATACGAGGTTGCGCCAGGAGTAGTCGTACGTCTCACCGGCGGTCACACTCCGGGACACAGCGTGGTCGACCTGACGTCTGGCGGTGAACGCTTGACGTTCGCCGGCGACGCCATGTTCCCGGTCGCCTTCGATCATCCTGAATGGCACAACGGTTTCGAACACGATCCCGAGGAATCGGCCCGCGTGCGAATCCGTCTTTTCCAGGAATTGGCCGCGAATGGCGGATTGCTGGTGGCGGCTCATCTGCCGTTCCCATCGGTCGGCCGCGTAGCGCTCGACGACAATGCATTCCGTTGGATACCGATTTTCTGGGACTACTGATTGCTTGTCGGCTTAGAAGCCCTCTTATATCCGTATAGCCGCAACTATCGGAAAAAAACGCCTGTCGGGTTGCCCTGAAAAAACGGGAGGATCGATAACGATCCTCCCGTTTTGTACCGTTACGTTTCCGTGAATCTGTTTTTATTCCCACTCGATCGTCGCCGGCGGCTTGCCCGAGATGTCATAAACGACGCGGTTGATGCCGCGCACTTCGTTAATGATGCGGTTCGATACCTTGCCCAGCAGTTCGTGCGGCAGGTGCGCCCAATGTGCAGTCATGAAATCCTGCGTCTGCACCGCACGTAGCGCCACCACATATTCATAGGTGCGGCCATCACCCATCACGCCGACCGATTTCACCGGCAGGAAAACGGCAAAGGCCTGGCTGGTCGCGTCGTACCAGTTCTTGTGGAAATGGCTGTCGCCACCGCCAGCCGCCAGTTCGGTCGACAACGGGATTTGCGTATTGCGTAGCTCTTCGATGAAGATCGCATCGGCGCGGCGCAGCAGGTCCGCGTATTCCTTTTTCACTTCGCCGAGGATGCGCACGCCCAGGCCCGGGCCGGGGAATGGATGGCGATACACCATGTCATGCGGCAGACCAAGCGCAACGCCGAGTTCGCGGACTTCATCCTTGAACAGTTCACGCAGCGGCTCCAGCAGTTTCAGGTTCAGCGTTTCCGGCAGGCCACCGACGTTGTGGTGGCTCTTGATCGTGTGTGCGCCCTTCTTGCCCTTGCCGGCGCTTTCGATCACGTCCGGGTAGATCGTGCCCTGCGCCAGCCATTTCGCATTCTTCAGCTTACCCGATTCGGCCTGAAACACTTCGACGAATTCGCGGCCGATGATCTTGCGTTTTTCTTCAGGATCCGTCACGCCGGCCAGATGCCCCATGAACTGATCGGTCGCATCGACGTGAATAACCTTCACGCCGAGGTTTTTACCGAACATGTCCATCACCATCTTGCCTTCGTCCAGACGCAGCAGACCGTGATCGACGAACACACAGGTCAGCTGATCGCCGATCGCGCGATGGATCAAGGCTGCAGCCACACTGCTGTCGACACCGCCGGACAAACCGAGAATCACTTCTTCATTGCCGACCTGCGCCCGAATTTTCTCTACTGCTTCGCTGATGTAATCCGGCATGTTCCAGTCGGATTTGCAACCGCAGATCTCGTGCACAAAACGGCCGAGAATCGCCTTGCCTTGCAAGGTATGCGTGACTTCCGGGTGGAACTGGAACGCATAGAAACGCCGCTCTTCATCGGCCATGCCGGCAACCGGGCAATTCGGCGTGGAAGCCATCAGCTTGAATCCCGGCGGCATGTCGTTGACCTTGTCGCCGTGGCTCATCCACACCTTCAGCATGCCGTAGCCTTCCGGCGTCGTGAAGTCGCTGATTTCCTTCAGCAGCGCGGTGTGGCCATGCGCACGCACTTCCGCATAACCGAATTCGCGCACCTTGCCGTTCTCCACCTTGCCGCCCAGCTGCTCGGCCATCGTCTGCATGCCGTAGCAGATGCCCAGCACCGGCACGCCGAGTTCGAACACGGCCTGCGGCGCGCGCGGCGTATCGCCTTCCGTCACCGAACTCGGCCCGCCGGAAAGAATCACGCCGGCCGCGCCATAGTTGCGAACGAAATCGTCGTCGACATCGTACGGATAGACTTCGGAAAAAACGCCGGCTTCGCGCACACGGCGCGCGATCAGTTGCGTGACTTGCGAGCCGAAATCGAGAATCAGAATCTTGGAATGCATGGGAAGGAAACCAGTATTAACAGAATGTTTTCGGAATAATCAAAACTGCATATCGGGCCGCGCCTGCTTCACGCAGTTGCGGCCCGCATCCTTGGCAGCGTATAACGCACGATCGGCATGGCCGATCAATTCGTCGGCGCCTGCCGCCGGAAACAGATCCGACGATGCGACACCCGCACTGACCGTCAGATTGACCAATGCCTCGCCGATCAGCTCCGGTTCGGAAGCGACCGCCGCACGCATGCGTTCGGCAATGGCCTGCGCTTCCTGCTGCGATGCGCCGGGAAGCACCGCCAGAAATTCTTCGCCGCCGTAACGGCCGACCGAATCCTGACGGCGAATGCTGGAGCGCAGGCGGCTCGTCACCTTGACCAGCACCGCATCGCCGGCGGGATGGCCGTAGGTATCGTTGATCTTCTTGAAGAAATCGAGATCGACGACAATGACCGACAGCGGCTGCCCCGCCTTTTCGCAACGCACCGATTCGATGCCGAGGATGCGCATGATCGCGCCGCGATTCCATGTGCCGATCAGCGGATCGATCAGCGATTTGCGGCGCAAGGTCTTGTTCTTCTTCTCCAGATCGAGCTGGATCGCATTGAGCGAACGCACATGCAGTTCGCGTTCGGCGATACCGACCAGATCGGCCATCGCGCGCCGGTCGATCTCGCTGAAGCTGCGCGCCCGGTAATCGACCAGATGCACGGCACCGACGATTGCCTTGCCTGCATCGCGGATCGGGCTGCTCGCATGAAAACGAATGCGTGGTTCGCCGCTGACCATTGGATGCGTCGCCAGCAAGGGATCGGCGGACGCATCCTGCACGACCGTCAGCATCTCGACTTCTGCCAGGCTGCGGCAGAATTCATGCGCAACTGCCTGCCTGCCATCGTGGAAACCGCTGCTCGCATCGGCAAAGGTCACGACGCAATGCGCGACGTTAAACAGCCTTTCGCCGATACGCTGGATGCGCAGCAATTGCGCATCCGACGCCAGCGCATCCGCATCGTCCGTGGCGACAGGAACGGCAACGCTTTTCGGCGTAGTAGTCATGGCTGATCCCGGAGGCTATCCTGTTTCGCCTGCGATCAATCCGCGCGGTAGTTCGGCGCTTCCTTGGTGATCTGCACGTCGTGGACATGTGATTCACGCATGCCGGCCGACGTGATTTCGACGAATTCCGCCTTTTCCTTGAATTCGTCGATCGTCGCGCAACCGCAGTAGCCCATCGATGAACGTACGCCGCCGACCAACTGGTACAGGATGGCGATCGCGCTGCCCTTGTACGGCACACGGCCTTCGATGCCTTCCGGCACGAACTTGTCGACGTTGTTCGCCGCATCCTGGAAGTAGCGGTCGGCAGAACCGTCGGCCATCGCGCCCAGACTACCCATACCGCGATACGATTTGTAGCTGCGGCCCTGGAACAGGATCACTTCGCCCGGCGCTTCTTCCGTGCCGGCGAACATGCTGCCCATCATCACGCTGGAAGCGCCTGCCGCCAGCGCCTTGGAGATATCGCCGGAGAAACGGATGCCGCCATCGGCGATGCACGGCACGCCCGTGCCCTTCAATCCTTCTGCCACATTGGAAATCGCAAACACTTGCGGCACGCCGACACCGGCGACGATACGCGTGGTGCAGATCGATCCCGGGCCGATGCCGACCTTGACGCCGTCCGCGCCATGCTCGACCAGTGCCTTGGCTGCCGCTGCAGTTGCAATATTGCCGCCGATGACGTCGACGTCCGGATAGTTCTGTTTGACCCAGCGCACGCGATCCAGCACACCCTTCGAATGACCGTGCGCGGTATCGACGACGATCACATCGACGCCTGCCTTGACCAGCAGATCGACACGCTCGTCGTTATCCGGACCGACGCCGACCGCCGCGCCGACGCGCAGCTTGCCCTGGTTGTCCTTGCAGGCCATCGGGTGTTCGGTGGATTTCTGAATATCCTTGACGGTAATCAGGCCACGCAGTTCGAAATCCTCGCCAACGACCAGCACGCGCTCCAGGCGATGCTTGTTCATTAGACGTTTAGCTTCAGACAGCTCCGCGCCATCCGGCACGTAAACCAGCTTGTCGCGCGGCGTCATCTTGGCGCTGACCGGCGCATCCAGTTCCTCTTCGAAACGCAAGTCGCGGTTCGTGATGATGCCGACTACTTTCTTGCCTTCGACAACCGGGAAGCCGCTGATGCCATGCTGCTGCGACAGTGCGATGACGTCGCGGATCTTCGTGTTCGGCGGAATCGTGATCGGATCGCGCACGACGCCGGATTCGAAACGTTTGACTTTCGCCACTTCACGCGCCTGCTCACGGGCCGTCAGGTTCTTGTGGATGATGCCGATGCCGCCCTCTTGCGCCATCGTGATTGCCAGTCGCGCTTCGGTCACGGTATCCATCGCCGCGGACAGCAATGGAATGTTCAACGTGATGTTGCGCGTCAGGCGCGTGGCAAGCGATGTGTCTTTGGGGAGAATGTCGGAGTAGGCCGGGACCAGCAGCACATCATCGAACGTGAGTGCTTTTTGTAGTAGACGCATAGTGTTTTTCCTATTGGCGCAAAAGCGAATTATACAGAAATCCGTCCATCGCGTCCCGCCGTTTCGCTACCGTTCGGCAGCCGTTTATGCCCGCCTGGCACATCTCCGGCCTAATTTCCGCCCACCATTGACATCGCTGCCGAAGCATGGCGAAATCGCATCACTTCGCGACTCTTCAAGGATTTCCATGCATCCGAATTCGCTCAAACGGCTCACCCTGGCCCTGCTGCTGTCGGGCAGTTGCACCGCGGCACTGGCCCAGTATGTCTGGCTGGACAACAAAGGCGTCAAGCAATATTCAGACGTGCCGCCGCCGGCTTCGGTGCCGAACAATCGCATCCTGAAATCGCCGGGCGCATTGCCGCAAGCGGCACCGCCGGCCGCCGACAGCGACACAGACGCAGAAACCGCAAAGGAAGAAGGCAGTACGACGAAGGGACCGCCTACCCTCGCTGAAAAAAATGCCGATTTCCAGAAACGGCGTACAGAGCAGGCGGAAAAGGAAAAGCAGGCAGCCGAACAGGCAAAACAAGCTGCGGCAAAGAAGAAAAGTTGTGATCAGGTCGGCAACTACCAGCGCGCATTGCAATCCGGCCAGCGCATCACCCGGCTGTCGCCCACCGGCGAACGAATCTATCTGACCGACGAGGAGCGCGCAAGCGCCGTGCGGGAAAACCGGCAGACGCTATCCGACTGCAAATGACAGGAAACCAGACGACTCAGCCCGGACCGTCCATTACGGCAGGCAGAATGCAGATTCAAGCGCCCTTTGCGCTCTTGTCCGCCCTGCGCCGGCGCGAATCCTTGGGATCGGCAATCAGCGGCCGATAGATTTCGACGCGGTCATGCTGGCGCAGCACGGTATCCAGCGTCTTCAGCTTGCCGTAGATACCGACGCGCCAGACGCTGATATCGATTTCCGGTGCCAGACCGACAATGCCGCTATGCTCGATCGCCTGCTGGATTGTCGTGCCTGTGGCCACATTCAACGGCAACAGGAATTGCCGGTCCGTTCTTGCGTAACAGACCTCGACGGCGATCGTTGCCGGCACATCAGCCATAGACCTGCTCCGCCCGCTTGCTGAACGAATCGACGAAGCTGGTCGCGATCATGTTGAATACCGGGCCGATCACGCCCTCGATCAGCTTGTTGGAAAACTCGTATTGCAGGTCAAAATCGATGCGGCACGCATCCTCGCGCAACGGCTTGAAATTCCATGTGCCATGCAAATGCTTGAACGGTCCTTCGAGCAATTGCATCGTCATTGCATGCGGCGGGTTGTTGGTGTTCTCCGTCGTAAAGCTCTGGCGCACGCCGTGGAAATTGATCTTCAGCGTCGCGATCAGCTTGTTCTCGCTGCGCTCCTTGACATCCACGCCGCCACACCATGGCAGGAACTGTGGATAATCCTCCACCCGATCGACCAGCGCGAACATCTGCTCCGCGCTGTATCCCAGCAAGACTGTTTTATGCACTACCGCCATTGATTAAGACCCGATTATGTCCGTTTGATAGAATCGCGAAGTTGTCATTTTAACCGACCCGTTGCAGAACCCTCATGAGCATTGTTGATAACAGAAAAGCCTTCCATGACTACTTCATCGAGGAACGCTTTGAAGCCGGCATTGTTCTGGAGGGCTGGGAAGTCAAATCGATACGAGCCGGCCATGTGCAGCTGAAGGAAGCCTACGTCATTGCGCGCAACGGTGAAATCTTCCTGTTCGGCGCACACATCAGTCCATTGGCGACGGCTTCCACCCACATCACCCCCGACCCGGTACGCACACGCAAGCTGTTGCTGAAGGCCGAAGAAATCAAGAAACTCAAAGCCAAGGTCGAGCGCGCCGGCTACACGATGGTGCCGCTGAACCTGCATTTCCAGCGCGGCCGCATCAAGTGCGAGATCGGCCTGGCGAAAGGCAAGAAGCAGCACGACAAACGCGATACCGAGAAGAAGCGCGATACGCAACGCGAAATCCAGTCGGCACTGAAACAGAACCGGAGATGAAGAAACGGCGCCCGAAGAGGCGCCGTTTTCATTCATGCCGCTGGCGACAGTCTCATGCCTTGCCGCGTCCTTCCTGCGACTTCACTACCGTCAACGCGCTGGCGATCAGGCCGCTGATGTCGCCCAGATTGGCCGGAACGATCAGCGCATTATTGGTCTTCGCCAGCTTGCCGAATGCTTCGACATATTGTTCCGCCACTTTCAGGTTCACCGCACCCTCGCCACCCGGTTCGCGGATCGCCGAGCCGGTCTTGCGGATTGCTTCGGCTGTCGCTTCGGCGATCGACAGAATGGCCGAAGCCTCGCCCTGCGCACGGTTGATCGCGGCCTGTTTCTCACCTTCCGAGCGGGCAATCGCCGCCTCGCGTTCACCGGTAGCGATATTGATCTGCTCCTGCTTGCGGCCTTCCGACGCGGCAATCAGCGCGCGCTTCTCGCGCTCGGCCGTGATCTGCGATTGCATCGCATGCAGGATTTCCTTTGGCGGCGTCAGATCCTTGATTTCATAGCGCAGTACCTTGACGCCCCAGTTGGTTGCCGACTCGTCGATCGCACCGACGACCGCATGGTTGATCGCCTCGCGCTCCTCGAAAGTCTTGTCGAGCTCCATGCGGCCGATCACCGAACGCAGCGTCGTCTGCGCCAGTTGCGAAATCGCCAGGATGTAGTTGGACGAACCGTAGGAAGCGCGCATCGGATCGGTCACCTGGAAATACAGAATGCCGTCCACTTCCAGCTGCGTGTTGTCCTTCGTGATGCAGATCTGCATCGGCACGTCGAGCGGGATTTCCTTCAGCGAATGCTTGTAGGCGATGCGGTCGATGAACGGCAGCACGATCTTCAGGCCAGGCCCGAGCGTCGCATGATATTTACCCAGCCGCTCGAGGACCCACGCGTGCTGCTGCGGCACCACGTTGACCGTCTTGACGACGAAGACGATGACGACGAACAGCAGGAAAAACAGGATGGATGTATCGAACATGAACTCTCCCTTATTGTGACTGTGACGAATCGGATGCTTCGGACAGCTCGCGCCGGACGACGTCGGTATTGATCAGGAGCAGCCGGTTGCCGCGCACCTCGCGAATCATGAACAGACCCGGCACAGCCGTACCGCCGGGTGCCAATTCGGCATCCCACAGCGCGCCACGGTACATGACACGCGCAACGGCTTGCTCACTACCTTCGGCGATGCGCCATTCTCCGACTTCCAGCGCCTGGCCGATATCGAGATTGATCGCCGGATCGCGCGCGGCATCGACACGCTCGCTGCGGCCGAGCTTGCTGCGACGCAGTGCGGCGGTGGCGACGGCAGCGACAACGGCAGCGATCACGCACTGCGAGGTGCCGTGCAAACCGACGAAAGCAGCGATACCGCCGGCTGCCGCGCCGAAGGCAATCATCAGCAGATAGAAGGTGCCCGTCGCCATTTCCAGGATGACGAGCACGCAGGCTGCCGCAAACCAGATCATCCAGTCTGCCATTCGTTTGCTTCCTTTCGATTACAGGTGTGAATCTTCGCCCCGCACGGAGACGTCCGGAAACCGACTGTTGCAGTTTCCCGCCACAGTCTATTCCAAACGCTCTCGGGAAAGAACCGTTTTCTTGGCCTTGGCCGACCTATCGCTTGCCGGCGAGATTCATCCACGTCTCGACGACCGAATCAGGATTCAGCGACAGCGAGCCGATTCCCTCCTTCATCAGCCACGCGGCGAAATCCGGATGATCGGAGGGACCCTGTCCGCAAATGCCGACGTACTTGCCCTGCTTGCGGCAGGCGGCGATTGCGCGCGAAAACATCGCGGAGACGGCCGGATCGCGCTCGTCGAAATCAGCAGCCAGTATTTCCATACCGGAATCGCGATCCAGCCCCAGCGTCAACTGCGTCAGATCGTTGGAACCGATCGAGAAACCGTCGAAGTAGGCAAGGAATTCCTCGGCCAGAATCGCGTTGGACGGCACTTCGCACATCATCACGATGCGCAGGCCATTCTCCCCGCGCTTCAGCCCGTTCTTCTCCAGCAGCGCGATCACCTTTTCCGCCTGCCCCAACGTGCGCACGAAAGGAACCATGATCTCGACGTTCGTCAGCCCCATCTCTTCGCGCACGCGCTTCAGCGCCATGCACTCCATCGCGAAGGCTTCAGCGAAATCGGGCGCCAGATAGCGCGCCACGCCACGAAAGCCAAGCATCGGATTTTCTTCGTCCGGTTCGTAGCGCGAACCGCCGATCAGCTTCTTGTATTCGTTCGACTTGAAATCCGACAGCCGCACGATCACCGGCTTCGGCCAAAATGCCGCACCGATGGTCGCGATGCCTTCGGTCAGTTTTCCGACATAGAATTCGCGCGGCGACGCATAGCCGCGCATCGCCGATTCGACCGCCTTTTTCAGATCGGCGTCGATATTCGGATAGGCCAGCACCGCCTTCGGATGCACGCCGATATTATTGTTGATGATGAATTCCAGTCGCGCCAGGCCGACGCCGTGATTCGGGATCGACTGGAAATCGAACGCCAGCTGCGGATTGCCGACGTTCATCGTGATCTTCAGCGGCAATTCGGGTAGCTCGCCGCGCGCGATCTCGGTCACTTCGGTTTCCAGTCTGCCTTCGTAGATTTTGCCTTCGTCGCCTTCCGCACACGACACGGTGACGAGCGTGCCGTCGCGCAGCTTTTCCGTCGCATCGCCACAGCCGACGACAGCCGGCACGCCCAGTTCCCGCGCGATGATCGCTGCATGGCAGGTACGCCCGCCGCGATTGGTGACGATGGCCGATGCACGCTTCATCACCGGTTCCCAGTTCGGATCGGTCATGTCGGCCACCAGCACGTCGCCCGGCTGCACGCGTTCCATTTCCGACGGATCGCGAATCACGCGCACCGGGCCCGCGCCAATCTTCTGGCCGATCGCACGACCAACTGCCAGCACCGGGCCATCGGCCTTCATGCGGAAGCGCTGCTGCACGTCGGTCGACGTCTGCTGCGACTTCACCGTTTCCGGACGCGCCTGCAGGATGTACAGCTTGCCGTCCTTGCCATCCTTGCCCCATTCGATATCCATCGGCCGGCCGTAATGCTGTTCGATGATAACGGCGTAGCGCGCCAGTTCGACGATATCCGCATCGGTCAGCGAGAAACGATTGCGCAAGTCCGCCGGCACATCGACAGTGCGCACCGATCGCCCTGCCTTCGCTTCATCGGTGAATTCCATGCGAATCAGTTTGGAACCAATGGCACGCCGAATGATCGCCTGCTTGTTTTGCGCCAGCATTGGTTTATGCACATAGAATTCGTCGGGATTGACGGCGCCCTGCACCACCGTTTCGCCCAGCCCATAGCTGGCCGTAATGAAGACGACATCGCGAAATCCCGATTCGGTATCGAGCGTGAACATGACACCGGCCGCACCGAGATCCGAGCGCACCATGCGCTGCACGCCGACCGACAGCGCGACGTCCGCATGCAGATACCCCTTGTGCACGCGATAGGAAATGGCACGGTCGTTATACAGCGACGCATAGACCTGGCGCATCGCATCGAGCACGTTGTCGATGCCGACCACGTTGAGGAAGGTTTCCTGCTGTCCGGCGAACGAGGCATCCGGCAAATCTTCCGCCGTGGCGGAGGAGCGAACGGCGAATGAGGGATCGCCGGCTGACTTATCGGCCAGTTGCGTCAGTTGTGTATAGGCTTGCGTGATTTCCTGCTGCAAGCGCGGCGGAAAAGGCGTCTGCACGATCCAGCCTCGGATTTCTGCGCCGGCCTGCGCCAGTGCGCGCACGTCGTCGATATCCAGTCCCGCCAGTCGATCGGCAATGCGTTGTGCAAGGCTGCGTTCGCCGGCTTCGGCATGCGCCAGAAAATCGCGATATGCCTGTGCCGTCGTCGCAAAACCGCCCGGCACCCGTACACCGGCTGCCGCCAGCTGGCTGATCATTTCTCCCAGCGAGGCATTCTTGCCGCCGACCGCATCCACATCGGTCATGCGTAAATTCTCGAAAGCAATCACGTAGGCATCTGCCTCCCGTTCCTGCCGGCTTCGCGTGTGCAATGCTTCAGACATGGGCACCTCGTTCGATGAAGAGAAATCAGCATGCCCCTATGCCGGGCACGGGCCGTTTTGTTATTCTTCGACAGCGATGTTGCGAATGATCCGGCAACCATTCTAGCGAATCCTCGTCCGTCGCGAGCGATGGTGAATCGATTTATTAACTTACGCGAGTCTTACATCGAACCATGTCCACGCCAGCCGATCCAGTCATCAAACCGTTGCCGATGCGCACGGCCTTCTTCGTCTCGGACGGCACCGGCATTACCGCCGAAACCTTCGCCCATTCGGTGCTCT
Organism: Oxalicibacterium solurbis; assembly: GCF_014635845.1. Taxonomy (GTDB): domain Bacteria; phylum Pseudomonadota; class Gammaproteobacteria; order Burkholderiales; family Burkholderiaceae_D; genus Oxalicibacterium; species Oxalicibacterium solurbis. The sequence continues at coordinate 721,226 of NZ_BMDP01000002.1, read as the reverse complement.
CGCAATTCGACATGCCTTTCCGGCAAATACGCCTGCCCTTCATCGATTCGATCGACAAGGCACATCTGGCACTGCGACGGATCAACGAGACATGTGCGATCGACGGCCAGCGTCCCATCGTTTTTTCCACGCTGGTCAAGACAGAACTGTCGGATATCGTGCGCACGTCGCAGGGGCTGTACATGGACCTGATCCAGACCTTCGTCGAACCGCTCGAACAGGAGCTGGGCATGAAATCGATGCACACGATCGGCCGCAGTCACACGCCGGCAGATTCAGCCGAATACCGCGATCGCATCGAAGCCATCAATTTTTCGCTGGCGCATGACGACGGCCAGTCGAACCGCAACCTGTCGCAGGCTGACGTGATCTTGGTCGGCGTGTCGCGCTCCGGCAAGACGCCGACCAGCCTGTTCCTGGCGATGCAGTACGGTATCAAGGCGGCAAACTATCCGCTGACACCGGACGATTTCATCCGCAGGAAGCTGCCACCGGCATTGCTGCCGCACAAGGACAAGATGTTCGGCCTGTCGATCGCGCCGGATCGGCTGGCGGAAATCCGCCACGAACGCCTGCCCGACAGCACGTATGCGTCGATCGAGAATTGTCGTTATGAAATCAGTGAAGCGGAAAAAATGATGCAGCGCGAAGGAGTACGCTGGCTGTCGTCGACGACGAAATCGATCGAGGAAATTGCCGCCACCATCCTGCAGGAAATCAAGACGGAACAGCGTTCCGGCTAAGGCGGATAGTGCGTCATCCGCTGGCGCACCTGCTCGAAAAAGCAGACCGCTGCGCTGGCCGCCACATTCAGCGATTCGATCGCACCAAGATGCGGAATCGTCACCCGATGTGTCGCACATTCAAGCAAGCCATCGGCAACGCCCTGTCCCTCATGACCGAACAGCCATGCGACAGGTTGCGTCAGATCGAGATCGTAAATACGTTGCTGCGCATGCGAACTGGTCGCCACGACCGGAATATCCGTTCTCTCCAGCAGATCGGCCAGATCGACGTGCTCGTAGATCGCCAATAGAAAATGCGCCCCCATGCCGGCGCGCATCACCTTGGGAGACCAGGCGAAAGTCGTTCCCGCGCTGCAGAACACCTGCTCGATGCCGGCTGCCGCCGCACTGCGCACGATGGATCCGAAATTGCCGGGATCCTGCACACGGTCCAGCAGCACGGCGGATCGACTCAAGCATGGCGGTTGTGCCAATTGCGGCGTTTCGATCAGAAAAAGAATGTCGATGCCGTTTTCGACCTGGCTCAATGCATTGAAGAGATGATCCGGCAGCAGGATGGTTTGGGCAGACAGATCGTCACATCGACGCAGGATGGTCGCCACTTCATCATTGCGCATCGCCGTCTCGCCTACGATGCACAGCAACGGTTTGCCGACTTGCAGCAGATAACTTTCGCAAAGATGCACACCATCCAGCAGCGTCCGGCCTTCCTTGCGTCTGGCTTGCGAGCTGGCGGCGAGCAGCTTCAATTCCTTGTAGAGTGAATTGTCGCGTGAAGATATCGGCTTGATCGGCATCGTCAGCCTTCCTTCGCAAGACTGACGGTTACGCCTTCGATCAATGCACGCACCGGCGCATAGGATCGGCGATGCACCGGCGAAATGCCATGCAGACGCAAGCGCTCCAGATGCAGTCCGGTCGGATACCCCTTGTGCTGGTCGAAACCGTAATTCGGATACTGGACATGCAACAGACGCAACGCGTGATCGCGCGCCGTTTTCGCGAGGATGGACGCAGCCGAAATTGCCGGTACCAGATCGTCTCCCTTGACGATCGCCTCGGAGCGGACCGTCATGACCGGGCAACGATTGCCGTCGATCAGCGCCAGCGTCGGCAGCATCGACAATCCCTCGACCGCGCGCCGCATTGCCAGCATCGATGCCTGGAGGATGTTCAGTTCATCGATTTCCTGCTCCGAACATTGCGCGACCGACCATGCCAGTGCATGCGACTTGATCTCCAGCGCCAGCTCGTCGCGTTTGGCTTCGGTCAATTTCTTCGAATCGCGTACACCGACTATCGGCCGCGCCGGATCGAGAATCACCGCCGCAGCGAAGACCGGCCCCGCCAACGGGCCGCGACCGGCCTCATCGACGCCGCAAATAATGTCGTTCGCATAATCGAACAGCGGCAGCGTCGTATCGGTTTTTTTCTTTGCGGGCGGCATGTATGTATGGGCTCGTGAAATCGGTCACGCCGTACGTGACGGATGGCCGATCAGGTTCAGCACTGCCTGCGCACTTTCCGCAGCAGTATCGCGCAACAGCGTGTGATGCATTTCGGTAAAGCGCCGCTGCAATTGCTCGCGATGCGCACCGTCCTGCAATTGCATCCACATCGCATCGGCCAATGCCTGCGGCGTGGCGGCATCCTGCAACAGTTCCGGCACCAGAAATTCACGCGCCAGAATGTTCGGCAGACCGATCCAGGGCTGATATCCCATATGACGCAGCACATGCCAGGAAGCGCGCATCATCTTGTAGGCAATCACCATCGGTTTCTTGAACAAGGCCACTTCCAGCGACGCCGTACCGGAAGCGACCAATACCGCATCTGCCGCCGCCATAGCACGATACGATTCGCCGTTCGTCACCTGGATCGGCACATCCTGCAATCCAGCTTGCGCGATCAGTTCGTCGAAATACCTGCGCTGCACATCGCCAGCCATCGGGGCGACGAATTGCAGCGACGGATCGCGCTGCCGCAGCAATTTCGCCGCAGCGACAAAAGCAACGGCATTGTATTTCAGCTCGGACATGCGGCTGCCCGGCATGATGGCAACGACGCGCGCATCCGGCTGCAATCCCAGCAAGGCACGCGCAGCCTGCACGTCCGGCTCCATCGGAATCACTTGTGCCAGCGGATGGCCGACATAGGTCGCCGGAATACCGACCTTGCGATAGATTTCTTCCTCGAACGGAAAGATCACCAGCATGTGCGAGACGGCACGCGCAATCTTCTTGATACGTCCGCCGCGCCAGGCCCAGATCGACGGTCCGATGAAATGCATGGTCGGAATACCCGCCTCTTTCAATTGCGCTTCCAGGCCGAGATTGAAATCCGGTGCGTCGACGCCGATAAACACGGCCGGACGCTCCTCCAGCAACCGATCGCGCAATGCATTCTGTATGCCCTTGATCTCGCGATAATGCGCCAGCACCTCGAACAAGCCGCGCACCGACAGCTTTTCCATCGAAAAATCGCTGACAAAACCATGCTGCATCATGTGGGGACCGCCGATGCCATGCATCAGGGCATCGGGCAGATGGGGGCGCAGGCCCGACAATAATCGGCTTGCGAGAAGATCGCCGGACGTTTCGCCGGCAACCAGGGCGATCGCGGTCTTGTCCGCTGCGTCAGCGAATGATGCCACGCGGAGAGGCTTCGATGAATTCGCGCAACTGACGCAAATAATCGGCAGCGTCAGGAGAAGCGGTTTCTTCCGCACGCAAGACGGCTTTTGCCTCTTCCAGCGGAAGTCCCGAACGATAGATGGTGCGATAGCCACGCTTGATCGCGGCGATCTGCGTGCTGGTGAAACCGCGACGACGCAAACCTTCGCTGTTGATGCCAGCCGGCACCGCACGATTGCCGGCAGCGGTGACGAACGGCGGCACGTCCTGGCTGACGGCAGCGGTGAACGCCGTCATCGCATGTGCGCCGATATGGCAGAACTGGTGCACCGACGTGAAACCGCCAAGGAACACCCAGTCCTCCAGATGCACATGGCCGGCCAGCGTCGCGTTGTTGGCAAGAATGATGTTGCTGCCGAGCTGGCAATCGTGCGCGATATGCACGTAAGCCATGATCCAGTTGTCGTTGCCCAGCCGCGTGGCGCCGGCATCCTGCACGGTGCCGAGATTGATGGTGACGAATTCGCGTATCGTGTTGCGATCACCGATATGCACCTCGGTCGGCTCGCCTGCGTATTTTTTATCCTGCGGGGCCGCACCAATCGAGGCGAACTGGAAAATCTTGTTGTCACTGCCGATGCGCGTGTGGCCCTCGATCACCGTATGCGGACCGATCCAGGTATTGGCGCCGATCGACACATGCGGGCCGATGACCGCATAAGCGCCGATCTCGACCGAATCCGCCAGCTGCGCCTGCGGATCGACGATCGCGGTCGGATGAATGCGCGCCATTACTGTCCTGCCGGTTGGCTGGCGTCGTTGATCGTGCGCATCGTGCACATCAGTTCGGCTTCCAGCGCGACCTGTCCGTCTACCGAGCCAACTGCCTTGTATTTCCAGATACCACGCGCATTGCGCAGGATTTCGACTTCCATCTTCAATTGGTCGCCTGGCTCGACCGGACGCTTGAAACGCGCGCCATCGATACCGACAAAATAAACGACGCTGTTGTGATCCGGCTTTTGCCCCATCGTCAAAAATGACAGCAACGCGGCAGTCTGCGCCAGCGCCTCGATCATCAACACGCCTGGCATGACGGGCTTATGCGGAAAGTGGCCGTTGAAGAATTCCTCGTTGGCGGTGACGTTCTTGATCGCGGTAATCGATTTTCCCGATTCCCACGTCAACACGCGATCGACCAGCAGCAGCGGATAGCGGTGCGGCAGGTATTCCTTGATCTGGTTGATGTCGAGCGTCTTCATATGCTGCATGTTTCCCTGATTAGTCATTCTTGTCTTCGCCGAGCGATTTGATATGTTTTTCCAGTTCGCGGATTTTCTCACGCATCGACGCCAAATTGCGCACGATGACGGCAGATTTTTCCCATTCCGCGTTTTTTGCCAGAGGATAGAAACCGGTGTACTGCCCCGGCTCGTTAATGGAGCGCGACACCATGCTGCCGGATGAAATGTGAACGTTATCGGCAATCGTCAAATGCCCCAACACCATCGCCGCACCGCCGAATGTGCAATGCTTGCCAATGATCGCGCTACCAGCCACGCCGACGCAGCCCGCCATCGCCGTATGTGCGCCGATGCGGCAGTTGTGGCCGATCTGGATCTGGTTGTCCAGCTTGACGCCATCCTCGATCACCGTATCGGCCAATGCGCCGCGATCCACCGTCGTGTTCGCACCGATCTCTACGTCGTTGCCGATTGCAACCGCACCAGTCTGCGGAATCTTGATCCACGCACCGCTTTCGTTGGCAAAACCGAAACCGTCGGCGCCGATTACCGCACCGGAATGCAAAATGCCGCGTTCGCCGATGCGACAGCCAGCCAGGAAAGTCACACGCGGATGAAACAGCGTGCCCTTACCGACGACAGCATCGCGGCCGATGAAACATCCTGCCCCGATCACGCAATCGTCGCCGATGCGCGCCCCCGCCTCGATCGTCACATGTGGTCCGATCGATGTACTGGCCGCCACGCTGGCTTGCGGATCGACAGCAGCCGTCGGATGAATACCGCGTGGTGCCGGATGTGCGTGCAAGGCCGCGAAGAACTGGGCAGCGCGCGCGAAATAAGCATACGGATTGGCCGTGACGATGCGCGTACCGGCATAATCCGGCCCGACCACTTCGTCATCCGCCTGCGACAAAATCAGTGCCGCCGCCTGCGTCTGCGCTGCCTGTTTTCGGAACTTGGGATTGGAAAGAAACGTGATGTGCGATGCATCGGCATCGCTCAATGGCGCGATGCCGACAACTTGCTTGTCGGCATCGCCAATCAACCGGCCCCCCAAGCGTTCGACCAAGTCTCCCAGTCGAGTGCTCATCGTAGCCTTTTCTGTTATTTACCGAGCGCCTTCAGCACCTTATCGGTGATGTCGATGCGCGGGCTGACATACGCTGCTTCCTGCAGAATGATGTCGTATTTTTCCGCTTCCGCGATCTGCTTGATCACCTTGTTGGTGCGATCGATCGCTGCGGCAGTTTCTTCGTTACGGCGCTGGTTCAGGTCTTCCTTGAACTCGCGCTGCGTACGCTGAAAGTCCTTATCCAGATCGGCCAGTTCGCGTTGACGTTTCACGCGCTCGGAATCCGCCAGCACCGGCGCATCCTTGTCGTATTTGTCGGCCATCGATTTCAGGCGCGTCGCCATGTCCTGCAATTCTTTCTGGCGCTTGGAAAATTCCTGCTCCAGCTTGGCCTGTGCTGCCTTGTATGGTGCCGCCTCACGGAAAATGCGCTCGGTGCTGATGAAGCCGATTTTTGCCGACTCCTGCGCTTGCGCAACGGAAACAAAACCAAGGCCGGCGATCAACAGCGCCAGACATTTGGACATTACTGAGGATTTGATTGAAGCCTTCAAAATAATTCTCCACATCTCAAATTTCGACCACCAATTGTCTATTATGCCACCAGCACTTAAAAGCCGGTACCCAACTGGAACTGGAAGGCCTGTTCATCATCCTCCGGCTTCTTGTTCAGCGGTTTGCCGAAACTGAGCTTGAGAGGACCGATTGGCGATACCCAACTGAAACCGATACCTGCCGACGCTTTCAGATCGCTGCCGAAACTCTGGTCATCATCGTAGACGTTACCTGCATCGACAAAGGTGAACCAGCGCAGCGTACGATCGTTTTCCGATCCGGGGAACGGGAACTGCAATTCCGCATTCAGGATCAGTCGCTTAGACCCGCCGAGCGGATCGCCGTTCGAATCTTTCGGACCGAGCGAAGCGCTTTCATAACCGCGCACCGAACCGATACCACCGCCGTAGAAGTTCTTGAAGATCGGATACGTGTCGCCACCCAAAGCCTTGCCGTAGTTGATCTCGCCATTCAGCGCCAGCGTCGTGCTCGAGAACAGCGGCTGGAAGTACTGTTGCTGAAACGTGGTCCGATAATACTTCGTATCCCCGGCCGGCGAAATTTCGAAGTTGATACGCTGGTAACGCCCCTTCGTCGGCACCAGCGCACTATCACGATTGTCGCGCTGCCATGCGATGGTCAGCGGAATGCTGGTTGTCGTCCCAGTATACTCGCCATCCGGTTGAGGGTTCGTAGCGGTATATGTTTCACCATTAAGTTCATTGACATAGTCGATGTAGCGTTGCGGGCTGTCATCCTTATCACTGTCTTCGTCGCCCAAACCTTTGTAGACGGTGATCTCGGTACGCTCCACACCCGCACCGAAAAACACGGTATCCGCTTCCGAGAACGGCACACCGAACCGGATATTACCGCCGGTACTGCGGAAACGATAATCACCGGTACTGATTGATGGCGGACGCGTCGTGCGGGTAAACAATTCGTAGGTACGGCTGACGCCATCATCGGTGAAATACGGGTTCGTCGCCGAAACCGCGATCGTCCGGTAATACTTGCTGGTATTGACGTTCACACCGACCGTGTTTCCGCTACCGAAAGCGTTGGTCTGGTTGACGCCGCCGCTCAAGGTCAGACTCTCGCTGCTGGAGAAACCGGCACCCAGCATGATGTTACCGGTCGGTTTTTCCGTCACGGCAAAGTTGACGTCCACCTGATCGGTTTTGCCCGGCACATCCGGCGTTTCCACCTTCACGTCGGTGAAGTAGTCGAGACGGTCTACGCGATCGCGCGACAGCTTGATTTTCTCGCCGTCATACCAGGAATTCTCGAATTGCCGCAGTTCGCGGCGAATGACTTCGTCGCGCGTCTTCGTGTTGCCTGCGATATTGACGTTGCGCACATAGACGCGTCGGCCCGGATCGACAAAGATCGTGAACGCAACCTGCTTCTTCTCGCGGTCGATCTGCGGATTCGCATTGACGTTGGCGAACGCATAGCCAAAATTGCCCATGCGTTCGGTGATGTTCTTCGTGCTGGCTGTCAGCTTCTCGCCCGAATACACGTCGCCAGCCTTCAACTGCACCAGCGAAGCCATCTCCGCGTCACGGCCGAACATTTCGCCTTCCAGCTTGACGCCGGAGACCGTGTATTTCTCGCCTTCGCTGATGTTGATCGTGATGTAGATGTCTTTCTTGTCCGGCGTGATCGACACCTGCGTCGATTCGACGCGCATCTCGATATAACCGTTGTTCTGGTAGAACGATTTCAGCGTATCGATATCGGCTGCCAGCTTCTGCTTCGAATACTGATCGGCCTTCGAGTACCAGGTAAACCAGCCCGGAGTGCGCAAGGCCAGTTTCTTGACGAGATCTTTCTCGCTGAAGGCCTTGTTGCCGATGATGCCGATGTTCATGATGCGGGCGGCATCGCCTTCGTCAACGGCGAAATTGATCGCCACGCGATTACGTTCCAGCGGCGTGACCGTCGTCGTGATGGCGACCGAATACAGACCGCGCGACAGGTATTGCCGCTTCAGTTCCTGCTCGGCGCGATCGACCAGCGACTTGTCGTAGATGCGTGATTCGCCGACGCCGATTTCCTTCAGCGCCTTCGTCAGCGTGTCCTTGTCGAATTCCTTGGTGCCGGTGAATTCCACGCTGGCAATTGCCGGACGCTCCTCGACGAACACGACCAGCACGTTGCCTTCCGTCTCGATGCGGACATCCTTGAAGAAGCCCGTTGCATACAGCGCCTTGATCGCCGTCGTGCCTTTTTCATCGGTATAGGTATCGCCTACGCGTACCGGCAGATAGCTGAACACCGTACCCGGCTCGGTACGCTGGATGCCTTCGACACGGATGTCCTTGACGGTAAAGGGATCGACCGCATACGCATGGCTTGAGCACAATGCAAAGGCGGCAATGGCAATGAGGCGACGGGGAAACAACGGCAAGGTGAAACGCTCAGAATGTAATTTCATCGGCTATGGTAATCAAGATACTTGGTCAGACCCGGCAAGGTGCGCGCTGTCAGGAAACAAGCCGGTTGATGTCGTTGAAGACTGCCACCAGCATCAGGGTCATCAGTATCCCCACACCTGCCCGTTGCGCGATCTCCCCGAAGCGCTCGGAAACCGGGCGGCCCGTCAAAACTTCGACAGCATAATACAGCAAATGCCCTCCATCCAGCACCGGAATGGGAAGCAGATTCATGACGCCCAGACTGATGCTGACGAAGGCGATAAAACTCAGGTAGCTGATCCAGCCGATGCGGGCCGTCTGCCCCGCATAATCGGCGATCGTGATCGGCCCCGTAACGTTCTTCCAGGAAACCTCGCCGACGATCATCTTGCCGACCATCTTGACCGTCATCGCGCTGGTGTCCCACGTCTTCTTCACCGCCTTGCCCAGCGCTGCCAGCGGACCGCTACCGGCCGTGACCATTTCCGGCATCATCGCCACTTCGACCTTGATGCGGCCGAATGTCTGGCCGCCCTGTTCGAGCGTTTCCGGCGTCACCGGCAACGTCAGCGTTTCGCCATGGCGCTGCAAACGCACCTGCAGCGTCTTGCCGGCAGCGGCGCGTACTGCATCGACAAAAGCCATGCCATCGCGAATCGGTGTGCCATCGACAGCAACGATTTCATCTCCTTGCTGCAATCCTGCCAGCATGCCCGGACCATCCGGTACGATCTGGCCCAATACTGCCGGCGGCCGTGCCAGATCGATACCCAGATCAGCCAGGAAGTCACCGTCCAGTTTTTCCGTTGGCACGCTGTCGACCGGAATGATGGCCGTTTCCTGCGCGCCGGCTGCGTCTACCACATCCAGCCTAGCCGGCTGGCGGTCGACGACGGCCTGCACCATCAGCCAGCGCAGATCGCCCCAGGCCTGTACCGGTTCGCCGTTGACAGCCGTCACCCGCTCGCCGCCGCGCAGGCCTGCCTTCCATGCAATCGACTGTTCGGACGGCGCACCCAGCTTGGCCGCCGGCTCTGGAATGCCATGGCTGTACAGCCCGGCAAACAGCAGGATCGCGAGCAGGAAATTGGCGATCGGGCCGGCTGCCACGATGGCGATGCGCTTCCAGACCGATTGGCGCGTGAATTCGCGCTGCATGTCCTGCGGCGACACGTCGGCCAGATCGCCATCGCGCGCATCCAGCATCTTCACATAGCCGCCCAGCGGCAGCATCGACACTGCCCATTCTGTCTGGTCAGTACCGAAACGGCGCGACCAGACGACCTTGCCCATGCCGACAGAAAAGCGCAGCACCTTCACATTGCACCAGCGCGCAACCAGATAATGGCCGAGCTCGTGCACGATGATCAGCACACCGAGAACGACGGCGAAGGCAAGGATGGTTTGCAGCAGCATCATGATGGCTGGATATTGGACAGAGCGATTTCCCGGGCGCGGCGATCCTGTTCGCACACCGATTCGATATCGGCGATCGAGCAAAGCGGCAACGCATCCATTACGCGGGCGATCAGGTCGTTGATCGTGCGGAAACCGATGCGCCGGTCGAGGAAAGCCTGTACTGCCACCTCGTTGGCCGCATTCATGACGGCCGGCGCCGATCCGCCCGCGTGCAATGCATCATACGCCAGTTTCAGGCAGGGAAAACGCTGCAAATCCGGCTGTTCGAACGTCAACTGCGCGATCTGCACCAGGTCGATCGGCGCGACACCGGAAGCGATGCGTTCCGGATAGGCAAGCGCATGCGCGATCGGCGTGCGCATGTCAGGATTGCCGAGCTGTGCCAGCACCGAACCGTCCACGTAGGACACCATCGAATGCACGACACTCTGCGGGTGGATGACGACATCGATATCGGTTGCCGGCACACCGAACAGCCAGTAGGCCTCGATGACTTCCAGCCCCTTGTTCATCATCGTCGCCGAATCGACTGAAATCTTGCGGCCCATCACCCATTTCGGATGCGCGACCGCTTCTTCGCAGGTGACCTTGTCCAGCGTGTCCAGCGGACGTTTCAGGAAAGGGCCACCGGAAGCGGTCAGCAGGATTTTCGCGATGCCGTGTTTTTCCGGAACGCGACTGTAACCGGCCGGCAGGCACTGAAAGATCGCATTGTGTTCGCTGTCGATCGGCATCAGCACCGCACCGCTGGCGCCGACTGCGTCCATCAGCAACTGTCCGGACATGACCAGCGCTTCCTTGTTCGCCAACAGCACTTTCTTGCCGGCACGCGCGGCCGCCAATGTCGGTGCCAGCCCGGCCGCGCCGACGATGGCGGCCATGACCGTATCGCAAGCCGATGCGGAAGACACTGCACACAGCGCCGCTTCGCCGTATTCGACTTGCGTTGCCACGCCTTTTTCACGCAGCAGGCCGCGCAGCTTTTGTGCTGCCTCGGCAGTGCCGACAACGGCCACCTGCGGCCGGAACTGCCCGCACTGCTGCGCCAGTTCATCCACCCTGCTCTGCGCCGTCAACGCATAAACGGTATAGCGGTCGAGATGACGGGCGATGACGTCCAGCGTCGAGAGACCGATGGAACCGGTCGAGCCGAGAATGGTGATGTGCTGCATGAAATTACATCCAGTAGCTGACGAGAACGGCCAGCGGCAGGGTCGGCAACAAGGCATCGATGCGATCGAGAACACCGCCATGTCCGGGCAATAGATTGCTGCTGTCCTTCATGCCGGCGCGACGCTTCAGTTGGGATTCAAACAAATCGCCGACGATGCTGGCGGCCGTCATCAGGATCAGGATAGCGAGGAAACCGCCCCAACCCCATTTCAGATAAAGCTGCACGGCGAAGGTGTCCTGCAAGGCGGGAGCCGCCAGCGTTGCAACGCCGGCCAGCAGCACGATGATGGTACCGCCGATTGCGCCTTCCCACGACTTGCCGGGAGAAATCGACGGCGCCAGCTTGCGCTTGCCAAAGGCCTTGCCGCTGAAATAGGCGCCGATGTCGGCCAGCCAGACGATCGCCATCACGGAAAACATGTACAGCGCCGAACGCGAGAACAGTACGAGCACCGCGACAAAGGCACCGAGGATGGCGACACCGTAGATGCCCATCGCCAGGCGATCGCCGACACCGCCCGCCGGCGGCAGCCCCATCGCCAGCGACGGCGCCAGCCGCAAAGCCCAGATCACGACGCAAAGCGCCGGCAGCAACGGCCCGTCGATACGGCCGAACAGGACCAGCCAGGCAAAAGCGATCGTCCACAATGCCGCGCCGATCGTCGGATGGCGATTGCCGAACAGGCGCAGACACTCCCATGCCGCAGCGGCAAAAAAGGCGATTACCAGCAGCGTGAATACCAGCGGATAGCCGGAAAAGATTGCCAGCAGCAGCACGGCCAGCAAAATGACTGCCGTGATGATCCGCGTTTTCAGCATTTGACTGCCGCCGCCTGTTCGGTCAGCTGCTCGCTGGTACGGCCGAAGCGTCGTTCACGCCTCTGGTAAGAGACGAGCGCCCGTTCCAGCGCAGCCGCGTCAAAATCCGGCCAGTAGGTTTCGGTGAAATACAGCTCGGTATAGGCGAGTTGCCACAGCAGGAAGTTGGAAATCCGCTCCTCGCCGCCGGTGCGAATGAAGAGATCGGGTTCAGGTGCGTAGGCCATCGACAGATGCGGCGCCAGCATTTCCTCGGTGAACGTGGTAACGCCCGGATTGGCCGCCACCATCTTGCCGGTCGCCTGCATGATGTCCCAGCGGCCGCCGTAATTGGCACAAACGGTAACCGTCATCCGCGTATTGCCGGCCGTCTTGCGTTCGGCAGAAGCGATCATTTGCTGCAATTTGTCGTCGAAGCGATCGAGATCGCCGACGATCTTCAGCCGGATGCCGTTCGCATGCATCTTGGCGACCTCACGCTCCAGCGCCGTCATGAACAGGCGCATCAGCACGCTGACTTCTTCTTGCGGGCGGCGCCAGTTCTCGGAACTGAAGGCAAAGAAAGTGACGTATTCGACACCTGCCTTCGCGCAGGCTTCCACCACGCCGCGCACAGCCTCCACACCCTTCGCATGACCGGCAACGCGCGGCATGAAACGCTTTGTCGCCCAGCGTCCATTGCCGTCCATGATGAGCGCAATGTGGCGCGGCACCAGCGATACTTCCGGCACGGTCTGGGTTGAACTCTTCAGCGTCATGAGCGGGCAACCGGAATGGAGGGAGAAAGGAAAAGCCGGCTCAAACCGTCAGCACTTCTTTTTCTTTTTCGGCGACCATCTTGTCGACTTCGACAACAAACTTGTCGGTCAGCTTCTGCACGTCATCCTGCGCACGGCGCTCGTCGTCTTCCGAGCAAGCCTTGTCCTTCACCAGCTTCTTCAGAGATTCGTTGGCGTCGCGACGGATGTTGCGGATCGCGATCTTCGCATCCTCGGCTTCGCTCTTGACCAGCTTGACCATTTCCTTGCGGCGCTCTTCGGTCAACGGTGGCGTCGGCACGCGAATCAAATCGCCTTGCGTCGACGGGTTCAGACCCAGATCGGATTCGCGAATCGCCTTCTCAATGGTGGCGACCATTTTCTTTTCGTACGGCTGCACGCCGATCGTACGCGCATCGACCAACGTCAGGTTAGCCACCTGCGGCAGCGCCGTCGGCGTGCCGTAGTATTCGACCATCACATGGTCCAGCAGGCCGGTATGTGCACGGCCGGTGCGTACCTTCGCCAGATCGCTCTTCAGCGTCTCGATCGACTTCTGCATTTTCTGTTCGGCGATTTTTTTTGCATCTGCGACAGTCATTACTGCTCTCCTATTTACTGCAAATTGGACTGGATTGGATTGCCGGCGTTCCCGGCATCAACATCGTCAGTGTTACAGGCTGTATCAAACGTGCACCAGCGTACCCTCGTCTTCGCCCATCACGACGGATTTCAACGCGCCCGGCTTGACGATGGAAAACACCTTGATCGGCAGGCGCTGGTCGCGGCACAGCGCGAAAGCCGTCGCATCCATCACCTGCAGGTGCTTGGAAATCGCCTCGTCGAAGCTGATCGTCGAATAACGCGTCGCCGTAGGATCCTTGTTCGGATCGGCGCTGTAGACGCCATCCACCTTGGTCGCTTTCAGCACGATCTCGGCTCCGATCTCGGAACCGCGCAACGCAGCCGCAGTATCGGTCGTGAAGAACGGATTGCCGGTACCGGCCGCGAAGATGACGATCTTGCCCTCTTCCAGGTACTGCAACGCTTTCGGGCGCACATAGGGCTCGACCACCTGCTCGATGCCGATTGCCGACATCACGCGCGCCGTCATGCCGATCTGACGCATCGCATCGGCCAGCGCCAGCGAATTCATCACGGTCGCCAGCATACCCATGTAGTCGGCCGTTGCGCGGTCCATGCCTTGCGCGCCAGGCGCCACGCCGCGGAAGATATTCCCGCCGCCGATGACGATCGCCAGTTCCACACCCAGCTTTGCGACTTCCGACACATCCGCCACCATGCGCTCGATCGTCGCGCGGTTGATGCCGTACGGATCGTCTCCCATCAACGCCTCGCCCGAAAGTTTAAGGAGAACGCGTTTGTATGCTGGGGTCGTCATGGGCTGGATTCCTTGTATTGTCCGTTTTTTTGCCAGGGCTAGTTTCCGGTATTGCGATATTGCAGGTACTGCATTCCGTCCTGCGACAACTGCCGGCGATTGCGCCGCATACGGAATCTTAATCGGTAATGCGTCATTCGCGCATTATCGAAACGTCATCAGGCACGATTTGATCGATGACGTTAAAAAAACGGGCCTTGCGGCCCGCTTTCTGCTTACGCCTGCTTTGCAGCGGCAACCTGCGCCGCGACCTCTGCAGCAAAGTCGTCCTGTTTCTTCTCGATGCCTTCGCCGACGACGAACATCTTGAACGATTTCACGGCCGTCTTCGTTTCTTTCAACATCTGTTCGACAGTCTGCTTGTCGTTCTTCACGAACGGCTGGTTCAGCAGCGAAACTTCTTTCAGATATTTCTGAACCGAACCTTCGACCATCTTGGTGACGATGTCAGCCGGCTTGCCGGATTCGGCAGCCTTCTGCTCGGCAACCGAACGCTCCTTGGCGATCAGATCGGCCGGCACATCGCTGGCAGCCAGCGAAACCGGTTTCATCGCAGCGATATGCATCGCGACATCCTTGCCAACCTGCTCTTCCGCGCCGTCGAAATCGACGATGACGCCGATACGCGAACCGTGCAGGTAGGAAGCCAGCTTGCCGGTGGTTTCAAAGCGTGCGAAACGGCGGATCGACATGTTTTCGCCGATACGGCCGATCAGTTCGGTACGGGTCTCTTCAGCCGATTTGTCACCTACCTTGACATCACCCAAGGCTGCCACATCCGCAGGATTTGCTTCGGCGACAGCCTTAGCCAGTGCGTTGGCGAACGCCAGAAAATCGTCATTCTTGGTCACGAAGTCGGTTTCGCAGTTGACTTCCACCATGGCGCCGACATTGCCGGTCACGTAGGTAGCGATCACGCCTTCGGCGGTAACGCGGGAGGCGGCTTTCGATGCCTTGCTGCCCAATTTGACGCGCAGGATCTCTTCCGCGCGTTCCATGTCGCCGTCAGCCTCCGTCAGCGCCTTTTTGCATTCCATCATCGGCGCGTCCGTGCGTGCGCGCAGTTCGCCTACCATTGCTGCAGTAATAGCTGCCATTACAATCTCCTAACTTGCGGACGTCCCTCAGACGCCCTCGATACGAATATGTTCAACATGCGCTCGAAAAAAAGGGGCGAACCGCTGTTGCCCCTTTCCTTGTTCTGACGCGCAAACCATCAGAGAGACAGGGATTACGCCTGCTCTTCGACCTCGACGAACTCGTCGCCGCCCTTGATCGATTCGACCAGATCGTTGGTCGCGTTGGCGCGGCCTTCGAGGATCGCATCGGCAACGCCGCGTGCGTACAACGTGATGGCTTTCGACGAATCGTCGTTGCCCGGGATCACGTAGGTCACGCCGTCCGGCGAATGGTTGGTATCGACCACGCCGATGACCGGAATGCCCAGCTTGGCGGCTTCGGTGATCGTACCTTTGTGGTAGCCGACGTCGATGACGAAGATCGCGTCAGGAATGCCACCCATATCCTTGATGCCACCGATGGATTTTTCCAGCTTGGTCTTCTCGCGCTCGTACATCAGCGCTTCCTTCTTGCTCATCTTGGCCAGGGAACCATCTTCGCTGGCAGCTTCCATGTCTTTCAGACGCTTGATCGAAGTCTTGATCGTCTTGAAGTTGGTCAGCATGCCGCCCAGCCAGCGCTGGTCGACGTACGGCATACCGGCGCGCTGCGCTTCGGCTGCGACGATGTCGCGTGCCTGGCGCTTGGTGCCCACCATCAGGATGGTGCCGCGATTGGACGACAATTGGCGGATGTACTTCATCGCCTCCTGGTACATGCCCAGGGTCTTTTCCAGGTTGACGATATGAATCTTGTTGCGATGGCCGAAGATATACGGGGCCATCTTTGGGTTCCAGAAGCGGGTTTGGTGGCCGAAATGGACACCGGCTTCCAGCATTTCACGCATGGTTACGGACATGTTTTTCTCCAGGGTTGGGTCTGGAATCCGATCGGTCACCTCGCTGCCGTCTGGCGGAAAACGAGGCACCCTTGTCGAGCGGATTCGCGATTTACAAACTCGATTACAAACAAAATTTACAAAACTCACCCGAATGACAATTCAGGCAAGCCCGTGATTCTACCTCGAATCTGGCTCCCGTTTCAAGCTTTACGCGACTTTCCCGGCGAACAATCGCCTGCTCGTCTATAATCTTCCCTCACGATCCACCCTGCCGTATCAAAGCAAATTTTTGCGGCAATTTTCAGTTTCCTTATGGGCAATATTTCCATCAAGACAACCGAAGACATCGCCGGCATGCGTATCGCCGGCCGCCTCGGCTCCGAAGTCCTCGATTACATCACGCCGTTCGTCAAGCCCGGCGTGACGACCGGCGAACTCGATCGCCTGTGCCACGAATACATGGTCAACGTGCAAGGCACGGTTCCCGCGCCGCTGAACTACTGCCCGCCGGGCTACACGCCGTTCCCGAAAGCGGTCTGCACCTCGGTCAACGACGTGATCTGCCACGGCATCCCAGGCGACAAGGTCCTGAAGAACGGCGATGTGCTGAACATCGACGTCACCGTCATCAAGGACGGCTACCACGGCGACACCAGCCGCATGTTCTTCATCGGCGAGCCATCCATCCTGGCGCGCCGTCTGACCGACGTCACCTACGAGTGCATGTGGCTGGGTATTTCCAAGATCAAGCCGGGCGCACATCTGGGCGACATCGGCTTCATCATCCAGCAGCATGCGGAAAAGGCCGGCTACAGCGTGGTGCGCGAATTCTGCGGCCACGGCATCGGCAAGATTTTTCATGAAGAACCGCAAGTGCTGCATTACGGTCGCCCGGGCACGCTGGAAAAACTGGCGCCGGGCATGATTTTCACGGTCGAGCCGATGATCAACGCAGGCCGCCGCGAAATCCGCGAAATGAACGACGGCTGGACCATCAAGACCAAGGATCGCAGCCTGTCGGCGCAATGGGAACACACAGTGCTGGTCACCGAAACGGGCTACGAGGTGCTGACGCGCTCGGCCGGCAGCCCGCCGCCGCCCGCCTTCATCACGTCCGGAGCCACACCCCAACCCGTCAGCGCCTGATATTCGCCATGCCCACGCTTGCCGTCGCCCTGAAGGAACAGCTCAAGGCAGAACGCCAGATCGCCATCGATACCTTCCTGGCACACGGCAAGGTGGAAGTGCTGCTGACACGACTGAAGGACAATGTCGATGCCGCACTGATCGAGGCATGGAAGACATTCGGACTGCCGCCGAGCGCGACACTGATCGCCGTCGGCGGCTACGGTCGCGGCGAACTGTTCCCGCATTCCGACGTCGACGTGCTGATCCTGCTGCAGGAAGCGCCGGACAGCGCGCTGCAAGGCCGGCTGGAAGAACTGGTGCAACTGTTCTGGGATATCGGCCTCGAAATCGGCCACAGCATCCGCACCATCGACGAATGCCTGTCCGAAGCCGCCGCCGACATCACCGTGCAGACCAGCCTGCTCGAAGCGCGGCTGATCACCGGCAATGCCGAGCAGTTCCGCCTGCTGAAGGAACGTTGCGATGTCGCCATGGACCCGCAAGCCTTCTTCCAGGATAAGACACTGGAACTGCGCCAGCGCCACGCCAAATACGAAGACACGCCCTACAGCCTGGAACCAAACTGCAAGGAAAGCCCCGGTGGCCTGCGCGACCTGCAAGTGATTCTGTGGGTCGCCAAGGCAGCGCAACTCGGCGATTCGTGGCGCAAGCTGGCCGAACGCGGCCTGATCACCGATACCGAGGCACGCCAGCTCAAGCAGAATGAACGCGCATTGAAGGATGTGCGCATCCGTCTGCACATCATCACGAACCGGCACGAAGACCGTCTCGTCTTCGACGTTCAGACCGCCATCGCCGAATCGATCGGCTTCAAGAATTCGCCGACACGCCGCGCCAGCGAATACCTGATGCAGCGCTACTATCGCGCCGCCAAGGCAGTCACGCAGCTGAACGCGATCCTGCTGCAGAACATCGAGGCGCAACTGTTCCCGCAGATGACCTCGCCGGTCGCCATCAATGCACGCTTCAACGAAGTCAACGGCTTCATCGACATCGCCGACGACGATACCTTCCAGACCACGCCGTCGGCGATGCTGGAAGTCTTCCTGCTGCTGTCGCTGCATCCGGAACTGAAAGGCATGACCGCACGCACGCTGCGCGCGCTGTGGCACTCGCGCTTCCAGATCGACAACAACTTCCGCCGCGATCCGAAGAACCGCAAGCTGTTCATGGATATCCTGAAGGCACCGCAAGGCATCACGCATGCGTTGCGCCGGATGAACCAGACCAGCATTCTCGGCCGCTACCTGCCGAACTTCCGCCGCATCGTCGGCCAGATGCAGCACGACCTGTTCCACGTCTACACGGTAGACCAGCACATCATGATGGTCGTGCGCAATGTGCGCCGCTTCATGCTGAGCGAACATGCGCACGAATACCCGTTCTGCAGCCAGCTCGCCGCCAACTTCAACAAGCCATGGCTGCTGTACATTGCCGCGCTGTTCCACGACATCGCCAAGGGCCGCGGCGGCGACCACTCGGTGCTCGGCATGGAGGATGCGCGCGACTTCTGCGTCGATCACGGTTTAACGGAAGAAGAAAGCGAACTCGTCGTCTTCCTCGTCGAACAGCATCTGACGATGTCGCAGGTCGCACAGAAGCAAGACCTGTCCGATCCCGACGTGATCGCCCATTTCGCGCAAACCGTCGGCGACGAACGCCATCTGACCGCGCTCTACCTGCTGACGGTGGCCGACATCCGCGGCACCAGCCCGAAGGTCTGGAATGCGTGGAAAGGCAAGTTGCTGGAAGACCTGTACAACATGACGCTGCGCGTGCTCGGCGGCGAAGCGCCGTCGGCCGAACGGGAACTGAAGAACCGTCAGGAAGAAGCGCTGAAGACACTGCGCCTGTTTACCCTGCCGGAAAACGCACACCAGAAGCTGTGGGAACAGCTCGACGTCGTCTACTTCCTGCGGCACGACGCCAACGACATTGCCTGGCAGACGCGTGTGCTCTACGACAAGATCAACAGTGACACGCCGGTCGTCAAATGCCGGCTGGCGCCGATCGGCGAAGGCTTGCAGGTCGCCGTCTACGTCAAGGACCGCTCCGATCTGTTCGCGCGCATCTGCAGCTATTTCGATCGCAAGAATTTCAGCATCCTGGATGCCAAAATTCACACGACCAAGCATGGCTACGCGCTCGACACCTTCCTGATCACCGAACCGGCCTTCGCCGCCAGCTATCGCGACCTGATCAGCCTGATCGAACACGAGCTGGCCGAACTGCTGAGGCAGCCGACAGCATTGCCGGCACCGAGCAAGGGCCGCCTGTCTCGCCTGTGCCGTACCTTCCCTGCGACACCGACCGTCGACCTGCGCCCGGATGAACGCGGCCAGTACTATCTGCTGACTGTTTCCGCCAACGACCGCAACGGCCTGCTGTATTCGATCGCCAATGTGCTGGCGAAGTACAAGGTCAACCTGCACACCGCCAAAGTAATGACGCTGGGCGAGCGCGTGGAAGACGTCTTTCTCGTCGACGGCCCCATGCTGAACAATCTGCGCAACCAGATCCAGCTGGAGAGCGATCTGCTCGACGCACTGCGTATCTGATGCCGTCAATCTCAACCGTGGTGCACTGTAACCGTGCAGCCGCTTTCATTTCTTTGTAACGCCATGACTGAACCGCTCCGCCTTTCCAAACGCATGTCCGAACTCGGCCTTTGTTCGCGCCGCGAGGCCGACGAATGGATCGCACGCGGCTGGGTACGCGTCGACGGCAAGGTCGTCTCCGAACTCGGCACCAAGATCCTGCCGACGCAGAAAATCACCATCGAACGCCAAGCCGCCGCCGAGCAATCGAAACGCGTGACGATCCTGATCAACAAGCCGGTCGGCTACGTCAGCGGCCAGGCCGAGGATGGCTACAAGCCGGCCGTCGCACTGGTCAAGCCTGAAGCGCGCTGGAAGGAAGACAAGACGCCGACACAATTCCATCCGACACAACTGCGCAGCCTGGTTCCTGCCGGCCGCCTCGACATCGATTCCGTCGGCCTGCTGGTGCTGACGCAGGACGGCCGCATCGCCAAGCAACTGATCGGCGAGGACACATCGATCGAAAAGGAATATCTGGTGCGTGTGCAGTACACGAAGCCGGGCCGCCTGCCGGACGCCGACTTGCAGCGGCTGAATCACGGCCTGACACTGGACGGACGCAAGCTGCTGCCGGCGAAGGTATCGTGGCAGAACGACGACCAGTTGCGCTTCATACTGCGGGAGGGAAAGAAACGCCAGATTCGCCGCATGTGCGATATCGTCGGTCTGAAAGTGCTGGGATTGAAACGGGTACGCATCGGCCGCGTCAAGCTTGGCGATCTGCCAGCCGGCCAGTGGCGCTATCTGCGCGAAGACGAAAGCTTCTGAACGAAGCGTGCTTCGGCAAAATCCTGTTCAGTCGTCGTCGTTCGGATCGAGTTCGGGAAACAGGATTTCGGTAAAGCCGAACTGCGAGAAATCCTCGATGCGCATCGGATACAGAATGCCGTCCAGATGATCGCACTCATGTTGCACGACGCGCGCATGAAAACCATCTGCGTCGCGGCTGATCTTGTTGCCGTACTGATCGAATCCCTCGTAATGCATGCCCGCGAAACGCGGCACCACGCCACGCATGCCGGGTACCGACAGGCAGCCTTCCCAGCCTTCCTCGCGTTCCGCCGACAATGGACGCAGCACCGGATTGATCAGCACCGTTTCCGGCACCGGCGGCGCTTCGGGATAGCGTGTGTTCTGCTTGAAGCCGTAGATGACGACGCGCAGGTTCACGCCGATCTGCGGTGCGGCCAGGCCGGCGCCATTGGCTGCATGCATCGTGTCGAACATGTCGGCGATCAAGGCATGCAGTTCCGGCGTATCGAACGCCTTCACCGGTTCGGCGACGCGCAGCAAACGCGGATCGCCCATCTTCAGGATGGGACGGACGCTCATTTTTGCATCGACTTCATGAACTCGGCGAAGCCGGCGCCGGTTTCGGCATGCTTCAGTCCCATCGCCACCGTCGCCTTCAGATAGCCGAGCTTGGAACCGCAATCGTAGCGTTGGCCGTCATAGCGATAGGCAAGCACCTTCTGGTCGCGCATCAGCGCGGCAATGCCGTCCGTCAGCTGGATTTCTCCACCTGCGCCCTGTCCGATGTTTTCCAGATAATCGAAGATACGGCCGGTCAGCACATAGCGGCCGACCACCGCCAGCGTCGACGGCGCGACATCCGGCTGCGGTTTTTCGACGATCGCGTTGACTTCTTCCAGTCCGTCCTTGTACGACGTGGCGCTGACGATACCGTACTGGCGCGTATCGCTGCGTGGCACGTCCTGCACGGCGAGGATGCTGTGGCCTTCGCGGCTGAAAATGTCGGTCATCTGCGCCAGCACCGGCTTGGTGCCTGCAGCGGCATCCATGAAGTCATCCGCCAGCAGCACGGCGAACGGCTCGTTGCCGACCACCGGGCGCGCGCACAACACCGCATGGCCGAGGCCCAGCGGCGCCGGCTGGCGGATATAGATGCAATTGACGTTCTTCGGGATCACGTTGCGCACCAGATCCAGCAACGCCGCCTTGCCGGCCGCTTCCAGCTCGGTCTCCAGTTCGTAGGCCTTGTCGAAGTGATCCTCGATCGCACGCTTGTTGCGACCCGTGATGAAAACCATTTCGGTTACTCCGGCGGCAACGGCTTCCTCGACCGCGTACTGGATCAGCGGCTTGTCGACGATGGGCAGCATTTCCTTCGGTTGCGCCTTGGTCGCAGGAAGGAAACGGCTGCCGAGTCCGGCCACGGGAAAAACTGCTTTTCTGATCTTGATCATTCGCTATCCAATAATTGAAGTAACCCTGCTTCGTCCAGAACCGGCACGCCAAGTTCCTCGGCTTTCGCAAGTTTACTGCCTGCCTCTGCACCGGCAACTACATAACTTGTCTTCTTTGAAACCGAGCCAGCCACCTTGCCGCCGGCCGCCTCGATCTTTTCTGCGGCCTCGTCACGCGTCATGTTCGGCAGCGTCCCCGTCAGCACGAAAGTCTTGCCGGCAAACGGCTTTGCTTCGCGTTCGACGATGTGTTCCGGCCAGTGCACGCCGGCAGCGCGCAACTGTTCGATCAACTCGATGTTCATCGGATCGTCGAGAAAGCTGCGGATCGATCCGGCGACGACCGGCCCGATATCGGCAACTTCAAGCAACTGTTCTTCGCTCGCCGCCAGGACGGCATCCAGATTGCCGAAATGGCGTGCCAGCTCCTTCGCCGTCGCTTCGCCGACGTGACGGATGCCCAGCGCATAAATGAAGCGCGCCAGCGTCGTCGATTTCGACTTCTCCAGCGCCGTCATCACATTCTGCGCCGATTTGTCCGCCATGCGGTCCAGTTCGGCCAGTGCACGAAAACCGATCTTGTACAGGTCCGCTGCGGTCTTGATGATGTGCTTGTCGACCAGTTGCTCGATCAACTGATCACCGAATCCCTCGATATCCATTGCCCGGCGCGAGACAAAATGCAGCAAGCCACCCTTGCGCTGCGCCGCGCATTTGACCCAACCGCCCGAGCAGCGTGCCACGGCTTCGTCTTCGGGCCGCACGATGGGAGAACCGCAGACCGGACAGGCCGTCGGCATTACGAATTCGCGTGCATCGGCCGGACGCCGTTCCGGCACATAGGACAGCACTTCGGGAATCACGTCGCCGGCACGGCGCACGATGACGGTATCGCCGATGCGTATGTCCTTGCGCCGTACTTCGTCCTCGTTGTGCAGCGTCGCATTCGTCACCGTCACGCCGCCGACGGAAACCGGCGTCAATCGCGCAACCGGGGTAATCGCACCGGTGCGGCCTACCTGTACTTCGATATCCTGTACCGCAGTCAGCGCTTCTTCCGCCGGAAACTTGTGCGCCAGTGCGAAACGCGGTGCACGCGATACGAAACCCAATTGCTGCTGCTGTGTCGCATCGTTGATCTTGTAGACGACGCCGTCGATCTCGTACGGCAAGCTCTTGCGCTTGTCGCCAATGCCGCGATAGAAGTCCAGCAGACCCTGTGCGCCTTTCACAACCGCACGCTCTTCGCAAACCGGCATGCCGAGTTCGCGATACCAGTCCAGCAAGGACGAATGCGATGGCGGCATTTTCACGCCCTCCAGCGCGCCAATGCCGTAAGCAAAGAAACGCAAGGTACGTTGTGCCGTGATGCGCGAATCCAGCTGGCGCAGGCTGCCGGCCGCTGCATTGCGCGGATTGGCGAATTCCTTCGCGCCGGCCTCGCGCTGCTTGGCGTTCAGCTTGACCAGATCGGCCTTGTACATCATCACTTCGCCGCGAATGTCGATCACTGCCGGCGGATTATCGGTATGCAGACGTAACGGGATCGCACGTATCGTGCGGATATTAGCCGTGACGTTTTCGCCGGTGAAGCCGTCGCCGCGCGTGGCAGCGCCAGTCAGGATGCCGTTTTCGTAACGCAGGTTGATTGCCAGGCCGTCGAACTTCAGCTCCGTTGCATATTCGACTTCTTCTTCCGTATTCAATCCCTCGCGCACGCGGCGATCGAAATTGACGATGTCTTCGTCATCGAAGCCATTCCCCAGCGATAGCATCGGTACGGCATGCGTGACCGGTGGAAAGGCCGTCGCTGCCAATGCACCGACACGCTGCGTCGGTGAATCGGGAACGATCAGGTCGGGATTGTCTGCTTCGAGTTGTTGCAGTTCGACAAACAGCTTGTCGTATTCCGCATCGGGAATCGTCGGATTGTCGAGGACGTGGTAGGCATAATTGTGGCGGTTCAGTTCGGTGCGCAGCCACCGCGCGCGTTCGGCAGGATTGCGCGGGTCCGGCACTTCGCCCGCCACCGCGCCGAACATATCGGATTGCATCATCGGACAGGAATCAATTGAACAGGCGCAGCGCGCGGGCCGAACCGGCCGGAATGTCTGCCGCGTCCATATCGGCATAGAAGGCTTCGAGCTGGCCTGCGATCTCGCTCAGGGCGGCGTCGGCCAGCGGCTGGTTGCCGTCGTCGACGACCGTGCCGTCGAGACGCGCCGACAGCGTACGCGCGCAGGCGATCATCGCACCGAAACCGTCACGCGAAGGTGCGACGACCGGCACATCGAGCAGCAGCGTCAGATGGCTGGTGGTTTCTTCCGCCAGCGTGACGTTGGTCGACAGCGAGAACAGCACGCCGCCCTCGCCGTCCGGCATCACCAGGCGGCCCTCCGGGCGCACGTCGAAGCCTTGCCGTTCCAGCGCAGCCAGCAAGGTCGTCACTGACCACGGCGCACCGTTGGTACGCACATTGACGCTGAGCTTGGCATCGTATTCGGTCACGAAATGATGCAATGCACGCGCGCTTGCCATCACTTCCGTCATGTCCGGCACATCGGGATCGGCATCCAGATCGTCGGCGATCTGGCGCAGCTTCATCACGAATTCGGAATACTCAAGTTCATTCAGCGCGCTGCTGCGGTTGGCCAACTGCACGCCGGCCGTCAGTGACTTGTAAACGCCGCCATGCGTGATGGCTTCCCATTTCGCATCCATGCGCTGGCCGATGAAGTGCACCGGTTTGCCGCCAACGTGGCGCAAGGTCTGGATCGCCGTCAGCACTTTTTCGCCGCGCAGTTGCATGACGGGTGTCAACGGAATCGTGCAGTCGATCAGGTAATCGACCGGCAGATCGCGTTCTTCAACGGCAGTGGCCAGTTCAACCGGTGTCGCATCCAGCGAACCGATGGCTGCGGCATCGGCCGGCAGATCCTGATCGATCGCTTCCTGCTGGATCGCTTCGTAATCGCTTGGCCCCGGTGTGTTGAACTTGGCGTCTGCCGA
This sequence comes from Oxalicibacterium solurbis, assembly GCF_014635845.1. Lineage (GTDB taxonomy): Bacteria > Pseudomonadota > Gammaproteobacteria > Burkholderiales > Burkholderiaceae_D > Oxalicibacterium > Oxalicibacterium solurbis. The sequence goes on along the minus strand of NZ_BMDP01000002.1, from coordinate 696,057 downwards.
TGAAAAACCCGGCTCCCGCCGTTCTTCGTCTGGAGAAGGCCGATCGCCGGCTCCCATCAGCACATCGTCATGCGACGACGAAAAAGCGCGTTCGACACTCTTCTTCGCCTTGTATTCCTGCCATTTGTTATAGCTGATAACGCCGCCGACAATCACGGCGCCGATCACGATCAGGCTGGTCTGAAGATCCGTCATGCTGCACCGGCCGTTTCAATGAGTTGTCGAGAAGATGAGGGCGGCATCGCAACACATGCGCGAAGCTGGAATGAAGAAGAAAAATCGGATTGACTCATATAAATCCAAGGGTTCGACGGGTTCCAATAGCCGATTCGGCACAAGCCATCGACGGCGCGGCAACCCGCTTGGTGCCATGTCTAGCGGCCTGTCTAGGGTACGTGCTGCAAAGAATTTCTGTCAAGCTGGCATACCTGCCGGAAAAGCAGGCGCACCGGACATTGCGCGCCTTCGTTCGACGTTGAAAAACGGCAGGAAATCGCCCGGTCAACGCATAGCCAGGTGCCAGGCTTCCATTCGTTCCCGACTGCAACTTATGCCGCTTCCGACGCGAAGTTCGCCGCCGATTCCATGTCGACGGCGACGATACGCGACACGCCCTGCTCCTGCATCGTCACGCCGATCAGCTGCTGCGCCATCTCCATCGCGATCTTGTTGTGCGAGATGAAGAGGAACTGCGTGTGCGACGACATGCGCTTGACCATGTTGCAGAAGCGTTCGGTGTTGGCGTCGTCCAGCGGCGCATCGACCTCGTCCAGCAGGCAGAACGGCGCCGGATTCAGCTGGAACATCGAGAACACCAGCGCGGTCGCCGTCAGTGCCTTCTCGCCGCCGGACAGCAGATGGATGGTCGCGTTCTTCTTGCCCGGCGGCTGCGCCATCACCTGCACGCCGGAATCCAGAATCTCTTCGCCGGTCATGATCAGCTTGGCCTGGCCACCGCCGAACAGGATCGGGAACAGTTCGCCAAAGTGCTTGTTGACCTTGTCGAAGGTGTCCTGCAGCAGATCGCGTGTTTCCTTGTCGATCTTGGCGATCGCGTCTTCCAGCGTGGTGATCGCTTCGGTCAGGTCGGCGTTCTGCGCGTCGAGGAAGTTCTTGCGCTCCGATGCGGCAGCCAGTTCGTCCAGCGCAGCAAGGTTAACGGCGCCGAGGCCGGCAATCGCATTCGTCAGGCGCGTGACTTCGCCCTGCAGATATGAAGGACGCATGTCGTCGTTCAGCTTTTCGGCCAATACGGCTTCGTCGGCCTGCGCTTCGGCCAGTTGCTGTGCGTACTGCTCCTGGTTCAGGCGCGCAGCCTGTTCCTTCAGCTGCAGTTCGGTGATGCGGTCGCGGATCGGCTGCAGGCTGCGTTCGGCTTGCATGCGCGATTCGTCGTGCGTGCGCAATTGCTGCGTTAATTGATCCAGCTCGTGGCGTGCGTCAGCCAATGCGCGTTCCTGTTCGCTGCGCTTTTCCAGCAATGCCTGCAAGCCGGCCTGCGCAGCCTGATCGTCCAGGCTTTCCAGTTCCAGAGACCCCTGCTGCATGTTGGCGAACAGTTGTGCGGCCTGCTCCAGCGCAGTGGCGATGCTGCGCTTGAGTTCCTCGATCTTGTTGCGCTGCGATTTCTCGGCGAATTCCGCTTCCTGCGCTGCGCGTTCGAGTTCGCGCACTTTCTGGCGCGCATCGTTCAACTGCTGTTCCTTCGCCAGATAATCGGTCTGGCCTTCTTCGTGCGTCTGCTGCAGCTCGGCCAGTTCGGCATCCAGCTGCTCGAACTTCGCCTCGGACTCGGCCTTGATCTGCTGCTGTTCGGCTTCCTGCGCGGCGATCTCTTCCAGATCGGTAGCGATCTGCGTGCTGCGCTGGTTGAAGCGTTCCTGCACTTCCGACAGTTTCATCACATCGATCTGCAGCCCGTGCACGGATTGCGTCAGCGTATTCACGCGCTGGCGGATTTCCTGCAAGCGTTGCGTCGCCTGCGTCAGCGCCGCTTCCGAACGCACGAAGCGCGATTTCGCCTCGTCGGCCAGCATCTGCTGCGCGCGCAACTGCTTGGTGATGTTTTCGATTTCCTGCTGGCGCGCCAGCATGCCGTCCTGCTCGGAATCGGATGCGTAGAAACGCACGCTGGACTTGCCGATCACATGGCCTTGTTTCGTGACGAAACAACCGCCGTTCGGCAGCTTGCTGCGATCGACGAAAGCAGCCGCGACATCGTCGGCGATATAGACGTTGTGCAGCCAGTCCTGCATCAAGGCGCGCAGGCCCGGATCGTTCAACTGCAACAGGTTCAGGAAAGGTTTCAGCCCCGCAACCGGCTCGCTCGCCTCGCCGGCGACAGCGTTAGGCGTGAACAGCGCCAGCTTGGCTGGCGGCGCGTCGTTGAAGAAGGCTTTCGCCCAATCCAGGTTCGACACTTCCAGCGCCGACGTGCGCTCGCGCAGCACCGATTCCAGCGCGGTTTCCCAGCCCTGATCGATATGCAGCTTCTGCCACAGGCGCGGCAGTTCGCCCAATTCATGCTTCTGCAGCCACGGCTGCACCTTGCCCTGCGTCTGCACGTTTTCCTGTAGTTGCTTCAGTGCGGCGAGGCGCGCTTCCAGTTGCGCGTTGTTGGCGGTTTCGGTATTGACCTGCTGCTGCGCGGTGCGGCGCTCTTCTTCCATCCGCGGCAGCTGCTCCTGCGCCTCTTCGAGCTGTATCGTCGCTTCTTCCAGCGTCGCCTGCTTTTCTTCGAGCTGCAATTTCAAATTGGACAGGTGCGTGGTATCCGGCGCATTCAAGCCATGCTGCTCCTGCGTCAAGCGATCGCGGCGTGCCGCCAGATTCGTCAGGATGCCGGAAGCATTGCGCTGATGCGCCGATTCCAGCTCGATCTGCTGTTGTGCCTGCATGATGCGACCGCGCGACTCGGTGCTCTTCAGTTGCGCCTCGCGCCAGGCCTGTTCCATCGCCGGAATGCCGTCGCTTTCGCGCTGCGCGATTTCCTGCGCCTGCTCGACGCGCATCGTCTGCTCTTCCAGATGCATTTCGGCTTCGGCCAGATCTTCCTGATACTGCGACCCCTGGCGCTGCCACTGGTCGCGCTGTGCCGTCAGCGAGTTGAGTTGCGACTGCAGGCGTGCGCGCGATTCGATGACGAACTTGATCTGCGCTTCCAGGCTGCCGATTTCGGAATTGGTCTGGTACAGATGGCCTTGCGCCTGATGCATGCGATCGCCGGCCGCATAGTGCGTCTGACGCATGTGTTCAAGCTCGGTTTCGACATGGCGCAGCTTGGCAGTCTGTTCTTCCAGTTCGATCTGCGCTTTCTCGATGTCGCGGAAGAATTTTTCCTGCTCGTTTTTCGCCTCGTTCTTGCGCAGCAGCCACAGCAGCTTCTGCTTCTCGTCTTGCTCGGACTGCAGCGCATGGTATTTCTGCGCAACGGCAGCCTGGCCTTCGAGCTTTTCCAGATTCGCGTTCAGTTCGCGCAGGATGTCCTCGACGCGCAACAAGTTCTCGCGTGTGTCCTGCAGGCGATTTGCCGTTTCGCGGCGGCGTTCCTTGTACTTCGATACGCCGGCGGCTTCTTCCAGGAAGATGCGCAGCTCTTCCGGACGCGCCTCGATGATGCGCGAGATCATGCCCTGGCCGATGATCGCGTAGGCGCGCGGACCGAGGCCGGTACCGAGGAAGATGTCCTGGATATCGCGGCGGCGCACCGCCTGGTTGTTGATGTAGTAGGTCGAGGTGCCGTCGCGCGTCAGCGTGCGCTTGACGGCGATTTCGGCGTACTGGCTCCATTGTCCCGAAGCCTTGCCCTCGCCGTTGTCGAACACCAGTTCGACGGAGGAACGGCCGGCCGGTTTACGGTTGGTGGTGCCGTTGAAGATCACGTCCTGCATCGATTCGCCGCGCAGTTCGGACGCCTTGGATTCGCCGAGCACCCAGCGCACGGCATCGATGATGTTGGACTTGCCGCAGCCGTTGGGGCCGACCACACCCACCAGTTGCCCCGGCACCTGGAAGTTCGTCGGATCGACGAAGGATTTGAAACCCGATAATTTAATGGAAGTTAAACGCACGTTATCGACCGTTCCCTAGGATATGCAACAAATTCAGCTGATCTGGCGCAGCGCCACAGCCCTGCAAAAGGGACTAATCATAGCATTGCAGACAACGATGCCAAGCATTTGAAACCGGCCGCAAGCCGTCGAACGGCCTGACAGCGGCAGGACGGTATAATGTTGCCATTTTGAACCGCGCATTTTCTCGCGCCTCTTCCGATTTCCCAGCCGTGAATCCTCTCCTGAACCAGCTGCAACCCTACCCGTTCGAAAAGCTGAAGCAACTGTTCGCCGGCGTCACGCCGAATCCGGCCTATCGCGCCATCAGCCTCGGTATCGGCGAACCCAAGCATCCGACACCGGCCTTCATCCAGAAGGCACTGGCCGACAATCTCGACGGCCTCGCCGCCTACCCGACCACGGCCGGCACCGACGCATTGCGCGCGACCATCGCCGGCTGGCTGGAACGCCGCTACGGCCTGCCGAAACTGGATCCGGCCACACAAGTGCTGCCGGTCAACGGCTCGCGCGAAGCGCTATTCGCACTGGCGCAGACCGTCATCGATCCGCATGCCGATGCGCTGGTGATGTGCCCGAATCCGCTGTACCAGATTTATGAAGGCGCGACCTTTCTGGCCGGCGCGCAGCCTTACTACGTCAACTGCAACCCGGCGCGCAATTTCGCACCGGATTTCAGCGTCGTTACGCCGGAAATCTGGAAACGCGTGCAACTGGTCTATATCTGCTCGCCGGGCAATCCGGCCGGCGCGGTGCTGACGCTGAACGACTGGAAGGAACTGTTCGAGCTGTCCGACCGCTACGGCTTCGTGATCGCAGCCGACGAGTGCTATTCCGAAATCTACTTCAAGGACGAAGCACCGCTGGGTGCCATGGAAGCGGCGCACAAGCTGGGGCGTACCGGCTATCCACGCCTGATCGGCTTCTCAAGCCTGTCCAAGCGTTCCAATGTGCCCGGCATGCGCTCGGGCTTCGTTGCCGGCGATGCCGATATCCTGAAGAAATTCCTGCTGTACCGCACCTATCACGGCAGCGCGATGAGCCCGTCGGTGCAGAGCGCATCGATCGCCGCATGGGACGACGAGCAGCACGTGCAGGAAAACCGCCAGAAATACATCGCCAAATTCAAGCAAGTTACGCCGATGCTGCAGGAAGTCGTCGATGTCGCATTGCCGGACGCCGGCTTCTACCTGTGGGCCAGGGTCGACAAGCTGGCCCCCATCAGCGACGTCGAGTTCGCGAAGCGCCTGTACGCCGAATATAATGTGACGGTTCTGCCGGGCAGCTATCTGGGCCGCGAGGCGCACGGCGTCAATCCGGGCGAAAACCGCGTGCGCATGGCACTGGTCGCCGAGGTCGACGAATGCCTGGAAGCGGCGCAACGCATCGTCGCCTTCTGCAAGACACTGGCTTCTTGATCCCGTTTTCCGTATTCATTTTCGATTCATCCTTCAATAGCAAAGCAAAGACATGACCCAACAACTCGAACAATTCATCGATCAGGCCTGGGAAAACCGCGCCGATTTTTCGCCGAAGACCGCGCCGGCCGACGTGCGCAATGCCGTCGCGCAAGTCATCGATCAACTGAACAAGGGCACGCTACGCGTCGCGCAGAAATCCAACGGCGAATGGATCGTCAACCAGTGGGTCAAGAAAGCCGTGCTGCTGTCCTTCCGTCTGGAAGACAACGTCGTGATGCCGGCCGGCGGCAGCACGCAGTTCTACGACAAGGTGCCGAGCAAGTTCGCGAATTACAGCGAAGCCGATTTCGCGGCCGGCGGTTTCCGCGTGGTACCACCGGCGATCGCACGCCACGGCAGCTTCATCGGCAAGAACGTCGTGATGATGCCGTCGTACGTCAACATCGGCGCCTACGTCGATGAAGGCACGATGGTCGATACCTGGGCCACCGTCGGCTCCTGCGCGCAGATCGGCAAGAACGTCCACCTGTCCGGCGGCGTCGGTATCGGCGGCGTGCTGGAACCGATGCAGGCCAATCCGACCATCATCGAAGACAACTGCTTCATCGGCGCACGTTCCGAGATCGTCGAAGGCGTGATCGTCGAGGAAAACTCGGTCATCTCGATGGGCGTGTACATCGGCAAATCGACCAAGATCTATGATCGCGCCACCGGCGAAGTCAGCTACGGTCGCATCCCGGCCGGCTCGGTCGTCGTCTCCGGCAACCTGCCGTCGGCCGACGGCAAGTACAGCCTGTACTGCGCCGTGATCGTCAAGAAGGTCGATGCACAGACGCGTTCGAAAACCGCGATCAACGAACTGCTGCGCGACTAAGATTGACCCGATGCCGCCTCGCATGAGCGAATGCGGCATCGCGCATCTTCATCCACCAACCTGAACGGGACAGACAGCCATGGCAATGGATCGGTTATTTCTTCTGATGAAGGAAAAGGCGGCATCCGACTTGTTTGTCGCAGTCAATTCGCCGATCCACATCAAGATCGACGGCAATCTGATCCCGATCAACCAGCAGAAGCTCGACCAGCAGGCCATCATGGCACTGCTGGCCGAAGTCGTTTCACCTGCCAAGCTGGAAGAACTGGAACGCGAGAACGAACTCAATATCGGCATCCCGGTTGCCGGCGTCGGCAGTTTCCGTCTATCGGCCTTTCGCCAGCGCGGCAGCATCTCGGCCGTGCTGCGCTACATTCCGGGCGAAATTCCGCTGCTGGACAGCCTGAACCTGCCGCCCGTGCTGGCCAACCTGGTCATGGAAAAACGCGGCCTGCTGCTGGTGGTCGGCGCGACCGGCTCCGGCAAATCGACGACGATCGCGTCGATGCTGGACCATCGCAACATCATGAAGACCGGCCACATCCTGACGCTGGAAGATCCGATCGAATTCCTGTTCCGCAACAAGCGTTCGATCGTCAACCAGCGCGAGATCGGCAACGATGCGAACGGCCTGCAGATCGCACTGAAGAACGCACTGCGCCAGGCACCGGACTGCATCATGATCGGCGAGATCCGCGACCGCGACACGATGTCGGCCGCCCTCGCCTATGCGCAATCCGGCCATCTGGTGATCGCCACGCTGCACGCCAACAACAGCTACCAGGCGCTGATGCGGATCATCAACTTCTTCCCGCTGGAAACGCGCCAGTCGCTGTTGAACGATCTGGCGTCCACGCTGCGCGGCATCGTGTCGCAGCGCCTGGTGACGTCGATCAGCGGCGGCCGTCGCGCGGCGGTCGAAGTCATGCTGAACACGCCGCACATCGCCGAACTGATCGAAAAAGGCGAAATCACGCAGATCAAGGAAGCGATCGAAAACAGCATGTCGGCCGGCTCGCAGACCTTCGAACAGGCACTGCTGACACTGATCAAGGATGGCGTCGTCACACAGGACGAAGCGCTGGCGCATGCCGATTCGGCCAGCAACCTGTACTGGCTGCTGAACAATTCGACGCAACCCAAACCGGTTGAAGAACCGCAGCCGGATGAACAAGGCGCCAGCTTCACCGAATTCACATTGAAGATGTAACCATGAGCATTACCCTGTACGGCATACCGAACTGCGACACCGTCAAGAAGGCGCGCACCTGGCTGGAAACGAACAAGACCGACTACGCTTTCCACGATTTCAAGAAGAATGGCATCACGCGCGAATTGATCGCCGGCTGGCTGCAGGACGTGTCGTGGGATGTGCTGGTCAACCGCAAGGGTACGACCTGGCGCAACCTCAGCGACGAACAGAAAGCCGCCATAAACAACAGCAGCGACAACGCCAGCGCAATCGAACTGATGCTGGCATCGCCATCCGTCATCAAGCGCCCGGTGCTGGCAGGTGCCGGCAAGACGCAGGTCGGATTCTCCGCCGACACCTATCAACAGATTTTCAAGAAATGACCATGAGCAAAACGCTCGCACTGACCGAAGAACTGATCGCCCTCTCCTCCGTCACGCCGCAGGACAACGGCTGCCAGGCGCGCCTGATCGAACTGCTGGAACCGCTCGGTTTCGTCTGCGAAACCATCGCCTCCGGCGGCGTCACCAACCTGTGGGCACGCCGCGGTACCACGCAGCCGCTGCTGGTGTTTGCCGGCCACACCGACGTCGTGCCGACCGGCCCACTGGACCAATGGACCTCGCCGCCGTTCGAACCGACGCAGCGCGACGGCAAGCTGTACGGTCGCGGTGCAGCCGACATGAAAACGTCGATCGCCGCGATGGTCGTGGCTGCCGAAGAATTCGTACAGGCGCATGCAGATCACAAAGGCTCGATCGGTTTCCTGATCACCAGCGATGAGGAAGGCCCGGCCACCGACGGCACCGTGATCGTCTGCAATGCGCTGAAAGAGCGCGGCGAACAGCTGGACTACTGCGTGGTCGGCGAACCGACGTCGAGCCAGATGCTGGGCGACATGATCAAGAACGGCCGCCGCGGCAGCATGTCGGGCCGCCTCGTCGTCAAGGGCATCCAGGGCCACATCGCCTATCCGCAACTGGCGCGCAATCCGATTCATCAATGCGCGCCGGCGCTGGCCGAACTGACCGCCGAAAAATGGGACGACGGCAACGAATACTATCTGCCGACCTCGTTCCAGGTTTCGAACATGCACGCCGGCACCGGCGCATCGAACGTGATTCCGGGCGAAGTCGTCATCGACTTCAACTTCCGTTTCTGTACCGCCAGCACGGTCGAAGGGCTGCAGCAGCGCGTGCATGCGATTCTCGACAAACACGGCCTCGAATACGATCTGAAGTGGTCGATCAGCGGCCATCCGTTCCTGACGCCGAAAGGCTCGCTCAGCGATGCCATCGGCGATGCGATCCGCAGCGAAACCGGTGTTGAAACCGAACTATCGACGACCGGCGGCACGTCCGACGGCCGCTTCATCGCACGCATCTGTCCGCAGGTGGTCGAATTCGGTCCGCCAAACGGCAGCATCCACAAGATCGACGAACACATCGAAGTCCGTTTCATCGATCCGCTGAAGAACATCTACCGGCGCACGATGGAAAACCTGCTGCTGTAACGGAAAAGAAATAGCGCAGAAGCAATAACGCAAGGCTGCCGGCAGCGCGTCGGCAGCACGATGATTTCCCGCGCTGGCGGGAACAACCACTATCCGGACGATGCATGCATCGTCCGCCATTCCCTATCGCATCATGCCGACAACGACACCTGCCGCCTTTTCGACCATCCGCGATCTATTGCGCTACGCCGTCACCCGTTTCAATACCGAACAGCTGTTCTTCGGCCACGGCACATCGAACGCGCTGGACGAAGCCGCCTACCTGATCCTGCATACGCTGAAACTGCCGCTGGACAAGCTCGATCCCTTCCTCGATGCTCACCTTCTGCAGGAAGAAGTCTCAAGCGTGCTCGACGTCATCGATCGCCGCGCCACCCAGCGCGTACCGGCTGCCTACATCACCAATGAAGGCTGGCTCGGCGGCTATCGCTTCTACGTCGACGAGCGCGTGATCGTGCCGCGCTCCTTCATCGCCGAACTGATCCCGGAACAGTTTTCGCCCTGGGTCGGCAATTCGGACAAGATCACCAACATCCTCGAACTGTGCACCGGCTCCGGTTGCCTGCCGATCATGCTGGCCGATGCTTTCCCGAATGCGCAGATCGATGCGGTCGATATCTCGGCCGATGCGCTGGCCGTCGCGCAGCGCAACGTCGACGATTACGGCCTGAGCGATCGCATCACGCTGATCCAGTCCGACCTCTACGACAACGTGCCGGAAAACAAGTACGACCTGATCGTCACCAATCCGCCTTACGTCAACGCCGGCTCGATGGACAAGCTGCCGCCCGAATACCTGCGCGAACCGCAGATCGCGCTGGCCGGTGGCGAAGACGGCATGGATCTGGTGCGCAAGATCGTCGAAGGCGCGGCCAAGCGATTGACGTCCAAAGGCCTGCTGATCGTCGAGATCGGCAACGAGCGTCCGTACGCGGAAGCGGCTTTCGCCGACCGCGATCTCACCTGGCTGACGACCAGCGCCGGCGATGACATGGTGTTCCTGCTGTCCGCCGACCAGCTGAAGTAATGGCAGTAATGAATTCAAGTAACAAGCAATGATCCGTTTCCAGAATGTTTCACTCGCACGCGGCATCAAGCCGCTGCTCGATGGTGCCGACCTGACGTTGAATCCCGGCGACCGCATCGGCCTGATCGGTGCCAACGGCGCCGGCAAGTCCAGCCTGTTTGGCGTGCTGCGCGGCGAACTGCATGCCGACCAGGGCAGCGTCGATTTCCCCGCCAAATGGCGCGTTTCCCACGTCGCGCAGGAAACGCCGGCGCTGGATACACCCGCCATCGAATACGCGATCGACGGCGATACCACGCTGCGCGCCTTGCAACGCCAGCTCGCGCAGCTGGAAAGCCAGCCGGAAAGCGCCGACAACGGCACGCGCATCGCCGAACTGCACAGCGCGCTGGCCGATGCCGACGCCTACACGGTGCGTTCGCGCGCCGAGCAATTGCTGCTCGGCCTCGGCTTCACGCTGGCGCAGATGGAACAGCCGGTTGCCAGCTTCTCCGGCGGCTGGCGCATGCGGCTGAATCTGGCGCAGGCGCTGATGTGTCCGTCCGATCTGCTACTGCTCGATGAACCGACCAACCACCTCGATCTCGACGCCATCCTGTGGCTGGAAGACTGGCTCAAGCGTTATGAAGGCACGCTGCTCGTGATTTCGCACGATCGCGATTTCCTCGACGGCATCGTCAACGTCATCGTGCACATCGACGAACGCAAGCTCAAGCGCTATTCCGGCAACTACTCTGCCTTCGAGCGCCAGCGCGCCGCGCAACTGATCCTGGCGCAGAGCGCGATCGAAAAGCAGGCGCGCGCCCGCGCGCATCTGGAATCCTTCATCACCCGTTTCAAGGCCAAGGCCACCAAGGCGCGCCAGGCGCAAAGCCGCATGAAGGCGCTGGCGAAGATGGAAGAACTGGCGCCGCTGCGCGCCGCCGCCGAGTTCTCGTTCGAATTCCGCGAACCGGCCAATGCGCCGAATCCGCTGCTGGTGATGGAAGGCGTCGCCGCCGGCTATCGTAGCGGCGAAGGCACATCGGCTGTCGAGAAGACCATCGTTTCCGGCATCGACTTCTCGCTGCAGACTGGCCAGCGCATCGGCCTGCTCGGCGTCAACGGTGCCGGCAAATCGACGCTGATCAAAACCATCGCCGGCGATCTGGCACCGCTGCACGGCACGGCACGCACTGGCAAGGGATTGTCGATCGGCTATTTCGCGCAGCACCAGGTCGAAATGCTGCGCCACGACGAATCGCCGCTGTGGCATCTGATGCACATCGCGCCGGACACGCGCGAACAGGAACTGCGCAATTTCCTCGGTAGTTTCAATTTCAACGGCGACATGGTGACCAGCAAAATCGCGCCGTTCTCCGGCGGCGAAAAGGCACGCCTGGCGCTGGCACTGATCGTCTGGCAACGCCCCAACCTGCTGCTGCTGGACGAACCGACCAACCATCTGGATCTGGAAACGCGCGAGGCGCTGACGATGGCGCTCGCACAATTCGAAGGCACGCTGCTGCTGGTGTCGCACGATCGCCATCTGCTGCGTGCGACGACCGACCAGTTCATCATCGTCGCCGATGGCAGGCTGCAGCCTTTCGACGGCGATCTGGATGATTATCGCGACTGGCTGTTCAAGACACGGCTGGCAGGCAAGCAGGAAGAAAGCGCGCCGCTTCCGACAAAGGCGCCGACAACACAAACTGCCGTGCCGGCACCGGATCGCCGCGAACAGCGCAAGCAGGAAGCCGAGGAACGCCAGCGCCTGTCCGTGCTGAAAAAGCCGATCGAAACCCGCATCAAGCGCCTGGAAGAACAAATGGCCAAATGCCAGACAAAGAAGTCGGACATCGATGCTCGCCTGGCCGACAGCGCCATCTACGACGCCGCCAACAAGGAAGAGCTGAAGCAGTTGCTGGCGGACCAGGCTTATTGCACGCGTGATCTCGACCAGCTGGAAGCCGAATGGCTGGAACAGCAGGAAGCACTGGAAGCCATTCGCTGAACGCACGGGATCAATCTCCATGCCATCCGCCATGCGCCCTACCCTGAACATCGTCGGCTGCGGCAAGGTCGGCCGTGTGCTGGCGCGGTTATGGCATGCGGTGGGCATCGTGCAGCTGCAGGACATCGTCAACCGCACGCCGCAAAGCACCGCAACTGCCATCGCCTTCATCGGCGGCGGCACGCCCGCAACACTGTCTACATTGCGACGCGCCGATCTGACACTGGTCGGTAGCGGCGATGACCAGATTCCCTCGCTGGCTGCCGCATTGGCGGCAACTGCGGTTCCGTTCGACGGAACGATCGCATTTCATTGCAGCGGCGCATTACCGGCATCCGTACTTGCGCCATTGCAGCAACGCAGCGCCGCCATCGCCAGCGTGCATCCGGTACGCAGCTTTGCACTGCCGGAAAAAGTCGTCGCGCAATTCGACGGCACCTGGTGCGGTGTCGAAGGCGATCCATCAGCGATCGCTGCGCTGGAACCGCTGTTCGCCGGTATTGGCGCGCACTTCGTCACCATCGCAAGCGAACACAAGGTGCTGTATCACGCCGGTGCCGTCTTCGCCTCCAACTATCTGGTCACGCTGCTCGATACCGCCGTGCAGGTCTACGGCAAGGCTGGCATCGCGCCGGACGTCGCGCTGCAGATGATGTCGGCGCTGGTGCGCGAAACGGCGGATAACGTGTTGCAGGATGGAGCGGAAAAGGCATTGACCGGGCCGATCGCACGCAGCGATGCCGGAACGGTGATCCGTCAGTACCATGCCATCAAGGAAAGCGATGCATTGCAGGGAGACCTGTATCGCCGCCTGGGACGGCTGACGCATCGACTGGCGAAACGTGCACGCGGCAATCGCCGTTAGTCATCGTTTAGTTAGTCATCATTAAAAACGGCTTCGCGCTATGCGTGAATATTTTCGAATATTCGTCACGCTCAACCTGCTTCCATTACCGCACGCAGGAAGCTTTGCGTACGCTCCTGCTGCGGCGCACCGAACACCTGCTCCGGCGACCCCTGTTCCAGAATCCGGCCTTCGGAGAAAAAGCAGATGCGGTCGGCAAACTCCTTGGCGAAACCCATCTGGTGCGTCACCATCAGCATCGTCAGATCGTGTTCGTCGCCGAGGCGGCGAATCACGCTCAGTACCTCGCCGCACAATTCCGGGTCCAGCGCCGACGTCACTTCGTCGAACAGCATGATCTGCGGGCGCATCGCCAATGCGCGCGCAATCGCCACGCGCTGCTGCTGGCCGCCCGAAAGCTGCGACGGATAATGTTCGAGCTTGTCGCCCAAGCCAACCATTTCCAGCAACTCAGTGCCGCGTTCACGTGCTTCCTTGCGCGACAAGTCAAGCACGCTGCTCGGCGCTTCGGCGACATTCTCCAATGCCGTCATGTGCGGAAACAGGTTGAAGCTCTGGAACACCATGCCGATACCTCGGCGGCCTTCGCGCTTGTAGCGCTCATCGGCCGGCACCAGTTTACCGTCGCGGCTCGCCATATGCGTCAACGGCCGGCCGTCGATTTCGATGACGCCGCCGTCGATATCGTCCAGCAGCATCAAGGTACGCAGCAGCGTGGATTTGCCGGAACCGCTGGGGCCGATCAGCGCGACCTTCTCGTTGCGCGCGATATCCAGATTCAAGCCGTCCAGAACAGTCAGCGCACCATAGCGTTTGCTGACGTCGCGAAAGCGAATCATCGGCTCCGCTTTCTCTTCCGTTGTCGTAGTCATCGGCGTTGTTGTCATGATGTGCTCCTTGCACGGTTGGACGGCAGCGCCGTGGCATGCTCGAGACGGCGCACCAGCATCGCCGCGACGAGACTGATACAGAGGAAGAAAATACCGGCCATCGTGATCGGTTCCAGGTATCGGAAGCTCTGCGAACCGATGTTCTTCGCCTGCAGCATCAGTTCGACGACGGTGATCGCCGACAGCACCGGCGTATCCTTGAACATCGCCACCAGATAGTTTCCCAGTGCCGGCAGCACCGTGCGCAATGCCTGCGGCAGGATCACGCGACGATAGGCGGCGAACGGCGGCAGGCTGAGTGTCTTGCAGGCTTCCCACTGGCCGCGCGGCACCGCATCCAGGCCTGCGCGGTAGACTTCGGCCACATAGCAGGCATAGTGCAACGCAATGCCGGTGAGGCCGGCAGCCGTGGCCGACAGCATCAGCCCGAATTCCGGCATCACATAAAACAGGAAATACAGCTGGATCAGCAACGGCGTGCTGCGGATGAATTCGATCGTCACCGTTGCCGGCCACGACAGCACACGCCAGTGGCTGCGCCGCATCAATGCCAAAGCGAGTCCGGCAACCAATGCGATGACAAAGCCGACCAGCGTGATGCCTATCGTCGTCATCGCCGCCGACAGCAGGCTCGGCAGGATGCTCCACGCGAAATCGAAATCGACCAGCGATGCCATCAACGCCCTCCTCGTGCATGGGAAACGCGACGCGCCAACAGGCGCATTGCCAGGTTGATGCACTGCGCGAGCACAAAGTAGAACAGCAAGGTCAGGCCGAATACTTCGCGGCTCAGGTAAGTCACCTGCACGATCTGGTTTGCGCGGAAGCTCAGGTCGGCCAGTGTGACCAGCGATACCAGCGACGTTCCCTTCAATAGTTCGATCAACAGATTGGTGCCTGGCGGAATTGCATTCACCAGCGCCTGTGGCAGCACGATGCGCATGAAGCGGCGCCACGGCGAAATGTTCAATGCGATGGCTGCTTCGATCTGGCCGCGCGGTACGCTGGCAAATGCGCCGCGCATGACTTCCGCACCATAGGCACCGATGTGCAGGCCGAGGCCGATCACGGCAACGGTGAAGGGCGACATCGATATATTGAACGGCGGCAGCGGCAGCACGAAATACAACCAGAACAGCTGTACCAGCAACGACGTGCCGCGGAAGACTTCGATATACACATTGGCGGCCCAGCGTAGCGGACGCGCATGCGACATCTTCGCCAGCGCTGCCAGCAGCGCCAGCACAATGGCCAGCAGCGAGGCCAGCAGCGTAATCTCGAGCGTGACACCGACGCCACGCAGCAGCAACGGCAGAATGTCAGCAAGCATGACCGGCCTCCGTCATCACGCAGACGACGCCGATCGGCATGCAAAGCGGGAAATCGTCATTCATCGGGGAAATCTGCAAGCGTCTTGTCCGTCAGGTTGGAGCGATCGAAACCGAACGGCGCAACTGTCTGCAAATGTGCATCGGTTCCCAGCCATTGCTTCATGACGCCATTGACCGCATCGCACAAATCCTGGTCTTCGTTGCGGAAAGCCAGCGCACCATAGCCGATATGCGAAGGATCGTCGGTGAAATCGGCAACGGCTTCCAAACGTCCTTCGCTTTTCGTCGCCATGTCCTTCATGGTCAGCGCGGTACCGACGGCAGCATCGGCACGCTCCGTCATCACCGCCTGGAATTGCGCGATCGTATTGGGTACCTGCAAGATCTGCTCCTCGGCGATACCGGCACCGACCGCATAATCGTATTCCGCAGTACCGGCCACGATCGCCAGCCGCAATGCAGGATCGGCCGCGATATCCGCGTAGCTGGAAAGATGTAATGGATTTCCCTGAAGGACCAGCAGCGTATCGCGCATCTGGTAATGCGGATCGGCGAACAGCACCTGTTTCATCCGTGCCGGCGTGATGTACATGCCAGCGGCGATCACGTCGAAGCGGCGCGCCTGCAGGCCGGGAATCAATGCGCCCCATTCGGTCAGTACCGGTTCGATCTTCGTCACGCCCAGTTGCGCGAAGACGGCCTTGGCGATTTCCGGCGACTCGCCGGTCACTTTTCCCTGCAGATCGATATAGGCATACGGCACTTCGTTGGCATAGCCGATGCGAATCGTGCCAGTCCGTTGCGCACGCTCCAGCGTAGTTTCCGCCGATGCCGTGCCCGTCGCCCACAGCGTTGCGAGCAGGATGGCAATGTGCCACCTTTTGATGATGCGTCCGGTCATTCTCCCTCTTGCATGCTATCGCCGACGCAGGTCGCCGGGCAGCGGCAATGGTAGCCAGCCATATGATGCGATGTCAAATCATTCGTATTGAAATTATTAAATGGCAAAAATTACATGCCAAATCACACATTGCAGCTGGATGAAAGCGGCTTACGTCGATGGGGCTTGCGAACCGCCCCGGTCGCGGACCGGGACCAGTACAAGAAAGGAAGAAAGGAAGAAGGATCAGTCGTCCGACGTCACCGGCACTTCGGTCACCGTTTCCGGCAATCCGGAGAGGATCATCAACTGCACACGACGATTGCGCATGCGCCCTTCCGTCGTTTCGTTGGAGGCCACAGGCTCGTTCGCCGCATGCCCCATGGCAACCATGCGCTTCTCGTCGATCCCGCTGTCGACGAACAGCCGCACCACGCTGCTGGCACGTACTGCCGACAATTCCCAATTCGAAGGAAACATCGCATTGCTGATCGGCACGTTGTCGGTATGGCCTTCGACCTGGATGGCGTTATCCACTTTCGTCAGCACCTTGGCGACGGCGCGCAGCGCTGCTTCCGATTCCGGACTCAGCTTTGCCTCGCCCGGCGCGAACAGCACGCTGGCATTGATCTCGACGCTGACACCGCGCGCACTTTGCGTCACACGTACCTTGCCCTGACTGATCAGCGGCGCCATCGCTTTCAGGATGTCGCGCGCGATATCGGTCATCTGCGCGCGCTCGCGCTTGATTGCCGGATCGAGGCGTGGCTGCGGTTGCGGCTGCGGCATCTGGATCGGCAGCGGCACAATGGTGCGCACGCGCTCGGCTTCACGGATGACCGTGGTCTTCTCGGTCGGACCGCCGAAGGCGATGCCCAGCGATTCGGAAAGCACGCGGTACTTGCCCTCGTTGACCGACGAGATCGCATACATCACGACGAAGAAAGCGAACAGCAGCGTGATGAAGTCGGCATACGACACCAGCCAGCGCTCATGGTTTTCGTGTTCTTCCTCGTGTTTTTTACGTGCCATGCGGATTGCGCTCGCGGTCGTGAACGGAAATGCCGTTACGCCAGATAGATGTTCATCCGCTCTTCGATCAGACGCGGATTGTCGCCGGAAGCGATGCCGGCGAATGCATCGGCCAGCATCTCATGCTTGAAAACCTCGCGATTGACCAGCGCCTTGAGCTTGTTGGCAATCGGCAGGAAGACCAGGTTGGCAAAGCCGACGCCGTAGATCGTCGCAACGAAGGCAACCGCGATACCGCTGCCCAGCTTGCTCGGATCGGACAGGTTCTCCATCACGTGGATCAGGCCGATCACCGCGCCGAGGATACCGATCGTCGGTGCATAGCCGCCAGCCGACTCCCATACCTTGATCGCCAGACGCTGTTTCGCTTCATGTGCGGTGATTTCCAGCTCCAGCACTTCGCGCAGCTTTTTCGGATCCACGCCATCCACGATCAGGCGCAGGCCATGCTCGGTAAACGGATCGTCGATATCGCTAATCACACGCTCCAGGCTCAACAACCCTTCGCGGCGTGCAATCACGCTCCAACTGGTGACGTTGCGGATCAGCTCGGCATAATCGTCTTGCTTGGGCATGAAGACCTGCCCCGCCAACCGGATGCCGGCGGCGAAGTTGCTCCAGCCGCTCTGCAGCAGCACCGCGCCGATCGTACCGATGATGACGATGACGAAAGCCGCAGGCTGAATCAACGAACCGAGCTTGCCACCCTCCAGAGTCTGTCCGACGAGGATGCCTCCGATCGCCAGTATGATGCCGACTAAGCTACCCCAGTCCACGCCTTCTCCCTTAAGTTGGCACGCATCCGCGCGATCGCCTGGCTATGCAATTGCGATACGCGCGATTCCGTCACTCCCATGATGGCGCCGATTTCTTTTAAATTCATTTCCTGTTCGTAGTACAGGCCCATCAATATCTTTTCCCGTTCCGGCAACGCTTCGATGGCAGAAATGACAGCCGAGCGAAAACCGGTATTCATCAGGTTTTGCAATGGGTCGGACGATTCGTCGGTGCAGTAACGGTCGAGGAAATGTTCGCTCTCGTCGTTATCGTGAAAATCCTCGTAATAGACCAGTTGGTGGCCGCCGCCGTCGCTCAGCAAATCCTGATAATCAGCCAGCGACAACTTCAACTGGCGCGCCACTTCGCTTTCATTCGGTGCACGGCCCAGTTGCTGCTGCAACTGGTTCATCGCCACCTCGATCTTGCGCATGTTCTGCCGCATGCTGCGCGGCATCCAGTCACTGCTGCGCAGCTCGTCCAGCATGGCGCCGCGAATGCGCTGCACAGCGTAGGTCTCGAACTGCGCGCCGTGCGTTTCCTCGTAGCGGTTGACGGCATCGAGCAAGCCCATCATGCCGGCTTGGATCAGATCGTCCACTTCGACACTGGGCGGCAGCTTCGCCTTCATCTGATGCGCCAGCTTCTTGACCAGCGGAGCATGCTCGCTGATCAGGTGTTCCTTGTCGGATTTGCCGGTCGCTGTATACATTGCCATCATGCTCCGAAGCCCATCTCCTGCGCAGGCAACGCAAAACGTTCCGCAAGACGCCGGAATGCGACCGAAGCGCCTGCCATCGGAAAAGCATCGATGACGGAACGCCCCAAGCGCGCCGCGCGCGTGACCCGCTCGTCGGTCGGCACCGAACCGAGATCGTACAGTTGCACGGCCAGATAACGGCTGGCGACCTGCGCCATATTGCGATAGACGAGATTCGCTTCCTGTTCGTCCGCACCGGTGACCAGAATGCCGAACGGGCGACGGCCCAGTTGTGCATTCAGGCACTTGATCTGCGCGTAGGCTTGCTTGATCGATGCAGCATCCGGTGAGACCTGAATGACGATATCGCCGGCGGCCATTGCTTCCAGCGGAAGGCCTGCAGCGTCATCATCCAGTTCCGCATCGACGATCAGCACATCCGATTGCGATGCGAGCACGCCGAAGGCATTTGCCAGACGGCGACGCTGGTCGGCATCGTGCATCGCCGCGTACAACGAACCCGCAGTCAGCGCAGCGATGCTGAATCCCTGCGGCATCGCCTGCACGGCCTGATCGAAAGCGCGCTGCTGGCGCGCGACATCCAGTAACGTAGCCTGCAATTCGGCACCCATGCGGCGTGCGATGCCGTTGGCCGATGCGCAAGCATCGAGCAGCACGACGGCGCTGCCACCCGCAGCGAGCGAGGCACCGAGATTGACCAGCATCGCGCTTTTTTCAGCGATCGACGTGGCGGAGAGAAACGTGAAAATGCGCGGTTTCGGTCCGGCGAGCATGCGCCGCAAACCTTCGGCCTGATCACATTCGAAACTAGCCAAGAATCACCTCACGCAAACCTTTGTCTTTCATTGCCCGTGCCGTATTCGCCATCACCAGCGGAATCTCCGTTTCGTTGAACTGGAACGGCGCCGTTTCGCGCTTCAGCTTGAATGCACGGTCGACCAGATACTGCTGGTTGGCGACGTGCAGGTCTTCCGGCACACGTTGTCCGTTCGCGACGTAGTATAAGTTCAATTTCTGGCGAATGACGACATCGAGCGCATTGCCAATGGTTGCAGCTTCATCCAGTTTGGTCAATATACAGCCGGCAAGGCCATCGCCCATGTAGGCGCGCGCGACTTCGTTCAGCGTTTCGCCGTTGGAGGTCGCATTCAGGCACAACAGCCGCTTGACCTGGCTGCCGGCGGAAGACAGCATCGCGATCTGCTCGGCCACCATCTTGTCGCGCTGGCTGACGCCGACTGTATCGATCAGCACCGTATGCTTGCCCTTCAGTTCGTCGAGCGCGATGCGCAGATCGGATTCATCGCGCACCGAATGCACCATCACGCCGAGGATCTTGCCGTAGATGCGCAGTTGCTCGTAACCGCCGATACGATAGCCGTCGGTCGTGATCAATGCGAGCTTGCCAGGGCCGTGGCGCATCACGCAGCGCGCGGCCAGCTTCGCCGTCGTCGTCGTCTTGCCGACGCCGGTCGGGCCGACCAGTGCATAGACGCCGCCTTTTTCGAGAATTTCATTTTCATTGCCGATGGTCGCCAGATTGCGCGCCAGTACCGACTTGATCCAGTCCATGCCACCTTGATGCGTGGCACCTGCCGGCATGCGCTCGATCATGTAGCGTGCCAGGCTGGCGCTGAATCCTGTTGCCAGCATTTCACGCAACACACTGGCCTTGGCCGGCTCGCGTTTCTGCTGCTCGCTGCTCCAGGCAAGTTCCGCCAGTTGCGTTTCGAGCATGCCGCGCATCGAACGAATCTCGCTCATCAACGTATCGATTTCATGGCGGCTGGCTTCCGGCACGGCGACTTCCTGCTGCATCGGCTTGACTGCCGGCGTCACCATCGGCATTGCGCCGATCTTTGCCGCTGCGCCGGAGAACGTCAGCGGATTCGGTTGTGCATTTTCCAGGCGCTTGTGCTTCGGTGCCAGCACCGACAGCGTCTGTGCGGAGATCGCCGGTTTCTCGACGACGGGCTCCGCCAGCGAAGCCATGTCCTCGCCTGCCAGTGCCAGAATCTCGACGCCGGCATCCACCGTGCGATTGGACAGAATCACGGCGTCCGGGCCCAGCGTTTCGCGAACCATGCGCCATGCTTCGCGCGATGTGGATGCAGTGAATTTTCTGACGTTCATACCTGTCCTCCGACTAAGCTAGTTACTCTGATCGTTTTCGAATCCGGCACCTCGGCATGCGAGAGCACCTTCAATTGCGGCAGCGTGCGGCGCAGGAAGCGCGACAGCAGCGTTCTCAGTTGCGCCGGTACCAGCAGCACCGGCGTCAATCCCATTTTTTCCTGCTGCTGCGTGGCAGCCTCGGCCTGCGCAGCGATCGTGTCGGCCAGGCCAGGCTCGATGCCGCCACCCTCCGGACCGCTCGACTGCAGCGCCTGCATCAGCAGACGTTCAAGACGGTTGTCCAATGTCATTACCGACAGTTCGTTGGTGGACGGGAACAGCTGCTGCACGATGGCGCGGCCCAGCGCGATACGTACTTGTGCGGTCAGCTCGTTGACGTCTTGCGTATAGGTCGCGTATTCGGTCATCGTCTCGATGATCGTGTGCATGTCGCGAATATGCACGCCTTCGGCCAACAGGTTCTGCAGCACCTTCTGCAAGGTGGAGAGCGGTACCAGCTTCGGCGTCAGGTCTTCCACCAGCTTCGGCGATTCCTTAGTCAGGTGATCCAGCAATTGCTGCACTTCGTGGCGGCCCAGCAGTTCGGCAGCGTGGGTCGTGATCAGGTGGTTCAAGTGCGTGGCGACCACAGTGCCTGCATCGACCACGGTATAACCCATGCCCTGCGCCTGCTCGCGCAGGTTGGCATCGATCCACGTCGCCGGCAAACCGAATGCCGGATCGCTGGTGACCGGCCCCGGCAACGCGCCGCTGACCATGCCCGGATTGATCGCCAGGAACTGGCCTGCATTCGCTTCGCCGCTGCCGACTTCCACGCCCTTCAGCGTGATGCGATAGGCGGACGGTTTCAGTTCGAGGTTGTCACGGATATGCACGGACGGCGACAGGAAGCCGACTTCCTGCGCGAATTTCTTGCGGATGCCCTTGATGCGGCGCAGCAGTTCGCCGTTCTGCGCCTTGTCCACCAACGGAATCAGGCGATAACCGACTTCCAGGCCGAGCGTATCGACCTGCACGATGTCCTTCCAGCTCGCCTCTTCCATTTCCGGCGGCGCGGTCGGTGGTGCAGCTACTTCTGCTTCCATTTCCGGTGCTTTTTTCTGACGCTGTTCCAGCATGTAGCCGGCACCGCCGATGACCGCGGCCAGGAACAGGAAGGCGATGTGCGGCATACCCGGAATCGCACCCATGCCGCCGATGATGGCAGCCGTGATGTAGAGCACCTGCGGCTTGGCGAACAACTGGCCAAACAACTGGCCGCCGATGTCCTGCTCGCTCGCCACGCGCGAGACGATGATGCCGGCTGCGGTCGAGATGATCAGCGACGGAATCTGCGCGACCAGCCCATCGCCGATCGCCAGCAGCGTGTAGTTTCCCAGCGCGTCGCCGAAAGTCATGTCGTGCTGGATCATGCCGACGATCAGGCCGCCGACGATATTGACCAGCGTGACGATGATGCCGGCGATAGCATCGCCGCGCACGTACTTGCTGGCACCATCCATCGCGCCGTAGAACTCGGCTTCCTGCGATACCTGCGTGCGTCGCAGACGTGCTTCCTGTTCGCCGATCAGGCCGGCATTCAGGTCGGCATCGATCGCCATCTGTTTACCCGGCATCGCGTCCAACGCAAAACGTGCGCCGACCTCAGCGATACGGCCGGCACCCTTGGTGACGACGGTGAAGTTGATGATGGTCAGGATGATGAAGACGACGATACCGACCGTGTAGTTGCCGCCGATCAGAAAGTGGCCGAATGCTTCGATCACCTTGCCGGCCGCATCCGGGCCGGTGTGGCCGTGCGTCAGCACCACGCGCGTAGAAGCCACGTTCAACGACAGGCGCAGCATCGTGCTGACCAGCAGCACGGTCGGAAACACCATGAAGTCCAACGGCTTGACGGTATACAACGCCGTCAGCAGCACGATGATGGACAACGCGATGTTGAAGCTGAAGAACATGTCGAGCACGATGGCCGGCAGCGGCAGCACCATCATCGACAGCATCATGATGATGAGGATCGGTGCGGCGATCGCTTTCGAATTCGGGCCCGACAGCCAGGCCGGCAATCTCAGACTATTCATTGTGGCAAGCCATTGCTATCCGCGTCATCGGCGGAAGGATTGAGAGGATCGAGCTGCGGCGGCACGTCCAGATCGGTCGGTGCATCAGGTCGCATGCCGCCATGCTTGCTGTAGGCCCGCAGCTGGAACACGTAGGCCAGCACTTCGGCCACCGCGATGTACAGCGATTCGGGGATCTCGTCGCCAAGCTCGGCATGGCGATACAGCGCGCGCGCCAGCGGCGGCGCTTCCAGCAGGACGACGTTGTTTTCGGCGGCGATTTCGCGAATCTTCGCCGCGACTTCGTCCGCGCCCTTGGCGACCACACGCGGCGCGCGCATGCCGGTTTCCGAATACTTGAGTGCGACGGCGAAGTGGGTCGGGTTGGTGACGACGACGTCGGCGGTGGGCACCTCGGCCATCATGCGGCGGCGCGCCATTTCGCGCTGCTGCTGGCGAATCTTCGCCTTGATTTCCGGATTGCCGTCGGATTCCTTCATTTCCTGCTTCAGTTCCTGGCGCGACATCATCAGCTTCTTCGCGTGCTGCCACATCTGGTACGGCGCATCGATGGCGGCGATCAGGATCAATCCGCTGACGATGAACATGAAGCTGGCCAGCAGCAGCTGGCCGACGTGTTCGGCGCCGCTCTGCAGCGGCTCTACGCTCAAAGCCATCACGGCATCGATCTCGTAGCGCACCACCATCCATGCGATCCAGCCGACCAGGATGGTCTTGCCGATCGCCTTCAGCAATTCGACCAATGCGCGGACGGAGAACATGTTGCCGATACCCTTGATCGGGTTCATGCGGCCGAAATTCGGCTGCAGCGCCTTGGCGCTGAATAGCCAGCCGCCGATCAGCAACGGCGACATCAACGCAACGACGATCAGCACCAGCGCAACCGGTGCAAAGGCAATGAGCAGATCGACAAGATGGACCGCAGAGCGCTCGAACAGCAGGTTCATGTCGTAAGCCATGTCGCGGTCGAACGACAGCCCCGCGGCCAGCAGTGCATTCAATTCCTTGATCAGGTGGCCGCCGGTGAACCAGAAAGCGGCACCGGCGCCCAGCAGCAGCGTGCAGGTCGCCAGCTCGCGCGAACGCGGAACGTCACCCTCTTCGCGCGCCTGCTCCAGCTTGCGCGGCGACGCGGGTTCCGTCTTTTCGAGATCACTTTCTTCAGCCAAGGCCGACTCCTGAACCGATCCGGCCGGCGTCGGGATGACGCCATACGGACCAATGGAGTGGATTATTGGTCAGAAAGCTGTTGCACCATCGAAAGAATAAGGTGGAAAACTCCCCGCTTTTAAGCGTCTGCGCAAGGAGTAATCAGGAGGAGGCGTATCAGAGTTTGATGCCCTGCGCCCAAGCCAGGGCAGCCAGATGGGCTTCGTTGACGCGGCGTGCGCTGATGAATAATGCATCCGCCATTGTGGAAATATCGCCGTTGCCGGCTTCACAAGCTTCAGCCAGTGCCAGGAACGGACCGTAGATTCCCTCGCGCGTCAGCAGCGCCTGCGAAACGGCGTCGGACAGATGTACCTTTGCCAGCACTTCCGCCATCGGCAGGCCGAGCAAGCGGTCCAGCAGCGAGAACATGCCGACCACGAACAGGTTTTCCGCCTCATTCTTCGGCAGGATGCCGTGCGCAGCCAGTTCGGCAAAACGCCCGCGCACGATGGCAGTCTGCATCAATACCGCCCCATGACCATTGGTGCTCGCCGTCGCCAGCAGCAACGACAGCCAGCGATACAGCGGCGAATAACCGAGCATCGTGACGGCGTGGCGCAGCGACTGGATTTCCGCACCGAGGCCGAAACCGGCGTTGTTGATATAGCGGAACAGTTTGTACGACAACGCCGCATCCCGCTTCATGACGTCTTCCAGCTGGCGCACATCCGCATTCTGCCGCACCATCTCCATCAACTGGACGATGATGAGCTGTGCCGAATTCAATTCCTTGCGTTCCTGACCAGGCCGCGGCTGCATGTACAGATTGCCGAGGAAAGCTTGCATGCCAGTGGCCAGGCAGGCATCGAACTCTTCCCAGCCTGCCAGGTTGCGGGCCACGATCTTTACGCCTGCAGCCTTGAAATCGGTGCGCGCCAGCGTACGGGCATGCAATTCCTCGCTGCCGAACGGCCCTTCGACGTAATTGACGACGGACAGCAATGGACTGCCGAGCGGAAGTTCATCGGCATTGCACAGCGAAATGCCGTAACCGCGCTGCCGCAATTCCTGCACGCGATTCAGCGTGTCGCTATCCGACAGATCGGCTGCGCTCAGGCGGAACACCGTGCCTTTGGCCGGCAGGGTCTCGACCACATCCGAAGCGATCACCGCAGGCGTGGTTTCGAAGAACAGCACGCCATCGCCATACAGGCTGGCAGCTTCGTCGCTCTGCAGCTGAGATACGACGAACACCAGCAGTTCCTGCAACTCGTCATCACCGGCCATGCCGCCGCTTGCCCCGCCGTCATGCCAGGACAGCTCGTAGCCTTGAATCTGTTTCGCCGCATCGAGCAGCGGTTCACGCACGATGAATCTTGTTTCTGACATGGGAATCAATGCTGAAGAGTCGGGAAATGAATCGGAAAATGAATCGAAAAACGGAAATCGGAGAAGGCGATATCCCGCTCATTTCGGCGAAGCATGAGTTTACCGACAACGAGCAAGGGAAATTTCAGGTGGGGAGAACGGATGATGGAAGCAGGCAGCGCCGGCTGCACGCAAGGCACGCAGCCGGCATCGCGACGATTTGCTGATGCGCAGATCGGCAGCATGCACACTCCCCCTTGATGCCGCGTCATGAACAGACACGGCGAAGGCCGCTCAGGCCCCGCCCATTTTTTCGAAGATTTTCGCCAGTTTTTCGTCCAGCGTGGCGGCAGTGAACGGCTTGACCACGTAGCCGTTTGCGCCTGCCTGTGCGGCCGCAATGATGTTTTCCTTCTTGGCCTCGGCCGTCACCATCAGCACAGGAAGTTTGGACAGTGCAGGATCGGCACGAATCTGCTGCAACATCGTCAGGCCGTCCATGTTCGGCATGTTCCAGTCGGAAACCACGAAGTCGAACTGTTCGGCACGCAGCTTGGCCAGCGCCATCGCGCCGTCCTCTGCTTCGTCGACATTCGTGTAGCCCAATTCCTTCAGCAGGTTGCGAACAATGCGGCGCATTGTTGAAAAATCATCAACTACGAGAAATTTGGTGTTTGGACCTGCCATGAATTGCTCCGTTCATTCCTTAATCAGTTCCGATCCCGAACAGGGTCTGCAATATTTCACACCGCTATTATGCACCGAGGAAGCAGTCTAATTCTCAAAATAATGATTCCGTACGGCAATTTTTTACACGCGCAACGCCCGGCTGCTGTTTGCCGCCAGATAACCGAGCACCATGCCCGGCAGTGCCTGTAGAGCGCCGACCTCATGCGTGGCACCAACTGCGATGGCTTCGCGTGGCATACCGAATACGACACACGTTGCTTCGTCCTGCGCGAAATTGTAGGCACCGGCATTTTTCATCTCCAGCATGCCGAGCGCACCGTCCTTGCCCATGCCGGTCAGAATCACGCCAACTGCATTCTTGCCGGCATGCACGGCAGCAGAACGGAACAGCACGTCGACGGACGGACGATGCCGATTCACCGGCTCGCCATGATCCAGTTGTGTCATGTAGTTGGCGCCGCTGCGAATCAGTTGCAGATGTGAATGTCCTGGCGCCAGATAAGCGTGGCCCGGCAATACGCGTTCGTTGCCCTCCGCTTCCTTGACACTGATCTTGCACAGGTTGTCGAGCCGTTGCGCGAAGGATTTGGTAAAGCCCGGCGGCATATGCTGCGTGATCAAAATGCCCGGGCAATCGGATGGCATCTGCACCAGGAAATCCTTGATCGCTTCGGTGCCGCCAGTCGACGCACCGATGATGATCAGCTTTTCACTACTGGTCAGTGGATTGCGAATCGCAGGCAGCACACCATCGCCGCCCGGCTTCTGCTGATCATGCGTCACTGTGCGTGACTTGATCCGTGCCTTCGACGCCGCACGGATCTTGTCCGAGATCATCTCCGTGTATTCGAGCATGCCGCTCTGAATCGACATCTTCGGCTTGGTGACGAAATCGACAGCACCCAGTTCCAGCGCACGCAATGTGATTTCCGAACCGCGCTCGGTCAGCGAGGAAACCATGACGACCGGCATCGGGCGCAGCCGCATCAGCTTTTCGAGGAAATCCAGCCCGTCCATGCGCGGCATCTCCACGTCCAGCGTCAGCACGTCCGGATTGGTCTGCTTGATCAGCTCGCGCGCAATGATCGGATCCGGCGCAACGCCGACTACTTCCATGTCCGGCTGGCTGTTGATGATTTCCTTCATCACGCCCCGGATCAGCGCAGAATCGTCGACGACGACGACCTTGATTTTCATGCTGTCACTCCAGCAGAACGTTGATTGTTCATTGTTTCAGGAAAAAAGTTCGACATCGCCGCCGACATTCTGCGACTGCAGGCGGTTTGCATAATCCTGTTCGCGATTGACCAGCGTGTTGTTGTTCAGTTGGCGCAGCTTCTTGACCAGCACCTTGCCGCTGCGCGGAAAGTAATACACCTTGCGCGGGTGGATGTCATTGAGATCTTCGGCGGCGATGCGGATATTTTCGGTCTTCAGGAAATTACGGACGAATTGCGCATTGCGTTCGCCGACATTCATCGCGACAAACCCGCGCAGCACGGCACCTCCGCCGAAAACCTTGGCCTCGAGATTTTCCCGTCTGGCACCCGCTTTCAGCAAATCATTGATCAGGATTTCCATCGCATAGGTGCCGTAGCGGGCCGAGGCAGAAATCGGGCTGTCCGCATCGCCGTCAGGCAGCATGAAATGGTTCATGCCGCCCACGCCGCTGACGCGATCGCGTATGCAGGCCGACACACAGGATCCCAGCACCGTCACAATCAGCATGTCCTTGCCGGTGTAGTAGTACTCGCCAGGCAGGATCTTCGCGGCATCGCAATCGAAGGTACGGTCGTAGTAGACGTTGGTCGCGAAATGTTCTTTGATCGATTCGTTCATGCGTTCAACCTCACGCGCGACGCGGGACACCGCCCGCTTTCCTGTTGCGATCCAGTTCATACACGGTCTTGCCGCGCAGCTTGAAGGCGTCGGAAACGTACAGGAAGTTTTCCGAATGCCCGGCGAACAGCAGGCCGTCTTCCTTCATCATCGGCGCAAAACGGTCGAGTATCTTGCCCTGCGTCGGCTTGTCGAAATAAATCATCACGTTGCGACAGAAAATCACGTCGAACGGTCCCGACACGCCCCATTGATCGGCCAGCAGATTGACTTGCTTGAACGTGATCATCTGCCGCAGTTCCGGACGTACACGTACCAGTCCTTCACGCGTGCCCTTGCCGCGCAGGAAGAAACGCTTAGCGCGCTCCGGCTCCATCTTCTCGATGCGATCGATCGAATAGATGCCGCTGGCGCCAGTGTTCAACACGTTCGTATCGATGTCGGTCGCGATGATACGAACCGGCGGGGTCAGTGTGTTGTAGGCTTCGCAGGCAGTCATCGCGATCGAATACGGTTCTTCCCCGGTCGATGCGGCGGAGCACCAGATCTCGATGGGCTCACGCCCTTTCTTCTTGATGTGTTCGGCGAGAATGGGGAAATGATGCGCTTCACGGAAGAACGACGTCAGGTTCGTCGTCAGCGCATTGGTAAATGCCTCCCATTCGTCGGCATCGCCGCCCTGCTCCAGTCTGTCCAGATAAGAGGTAAACGAATCGATGCCGGTCGCGCGCAATCTACGCGCCAGGCGGCTGTAGACCATTTCCTGCTTGCTTTCGGCAAGCGCGATACCGGCACGCTTGTGGATCAGCGCCCGCACACGCTCGAAATCGCGTGCGGTGAAATCGAATTCCTTGACGCCTTCCGCGCGCCCTTGCATGCCTGCTTTCATCGTCCGATATCCTTCATGCTTGCATCGTTTCAGCAGACACCCACACCACCGCCCATCCTTCTATCAGGCGGCGATCTTCTCGATCAGCCCCATTTCCGAGCTGGACATCAGCTTGTCGATATCCACCAGGATCAGCATGCGCTGGTCCAGCGTGCCCAGGCCGATCAGATAATCGGTGTTCAGCGCCGTACCCATTTCCGGTGCCGGCTTGATCTGCTCCGGCGACAGCGTGATCACGTCGGAGACGCTGTCCACCACCATGCCGACCACACGGCCGCCAATGTTCAGGATGATCACGACGGTGAACTGGTCGTAAGTCGGCTCACCCAGATTGAACTTGATGCGCATGTCAACGATCGGCACGATGATGCCGCGCAGGTTGACCACGCCCTTGACGAAATCCGGTGCATTCGCAATGCGCGTAACGGTTTCATAACCGCGGATTTCCTGCACTTTCAGGATATCGATGCCGTACTCTTCCTTGCCAAGCGTGAAGGCGAGAAACTCGTTGCCCGTCTCGGCACCGGTTGTGTTGTCATGGTTTTGAATCATGTTGATTCTCCTCTTCAGGAATAAATGGATTCGTCGCTCAACTGGCGACTTGAACGCAACAATGCTGCCACATCGATGATCAGCGAAACGCCGCCGTCACCCAGGATTGTGGCGCCCGATATACCTGCCACTTTACGATAATTCGACTCGAGATTCTTCACGACAACCTGCTGCTGGCCAACCAATTCGTCGATAAACAACGCTGCCTTGCGTCCGTCGGATTCCAGAATGACAATAATGCCTTCCGATGGATCGGAAAAACGCGGCACGACGTCGAATATCTTGTACAACGGGATCAATGGCAGATAGTCGCCGCGTACCTTGATGACCCGGCCCTGTCCGGTGATCTCCTTGATATCGTCCGGTGCCGGCTGCAACGATTCGACGACATAGCCGAGCGGCAGGATATAGATTTCATCACCGACGCGGATCGACATGCCGTCCAGAATCGCCAGCGTCAATGGCAGCGAAATCGAGATGGTCGTGCCGAATCCCTTCATCGAACGAATGTCGATCGCACCACCCATCGACGTGATATTGCGCTTGACGACATCCATGCCGACGCCCCGCCCGGAAACGTCGGTCACCGTCTCCGCCGTGGAAAAGCCTGGCGAGAAAATCAATTGCCAGACATCTTCGTCCGGCATGTCGTCCGACACCGGCATTTCCTGCTGCCGCGCCTTGGCGAGAATCCTGTCGCGGTTCAGGCCGCCACCATCGTCGCTGACCTCGATGATGATGTTGCCGCCCTGATGTGCTGCGGAAAGCGACAACTGACCAGCCTGTCCCTTGCCTGCGGCAACACGCGCTTCCGGCATTTCGATACCGTGATCGATGCTGTTGCGCACCAGATGCGTCAACGGATCGACGATGCGTTCGATAAGCCCCTTGTCCAGTTCGGTCGCAGCGCCATGCGTGACGAAATCCACCTTCTTGCCGAGCTTGGCCGCCAGATCGCGCACCATGCGCGGAAAACGGGAAAACACGTAATCCATCGGCATCATACGGATCGACATCACCGCTTCCTGCAGATCGCGCGTATTGCGCGTCAGCTGCG
Organism: Oxalicibacterium solurbis; assembly: GCF_014635845.1. Lineage (GTDB taxonomy): Bacteria > Pseudomonadota > Gammaproteobacteria > Burkholderiales > Burkholderiaceae_D > Oxalicibacterium > Oxalicibacterium solurbis. Next base: position 665,707 of record NZ_BMDP01000002.1, on the reverse strand, counting down.
AGATGCTTTCCAGCAGACGTTCGTTTGCGATCGGGTCGAGCGTTCCGCTGCGTTGTTCGATCATGGCCTGCGTGATCACCAATTCGCCAACCAGATTGATCAATTGATCGACCTTTTCGATGCCGACACGAATCGACGACGATTCAGCACTGACGGCAGAGCGTTCTTCGCGCTTGGGGTTCGTCGCCTTCGCATTGCCTGCCGATGCAGCGGCATTCTTTGCCGCAGGCGCTTCACGCTGCGCCTCGTATTGCGCTTCGGCTTCCTCTTCGTCATCGGCCTTCTTCGCATCCTGCTCCGGCAGGGCGCGCGGCACGAATGGCGGGAAGAAGCCATAACCCTGTGCTTCTTCTCTTGCCTTGTGTTCCGATTCCGCAATCGTCGAATGCAATGGTTCGAAGAAACCGTAGCCCTGCTCCGCCTCGATTCGGCGGCGATCGTCGATCGAACGATCCAATCCTTCGTATGGTGCCGGCACTGCTTCTTCGGCAATGACAAGATCCTTCGGATCCAGAATGAAGGAACAGATCGCGACGATGCTGTCCGGTCCTTCCTGTGTCGTCAGCGTAAAGGCCGTGCGCTGATCGTCCAGCGTGGTCCTGCTGATATCGCCCAGCAATCCCAGTTCGGCGGCCAATGCTTCTACATCGCGTGGCGTAACTTGCGGCAGCTCAATCCGGAAACGACGATCTGCCTGCCCCATCGCCGTCATTGCATTAGGATGCGTCACATTCGGCGCGGTTACCGGTATGCCGTCCTTTTGCGACAGCGATTCCAGCATCATCCGTACATTGGCAACCGCATCGAGATCAACATCGGTATGCAGGCGATGTCCATCCAACTGCATCTTCAGAATATCCTTGGCCGACAGGAACGCATCCACATGCTCGGACGTCAGCGCCATTTCTCCCTGGCGGATCTTGTCCAGCAAGGTTTCGAGCACATGCGTGACTTCCGTCAGGTCGGTGATGCCGAAAGTGGCAGCGCCGCCCTTGATCGAATGCGCGGCACGAAAGATCGCATTCAGATCCTCCGGGTCCGGCGCTGCCGCATCGACGGCAAGCAACAGCTTTTCCATCTCCGCCAGCAGTTCTTCGGTTTCGTCGAAGAACACCTGGTAGAACTGGCTCATGTCGATGCTCATCGCTCTGCTCCGTTATCCGTGTTCGTGCCTGGCATGCCTGTCGTCATCGACAATCAACCGATCACCTTGCGCACGACTTCTGTCAGCCGCTGCGGATCGAATGGCTTGACCAGCCAGCCGTTGGCGCCGGCGGCACGTCCCTTGGCCTTCATCTCGTCGCTGGATTCCGTCGTCAATACCAGAATCGGCACACCCTGATAAGTAGGCATCGCCCTGAGCGAACGAATCAGCGTGAAGCCATCCATGCGCGGCATGTTCTGATCGGTCAGCACCAGATCGAATACCTGTCCCTTTGCCTTGTCGAGTCCATCCTGGCCATCGACGGCTTCCGTTACCTGGTAGCCGGCAGCCCGCAGGCTGAACACAACCATCTGTCGCAATGATCCCGAATCGTCGACTGCCAATATCGTCTTTGCCATCTCTACTCCCGCTTCCTGCTAATTCTGTCTTGGGTTCGCAACCTGCGCACATCGTCGTCAGAACAACTCGATGTCGCCGCTTTCCATATGCGTCTGCCGTACCGCTTTCCACAGCTCCCGTTCCAGCACGGCATTTTCCGCTTCCAGCATTTCGTTGATCTTGCTCAGCGCGCGAACCATTCTATCTTCGCTTTCTTCCGACTCCAGCCCATTCGCGCCATTTCCAAGAATCTCCAGCACATCACGGAATCCGACCACGCGACGCATCGTACGCCCGATCAACTGATTGGTCATATCCTGAAACTGCAGCCCCGTCACCGCCGAATTGACATGCAGATCGATCTGGCTGGCTTGCTCACGCAGCCTTACCACGTCCGTCGGCAACGATTCTTCTTTTGTCAAAAGCGTATCGACAAGCTGCTGCTGCGCAATTACCGCCTCATGGATTGCCATGAAACTGGCACCGAGTTTTTCGATCGCTTCCGTCAGCAGCACATTCGTCTGCATCAGGTCGGTCTCAAGCTCGTTCAGGTGTTGCCGGCCATGTTCCGACAACGTCGACAACAGATCCTTGATCTGAAGCGCCAGCGAATTGGAGGTGGTCGTCATGATGAAAATATGCCCGATCGTTCTTTTATCGGCATGATCAATGTGTCGCCGGCACCAATGGCACCTGTGGCGCCTGCTCCGGCTGGGATGTGCCCGGTTGCACGACACCCGATACATTGACAGCCTCATCCACGGCCTGCTTTGCCTCTATACCGTCCGCGACATTCGCTTCGGTATTTTCCTTGGTAATGGACTCTTCCGTCTTCTTGTTCATGACGATGATGCTGATGCGCCGATTGACGGGATTGTAGGGATTCTTCGCATCGAACAATACGGCCGACGATAGTCCCACGACGCGCAACACCTTGGTTTCCGCCATGCCGCCCGCGACCAGTTCACGCCGTGACGCATTCGCCCGATCGGCAGACAGTTCCCAGTTGCTGTAGCTCTTTTCACCACTGGAATATGGCGTGGCGTCGGTATGGCCGGACAGGCTGACCTTGTTCGGCACATCGTTGAGAATCTTGGCGATCTCATGCAGGATCACTTTGGTATATGGCTGTAATTCCGCACTGGCCAGCGCAAACATCGGACGATTCTTTTCATCGACGATCTGAATACGCAAACCTTCCGACGTGATGTCGATCAGTAGTTGTTTCTGGTATTGCTGCAAGCTGGGAATCGTGGCGATCGCTTCTTCGATCTTGTCCTTCAGGACTTGCAGGCGCTTCGCCTCGGCTCTGGCGAGCTCTTCTTCGGCTGCCTTCAGGCTGTAGTTGCGGGCAGGCGTCAGATCCTCACCCTTCTTTTGCTGGCCATCGATGCGCGTCATGTCCTTGCCGCCGCCCTTGATGACGCTGGTCGCGTCGCCGCTGCCCGAGCCGCCTGCCATCGCCACCTTCAACGGCGTACTGAAGTAGTCGGCGATCCCTTGCAGATTGCCCTTGGTGGTCGATCCAAGCAGCCACATCAGCAGGAAAAACGCCATCATCGCCGTCACGAAATCAGCATAGGCAATCTTCCAGGCGCCGCCATGATGGCCGCCCCCCGGTTTCTTCACACGCTTGATGATGATGGGACGGAGTCCTTCGTCAGCCATGTCAGTCTCCGCTCGCTGTTCTTTTCTTGTTTATATGTACAACTTATTTCGACTTCGACTGGCGGATATGATCTTCCAGTTCGGTGAACGAAGGGCGCTCGGTCGAGAACAGCACTTTCCGGCCGAATTCCACCGCCAATGCAGGTGCATAACCGTTCAGGCTGGCCAGCAGCGTGACCTTCACGCACTGGAACACTTTCGACGATTCGTGCAATTTCTGCTCGAGCACGCTCGACAGCGGCGTAACGAAACCATAGGAAAGAAGGATACCGAGGAAGGTGCCGACCAGCGCATTGGCAATCAGGATGCCCAGCTCCGCCGGCGGCAAGCCGACCGACGCCATCGTATGCACGACGCCCATCACCGCAGCGACGATACCGAAGGCAGGCAGACCTTCGCCCATCTTGGAAATGCAGTGGACGGGAATCTCGCCTTCCACATGGTGCGTTTCGATCTCGTTGTCCATCAGATTTTCGATCTGGAACGCATCCATGTTGCCGGACACCATCAGGCGCAGATAGTCGGTCATGAACTCCGTCAGATGGTGATCGGCCAGCACCGCCGGATACTTGGAAAAGATCGGGCTTTCCTCGGGGCTCTCGACATCGCCCTCGATAGACATCAGGCCTTCCTTGCGCACTTTGCTGAGAATCTCGAACAACAGGGTCATCAGCTCCATGTACAGCGCCTTCGAATACTTGGAACCTTTCAGCGCGGAAGGCAGCGCCTTCAGGGTAGCCTTGATCGCCTTGCCGCTATTGCCGACAAAGAATGCGCCGGTCGCCGCTCCGCCGATCATCAACAACTCGACCGGCTGGAACAGGGAATGCAAATGTCCGCCTGCCAGTACGAACCCGCCGAACACCGAAGCGAGAACGACCACATATCCGATAATGACTAACAAGCGCGGGCTCCCCGTTTTGATGAGTATGAGTTATAAGTTGCCATTATTGCCTCAACAATTGCCAATGCGCAACCACGAAGGTCCTTGGCATGCGGAGGCAAATCGACACCTTCACATATTCACTTTCAACGGCTCGGATTATCGGAACTTGATGTTCGCCTGCAAACGAAAGGCGAATAAATTTTCAAAGACGCCAGACATGCAGCGCGGGACCGCCCTCTTGCGGAGAGACAATCTCGTCCGCCGGCACGTCGACAATAGGGAATTCATAGCTGAGCAACAGGCTGCCCGGGCGCATTTCGGCGTGAGCCTTTTCCCATAAGCCCGGCATGGCAACGGGCGACAGGTAGGCGAAGACGACGTCATAATCTGCCAGATCGAGCGAACGGTAATCACCGCGTATAAATTGCGTCGCACTGCCTGTCATACACGCACGCAACCGGGCAATGGCCCATGGAAGAGGTGCAATTTCGATACCGGAAAAGTGGCTAGAAAGCTGTCGTTGCGCCAAGTGCAGAACCAGCCCGCCGAAACCGCAACCAATATCGATGAAGCGCAGCCCTTCCCGCTCCGGCAACACTGCTTCGACAGCCTGCCACACCGGCAAACGCGACGGATAGTACGGTACCTGTGTCCTGAATGTACTCCAATACAAAACAAGGAAGGTCAGGAAGGCTGCCAGAAACAAGATCGGCGGCAACTGCAGCGCCAACCCAACAATCAGCAGAATGGGAAAAAGAAACTGGATGATCCACCACCACCAAGCTTGTCGACACCAGCAAGACAGCACAGCAGCGATTGCCCCCTGCAGGATTGCTGCAACCAGGATGTTGAACGAAGCCTGAAAAATCACGCTCAGGCCCGCAGCAAGCAGCAAAACAGTCAGAAAGGCGGCGATCTGCAACAGCAGCGCCAGGATGGCAGGCGTTTTCCCGAATGCCGGAGGCGCCGGCCTTGCGCCGGAGCGCCTCTCGATTTTCACAGGAATCGTTAAGTTTTTAGTTTTTATGCTGCCAAGGCACTCGCATCCTGCTTGGCACGCTTGGTCTTGCCAGCGCGGGACGGCATATGGCACAGGCCGCAGGTATAGTTTGCATTCAGATCCAGATGGTGGACCACAAAATGACCGCCGCATTCGCTGCAGCAGGTAGTCGACAGCATTTTACTCTCGAAAAAGCGCACCAGCGTCCAGGCGCGGGTCAATGACAGCACCGGTTCGCCATCCGGCCCCGGGCCGACTTGTTCCAGATACAGTTTGTAAGCCTTGATGACGGCATGAATACCCGTAACCTGCGCATGCTCGATCAGATATTTATGGATACCGATGAACAGCGACGAATGGATATTTGGCTGCCAGGTGATGAACCAGTCCGTCGAAAACGGCAGCATGCCCTTCGGCGGAGATACGCCGCGCAACTCTTTATACAATTTCAACAAGCGTTCGCGTGACAGCGAGGTTTCCGATTCCAGCAATTGCAACCTTGCCCCTAGATTGATCAGCTCGATGGCGAGTTGAATTTCCTGGGATTCCGACACGACGCTTTTCTTGGCCATTTTTTACTCGCTGCAGGTGAAATGGAGAGACGAATCGGAACAGATATCAGGCGATCTGTTCCACTGCCTGACCTGCCATCAGAATGGCGGCGTGCGAGTGGGAAAGGGAACGGTCCTTGTTGTAGTCGGCCAGCATGCCGAGAATCGCGCCGTCGTCGAAACGAAAACGGGCAAGCATCATGTTGGCACCGGCGAGTTTCAGAATCTGCGCATTGCTCATGCCTTCGATCAGATCGGCAATTTCGCTACTGATGCCCAGGCGGAAAATTGCAGTCGCCTTGTCAGCACGAATCATCTGTTGCGCCAGCATCAGGTATCCCAGATTGGCGTCACGGATTTCAGCAATGATGTCGTTGGTTGTCATGGTCGCCCCTCGCCTCGAATGTAATCGGCTGTAACAAATTGTTTCGCCGTGGAATGCATTCTGCTGCGAGTGGAAAAACGCTGGAATTGGCAGCGCTCTGTTTTTTAATACAGCGAAGACGACAAAGAGCCGGTAGGCGTTTGTCTTACAAACGTCGACCAGCAACTGGCACAGCCTTGAAAAAATCAGGCTGTAAATGGCTTGGGCATTAGGTCTCTGGATTCATACATCTTCCACAAACCCTTCCCTGAAAAAGAACAATCAAGAAAGATTCGTCTATCTTTTAATCACGCAGATATCTAAATTTTTGACTCATCGTGGCGAGTGGATTCACTTATTCACCACATCCTTTAACGGCAGCTTTTTTCAGAACTTTAGGGCTCGACCCAAAAAATTTTGAAAATATTTTCATGGCAATCTAAGTCAGGTAACGGCGCTGTTTTCCCAAACTTTAGGGGAAATCGATAATTTTTTATGTCCACCGCCATTAAATGCAATTTATGCAATCTTTTGAGCAGCCACAGCGCAATAACAAGGAGCGAATTAATCGGTGAGAAAAAAGGATCAATCAGGCAGGGATTCAGTCGCAGAGCAGCCTCTCCAGGACGCATTCATCCCCTCATTTCGCGAAAAGAAAGAGAGCGAATCAGAAAAGTGGCGGCTTAAACGAAAAAGCCCTCGATTTTCATCGAGGGCTTTTCTTGATTTCTTGGCGGAGACGGAGGGATTCGAACCCTCGATACAGGTTTAAGCCCATATGCTTCCTTAGCAGGGAAGTGCCTTCGACCACTCGGCCACGTCTCCACATCGATCAACAGTACAAACGCACCGTTGCGAGGTCCAGCATCATAACTTCTCAAGCATGTCCGGTCAACCGAACGATACTCTCGAATCGGACTTAATTGCTCTTTTCCAGATCGAAAGTCTTGTGCAATGCACGCACTGCCAGCTCCATGTACTTCTCATCGATCAGCACGGAAATCTTGATCTCGGACGTCGAGATCATCTGAATGTTGATACCCTCTTCCGACAGCGTACGGAACATCTGCGATGCAATGCCAACATGGCTGCGCATGCCAACCCCGACCACCGACACCTTCGATACTTTCGTATCGCCCTGGATGCTGGCGGCACCGATGTGACTCTTCACGCTGTCGTTCAGCAGATCGATTGCCTTCGCATAGTCGCCACGTGGGACCGTGAACGTGAAATCGGTCTTGCCGTCGACAGACTGGTTCTGGATGATCATGTCGACTTCGATATTGGCGCTCGCCACCGGGCCAAGAATTTGATAAGCGATGCCCGGACGGTCCGGCACGCCGAGAACGGTGATCTTCGCTTCGTCGCGATTGAATGCAATACCGGTGATAGCGGCTTGTTCCATGTGTATATCTTCCTCAAACGAAATCAGGGTGCCGGACTTGGCTTCCTCTTCCAGCGGCATCATCGGATCGGTCAGCGACGACAGCACGCGCGTCGGCATCTTGTAGTTGCCGGCGAACTCGACCGAGCGGATCTGCAGCACCTTCGAACCGAGCGATGCCATTTCCAGCATCTCCTCGAACGTCACGGTGTTCAGGCGACGCGCTTCCGATACCACGCGCGGATCGGTCGTGTATACGCCGTCGACGTCGGTATAGATCAGGCATTCCTGCGCCTTCATCGCCACAGCCACAGCCACAGCCGAAGTATCGGAACCACCGCGCCCCAGTGTCGTGATGTTGCTGTCGTCATCCATGCCCTGGAAGCCTGTGATGATCACGATGCGGCCTGCATCCAGATCCTTGCGCACTTTGGTGTCGTCGATCGACTGGATCCGCGCCTTGGTAAAGGCCGAATCGGTCTTGATGGCGACCTGCCAGCCGGCATACGACACCGCTTCCTTGCCGATGGCTTGCAGCGCCATCGACAACAATGCGACGGAAACCTGCTCGCCGGTCGATGCCAGCATGTCAAGTTCGCGCGGGTTCGGCTGCGGCATCACTTCTTTTGCCAAGCCGATCAGACGGTTCGTTTCGCCAGACATTGCCGACGGCACGACGATGATTTGATAGCCGGCGTCATGCCACTTGGCAACGCGTTTGGCGACGTTCTTGATGCGCTCGGTGGAGCCCATCGACGTACCGCCGTATTTGTGAACGATTAAAGCCATAAGGGGGAAGAAATGCTGAAATGAGGAGCAAAAATCAACCCTCGACTTTACAGCCTGCGACACGGAATGACAAGCCCGACAACGGTTCGACGAGCATTTTTATTGTCAAACCAGAATCATGCAGATGATTGACCCTCAGCATCGAATTCCCAACGGAAGCGCACCCGCACGCCCGGTTCCGCCCCGAACGCGTGGCAATCCATGCCGATGCCGGCGGCGAACAATAATTGTGTTCCTGCAAAAACCAATGGAAGACGCTCACGCTCCCACGACGGCACGTCGCACGCCTGGTAATGCGCTTTCAGGCTGCGTGTAGGACGATTCCACGCCAGCTTCAGTTTTTCGCCACCACCACGCAAGGCGATCGTCAACGTCTGTTTGGCCAGCCATCCAATATCGATCCCCTCCTCTGCAGCTTCCACAAACAACGTGCCGCCGAATGCCGGGAAATGCATCACAGGTTCACCGTTCCACTGGAAGCTTTGCGATAAAACTTCGGCGCCATCATCACGCTTCGGCGTGATGAAGACATGATTACGATGCCGGCGAACATCGCCATCGGGATGCATGACGCATAAACGAGCGTCATGCTTCGCACTCAGCAATTGCTCGCGCACTTCGTCCAGCCATGATGTCGACGGCATGCGCATGCCGCGCGACGCGAACCAGCATCGCAGCAGATTGTCGATCCGCTCGGTATCGAATTGCGCCAACTTCGTCACATCCAGTCCCTCGCCGTCCAGACAGGCGGACAAATCCTGCGCCGCAAGTTCATTGAGCAGTTTCTGCGCGGATTGCGCATGATGCGCTGCCCTCGAAAGCCGCTGCTGGAATCCGGGGAAATGCCGTACCAGCGCCGGCATCACTTCCCGCCTCAATGCATTGCGGGCATAACGCGTATCCGTATTCGACTCGTCCTCGACGAAGGAGATAGCCTGGTCGGCAGCCCATGCTTCCAGATCGGCACGCGCGCACTGCAGCAACGGCCGCCCCATCATCAGCGCCGGATCACCGAGCAAACCGGGTGCATGGTTGGCATCATCCATGCCGGACAGTCCCGCCACACCGGAGCCGCGCAACAGCTGCAACAGTATCGTCTCCGCCTGATCGTCCTGATGGTGCGCGGTCAGCAGCAAGGGCACGCGATGTGCAAGACACATAGCACCCAGTGCGGCATAGCGACTGTGGCGCGCCGCCTCTTCCACGCCTCGCTCCGCCGCCATCCGCTCAATATCGATGTGCCGCGAATCGAAAACAACACCCAACTGCGCGGCATGTTGCGCACAATGTGTCAGCCATCGGTCCGCATTCGGACTCAATCCGTGATGCACATGGAAGGTGAACAATTGCAAGCCTTGTTGCGCAGCACAGGTGTGCATCAACTGGAGCAGTACGGAAGAATCCAGTCCTCCGCTATAAGCCACGGCCACGCGTTGCGCATCGAAGCGTTCGGCAGCCGTGGCAGAAAGAGAAACGCGCGTCCGGATTTCCCTGAACGCGCGTTCGCATGCCTGCTGCAACGAGGGCATCTGTTTATCGGACATGCCTCATTCCGGCGTATTGAGTTCCTTGAACTTGCCGTAGCTCATCAGTTTTTCGTGACGAGCGGCCAGCAGATCCTTGGTTTTCATGCCGTGGAACTGACGCAGCGTGTCAGCCAGCGCACGTTTCAGCATGGCTGCCATCTGCTTCGGATCGCGATGTGCGCCACCCAGCGGTTCAGTGATGATCTTGTCGATCAGGCCCATGGCTTTCAGACGATGTGCGGTCAGGCCCAACGCCTCTGCGGCATCGGATGCACGCTCCGCGGATTTCCACAGGATGGAGGCGCAACCTTCCGGCGAAATCACGGAATAGGTCGAATACTGCAGCATCAGCACTGCATCGCCGACGGCAATCGCCAGCGCACCGCCGGAGCCGCCTTCACCGATGATGGTCGCAATCAGCGGCACCTTCAGTTCGGCCATCACATACAGATTGTGACCGATCGCTTCCGACTGACCACGCTCTTCGGCATCGATACCGGGAAAAGCGCCCGGTGTATCGACGAAGGTGAAAATCGGCAGACCGAATTTCTCTGCCAGCTTCATCAGGCGCATTGCCTTGCGATAGCCTTCCGGCTTCGGCATGCCGAAGTTGCGCATGCTGCGTTCCTTCGTATCGCGGCCCTTCTGATGGCCGATCACCATGCATGGCATGCCGTTGAAGCGTGCCAGACCGCCGATGATCGACAGGTCGTCCGCATAAGTGCGGTCGCCGTGCAGTTCATGGAAATCCGTGAAGATTTCATTCACGTAGTCCATCGTGTACGGACGCTGCGGATGGCGTGCGATCTGCGACACCTGCCACGGCGTCAGTTTGGCGTAGATATCTTTCGTCAGTTGCTGGCTTTTCTTCGTCAGGCGGTCGATTTCTTCCGAAATATCCACAGCCGAATCGTCCTGCACAAAACGCAGTTCTTCGATCTTCGAATCGAGTTCCGCGATCGGCTGCTCAAAGCCGAGGAAAGTTGTTTTACTCATCGTGCCTCCTTGTTCAACACGGAGATAGCTTGTTCGTATCGTTTGGTCCCGCCTCAATAGGCAACGGGTACCGGCTCAAGACTGCGCCACAGGTACCAGGTTGCGACGGTACGATATGGTTCCCAATTGGCGGCGACTTCGCGCGCATCGCTGCGCGAAACCGGCTCGCCGGAAAAATAATTACGGCTGATTCCCGCCAGCAGGCCGACATCGTCCAGCGGCAGGATATTCGGGCGGAGCAGATTAAATATCAAAAACATCTCCGCTGTCCAGCGTCCGATGCCGCGAATCTGGATCAATTCGGCGATGACAGCCTCGTCCTCCATCTCGGTCCACTTGTCACAATTGACACGTTTTGCCTTGAAATGGTCTGCCAGATCGAGGATGTATTCCGCTTTGCGTTTGGAAAGACCGCAGGTCGCCAGCTTCTCGCCCGCCCGGATGACCTGTGCCGGCGTGCATTTCGGACAAGCTTCCAAAAGCCGCTGCCAGACGCTTTCGGCTGCCTTGACCGAAATCTGCTGGCCAATGATGGAACGCGCCAATGTCAGGAAAGGATCGCCGCGACTGACCAGATGGAGATCGCCGAACTGCGGGATCAGCTTGCGCATGATCCGGTCGCGCTTCATCAGCTCGACCTTGGCCTCCTCCCAGTATGGCGGCAGGATGCACGTTTCTTCGGCGACGATCAGTTTCCCCATGCGACCTTATGCCTTTCGCCATTCGGTCAAACCACCCGGCTTGTCTTCCAGAACGATGCCCTTTTCCAGCAAGACTGCGCGAATGCGGTCCGCTTCTGCAAAATTCCTTGCCTTCTTGGCATCGGCGCGTGCAGCGATCTGTTCGAGCACGAATGTTTCCAGATCGCCATCATCGGCCAGACCGGCATGCAGGAACTGTTGCGGCGTACGCTGCAGGAGACCGACTATACCAGCGAGACCGGCCAATTGGCGCGCCAGTACCGGAGATTTTGTCTTGTTGACTTCGTTCGTCAGCTCGAACAGCACGGCGACCGCCAGCGGCGTATTGAAATCGTCGTTCATTGCCTCGGCAAAGCGCACTGCATGGGCTTCCGCCATGTCCAGCGGCAAGCCGTCCGGCGTGACGTCCTTCAATGCCGTATACATGCGGGTCAGCGCATTGCGCGCGTCGTCCAGATGCGCATCCGAATAATTCAACTGGCTGCGATAGTGCGCACGCAGGATGAAGAAGCGCACGACTTCGGCATCGAATTTCGCCAGCACTTCGCGGATCGTAAAGAAATTGCCCAGCGATTTCGACATCTTTTCGTTGTCGACGCGCACGAAGCCGTTGTGCATCCAGTAATTGACGAAGGTTTTGCCGGTCGCGCCTTCGGATTGTGCGATCTCGTTCTCGTGATGCGGGAATTGCAGATCGGCGCCGCCGCCGTGAATGTCGAAATGTTCGCCCAGCAATTCGCAGGACATCGCCGAGCATTCGATATGCCAGCCAGGGCGGCCGCTGCCCCACTTCGATTGCCATTTCACTTCATCGGGCTCAGTTGCCTTCGAAGCTTTCCACAGCACGAAATCCAGCGGATCGTGCTTGCCGGCATTCACGTCAACGCGCTCGCCGGCACGCAGATCATCCAGCGACTTGCCGGACAACTTGCCGTAACCGGCAAAATGGCGCACGGCGAAATTGACATCGCCATCATCGGAGCGATAGGCCAGACCATTGCGTTCCAGCGCCTCGATCAATCCCAGCATCTGCGGCACATAAGCGGTCGCGCGCGGCTCCTGATCCGGCTTCTGCACACCGAGCGCTGTCGCATCTTCGTCCATCGCATCAATGAAGCGTTGCGTCAGCTGCGAAATCGATTCGCCGTTTTCCGCCGCCCGCTTGATGATCTTGTCGTCGATATCCGTGATGTTGCGCACGTAAGTGACGTCGTAACCTGAAGCGCGCAACCAGCGCTGCACCAGATCGAACACCACCATCACGCGTGCATGCCCGATATGGCAATAGTCATAGACGGTCATGCCGCAAACATACATGCGGACCTTGCCCGGCTCGATCGGCGTAAACGGCTGCTTCTCGCGCGCCAGCGTGTTGTAGATCTTCAGCAAACTCATGGATATCGTGTGTCGGTCAGGAATGTACCGCTGGCTGGATGCGTTTCACCACTTGCATCCGCAACGGCATTTCGTCAGATGGCGCAGCAGTCAGGCCAGACACTTGGTCATACTTCTTTTTGATAAAATGCACGTTTTCGCGGCAGTATAGCATTGATGAAAACGGCTCAAGCCGCTACATCGATCGCTGCTGACGCTCCTTCGCTCTTTGCCGTGCATGACAAAGAACATCGCGAAGGGACGGCATGATATGCCAGCAGGACTGTTATCGCAACCGCGCATCTGCCGTCCGCACACGGCATGCTTTTCTCAATCCGTCTTGAACAGGAAAACTGCATGAAACAACTCCGCCGTCGGCTTCTGGGATTTGCAGCGGCTTTGTCGCTGTCGATCGCGTTCCTTCCCGCCTATGCCGCCGCACCTCGCGTCCTGCTGAAAACCAGCATGGGTGATATCGAGCTGGAATTGAATGCCGACAAGGCGCCGAAATCGGTCGCCAACTTCCTGCAGTATGTGGAAAGTGGCCAGTACAACGGCACGATCTTCCATCGCGTGATCGGCAATTTCATGATCCAGGGTGGCGGATTCGACAAGGACATGCGCGAAAAGCCGACACGCGCACCGATCCAGAACGAAGCGAACAACGGCTTGCGCAACGACGTCTACACGGTTGCCATGGCACGCACCAGCAACCCGCATTCGGCTGCTGCGCAGTTCTTCATCAATACGAAGAACAACGACTTTCTCAATTATCCAGGCCAGGATGGCTGGGGCTATGCCGTCTTCGGCAAGGTCATCAAGGGAACGGAAGTCGTCGACAAGATCCGACAAGTGCCTACCGGCAACCGCAGCTACTTTCAGAATGTGCCGATCACACCGGTCGTCATTGAATCTGCCACCGTCGTCCGGTAATCTCCGTCATACAACCCATATCAACCCATAAGAAGGACTATCCATGGCTGTCATCCTCACCACCAACCACGGCAAGATCACCATCGAACTCGACGCCGAGAAAGCACCGAAGACGGTGGAAAATTTCCTCGCCTACGTCAATGCCGGCCACTACAACGGTACGATCTTCCATCGCGTGATCGACGGCTTCATGATCCAGGGCGGTGGTTTCGAGCCAGGCATGAAACAGAAGCCGACCAACGAACCGGTCGAGAACGAAGCCAAGAACGGCCTGAAGAACGATCACTACACGATCGCCATGGCCCGCACCTCGGCCCCACATTCGGCAACTGCGCAATTCTTCATCAACATCAACGACAACAGCTTCCTCGATTATCCGGGCCAGGACGGCTGGGGTTACTGCGTGTTCGGCAAGGTGACCGACGGCACCGACGTCGTCGACAAGATTCGTTCGGTAAAGACCACACGTGCCGGCATGCATGCCGACGTACCGGTCGAAGACGTCGTGATCGAGAAAGCGGAAGCCGTCTGATGACGGCGGCACGATGACCGTTCAGGCATCAAAACAAGCGCAGCCGGAAATGGCTGCGCTTTTCGTTTCCGACCTGCATCTGCAGGAGGACATGCCGCGCACCATGCAGGCATTCTTCACATTCCTGCAGGAACAGGCTCCGTGCGCAGCGCAACTCTACCTGCTGGGCGACATCTTCGAAGCGTGGGTAGGCGACGACGACATGAATGATCCTTGCCATCGCCGCATGGCCGATGCCATTCGTCACCTGGGCGAACAGGGAACCGAGGTTTTCTGGATGGCCGGCAATCGCGACTTTCTCGTCGGTGAACATTTCGCACAGGCCGCCGGCATGACCTTGCTGGCCGATCCATTCGTCACCACGATCGCCGGCCATTCCCTCGTGCTGACACATGGCGATGCCTGGTGTACCGACGATACGGCCTACATGGAGTTCAGGGCGCAGGTGCGCCAACCGGAGTGGCAGAAAAACTTCCTTGCACTACCGTTGGAGCAACGCAAGAAAATTGCCGAGGATTTGCGCGCCGGCAGTCGGGAAGCGCAAAAAGGTAAGTCTTATGCGATCACCGACGTCAATGAGCAGGCCATCACAGACCTGTTCGATCGCACGGCGGCGACCGTCATGATCCACGGCCATACGCACCGGCCAGCCATGCATCGGCATCTAATCAGAGAAACCACACACCTACGCTACGTTCTTTCGGATTGGGATCTGGATCATGGAACACCGCGCGGCGACTGGCTATCCATCGACCACAATGGGACGATTCACCGTCACGATCTGCATGGTGACGACATTGAGAACTGAATAAGAAACCGAACAGGAATTTCGTACGGCCGGCCGTGCAAGTCTGGCGGGGGCTATTCGAATTGCGAGCGGAATCGTCCGAATTGTTCGGTCAAGGCAGCTACTTCTGCCTTCAGCGCAGCGACTTCGTGCTCCAACTCGGCAATACGATTATTCCTCGACACCGACGCAACGACTTCGACGCCCTCTGAAGCAGCCATCGGCAAATCAACATCGCCCGACAGCAACTGCGCATAACGCGCCTCCTTCGAACCGGGTGCGCGCGTCAGTTTCGCCACCAGCGGCGGATATTTGTCGATCAGGAATTGCAGACAGGCTTCAACGTCTGCCAGCGACGCGAATTCCTGCAGGCGACCACAGCGGGCACGAATCTCTCCAGCCGTTTGCGGGCCACGCAGCATCAGGATGACCAGCACAGCGAGCTTGTCCTGTTCAAGCACCCATTTGACCCGCAACCGATGTTCATACTTGGGAACGCGCGCGCCGGACTGGTTGACTTCGGCAACGAATCGCTCCTGCATCAGACGCTGCAAGGCCTGTTGCACGTCTTCCTCGCTCAACGTCATCACCGGTTCGCGGCTGGACAACTGGTTGCAGCCATTGACCAGCGCATTCAGCGACAACGGATAATTGTCCGGCGTCAATGCCTCTTTTTCCGCCAGCACAGCCAGCACGCGCAGTTCATGCGCATCGAACAAATCCTGCCCTTCGACCGGCGTTGCGTCGATCGGTTGTGTTTCTTCGCTACTCATGTTTTTCGCCCGGGTTGTCGCTTATTCGACGAGCTTGTTCAGTTGTTCGGCATCGAATTTCTCGGCCGACTGCAGCGTTTCACAATCGATGCCGGCGCATTTCAGCGCGGCAAGGATTTTCTCGATCTGGTGTTCCTGCGTCGCCGCATTGTCGATCAGACCGTGCAAGGCCTTGGACAGCGGATCGTCGCCGTTCGGCGTCACACCGTAGGCGGCAAACATGCGGGCGGCAGTTTCGTCGCGCGCATTGGTTTCCTTCAGGATGATCCGCGCCGGATTGCCGACCGCCGTCGCGCCGGCCGGCACTTCCTTCACGACAACCGCATTCGAGCCGACCTTGGCGCCCTCGCCAACCGTGAATGCACCCAACACCTGCGCGCCGGCACCGATGATGACGCCATTCGCCAGCGTCGGATGGCGTTTGGCCCCCTTGCTCAGCGACGTACCGCCCAGTGTCACGCCCTGATAGATCGTGCAATCGTCGCCGACTTCGGCCGTCTCGCCGATCACCACGCCGAAACCATGATCGATGAAAACGCGGCGTCCTATCGTTGCTCCCGGATGAATTTCGATGCCGGTCAGACCGCGCGAGATATGTGACGTAAAGCGACCCAGCCATTTGCAATCGCGCGTCCAGAACCAATGCGCCCAGCGATGCATGACGATGGCGTGAAAACCCGGATAGCAGGTAATGACCTCCCACGCGCTACGCGCAGCAGGATCACGCGTCATGATGTTGGCGATGTCTTCTCGGATACGGCTGAACATGGATTCGAAATGCAAAAAATGCGTAGGACGCAAGTGTAGCCTGTAATGGCAAATCATGAATGCCGCCGCACAGAACCGGCGGCGGCAGGAACAGCTGAAACGGCGCCGTCAGACCAGCCGCTGACGCCGTGCTTCGTACAGACAGACGCCTGAGGCGACCGAGACGTTGAGGCTTTCGACCGAGCCGAACATCGGGATGCCGACCAGCACGTCGCAGGTTTCACGCGTCAGACGGCGCATGCCTTCGCCCTCCGAACCCATGACGAGCGCCGCCGGACCGGAAAAGTCCGCCTGATAGAGATTTTTCTCCGCATCGTCGGTGGTGCCGATCAGCAGAATCTCGCGCTCCTTCAGTTCGCGCAACGTACGCGCCAGATTCGTCACCGTGATGTACGGCATCGTATCGGCCGCACCGCTGGCCACCTTGGCTGCCGTTGCGTTCAAACCGACCGCGCGATCCTTGGGCGCAATCACTGCATGCGCGCCAGCGCCGTCCGCTACCCGCAGGCAGGCACCCAGATTGTGCGGATCGGTCACGCCGTCCAGTACCAGCAGCAACGGCGGCCCTTCGATGCCGTCCAGCAACTCGTCCAGATTACGGGCCAGCGACAGTTGTCCTGCTTTCGCCACCACGCCCTGATGGCGGCGCGTGCCGACAATGGCATTCAGTCGCGCATCGTCCGCCTGGATCATGCGCACACCGGCAGCCTGGATCGCACGGATCAGCTCCTTCATGCGCGGATCGCGGCGTTCCGCGTCGATATAGATTTCCTCGATCGACGAGGCATCGTGGCGCAGACGCGCCGTCACGGCATGGAAGCCGAAAATCATCTTGCTTTTCATTGTTATCGTTTCTTCTTGCCGGATCGGGAAGCGGAGGCGCGCTGCTTGCGCGGCGGCGCTGCGTGCTTGGGTTGTGCTTTGGTCTTCTTCGCCGAAGCCGGCTTGGGGGGAGCAGCCTTGGCTGCCTTCTTTGACTTGGCAGTGCGTACGCCCTGTTCGACTTCCGCACGCCGCGCTTCGTTTTTCAACACGGTACGAATTCCCGGTTCGTTGACCAGGCGCAAATCGATCTTGCGTGCGTCCAGATCGACACGGCTGACCTGTACCGTCACGCGATCGGTCAGCTGATAGCGGATACCCGTGCGTTCGCCGCGCAGTTCGTGCCGCGCTTCGTCGAACTTGAAGTGATCGGCACCCAGCTCCGTCACATGCACCATGCCTTCGATATACAAGGCGTCGAGCTGCACGAAAATACCGAATGCCGCCACGCCGGAAATCGTGCCGGTGAACTCCTCGCCCAGCTTGTCGCGGATGAAATAGCACTTCAACCATGCCTCGACATCGCGCGAAGCTTCATCGGCACGGCGCTCATTGGCTGAACAATGAATGCCAAGCGCTTCCCAGATTGCCAGATCGCCTTCGGGTTTCGCTTTCTGCTTGCCTGCCGCCTTGTCCTGCGCGTTCTTCTTGCGCGCCGCCGGCGACAGCATCGTATTGAGCTGACTGGTATTGATGCTCTTCGGCGTGTAACGCTTGCCGTGCAGGATCGCCTTGATCGCGCGATGTGTCAGCAAGTCCGGATAACGGCGGATCGGGCTGGTGAAATGCGCGTAGGCGGCGTAGGATAAACCGAAATGGCCGATGTTGTCAGGACTGTAGACCGCCTGCTGCATCGAACGCAGCAGCATCGTCTGCAGCAGCAAGGCATCCGGTCGCGTCTTGATCTTCGTCATCAATTCGGCATAGTCGGCCGCGGCCGGCTTGTCGCCACCACCCAGGTTCAAGCCGACCTGTTTCAGGAAGGTTCGTACCTGATTCAGTTTTTCCGTCGTCGGCAACGCGTGCACGCGATACAGGCTTGGATGCTTGTGTCGCTCCAGCAGATCTGCGGCGCAGACGTTGGCCGCCAGCATGCATTCTTCGATCAGCTTGTGTGCTTCATTGCGCGTACGCGGTACGATCTGCTCGATCTTGCCGACCTCGTTGCAGACGATATACGTTTCGGTCGTCTCGAAATCGATGGCACCACGCGCATGGCGCGCCTGCAGCAGCGCCTGATAAACGCCGTACAGATGCAGCAAATGCGGCACCAGCGCCTGCCGGCGCGAGGCTTCGATGCCTTTCGTATTGCCGAGAATCGCAGCGACTTCGGTATAAGTCAGGCGTGCCGCCGAATGAATGACAGCAGGATAGAACTGATAGGCCTTGATCTCGCCCTTGGCGGTGATGACGGCATCGCACACCAGCGTCAGGCGATCCACATCGGGATTCAGCGAACACAATCCGTTCGACAGCTTTTCCGGCAGCATCGGAATCACGCGACGCGGGAAATACACCGATGTGCTGCGTTCGAGCGCATCCGCATCCAGCGGCTCGCCAGGTTTCACGTAGTGGCTGACGTCGGCAATCGCAACGATCAGGCGAAAACCGGAAGCACGGCCGATCTTGCACGGCTCACAGTAAACGGCATCATCGAAGTCGCGTGCATCCTCGCCATCGATCGTCACCAACGGCACATCGCGCAAATCGACGCGCTCGGTCAGATCCGCTGCGCGAACCTCGTTCGGCAACTTGGATGCGACTTTTTTTGCTTCTTCGGAAAATTCATGCGGCACGCCATATTTGCGCACGGCAATTTCGATCTCCATGCCTGGATCGTCGATATCGCCCAGCACCTCGACAATGCGGCCGACCGGTTGGCTGAAACGCGATGGCTGCTCGATCAACTCGACACTGACCACCTGCGCCGCCTTCGCCTTGCCGGGCGAGCCGGCCAGCAGAATATCTTGGCCGATGCGTTTGTCTTCCGGCGCGACGATCCAGACGCCGTTCTCGTTCAGCAAGCGGCCGATCACGTAGCTATTAGCACGTTCGACCACTTCAACGATCGATCCTTCCGGACGGCCACGCCTGTCAGTACCGACGACGCGCACCTGCACGCGATCGCCGTGCAATACCTTCTGCATTTCCTTTTCCGGCAGGAAGATGTCGGAACTGGCATCGTCAGGAATCAGGAAACCATAGCCGTCACGATGACCGCTGACACGCCCTTCGATGAAGTGCGATGAATGTGCAAGTTGATAATTGCCGGCACGGTCCGGCTTGATCTGCCCGTCGCGCTCCATGGCGTTCAGGCGACGTGTGAATCCTTCCATTTCGTCGGGCTTGACGCTCAACGCCGCAGCAAGCGAATCGGCATCGTGGGAAGCGGCCGCAGTGCGAAGAATGCCGAGGATTTCTTCCCGGCTCGGGATGGTATATGTGTATTGGCTCAAAAGCGCTTTCTACTGACTAAAATATGATTGAACGAAGCGAGTGTAACGGAGCACGTGGATGTTTGCATGACAAGTCGGTGATCCGACAAATTATCCGGCAAGAGGTGTTGACAGCCTCCGTAATCCCTATATAATGGCGGTCTTTCTGCAGCAGTACAGCAGCAGGCCCACGTGGCGGAATTGGTAGACGCGCATGGTTCAGGTCCATGTGCCGCGAGGTGTGGGGGTTCGAGTCCCTCCGTGGGCACCAGGTCACAAAGAGAAACCCGTTGATTCGTCAACGGGTTTTTTCTTTTCTGCCGGAACATTCGTGCCCTCTTCCGTTTGCAACTGCATTATGCAACCACATTGAAGCATTGCACCGGCATCAGGATCAATCGATCCAATCCAACGATTATTGCGGACCTTTTCTACGCGTCGCCAGTTGATGCGGACGCAAGCCGTCATATTGCTCGAACGGCTGATGTATCCACGGATTGTCGGGAAGATAATCGAGATAGAAATCCGGCTTGACCACAGAACGCGCCTTGTACCAGATGACTGCCGTCTTGATCTCGGTCACGGCGGGAAAGCGTTCCGTCAGATGGCGCTGAACCTGCTCCAGCGTCACGCCCGAATCCGCCAGATCATCGATCAGCAAGACCTTGCCGCCCAAGGAGCCTCCGGTCATCGTGATATGCGCGGCGATATCCAGTTGTCCCTGCGCCTTGCCGGCATCTTCGCGATAGGAACTGGTCGACAGGATCGCGAGCGGCACATCGAAAATACGGGAAAAGACATCCCCCGGGCGCAGGCCGCCTCGTGCGAGGCATAGGATCTGGTCGAACGACCATCCCGATTCGTGAACGAGCAATGCCAGCCGCTCGATGGCATCGTGATACGTGTCCCAGTCCACCCATAAATCGGAAGAAGCCGGTTCACACGCATCACGCATTACATCACCCGACGATTATTTGAAGGGATGGCGCAGAACGATCGTCTCTTCACGATCGGGGCCGGTCGAAACCATGTCGATCGGCACGCCCACCAGTTCTTCGATACGCTTGATATAGGCGCGTGCATTGGCCGGCAGCACGTCCATCGACTTGGCGCCAACCGTGCTTTCCTTCCAGCCCGGCATTTCTTCGTAGATCGGTTCGCATGCTGCGGCATCCTCTGCGCCGACCGGGAAGATGTCGACCTGCTTGCCGTGCAGCTTGTAGCCGGTGCAAATGCGCAGCGATTCCAGACCGTCCAGCACATCGAGCTTGGTGAAGCACATGCCGGTCACGCCATTGATCTGCACCGAACGACGCAGCAATGCGGCGTCGAACCAGCCGCAGCGACGCGCACGGCCAGTCACGGTACCGAACTCGTGGCCGACTGTAGCCAGATGCTTGCCGATGCCCTGATCGGTCGGCAGTTCCGATGGGAACGGGCCGGAACCGACGCGCGTCGTATATGCCTTGGTGATGCCGAGCACATAGTGCAGCATGTCTGGGCCGACGCCGGCGCCAGTTGCGGCATTCCCTGCCACGCAGTTGCTCGATGTGACGTACGGATAGGTGCCGTGATCGACGTCCAGCAGGCTGCCCTGCGCACCTTCGAACAACAGATTTGAACCGTTGTTGAAGGCTGCATACAGTTCACTCGATACATCACCCACCATCGGCTTCAGACGTGGCACATCGGCCAGCGCATCGTCGAGCGTCTTCTGGTAGTCGATCGCCTGCACCTTGAGGTAATGAGTCAACACGAAGTTGTGATAGTCGAGATTTTCGAGCAGCTTTTCCGCAAAGCGTTTTTCGTTGAGAAGATCTGCCACACGGATCGCGCGACGCGCAACCTTGTCTTCATAGGCCGGACCGATGCCTTTGCCGGTGGTGCCGATCTTGTTCTCGCCACGCGCCACTTCACGTGCCACGTCCAGCGCCACGTGATACGGCAGAATGATCGGACAGGCTTCCGAAACTTTCAGTCGCGACGGCACTTCGACGCCAATTGCCTGCAGCTTGTCGATTTCGCGCAGCAAATCGGGCACAGACAACACGACACCGTTACCGATGTAACAGGCCACGCCTTCTCGCATGATGCCCGACGGTATCAATTGCAGCGCCGTCTTGTGGCCGCCGATCACCAGCGTATGGCCGGCGTTATGACCGCCCTGGAAGCGCACCACGCCTTGCGAATGATCGGTCAGCCAATCGACGATCTTTCCCTTGCCCTCATCGCCCCACTGGGTACCGACAACAACGACGTTCTTTGCCATATTTTGTGTAGACATCACTTAACCTAAATTTTTGATAATCCAGTTGCCATTCTCGAACACCAGTGCACGATCGCACTCGAATTCGTCCTGATCGTTTTCATCGCCGGACAGGCTGTGTATCACGACCTCGCCCGATTGGCGCAGCGACGCAATGGTTGCATGCAGTTTTGCATCGCGCCCCCATGGCGCGCGAATCGCCCGCTTCGGTGCTGCCGCAGGCAGCAAGCGCGCCAGTTCGCGCAAATCCATCGAAAAACCGGTTGCTGGGCGCGCACGGCCGAACGCCTCGCCGACGTGATCGTAGCGGCCGCCGCGCGCCACCGCGTTCGGCAGGCCATCGACATAGATCGCGAACATCACGCCGCTTTCGTACTGATAACCGCCCAGATCCGCCAGATCGATGGTAATGACGTTCGCACCGCCTGCCAGTTTCGACAGCGACTCCAGTTCGTTCAATGCCCGTGCGATACCCGGCAGTTTCGGCAAGACTTCGCGCGCACGAACCAGAACCGATGCATCGCCGTACAAGCCAGGCAGCGCCAGCAATGCGCGTCGCGTATCTTCCGCATATTTCGCCGTGATCTTCTGCAGTTCCGGCACATCCTTGGCACGCAAGCAGGCGTACAACATGGCCTCGTCCTTGCGTGCATCCGCATCGTTTTCGAGGATCGCGCACAGGATGCCGACATGGCACAAGTCCATGCGGACATGCTTGACGCCTGCCAGTGCCAGCGAAGCTAGCGCCAGCTCCTGGATTTCGGCATCGGCTTCCAGACCTGCGTGGCCATAGATCTCGGCACCAATCTGCAACGGTTCGCGCGTCGCATGCAAACCGCTCGGCCGCGTGTGCAGCACGCTGCCGGAATAGCACAGGCGTGTGATCGACGAGCGGTTCAGCAGATGCGCATCGATACGCGCCACCTGCGTCGTCATGTCGGCGCGAATGCCGAGCGTACGGCCCGACAACTGGTCTACCAGCTTGAACGTGCGCAATTCCACGTCATGGCCGGCTCCTGCCAGCAGCGAATCCAGATATTCCAGCATCGGCGGCATGACGAGCTCATAGCCGTACAGATGAAAATTGTCGATGATCGCGCGACGCAACTCTTCGACCTTGCGCGCTTCGGACGGCAGGACGTCGGCGATATTTTCGGGTAACAGCCAGTTAGGCATGACGGAAGACGGATAACTCAGGAAAGAAACGAAAAATAGGCAAAAGCCGGGTTCATCGGCATCACGCCGATCCACCGGCTAGCAGCAGGTTTCTGCCGCACGGAAAAAAGGCTAGGCCTTTCTCCCGCATGTGCGTACAACGGGCATCAATTCTTCTTGCCGCCCTCACTCTTGAAATACTTGAAGAACTCTGAAGTGGGATCGATGACCAGCGTATCGTTACGCGTCTTGAAGCTTGCACGATAGGCCTCAAGGCTGCGATAGAACTTGTAGAACTCCGGATTTTGGCCGAAGGCCTGCGCATAGATACGCGAAGCCTTGGCATCGCCATCACCGCGAATACGCTCGGCATCACGATACGCTTCCGCCAGGATAACCGTACGCTGACGATCGGCATCCGCACGAATCTTTTCGGATTCGGCTGCGCCCTGCGAACGCAATTCATTCGCTACGCGTGCACGTTCGGATTTCATCCGGTCGAAGACGGAATTGTTGATCTGCTCGACGTAATCCACACGCTTCAGGCGCACATCGACAATCTCGACACCGATCTGCTTGGCTTCTTCCGATACTTTTTTCTGGATGCCGTCCATCACCTTGCCGCGCTCGCCGGAAATCACTTCACGCACGGTACGCTTGGTGATTTCCTCATTCAGCGAAGCCTTGACGATCTGGTTCATGCGGTTCTGCGCACTGCGTTCATCGCCGCCGAAACTGACGAAATACAGGCGAGGATCGACGATGCGCCATTTGACGAATGCATCGACGAGAATGTTTTTCTTCTCTGCCGTAATGAAGCGATCGGCATCCGGCGTATCCAGCGTGAGAATACGCTTATCGAGAAAAATGACATTCTGGAACGGTGGCGGCAGCTTGAAATGCAGTCCGGGTTCCTTGATGACGCTCTTGACTTCACCCAGGGCAAACACGATCGCATATTGCCGCTGGTCCACCACGAACATCGTCGAGAACAGCAGTATCAGCGCAATGATCAGCGCAATCAGATAGGAAAACAGGCGATTCATCAGCGCACCTCCCTTTCACGGGAACTGCGATCATCGCCGCGCGAACGCGGATCCTGTTGCAATTGCATCTCCAGTGTTGATTGATCGTTTCGCATGATCGAAGATGGTGCGGCATGCGATTGCGCTGCCGTGCTACCCGTCGAAGACGCTGCACCTGGCTGTTGTGCCGACTGCGTAATCAGTTTGTCCAGCGGCAGATAGATCAGATTGTTGCTGCCTTTCGCATCCACCATGACTTTGGTCGTGCTGGCGAAAATCTTCTGCATCGTATCCAGATACATGCGATCACGCGTCACCGCCGGTGCCTTTTCGTATTCTGCATTGATCTGTTTGAAGCGCGCCGCTTCGCCTTCTGCATTGGCAATGACGCTCGAACGATATGCTTCGGACTCTTCCTGAAGACGCGAGGCTGCACCACGCGCACGCGGGATCACATCGTTCGCATAGGCCTGGCCTTCGTTCTTCTGGCGCTCGCGATCCTGACCTGCCTTGACCGCATCGTCGAATGCAGCCTGCACCTGCTCTGGAGGTTGCACCGCTTGCATTGTCACATTGGTGATCTGCACACCGGCCTTGTAACGATCCACAATCTGCTGCATCAATGCACTGGTGTCGAAAGCGACCTTCTCACGGCCTTCGTACAGGACGAAATCCATCTTGCTTCGGCCGACGACTTCGCGAATCGCCGTTTCCGCTACCTGCTTGACCATCTCATCCTGTTCGCGGTTGTTGAATATCCAGTCGGATGCATTTTTCAATGTGTATTGAACCGCGAACTGGATGTCGATGATGTTCTCGTCTTCCGTCAGCATCAGCGATTCCTGCGGCTGCTTGTTCTTTACATTGCCGCGATAGCCGACTTCGACCGTACGAATCTGCGAGACATTGACGATCTCATGACTTTGGATCGGTGTTGGCCAGCGCCAGTTGAAACCGGATTGCGTCATGTGGCTGTATTTGCCGAAAGTCATGACGACACCCGTCTGACCTTCCTGCACAATAAAGAAGCCGCTGACCAGCCACAAAAAGGCGACGATGACCGCGATCACCGCCGCGCCGATTCCTGCGCCACGCATGTCTGGTGTAAATCCTTCTCCGCCGCCAGCGTCGTTGCCGCCACCTCCACCACCCGAGCGACGATTGCCGAACAGATTGCCCAGACGCTGGTTGAAATCACGCCAGAGCTGATCCAGATCCGGCGGACCGTCATTCGGCCGCCTGCCGTTCTGGCTCTTGTCGTCTTGCGAACCACGTCCCCAGCGGGGATCGTTGAGGGAAAACTTCACACCAAGTCTTTTTTTAAGGGAAGCAAGCATGCGTTCGCGGTCCGGGCTGAAAAGTAAGGGGGGATTGCCAAGTCAATTCGTTACGCGTTTACATCGTCCGATGCGACAAGCGATGCATCTTCTAAGCTGGCGGCGCGCGCTTTCGCGCATTCGGCTATCGCTTCTCGCAATAGATCCAATCCGCTTCCAGTCTGGGCACTGACAAAAACCCGTCGAATTTTATCATATTCATCACGCTCCAAAGCAGGTTCCAGCCCTGCCGCGTCGATCTTGTTCCAGACGAGGATCTGCGGAATTTTATCCGCACCAATTTCCTGCAAAACCATATTGACCTGTTCGATCTGCTCCATGCGCGCCGGGCTAGCGCCATCCACTACGTGCAGCAGCAAATCCGCATGAATGGTTTCTTCCAGCGTGGCGCGAAAGGCAGCAACCAGTTGGTGGGGCAGTTCGCGGATAAAACCGACGGTATCCGAAATGACGACACTGCCGGCCTCCCCG
Source organism: Oxalicibacterium solurbis (assembly GCF_014635845.1). Taxonomy (GTDB): domain Bacteria; phylum Pseudomonadota; class Gammaproteobacteria; order Burkholderiales; family Burkholderiaceae_D; genus Oxalicibacterium; species Oxalicibacterium solurbis. Next base: position 639,621 of record NZ_BMDP01000002.1, on the reverse strand, counting down.
AGATAAATGCGGCGCGACGTCGTATCCAGCGTCGCAAACAACTGGTCGGCAGCCAGCGCCCGCGCCTTTGCCAGTGCATTGAACAAGGTCGATTTTCCGGCATTGGTATATCCCACCAGCGACACGGAAAACGCATTGTTGCGTCCGCGTGCACGACGTTGCGTGGCGCGTTGCTTGTGCAATTTTTCCAGTTTGGAGCGCAGCATCTTGACGCGCTCGCCGAGCAGGCGGCGATCGGTTTCCAACTGTGTTTCACCGGGGCCGCGCAGACCGATACCGCCCTTCTGGCGCTCAAGGTGAGTCCAGCCTCGCACCAGGCGTGTAGACAGATGCTGCAATTGCGCCAGTTCGACCTGGACCTTGCCCTCATGGCTTTGCGCGCGCTGCGCGAAAATGTCCAGGATCAGGCTGGTACGGTCCACCACGCGTACCTTCAAATGACGCTCAAGGTTACGCTGCTGGGCAGGAGACAGGGCGTGATTGAAAATGGCGATATCGAGGCCGTTGTCGGCGATCGCATCGCCGATCTCGTCCGCCTTGCCGGAGCCGACGAACAAGGCAGCATCCGGAGCGGAACGCTTACCCGTGACGATAACGACCGGGTCAGCGCCGGCCGATCTGGACAACAGGGAAAGTTCTTCGAGGCTTGCGGCAAAATCGCCTTTGCCGAAATCGACGCCTACCAGTACAGCACGCATGTCAGTACCGCACCGGCAGGGTGAAAATGCTGCGCTTACTCAACGTCGGAATCGACGCTCAGATTGACGGCACGTGCAGGAACAACAGTCGAAATTGCATGTTTGTACACCATTTGCGTCACGGTGTTACGCAGCAGGACGACATACTGATCGAAGGATTCGATGTGCCCCTGGAGTTTGATGCCATTGACGAGATAGATCGAGACAGGAACATGTTCCTTGCGCAAGGCATTGAGGAACGGGTCTTGTAAAAGTTGCCCTTTATTGGTCATAACAGCTCCATTGTGTTGTTGTGATAAGGAGGTTGAGACATCTTTCCTGTTTTCAAGTGCCTCTTCTCAGTGGGAATGTAATCGATTTCGCGCTTTTTCGCCAAACTACGCTATTTTTCGGACCGTTTGAACGGATTCTTCCCGGTACGAAACTCGATACGTAGTGGAGTCCCGACCAGTGAAAAAGTTTCTCGGAAATGCTTTTCAAGGAAACGCTTGTAATTGGCATCGATCGCTTCCACCGCGTTACCGTGCACCACGACCACTGGCGGATTCATGCCGCCCTGGTGTGCATAGCGCAGCTTGGGGCGGATCGAGCCCTTGCGGCGCGGCTGCTGGTGCTCGACCGCCTCGATCAGTGCACGCGTCAGCTTCGGCGTGGACAGATTCGACATGGCAGCCGCATAAGCTGCATCAACCGATTTCATCATTGGGCCGATACCGGTGGAATTCAGCGCCGAAATGAAATGCGTCTTGGCAAAAGACAGGAAATTCAGCTTGCGCTCGAGATCCATCTTGATCGCGTCGCGCTGGTCACTGGTCAGGCCATCCCATTTATTGACGCCGATCACCAGCGCCCGACCCGACTCCAGAATGAAGCCTGCGATATGCGCATCCTGCTCGGAAATATCCTGTTGCGCATCCAGCAGCAGCAGCACGACGTTCGCCTCGGAAATCGATTGCAGGGTCTTCACGACCGAAAACTTTTCGATCGCCTCGAATACCTTGCCGCGACGACGTATGCCGGCGGTATCGATCAGCGTGTAATGCCGTCCGTCGCGCTCGAACGGAATCTCGATCGAATCGCGCGTCGTTCCCGGCATATCGAAGGCGATCACGCGGTCTTCGCCCAGCAGCGTGTTGACCAGCGTCGATTTGCCGACGTTCGGGCGTCCGACGATGGCCAGCCGAATATGCTTGGCCAGCGATTGTGGCTCATCTTCCTCCGGCGGACGCTGCACCATGGCGATGTCCAGCGACTCTTCCACCAGATCATGCACGCCGTCGCCATGCGCGGCCGAAATCACGTAAGGATCGCCCAGGCCGAGCTCATAGAAATCGGCAGTGACCGTCGTGTACTTCATGCCTTCGGCCTTGTTGACCACCAGCATCACCGGGCGCCCGGATTTGCGCAGAAAATCGGTGATGGTCTTGTCGTGCGGTGTCAGCCCCTGACGGCCGTCGACGATGAAGATCACGGCATCCGCTTCTGCAACAGCCTGCTTTGTCTGCTTGGCCATCTCGTGCATGATGCCGTTCTTGGCGACCGGCTCGAAACCGCCGGTATCGATCACCAGGAAAGGCCGTTCGCCGATGCGTCCTTCACCATAGTGACGATCACGCGTCAGGCCGGGCAGATCGGCAACCAGCGCATCGCGCGAGCGCGTCAGCCGGTTGAACAGCGTGGATTTGCCGACGTTAGGTCGGCCGACAAGTGCGATAACCGGCTTCATTGAATAGTGTTACTCGGCCGCCAGAGCAGCCACGGTCCCTGATTGGGTTTGGAAAACGAGGTTGCCACCAGCTGTCAGCGGCACGCTCATGATCGCGCTGCCGTCAGTGGCAACGCGTGCCAGGAAGCTGCCATCATCCTTGGAAAGGAAGTGGACATATCCCTGATAATCACCGACGGCCACCGTGCGACCGGATGCGATCGGCGTCGAAAGTCGACGATTCTTCAACTTGTTGTTGCGCCACAGGATGCCGCCGCCCATGCGCGAGATTGCCATCACGGTGCCCTCCTCGTCGGCTGCATAGACGAAGCGATTGTCTGCTGCAACACCGACGTCACTCGACAGAGGTGCTGCCCAGCGTGGCGTGCCGCTGACTGCATCGAAGCAGGCCACACGCCCCTGGTATGCAACTGCGCAAACGTCACGGCCAGCCACCAGCGGCGTACCGGAAATGTCGGCGATACGTTCCAGCTCGGTCACACCACGTGGATCGCCAACGGCGACTTCCCAGCGCGGTGCGCCGGTTGCCAGCGCGACCGCAAGCAGCCGTCCTCCCGACAAACCGATGTAGGCATTCGGCCCTGCAATCGCAATGCCGGGCGACGTACGCAACGTCAATGCAGGCGCCGTGCGCTGCACCGTCCATTTGCGGCTGCCATTGTCGGCGTCGAAAGCGGTGATACGGTTGTCCATGCTGCGAACGACGACGACGCTTTGTCCGATCGCCGGCGCCGACAATACCTCGCTGCTGGCCCGCGCCTTCCAGCGCTGCTTGCCGTCTTCCGCATCGAAAGCGAGGATCGTGCCGTTTTCCGCTGCGACCACGACCGTCACGCCATCGCTGCCGACGCCGGCAGTCAGCTTCGTGTCGGCATCGATGCGCCAGACCGTGCGTCCGGTATCGGCCTCGATCTTGGCGATCGTACCTTTTTCAGAAGCGGCAAAGATGAAATTGCCGACCGAGACCGGCGTAAACACGTATTTTTCCGACTTGCCGACCGAAGCGGTCCAGACGGTACGAACATCCATCGTCGACTTGAACTCGACCAGCGGCGCCGGTTGCGTGCGTGGCGACGGTTTGCTGGCGAACGGATTCAGCCACGAACAACCGGCCGTCGCGATCAACAGCCCTGTACAAAGGATCTTTGAGGTGAAGCGCATCTGATCTGTCTTCCTTCTATTCTCGGATCGGAGTTTATGCTGCCTTGTCGGCCGGCGAACCGCCGATGGCATCGAGCTTGATCTGCATCAACTGGCGGCCAGGATTGCGCGCATCCGTCTTGTCGATCGCCGACTGGTACGCTGCACGCGCTTCTTCCAGCTTGTTCTGTGCCACCAGAATGTCGCCCTTGCGGTCTTCGACCACGCCGGCAAACTGCGCCGGGAAATCGCCGGACAGCACCTTCAAGCCCTCTTCATAGGCCTTTTCATCCAGCAGGATGCCGGCCAGCCGTACCTTGGCGACGGCCTTGTATGCGTCATCTCGACCGTGATCGATCACCCACTGCAGTTGCGTCTTTGCAGCCTGATAATCGCTGCTGTCGAAAGCCATCTTGGCAGCAGCCAGCGCGCTCATCTGTGCATACGCCGTGCGCGTATAACGCTCCTGCACATCCGACGCTACGCGCAGCACTTTTTCCTTGTCCTGCGCTTGTGCCGCCTGCTGCAGTTCTTCATACAGATGCGCGGCCTGCGCCGTCTGGTTACGCTGGTAGTAATTCCAGCCGCTCCAGCCCGCATAGACAGCCAACGCAATGATGAGTACCCAGGTAATGAGATTGCCGTACTGGCCCCACCAGGATTTGAGGCTGGCCAGTTGTTCCTGCTCTGCGTGATCGTATGCCATGATGGTCCGAATTAGTGGTGATAGTGTACGTGCTCGTGATCGTGGTCATGATCGTCGCCGACGATCTGGTCGACCAGATAATCGGGAATCGCCGCGAAAGCGACATGCGACTGACTGCCGCCGGTTTCCGTGCCGCGCATTTCCTTGACGACCGCCTCGCCCTTGGCGATTTCATCCTCGCCGATGATGATCGCATAGGCCGCGCCGCTGGCATCCGCCCGTTTCATCTGCGACTTGAAGCTGCCCGGTCCGGTTGCCGATGCGCAGTGCAATACGACATCGAGTCCGGCATCGCGCAAACGTTCCGCCACGACCGTCGCCTGCAACTGCGCCTCTTCGCCCTGATGGACGACATAGGCATCGCACTGATTCGGCGTCAGCTGGTCGCCGTTCGCTTTCATCAGTTCCAGCAGGCGCTCCACGCCCATCGCGAAACCGCAGGCAGGCGTCGGCTTGCCGCCGAACATCTCGACCAGTGGATCGTAGCGGCCGCCGCCGCACACCGTTCCCTGCGAGCCAAGCTGATCGGTGATCCACTCGAACACAGTGCGATTGTAATAATCCATGCCGCGCACCAGACGCGGATTGATCGTGAACGGAATATTGTTGTGCCGCAGAATCTTTTGTACGCCTTCGAAATGCGCGCGCGATTCGTCGCCCAGATAATCGAGCAGCTTCGGCGCCGCATTGACCATGTCCTGCATCGCCGGATTCTTCGTATCCAGAATGCGCAGCGGATTCGAATGCAGGCGGCGTTTCGCTTCCTCGTCCAGCACGTCGACGTGCTTTTCGAAATAGGCGATCAGGTCGGCGCGATGGCGATTACGCTCATCCGCATTGCCGATCGAATTCAGTTCGAGGCGGATATTCTGCAGGCCGAGATCGTCCCACAAGCGTTGGCACATCAGGATCAGTTCGGCATCGATGTCTGGCCCGGCAAAGCCGATGGCTTCGGCGCCTATTTGATGGAACTGCCGATAGCGGCCGCGCTGCGGACGTTCGTGACGGAACATCGGGCCGGCGTACCACAGGCGCTTGGGGCTGTCGTAAGTCAGATTGTGTTCCAGCACGGAGCGAACGACACCGGCCGTGCACTCAGGACGCAGCGTCAGTTCGTCGCCGTTCATCGTATCGGTAAAGGAATACATCTCCTTCTCGACGATATCGGTAACGGCGCCCAAACCGCGCGCGAACAGCGCAGTCGGCTCGACGATCGGCGTGCGGATCTGCTGGAAGCCGTAGCTTTTCAACACCGTGTGCACGGTATTTTCGAACAACTCCCACAAGGGAGCGTCGGCCGGCAGGATGTCGTTCATCCCTTTCACGCCGACGATTTTTTCTGTTTTCTTGTCTGACATTGATGTTCAGCGGCCTGATTGCCGCGTTGATATTGGCCCGATTATTCAGGCCGTCTGCGAAACGATCTCTTTTTGTTCTTTGCCGTAGCGGCGCTTCACGTAATCCAGCACGATATCCTGAAACTCCTGCGCGATATTGTCGCCGCGCAGCGTGACGGTTTTTTCGCCATCGACGAATACCGGCGCTGCCGGCGATTCGCCGGTACCCGGCAGACTGATGCCGATGTTCGCATGCTTGGATTCGCCCGGGCCGTTGACGATGCAGCCCATGACAGCCACGTTCATCTCTTCCACGCCCGGATACTGCTTCTTCCAGACCGGCATCTGCTCGCGCAGGAAAGTCTGGATGTCGTCCGCCAGTTCCTGGAATACCGTGGACGTCGTGCGGCCGCAACCGGGGCACGCAATTACCATCGGCGTGAACTTGCGCAAACCCATCGTCTGCAGGATTTCCTGCGCAACGATCACTTCCTTCGTGCGGTCGCCGCCCGGTTCCGGCGTCAGCGAAATGCGGATCGTGTCGCCGATACCCTCCTGCAGCAGCACCGACAGCGCCGCCGTCGACGCAACGATGCCCTTGCTGCCCATGCCGGCCTCGGTCAGGCCGAGATGCAGCGGATAGTCGCAGCGGCGCGCCAGTTCGCGATAAACGGCGATCAGGTCCTGCACCCCCGACACCTTGCACGACAGGATGATGCGGTCGCCGCCCAAGCCCACCTCCTCGGCCCGTTGCGCGTTCTCGATGGCGGACGTTACCAGCGCCTCGTACATGACGGCCTGCGCGCTCCACGGCGTTGCGCGTGCGGCATTCTCGTCCATGATGCGTGCAAGCAGTTCCTGGTCCAGGCTGCCCCAGTTGACGCCGATACGTACCGGCTTGTCGTAGCGGCAGGCGATCTCGATCATCTGCGCGAATTGCGTATCGCGCTTGGCGCCCTTGCCGACGTTGCCCGGATTGATCCTGTACTTGGCCAGCAGCTTCGCGCATTCGGGATAATCGTTCAACAGCTTGTGACCGTTGTAATGAAAATCGCCGACCAGCGGCACGACGACGCCCATCTTGTCCAGTTGCTCGCAAATCGACGGCACGGCAGCAGCAGCTTCCGGCGTATTGACCGTGATGCGCACCATTTCCGAACCGGCGCGCGCCAGGTCTTTGACCTGGATCGCGGTACCGATCGCATCGGCCGTATCGGTATTCGTCATCGATTGCACGGCCACGGGCGCGTCGCCGCCAATGCGAATTTCACGCTCACCGGCACGCACCACGGCGATGCGGCTGCGACGGCGGGCCAACGGGCCGGAAGCGATCTGCTGTTGCTGAGGCATGATTACTTCACATTCAAGCGGGCAACGTTGCTGCTGTTGCCCGATATATCGAGCGGCTTGCCGCGCAGCGTGACATTGACTCCCGCGGCGTTGCCGATGACCATCGACGACGGAGCGGTAATCTCGAAAGCTTCGGTGGTGCCCGCCTTGAGCAGGCGCGACACCAAGATGCTGTCATCGGCACGACGGATTTCAACCCAGGTGTCTTCCTTCACCTGGAAGACGAGCGCATTCTTGCTGTCGACTGCCACCGGCGCAGCACTGCCCGACACAGATTCTGTCGCGATCGGTACTGCAGCTGGCGTCTGCGTCTTTTCTTCGACCGCAGCCTGCGGCTGCACCGGTGCGACCTGCTCAGCCTCTACCGCTGGAGCCTGCATCGTAGCTGCGGCAGATGCTTCCGTTTCCGACGGATCGGACGAAACAGGTGCTGTCATCGGCTGCGGCGCTTCCTCCTTCACGGCATTCGCCGCATTCATCGCATGATCCGTTTTCGACATCCAGCCCATGCGCTGCGCGAGGAAACCGAGCGCGGCAATCACAACCACCGCCAGAACGACGAACAGAATCTTCGACGATGCCGCATTCGGCTTCGCAGAGGGCATCTTGCCTTCCGAAAACGTCGCCGAAAGCGAGCCGCGATCCTGCAGCACGACCGGCTCGCTTTGTTCGGCGGCAATGCCAGCCAGAATCGGGGCGGCATCGGCGCGCAACAGCTTTGCATAGGAACGGATAAAACCGCGCACGATGACCATGCCCGGCAATGCCGCGTAATTATCGGCCTCCAGTGCCTGCACCTGGCGGCTGGCGAGATTCAGTTGACTTGCCACCTGCTCGATCGTCCAGCCGCGCGCTTCGCGCAAGGCGGTCAATTGCGCACCGGCAGGCACTTGCGGCGCCGACATTGCCTCCTGCTCTTGCGGTTCTTCGCGGTTTTCCTCTACTGCATTCACTTCATCATTCATCGAATACTCCGCGCTGATAGGAGGCAAATTCCGGAGAATCCGGATAACGGCGACGCAGCTGCGTTCCCAGACTGTTCTCCGCCGAGCGGTTGCCGAGTTTGTGCTCGACGCGGATCGCCAGCCACAACACTTCGGCCGTCAGCACATTCGCATTCACCAGCCGCTTGGTATAGAACTGCGCATTCTTCAGATCGCCACGCTCATAGTTGATACGCGCCAGATTGATGTTGGCTTTCGCATCGGTCGGATCGTGATGAAATGCCTCGTTGAAATACCGCTCGGCTTCCGCTTTGTTCTTCAGCATCAGACTGCAGACGCCTGCATTCGACAAGGCCTTGGCCGGCGACTTGTAGGCTTTGTTTTTTACAGCCGCATCGAAATACGGAATCGATTGCTGTGCACGCCCGTTCTGGCACAGAAACCAGCCGTAGTTGTTGCTCAGATCCGGATCGTTTGGCGACAGTTTCAGCGCCTGCAAGAAATTCTGTTCAGCCTGACGCGTATCGCCCAGTTCCATGTAGGTCAGCGCCGCCATCGTGTAGGCATCGGTCATCGTCGGATCGATGTGGGCCGCCTGGCGAGCCTCATCCAAGGCTGTTTGCCACTGCCGCTGCTGGTAATAGCCGATGGCCAGTTGCAGACGGATGCTTGCGCGCCGCTGCACATCGACGCGATCCTGCTCGGCCGATTGCTCACCGGTGGATGCTGCGCCCGGATTAGCCGCGCAACCTGCGAGCAAAACAGCAGAAAGCACAGCGGTGGCCACACAGGCCAAACAGCGTTTTATCCTCAAGATGAAATCTCCACGATGCGTCCGAAATCCTTGCCGAATTTTTCCTGGTATTCGGTCATTTTCTTCATCCGTTCCTGCACACGCGTACGGTCCTTCACCTCGCCTGCCAACTGGCCGCAGGCAGCGTCGATATCGTCGCCGCGCGTCTTGCGAATCGTCGTGACGATGCCGGCATCCATCAGAATTTGTGCAAATGCCTTGATGCGCGGATTCTGCGAACGGGTCAGGCCCGACTCCGGGAACGGATTGAAAGGAATCAGGTTGAACTTGCACGGCACGGGATTGCTTCCCTGCACCAGTGCAATCAGTTCACGTGCATGCTGATCGCCGTCGTTGACGCCATCCAGCATGCAGTATTCAAACGTAATGAAATCGCGCGGCGCAAATGCCAGATAGCGGCGGCATGCGTCCATCAGTTCGCGCAATGGATATTTTCTGTTCAGCGGCACCAGACCGTCGCGCAGCGCATCGTTCGATGCATGCAACGATACCGCCAGCGCCACCGGGCAATCCTGCGACAGCTTGTCGATCATTGGCACGACACCGCTGGTCGACAGCGTCACGCGACGACGCGACAGACCGTAGGCATTGTCGTCCAGCATCAGCTTCAACGCGGTGACGGTCGGCTCGTAGTTCAGCAGTGGCTCGCCCATGCCCATCATCACCACATTGGTGATCTGGCGCTCGCCTTTCGGCCCCGGCGCAATGCCCTTGGTCCGGCGCAGTTCGAATTCCGCCATCCACAGCTGGCCGATGATCTCGCCGACGCTCAGATTGCGGTTGAAGCCCTGCTTGCCGGTCGAACAAAAACGACAGTTGACCGCGCAGCCAGCCTGCGTAGAGATGCACAGCGTGCCGCGGTTTTCTTCAGGAATGTAGACAGTCTCGACCGCGTTGCCGTTACCAACATCGACCAGCCACTTGCGGGTGCCGTCAGCCGACGTGTGGTCGGAAATGATTGCGGGAGCCGTGATTGTCGCGCGCGTCTTCAGCTTGTCGCGCAGCGATTTCGCCAGATCGGTCATCGCGTCGAAATCGCTGGCGCCGAACTGGTGAATCCAGCGCTGCAATTGCTTGGCGCGAAACGGCTTCTCACCCAACTCGCCGCAGTAGGCGACGAGCTGCGCAGGATCGAGGTCCAGCAGATTGGTGAGAGTCGTCATGGTCTTGCCTTGTTACCGCTCTTCTCACAAAACACTTTGCGAGAAGCGCTCAACACATTAACGCGAGTAGACGTTCAGTGCCGGGAAGAAGTAGGCGATTTCGTTCTTCGCCGTATCTTCACCGTCCGAGCCGTGCACGGCGTTGGCGTCGATCGAATCAGCGAAATCGGCCCGGATCGTGCCTTTTTCTGCCTTCTTCGGATCGGTGGCGCCCATCAGGTCGCGATTCTTGGCGATTGCGCCTTCGCCTTCCAGTACCTGGATCATGACCGGGCCGGAAACCATGAAGTCGACCAGATCCTTGAAGAACGGACGTTCACGGTGAACAGCATAAAAACCTTCCGCTTCGGCGCGCGACAGTTGTGCCATGCGTGCGGCAACGACTTTCAGGCCGGCGCTTTCGAAACGAGTATAAATCTGACCGATCACGTTTTTCGCGACTGCGTCCGGTTTGATGATCGACAGGGTGCGTTCGATTGCCATCTGAAAAAACTCCAATAAAAATAAGGGGTTAAGATAAAAATGTGAGAATTCGGCTAACCGCTGATTCTAGCATGAAACACCCCTGCATAGGCGGCAAAGTCCGGCACTTTTCGAGAGAAACCCGCATCCATACGCGCTTTGCAGCGGCTTGCAGGCGAGTAATGTTCTCGTCCACAGCCCTTCCTTGCCCATCTTGGCCAAATGTCAGTCTTCCAACGAAAAACCGGCGCGCAGGCCGGCTTTTCTGAAGAACGCTTGTGCCTTATCGCTACAGGTCGAACACTGCCATCGACTCGACGTGCGACGTATGCGGAAACATGTTGACCACGCCAGCGTGCTGCAACACGTAACCGCCCTGCACCAGCACCGCCGCGTCGCGCGCCAGCGTCGATGGATTGCACGATACATAGACGATACGGCGCGGCAGCAGCTTCGGATGTGTCTGCGCCAGTTCCATCAGCGCCTCGCAGACCGCGGCCGCTCCTTCACGCGGCGGGTCGATCAGCATGCGATCGAATCTTCCCAACGCGACAAAATCTTCCGGCTTGGCCTCGAACAGATTGCGGCAATAAAAGGTCGTATGCTCCGCCACATCGTTCGCCCTGGCATTTTCCAGCGCGCGCTCGGTCAGGAGATCGCTGCCCTCGATCCCGACAACTTCCTTCGCCAGCGTCGCGATCGGCAAGGTGAAATTCCCTAGGCCGCAGAACAGATCGGCGACGCGATCCTCTGCCTGTATATCCAGCAGACGCAGTGCACGCGCCACCAGAACACGGTTGATACGGTGATTGACTTGTGTGAAATCGGTCGGTTTGAACGGTATCTTGATACCGAATTCCGGCAACAGGTAATGCAGGTCAGCGTCCGACGGATCGAGCGGATATACGGTATCCGGCCCTTTCGGCTGCAGCCACCACTGCACGCCATACTGCGTGGCGAACGCCGCCAGTTTCTGTTCATCGCCCGGCGTCAACGGCACCATATTGCGCAGCACCATGGCCGTCGTCGCTCGACCGTTTTCGCCTTCGCCGATTGCCAGTTCGATCTGTGGCACCTGGTCGGCAATAGCCAACGAAGTAATCAGATGCCGCAGCGGCACCAGCATTGCCGATACATTCGGCGGCAGGATTTCGCAGCTTTTCATGTCGCAGACATAGCTCGATTTTCGCTCATGGAAACCGACCAGGATTCCACCCTTTTTCGGCACGTTGCGTACCGAAATGCGTGCACGGTAGCGATAACCCCAGGTCGGTCCGTGAATCGGGCGCAGCATCGTCTGTGCCCTGACCTTGCCGATGTGCTTCAGGTTGTCTTCAAGGATGCGCTGCTTCATCGCCACCTGCGCACCGGCGTCGAGATGCTGCATCGAACAGCCGCCACAGACGCCAAAATGCGGGCATTTCGGCTGCACCCGCTGCGACGACTCCTTGTAGATTTCAGTCAGCTTCGCCGCTTCCCAGTTCGGTTTTTTGCGGAACGAAGAGAAACCTACACGCTCTTTCGGCAATGCGCCTTCGACGAAAACGACCTTGCCCGGCGTGCCGTCCTCATTCTGCAGATGGCCGACGCCGCGCGCCTCCATGTCGAGGGATTCGATATCGATGGTGGTTTGCTGCATAGGAAATGGAAGTTGCCGGAATCGCAAGGTTGCCGGCAGATGATCGGTGAAAAAATCGCGAGTGCGGATGATAGCAAATTGCGTCGGTAGCGACGCATGCCTTCAGCACGTTACGTGCGAAAGGAGGATCAGAGCAGAGAATCCTTGCCGACACCAGTACGTGCCAGCGAGCGTTTGAGCTTGATCAGCGCCTCTTGCTGGATCTGCCGGATGCGTTCGCGCGTCACGTTCATTTCCGACGCCAGTTCTTCCAGCGTGGCCGGATCGTCGTTATCGAGTCCGAAACGGCGCGTGATGACGAGGCGCTGTTTGTCCGGCAGTTTTTCCAGCCAGTCGCGCACAAGCACCGCCATTTCATGGTGCTCCGCCTGCGTGTCGGGATCGTTCGCCTGATCGCCCGGTATCAGATCGATCAGACTGGCTTGCGGATCACCATCCAGCGGCGCATCCAGCGATGTCGCATGCTCGGAAAGCGCCAGAATGTCCTGCACATCCTCGACGCTGCGATCGACCAGATGCGCAATGTCTTCCGCCGTTGCATCCTTGCCGTCGTGATGCTGCGCTTCCAGATGGAATTTCGCACGAAGTGTCTGGTTCAGTTCGCGCACCACATGCACCGGCAGACGCACGGTACGCGCCTGGTTCATGATCGCGCGCTCGATGCTCTGGCGTATCCACCAGGTTGCATAGGTCGAAAAACGGAAACCGCGTTCAGGCTCGAACTTGTCGATCGCGCGCATCAGGCCGATGTTGCCTTCCTCGATCAGGTCGAGCAGCACGACGCCGCGGTTGATGTAATGCTTGGCAATCGAGACGACCAGACGCAGGTTGTGCTCGATCATCTTCTGCCGGCCGGCGAAATCGCCCTGCTTGGCCAGCGTCGCATAATGGACTTCCTGCTCGACCGTCAGCAAGGGGCGTGAACCGATCTGGTTCAGGTAATGCTGGGTCGCATCGGTGGACAGTTCGGTCGACAGAACCTTCTTCAGTTCATCGATGCCGGCCATCTCGACCGGTGCCTGGCGAGCCGGTTCCTGCTGCTTTTCTTCGTCGTCGCCGTCGTCGTTTGCGTCGTCAGCGGATCGAAACGTCATGTCCGACGGCAATGCATCTGCATTTTGCTCATCGTCGGACTGGACGTCGCGATTTCTGGTCATTGGCGGGCCGGCAGGAATTTGGCAGGGTCGACAGGCTTGCCCTGCTGACGGATTTCAAAGTGCAGCTTGACCGCATCGGCATCGGAATCGCCCATCTCGGCGATCTTCTGCCCCTTGCTGACGGTCTGGCCTTCCTTCACGCTGATCGTCTTGTTGTGCGCATAGGCCGACAACAACGTGCTGGTGTGCTTGACGATGACCAGATTGCCGTAGCCGCGAATACCGCTACCGGCATACATGACCTTGCCGGCGCCGGCAGCCAGCACGGGCTGCCCCGATTTGCCGGCGATATCGATGCCTTTCTTGCTGTCATCGAAATTGGAAACCACCTTGCCGTCTGCCGGCCACATCCAGGAAACCGTATCCTCGTCGCCATTCGCTGCAGCTTCCGGTTTTTCGCCATCCTTTTGCATTCCGGCCATCGTCGCATCGGAATACGGGCGCTTGTCACCGCGCGGATCGGTCTTGTTGCTGCCGGCGACAGGTGCCGGTGCAGACAGCGCACGCGTTTCGACGCCGGACGATGTCGAAACCGCACCGACCTGAGCACCGCCACTGCGGGCAGCCGGCATGTCGGGCTGTGCAACGCGCAGCACCTGGCCTACCTTGATGTCATTCGGATTGGCGAGATTGTTCCAGGTCACCAGTTCGCCGTAACTCTGGCCGAAGTCGAGCGCGATCCGGTACAGCGTGTCGCCCTTCTTCACCGTATAGTAGGTGCGGTCCTCCGTCTGCCGCGCCGATGCACTCGTGCCGCTGCCGATCGTGCGTTCGCTCACCGGCGCATTGTGTTGCGTCGTGCTGCAGGCTGCCAGCCCGAGGGACAGCAGCAACGGAAATATCAGTCGTGATTTTTTCATTTTCTTGCGTTCAATCTTTTCCTGCATGCGCGCCGCCTAACCCATCATTCCAGGGCGCAGCGGCACGAAATGGCAATCTTCCAGCGTCGAGGTCTTCCAGTCGAATTTACCGACGCGCTCTATCAGTTGCAGTACCTGCCGGCGGTCGCCCACCGGGGCAACCAGGCGTCCGCCTATCGTCATTTGCTCCAGTAGCGCCTGCGGCACTTCCAGCCCGGCTGCGGCGAGAATGATGCCGTCGAACGGGGCTGCCTGCGGCAGGCCAAGCATACCATCTCCGTAATGCAAGCGGATGTTGGCCACGCGCATAGGACGCAGGTTGGCCTTGGCAAGTTCATGCAATCCCTTGATCCGCTCGATCGAATAGACTTCCTTTGCCACCAGCGACAGCACCGCGGCCTGATAACCGCAGCCAGTACCGATTTCCAGCACATGATTGAGTACACCGCCATTGGCATTGGCACGCATCACCTCGATCATGCGCGCAACGATATAAGGTTGCGAGATCGTCTGGTGGTAGCCGATCGGCAGGGAAGCGTCGATATAGGCCTGGCTGGCCAGCGCCGGCTCGATGAATAAATGACGCGGCACCGCATCCATCGCAGCCAGCACCTTCGCATCCTTTACCCCCTGTTGCGCCACACGCGCCGTCATGGCCTTGCGGATCGCATCCGAGACCAGCGGCGCGGTGCGGCCGGGCGATGGCGACGATACAGGCATGGCCTGCTTCATGGATGCATTCGACTTCATCGCCGGACTCGGCACAATGCCTGCACGCTTCGCATGCTGTGCCGCGTTCGACGTTGCCGTCTGCGGGGTTACTACGCGGGAGACATGCCGTTGCGGCTGGCCCGCGAGACCGGAGCGCGGGGGCTTTTCCGACAGCGAGGACAGCGATAGCGGAAAACGTTTGCCCTTGTCCTTGTCGGTCATGCGAGCGCCTTCTTCAGGCCGGCAAGCTGCGCATTGTGCGTCAGGTCGATCTGCAATGGCGTGATCGAGACATGACCGAGTGCCGTCGCATGGAAATCGGTGCCTTCGCCGGCATCCTTCTGCCCGCCACAAGGGCCGATCCAGTAGATTTCGCGGCCCTGCGGATCGTAGGCCTTGATGACTGCTTCCGATTGATGGCGCTTACCGAGCCGCGTAGGCACCGGCGGCTTCAGTTGTGCATAAGACAGGTTGGGAATATTGACGTTCAACAGGAAATGGTCGGAAAACGATTCTTCGAGACGACGTTCGACGATATCGCGCGCCACGCGCGCGGCCGATGCCAGTTCGCCCCAGCCCTTCTCGACTTGCGAAAACGCGATCGCCGGCAGGCCGAACAGATAGCCTTCGGTCGCCGCCGCCACGGTGCCGGAATACAGCGTGTCGTCGCCCATGTTCTGCCCCTGGTTGATGCCGGAGACGATCAGGTCGGGGGCTTCGGTCATGATACCGGTCAGCGCGATATGCACGCAGTCCGACGGTGTGCCGTTGATGAAGTAGAAACCGTTCGATGCCTGGAAGACGGAAAGCGGACGATCGAGTGTCAGCGAGTTGGAACTGCCGGAACGATTGCTGTCGGGAGCGACGACGGTAATGTCGGCGATCGGTGCCAGCGCATCGGCCAATGCGCTCAAGCCTGGCGCCAGGTAACCGTCATCGTTACTGATAAGGATTTTCATAGAACGATTCTAACCGAAGCACCCTGTTTTCCCGAAGCGAACTCCAGCTCTTTTCCCCTTGGCTATCGTGCCGGACACACGACGCCACATGCACTATGACTATGCTACGTCCTCTGTCTGCTCAGACGATGCAAAGAAAGCCTGCACAACGGACAGTTCGCGCGTGCGTTTGAATGGCGGCAAGCTCTGCCATATGCGACGGCCGTACGGTTTGGAAATCAGGCGCGGATCGCAGATCATCAACACGCCGCGATCCGTTTCATCACGAATCAGGCGGCCCGCGCCCTGTTTCAGATTGATGATCGCCGCCGGCAGCTGATGATGAATGAAACCGTTCATCCCCTTTTTCTCCAGCGCTTCGATGCGTGCCGCCAGCACCGGATCGTCCGGCGGCGAAAACGGCAGCTTGTCGATGATGACGAGCGACAAGGCATCGCCACGCACATCCACGCCTTCCCAGAAACTCTGGCTGCCAATCAGCACGGCATTGCCGGCCGCGCGAAAACGGTCGAGCAATTCGGTACGTCCGGCTTCGCCCTGCACCATCAGCGGAAACGGCAACTTGCGCCGCGCGAATTCATCGCGCAGTCGCTCAGCCGCACGATTGACGGCACGTATCGTCGTGCACAGCAGGAAGGCGCGACCGCCTGCAGCCTCGATCACCGGCAGCGCTACGTCGATCATGGCGTCGGTATATTCGAGCGCATTCGGCTGCGGCAGGTTTTCTGGCACATAGAGCAAACCCTGGTTGCCGTAATCGAAAGGGCTGGGCCAGCTTTGCGCCTGCTCTTCCCACAACCCCATCTGCGCACTGTAGTGGTTGAAATCGTTCTTTACCGCCAGCGTGGCCGACGTGAAGATCCAGGATCGCGGCGAACCTTCGCGCTGCTTGTTGAAGATTGGTGCAATCGACAGCGGCGTGCGATGCAGTTGCAGCGACGATGCAAACGCTTCGACCCACTGTACGGTTTCCTGGCCGATGATCGGATCGGGCACCGACTTGTTCCATGCGTCCAGGCGCATCGCCAGTTCCAGCGCACGCACACGGCACTGCTCGACCGTTTCGGCACGCTCCGCATGTTTTTCGAGTACAGCCAGCATGGCATCCAGCTGATCCTTCAGCACATCGAGCGCCGGGAAGAACGGACTGGACGGCGCGATCTGCCCAACGGAGAAACGCACGGAATCCTGCGGAAAGGTCAGGCGCAGATCGCGCGCCGCACGCTCCACCGTCGTCACGACAGCCGGCCAGTCGACACCGCCGCGCGCATGCGCCAGTCCTTCAGCCAGCACGTCGCGGCACAGTTCCAATACCTGCGATGTGGAAACCGTCTCGCCGAAAAACAATGTCGCCGTTTCCGGCAATTGATGCGCCTCGTCGAAGATCACGGTATTCGCCGACGGCAGCAACTCGGCCACGCCGGTATCCTTCAGCGCGACGTCAGCGAAGAACAGGTGATGATTGACGACGACCACGTCCGCCTGCTGCGCTTCCTTGCGCGCCTTCATCACAAAACAATCCTGGTAATACTGGCATTCGGCGCCCATGCAGGTATCGCGCGTCGACGTAACCAGATTCCAGACCGAAGCCGTCTCCGGCACTTTCGACAGTTCGGCCTTGTCGCCGGTACTTGTGGTTTTGACGAAGCGCGAAATTTCGCGCAGATGGCCGACATCATCGCGTGACGTCAGCCGGCCGTTCTGCAAGGTCCGTTCGAGATGAAAATGGCAGACGTAGTTGGCGCGCCCCTTCAACAACGCAACCGACACCGGCGCATTCAGCGCACGGCGCACGGTCGGGATATCACGCAGATACAGTTGATCCTGCAGGTTTTTGGTACCGGTGGAAACGATGACCTTGCCGCCCCACAGCAACGAGGGCACCAGATAGGCAAAAGTCTTGCCGGTGCCGGTACCCGCCTCGGCGATCAACGTGCTGCGGCTGGCGATGGCGCTGGCGATCGCTTTCGCCATTTCGGTCTGCGACTGGCGCGGACGGAAGCCGCCGACCGCCTGTCCCAGCGGACTGCCGACGCCGAAGAGGACGTCGATTTCTTCATCGTGGTCCACGGGTTCGGGTATGGCAGAGGATTCGACGGTCAAAATACAGCCTGGAAAATGCGTTGATGATCTGGATCGGCAACGTGTAACGTCGCAGCGAGGCGCCAGTAATACAGGGAATGCAACGTCAGGCCGGAATATCCGGCACCAGCTGCATCTTCAGCAAGGTGATGTTGTCCTTCAATTGCAGCTTGCGTTTCTTCAGACGGCGCAATTGCAGTTCTTCATGCCTTCCGTCGCGGATCAATGTTTCGATCGCAGCATCGAGATCGCGATGCTCGACCTCAAGCTCGATAATCCGGCGCTGAATGTCATGCGAAGAATTTATTGCCATAGTGTCATTCCCGGCGCAGTCGCTCATGCCCGAAGGCTTCATTCAAAACGTGGCAATTTATCTACAAAAGCCGCCATCCGCTGCACAATATGCGCATCGACCCGGCAAATTCGTTATCTTAATGTCACAACTTCCGGGCGACCGCCTGCAAAAAATTTTTACAATTTCCGCCCGCCCGCTTTCGATTACAGAATGCATGACACATGCAATAATCCGGCGCACAACAACCGCGCATGACAACCGAGCCATAAGTTTAATCCACGCAGACGCATGAGCCAATACAAGATAGAAGCCGGAACCGGCCAGCACATCGGAGACCGTCAGGAACAG
Organism: Oxalicibacterium solurbis; assembly: GCF_014635845.1. GTDB lineage: Bacteria > Pseudomonadota > Gammaproteobacteria > Burkholderiales > Burkholderiaceae_D > Oxalicibacterium > Oxalicibacterium solurbis. The sequence continues at coordinate 621,230 of NZ_BMDP01000002.1, read as the reverse complement.
CAGGACAGAGCCGCCCTCTTCGCCGCCCCCAAAGCGCCTGGCTACATGCTGGCCGTCATGGCCGACGGCATGGGCGGCATGTCCGGTGGCGCGCTGGCGGCCGAGCAGGTCGTGCGGACTGCGCAACAGATCTTCGAGCGCTTTTCGCCGCTGACCGACGATCCCGAAAGCGTATTGCGCACGATCGCGCACGAAGCCGACACCGTCATCAAATTGTCTGCGATGTCGTCCGACAAGAAGCCGCACAGCACCGTCGTGCTGTTGATTCTCACACCGCAGAATTCAGCGATCTGGGCGCATGCCGGCGATTCCCGCCTGTACAGCTTCGACGGTCCCAATTGTGTGCGCCGCACTGAAGACCACACCTATCTTGCGCAACTGAAAGCGGAAAACAAGCTGGATGACGAAAAGGCAAAGGACCCGTTGCTGGCCAATCTGCTGGTCAACGTCCTCGGCAGCAGCACCAATGCATTGTCATTGGCGATCGGTCGGCGCGACAACCTGAAAAGCGGCGACGCCTTCCTGTTGTGCACCGACGGTCTCTGGCAATACTTCTCCGATGCCGAACTGGGTGCCGCCATTGCAATGAATCCGGCACGGCAGGCCTGCGAAATGCTGGTCGCGAAAGCCCGTTCCCGTGCCGCGCCGGGCAAGGCCGACAACTGCACGCTGGCAGTCGTCAAGCTCGTCAAGCCAACTGCCGAGCCCAAGGACTACACCGCGAAGAAAATGCGTCGCGCCGTCTAGCGCAAAATCCAAGAACAAAATTTCAACATTCCGCTGTTTTACGGAAACTCTTTTCGCGCTTACCCGGTCTGACGACGGGTAAGCCACGCTGCGGCATGGCGCATTCCGTCCATATCGACTACATTGAAAAGCGACGGCCATCGACCTCCGCATCCGATGATTATCAAAAAGTCCATGTTTTGAAAAAATCTCTCGGCCAGAAGCTCAATTTCGACAGCTTGCGTAGCCGCTTGCTCGTCCTCGTTTTGCTTGCGATCGTCCCGCCGGTAATCCTGACCGTCTACGGCGCCTGGAAAGAACGGCAGCAAGCCATCCGTATTACCGAAGACAACCTGCAGCAAATGACGCAACTGGCCGCCACCAGCGAGGCGCGCATGATCGAAGGCGCACGCCAGCTGCTGACCGTGCTGTCGACCTTGCCCGAATTGCAAGGCAGTCCGAAAACCTGCAGCCAGTTCCTTGCCAGTGTCCTGAAACGCAACGAAGGCTATACGAACTTCGGCCTGATCCAGTTGAATGGCGACGTCACCTGCAGCGCGCTGCCGCTGCAGAACAAGGTCAACCTCGGCAGCCGCGCCTATTTCAAGCAGACCGTCGAGCAACGCACCTTCACTGCCGGCGACTACGTGTTCGGCCGCATGAGCCGCCGCCACACCATCAACCTGACCTATCCGGTACTCGACAACAGCGGCAACGTCCGTTCGGTGATTTTCGCCGCGCTCGATCTCAGCTATCTGGATCGCTTCGTCAGCGACATCGCGCTGCCGAACGGCGCTGTGCTGATCACCGCCGACAGCCGCGGCACCATCATCGCGCGCCGGCCAGATCCGGAAAAATGGATAGGCACGCGTACATCGCCATCGCTGTTCGACGTAATGATCAAGGTCGGCTTCGGCACTTCCGAACTGACGGACACCGATGGCATTACCCGCCTGCATGCATTCGCGCCGGTCGGCACCAGTAACGTTTCCAACTTCAAGGTCAGCATCGGCGTACCGATGGACGACATCGTGGCGCCGGCCAACAAACTGCAGATGGTGGAACTGGCGACGCTGGCTGTCATTGCGCTGCTGGCACTGCTGGCTGCCTGGTTCGTTGGCGATGTCATCATCCTGCGACGCGTCAAGACGCTGGTGCGCACCGCCGATCAGGTCGGCGCCGGCAATCTGCGCGCACGCACCGGTATCCGCTACGGCCGCGAGGAAATCAGCCAGCTCGCACGCGCTTTCGACGGCATGATCGCATCGCTGCAACAGCATGAAACCGAACGCGAGGAATCGAAAGCCGTACTGTTTGCCGAAAAGGAGCGCGCGCAAGTGACGCTGGCATCGATTGCCGACGCCGTCATCACGACCGACAAACTGGGCAACATCGAATACATGAATCCGGTCGCCGAGCAGCTGACGGGATGGAGCAAGGCCGAAGCGGAAGGATTACCGTCATCGCGCGTCTTCCGCATCATCAACGGCTTCACGCGTGAGCCGGTGGCCGATCCGGTTGAAACCGCACTGGCACAGCAGGACAACGTCGAACTGAGCAAGGACAGCGTTCTGCTCAGCCGCAACGGCAACGAATACGCAGTCGAGGATTCCGCCGCACCGATTCGCGATCGCGACGGCGAGATCATTGGTGTCGTCCTGGTATTCCACGACGTCAGCGATTCGCGCAAGCTGGCCATCCAGCTGTCGCACCAGGCTGCACACGATCCGTTGACGGGCCTGTTCAATCGCCGCGAGTTCGAACGCCGGCTGGAACTGGCGATCGATACGCTGGCGCGCCAGCCACGTCAGCACGCGCTGCTCTATCTGGATCTGGATCAGTTCAAGATCGTCAACGATACCTGCGGCCACAGTGCCGGCGACGAACTGCTGCGCCAGATCACCGCCTTGCTGCAACCGCTGGTGCGCGACAGCGATACGCTGGCACGCCTCGGTGGCGACGAATTCGGCGCTTTCCTTGAGAACTGCTCGCCCGAATCGGCCGTACGCATCGCCGAAAAACTGCGGCAGACGATCTGCGACTTCCACTTCATCTGGCAGGACAAGATCTTTCCGATCGGCGTCAGCATCGGCTTGGTCAACTTCAACAACAACACTCTGTCGCTGCCCGATTTGCTCAGCGCTGCAGATACAGCCTGCTACATGGCCAAGGACAGCGGCCGTAATCGCGTACACATCTACCGTACCGAAGATCATCCGCAAGGCGCGCGCGAAGGCGAAATCAAATGGAACGAGCGTATCCAGAAGGCTTTTGAAAACGATAGCTTCCAGTTACAGGCGCAACGCATCGCCAATCTCAAACCGAACCGCAAGGATCATCTGTTCGAAGAACTGCGTCTTTACATGGCAGGCGAAAACGGCCGATTGATTCCGCCAAGCGCCTTCATGCCCGCGGCAGAACGCTATCACTTCATGCCGACGATCGACCGCTGGGTCATTCGCACTGCGTTTGCGCAGCATGCCGCAACGCTGCGCGCAATGGATGCCGGCGGCGATCTCGGCGCGCATGTACTGATGTTGAAGATATCGGGCAATTCGCTGGACGACGAACACTTCATCGAATTCGTCCATGAACAATTCATCGAATTCGACCTGCCGCGCAATGCAATCTGCTTCTCGATCGCAGAAACGACGGCCATCGCCAATTTGACGCGTGCGTTGCGTTTCATCGAAGCGCTGAAACCGCATGGCTGCCTTTTTGCGCTCGACGATTTCGGCAGCGGCATGTCTTCATTCGCCTACCTGAAACACCTGCATGTCGATTTCCTGAAAATCGACGGAAGCTATATCCGCGGCATGGCCAGCGATCCTGTCGACTATGCGAAAGTCGAAGCCATCCAGCGCATCAGCAGTGTGATGGGAATCGACACCATCGCGCAAAACGTCGACGATGCAGAGAAGCTGGCAATGCTGCAGCGCATCGGCATCGGCTATGCGGAAGGTGCGGTCGTCGGCAAATCGATCTCCTTCTATCCACCGGCCGAAAGCAACGCCACCGCCTGAACGTTTTTCTTCTTCCACACATGACAAAGCCCCGCAGGGAAATCCGTGCGGGGCTTTTTTCCGGGTATAACCACACCCGAAGTGCGCAATCGAAGTACGCAATGTTCGTTAGCGATTGTCCCGTTTGGCGAACATCACACCCAACAGAATGCCCAGTCCGGCCGAAAGCGTGACGGCACGCCACGGCTTCTGATGCACGTACTCGTCGGTAGACGCTGCCACTTCCTTGGTACGCGTCGCCGCGATCGTCGGCACTTCCTTGGCCGCAGCCATGGCGGAATTCAGGAATTCCGTACATTTCTTGCTCAACTCTCCTGTCTTTTCCCGCAGGTCGTCCTGTGCTTCATTCGACAGCGCCTTGGCATCCTTCGACAGGGTTTTCAGATCCTTGGTGACATCATCCAGTTTCGTATCCATCATCGTTACACTCCTCCATATCCGGGTTGATATTCAGGCCGATATCAAAATTGTTCAAGGAAGCAGATCACAAAGAAATCTACATCGCTGCTACACGTGCCCGATCGCGCATGGTCTTGACGATGTCATGGTTCTTCAACACGCCTTGATATTGGCGCTCCACGACTGCGCGCACGTCGACAGGAAGATCCTTCTCCAGCGCATTCGCATAGCTCTTCTTCGCCACATCCTCGCCGCGTTCGCATTCGTTGAGAATGGCTTCATCGTCCTTGCCCATGATTGCGGACTTGATATCCACCCAGCGGCGATGCAAGGTACCGCTCAAACTGGAGCGCGTTTCAGGATCGCCACCGCGTGCCACTACCAGCCCCGTCAGCTCCTGTGCTGCAGCCGAGCAGCTGGTTGCCAGGGTGAGGAATGGCTGACGATACTGGTTGTCCGCAATATCCTCGGCACAGGTCTTGAATCCTTTTTCGCCATCCTTGCAGGTTTCGATCAGGTCATTCAAGGTTGAAATCACTTCGCTATCTTTCATGATGATGTCCTTTCAGAAATCGCTCGAACACATTTGCGCTCGGCATCGCCGGTGTGGCTCGGGAAAAATAGACACGCTGGCGTGATTTGAAGAAACCGATGCGTGCTGTGCATCGGCGAATGAATTCACTATGAGGGAAAACGTACGTCAGCTCTGTTCGACAGCGCACATATGAACGTCACCGGAAAAACGCTACAGGCAGTTGCTCGCAACTGCCTGCTTCAGTTCTTCCTTCAACGATTGCAGAAGGCAAAACGAGAGGTTGCCGCGACGGAATGCCAGGACTCGTGCAAGACGATGTATTCGGAAAAATCTGCATTACCGGTATCGACAGCCACTGCCTCGGGCAGTAAAGGCACCCACGCAATGATGCCGATTACAGCGAGCAGCGTAAACGCGACCAAGATGCCGCTCATCAGGAATAATCGAAAGGGCTTCGCCCTTCCTGCATTGCCTGTGCCATCCATCTCCGTCTCCCCGCCGCCACGATCACGATGGGAAACATTTTATGCATCCGCAGGGCAATGCTCTGTACGCTGACGCACGCAATGGGCGACATCATTGCCAGCATGCAATGCGATGCCCTCGATCAGGAATTCAGCTTAGGTAGGAGTCTCTGCAGAAATCTCTGGCACAAACCAGGGAGCAAAGAATTAAGAATGAGATAGCCTCGTGACGGAAGCAAAGATCCCGCCACCAAGACTTTCGCTCGCACGGCAATTCGCGGAACGCATAGCAACGATCAAGCGTGATCGTCGTGTTCCATCTCGGTTTGCACGATGCTGACCGGCTTGCCTTTCGCCAGCCGCCAGAAGTAGACGGCATAACCTGACAGGCCGTATAAGATGAACAGGCCGAACAATACTTTCGGCGGATCACCCGCTATCGCCACCAACGCCAGAACGATCAGGAAAATTGCAATGAACGGTACTGACTTGCGATAGTTGATGTCCTTGAAGCTGTAGAACGGAACGTTGGTCACCATCGTCAGCCCCGCATACAGCGTGATAATCCAGGCGGCCCAGCTCAGCTCCGCCCCGGGATAGCCCAGATCCTGCATCAGCCAAATGAAACCGGCGACCAGCGCCGCCGCCGCAGGACTCGGCAAGCCCTGAAAATAACGTTTGTCGACCACGCCGATATTGGTATTGAAGCGCGCCAGCCGCAATGCACCGCCTGCGCAATAAACGAAAGCCGCCAGCCAGCCGAGCTTGCCCATGCCCTGCAACGCCCAGACATAGACGACCAGCGCCGGCGCGGCACCGAAGGAAACCATGTCTGCCAGGCTGTCGTATTGCGCACCGAATTCGCTTTGCGTATGCGTCAGCCGCGCGACGCGTCCATCAATGGAGTCCAGCAGCATCGCGGAAAAGATCGCAATCGCCGCATAGTCGAACTTCTGTCCCATCGCCATGACGATTGCATAAAAGCCGCAGAACAATCCTGCCGTCGTGAAGGCATTCGGCAGCAGATAGATGCCGCGTCGGCGCAGCACATGACCGGATAGCGCGGCATCGTCTTCGCCCTCTTCGTGCAAGGTCTGTTGTTTGCTCCGCGCCAGCTTGCCCAGCGGGCGCGTTCTTGCAAAGGTGGAAGAGGTGTTTTTCGCCTTGCGGCGATTAAAGCTTGGCATGCGAATCCCGCCTTGTCGGTAATGTTCTCAGTGGAGAATCGAAGGCCGCTAGTGTAGCAGACCGGCATCCGGCGACAGCCTTCAAGCCATGAAACCGCAACGAAGGAGAATCCAAGAAAAATCGCATCGGCGCCGGAGACGCACGATGCGATTTTTCTGCTGTTGTCCGCTTCGGTAGATGCGAACAATGTCGATCAGCGGAAGCGAACCTTCCCGACCACGCGCATCGACAACGTCGTTTCTCCCGGCTCGAAACTCGGTTCTTCAACCACGGCCTCGGATTTTGCCATCATGGACGTCCGCATCATCTGCGGTGCTGCTGCAACCGCATCCTGCGCATAATTACCCGAACCTTCGAAATCGACGGTATCCAGCACAGCATCGGCAGGATTGCGTCCCATCGCCCGTGCGATCGAGACGATACGTTCGTTCAGGTTCTTGTAGGTTGCATCGATGCGCTGCGCATCCAGCTTGCGCGTCGTTGCATCCGCCAGACCGAAACGCAGTCCGTTGACCGACAGGATGCTCTGCACGGACGACACCGTTTTCGGCAGGCCGGACAGATTCGTCGTCTTCACATCCAGATACTGGCCGACACGCCACGCTACCGGTTGCGGCGGCTTGTTGCTTGCCTGTTTCGGTTGCGGCGGCGTTTCCGGATAGACGGCATAGGTGTAATAACCACGTGTGGAAAGTTGGGCACCCGGATCCTGTTTGCGGACGATATCCATGCCCTGCTTCATCTTCTGGTTCACACGCGAAGCGGCTGCCGCCTTGTCCTTGTCCTGCTCCTCGATCGTCAGCGTCAGCACAGCCTGATCGTTGGCATGCTTGACCTCGCCGAATGCGGGAACGATGACCAGCGTGCCGCTGGTCTGCGGAGCGGATTGAGCAAAAGCGGCAGAACCGGCAACGGTACAGGCAGCGGCGAACAACAGCGATTTCAGTCGTGGCATGACGATCTCCTGAATAAGGGGGCAATGCAGGGCTTGCCCGGATTGTGAGAAATGAAGCGCGTTGTTATGACAGAAGCAGTGCCGTTTTGGTTCTTTCCTTTAGGCAAGCGATCTGTTTCTGTTGCAACAAACTGTAAACGAAAAAAGCCACACTCGCGTGCAGCCTTTAGCTTGAGCGCTATATTTTCCTGCAAGCGAATACAGTGTGATGTTCAAACGCAGACTGGTTCTTCGACTGGTCGACCAGCTTGTTCTTCTCGATCCATGGCGCGTAAAGACGATAAAAAAGCCACGCAAATGCGTGGCTTTTCGTCTGAGCGCGGCATGCGCCTGCAAGCGCATGCCGGATGCTGCCCGAGATATCTTCGAAGAAAATCAGTTCTTGGTTTGATCGACCAATTTGTTTTTGGCGATCCAAGGCATCATCGCACGCAGTTTCGAACCAACTTGCTCGATCTGGTGTTCTGCGTTCAGACGGCGACGGGAAATCAGCGTCGGTGCGCCAGCCTTGTTTTCCAGGATGAAGCTCTTCGCGTATTCGCCGGTCTGGATGTCCTTCAGAACCTGCTTCATGACCTTCTTGGTGTCTTCGGTCACAACGCGCGGGCCGGTCACGTACTCGCCGTATTCCGCATTGTTCGAGATCGAGTAGTTCATGTTGGCGATACCGCCTTCATAGATCAGGTCGACGATCAGCTTCAGTTCGTGCAGGCACTCGAAGTACGCCATTTCCGGTGCATAGCCGGCTTCCACCAGCGTTTCGAAACCGGCCTTGATCAGTTCAACAGCGCCACCGCACAGAACGGCTTGTTCGCCGAACAGATCGGTTTCGGTTTCTTCACGGAAGTTGGTTTCGATGATGCCGGCACGGCCGCCACCGTTGGCCATTGCGTACGACAGAGCGATGTCACGCGCAACGCCGGATTTGTCTTGATACACAGCCACCAGATGCGGCACGCCACCGCCTTGAGCGTAAGTACCCCGCACGGTGTGGCCTGGTGCCTTCGGCGCAATCATGATGACGTCCAGATCGGCGCGCGGCACGACCTGGCCGTAGTGCACGTTGAAGCCGTGCGCGAACGCCAGAACGGCGCCTTGCTTGGCGTTCGGTGCGACGTTTTCGTTGTAGACCTGTGCAATATTTTCGTCCGGCAGCAGGATCATGATGACGTCGGCACCTTTGACGGCGTCGTTGACTTCCGCCACTTTCAGGCCGGCCTTGGCAACCTTGTCCCACGATGCGCCACCCTTGCGCAAACCGACGGTCACGTTGACGCCGGAATCGCTCAGGTTTTGCGCGTGTGCATGGCCTTGCGAACCGTAACCGATGATGGCGACTTGTTTACCCTTGATCAGCGACAGATCGCAATCTTTATCGTAGAAAACTTTCATGATGTTCCTAGTGTGTGTTGAATTGGAATTAGGTGAAACGGTGTTTTGTACTTGTCAAACCTTCAGGATGCGCTCGCCGCGGCCGATGCCGGAACCGCCGGTACGGACGGTTTCCAGAATCGCGGTACGGTCGATCGAATCGATGAAGGCATCCAGCTTGGTCTTGTTGCCGGTCAGCTCGATCGTGTAGGTCTTGTCGGTGACGTCAATGATGCGGCCACGGAAAATATCCGCAGTACGTTTCATTTCTTCACGTTCCTTGCCGACGGCACGGATCTTGATCAGCATCAGTTCGCGCTCGATGAACGCGCCTTCTGTCAGATCGACGACCTTGACGACTTCGATCAGGCGATTCAGATGCTTGGTGATCTGTTCGATCACGTCATCCGAACCGCTGGTGACGATGGTCATGCGCGACAACGTCGCATCTTCGGTCGGCGCCACGGTCAGCGTTTCGATATTGTATGCACGGGCCGAGAACAGACCGACCACGCGCGACAAGGCGCCAGCTTCGTTTTCCAGCAATACAGAAATGATATGGCGCATCACAGTTCCTCCGAGCCCAGCAGCATCTCGGTCAGGCCCTTGCCGGTCTTGACCATCGGCCAGACGTTTTCGGTCTGGTCGGTGATGATATTCATGAATACGAGACGATCCTTCATGTCGAACGCTTGCTTCAGCGCGCCGTCCAGATCGCCCGGCTTGTCGACCGTCATGCCGACGTGGCCGTAGGATTCGACCAGCTTGTCGAAATCCGGCAGCGAATCCATGTACGACTCGGAATAGCGCGAACCGTATTCCAGTTGCTGCCACTGGCGCACCATGCCGAGGAAACGGTTGTTCAGCAGGATGATCTTCGGCGTCAGGTGGTACTGCTTGCAGGTAGCAAGTTCCTGAATGCACATCTGGATCGATGCTTCGCCGGTGATGCAGGCGACGGTCGCATCCGGATTGGCCATCTGCACGCCCATCGCGTACGGCAGGCCGACGCCCATCGTGCCCAGACCGCCGGAGTTGACCCAGCGGCGTGGCTTGTCGAACGGATAGTACTGCGCAGCCCACATCTGGTGCTGGCCGACGTCCGAGGTGATGAATGCGTCACCCTTCGTGATCTGCCAGACTTTTTCGATGACCGATTGCGGCTTGATGACTTCGGTCGACGGCGTGTACTTCAGGCACTCGCGCTTGCGCCATTCGTTGATCTGCTTCCACCAGTCGGACAACGCTGCGCTGTTCGGCTTGCTTTCAGCTGCGTCCAGTTGCGCCAGCAGTTCCTGCAGCACTTCCTTGACGTTGCCGACGATAGGAATATCGACCTTGACGCGCTTCGAGATCGACGACGGGTCGATATCGATGTGGATGATCTTGCGCGGCGTGGCGGAGAAATGCTTCGGGTTGCCGATCACGCGGTCGTCGAAGCGTGCACCGATCGCGATCATCACGTCCGAGTGTTGCATCGCCATGTTGGCTTCATAGGTACCGTGCATGCCAGGCATGCCGACGAACTTGTCGCTGGTTGCCTTGTAGCCGCCCAGGCCCATCAGCGTGTTCGTGCACGGATAGCCGAGCTTGTCGACCAGACGGTTCACTTCTTCTGAAGCGTTGGCGAGAATGACGCCGCCGCCGGTATAGATCATTGGGCGTTCCGCTTGCAGCAGCAGTTGTACCGCCTTGCGGATCTGGCCCGAATGGCCCTTGTCGACCGGCTTGTACGAACGCATTTCGACTTCCTTCGGATACGAGAAGGTCGTCTTGTGCATCGTGATGTCTTTGGGGATGTCGATCAGCACCGGGCCGGGACGGCCTGTGGTCGCGATGAAGAAGGCCTTCTTCATCGTCTCTGCCAGATCCTTGACATCCTTGACGAGGAAATTGTGTTTGACGCATGGGCGCGTGATGCCGACCGTGTCGCATTCCTGAAATGCGTCCAGTCCGATCGCGTGCGAAGGCACCTGACCGGAAATGATGATCATCGGAATCGAGTCCATGTACGCGGTCGCGAGACCTGTCACGGCATTGGTTACGCCGGGGCCGGAGGTGACGATGCACACACCGACTTTATTCGAGCTGCGGGAATACGCATCCGCAGCGTGCACGGCAGCCTGTTCGTGACGAACCAGGATGTGCTGGAATTTGCTGATGTTGAAGATTGCGTCGTAGATGTACAGAACTGCACCGCCCGGATAGCCGAACACATGTTCGACACCTTCTTCTTCCAGACAGCGAACGACGATTTCCGCGCCGGTCAGCTCTTCGCCGACGGCTTGGGTTGTTTCTGCGGTCATGCTAAGTCCTTTCAAGGTCCATTGGAAATTGATCGGATGCTCTCTCCTGTGAAACCGCATACGGCTCCAGTGCTCCAACGTCCCTTTTTTATGCGGTCACGTCGATTCTTCACACATCTGTGAATGTGCTTCAAACCAGCGCTAAGCGCGACTCGTTCGGTCGGAGGTGCTGAAGGCGGTATTTGCGGGATTTCTCGCGCTTGTGGCGCGGGTTAGAGCAAACTAGCTTTCAAAAATTGAAGCGCGCCTTTTCGGCAAACCTGCATCATGCGCAGGCCGCGACAGGCTATCGATGCCCTTCGAGATGACAAAGGGACCTGATACGTTACCGCGCTGCACCATGCAGGTCAAGTCAAAATTCGGTAAAACTGCCTTGAAATCAAAGATTTCATGCAAAAAATACGCGTGAATGAGGCTTTTTTGCTAGCATGCGTGCAGTTTTGAAAATGACGACGCCAGCGAAGGCGCCCTTTCCGCGATACCCCGGCAGTGCGTGCAGCGCTGCATCCAATGGCAACCGACAAAGAACTTTCCGATTTCCTCGAAGACGTCGAACGCCGCGCGTTCAAGCAGGCGGTCTATGCGGTACGCAAGGAAGAGTCCGCGCTGGATATCGTGCAGGACGCCATGATCAAGCTCGCGGAAAAGTACGGCGACAAACCCGCCGCCGAACTGCCGATGCTGTTCCAGCGCATCCTGCAGAACACGATCCGCGATTATTTCAGGCGGGAAAAGGTGCGCAGCTCGTGGATCAGTCTGTTTTCCAGCTTCACCAGCAAGCAGCAGGACCAGGAAAACTTCGATGCGATGGAGATGATCGAAGCCGAACCGGGCAGCTACGGCGCCGAATCGGGCCAAAGTACGCTGGAGCGGCAGCAGATTCTCGACATCATCGAAAACGAAATCCAGAATCTGCCGCCCCGTCAACGCGAAGCTTTCCTGATGCGTTATTGGCAGGACCTGAACGTATCGGAAACTGCAGCAGTAATGGGATGCTCCGAAGGAAGCGTCAAGACGCATTGCTCGCGCGCCACGCATGCCTTGGCCCATGCGCTCAGAGCCAAAGGAATCTATCTATGAACGCGAAAGACCTGACTCTTGCCTACAAGGTACGGCATGCGCTGGACCAAAGTGCAGACAACTTGCCAGAAAGCACCGCAAAACGCCTTTCATCTGCTCGCAAGATTGCGCTTTCGCGCAAAAAACAGGAGTCGGAACAGCTCGCGTTTGCGCCACACATGGCAAGCGTCGGCCCCAGCCATTCGCGCCACACCTTCCATTTTGACAACTTGACGATATGGGCGGGACGCATGGGCGTTCTGATCCCGCTGGTATTCATGGTATTTGGCCTGCTGGGGCTGTACCGGTACGAGCAGCGCGAACAACTGATCGAAACGGCCAATATCGATGCCGAGGTGCTGACGGACGACCTGCCGCTGTCCGCCTATCTCGACCATGGTTTCAATGCCTTTCTGGCAAATGGCACCGACGATGAAAACTGACATGGAAAGCCGCTTTTCACCGGATTGCCATTTTCTCTTCGGCAGAATCGCCGCTCCCTTGCTGTTCGCCTCCGCACTGATCGGAACAGCTGCTGCGAATCCTGCCGCCATCGCCCCTGCTACGCCCATGCCCGAGACGCCTGCTGTGTCGACACATGAGCCATCGGCAACTGCACAACCCGCGCCACCGGTGAAAGCGGCCACACCGGTCAAATCTGCCAAATCCTCGAATGGCAAATCGCCGGCTTCCGACTGGAATCGATTGACGTCGATGCAGCGCAGCGCACTCGCACCGCTGGCCAACGATTGGAAATCGCTCGACAGCTTCCGTCGCAAGAAATGGCTGGAACTGGCCGATCGCTACACAACGATGTCTCCGACCGAACAGGAACGGATGCAAAAGCGCATGCAAAAATGGGTGAGCCTGTCCCCCGAGCAGCGCCGTATCGCGCGCAAGAATTACACCCGTGTCAAGAAACTGCACGCCGAAAAGAAATCCGAGCAATGGGAGCAATACCAGCAATTGCCCGAGGAAAAAAAACGGGAACTGGCGTCTCGCACACCGCCCAAGCGCACAGTCGCCAAGCCGCCGCGTCCGCATGCAGCTCCCTTGGCTCCCGTCCCGGTCGCCGCCACTGCTGCGCCAGCGGCATCCACTACGTCTGAACCTTCGGCTGCGCCTGTCACGGAAACTTCTGCTCCGCACGTCATCCCTGTACAATCGTCGCCTTCCACGCCCTGATCCGGTAGCGACGCATGCAAGCGAACAGTTCCGAACCTTCCTTCCCTGCTCCCACCATCAAACGCCGTCTGACCACCATGTTGTATGAAGGTGTGCTGCTGTTCGGCGTTCTTGCCATTGCTGCATTGGCGTTCGGCATCCTCTTCCAGCAACGCAGTGCGATCATGCTGCGGCATGAACTGCAATACTGGCTGTTCATTGTGATCGGCGCCTATTTCGTCTGGTTCTGGACGCACGGTGGGCAAACGTTGCCGATGAAGACATGGCGCATGCGCCTGGTCACGCGCGACGGCCAGGCCGTCACACTGGGCCGTGCCGCTGCACGCTATGTTCTTGCCTGGCTATGGTTTCTGCCTGGTTCCGCAATCGCGTGGATGCTGAGTGCAAAGGCGTGGATGGCAGTCGCGCTCGTCATCGCCAACGTCATCGCCTGGGCATTGTCTGCCAGACTGCATCCCAGCCGGCAATTTCTGCATGACCGCATTGCCGGCACCAAGGTGATCCAGTTGCCGCGCAATCCTGCGGCAACTGCATGACATGCGCTTTATCCGTTCATTTCACGCTCCGACTCCATGAAATCGATTTGCATCTATTGCGGCTCCTCATTCGGCAATCAACCTGTCTATGCGGAGGCTGCGCGCGCACTGGCCGCGGAAATGGTCAAGCATGACATCGGCCTCGTCTACGGCGGCGGCAAGGTTGGTCTGATGGGCGTCATCGCGGACGAAATTCTGCGGCTGAACGGTGAAGCAACCGGCGTGATTCCGCAGGCACTGATGGACAAGGAAGTCGGCCACACCGGGCTGACGCAGCTGCACATCGTGCAGAACATGCACGAACGCAAGGCGAAGATGGCGGAACTGGCCGACGGCTTCATCGCGATGCCGGGCGGCCTGGGAACGCTGGAAGAGTTATTCGAAATTCTGACCTGGGCGCAACTGGGCTTTCATCAGAAACCCGTCGGCGTGTTGAACGTCGATGGTTTCTACGACGGGCTGGTCGATTTCCTGCAAACGCAGGTGCGCTGCGGATTCGTCAAGGCCGAGCAGGCCGAACTGATGCTGCACGCACCGACGGCACCGGCATTGATGCAGCAGTTGCGCAGCTTCGTGCCCAAGCACAGCACCAAGCTGCGCGACGCGCTAGCCGCACAACAACTTTTCAAATAGACGGCGTCAGCCGAGCGCCTGGCGGAAATCCTCGACGAGATCATCCGTATCCTCGATGCCGACCGACACACGAATCAGCGATTCGGCAATGCCCATGCTGGCGCGGCGCTCCGGCCCCATCTCGTAGAAGATCGTGTGCGAGACCGGAATCACCAGCGTACGCGTATCGCCCAGGTTGCTGGCCGATACGCCCAGTTTCAACCGGTTCAGATAATCGAAGCAATCGATGCTGTCTTTCAGTTCGAAGCTGAACAGGCTGCCGTAGGAGCGGAACAGTTCCGTCGACAGCGCATGCTGCGGATGCGATTTCAACCCCGGATAGTAGACGGCAGCGACACGATCGTCCGCTTCCAGCATCTGTGCCACCGCCAGCGCATTCGCGCATTCGCGCTCCATCCGCAACGCCATCGTCTCGGCACCGACGGCCAGATGGTGTGCCGCTTCCGGTCCCAGCGACGCGCCGAAATCGCGCAACGCCTTCGCGCGGATCTGCGCCATGCCCCATTGCGGCATTGGATAGCGCTTGTAGGTTTCCAGAATGTTCGGATAGCGTGACCAGTCGTACAGGCCGGTATCGGTCAGCGCACCGCCCAGCGCAATACCGTGACCGCCGATCGACTTCGTCAGCGAATTGATGACGATGCCGGCGCCGACCACCTTCGGACGGAACAGATACGGCGAAGTCATCGTATTGTCGACCACGTACAAAATGCCGCGCTCGGCGCACAGCTTGCCGATACGCGCCAGATCGGCCACCTGCGTGCGCGGGTTGGCAATCGTTTCGACGAACACCAGTTTCGTCGTCGGTTTCAGCGCCGCTTCCACATTGCCGACATCGGTCGCATCGACCATCGCCACATCGACGCCATGCCCGGCCACCGTCTGCCACAGGCTGTTCGTATTGCCGAACAGGAAGGACGATGACACAACATGATCGCCCGCACGCAGCAGTGCCTGCGCCAGCGCACCGATCGCCGCCATACCGGTAGCGAAGCAGATCGTCGAAGCACCCTCTTCCATGCGGTTGATCTTGTCTTCCAGCGCCGATACCGTCGGATTGCCCTGGCGACCATAGCGGTATCCCGGCTTTTTGCCCTGGAACACCGTCGCCAGTTCGCGCGCATCGTCGTAGCCGAAGGTCACCGATGTGTGGATGGGCTTGTGCAACGAACCGTGTTCGATCGCCTTCTGGCGGTCGCTATGCAGAATGGTTGTCGTGAAACCGTATTTCTTTTTATCGTTCATGATCGTCGTCAAAAATGAAAGATGCCTGATTGCACGCACGCGCAATCAGGCATCTGATCGGCTTGCGTACGTAACTTAATCGACCTGCGCCAGATTCAGGTTCAACTGCGAGCGGGCCAGTTCCTCAGCCTTGCTGTTGTGGCGCGCAAACTCGATGCGGTCCAGATAATCGCGCGAGATGTCGCCAGTGACATAGACGCCATCAAAGCAGGATGCTTCCAGACTCTTCAGTGCCGGGTTCACATCCGAGATCGCACGTTTCAATGCATCCAGATCCTGATAGATCAGCGCATCGGCGGTGATCTCGCGGCAGACTTCCTCTTCCGTACGGCCATGCGCGATCAATTCATCACGCGTCGGCATGTCGATGCCATAGACGTTCGGGAATTTGACCGGCGGCGCAGCAGAAGCAAACAACACCTTCTTCGCACCGGCATCACGCGCCATCTGCACGATCTCGCGGCTGGTCGTGCCGCGCACGATGGAATCGTCCACCAGCAGCACGTTCTTGCCCTTGAATTCGGAACCGATCGTGTTCAGCTTCTGACGCACCGATTTCCGGCGCGTGTTCTGTCCCGGCATGATGAAGGTGCGGCCGATATAGCGGTTCTTGATCAGGCCTTCGCGGTATTCGATACCGAGGCGATGCGCCAGCTCCATCGCCGCCGGACGCGACGAATCAGGGATCGGCATCACGACGTCGATATCGCCCAGCGGAATTTCGCGGCGAATCTTTTCGGCCAGATACTCGCCCATTTTCAGACGCGTCGCATAGACGGAAGCGCCGTCGATGACGGAATCAGGGCGTGCGAAATAGACGTATTCGAAGGCGCAGGGGTTCAGCGACGGGTTTTCCGCGCATTGCTGGTTGTACAGCTTGCCGTCGATATCGATGAAGATCGCTTCGCCCGGCAGCACGTCGCGCAGGAAACGGAAACCCAGACCTTCGAGCGCGACCGATTCGCTGGCGATCAGGTATTCGGTGCCGGCATCGGTTTCGTTGAAGCCGATGCACAGAGGACGGATGCCCCATGGATCGCGGAACGCCAGCAAGCCGTAGCCGGCGATCTGCGCCGTCACCGCGTAGGAGCCGCGCACGCGCTTATGCAGCACGGAAACCGCCTTGAACAAGGCAGCCGGATCGAGCGAATAACCGGTCGTCGCTTCCTGGATTTCATGCGCCAGCACATTCAGCAGCACTTCCGAATCGGACGTGGTGTTGATGTGGCGGCGATCGTTCTTGAACATCTCGATCTTCAACTGTTCCCAGTTCGTCAGATTGCCGTTGTGCGCCATGATGATGCCGAACGGTGCATTGACGTAGAACGGTTGCGCCTCGTCTTCGCTGGACGAGCCGGCAGTCGGATAACGAACCTGGCCGACACCGGCATTGCCGGGCAGCGAACGCATGTTACGGGTGCGGAACACGTCGCGCACCAGACCGTTGGCCTTGTGCATGCTGAACGCATTGCCATTGTCGGTGGCGATGCCCGCCGCATCCTGGCCGCGGTGCTGCAGCAGCAGCAGCGCATCGTAGATCAACTGATTGACAGGACTGTGGGAAACAACGCCGATAACGCCACACATGGTGGACTCCTCAACTTAAAACAAACCAAAACTCAAAACGCGCATCCATTAGAACCGGATACGCTGCGCCAGTTCTCCGGGCAGGAACGGCACCACGGTCATCGCGGCGGTCTCCGCCAGCGGACTCAGCAGTGCCTGCTTCCAGAACGGCTGCTGCGGCATGGCCGTCATCCCGCACAGCAACACCGCCGCCAGCACGATCAGCAAGCCTCGCGCCAGACCGAACAATCCGCCCAGACCGCGATCCGCCAGTGTCAGCCCGGCTGCCTTGATCACTGCATCCAGCGCCATCGCCAGCAAGCCCATCAGGATGCGCACGCC
Organism: Oxalicibacterium solurbis; assembly: GCF_014635845.1. Classification (GTDB taxonomy): domain Bacteria; phylum Pseudomonadota; class Gammaproteobacteria; order Burkholderiales; family Burkholderiaceae_D; genus Oxalicibacterium; species Oxalicibacterium solurbis. The sequence goes on along the minus strand of NZ_BMDP01000002.1, from coordinate 603,697 downwards.
GATGAACAGCGCAATGAATCCGACAATCAGGCGCGCCGTCGCGCCGGGAATCGCATCCGGCAGCCACTGCGCCAGCGTACCGCCCCATGCATTGGCGACGACAAAGGCGACAATCCAGCCCAGCAGCGACAAAATTTCTTTCACCAGCCCCCGCAACAGACTGATGACGACCGAGCAGATCAGGACGAACAGGACCAGATAATCGAATATCGTCACAATCGCTCTGCTTTACCGCAATCCGCTCCGCAGCACTGCCGGCATCAGGCCGGCACCAGCTTGCCGCTCAAGCCGGCCTTGGTCAGCTTGGCGCGTGCTTTTTCCGCTTCCGCTTCGTTCGCAAACGGGCCGACACGCACGCGAATCACGCTGCCTGCCGAAGTCGACACCTTTTCCGTATACGATTTCAATCCTGCCGCCTGCAGCTTCTTCTGCAGTTCATTCACTTTATCCTGCGATGCCAATGCTGCAACCTGTATTGCAACCTTGCCGGCAGATTTCGCTTGGTGCTGAGGTTGCGATTGCGCCTTGCCTTCCAAGATGGCGCGCGCACGTGCCGCATCAGCAGCCTTATCCGCAGCAGACTTGTCGGCCGCAGCTTGCGGCGTGGTATGAGATTTATCGTGTGCCGGCGTTTCCGGCTTGTGCTCGGCCGGTTTGGTCACTGCCGGCTTGGGTTCAGGCGTTGCCGGTACAGTCGGTGTAGCCGGTACCTTCACCGGTTGCTCCGGCTGCGGTACTGGCGCAGCAACCGGCGCCTCTTCAGGCGTCGTTATTTTCTCCGAATTATCCGCAACAGCGGGAGCCGGGGCAGAAACGGGAGTATCGCGAGAAGGAATCTGAATATTGATATCGCCGGACAGCGGTTTCGGCTCAGGATCGAGGATCATCGGCAGGCCGATGACGACAGCCAGAACCAGTGCGATGGCGCCGACCAGGCGGCGGCGTGCGCGCTTCTTTTCAGGCAGAACCGGATCGACCGGTTCGTCGCGCTTGCTGCTCTTGCGTCTGCGGCCGGCCGGGACTTCTTCATCGGCTCGCGAATAGAAATCGCTGTTGCCGGTCGACGATTCCTGCGGTTTTTTACGAAGAGACGAGAGCAAGCCCATACGATTCAATGTTCAATTCGTTGAGTGGTGCGCGGCATGACGGGCTTCCTGACGGAACTCCATTACGCCGGCGACGGTCAGGAACGATCCGAAAACCACAATTCTATCATTCTCCCCCGCTCTGCTCAGGGCGTTTGCATAGGCTTCTGCAGGCGATGCAAAGGACTGGATGCTGATTTCAGTCTGCTGTTCCTGCCCGTCGCATGCCTGCCTGAGTTTTTCGGCAATATCGGCTGCCATTGCAGCGCGCGGCAGCGGTAGATCCGTCACGCACCAATGATCGATATGCCCCTTCAGATGCGCAATGATGCCGTCGATATCCTTGTCCTGCATCGCGCCGAATACCGCATAGGTATAGGGATGGAAACCCATGTTGCCAAGATTTTGCGCCAGCGTCGCCGCTGCATGCGGATTGTGTGCGACGTCGAGGATGACCGTCGGCTGTCCCGGCAAGACCTGAAAGCGGCCCGCCAGTTCCACCTGCGCCAGTCCGGAACGCACGTCCTGCGCGCTGACCGGCAACCGCAGATGCAAGGCTTCCAGCGCTGCCAGCACCGACGAAGCGTTCAGCAACTGATTGGCGCCGCGCAGCCCCGGATAAGCCAGCGCATTGCGGCGATGGCCACGACCGCTGAAATTCCATTGCTGACGGTCGCCCGCATAATTGAAATCGCGATTGAACAACCACAGATCGGCACCGATCTTTTCCGCATGGTCGACCAGCGATGCCGGCGGCACCGGATCGCCGCAGATCGCGGTCTTGCCGCCACGGAAAATGCCGGCCTTCTCGAAGCCGATCTTCTCGCGCGTGTCGCCCAGATATTCGGTGTGATCGATATCGACGCTGGTCACGATCGCCACATCCGCATCCAGCACGTTGACGGCATCCAGCCGTCCGCCGAGACCGACTTCGAAGATGACTGCATCCAGCTTCGCATCGGCAAACAGCTGCATCGCGGCCAGCGTGGTGAATTCAAAATACGACAACGATGTTTCGCCGCGCGCCGCCTCGATCTTGTCGAAGGCTGAGATCAGCGCTGCATCGCTCGCCGATTGGCCATTCACGCGCATGCGTTCGTTGAAGACCAGCAGATGCGGCGATGTGTACAGACCAACGCGATAGCCGGCACGCAGCAGGATGAATTCCAGCATCGCACAGGTCGAGCCCTTGCCGTTGGTACCGCCGACGATGATGACCGGGCAATCGAAATGCAGGCTCATCGCCTGCTTGACCTGCGCCGTGCGCTCCAGCCCCATGTCGATGGCTTTCGGATGCATGGCTTCCAGGCGGGCCAGCCAGTCGTTCAGTGTCGTTGGCAAAGTGTTCATGCAGATGGAACGAAAACTCCGGGAAAAGAAGCGGAGAAGAACAACGCACAGATGGCGCCATTCAGTCAAATAAAAAGCCCGAACCTGCTGCGGTTCGGGCTTGTCCTGATCAGGCCTGCGTTCAGGCCAGCACGTCGGCCGCCTGATTCTGCAACAACGCCAGCACGCGTGCGATTTCCTCGCGCATCTTGCGGCGATCCACGATCATGTCGATGGCGCCCTTCTGCAGCAGGAATTCGGCACGCTGGAAACCTTCCGGCAGTTTCTCGCGCACGGTATTTTCGATCACGCGCGGGCCGGCGAAACCGACCAGTGCCTTCGGTTCGGCAATGACGACATCGCCCAGGAAAGCAAACGAGGCCGATACGCCGCCCATTGTCGGATCGGTCAGCACCGAAATGAACGGCAGTTTCTTTTCCGACAACTTGGTCAGCATCGCGGTCGTCTTCGCCATTTGCATCAGCGACAACAAGCCTTCCTGCATGCGGGCACCGCCAGTCGCGGTAATACAGATCAACGGCACCTTCTGCTCCAGCGCCACCTGCGCAGCGCGCGCGAAGCGTTCGCCGACGACGGAACCCATCGAACCGCCCATGAATTCGAATTCGAAGCAGGCGACGACCACCGGCAGGCTCATGATCGAGCCGCCCATGACGATCAGCGCATCGGTTTCGCCGGTGCCTTCCAGCGCGGATTTCAGGCGATCCGGATATTTCTTGCTGTCCTTGAATTTGAGCGTGTCGACCGGCAGCACTTCCTGGCCGATGTCATAGCGGCCGCCGGCATCCAGCAAGGCATCCAGACGATCACGCGCACGGATGCGCAGGTGGTGCGAGCATTTCGGGCAGACATGGATATTGGATTCCAGATCGGTGCGGTACAGCACCGATTCGCACGACGGGCACTTGACCCACAAGCCTTCCGGCACCGATTTGCGTTGCGCGCTGTCGGAGCGCTGGATACGGGGCGGAAGCAGTTTTTCTAGCCAGCTCATCGCAGACCTTTCAGAATTCGAATGGGCGAATTGTACCGAATTTGTCTTGTTCAAACGGTGATTCGCCATCTGTTGCATGTTTTGACAGACCGGGCGGCATTTTACCCGCCCGGCGGGACAATTTCACCTTATTCGTCCAGCGCCTTGCGGATGCCGGACAGGAAGGTGCGTACCGCCTCCACGGCCTTGTCTTGCGGGGTATTTTCCAGTTCCTGGATGATGCGACTGCCGATCACGACCGCATCGGACACGGCCGCCACAGTCTTGGCCGTCGCCGCATCTCGGATGCCGAAACCCACGCCGATCGGCAGTTTCACGTGCTTGCGGATCGCAGCAATGCGCTGTGCAACTTCGGCCGTATCGATATGCGCCGCGCCGGTCACGCCCTTCAGCGAGACGTAATAGCTGAAGCCGCTGCCGAAGCGTGCGACCTGCTGGATACGCTCCTCGGTCGAAGTCGGTGCCAGCAGGAAGATCGCATCGAGATCGGCTGCCTTCAGCATGGCGGCAAACTCCTCGCACTCTTCCGGCGGATAGTCGACAACGATGGTGCCGTCGGCGCCTGCATCTTTCATTGCCTGCACATAGGCAGCCTGCCCCATGCGTTCGATCGGGTTGGCGTAACCCATCAGCACGACTGGCGTAGTGGTATTGGTCTTGCGGAATTCACGCACGAAACCGAGCACGTCCTGCATGCTGACATTGAACTTCAGTGCACGCTCGCAGGCACGCTGGATAACCGGGCCTTCGGCCATTGGATCGGAAAACGGCACACCGAGCTCGATGATGTCGGCGCCACCTTCGACCAGCGCATGCATCAACGGCACGGTCAGTTCAGGTGCCGGATCGCCGGCGGTGATGAACGGGATGAGTCCCTTTTTCTTGTTTGCCGCCAGTGCGGCGAATGTTGCTTGGATTCTGGACATGATTTTGTTCTGATGAATGATTCGTGGCATCCCTGTGGACGACGGACGAAAGAAAGGCGCTCCGTGAATGCGAAGCGCCCTGCCGTCAGTCGAACTTCAGTCCCATGCGTTGCGCGACGGTATGCATATCCTTGTCGCCACGGCCGGAAAGGTTCGCTAGCACGATCTTGTCCTTCGGCAGCGTCGCCGCCAGCTTGGTCGCGTAGCTGATCGCATGGCTGGATTCCAGCGCGGGAATGATGCCTTCGATGTGGCAGCAATCGTGGAAGGCCTGCAGTGCCTCCTCATCGGTAACCGAAACGTATTGCGCGCGCGACGTATCCTTCAGCCACGCATGTTCGGGGCCTACGCCCGGATAGTCGAGACCGGCCGATACCGAATGCGTCTCGATGATCTGGCCGTTCGCATCCTGCAGCAGATAGGTACGATTGCCGTGCAATACGCCGGGCGAACCTGCGGTCAGCGATGCGGCATGGCGGCCGGTATCCAGACCGTCTCCGGCGGCTTCGACGCCGATCAGTTGCACGTCCTTGTAATCGATGTACGGATAGAAGATGCCCATCGCGTTAGAGCCGCCGCCGATGCAGGCGACCACGTAGTCCGGCTGGCGGTTCGCCATTTCCGGCATCTGCTGGATGCATTCATTACCGATCACCGACTGGAAATCGCGCACCATCATCGGATACGGATGCGGGCCGGCGACGGTGCCGATGATGTAGAACGTCGTCTCGACGTTGGTCACCCAGTCGCGCATCGCTTCGTTCAGCGCATCCTTCAGCGTCTTCGAGCCGGATTCGACCGGCACCACCGTCGCGCCCAGCAATTTCATCCGGTAGACGTTCTGTGCCTGGCGCTTGACGTCCTCGCTGCCCATATAAACTACGCATTCGAGGCCGAAGCGCGCGCAGATCGTCGCCGTCGCCACGCCGTGCTGGCCGGCGCCGGTCTCGGCGATGATGCGCTTCTTGCCCATTCGACGCGCCAGCAATGCCTGGCCGATCACGTTGTTGATCTTGTGTGCACCGGTGTGATTCAGGTCTTCGCGCTTGAAGTAGATCTGAGCGCCGCCCACCTCTGTCGACCAGCGCTCGGCGTGATAGATCGGACTCGGACGGCCGACGAAATGCTTGAGGTCGTAATGGAATTCAGCCAGAAAGGAAGGATCCTTGCTGTAACGCGCATAGGCTTCCCGCAATTCCGCCAGCGCATGGCTCAGCGTTTCGGAAACGAAGCTGCCGCCGTACGGGCCGAAATGGCCGCGCACGTCCGGCAGGTTGTAAGGAGCGGCCTGGTGCAAGGCGGCTTCATTGAGCGCTTGTCGCTCGGCGAAATTGCCGAGCGGATCGAGTTCTTTCATGATGTTCTCTTTGTCTGTCAATCCGTACGCATCGCATCGGCTGCGCGTACGGCGGAGATGAAGGCGCGAATCTTCGCGACGTCCTTGATGCCCTTTGCCTGCTCTACGCCACTGCTGACGTCGACTGCATGTGGGCGAATGCGCTGCACGGCGTCAGTCGCGTTTTGTACGCTCAAGCCACCACTTAAAACGGCCCGAGGCGCGAGATTTTCTGGAATGAGAGACCAATCGAAGACCTTTCCGCTGCCGCCATAGCTGTCGACATAGGTATCCAGCAACAAGCCGGAAAACAATGCACTGGCGGCGCGATATTCAGACTCGCATTCTAGCAAATCGTCTGCCGTGGTTTCCGGTTTTACGCGCACCGCACGCATGAAGGGCCGATTGACGGCAGCCGCAATCGTCGCACATTGCAACGGCGTTTCGTCGCCATGAAATTGCAACAAGGAAACAGGTGCCTGCGCCAGTACCGCCTGCACGTCCTCCAGTGTCGCATTGACGAACAAACCAACAGTCGTCACGAACGGTGGAACCTGCATTACCAATTGTCCGGCGTTTTCTGGAGCGATATAGCGCGGGCTTTTTGCGTAAAACACAAAGCCGACCGCATCCGCACCGGCCGCGATTGCGCCCAGCAGATCCTGTTCTCGCGTCAGGCCGCAAATCTTGATGCGTGTGCGATGCGTCATGGCGCCGTCTTCATGTTGAAATGCATGTCAGATTGAAAATTGAAAACCGGTCAACTGCAGCCCTTCACAGCCACAGGAAATTCTGCGGCGGCGTCTGCGGCAATTTCCAGTTGGGATCGTAATCGATTTTCGCAAGGTACAGACCGTCCGGCATGAAGGTCGGCGCGGCCACCTTGCGATCTCGCCCGTCCAGCAATTCCTTCATCCAGTCTGCCGGCCGCGCGCCAGTGCCCACAAAGATCAGCGAGCCGACGATATTGCGCACCATGTGATACAGGAAGGCATTCGCATGCAAGGTGAGCAACAGGATATCGCCGCGCCGCTGCAGATCGATCGCATACATCGTCTTGACCGGCGATTTCGCCTGGCACTGTACCGAACGAAACGACGAAAAATCGTGCTCGCCCAGCAAATGGGCGGCCCCTTCGCGCATGCGATCGACGTCCAGCGGGCGGAACGCCCAGCCGGCCTTGCCATCGAGTAGCGGCGCCCGCACCGGGTTGTTGTACAGCACGTATTGATAGGTGCGCGAGCGTGCGCTGAAGCGCGCATGGAATTCCTGCTCTGCATCACCGGCGATCGCAGTCGCCCAGCGCACCGCAATCGACGGCGGCAAAAAGCTATTGACGCCGCGCACCCAGGAATTCATGTCGCGATCGAGCGGCGTATCGAAATGCACGATCTGCTCCAGTGCATGCACGCCGGCATCGGTGCGACCGGCACAAGTCGTTGCCACATCCGTGCCGGCAAACTGGCGCAGCGCCGCCTCCAGACGATCCTGCACGGTTTCTCCGTGCGGCTGCGTCTGCCAGCCTTGCCATGGCGCGCCGTCATATTGCACGCCGAGCACGATGCGTTTGGAATCGTCGTTCATTGACGGAAATAAAATCAAGGCAAAAAAGAAAACGGGCGCAAGCTGCGCCCGTCGTTCAGCAAGTCAATTATCTCAGGAAAGCTTGGCGAGCAGTTCGCCGGCACGTGCCGACTGTTCGCTGTTGCCGCCCTTGACAACTTCTTCCAGCAATTCGCGCGCGCCTTCCTTGTCGCCGATTTCCTGGTAGGCAATCGCCAGATCCAGCTTGGTCGCCATTTCGGTATTGCTGGAGAAGCTCTCGTCATCCAGGCCTTCCAGCGGCGGCAGGGCGTCGGATGCCGACTGCTCCGTCGCTGTCGACGAAGACGGCTCCAGTTCCAGCGTGATGTCAGACAGATCGAACTCTTCCGGTTTGGCAACCGGCTGTGCAGTCTGGGCCTGCTCGCTGGATGCAGGGAATTCGAGATCGAACGATTCCGGCAGAGATGTTTCAGGCGCCGCCGATACCGGTGTGTCGGATGCTGACGTTTCCGATGTTGCCGGCTTGTTGTCGCCGTCGAGGAAACCGAAATCGATGGAAGCGACGTCGGCCGGCAACTCAGCTTTCGACGCAGGCTGGTCTTCCTCTTTCTTTTCAGGCTGGCCGATATCGAAACCTTCCAGATCGAAATCCAGATCCTCGACCGGCTGCTTCTGTTCGGTCGCGGCAAGCGCTGCCGGCTCTTCCTTCGGCAGCATCGGTTGCGTGTCTCCGGTCAGCATCGTCGTATTGTTGAAATACGGCGAACTTTCCAGTGTCGTGTTCGGGTCCGGCTGCGTCGTATCGAGCAGTTCATCCAGCCCCTGCTCGTCGAGCGGCTGCGTGGAAGCCGTCAGCGACGAAGCCTTTGCCGCAACATCGGCCGGCAATGCACTGCCCGATGCGTACAACGGATTGCTCGGATCGAGCGCCATGCCCAACGTGGCGGCCTGCTGCCAGTCCTCGCCTTCGCCCTTGGTCATGCTGTACAGCTCGGTAGCGAGAATTTCGAACGAACGCACGTCGTTGCGATTGGAATAAATCTCCAGCAGCTTGACGCGCACCGCATGACGATCCGGTTGCGTGCGCAGCGCTTCCTTCAGGATTTCCTCGGCCTGCGCATCGCGGCCATAGGCAATGTAGACGTCGGCTTCGGCAATCGGATCGACTTCGTTGGTATCCAGCTGGCTGGCGGACGGCACGAAGTTGGAGTTGAAGACGCTGTTGTTGGTATCCACGCTCTGGCCGCCGGTCGAACCGAACAGCGAATTCGATTTCAGGCTGGAATCGGTGATGATGCTGTCCTCGAACGATCTTGCCGGTTGCTTGCGACGGCGCGAACTGTAGATGCCCAGGCCGGCCAGCAAGGCCAGCAGCACGGCTGCTCCCGGCAGGAACATCGGATTGGCGGACAGGTCGTCGAAGAAGCTCGGTTGCTGCACAGGTGCCGGCGGCGGCGTGCGCTTCGGTTTTGCCTTCGGCGCAGGTGTGGGTTGCTCTGCTGCCGGCGCTGCCGCAGCATCGGTAGGCGGTGCGGCAGTTGCCGATTCGGACGTTTCGGCAGCCGTATTTGTTGCGGTGCTTGCCGCGGTATTTGCAGCAGGATTGGCCGCATCAGTTGCCGGCTTCTCGGTTTCAGCGGCCGCAGTCCCCGCCGATGCGGCAGCTGCAGGAGCAGCCGTGGTTTCCGCCTGCTTCTGCTGCGTAGCCAGATCCTTGTTCTTGATTTCCAGGATCTTCTGCAATTCGCTGACGTTCTTTTCCAGTTCCTTCACGCGTGCATTCGCTTCGGCCAATGCCTTGTCGCGCGCGATCAGCTCCTCTTCGGTGACGCCCGCACTGCCGGTCGAGCCGACAGCCGTGCCGGACTTCGACAACTTCAGCTTGTCCTGTGCATTAGTAGAACCGGACTCTTCCTGGATGCGCGTGGTGATCTTGCCGCCTGCAGTCTGCCTGCCCTCTTCCGATGGCTGGGCGTTGGCGGCAGCAACCTGTGCCGCCAGCTTGCTGCGATAGCGGTTGAAATCCGCAGCTTGCGCCACGACCACGCCACGTGCTTCGGATTCTTCGATGACTTCGGCAGTCGTCGCTGCCGGGATCGACAGAATCTGGCCCGCACGCAGACGGTTCATGTTCTTGCCGACGAAGGCATCCGGATTGGCGCGGTACAACGCAACCAGCATCTGGTCGAGCGACACACCGGGCTCACGATACTGGTTGGCGATCTTCGCCAGCGTATCGCCCTTCTTGACTTCATAGTCCGGACTTGCGGCAGCCTTGTCAGGTGCCGGGGAAGCTTGTGCCGGACGCGATGGCGCCGTGTTGCTGCGCGTGCTGCTCGGCGCTGCAGCGACGGGCGCCGGCGATGCAGGAGCGGGGGCGGCAGGCGATACGGATTGTGCCGACACGGAAGACGAACGTCCGATTGCAACCGGCGTCACTGACGACGCGCGCGCCGAACGCATTTCCGGCGGGTCGAGCAGGAAGGTGTATTCGCGTACCAGCTTGCCCTTGCCGCCCCCCAGTTCCAGCAGCATGTCGACGAACGGTTCGTTGATCGGCTGCGTCGACGTTACGCGGATGATCGGCGTGCCGTTGCGCTGCTCGGTGGCGAAGCGCAATGAAAGCAGCACGGGATTGAGATCGATATTGGCTTCGCGGTAGGCATCGGCCGGCGCCAGGCGCGGCACCAGTGTGCCCAGCTCATCCGGTTCGACCGATGTCAGTTCGATCTCTGCACGCAGCGGCTGCCCCAGCGACGACAGCACCGTCAGCTTCCCCAACCCGGCGGCGTAGACATTCGACAGCATCGCAGCGGACAGCAGTGCCGCGCTCAAAGTCTTCAGTTGAAACGAGGAAACCTTGGAACGAGAAATTGACCGCATTTTTGAAGGCATGAGGAATCCGTTGGCGTACGTTGGAAGGGCTGCAAGCGACGCTTACTTATAGTTTTTTTAAGGACTTTTACCTTAGCATCATGGACTTACACGCGCAAGCGCAAGCAGCTTGTCACATAATTTAAAACCCGCCAATCAAGCGCGAAACGCTTCGATTTGACGGGTTTATGTTGCGTCTGGACAACGCGATCCGGGCAGCAGCCGGAGTTTTGGCAGGCCTTATTTACCCAGGATGATGCGCAGCATGCGGCGCAGCGGTTCGGCCGCGCCCCACAGCAATTGGTCGCCGATGACGAAGGCCGACAAATACTCCGGCCCCTGGTTCAGCTTGCGCACACGGCCCACGCCGATTTCCAGCCCCCCGGTGATCGCTGCCGGCGTCAATTCCTTGACGGTGAGCGCACGTTCGTTCGGCACCCATTTCACCCACTGATTGCCGCCGCGGATGATCTGCTCGATCTCGGCCAGCGGCACATCCTTCTTCAGCTTGATCGTCAGCGCCAGGCTGTGGCAACGCATCGCGCCGATACGCACGCACAGGCCATCGACCGGAATCGGCTGCGTGTTGCCGAGAATCTTGTTGACCTCTGCCTGGCCCTTCCACTCTTCCTTCGACTGGCCGTTTTCCAGCTGCGCATCGATCCACGGGATCAAGCCGCCAGCCAGTGGCGCGCCGAAGAACTCGGTCGGCACATCCTGACGAATCGTCTGCGCGACCTTGCGGTCGATATCGAGAATTGCTGACGACGGTGTCTTCAGTTCTTCTGCCACTGCGCCATGCACCACGCCCATGCCGGACAGCAGTTCGCGCATGTGGTTGGCGCCGCCGCCGGATGCCGCCTGATAGGTCATCGAGCTGACCCAGTCCACCAGGCCAGCATGAAACAGGCCACCCACACCCATCAGCAGGATGGAATTGGTGCAGTTGCCGCCGATGTAGTTCTTGACGCCGCGACCCATCGCGTCCTTGATGACGTTCAGGTTGACCGGATCGAGCACGATGACGGCGTCGTCCTTCATGCGCAACGTGGAAGCCGCGTCGATCCAGTAGCCGTCCCAGCCTGCTGCGCGCAGTTTCGGGAAGATGTCGGTCGTGTAGTCGCCACCCTGGCAGGTGATGATGATGTCGCACTGTTTCAGCGCGTCGATGTCGTTGGCATCCTGCAGCGTCTTTTCGTTCTTCGCCATCGCCGGCGCAGCACCGCCCTTGTTCGACGTCGTGAAGAAAATCGGCTCGATATGGTCGAAATCCTTTTCTTCCTGCATGCGTTGCATCAGGACCGAACCCACCATACCGCGCCAACCGACCAAGCCAACTCGTTTCATCATCATTTCCTCAAGAAGCGGCACTGCATCGCCGCGTTCATCAAACCGCCATCCCGGCGGCGTCTCTGTCTTATGCCAATGCTTTCACGACCGCGTCGCCCATCTGCGTGGTGCTGACCTTGGTCGTACCGGCTTCAAAAATGTCCGGCGTGCGCAATCCCTGCTTCAGCACGGCCTTGACGGCGGCTTCAACGCGATCGGCCTGCTCGGCCTTGTTCAGCGAATAACGCAGCATCATTGCCAGCGACAAAATCTGCGCCAATGGATTAGCCATGTCCTTGCCGGCGATATCCGGCGCCGAACCGTGCGACGGTTCGTACAGGCCCTGATTTTTCGCATTCAGCGAGGCCGACGGCAGCATGCCGATCGAGCCGGTCAGCATCGCAGCTGCGTCCGACAGGATGTCGCCGAACATGTTGCCGGTGACCACGACGTCGAATTTCTTCGGTGCGCGCACCAGTTGCATTGCCGCGTTGTCGACGTACATGTGATCCAGTTCGACATCCGGATATTCCTTGTGCACGTCGGTCACGACGTCGCGCCAGAACTGGAAGGTTTCCAGCACGTTGGCCTTGTCGACGCTGGTCAGACGCTTGCCGCGTTTCTGCGCAGCCTGGAAAGCCACGTGCGCAATGCGGCGGATTTCCGGTTCCGTGTAGCGCATCGTGTCGAAGCCTTCGCGCTCACCCTTGAACGGACCGTCCGGCGCTTCGCGCATGCCACGCGGCTGGCCGAAGTAGATGTCGCCGGTCAGTTCGCGCACGATCATGATGTCCAGGCCGGAGACGATTTCCGGCTTCAGCGACGACGCGCCGGCCAGTTCCGGATACAGGATCGCCGGGCGGAAGTTGGCGAACAGCGACAGGTGCTTGCGCAGGCCCAGGATCGCCTGTTCCGGACGCAGCGAGCGCTCCAGATTGTCGTACTTGAAATCGCCAACGGCGCCGAACAGGATCGCGTCCGCTTCCTTGGCAACCTTCAGCGTCGATTCCGGCAGCGGATGGCCGTGCGCCGCATATGCAGCACCGCCGACCGGCACAGTTTCGGTTTCGAATTTTTCGCCAAGGACATTCATCACCTTGACGGCCTGGTTCATGATTTCAGGACCGATGCCGTCGCCGGGCAGGATTGCGATTTTCATTGGATGATTTCGTAAAAAATGGAAATGGGGTCGTGAACGTGGATCAGATTCAGATTCAAGTTCAAATCGTGTTGGACAGCCACGGCTGGGAAACCAGATGGCGCTCTTCGTATGCGCGAATCTTGTCTGCCTTCTGCAGCGTCAGGCCGATATCGTCCAGGCCGTTCAACAGGCAGTACTTGCGGAACGAATCGATCTCGAACGGAAAGACGAGATTACCGTTGCTGGTGCCGATGGTCTGCTTTTCCAGATCGATCACGAGACGAAAACCCGGGAAAGCCTTCACTTCGTCGAACAGCTTGTCGACTTGCGTTTCGGTCAGCACGACCGGCAGCAAACCGTTCTTGTAGCAGTTGTTAAAGAAGATATCGGCGAAGCTGGGTGCGACGATGGCACGGAAGCCATACTGGCTCAACGCCCACGGAGCATGTTCGCGCGACGAGCCGCAGCCGAAATTCTTGCGTGCCAGCAGAATGGATGCGCCTTGATAACGCGGCTGATTCAGCACGAAATCCGGATTCAGCGGACGCGTGGAATTGTCCCGGCCCGGTTCGCCGATATCCAGATAACGCCATTCATCGAACAGGTTCGGGCCGAAACCGGTGCGCTTGATCGATTTCAGAAACTGTTTCGGAATGATCGCGTCGGTATCCACATTGGCGCGATCCAGCGGCGCCACCAGGCCATCGAGAAGAGTAAATTTGTCCATACCGTTCAACTTCAACTATTGATGGGATCGACCGCCATCGCGGCTATCCCCGTACAGGCAACAAACCGGATGGTTTATTTGCCCTGGATTTTTTCGCCCGCACGTTCGACATCCTTGCCGAAGCCGTTCACCGTATTGCAACCGGCCAGCAGCCAGACAGAAGCGATCAGCAGAAGAGCAACCTTTTTCATGTTTTTTCTCCCTTGGTACTTCAGTTATTCCAACAAATCGTTACTTCAACAAGCGTACGTCGACGAAATGGCCTTCGATGCCGGCAGCTGCGGCCATCGCCGGACTGACCAGATGCGTACGGCCGCCGGCGCCCTGGCGGCCTTCGAAATTGCGGTTCGACGTCGATGCGCAGCGCTCGCCCGGCTCCAGACGGTCGGCGTTCATCGCCAGGCACATCGAACAACCCGGATCGCGCCATTCGAAGCCTGCATCCTTGAAAATCCTGTCCAGGCCTTCGCGTTCGGCTTGCTCCTTGACCAGACCGGAGCCCGGCACCACCATCGCCAGCTTGACGTTGGAAGCGCGCTGCTTGCCGCGCACGACGGCGGCAGCTGCGCGCAGATCCTCAATGCGCGAGTTGGTACAGGAACCGATGAACACCTTGTCGATGCGGATATCCTCGATCGGCGTGTTCGGTTTCAGGCCCATGTAGACCAGCGCCTTTTCCATGCCGTCACGCTTGACCGGATCCTTTTCCTTATCCGGGTCCGGCACGCGGCCGTCGACCGGCACCACCATCTCCGGCGACGTACCCCATGTCACCTGCGGCAGAATCTCGGCGGCATTCAGCGTGACGACCATGTCGAACTTCGCGCCTTCGTCCGAATGCAACGTGCGCCAGTATTCGACCGCGCGATCCCAGTGTGGGCCGACCGGCGACAGCGGACGTCCCTTGACGTAGTTGATCGTGGTGTCGTCGACGGCAACCATGCCGGCGCGTGCGCCCGCCTCGATCGCCATGTTGCAGATCGTCATGCGGCCCTCCATCGACAGCGAACGGATCGTCGAACCGCCGAACTCGATCGCATAGCCGGTACCGCCTGCGGTGCCGATCTTGCCGATGATGGCCAGTACGATGTCCTTGGCGGTCACACCAACCGGCAACGCGCCATCGACCTGCACCAGCATGGATTTGGATTTCTTCTGCAGCAACGTCTGCGTCGCCAGCACATGCTCGACTTCGGAGGTACCGATGCCATGCGCCAGGCAACCGAACGCGCCATGGGTCGACGTATGCGAATCGCCGCAGACCACCGTCATGCCCGGCAAGGTCGCACCCTGCTCCGGGCCGATCACGTGGACGATACCCTGGCGTTTGTCGCGCATGCTGAAGTAGGTCAGCTTGAATTCCTGCGCATTGTGATCGAGCGTCTCGACCTGCAGGCGCGACGTCGGGTCGGCGATACCTTGCTCGCGGCCGGAAGTCGGCACGTTGTGGTCGGCCGTCATCAGATTGGCGGAACGGCGCCATGGTTGGCGATGTGCCAGCTTCAGCCCCTCGAATGCCTGCGGGCTGGTCACTTCGTGCAGCAGGTGACGGTCGATGTAAAGAATCGTCGTGCCGTCGTCGGCAGTATCGACGACGTGCGCTTGCCAGAGTTTGTCGTAGAGAGTCTGAGCCATGTTTCGCTTGCTGTAGAGGCTGGCACTAGGCCGGGAAAGCTCTCGATTATGCCATATTTGCGCCCTGCCTGAATGGACAGGACTCGAGATTGCCAACGCGTTCAGGCGCGTTTCGTTGACAAGATGGGGCTGATTTCCGTCGTTACAACGCGAGTGGCGATCCGGATAACGGCTCCACGGCACGCGCCATTATCATTGGCTATTTTTTCGCCTGTAGATAAAGTGGCATCACGCGCTGCGAATAGTCGGTCAGGTCACGGCTGCGATCGGCGCTCGACGGGTGCGTAGAAAGGAACTTGGGCGTTTCGTTGCTGCTGATACTGCCCATTTTTTGCCAAAGGGTCACGGCAGCGCGCGGATCGTAGCCAGCGCGCGCTGCCAGTTCGACGCCCATGCGATCGGCCTCGGTTTCGTGGCTGCGCGAATTCGGCAAACCGACCAGCCCCATGTAGGCATATTGTGCGCCCTGCTGCCCTAGGTCGCCGAGGCCGAACAGCGCCGAGCCGACCGAAATCAGGCTGCCGGCCACCATCTGCTCGGATGCACGCTCACGCGCATGTTCGCGTAGTGCGTGGGAAATCTCGTGACCGATCACCGCCGCCAACTCGTCGTCGGTCGGTTTCACCTTGTCGATCAAACCCGTATAGACGGCAATCTTCCCGCCAGGCATGCACCAGGCATTGACTTCGGACGACGACAACACATTGACTTCCCATTTCCAGCCACGCGCATCCGGGCGGAACACCGGCGTCTGCGCAATCAGCCGGTCGGCGATCTTCCGCACACGTGCGACCTGTGTCGCATCGCGATTCAGTGCATTCTTCTTTTTCTCTTCCGCAATCAATGCCGTGTACTGTTTGGCTGCGGTCTGATCCAGTTCCTGCGCCGATACCAGCATGCGCTGCTGGCGATCGACGCCAACCGTGCCGCCTTGCGTCGTCTGCACGGTTTCACAGGCAACCAAGGACAGCGTACCGGCGATGACAGATGCGGAAATCAGCGTGCGCAGACCAAACGGTTTCATCTTCCTTACCCCAAACATAAAGGCGTCGAACGCCGAACCGGCTTAGCGGGCGGCGGGAATCTTCGGCGTGGCGACAAAGACGTCGCCGCATTGCGCGCGATGACGCAATGCGTGATCCATCAATACGAGCGCCAGCATCGCCTCGGCGATCGGCGTGGCGCGAATGCCGACGCAGGGATCGTGACGTCCCAGCGTCTCGACCGTGATCGGGTGGCCGGCCTTGTCGATCGACTGGCGGCCGGTGCGGATGCTGGAAGTCGGCTTGATGGCGATCGATGCAGTGATGTCCTGGCCGGTCGAAATGCCGCCGAGCACGCCGCCAGCGTTGTTGCCGGCAAACCCTTGCGGTGTCAGTTCGTCGCCGTGCTCGGTGCCCTTCTGCGCAACCGAACGGAAGCCGGCGCCGATCTCGACGCCCTTGACGGCATTGATGCCCATCAGTGCATAGGCGATATCGGCATCCAGCTTGTCGAACAGCGGCTCGCCCAGACCGATCGGCACGTTCTGCGCCACCACGTCGATGCGTGCGCCGCAGGAGTCGCCATCCTTGCGCAACTGATCCATGTAGGCTTCCAGCTGAGGCAGGATGCTCGCGTTGGCTGCGAAGAACGGGTTCTCCGGCACGTGCTTCCAGTCTTCGAACGGAATCGCGATCTCGCCCAGCTGGCTCATGCAACCCTTGAACGTGGTGCCGTACTGTTCCTTCAGCCACTTCTTGGCGATCGCCGCGGCACCGACGACAGGCGCCGTCAGACGCGCCGACGAACGGCCGCCGCCGCGCGGATCGCGAATGCCGTACTTGTGCCAGTAGGTGTAGTCGGCGTGGCCGGGACGAAAGGTATCGACGATGTTGCCGTAATCCTTGCTGCGCTGGTCCTCGTTGCGGATCAACAGCGCAATCGGCGTGCCGGTGGTCTTTCCCTCATAAACACCAGACAGAATTTCGACGGTATCCGACTCCTGCCGTTGCGTCACATGACGTGAGGTGCCCGGCTTGCGGCGATCCAGTTCCGGCTGAATGTCGGTTTCCGACAACACCATGCCAGGCGGACAACCATCGATCACGCAGCCGATTGCAGGACCGTGCGATTCGCCGAATGTGGTAACGGTAAACAGTGTGCCTAGGGTATTGCCGGACATAATGGGACGCGAGGTTGACTTGATAAAGTGGTCATTCTACCAGCGCGACAGCCGGCATCGCTTCAATTCCGCTGGGAAAAAGCATTGCCTGATGCCGTATCGGTGTGCAATATACGGTTTCCAAACGGGAACCCCAAAAAAATCGGAGACGGCCCCCATGAGCAAGACGGTCAGCCATCGCAAGGATGACCTTGTATTTCCAGAAGCAACGGTGCGCAGCTCCGGTGACGGTAAAACAGAGACAAACGATCTGCCATGGCAGATTCTGATCATCGACAACGATGCGGATGTACATTCCGCAACGATCTCCGCTCTCGACAGCATTGAAATACAAAGCCGTCCACTGACGTTCCTGCACGCTTACTCGGCGCAGCAGGCCAGGGAAATCCTGATGGCGGAACCGCATATCGCAGTCATCCTGCTGGATGTCGCCATGAAGCAGCAAGATGAAAGCCTGCAGTTGCTCCATCACATTCGTGACGTTCTGCATCGTTCCGAAGTTCGCATCATCCTGTGCACCGCGCAATCCGGCCACGCACCGGAAATCGAAGCGATCCGGCAGTACGACATCGACAACTACAAGACCAAATCCGAACTGACCCGCATCAAGCTGTTCACCATCGTGACGGCTGCGATCCGCTCCTACGAACAGATTTGCACGATCAACGCCAGCAGCACCGGGCTCGACAACATCCTGCGCGCCAGCACCGAACTGATGGCGCTGACCACGCTGGAGGATTTCGCCGCCAACGTCATCCGGCGCATCGGCAATCTGCTGGATCTGCCGGCCGACGGCCTGCTCTGCGTACAGGAGACACTGCACGACAAGCAGACCGAACTGTTCGTCGTCGCGGCAACCGGGATCTACGACAATCTGGTCAACCATCCGATTTCATCGTTCGACGATGCGCACGTCGGCAAGGCACTGAGTCGCTCGCTGGACGAAGGCCGCAACATCTACGGCCGCGATTTCGCCGCACTGCATTTCACCGGCGACGCTGCGCGCAACTTCGCCGCCTTTATCCGCACCGAGCGGCCATTGAACGACATCGAGATTCGCCTGCTGGAAGTCTTCTGCAGCAATATTTCCGTCGGCCTCGCCAATCTGATGCTGGTCACGCGGCTGCATAACTCGGCGTTCTACGATTCGCTGACCAAGCTGCCCAACCGCACGCGACTGAAAGACATCATCGATGAAACGCTGGTTGCGGCGCGCAAGAACCGCTCGGTCAGCCGCCCCACGACACTGGCGCTGATCGACATCGACCATTTCGCCGAAACCAACGACACGCTCGGCCACCAGTTCGGCGACCTGCTGCTGCTGTCGGTGGCGACGCGCCTGCAATCGCGCCTCGGCGACCGGCTGATCGTCGCGCGCGTGAGCGGCGACACCTTCGGCGTACTCGGCGACGACAATCAGGTCAATCCGGATACCGTGCTCGCGCAATTCGAGAAACCCTTCAGCATCGACGGACAGGACGTCCAGCTGTCGGCCACCGTCGGCCTGGTCCGGCTGTCCGAACATGAAGGTCGGGGTGCCGAAGCGTTGAAGAATGCGCACATCGCGCTGAAGCGTGCCAAGCTGCAGCAACGCACCGGGCACTTCTATTTTTCGCGCAGCATGGGCATCGACATTCGCGAGCGCGTCAACATGATGCATGCACTGCGCGCCGCCTTCGAGCAAAAACAGTTGTTCGTCGTCTACCAGCCGCAGATCGACATCACCACGCGCACGCCGGTCGGCGCCGAAGCGTTGCTGCGTTGGCGCGGCGATGACGGCACGATGATTTCGCCGGATCGCTTCATTCCGATCGCCGAATATTCCGGCCTGATCATTGATCTCGGCGAATGGGTGTTGCGGCAGGCTTGCCAGGAACTGGTGCGCATTCACCAGCAGGGATTCACCGATTTCATGGTGTCGGTCAATGTGTCGCAAGTGCAGTTCCGCCATCCGCATTTCCTTACGATGCTGCGCCGGACGCTGCAGGAAACGAACGCACCAGCACACTGCGTGGAACTCGAAATCACCGAATCGATGGCAATGGAAGAACCCGAAGCACTGATCCGGTTGCTGGACCAGATTACGGCTACCGGTGTCAGTATCGCGATCGACGATTTCGGTACCGGTTTCTCATCGCTCAGCCATCTGCAGAAGCTGAATGTGGATCGCCTGAAGATCGACCGCGCATTCGTTACCGAAATCACAGAATCCGCACGCGGCAGCAGCATTGCCGAAGCGATCATCCAGCTTGGCCGCAATCTGGATCTGGATGTCGTCGCCGAAGGTGTCGAAGATGAGCGGCAAGCCGAGATTCTCACCGAACTCGGCTGCTCGGTCGGTCAAGGCTATCTGTTTGCCAAACCGCTGACTTCCGACGTGCTGCACAACTGGCTGCACGAATATACGAACAGGCACTGAACCGCCCCGCCTTCGTCTATATCGTCATTCGCTCCACAGCAACGGCAGATATGGCAGTCGGCCACACGATCAGCGGCGTCCAGTCATCCACGCCACGAAACGCGTCACGAATTCCGGCATCGTCCAGAAGATCGCGATGGCGACTACCGCATTCAGCAAGGCCGTCACCAGGAATATCTGCGGAATCGTCATGCCGGCACGCAACAACAGCATTGCCAGCAATGCTGCCACCACCATGAACAAGGCATTCAGGATATTCATGCCGGCGATCGTGCGCGAAATATGCGTGGGATCGCAACGCGTCTGGATCAAGGCGAACAACGGCACGATGTAGAAACCGCCGAATATTCCGATCAGCAGACAATCGAACACGATGCGCCAGCTACCCACCTGCTGCAGAAAATCGCCAATGCCAACCGGCATGACATTCGTGTAGCTGCCGCTGGCCAGGTACAGATCGCAGCCGAACAGCGTCAGCCCCAGCGCACCCAGCGGTACCAGGCCGATTTCCACGCGCCGGCCGGAAAGCCGTTCGCAGAGCAGCGAGCCGGAACCGATGCCGAGCGAAAAGATCGTCAGCAACAACACGAAAATGCCGTAGTCGCCATGCAGCCATTCCTTCGCATATAACGGGAACTGCGCCAGCACGATGGCGCCGTAGAACCAGAACCATGAATTGGCCAGCATTGCGGTAAACACCGGCCGGTTGCGCATCGAGAAGCGGATGTTGCGCACCGTTTCCGTCGCGATATTCCAGTCGACCCTGAGCTCCGGCGCTGGAGCCGGCGAATGCGGCATGGCACGGCCGGCGATCCAGCCTGCGATCGCAACCACGATCGTACCGACGGCGACCAGTTCGATGCCCCACGGCTTCTGCGACACCAGCATGGCGCCCAGCACCTGCCCCAGCAGGATGCCGACGAAGGTTCCCATCTGCACCATGCCGTTGCCGCCGACCAGTTCGTCGACATGCAGTTTTTGCGGCAGGTAGGCATGCTTGATCGGGCCGAACAGCGTCGAATGCAAACCCATGCCGGCGACCGCCGCAATCAGCAGCCACAGGTCGTGCCGCAGCCAGCCGAAAGCGGCAACCAGCATGATCGCGATTTCCAGCAGCTTGATCCGCCGCACCATGCCCGATTTCTCGAACTTGTCGGCCAGCTGTCCGGCCAGCGCGGAAAACAGCACGAACGGCAGAATGAACAAGCCGGGAATCAGATTGTTGAGAAAGCCGCGATCCAGCGTAGTCCAATCCATCGCCTCGAACGTCAGCACGGTCAGCAAGGCCGTCTTGAAGACATTGTCGTTGAAGGCGCCGAGAAACTGTGCCCAGAAGAACGGTGCGAAGCGGCGCTGCGCGAGCAGCGAAAACTGATTTGGTTTGTGCATCTGGAAATCTAAAAAACGCCTGGGAAACAAGCGGGAAACAAGCGAAAAGACGGGGAAGCAAGGATGGAAGCGAACAGCCTGCAGCTTCCGGCTCACCGGATTGTACGTGATGCAGATGTGCCGATGCTGCGCGGCAGATGCAAACCGAAGGCAACACGGGGACGACTAAAAACAAAAACCGTTCGCACACCGCGAAGATGTACGAACGGTTTTTCCGTCAATGGAAATCGGCCAGAGTCGTCAGGCTTCCCGCTCGTCGGCGACTGCCGGCCAATCCTGGATATAGGATTTCAGCATCTTGTTCTCGAAGCTCTGCGCTTCGAGCACCGCCTTTGCAACGTCGTAGAAGGACATCACGCCGACCAGTACCTTGCCATCCAGTACCGGCACGTAGCGCGCATGCTTTTCCAGCATCAGGCGTCGTACTTCGTTGATATCGGTGTCGGAAGAAATGGTGATCGGATTTCGTTGCATGTGGTCGCGCACGGTACCGCCGCCGACCGAGCCACCATTCGCATGCACCGCTGCCATCACTTCGCGAAACGACAGCATGCCGATCAGGTTGCCGCCCTCCATGACAACCAGCGAACCGATGTCCTTTTCCGCCATGGCATTGACGGCGTCGAGCATCGGGCTGTCCGGCGTCACCGTGAAAAGGATGTTTCCCTTTACCTTCAGTATTTCGGATACTTTCATGGCCCCGTCCTCGCAAGTTATGGTTGTACTTCGACTCTGGACGATTCCAATGTAGCCCAAGCCCGACGAAAAATCCACAGCAGCAGCGTGCTGTAAGTTATGCGTCAGGAACATCTGACATCACGCTTGTGCTTTGGTTATACGTTGGTTTGTTCGTTGCCCCACAGAGCAATCATCACGAAAACCCCACAAGCCGCGCGCATGACTTGCATTCCACCTCCCTGCGGACTAGTCTGGAACAGGAACCACAGCGGGAGAACCATCATGGCTGTCATTGCACGCAAGGATCATCCGACATTCGCCGCGTTCTATGCCGACTACCTGACCGGGCATACGAATCGGACGTCACGCGAGCTGCATTTCTTCGGCTCAACGCTGGCGATTTTCTTCCTGATCGCATTGATGCTGACAGGCAATATGGCTTGGTTGCTGGCAGCCGCCTTGTCGTTTTACGGTTTCGCCTGGATCGGCCACCTGATGTTCGAAGGGAACCGGCCGGCCTCTTGGCGGCAGCCCTTCTATTCCTTCGCCGCCGCTTGGCTGATGTACTGGCAATTACTGACCGGGCAGATTTCCTTCTAGTCCAGCATTACCGCAGGATGGGAAAAGTGCGCTTCCAGCGTCTGCTGCAAACCTTGCTCGACCGCGCCTTCCACCTGCTTCGCCAGTTCGGCATTGCCTGAAGCATCAAAGACGAACATCCGATAGACGTCAGCCAGCGTCAGGCTGGCAGGATTGGCCACCAATATCCAGCTGTCCAGTCCGTCGATGATGCGCTTGCCCCACTGCATTCGGCGCGGGCCGTCTGCCTTGACGCGTGCCACCCAACCGGCATCCAGCATCTTCTGCAGCAGCGTTTCCGCTTCGTCGAAACCGAGTCGCGTGCATTGGCGGATCTGCGCCATTTCGACCAATGCCAATCTCGATTCACGTGCCTCATACAACACCTTCAGCAGCGCCATCGCATCGACGAAAGCACTGCCCGGCTGCGGCACATGCCACCAGCGTTCGTACTTGACGATAGGCAGTGCCGCCGTCAGTACCGCACCGCTCAGCGTGATCAGCCAGCCCAGATAGAGCCACACAAGAAAAATGGGGAATGCCGCCACCGCACCGTAAATCACCGTATAGGTCGGCACCTTGACCACGAATACGGCAAACAGCCGCTTGATGATCTCGAATGCCAGCGCCGCCAGCACGCCGCCGCACAATGCGTCGCGCCATTCGACCAGCCGATTCGGCACAACGACATACAGCGACGTAAATGCCACCGTCGTCAGCAGGATGGAAATCAACGAATAGAAAATCGCGCCGAGGAAAGGCACATGCTTCACCGCGCCGTTGGTTGCGGAAAACAGATAAGACGTCAGCGTGATCGACGCCCCGATCAGCAACGGCCCCAGCGTGACGATCGCCCAGTAGACGAGAATACGCTGCGCGATCGGCCGCTTGCTCTTCACGCGCCAGATCTGGTTGAAGACACGATCGATCATCAGCATCATCGCCACTGCCGTCACGATCAGCGCCACCGCGCCGAAGGCCGACAGCCGCGTCGCCTTGCTCGAAAACTGCGTCAGGTAACCAAGGATCGTGTTGGCAATTCCCTTCGGCATCAGGCTCTGCACGAAGTAAGCTTCCAGCGATGTACGGAAAGTGTGAAACAACGGAAAGGTCGTGAAGATCGCCAGTGCGATCGTCAGGATGGGCACCAGCGCCAGCACCGTGGTAAACGTCAGGCTACCGGCAACCTGGGGCAGGCGCTCTTCGTCGAGCCGGCGTGCGGCGAATCGGAACAGGTCGCGCACCTGCGGCCACGACAGGTCGCGCGCGAAAGTGAATCGGGAATGCTTCATGCGTCGTCTGTTCGGACGTCATCGATATTGTTGATGTCATCGATACCGACAGAACAGAATGAGTTGTTTTTAAAGCATCCTATAATACCAAGCATGCAAGCATCCACTCTCTCTATTCTGGTTCTTTATTATTCGCGCCACGGCGCCACACGCCAGTTGGCTGAACTGATCGGCCAAGGCATAGACAGCGTCGCCGGCTGCGAAGCGCGATTGCGTACGGTACCGGCCGTTTCCACCGTCGCCGAAGCCACCGAACCGGCCATCCCGGCCGAAGGCGCACCCTATGTCGAATTGCGCGATCTGGAAGAATGCGCGGCACTGGCGTTAGGATCGCCCACCCGTTTCGGCAATATGGCCGCCGCGATGAAATATTTTTGGGACGGCACCACGTCGCAGTGGCTGGCTGGTGCGCTGGCCGGCAAACCCGCCTGCGTCTTCACCTCCACCGGCAGCCTGCACGGTGGCCAGGAATCGACACTGCTATCGATGATGCTGCCGCTGCTGCACCACGGCATGCTGCTGGTCGGTCTGCCGTACACGGAGGCCGAACTGATGACCACATCCAGCGGCGGCACGCCCTACGGCGCCTCGCACTGGGCCGGCGTCAACGGCAACCATCCGATTTCAGCCGAAACGCGCACGCTGACCATCGCCCTTGGGCGGCGGCTGGCGCAGACCGCCGTCAAGCTGCAAAAGACTTGAGCAAGACGTGAGGCCCGCATGAATGCGCAGCATCAGAAAGTTTTCCACGTAGGCGCCGTCGCCAGCCTGATCGCACTGATCCTGCTGTGCATCGCCTGGGAAATGCTGCTGGCGCCGCTGCGCCCCGGCGGTTCGTGGCTGGTGCTGAAAGTCATTCCGTTGCTGCTGCCGCTGCGCGGCATTCTCAAGCGCGACCTGTACACGATGCAGTGGTCATCGATGCTGATCCTGCTGTATTTCGGCGAAGGCCTCGTGCGCGGCGCCAGCGATCCCGGCCCGTCGGCCATGCTGGGCTGGATAGAAGTAGCTCTGACACTGATCTTCTTCACCTGCCTGCTCTGCTACCTGCGCCCCTACAAGAAAGCTGCCAAGGCGCTGAAGAAAGCTGCCGAATGACGGATTTCGTCGCCGCCTGCCGCCGTGCAATCGGCGCGCAACACGTGCTGACGGAAGAAGCGGATACCGCACCCTACCTGCTCGACCGGCGTGGCCGTTTCACCGGCGCGGCCTGCGCTGTCGTGCGCCCGGCATCGACGGAAGAAGTCGCTGCCATCGTCCGGCTCTGCAATGAATTCGACGTACCCATCGTGCCGCAGGGCGGCAACACCGGCCTCGTGCTCGGCGGCATCCCAGATCGCAGCGGCAAAGCCGTCGTGCTGTCGCTGCAGCGGATGGAATGCATCCGCGCCATCGATACCGTCAACAATACGATGACCGTCGAAGCCGGCTGCATCCTGCAACGCGTGCAGCAGACTGCAGCCGATGCGCGGCGGCTGTTCCCGCTGTCGCTGGCGGCCGAAGGCAGCTGCACAATAGGCGGCAACCTATCCTCCAATGCGGGCGGCACGGCCGTTCTCCGCTACGGCAACAGCCGCGAACTTTGCCTGGGACTGGAAGTCGTCACTCCGCAGGGCGAAATCTGGAACGGATTGCGCGGCCTGCGCAAGGACAATACCGGTTACGATCTGCGCGATCTCTACATCGGTGCCGAAGGCACGCTGGGCATCATCACTGCCGCCGTTCTGAAACTGTTCCCGCAACCGAAAGCGCAACGCACCGCGCTGGCGGCATTACATTCGCCTGCCGATGCGCTGCGCCTGCTGACGCTGGTGCAGCGGCAATGCGATGCGACGCTGACCGGTTTCGAGCTGATGTCCGGCTTCTGTTTAGAACTGGTCGTCCGGCATTTTCCACAGACTCCCTTGCCCTTCAACACGCCGTATCCCTACTACGCTCTGCTCGAATTGTCCGATCATGAATCGGAAATGCATGCAGCAGAACTGCTCGATGCCGCGATCGATCAAGCACATGAACAAGGCATCGTCCACGATGCCGTTACCGCCCACTCGCTGGCGCAATCGCAGCAACTGTGGGCATTACGCGAACGCATTCCGCTGGCGCAGGCGGCCGAGGGGCGCAACGTCAAGCACGACATCTCGCTGCCGATCTCGCGCATCGCTGATTTCATCGATGCCACCGGGTCCGAACTGCAGCAGTCGTATCCCGGCCTGCGCCCGGTGATCTTCGGTCATCTCGGTGACGGTAATCTGCACTACAACATTGCACAGCCGGCCAGCGAATCCGATACCTGGCTGCTGCCGCACCAGGACGCCATCACCCGCATCGTGCACGACAGCGTGCATCGCTTCGACGGTTCGATTTCCGCCGAACATGGACTGGGTTCGATGAAGCGCGACGAAATCCTGCGCTACAAATCGCCGGTCGAGATGAAACTGATGCGCACGATCAAACAGGCGCTCGATCCCCGCAACCTGATGAATCCGGGCAAGGTCGTCTGATCCGTTTTTTTCAACTCTCCGCGAGACTACGATGCATCATCCTCTGCTTCTGCTTGCATTTTTCTCTTTCACTTTCTCCTTACTCACGTTTTCTCCGCCTGCCCTGGCGATCTACAAATGCGAATCCGGTGATCGCATCGTCTACAGCGATACACCATGCCGCAGCGGCAAAACGACCACGCTCGACATCGATGCCGGACCGATTGGCGATCCCGAGACGGCGCAACAACGCATCGAGCAGGACAAGAGAGAATTGCAGCGACTGGAAAGCGCACGGCAAAAAGAACAAGCCGCCGATGAACGCATCTACCGCCAACGGCAAAAGGCGCAGGTTTCAAAAAGGAAGAAATGTGACAATCTGGCGCTACGCCGCAAATGGGCCGAAGAAGATGTCGCCAGCGCCCATCCGAAATCGGCCGAGCGCGCACGCCGCACAGCGAAACGTGCTGCCGAAAAGCATGAACTGGAATGCGCGACCTGATACGCACGCAACAGAAACAATATTTTCCGCCAGACAGCATGCATCGCTTGTGATCGATTGCGGCCGATTGCAATCGCTTGTAAAACGCCGGTCACATGCCGCTGCTATTCTGGCCGCCGGCTCTGCAAATGAGTCTCCCCTGGCGGCATCGATTCCGCCCTACCGGGGCTGGCGGTCGGGAAACATACCAGCACCAGATTCATGCACAGCGTCCGCAAACAGCGACGGCCTGTCGCGCACTGCATCACTGCATCACTGCATGCAATATCGCCACGCAAATGATATAAATATCGCTCGTCAAAGTCGTGCCGGGTTATCGGCAGTCGCGATGCCCGGTTGTTTTCTTGAACCTTCACTCAGGAGATATTCATGAAAGAAATCGCAGAATTCCGTGTCAAAAGCCCGAGCGGCAAGGAAATCATTCTGGAACAGGATGGCAAAGGCGTCACCTACCTCGATTACGGCTCGACGAAACTGCCGCGCGACTTCACCGGCTACCGCATCAAGGATACCGACCGCATCGCGGAAGATCTGGGCGGCGGCAAGTTCAAGCTGAAGGGAGATGGCGAAGTCTATAGCCGCCCCTGACAAACCTGTCGGCGAAATACGGTCCGCACACATGACGGCGATCCCGATGCATATCGGATCGCCGTTTGTCTTTCCATGCTGCCTTGCATGTCTCTTTTTCTTCCATCCCCGCCATTTTCGCCATCTTTCTTCTCGCTATCGAACGATAGAATTTTCCTAGTTTCACCATCATTATTTACAAACATCACAGCGCAAAACCCGGTGCTAGAATCGTCGGGCAATACTGATTCCCGATTGGATTCCCAGTCTCTCGATCACCCACTTGAAGGAGCAAGGCATGTCCAAGAAAAAACTGACCACCGTTGCCGGTGCCCCGGTACCCGACAACCAGAATGTATTGACCGCCGGCCCACGCGGACCACAGCTCCTGCAGGATGTCTGGTTCCTCGAAAAACTAGCCCACTTCGATCGCGAAGTCATTCCGGAGCGGCGCATGCATGCGAAAGGCTCCGCCGCCTATGGCACTTTCACCGTCACCCACGACATCACCAAATACACGAAAGCGAAACTCTTTTCGCAGGTCGGCAAGAAGACCGATCTGTTCCTGCGCTTCTCCACCGTCGCCGGCGAGCGCGGCGCGGCCGATGCAGAACGTGACATCCGCGGTTTCGCCGTCAAGTTCTATACCGAGGAAGGCAACTGGGATCTGGTCGGCAACAACACGCCCGTTTTCTTCTTTCGCGATCCGCTCAAATTCCCCGACCTGAACCACGCCGTCAAACGCGATCCGCGCACCAACATGCGCAGCGCGAAGAACAACTGGGATTTCTGGACTTCGCTACCGGAAGCGCTGCATCAGGTCACCATCGTCATGAGCGATCGCGGCATTCCCGCTTCGTATCGTCACATGCACGGCTTCGGCTCGCATACCTTCAGCTTTATCAACGCGCAGAACGAACGCTTCTGGGTCAAATTCCATTTCCGTACGCATCAGGGAATCAAGAACCTGACCGATGCCGAAGCATCCGACATCGTCGGCCGCGATCGCGAAAGCGCGCAGCGCGATCTGTACGATTCGATCGAGAACAAGGATTTCCCGCGCTGGACGATGTCGGTACAGATCATGCCGGAGCTGGATGCGGAAAAAGTTCCCTACCACCCGTTCGATCTGACCAAGATCTGGCCTAAGAAGCACTATCCGCTGATCGAAGTCGGCGTACTGGAACTAAACCGCAATCCGGACAACTATTTCGCCGAAGTCGAACAGGCGTCATTCAATCCGGCCACCATCGTTCCCGGCATCAGTTTTTCGCCGGACCGTATGCTGCAGGGTCGTCTGTTCTCGTATGGCGATGCAGCGCGCTATCGTCTCGGCGTCAATCATCATCAGATTCCAGTCAATGCACCGAAGTGTCCGTTCCACTCCTTCCACCGCGACGGTGCAATGCGTGTGGACGGCAATCACGGCAGCCTGCTGCACTACGAACCGAACAGCTATGGCGAGTGGCAGGAGCAGCCGGATTTCCGCGAGCCACCGCTGAAACTGAACGGCGCGGCCGATCGTTTCGATTTCCGCAAGGATGACGACGATTACTTCTCGCAACCGCGCGCGCTGTTCAAACTGATGACGCCAGCGCAGCAGCAAGCGTTGTTCGACAATACCGCACGTGCGATGGGCGATGCACCGAAGGAAATCAAGCAACGCCACATCGACAATTGCACGAAATGCGATCCGGCCTATGGTACCGGCGTGAAGAAAGCGCTTGGTATGTAGTCGTACGCTGCAAAGCAAAAAGCCGGGCAATGCCCGGCTTTTTTCATGCGCAAAGACCGATCAAGCTTTGACGACGCGTACCGACAAATCCGGCAAGCCATCAATGTGGCCTGTCATTACATCGCCCGGCACGACAGGGCCGACATTCTCCGGCGTGCCGGAGAAGATAATGTCGCCCGGCATCAGTTCGAAGGCTTTCGACAGGTTGCTGACCTGTTCGGCGACCGACCAGATCATGTTCTTCAGATCGGAGCTCTGCTTGACCTGGCCGTTGACCTTCAGCCAGATCTTGCCCTCGGTGAAGCTGCCCACTTTGGAAGCCGGATGAATCGGACCGATCGGCGCAGCATGGTCGAAGCTTTTGCCGATTTCCCACGGCTTCTGCTCCTTCTTCATGGCGCCTTGCAGATCGCGTCGCGTCATGTCCAGGCCGACCGCATAGCCGTAGACATGCTGCAGTGCGCTCTCGACCGGAATATTCTTGCCACCCTTGCCGATGGCCGCCACCAGTTCGATCTCGTAATGATAGTTCTTCGTCAGCGTCGGATAGGGATGATCTATGGTCGTGCCGATCGGATCGTACTGGATCGCATCGCTCGGCTTCTGGAAGAAGAACGGCGGTTCACGCGTCGGATCGGAGCCCATCTCACGCGCATGCGCCGCATAGTTGCGACCGATGCAATAGATACGACGGATCGGAAAAACATCGCTGGTGCCGACGATGGGAAGCGTCGGTTGTTTCACTTCAAAAATGGTTTTCTCCTTGTTTGCCGCATTGATCGGCATTGCACAGCCGGTAACGGCACCTGCCGCCATCAGGCCGGCGGTCTGAAGGATGCCGCGTCGGTTCATGTCTGTCATGTTGTCTCCTGGCTCCGTGTGGTTTATTGGTATTTGCATGGCGGATTTGCCATCCGACCGTGCGTTGCCATATATACACCCTCTGCATTGCCAGACAATTGAAAATTATTGCATGTACACGCCTGTCTTTGGCGGCAGACCAACCAGAAAAAACGACCTGAATGGCTTTCTTCGCCGGTTCGGCAGATGAAGAACGAGAAATCGCAACCGATGGAGAAGGAAAGCAAACTGTCAAACGACTACAGGTGCAGACAGACTTGGTTCTGTCGCAGAACGATCAATACCCGCTGACACCACCGAATGCATCCTGCACCTCTATCGGCGGCAACAGATACACTAGAAAAGAAAGAAGAAAGATGGGAGGATTGGCCTGCCCAGCAGGAGTCGAACCTGCGACCTACGGCTTAGAAGGCCGTTGCTCTATCCAGCTGAGCTATGGGCAGTATGTGCGGCTATGCTGCACCGGCACGCGGCAAGGCGTTGCATTATGCCCTGTTTGATGTGGCGTTTCAATGTTGCAAGACGGTCGGTGGCCTTTCTTCAGAAGGCGATCCGCCCCCCCTGGCGATCTTATTTTTTCAATCCGTCGACCATCGCATAACCGCATGCAAAACCGGCAGCAAGTGCCGCACCCTGCGAGGTGTAATCCGTATCGTCTCCCGATTCCGCCACCAGTTCGCTTTCTGCCGTGGCGTCGACACCGGGTTCACAGATGCGCACCGTGTAATCCCACCCCTGCGCAGCCTTTTCCTTTTGCAGCGCGGTCACATGGACTTCCATGCCCTTGTACAACTCGGTACTCCAGTTCAGTTGCTTGTCCATGATTTTCCTTGTTCAGGACGGCTTTCCGGTTGTGGTGAAGGTACAGGTTCGTCCTGCGGAACCGGATGCTCGTCCGGCAACGGATCCTCCGACGGCTCCGGTGTAGGCGCACGATGCAACTGCATCGATGCCTGCACCGGGAAGCGATTCCGGAATCGACTCCCGGGTCGGCTTCGTATCGGGCGGCCTACCGCCTGTTCTGTGTGCATAGCGATCATCAGATGCTCCCTCGGTAGACCCTCGATTCTGAAAAGACAGGCGCAACCGGCGATGAGTTCCGGCAACTACATGAGTCGGCACGATTTTCCTACATGGCGACGTCATATTATCCGATAGGCATCTTCCCGAGGTCTTTTTAAGATCGGCGCATGACTCACTCAATGTAGAAGGAGCATCCATGCCGAATCAAGACAACCCGAGCAACAAGGCCGGCAACAAGGAAAAGAAGCGGGAACAAATTTCTGCAAGTAAAAACAGGCAGGAGGAAAAAGACAAGTCTGTCGACCAGAACGACTATATCGATACGGAATCGGAATTTTCCGTTATCGAATCGTTACGCGAGAAACGCTGATCATTTTTCGGAATACCGGCACCATCCACGCACCGATCGCGGCAAATCCCTGCCGCGATTTTTCTTTCATTTCTGACACTAGGCACTGCAATCTGTAGCAAAGCACGCCCGCCGCAGATCATCGTTTGATAATGATCAGAATATCGCCGTTTGCCGTCTTGAACCTGTTCGGATCCATTGGGTCCTGTTCAAGATATTCCGCATCGTCGGTGACGTAGCACTCGCTTCCCGGTCGAAAATCGGTCGGCATCAGCTTGATGACCGTACAGAGCGCGCCGGTGGTCTGGTTCCGGAACTCGCCGACGATATAGGTGCTCGACATAATGGAAGAAGGCAATCGCTATTGGAAAGACGCGATTACATAGCAGCACATACATTGTCACAATCCCATGAATATGGCGATTGCTTCAGGGAATGTCGACGCGTGCTTTAGAGATGGCGACAAAAACGAAAAGGGCCGGAAGATTTCTCTTCCAGCCCCTTGATTGTCTTTCTGGTCGGAGTACTAGGATTCGAACCTAGGACCCTCTGCTCCCAAAGCAGATGCGCTACCGGGCTGCGCTACACTCCGAACAAGGACGTTATTTTACCCCGTTTTGGCGCTTGCGGCAACGTACAAATCAATCTTTTTGACTTCAGGCCGCGGCAGGCTCCAGCGTGGAAGCAATCCGTTTTGCCATTTTTTCCGCGACTTGAGCATCGCGCGCTTCCACCATTACACGAATCAACGGTTCCGTTCCCGAAGCACGAATCAGCACGCGCCCTGCCTGGCCCAGTTCTCGTTCAACCGCGTCCTTCTCGGCAAGCAAGGCCTGATTCTTTTTCCAGTCAAATCCGGGGACGACGCGCACATTGATCAGCGTCTGCGGGAACATCGTGATCTCCGCAGTCAGCTGTGCCAGGTTCTTGCCACTGCGTTTCAACGCAGACAATATCTGCAGCGCGGAAATAATGCCATCGCCGGTCGTATGCTTGTCCAGGCAAAGCATGTGCCCCGAACCCTCGCCGCCCAGCAGCCAGCCGCGCTCCTGCAAGGCTTCCAGCACATAGCGATCGCCGACATTGGCGCGCACGAAATCGACACCCATTTCCTTGAAAGCGACTTCCAGAGCCATATTGGTCATCAGCGTGCCAACCGCGCCATCCACTGCATGCACATTCATGCGATCCCGCACCATGATGTATAGCAGTTCATCGCCGTTATAGATGCGACCATCGGCATCGACAACCAGCAGACGGTCCGCATCGCCATCGAGCGCAATCCCGAGATCGGCGCGATGTGCGCGTACGGCTTCAGACAGTGCCGCAGGTGCGGTCGCACCAACCTTGTCGTTGATATTGAAGCCGTTTGGCTGATTGCCAATGGCAATGACCTCCGCTCCCAGTTCGTGGAACACGTCCGGCGCAATATGGTAGGCCGCGCCATGCGCGCAATCGACCACCATCTTCAGGCCGCGCAGATCGAGCTCATTCGGGAAGGTGCTTTTGCAGAATTCGATGTAGCGGCCGCGCGCATCGTCCAGACGCTTGGCTCTGCCCAGCTTTTCCGATTCGACGCATTGCATGGGCGTATCGAGCGCCGCTTCGATTTCCAGTTCGACCGCATCCGGCAGCTTGTTTCCCGATGCCGAGAAAAACTTGATGCCGTTGTCTTCGTAAGGATTGTGCGAAGCGGAGATCACCACGCCTGCCGCCAGCCGCAACGCTCGCGTCAGATAGGCGATGGCGGGCGTCGGCATCGGTCCGGCCAGCATTACGTCAACACCTGCCGCCGCGAGCCCCGCTTCCAGCGCCGCTTCCAGCATGTAACCAGAAATGCGCGTGTCCTTGCCGATCAAGACAACCGGCCGACTGCCGGCAGATTCGGCCTTGGCCAGCACACTGCCAGCCGCGTAGCCAAGACGCATTACGAAATCGGGGGTGATCGGCGTTGTCCCCACGCGTCCGCGTACGCCATCGGTGCCGAAATATTTACGTGTCATTGCCGTTCTCTTCTTCTCGTTTTATTCATCAGGCCAAAGCCTGCCATACCTTCAATGCATCCACAGTCTCAGCCACATCGTGCACGCGCACAATACGCGCCCCGTGCATGACTGCTGCCAGCGCGCCAGCCAGGCTGCCGGCCATTCGCTGTTCGACCGGCCTGCCGGTCAATGCGCCGATCGTCGATTTCCGCGACAACCCGGCCAGTACCGGAAAACCCAGGTCATTCTGCAAGGCATCGATATTCTTCAGCAGCTTTGCATTGTGTTCAAGCGTCTTGCCGAAACCGAAACCCGGATCGATGCATAGCCGCTGCGGCGCAATACCGACTTGCTGCATCTGACTCGTTCGACCGAACAAAAATTCCCGTACTTCGGCAACGACATCCGTATATTCCGGATGTGCCTGCATGGTCTGCGGCTCACCCTGCATGTGCATCACGCACAATGCGCAATCGACATCCTGCACTGCCTGCAGTGCGCCTTCCGCACGGAAACCGTTGATGTCGTTGATCATGTCGGCACCGGCGGCGATGGCTTCGCGCATCATTTCCGGCTTGTACGTATCGATGGACAGGGCCTTGCCGCAATCGCGCAAGGCGAAAATCAACGGCATCACACGATCCAGTTCCTGTTGCAACGATACGGGCGCTGCGCCCGGCCGACTGGACTCGCCACCGATATCGATGATGTCGACGCCAGCCTCGATCATTTCTTCCGCATGTGACAGCGAAGCGTCCAGCGTTGCATAACGGCCGCCATCGGAAAACGAATCGGGCGTGACGTTCAATATGCCCATGACCAGCGGCCTGGCCGCGGCATCGACAGGAAAACGGTATCGACCGCATTGCAGATGAGAAAAACGCATTTGGAGCAGTAAACGAGAGTAGTAAAACGAATTGGACAGGAAATGGCCGGTACAAACAAAAGGGGCGAGGATTGCTCCTCACCCCATATTTCAGATGCCGTTCAGCAATGCCACGGCAAACCGTCCTGCATCAGGCCGGCGCGGTAGCCGGCTCCACGCCATCGGACGGATTGTCCGGCGTCGTGTTCTTGGTCGGCTGACCAGCTTTCGGCGGACGCGGATCGCGGCCTTCCATGATGTCGTTGATCTGGTCGGAATCGATGGTTTCCCAGTCGAGCAGTGCCTTGGCCATTACTTCGACCTTGTCGCGATTGTCTTCCAGCAGCTTGCGCGCCAGCGTGTATTGCGTATCCAGGATGGTGCGGATTTCCTGGTCCACCTTCTGCTGGGTTGCTTCCGATACCGTCTTCGACGACATGCGACCGAAGTAGGCATCCTGCTCCGTATCTTCGTAGACCATCGTACCCAGGGTTTCGGACATGCCGTAACGCGTCACCATCGCACGCGCCAGTTTCGTTGCACGCTCGAAGTCATTCGAAGCGCCGGTGGACATCTGGTGCATGAATATCTCCTCGGCGATACGTCCGCCGAACAGGATGGAAATTTCTTCCAGCATCTTGTCCTTGTACATGTTCACGCGATCATGTTCCGGCAACTGCCAAGTCAGGCCCAGCGCGAAGCCGCGCGGCATGATCGTGACCTTGTGCACAGGATCCGCCTTCGGCAGCAGTTTGGCGACAACTGCGTGACCGGATTCGTGATACGCCGTGTTACGGCGCTCTTCCTCACGCATGACAGCCGACTTGCGCTCCGGCCCCATGATGATCTTGTCTTTGGCATCCTCGAAGTCCTGCATTTCGACCAGACGCTTGTTACGGCGTGCAGCAAACAACGCAGCTTCGTTGACCAAGTTGGCCAGATCGGCGCCGGAGAAGCCCGGCGTACCGCGCGCCAGAATACCTGCCTGCACGTCGGAAGCGATCGGCACCTTGCGCATGTGGACGTTCAGAATCTGCTCGCGACCGCGAATATCGGGCAGGCCGACGATGACCTGACGGTCAAAACGGCCCGGACGCAGCAATGCCTTGTCCAGCACGTCGGCACGATTGGTTGCGGCGATCACGATGACGCCGGAATTCGGCTCGAAACCGTCCATCTCAACCAGCATCTGGTTCAGCGTCTGTTCGCGCTCGTCGTTACCGCCGCCCATGCCGGCGCCGCGATGACGGCCGACCGCATCGATTTCGTCGATGAAGATGATGCAAGGCGAATGCTTCTTGGCGTTTTCGAACATGTCGCGCACGCGGGATGCACCGACGCCGACGAACATCTCGACGAAGTCCGAACCAGAAATCGTGAAGAACGGCACTTTGGCTTCACCGGCGATCGCACGTGCCAGCAAGGTTTTACCAGTACCCGGAGGACCGACCATCAGCACGCCGCGCGGAATGCGGCCACCCAGTTTCTGGAAGCGCGACGGATCGCGCAGGAATTCGACCAGTTCGCCGACTTCTTCTTTGGCTTCGTCGCAACCGGCAACGTCCGCAAAGGTCACGGCATTCTGCGTTTCATCCAGCATGCGCGCCTTGGACTTGCCGAACGAGAACGCCCCGCCCTTGCCGCCGCCCTGCATCTGTCGCATGAAAAATACCCAGACGCCGATCAGCAACAGCATCGGGAACCAGGAAATGAATATCTGCGACAGGAAGGACTGCTCTTCCGGCTGCTTGACGTCGAACTTGACGCCGTTGTTGATCAGATCGCCGATCAGGCCGCGATCCAGGTAGGTGATGGCGGACTTGATCTTCTTGCCGTCGGTCGTAGTCGCGACGATAACGCGGTCTTCGATCGTGGCTTCGCGGATGCGCTTGGCTTTGACTTCGTCGAGGAAATCGGAATACGGAATCGGTGTCGCTGCGCCGGCCGCAGTACGGCCGTCGAACTGCTTGAACACCGTGAAAAGGACCATGCCGATGACCACCCAGATGGCGGCCTTGGAAAACATGTTGTTCACTAGGACTCCTCGACGCCAGACGCGCCTTTTGCTTGGAAATGTAGATTGATTCTACTCGTAAACACCGTGACGTGCAGTATCCGGTATGGGGACAAATCGTCCTGAAACAAGGCTGAAAATGTTGTCAAAGTGGATTTTTCAACGTTTTCCCAAGTAAAAATATCTCCGAGGACTTGTCCCGGCTGGCCTTTGGCTTCTTTGGGGTAACGGTCTTGAATTCCTGCCGGAATTTTTCCACCAGATAATTGTATCCGGAGCCGTTGAAGCACTTCACCAGCAACGAACCCGACGGCTTCATGTGATGCTGGGCGAAATCCACGGCCAGATCGATAATATCCTGCACGCGGGCCGCATCGGCGACCGCGATGCCGGACAGATTCGGCGCCATATCCGATAGCACCAGATCAACTTTCTGGCCCTTCAGCAGTTGCTCCAGTTGCTCCAGCACGTCCTGCTCGCGAAAATCGCCGAGAATGAAGTGCACATCGGCGATCGGCTCCATTGGCAGCATGTCCAGGCCAATGATCGTGCCGTTGATGCCGCCGCCAGCCGCACCGGCCAGCTTGTTGCGCGCATATTGCGACCAGCTTCCCGGCGTACAGCCCAGATCGACGATAATCTGTCCCGGCTTGATCAGCTTCTCGTCCTCGTCGATTTCCTTCAACTTGTAGACGGCACGCGCACGATAGCCCTCTTTCTGCGCCAATTTCACATACGGATCGTTGATGTGATCGTGCAGCCAGCTTTTGTTTAATTTCTTCTTTGCCATTCGCGTAGAATACCGGTTTATACCATTCGTAAGGACACGATCCGCTGTCTTTGCGAACCGATCATTTCATTCCGACCCATCATGCTGAAAATCACTCCGGCCGAGCGCAGCGCGCTGCGCGCCGACGCTCACGCGCTCAACCCTGTCGTCATCATCGGAGAAGCCGGTTTGACGCCCGGCGTACTCAAGGAAATCGACGCCAGCCTCGACTCGCACGGCCTGATCAAGATTCGTGTGTTCGGCGACGACCGCGAAGCGCGCATCGCCATCTACGACACCATCTGCAGCGAACTCGGCACCGCGCCGATCCAGCATATCGGCAAATTGCTCGTCGTCTATCGTCCCAAGAAAGAAGCTGTCAAGTCACGCAGCGATTCGCGTGGCAAGGGAATGCGCGAGGTCACCATCGTCAAGGCCAGTGCGAGCGGCACCAAACGCCCGTCGGTCACCAAGGTCATGGTCAAGGGAAATGAGCGCGTCACTCAGGGCGGCTCCATCAAGCGCGCCAAAACGCGTCAGAAAAGCACGAAGAAATCAGCACTCGGCCGCTGACCGACGCCAGAGGCGCGCGCTGGAGCCTCCAGCACGCGCATCACGTCATCGCATCCTGAGAACCAGTAGCGCACCCAGGATGCTCTGCACGAGATAAAACCCGGTGGAAACGGCATGCAGAATGCCGAACTGCTTCTTCGCATCGGCCAGTTGCCCTGCGTCGACTGCGCCATGCAGGATCAGACGCAACTCCGCCATCTGCGGCTGCAAGGCAAAATAGCCGACCAACGTGCAAGCCACCATGCCGAGAATCAGCCAGAGCGCTGCCCGCGCATGTCCAGCATCCATGTTCTTGCGCAACACCAGCAGCAATACCGCGCAGACAATCGACATCCACGCCATCACGCGGAACAGGCTGCCGGCAATCGTGCCGGCCAGCGCCTTGTCCGCCAATGTCGCGAACAAGGTCGGTGCGACGATGAATCCCACCGTCCACAGTGCACCTACCCAGAGTACGGCGATCAGCAAGCGGCAGCGTGTCAGCATGATCAGATGTAACGAACTTTCAGCACTTCGTATTCACGCAAACCGGCCGGCGCTTCGACAGCCACTACATCGCCTTCGTACTTGCCGATCATGGCACGCGCGATTGGTGACGTGATCGATACCTTGTTTTCCTTCAGGTCCGCTTCATCAATACCGACGATCTGGTAAGTAACGATATCGCCCGATTCCAGATCTTCCAGCTCCACCGTCGACGCAAACACAATGCGCCCGTCGGCTTCCAGCGTTTTCGGATCGATGATCTGCGACGAACCCAGCTTGCCTTCGATATCCGCAATACGGCCTTCGATGAAGCTCTGGCGTTCCTTGGCAGCATCATATTCGGCGTTTTCCGACAAATCGCCCTGCGCACGCGCTTCCGAAATGGCATTGATGACAGCCGGACGATCCTTGGTTTTCAGACGTTGCAATTCTTCCTTCAGAAGATTCGCACCGTACAGAGTAATAGGAGTGCTCATGATTTCATTCCAATAAGTGGAAAACCACAGAGGCCGCAGATAACATCGGGATATCCGATGCCCTCTGTGACCTCTGTGGTTACGGTTTGACTTTGGGTCTAGTGTAAAGTTTTATGCAGGCCTTGTAAATCGTAGACGTGCAACTCGTCCAGATGGGCCATACCTTCCACTGCGGCCTCCGCACCGGCGATCGTCGTGTACGTCGTCACGCGAGCAGCCAGCGCTGACGTGCGGATCGTACGCGAATCGGCAATCGCGCTGCGTTTTTCCTCGACCGTATTGATGACCAGCGCAATCTCGTTGTTCTTGATCATGTCGACGATATGCGGACGGCCTTCGGCAACCTTGTTGACCGATTGCACTTCGATGCCGGCAGCAGCGATCTCGGCAGCCGTACCCTTGGTTGCCACAACCGAGAAACCGATACGAACCAGATCCTTTGCGATCTGTACAGCGATCGGCTTGTCGCTGTTCTTCACGCTGAGGAATACCTTGCCTTCGCGCGGCAACTTGATGCTTGCGCCCAGTTGCGACTTGACGAAGGCTTCGCCGAAGGTCTTGCCGACACCCATCACCTCGCCGGTCGATTTCATTTCCGGACCAAGAATGGTATCCACGCCCGGGAACTTCACGAACGGGAACACGGCTTCCTTGACGCTGAAGTATTCCGGCACGACTTCGTTGACGATCTTCTGGCTATCCAGCGACTGGCCCACCATGCAGCGTGCAGCGATCTTCGCCAGTTGCAGGCCGGTTGCCTTCGACACATACGGCACCGTACGCGAAGCGCGCGGATTGACTTCCAGCACGTAGACGATGTCCTGCACCTTGCCGTCGACTTCCTGTTGTTGAATCGCGAACTGCACGTTCATCAGGCCGACCACGTTCAAGCCTTTTGCCATCAGCGAAGTCTGGCGCTTCAATTCGGCAATCGTTTCCTGCGACAGCGAATACGGCGGTAGTGAGCAGGCAGAGTCGCCCGAGTGGACACCAGCCTGTTCGATGTGCTCCATCACGCCACCAATGAAAGTACGCTCGCCGTCGGACAGGCAATCGACGTCCACCTCGATCGCATCGTTCAGGAAGCGATCCAGCAGCACCGGCGAATCGTTCGACACTTTCACGGCTTCGCGCATGTAACGTTCCAGATCGCGCTGCTCGTGCACGATTTCCATCGCGCGGCCGCCCAGAACGTAGGAAGGACGCACCACCAGTGGATAGCCGATTTCCTGCGCCAGACGCAAAGCATCTTCTTCGGTACGTGCAGTACGGTTCGGCGGCTGACGCAGCTTCAGTTCGTGCAGCATCTTCTGGAAGCGCTCACGGTCTTCCGCTGCATCGATCATGTCCGGCGAAGTACCTACGATAGGCACGCCATTGGCTTCCAGATCCAGCGCCAGTTTCAGCGGCGTCTGGCCGCCATACTGCACGATCACGCCGTAAGGTTTTTCCTTGTCGACGATTTCCAGCACGTCTTCCAGCGTCAGCGGTTCGAAGTACAGGCGATCGGACGTGTCGTAGTCGGTCGAAACCGTTTCCGGATTGCAGTTGACCATGATGGTTTCATAGCCGTCTTCACGCATCGCCAGCGCGGCATGCACGCAGCAATAGTCGAACTCGATGCCCTGGCCGATGCGATTCGGACCGCCGCCCAGCACCATGATTTTCTTCTTGCCGGTCGGATTCGATTCGCACTCTTCGTCGTAGGTCGAGTACATGTAGGCGGTGTTCGTCGCGAACTCGCCAGCGCAGGTATCGACGCGCTTGTAGACCGGACGGATATTCAGTGCGCGCCGCTTCTCGCGCACTTCCTTGTCGGTCGTTTTCAGCAGCTTGGCCAGACGGCGGTCGGCGAAGCCCTTCTGCTTCAGACGGAACAGCGTATCGCGATCCAGTACGGATAGCGTCTGCTTTTCCAGCCACAGTTCGATATCGATGATTTCCTTGATCTGTGCGAGGAACCACGGGTCGATGTGCGTCAGACCATACACTTCTTCCAGCGTGAAGCCTTGCGCGAAAGCGTCGCCGACGTACCAGATACGTTCAGGACCCGGCTCGCCGAGTTCTTCCTCGATCGTTTCACGGTCGGTCGTCTTTTCGTTCATGCCGTCGACACCGACTTCCAGGCCGCGCAGCGCTTTCTGGAAGGATTCCTGGAAGGTACGGCCGATCGCCATCACTTCACCGACCGATTTCATCTGCGTCGTCAGGTGGCTGTCCGCCTGCGGGAATTTCTCGAACGCGAAACGCGGGATCTTCGTCACGACATAATCGATGCTCGGCTCGAACGATGCTGGCGTCGCACCACCCGTGATTTCGTTGCGCAGTTCGTCCAGCGTGAAGCCGACTGCCAGCTTGGCCGCAATCTTCGCGATCGGAAAACCGGTTGCCTTCGATGCCAGTGCAGACGAACGCGACACGCGCGGGTTCATCTCGATGACGATCATGCGACCGTCTGCCGGGTTGATCGAGAACTGCACGTTGGAGCCGCCGGTATCGACGCCGATCTCGCGCAGCACCGCGATCGATGCGTTACGCATGATCTGGTATTCCTTGTCCGTCAGCGTTTGCGCCGGCGCGACCGTGATCGAGTCACCAGTATGCACGCCCATCGGATCGAGGTTTTCGATCGAGCAGACGATGATGCAGTTGTCGGCACGGTCGCGCACGACTTCCATCTCGAATTCTTTCCAGCCGATCAGCGATTCTTCGATCAGCAGTTCGGAGGTTGGCGATGCTTCCAGGCCGCGCTTGCAAATGGCTTCGAATTCTTCCGCGTTGTAGGCGATACCACCGCCAGTGCCGCCCATCGTGAACGACGGACGGATGATGACCGGGAAGCCAAGCTCTTTCTGCACTGCCCACGACTCTTCCATCGTGTGCGACACGCCGGAGCGTGCCGAACCGAGACCGATCTTGGTCATCGCGTCCTTGAACTTGGAACGGTCTTCCGCCTTGTCGATGGCTTCCGGCGAAGCACCGATCAGCTCGCACTTGTACTTGTCGAGCACGCCGTTGCGCCACAGGTCGAGCGCGCAGTTCAGCGCAGTCTGGCCGCCCATGGTCGGCAGGATCGCATCGGGGCGTTCCTTGTCGATGATGCGTTCGACCGCCTGCCAAGTGATCGGCTCGATGTAAGTCACATCGGCCATTTCCGGATCGGTCATGATCGTGGCCGGATTGCTGTTGACCAGGATGACTTTATAGCCTTCCTCGCGCAATGCCTTGCAGGCCTGTGCACCGGAATAGTCGAATTCGCACGCCTGGCCGATCACGATCGGGCCGGCGCCGATGATCAGGATGCTTTTAATGTCGCTGCGTTTAGGCATTTTTGTTTTTCTCCATCATCGCCACAAAGCGATCGAACAAGGGGGCGATGTCATGCGGGCCAGGCGATGCTTCCGGATGCCCCTGGAAGCAGAACGCCGGTTTGTCAGTGCGCTCGAAACCCTGCAGCGAACCGTCGAACAACGACACGTGCGTAACGCGGCAGCTGGCCGGCAGCGTGGCAGCATCGACGGCGAAGCCGTGGTTTTGCGACGTGATCAATACCTGCTTGCTGTCGAGATCCTGCACCGGGTGGTTGGCACCGTGGTGGCCGAATTTCATCTTGAGTGTCTTTGCGCCGGAAGCCAGCGCCATGATCTGGTGACCAAGGCAGATGCCGAAAGTCGGAATGCCGCGCTCGATCAACTCTTTCGTCGCCGTGATCGCGTAATCGCACGGCTCCGGGTCCCCAGGACCGTTCGACAGGAAGATGCCGTCCGGATTCAGCGCCAGCGCATCGGCGGCAGAAGCCTGCGCCGGCAGCACGGTAACCTTGCAACCGCGCTGCGCCAGCATGCGCAGGATGTTGAACTTGACGCCATAATCGAAGGCAACCACGTGATACTTCGGCGCAGTCTGTTCGCCGTAGCCCTGACCGAGCTGCCATTCGGTCTGCGTCCAGACGTACGATTCCTTCACCGAGACGACCTTCGCCAGGTCGAGACCGGCCAGACCACCGAACGATTTCGCCAGCTCCAGCGCCTTTTCCGGCGTGGCGTCGGCGCCCGCCAGGATTGCACCATTCTGCGCACCCTTTTCACGCAGGATGCGCGTCAGCTTACGGGTATCGATGCCGGCGATGCCGACGACGTTTTCAGACTTCAGGTAATCGGACAGCGTCTGGGTGGAACGGAAATTCGAGGTCAGGATCGGCAAATCCTTGATGATCAGGCCAGCGGCATGAATACGTTTCGATTCGACGTCTTCCGGATTGACACCGGTGTTGCCGATATGCGGATAGGTCAGCGTAACGATCTGGCTGTTGTAGCTGGGGTCGGTGAGGATTTCCTGATAACCGGTCATCGACGTATTGAAGACGACTTCGCCGATGGTATGGCCGGAAGCGCCAATCGAGAAACCTTTGAAAATCGACCCGTCTGCCAGTGCCAGGATGGCGGGGACCGTTTGGTCGGAAAAGAATGGCGGCAAGGGGTAACTCCTGATGTAGTTACCGCCGTTGCGCTGCGCCAGAACGACCGTCAAACACCCGCGTACTTTGCGCGCGTTGCGCCCGAGCCCTAAGGCTCGCAAAGGCGTCGTACAGGTCCTGTTGAGACGATGGGAAGTGGGTATGCGCTACGGCGGAAGAAAATTAGCTAAACCGCCGAATTATAGCGCAAGACGCCCTCGTCTGGCAACTTGAAACAGTGCCGCGAGAGCGTCTGAAAAGGCGTCGAACGCAGGCTTGCGTCAGCCGCCGATTGCCACGATGCCGGCCTTGGCGATCTGTACGTCTTCGACCGACTTCACACCCGATACGCCGACCGCACCCAGGCACTGGCCGTTGATGATGATAGGTACGCCGCCTTCCAGCATGCCTTCGAGTTCCGGCGCCGTGATGAAGGAGAAACGACCATTGTTGATGATGTCTTCATAGACTTTCGACTCGCGGCGGCCCAGCGCGGCGGTTTTCGCCTTCGCCGGTGCGATGTGGGACGAAATCGGCGCGGCGCCATCCATGCGCTGCAACCACATCAGATGACCGCCGTCGTCCACGATGGCGATCGTGACGCACCATTTGTGCAAGTTCGCTTCGGTCTCCGCCGCTGCCGCAATTTTCTTCACATCTTCAAGCGTCAGTATCTGTTTGGTTTGCATGGTGCCTCCTGTCAATGAAGATCGCATTGTACGACAGCGATTCCCGATCAGGAACGCTGCTGCTTCAATAGAAGATCGACCAGCGGTTGCAGTTCGACCGCCACCTTGTCGATATGGGCCAGAACCTGCGCTTCCCTGCCTTCCTTGATCCAGCGCAATAGCGTCGCCAGATCGACGGACAGTTCCGCCGCCACATCGGCCTGTCGCAAATCAGGCAACAAATCCGGCGGAAGCTGCCCCTGGCTCAACAACATTTCTTCCTGCGCACCGATCACACCGGTGATACCGTTCTCCAGACCGAGCAAGGCGCGGCGAGTCGCCACGTCACGCATGTCGGCCAGCGAACC
Source organism: Oxalicibacterium solurbis (assembly GCF_014635845.1). GTDB lineage: Bacteria > Pseudomonadota > Gammaproteobacteria > Burkholderiales > Burkholderiaceae_D > Oxalicibacterium > Oxalicibacterium solurbis. The sequence goes on along the minus strand of NZ_BMDP01000002.1, from coordinate 560,057 downwards.
GTCCGCCATCGCCCGCTCCTGCGGATTGACTGGATATTCAGTGATCGAAACGACACCGCAACTGGCGATCAGCGTCGTCTTGCCCGCATTGCCCAGATCGGCATGGACGATCGCGCGGCATACGCGTTCGGCGAAATTCCGTGCCGAATCGAAATGAATGCTGCCGGTGGCGATTGTGAATGCGATATCGCCGGTACGCGCCACGCAATCGGTCTGCCGCACCGTGCGATGCAGCAGTTGTCCGACTGCCTCGACGATATCGGCCGGCGGCGCGATCGGCATTTCGGCACCGGCCTGCCGTACGCCGATGCAGGCATTCAGGATCACGAAATTCCGGTTTTGCCGTACCGCGCTTGCGCGCATTCCCTCGGCCTGTTCTTCCCATGCCTGAAGCGTCGGCAGCGCGACACGCTCGGCATCGTTTTGCATCAAGGCTTCCAGGCCACGCTCGAATTCGTTCTGCGTGCTGACCAGCTTAGACAGGATGTCCAGTTGCGATAACAGTTGCGCCGTGCCGATGCCCTTCGTGATCAGATCGGTCGCACCCGCCGCCTTGGCACGTTCGCGTTCGGCCTGCTCGTCACTCCCCGACACCACCACTACCGGCATGGTCCGAATCCGGCCGATCCGGGACGAACGGATGCGCTGCAGCAGGCCGTAGCCGTCCAGCTTCGGCATCGTCAGGTCCGAGATGACGACACGGATACTGGGGTCGAGCAGCAGGGCTTCCCAGGCCTGTTCGCCGTCCAATGCCTCGCGAAATTCGAACATTCCTTCAATCTGCTTGATCAGTGCTGCACGCACAATGCGCGAATCGTCGGCAATCAGAATACGAGGTTTCAGGGAAAGATCGCGGGATGAATCAGGACGCATGCAGTTACCTTTTCAATATCGTTCAAGCATACCGCCGGCGAATAAATTTTGACAGCACTTCGAGTTTCCCTTACATTCTTTCCGTCTCAATGCAGGGAAATTCCTTTGATGACAACTTTTCAACACCCTTTTCGCCTCGGTCGACTGACACGCGCCGCGATGTTTGCGGCTGCCCTGACGACGGCCGGCACGGCGTGGGGTAGCGATATTTCCCTGGCATTCCCTCCCTCCGACAAACCCGTCTCCCGCCTGCACCAGCTGACCGATCGCGCCTCCGAACTGGCGATGCGTGCGATGGGAATGCTGGGTATCCATTACAAGTACGGCGGCAACACTCCCGAAACCGGACTCGATTGCAGCGGCCTGGTGCACCTGATCTTCAAGGAAGCCTGGGGCAAGGACGTGCCGCGCACCGCCAAGGAACTGAGCCAGACCGGCGAACATGTCGACAAGGCGGATCTGCAGCCGGGCGACCTGGTCTTCTACAACACGCTGAAACGCCGCTTCTCCCACGTCGGCATCTATCTGGGCGACCATAAATTCATCCACGCACCTTCCACCGGCGGCAAAGTGCGCATCGAAAGCATGGATGTCGGCTACTGGAAGAAGCGCTTCAACGGCGCGCGCCGTATCAGCGAACCGACTATGCCGCAAGCATCCATGCAATAAAAAACCGCACCGAAGTGCGGTTTTTTATTGGAGCGCCTGTTTCACCTGCATCGGTCTTGCCTGCATGGCATCCAGCTTGCGCCGGATTTCCGGCATCGCCGCCATTGCCGCCTGCTCACCCGCCAGAATCGCGCGATTGCGTCCTGTAAAGTCATTGCCTTTCATGTCGCCCAAGGCCGGCTGGATGACGATATCCGCGCCTTCCAGTTCATAGCGGTTGATGCTTAGCCCCATGATGGCGAACGTCTGCAGTAGCACATCGAAAGAACTGGATGCCGCCTGCACTTCCGGCTGCACCGAGATATTGACTGCAATGATGAAATCGGCGCCCATGTCGCGTGCGAAATGGACCGGCACCGGTGCAGCCAGCCCGCCATCCACATACAGGTGACGACCGATCTTCACCGGCTGGAATACTCCCGGCACCGCCGACGAAGCCCGCACCGCGATGCCGGTATTGCCGCGCTGGAACAGGATGGGTTCGCCACTGTTGAGGTCCGTTGCAACGGCTGCGAACGGAATCTTCATCTTCTCGATCGGCATGTTGCCGACCGCCCTGTTGACGTAATTCTGCAGGGCATCGCCCTTCAGCACGCCGCTGGAAGTGGAAAAGAACGGCACGGACCAGTCGGAAATCGCTGCTTCGTCCATCTTCATCGCCATCTTCTGCAACGCAAAGCCGTTGTTGCCCGCTGCATAAAGTGCGCCGACCACGCTGCCGGCGCTGGTACCGACCACCATATCCGGCACGATACCCTGCGATTCCAGCACCTTGATCACGCCGATATGCGCGAAACCACGTGCAGCGCCGCCACCCAGCACGAGGGCGATTTTCGTTTTTACCGGTGCGACGGCTTCCGGCTGTACCGCCGGAGAGGACGGCGTCGGTTCCGGCCGTGGCCTGGAAAGGAAAGAGCAGCCTGCCAGCGTCATTACAAGCGCAAGGGCAGCGATACGATGGGTACAACCTGTCAACATCATGGCGTCATTCTGGACAAAGAACGGAAGGGTACACTTTTTCCGGCCAGGGGGCTGCCGTGCCAGCCAGCATAGAGGGAACAGATGAAGGAATGGACCGGCTCAGGCAAGCGCCCGGCTTGTTTCAGGCATCCAGGCAAAGCTGCAATGCCGCCTGCCAATCAGGGAGCCCGCAAAACGTCCGCATCAACTTGTCGGACGACAGAACCGAATCCTGCGGCCGTCTGGCTGGTAGCGGATAATCCTGCGTTGCAATCGGCACTACAACAGGCTTCCTTACAGTGGAAGCATGATCAACGATTGCCTGCGTAAAACCGTGCCAGCTGGTCCTGCCCTGCGCAGTCAGGTGATAGATTCCGGAATAATCGCGCCAGACTTCCTCTGCGATATTCGCATTTCCTGCTGAACCCGAAACGGACTGCAGCTTCATGACAATATGCGCCGTCGTTTCGGCAATCGTCCGGCACCAGGTCGGCGCACCGAACTGATCGGCGACGATACGCAACTCGTCGCGCTCCCGCGCAAGGCGCTGTACCGTGCGCAGGAAATTCCGACCGCGCATGCCGTACACCCAACTGGTGCGCAAAATGATATGCGACACACCGCTTGCGGCAATCGCCTGTTCGCCGGCCAGCTTGCTGCGACCGTAGACATTCTGCGGATTCGGTGCATCGCCTTCGACATAAGCTGCTGTCTTGGCGCCATCGAAAACGTAGTCGGTCGAATAATGAATCAGCGCCGCGCCGAGCTTCTTCGCTTCTTCCGCCATGACAGCCGGCGCTTCGGCATTGATGCGCATCGCCAGTTCCGGCTCGCTCTCCGCCAGATCGACAGCAGTATAGGCAGCCGGATTGACGATCAATGCGGGACGCACCGAACGGATCACTTCCCGCACCTGGTCCAGGTTCGCCAGATCCATACGCGCCCGGTCTACCGCAACGATTTCGCCCAGCCCCTGCAGCGAACGCTCCAGCTCATAACCGACCTGGCCGCTCCTGCCGGTAAGCAGAATCCTCACGCAAAAACCTCCGCATCGGCCAGCGATACGCCACGTTTATCCTTGTCGGACAATATGGGCTCGCCATCGACCGGCCAGACGACGCCGATTGCCGGATCATTCCATGCGATGCAGCGCTCATGCTCAGGCGCCCAGTAATCGGTCGTCTTGTAGAGAAATTCCGCCGAATCACTGGTCACGATAAAACCGTGTGCAAAACCTTCAGGAATCCACATCTGGCGCTTGTTCTCTGCAGACAACGTTATGCCCACCCAGCGGCCGAATGTAGCAGAGTCCTTGCGCAGATCGACGGCAACGTCGAAAACCTCGCCGGTGACCACACGCACCAGCTTTCCTTGAGGCTGCCTGATCTGGTAGTGCAGACCACGCAACACTCCGCGTGCCGAGCGGGAATGATTGTCCTGCACGAAGGGCACCGTCTTGCCTACCGCTTCAGCAAAGCGCGCCTCGTTGAAACTCTCGAAGAAAAATCCCCGGTCGTCACCGAACACCTTCGGTTCGACCACCAGCACATCGGGGATATCTGTACGTATTACATTCATTAAAACACCTTGTCCGTCAGGATACGCAGCAGATAACGGCCATAGCCGTTCTTCTTCAGTGGTTCGGCCAGCTTTTCCAGTTGCGCCGCATCGATGTATCCCTTGCGGAACGCAATCTCCTCCGGACAGGCAATCTTCAATCCTTGCCGATTTTCGATGGTCGCGATGAACTGCCCCGCTTCCATCAAAGATTCGTGCGTGCCAGTATCCAGCCAGGCCATGCCGCGGCCCATGACCTCCACGTTCAGTTGGCCTCGCTCCAGATAATGCCGATTGACGTCGGTGATTTCCAGTTCGCCGCGCGCCGACGGTTTGATCGACGCTGCGATATCGCACACCTGGTTATCGTAGAAATACAGACCTGTCACCGCATAATTGGATTTTGGTGCGACCGGTTTTTCCTCGATGCTGATAGCGCGTTGCTGGCCGTCGAATTCCACCACACCATATCGCTCAGGATCCTGCACATGATAGGCAAACACGGTGGAGCCTTCTGTCGACTGTACCGCCTGCTGCAACTGTCGATCGAATGCATGTCCGTAGTAGATGTTGTCGCCTAGGATCAGTGCCGAAGGATCATTACCGACGAACTCGCGCCCGATGATGAAGGCCTGTGCCAAGCCATCCGGCGAAGGCTGCACCGCGTATTGCAGATTGATTCCCCATTGGCTGCCATCGCCAAGCAGTTCGCGAAAGCGCGGCGTATCCTGCGGTGTGGAAATCAACAGAATGTCGCGTATCCCCGCCAGCATCAGCGTGGTGAGCGGGTAATAGATCATCGGCTTGTCATAGACCGGCAGCAACTGCTTCGAAATCGAAATCGTCACCGGATACAAGCGCGTGCCGGAACCGCCGGCGAGGATGATGCCCTTGCGGGCGCTGACTTTGATGGAAGGCTGGCTCATGCTGTCTTCTGTGCTTCACCTGCTCCCGGCAGGCTGTCTCTCTGGTTGTAATTTCGTTCCAGCCAATGCATGTAATCGCCGGATTGCACATCGCGCACCCATGCCTGGTTGTCGAGATACCACTGCACGGTTTTGCGGATGCCGGTTTCGAACGTCTCCGCCGGCTTCCATCCTAGCTCACGCTCGATCTTGCGCGCATCGATCGCATAGCGGCGATCATGACCAGGCCGATCCGTCACATGAGTGATCTGCGTGCGATAGCTGTTGCCGTTCGAGGCAGGCGACAATGCATCGAGAATGTCGCACAGCACATGCACCACGTCCAGATTGGCCTTCTCGTTCCAGCCGCCGACGTTATAGGTTTCGCCCGGTTTGCCGGCCTCCAGCACGCGGCGAATCGCTGCGCAATGGTCGCCCACGTAGAGCCAGTCGCGCACCTGCTGCCCATCGCCATAAACCGGCAACGATTTGCCCACCAACGCATTGGCGATCATCAGCGGGATCAGCTTTTCCGGGAAATGGTAAGGACCATAATTATTAGAGCAGTTGGTCGTCAGCGTCGGCAAACCATACGTATGGTGGTAAGAACGTACCAGATGATCAGATGCCGCCTTGGAAGCTGAATATGGGCTGTTCGGCGCATAGGCAGTCGTTTCGGAAAACGGCGGATCGTCCTTGCCGAGCGAACCGTACACCTCGTCAGTGGAAACATGTAGAAAACGGAACGCGGTCTTCTCGGCCTCTTCAAGGCCGGACCAGTACTTCAATGCCGCCTGCAACAGCGTGAAAGTGCCATTGATATTGGTCTCGACAAAAGCGGCTGGGCCATGGATGGAGCGATCAACATGGCTCTCCGCCGCGAAATGCAAAATTGCGCGTGGTCGATGCGCCGCCAGCAGCGACGCCACCAGATCTGTATCGCCGATATCGCCATGCACGAATACATGCCGCGCATCGTCTTGCAGCGAACGCAGATTGTTCAGGTTGCCGGCGTAAGTCAGTTTGTCGAGATTAACCACCGGCTCGTCGTGCTGCGCGAGCCAGTCCAGAACAAAATTGGAGCCGATAAAACCGGCTCCGCCCGTTACCAAAATCATCCGAATGATTCCTCAAAGATGCACGACAGCGACAAACTCGCCGTCGTCAGATCACCTGCTTCAGGTGCGATCGCGCTTGGTCTTCCCTGCCGTTTTCCTGTTTCTTCTGATACATGCCGGCATCCCTGTTTTCACGCCAGAGAAGATCTTCAATCTCGCATTGCGGCGCATATTCCTCCACGGCGTGCTGCAGCAATGCGCGTATTTCCTGGTAATCGAAACGCTCACAGGCATCCTCTAATCTCACCAGAATTGTCTTCAACGCATCCCATGGCAATTCGGTTTCCTGCGCGCGCATGATCAGCGCATGCTGCGTACCTTCGACGTTGGCGCCGATCAGCAACTCCTCGTACAACTTCTCACCCGGCCGAAGCCCGACATGTTCGATCTCGATCGCGTCCGGTGCATCGCTCTCGCCGCGCACTTCCAGCCCGCTTAGGTGCACCATGCGCCGGGCTAAATCAAGAATCTTCACCGGCTCGCCCATGTCCAGAACAAACACGTCTCCGCCCTCACCCATCGAGCCCGCCTGCAACACCAATTGAGCCGCTTCGGGAATCGTCATGAAATAGCGTGTGATTTCCGGATGCGTCACCGTAACCGGCCCGCCTGCCATGATCTGCTTGCGGAACAGCGGCACCACGGAACCAGACGAGCCAAGCACATTACCGAAGCGCACCATGCAAAAACGCGTCGTCTGCTGCGTACGCGCAAAAGCCTGCAAGATCAGTTCCGCCAGCCGCTTCGTCGCGCCCATCACATTGGTTGGACGCACAGCCTTGTCGGTAGAAATCAATACGAAACACGAAACGCCCGCATCGACCGCAGCCTGCGCCAGCACTTTCGTTCCCAATGCATTGTTGCGCACACCCTGGATCGGATTATGCTCCACTAGCGGCACATGCTTGTAAGCCGCGGCATGATAGATCGTATCAACCGCGAAGGTACGCAAAATCTGCTCGCACTTGGCGCCATCCAGCACCGAGCCGAGGAAAGGCAGCACTTCAATCGGGAGATTCTTACTCTTCAAAATTCCCTGCAGCTCCTGCTCGATCTGATAGAGCGCGTATTCCGACATGTCCAGCAGAATCAGCCGGGACGGCGAAAGCAGGACGATCTGGCGGCATAGTTCCGAACCGATGGAGCCGCCGGCTCCCGTCACCATCACGACCTTGTTTTCGATGCAGGTAGAAAGCAGTTGCGGATCGGGGGCAACCGCATCTCGTCCGAGCAGATCCTCGATTTCGATATCGCGAATATCCTGTACACGCAGTTCGCCATTGACCAGGCTGGCGATCGGCGGCGTCACCTTGATCTTGACCTTCAACGGTTCCAGGCTTTCGAGAATCGCCCGTTGCTGAATCTTGCGCAGCGACGGCATGGCCAGCAGAATTTCCCGAATCTGCTTTTCCTTCACAAGCCGCGGCAGTTCCTTGGCAGGCCACACGCGCACACCGGCAATCGTGGCACCGTGCAGTTCTCGTCTGTCATCCACCATTGCGACCGGCAAATATTCATGGCCGGCGCGCAACGCACTGGCCAGTTGCATGCCGGCATGGCCAGCGCCATAAATGGCAACGCGCACTGCATTGCCACCGCCATGATCTACTTTCAGCAGGTAGCCACGCGCAATGAAGCGGCTCGCTACCACGTACAGAATCGCACTGACCCAGTAAATGCCGAATACGCCCCGCGACAGATGAACGGTATGCGTAAATGTAGCCAAGGCTGCCATGCAAACGACGGAAAGCGTGACGCCAAGCACGACCACATATACGATCTTCTGATCGATGAAACGGATGACGGCACGGTACAAACCCAGGCGAATAAAGATCGGGATCGAAATCAGCGGCGCAGCAAGAATTATCCAGAAATACATCTGGAACAGCTGCGGCGTGCTGCTGTCGTAACGTAGCAGTACGCACAGATAAAAAGTCAGCGGCAGAAATATCAGGTCGAGGGCAACCGCCATCAACTGCTTCTGGTACCGCGGCAGATTAATAAAGGATTTCATCCGCTTCAATGAGTAATGCCGTCCCGGCGAAACACCTTCCAGAAGGTAAGAAAGATGATGCGCAGATCGAGTCCAAACGACTGCCGCTGCATGTATTCCACATCCAGCTCTACCTTCTGCGGAATGGGAAGCTCATCACGGCCGTTAATCTGTGCCCAGCCGGTCAAGCCGGGCCGGATGTTATCAACACCATAACTTGTCCGTAACGATATCAGATCGTCCTGATTGAACAAAGCGGGACGTGGGCCGACGAAACTCATATCGCCCTTCAGGATGCTCCAGAGCTGGGGCAGTTCGTCCAGACTGGATTTACGGAGGAACGCCCCGATCGGCGTCAAAAATTGTTGTGGATTAGATAATAAGTGTGTTGCGACAGCCGGTGTATCTATTCGCATGGTCCGGAATTTCGGCATCCGGAAAATGGCATTGTGCCGCCCCACCCGATCCGACCAGTAAATGGCCGGCCCTTTGGATGTCAGCCTGACCAACAGCGCCACCATCACGATCGGGACTAACAGCAACACCGAAGCCGCCAAGGCGAGCCAGAAATCGAACGCTCTTTTCATACGGAAGATTCACGCACGCGATAAAAAATGCGCAACAGTAGCACCAATTGCCTCTTCCGTGCTCACTACCGGCTCCCACCCCAGGACGGATCTCGTTTCCCGGATATCGACCTGCAACGAACCAAGCAAGCGGTCAGCTGCCGCGGATTTGCCCAGCAATGCGGCACCGGCCGCCAAGCAGCCGACAGGTACCGGCACCAGCCTTGCCCGCCGCCCCATCGCCGTCGCCAACATACGCACCAATTCGGGTGTGCTGACATCATGGTCGTCGGAAACCAGAAATGTCCTGCCTGCCGCCGCAAGGTTCTCGGCACAGACAATCAGCAAATCCACCAGATTATCGAGTGCAACCAGGCTACGAAGATTGTGAATCGCCCCCAGCGGCAAAGGAATGCCCTTTTGGACAAGTTGCATCAAGCGAAGAAAATTCGCTCCCACTCCGGGCCCGTATACCAGCGGAGGCCGAACGATCACCACCTCTAAACCGGTTTCGCGAGAGATCTGCTGCAATGCCAGTTCCGCTTCCAGTTTGGACTGACCGTAAGCGTCCAGCGGCGCTGGCACGTCCGATGCCTTGAATGACGCATACTGCGTCATTTCGCCATTGACTTTGATGCTGCTTACAAAGACGAAACGATGCACACCATGTCGAGCAGCCTGACGAGCCAGATCTTTAGTGGCGTCTACATTCACAGTGCGAAATACTGCTAGTGGGTCAGCCACGCGATCATTCATTATGTGTACGCGCGCAGCCAAATGAATAACCGCATCGCAACCTGACAATGGCGTAGACCAATCCACTCCAGCGGTTAATTCACCAATCTCAAATTGGTTAAATAAACCATTTTTCGTTCGCACGGCACCAAAAACCGGAAAATCTTTCTGTTTCAGTCGTGCGCACAAGGCTGAGCCAACAAATCCATTAGCTCCTGTTACAAGAATTTTTGATTTAGACACGTTGCGGGCGAGAAATAAACTGCTTCCCGCGCGACAATAATTTGCCAATGGCAAAACGTCCGAAGGAAGGTTTTAATCCATTTTTTTGAAATGCCCGCCAAATTTCGCGGTTCTGATTGACGACATTTTTAATACTGCGATTAGTCGTTCCGCCCATTCGCATGTTTACTAGTATTTTAGGTATGTACCGCGAACGTACACTTTGAGCCTCAAGAAAGCGCATCATCAACTCTACGTCGGCAGCAATTTTGTAATTCAGGTCAAAACCTCCACAGCGCTCGTATACGTCCTTACGTACAAAAAATGTCGGGTGCGGAGGGCACCAACCGCGAAGAAAAAGACCTGGCTTGAAATCGAAAGAACGCCAGTAACGCACTACGCTACTTGTCTCTTCCTGTTTCACATAACATAAGTCCCCATAGCAGGCCTCTACCGTTGGATCTTCAAACACCTGCATGACAGACGCAAGTACATCCGGCGATGCATAAAAATCGTCTGCATTAACGAATCCAATCACATTGCCTGTCGCCATGGCAATTCCCTTGTTCATTGCATCGTAGATTCCACCATCTTGCTCAGACACGGCGTGGGTAACATGTGGAAATTGACGTACTACGTCCATCGTTGCGTCCTTTGAAAGGCCATCTACGATGAGATGCTCAATAGATGGGTAAGTCTGAATAGCAACCGACTGGAGAGTATCTTTGATAGTAGCCGCACTGTTATAACAAACAGTAATGATGGAAATAATCAAACTATTCTGCCTTTGTTGGAACCGCGCGATTCATCCTTGAGCAAGCGAAGGAGAATTTGAACAATCAAAATAAATCGAATACGTAGCTTTTGATAGAAACCGAAGTTACTCTTCCCTGTAGTTTGGGAAGCATTTTTTCCATGCCTTCTATACAGGGAACATTTTTGGGGAGAAAATTTTACACTCCCACGAATGTTTGCCAACAAACCAATCCACATGTCGTGCATAGGGATTGCTTTAGGGATAGGCAAACATAAATCCAGCAATTCCCTATGGAAAGCCATACAACACCCTAGATAGCTATTTTTCCAGAGATTTCGCACTATCCCTTTTTCTGATTTCCTTATCGCAAAAAAAGATGGAGAAAGCTCATTCAGCGATTCATCAACTACCACGCAGTCAGTAACCACTAATAAATGTGTTTTCAGAACCTGCACGCAATGAGCCACTTTTCCCGGTAGCCAGATATCGTCCTGATCACATAAGAAAATAATTTCCCCACGTGCTGCCGATAACGCAGCCTCAAAGTTTTTTACGACACCGAGCCTCTGCCCTCCAGCGACCCATCGTATTCTTTTATCTCCGATACTATTTACCGCAGCAACAGTGCCATCTACAGACCCGTCGTCTGCAATCACAATCTCATCAGAGCCCGACAATTGATTTAATACAGAAAGAAGTTGCTCCTTGACAAATGCCTCTCCGTTAAACGTCGCAATACAAACAGAAATCATGATCGATTGCGCCGTTTCATTAAAGAGATCAACGGGAAAAAAATTCTTTTTTTGAGGAACCTGTACATCGGATAAGCAAAAAGAATAAATGCCCCATCAACTCGGCTTCGTCTACCATAAATAATTTCGCTGGCAATACGTTGATAAAGGTGTGACGGCCTGGCAGATACACCATCCTGATTACAGATCGAGAGAGGTTCTTGAGAATATATCCATTTTTTTTCAGAAATCGATAGAAAGAAAATATAGTCGGAAATAGATACTCCCTTGCCCACAACATAATTCCCATATAAAGAATGCAGATCTTTTCTATACAGAACGGATTGATGCCTCACATTCAATTTTTTTAAATTGGCTTGCACACGGAAACCGGAATCACGGTATATCCAGTCTGCATAAACCACATCGATATCATCGAGGATCTTTGCTGCGGCAGAAGATAAGCTGCCTTTGTTAAAAAAAACATCTCCGGCATTCATGAAAAGAAGCCACTCGCCGTCAGCCAAATCGATCGCCTTATTCATAGCGTGATAAATGCCTATATCCGGCTCTATCAGAACCACATCTATTTCATTTTTCTTGGATTCCAATACGTCGACAGAACGATCCGTGGATGCCCCGTCCACCACCACGAACTGAAGATTCTCATAATCCTGTTCCAATACACTGTGGATGGTTTCCGTCAAACCAACCGCATCATTTCTGGTAACCGTCACTATCGATATTCGAGGGGTCGCATTCACGGATAGGATTTTCTTCATTCTTATTTTCGTGAAAAATTTAGGTTGGAATTTCTGTTATAGCAGTTGCTTGCCTTGTGGATCGAACGGAAAAATACAACCACACAACCACCACAGCAAGAAAACTATATCCAATAACCCATACGTAAGGTCGCTGCGCAAACAACAAGCCAATGGCAAAAAACTTGAGGCCGTCTCTCCCTCTCAAAAGACAAGCACAAGTTAGAAGGATGAACAAATAATATGACCACGAAAGTAAGATTCCTTGAGATACAAGTGGATCCAAAGGATTCGCAATCATTGCCCCCCACTTTTCCCTGCACTGTCTAACATTAAATGTGCATTCAGGACCGACCCCAACTATCCAAGCAGTTTCCTCTTCTTTTAATGCTCTAAACGCATTCAACATTAAAGTTGAACGATTATCTCCAACCATGCGCCCGCTTTCATCTACATCCAAACGAGCCAATAATTTTTCTTCAAATGTTCCCCAGGCTCCTGTGGAGAACAGAACGGCAGCAGCGATAATCAACGAGAAAATTATCCGCAATACCCCTTTAATAGATACTTTTTCTGATATAAAAAAAATAGCCAAGTAAATCAAATGCATCAGACTAAAGGTGATTAATCCCAAGCCAAGCAAGACCCACGTCATCGACGAATTTTTACCTGCCTTATGTCTCGCAAATGCGATGGCACACACAAAAAATGATAGCGCTCCCGGCTCATCATATATTCCAGAGGGGCGAATATAGTCGCCTTGGTATACGTTCGTAAACGTTGTATAGAAAAAGTAATTTAATCTTCCATCCGGATTTTGAAATGCAAAGACCGGCTCAATGTGAACACAAACTAATAAATAACCTATCACACAACCAGTCAACATTATTATTAAGAACCACGACGCATAGTCGATATAGCGATCTACCTCTTTAGAACTCGCCTGCGCCAGTAATAACATGGCCAAAAATAAAAATGCTGGGAGTAAAGCGAACCTCGGTTCATTCCAATATAAGGAAGAAATGAGTGCAGGGATAAATAATGCCCCAGCACTTAGCGCCAACCATTTTTTAGGTTTTCGTTTATTAAAAATACATGTGGCTATAAGCCACAACACAGAAAAAATTAATAGGTGTCTCCCATGTACACCTAACGCAAAAAATATTGGAGATACAGCAATAAGCGAATAAAAAAGGAGAAGCAGCACCATGCTGCGCGAATAAGGCAGCTGATTACTTTGAAGGGAAATAGTCCAACTCGACATGGAATTGTTTCTCGAATTGAGGCATTCAATAGTAGGGGTTTTTACATCCAAACCAAATTACTTACCCATGGAGCTTTCCACTATATGTTGATATTTCTCTCCAAAAGACAATCGTGCGGCAATATAAGAATCTGCAATTTTCAAATTCAAATCATCGATATCAGAAACATTACCAATTGACGTAAGAATTAAATGCATTTTTTCTGCCAATTCTTGAGAATTCTTCGGATCAAAGAATATTCCCCCTGCAGGATTCTGCTCTTTATGAACGGGCAAATTCGACAGTAATATGGTTTTTCCAAGCGCCTTCGCTTCTTCTACAGTTGAGCTCCAGCCTTCAAAAAAGGAGGGGTTAATTATTGCTAATGAATAATGCATCAGAGACAGCAGGTCTTTATAAGGAACCAGGCCCAATGCTTTAAATGAATTATGCAGCCCTAGCTCGCTGATACGAGTCATCAGCTTTTCGAAATGATCCGGGTGCCGATAGTCTTTTGTACTTCCTGTCGAAAGGACAGTCGCCTGAATACCTTGAGCCTGAAGATGCGCTAATGCATCAATAACGACACTGTGATTTTTATGAATCCAGAATTGGTTGGGGACATAAAAAAAGGGGCGAGTAACCCCGTACTTACTTTCCAATTCTTGGATCGACGTAAATTCGAGCATTGAGTCAATTTCTGGCACGAACTGCAATACTTTTGCTCTGGGAAGTGCAGCCAGCGCAAAGTTTGCCAAATCGTTCTTTGCAGACTCGCTGCTTAATAGTACGCAATCACAATATTGCGCAATCGCCCTAAAATCCGTATCGCGTTGCTTACGCTCTTTTTCACTGAAAAATTGCGGTAAATGCAGATGCTGAAAATCGGTAATCCAGCCAATCGTCTTGATTGAACCAACATTAAAAAATCTTCCCAAATGGGACAGGACTTTGATGTCATGGCGCACAAGCAGTTGTTTCAACAAGATATCCTGCCGGCTTGTTACCTTGTTGAGGAGGCGTCGAAGTGTTCCGCTCAACGTATGCGTATCCAACAATGGAGATCGTACGATCTCTGCATCGCGAAAATTACCTAACACGTCATCAGATACGTGCGTCCCGACAAAAATAACCGGTTGTATCGTCGGGGAGGACAACAACTTCAACGCCGAGAAAAGATTACGATAATAATTTATGCCCCCCATCCAGCCATCGGTTTCAAGAACAAAGCCGACGCGGATCATAAGCAAGCTCCCTTAAACCACTTGACGTAATCACTGACGCCGCTACGCCAATCAATCGTCGGCTTCCAGCCCAAACGAATAGTGTTGTCCATATCTGCTTGATAACCTATTGGATCTCCTGGACGAGATTTCCCACTAAATTTCGGGCCACTATTTAAACCATATGCCTGCACAATTTCGTCAAGAACCTCTTTGACTGTCACTCCCTCGCCACTGCCACCATTAAATACAGGACATTCTGGTGACGCATGTGACGCAACGGCACCAAGAAGCGACGCAGCATCAATCACATGCAGCCAGTCACGCAACTCCAAGCCTGTGCCTGAAAAAGCAGTGTCGCCTCTTTCAGCCTTTGAGCATGCATCCCAAAGAAGTTGCTTTTGCAAACCCGGGCCATAAATTGAAAAGAACCGAATGATTGCTACAGATACGTGAAAGCTGCTCGCGTATGATTGACAAAGCATTTCAGCAATCTGTTTATGTACCCCATAAGGAGAAACCGGATGCAATGGAGAAGCCTCCATAATCGGCAATTTTTCGACTACGCCATATACCGCAGCGCTTGATGGATAAATCACCGAAGTCTTTGGTGAATGCAATCTTACATATTCCAAGACTGCTGCCATGCTCGAAACCGTACGCCCGTAATCTTGATATGGATGCGTCATCGAAAATGCGACGGATCCGCTTCCCGCACAATGCACGATCATATCCGGCTCACCCGCATATGTAACTAATGCATCAAGAGTAATATCTGCGGCATGCCAAAACGTCAAACCGAATCGAGCGAACTCCTTGCTATCCCAGGAGCCGTGACCGATTCCTGTAACGGTATAACCAGCATCGGCAAAATAGCGCGCTGCATGTCGCCCCAGAAAACCGTGCGCCCCCGTTATTAGTACCGTTTTTTTCACTTCAGGCACCTGAAGCCAAAATGTTGGAGTCAACTTTAACCAACGGCAGAGTTTGCAATAATGCTTGCTCTTGCTCCACCGTTAAGAAAGTCAATTCTCCATTGGCATCTCTCGATTCCCGAAATTTGTTTGCCACAAACCCCTCTTCGGGTGTCAATTCCTTTAAGGCAGCCCCCATCAAATCTCGACGGACGAAAAATGCATTGTTCCCTGCAGTATTGCAGCCAACAAATGCATAACCTTTGCGCTGGCCCAATTGACAAAGCGCCGCCAAGGAAGCGCCATAGTAAATCATTGAATAATGCGCTTTTGATCGCACAAAATTCGGATCATAGGGAACAGTTAATGCCTGCTGCGCACCAAATCGCGCATTGTATTCGGTGATAACGATTGCTGGATTAACAGAATCGATTGCCTCCCACACCCAATAATCGTTACCGTCAATATCAACCGAAAGCAGACCAATTTCACCAGCAATACCGTTCTTTGCAAATAGCTCGTTGATATTATCCTTATCGATAAACGCGCACTCTGCTTTTAGGTTATGACGCCAATAGATTGGATCATCCTTAATATATTGAATATTCTCCGGAGAACCATCTATAACCAGGCCGGACCAATTATTGTTGGTGAGTAAAAATCTGGTATTTGATTCGGTGTAATTTTCCACACCGAATTCAATAAAAATAGGACTGCCGACTTTAACATTGCGTATTAAATACTGAATTAAGCCGTCCTCTCCCCACTGAGATGAGACCTGATACTCATAATCGCTGAATTTATTATGAGGAGAATTTGCCAACTGCCGCTCTTCAATTCTTCCTAAAGTACGCTGAATTTTCTCCAGCCTCTCCTCTATAACTTTAATCGATCTGACTATACTTATTATTTTTTTAAAAACACGCATTGCATTACCTATCTTCCTTCAAATATGACTCACTAGAGAATTGTAGAAATCAATAAAGCCAAACTTCCCTAACAATTACGAAGCCGACTTCCCAACCGGATACATCTTTGTAAGCTGGATCGAATAAATCCCAATAGTTGTACGCCAAGACTCCATCCCAAAAGATATCGCAGTTCATTCACAGGGATTTTGCAATCAGCGCCACATTCCGATGCGGAAAAGGCCTGATCGCAGATGGCCTCATGAGGCTTTACAAAATAATTCTTGAAATTTTTCCTAACTTCTTCGAGGCTCGAATATTTTAAAAGATGCGATTTTAATGGACTCTCTTCTCGAAATAACCGATCTTCACGAAACATATCTGAACGATATGTAAAGTACGGTTCAATGAAAAAAAAACGCGCTCCACAATATTGTGAATAGACCATATGTGATCCCACGACGTTGCTACCGACAACATCAAAATACTCAAAGATGCGACGTAGTCGTATTAATGAGTTTGAATCACTAGCCGATGCCCCTACAAACCATGGAATTTGCAACTCATCCAGCCGTTTAATATATCGTCCGTTTTTAACACAATCCCCATGCACACAAAAACATACCAACTCAAATTCATTCTGCAGGGATATTGCCATCGAAATCATGGCCTCTTCATCGTCATAGCCTGATAGATTCACGTAAGGCAATGAATGTGCCGGCATAAGCAAAAGACTATTTTTTTTACGGTGTACCTTTTGGTCGGGAATATAAACGAACGGTAATCCGACTGCTCTTGCATTGTTTATTCCTTTAGTTTTCAGGAAGTTCGCATGCTCTTTCGTAGCGACGAGGTACTTGAATTGATGTCCAGATTGCCATATTACTTGCTCTACAAATTCTAGAGGCTGATGCATCCACCCATGTCGCCACATTGAATAGCTTCTTGGCACTTTAAGTAGTCCAAGTTGCTTCGCGATAACTGATGAAATTCCATAAAAATCAGCTTCACCTCTTAGCTTATCGATTTTAATTTCTGGAAGAATCGCTTTTATATCGTTTGGCAAATTATTAGAAAACACGATTTATTCTCGAAATAAATAGAGCGGCGAAATATCCTTTCATCCCAGCAAATTCCAGTTCAATGCTGTTCCCTTTTCCACGTCACGACTTACCCGCTTTCCAAGCACATGATCCATATACTTCGTTGGCAAACCTAAACCAGGGCGAATTGCGCGTACGTTTTCTCGAGTTAAAGCCTCTCCCATTTTGATATTTTTCACTACATACAAAGAGCGACGATGTTGAAGAGATTTTTTTTCTGCCTCAGTCGGCCCATAATTTATAATTCCTAAAGCCTGCCACGCACGTTCGCTCTCTGTCACCAACTGCGCCAATTCAGCAGGCTCCATAGAGAAAGTGCTATCGACACCACCGTCTGCGCGACATAAGGTAAAGTGCTTTTCAATCACAGTAGCCCCCAAAGACACACTGGCAACCGATACGCCTATTCCCATCGTGTGATCAGACAATCCTATCTCGCAGTTGAATAATTTACGCATGTGAGGAATCGTCAGAATATTTGTATTCTGTGGCGTCGCCGGATATGTACTTGTGCACTTGAGTAAAATCAGATCTTTACAGCCAGCCCCACGTGCCGCACGAACTGTTTCGTCGAGCTCAGCTACAGTAGCCATACCTGTAGAGATAATTAAAGGTTTTCCGGTGGCCGCAACTCTTCGAATCAACGGTATATCAGTATTTTCGAAAGAAGCTATCTTGTAACAAGGCACATTCAAGTCTTCAAGAAAATCCACCGCGGTATCATCAAAAGGCGTACTAAATGGAATCATTCCCAATTCACGAGCACGCTTAAAAATAGCTTCGTGCCAATCCCATGGAGTGTAAGCCTCACAATAAAGATTGTAGAGCGAATTACCTGCCCAAAGACTTGAAGAATCATCAATATAGAATTCACCTTCATTAATATTCAAAGTCATCGTATCCGCGGTGTACGTTTGAAGCTTAAGTGCATGAGCTCCTGCTGCCGCAGCAGCGTCGACAATCTCCATCGCACGCGATAGCGAATGATTATGATTTCCGGACATTTCCGCAATAATGAGCGGAGGCTGATCTAGGCCAACTAGGCGACCATCTATGTTTATTGATGTTGTAGTCATGATTTATGTTCCAGCAATTTTGGAAATAGCTTCAAGCTTTCAATTGTATGTAATGCATCGTAACCAGGCTTAGCGTTTACATCTCTATGTACGCCAGTAAGTACTCTGACAGTTCTTACGCCTAATGGATTTAAATTTACGAAATCTTTTGAAGGGTTATCACCGACATAAAACATGTCGTGCCAATTACAAGCTTCCATTTTTTTAATTTTTTCGAAGCAGTAAATTGATGGCTTAGCATGCTGAAGTCCGTATCGATGAGTGATAAATATTTTTCGAAAAAAATGATTAAGATCCAGCGCCATTATTTTGTTTCTTTGAACAATTTTATGTCCATCGGTAACAATATACTTAGGATACTTTGAAATAGCTGAAAGCAATTTCAGTGCTTCTTCATCCGGTTCTAATATTGGAATATGTTGACGATATACCTGAACACAACGTTCAACCAGTGCCTTACTAAACTTATCGTGTGACCAGAGCCATTGATTAAAAATAGCGCCTCGCCCCCTTGCATCCAATTCATCCATCATAAAACGGAAAGATGTTTCGCCATTCCAGCCGAATTTCTCTTCCCCAAATGTAGCTACAGCCCGTATGCCACCTTCAACGTAAGTTCGTTCGTTATAGAGCGTATCGTCAAGATCAAAAATTATTACCATCGATATAAATATCATGAGTAAGTCGGATTTGACGAATTTCTCCTGGCATTCGCTCAAAAGGTTTTTCGTTTAAATCAAAACCGAACGCCTCGAGAAATCCCCAATAAAATGTATCAAGTCCAACCTGAATAGAAGCCGTAGAGGCGCCGCCAAATCGAGCATTACACTCGATAATATGAGAGCCCCTATCTCTATCAAGCAAAATTTGCATAACAATCGGCCCCATCAAATTCAATCTAGTCAGAGCCTGAATAACAACCGCCTCAATTTGAGAGTCTTGAAAAGTAGTTGTTACTACCGACTCCCCAGAAATCACCATATCTCGCTTACGAAGTACGATTCCTTTTATCTTGCTATTCCTATCCAACCAAGCATCCGCACTTATTTCTATACCGTTTATAAACGGTTGATAAATAGGGTCATTCAAAAATTGAGCATGCTCACGAGCCTCTTCCAAGGTCAAGTTCAGCCCAATAGCACGTGACCCCGCACCAAATCGCTCCTTGACCACATATGGTTCAGGGCCCAGCCTTTCTGGACTACGCGAAGACGGAATAAATGGCAATCCAAACCGTAATCCAATTTCAGAAAACGCGAGCTTGTCGAGACATGTTCTTATGCCACTCTCTTCAGATACGAGAACGAAAATTCCCTCTGCCGCAAAATGTGTTTTATGACGTGCCCAAAATAAAAGTTCGCCATCACGAGTCGGCACGACAATTTGAATATTTCTCTTTTTGCAGCCGGCAATCAGCGCGTTTATTGCTGACGTATCTACTGTCGGCATCACCCAAAAATCGTCAGCAACATAACGCGCCATCGCATTCTTATCGATATCCCCAGCGAAGATTTTGATGTCGTCATCAATCTTATGAGCCGCCCGCCGGACCGCTTGCATCAAAGAAATTTTTCTCGATGCGCTGGTCACCAAAATATGACCACGGACAACTTTATTCATTATCAATTACTCTGGCAGCTAGTATTTCGGCCTTCATTTCAACACACATTTGCCTACTCAATTCCGATCAATCGCTATCTATTCGATAATTAAATATGACATCAGCGGATTAGAAACATCTCTCCGAATGGCGTACTTTGAAAGTCCCAAAACTTCACGAACCGCTCGAGTTTCCCCAGGAAATTGAGCGCAATTTAATTCATCAAATGCCAAAACAGAACCCTTGGTCAAATGAGGCAAAATTGCCTCAAGACATTTTTTTGTTGGCTCATATATATCAAAATCAAAATAGGCAAATGCAATAATCGTTTCTGGATGTTGTTCCAAATAAGCTGGCAATGTTAAGGTCGCATCGCCTATGACTAATTCATATTTTTTCTTATGCGCGATCGGAGCATTTTGTTCGTGGAATGAAAGAATTTTTTCTAGATCATTTTCCCATCCTGATGGCACAGAATAATCGCCTGTTCCTACGCTGCTTCCATCCTCTTTTGTAATAGACGGAAATCCAGAAAAAGTGTCAAACCCAATAATCTTACGGTTATAGTTAAAAGGTTCATGTATGCCACGCAAGACAGAAAACAGAGACATGTTCTGCCCCCAACGCACACCAAATTCCATTACTACACCATGAACAGGAACAATAAGTTCATACAATTTTTGAATGAAATTAATCCTAGAAAGTGCTTGGCGCGTTAAATATAGTCCAATATTGTCAAGCAACTCCTCATTAGGAATTCGTGTGTTTTTTAGCGACGTAGCGAAGGCTTTTTTATTTTCCTCTTCATATTTTGTAGATCCTAAAAGCACCCTAATTTCTTGCTTATCGTTTTCTTGAGTACTCATTAAAAATTCACCCTAATTTATTTGGAGTCAAAAAAGCTGTAAGGCTACGTCCCATCCCTATTTTTGCCATCGAACAATAAAATTCATTCACAATATCTGGAGAATACTCACCAATCAAAAGCTCCATATTTACTCTTGCTTTATGTGCATCTCGTCCAGCGGCACCATTAACTACATAATTGGACCCGGGATGCAATAAAAACCAATCGATTGGGAAATCAGCATGTATCTCATGACAGATCCACCCTGTTTCTTCGGAAGTATTTTTCAGGCTTTCATATGTGAAATATGCCAAATGATCCGGAACAGCAATCCAGAATCGCTGATTAATATTTCCTTCTTTAAGGAGTCTCTCTTGGTACAGGGATCCATCATTGGGCACAGTAACAACAAGACACCCCGCTTTTGTTATTAATGCGCTCAAAGAGCGTAAAAGTGAAACTGGATCAACAACATGCTCGAGCACATTTCCTAACCAAACCAAATCATATTTTTTTTGTTCTTTTATCTTCTCTTCGAGAAGTTCAAAAACATTGCCTACCTTAAAATTTTCCATCAATGACGGATTCATTTGCTCAAGACCAGCACTGGAGAAGTCAATTCCTTCGACATTCCAGCCTTTCTCCTTAAACCATGCCAATGCGAATCCTTCCCCGCAACCGACATCCAAAAAATTTCCCTTGTCCTGTGATGATATTTGCTGCGCCTTATAAGCACGTTGTTGAATTTTTATTTTGAAATATTCGATTTCTTCCGGCGGATACGTTTTTCGAAAATTCGCTTTTTCTGTTTGATAATATTTGTCAGCATAGTATTCTTTTAGCTCGGCCTCCGACGGAACATTCCCGACTTGCAAAAAGCCCAGAGGGTGACGAACAAGACGCGCGTCTAAAATTCTTTCCAAATTTTCACTCAAAATATACCTCGATAGGACCACTACTAAGAATTCCCAATTACAATGCAGCCAATCATCAAACTGAAATTGACGCTATCAATAACAATAACTAACAACACTCCATCGCATCGACAACTGCACTAGCACCTGCCCAGTCTTTCATTAAAGAAACCGCTCTTTCTGATAAATGATGTAGCAATTTTTCATTTTGAATCAACGCTTCAATTGAGTTTGCCAAATCACATGAGGTAATTTCATGGGCCCAACCAAGCAATATTGTCGCCCCAAACCTTTCCAAATCTAACGTAGTTTGAAATTGATTCTCAGCCAATACTAATGTCAGACTCGGAAGTCCCAATAAACATCGTTCCCAAGTAACTGCCCCACCGGCCCCAATAGCTAAATCCGCAGCACCAATAAGTTCAGCCATATTGGATACTTGACAATGATATTTTACATTTGAGATTTGCTCACACATTTCCCTAATTTGATTTTTGTGCGGATTTCCTGTTCCGACAATGACATCTGCCAACATTTCAGGACAAGCTAATAATTTTAGTGCGTCTAAAGCTTTTCTCGTTTCATTAGTCGGATCTGTTCCACCGAAAAAGATTAGAAGCCGCCTTACCCCCAAACTTCTTATTTTAAATTTTCCTAGAGCATCAGAAAATTCTGACCGCAACAAGGCAAATTGTGGACCTAGAAGGCAAACACAATTATCGGAAATAAGTTCTCGATAGCGAGACTCGGAATTTGCATAATAATTTTGATCAAGCAATAAATCACAATCGTGTAATCGATTGGCAAGATCATCGATGACCATTAGTTTTTGAACGTAAGGGCGGATTAATATTTCCCACTCAATGTCCAAGGAGTAATGATCCACGACAAGCCAGTCCCATTCGCAACCCAAGAGAGCCTGTATTGTGCTTTTCGCGTCGACCTCTTGATTTGTATGTGACTCTCGAGTAGTTCGATTCCCGTCTAATGCCGCGAACTCATACCCTTCCGCCATCAGAAAATTTGCTAAATGCTCAGGCAAATCCCAACTAATAAAGCAAATTTTGGCGCCTCGAGAACGAAACTCAGCCGCCAAAGTCATACAACGCATGAAATGCCCCGTACCCATCTCAGTAGACGCGTCAACACGGATGGCCAAACGCATTCTTACTCCTAGGCTTTTGCAGCAAGAATCGCTGGTGCAAGGATTTCCGCACGCTGCCAATCGTCTTCGGTATCAATATCCTGAACGCGCCAACGCGGGATTATTACCGAGGTTGAATGCGTATCAAAAACACGCCTTCCTTCAATCCATGCATCTGGTCGTCCCCAGCAGAATTGGCCTGCATCATGGAATGCAGTTGGTAAATCCTGAGAACGAGTAAAAAAATGTTCAGGAAAAAACATTTCTACATTACCTTCGCCAGTTTGTTGAAAAGATCGGAAAATCGGCGCCGGAAAATCTGTCACACCAAACGAATATAACCAATTACCTGAATTTAACGCTTCTAATCCACGCGCTAAATCCTTCACATTAACGAATGGTGCCGTAGCATAAATACAGCATACCGCCCTTAATGTCGCTCCTTGATTCAATATCAACTGCGTTACATGTCCGACGACTTCAGTGATTCCCACATAATCATCCGACAGTTCAGCAGGTCGCATAAAGGGAACCTCAGCCCCCCACTTCTGAGCAACATCGGCAATTTCATAGTCATCAGTAGTTACGATAATTCGATCAAATAATCCGGAAACCTTTGCGGTCTCAATAGACCATGCAATCATTGGCTTGCCACAAAAATCTTTAATATTTTTACGTGGAATTCGTTTGCTGCCACCGCGCGCAGGAATAATCGCAATATTCATTTGTTATTTACGTTCATACAAACGAAGTTCAGAGTGAAAGCCGTCCATGGTTTTATAACCGAATGGAAAAACATTCGTTGCTAATAAACGATAATTAGCCAGAAATTGGTCATAGTCATCTCCTTTAATAGGAGTTTCAACTCCATATTTTGCGCCAGAAGATTTTGGAGCTTTACCTTCACGCATATTTCTTAATAAAACATATTTAGTCTTCAACCGATTTACATGTTCAAGATAATTCTTTACTACAGTCGGCTCCATTTCCTGAAATGAAATGAAGTTAACAAATAGATCTACCGTTCCCCGTAATGCAGGAAGCTGCCACGGACAGAGAACCATTTGCACGGGTTCTAATGGAATATTGATTTCCTCCATCTCCCGTGTAACTCGATAGTCTGACATCTTTAATGCTGGTATTTGCTTCAAATAAAAAGTTGAAACAATAGACGTGGGAGGTATATCGACGTTAACGTATGAAATGCCGCCTGCGGCATGCAGAATTTCACCTAAAGTGCCGAACCCGCCCCCCACTTCTAAAACAGTCTTAATAGACGTTGTATCCACATGTTGTTTTAAAAAACTCAGCCCATTCAGATAATTTAGTGAAGATCTACTAAATTGCTGTTTTTCAAAACAAAACAGCTCTGATGGATTTCCTGCTTGCGACTCACTAAAGAAAGTTGTCCTTGGATGTACATCATCATTATTTGCCGCACGATAGACTCTATAGTCGGATAGCGCCCAAGATTCTCCTGAAAGCATATGAGCAAGAAAACGATAATTCTTAGTTCCCTCTTCAGCTAGTTCATTAACCAGAAGATTCAGTCTCGTCATATCCTCATCACTCAGCGCATTGCCAGGGGAGCCATACGTGGGGACGAAGAAATTTCTCGTGCTCGACAAATTCCGAAAATTACTGAAACCGTATTTCTTCAAATCTTGAACAATTGGTTCCGAGGCGTGAAGCCAAAAGTTAGTCGGTTTATAAATATCATCTTGCATATGCATATCCGAAAGCATCAACTCCAAGGTATGCAATAACTCCTCATCGGTCTTTGTAATTTTTAGGTCTTCGTTCATATATTCAATTACTACTTGATATCACTGCTAATTTTTCTTTCAATATCCGGCAAACATATCTTTGCTGATCAGGAGTTAAATCAGGGTACATAGGTAAACTAATCGCCTCAAAATAATATTTTTCCGCCTCAGGATAATCATCTTTTATGAATCCCAATTTCTTATAGTATGGTTGCTGATATACAGGTATGTAATGCACATTCACACCGATTTCAGAGTCTCGCAAAGCCTCAAATATTTTCTTACGACTCCGCCCGCGATCATCAGATCGCAGTCTGACTACGTATAGATGAAATGCTGAATAACGATCAACATCTTGAAACGGTATGACGAATTCAGTATCGGCAAGAGCTCTATCGTAATCTTTAGCAATCTCGTTTCTTTTAGTCACCACATTATCAAGGCGCTTCATTTGATTCAGGCCAAGAGCTGCCTGAATATCCGTCATTCGATAATTAAAACCAAGCTCGATTTGCTCGTAATACCATGGGCCATCCGGTGCTTGCGTCATCTCGTTTGCATTCCGAGTGATGCCATGACTACGAAACAACTGCATTTTTTTTGCCAACCTCGCCTCATTGGTTACCGCCATACCTCCCTCACCCGTCGTGATAATTTTTACCGGATGGAAACTGAACACGGTGATATCGCTATAGCGGCAATTACCGATTGGTTCATTACGATATTTACCGCCGATAGCATGCGAGGCATCTTCAATAACTTTAAAACCGTAGCGCTGACTCAACGCATGAATGCCAACCATGTCACATGATTGACCGCAAAGATGTACTGGAATCACTACCTTAGGCAGACGTCCGAGCGATTCCGCCAACTTCAGCTTCTCTTCCAAGCATTCGACGCTCAAGTTATACGTAAGTGGATCAATATCCACGAAATCAACCTGAGCTCCGCAATACAAGGCACAATTTGCACTTGCCACAAATGTAATCGGACTGGTCCATACCCAATCGCCCGACTTAACACCTAATGCCAGGCACGCGATATGAAGGGCGCTAGTAGCGCTATTGACCGCCACCGCATGTTTTACACCGCAGTAGGTCGCGACAGCTTGTTCAAAAGCAGGTACGGCAGGCCCTTGCGTAAGAAAGTCTGAACGCAACACATCCACTACTGCCTGGATATCGGCTTCACTAATATTTTGACGGCCGTAGGGAATCATCACGCACTCAAATTTTGCCAATCTTGTCGCTATTTTTATCGATCCACATTCGCAATGTCTCGACGCTCATCCAGTCATTATTGTTATCTGAACTATAGGTGAAATCAGGAGCCACTTTTTTCCCACCATTAATGCGCTCTGGATCCTGACTCCAACTATGAATTGCCGGAAGGATTTTGTAATAATCTTCGTACTCGTACGTATGCAATGCATCCTCTGGGCCGATCATTTGCTCATGTAACTTCTCGCCCGGGCGAATACCGATAATTTCATGTCGGGCTTGCGATGCCACTGCTTGCGCAACATCAGTCACCTTCATCGAAGGTATTTTTTTGACATAAATTTCCCCACCCACCATGTCTTCAAATGCACGCCATACGAGATTGACGCCCTCTTCCAGAGAAATCATGAAACGCGTCATCCGTTCATCGGTAATCGGCAATACACCTTTATCAGCAATAGAGCGAAAGAATGGAATAATCGAGCCACGCGACCCCATTACATTGCCATAACGAACCACCGCGAAGCGAGTCGCGTCGGCCCCGGAGTATGAGTTGCCAGCGATGAATAGTTTGTCTGAGACCAGTTTAGTCGCCCCGTACAAGTTTGCCGGACTGCTGGCCTTGTCTGTCGATAGAGCGACAACCCGCTTCACTCCTTGATCGATGCATGCATCTATAAGATTCATCGCCCCCATTACGTTTGTCTTTACACATTCGAATGGATTGTATTCGGCTGTAGGTACAATTTTTGTGGCCGCCGCATGAACGACAAAATCGATTCCATTTAATGCACGAGATAAACGATCCTTATCGCGTACATCTCCGATAAAAAAACGTACCCTGTCATCGTTGCCATAAATTTTTGCCATCTCCCATTGTTTCATTTCATCACGGGAGTAAATAACCAATCTACGAGGATTGTATTTTGCCAGTGCCATTGGTACGAAAGCATGGCCAAAAGAACCTGTGCCGCCAGTAATAAGGATAGATTTTTCGTTAAGCATGATTTGTTATAGGCGAGACTAAATTATTAAGTGAATCAAGACTTCCTGGATGACATTCCCGTCTCTGTTGAAATCTCTGGACCAGTTTTATCGTTCAACATGGAATCGGGTGCGCCTTCTTCGACTATTATTCCACCTTGCAATCGATACAGACGATCGCAGTGAGCAATGGTGGAAAGACGATGAGCAACTATGATGGTGGTCTTTTTTCCTTGCAATGCACGCACTGCCTCCATTACATCTTGCTCGGTCGACGTATCAAGGGAACTGGTTGCTTCATCCAAAACCAATATTCCAGGATCGTGATAAAGCGCGCGCGCAATGCCAATTCGCTGACGCTGCCCTCCTGATAAACGAATGCCCCGCTCACCGACCATCGTCTCAAGACCATCAGGCAATCCGGTCAGGAACTCCTCCAATTGGGCAGCCTTTATCGCCCTCATGATCGCATCATCATCAATGCGCTCTTCCGGCAGACCGAATGCCACATTTCGCCTTAACGTATCATCGGTAAGAAAAATTGATTGGGGTACATAGCCTATCTGCGATTGCCAAGTGCGAAGGTTCTCTTGAATATTTTTCCCATCCACTCTGATCTCACCATGATCAGGCTGCAGCAATCCCAAGAGAACATCTACCAGCGTACTTTTTCCTGCGCCGCTGGCACCGATAAAACCGATTGATTCCCCACGACACATTGTTATCGAGATATGGTTAAGGGAAGGACTTACCGCATCCGGGTATGAATATGAAACATCGACAAATTCCAGCGCGTTACTAAATATGCCATCCGAAGGTGTTGCTGCAACCAGCCTGCTCTCTTTCAATTCAAGTTCTTCATGCAGTGTCTCGATAACGGGCAATCCGTATCGCATAGCCTGTATGGAGGTAAGAACCCTATTTACAGAAGGCATCAATCGAAAAGCAGCGGCAGCAAATAGCCCAAGTGTGGGAAGAATACCGTCAAGTCCTCTCCCTTGTATAAGCATGACCACCACGAGAATCGCGAGTGCACCGACGGCAAGCAGCTCCAACCATAATCGCGGAAGCTGCTGAAGGGTTGCCTGCAACTGCGCCGCTTTAGCGCTATGAAAATTATGAAACGTAAATTGTCTGGAAAATTCCGCCTCTCGCCCTAATAACTTGACATCCTTCACACCACCCAGCCCCTGTTGCAAGTGTTGAAGGCGCAACCCATCATGACTCTGTCTGGCTTTTCCCCATTTCGTTATATGACTCCTCGTCATCTTGTTGAATCCCCAGGCGGCTCCTCCAAATGTCATCACAAGGACAACCGTTCCGATTGGTTCAACCACAAGCAACAAACTACACAGCCCGAGCATGACCAGCGATTCGGCAAGAATCAGCATCCCTGGAAGAAGGCAGTTAAAGGTGAACAAGTTCACCTCGTTAAAAACATTCCTTATCAACTGAGCCGAATTACGTTGTAAATGAAAGGTATAAGGCTGACCAAGATAAATATTAAAAAGGCGCTGCGACAATTGTGCTTGTACTCCAAACGCAAAACGCGTCTGCCACCAAGCCAGAAAGGCTAAAAATAACGTCTTAACCAGATAAACGCCAACGAGTACCAGCATCCCTCCGATCACAAGGTTACTTTGAGATGGATTGCCAATCGCATTTAGAAAAGGCTGAAGACCGGGATGTGCGTGTGCTATATCGTCTTGAGTGAACAAGGCAAGTGCTGGAATGACGAGGCTTACACCCAATGTTTCCAGCGCCATGCCAACAAACATCAGGCACAACACCACCGCTGCATTTTTCTTCTCTGCAGAGGTAAGAAGCTTCCATATTTTACGGAAGGGCGACGATTTCGGTTTCTGTGACATTCGATTATTCAGATGAATTGGTCGAATCTGGATTCTGAAAATGTTCGTACGTTCTTTTCAGTCCCGACATGAGCGATGTTTTGGCAGTCCACCCCATCCCTGCCAGATTCGAAACATCCATCAATTTTCTAGGTGCTCCATCTGGCTTGTCCGCATCAAACACAAGCGCTCCCATGAAACCAACTGTTTCTTTAACTGCTTCTGCCAATTCACGAATTGTGATGTCTTCCCCTGTACCAACGTTAATATGAGATTGCATCGGGCGAGTATGCAAATCGTAAGCCTCACGTTCAAGCTCCATCACATATACGCTGGCGTCGGCCATATCATCGACATACAGGAATTCTCGTTTTGGTGTCCCAGTTCCCCAAATAACGACCTCTTTAGAAGATGCGTGCTTTGCTTCGTGAAAGCGACGAATCAATGCGGGAATAACATGGCTGTTTTCTGGATGATAATTGTCCCCCGGACCATACAAATTAGTAGGCATCACGCTTCGATAATCAGTACCGTATTGACGGTTGTAGCTTTCACATAGTTTGATGCCCGCTATTTTTGCGATTGCATATGGTTCATTAGTCGGTTCCAGTGGTCCGGTCAGCAAGGCATTTTCTGCCATTGGCTGCGTGGCCAGCCTTGGATAAATGCACGATGATCCAAGAAACAGTAATTTATTAATGCCGGTCTTCCACGCCTGATGAATGACATTCGTCTCGATCATCAGGTTTTGATAGATAAATTCCGCAGGATAAGTGGCATT
The DNA here is from genome assembly GCF_014635845.1 of Oxalicibacterium solurbis. GTDB lineage: Bacteria > Pseudomonadota > Gammaproteobacteria > Burkholderiales > Burkholderiaceae_D > Oxalicibacterium > Oxalicibacterium solurbis. The sequence goes on along the minus strand of NZ_BMDP01000002.1, from coordinate 530,636 downwards.
CGCATGAATGCCCCCTACCTTGGCTGCAGCAAGATAAACCTCATCTATTCTTTCCGAAGCAAAGAAATCAGCCACCTGCGCTTGGTTGGTCAAATCAAGTTCTGCATGAGTCCGCGTGACAATATCTGCATACCCGCGGACGTTTAATGCACGAACAATTGCCGAGCCAACCATTCCTCGATGACCTGCAACATAGATTCGCTTCTTTTTTTCTTCCATGGGCATGATTATTTCTCAAGCGAGATAGAGATGTTGTAGCCGTGAGCCTTGAGCAACGCATGCCGTTTTGCCTCATCCAGATCTTTTGCCACCATCTCCTGCACCATTTCTGCAAAGGTGATTTTCGGCGTCCAGCCCAGTTTATTCTTGGCCTTGCTAGGATCACCCAGTAGCGTCTCAACTTCCGTCGGACGAAAGTATTTGGGGTCGATCGCAACAATTTCCTGTCCAACGACAACACCCGGAGCCTTGTCGCCTGTAACAGCAGAGACGGTGCCTTTTTCCTCAACTCCATTGCCCTGCCATGCGATCTCGATGCCCAACTCGGCCGCAGCCACTTCAACGAACTGACGTACCGAATACTGCACGCCAGTGGCAATGACAAAGTCCTCCGGTTTTTCCTGCTGCAGCATCAGCCATTGCATCTCGACATAATCCTTGGCATGTCCCCAATCGCGCAATGCATCCATGTTGCCCAAGTAGAGCGTTTGTTCCAGACCCTGCGCAATATTGGCAAGAGCACGCGTGATCTTACGTGTGACGAAGGTTTCACCACGACGTGACGATTCATGATTGAAGAGAATACCGTTGCAGGCATAGATGCCATATGCCTCACGATAGTTGACAGTGATCCAGTAGGCATAGAGTTTGGCGACCGCATACGGGCTGCGTGGATAAAACGGCGTGGTTTCCTTTTGCGGAATCTCTTGCACCAGACCGTACAACTCGGAGGTGGACGCCTGATAAAAGCGTGTTTTCTTTTCCAATCCCAATATACGGATAGCCTCAAGCAATCTGAGCGTGCCTACCGCATCGACATCTGCAGTATATTCTGGCGATTCAAATGAAACTGCCACATGGCTCATCGCGCCGAGGTTATAGACTTCATCCGGTTGCACCTGTTGCAGGATGCGCGTGAGATTAGAGGTATCGGCCAGATCGCCGTAATGCAGAATCAACTTGGGGTTGGGAATATGCGGATCCTGGTAGATATGGTCAATGCGATCGGTATTGAATAGTGAAGCACGGCGTTTGATACCATGTACCTCATAACCCTTTTCCAGCAAAAATTCCGCCAGATACGACCCATCCTGCCCGGTGATCCCCGTTATCAATGCTACCTTGTTCATTGCTGCTCCTGTTTATCATTTTCATAGCGCGTCTGAATATCGCATGGCGAACGCGTATTGAGATTACGGCGGCTAGACCCTGCCGTAATCGTCATTGAATCGAACGATATCGTCCTCGCCGAGATAGCTGCCGCACTGCACCTCGATCATAATCAGATCGGTACTTTCCGGATTGTTCAACCTGTGCTTGGCACCAATCGGAATGTAGGTCGATTGGTTAGGACTAACCAAAGTCGTATCGTGGTCGATCGTCACATTGGCGGTTCCAGACACAACAACCCAATGCTCGCTGCGTCGATGGTGCATCTGCAGTGAAAGTGACTGCCCCGGTTTGACTACGATGCGTTTGATCTTGAATCCGGTGCCTTCTTCCAATACCGTGTACGTTCCCCACGGGCGTGCAACAGTGCGATGCACCTTGTAGGCGTCGTTGTCTGTCGCCTTCAGGTGGCTGACAATCTTCCGCACATCCTGGCTCTTTGTTTTGTCCGCCACCAGCAACGCATCTGGCGTATCGATGATCAGCAGATTATCGAGCCCGATTGCCGCCACCAATCTGTCCTGGCTTTCAATGTGTGTATTGCGGCTGTCGATGACGATGCTTTGACCAGTTGCCGTATTTCCCATTGGGTCTGCCGGAATTGCCTGTGCGACGGCACTCCATGAGCCGATATCGCTCCAGCCGAAATCCCCGGATACGACTGCAATGTTCGCCGTCTTTTCCATAACAGCGTAGTCGATGGAGATGTTTTCAAGTTCCGCAAAGTCAGCAGGTAGATCTATTCTGTCACCGTTCTCTTCGCTGGCTTTCCAAATCGTGCGCGCGGCTTCCAGCAATTGCGGTGCATGTTGCGCAAAGGCATCGATGATCGAGCTGGCCTTGAAACAGAACATGCCGCTGTTCCATACATAGTTACCCTGCGCGATATAGTCGATTGCGGTGGCCAGGTCCGGCTTCTCGACGAACCGCCTGACTGCGTTCGCATGAGGAGCAATCTTCCCCGCCATTTCGATATAGCCGAATCCCGTTTCAGGGCCGCTGGGACTGATACCGAACAAAATCAATCCACCTTGCTCTGCGAATGTGGCCGCATGGCTTATCGCTTCTGCGAAGGCATCATGCTTGGTGATCAGATGATCGGCTGGCATCACGAGCATGCACGGATCGCTGCCCTGTTCAAGTGCCCAAAGCGCAGCAAGAGCTATCGCCGGTGCGGTATTGCGGCCAGTAGGCTCCAGCAAATAGCGCGGCTTGAGTGGCTGGCCTGCCAGTTCGTCACGGGAAAGAAAATAGTAATCGCGATTTGTCACGATCAGGGGCGCTTTCCTCGTCACACTAACTGCTCGCTCGTACGTCTGGTAAAGAAGGGTCTTGCCTTCCTGGCCGATGCACATGAATGGCTTGGGGTGGGCTTCCCGGGATACAGGCCACAGCCTGGTACCCGCCCCGCCGGATAGGATAATGGGGATCAGCATCGGTCAAATTTTATGAAACAGTCGTTAGATTATTGTTATTTTAATATCATCCGTATTCACAAGATAAAACTTGCAAACACGGAAATTTAGCAGGGAGAGATCATATCCCAGATCAAACGTCACCCCGTGGGAATTGTGCTTTATGCGGGTAATTGCCGTTTTTTCCGGTAACAACAGAGTGAGGTCAGAAAACCTAGCAGGCCGCCGACTAGAACCGATGCGATCAGGAACATGCTTAGCCGGGGAAAATATGGCTTCCTTCCGGCTCTGACTGCATCCACAACAGTCGTGTTGAATGTTTGCGGGGGATGCAACATACTTTCCATTGCCGAACGTTGATCCATTAATTGCTGAATATCCGTCTGTTGTCGGTCAAGTAAATCGAGCGCGCGTATGGTATTTCCTGTGAGTTTCTCGCCTAATATTTGCTTCAACTGGCCCAAACTTTTCTGCTTCAGAGCAATGCGACCATTCAGACTCTTTATCCGATCTTGTACCTGTTGAATAGCAAGTTTCATCTTGACTTGATGGGCAAGGAATAATGTTTCAATTACCGCTTCCAACATCTTGCGCGCAGTCTGTGGCGAATTACCAGAAACGCTGACGTGAATGAAGTAGGTGCCTTTCACCGGCTCAGCCTCGAATGTTCTTTTGAATAAGCCAATCTCGCCTTGTTCAAGGCCTCGCAAAGTGGGGGACGAAATCACAGTGTCCTGGAACTGTGCCAAATACATTCGGGCGATAGCCTCACCTACTGGCTCGATTAACTCCGTATCGCTTGTCGACTCCCCGGGAGAAGCCGACGCAATTTCACCGACCCGCAATGTTGCTTCAGCCTGCCAACGCGGTGGCACAAGAGAATAAGCAATTGTCCCCACAATGAGTGCGCCAAGCAGAATAACGATAAACAACCGCCATTGATCCTTCAGCACGTTAATAATTAGCGAAAGATCAATAAAATCATCGTTCTGCGGCGATTTAATATTTTCTGTCATGAAGGAAAATCCTGAAGTGTGTCTTATGGAACGTATCAAAGTGCTAATGCATCGGCACGTCGATTTAACAAAAGTTCCATACGGCAATGTATGGTTAGTCGTTACCGAACAGGTCCCGCGTATAAACCTTGTCCTTCACATCCGCCAGTTGCGCATCCAGGCGATTGGCAACGATCACCTCTGCCTCCCGCTTGAATGCAGCCAAGTCTCGCACCACCCGTGACCGGAAGAATTCCTTCTCCTGCAACACAGGCTCATAAATGATGACATCGATACCTTTGGCCTTGATACGCTTCATGATTCCCTGGATGCTGGAAGCCCGAAAATTGTCCGAACCGGCTTTCATGATCAGGCGATAGATACCGACCACCTTCGGATTCATCCGAACGATGGAATCTGCGACGAAATCCTTGCGCGTCGTATTGGAATCCACAATCGCCCGCATCAGGGTCTGCGGCACATTCTGGTAATTCGCCAGCAACTGCTTCGTATCCTTGGGCAGGCAATAGCCGCCGTAGCCGAAAGAAGGGTTGTTATAGTGATTGCCGATGCGCGGATCCAGCGAGACGCCTTCGATGATCTGGCGCGTATCCAGCCCATGCGTGGCGGCATAGCTATCCAGCTCGTTGAAATAGGCCACGCGCATGGCGAGGTAGGTGTTCGAGAAAAGCTTGACGGCCTCGGCTTCGGTGGAATCCGTGAACAGAACGGGGGCATCCTTCTTGACCGCGCCTTCCAGAAGCAGATCGGCGAAAACCTTGGCTCGATCGGAACGCTCACCGACGATGATGCGCGATGGGTAAAGATTGTCGTACAGTGCCTTGCCTTCCCGCAGAAATTCCGGAGAAAAGACGATGTTGTCGCTACCCGTTTTGGTTTTGATCGCAGCGGTGTAGCCGACCGGAACGGTGGATTTGATCACCATGACGGCCTGCGGATTGACGGCCATCACATCGGCGATCACCGATTCGACGGAACTGGTATTGAAGTAGTTGGTTTCGGTATCGTAGTCGGTCGGCGTGGCGATCACGACGAAATCAGCACCGGCATACGCTTCCTGTTTATCCAGCGTCGCCTTCAGGTTCAGGCTGCGATTTTTCAGGAAATCCTCAATCTCGGCATCAATGATCGGAGATTCGCGGCGATTGATTAGTGTTACACGTTCGGAATTGATATCGATTGCAACAACCTCGTGGTGCTGCGCCAGCAAAACGGCGTTCGACATCCCCACATAACCTGTGCCGGCAACGGCTATTTTCAATTTAGTCTCCGGCATACAAATAATCCACTACTGCCTACTTCCACCTCATTTGTTTTTGTTGGGAAATTGAGGAATGGAAAGCTTTTAGGTGCAGCGATTTTGCCACAACCCCATGCCTTTTTGTTATCTATTTACATCCGGTCACAGGAATACCCTTCCGCTCGGGAAAGAGCTTGCCTATTTGCAAAGGAAAGAAGGGGTCAGCTAAAGGATGGGGAATTAAAACGCACGGTAAACGTGCTGCCCTGCTCCGGCTCCGATTCGATCGCCAGCACGGCGCCATGCCGCAGCAGCACGTGCTTGACGATAGCCAATCCCAGGCCTGTCCCCTGCGTTTCGCGGGAGCGGCTCTTGTCGACGCGATAGAAACGTTCTGTCAGGCGCGCGATATGTTCGGCGCTGATGCCGATGCCATCGTCCCGGACGGAGAATTCCGGGCCAGTTTCACCGTTTTTCCATGCGATGTCGATGTGACCGCCTTCCGGTGTGTAGCGCACGGCATTGGAAACGAGATTGCTGAAGGCGCTGCGCAGCTCGTCGCTGCTGCCCTGCACGTCCGGTCCGTCGACCAACAACGAAATCGTATGGCGGCCGCCGGATAGCGCTCTGGCTTCTTGCAGGATCTGCTCCAGCAGGTTGTGGACGTTGACGGATTCGGCACGCAACGGATAATCGATCGATTCCAGCCGTGTCAGTGTCAACATGTCTTCGACGAGGTTTTGCATCCGCTCGCCCTGCTCGATCATCAGTTTCAGGTGCCCCATGCGCGTTTCCTGCGCCAGATCCGGCTGGCTGTAGGCGATTTCCAGGAAGCCGTTGATGACGGTCAGCGGTGTGCGCAATTCGTGCGATGCGTTGGCGATGAAGTCGCGCCGCATCATCTCGATGCGTTCGGATTCGGTCGCATCGTGCGTGACGAGGATCTGCCGGCGGTTCTCGAACGGGATGATCTGCACGATCAACTTACGGTCGCGCAGGCTCAGCGTCAGCGGCTGTTCGTAGCGGCCGAGGATGATGTAGTCGATGAAATCGGGGCTGCGGATCAGGTTGGTGACACGCATGCCCTTGTCGCGGCTGTTGTTCAGGCCCAGATGCCGCTCGGCGGCAGGATTGCACCATTCGAGAAACAGCACGTCGTCCATGATGGCGACGCCATCCGGCAGCAGGCTCATCGCCTGGCGGAAGCGCGCCAGCCATTCGCTCAGTTCGGCACGGTTGCGTTCGTCATCACGGCGCAGCTTGTACAGACGGGAAAAAATGTCGGTCCATGCACCCCAGCCGTCCGGCAGCTTTTCGCTATCGGGACGATCCAGCCAGCCGGACAACAGGTACAGATAATTGAGCTGGACGAGGATCAAGACGATCGCGCAGAGAAAACCTGCAGCCAGACCGGCAATCGGACCGAAGAGCCAGGCGACGACTGCCGCGCCGATCAGGACGAGGCAAAGCCGCAGCGCGGCAGGCACCCAGAACAGCAACTGTGGACTCATGGACGGGATAGTTTCGGCTTATTTTTCAGAGAGCATATAGCCTACACTACGAACCGTCTTGATCAGATGCTCCGCATCCTTCAATGCCTTGCGCAGGCGCAGCACGTGGACATCGACCGTACGTTCCTCAATGACGACGTGATCGCCCCACACCTTGTCCAGCAGCTGGTTGCGCGAGAACACGCGCTCCGGATGCGCCAGCAGGAACTTCAGCAGCTTGAATTCGGCATGGCCGATATCGATCTTGTCGCCCTTCAGCGTGACGCTGCAGCTGATCGGGTCAAGCGTGATCGGGCCGGCATTCATCAGCGTCTGCGAATGTTCGGGGGTCTTGCGGCGCAGCAGTGCGTTGATGCGTGCCGTCAGTTCGCGCGGCGAGAACGGCTTGGTGACATAGTCGTCCGCACCGTTGTCCAGGCCGGCGATCTTGTCTTCTTCCATGCTCTTGGCCGTCAGCATGATGATCGGCAGTTCGTTGAACTGGCGGTCGCTGCGGATGCGCGACAGCAGGCGCAGGCCGCTCTGATCCGGCAGCATCCAGTCCAGCAGGATCAGTTGCGGCAGGCGCTGCTGCAGGAATTCCCACGCTTCGGCTGCGTTTTGCGCGGAAGCGACGTTCCAGCCGGCGCCTTTCAGCGTGAACGTCACCAGTTCGATGATGGGCAGTTCGTCTTCGACAATCAGGATCGTTGGTTTTTCAGCGGGCATATTCGGTTAGCTGGCAGTACGTTCATCCAGGCGGGAAACGGCATAGTCGGTATGGCGGATGTCCTTGCCTTCGACAATATAGATCACATATTCGGCGATGTTCTTTGCATGGTCGCCAATGCGCTCGATCGCCTTGGCAACCCACAATGTATCCAGCGCGCCGGAAATCGTGCGCGGGTCTTCCATCATGAAGGTGATCAGCGCACGCATGATGGAACGGAATTCGTGATCGACCGCTTCATCCTGCGCAATCAGCTTGATCGCCTGCTTGCCGTCCAGGCGTGCAAAAGCGTCAAGCGCATCATGCAGCATATTACCTGCACTGGCGGCCATGACGCGAATCGTTTCATAGTGATTGATCGCCGTTACGCCGCGTTCGCTGATGCTCTTGGCTGCGCGTGCGATCTTGGTCGATTCGTCGCCGACGCGCTCAAGGTCGGTGATGACCTTGATCGTCGCCATCACGGTGCGCAAGTCGTTGGCGGCTGGCTGCCGCTTGACGATCAGATGGCTGCACGCATCGTCCAGCGAGACTTCGAGGTTGTTGACGTTTTCATCGGCCTTGATGATCTGGTCGGCCTGCGCCACATTGCCGCTGCGGAAGGCGGAAACGGCGTCCTGAAACTGGCTTTCGACCAGACCGCCCATCAGCAACACCTTGGAGCGGATGGTTTCCAGATCCATGTCGTATTGCTTGGAAGAGTGTTCGCCTGTCATGGTTTCTCCTGAATATTCGATTTACGGGTCGCTTGTTGATGTTCTTCTGGACGCAATCAACCGAAGCGGCCGGTAATGTAGTCCTGCGTATCCTTCTTGGCCGGATTCATGAAGATCTGATCCGTCTCGCCGAATTCGACCAGTTCGCCCAGATACATGTAGGCGGTGTAATCCGAGCAGCGCGCGGCCTGCTGCATGTTGTGCGTGACGATGGCGATCGTGTAGTCGCCCTTCAGTTCGCTGATCAGTTCCTCGATCTTGGCGGTCGAGATCGGGTCCAGCGCCGAAGTCGGTTCATCCAGCAGCAGCACGTCCGGTTTCACTGCCACGCCACGCGCGATGCACAGGCGTTGTTGCTGGCCGCCGGACAATGACAGGCCGCTCTTGTTCAGCTTGTCCTTCACTTCGCTCCACAGCGCCGCCTTGTTCAGCGCCCATTCGACACGTTCGTCCATTTCGCCCTTCGGCAGGTTTTCATACAGACGCACGCCAAAGGCGATGTTGTCGTAGATCGACATCGGAAACGGCGTCGGCTTCTGGAACACCATGCCGACCTTGGCACGCAGCATGTTCACGTCCTGGCCCGGTTCGAGAATATTGGCGCCGTGGTACAGGATGGCGCCTTCCGCACGCTGGCCCGGATACAGGTCGTACATGCGGTTGAAGGTGCGCAGCAGCGTCGATTTGCCGCAGCCGGACGGGCCAATGAAAGCCGTTACCTTCTTGTCGTGGATGTCCAGGTTGATGTTCTTCAATCCCTGGAAACCGCCATAGTAGAAGTTGAGATTCTGGATCTCGAGGGTCTTTTTGTTGATCGTTTCTGCAGACGTAGTCATAGAGTTAGCCCGGAAGAATTCAGTTTCAGTGATTGATCTTTTGATTGAACAGCGAACGCGACAGAATGTTGAGCGCCAGCACGCTGAACGTGATCAGCAACGCGCCGCCCCACGCCAGTGCGCGCCAGTTTTCATATGGGCTCATCGCGAACTGGTAGATAACGACCGGCAGATTGGCCATCGGCGCATTCATGTTCGCGCTGTAGAACTGGTTGTTCAGAGCGGTGAACAGCAGCGGTGCGGTTTCGCCGGAAATACGCGCCACCGCCAGCAGCACGCCGGTGATGACGCCGGCCTTCACTGCACGCAGCCGCACGAAGGTGGAAACACGCCAGCGCGGCGCACCCAGTGCGAATGCCGCTTCACGCAGGCTGGTCGGCACCATGCCCAGCATGTTGTCAGTAGTACGCACGACGACAGGGATCGCGATCAGCGAGATCGCGAAGCTGCCAGCCCAGCCGGAGAAGTGCTGCACATTGGCGACGTATATCGCATAGATAAACAGGCCGATCACGATGGACGGTGCCGACAGCATGATGTCCGTCACGAAGCGTGTGACCTTGGCAAACAGGCTGACCTCGCCGTATTCGGCCAGATAGACGCCGGCAAAGACGCCAATCGGCGTGCTGATCAACGTCGCCGCGCCAACCATCAGCAGGCTGCCGACGATCGCATTCATCAGGCCGCCGCCTTCGCTGCCCGGTGCCGGCGTGGTTTGCGTGAAGATGGCCAGGTCGATTGCGCCCACGCCCTTGACGATCAGCGTGAACAGAATCCACATCAGGAAGAACAGGCCGAGCACCATCGCCAGGAACGACAGCGCAATGCCAACGCGATGGATGAACAGGCGTTTGCGGTAGACCGGGTTGATCTGCTCTTTTTGCATGACGGTATCGGTCATTTCGCGCCCTCCTTGCGGGCCATGCCCATCAGCATCAGCTTGGCGGCCGACAGGACGAGGAAAGTAATCACGAACAGGATCAGGCCGAGCGCGAACAACGACGATACGTGCAGCGTCGTTTCCGCTTCGGCGAATTCATTGGCCAGCGTCGAGGCGATACTGTTACCGGCCGAAAACAGCGACCACGACAGCTTGTGTGCATTGCCGATGACGAAGGTAATCGCCATCGTCTCGCCCAGCGCGCGGCCCAGGCCCAGCATCACTCCGCCGACCACGCCGATGCGCGTATATGGCAGCACCACCTTGCGCACGACTTCCCACTTCGTGCAGCCCAGCGCATAGGCGGATTCTTTCAGTACCGGCGGCACGATCTCGAACACGTCGCGCATCACTGAAGCGATGAACGGGATGATCATGACGGCGAGGATGATGCCGGCGGCCAAAATGCCAATGCCCATGTGCGGGCCGGCAAACAGGTTGCCGATGATCGGCAGCTTACCCAGCGTCGCCGCCAGCGCCGGCTGGATGTAATCGGAAAACAGCGGTGCGAAGACGAACAGCCCCCACATGCCGTAGATGATGCTGGGCACACCAGCCAGCAGTTCGACCGCAGTGCCCAGCGGGCGCTTCAGCCAGGCCGGGCAGATTTCGGTGAGGAACAATGCAATGCCGAAGCTGACCGGAAACGCGATCAGCAAGGCGATAAGCGAAGTAACCAGCGTGCCGACGATGGCGATCGCCGCACCGTACTGGTCGTTGACGGGATCCCATTCGATGCTCGTGATGAACGGCAGGCCGAAGGCCTTCAAGGCCGGCCAGGCATTGATCATCAGCGATGCGATGATCCCCAGCAGAACGAGCAGCACGGAGAGTGCGAACAGGAAGGTAACCTTATGAAACAGAAAATCCTGCAACCGCTGGCGGCGCATCGTGGCCATCAGCGATTTGCTGAAAACGGCGCCCTGTGTTTTGGCATCCTGGCCCATCATGGCCGGAGCGGGAAGAGTATCGGGACGTGCGCTCATGGTCTTCTCAGGCGAATTGGGCCGGCGCAAGGCGGAACCCTTGTCGGATTTCGTCATTGCGGCCGGCCCGTCATGTTAGATAGCGTGGAAGGAAGCGATTACCAGATCGCCTTGCCGGAAGCGTCCTTGAGGTCGGCTTTCCAGGCTTGTTCGACCAGTTTCACGACCGATTCCGGCATCGCGACGTAATCCAGTTCGGAAGCCATTGCGCCACCGTTCTTGTACGACCATTCGAAGAACTTCAGGACTTCCTTCGCACGTTCAGCCGAAGCTTGCGTGGTGTGCATCAGGATGAACGAAGCACCGGTGATCGGCCAGCTTGCCTTGCCCGGCTGGTTGGTCAGCACGATCTGCATGCCCGGGGTCTTGGCCCAGTCAGCACCGGCAGCAGCAGCCTTGAAGCTGGTGTCGTCAGGCTGGACGAAGTTGCCTTCGCGGTTTTGCAGCTGCGTGTGCGACAGCTTGTTCTTGTGCGCGTAAGCGTATTCGACGTAACCGATCGAACCCTTGATACGCTGAACGTTGGCGGCGACGCCTTCGTTACCCTTGCCGCCTACGCCGACCGGCCATTTGACGGCCGTACCTGCACCGACTTCGCTCTTGAAGTCAGCATTGGTTTGCGACAGGAAATTGGTCCACAGGAAGGACGTACCCGAACCGTCCGAACGGTGAACGACGGTGATGTCGCTGTCCGGCAGCTTCACGCCCGGGTTGAGCGCGCTGATCTTGCCGTCGTTCCACTTGGTGATCTTGCCCAGGTAGATGTTAGCCAACACTTCCGGCGTCATCTTCATCTGGCCTGGCGCCACGCCTTCCAGGTTGACGATAGGAACCACGCCGCCCATGATGGCAGGGAACTGCATCAGACCGGATTCTTTCAGGTCTTCAGGCTTCAGCGGCATGTCGGATGCGCCGAAGTCGACGGTCTTGGCCTTGATTTGCTTGATGCCGCCGCCGGAGCCGATCGACTGATAGTTCAGGCCGGTGCCGGTTGCTGCTTTATAGGACTCTGCCCATTTCGAATAGATCGGATACGGGAAGGTTGCGCCGGCGCCGGTGATGTCTGCCGCCATTGCCGAAGTAATCGTCAAAGCCGCACCTGCAGCGATGACAGCGGATTTCACGAAGAGATTCAATCGCATAACTGCTCCTTAGTTAAAAAACCAACTTGATGAGACATGCGAGACTCTACCCAGCAATTGTGACAGCTTTATGACGCCGCAAAAATCGTGTCATAAATGCGAAAAATCGCGATTTTCCTGTCATCAAGTTGTCATAAACGAACAATAGACTCAGCGGCATCTTCATGAAGAAATCCAGAAAAATGCACAAGAAAGCCGTACTCGATGTCGTGCCAGCCCATGTCCCGCCGAAGTCCGCCATTTATCTGAATCGCGAGCTGTCACAACTCGCCTTCAACCGGCGCGTACTGGCGCAGGCAGAAAACCTGCATGTGCCGCTGCTGGAACGTCTGAAATATCTGTGCATCGTCAGTAACAATCTCGACGAGTTGTTCGAAGTGCGCATCGCCAGCCTGCTGGCGAACAACCATATGGAAATCGAACCGGCCGAAGTACCGTCGATTTCAGCCGCCTTGAACATTGCCGCGACTGAATGTCACCGCCTGGTCGAACATCAATACCGCGTACTGAACGAAAGTATCCTGCCGCAACTGGCGAAGGAAGGCATCTATCTGTTACGCGACCAGGATCGCAGCGACGAACAGCGCGCCTGGGTCAAGCAGTATTTCGACCGCGAAGTCCGCCCGCTCTTGACGCCGATCGGCCTCGATCCGGCACATCCCTTCCCGCAGGTCGTCAACAAAAGTCTGAATTTCATCGTCGAACTGTCCGGCAAGGATGCGTTCGGCCGCGGCACCGGGATTGCCATCCTGAAAGCGCCACGCGTCTTGCCGCGCGTCATTCAATTGCCGCCGGAGCTGTCGAAAAACGGCGTCGCGTTCTGCCTGTTGTCTTCCGTCATCCACGCGCATATCAACGATCTGTTTCCGGGGCGCGAGGTCATGTCGTACTCGCAATTCCGCGTCACCCGCAACAGCGATCTGTGGGTCGATGAAGAAGAAGTGAAGAACTTGCGCCAGGCGCTGCAGGGTGAATTGCAAAGCCGCAACTTCGGTGTTGCAGTACGGCTGGAAGTTGCCAAGAACTGCCCGCAGCAGTTGTCCGATTTCCTGCTGCAGCAATTCTCGATCGACAAATCGCGCCTGTACGCGGTGGACGGCCCGGTGAACCTGGTGCGCCTGTCCGAAATCATCGATCACGCATCGAAGCCGGAACTGCGCTTCCCGCCCTACTCGCCGACCTATCCGCCGCGGCTGGCGAACGTCGACCTATTCGCCGCCATCCGCAAGCAGGATGTGCTGTTGCACCATCCTTATCAATCGTTCCAGCCGGTGCTGGAATTCGTGCGCGAGGCAGCGCTCGATCCGGACGTGGTCGCCATCAAGCAGACGATCTACCGCACCGGCATGAACTCGGACCTGATGGAATCGCTGATCCTGGCCGCCCAGCGCGGCAAGGAAGTCACCGTCATCGTCGAACTGATGGCACGTTTCGACGAGGAAGCCAACATTAACTGGGCCGACCGGCTGGAACGCGCCGGCGCGCAAGTCGTCTACGGCGTCGTCGGCCTGAAGACGCACGCCAAGCTGGCGCTCGTCATCCGCCGCGAGGAAGGCACGTTCCGCTACTACGCCCACCTCGGCACCGGCAACTACCATCCGAGCACCACCAAGTTCTACACCGATTTCGGTCTGATGACGGCCAATCCGGCGATTTCCACCGAGGTCAACGAAGTCTTCATCCACCTGACCAGCCTGACCAAGCCGAAAACGCTGCATCACCTGTGGCTGGCGCCGTTCGCGCTGCAGAAGGAATTCATCCGCGCCATCCGCAACGAGGCCAAGATCGCCAAGGCCGGCCGCCCCGGCCGCATCATCGCCAAGATGAATGCGCTGCTGGACGAATCGGTGATCCGCGCGCTGTACGCGGCTTCCGCCGATGGCGTGAAGATCGACCTGATCGTGCGCGGCGCCTGCGCGCTGCGTCCCGGCGTGCCGGGGCTGTCGGAAAACATCCGCGTGCGTTCCATCGTCGGCCGTTTCCTCGAACACAGCCGCATCTATTACTTCCGCAACGATCTGGCGCACGACGTCTACCTGTCCAGCGCCGACTGGATGAACCGCAACCTGTTCCGCCGCATCGAGGTCGCCTTCCCGGTTCTCGACCCCGCATTGAAGAAACGCGTCATCAACGAAGGCCTGAATCCCTACCTGAAAGATAACGTCAACGCCTGGGAACTCGATTCGGACGGCAACTATCACAAGAGAAAGCCCCGCGGAAAACTGGCCGCGTTCGGCGCGCAGCAATATCTGATGCAGATACTGGGCACCCCGGTGGAGTAGCGAAATGGAACTGATCCTGTGGCGACATGCAGAAGCGGAAATGGGTGAACCCGACGAAGGACGCGCGCTGACGGCCAAGGGTCACAAGCAGGCATCGAAGATGGCCGAATGGCTGGACCGCAACCTGCCCAACAGTTGCCGCATCCTGGTCAGTCCCGCCACGCGCGCCGTGCAGACGGCCGAAGCGCTAAACCGCAAGTTCAAGATCGTTCCCGACCTCGCCCCCGATTCGACAGCCGAGCGAATACTCGCCGCCGCCCACTGGCCGGACAGCCGTGAGCCGGTGCTCATCATCGGCCACCAGCCGACGCTAGGCCAGGTCGCCGCCACGCTGCTGACCGGCGCACCGCAGGACTGGACGATCCGCAAAGGCAACATCTGGTGGATCGTGCAGCGCGAGCGTGAAGGCGTTGCCGAACATTTCATCCGTTCGGTGATGGGGCCGGATCTTGCAAAATAGCTGACAAAGTAGGCAACGTAATATGACGAAGTAACACAGCGACCAATACCAGTGTCCCAATGCAAAGCGGGAGGCAAACGCCTCCCGCTTTTTTCATTCCTGCCGTAATCGTCAGGCGATCGACGAGCGCACCGCCGGCAGCGGCTTGATGCGACGCACCGGATGCAGATGCCGAACGAACTGCTGCGTCGCCTCTTCCCACGAATAGCAAAGCGCATGTTCGCGCACCGTCGAACGCTTCAGGCCCAGCGCCGCAAAGCAGGCCTTGGACAGATCCTCGTCCAGCACGCCTGACTTGCCGTGCGCCACTACGTCCACCGGCCCTTCGACTGGATAGGCTGCCACCGGCACGCCGCAAGCCATCGCCTCGATCATGACCAGGCCGAAGGTATCGGTACGGCTGGGGAATACGAACACGTCGGCACAGTTGTAATACGCTGGCAGCATTTCGTGTGTCTTCGCGCCGAGGAAACGCACGTGCGGATACTTCGCCTCCAGCTCTTCGCGCATCGGGCCGTCGCCGATGACCCATTTCGCGCCGGGCAGGTCCATCTGCAGGAATGCTTCGATATTCTTCTCGACCGCGACGCGGCCTACGTACAGGTACAACGGCCGTTCGTGCGTCAATTCCTCGCGCGGTCCCGGCTTGAAATGCTGCGTATCGACGCCGCGGCTCCACAGCACCACGTTGCGGAAACCGCTGCGTTCCAGCGCTTCCCGCATGCGCGGCGTCGGTACCATGACCGATTTCGACGGCCGGTGGAACCACTTCAACCAGCGGTATGAAATCGCCAGAGGCAGGCGGAAACGCGCACGCAAGTATTCCGGAAAGCGCGTGTGATAGGCGGTCGTGAAATCCAGCCCGTTGTTCAGGCAATAGCGGCGTGCCGCCAATCCCATCGGTCCTTCGGTGGCGATGTGGATGCAATCGGGATCGAACGCCTTCAACGCCGCCGCCACTTTTGCATAGGGCTTGTAGGCCAGCCGGATTTCCGGATAGGTCGGGCAGGCGTAGCTGCGCATGTTTTCCGGAGTCAGCATCAACACCGCGTGGCCTGACGCGCGCAACTGGCGACGCGTGGCCTTCAATGTATTGACGACGCCGTTGACCTGCGGCGCCCAGGCATCCGTCACGATGGCGATACGCATGCTTCCTCCATTTTTTGCTTGGCGGCGGCCGACGGTGCAACGATTTCCTGCCAGCTCACCAGCCGCAGTTCACCGGAATGCTCTTCCACCAGCGCCGACAGGCTTTCCACCCAGTCGCCGTCGTTGCAGTAGAGAATGCCGTCGATGCTGCGGATTTCCGGTTTGTGGATATGGCCGCAGATGACGCCATCCAGCCCGCGTCGCTGCGCCTCTTCGGCCAGTGCTTGCTCGAACGACGAGATGTAGCTGACCGCGTTCTTCACCTTCAGCTTCAGGTATTGCGACAGCGACCAGTACGGCAGGCCGGCGCGCGCACGCCAGCTGTTCAACCACTGATTCCACTTCAGGATCATCGTGTACAGGCTGTCGCCCACATAGGCCAGCCACTTGGCGCAGGCGATCACACCGTCGAAACGGTCGCCGTGCAGCACCAGCATGCGCTTGCCCTGCGCCGTCGTATGCACGAGTTCGTCGCGCACGCGGATGCCGCCGAAATCCAGATCGATAAACTGGCGCACCGCTTCGTCGTGATTACCCGGCACGAAGATGACTTCGGTACCCTTCTTCGCCTTCTTCAGCACCGTCTGCACCACATCGTTGTGCGACTGCTCCCAGTACCAGCGGCGCTTCAGCTGCCAGCCGTCGATGATGTCGCCGACCAGGTACAGCGTCTCCGATTCGGTACGGCGCAGGAATTCCAGCAGACGTTGCGCCTGACACCCCGTCGTCCCCAAATGCACGTCCGAAATCCAGATGGTGCGGAAGCGGACCGGTTCGCGCTTGCCGGAACCGGACTCGATGTCCGCACCGATGAAATCTGCCGTCAGAAAGGGATCGCGCGGTTTCATGCTGGCTGGCTCTCCTTCAGGTAGTGGCGGGCGTAGCGACTGTCCAGCTTGGCGAGCGGCAGCATCATGAACAGATCCGCGCTGTGGAAATCAGGATCCCATGCCGGTTCGCCACAGATCCAGGCGCCGCTGCGCAGGTAACCCTTGATCAGCGGCGGAATCGTCGGTGCCTGCGTGGCGTCGCGATCATCCAGCGGAAACGGCAGATGCGGGCGGACACGGTATTCGGTCGGCGCCAGATTGCTTTCGCTGACCTTGCGGTACAGCGCCGCGGCGTTGTGGCCGCCGTCCGCCAGACTGATGCTGGCGCAACCGATCAGGTATTCGCATTTTTCACGCTGCATGAAAGCGGCCAGGCCGGCCCACAGCATCATGATGACGGCGCCGCTGCGATAGGCGGGATCGATGCAGGCACGGCCCGCTTCGGCAATGCGGTTGCGCAGGTGATGCAGGCGACCGAGGTCGAATTCCTGCTCGGAGTAGAAGCGGCCGGCACGGCGTGCGCCCTGCGGGCTCAGCACGCGATAGGTGCCGACCACTTTCAGCGTTTCGGCATCGCGCACGATCAGGTGGTCGCAATAGGTGTCGTATTCGTCGCGATCCAGGCCTTCCGCGTTGGCAAGCGCGGTCAATCCCATCGACTCGATGAACACCTTGTAGCGCAAGCGCTGCACTTCACGCACTTCTTCCGGCGTGCTGGCAAAACTCAACGTCAGGCGCGAGGAGGAAGCGGCTGCATCGGCGGAGGTCGTCAGTGTCTGCATGTTTCGTCCTTTGTAGTGTGACGGGACGAAGCGTAACTACCGATTACTTCAGCAAAATGACAGCGTCATGTCAGTTTGATGACACGACAACAGATGAAAAAAGCCGGTGCGTATTACCGCGCCGGCCTTGTATCTTCGTACATTTTTTCCGTACATTTCTGCGCCTTGCCGTCCGCAAGGCAATAGTTGCAGATCGTTATTTTTCCTTCTTAGGGCGACCAGCCTTGATCGGTGCCAGTGCCTGGATCACGCCATTGAGCTTGCCCATATCCATCGTGCGGATCAGCACAAGGCCTGCACGCAGCAGTTCGCTCTTCTTGACCGAGACGCCTTTTTTCAGGAAAGCCTTCTTCACATCCGCCAGCACCTGATATTCGGATTCCGGCATCGTGAAGCTGTCGCGTACCAGCTTCGCCTTCTTGACCTTTTCCTTCACTTCGGCCTGCTTCGGCTGGGTTTTCGGTGCCGGCTTTGCTGCAGGCTGCGACGTCGGTTTGGCCGTCGTCGACTTCGATACCTTGGCCGACCTGGTTGGCCCGGTCGATTTTGTCGACTTGGTTGGCGTTGTGGCTTTAGTCGCCGCCTTGGTTGCGGTCTTGCGTGCCGGCTGTTTCGCTGCGGAAGCGGTCTTTACCGGCGTCGCCTTTTTCGCTGGCTGCCGTGCCGGCGACCGCTTCGCTGCAGGCTGTTTCACTGCCGGTGCTTTTTTTGCGGTCCTGGATGTCTTGCCGGCCGCTACCGGTTTGTCCTTCGAAGCGGCAATCGCTTCCCTTTCCGCTGCCGGCTTGTCCGACGACTTGTCTGCATTTTCCTTCACGCCACCCTCCTCAAGAATAAATCGTATAAATAATATATATAGTTTATTCAATTTAAGCAAGACTTACGGCCGATGCAATTCGAGCGGTTTTGGTTTCGGCCTTCGGCGCCATTCATCAACCCGTCACAATCGGCAAGCAGAATTGCGCTCCAATAGGACAACCCTGCGCCAATACATGCTGCCACGCCTTTTTCGCCTTCTCTCCATTGCGTCCACCGCGCTTCTGATCACGACTCCGGCCTTCCCGGCCGACGAACCGGATACCATCGTAATCGGCCAGGTCATCGATCTTTCCAGCCCGAATGCCGCCATCGGCCGAGATTACGTAGCCGGCATCAAGACCTATTTCGATGCGCTGAATGCCGCCGGCGGCATCAACGGCAAGCGGATACGCTACGTCACGCGTGACGACCAGGCCTCACCTCAGGCCGCGGCACGCGCGGCCACCGAACTGATCGAGCGCGATCGCGTCGATTACCTGCTAGGCGGCGTCGGCGGCGGTGTCACACAGGGAATCCTGGATGCGCCGGCCTTCAAGCGCAGCCATCTGCAACTGTTCGCGCCGCTGGTGGCATCCACCGGCATTGCCAGCACGCGCGTCGTGTTCTGGCGTCCAGACTATCTGCAGGAAATTCGCCACATCCTGTCGCACTTCGCGCCGCTGGGCATGCAGGATGTCGGCGTCGTCTATCAGGACGATTCCTCTTCGCAGCAGGCGTTCCAGGCACTGTCCGCCGAACTGAAGCAGCGCAAGCTGCAGCTACGCGGCGCAGTACGCATCGGCACCGACGAGAAACGCAATGTGCAGGAAATCGCACAACTGGCCGCTGCCAAACCCGGCTTCGTGATTGCGATCGGCGATGCGATCGGCACGGCGCTGTTCCTGAAGGAATTCCGTAAATCGGCGCCGCAGACCTTCGTCGCCGGCACCTCGCTGACCAATCTGGAAACGCTGCGCGAACTCGCCGGCCAGCGTGCAGTGGAATGGACAGTGTTCTCGCAGGTCGTGCCCAATCCCAACAACGGCAAGACGGCGCTGCAACTGGAACACCTGAACATGATGAAGAAATACCGCGACGAGCCGCCGTCGGCATTGACGCTGGAAGGCTTTGCCGTCGCCAAGACGCTGGCGCTGGCCATCCGTCGTGCCAAGCGCCCCGGCGACGCCATGCAGGAATTGACGAAGCCGGGTACCGTGATCGAACTTGGCGGCCTGGCGGCAATCGCCAAGCCGGACAACCGGCTGTCCGATTACGTGGATATCGCGCTGTTCATGAAAGGCGCGCTGGTGTTCTGATCAGTGCTGCGGCTTGAAGCGGATGAAGCGGTAAACGTAGACCGCAATGACCGTCAGCACTACCAGCTTGGATAACGGATCGACGTATCCTTCCACCACTTCGTACTGCGATTCGAGCAGGAAGCCGGCCATCGTCAGCAACGTGGTCCAGATCAGCGAACCGATCGTCGAATAGGCGAGAAACGGCAGCATCGGCATGCGGATGATGCCGGCCGGTACCGAGATCAGCGTACGGATCGCCGGCACCAGGCGGCCGAAGAAAACCGCCGCACCCTCGTGCCGTTCGAACCAGTCTGAAGCCATGTCGATGTCTGCCGGCGAGACTGTCATCCAGCGGCCGAAACGGTTCGCCATCCGCTTCAATCTGTCCTTGCCGAACAAGGCACCGGCGTAATACCACGGCAGCGCACCGACCACGGAGCCGGCCGTGCCGGACAGGATCACCAGAATCAAATCCAGTTCGCCGCGTGCTGCGACAAAGCCGGCCAGCGGCATGATGAGTTCGGATGGGATCGGCGGAAACACGTTTTCCGCCAGCATCAGCAGGAAGATGCCCAGATAACCGCTTTGTGAAACGATGTCGGTAATGCTGTCGAACAAGATGCGCTCCGGAAAAAGTCGGGGGATTGCCGCCCGCCATTGTAATGGCGCATGGCACGATTGCGACGCTGAATTGCCCGCGCTGATTCAGAGAGGATGCGCCGGCAAAGGTTCAGCCGGCGATGCCGCGTTCAGATCATCACGTCAGGCGAACCGAAAAATCGATGCCGACCTCGCTCCAGGCTTCCGGCTCCTTGGAAATCCAGTAGGAAACGGTCGGATGACTTTCCGCCCAGACGCGCGGCACTTCCAGTTCGATGCGGTTCTTCATCTTGATGCGTACCGCATCCGGGGTGACATCGATGCGCGCATGCATCAGCGTCACTGCCAGCCGCAGAGCCACCACCGCCTTGGCGAAATCGGCATCTGCCAGGCTGTCGCCGATCTTGCGCAGATTGCCCTTCTGCGCCAGCACGAAACGCCCCATCGTGCGCTGCTCGCGCGTGGTGAAGCCGGACAGATCGGCATTCTCGATCATGTAGGCGCCGTGCTTGTGATAGCCGCTGTGCGAGACGGACAGGCCGATCTCGTGCAGCAGCGCGCTCCAGTACAGCAAGCGCGCATAGGCATCGTCGTTCGGTTTCAGCAATGCGAACATGGTCGCCGCGATATAGGCGGCGCGATCGGCGCGGCTTTCATCTGCGTGAAAGCGCTGCAGAAAATCGCGCACAGACAGTTCGCGCCGGTCGCGCCGCGTGGCCCGCAATTGCAGATCCCACAGCACGCCCATCCGCAGGCCGGCCTCCACCGGCTTCATCGAACGGATGCCCAGTTCCTGCATGATGCCGATCAACGTGGCAAGGCCGCCGGTGATGCTGGTCGCGCGATCGGCCTTCATGCCGGCCAGATCGATGCGGCTGGCGTGGCCGAACTGGATCAGGCGGCGCTTCATCGCCTCCAGGCTTTTCAACGTCAGCTCCGCACCGTCGCCGATCCCGTTGCGCGCAATCGCATCGGCGATCGCCCGTATCGTGCCGGACGAACCATAAGCGTTCGTCCACGATTTCTCGCGGTACTGCGGCGCGGCATCCTCGAAGCGCGAACGGGCGGACAGGATGGCGGCGTCGAAGGCGGCCGCATCGATATTGCCGTCCGCAAAGAAGCCGTTCGTCTGCGGCACCGTGCCGATGCTGAACGATTCGACGACTTCGATTTCGGTCCCCGTGCCGAGGATCAGTTCGGTCGAGCCGCCGCCGATGTCCAGCACCAGCCTGCGCTCGTTCGACGGCAAGGCGCTGGCGACGCCCAGATAGATCAGCCGCCCTTCTTCCTCGCCGGAGATGATTTCGATCGGATAGCCGATCGCCGCTTCCGCCCGCGGCAGGAATGCCGAGGCATTCTTCGCGATGCGCATCGTGTTGGTGGCAACCACGCGTACCGCATTCAACGGATAAGTGCTCAGAATGGAATTGAAACGGGCCAGCGATTCGACGGCGCTATCCATCGCCGCAGCGGTCAGATTGCCCTTGCTGTCCAGCCCGGAACCGAGGCGGATCGGATCGCGCGCACTCTTGATGATGCGCATCGTCTCGCCATCGTGTCTGCCGATATGCAGGCGAAAACTGTTCGATCCCAAATCCACTGCCGCAAACATCTGATCCTTTCAGGCCTGGTTTTCCTGTTCACGGCAGCATCGTGCCGCGACGAAAAGTTCGTGAAGATAATCCCGTATTGTGACGGCTTGATGACGATTCGGGACGCAAACGAATGGCAGCCGAATCGCGCACCGACTCGCACATCGAACCACGTATCGAAAAATACGGAAATTATTTATACCATTTTAGCTTCGTCCCGGCAAAACAGGAAACATGCTTCGTGATGCATGTCGCATCCATGTCGAGAAAATGGCAAATGAAGACGCGGCGTATGCGTAGCTCATACAGCGATGCAGCGGCCAAAATGGAATCAATATGCGTCAGCCGAATTTTCTTGCTGCATCCAGCGCCAGCCCCGCGCCGATGCTACCGAACAAATCGCCTTCGACACGACGCGCCTCGGGCAGCAAGGCTGCAATGCGTTCGCGCAGCAGATGCACACCGCTGGAGCCGCCGGTGAACACGACGGTATCGACATCCTGCGCTGCGATGCCGGCGTCAGCCAGCAGGCGCGTCACCGTCGTCTCGATGGATTCAACCAGCTTGCCGATGGCCTGCTCGAATCCGTCGCGTTCCAGCAGCAGCATCTCCGCCGGCTGCAGGCGATCGAGGCGCAATTCGGTCTGGCGCTGCGACGACAGCGCAATCTTGCCCTCTTCCGCCTTCAGCGCCAGCCAATGGCCGGCGCGCTGCTCGATCACGTTCAGCAGGCGATCCAGCTTTTCCTTCTCGCGCGCATCGCGGTAGATGTCCTTGATCTGCAGCCAGGTCTTCTGCGTGTAGGCAAGATTGATCGTGTGCCAGGTCGCCAGGTTGAAGTAATAGCTGGACGGCACTTCCGTGCCGCTGGCGAGACGCGATCCGAGTCCGAGCAGCGGCATGATGCTGTCCAGGCTCAGGTATTTGTCGAAATCGGTGCCGCCGATGTGGATGCCGCCGGAAGCCAGGATATCGCTGCGGCGATCGGCCTGTTTCGCACGCTGTGGCGACAGACGCACCAGCGAGAAATCCGACGTGCCGCCGCCGATATCGGCGATCAGTACCAGTTCTTCTCGTTCGAGTTGGGATTCGTAATCGAAAGCGGCAGCAATCGGTTCGTACTGGAACTCGATTTCCCTGAAGCCGACCGATTGCGCGATTTCATATAGCGTGTCTTCGGCCAGCGTATCCGCCTCTTCGTCGCCATCGACAAAATGCACGGGACGTCCCAATACCGCATTCGTGAATTCGCGCCCCGCCGCCGCTTCCGCGCGGCGCTTCAGTTCCCCGATGAATTGCGTCAGCAGCATGCGAAACGGCAGCACCGTTCCCATCACTTCGGTCTGGTCGTCGATCAGGCTGGTTCCGAGCAGGCTCTTCAGTGACCGCATCAGGCGGCCTTCGTAGCCTTCAAGATAGTTGGACAGCGCCGCACGGCCGTAATAGACCTGCTCTTCGTCGGCATTGAAGAAAACGACGGACGGCAGCGTGACCTTGCCGTCTTCCAGCTGCAGCAGCGGCGATTGCCCCGGCCGATGCCAGCCGAAGGTCGAGTTCGATGTGCCGAAATCGACACCGCATGCATTTGTCATGGCGCGTTCCATTGGTGAAAGGGCCATGATGATACGGCATTCGTCAAATCAAAGGGCGGACATCAATTGCCAAACTCATGACAATTGATGTCCGCCCTCATGTAAGGAGTCAGAGATATCGGTAAAAAGATCAAAAATCTATCGTTGCACTGACAACAACAGTACGTGGAGTACCAAGCACCAAATATCCGCTTCCTGGATATCCTCCAACAGAAGCCCAATAATCTTTATCCGTAGCGTTATTGATGCGAGCACGCCATGTCACCAAACGGCCACCGATCTCGGACAGATAACGCGCGCCTAAATCCAGGCGTGTCCAGCCCGGTACACGCAGGGTGTTTGCGTTGTCTGCATACACACGACCCGTAGAAATAATTTGGGAGTCGAGCGACAAGCCTTGGATTCCGGGGACTTTCCATTCGAGCCCGATATTTGCCTGTACATCCGGCACCCCGATGACCTTATTACCATCAGTCAGGCCATTGCTTGTTTTCTTTTGTTTAGCATCTAGAAGTGTCAAACCACCCAGCAATTTCAGATTGCGGGTAGCTTCTCCGTAAACTGTGAATTCCACCCCTTGATGACGATCTTCGCCATTCACGCTGAATACGCTCGTCGTCGGAGATGTTTGCGTAAGAAGAGAGCTGGGCTTGTCAGTCGTGAAGAAGGCAACCCCGCCGCCGATTCTTCCCGCATCATATTTGACGCCAATTTCTTTTTGTTTGGCAACGTAAGGAGAGAAAACCGTATTTGCGTTTGTGACAGTTCTCGAGCCATCCGCCATTGGAGCGACAGCACCTTGCGCAAGGCTTTCAATATAGTTTGCGTAAGCAGAAAGGCGATCCGTTGCTTTCCAGACCAAGCCCACCACCGGCGATATACGCGACTTGTCGTAACCGCCAGAACCACCTGTATTCTGCTCACCGGTATAGTAGTTGTAGCTACGCACATCAAGCTTTTGTTGACGAACGCCCAAAGTGAGCAACACACGGTCATCAGCAAAGGAAAGTGTGTCTCCCACTGCAATGCTGTTGAATTGCTTTCTTGTCGTGACATTGGGGTCATTCATATCGCCACCTGACGTAACAGGTGTTGTCGTCGCAGGTCGCGCGCTTTTAGTCGGGTTGTACAAGTTAGTCGAAATACCACCGCCCGGACTCCAGGAATAGGCATTTTCCGACGACAAATAATATGTCGATGCCGAAGCCACCAAAGTATGTCCGACGGAGCCCGTTCTTAATTTGGTACGAATACCGATTTCAGCGCTCTTGACGATATCTTCACGGTAGTTGTCAGCGCGTCGTGTATTGCCATCACCGGTAATCGGATCGGTGACAGTAATGTTGGCGAGCGAATTCTCCTCGGTCGAACGGCGCATACCAAATGCGCCCCAGGCCGTCGTATCGGTAGAAAGGTCATACTCGGCCCTGAAAGTACCGAAAGTATCCCTCTCATTGGAATACGACCAATCCTGCGCCCAGTTACTGTCGTTGTCAGGTGCCGTGGGAACAGAAGTCAAACCGGAACCGAGCGTGACATTGGTACGGGCTCGCTTCAGTTTATTATCCTGATGACCGATATCGGCAGACAAACGCACATCGCGACTGCGCCAATCCACACCCAGAGCAAGCACACTCAATTCTGTTTTTTCATCATCTACACCAGTATTTCCTTCCCGACGTACCGCGTTCAGCCGAACACCTGTATTACCATCAGGGCCAAATCTTCTTGCGATGTCAGCAGCTACGCTACCTTGGGTACCAATGCCGCCCCCAACCGTCACTTGCGTAAGCGGATCATTTGGCGCTCGCTTCGGCAATAAGTTAATCGAACCACCAACCCCCCCGCCTCCGGGTGAGGCACCGGTCAAAAAGGCACTGGCACCTTTCAAGACCTCTACACGCTCAAACAACTCCGCAGCAACATATTGACGAGGTAGCAAACTGTATAGGCCGTTATAGGCGACCTCATCTGATCCAAGCAAAAAGCCACGAATGAAATAAGACTCCTGAAAATTTCCGAAACCGCGCGCCACCCTTACTGAAGGATCATTGCGCAGAACGTCTGCAACACTGCGTGCCTGCTGGTTCTGAATCAGTTCATTCGTATAACTCGTGACATTGAACGGCACATCCATATTGTCCTGCGTACCCAAAATGCCGATACGCCCGCCACGCGCCACCTGCCCGCCGGCATAAGGCTTCGACAAACCTTCCGCCGAGGCATCGGCCGACGCATTGACGACGATGGTGCCGAGCGTCTGCTCAGGAGTCGTAACGGCCGTATCGGCTGGTTGTTGCGCAAAGGCGCCGCCTGCTACGAGAAAGGCGGCAATGGCGATGGGAGAGCGTCGGAATCGGGAGGACATGAAGAAATACCTGTCATTCAAAGATGAGAAAGATTCTCATTGTAGTCGCCACGATTTCAAATAGGAATGATTTGCATTAATATTCGTCATTCATACAACAGGATCGACATGAAAGCCCACCGCCTCCGCCAATGGGCATGGATACACAAATGGAGCAGCCTGGTCTGCACCGTATTCATGCTGCTGCTGTGCCTGACCGGCCTGCCGCTGATCTTCCATCACGAGATCGGCCATCTGCTGGGCGACGAGATCGAGGCGCCGGAACTTCCTGCCGATACGCCGCGTGTCAGCCTGGATCGCGTGATGGAAGTCGCGAAATCGCAGTTTCCCGACAAGGGCGGCATGTTCGTTTCACAGGAAGATGACGACGACCGCATCTGGTACGTCACGATGAGCACGACGCCGACCTCCGAAACCGACCTGAAGCAGGTTGCCGTCGATGCGCGTACCGGCGCCGTGCTGGGGCTGCCGAGACTGGACGGCGGCTTCATCAACCTGATGTTCCGCCTGCATGTGGACCTGTTCGCCGGCCTGCCCGGCACGCTGTTTCTCGGCTTCATGGGATTGCTGCTGGCAGTGGCGATCGTCTCCGGCGTGATTCTCTATTCGCCGTTCATGCGCAAGCTGGATTTCGGTACCGTACGCCGCGATAATTCGCCGCGCGTCAAATGGCTGGACCTGCACAACCTGCTCGGCATCGTCACGCTGGTGTGGGCATCGGTCGTGACGCTGACCGGCATCATCAATACGCTGGCCGATCCGATCATCGCCTACTGGCGCTACGACCAGATGGGCGAAATGGTCGCGCCATACAAGAACCTGCCGCCGCCTGAACGCCTCGGTTCGCTGCAGCAGTCGGTCGTCGCGGCGCAGGCGCTGGAACCCGGCATGAAACTGTCTTTCATCGCCTTTCCCGGCACATCGTTTTCCAGCCCGCATCATTACGGGATTTTCATGCGCGGCGAGACGCCGGCGACATCGCGCCTGCTGAAGCCGGTGCTGGTCGATGCGCAAACCGCCAAGGTGACGGACAGCCGCACGCTGCCGTGGTACGCAACGGCGCTGCTGATCTCGCAGCCGCTGCACTTCGGCGATTACGGCGGCCTGCCGATGCAGATCCTGTGGGCGCTGCTGGATATTGCAACCATCATCGTGCTCGGCAGCGGCCTGTACCTGTGGCTCAAGCGCAAGAAAGTGCCGAAGGCCAACGAAGCCGCATCGCCGGCACTGGCCGCAGCAGGAAAGGAAGCATGATGAACGCCGCCTTCAAACGTATGTGGGGCGTGCCTGTCCTGATCGGCATCGTCACAGCCGTCGGCCTGATCTCCGCCCTGCTCGGCGACGACGTATGGGATGTGCTGTCGGCCGTCGCGCTTGCAATCCCGGTGGCCGTGGCCTGCTGGTACGGTCTGGCGAGACGCTAGAACTTTTGGCCGGCTTCGGTTTTTCACCGCACATTACCTCGCGGCGGAACCGTAATAGAATCGACGATATCCACGTTGTTGTTGTATCCCGTCCATTTCGATAGGAGACCATCATGGTGAATGTCGCACTGCAAGTCCGTCTCGAAGCCAAGCCCGGCAAGGAAAAGGAACTGGAAGAATTTCTGCGTGCGCAGCTGTCCTATGCGCTGGGCGAGCCGGCAACCGTCTCGTGGTTTGCCGTTAAGTTCGATGACCGCACCTTCGGCATCTTCGATGCCTTTGCCGACGAGGCCGGCCGCAAGGCGCATCTGGAAGGCGAAATCGCAAAAGCGCTCGGCCAGCGCGCCGGCGAACTGCTGGCCAAGCCGCTGGCCATCGAGCGCATGGATGTGATGGCGGCAAAACTGCCGGGCAACGGCGAAGTGCCAGACTCGCTCGGCTGAGCGTCGTTGCGATGGGCAGCGATGACGCCGGCATCGTACAATGGCGGCCTGCAAGGAGAAGCTTATGAATACCAGTTGGGGCAATGATGAAGACGCGGAGATCGACGACGAACTGATCCACGATCTCGAATTTCTCGTGCCGGATCGCCAACGCAATCGCGGCGACATCGGCACGCGCGATTTCTACGATCGACAGGACAGGATGGCGCGCGAGATCACCGATCGTCCGCGCTGAACTTTCGCACATACTTCGCGCATACTTCACGTATGAAAACGGCGGCCATGGAGCCGCCGTTTTTTCATTCTCAATCTCCCTGCTCCGTTCTCCTCCACTGCAAATCTGCAGTTTCATTTTCTGCAATACCGTTGCAGCATCGATAATCTCTTGCCCCCTCTGCAAGAAACTTGCGCCATCGCAGTGCAAAACCGCCACCTCATGCCGGTGGCATCGTTATTGCTTCAAGGGAACGATGAATTGCCGCAACCCTGATTCACATCGTTCTCCATCCATGCTGCTGTCGATGCCCTCCACTCCTGCCGATCCTGCGCTGCAAGCGCGCATGCTCGGCACGCTGCTCGCCAATCTGGAAGGCATGGTCTATCGCTGCCGACTGGATGAACACTGGACGATGGAATTCGTCAGCGAAGGCTGTCTGGCGCTGACCGGCTATCGCGAAGAAGACATCCTGTTCAACAGCCGTATCTCCTACGACCAGATCACGCATCCGGACGATCGCCGGCACGTGCGCACAACGATCCTGGAAGCGGTCGCCCGCAATTGTCGATTCGACATCGAATACCGCATCGTGCGCGCAGACGGCAGCATCCGCTGGGTGTGGGAACGCGGCACCAACATCACACGCGACGTGCTGGAAGGCTTCATCCAGGACATCACCGAACGCAAGCAGGCCGACGAAGCCCTGCGCGAGGCCGAGCGCCGCTACCGCAGCATCTTCGAGAATGCGATCGAGGGGATTTATCAATCGACACCGAACGACGGCTACCTCGCCGTAAACCCGGCGCTGGCACGCATGTATGGTTATGCTTCACCGCAGGAAATGATTGCCGTGCTGCGCGACATCGATCACCAGCTCTACGTCGATCCGCATCGCCGCGCCGAATTCGTGCGGCTGATGGAACAGGACAACGTCGTCACCAATTTCGAATCGCGCATCTACCGTCGCAACGGCGAGATCATCTGGATTTCCGAAAACGCCCGCGCCGTGCACGACAGCAGCGGCAAGCTGCTGTTCTTCGAAGGCACGGTGGAAGCGATCACCGAGCGCAAGCTGCACGAAGCCGAGATCCGCTTCCAGGCCACACACGACGCGCTGACCGGCCTGCCCAACCGAACGCTGCTGTACGACCGCATGCAACAGGCGATGCTGCATTCGCAGCGCTACGGCAATCTGACGGCGATCGCCTTCCTCGATCTGGACCAGTTCAAGTTCATCAACGACAGCCTCGGCCATCAGGTCGGCGATGAACTGCTGAAGATCACCGCGCAGCGGTTGAAATCCTGCCTGCGCGAAAGCGATACCGTGGCGCGCCAGGGCGGCGACGAATTCGTGCTGCTGCTGACCAGCCAGCCGAACGAGGAATCGATCACGCAGACCATGCAGCGCGTGCTGCACGAAGTGGCGCAGCCGTGGACCGCCAACGATCTGGAATTCCGTATTACCTGCAGCGTCGGCATCACGCTGTATCCGAACGACGGCCGCGATGCGGAAACGCTGCTCAAGCATGCGGATTCGGCGATGTACAAGGCCAAGGAACTGGGCCGCAACATGTTCCAGTACTACTCGGCCGAGATGAATTCCACCGTCACCGACCGCCTCGAATTGCTGAACCGGCTGCGGCAGGCGATTCCGAACGACGAACTGGTGCTGCATTATCAGCCGAAGCTGAACCTCGCCAGCGGCGAGATCATCGGCGTCGAGGCGCTGATCCGCTGGAACAGTCCGCATTCCGGCCTGGTCTCCCCCGGCGCCTTCATCCCGCTGGCGGAAGAAACCGGCCTTATCATCCCGATCGGCGAATGGGTGCTGCAGACGGCCTGCCGGCGCAACCGCGCGTGGCAGGATGCCGGCTATCCGCCGGTTGTCATCTCGGTCAACCTGTCGCCGCGCCAACTGGCGCGCGGCGACATCGTGCAGCAGGTCGAGCGCGTGCTGGCGGAGACCGGGCTGGATGCGCAATGGCTGGAACTGGAAATCACCGAAAGCGTAATGGCGACCGACGTCGAGAAATCGTTCGCAATGCTGACGGAACTGCGCGCGATGGGCGTGCGCATCTCGCTGGACGATTTCGGCACCGGCTATTCCAGCCTCAGCTACCTGAAACGCTTCCCGGTCGATACGCTGAAGATCGACCAGTCCTTCGTGCGCGACATCGCCATCGACGGCAACAGCGCTGCCATCGTGCGCGCCATCGTCTCGCTCGGCCACAACCTGAATCTGAACGTGCTGGCCGAAGGCATAGAAACCGCAGAGCAATCCGCGCTGCTGCGGCAGAACGGCTGCAACGAAGGGCAAGGCTACCTGATCAGCCGGCCGGTGCCGGAACAGGATTTCCTGAAACTGCTGAATCGCTGACAATCCAGTCGAACGCTGCACACAAACAGGCAAACCGCAAGAAAAAAGGCCGGCAAACATGCCGGCCTTTTCACGTTCAGTGAAGAAACGTCAGAACGTCATGCGCTTCACGCCTTCCGCCGTGCCCAGCAGGCCGATGTTGGCGCCGCGCTGCGCGAACAGGCCGACCGTCACCACGCCGACGATCTGGTTGATCTGCTGCTCTGTCGTCACCGGGTCGGCGATCTGCATGCCGTGCACGTCAAGAATGTAGCAACCGTTATCGGTGACGACCGGCTTGCCGTCCTTCGCACGCAATTGCGGATCGCCGCCCAGCGCGCGAAGGCTGCGCGCCACGGTGGCATGCGCCATCGGAATCACCTCGACCGGCAACGGGAACCTGCCCAGCACCTTGACCAGCTTGGAGCCGTCGGCGATGCAGACGAACTGGCGCGCCACCGAGGCGACGATCTTCTCGCGCGTCAGCGCCGCGCCGCCGCCCTTGATCATCGCGCCCTGCAGCGTGATCTCGTCCGCACCGTCGATGTAGACGGCCAGCGAATCGACGTCGTTCAGGTCGAACACCTGGATGCCGTGGCCGCGCAGGCGCTCCGCTGTCGCTTCGGAAGACGCCACCGCGCCCTTGATGCGATCCTTGATCGCACCGAGTTCGTCGATGAAGAAGTTAGCCGTGGAACCGGTGCCGACACCGATGATCTCGCCGGACACCACGTATTCGATGGCGGCACGCGCCACCGCCTGTTTCATTTCGTCTTGGGTCATTGCAATTCGGAAAAAGGGAATCTGGATCGGAAGAGCGCTATTTTAGCGGATGTACCTGCCTCGCCGCTGCCGGGGACATGCCTGCACGGCTGCCTGCCGGCGATGCTCAGCTTCACGCATTGCTGTCCGGCTCTTCTCTCAACGTATCGAACAATGCGATCTGCAGCCGCGAATGCCAGCGTACGAAAGGCCGCCACATCAATACGGTCAGCGATGCAGCACAGACCAGGATGATCATCAGCATCTCGGGCGACGGCAGAATACGCCGGCTCAGCGATGCAATCAGCATCAGGATTACCGCAATCGAAACGATCGGGATCACTTCCGCAGTCACCCGCCGCAGCACACGTCCAACGCTGCCGGCATCGCTGATCGTCAATTCCGCAAACAGCAGGCTCAATGCCTTCAGCTTGCGGTAGGCGGCAATCAGGAACGGCAGCGATATTGCCAGCGCACCGCCCCAGACGATGGCCTTCTGAATCTGTTCATCCGAAATCGATGACGCCAGATTCAGTTCGATCACGCCGAAGATGTAGATGCCGGCGACGAACACGGCCACCGTCATCGCGAAATTCACCAGCACCTGCGCGACAATGCGCAGCACGATGCGGATCAGCATGGCGCGATCGCCTTCCGGCTGGCTGCTGTGCAGCCATGTCGTATAGCGGTTCGCGACATTGGCAATCGACGTCGGCATCCCCTCCGCCGCGTGCTTCGACAACGGATCGGCCAGCCTGATCAGATAAGGCGTCAGCAGCGTGGTCACTGCCGACACGGCAACCACGATCGGATACAGGAATTCGCTGGTCACCTGCAGCGACAGGCCGAGGGAGGCGATGATGAAAGAGAATTCGCCGATCTGCGACAGCCCCATGCCGACCCGTAGCGAAGTACGGCCGCCATTGCCGGTGACGAAAGCGCCCAGCCCGCACGACACCATCTTGCCCAGCACCACCGCCACCGTGATCAGTGCGATCGGCAGCGCGTAATCGATCAGCACCGCCGGGTTGAACAGCAGCCCGACGCCGACGAAGAACAGCGCGCTGAACATGTCGCGTATCGGCCCGATCAGCCGTTCGATCAAATGCAACTGGCGCGCTTCCGCCATGATGGCGCCGATCATGAACGCACCCAGCGCGATGCTGTAATCCAGCTTCAGCACCAGCAGGCAGAAGCCGAAACACAAGCCGAGCACGGCGATCAGGAACATTTCCCGGCTCTCGAAGCGCGCCACCCAGGCCAGCAGCCGCGGTACCATCAGCAGGCCTAGCACCAGCGCGACGATCATGAACAACGACAGCTTGCCGACGGTGGCGAACACGTCGCCGGCATCGACCGAGCCGTTCATTGCGATACCGGACAGCAGTGCAATCATGCCGATTGCCAGAATGTCTTCCACGATCAGGATGCCGAAGATCAGTTGCGCGAAGCGCTCCTGCTTCATGCCCAGTTCGTCGAGCGCCTTGACGATGATGGTGGTGGAGGAAATCGCCAGCATCGCGCCGAGGAACAGCGAATCCATCGCGTTCCAGCCGAAGTAGCGGCCGATCTCGTAGCCGATCCACGTCATCAGCACGATCTCGGCCATCGCGCAGACGAAGGCCGTCACGCCGACGCTGGTCAGCTTCTTCAGGTTGAATTCCAGCCCCAGCGAAAACATCAGGAACACGACGCCCAGTTCGGCCACGATCTTGATCGTGTGGTCGTCCTGAATCAATTCGAACGGCGGCGTATGCGGGCCGATGATGACACCCGCCAGGATGTAGCCCAGCACCACCGGCTGCCTGAGCCAGCGGAACAGCAGCGTGACGATGGCAGCGATCAGCATGATCACCGCCAGATCCTGGATAAATTCCGCTCCGTGCATAAGCCACCTCTTCCCCAAGTCTGAAGCCGCCCGCCGGATTGCGCAGACGGGAAGATATCCATTGCCGCTGTCGACCGTCTTCAACTTGCACGGGATGATTCCGGTACCCACACAATGATCTTGCGCCGGCATAACGCGGCTATACTACGCCCCGCCTCCAGATCAATTCATGCTCAACTCCTTCAATCTCCTGCTGCTCACCGCCGCCTTCGGTGTCGTCATGCTGTTCGTTCTGCTGTCGCTGATGCGCAGCGGCATTCCCGGCGTGCGCGACTGGCTGCTGGCAATCGTGAGTGCCGTCGTCGCGCTGCTGCTGTTCGCCGGCCGTGGCAAGATTGCTCCCATCCTGACCATCGAGCTGGCAAATACTTTATATGCCGCCGCCATCTGCCTGCTCTACACCGGGTTCTGCCGCTTCCTGTCGCGCCCGATCCCGGTGAAAACGCTGGCCGGCTCGCTGGCGCTGCTGATCGCATTGCTCTCACTGTTCCATTACGGTCGTGACATGCTGCACGTGCGCATCGCGCTGGTCTCGCTGTTTCATGGCGCACTGTGCCTGGTCATCGGCCTGCTCGTACTGCGTGCCTCATCCGACGATACGGCGCGCTATTCCCGCCGTTTCACCGGCTGCATGGCGATCTTTTTTGCGTTCTGCCATGGCGTTCGCGGCATCGTGCACGGCAGCAATCTCGAGCAATTGTCATCGGCATTCCAATCGTCGCCGGTGAACCTGCTGTTCATCTCGATGGGCACGATGGTGATTCCCGTGTTCTCGATGGGCATCATCATGATCGTCCACAATCGCATGATGGAACAGGCGATGGCTGCCGCCAACCGGGATTTTCTGACGGGCGCCTGGTCGCGCCGCGCCTTCTTCGAGCTGGCCGAACGCGAACTGGTGCGCGTGCGCCGCACCGGCCGGGCACTGTCGCTGCTGCTGTTCGACGTTGATCACTTCAAGCAGATCAACGATACACACGGCCACGCAGTCGGCGATCGTGTCTTGCAGGAAATCGTCCAGCGCGTGGAAAAGGAAATTCGCGGCATGGATTGCATCGCGCGCGTAGGCGGCGAGGAGTTTGCAGTACTGCTGCCGGAAACCGATGCCGCTGCAGCCATGGTCATTGCCGAACGATTGCGCCTGACACTGGCGGCAGTCCCGGATGCAGCGCAGATTCGTCTGGTGCCCTGCACGGTCAGCATCGGCATGGCGGTACGCACGGAACAGGAATCTGTCGCCGACCTGATGCGGCGTGCCGATACCGCTCTCTATCAGGCCAAGGCCGGCGGTCGCAACCGCATCGCCAGTGCTGCAGCTTGAATCAGATTCTCCAAATCAGCGCAGCGCCGCTGCCGCCTTCGCCATTTCCGTAATCCGCTGCCAGTCGCCGGCCGCCAGCGCATCCTTCGGCGTCAGCCATGAGCCGCCGACGCAGGCGACGTTCTTGCAGGCGAGGAATTGTGCAGCCGTCTGCTGCGTGATGCCGCCAGTCGGACAGAACAGCATGTCGGGAATCGGCCCCGCAATCGCATTCAGCATGCCGACGCCGCCCGCCGGCACTGCCGGAAACAGCTTGACCTGATGGAAGCCGGCCTCGCGTGCCGCGAGAATTTCGGACGGCGTCATCACGCCGGGCAGCAGCGGCAGTCCGCTGGCGGCAGCAGCCTGGATCAATGCAGTCGTCAGCCCCGGCGAAACGCCGAACACCGCACCCGCATCGCGCGCCTGCGCAAACTCTTCCGGCCGCGTCAGCGTGCCGACGCCGACGATGGCTTCCGGCACCTGCTCCGCAATCGCGCGGATCGCGGCAATGCCGTGTGGCGTGCGCAACGTGACTTCCAGCACGCGGATGCCGCCGGCTGTCAGCGCCTTTGCCATCGGCACTGCGTGACGGATGTCGTCGATCGCGATCACCGGAATTACCGGCGAAACGCGCATGATTTCGAGAAGATTCATCATGGATGGGCCTGTATCGATTGTTGGACGTTCGTATCTTCGTCGCTGAACGGTTCGGCATCGCCCTTGGGCTGGTTGATTTCCGTCGAGGCCGGCGTCATCAGGTGCGGCAGGCCGAAGCTGGCCGCGCCCTCTTCGGCCGCGCCGGCAGTCGCGCGGAACATCGCAAACAGTTCGCGCCCCATGCCGATCATGTTGGACGACAGATCGGCCGCCGCCTGCGGCCGGCGCTGCCATTCTGCTTCGTCGACCAGCGCCTGCAGCGTGCCGGCTTCGGCATCGAGCCGGATCAGATCGCCATCGCGCACGCGACCCAGCGGACCGTTCGCCAATACTTCGGGCGAGACGTGGATCGCCGCCGGCACCTTGCCGGATGCGCCGGACATGCGGCCGTCCGT
The DNA here is from genome assembly GCF_014635845.1 of Oxalicibacterium solurbis. Lineage (GTDB taxonomy): Bacteria > Pseudomonadota > Gammaproteobacteria > Burkholderiales > Burkholderiaceae_D > Oxalicibacterium > Oxalicibacterium solurbis. The sequence continues at coordinate 495,540 of NZ_BMDP01000002.1, read as the reverse complement.
CACCAGCGCGACGCGGTAGCCGGCATCCTGCAGGCTGCCGAGCGCCGGCGTCAGCGCATGCAGTTCCGGCATGCCATTCGCCTTCGGCCCCTGAAAACGCACGACGGCGACAAAATCGCGGTTCAGCTTGCCGTCCTGGTAGGCGTGCATGAAATCTTCCTGCGAATTGAAGACGATGGCCGGTGCCTCGACCAGATGATGCTGCGGCTTGACGGCGGAAATCTTGATCACCGCGCGGCCGAGATTGCCGGTCAGCAGACGCAGGCCGCCGTCCGGCGCGAACGGACGCTCGGCCGGACGCAGCACGTTTTCGTCGGCGCTGGTGTCTGGCGAATCGCGCCAGACAACATTTTCGCCTTCCAGGAAAGGCTCGCTGCAATGCGCGCGCAAGCCCTGGCCGAGGATGGTCGTCACGTCGTCGTGCAGCAGGCCGGCATCCAGCAGTTCGCGAATCACGAAGCCGGTACCGCCGGCAGCATGGAAATGATTGACGTCGGCCTCGCCGTTCGGATAAATGCGCGTCAGCAGCGGTACTACGGTAGACAGATCATTGAAATCGTTCCAGTCGATGACGATGCCCGCGGCACGCGCAATCGCCACCAGATGGATCGTGTGATTGGTCGAGCCGCCGGTCGTCAGCAGCGCGACGATCGCATTGGCGATGGTCTTTTCATCGACCAGCCGGCCGACCGGCGTGAAAGCGCCGCCCTGCAGGCTGATCTCGACCGCACGGCGCGCAGCCTGCGCAGTCAGCGCATCGCGCAGCGGCGTGTTCGGCGTGACGAAAGCCGAGCCCGGCAGATGCAGGCCCATCACTTCCATCAGCATCTGATTGCTGTTGGCCGTGCCGTAGAAAGTGCAGGTGCCGGCATCGTGGTAGGACTTGCTTTCCGCTTCCAGCAAGGCGTCGCGGTCGATCCTGCCCTGTGCATACAACTGGCGGATGCGCGATTTCTCGGAATTGGACATGCCGGTCGTCATCGGTCCGCTCGGGATGAACACGGCCGGCAGATGGCCGAAATGCAGCGCACCGATCAGCAGGCCCGGCACAATCTTGTCGCAGATGCCGAGATAGACGGCCGCATCGAACATATTGTGCGACAGCGCGATGCCGGCCGACATCGCGATCGTGTCGCGCGAGAACAGCGACAATTCCATGCCCGGCTGGCCCTGCGTGATGCCGTCGCACATCGCAGGCGTGCCGCCAGCGAACTGCGCAACGCCGCCGGCATGGCGCACCGCTTCGCGGATGATGTCGGGAAAGCGATAGTAAGGCTGATGTGCCGACAGCATGTCGTTGTAGGCAGAAACGATGGCGATCGACGGCAACTTCTGCTGCTTCAGCACCAGCTTGTCGTTCTGCGGAAAGGCAGCGAATCCGTGCGCCAGGTTCGTGCACGACAGCGTGCTGCGGTGCACGCCGCGCGTGACGGATTCGGAAAGCTGATGCAGGTAGGCAGCGCGATAAGGGCGGCTGCGCTCGACGATACGTCCGGTTACGGCGGCTAGGACGGGATGGAGCGGCATGAATTCTTCCTTGAAAGCGAATGTGAAATTTTACTACAAGATGACATGCCGACCGGCAAGCAAATGCAGGAATATCCGTTACGCACAACCGGTCTTTCCCGCTATGACTACCGATCATCGATGAAATTCATTCCCGTCCGCCGAAACTCTTGCCGGCGTTCAGGAGCTGCGTTCCTTCTCCAATGGAACTTTCCGCCGATCGCGTTATCCGTTACAGGACGCCTGCGGCTGGGCGATCCGCATTCCACTCACGCATATCGGCTTGCCGGAAACTATTTGTAGTGGAATTACCATAATCTGATATAGTTATTTCAATCATCGCCATACCGTCATGCCCACTTCCCTTACCGACACTTCCGCCTACCAGGCACTGCAACAGCATCTGGAGGATGCCCGCCATTGGCAGTTGCGCGACCTGTTCGCCCGCGATGCGCGACGTTTCGAGACATTCTCCGCCGAAGGCGCCGGCCTGTTCCTGGACTATTCAAAGAATATTGTCGACGAAAAGACGATGACGCTGCTGTGCGCTCTCGCACGCAATGCGCAAGTCGAAGAAAAACGCGATGCGATGTTTGCCGGCGAGGAAATCAACGGCACCGAACATCGCGCCGTGCTGCATACGGCACTGCGCCGGCCACGCAGCGACAAACTGCAGCACGATGGTCGCGACGTAGTTGCCGATGTCCATGCCGTACTCGACCGCATCGCCGACTTCACCGAACGCGTGCGCTCCGGCGCATGGCTGGGCCACGACGGCCGCGCCATTACCGACATCGTCAACATCGGCATCGGCGGCTCCTATCTCGGGCCGAAGATGACCTGCCAGGCGCTGCGCCCGTTCTGCCATCCGCGCCTGAAGATGCACTTCGTCTCCAACGTCGACGGCCACGATCTGGATGCGCTGCTGCCGCAGATCGATCCGTCGACCACGCTGTTCATCATTTCGTCCAAGACCTTCAGCACGTCCGAGACGATGACGAATGCGCAATCGGCGCGTGCCTGGTTCCTGCAGCAGGCGCCGGAAAGCGGTCTGCCGCAGCACTTCGTCGCCGTCTCCACGCATCTGGAACTGGTCACGAAATTCGGCATTGCGCCGGAAAACATGTTTCCCTTCTGGGACTGGGTGGGCGGACGCTATTCGGTCTGGTCGGCCATCGGCCTGTCGCTGGCACTGGCGATCGGCATCGACGGCTTCCGCGACTTTCTTGCCGGCGCGCATGCGATGGATAAGCACTTCCGCACCGCGCCGCTGGAAAAGAACCTGCCGGCCATCATGGCGCTGACCGGCATCTGGAACCGCAACTTCCTCGGCAGCACATCGATCTCGATCGCGCCCTACCATCAGGATCTGTCGCTGTTCCCCGGGTATCTGCAACAACTGGAGATGGAGAGCAACGGCAAGCGCGTGCAGATGGACGGCGCGCCTGTCTCCGTCGCCACCTGCCCAGTGATCTGGGGCGACACCGGCACCAACGGCCAGCATGCCTACTTCCAGATGCTGCATCAGGGCACCGACATCACGCCGGTCGATTTCATCGCCGCATTGAAGCCGTCGCATCACCTCGAACATCATCAGGCGCGCCTGCTGGCGAACTGCTTCGCGCAATCGGAAGCCTTCATGCGTGGCAAGACTGCTGACGAAGTACGCGCCGACATGAGCGCGCAAGGCTTGCCCGACGCGGAAATCGCGCGGCTGATCCCGCACCGTACCTTCCCCGGCAACCGTCCGAGCAACACGATCCTGATGGACACGCTCACACCGTCAACGCTGGGCGCGCTGATCGCGTTGTACGAGCACAAGGTTTTCGTGCAGGGGGCGATCTGGGGCATCAACAGTTTCGACCAGTGGGGCGTGGAACTCGGCAAGGTGCTGGCAAAGAACATTGAGGCAGAACTGGTCGGCCAGCCGAAACCAGCGCAGCACGACAGCTCGACCAACGGCCTGATCGCACGTGCCCGCAAGGCGATGCAATAACGTCAGATTCATGGCCTCCAATGTACGCCGTGTGAATTGCCGCTCCCGCAAAGTCCTGCTACCGTTCACGAAGACCGAAAACCAAAGCAACACCTGACAACACACACCGGATTTTTTCATCATCATGGCACTCAACGATTTCGATCTTGTCCTGTTCGGCGGCGGCGGCGACCTGTCGATGCGCAAGCTGATTCCTGCACTCTACGCCCGCGACCGCGCCGGCGATCTGCCGCCGGCTGCGAAGATCGTCTGCGTCGGCCGTCATCCGTGGAGCGACGCGGAATTCGTCGACGCACTGAACGCAAACGCACGGCTGCACATTGGCGACAAAGCCTTCTCGCAAGCCGCATGGGACAAGTTCTGCGCGCGCATCCGTTATGTTTCGCTGGATGCGACCGACGCCACCACCTACCAGCCGCTGATCGACGCGCTGCGCAACGATGCGAAGCTGACGCGGGTGTTCTATCTCGCCGTCTCGCCGACGCTGTTCGCACAGATTTGTCACAACCTCGCCGAGCGCGGCCTCGCTACCGACAATTCGCGTGTTGTTCTTGAAAAACCGCTGGGCCGCGATCTGGAAAGCGCCAAGCAGATCAACCAGGAAGTCGGCCGCGTCTTCAAGGAATCGCAGATCTTCCGTATCGACCACTATCTCGGCAAGGAAGCCGTGCAGAACCTGCTGGCGCTGCGCTTCGGCAACGTGCTGTTCGAACCGCTGTGGCGGCGTGAATGGATTTCCGACGTGCAGATCACGATCGCCGAGGAAATCGGTGTCGGCAATCGCATGGGTTACTACGAAACCTCCGGCGCGCTGCGCGACATGATGCAGAACCACCTGCTACAGCTGCTGTGCATCACCGCGATGGAGCCGCCACTGTCGGTCGGCGCCGATGCGGTGCGCGACGAAAAGCTGAAAGTCCTGCGCTCGCTGAAGCCTTTCACGCCAACCACGCTGTCGCGCAACGTCGTGCGCGGCCAGTATCGCTCCGGCCACGTCGAAGGCAAGCCGGTTCCCGCCTATCGCCAGGAAGAAGGCGCCGATCCCGATTCGAACACCGAAACCTTCGTCGCCGTGAAAGCCGAGATTGACACCTGGCGCTGGGCCGGCGTGCCTTTCTACCTGCGCACCGGCAAGCGCATGGCCGACCAGCTGGCCGAGATCGTCGTGCGCTTCAAATCGCTGCCGCATTCGATCTTTGCACAATCGGCCAGCAGCTTCCTGCCGAACTGCCTGGTGATTCGCCTGCAGCCGGACGACGGCCTGCAGCTGAACCTGATGGCGAAGACGCCCGGCGACGGCATGCGTCTGAAACCGGTCGAACTGGAACTCGATTTCTCCGAAACCTTCAAGACGCCGCGCATGGATGCCTACGAGCGTCTGCTGCTGGACGTACTGCGCGGCCATCTGACGCTGTTCATGCGCAGCGATGAACTGGAAGCCGCATGGGAATGGGTCGAACCCGTACTGCGTTACTGGGAACAGGAAGGCAACGAGCCGATTCCGTACACATCCGGCAGCTGGGGGCCGGCTGCGGCCAGCGCGCTGATCGGGCGCGACGGCCTGCAGTGGCGCGAAGAAGTGCTGCCCGAATAGCGCAGATAGAACGACCGCATGCTGCTCGACGCCATCCGCACGCAATACGATTCGCTTTCCCCGTCGGAAAAGAAAGTCGCTCTTGCCGTGCTGGAACAGCCGGAACGGGCGATCGATGCCAACATCGCCGCGCTGGCAAAGAAGGCCGGCGTCTCCGAACCAACCGTCGTGCGCTTCTGCCGTGCAATCGGTTTCGACGGCTGGCATGCATTCAAGCTGAAGCTGGCACAAGGCCTTGCGCTTTCTCCCGGCGCGGACGCGTCGCCGATGCTGGAAGATCCCGCCGCGGATCTGGTCAGCAAGATCTGCGGCCGCTCGATCAATACATTGCTCGACCTGCGCAACAGTCTCGATCCCGATGCGATCGAGCGTGCGCTGCACCTGCTGTCGCACGCCACACGCATCGAGTTCTACGGCCAGGGCACGTCCGGCATCATCGCCACCGATGCGCAGCACAAATTCTTCCGGTGCGGCATTCCGACCGTCGCCTACAGCGATCCGCATGTGCACAGCATCGCCGCTTCATTGCTGAAGAAAGGCGATGCCGTGGTCGCCATCTCGCAACGCGGCACCAGCCCGGAACTGCTGCGCAGCGTGCAACTCGCGCGTGCAACCGGCGCCGATATCGTTGCGCTGGCGCCCAGCGGCACACCGCTGGCCGAACTGGCGACGGCGCTGATCCCGATCGATTTGCATTTCCATACCGATCCGTACACGCCGATCTCGGCACGGCTGGCGCATCTGGTCGTCATCGACATCCTTGCCGTCGGCCTGGCGCTGCGTCTGCCGGCCGAACGCCGCCGCAAGATGGCGCATGCGCAAAAAGCGCTGCAAAAGATCGAGATGCAATTCGATTCCTTCCTGCAGATGCCGGACGGCGACTAGGCGCTCGTTCGACCGCCCAGCACAACGCGAGGCAAGACGTACAATAGAATTTGCACGGATAACGACAACAGAAAGAGACCACAAGACAGAAGCCATGAGCCAGCTCGAACAACTGAAGCAGTACACCACCATCGTCGCCGACACCGGCGATTTCCAGTCGATCAAGGCCTTTGCGCCGCAGGATGCGACGACCAATCCGTCGCTCATCCTGAAAGCCGTCCAGAAAGACGAATACCGCCCGATCATGGAACGCGTCGCGCGTGAGCATGCCGGGAAAAGCACCGACGAAATCATCGACCGCCTGCTGATCGCCTTCGGCCAGGAAATCCTGAAAGTGATTCCGGGCCGCGTTTCCACCGAAACCGATGCACGCCTGTCGTTCGACACCGAAGGCACGATTGCCAAGGGCCGCGAACTGATCCGCCTGTACGAAGAAGCCGGCATCGCGCGCGACCGTGTGCTGATCAAGATCGCCTCGACATGGGAAGGCATACGCGCGGCGCAAGTGCTGGAAGCCGAAGGCATCCATTGCAATCTGACGCTGCTGTTCTCGCTGCCGCAGGCAGTTGCCTGCGCCGAAGCCGGCGTGCAACTTATCTCGCCGTTCGTCGGCCGCATCTACGACTGGTACAAGAAAAGCACCGGCACCGATTACACCGGCGCCGACGATCCGGGCGTGCAGTCGGTCAAGCGCATCTATACCTACTACCGCAAGTTCGGCTACAAGACGGAGGTCATGGGCGCAAGCTTCCGCAACACGTCGCAGATCGTCGAACTGGCCGGTTGCGACCTGCTGACGATCAGCCCCGAACTGCTGCAGAAGCTGGCGGAAACCGATGCATCGCTGGAACGCAAGCTGAGCCCGGAAGCGGCACAGCAGGTGCAGATCGACAGATTGAAGCTGGACGAAAAAACTTTCCGCCTGATGCTGAACGACGATGCAATGGCGACGGAGAAACTGGCAGAAGGCATACGTGCGTTCTGTGCGGATGCGGTGAAGCTGGAAAAGCTGATTGAGGAACTGCACTGAAGCACTGCACTGAAGCACTGCACTGAAGTGCTGCACTAATCTGCGGCCGGGCATGTCGTCCGGCCTGCCGGAAAACGATCGCGAGCCCTCATCGAAAGGAAATGAAATGCCTGTACCGTGGACCACCATCATCGCCACGCTGCCGACACTGATCGATGCGGCGGGAAAGCTCTTCAAGAAAACCAGCGCACCGCCACCGCGCATCAACCCCTCAGCCGATCACGAGGAAAAACTGAACGCCGCAATCAAGCAGCTCGAATATTACGAATCGCTGCAGGCTGAACAATCGAAACTGCTGAAGGAAACAATAGAGCAGTTGCAGAACGTTTCGCTCTCCTGCTCCACCATGGCGCGCCGCGCCAATATCGCGATCGTGCTGGCCATCGTTTCGCTGCTGATTACAGCCGGTACGCTGCTCGGCAAATAAGCTGACTGGAGCACTATGCGTTTCGGCCGCACCACGCCCATTCTGCGCATCTTCGACGTGGACAAGGCAACCGAGTTCTATGTGGACTTTCTCGGCTTTGGCATCGATTGGACACATCGCTTCGGCGAAAATTTCCCGCTCTATCTCCAGGTATCGCGCGAAGAATGCGTGCTGCACTTGACCGAACATCACGGTGACTGCAGTCCCGGTACGGCGCTGCGGATAGAGACAATGAAACTAGATAGCTTTCATGCCGAACTGACGGCAAAGAACTATCGCTACATGAAGCCTGGCATCGAAGATCAACCGTGGGGCAGCCGCGAAATGACCGTTCACGATCCCTTCGGCAACCGGCTGGTTTTCGTCGCAGCCGACACCTGATCGCCCATCCGCCCAGCTCTTTCGAGGGAGTGTTTCGAGGAAAGACGGGGAACGAATGGCCTTGCGCCATGTCCGACAGGCATCGTTCCCATTTTTCAGATGCATGACTACTACCCCGTTGACACGCTTTGCAGCGGCTTCCATCGCCGCACTTCTCTTCTGCGCACCGCTTGCGGCCCTCGCTCAGACGAAAGAAGCCGGCAATACCGCTGACGATACAGTCGACATCGCAGCCGACGTTGCAGCGCCGGAAAGCGCGCCGCACAATATCTACTTCAACACCAGTATCGCGACCCGCCATTTCCATCCCGATCCGATCCACAACAACACGCAGCACCTGCTGAACCTGGAATGGAATTACCGCGACAACACCGTTGTCGGTGGCGCGTACTTCAAGAACTCGTACCGGCAACCGACCACGCTGCTCTACTGGGGAAAGAAATATCATCCCTTCGATGCCTCACCGAACGCCTACGTCAAGATCGTCGGTGGACTGATCCATGGCTACAAGGATGAATATCAGAACAAGATTCCGCTGAACAAGTACGGTACGGCCCCAGCCGTACTGCCCGCGGTCGGCTACTGCTACAAGCAGCTCTGCACCGAAATCATCGTGTTCGGCACGGCCGGGGCGATCTGGACCGGCGGCGTGCGCTTCTGAGCGACGCAAAAAAATCGGGCAGCGCCCTGCAGCGATACCCGATTCCTGTAGACGGCAGGCCGATTACTTCAACTCGTCCGGTACCTTGCCGCCATTCTCCGCCAGCTTGATCATCACCTGCTTGTGCAGCCAGATGTTCATTGTCGCGGAATCGCCCATGTCGCCCTTGTAACCGAGTTCCTGCGCCAAGGTCTTGCGCGCCGTCAAACTGCTGTCGAGGTCGAGCAGTTTCATCAGATCGACGATCGAGGTTCGCCAGTTCAGTTTCTGCGGATTCTTTGCGGCCAGGTCATTCAGAATGGCAGCGACATCGACCGGTTCCGCGGCCGGGGCAGCGCTTGCTGCCGGAGCGGATGTCGATGCTGTTGTTGCAGTTGGCGACTCTGCCTTGGCGGATGGAAAAATCTTGCTGAAAATCGTGCTCAGAATGCCCATCTGATCCTCCTTTTCAAATGAAGAAAATTCCCCGGCGCTTCCGGATGCAGCAGCCCGGCGATGCCTGAACGGTAGGGAAGCCCATTTAAACAGATTTCCGGCGTCGTCAGAAGCCGAAATCTGCATGCCGCGCTAGCTGAAGAGACCGTTGAACGACCAGTAGCCCAGAAGAAACAAGGCCAGTGCAATCGCAAACTGCTTCCAGAACTGATGATTCATGCGTGCATTCTCCTCTTACACCACACTCTTTACACCACGCCGTCGGCCCGCAGCACGGCAATGCCTTGCGCATCGAACCCCAGCGATTGCAGCACCTCGTCGGTATGCTGCCCCAGTTGCGGCCCCAGCCAGCGCGTCTCGCCCGGCGTGGCCGACAGCTTGGGCGTGATCGCCGGCAGCTTGACCGGCGAACCGTCGGCGAATGCGTGCTGTTCGAACATGCGGCGCGCGAGGAATTGCGGATCGGTCAGCATGTCGCGCACCGAATAGATCTTGCCGACCGGTACGTCGGCCTTTTTCAGTGTATCCAGCGCACTGACTATGGTCTGCGTCGCGCACCATGACTGGATCGCTTCGTCGATCTCGGCCGTACGCGGAACGCGACCATCGTTGCGTGCCAGTTGCGGATCGTTGGCCATGTCGTCGCGCCCGATCGCGAGCATCAGGCGCTTGAAGATCGCATCGCCGTTGCCGGCGATGACGATGTTCTCGCCGTCGCCGGTCGTGTAGGTATTCGACGGCACGATGCCGGGCAGCGCGCCGCCGGTACGTTCGCGCACGACGCCGGCGACATCGTATTCAGGCACCAGCGATTCCATCATGTTGAAGACGGCTTCATACAGCGCCACATCCACCATCTGTCCCTGCCCAGCCACGCAATCATTGCCGGTCTTGCCGTTCCAGCGGCCGCCAGTGACGTCGCGATGGCGCAGCGCCATCATCGCGCCGATCACACCATGCAGCGCTGCCAGCGAATCGCCGATCGAGATACCCACGCGCAGCGGCGGACGATCGGGAAAGCCGGATACATAACGCAGCCCGCCCATCGATTCGCCGACCGCACCGAAACCCGGCTGGTCCTTCATCGGCCCGGTCTGGCCGAAGCCTGACAGGCGCACCATCACCGTGGCCGGGTTGATCGCCTTCAACTGTTCGTAGCCGAGCGACCATTTCTCCAGCACGCCGGGACGATAGTTCTCGATGATGATGTCGGCATCCAGCGCGAGCTTGCGTGCGATCTCCTGCCCGCGCGCATCCTTCAGGTTCAGGGTCAGACTTTTCTTGTTGCGCGACTGCACGCTCCACCACAGCGAAGTGCCGTCCTTCAGCACACGCCACTGGCGCAGCGGGTCACCGCCGTCAGGCGTTTCTATCTTGATGACGTCGGCACCGAACTCGGCCAGCATGCGCGAGCAGAACGGGCCGGCGATCAGCGTACCGAGTTCGAGAACCTTGATGCCGGCCAGTGGGCCGGATGATGCGTTATTCGATTCGTTTGTCGTCATGTTGCCATTGCCTTGTTCAACTTTGCGCAAGCTCGCGCAATTCCGATTCGAGATTCATTCTGGCTTGATGTTCATGGCCGTCCGCCATGGCTGTCGTGAAGAACAGCGCCGGCCGTTCAAGGAAGCGCTGCAGGAAACTGCCGCGCGCGATCTTGTATTCGGCCAGCGGCACCCAGCTGTACTCGGCACGAATCACTTCGCTGTACTGCCTGTAGATTTCTTCCCGTGTGCCGAGGATGGCCAGATCGAAATCGAGAAATAGCGGCAGATCGGCGATCTGCGACGATGCGATTTCATGCCGCTCGGTGGCAGCGATGCACGCCATCACCAGCGGAATATGCCGTTCGTCGATCTGCATCGCAATCATCGCGCGGCGCGCCCATTCTGCGCTGCGCCGCTCGTTGTCCTTCAGGTGCGTATCGTAAATGACGTCATGGAACCAGACCGCGAACTCCACCGTTTCCATCCGGCTGATCTGGTGGCGATGCGTTTCCGCATGACGCAGCAGCGTCATGACGTGCGAAAGATTGTGATAGGCGCGATGCGGTTCGGAATAATGGCGGATCAGTTCATCCCAGACCGCATCGGAAGCAGCCGGTTGCGCCTGTACCGAAGTGACAAGCGCCTGCCACTTGTTGCGCAGCCAACCCTGGTTTTCCGGCGAGTGCGTAAACATGGCGATCACCTTTCGCGAAAGGATGCATCATCGACAGATATTCGGCACAACGGCACCGGCACGGCAGCTTCGTGCACGACATGCATACCTGCAAGATACACGCGTGCCGCGTTCAGGTCGAGCGCCGGTCCAGCATTGCGCGCGCGATGGTACCGGCGTCCACGTATTCCAGTTCACCGCCGACCGGTACGCCGCGCGCCAGCCGGCTGACCTTCAAGCCGCGCGCCTTCAGCGTTTCGCTGATGTAGTGCGCGGTGGCTTCGCCTTCGTTGGTGAAATTGGTCGCCAGCACGACTTCCTCGACGATACCGTCGGTGGCACGCGCGACCAGTTTTTCCAGATGGATGTCCTTGGGGCCGATGCCGTCCAGCGGAGACAATCTTCCCATCAGCACGAAGTACAAGCCTTTATACGTCAGCGTCTGTTCGATCATCAACTGATCGGCCGGCGTTTCAACCACGCACAGCAGCGCGACATTGCGTTCCGGATCGACGCAGGTTTCGCAGATATCGTTTTCGGTAAAGGTATTACACATCGCGCAGTGCCGGACCTTCTCCACGGCCTGCGTCAGCGCGCGACCCAGCATGGCCGCGCCATCGCGATCGTGCTGCATCAGATGGTAGGCCATGCGCTGCGCCGACTTCGGGCCGATGCCGGGCAGACGGCGCAATGCCTCGGTCAGAAAATCGAGACTGGACGGTGTTTTCACTACGCGCCGTTTTTAGAAAGGCATCTTGAATCCGGGCGGCAGCGGCATGCCTGCCGTCACACCCGCCATCTTTTCCTGCGAGGTGGCTTCGGCCTTGCGCACGGCATCGTTGAACGCGGCAGCAACCAGGTCTTCCAGCATATCCTTGTCGTCACCCAGCAGCGACGGATCGATGGTGACGCGCTTGACGTCGTTCTTGCAGCTCATCACGACCTTGACGAGGCCGGCGCCGGACTGGCCTTCGACCTCTATCGTCGCCAGTTGCTCCTGCATCTTCTTCATGTTGTCCTGCATTGCCTGCGCCTGCTTCATCAGGCCTGCCAACTGATTCTTCATCATGGTGAACTGCTCCTCTGCAAAATCGAAAATAGGAAAAATAATCAGACCGGACGCACGGAGCCCGGCACGATGGTCGCGCCGAATTCGCGCATCAATTTTTGTACGAAGGGATCGTCCTGCATCGCCTGCTCCGCTTCGCGCTGGCGTTCGGCACGATCAGCCTGCGCCTGGGCGTTGGCCGTGTAGCGTACTGAGCCGATGCTGGTGACAATACGCACCGGCTTGCTAAAGCGTTCGGTCAATGCCGCCGCCAGCTTGTCCACGCTACCAGCGACCAGCAATCCATCCACTGCAATCCGCAGATCGAAACGGAAGGCGTTGTCGTCTTCCTCGCATTTCAATAGCTCGCTCTGCTGCGCCAGCTGATGGACGACGCCGCGCACCGGCAATGTCGCCGCCAGCGTCGGCCAGTCGCCATCCCATTGCAAGCCGGGAACCGGCTGCGGCACATAAGGCGGCAACGGCGCGGCCGACGATTCGATTGCCGTACTCACGGAAACCGCACTCGTAACACTCGCGATACTTGCTGCAGACGCGGGTGCAGCATTTTCCGCTACGGCAGGCTCTTCAGTTTTTTTTTGAGCCGAAGGCTGTGCAAAGCCTGGCTCGTCATCCCACGGCGGCGCCGGCGGCAGATCGGGAAGATCTATGGGTGGCGCCTGATCGAAGGATGCAGGCACCTGTGCCGCTTGCAATACCATTGCAGACGGCGCCGAGGCGGATGGCTGCGACATGACCGGCGCTGCAGGTGACTGTGCACGTGACGGCATCTTCGCACCGGCACGTGCTGCTTCCAGCGCGGCACGCGCCGGGCTGATGCCGGCAGGACGCGCAGAAGACGCAGATACCGGCGCACTGGCAGGTGCACTGGCTATCGCCGCCTGCGGCGCGGCGCTCAATCGGGCAGTCGGAGCGGACGACGCAACGGCAGGTGCGGCAACCGGGCGTGCTGCCGGCGATGGCGCGGCAGCCGGTTTCGTCTCCGCCGGGCCGAAGCCGGGGCGAAACGCCAGCATGCGCAGCAACGTCATCGAGAAGCCTGCGTATTCGTCGGGCGCCAGACCCAGTTCGTTGCGGCCGTGCACGGCGATCTGATAGAACAGCTGGATTTCCTCGGCATCGAACAATGCCGCCAGCCGCAGGATGTCTTCGCGCTCGGGCAGATCTTCCGGCACCGCACTCGGCACCGATTGCGCCAATGCAATGCGGTGCAGCAGCGAACCGAGGTCCTGCAGTGCAGCGTTGTACGACAGGCTGCGTGCGGCCATCTCGTCGGCCACCGCTAGCAAGCCCGCCCCATCCTTCTGCGCCATCGCATCGAGGATGCGCACCAGGAAGGACTGGTCGAGCGCGCCCAGCATGCCCTGCACTGCGTCCAGCGTGACCTTGCCGGCTGCATAGGCGATCGCCTGGTCGGTCAGCGACAGCGCGTCGCGCATCGAGCCGTGCGCGCCCTGTGCCAGCAGGCGCAACGCCGGCGTTTCGAATTCGATGCTTTCCTGGCCGAGAATGTTTTCCAGATGCGAGACGATGTGTCCCGGCGGCATCTGCTTCAGATTGAACTGCAGGCAGCGCGACAGCACGGTCACCGGAATCTTCTGCGGATCGGTAGTCGCGAGGATGAACTTGATGTGCTCGGGCGGCTCTTCCAGCGTCTTCAGCATCGCGTTGAAGGCGTGGTTGGTCAGCATGTGCACCTCGTCGATCATGTAGACCTTGAAGCGCGCATTGGACGGTGCGTAGATCGCCTGCTCCAGCAGCTGCGCCATCTCGTCGACGCCGCGGTTGGAGGCGGCATCCATCTCGATGTAGTCGACGAAGCGGCCGGCATCGATCGCGGTGCAGGCTTCGCACACGCCGCACGGCGCGGCCGTGATGTCGCCGTTGCTGTCCGGCCCGGTGCAGTTGAACGATTTGGCGAGGATGCGCGACAGCGTCGTCTTGCCGACGCCGCGCGTGCCGGTAAACAGATAGGCGTGATGCAGCCGCTTGTGCTCCAGCGCATGCGTCAGCGCCCGCACGACGTGCTCCTGCCCGACCAAGGTGTCGAAGCCTTTCGGGCGGTACTTGCGGGCGAGAACTTGATAGGACATGGAAGCCGTTCGCGAATGGAAGCAAACCGCATTTTACCTGACAGCCGCGCCGGATTCTCCGTCATCGTATCGGCCATGGCATCCGTTGCGGCGACAGGCTGGCAATTCCATCAGATGTACGTTACAACAACAAAAAATCCGTACCATAATCGTACTAAATTGCACCATTTCCCCGCGCCGGAAAGGAATGTCCATGCAATGGCCCACCCATGAAGTTGCCAACCAGGTTCCCGACCTGCCCGATTGCAATCTCTATGTAATCGATGTCGCACTGCAGGAAACCGTACAGCGCACTGCGCCCTGGCATGCAACGACGCTGACGCATAGCGGTGCAACGCTCGGCACACGAGCGATGCGCGAAACCGCTGCGCTGGCGAATCGTCATCCGCCGCAATTGCAGACACATGATCGCGTCGGCCGCCGTATCGACAGCGTGGTCTTCCATTCAGCCTGGCACGAACTGCTGGCGCTGCAACGGCAGACCAACCTGCAATCGCTGCCGTGGTCGGAGCCGCGCGCCGGTGCGCATGCGGCACGTACCGCCGGCTACTACCTGCAGGCGCAGCTGGAATCCGGCTCGCTGTGTCCGATCACGATGACGTTCGCTTCCATCCCGTTGTTGCGGCAGGAACCGGCGCTGGTCGCCATGCTGGAATCGAAGCTGTTCGCACGCGAACACGATCCGCGCGACCTGCCGATCGCCGGCAAGCGCGCCATCCTGATCGGCATGGGCATGACGGAAAAACAGGGCGGCTCCGACGTGCGCACCAATGCCACAGTTGCACGTGCCATCAAAGAACGCGGACGCGGCCAGCCGTATCTGCTGACCGGACACAAATGGTTCTATTCGGTGCCGCATGCCGATGCGCATCTGGTGCTGGCACAGGCCGAGGGCGGCCTTTCCTGTTTCTTCGTGCCGCGCTGGCGCCCCGACGGCGGCAAGAACGCCGTGCTGATCCAGCGTTTGAAAGACAAGCTCGGCAACCAGTCGAACGCCAGCGGCGAAGTCGAATTCCAGGATGCCTGGGGCCTGATGGTCGGTGAAGAGGGACGCGGCATTCCGACCATCATCGAAATGGCAAACCATACGCGGCTCGACTGCGTGATCGGCAGCGCCGGCCTGATGCGGCACGCGCTGGTGCAGGCGATCCACCACGCGCGCCACCGCAGCGCCTTCGGCCGCCTGCTGGCCGAACAGCCGTTGATGCAGAACGTGCTGGCCGATCTGGCGCTGGAAAGCGAAGCCGCCACGCTGCTGATGATGCGCCTGGCGCAAGCGGAAGACGTCGATCACGGCAGCAAGAACGACAGCGAAACCAATCCGCTGGAGCGCGCATGGCGGCGCATCGTGGTGCCGGCCGCCAAGTTCTGGATATGCAAGCGCACCATCGAATTTTGCGGCGAATGCATGGAAGTCTGGGGCGGCAACGGCTACGTCGAGGAAGCGCCGATGGCGCGCATGCTGCGCGAAGCGCCGGTCAATTCGATCTGGGAAGGTTCCGGCAACGTGATGTGCCTGGACGTGCTGCGCGCAATCGAACGCGAACCGCAAGCGTGGGCATCGTTGCTGCAGTATCTGGAAGAAACCGCTGCCGGGCATTCCGCGCTGAAAACGCAATTGCATGCGCTGCACGACATGGCTGCCTTGCCGCAGGAACAACTGCAGATGCAGGTGCGTCGCCTCGCACAGCAACTGGTACTGACAGCGCAATCGGCGCTGATGCTGCAATATGCGCCGCAGGAAAATGCGGAAATCTTCGTCGCCAGCCGCAGCGATCCTGCCAACGGCCGTGTGTACGGCACTCTGGGCAGAACACTGAACGGGAAACCGGACATCGATTCCGGCAACGTCCTGCAGCGCATCCTGCAACGCGCCTATCCGGCCTGAACCGTCAGCGCGCCGCTGCTTCCTGCTCGGCCGTCAGTTGCAACGGCCCTGTACCGCTGAAACGGTCGAAATACAGATAGATAACCGGCGTGATCAACAGCGTGATCACCTGCGACACCAACAGGCCACCGACCACCGCCAGCCCCAGCGGCTGACGCAGTTCGGCACCTGCCCCCAATCCCAATGCGATCGGCAAGGCGCCGACCGCCGCCGCCAGCGTCGTCATCATGATCGGCCGGAAACGCAGGATGCAGGCCTGACGGATCGCCTCCGGCGGCGACAAACCCTGGTTGCGCTGCGCATCCAGCGCAAAATCGATCATCATGATCGCGTTCTTCTTGACCAGCCCGATCAGCAGCAGAATGCCGATGGTCGCGATCATCGTCAGTTCGAAACCGAAGATGCGCAGTGCCAGCAACGCACCGACTGCAGCCGACGGCAAGCCGGCCAGAATCGTGATCGGATGGATGTAGCTTTCGTACAGCACGCCGAGCAGGATGTAGATGACGATCACCGCCAGCACGATCAGCGCGGCCTGGCTGGCCTGCGAAGACTGGAACACGGCCGCATCGCCCGCATAATTGGTCACGATGCTGGTCGGCAGCTGGATCGCTTCCTTGATCTGCTCGATCTTGCCGGTCGCCGCCCCCAGCGGCACGCCGGGCGCAAGGTTGAACGAGATCGTCACCGCCTGCAATTGCCCCTGATGGTTGACCGAGATCGGTCCCGCGGTGCGCCGCACGGTTGCCACGCTCAGCAAGGGCACCAGCGCGCCGCTGCCGCCACGCAGATAGATCTTGCTCAATGCCGATTCGTCCAGATCGCCGACGCCTTCGTCCTGCAGGATCACCGAATAGCTGTTGCTGCTGGTGTAGATCGTCGAAATCTGACGATCGCCGTAGGCGCTGTACAGCGCGGTGCGGATCGCCTGGATATCGATGCCGGCTTCATTGGCGCGGTCGCGGTTGATCTCCACCTGCGCCTGCAATCCCTTCAGTTGCGAATCGCTGGTCACGTCGATGAAGCTGTGGTCGGTGCGCATCTCCGCCTGCATCTTTTCCGCCCATTCGTTCAGTTCGTCGGCGCGCACGCTTTGCAGCACGAACTGGAACTGGCTCTTCGTCGTGCGGCCGCCCAGCCGCAGGTTCTGCACCGGGTTCAGATAGACGGTCACGCCGGGAATCGCGGAAAGCTTGCGCCGCAGGTCGTGCAGCACCTTGTCCATCGGATCGCGCTCGCCGCGCGGCTTCAGTGCGATGAACAGGTTGCCGACGTTGCTGTCGCGCGTGCGCGAGGTCGTCGTCGCCACGTTCGGATCGTTCTGGATGATGTCCGCCGCCTGCGTCACCAGCCTCACCATCGTCGGATACGATGCATCGTCCGGCCCTTCGACGGTGGCGCTGATCTGGCCGATATCCTCGACCGGGAAAAAACCCTTGGGAATCGTGATGAACAACCACGCCGTCATCACGAAAGAGGCAAAAGCCAGCGCCTGGATCGTGCGTCGATGTGCAAGCGACCAGTCGAGCGCGTGTGCATAAAGAGCCAACGTGCGATCGAACAGGCGTTCGAAGGCGCGGCTGACGGCATTGTCGCGATGCTCTTCCGCTTTCTCGTGGCGCAGCACGCGGCTGCACAGCATCGGCACCAGCGTCAGCGACACGACTGCCGATACCAGCACTGCCAGCGACACGACGGCGGCAAATTCATGGAACAGCAGGCCGACCACGCCCGGCATGAAGAAGATCGGAATAAAGACGGCGACCAGCGAGATCGAAATCGAGATGATGGTAAAGCTGACTTCACGCGAGCCTTTCAGCGCCGCCGCCAGCGGATCCATGCCGTCCTCGATGTGGCGCACGATGTTCTCCAGCATCACGATCGCATCATCGACGACCAGGCCGACCGCGATCGTGATGCCGAGCAGCGACACGTTGTCCAGGCTGTAGCCCAGCCAGTACATCAGCGCGCAGCAGCCGATCAGCGAAATCGGGAGCGACAGCACCGGGATCATCGTTGCCGTCAGCCGCTTCAGGAACAGGAAGATGACCAGCACCACCAACACGATGGTCAGCGCCAGCGTGAAGTTGACGTCGTGGATCGCCTCGCGGATCGACGTCGAACGATCGTTCAGTACGCGCATCTCGATCGAGTTCGGTATCTGCGCACGGAACTGCGGCAACGTCTGTTTGACTGCATCGACCACCGCTACCGTATTCGCGTTCGGCTGGCGCTGCACCGCCAGCACGATCGACGGTTCGCCGTTGGCCCAGCTGCCGCTCTTCGTCACTTCGACGCTGTCTTCCAGCGTCGCCACGTCGCGCAGCCTCGTGACCTGGCCGTTGTTGGTGGCGATGATCAGGTTGCTGAAGGCTTCGGCATTCTGCAGCTGCTTGTTGGCCTGCAACGTCAGCGTCTGGCGCGGACCATCCAGCACGCCGACCGGCGAATTGGCATTGGCGGCACGGACCGCACCGGCCAGTTCGTCCAGCGTCATGTTGCGCCCGGCCAACTCGTCCGGCTTGACCTTCACGCGCACCGCGTAGCGCCGCTGACCGTAGACCTGCACCTGCGCCACGCCGTCGATCGTCGACAGCGAGGGCGAAATCAGGTTTTCGGCATAGTCGTTCAGTTCGGAAAGCGACAACGAAGGCGATGTCAGCGACAGCAACAGCACGGCCTGATCGGCCGGATTGACCTTACGATACGCCGGCAGATCGGTCATCTCTTCCGGCAGGCTGCGCTGCGCGCGCAGCAATGCGGCCTGCACGTCCACCGCGGCCGCATCGATATCGCGGTCCTGGTCGAATTCGAGAACGATGGAAGTATTGCCCAGCGTGCTGCTGGAACTGATGACGTCGATGCCGGCGATCGTCGAGAACTGTTTTTCCAACGGCGTCGCCACCGATGACGCCATCACCTCGGGGCTCGCGCCCGGCAATCTGGCGGTGACGTTGATGACCGGCCGGTCGTAGCTCGGCAGCGCGGCGATCGGCAGCTTGAAATAACAGAACAGGCCGATCACGACCACCGCGATCGACAGCAGCACGGTCATGACCGGCCGGCGTATGCACAGTTCGGAGATATTCACGCGCTATGCCGCCTCGCGATGGTCACGGCCGAATGCCGGAGATACGCCGCCATCAATCGGTACCCGGCGCCGGCTTCTTGCGCGCCGCGCTCTCGTCTTTTGCTTCGACGATCCGGTTGCCCGGTCGCAGGTTCTGCGAGCCTTCGACGACGACTCGTGCGCCGGCCGCCAGTCCGGTCACCGCAGCCTGCCCATCCTCGATGGCAACCACGTCAACCTTCTGCTGCGCGACCTTGTCGTCGGCGCCGACCACATAAATGAATTTATCGACCGGCCCGGTGACGACGGCCTGCGCCGGCACCAGCACCGCGTTCTCGACGTTGCGCGAAACCAGGCTCACGCTCACATAGCTGCCCGGCCACAACTTGTGCGCGCCGTTGGCGAACTCGGCCTTCATCTTGATCGTACCGGTCTGCGGATCGGTAGTGTTGTCGATGAAGACCAGTTTGCCGGTGATTTCCGGCTGACCGGGCAATTGCGCACGCACCGGCGCGCCGCCGTCCGGATAGGTCGCCGTGATGTTGGTCAGCTCGCGCTCAGGCAGCGAGAAGCTGATATGGATGGGATCGATCTGCGTGATCGTCACCATTGGATCGCCGGAAGGCTGCGCCAGACTGCCCGGATGCACATTGATGACGCCGAGACGCCCGGTGATCGATGCTGCAATGCGGTTGTAGCCGAGCGCCACGTTGCTGGCTTGCGCCGCAGCCTGATTCGCCTGCAGCGTGCGGCGCAGCGATTCTACCTTGTTGCGCGCGGTATCGACGACGGATTGCGAAACGAAATTCTTTTCCAGCAGTTCCCGGTTGCGCTTCAGCGTCAGCTCGGCATCGGCCAGATCGGCACGCCCTGCTTCGGCTTCGGCGCGCGCGCGTTCGAGATTGGAACGGTCGCCGCGATCGTCCAATGTAAACAGCAGCTGGCCTGCCTTGACGAACTGCCCTTCCTTCACATGGATTTCGCGCACGATGTTCTGTACCTGCGGCCGCACGTCGACGGTGTTGATGGCAGTGACGTAACCGTTCGCATGCACGGTGATCGGAATCGTCTTGCGTTCGGCCAATGCGGTGCGCACCGACTGCGCCGCTGCGCCATGCATTGCCTGCCGTTCATCCGACAGGGCGAAATAGGCAATCGCGCCAACGACTATCAGTCCGGCACCGATCACGAGGATTTTTCTGGAGTGTTGCATGTTCACGCTTGCGATACGCCACCGGCGGGCAGCGAAGTAAGAACGACTGTTGGGAATCTGTTAGCCGCATAGGATAACCGGCAGCAGAATAGCATGCCCCTCGTTCCGGACGGCAACGGGAATTCGAACGAGAATGCGAATGACTGAAAGGGAAATGCCCGTGCCACCCACGGCAGGAAGATTCGCAGGATTGGCAAAAAGAAAAATACGGGGAGGAAAAACAGGAAAGAGGCGAGCCTTGTCTACGGCACTTGCGGGGAATGGCTGTGGCTGCTTCGTTCCCGACCTGACCAGATTGACCATGCCACAATGCGCAGGGGCCCGCCGTCGAGCATTTTACCAGCAATGACAGGCGCTCGCTGCGGAAATTGCGGGGCGCTGTTGCCGATATCCCCATTATTTTCAATGAGGCTCGCCAGCATCGCATGCGCCCTTCCCGCCATCGGTTTCAAAGACGCGGTTTCAAAAACATGTTTTCAACCGCACCGCGTCAAATACCCCGCATTAAATACCCCGCATTAAATACCCAACTGCTGCCAGATCTGGTCGACACGCTGCTTCACGTCGTCGCTCATCACGATCGGCGTGCCCCATTCGCGGCTGGTTTCGCCCGGCCACTTGTTCGTCGCATCGATGCCCATCTTGCTGCCCAGGCCGCTGACCGGCGACGCGAAGTCCAGGTAATCGATCGGCGTGCTGTCGACCAGTGTGGTGTCGCGCGTCGGATCGACACGCGTCGTGATCGCCCAGATCACTTCCTTCCAGTCGCGGATATCGACATCTTCATCGACCACGATGATGAACTTTGTATACATGAACTGGCGCAGGAAGCTCCAGACGCCGAACATTACGCGTTTCGCATGGCCGGCGTAGGCCTTGCGCATCTGCACCACCGCCATCCGGTAGCTGCAGCCTTCCGGCGGCAGGTAAAAGTCAGTGATTTCCGGAAATTGCTTTTGCAGCAACGGCACGAACACTTCGTTCAACGCCACGCCCAGCACGGCCGGCTCGTCCGGCGGCTTGCCTGTATACGTGGAGTGATAGATCGGGTCGCGCCGCATCGTGATGCGGTCGATCGTGAAAACCGGGAAGCTGTCCTGCTCGTTGTAATAGCCGGTGTGGTCGCCGTACGGCCCTTCCAGCGCATGCTCGTAACCGGACGGATGATTCTCGTCCGGGTAAATATGCCCTTCCAGCACGATCTCGGCCGAAGCCGGTACCCGCAGTTCGCTGCCGATCGCCTTTGTCAGTTCGGTACGGCTGCCGCGCAGCAGGCCGGCGAACTGGTATTCGGACAGGCTGTCCGGCACCGGCGTCACCGCGCCGAGGATGGTCGCCGGATCGGCGCCAAGCGCGACGGCGACCGGATACGGCTGGCCTCTGTTAACAATAGTGTGTTCGCGAAAATCCAGTGCGCCGCCGCGATGCGCCAGCCAGCGCATGATGACCTTGTTGTGGCCGATCACCTGCTGGCGGTAGATGCCGAGGTTCTGCCGTTTCTTGTGCGGCCCTTTCGTGATCACCAGTCCCCATGTAATAAGAGGTGCGATGTCGCCCGGCCAGCAATGCTGGATCGGCAACTTCGACAGATCGACATCGTTGCCCTCCCAGACGATTTCCTGGCATGGCGCGCTGCGCCGTTCCTTCGGTGTCATGTCCCACAGCGACTTGACCAGACTGCCGAGACCCAGCACATCCTTGAATCCTTTCGGCGGCTCCGGTTCCTTCAGCGCTGCCAGCAGATGGCCGATGCGCCGCAGTTCGCCGACGTCTTCCGCGCCCATTCCCAGTGCCACGCGTCGCGGCGTACCGAACAGATTGCCGAGTACGGGAATCTTGTGACCGGTCGGCTGCTCGAACAGCAGCGCCGGCCCTGCAGCCCGCAAGGTACGGTCGCAAATCTCGGTCATCTCCAAATGCGGCGAAACAGGCACATTTATGCGCTTAAGTTCGCCCATTTGTTGCAATTGGGAAATGAAGTCGCGCAAATCCAAATATTTCATGTGTTTTTCACGGTAACCGACTTTGGAACTAGTCACTGAAATGAAAAGTCCAAGTTATTGATTTTATTTACTTTCGAGAAAAAATTAATAAAAAGTAAGACATAAAAGTTATTGAATTACGTTTTTATAGTATTGACTCGATATAAACCGACTCCTACAATTCGCGCAGCTTGAAGAGCTGGCCCCGTATTGAAACACCAAATCCGGGATAAAGGAAACCGCTCTTCACTTCAACGGGACTTCGGGATCCCAGTCAACGCAGGAGTGCTTCAAAGGCAATTTGCCTTCTCCCGAAGAAATGCAGTTGTTTGCTTTACCAGGGATGCCGCAGAGCATCCATAAGTAATCAACTCCGACGCTTGTTCATACGCGGGATGCGGTGGCAAGCGATTTCTCTGATTCACGGCATGTTCAGGGTTCTACATCACGATTGTTTGGTGGAGCCCTTCACCTGCCGCGTCAATCCAGCAGGAGTTTTAAATGTTGAACCACATGACAACGGCGATGCGAAAGATCGCCCGCCAATCGGCAAAAAAAACAATTGCGCGCTCGATTTCGATGCGCGAAACCACCAACCGCATGATCGTCGCGGCCAAGCACGGACTGATGGTCTTCGGCCTGATCGCCCTTGGCACCGTGACGCTGATCTTCTTCAAGCCGGAAGTCGCAGACGAGCTGCAAGCCCTGTCGCCCTTCACACCGGCCGTCGCCTCGACCGCGGAAGCCGACATGCCGGCACTGGCCAACCTGATGGAAGAACCTGCCGTCACGGCAGTTGTGACCGCAGCGACACCGGACACGGTAGCACCGGCGCCGATCAGCAGCACGCCGAATCCGATGCTTGGCAACGACATCCAGCAGAAACGCGTCACCGAATGGTTGTCCAAGCGCTATCGCGTGGCAGGCGATGCGACGAACATGCTGGTTTCCGCCGCCTATCTGACGGCCAAGGAAATCAACCTGGACCCGTTGCTGATCCTGGCCGTGATGGCGATCGAATCGCGTTTCAACCCGTTTGCGGAAAGCCCGGTCGGTGCACAGGGGCTGATGCAAGTCATGTCCAAGGTCCACCATGACAAGTTCGCGGACATGGGCGGCACGCAGGCAGCGCTGAACCCGGTTGCCAATATCCGCGTCGGCTCGATGATCCTGAAGGAATACGTCACCCGCGGCGGTTCGGTCGAAGCCGGCCTGAAACGCTATGTCGGCGCAGCCGAAATGGCGACCGATGCCGGCTACGGCGCGAAGGTGCTCGGCGAATACGACCGCCTGAAAGCAGTGGCCGCCGGCAAGCGCATTTCCGTCTATGCCTCGATGGCCAGCCGTGTAACGCCGAAAGCTGCACCGGCACCGACCGAAGCCAAATCGCCCAGCATGATCGATGCCAAGACGGCCATGGAAGATCAGGCCGTCAAGCAATCTGCAAACGGCGACAAGACTACTTCGCTGTAAGCAGATGCCTGATTGATAAAAAAGGAGCCGTCGGCTCCTTTTTTATTTGCGCCTGCTTCCGCGCGCTCTCAGGATCGGCCGCTCAGGAATTTCTCCAGCCGAGCCACCGCCTCACGCAGATTTTCCATCGACGTCGCATACGAAATACGCACGTGGGTACGCGTAGTGGACGGGCCGAAATCCAGCCCCGGCACCATCACGACGCCTGCCTGCTCCAGCATCTCGCGCGTGAAACGATCGGCGTCGTCCGACAATGCCGAGCAATCGGCATAGACATAGAAGGCGCCGTCCGGCATCACCGGCACGCGGAATCCCAGACGTTGCAGTTCCGGCACGATGTAATCGCGACGGCGACGAAATTCGTCCTTGCGC
Organism: Oxalicibacterium solurbis; assembly: GCF_014635845.1. GTDB lineage: Bacteria > Pseudomonadota > Gammaproteobacteria > Burkholderiales > Burkholderiaceae_D > Oxalicibacterium > Oxalicibacterium solurbis. The sequence continues at coordinate 471,305 of NZ_BMDP01000002.1, read as the reverse complement.
TCCTCATAAATCGCCAGCGCTTCCGGCGCGAAGCAAGCCAATCCCGCATGCTGCGCCACACTGGACGCACAGATGAACAGGTTTTGCGCCAGCTTCTCGATAGACGCGACCAGTTGCTCCGGCACGACCAGCCAGCCGAGCCGCCAACCGGTCATGTTGAAATACTTGGAAAAACTGTTGATGACGATCACGTCGTCGCCCAATGACAAGGCCGAGAACGGTTCGGCGTCATGCCGCAAGCCGTTGTAGATCTCGTCGACGATGGTGAAACCGCCCCGCTCGCGCACCGTCTCGACAATGCGGCGTAATTCAGCATTCTCGATCGACGTGCCGGTCGGATTGGATGGCGAAGCCAGCAGCACGCCGCGTACAGTACTCGACCAGTTGTCGCGCACCATGTCGGCCGATAGCTGGAAACGATGCTCAGGCCCGCTGGCGATCATCTTCGCCACGCCGTCGAAGGCAGCGACGAAATGCCGGTTGCATGGATAACAGGGGTCGGACATCAGCAGCTCTGCCCCTTTTTCCACCAGCGCCGCACAGGCCAGCAGCAAGGCGGCCGATGCGCCGGCCGTGACGACGATGCGTGACGGCGCGACATCGACACGGTAGCGATCGCGGTAATAGCCGGAAATCGCTTGCCGCAGTTCAGGCAGGCCGGTAGCCGATGTGTACTGCAGCCTGCCATCGGCCATCGCGCGCGACGCGGCATCAATGACGATCTGCGGCGCCGTGAAATCCGGTTCGCCGATTCCCATGTGGATGATGTGCCGCCCCTGCCGCTCCAGATCGGCCGCCATCTTTGCCAGTTCCATCACATGAAAAGGCGCAATATTGTCCAGGCGTGTCGCCAGGCCGGCAAATTGTTCGGGCTGCAACATCAACAGGCTTCCTCAATGAAAATCGCCACCGGCAAGCGGTGGCGAAGCAATTGGCGATCGATCGGCGGCGGATAGTGAAGCGGCGTCCTCAAGCCTTGCGACCGGCATTGATCTCAGTCTCGCGCACCGACGCCGCATACTTGTCCAATACGCCATTGACGTATTTATGACCGTCGATACCACCGAACGATTTGGTCAGTTCGACCGCTTCGTTGATGACGACCTTGTACGGAATCTCGATGTGATTCTTCAGTTCATAGGCGCCGATCAGCAGCGCCGCATGTTCGATCGGCGACAGTTGCGAGATTTCGCGATCGATCAGCGGCGCCAAGCCGGCGCGCAGTTCATCGGCCTGACGCACGGCGCCGTACAGCAACGCATCGAAATGCTCGATGTCAGCCTTGTCGAAGCCGTGCGCCTGACGGATATGCAATTCGATGGCGCGGACTTCTTCATTATTCAACAGCCATTGATACAGGCCCTGCAGCGCAAATTCGCGCGCGCGATGGCGCGGCGTGCGGTTCTTGTTCGGATTGGCGTGTTCTGATTTGGTATTCATGACTAACCGGAAAATTCAATACTGCGCATATCGGCAGTAGATATATAAGCAGGCAATGGCGCCCAAGCCGGAAGACTTGCGGCGCCGGCGTGGCACGAGCTTACTGCTCGTCATCCGTTTCGTCGGCCAGCTCTTCCAGCGCGATCGTCAGGTTCGCCATTTCAACGGCGACACGCGCCGCATCGGCGCCCTTCTCTTCCATGCGCGCTTCGGCCTGCTCGTCGGTATCGGTGGTCAGCACCGCATTGGCGACCGGAATGCCGAAGTCGAGGCCGACGCGCGTAATGCCGGCGCCGGATTCGTTCGACACCAGTTCGAAGTGATAGGTCTCGCCGCGGATCACCGCGCCGATCGCGATCAGCGCGTCGAACTGCATGGTTTCGGCCATCTTGCGCAGTGCCAGCGGAATTTCCAGCGCGCCGGGCACCGTCACATGCAGCACATCTTCGTCTTCCACGCCCAAATGCTTCAGTTCGGCCAGGCAGGCGGCCAGCAGACCGTGGCAGACGTCTTCGTTGAAGCGGGCCTGCACGATGCCGATGCGCAGGCCTTCGCCGTCCAGGTTCATTTCATAGGTGCCGACTGTCATGGTGATTCCTTCATGCGCTGCTGCGCTTTCGATTCTTGTATTGTGCCTGCGACTGCCTGCACTGCGTTGATTTTTCTGTGGAATTCCGTCGAAACGGAATGAGCATTCAATTTTCCGGCGTTGCCTGGTAACCGGTCACTTCGAGATTGAAGCCGGTCATCGACGGCATCTTGCGCGGATTGGCCAGCAGCTTCATCTTGCCGACCGACAGATTCTTCAGAATCTGCGCGCCGATACCGTAGGTCCGCAGATCCATGCGTGCAGCACGCGGCTGCGGCTGCGCATCCGGTTCGGACAGCGCCGCGAATTGCGAAAACAGTTCGTCGGCCGATTCCTCGCAATTGAGCAGCACCAGCACGCCGCGTTCGGCCTGCCTGATCGCCGCCATCGCCGACGCCAGATTCCACGAGTGCGTAGTCGCCTTGGTTTCCAGCAGATCCAGCACCGAAACCGGCTGATGCACGCGCACCAACGTTTCCTGATCCGGCCGGATATCGCCATGCACCAACGCCAGATGCGCGCAACCGCTCGGCTTGTCGCGGTATAGCACGGCCTGGAAGTCGCCATGCGCGGTTTCCATCGTGCGCTCGCCGATGCGATCGACGAAGCATTCGTTCTGACTGCGGTAATGGATCAGGTCGGCAATCGTGCCGATCTTCAAGCCATGCTCCTTCGCGAACTCGATCAGGTCCGGCAGGCGCGCCATCGTGCCGTCGTCCTTCATGATTTCACAGATCACCGCCGCCGGCGTCAATCCGGCCAGATCGGCGAAATCGCAGCCGGCTTCGGTATGGCCGGCACGCATCAGCACGCCGCCCTTCTGCGCTTTCAGCGGGAAGATGTGGCCCGGCTGCACGATGTCGGCCGGTTTTGCATTCTTCGCAACGGCGGCTTGCACGGTACGGGCGCGGTCGGCGGCGGAAATACCGGTCGTCACACCTTCGGCCGCCTCGATCGAAACCGTGAAGGCAGTACCGTAGGACGTGCCGTTGCGGGCGGTCATCATCGTCAGCGCAAGCTGGTCGCAGCGCTCTTCGGTCAGCGTCAGGCAGATCAGGCCGCGGCCGTACTTCGCCATGAAGTTGATCGCTTCCGGCGTGACGAAATCGGCGGCCAGCACCAGATCGCCTTCGTTCTCGCGATCTTCCTCGTCGACCAGGATGACCATCCGGCCGGCGCGCATTTCTTCGATGATTTCCTGGGTAGTTGAAATGGACATGTGGCTATCTCGTAACAGGCCCGCTATTTTAATGGATTTGCACTGCCGCACGGCATTCCGCGTCAGATGTCGTCCTGCGTCGATATTCTTGTCGTCTTATCACCTACGACATGGCAGTCAATTCCTGACTGCCTTACTCAAGATCAGAAGAAAATCCGTTTCCGCACGTTAATATTATCGTGATCGATCGACGTAGCGTCACACCATCATACGAGCATCCCTCGCCAAACATTCCACGGAGTCCAGACCGATGCGCAATAACCAGCCCGTTACCAACAACGAATACGTTCTGAAAGACGGCACGTCACTCGTTTCGAAAACGGATACCAAGGGACGCATCACCTATTTCAATCCGGCCTTTGCCGAAACCAGCGGTTTTTCCGACAGCGAACTGATGGGCGCGCCGCACAATCTGGTGCGCCACCCGGATATGCCTGAAGAAGCCTTCGCCGATCTGTGGGAAACGCTGAAGCAAGGCCATCCGTGGAACGCCATCATCAAGAACCGCCGCAAGAACGGCGATTTCTACTGGGTGCAGGCCAACGCCACACCAGTCCGCGAAAACGGCAAGGTCGTCGGCTACATGTCGGTACGCAACAAGGTCTCGCCGGAACAGATTCAGGAAGCCGCTGCAGTGTATGCGCGCTTCAAATCGGGCAATGCCCGCAACATCCGCTTCAAACGCGGCCAGATCGTTCCGACAGGCCTGGCCGGCTGCTTCGCCGCATTGCGCAATATCGGGCTCGGCATGCGCATCGGCATCAGTATGGCAATCCTGAATCTGCTGATCCTCGGCATGGGCGGCCTCTCCATCCTGAGCGCCGAACCGGACGAGGTGAACACCTTCGTCATCGCAACCGTCATCGGCGTGCTAATTACGCTGGGTATCTGGTTCTTCCTGCACAAGGCCATCGTGGGGCCGTTGCGCACATTGATCGCCGGCGCCAACACGATGGCCGGCGGCGACCTGACCGTCGCCTTCGATACCGAGCGGTCGGACGACATGGGCCAGTTGCAGAAAGCCATCCAGCAGATGAACATAAACCTGCGCTCCGTCATCGGCGATGTCTGCATGAACGTAGCGTCGATCAATGTCGCCACGCGCGAAATCGCCAGCGGCAACATGGACCTGTCCGGTCGTACCGAAGCGCAGGCTTCCAGTCTGGAAGAAACCGCATCGAGCATGGAAGAGCTGGCCTCCACCGTCAAGCAGACGGCCGACCACGCATCGCAGGCCAACAAGCTGACGCTGTCGGCGTCCGAAGTCGCCGGCAAGGGCGGCAGCGCCGTGCAGAACGTCAGCGCGACGATGAACGAAATCAGCACGTCGGCCAAGCGCATCGTCGACATCATCGGCCTGATCGACGGCATCGCCTTCCAGACCAACATTCTGGCGCTGAATGCTGCCGTCGAAGCAGCTCGCGCTGGCGAACAGGGACGCGGCTTCGCCGTAGTCGCCGCCGAGGTGCGAAGCCTGGCACAGCGCTCGGCCGGCGCTGCCAAGGAAATCAAGGTGCTGATCGACGATTCGGTGCAGAAGGTCGAAACCGGCAATCAACTGGTCGGCAGCGCAATCGCCACCATGGACGAGATCGTGCAGTCGGTACAGCAGGTCACCGACATCATGAACGAAATCGCCACCGCCACCCGCGAACAGGGCAACGGCATCGATCAGGTCAACATGGCCGTCACGCAGATGGATGAAACCACGCAGCAGAACGCGGCGCTGGTGGAACAGTCCGCAGCGGCGGCCAAGAGCCTCGAAGAGCAGACGCTGCAGTTGCTGCGTTCGATCTCGGTCTTCCGTACCGGGCGCGAGGATGCGCAAAATGGTCCGGCCATCGTCGATGCCAGCATCAGCACGCGCCGCAAGATGCTGCCGCGCTGATGCCCGACTCGGCGTAACATGCGATAACCCGCCGTTGCATCGTCCAGCCGTTGTATCGATCGGCGAAAAGGCAAACGGTAATACAACCGAGATCAATGCACACAGTTCGTGCAAAAATCAAAGTAAGCTTATCGGAGGCTGGATGAATATATTTTCGGATAAAGCGCAACAGGATGATCATCGCGCCGTCTCCACGCGGATTGGGCAAGGGAACGTCGGTACTTTTCAATTTGCAGACAATCGTCCGCAAACCGGTTTGCAAACAAAACTGCAAACGCTGGCTGATAACAGCCCTCACGTCCAGCGCACTGCACAGTTAAAAGCGACAATGAGTCATATCGCTTCCCGGCAGTTGCAGCCCATACAAAAAAAAGAAAACAAAACCGGGCTGCCTGACAATCTTAAATCCGGGATCGAGTCCCTTTCCGGCATGAGCATGGATCATGTCAAGGTCCATTACAACTCGCCGCACCCTGCGCAGTTGAATGCTCACGCCTATGCACAGGGAAGCGACATCCATCTAGCGCTTGGACAGGAAAGGCATTTGTCGCACGAGGCTTGGCACGTAGTACAGCAGATGCAAGGACGCGTCGCGCCGACAACACAGATGAAGCAAGGCGTACCTGTCAATGACGACGCGGGCCTGGAACAGGAAGCAGACGCAATGGGAGCAAAAGCACTGGTTGCCGGAAGCGGTGCTGCGGACACGACGATACCGGGCGCCTTATCGATGCCAGCCAAGGGAAATTTTTATGCTTCCAAGTCCGCCCAGAAGATGCGTATCGGCGTGCGAGGAGACGTCGTTCAGAAATATGGCGACCTTCCCCGCGAACAACTAACTGCCTGGGTGACCGATCATCTGCTGAATAACGACAGCCAGTTCAATCGATCCGCAAGCTGGCTGAAAAATCGCCCCAAAGGAGCAAAAGCAAGGAAGCTGGAGTGGGAAAAGCAACTTACGAGCAGGGAATGGAAGGACAACCCTGACCTTGGCGGTACCGGCACCGAAAGCGCTTTGTCATTGATGCGAGCACGATTTACGGTCCCGGATCTGGCATCCAGCAAGTACACCATCGTACGCAATCAGCAGGCCAATCTTGCGCCACAAGAAGATGCCGAATCCGTGCATGACGATATCGTGCCGGAAGAAGCGAGGCCTCAAGGCGGCATTTTAGTAAGCGCGCCACTCTATGCAGGTATACGAGATTTCCCTGCCAGATATCTGCAGGGCGCCAGCGATCCTGACCAATATGCCTTTGTCCTTGCCTACAATGCCCACGGGTTGACTCGTAGCAGCAATCGGGTAGAAGCAGCGGTTGAGACTACTGTGGGAAATGAAGATTTTCGCGGCGTGGCGTTAGGATTTTATTGGGAGCAAAAACTGCATGATACTCAAAATGAAAGAGATGTCTGGACGAACGATGCCGGTTTTCTGGATGAACTGAATACGAAGACCGGCGGCAATGAAGAACGAAAATCTGCCTTTGCAAGCTCACTGCGCCATGAGAAGGTGCTGGGCACTTTTCCCTACGGTATGTGGCGAAACATCGCCATGAACAGCCAATCGGTCAATGCAGTAATGAATTCACCCTGGGGAACGACGCACGCGCCAGTAATGGCACACGTTACCGACCCGGATGCAGCGACTTGGGTCGATCCTTTTACCGATGAGCATGTTGCAGACCGGATGGCGACGCAGGCAAATCCGGGCGAAGGAACGCCCGCCCATGTTGTAAAAGGCAGTTATGTCTATGCCTCCGGGAATGACCAGGACTCCGAATGGGACCGACATGTCAAAAACATTGCGCATACGGCCTCGATTCTCGACGCTTTATTACGGCCTGCGCTCAATGACAAGACAGGACTCAGTTATCCAGCCGAACGCAATCTGATGATTCGCTTGAAAGGTGTGGAAGATGAAGTCAATCTGTACCAGAAGCAGTCTTGGCAAACCAAGACCACCATGAATCTCGCCAACAATGTGACAAAGGACTATACCGGAGGAGTAGATACGCTATTCGGTCTGGCCGACACCGAAGGCCAGAAGTTGGAAAACAATGTCAAGAGCATGATTGACGGTGCCCGCGTGTTGGTAAGTAGCGCCGCAGTAACGACCGATGTTCCTGCCCGGGTAAAGTCAAGCGTTGCCTTTGAGGCTTACAGCACTCACCAGCAATCCGAGAATACGGGTGATATGAAACTCGCCAGCAATATCAAGGAATCCCTGCTCGCAAACAGCACTACCGAGATGATGCGTCGCGTCGCAGGAACGTTTTCACCAGGAAAAAAACTGGCCTTTGCAGAATTTCGCGATCGCCCAAGACGCTTATGGGAAAGCATCAATACGGCAAAAAACACACCGGATACAACGGCCACCGAAGTAGTTGGCAGCATTGATCGGCAAGTCGACAGTTGGCGAGATATCGAAACAGCCGAAGCCAAACTGACAACACTATTTGAGGAAGGCGAGCACTGTGCAACACTGAAGAACAGTTTTCTTGATGTATTAAAAGAGAACCATGCTCTGTACCATCAATTCAGCGGAAAATTAACGCAGCCTATCCGCGTTTTGACAGGCCCCAGGGATGCATTGGCAAACGAGATCACACACATGAAGGATCAGAGACAAACGTACGCCAACGCCATCCACAACATCATATTGAATTTGGAAGCAGTTCCTGCCGAGAGGGAAGAAAAAACGACGTTATTGGCTTCGCTGAAGGTTTCCCACGATTACTTCAGGAACATGGCAGTAACGCAGATTTCTATTTTTGAAGACACGCTAGAAAACATAAAAAAAAGAACTGGCTAGAAAGCATCGCCAATCAAAAGACAATCAGCCTGCGGCGCACGTTCGATGCATCGCTTTCCTTTGAATCTGCTTTATCGCCTATCGGCGGACAACAACTTTCCATCGAATAAATTTTTTCAGACAGCTTGCCGAAATTTCTCGCTCCTCGAATTTTGGAATCGAGGAAAAGCGCCATATCGAAGCAGGAAATTCAGCTATCCCTGGGCAGGGATAGCATTCGTTCTACATAACGTGCGATCAGATCCACTTCGAGGTTGACCTTCGCGCCCTTCTGCAAATGCTTGAGTGTCGTGACCTGCACCGTATGCGGAATCAGGTTGACGGAAAATTCGCAGCCGGTCGCCGTATCGGTCACGCTGTTGACCGTCAGCGACACGCCGTTGACGACGATCGATCCCTTGAACGCCAGATAGCGCGCCAGCGATTTCGGCGCGGCGACGACCAGCAGCCACGATTCGCCCACCGGCTCGAATGTCACGACTTCGCCCAGGCCGTCGACATGCCCGGATACCAGATGGCCACCGAGACGTTCGGACAACGTAACTGCTTTTTCCAGATTCACTTCGCCCAGACGATCCAGACCCGACGTGCAGTTCAGGCTCTCGCGCGACACATCGACCTGGAAACTGCGGTCGGTCTTCGTCACCACGGTCATGCAGGCGCCGTTCAGCGTGATCGAATCGCCGAGCGCGACGTCCGTCAGCGGCAACGTGCCGGCATCGACGGTCAGCCGGTGGCCGGCCTGCACGTCGCCCAGCGGAGAGATATCGGTGATTTTGCCGATGGCGGCAACGATTCCTGTAAACATGGCGCGATATGAAAAAATGAATCAGGTGAAAAATCAGGTGAAGCGAGCAAGGATACGCAAATCCGCACCGATCTGCTTGACGTCGTGGAAAGCCAGCGATTTTTTCTGCTCCAGAGATTCCAGCGCCGGCAGGTTGAACATGCGCTGCGCATCGCCCAGCAGCGACGGCGCCAGATAGACCAGCAGTTCGTCAACACAGCCTTCACGGATCAGCGAACCGTTCAGCTTGAAACCGGCTTCGACATGCACTTCGTTGATCTGCCGCTTGCCGAGTTCCTGCATCAGCGCCGGTAGCTCGACCTTGCCGTCGGCATTCGGCAGCAGAATCACTTCATGCCCGGCATCGTGCAGCATCTCTTCCTTTTCCGGCTGCGATTGCGCGGCGACGATCCACGTCCCGCCACCTTCCAGCACGCGCGCATGCGGGCTGATCTGCAGACGGCTGTCGATGACGATGCGGCGCGGCTGGCGCGGCGTATCGATGGCGCGCACCGTCAGCTGCGGATCGTCTTCGATGACGGTGCCGATGCCGGTCAGCACCGCGCAGGCACGCGCACGCCAGCGATGGCCGTCGGCGCGCGCTTCATCGCCGGTGATCCATTGGCTCTCGCCATTGTGCAGCGCCGTCATGCCGTCCAGGCTGGCGGCGGTCTTCATGCGTACCCACGGCCGGCTGCGCTGCATGCGCGAAAAGAAGCCGATGTTCATCTCGCGCGCTTCGTCTTCCAGCACACCGCGCGTGACCTGGATGCCGGCCGCTTCCAATTTTGCGATGCCCTGCCCCGCCACCAGCGGATTCGGATCGGCAATCGCCACCACGACCCGCGCCACGCGGGAACGGATCAGGGCGTCGGCGCACGGCGGCGTACGGCCGAAATGGCTGCAGGGTTCCAGCGTCACATAGGCGGTCGCACCGGCCACGTCGAAACCCTTGGCCACCGCATCGTTCATTGCCTGCACTTCCGCATGCGCCTGGCCGGCCGGCTGCGTATAGCCGGCGCCGATCAGACGATCGTCCTTGACGATGACGCAGCCGACGCGCGGATTCGGCGTCGTGGTGAACATGCCCCTGGCTGCCAGTTCCAGCGCAAGGCGCATGCCTTGCACATCGCTATGAATTTCCACGTGACTCTTTTCGGATGATCGATTGACGAGAAGCTGCCTGTATCAGCAACCGGCGGCAGACTGCGGATTACAGACGCGCGGACGACCGAGAAAATTGATGACGATCTTGCGCGATTGCGTGCCCAGTTCCAGCAGCCAATGCCCGGATTGCGATGCATAACGGCTCGCGTTGGTACGCGTACGGCCGGTGCCGTTGAACGCGATATATTGTACTTTCGAATCGGTGAAACGGGGCGTGATGCGCAGATCGCGGTCGACAGGATCATGCGTGAAAACGATGGTCTCACCGGCATCCGGCCGCCGGTTGCCGTTGGCGTCGATAAAGATCACCCAGCCGTCGTTCCACGAACGGCCGTCTCCCGCCGGCACCAGATCGACGCGCGTGCCGCGCTGTATCGCTTCCGAACGCGCCAGATTGACCGCCATGAACAAGGCATTGGCCGTCGTCGTCAATCGTTGGCTCTGAATCAGCGACTGGAAAGACGGGAAGCCAACCGCCAACAGAATACCGACGATCGTCACGATCGCGATCAGCTCGATAATCGAAAAACCGCCAGTACGGTAACGACGATGATGAAGACGATTATGTGACCGTACCGGCATCACCAGCAATGATCCGCATCGGCAGATTTGTTTCCTTCGCTGGTCAGCACCAGCGTGCCGCAAGCGAGATCGCTGTAATTCCGATTGACGTTCTGCGTGCCCGGCACGGCCCGCAGCTTCACGCAATCGCGGATGTCCTTGCCTTCGCATGCTTGCGCACTGATTTCATACAGGCTGTTCTGCGGATTGTCGCCGGAATACCAGCGAAAACCTTGCGCTTCATCGTCTGATGCGACGGAAAAAACAAGATAGCGCGCATGCAACGAGTAATAACGTTCCTGTTGCTGCATGAGCTTCATCAACGCAGCCCTGCCTTCGACGCGCTTGCTCTTCAGCACGGATTCCTGATAGGACGGAAAGGCGATCGCCACCAGAATCGCCATGACGATCAGCACGACCATCAGTTCGACGGCCGTAAAGCCGCCCATCTTCATCGTTCGCATCGCTTTCTCCTTGTCTGTCCCTGCCGCTTTTCCGGCTTACCTGTCATTACGCAACTCCTGCCAGTCGATGATTTCCCGCCAGCTGAGGCGCCCTGCCGTCGTCACCGCTTCGACGATCGTCTCGTCCGGCGAAGCATCCGAATTCGCTTCTTCTGTTTTTACGCCCGGTCTTTTCAACCGCGTAACGACGCGTCGCTTGCCGGTCGCATCGCGTTCGCTCGTTTCGACCGGCATGATGAAAAATGGCGGTGAGATGCCTGGAAAACTTGCCTCCGACAAATAGGCATCGAAATGCGCCGAGACAGGAAGGCCGGTCAACGCATCAAGCAGATAGGTACGTCCGAGAGGTGCCGTGCATGCGGCGGCAGCCGGAATCAGCGTGCTGAATACGACCTGCGTATCGAGCATGGCTGCCGATGTGATGCTGCGTTCACCGGTAAGCTGCGCTTTCGGGAAATCCAGATACCAGCCGCGCTTGCCGGTCGGCACGTACATCAAGGCTTCGCCGACGACTGTGTATCTGTCGCCTTGCGGCTGCGCAATCCTGGCAACCAGCGAACTGCGACCATCGATCTTTGTGCCATTACGATCCCATATCCCGTAGAACGATTGCGACGCATACGAACTGCGGTCCAGATCGCTTCTTTCCAGATACTTGCCGGTGCCGAACAGCACCATGTAGCCGCGCTCCGGCGCGAACACGATGCGCGGGCGCTGCGTGATCGGCTGGCGATTGCCGGCGGCATCACGCGCGACGAACAGCAATTGCGGAGCGTGGCTGTCCGGCGTATTGCCGCCGAAATCGAAACGCCACAGATTGCCGAGCAAATCGCCTGCGTATGCAACGCTGGCCGAACCATCGGGCGCCGTGGTCAGCGCCAATTCAATCACGCCGTTCGCGCGACTAGCATCGGATGCCGGCAATACGAATTTGAAATAGTTGATGCCGGCCTGCCACGGTTCCCCTGCTGGCTTGTCCAGCGCCAATAGAAATACGGTAGTTTTGCCTGCCGGATTGAATCGTCCGTCGCCATCGGCAACGTGGCTGTTGACACCACCCGGCACCACTGCAAAGTAACGATACTGCGGCACGCTGTGCACCAGTCCCGTACGAAATTTCGCGATGAGCGGCGTGCCGATCACATTGCCGATGTCGGCATCGTCCGCATCGGTAAATTCCCACAAAACATCATTACTGTTGAATTCGGTCGGTGTCGTCACGTCCAGTGCAAAAATGCCTTGCGCACCACGCCCCATTCCAGCCACCAATATGCTGCGCCAGCGGTTGCCGGCCAAGTCCGTCGGCACATCACTTATCGTAATGCCGCCGTCGACCGGCAAAGCGTCAGTACTATCGACCATCGTCAGCAACGGCAGGCGATCAAAGACTGCATGGGGAAGATAGGCAAACAATTCATCGCCACTCTTCGCATTGAACGCATGCAGCATGCCGTCGCCCGCACCGACATACACGACTTCTGGGCGTTCGTGATTTGCATCGCCATGAGCATTGCCCGCCGCAGTGGACGATGATCCGGTGAAAACAGGCACACCATGCACGATCGCCCCCAGAAGGCGTTGTCGCCGCCTGAACAAACTTGCTTCGTCCGTACGTACGCCCCGCAGATAATCCCATCGTTTTTGCCCAAGCCCGTCATCGCTACCGTCAACCGGTGAACGATTCAGGGCGAGTTTCTGGCTGGCATCCAACGATGTCCATACAAATGGGATTCCACCGAACTTGTCGCCATCATCGCTTGCCGTCCACAGCTTGCGCACAGCGGAACGCCTGGTCAGCAACACGCCAGCATCCCACTCGACTTCCGTTTGCCGTCCTGTCTGCCGTTTCTTCAGACTGCCGCTGCCATCCGTCGGGCGATAGCCCGCCTGATAAACCGCCACGCCCTGTTCCCCGGAAACCTGTACCGATGTCGTCTCTACCCAATCGCCGGTAGATGGCATCGGGCATGACTGCAGATGCAAGGGTTCATTTTCCAGTGCAATGGGAGGCGGTGCCGCAACCGTAGTCCGCAGTATCGATGCAGACAACACGCTCAACAGCAATGTCCCTAACATCGCCTTCATCGGCTTGCCTTGCGATAGACAGTCTGCAAGGCCACTTGCGTGGTCTCGCGAACGCCGAAGCCGATGGCCGTGATCCGATAGACATACGCGGATTCGTCTGCCGCCATTCCCGGCTTGCGGTCTGGCATCATTTCGATGATGTAGCGCGGCAGTCTTGCTGGTAACGGGCCTACGCCAACAGGAAAGACTTGTCCGGTGAAGCGACCATAAGGCACGGAATGCGTGGACGTTGCGTCAGCACCCAGGAAATCGACATGTCGCCACGCTGCATCTTCGTCTTCTGCATACCGGCACAAACCAAGAAATACGTTTGCCTCGCCGGCAGCGCAGGACGATTCCATCGTTTGCGGAAAGCCGGACACGCCGTCAGCAGAAAACAGATGACTGCGGGAACGTAATGCATCGGGTGATGCTTCGATGTCGGTTTCGGCATCGAGCAAGGCTGCTTCCGCAGCCTGAAAGGCGATCTGGCGATCGCGATCGTTGCGCGAAGATTTTTCGCCTTGCAAGGCAATCTGCGATGCACCGACGCCCAGCAACAGAACGACAATCAGCAACAGCAGAACCACAATCAGCGTTGCGCCACGCTCCATGCTAGTTGTGCCAACTGCACCGGCCCTGTACACACCGCACTTCACGCTGCGGCACCAGCGACATCATTGCGCAACTGGATCGTCTGCTCGAAAACCTTTCTCAGCCGGTTGCGCTCCGCGAATGGAATATCGCGTTCCGCCACGCTTGTCCCGCGGTCCCGTGCAGCATGCGTGTTCGCATATCCGGGGCCGAACAACTCATGCACGGCAGACAGATCGTCATCACGTGCCGGCTGCGTGCTGCGCACCAGAATCGCGATGCGGATCGAACGAATTTTCTTCCAGTGCGTCCGACGCCGCAGATCCGCCGCGCGCGCCACGACATTCTCGCCATTCAGCGACAATTGGCTATCCAGCGCATCGACCGCGTCCGCATTCACGAAGCGGTCCGGCATGCCGTCGTCATCCGCATCGACGCCGTACAACACCTGGAAAGATTCAACGCCGCGTACGATGGCGTCAGCATTCCATCCCGTCTGCGTTCGATACTTGCAGCGCAGCTCAGGCTCGCCTGCTGCATCCTTGCCGACGAAGAAAATGCTCCAGCCACGCCCCGATTCGGCATCGTCGGATGCGTCGGGTGCGGCGACCGGCAATCCCGCACAATTGAGGATGGTGCCATCCTGCCGATTCGTGTCGTCGCCAAAGAAACGCAATGCCAGAACATCGCTGCCGTTCACCACGCCTTTTGTGGAGGCGTCGTTCAGACCGGCAGTGGTTTTCTTCAGTGTCATCGCATCCAGGCCGATGACGTTCGGCGTCGCTTCCTGCGTCATCGTTATCGACATGCGATGGTCTTCATGGCCTGCCTGACGCACGGCACGCGACAGGATGTCCATCGCGTAACGGCCGCTCTCATGTACATATGCCATCTGGCTCTGCACCGTATAGGCTGCCTTGCTGGACAGAAGCAGTCCGGTTGCCGCCAACAGAACGAACAAACCCAGCGCCATCGCAATCATCAATTCGATCAGCGTCAGTCCGGATTGATCCGATAAAAATGGGCGAGTATTCATTCGACGTAGGGCGCAACCAGCAATGCGATGCCAGGCGCATCGCTACCGTCTTCATGCAGCAGCCGGCCATCGGCGTGTCTCTCTCGCCAACCGATCTTGATGACGATCGAGGCAATGGCATGGCCCTGCGCAGCTGTGCATTCCCATCGGAATCGTTGACCGCCCTTGTCCCAAGGAGCAGCGTCACGACAAATCCTGGTGCGTGCACCCGGCAATGCCGCCGCCAGACGACGCAGCCATTCTGCAATCTCGAATTGCGCCAGCTCGTCCTCATCGCATTGCGCATCGATGCCGTAGCAGTTGACGCTAGAAGCTGGCGAGGCAGCAACCCCGGAAGCACGATAGTCGACGCGCAAATAAGGATTGACGGCATCGATACGCCTCATCTGCCCGACGTTGGCGCGCATGTAATCGGCCATCTCTGTCGCCAGATGCAACGCATGTGTCTGGAAGGACGATTGCTGCGCGGTCCGCAATGCGGCCAGCTGCATTCCTGCCGCACCGATTACGCCGACCGCCAGAACGAATACGGCAACCAGGACTTCGATCAGCGAAAAACCATTCTCTGTTGATGTCTTCATATGGAAGATCTCCGGCAACATCGTGATGCGAACCGCCACGTGCATCGCGGCGGTCGGGCCTGCGCCGGAAATACCGGCAAAAAGGCGTTGCGATTATTGCAATCCCTTGCATGTTTTCCAATCCCATCGATATGGGACGATGCAAACAAGGATGCCGAAGAAGATGCGGGATAACGAAACGGGATGCACTTCGCCGTGCGATGACAAATGCCGATCGTGACGACGACAGACGACAGGAGCGTTCGAAAAAGCGCGAAGCAAAATCGAAGCAAAAAAGAAAAACGCCACGCAATTGCGTGGCGTTTTATTTGGCGTCCCCAAGGGGATTCGAACCCCTGTACTCACCGTGAAAGGGTGATGTCCTAGGCCTCTAGACGATGGGGACAAAAGCTGTCCGTATTACTGACCTGCTGCAAATTCGGTGGTGGAGATAAGCGGGATCGAACCGCTGACCTCTTGCATGCCATGCAAGCGCTCTCCCAGCTGAGCTATACCCCCTCGAGTGCAGAAGCGAGATTATGCAGATGTTTCCCGCTCTTGTAAATACCCTTTAGAAAAATTTCTCAAAGATATTTCTGCATGCGTGCCTGCACCACGTTGCGATCGAACAAGGCGATGACTGCATCGATCGACGGTGTCTGCAACTGACCGGTAATCAGCAAACGCAGCGGCATCGCCAGTTGCGGCATCTTCAGTTTGTGCGCGGCCAGCGTTTCCTTCAATGCAGCAGACACGGCGTCCTTGTTCCACTCGATTGATTGCAATTGCGTCGCGAACTGCGCAAGTGCCGGCTTGACCGCATCGGTGACATGCTGCGCCAGCAGCGCTGCATCCGGTGCAGGCTGGCGATAGAACAGCATCGCAGCGACAGCCAGTTCGTTGACCGTATTGAAGCGATCCTTCATCAGCGCGATCACCGCTTGCAACTCGGGGGCGCCATCGAACTGCGCGCCATGTTCCGTCATCAGCGGACGCGCCAGATCGGCAAGACGTCCATTGTCGGCCTGCTTGATATAGTGATTGTTCAGCCAGTCGAATTTTTCGAAGTTGAATTGCGCTGGCGATTTCGTCAGATGATCGAGATCGAACCATTGGACGAACTGTTCGATCGAGAAAATTTCGTCGTCACCGTGGCTCCAACCCAGGCGCGCCAGATAGTTCAGCATCGCTTCCGGCAGATAACCTTGTGCCGGATAGTCCATCACGCTGACTGCGCCGTGGCGCTTGGACAGCTTCTGGCCATCGGTGCCATGGATCATCGGCAGGTGCCCGTATTGCGGCAATTCCGCACCGAGCGCGCGCAGGATGTTGATCTGGCGCGGCGTGTTGTTGACGTGATCGTCGCCGCGGATCACGTGCGTGATTTTCATGTCCCAGTCGTCGATGGCAACGCAGAAATTGTAGGTCGGCGTGCCGTCGCTGCGCGCGATGATCAGGTCGTCCATCTCGCGGTTGGCGATCGTGATCGTGCCCTTAACGACGTCGTCCCACGTGACTTCACCGTCGACCGGATTGCGGAAACGCACGACCGGCTTGCGGCCTTCCGGGATCGCCGGCAAGGTCTTGCCTTCTTCCGGACGCCAGGTGCCGTCGTAGCGCGGCTTCTCGCCGATCGCACGCTGGCGTTCGCGCATCGCCTCGACTTCTTCCGGCGTGCAATAGCAGTGATAGGCGCTGCCGTCGGCCAGCATCTGCGCGATCACTTCGCGATAACGATCCATCCGCTGCATTTGGTAAAACGGGCCTTCGTCATGCTGCAGGCCCAGCCAGTTCATGCCATCGATAATGGCCTGTACCGCTTCCGGCGTCGAACGTTCGAGATCGGTATCCTCGATGCGCAAGATGAATTGGCCGCCGAAGTGGCGGGCATAGGCCCAGGAAAACAGCGCGGTGCGCGCGCCGCCAACGTGGAGATAGCCGGTCGGGCTGGGAGCGAAGCGGGTACGAATCGGGGTGCGAACGGTCATGAAATGAAAACGGCCCTGGGGTCGCCAAAGCCGTCCTGTAGCTACGATGGAAAGTCGCTATTCTAGCGCGCCGGCGCGCTTCCCCGCTACCTTGGCAGCTGCCCGCTCTGCCAAGGTCCGCGCCAAGCCGTCCGCGCTGCTAAAATGTCGCCTTTCCCCAAAATTTCCGTCCAGCATCACCTTATGAGCAATCCGTCGCCGCGCAAGCTGTTCGTCACCACCGCCCTTCCCTACGCCAATGGCGCCTTCCACATCGGCCACATCATGGAATACATCCAGGCCGATATCTGGGTGCGCTTCCAGCGCATGCAGGGCAATGCGGTGAACTTCGTCGGCGCCGACGATGCGCACGGTGCGCCGATCATGATCGCGGCGGAAAAAGCCGGCCTGACACCGCAGCAGTTCGTCGCCAACATCGCCGCCGGCCGCAAGCAGTATCTGGACGGTTTCCATATCGCGTTCGACAACTGGCATTCGACCGACGGCCCGGAAAATCACACGCTCGCCAAGCAGATCTATCTCGACCTGAAAAAGAACGGCCTGATCAAGACGCGCACGATCGAGCAGTTCTTCGATCCGGAAAAGAACATGTTCCTGCCGGACCGCTACATCAAGGGCCAATGCCCGAAATGCGGCGCGCAGGATCAATACGGCGACAACTGCGAAGTCTGCGGTGCGGTCTATGCGCCGACCGACCTGATCAATCCGTACTCGGCGCTGACCGGCGCCACACCGGTGCTGAAAAACTCGGATCACTTCTTCTTCATGCTGTCCGATCCGCGCAGCGTGGCCTTCCTCGAAGAATGGATTTCCGGCAACGACGTCGACGGCAAGCCGCACCTGCAGGCGGAGGTCGCCAACAAGGTCAAGGAATGGTTCACGGTACGCGACAACATCGACGGCTCGACCAGCGAAGGACTGAGCGATTGGGACATCTCGCGCGACGCACCCTACTTCGGTATCGAGATTCCGGACGCACCGGGCAAATATTTCTACGTGTGGCTGGACGCGCCGGTCGGCTATCTGGCCTCGCTGAAAAACCTGCTCGACAAGCGCGGCGAGAACTACGACGCCTACATGGCCGATCCAAAGCTGGAGCAGGTCCACTTCATCGGCAAGGACATCGTCAATTTCCATACGCTGTTCTGGCCGGCGATGCTGCACTTCAGCGGCCGCAAGACGCCGAACAAGGTGTTCGTGCACGGCTTCCTGACCGTCAACAACGGCGAGAAGATGAGCAAGAGCCGCGGCACCGGCCTCGATCCGCTGAAGTACCTGAGCCTGGGCATGAATCCGGAATGGCTGCGCTACTACCTCGCCAACAAGCTGAGCGCGCGCAACGAAGACATCGATTTCAATCCGGAAGACTTCAGCGCGCGCGTCAACAGCGATCTGGTCGGCAAGTACGTCAACATCGCCAGCCGCGCAGCCGGTTTCATCACGAAGAAATTCGACGGCCGCGTGGCCACGACGTGGGCAACTGCCGACGATGCCTTCATCAACAAACTGCGCAACGCCGCGCCGGAAATCCAGTCGTTCTACGACCAGCGCGAATACGGCAAGGCGTTGCGCGCGATCATGGAACAGTGCGATGCGATCAACGTCTACGTCGATGCGAACAAGCCCTGGGAACTGGCGAAGAATCCGGACAACAACGCCAAGCTGCAGGAAGTCTGCAGCCGCTTGCTGGAAGCCTTCCGCATTCTCACGATCTACCTGAAGCCGGTGCTGCCGAACGTTGCACAGCAAGTCGAAGCATTGCTCAACATCGCGCCGCTGCAATGGAACGACGTCGCCACGCCGCTGCCGAACAATCATCAGGTCAACGCTTACGCGCACCTGATGACGCGTGTCGAACCGAAGATGCTGGATGCACTGTTCGAAATGCCGGCCGCAACGGAAACGAAAGCCGCGAGCGATACTGCCAACGCTGCCGATGCCGCAAAAACCGACATCGAACCGCTAGCCGACGAAATCAAGATCGACGATTTCGCCAAGGTCGACCTGCGCATCGCCAAGATCGTCAACTGCGAACACGTGGAAGGCTCGGACAAGCTGCTACGCCTGACGCTGGACGTCGGCGAAGGCCGCACACGTAACGTGTTCTCCGGCATCAAGTCGGCCTACAAGCCGGAAGACCTGGTCGGCAAGCTGACCGTGCTGGTCGCCAACCTCGCGCCGCGCAAGATGAAGTTCGGCATCTCGGAAGGCATGGTGCTGGCTGCATCGGCTGCCGATGAGAAGAAGAGTCCGGGCATCTACATCCTGAATCCGTGGCCCGGCGCCGAGCCGGGCATGCGTATCCGCTAAGCCGCGATAACGCATCGTCCCGACCGTTCCGCCATGCAGACTCAGATACGCGAAGCTACTCTCGAAGATGCGCAACTGATAGCCAGTCTCACGCGCGCGGCCTGGGCCAATCGCGTGGCCGTCACGTCCGGCGGGCATCGCGAAACGGCAAGCAGGGTCAGCCAGCATCTGCTGCACGGCGGCGCCTTCATCCTGCTGGCGGATGGCGAACCCATCGGTTCCGCGCGCTGGCTGCCGCGGGAAGACAATTCAGCCATCTGGGAAATGCTGCGCATCGGCGTGCTACCGGCCTTTCGCGGACTGGACCTGTCGCAACAACTGGTGGAAGCCATCATCCACCACGCCTACGTCAATGAAGTGGAAGAACTGCGGCTGGCGGTACGCCACGACCAGCCGCGCCTGCTCGATCTTTATTCGGCCTACGAATTCTCCGAAGCGCCGGAACTGGAATATGCACACGCCAATCCGATGGACCCGCCGCCGACCGTCATGCGGCGCATCCTGAAGAACTGATCAACCGATACTAACCACCGATGTACGGCGGTCTGCAGGATCAGCCGTGCACTTCCTCGGATTCCGATACGCGCACGACACGATTGCTGCTGCGGTCGAAATGCACGTTGAAGAATTTGTCCTCGCCCGGCGACGCCTGATAGCGCCAGTCCCAGACTTCTTCGTTCTTCAGCGGAAAATTCGCAACAGTGCGCGGCCTGCCCAGCTTGCGCCGCACTTCGTCACGCGTCATGCCCGGCGCGATCGTCGCGAAATTCTCCGGTGTCAGTACCTGCTTCCAGTCGTGCAGCACACCGCCCGCATCGACATCGACCATGAACGTGCGGTTACCCTCCGGCCCTTTCGGATATTCCAGCGTACGTGCGCCGTTTCCTTCCGGCCAGACTGCCGCCGGCTCGCCCATCGCCGCCCGCACGTCGGCTTCCGTGGAAACGCCTTTGGTCAATTTTTCCAGGCCGAAATCCTCGACCGGCCGGCAGCCGAACATCAACAGGCCGCACAGCAAGCCCGACACCGCACGCAGAAAGTTTTTCATGAAGGCTCCGCAGAATGAAACTGCCGTCAATTTGCCTGAATCACCCCGCCATCGCAACCGGCCGATTGGCGCAAAGACAAGGTAGAATAGCGGCTGTTTCCGTCCTGTTATCAAATCGACCATGTTCAGCAAACAGCACTATAACTACCAATCCGAAATCACCCAGTTCATCAACGATCTGAAGGAAAAGAACCCGAATCTGGAAGCCTCGCAACGCGCCGGCCGCTCGTTGCTATGGGACAAGGCGCCGCTCGATCTCGACCAGATGGATCGCAACAACGCGTCGCGCGTCAAGCAGCAAGCCTACGTCTACCAGAACAAAGTCCGCTGATTCGATGAGCGACGAGCGCAGCGGCGCACATCCGATGCTGGCGCAGATGCCTTCGAGCGCGCCGGACATCGAAGTCGCCGGCCAGCCGGATACGACGCCGGACGTCATCGATGGCGTCGCCTATGCGCGCCTGTACGGTGAGCCGCTGTTCAAGCTGCCGAACGACCTGTACATCCCGCCGGATGCGCTCGAAATCTTCCTCGAAGCCTTCGAAGGCCCGCTCGATCTGCTGCTCTACCTGATCCGCAAGCAGAACTTCAACATCCTCGACATCCCGATGGCGCAGGTCACGAAGCAGTATCTGCTGTATGTCGAGCAGATCCGCATGCGCAATCTGGAACTGGCAGCCGAGTATCTGTTGATGGCGGCGATGCTGATCGAGATCAAGTCGCGCATGCTGCTGCCGGTGCGCAAGGCCGATACCGGCGAGGAAGCGGAAGATCCGCGTGCCGAACTGGTTCGCCGCCTGCTCGAATACGAGCAGATGAAACTGGCGTCGCAGCAGCTGGACGCACTGCCGCAGCTCGGTCGCGATTATGTGCGCACGCAGGTCTACATCGAGCAAAACACCGTGGTGCGCTGGCCCGAGGTCAACATGGACGACCTGCAGGCTGCATGGGCCGACGTATTGCGCCGTGCCAAGCTGACTGCGCATCACACGATCACGCGTGAAGAACTGTCGGTGCGCGAGCACATGACGGCCATCCTGCGCCGGCTGCAGACCAGCAAGTTCGTCGAGTTCACCGATTTGTTCGATCCGTCGCGCGGCGTGCCGGTTGTCGTCGTCAACTTCGTTGCACTGCTGGAGCTCGGCAAGGAAACGCTGATCGAGATCACACAGGCAGAACCGTTCGCGCCCATCTACGTTCGTCTGGCCTACGCGCCGACCTGATTTTTCCTCACCCAGAATCTCGCGCCGACGGCGCATGCGCCCTATCAAGGTAATCAAGGCAGGTTTATGAAAATCATCTCTTCGATCGAGGAATTACGCGATCACTTGCGCGGCCAGTTGCGCACCGCTTTCGTGCCGACCATGGGCAATCTGCACGACGGCCATCTGTCGCTGATGAAGCTCGCGCGCAAGCATGGCGATCCGGTTGTCGCGTCGATTTTCGTCAACCGCCTGCAGTTCGGCCCGAACGAGGATTTCGACAAATACCCGCGCACCTTCCAGGCCGACGTCGAGAAACTGGAAAAGGAAGGCGTCTACATCCTGTTCGCGCCGACCGAGAAGGACATGTATCCGGAGCCGCAGGAATACCGCGTGCGTCCGCCCGACGATCTGGGCAATACGCTGGAAGGCGAATTCCGCCCCGGCTTCTTCACCGGTGTGACGACCGTGGTGCTGAAACTGCTGTCCTGCGTACAGCCGCGCGTGGCCGTGTTCGGCAAGAAGGATTACCAGCAGTTGATGATCGTGCGCAATATGTCCAAGCAGTTCGCGCTGCCGACCGAAATCATCGCCGCCGAAACCTTCCGCGCGGAAGATGGCCTGGCACTGTCGTCGCGCAACAGCTATCTTTCCGCCGACGAACGCGCCGAAGCGCCGACGCTGTACCGCGTGCTCAACGAAGTCGCCGACGAAGTACGCAGCGGCCATCTGGATGTGTCCGAACTGGAACGCAAGGCCATGGCCGAGCTGACGCAGCGCAACTGGAAACCGGATTACGTATCGATCCGCAAGCAATCCAATCTGCAACCGCCGGCCGCAGGCGACATGGCGCAGGGAGAAAAACTCGTGGTGCTGGCCGCCGCCAAACTGGGCAATACGCGGCTGATCGACAATCTGGAAATCTGATTTCCTGCAATACGTCTGGACGAAAAAAATGCCGCACATCGTGCGGCATTTTTCATTCCGGTCAGGCAGTGATCATTTTTCCGTCACCCAGCGCAGGATATCCTGCCACTGTTCGCGGTCCTTCTCGACGCGACCCGGCGCCACATCCCACAACGTCGCGCCATTGGCTGCAAGCTGCACATAATTCTGCGTGCTGCGCAGGAAGCCGAGCACCGGCAAACCCAACCCCTCGACGTAATTGGCCAGTTGTTCCGAAGCGCGCGTACGCACATCGACACGCATGCCGAGCACGCCGACATCGACCTTGCTCTTCTGCTTGCGGTCGGCCAGCTTCTGCAGGAAATCCTGCGTGGCGAGGATGTCGAACATCGAAGGCTGCAGCGGCACGATCACCTTGTCGGCGATGTCCATGACTTTTTCGAAGCGCTTGCCGCCGAAACCAGCCGGCGTATCCAGCACGATGTGCGTCGTACCCTTGGGCGGCTTGGCGACGTGGCCGTCCTCGATCTCCCACGGCTGGATAACAGGCAGCGCCGGCGAGCGCAGCTTCAGCCATGCGCGCGATGATTGCTGCACGTCGGTATCGCCCAGCATGACCTTGTGCCCTTGCGAGGCGAAATAGCCGGCGAGATTGGTGGCAAGCGTACTCTTGCCGACGCCGCCCTTCGGGTTGGCGATGACGATGACTGGCATGGCATTCTCCCTTTGCAAGATCAGCAAAAATCAGCGAAAACGGTGCAGCCCGGCGGGCCGCAATTGCAGAAGGGCAAGAATAGCATGTGCCGCCGGGCGGCGGCAGCCGGAAGGAGCGCCGTCAGCCGCGATCGCCGTATTCGCGCAAGGCCTGCAGCAGCGACCGTGCGGCATCGGCGATGCGATCCAGACTGGCCTCGCGCAAACGTGCAGTATCGACAGCCGCATCACCGTGCAAGCCGGCCCAGCGCAGCAGCGCATTGCAGGCGGCCGGCGTATCGAACACGCCGTGCAGATAGGTACCGAGTACGCGATCGTCGTCGGAACGCGCGCCTTCCGGCTTGTTTCCAACCGGATCGCCGCTCGTATTTTCGATGAAGAAAGCCGGCCTGCCGCGCGCCGCACCGTCTGATACGCCCATGTGGATTTCGTAGCCGCTCACGGCCGCATCGGCAAACGCGCAACGGCCACCGACCTGCTCCAGCCGTTTCTCCGCCGTCAGCACGGTATCGATATCCAGCAGTCCCAGCCCTTCGGATATGCCGGGCGCGCCTTCGACACCTTGCGGATCGGCCACCGTGCGACCCAGCATCTGGTAACCGCCACAGATACCGATCACCTTGCCGCCGTAGCGCAGGTGGCGTTGCAGCGCCTGCTCCCAGCCGTTGGCACGCAGCCAGTCGAGATCGCCGCGCGTGTGCTTGCTGCCAGGCAGAATGATCAGGTCGGCCGGCGAAATCGGCTGGCCGGGGCCGACCAGTTGCAGATCGACGCCCGGATGTGCACGTAGCGCATCGAAATCAGTATGGTTGCTGATGCGCGGCGGCACCGGCACGACGACACGGAAAGCACCGCGCGCCGCCTGTGTCTGTTCGACCGCATCTTCCGCATCAAGGAACAATCCGTGCAGATACGACAGCACGGCCAACACCGGCTTGCCGGTTTGCGCCTCCAGCCAATCCAGCCCCGGCTCCAATAGCGACAGATCGCCGCGAAAACGATTGATGACGAAACCGACGACGCGATTGCGTTCGCTCTCCGACAGGCAAGCCAGCGTGCCGACCAGATGGGCGAACACGCCGCCACGGTCGATGTCGGCAACGATGATCACCGGGCAATCGACCGCTTCGGCAAAACCCATGTTGGCGATGTCGCGCTCGCGCAGATTGATCTCGGCCGGGCTGCCTGCGCCTTCCACCAGCACGACGTCGTATTGCGCCGCGAGACGCCGATACGATTCCAGCACCGCCTGCATCGCCACCGGCTTGTAGGCGTGGTAGTCGCGCGCATTCATGTCGGCACGCGCCTTGCCGTGGATGACCACCTGCGCGCCAATGTCGCTGGACGGCTTCAGCAGGATCGGATTCATGTCGGTATGCGGCGCGATGCCGGCGGCAACCGCCTGCAGGGCCTGCGCGCGGCCGATCTCGCCGCCGTCGGCCGTCACCGCGCTGTTCAGCGCCATGTTCTGCGGTTTGAACGGCGCGACCTTCACACCTTCGCGCGCCAGCAGACGGCACAATGCAGCGACCAGCACGCTCTTGCCGGCATCCGACGTCGTGCCCTGCACCATCAGGGTCTTGAACGGAAAATTCGTGCCGCCGGTTTTCACCGCATCACTTTTCACTTGTTACCTTCCATCCACGCGGCGGCTGCGTGCCAGTTCCAGCTTTTCGCAGACGAAGGTCGCGCCATCGATCAGGCGCGGACCGGCGCGGTTCAGCAGATCGGCATCGATGGAAAACAGGTTGTCGCGCTTCACCGCCAGCAGATCGGGATACTGCTTCCAAATTTCCAGCCCCTGCGTCGTCTTGCGTTCGCCGGTGATCATGGCTTCGGGGTTTTCCAGCAGTACCGCTTCGGTGGAAACCGTCGGCGCGGTGACACCCAGACTGCCGAAAATGTTGACGCCGCCGCACAGGTGCAGCATGTCGCTGATGATGTGGCTGCCGTTGACCGTATAGATCGGCTTGCCCCAGACCTGATAGAAGGTACGCACCAGCGGGCGGTTGCCGTACTGTTTCTGCAATTGCGCCAGCCGTGCGCGCTCTTCATCAGCGATTTGCTCGGCCTGCCGTTCCGTGCCCATCAGCTTGCCGAGACGTGAAATGGAATCGGGAATATCGGCCAGCTTCTTCGGCTCGTTGTAGAAAAACGGAATACCCAGCTTGCGCAGGCTGTCGAGCTGGCGTTCGGAACTGCCGTGCAGCCACACGACCAGCAGATCGGGCTTCAGTGCAATCACGCGTTCGAGATCGATCTGCCGGTGATCGCCGACGCGCGGAATCTTCAGCGCTGCGGCCGGATAGTCGCTGTAGCCGACGGTGCCGACGATGCGATCTCCACCGCCGGCCGCGAAGATCAGTTCGGTCGCGTGCGGCGCCAGCGAAACGATGCGCTGCGCCGGTTTTTCCAGCACGACGGAATTGCCGGCATCATCCTTCACCGTGATGGCGGCAAAAGCCTGCGTCGCACACAGCGATGCGCTCAACGATACACACACCGCCACAGCGGCAGACAAGACATAAGGTTTCATGCATTTCCCTGTGAAGATTGCCAATCGGCCAGCGCATGCTGCAATCGCTGCCAGCCGGCTTCATCCGGCGGCAGGCCGAGACGCACGCCATGCGTAAACTGCCTGATCCAGATGCCGTGCCGTGCCATGCGATCGGCAAAGTCTGCCGCATGTTTTTCCGGCCAGTATTGATACAACGCACAACCGTTGGCGGCAATGCCGTGCGATGCCAGCAACGCGTGCAGCCGCGCCCCCTCTTCGCGCAGGCGATCGCACATCTGCGACTGCCATGCCGTATCCGTCAACGCCGCCGTGCCGATCTGCTGTGCCGGCCCGCTGACGGTCCACGGGCCAAGCATGTCGCGCAGGCGTGCCAGCAAATCCGCTTCTGCAGCGACAAATCCCAACCTCAGCCCCGCGAGTCCGAAGAACTTGCCGATGGAACGCAACACGATCAAACCGGGAAATTCTGCCGATGCTGCCGACGCCGTTAACGCTGCAATGCTCAACTCCGGCGTCACATCGCCGAATGCTTCATCGACGATCAACCAGCCGCCGCGTGCCGCCAATCGCTTCGCCCAATCGCGCAGGATTGCCGGCGCGACGCTCTCGCCGGTCGGATTATTTGGATTGCAGACGACCATCACGTCGCAATCGTCAACAACCGATGCAAGTTCCGCATACGGCAGTTCGCGCACCGTGTGGCCGTTCTGCTTCCAGTGATGCGCATGCTCGGCGTAGGCGATGGACGGCACGGTCACGCGCGACGGGCCGCGCAAACGCGGCAGCGCCTGAATTGCCGCCTGCGTACCGGCCACCGCCAGCAGCGGCGATGCGCCATAATATTTTTCTGCAGCCTGCAGCAGGAGCACATCCGTTTCCGGCAAGCGATGCCAGACGTCGGCCGCCAAGGCCGGCACCGGATAGGAATGCGGATTGATGCCGGTCGACAAATCCAGCCATGCTTCGCGCGGCCGGCCGTATCGCCTTACGGCATCGTCCAGATTGCCGCCATGATCAAGCACGGAACACTCCCGCAATGACGATGGCTCCAGCCCACAGGCAGGCCGTTGCCGATACCAGTCGCCATGCGCGCACGATATCGCTGCCCTCTGCTGCTGCCCCTGTGCCCAAGGGCGGGCGCTGTTCAATTTCACCGTGATAGACGGCTGCACCGCCCAGCAGGACGCCCAGCGCTCCCGCGCCGGCAGCCATCACCGGCCCCGCGTTCGGGCTGCTCCATGCCGGTGCCTGCGCACGCCAGCACTGCCATGCCTGCCGCGTATTGCCGAGCAAGGCATACGACAGCGCGGTCAATCGCGCCGGGATGAAGTTCAATGCGTCGTCGATACGCGCCGCCGTGCGGCCGAACATATCGAAGCGTGGCGTGCGATAGCCCCACATTGCATCTAGCGTGTTCGCCAGACGAAACAGCAAGGCACCGGGGCCGCCGGCAACGAGAAACCAGAACAGCGTGCCAAACACGGCATCGTTACCGTTCTCCAGCAGCGATTCGACGCCGGCTTTCGCCAGATCGGCTTCGTTGGCCTGCGCCGTGTCACGGCTGACAATGCGCGCCGTCAGCCTGCGCGCCCGCGGCAGATCGCCGACAGCCAGCGCACGCGCGATAGGCAACGCATGATCGCGCAGGCTGCGCAGACCGAGACTGAAATACAGCAGTGCCACATGCGCTATGCATGCCGCCAGCAATGACCATTTCGCCAATTGCGCCAGCGCCATCCACGCCAGTGCGGACGGCAACAGCACGGCGACGCACCATGCGCACAAGCCGCGCATGAAACACATGCCGCCTTTGTTCATGGCGCTTTCCAGCCGGCCCGCCGCATTGCCGAAACCGACCAGCGGATGCCAGCGCCGCATCTCGCCAAGCAGCCAATCCAGCAGCAGGCCCAACGGCAGCAGCAAGGCCAGCAGCGACAACGACAATCCCGCCAGCATCTCAGCCTTTCAATGCCAGCGGCAGGCCGGCAACGATCAGCCGCACGCGCTCGCAGCGAGTAGCGACATCCTGATTCAGGCGTCCCGCTTCGTCGACGAACCAGCGCGACACCGCGCCCATCGGCACAATGCCCTGCCCGACTTCATTCGTCACGAGGATCACATCGCCGGCAGCGTGCTCCAGCGCCTGCAACAGGCTGGCGCGTTCGCGCGCAAAGCAGTCCGGCGGCGCGATTGTGCCGATCTCGGGAAAATCGCCGCCTTCGGCGAACAGCAGATTCGACAGCCACACCGTCAGGCAATCGACCAGCACCAGCGTCTGCGCCGATGCATGCCGCGCAATCGCATCCCCCAGCATCAGCGGTTCTTCCACCGTCTGCCAGCTTGCATCGCGCCGGGCACGATGATGCGCGACGCGCTGTCGCATTTCATCGTCGCCGTCATCATTGCCGATCTGCGCCGTGGCGATATAGACGATCTGCTTGCCGGCCGACATGGCCGCCAGCGCCAGTTGCTCCGCGTGTGCACTCTTGCCCGAACGCGCACCGCCGATGAGAAGCGTGCGTGTCGTCATGGCGCTTCCGGCAGGAAAAGACGCGCCATCGCCGCCGGGCACGACGAGAAGTACGCGTGGAAATACGTGGCGGTCAATCCGTTGCTGCGATAGACGGCTTCGCCGGGCTGGCCGTTTTTCTGACGCACCGTTTTCGCGGTCGGCTCCGCCGATGTCTGCAGTATCGAATAATGGAAGGCATGGCCGCGCAATTCACCCTCCGGCAGTGTCAGCGACTGCATGCCGATACCGGCCAGCCGCGGCTGCATGACGACCTGCCCCGGCATCAGCCCGGCCATCGGCCATGCCTTGCCTTCCGCATCGGTCAGCGTATCGGCGATCACCATCATGCCGCCACATTCGGCGAGGATGGGCATACCGGCGGCATGCGCCGCCTGCACCGATGCGCGCCAGCGTTGCGCCGACGCCAGTTCTTTGCAATGCAGTTCCGGATAGCCGCCGGGAATATAGACCGCATCGGCATCGGCGGGAATCGGCTCGTCGGCGATCGGCGAGAAGAAACGCAATTCGGCTCCCGCTTCGCGCAGGCATTCGAGATTGGCCGGATAGACGAAAGCGAATGCGGCATCGCGCGCGATGGCGACCGTCTTGCCGGCAAGCAGACCCGGTTTACCCGGCGCATCGGATGCAAGCAGCGCATCGTCGAATGCGATCAGTGGAATCGCATTCCATGCGTCCATGTCCAGTTCAAGCTGTTCGGCCAGTTGATCCAGCACGCGGTCGACCTGTTCCACTTCTTCCGGCTGCACCAGACCCAGATGCCGCTCCGGCAGCGAAGTCTGCTGGCGTGGCAACGTCGCCAGCAGCGGCACGTTGGGCACATTGCGGATGCTTTCCGCCACCATCTGTGCATGCGATGTGCCGGCGACACGATTGACGATCACACCAGCCATATCGACCGGGCCGAACTGCTGCAAGCCGAGCACGACAGCGCCTGCCGTCTGCGCCATTTTCGACGCATCCAGCACGGCCACGACCGGCACACCGAATGCGCGCGCCAGATCGGCCGAAGAAGGATCGCCGTCGTACAACCCCATCACGCCTTCGATCAGAATCACATCTGCTTCGGCTGCGGCCTGCGCCAGCAGACGGCGGCATTGTTCGAGGCCGACCATCCACAGATCCAGCGCATAGACTTCCGCGCCGCTGGCACGCCGCAGGATCATCGGATCCAGATAATCGGGCCCGGTCTTGAAAACACGCACGCGCAGCCCCTCGCGTATCAGTCGACGCGCCAGCGCAGCCGTCGCCGTGGTCTTGCCCTGACCGGAAGCGACGGCGGAAACAAGGACCGTACGTGCAGCCGAAGCCTTTGCCACCGTCACCACTCCACGCCCTGCTGCGCCGCGATGCCGGCGGCAAACGCATGCTTGACCGGTTGCATCTCGGTGACGGTGTCTGCCACTTCAATCAATTCCGGCGGCGCGCCGCGACCGGTAATGACCACGTGCTGCATCGCCGGCCGCGCCTGCAGATCGGCGATCACCTGCTGCACGTCGAGGTATTTGTATTTCAATGCGATGTTCAGTTCGTCGAGAATCACCATGCCGATGGCCGGATCGCTCAGCAATGCCTGCGCGCGCTGCCAGGCGGCTTGCGCCTTTTCGACGTCGCGCGTGCGATCCTGCGTCTCCCACGTATAGCCTTCGCCCATCACATGGAAACTGACTTCGTCGGGAAAGCGACGGAAGAACTGTTCCTCGCCGGTCGGGATCGCGCCCTTGATGAAT
Organism: Oxalicibacterium solurbis; assembly: GCF_014635845.1. Classification (GTDB taxonomy): domain Bacteria; phylum Pseudomonadota; class Gammaproteobacteria; order Burkholderiales; family Burkholderiaceae_D; genus Oxalicibacterium; species Oxalicibacterium solurbis. Next base: position 441,178 of record NZ_BMDP01000002.1, on the reverse strand, counting down.
TGCACGATGCCGACCTTCATGCCGTGGCCAAGCGCACGCGCCACCATGCCGAAGGCGCTCGAACTTTTTCCCTTGCCGTTGCCGCAGGTGATGACGAGCACGCCGGCATTGCGCGTGGCCGCCGCGATCTTCTTGTCGACGACTTCCTTCTTGCGCGCCATCCGCGCGTTGTGCCGCTCGGTCAGACCGCCGTCTTTCGCTTGTTCGTTATCCATGATGTTCCTCTGCCGCCACGAACACGACGCGCTCGCCGTGCCGGACGATTTCTATGGGATGGCCAAGGCAGGCGCCGAGCAGTGCCGGCGTCAGCACGTCGCGCGCCGCACCCGCATGCCAGCTGCCGTCGCCCATCAGCAGCAACGCATGCGTCGCCACGCCATAGGCCAGATTCAGGTCATGGCTGACCATGACCGTCGATTTTTCTTGTTCCGCGCACAGCTTCGCCAGCAGGCGCATCACGCCGACCTGATGTGCGAGATCGAGCGCATTCGCCGGTTCGTCCAGCAGCATCAGCGGCGCATCCTGTGCCAGCACCGCGGCGATCGCCACGCGCTGACGTTCACCGCCGGACAGCGAACGCACATCGCGCTCGGCCAGCCCCTCGACATCCATGGAGGACAGCGCCGCACGCGCAGCCGCAAAATCGCTTTCCGATTCCCAGTACGCATCTTCGTGATACGGATGCCGCGCCGACAGCACGGTTTCGATCACGCGGTAGCCGAATGCATCGCTGCGCCCCTGCGGCAGATAGGCGCGTTCGCGTGCCAGCGCCGCTAGCGGCCAGTCGGCCAATGCCTTGTCCTGCAGCAGAACCTGCCCGCCATCGGCATCACGCAGCCCGGCCAGCGTGCGCAACAGCGTGCTCTTGCCCGCGCCGTTGCGGCCGATCACGCACCAGCATTCGCCGGGCGCGATCTGCCAATTCAGCGATTCGACCAGGGTGCGGCCGGCTACGCGCAGTTGCAGTTTTTCCGCTCTCATCCGCGCCTCCGCAACTGGTGCAATTGCAACAGGAAGAGCGGCACGCCGATCATCGCCGTAATGACACCGACCGGCAGTTGCTGCGGCGCCAGCACCGTGCGCGCCAGCGTATCGGCCAGCACGAGAAAACTGCCGCCGACCAGTGCCGATGCCGGCAACAGCAGGCGATGATCCGGTCCCAGTATGAAGCGGCAGGCATGCGGCACGATCAGGCCGACGAAACCGATGCTGCCGGCATTGCTGACTGCACTTGCCGTCAACAGCGCACTGCAGACGAACAGACCGCGCCGGCATGCCGCCACGTTCACACCCAGCGTCAATGCGTTTTCCGCGTGCAATGCCATCATGTTGATCGCGCGCGCCATGCGTACGGCAAAGGCCGATGCACCGATCAGCACAATCCACGGCAGCCAGCGGAACGAAGAACCGGACAGATCGCCGATCAGCCAGAACACCATGCCGCGCAGCCGGTTTTCCGGTGCGATCGACAGCATCAGCGCAACCAGCGCGCCGCAGCCCGAAGCGAGGATGACGCCGGTCAGCAGCAGCAACGGCGCACTGCCTTCCGGATGCGGCGCGCTGCGCAGATCGCGGCGCGCCAGGACATACAGGAGAAATGCGATCATCAGCGCACCGGCAAAGGCCGCGGCATCGACCATCCATGCCGTTGCCACCAGCATCAGCGACAGCAAGGCACCGACCGCCGCACCGCCGGATACGCCCAGCACATAAGGCTCTGCCAATGGATTACGCAGCAGCGCCTGCATCATGACGCCAGCCAGCGCCAGCGATGCACCGGTCGCAAAGGCGGACAGCGCACGGCCGAAACGCAGCTCGACCAGCGTTGTCGCCAGCGATCCCGTATCGCCGTGCAGCGTATCGCGTACCGCACCGAGCAGGTCGGCGGGCGTCAATGCAACGGAACCGATGGCGCATGCCAACAACAGGCTGAGCAATGCCAACGCAGACAGCAACGACAGCACGCGCCATGCACGCGCACGGCGCGGCATTTCCCATGCCGTCGTCGATCGTTGATGCAAAGCCGTTTTCATCGTTGCCTGTTCATTCCTTAAAAAGACAGATGCGGCACGGTCCGAAAACCGCGCCGCATAGTCGTCCACCTATATGTCGTTATCTGCCTTTGTATTACTGGAATCCGTAACGCACGCCGACAAATACGTTCGATCCCGGCGTTTCATAGCCGTAGGCGAGCGTGTAATCCTTGTTCGTCACGTTGTTCCAGCGTCCGAACAACTGCCAATTATCGGTCAGATCGTAGGTGGCGTGGAGATTCAGCAGGGTGTAGCCGCCGAGACGTTTTTTCTCCGTGTTCTTGTCATCGTCGTAACGGTATCCCGAAAAGAAGACATCGCTGCCCACCGTCCAGGCGCCCGAAGCGTAATCGAGGCTGATGCTGCCATGCGAACGTGCGCGGCGTGCCAGCAGCGTATCGTTCGTTTCATTGCGCGGATCCTGCAGGTCCAACGTCCCATGCAAGGCAAAATTGCCGAATCGCGTTCCGGCAGCAAGCGAAAGCCCGGACAAGACGGCATCCTCGACGTTGTAATAGCAGTTGCCGGCGCCGGTGATGGGACATGGCTTGACCGTCACCAGCATATCCGTCAGGTGATTACGGTAATAAACCGCGCTGAAATCCGTACGTCCATCGTCATAGTAAATACCGATTTCGGCATTTTTTCCCTTTTCAGGTTTGGCATCCAGATTGCCGTATCCCGGGTAGTACAGATCATTGAAAGTCGGCGCACGGAAACTCGTTCCCACGCTGCCATTGACGCGCCAAGCCTGCGTCAGGTGATAACCGTAACCCAAGCTTCCCGTCACCTGCGAGCCGTAGATGGAATTATCGTCATAACGGATGCCGGCGCTGCCGATATGATTGCCGCGCTTCATCTGGTAAGCGACTGCGAGCGAATCCGTATCGCGATCCTGATTCTCGTCCGCGCTTAATGCTGCCTCTTCATGTAAATGTTCGGCAACGATCTGCAGCAGATCCGTTCCCAGGGCGATGTCGTTCTGCCAGGTATAACGATCCTGCTGCGATTCGATCACCGAAGCTTTCGGCGAGGTATAGGTTCGGCTCTTGTCTTCATTGCGCGATACCTGGAACAGGCTTGTCCAATTATCGGTAATACGGTTACGGGTATACACCGAGTACACGTCGACTTCGCTGATCAGGTGCGGGTTATAGTTCTTTGCCAGCGAAGTATCGTATTCGCCGTCGTTGCGGCTGCTAAGGAAACTCGCACCGATCTCCTGCCCTTTCGCCAATTCCATCGACAACGATCCGCTGGCGCTGCGCTTGCTGTAACCATCGTCGTCCGGATCGAAGCTTTTGCCGACCAGCTTGTTGGTGGAGCTGAAACCGCGCGATTCCTCGCGCGAAGCGTTGAAGGCGTATCGCAGGACATGATCGCCCTGCGTAGAACCATACACACCGGCCGTCAATACTTCCTCCCCATAGCTGCCGGCCCCTGCCGAAAAGGTCGGATGCGGCTTGCCGTCGCCTTTCTTCGTGAAAATCTGGATCACACCGCCAACCGCATCTGCGCCATACAGCACAGCCATCGGCCCCAACACGATTTCGATATGATCGATCTGCGACAGCGGGATCGCCGACCAAGTCGGCTCGCCGGACGTCGACGAAAAACTGCGCACGCCATCGATCAGCAGCAATGTCTGCTTGCTCGTACCGCCGCGAATCGCAACAGTCGCACTGTTGCCGGCGCCACCGTTGCGGGTAATTTCAACGCTGCGCTGCGTCTGCAGCAAATCGATCAGCGAAGTCTGTCCGGATTGCGCGATGTCTTCGGACGTAATAACAACGTGGTCGGCGATAACGTCGCCGGCCTTCTGCGCAGTACGCGCAGCAGTCACGATCACGGGTTCAAGGGATTGCGTGGAAGTCTGCGCATGAGACGCAGGCGTAAAAGCGGCGGCAATGCCGGCGGCGATCGCGAGCGGACGCAATGCCGTCGCTGCATGCCGCAATGCGGATGAAGTCATGATGATGTTTCGAATGGATACACACCGCTCTGCCTCCCCGCAGAACGGATCGAACGGAAATGCCAAACGAGGATGAACAACAAGGAACAGACGATCGGAGCCGAGGGGCCGGGATGTACATGAACCGCGTTGCGAAGATCCCCGTTCGCAGCATTTCCACCTGTTCTGGCCGGTATCCGGGCTAGCAAGCATGATCGTCCGGCCTTCCCATGCGCGATGGCACAGTGGCGAGAAGGACGATCTGTCACGAATGTGGCGCTTGATTACCGTTGCGGGGGCAGCACACGTCAGCCGTCAAAACATCAGGCCTCGTGTTTCCCGTTTAACTGCCAGCATGAGCATGCCGGCGGGCACCAGAAACTGGGCGGTATTGTAAAAGGCGCGGGGCATTACCGCAACCACGCTCGACTTTACGTTGATCAGAAATCCATGCGGGCAGTAAAACGAACTGTGCGTCCCGGATCAGGATAAATGCTGCTACGGCAACCAAATGCCTGCGTAAAATAATCCCGGTCCGTCAGATTTGTACCGCTAACCGCCAATTCCCAAGCGCCAATCCGTTTCGCATAACGTGCATCCAATGTCACGAACGACGGGATGCGTGCGCTGCAGGTATTGGTGAAATCGCTGCCGTAACGCTGTGAATCCACCCATTGCAAGCCGACATCGGCAGATTGCCCATTTCCCGGCAACCAATTCATCCTGAAAGTGGCGATATTCTTGGGCACCAACACCATTTCCTTGCCATCGTTGGGGCCGGAACGAAATTTTGCCGACACATGTTGCAACACGGCAGACATCGTCACATCCGAAGTGATGCGTGTGCTGGCTTCGATTTCCAGTCCTTGGCGGCGAGTCGGATCCAAATTCACGTTCGCACCGAGACCGCCGAATCCATTCACGTTGGGAATTGTCGGATCATAAAAAATTTCATCCCGAAGGTCGTGACGGAATACGCGCGCAGTCAACTTGTGATCCTTGTTGCCAAAGGATGCGCCCAGTTCCGCATCATTAGAGCGTTGCGGTGTCAGTGGCTCATTGTTGGGCGAGAACGTATATTCATCGATGTTCGCAACACGATAACTTCTTCCCACTTTCGCAAACAAATTGATTATCGACGTCAAATCATAGCTGCCTTGAAGATCCCAAGCATTGAGTGAAAAAGAACGGTCGTACTCCGAAAAACTAAATGACAAAGGATCAGAAAAGTCCTGATCGAATCGCTCATGCCTCACTCCGAACGCGATACGAGCCTTGCTGAAACGCACTTCGTCGCGCAAATACAATGCGATGGATTCCTGCGAACCATCTGCATTGGAATAATCACTTTTTGTTTTGCGATCAGCATTCTGGAAATCCATACCAGCAACAAATTCGTTCGTCACGCCAGAGAATGCGGATGTATAGCGAAGGCGTGGAGAAAACTGCGTCACCGTCGACTCCATACGTGAGCGAGAGGCAGGAGCGGTACCGTAGGTATAGCTGGATGTCGAGGTCTTTTCCCTATAAGACAGGTCGGCTGCCAATTGCAACTGTCCTAATTTTTTCTCGCCATACAGGGTATAACGGTCCGAATCTAGTGTTCCCTTGTCATAAGGCGTATTCGTCTGACGTGGATCGTCTCGATATTCATCGTATGTCAACGAGCCGGGAAGCCCGAAATCTTCGCGCGCCGCCTCAACGCGAAATCCCACACGCGTGTCGGCAGAAGCCCACTGCAATCCGCCGCTGAAATTGTCTTGTCTGAGTTCGTTATTGTCGCGGTAATTATCCGTACGCAAGGAACCAAGATTGGCATCGAAAGAAAAGCCATCCCACCCTTTGTTCAAGGACGCGCGTAATTCTTCCTGCCCACGATTTCCGACTGCAGCGACAACCGAACCATGTGTTCCCTGAGTTGCACCACGCTTTGTAATGATCTGTATCGTGCCGCCAGTGGCTCCATCGCCATACAGTACGCTACTGCCGCCGCGTACGATTTCGATACGTTCAACCGATTCGACAGGAATCGACGACAACATTGCCGGCTGTAATTCGTTTTCCGAAATACGAATACCGTCAACGAAAATGGCAATGTTCTGCTCGCTATTCGTACCGAATCCTCGCAAATCAAGCGAATAATCTGAAGTACCGCTGTAGTTTTGCCGTCCAAAGACACCACCAATTTTGCGAATCGCTTCATTGACATTGTTGATCCCGGCTTCGCGAATCTGTCCGGCAGTAATAACCGTCGCCCCAATGGGTGCAGCATCACTTTCAAAACGTGAGGCAGAAACTGTGACCTGTGGCAACGTTTGATCAGGGTCGGCTTGCGCTGCTGCAGGGATAGTATGGATAGCAGCTATGGAAAACAATACGAGCGCCTTGCATGCGACAGCATGACGATTTGATAAAGCGGATTTCATGATGTGGTTTTGGCAAAGAAGGTATCGCCCTGCCTCCCCGCAGGTTCGATTCAATGAAGAGGCGAATCGAATTCGCATCTTCCCCATCCTGGCCGGTATCCGGGCTATCAAGCATCATCGTCCGGCCTTCCCATGCGAACACAGTGGCGGTGAAGAACGATCTGTCGCAGCGCTTGCGACGCTTGATTACCGTTGCGGGGGCAGCACGCGTTAGCTTCAAAAGCCTCGCGTTTCCCGTTTAACTGCGGACAAGAACATGCCCGCGGGCACCAGAATCGGCGCCATTGTAGGCGTCGAGCCGGCCAGACGCAATGCCGCCGGCCCACGCTGGTCTATAATCGCGCCTTCCCTTTCCACATTCATTCCATGCTGACACCCGACCAGATTGCCGTGATCGAAGCCGATCTAGCACGCAGCCGCGCACGCACGCGCTTGCTGGATCTGGACGGCATGCCGGTCATCGTCAAGCAGCTGGAGGCGCAGCTGAAACACTGGGGCTATCCGGTGCTCGACGCGCTGGCGAGCCTGTTGCGCCAGCCGATGCTGCGCGCCGTGCCGGCGCCGGGCGGACGCGCGGCTCAGCAGATCGAAGTCGCCCGTTTGCGTACGCTGGCCGCGGCCGGCGTGCCGGTGCCGGAAGTGCTGCATGCAACGCCGCAATGGCTGGCGCTGTCCTGGGTCGGCGAGTTGACGCTGGATCAGTTGCTGCGCCGGCATCCCGATATCGGCCAGCGCTATTGGGAAAGCGGGCTGGAAGCGATCCTGGCGCTGCACCGGCTGGGCCAGACGGCGAGCCAGTGCTTCGCGCGCAACATGCTCTGGCACGAAGGAAAGATCAGCTTCATCGATTTCGAGGACGATCCGACGCAGACGATGCCGCTATCGTCGGCTCAGGCGCGCGACTGGATGCTGTACCTGCATTCGACGGCGTATATCGTGAAGATGGATCCGCAGCGCATAGCGGACATCATGCTGCGGCATCTGCGCAAGGATGACGACGAAGTGCGCCGTCAGGTGATCAGTGCAGCGAAGACGTTCGGCTGGCTGCGCATCCTGCCGGACCAGCGCAAGCCGTGGGGACGCGATGTGGTGGCGGTGCAGGCCGCCGCCCGCGTCATGCATCTGCTGGTCGCACAGGTCAGACGCATGCGCGTCGACCTGTAACGGCTCAACAGTCGACGACCAGCAATTCTCCGTAGCGAATCCGGTGCGGCTTCTGCGCCGCATACAGCGCCATTTCCGGCACCGACAAGCCATGTTCGCAGGCAGCCAGTAGACGAATGATGCCGGCATGGCAGACGACGATCGCATGTTCGAGCGCCATTTCTGACAACTCGTCACGAAAATTGCGTACGCGTTGCGCCACTTCCAGCACGCTTTCTCCACCGCCGGGGCGATAACCGGCCATGTCGCGCGTCCATGCATCGATATCGTCACGCGCAATGTCGTCCCACAAGCGCATTTCCCATTCGCCGAAATGCATTTCGGCCAGGCGATCGTCATAGCACGGTTGCGGGCATCCTAGTTCGCTTGCCAGCGCGTCGGCCAGACCGGTACAGCGCTGCAACGGGCTGGAAAACAGTTGCGCATTCTTCGGCAAGACCGGCAGCAACGATGCGCGCGCCGATGCCAATTCTTCCTCTTCCACCATCAGATCAGTGCGGCCATAGCAAGTATTGGCGGCAACGGACGGTCTGGGATGACGAACGAGGTAAAGATGCATGGCGAACCTCAGTAGACGGTGGCGGTCAGGACTCCGAGATAGAACGCGACTTCTGCAACCTGTTGCACGGCGCCCAGGCAATCGCCTGTATAGCCGCCGATGCGACGATCGAACAACCGTGCCAACCGATAGGATGCCGCCGCGGCCAGCACGACTCCGACGACGATGCCATCCCATGCGATCCAGCTTGTCAAACAACCAATCGTCGCGATCGGTAACAGCACGATGGCCGTCGCGATTCCGAATTCAGCGTTAGACATCTGCTCGGCGATTGGTTTCGCCTTGCCGTTCATCTTCGCGTATTCCATCTGCCATACCAGTGCAGAAGCCATCCAGCGCGACAGCGGGTGGCCGATCAGCAAGGCCGCCACCACCGTCGGCGGCGGCAGGCTGACCAGCGTGGTCGCCTTCAATGCCAGCATCATCATGATGCCGATGGCACCGTAGGCACCGATGCGTGAATCCTTCATGATTTCCAGCACGCGCTCGGCCGACGTGCCGCCGCCGAAACCGTCGCAGGTATCGGCAAACCCGTCTTCGTGAAAGGCGCCGGTCAGATAGATGCCGGCGATCATCGACAGCAACACGGCAATTGTCTGCGGCCACAGCAGCGTCGCGACGATGTAGACCAGCGAAGTAATCAGCGCCACCACGATGCCGACTGCCGGAAAGTAGCGCAAGGCCTGTTGCAGCCACTGCGGATCGAAGCCGATGCTGCGCGGCACGGGAATGCGTGTGAAAAATTGCAGCGCGATGCAGAACAGGCGCCACTGGTGCATGCAGCGGCCGCCTAAGCCGTTTTCGTTCTTCGGAAAATCTTCCTCGCTCATGCTGCCTGCCCGCTGACGTTTCCACTGACGCCTGCCGAATCGAAAGTCGCCATCTCGCAAAGGAAGTTGACTGCCGCCTGCAGCATCGGCAAAGCCAGCACACTGCCGGTTCCCTCTCCCAGCCGCAGGCCCATCTGCAGCACGGGTTCCGCGCCCAGCATTTCCAGCAGGCGACGATGCCCGTGCTCGTCCGAGCAATGCGCAAACACGCAGTAATCGAGGATCGCCGGCTGCAGTTTTGCCGCCACCAGCAAGGCGCTGGTGACGATGAAACCGTCGATCAGCAACACCTTGCGCTGCGCCGCTCCTTTCAACATCGCGCCGACCATCATCGCGATCTCGAATCCGCCGAAGCTTGCCAGCACATCCAGCGGCGCAAAACGATGTACCGCCGCATGGCGTGCCACGGCCTGTTGCACGACCTGCTGCTTGTGCAGCACGCCGGCTGCCGGCAAGCCGGTGCCGGCCCCTACGCAATCCGCTGCCGGCAGTTGCGTCAATGCATGCATGATGGCGGCAGCCGATGTCGTATTGCCGATGCCCATCTCGCCGAAACCCAATACGTTGCCGGCCAGGTTCGCTGCCAGTTCCGCGCCATGTTCCATCGCCTGTGCGCATTGCTGCGGCGTCATCGCCGCTTCCCGCGCGAAATTGCGCGTGCCATGCGCGACCTTGCGGTCCAGCAGGCCGGCCCGCGTGCCGAAATCATGATTGACGCCGGCATCGACGATATGCAGCGCACAACCGTTCTGGCGGGCGAACACATTGATGGCTGCGCCGCCTGCCAGAAAGTTTTCGACCATCTGCCAGGTCACGCTTTGCGGATAGGCCGAGATGCCCTCTTCCGTCACGCCGTGATCGCCGGCAAACACGATCAATGCCGGTTCCGCGACGCACGGTTGCGTCGTGCGCTGGATCAGGCCGATCCGATGCGCCATGCTTTCCAGCATGCCCAGGCTGCCGGGTGGTTTGGTTTTGTTGTCGATGGCGGCAGTCAACGCACGCGCCAGGGCATCGTCATGGATCGGTGAAATGGTCGGAATCGTCATGGGGTACGCGCAGCAGAAACTGCACGATCCTTGTCTGGGGAAATATGAACAATTCGTCAAGCAGACTGGCGAATTGCACAAAAGATTGCGGTCGGAAAAGAAGCAGCAGTGTATGCGTGAGGAAAATGGGCGTCAAACGGTCGTATGAGGCGCGACATTATCAACCGGATCACGATTTTGCTTATCGTCCGATCACAAGTGTTTTCGAGAATATTTCACGAAAATTCACAACTGTTGTCTGCCGTCGCCAACTTGCATCGATTGGCTATGCGTCCCTCTGAAATCTGGTTATTATTGCCCTGAATCAACTAGATAAAACACGGGGCGGCAGGCCCCGTTTCTCTCCGGCGGAAGGTATAGTCGATCATCGCCCAGCAACCATGCGGGCGCTTTCGCGATCGGCCGGAAATTTCCATCGACAGGAAGGGTAAGTTCATGAGCGGCGAAGCAGAAGACGATTTGGAAGCATTGTTCGACGAGATTTCCTCGCAACGCACGGGTTCCCCCGCTCCCGCCGCAGCGGAACCTGCCGCTCTCGCAAGCGTTCCTGAAACAGCACCTGCTGCGCCGGCTGCACTCGCCGCCGCCGCAACGGCCCCGGAAGATTTCAGCGACAAGCCGATGTACGAACGCTTGGGCGGCATCGTGCGCCTGCTGCACGACTCGTTGCGCGAACTCGGCTACGACCGCTCGCTGTCCGACGTCGCCACCGAAATCACCGATGCACAAGGCCGTCTCGAATATGTCGCCACGCTGACCGAACAGGCAGCCAACAAGGTGCTGAACGCGATCGACATCGGCATGCCGGAACAGGATGCGCTTTCCAAGCGCGCGAAGGAAATGGACGCACGCTGGGCGCAACTGTTCGAAGGCAAGCTCAGCGTCGACGAATTCAAGACGCTAGCGAACGACTCGCGCAGTTTTTCCACCAAGGTTGCCGAAGCCACCGAAGCGGAAAAAGCCCGCCTGCTGGACATCATGATGGCACAGGATTTCCAGGACATCACCGGACAACTGATCAAGAAGATCGTCGGCATCACGCACAAGGCGGAAAGCGAACTGGCGCAGCTGCTGCGCGATAACGCACCGGCGGAGGTGAAAGCCGCGCATCCTGACAAGTCGAGCGACAAATCAACCGACAAGCCGACCGACCTGATGGCAGGTCCGGCCGTGCCGGGCACGCATGCCATGGCGCAGGACGACGTCGACGGCCTTCTTGCCGATCTGGGGTTCTAAATGGACGACATGCTCAAGGAATTCGTCGTCGAGGCGCTGGAACTAGCGTCGAACGTGGAAGAACACCTGCTTTCCCTCGAGCGCAATCCCGACGATCTGAACACGTTGAACGCAGTGTTCCGTTCGTTCCACACAATCAAGGGCGGCGCCGGCTTCATGAACCTGCAGCCGATGGTTTCCGCCTGCCACCTGACGGAAAACCTGTTCGATGCGCTGCGCAACGGCCAGGTACCGGTCACACCGATGGCAATCGAGGCAGCATTGCAGGCCAGCGGCTTCGTCGCCGACCAGTTGAGCGAACTTGCCAACGGTGCGCAGCCGGACAGCCTGCCGGCGATGCCGGCGTCGCTGGAAAGCATACTCACCAGTGCAATCGAAAGCGGCGCAGCAGCGGCGACGGCGTCAACTGCGCAAACCGCTGCTAGTAGCACCGTTACGACCAGTGCTGCAGCAACATCCTCTGATGACGGCATCGACTGGAATGCGCTGTATCAGGCGGTTGTTCCTGCCGGCACCGTCGTTCCCGCAACTCCTGCTGCCCCGGAACCTGCAGCAGCAGTCGCACCAGCTGCAGTTGTGCCGGCATCCGTACCGGCGGCAACGCCCGCTGCCGCAGCACCGGGCAAAGGCTGGGATGGTGTCGAGCGTCGCGGCGGTAATGCCGGCGGCAGTGCTTCCGTCAAGGAAGACAGCATCCGCATCGATGCCGTCAAACTGGATACGCTGCTGGAAGTCGCCGGCGAATCGGTGCAGGCGGCCAACCAGGCTGCCGTGCTGCTGGAAAAACTGTCGCAATTCCCGGTCGAAGGCCAGGCCGCCACGCTGATGGCCGCCTTGCAGGAAACCCTGTCGCGCGCATCGCGCTATTCGACGGAACTGCAACGCGCCACGCTGTCGACCCGCATGCAGCCGGTCGGCAAGCTGTTCCAGCGCTTCCCCCGCCTGGTACGCGAGCTGGCGAAGGATCTCGGCAAGGATGTCGACCTGCTGATCGAAGGTGCTGAAACCGAAGTCGATCGCGTCGTCGTCGACAGCCTCTACGATCCGCTGGTGCACATGTTGCGCAATTCGCTGGACCATGGCATCGAGGATGCCGTCACCCGCGCTGCCTCCAAGAAGCCGGCCAAGTCGATGATCAAACTGAAGGCATGGCAGGAAGCCAGCAGCGTGATGATCGAGATTTCCGACGATGGCAAGGGCATGGACCCGCAACAGCTGCGCAACAAGGCGCTGTCCAAAGGCTTGATTACCGAGGCTCAGGCGCAAAGCACCGAGGAAGCCTTGCAGCTTGTGTTCCTGCCGGGCTTTTCGACCAAGGAAGTTGCCAACAGCGTTTCGGGCCGCGGTGTCGGCATGGATGTCGTCAAGACCGCTGTCGAAAAGCATCGTGGTGCAATCACCATCGATTCGCAACTGGGCGCCGGCACGCGTTTCCTGATCCGTCTGCCGATCGAACTGTCGATCGTGCCGACGATGCTGGTACGCAGCTCGGACGCGGCCCTTGCGCTGCCGATGGCCGTGGTCGAGCGTGTCGTCGAACTGCCGGAAGAATTCGAGTATCAAGTCGGTGGCGCACCGGTGTTGCGCGATCAGGGACGTCCGTTGCCGGTACGTTCACTGGCCGGCGCGCTCGGCTATGAGCTGGCGACCGAACGCGTGGGCGTCGTCATCACCGCGCCGCAACCTTACATCCTGTCGGTGGGAGCAGTCGAAGGCACGGCCGATCTGGTGATCAAGCCGATGACCGCCATGAGCGTACCGGGCATCGCCGGTACCGCACGATCGGCAGAAGGCGAACTGGTGCTGGTAGTCGGTCTGTCCTTCCTGCTGGAAGGCGGGCGCCCTACTGCAAAGATGGCGGCATAAAGTCCCGCTACTGCACGACCGACCACGCCTTCTTCGCGGCACAAAAAAAGACCCTGAACGATCAGGGTCTTTTTTTCATTCCACTCCGCATTCCATCCACACTACAAAAAGCGAAGCCGCTCAATCCTCCTTCGCGCCGGCAATGCCCAGTTCGTGGATCTTGCGCGTGATCGTGTTGCGCCCGATGCCCAGCCGCACGGCGGCGTCATTCTTGCGTCCATGCGTGTGTTTCAGCGCAGTCTTGATCAGAATGGATTCGAACTGACGCCCCAGCATGTCCATCACTTCCGGCTGGCCTGCCGCCAGCAAAGCCGCCGCTTCGCTTTCCAGCAGGGTCGTCCAGTTCGACGATTCGACCGGCTCGCTCGTCGCAACCGGTATTGACGATACCGCTGGCATCACAGCGCTTGCCGAAGCTGAATCGCCAGCGGCGACGATCGTGCTGCGCGCCTCCGTCGGCTGATCGGTCTGCGACGACGATGCGTTCACCGACACGCTGCCCCCCCCCGCGATCAACTCCGGCGGCAGATCCTTGACCTCGACAGTCTGCCCCGGCGCCATCACGGTGATCCAGTTGCACAGGTTTTCCAGCTGGCGCACGTTGCCCGGCAGTTCCAGGCCGCTGAGAAACTGCATTGCGCTATCCGACATGCGCTTGGCTTCGACACCGAGCTGGCGCGCGCTTTGCGCGAGGAAATGCCGCGTCAGGATGGGAATGTCTTCGCGGCGCTCGCGCAGGCTGGGCAGACGCAGACGGATCACATTCAGGCGATGGTACAAGTCTTCGCGGAACAAGCCTTCGCGCACGCGCTGTTCCAGATTCTGGTGCGTCGCGGCAATCACGCGGACATTGGCTTTCAACGGCTGATGGCCGCCGACACGATAGAAATGCCCATCCGACAAGACGCGCAGCAGGCGCGTTTGCAGGTCGAACGGCATGTCGCCGATCTCGTCGAGGAACAGCGTGCCGTCTTCCGCCTGCTCGAAGCGGCCGCGCCGCGTCGCCTGTGCGCCGGTGAACGCACCGCGCTCATGACCGAACAGTTCGGACTCCAGCAAATCCTTCGGAATTGCCGCCGTGTTCAATGCGATGAAAGGCTGCGATGCACGCGGGCTGTGCTTGTGCAACGCACGCGCGACCAGTTCCTTGCCGGAGCCGGATTCGCCGGTGATCAGCACCGTCACGTTCGATTGCGACAGCCGGCCGATCGCACGGAACACGTCCTGCATCGCCGGTGCCTGGCCGAGGATTTCCGGCGTGTCGGCGGAATCGTATTCGACGCTGGTTTCGCGCAGGCTTTCCTCCATCGCGCGGCGGATCAGCTCAACGGCCTTGTCGATGTCGAACGGCTTGGCGAGATATTCGAAGGCACCGCCCTGAAACGCCGCGACGGCCGAATCCAGATCGGAAAACGCCGTGATGATGATGACCGGCAGACCGGGGTGCTTGGCTTTGATCGTCTGTAGCAGTTCCAGCCCGGATTCGCCCGGCATGCGGATGTCCGAGACCAGCACCTGCGGTGCGCTGTCCTTCAGCGCCTCCATCGCATCGCGTGCGTTGGAAAAACTTCTGGTGGCGAGATTCTCGCGCGCCAGCGCTTTTTCCAGCACCCAGCGTATCGATTCGTCGTCGTCAACAATCCAGATTGGTTTCATATGGCTTCGTTATTCCGTGTCGCGGCGATGCAGGCATCGCCTCTGTTGTTATCCTGCCTCACGGCAATGGAATCAGGATCCTGAAATCCGTGTATCCGGGCCGGCTTTCGCATTCGATCACACCCAAGTGCTGCTGCACGAACGTCTGCGCCAGCGTCAATCCCAATCCGCTGCCGCCATCCCTGCCCGATACCAGCGGGTAGAAAATCCGGTCGCGGATATCGGGTGGAATGCCCGGTCCGTTATCGATGATATGCAAGTCTAATGCCAGCCGGTAGCGCACCTTGGCCAACGTGACCTGCCGTGCAATACGCGTACGCAGCGTGATTTCCGCCGCATCGTTCGCCATCTGCGGCAACAGCACCTGCGCAGCATTGTGCGCAATGTTCAGAACGGCCTGGATCAACTGCTCCTTGTCGCCGCGAAACTCGGGAATCGACAGATCGTAATCGCGCTGAATCTTCAGGCCGTTGGGGAATTCGGAGACGATCAGGCTGCGCACGCGCTCGCAGACTTCATGGATGTTCACATCGCCGACGATGTGTGGCCGGCGATGCGGTGCCAGCAGGCGATCCACCAATGTCTGCAGTCGATCGGCTTCCTTGATGATGACTTGCGTGTATTCGCGCAGTTCCTTCAGGTGCCGTTCGGGAATTTCCAGTTCCAGCAGTTGCGCCGCACCGCGTATGCCGCCGAGCGGATTCTTGATCTCGTGCGCCAGATTGCGGATCAGTTCCTTGTTGGCCTGGCTCTGATCCAGCAGGCGCTCTTCGCGATCCAGTTTCAGTTGCTGCAGGTTTTCGCGCAGCTCGATCAGCACCGGCATCTCGGGATCGTCAAGCGTGGTGACGACAACGTGCACCTGCAACGGCTCGCGTCCGGCGCGTTCGAGCGCCAGGTCCTGGCGCTTGTCGGCGAACTGGTGCGCCAGCGCCTCTTCGTACATCAGTTGCAGCTCCCCGCTGTTGAGGAACAGTTCCGACAACGTGTGATCGACCAATGCCTTGCTCGAATTCTCGAACAGGTTTTCTGCGGCCGGATTGGCATAGATCACGCGACCGGCGCCGTCCATCACCAGCACGGCCGATGCCAGCAGATCCAGGCCGTCGAATGCAATTGCATTTTTTTTCACGGAAATCCAGACAACAAAAATAGACAGCCAAAAAAGAATGGCCGCATCATGCGGCCAGACTCAAGCAAACATCGTACCGATGCCGCACACGTTCATTTCAGGTTATTCAGTTCGCGCTTCAGGGCTTCGACATTCTTTTCTGTCCGCGCCAGATTGTCCTTCAGCGTGGCGGTGCGTTCCTGGTATTTCGCATAGTTGCGCTCGCTGCCGAGGCGCTCCGGCTGGCCGTTGTTGTATTCACCGCGGATGTCGGCGAGCTTCTTCTCTTCCTTGCGCAATTCATCCTGCAGTATCTGGCGGCGTTCGTTGTCGCGCGCCTTCTGCACTGAATCGTCCACGCGCGGGAAATCGGGTGGCGCGGATGGCGTCGACCTCGATGCCGGCGCGGCACTCTTCGCCGGCGCAGGAAGCGTCGTCATCGGCGGCAGATCGACCTTCTTGCAACGCGCAGTGGAGCCGGTGTTCTTGTATTCCTTGTTGCCGTTGGCATCGATGCACAGATAAACGTCGCTCTGCGCAAATACCGGAAGCACGATGATGGAGCACAGCAGGAAGGCGAATTGACGTTTCATAAACTTTCTGTCTGAAAGTGTTAAATGCAAACCTTAGTTTATGCCAAGTAACTCGCGCTGACAAACAATGAAACTGTGATTGCCAGCAGCGAAGCACCAAATCAATGCGCCACATCACACGCTGTGCGAGACGGCAGATCACAAACGGAAAGATCGGACGAAAGGCAAACAAAAAGCGGGAAAAGCTTGCGCTCTTCCCGCTTCCATTCTGCTTTCGACTAGCGATTACAGCGAGTAGTACATATCGAATTCGACTGGATGTGCCGTCATGCGGAAACGCTGCACTTCCTGCATTTTCAGTTCGATGTAAGCATCGATCATTGCGTCGCTGAAGACACCGCCACGGGTCAGGAATTCGCGGTCCTTGTTCAGGTTATCCAACGCTTCTTCCAGCGAAACGCATACGGTCGGGATCAGCTTGTCTTCTTCCGGCGGCAGGTGGTACAGATCTTTCGATGCTGCTTCGCCTGGATGGATCTTGTTCTGCACGCCGTCCAGACCTGCCATCAGCAAAGCTGCAAAGCACAGGTACGGGTTGGCCAGAGGATCAGGGAAACGCGCTTCGACGCGACGGCCTTTCGGGTTCGACACGTGAGGAATACGGATCGAAGCGGAACGGTTACGTGCCGAGTAAGCCAGCTTGACCGGTGCTTCATAACCTGGAACCAGACGCTTGTACGAGTTGGTGCCTGGGTTGGTGATCGCGTTCAGTGCCTTCGCGTGCTTGATGATGCCGCCGATGTAGTACAGAGCGAAATCGGACAAGCCGGCATAGCCGTCGCCTGCGAACAGGTTCTTGCCGTCCTTCCAGACCGATTGGTGAACGTGCATGCCCGAACCGTTGTCGCCAACGATTGGTTTCGGCATGAAGGTCGCCGTTTTGCCGTAGGTGTGTGCAACGTTCCACACAACGTATTTCAGGTTCTGGGTCCAGTCAGCGCGCTCGACCAATGTCGAGAACTTGGTGCCCAGTTCGTTCTGGCCTGCGCCGGCAACTTCGTGGTGATGCACTTCAACCGGAATGCCCATCGATTCGAGGATCAACGACATTTCCGAACGCATGTCCTGGAAGCTGTCGACCGGTGGAACCGGGAAGTAGCCGCCCTTGACTGCCGGACGGTGACCGGTGTTGCCGCCTTCGATCTTTTCGCCGGTGCTCCACGATGCTTCTTCGGAGTCGATCTTGACGAAGCAGCCGTCCATGCCGATTTTCCAGCGAACGCCGTCGAAAATGAAGAATTCCGGTTCAGGACCGAAGTAGGCGGTGTCGCCCAGGCCGGAGGATTTCAGATAGGCTTCAGCACGCTTGGCGATCGAGCGCGGGTCGCGGTCGTAGCCCTTGCCGTCGGATGGTTCGACAACGTCGCACTGCATGAACAGCGTCGTTTCTTCCATGAACGGATCGATGTTTGCGGTATTCGGATCCGGCATCAGCAGCATGTCGGATGCTTCGATACCCTTCCAGCCGGCGATCGACGAACCGTCGAAAGCATGACCGGACTCGAACTTGTCCATGTCGAAATGCGAAACCGGCACGGTAACGTGCTGTTCCTTGCCCCGTGTATCAGCAAAGCGGAAATCAACGAATTTGACTTCGTTGTCTTTCACCATCTTCAAGACCTCTGCGGCCGTCCTTGCCATGCGAATCTCCTAAAATTGGGAACGTACGAAATTTGTTGGGGGTTGTGATCCGTGCTGAGGCTTGCGTCAAACAGCATGCGTCCATAACTCGCCGGAATAATAGCAGATTCCATGCCACCAACTTTACGAAAATCGGCGGCCTGCACCCGAACGAGGCGTAGCGCTAAATTGCAGGTTTTATGCGGATTTTCAGCGTTTTGAGGGATGCAAAACCAATATGCGCACATTCGGTGCAAATTTACAATTCGCACCGCAAGAGTGCATTTCAAATTTCAACATGCACCAATATGGCGCATCGCAATAAATTGACCGAAATATTCCGCAATGTGAGACGAATTGCAAGGCATCCCTTGCCTGTGTAAAATCTTGTCAGGGTGTTCGCGCTGCATTCGCAGCCGACAGGCAACGCGATGGTCGGGCCGCCACGCGAAGATATGGATTTGACCATGAATCAATCTCTTTCCCAAGAGAACACCCTGCCACGCGCGCAACGCATCGCCGAACGCGCTTTTGCCACACTCGAGCGTTTCCTCCACATCGAAGCCTTCAGCGGCGTCGTACTGCTGGCCGCCGCCGCCATCGCCCTCATCTGGGCCAATTCTCCGTTCGCCGACAGCTACCACCATCTGTGGCATACCGAAGTCGCTTTTTCCTTCGGCGACTGGACCGTTTCGCAATCGCTGCATTTCATGATCAACGATGTGCTGATGACGGTGTTCTTTCTCGTCGTCGGCATGGAGATCCGCCGTGAAATCCACGAAGGCGCACTGGCCAGCCTGAAATTGGCCGCCTTGCCGCTGACCGCTGCCGCAGGTGGCGTCATGGTGCCTGCCCTCATCTATCTCGCATTCAACCACACCGGCACGCAAGCGCACGGCTGGGCGGTGCCGACCGCGACCGACATCGCCTTTGCAGTCGGCGTGCTGGCGTTGCTGGGCCGCTCGGTTCCGGTCAATGTCCGCATCTTCCTGCTGGCGCTGGCGATCATCGACGATATCGCAGCCGTCCTGATCATCGCGCTCTTCTATTCGGCCGGTCTCGACTACAGCGGTTTCGTCATCGCGGCAATCGGCATTCTGATGGTGCTGGGGCTGCAGCGAATCGGCGTCGGTTCCGCCTATGCCTACGTGCTGCCGGGTGCCGTACTCTGGATCGGACTGCTGAAGACCGGCGCCCATCCAACGCTGGCCGGCGTGGTGCTTGGCCTGATGACGCCGGTCTTTTCCGCGCCCACCCGCGAACGTCCGCTGGACATGGCAGCCAGGGCCGTCAAGGAATTGTGGACGCACAATGAAGCGCCGAAAATCGAAGCGCACAACCTGGCGGAACCGCTGAAACAACTGCGGTATGCGCAACGCGCGCTGCTGCCGCCGGTCAGCCGCGTACAGATGGCTCTGCATCCGTGGGTCGCCTTCGGAATAATGCCAATCTTCGCGCTTGCCAATGCCGGCGTAACGCTGGACGGCGTCGATCTTTCTGCCGACGGCTCGACCGTCGTCATGCTCGGTGTGCTGCTGGCGCTCGTCATCGGCAAGCCGGTAGGCGTCATCAGTGCGAGCTGGATTGCCGTGCGTCTCGGCCTGTGTGCGCTGCCGCCCGGCGTCAACTGGGGCAGCGTCTGCCTGGTCGGCCTGCTGGCCGGCATCGGCTTCACGATGTCCATCTTCATCGCCAACTTGGCGTTTGTCGATGCCAATCTGCTTGGTGCGGCCAAGCTCGGCGTGTTGCTTGCCTCGCTTTGCGCCGCGATACTTGGCCTGATGTGGGGCGCCATCCGTGCCAGGAGACAAACGGCTCTGGCCGATCGGCAACCATCGTCGCAACACTGAACGCAGCACAAAGAAATATCTCTGCCGCACGAATGAAATTCCCGTGAAACTTCTGTGGAAACTGACATGGACCCATCCGATATCCTCGCCATCGCGAAACAACGCGCGCAAGAAAACCAACTGCCTTATGCCGGCGCAATGACTCCGCAGGAAGCCTATGCATTGCTGCAATCAGATACGAAAGTGAAGCTGGTCGACGTACGCACCAATGCCGAACGCGACTGGATCGGCCGCCCTGCCATCGCGCCCGAGCAGCAAAGTGCCGTGCAATGGAATCTTTATCCGGGCGGCACGCCGAATCCGGAATTCCTGCAGCAACTAGTACAGGCGGCCGGCAAGGAAGATACCGTGCTGTTCCTGTGTCGCAGCGGGGTACGCTCTCGTCATGCGGCAAAGCTGGCAACCGAGAACGGTTATGCCAACTGCTTCGATATCCTGGAAGGATTCGAGGGAGAAAAGGATGGCGAAGGCCATCGCAAGACTGTCAACGGCTGGTGCAAGGCTGGCCTGCCGTGGAATGGCGCCTGATTCGGATCAGAAAGACATCAAGGAAAGCGGCGCCAGAGTGACGTCGCTTTGACATTACTTTGTCATCAATTCCGCGCTGCCTTCTCCTCCTCGATCAATCGCAACACGCGCTTGCGCACCAGCCCGATGCTGCTGCGCAGGCGATACAGTTCGTCGGCAAACGACAACGGAATCGAAATGTGATTGACCTTGTCGTCCAGTTCCTCCAGCCGGCGGAACTGTGCCGCATAAATTTCCGCGCGCGATTCCGGCGGTGCCTCTTCCACGGTCTGTTCGATGACGCGCAATTCGCCATACCAGCGATAGACGCGCGAACGCACCTTCCAGACGTATAACGGCGGCACCACGCGCGACAGCGGGAGAATCAACGCCAGCAATGCAACCAGAACCAGCCACATGCGTTCGAAGAAATTAGCGACCCAGAACGGCAGGTAGCGCTGCAGCAGCGGTGGGCCGTCCCGATACAGCTTGATCGCCGCCGGCACGACGGGAATATCCGCATAGCTGGCATTCGGGAATTCGCCACGCTTGCGGAACCAGCCTGCACTGCCGTGAATGTTCACGGCCGCCTGTGCAAACAGATTGATCAGCGCCGGATGCAAGTCTTCGCGTGCCACCAGCGTGGTCGTCAGTGCAATCAGATGCACATCGCGCGGCGGCTGGTCGCGCCCCAGATCGACGATGCCGCGCGGCAGCGTCACTGGCGACAGATAGGGAATGCGCCGCGAATAGGCTTCCGCCTGATAGAAATCGAACAGATCGATCTTCGATGTACGCAACAGCTTCTGGATCAATGCGCTATTGGGCGCGGAACTGAACACTGCAGCATCGATGCGGCCGGCCAGCAGCGCATCGACTGCCGGCTTGTCGTCCAGCGTACTGATGCGCACGCTTTCTTCCTTCACGCCATTGACTTTCAGCAAATCGCGGAACAGTTTCGGAATCCCGCTGCCTTCCGCACCGACGTTGACGCGCAGACCTTTCAGCTGCGTCAGCCGCTGCAGATCCAGCCCTTCGCGATAGAACAGCCAGACCGGTTCGGAAAACAGGTTGCCGAGAGAAACCAGTCCGTACTCTTCCGCATCTTCCTGCTGCGCCGAACCGCCCTGCACGAAGGCGATGTCGATATCCGCCTCATCGTCCTTCAGGCGCTGCAGGTTCTCCAGCGCGCCCTGCGACGGTTTCAACGTGACCTTGATACCGAACTTGTCCAGTGCTGTCGCATATTGCCGGCCAAACGAGGCGTAAGCGCTGTTTTCCTGTCCGGTCGAGATGGTCACTTCCTTCGGCGGGAACGGGTTGACCAGCTTGTAGGCGAAATAGCCGAGGACGACGATCAGCACCGTCAACGGCCCGATCGTGATCAGCAGATCGCGCAGGGAAAAACTGGTGAACTTGAATTTTTTCGGCATGCACGTCTCCATCGGCAACATCGATACGATCGCTCGCATGATGTTGCATGATTTGCATGCCTGTCAATGCGCGGCGCACAAGCCGCGCATTGATCAGCAAGAATCAGTAAAGATCGGGGAAGGATAGCCCCAGGATCAATCCAGTTTGGCGGCGTGCTCGCGCGTTTCGTGGAAAACGATATCCGGCCAGCGTTCCTGCGTCAGGCGCAGGTTGACGCCCGATGTCGCGAGATACGCGAGGTTGCCTGCCGCATCGTGCGCGAGATTGTGGCCGGCCGACGATTTCTCGAATTCGGCCAGCTTCTTCTTGTCATCACAGGAAATCCAGCGCGCGGTGCTGATGCTTGTGCCTTCGAACACCGCATCGACGCCATACTCGTTCATCAGGCGGCTTGCCACCACCTCGAACTGCAGCACGCCGACGCCGCCCAGTACCATGTCGCTGCTGTTGATCGGCTTGAACACCTGGATCGCGCCTTCTTCGCCCAGCTGCTGCAAACCCTTCTGCAACTGCTTGATCTTCAGCGGATTGCGCAGGCGCACCGAACGGAAGAACTCCGGTGCGAAGTACGGAATGCCGGTGAACTGCAGCAGTTCGCCCTCGGAAAAGCTGTCGCCGATCTGCATGTTGCCGTGGTTGGGCAGGCCGATGATGTCGCCGGCATAGGCTTCCTCGACCTGTTCGCGGCTGGATGCCATGAAGGTAACGACACTGGATACCTTGATCTCGCGATTCAGGCGCAGATGCTTCACCTTCATGCCGCGCTCGAAGCGCCCCGAACAGACGCGCAGGAAAGCAATGCGGTCGCGATGCGCCGGGTCCATATTGGCCTGGATCTTGAAAACGAAACCGGAAAACGGCGTCTCGGTCGGCTGCACGGCGCGCACGGTCGCATCGCGCTCACGCGGCGGCTGCGCCCAGTCGAGCAGCGCATTGAGAATCTCGCGCACACCGAAGTTGTTGATCGCGGAACCGAAGAACACCGGCGTACGCGTTCCCGCCAGGAAGGCATCGAGATCGAAAGGATGCGATGCGCCGTGCACCAGTTCCACTTCCATCTTCAATTGCTCGATCTCGAGTGGGAACATCTCGACCAGCTTCGGATTATCGATGCCCTTGACGATCTCGAAGGTCTGGTCGGCCTTCTCGCTGCCGGGCGCGAACAGCATGATCTCGTCGCGCAGCAGGTGATAGACACCGCGGAAATTCTTGCCCATGCCGATCGGCCAGGTCACCGGCGCACATTCGATCTTCAGCACCGATTCCACTTCGTCCAGCAGTTCCAGCGGATCACGCGTTTCGCGGTCCAGCTTGTTCATGAAGGTGACGATCGGCGTGTTGCGCATGCGGCAGACGTTCAGCAGCTTGATCGTCTGTTCCTCGACGCCCTTGGCGGCATCGATCACCATCAACGCGGAGTCGACGGCCGTCAGCACGCGATAGGTATCTTCGGAAAAATCCTGGTGGCCCGGCGTATCGAGCAGGTTGACCACGTGGTCGCGATACTCGAACTGCATCACCGAGCTGGCGACCGAAATGCCGCGCTGCTTTTCGATTTCCATCCAGTCGGAAGTCGCATGGCGGCCGCTCTTGCGGCCCTTGACGGTACCGGCGAGCTGGATCGCGCCCGAGAACAGCAGCAGCTTCTCGGTCAGCGTGGTTTTACCGGCATCCGGGTGGGAAATGATGCCGAAGGTGCGACGGCGCGCGACCTCCTTGGCAATCAGTTCAGAGGAAACGGTGCGCGTTTCGCTACCGGTTTCGGCAAGCCCCGCATCGGCGGAATCAGGAACGGAGGAATCGACAGGGAAATCGGGCGTGACGGACATGAAGAGTGCCCTTGGAAAAAGGCCACAAGTCTACCGATTCCCCGTCTTGAAGTCCAATCGGCATGCGGTGTTGCCGGCCCGGCTTGCCGTTGCGGCAACACCGGAAATACCGCCGGATTCGGCCTGCAAGATTTAGCGCGCAGTTCGGGAAGCAATAAAAATTGCACGGAATCGGCGCAGTGTCAGTACAACGTTAGCGCTTGACCAGCCCCGCCGCTTCCAGCCGCGCCCAGACGGCGGCTTTTTCCTCGTCGGTATAAATGATCCAGTTCAGCACTTCGTCCCAGGTACGGCCACAGCCCTTGCAGACTTCATCGCCATGCGAAGTGGAGCAATAACCAGCGCATGGGGAATCGGGACGCAACGAATTGCGGCGTGCGTCGGGAGAATGATCGTCGGGATTGTCGGTACTCATCGGTGAAGCGTTCGCGATTGCGGTAACGGCATTGTAATGCCTGCCTGCAGCGGACGTAGACGATCAGTTCTGCTGGATGAGGAAATCGGTCAGGACGATGTCCTGCGCTGCGTACATACCCAGCCTGCCGTTGACCGAATCGCGCAGCAAGCCCTGCACGTAGGCCACGCCGCCCGGCTTGCGCACACGCGCCGGATCGGCCTTGGCCAGTGCGGCCTGCAATGCGAAGTTCACCGCACCTTTATTGCTCTCGAACCAGGACACGTCCGCACTGCGCGCCTGCACGGCCACCGTTGCACGGATGGAAAAATCCGAATTGCGCACGACCATCGGACCAAAGCTCGCATACGCGACATACGATGCCGTACGCTGCTTGTAGTCGAAGTACATCCACATCATGGCCGCGCACAGGATGGTGCACACCACCGCCAGCAGGATGTAGACCGTGGAATTGTCCGATTGTCCCTTCTTCGCCATGCGTCCGTTCCGAAAAGCAACTTCGCCAGTTTAGCCGATGTAACCTTTTCGTTCCGGACTTTATTTCTTCATGGAAATTTAATAACAGATCATGCATGCGGCCTATCGACCTTGCCGTCGCGCTCCAGGCGGTCTTCCACTTCGCCGATATAAGCCGCCAGCGTATTACCTGACTGATTCACCGCGGCCAGCAATTCCGTATCGAGACGATCGAGTCGCGCCAGCAGCGCGGTGCGCGTTTCGGCGTCCTGCTGCACGACGGAGCGCAGTTCCAGTTCGATGAAGCGGCGCAGCTCCGTGAAGCGGGAAGCCTCCGCCTGATCGGCCAGTTCGCGGTTTGTCTGCAATTCCTTCGCGTGACGGCGCGCTTCCAGAAGCACCGACGATTGCAGATAAACGATGAAGATCAGGAAAAATGCGGTCAGCACCGCCGTCAGCCCCAGCATCACCAATCCCAGCGGTGCCTGCACCGTCGTTATGCCCAGCCATAGTTCAGTCGGCGCGTTGAAGGTTTCCCAGTTCAGTGCCGCCAATCCGCCGATGGCTCCCAGAATAATGACGAACAATACTGTACGAATTTGCATGGCGCCTCCTCGGTTTGTCGAAACCCCGTTTTGTCAGAAAAGATGTCACTACATTGTGCCGTTTTCCACGAAACGGCAGTGTTCGGCAGCGTACAGATGCCGTTGTCCTGCCCCCTCTATGCTGGACTTGATACGATCGAAACGCCACCCGGCAACATTCGGCAAAGGAGGCATCATGACGCTCGGCACCATTCTTCTTGTCATTCTGATTCTAATTCTGGTCGGCGCACTGCCCAGTTGGGGCTATAGCCGCAGTTGGGGTTACGCACCAAGCGGCATCACCGGACTGCTGGTCGTGATCCTGCTGATCATGCTGCTGACGGGACATATCTAAGCTTTCGCTATCGTCTCGTCTCCGTAAATAGAAAATGCAAAAAGACCTCGTCTATACGACGAGGCAATTCCGTATTTCCTGCCATTGTCGCTTTCCCATGCGTGCCGACGTTTTCCGCCGGCGCGCCGTTCTTTTGCGGAAAACAAACATGCTGATATGCAGCAAGAAAATCTCTTCTCTCGCTAGCTGATTAATGTAACATTCACTCCCAACAAGCATTACCTAATAAAAAGATACTTGGAGCGACACATGAAATTAATCAGGACTTTTCTGACGGCGACGGTATTGGTTGCCGGTATCGGTTCGGCCGCGGCACAGGATCTGGTGCTGGCAGTCAACGAAGGTGTGACCTATCAGGATGGCGGCCCCGCCAGCGAACGCTACAAGCCGTTGCTGCAGCTGCTGTCGAAGGAACTGAAGCAGAACGTCCGCGTGCAGAGCGTTGACAAGTACGCCACGCTGGAAAAAGGACTGGCTGAAGGCAAGTACGACCTGGCCTTCATTCACCCCGCGCATGTCGGCCTGCTGGCCGTGAAGAAGGACGGCTACGAAGGCCTGGCAACGGCCAAGGGCTACACCAACTACCACGCGCACGTGATGGTGAAGCAGGATTCGCCGCTGAAATCGATGCAGGATTTGCGCGGCAAGAAGATCGGCGTGCCGTCGATCGAATCGATCACGACCACGATGTTCACCGCCGCACTGAAGGAACTGGGATTCCAGCAGCCTGAACGCGCCTACACCGCGACCCGCTATCAGGATGCCGTACCGTTCATGATCGAAAATGGTTTCGTCGATGCCGGCGTCACTGGCTCGGCCAAGGTCGCCAAAGGCTGGGTCGACAAGGGTGGCCGCATCCTGGCGGAAACCAAGCCGATCCCTATAAAGCAATTCGTTGTCTCCAAAAAGCTGAGTGAATCCGATCGCGAGAAACTGCGTACACTTTTACTTGACCTGTCGAACAACGATGCCGGCCGTGCCGCACTGGCGAAAATCAACATGACCGGCTTCGTGCCATGGAACGATGCCGTCATGAGCGAAGCCACCGCCCGCCTCGGCCTGTAATCCCTCCGCTTCCTTTCCGGCCGCATGGCATCTGCCATGCGGCTTTTTGCTTTCTGGCGCCCGAAAACGGAAAACGTGACTTTTCCGGTCGCAGGCAATATACTGTGTTTTCATACAGTATATTGTTGCTTTGCCGACATTCGCCACCGCGGCTTTCTGCTGTTGTGCTGTTGCTTTTCTTTGCTGCTGTTTTTGGCCGGACCGCCTCCCCTCACATTTGGCGGTCCGGCTTTTTCTTTTCTTGAGTAGCTCTTCGTCATTCGGTCGGTTTTTTCCGACGCATCACCCACATACTCTTCACGGCCCGGCATCGCCGCTTGCCTGCCGGCGCGTTTTGGCTCAAAGTAGCGCCCTTCGCCAAACACGAATTCGCTCGGGGTCCTGTGCATAGTCATTGCGCGGGTGAGAAATACCCGTTGAACCTGATTGAGGTAATCCTCGCGCAGGAAAGCATGCCGGCCGCCATACGGCGCTCGCGACGCATCAGCCGACCTGCCATCCTTGAAAGACAACGATGGCCTTGCCAGAATCTTCTTCCACTCCTTCCGTCTTTACGCCGGTCGCCTTGTCCGAGCGCGTCTTCTCGTTCCGCGATCATGCCGCCCTCTGGTTCAGCCTCGGCGTCGGCCTGCTGGTCATGCAGATCGGCGCCTTCCTCGGCACCGCACTGGGGCCGCGTGCCGCCGTCGTCGCCATCCTGACCGGCTCCCTGCTCGGCGCGGCACTGCTGGCATGGGTAGCGAAGATCGGCTGCGAACGCGGCCTGCCGAGTCCGGCTCTGATGTGCCAGACGCTAGGCAGCTCCTTCGCCAGATTGCCGGTCGTGCTGAACATCGTCCAGCTGCTCGGCTGGAGCGCATTCGAACTGGTCGTCATGCGCGACGGCACGACGGCGCTGATCAAGGGTATCTTCGGCCTCGAAGTCGCCTGGGTACCATATGCCACAGCGTTGTTCTGGGGACTGCTGCTGATCGCGCTGGCAACCGGCTCGATGATCGGCCTGGTGCGGCGCTTCGTCGGCCGTTTCGGCCTGCCGCTGGTGATCCTGTCGCTGCTCTGGATCAGCTGGCAATTCCTGCTGAAAGCACAGGCGAACGGCTTGCAGGATTTCTGGAACAAGCCCGGCGACGGTTCGATGGGGCTGCTGGCCGGTATCGATCTGGTGATGGCGATGCCGGTATCGTGGCTGCCGCTGGTCGCGGACTTTTCGCGCTACGGCAAGAGCCGCACCAGCACCTTCCGCGGCACCTGGCTGGGCTTCGCGATCGCCAACATATGGTGCCACGCGCTCGGCGTTTTGATCGTCAGCACCACCGCACCGGATGCAGATCTGCTGGCAACCATCCTGCTCGCACAAGGCGGCTTGGTCGCGCTCGGTCTGATCCTGATCGATGAAATGGACAA
The DNA here is from genome assembly GCF_014635845.1 of Oxalicibacterium solurbis. GTDB lineage: Bacteria > Pseudomonadota > Gammaproteobacteria > Burkholderiales > Burkholderiaceae_D > Oxalicibacterium > Oxalicibacterium solurbis. The sequence continues at coordinate 413,185 of NZ_BMDP01000002.1, read as the reverse complement.
CGCCTACGGCGACGTCTACTCCGGCTCGGTTTCGCTGAACTTTCTGCACAGCCGCATCGGCATCCGCAGCTGGGGCATCGCATTGGCGGCCGCCGCCACCGCATGCGCGCTGGTGCTGCCTATGCACGGACTCGAGCCCTTCCTGCTGATGCTGAGCTCGGTCTTCGTGCCGTTATTTGGCGTCATCGTGTCGCAATTGGCGATGCAGGGAGAAGCCACGCAACGCCCGATCAACACGGTTCCAGTTGCGATCTGGCTGACGGGCATCGCCGTCTTCCATATCTGCCCCGCATGGTGGCCGCAACTCGGCTCCGCGCTTCCCAGCCTTGCCGTTACGCTGCTGCTGGGTACTGCATGGCGGATCGCGCGCAACAAGATGCCGCAGGCACCGCAGACCAACGCATAACCGCAGTTATTGCTGTACCGTCGGACGGCTCCAGCCACCGCCCAGCGCCTTGAACAAATCGGTGGTGCCGGTCAGGCGCAGCAGGCGCTGCTGCGCCAACTGATCTTCTGCACTGAATAAAGTACGCTGCGCATCGAGCAGGCTGTTCAGATCGTCGGCCCCTTCGCGGTAACGCAATTCGGACAATTGCAATGCACGCTGCGCTTCCTCGCGAATTTCGACCTGCGCCTGTTCCTGATTGCGATTGCGTTCGGCATTGCCCAGCGCATCGTCGACTTCCTTCAACGCAGAATGAATCGCACTGCGATAGCTTTCGACTAATTGACGCCGTGACGATTCGTTCAACTCGACCTGCTGACCGAGGCGATCGCCATCGAACAGCGTACGCACGATGGATGCCGCGATGCCGATGCTGTAGGCCGGATCGGTCAGCGACAGCAACGCGGCACTCGACGAGCCGGCCGTGCCGCTCAGCGTAATCGTCGGCAGCAAGGCTGCGCGTGCAGCCGCGACATTCGCATCGGCGGCGTATAGCTGCGCTTCCGCGCTGGCCAGATCCGGGCGACGCAGCAGCAGCGTCGACGGCAAACCCGCGCCGACTGCCGGCACCGTCAGCGCATCCAGATCCTGCCCGGCAACCTGCAAGGCCTGCGGCTGGCGTCCGAGCAGGATGGCCAGGGCACTGACCGCCTGGCGTTCCTGTACCTGCAGCGGCAGAATGGTCGCGCGCTGCGCCAGTACCGTACTGCGCTGACGGCTGACGTCCAGCGCCGATGCCGCGCCATAGCGATAGCGCGCTTCGACGATGTTGAACAGCTTTTCCGCAATCGCCAGATTGTTTTGCGCGATCTGCAGGCGCATGCGTAGCGCCAGCACCTGGAAGTAGGCATTGGCAACGCCAGTCGTCAGCGTCAGCCGCGCCGTTTCCAGATCGTAGCGCGTGGCATCCAGCGATGCGCGCGCACCGCTCGCCTGCGCGGCGACGCGTCCCCACAGATCGACTTCATAATCGATAGCCAGTCCCGCGCCCGACGATTCGCGCTTGCTCCAGCCCGCATCGTTGACGCCGCCCGGTTTGACCGAACCGGTACCGGTATCGGCGCTCAGTGTGATCAGCGGGAACAGCGATGCACCGGCACTGCGTGCGGCAATCTCGGCCTGCGTCACGCGTTCCAGCGCAATGCGCAAATCCGGGCTGCCGGCCAGCGCTTCATCGATCAGGCCGCTCAGCTCCGTCGAATCGAAACCGCGCCACCAGTCTCGTTGCAATTGCGCCTCGCCCGGCGAAGCTTCGGCCCAAGTGGCCGGCAACGGCACGTCGGGATGCGTGGTATCGAAACGATGCGCACAAGCGCTCAGCGTCAGCATGGCTGCCAGCGCAACGCTCAGGCGCAAGCGACGAAAGATGGCCGGCGTGCCGGTCGCGGCTCTCATTTCATCACACATGCCGCCGACCATGCCATCACGCTCGTCATCACGCATGTCATTGCACATATTTTTGTGGATGTCTTTCATGTTCATTTGCATTCATTCGGCCGCCAGCGCGACCACCGGATCGAGTTGCGCCGCCTTCTTGGCCGGCAGGTAGCCGAACACCAATCCGGTCATGAATGCACAGCCGCAGGCCAGCAGTACCGGCGTCACCGAATACGCGATCGGCGTGCCAAAGGCGCCGATAATGGCAGCCGTCGCCAGGCCACCGACGACGCCGATCGCACCGCCGAGCGCGGACACCACCATCGCCTCGATCAGGAACTGCTGCATGATGTTGCTCTCGCGCGCGCCGGTCGCCATGCGAATGCCGATCTCGCGCGTGCGTTCGGTGACCGAGACCAGCATGATGTTCATCACGCCGATGCCGCCGACCAGCAGCGAAATCGCGGCAATGGAACCAAGCAGGATGGTCAGCGTATTCTGCGTCTGCTCGGTGGTCTCGATGATCGATGCCATGTTGCGAATCCGGTAATCGACCACGCCATGGCGTTCGTTCAGCAACTTGTCGACGGCGTTCTGCGTATCGTCGATGCGGTCGACGTCTTCCACCGCGACGGTCACGTTGCGCAGAAAGCGCTGACCGGACAGCCGCAGGCTGCTGGTCGCGTACGGCACGAAGACGATGTCGTCCTGATCACTGCCCATCGGCGACGCACCGCGTTCCGACATCACGCCAACCACCTGAAACAACAGATTGTTGATCAGCACGAATTCGCCGACCGGATTCTCGTCGCCGAACAGGCCGGTGGCGACCGTCTTGCCCAGCACGGCGACAGCGGCGTAGTTCGCCTCGTCATCCTCGCTGAAGAAGGAGCCTTCCGCGACCGGCCATTGCCGCGCCAGCGGAAACTTGGCCGAGGTGCCGTTGATCGATGTCGAGACGTCCGACGTGCCGAAACGCAGCGTGGCCGAACTGTTCTGTTCCGGCACCGCAGCCAGCACATTCGGCAATTCGTCGATCGCGCGTACGTCTTCGACGACCAGCGTCGCCGTCGAATTGAAGCCGCGCTGGTTCGGCGCGCCGGGGCGTACCAGCAGCAAATTCGATCCCATTGCGCTGATGCGTTCGATCACTACCGCCTTGGCGCCGTCGCCAATCGCCAGCATCGCGATTACCGAACCGACGCCGATCACAATGCCGAGCAGCGTCAGGATGGAGCGGAAGATATTGGCGCGCAGCGAGCGCAATGCCATCTTCGCCGCTTCGAGAATATCCGCCAGCCGCGATGCCACGCCGGCCGTCACCGGCCGCGTGAACGCCGCCTGCTCCAGCGGCGCAGGCGACGGCCCCGGATCGGACAGGATGTTGCCGTCCTTGATCTCGATCAGCCGGTGCGCATGATCGGCCACTTCGCGCGCGTGCGTGATCAGCAATACGGTATGGCCGCGCTGCGACAGATCGGACAGCAGCTTCATCACGTCGGCGCCGCTTTTGCTGTCGAGCGCGCCGGTCGGCTCATCGGCGAGGATGATGCGGCCGCCGTTCATCAGCGCACGCGAAATGGAAACGCGCTGCTGCTGGCCGCCCGACAGCTGGTTCGGCCGGTGATGCGTGCGATCGCCCAGCCCCAGCTCTTCCAGCAACTGGTGCGCACGCGCATGGCGCTTTTCCGGCGGCATGCCGGAATACATGGCCGGCACCTCGACGTTTTCCGTCGCGCTGGCCGACGGGATCAGGTTGTAGCTCTGGAACACGAAGCCGAAATCGTCGCGTCGCAGCAGTGCAAGTTCGTCGCTGCTGAAGCCGGAGACGTCGCGCCCCATGAACAGGTATTGCCCGGTCGTCGGTCTATCCAGGCAGCCGAGGATGTTCATCAGCGTCGATTTGCCTGAACCCGACGCGCCCATGATGGCAACGAATTCGCCTTCGTAAATCTTCAGGTCGATACCGTGCAACACCTCGACTTCAAGGCCACCGTTGCGATAAGTCTTGGTGACGCCGCGCAGTTCGATCAGCGGCGTCCGATCTTCCCGGCGCGCCTCAGCCTGTCCGGACTGCGCAGGCGGCAATGGCCCGCTGTTGGCGACTGCATCCATCAGCGCATGCCTCGCGGCGCCTGGCCAAGTCCGGATGTCTTCGCACCGCCGCCGTTCTGCGCATGCGCGGCCGATGGCGGCAGCTTCAGGCCGACGATCACTTCATCGCCTTCCTTCAGCCCGCTCACCACCTGCATCTGCACGCGATTGGTCACGCCCACTTCGACGGTGCGCTGTTCGATCTGGCCATCGGCATCGATGATTTTCACCGTGCCCTGGCGCGTCCGGCGCGCGGTGCTCTGGTCGGTAAAGCCGCCGCCACCTGCGTCATCCGTTTCGGCAGTTTCCGTTCCTGGCCGCGGCTGTTTCACGATGTCGGCATGGCCATCCGTCGCTGCGGCGGCTTGCCCGTCTTGCACAGATTCGCGCGCTGCCTTGCGGCGCTCGCGATAGGCAGCGCGCTGTTCCGGCGTCATCTTTTCCAGCGCTGCGCGACGCTCTTCGCGCGACATGCCGGCCAGCGGGTCTTCAGGCGGAGTCGATTGTGCCGATTGCGTGGGCTTTGCCTGCCCCGGCTTCTTCGTCGCCTCGCCCGCCTGGCCGGAAGCGCCCGGCTTGCGCTGGCCCTTGCGGCCGGTGCCGCGCGACAACGTGACGGCCGCCGTCGGCACCAGCAGCGCATCCTTTGCCGTCGCGGCGATGAAGAAGACTTGCGTCGTCATGCTCGGCAGCAGCGACAGGTTGCGGTTGGCAACGTCGAACAGCGCGTTGTACAGCACCACGTTATTGGTGACGGTCGGCGTCGGTTCGACCTTGCGCAGCGCACCGTACCAGCGACGCCCCTGGCTGCCCAGCGTCGTGAAATAGACATCCATGTCCTTGAACAGCTTGCCGACTTCCGCTTCCGACACCTGCGCCTGCACCGTCATCGTCGACAGGTCGGCGATGCGCAGGATGATAGGCGCCGACTGGTTGGCATTCAGCGTCTGTCCCTGGCGCGCAGTCAACGAGACGACGGTGCCGGACATGGGTGCATAGATCTTCGCGTAATTCAGGTTGGCTTCATCGGCGCGCAAGCTCGATTGCGTCTGCTCGATCTGCGCCTGCAATGCCTCGATCTGCGCACGTGCCGAACGCAGCGATGCTTCCGCAGTCTGCAGCGATTCGCGTGTCGTCGCGTCGGCTACCATCAGGTTCTTTTGGCGCTGATACTGCAGTTCGGCCAATGTCAATTGCGCCTGCCTGTCCTTCATCGTCGCCTGCTGGTTGCGCAGGTTGGCGCGCCGCGCATCGACGTTAGCGAGGAACACGGTCGGATCGATTTCGGCCAGCAGATCGCCTTCCTTCACGACGGAACCGACTTCGATGTGCAGCTTCTTCAACTGGCCCGACACCTGCGCGCCGACGTCGACGAACTCCAACGGCTGCACGGTGCCGGTCGCCGTGACGACATCCTCGATATCGCCGCGCTCGACTTGCGCGGTCTGATAGGTTTCGCGCGCATCCTTCTTGCCGTAGGCCTTGTGCCAGGCGCGGTAACCGAATACGGCAATCAGCACGATCAGCACGGCGGCGATCGTGTAGCGATTGAAAAGCCGGTGGCGCAATGCGGATGGCTCGAATAGCACGGATGGTTTCATGGATGAATCGGCTCGAAAGAGGTATCGATAGATGTTTTGCCGCAGCTGATTCGCATGCCTGCGCATACGAATCAAAGCCCTGATTCACGTTTTAGTTCACATCTGAATGCACGTCTTGAATCACGCTTTGGCAGTCGCCGTAACGATAGCGAGTCCCTCCCAGCGAGGCAAGGAAATCCGGGCTTCCGCAAGGTAAAGTATTGTGAAGAATCGTATGCTTCTTCCGCCGTGCAAATGGCATCGTTCATAGCACTGTTCATGGCACTGCGCATGACACCGGAACGGCAGGAAAAGCGGCAGAAAAAGCAGCAGGAGAAACCGCAAGAAAACGACATAAAAGGCGCAAAGAAAAACGCCGCCGTATCGATGACACGGCGGCGTTTTCTATCAGTATCTGCGCCTTGCGGCGCGGCGATCAGCGTTCGACGAAGGCGCGCTCGATCACATAGTCTCCCGGCTGGCCGATGCCCGGCGAAACTTCGAAGCCCAGCTTGTCCAGTTCGCCCGCAGTATCCTTCAGCATTTCCGGGCTGCCGCAAATCATTGCACGGTCGGTCAGCGGGTTGATCGGATCGATGCCGAGGCTCTCGCACATCTTGCCGGTCGAGATCGCAGTCGTTATGCGGCCCTCATTGTGAAAAGGCTCACGCGTAACGGTCGGGTAGTACAGCAGCTTGGCAGCGATCTCTTCGCCGAGGCCTTCGATCTGCTTCAGTTCGTCGGCGATGAAGTCGCGATAGGCCAGCTCGCTGACCAGACGCGTGCCATGCACCAGCACCACCTGTTCGAAACGTTCGTAGGTATCCGGATCGCGAATGATGCTCATGAACGGCGCCAAGCCGGTGCCGCTGCCGAACAGGAACAGTCGCTTGGCCGGCAGCAGATCGGAAATCACCAGCGTGCCGGTCGGCTTGCGGCCCACCAGCACTTCGTCGCCGACCTTCAGATTCTGTAGATGCTTGGTCAGCGCGCCGTCCTGCACCTTGATCGACAGGAATTCCAGATGCTCTTCCCACGATGGGCTGGCGATACTGTAGGCGCGCATCAGCGGCTTGCCGTCGATCGGCAGGCCGATCATCACGAAGTGGCCGCTTTCGAAACGGAAGCTCGGTTCGCGCGTGGTGGTAAAGGAGAACAGTGTGTCGTTCCAGTGATGGACGCTGAGGACACGACAGGTTTCAAAGGCAGCCATAAAATCGATACATCCCAGATTAAGAAATTTTGCCGCGCGAGTGACGCGCGCTTTCCTGCGCATCTTTCGGACGAAAGGAAAAAACGCGTATTTTACTAGCGAAGGCGAAGCTGTCTGATACGCGGCAGCAGAAATCAGCTACTGCCTACAGCTTGCGGAAGCAAAGACGCTTTTTATGCGGAACCGCGAGGCACCCAACCGGACAGTTGAGAATTGTTCTCATTGTATCGGAAACGCACCTTTCCGGCAAGAATGCCCCTACCGGACGCATGGCTGGCGGCCTCTGCAAATGTCGGCCAAATCGTGGCAGAACACCGCATCGTCGATTTCACATTGCATCCATTTTTCGTAATCATCTTGTCATAAGCGCTACGCATAATCGCGGCTTTTATCCACCCGAGGGAAAACCCGCCATGCGCTTCCGTCATTCGTTACGTCCGCTTCCGCTTGTGATCGCCCTGCAAGCCGCCTTCCCGCTTGTCGTCCATGCGGCCGACATCACGACCGATACCACCATCACGAATTCGACGGCAGCGCAGACCCTGGTCTCGGGCAAGCTCACAGTCAACGGCACGCTGGAGGTTTCCGGCGACAAGGCCGTCAACGTCAAGGCGGGCAATTCGGCCATCGTCAACAACGGCACCATCCGCAGCACAGGCGGCAAGAAAACCATCGACATCGGCAAGGCCGGCACCACCTTCAGCCTGACCAACAACGGCAGCATCACCTCGGACAACGTCGCCGTACGCGTCGACAACGACAACGTCGCCTACACGATCAGCAACCAGGGCACGATCTCGGTCTCCGCCGACGAGATCGGCGACGGCAAGAACTACGCGGTCAAGCTCAATCCCGACCCCGACGATCCGACAACCGGCAACACCTTCGTCAACGGTTCCGCGAACAATCGCAATGCGACCGTCACGTCGAACGCCGGCGCAGCAATCAAGCTCGGCAGCAACGTGCTGCTGACGAACTACGGCAAGATTTTCTCGACCAGCGCGGTCAACACTTCCTGCCCCGATTACCTGGGAGCCGATTGCGATGCGTTGAACGATGGCGACGGCGCACCCAAGGCCGGCGATGGCATTTCCATCGACGACGGCGACGAAGGCGGCGCCAACGGCAATGTCGCCATCGTCAATCACGGCACGATCACCGGCACGCGTCACGGCATCGACGGTGGCAGCCCGATCAGCACGACTGCCGACGCCAACCTGCTCGATGCGAAACAGCTCGTCTTCCACATCGGCGCAACCGGCGTGACTTTCGACCGCACCGACATGAACGGCAACGTCACCAATGGCGTGACGATCGCCAACCCAGTCGTCATCAACGACGGCACGATCACCGGCAACAACGGTTCCGGCGTCGGCCTGGACGGCCATGGCGTAGTCTTCAACTACGGCACGATCAGCGGCAACTACGCAGGAGCAGGCAACGTCTACGATCATCTGGGCGGCGGCCAGACCGTCGACAACGGCGATGGCGACGGCGTAGACATCGATGGCGTCGCCTATATCGAAAACTGGGGCACCATCAAGGGCACCGGCGCCGGCGGCCTCGATTCCGGCGGCCTGCCCAACGGCGCGGACGGCATCGCCGCCGGTGGCGGCACCATCATCAACCATGCCGGCGCAACGATCTTCGGCGATGCGCACGGCATCCTGATCGACGACGGCTCCGACGGCGCCACCGTCGCCGTACGCGGCACGGAAGATGCCGAAGGCGACAAGGCCTACATCGTCAACGCCGGCAAGATCACCGGCAACAAGGGCATCGCCGTGGGCCTCGTCGGCAACTTCGACGACACGCTGGTGAACAGCACCACCGGCGTCATCACCGGCGGCGCGCAAGCCACGCTGGTCGGCGCCAACAACAGCACTGCGGCAGGCGCGGCCGTGCAGATGGGCGACGGCAAGGACACGCTGACCAACTACGGCCGCATCGAAGGCAGGAACGGTATGGCGATCGACATGGGCGACGGCGACGATACGCTGAATCTCTACGGCGGCAGCGTGATCGGCACCATCGACGGCGGCGCCGGCAACAATCTGCTGCAGACCAACGGCACGCAAGTCTTCTCCGGCAGCCAGTTGAGCAACTTCCAGAACATCACCGTCCAGGGCGGCAGCACGACGTTCAATACCGCGCTGAACGTCGGCGGCAACGTGCAGATCGATGCCGGCGGCAGCCTGCAGGTCAAGGGCAATATCGACGCCGCCGACCTGAACGTCAACGGCACGCTGCAAACGACGACCGGCGGCACGTTCCGCACCACGACGCTCACCGGCAATTATGCGCAAGGCGCCAGCGGCATTCTCGAAACCCATATCGGCGGCAGCGACAGCGACAAGATTCTTGCCACCGGCACCGCCTCGCTGACGGACGGCGCCACCATCCGTCCGCTCCTCACCGGTACGGTTGCCGATGGCGCTTCCTATACATTGATCGATGCGAATGGCGGCCTGACTGCCAATGCCGGCAACCTGCAGATCGCCAGCGGTGTCTTCTATTCGTACACGCTCGACACCGATGCCGATACGCTGACACTGACTGCCCACCGCGAACACGGGCTGGAAAATATCGTTTCACCGCGCTTCAACGGCATTGCCAACGCACTCGATGCGCTTGCATCGAACGCCGGTTCGCAGGGCGCCATCGATCTGATCAATGCCTTCCAGGCACTGCCCGATGCGAATTCGGTTGCCAAGGCCACCGAGCAACTTGCACCGGAAACCAATGGCGCATCGCAATCCGCATCGATGGCGGCACAGAACAGCGTGTTCTCAGCCTTCGACAACCGCATCGATACCGCCCGCAACGGCGGTTCGGTGGCAATGGATCGTAGCGGCCTGGCCGGCGGCGACAGCGCAGGCGCGCGTTTCTGGGTGCAGGGTCTGGTTTCACAGGCAACGCAGAAGGCGCGCAAGGGCGCAAACGGCTACGATCTGGATGCGCAGGGTCTCGCCGTCGGTTTTGAAACCGATCTCAACGCGCGCGACATGGTCGGCCTCTCCGGCGGCTATACGCAGGCAGGCAGCGACGGACGCGATGATGGCAACGGCGACGACAACGACGTCAAGGCGCTGCATCTGGGCGGCTACTTCAGCCGTACCGATCGCGATTACACACTGGACGCAAGCGTGGCCGTGTCATCCAACCGTTACGACAGCCATCGTCTGGTCAGCATCCCCGGCTTTACCGAAAGACTCAAGGGCGACTACTCCGGCTATCAGCTCGGGGCACGCATCGAATACGGTATTCCCTTCGTGCTGGACAAGCAATGGAGCGGCCGCTGGCTGGTCGGCGCACGTGCCGCCTATCTGGACAACGAAAGCTATACGGAAACCGGCGGCGCCTCGGCGCAGCACGTGGAAAGCCAGGATGCGCATTCCTTCCAGAGCGTCATCGGTGCGGAATTCGTCAACCGGCTGGATGCATCGTCCAGCGCAACGCTGCGTGCCCGCTATCTGCATGAATTCGCCGATACGCCGGCCGTCGAAGCCAGCTTCGTCAACGGCGGTCCGTCGTTCAAGGTCGACGGCGTGCAGCCTGGCCGCGATGCCTTGCAGCTCGGCGTCGGCTATCGCAACGTGACGTCGGCCGGCACCATCATTTCGGTCGGCTACGATCTGGAAGTACGCGACCGCTATCTCGGCCATCAGTTGACTGCCCGCGCAAGCTGGCAGTTCTAACCTTGGCCAGATCGATCGCCGTACGCATGCGGTGATCGATCCCCGGCAAGATCAGCAATTCTGCCGGGGCATTCGCCGGATAGGCACGCAGGAAATCCTGCAGCAAACTGAGCGGCACCACCTTGTCCTCCGCTCCCGCCAGATGCACCTGCGGCAGCCTGAACAATCTTTCCCTCACCAGAACCGGATTCAGCGAGGCCGCCAGCGGCGACACGCCGTGCAGGCGCGTCCATGCCGCATGATCGAGCGGCGACGCAACCGTCAGCAAGGTGCTGACATCGTCGCGCCACGCCGCGACCAAGGCCGCCATCACGCCGCCGCCGGAATAACCGGCAAGCACGATGTGCGACGCGCCGCTCGCTCGCTTCGCATCGTCGATCGCCGCATTCGTGCGTGTCACCCATTTTTCGGCAAAGCGTGCGTCGGTCCAGTCATCGACCGAGCAGTCCTGCAATTCGTCAGCGGAAAGAAACTGGCAAGGGCGTGCCAGATACAGCACCGGCACCACCGTCAGTTCCTTCGCCAACCGCCAGCCGACCGCATCCAGCGGCGTCGGATCGGATGACGGCTGCCGCATGCTCAGCCAGGCGCGGCCGTCGCCTTCGATCACCACCCAGAGTTCGTCCGATGCAACTGGCTTCTTCTGCATACGCAGCATGCCGACAAGCGGCGGCGTACTGCCATAGCGCACCGCAGAGAAGCCCAGCGCGCCCCCCTCGTCCAGCAGCGTCGCCGTACGTTCGGCCGGCGTCAATGCGCAAGCGGCAAGCGCCGCAACAACAGCGACGAGAGCCGCGCGGGAAGCAATGCGTGTCGCACGCAGCACATGCGGCCGGCCAGCATGCCGAAGCAACAGAAAAAGAGAAAAAGGAGGACGAAAGTTCATGCCGTAATGTCGCCGTGCATACATCCGGCGTCAAGACAAACGCCTGTCGAAAACCGGACATGCAAAAAGAAAATGCACGACAACGCAAGCTGTCGTGCATTCATCGCAACCGGCCGCATTCCGTATCGGATGCAGCCCGATTACTTCATCGCTTGATCGACGGCTCCACCGTCGCGATGCTTTCATCCTGCTCGATCTTGACGACCTTGCCGTTGTCCAGATCGTTGCAAACCTCGACCAGCAAACGCAGGCCCAACGGTGCCAGGTCGCGCTTCCACAGCAGTTCCGGCGTATCGCCCGGCTTCACGAACACGTGCTCCTGCGCTGCGATCGGGCCGCCGTCCATCACTTCATTGAGCCAATAGACGCTGCCGCCGGTGACCTTGTCGCCCATGTTGATGGTCCAGATGATCGCATCCTTGCCGCGGTGCAGCGGCAGCAGCGACGGGTGATAGCCAATCGCGCCGTAGGTCGTGCGGTTGCGTGTCGGCTCGCGCACGAAATCGTGCGAGTGCGCAGTGACGATCAGGTCCACGCCGTCTGGAATCGTGTTTTCGTTCAGCAGGCCCGATTTCATCCACTTGACGCCGGCCGCTTCCGCCACTGCTTTCAAGCGATCGTCACCGCCATCGCTGCTGGTTGCCGGCGACGAAACGCCGACGATGTTGTGGCCCGCGTTGCGCAAGGCCGTAAATGCTTCCGCACCGAAGTGCTTTTGTCCACAGATATAGATATTCACGAATGTACCGCTGCTCGAGTTGTCGCCGTTCCGGCTGTTGATCTTCAGGCACCGGCAACTGTCCGGCCGGGCCTGCACGGTGGTCGAAGACATGCAGCCCAACGACCCGTACATTGCGCAAACGGCAGGCTGCATGCAGCTTATCGTTCCCGCGCCCGGCATTTTATTACAGATGCGGCTAGCTGCCGATGCTGCCGGTAATCGGCAGCACGATCCCGCTGATGTAGCTGGAACAGGCAGCGGAGGCGAGAAACACGTAAGCCGGCGAGATTTCCTCCGGCTGCGCCGGTCGCCGGTAGTCGGTTTGCGCACCGAATTGCGCGATCTGGTCCCCGCTCCGGTCGGCCGGATTAAGCGGCGTCCACACCGGGCCCGGCGCCACGGCGTTGACGCGAATGCCCTGGTCCAGCACATTGGCCGCCAACGACTTCGTGAAAGCATGGATCGCCCCCTTGGTCGCCGAATAGTCGAGCAGCTTCTTGCTGCCGGCGATACCGGTAACCGAGCCGGTATTGATGATGGCAGAGCCGCGTTTCAGGTGCGGCAGCGTGGCCCTGGCCATATGAAAATAACCGTAGACATTGGTCTTCATCGTTTCGTCGAAACGCTCGTCCGTCAAATCGAGCAGCGAATCCGCATGCTCCTGGAAGGCGGCATTGTTGACCAGGATGTCGAGTTTGCCGAAAGTCTTGACGGTCTTCTTCACCGCCTTTTCGCAGAAAGCCGGATCCTTGACGTCGCCCGGCAGCAGCAGGCATTGCCGGCCTTCGGCCTCGACATGGCGCTTCGTTTCCTTCGCATCGCGATGCTCGTCCAGATAGACGATCGCCACATCCGCACCTTCGCGCGCAAACAGGATCGCCACCGCACGGCCGATGCCGGAATCACCTCCGGTGACGATCGCTTTCATGCCCCTGAGCTTGCCGCTGCCCTTGTAGGCTGCTGCCATGAACTGCGGCTGCTGCGGCAACTCGGATTCCAGACCCGGCTTGGCGAGATGTTTGCCGGCCAGCGGCGGCGCAGGCTGCCGTTTCGCGCCGGTCTGCACGGCGGGCTTCGCGCTTTTTACCGTTTTCTTCGATGCGTCTTTCTTCGCTACGGCCTTTTTCGACGCGGCCTTGCGTATGTCTTTTTCGTCCTGCTGACGCTGTATGCGGCGCTGCTTCGCTGCCACCGGGCTTGATGCTTCGTTCGTCGCACGTGCGTGCTTCGTTCTGCTTGCAGCCATGTCGCTCTCCTTCGGCTCTCGATCAAAGCTGTATGACGCGACGAAGCCGCAGCCGTTCCTGGCTGCGGCCCATGACGAATTTGAACTGGAGAAATGTCGGCGGCAGTGTCAGCGGAACTGCCGCAGGAATGTCAGTGCTTCTGTCGCGCAATCAGCATCGCGCGCAAATCGTCGAAGACCAGCGGACAACTGATGAAATAGCCCTGGCCTTCATCGCAGCCGTTCTGTTTCAGGAAGGCAAGGTGCTCGGCCTTCTCGATGCCCTCGGCGATGACCTTGATCTTCAGGCCCCGCGCCAGCGCGATGATGGTCTGCGCGATGATAGCGTCGTCCGGATCGGTATCGCAGTTGAAGATGAAGGACTGGTCGATTTTCAGACGATCGATGGGAAAACGCTTCAGGTAGGCCAGACTGGAAAAGCCGGTACCGAAATCGTCGAGAGAAATCTGGATGCCCATCTCGTTCAATGCGCCCAGCACACCGACGACTTCCTCGATGTTGTGCATGACCATGCTTTCGGTCACTTCAAGCTCCAGGTAGCGTGGATCGAAACCGGCCGCATCCATCGTATCGCGCACGGTTTGCACGAAATCCTTCTCGCCCAGCTGTCGCGCCGACAGGTTGACTGCCACGCGCAACAGCGGCAGACCTTCCCGCTGCAATTGCAGAATTTGCTTGCAGGCCGTCATCAGCACCCAGGTACCGATCGGAATGATCAGACCGTTGCACTCGGCCATCGAGATGAAATCCAGCGGTGAAATCATGCCGCGCTTCGGATGCTTCCAGCGCAACAATGCTTCCACACCCGTGATTTCCCCGGTATGCAGATTGATCTGCGGCTGGTAAACGAGGAACAATTCGTCATTGCCCAGCGCCTGCCACAGGTCGCGCTCGAGCGACAGACGCTCGCCGGTCTGCGCGTTCATTTCCTTCGCGTAGAACTGGAAGTTGTTGCGGCCGCTGGATTTTGCGCGGTACATCGCCGCATCGGCATTGGCGAGCAAGGATTCGACGTCCTCGCCGTCTTCCGGGAAGCGCGCCACGCCCATGCTGCAAGTGACGACGATGTCCTGGCCGCGGATCAATACCGGCTTGATCAATTCCTGCTGGATGCGCTGCATCACGCGCAATGTGCTGCCGCCCTCCTCGTCGCGATTGATCAGCAGCAGCACGAATTCGTCGCCGCCGATGCGTGCTACGGTATCGCCATCGCGCACGCAATTCTGCAGGCGTGCGCCGACCGTCGCGATCAACTCGTCGCCGGCGCCGTGGCCGAGGCTGTCGTTGACCAGCTTGAAATTGTCCATGTCGATGAAGACCAGCGTCAGCGACTGCTCGTATCGGCGCGCGTGGATCAGCGCCTGCTGCGTGCGCTCGTAGAGCAGGTTGCGATTCGCCAGACCAGTCAGCGTATCGTAGTTGGCCTGATGTTCCAGATCGGCCTGGTAGCGCTTGATCTGCGTGACGTCGTACAACACGCCGACGAAATGCCGCACCGATGCGCTATCGCTCACCTGGCTGACGGGCGCGATGTACAGCTCGTTGAGGAACATCGTGCCGTCCTTGCGATAGTTGCGCAGCAGCACGGATGCCGGACGGTGTTCGCGGATTGCCGCCCGCAGTTTTTCCAGTTCCGGCTGGTCGGTATCGACGCCCTGCAGGAAATTGCAGTTACGGCCGATCGCTTCCTCGCCCGGATAGCCGGTGATGGTTTCGAATGCGCCGTTGACGTAGATCAGCGGCATCCCCGGCGCTTCCACATCGACGATGACGATAGGATTGACGCAGGCTTCGATCGCGCGTGTACGCAGCCACAATTCCTGCTCGGCCCGCATCCTCTCGGTGATGTCGATCGAGATGCCGCCCACCTGCGGCTTGCGGCTCTTCGCGTCGACCAGCGGAAATTTTGTCGACAGCCAGTGTCTTAATTCACCGGAAGCCGATGGGAAGCTCTCGATCTCCTGTCTCGCCTCTCCTGCCCGCAATACCTGCCTGTCGAGTTCGCGCAGGCTGTATGCGTGTTCCAGCGGCAGCAGTTCGGTATCGAGCCGGCCTACCGCACCGCCCGGTTCCACGTTCAGCGCCTTGTCCAGGCCGTGGTTGGCGTAGGCGAAGCGGCCGTCGCCATCCTTGATGAAAGCCGCGCCCGGCATGTTTTCCATGAAGGCACGGAACATCTGGTTGACTTCGTGCAGTTCATTCTCGATGCGGCGGCGCGCATCGCGCTCCTCGACCTGCTCCATCACGCGCGCGACGGCGCTCGGCAAGCGCGAGAGATTGGTCTTGATCACATAGTCGCTGGCACCCATCTTCAGCGAATCGATCGCCAGTTCCTCGCCGATACGGCCGGAAACGAAGATGAAGGGCGTATCCGGTCGATGCTCGCGCACCACCTTCAATGCCGACATGCCGTCGAAATGCGGCATCGAAAAATCAGACAGCACGACATCCGGCGCAAAACTGTCCAGTTCGCGGCGCAACGCCACTTCGGTATCGACGCGACGCGCCTCGTGACGTATGCCGCTGCGCGTCAGTTCGCGCAGCGCCAGTTCCGCATCGGTCGGCGTATCCTCGACGAGTAGAATCCTGATCATCGTCCGGCCCTCCGGTTGTGTTCAGCTTCCTTGTTCAGCCTTTCGCAATCGCCCCTGGAATCCGGTTCAGGATCGCCCAATAGAATCCAGCCTTCGATACTTCTTCGAAGAACTTATCCGATTCGACCGGCTTGACGAGGTAACTGTTCACGCCCATCTCGTAGCAACGCACGATATCCGGCTCTTCCGCGCTGGACGTCAGCATGATGACGGGAATCATCCGCGTCCTGTCGTCACCCTTGATCGACTTCAGCACTTCCATGCCGTTGACCTTGGGCATCTTCAGATCCAGCATGATCAGCGTCGGATCGCCCTCGACGCGGCCGGCGAACTCTCCTTCGCGCGCAATATAGTCCAGCGCCTGCTGGCCGTCGGTGACCCAAGTGATGTTGTTGACGAGGCCGACCTTCTTCAATGCACGCATCGTCATCTCGGCATCCGTCGGCGTATCCTCGGCGAGCAGAATATGCACGGGCATCAGGTTGTTCATGCGTGTGTCTCCTTAGGCAGGCTGAAATTGAAAATCGTGTATTCGTTCTGTTTGCTCTCGGCCCAGATACGCCCGCCGTGCCGCACGATCACGCGCTGTGCGATCGCCAACCCGACGCCGGTACCCGGGAATTCATCTTCCGTATGCAGGCGCTGGAATACGCCGAACAGTTTGTTATAGAAGCGCATGTCGAAACCGACGCCGTTGTCGCGCACCGAATAGATGACATCGTCCTCGCGCGGATCGCTGAATACTTCGACCACCGGATCAGGTTGCTTGCTGCTGTACTTGACGGCATTGGCCAGCAAATTCAGGAAGACCTGCCGCAGCAGCGCACGATCGCCCCAGCACGGTGGCAGCGGTTTCTTCTCCAGGCGCGGTGGCGACGGTATGTTCATGCAGACCTCATGCCAGACATCGTCGACCAGTCCGTTCATGTCGACCTTGCCGAAGTCCACCGGCTTGCGTCCCATGCGGGAAAATGCCAGCAGATCATCGATCAGCTGCCCCATCTTCTTGCTACTGGTGCGAATCACTTTCAGCAACCGGCGGCCTTCGTCGTCCAGCTTGTCGGCAAAGTCTTCCTCGAAGATGCGCGAATAGCCGTCGATCGCCCGTAGCGGCGAGCGCAAGTCGTGCGACACCGAATAGCTGAAGCTTTCCAACTCCTTGTTCGTCAATTCCAGTTGTGCTGCGGTCTTTTCGATTTCACGCTGAGCGGTCCTGCGGTGCGCAATTTCATGCAGGATCAACCAGATGGCAGACAGCAGCAGCACTACAGCCAGCAGGTTGCCGAACAGGATCCAGCGTTTCGTCGACGCAGCCTGCTGCTCCACCAGATTCGCCCTGTCCCTCAGCAGCTTTTCCTCGACATCGATCATGCGCTGAATCTGGGTGTGCAACTGCGCCATCGTTTGCCGTCCATCACCACGTATCATCGCGATGACTTCCGTGTTGCTGATTTCGGTACGGTCGGCCAGCATGTCAATTCCGAGTCGCAATACGTGCAGACGCGCATCGATCATGTCTTCCATGATCGCTATCCGTTGCTGCTGTTGTGGATTGTCCTTCGTCATCTCTTTCAATTCCGTAATCTGCTGCGGCAGTGAAACGACGACGGCATGATGCGTATCGAGGAAACTTTCGTCGCCCGTGATCAGATAGCCGCGTTGCGCGGACTCGGCGTCCTTCAAATCGGAAAAGATGCGATGGATTTTCTCGATGACGAGATGCGTGTGGCTGACCAGTTGCGCGCTGTCGGCGAACTGTTGAATACGATAGAAAGCGATGGCCGATACGAGGATCAGCAGCAGCATTGCCGCTGTCAGTCCTGCCTTTGTCAGCCATGTCCTGCTGCTTGCGCGAACCGATCCGGACTCGTTAGACATTTTCACCTGCCAAACACATTTCTCTGTACTTCAGCGGCGCGCGCGGCGCCGATCCGGACATCGTATTAAGGGTGAGACTTCTAATTTGAGTGCTGCCGTTTTGCACATCGGTCTGGCGAATCGCCGTACGATGCATTTACGAATGATTCTAGTAGATAAAAATTCCTCCAAGCACCATTCTTCCGGAAATATTTCCGGCGTATCGATCGGATATTCCGCGCAACTATGCAATTCATATGCCCGGCTGGACAAATGTCTTGGATTTTCATCCCATGTATATGGGAATAACAGAGGGAAAATGACTGTAGAAAATAATATTTCTACAACTTTGTAAAAAGCAGATTGCGGCCAGATTCTCGAACCAATCTATAGGTAAAAAATGCACGCTTTGTTACATCTTCAATTCAACACCAGGACACACCATGCCGCCCCCTCAAATTCCTTGAAAAACTTCTAACAAAATTTCTGTATTCAAGGTCACTGCATCGTTCATACAAATTAAGGGGGAACGCAAACAAAACTGCCTGGTCAAGCACGATACTTTTCAGCCAGATGAAGAAAGGCCACCTCGTTCATGACTGCATAACCGTACGGCATTTCTATAGCAAATAGAGAAGCGCCATAACACGGCTATGTATTCTCGATACGTCTGCTCTTTCCTCCACCATACCCATATGCACGAACCCTTACCGCCATCTCAAGCCAAATTCTTTATCCAACCAGTGTCAGCAGCGAGCAGTCACATCACGATTTTCACGGCAATACCGTTTGCATTAGAAAAATTCACTCGCAAGCGCCATCCGTTCGCAGAAAATAGTGAACGGGCAGCACAGAAATGAAAATTGGGCATATCATGGAAACGCACGTCACCCACTCATCCAGGAAAAACAATGGATAGTCTGAACGTACAATTCAACGTCGCCGTTCTCACCGTACCCCACTTCGTTACACCCGAAGATTTTCCCCGCTGGCTGCAGCACGAAACGCATGCGCTGCAGGATCTGGCTGCCGACAACAGCCTCATCATCGTTCGCCTGTTTCTCGACAAGCGCATCAAGGATGCCTTGACACGCAAGACGCTCGACGTCCTGTTACAGGAAACCACCAACAAGTACCCGCATATCTTCCGCATGGAAATGGTCGTCATCGAAGACGAGCTGGAAAATGACGAGATCGAATGGATACAGTCCGATGCGGAACATGAGCTGGCCGAACTGCTGCAGACGGTGGAAAAATTCCAGGAACAGAAAATTGCGCGCGGCAAGCTGCATTGATCATTGAAGACGGCAGCCGGCATTTTTCTTCGGCAATATTATTGATTGCCATTGCCCATCAACTGAGGAATGAATTTCCATCCCTCACGCCATGACAGTGTGCCGCGATGAAAGACATTCCTACACAAGAAGCAGAAAAGCACCGATCCCCTGCGACTGTCTCCGACCATAAGATGGCCCTACCGACATGATCAAGGAGACGACATGAAATCCGATAACCTCAATCAGCAAAGCCGCGATAAATCCAATAATCCGACTGCATCGCGCTCAAGCGACAAAGACGAAAAAATCATTCGCCACGAAACGATTCCTGGCGTCAAACCGCAACCTGGAGACGACAAGAAAAAAGCGTCGACCAGTACCGTCGATGAAGATTTGAACTGATTGCACCTCGCCATGAAAAAAGCCACGTCCAATCTTGGGCGCGGCTTTTTTATTGCACGATCGTTTCGCAGCCACATGCTAGGATAGCGATTCGCAATTTTCCGGAGAAAACACATGCAATCGCACTACGAAACATACAAAGGCTGGAGCGTCTCCGTGCAAGTCTCGGCCCACCTGTCGTGCATCGACATCGATCGCGAACTGCCCGACTACATGCCGCGCGTCTATGTGACCGAACATTTTCCGGGCGGGTTCAGAGATCGCGAAGTGATCGACGGCCACTCGTATCCGACCACGGAAGCATGCATAGCACACGGCCTGCAGACGGCGCGCGAATATATCGATCGCCAAACCGGCGAAAAGAAGCCGACGAAGCACTGATCTGACTTTTACATTGCCCGGCACCTGCCGGGCAAATTTTTCCCTCAGTGGATTACGCTGCCATCGGCAGATAGCGTGCCGCCCATGCGGCGATCAATTGCGCCACGTAATCCGCATCTTCCCGCCGCGTCAGCAGATGGTCCGCATCATCCAGCGAGATGAAGCTTTTCGGATGGCGTGCTGCCGCGAAAATATGCGATGCGCTGGCGATTTCTACCGTGTCGTCTCCCGGCGCATGCATGACCAGCAGCGGCCGCTGCAAAGTCGCGATGCGCGAACGCAAATCGTTCTGTCGCAAACCGTCGACCAGACTCTTGCGCACGACGAACGGCCGCCCGCCCAGTTTCACTTCCGCCTCTCCTTGCTCTTCCACCCTTTCCAGCCCGGCCGGATCGAACAAGCGCAGCACATGCGCCACGTCATACGGCGCGCCAATGGTGACGACACCGCGCACGCTCGGCAACTCGCCCGCCGCCATCAGCGATGCCGCACCGCCGAGACTGTGGCCGATCAGCAATGAAGGCGGTTTGCCGGCAGCTTCCATCGCACGTGCCGCAGCAACCAGATCGCTGACATCGGCAGCAAAACTGGAATCGCCAAAAGTGCCGCCGCTGGCTCCCAACCCCGCGAAATCGAAACGCAGCACGCCCACGCCGCGCTCGGCAAGCGCTTTCGTCACACGTGTTGCAGCCAGGCTGTCCTTGCCGCAAGTGAAGCAATGCGCAAAAATCGCCCAGCCGCGCGAAGCGATTTCCGGCTCCGAAAGACGTCCGGAAAGTCGATAGCCCTTGGGGCCGTCGAAATCGAAAATTTGTGGTGGCATTTTTCTTGTCCCTTTTTGATGCAAAGCCGATTCAAACAATGACGGCATCATAGGTAAAAATCGGCAGGCTAATATTTCACACTGTATCTATCGCGCTTTTTTTCACATGACATTACGTTCAGCTACGGCACAACCTGAAAATCGACGATGCTGCCGTCGATGCGATGAAGGACTCCGATGGAGAGGGCCGTAAATGCCCGCCATATTGATAAGCGCGAACTATCCTCATTGACCTTAACGATTCGTATCGCTAGCTGCCTTGATCACATCGTTACTTTATAAGTACGGTCCAATCTTGATAAGACTAGAAAGCATCAATAAAACATCAATTCGTCTCACGCACTGCAGCTCTCTATGCATTTCCCAGCAGGAAAAACACCATATTCATGGGATGCTCACGTTTTCGACAATCCTGCATGCTCGCGCCACCTCATGCCATCATTGCGCCCATTTGCCATCATCTGACACATTGACGAGGCATACTTCCGATTCCCTCGATATCCCCGCTTCGCATGACGCTGGCCCTTGTTTCCCATGTCGCCGACGATCCGCGCACATTGCGCATCTGGGTCGGCATCGCCCACCGCGAACCGGATACCGCATTGACATGGCTGATTGACGGCAAACCTGCGCAAGCGGTAACGCTGCGTGCCCTGCGCCCCTGGCGCATCCCCGATTGCAGGCCGTTTCATTCCGGCGTATTCGAATTCCACGGACTGCAGCCAGCCACCCGATACGAAGTAACGCTAAAGCACGGCAAGGAAACCATCGTGCGCACGATGCAGACACTGCCGGCAGCTGTGCCGGCCTCGAATGACGGCAGCTTCAACCTGTTGCTGCTGTCCTGCTTCCATGGCGCACAGGATGCAACCGGCATTGCAGGTCGCGAGCTGGCGACATTGAAGCCGCGCCCGGACTTCACCATCCTGGCCGGCGATCAGGTCTATCTCGATCTGCCGACGTTGAGCGATTTCCGCGACGAGCCGGCATGGCTGCAGCGGAAATTCCAGCAGGACTATCTGGTCAACTGGTTCGGCGCACCGCAGCAGACGCCGACGCCGCACGATGTCCCGGCCGGCTTTCCGCAGATACTGTCGCTGGCGCCGATCGTCACGCTTCCCGACGATCACGAATACTGGAACAACGCCCCCTTTTCCAGTCCCATCATCCAGAACAGCTGGACCGAAGCCGGCCGCAAGAACTGGAGCGATGCCGCCGAGCTGGCGTTCGAGACGTTCCAGAACGGCAGCGCGCAAGCAATGGGCACGCCACGCCGCATCGATATCGATCCGCTGTCTTTTCTCGTGCTGGATACTCGCAGCACGCGCAATCGTGGACAAGGCGATCAGCCCGACAGCAAATCAATGCGCCTGGCCGCCGGCGATTTGCTCGGCATTCAAGGACGCGACGCGCTGCGCGACTGGGCCGATACGCTGATCGCCGCCGCAGGCGATGCCTTGCCGCGCTACGGCGTACTCGTCACCGGGCAATCGCTGTTTGCGGAAGCAGCCGGCGAGTTGCGCGGCAATCTCGCCGATTTCGAATTCCCCGACTATCCGGAAGACTATCGTTTCATCACCGAACAGATCGAGCGCATCTCATGCGCCGGCCTGCCCGTACTGTGCCTGACCGGCGATGTTCACTGGGGACGCATCCTGCGCGCTGCCGGCCCGCTCGACAATGCGCCCATCTTCGAAGTGATTTCCTCGCCGACCTCGCTGGTGGAAAGCGTCGGCGCCGATCAGGTCGCACTGGCGGTCGACGGCCTTCGCTCATTGTTCGGCCAATCCCGCCCCTGGCCGCGCCACCACGATGCCAAGGCACCGCCGCCGCGCTTCGGCACGACAGCCGGCTACGCGCCCGACATCCTGAACAACACCGCCGGCGGGCAGGCCACCGTGCGCGGCAACATGGCGCTGATGCTGCGCTTTTGCCGCATCGGCCCGGCGGTCGACGTCGAGATCGACTATCTGCCGCTGCACAAGGATCGTGCCGTCAATACAAAGGAAAAATGGCAAGCCGCCTTCCGCCTGCGGCCATCACGATAAGCGACACAGAAACGCACAAGAAAAGATGCACAAGGAAAGCCGCGCGAGATAAACCATCAACACAAACCATAGACACAAGCACAGATACAAGCCGTGAAAACAAGCGGCGCAATACGCAACGACATTCACAGGGAGAAAACGATCATGAGCGCCATCAACCGCAACTCGCCCGCCAAGGGTGCAAACCCACTTGTGGAAAAGCTGGAGCGCCGCTCCGCCAAGGAAAGCAATCTTGCCTGGATCGCCCGCGCGATGAAAAAAAGCCCGTTGGCAGAAAGCAGCGACAACGCGCTCGTGCTGCTGACAGGCGGCAGCGATCCTCTGTCGTTCCGCCTGCGTCTGGCGCAGGCGCACGTGCGCCCCGACCTGTCGACCAGCGCCTGGTCCGCCGCCTACTTCATTCCGGCATTGAAGACGGATATCGGCATGAGCGAAACCATCGGCGTCTCGCTCGCGCCGGCCGAATGGTATCCACCATTCGGCTATGCACCGACGACCAATGCAATCCAGCACGGCAAGCTGTCGCAGCTTGCGTCACCCGAATTCCTGCCGAACCTGGCGCTGCTCTCCTTCCCGATCGCCGCACAAGACATCAAGAAAAGCCTGTCCCGCCTCGAAACCGAGCGCCTGACGATCGACCTGTCCGCACTGCTGCTGCGCTGGGTACAGTATGCATGGGGTACCGGCATTCCCGCCAATCCGCTCGGCGATGGCGTCGGCATGCCATCGGCAGCGATGCTGGAAACCGCCTTCGCCGCCAACGGCTTCGACCTGACGCCCGGTCTCGAAAGCCGTTCCAGCTGCCCGGAAGCGATCTGGCAAGCCGCGCGCTGGTGGCACGAGTATTACGGCAAGAGCGACAAGCGCGTGCTGGGGGCGTTCGTTGCGCCGCATGGGTTCGTCAATGAAATGTATTACAAGGAATAAGGCAGGAATGTGGCGGCATGGGAGTATGCCGCGTTACTGCACCGAAAAAGGCCCGTCTCCCTCTTCTTCCGTGCAGTCGTGGAAAAAAGTTTCGTCCAAAGGCTGTGCGCTGCACAGCACCATCGAAATTTTCGGATGGGGAAAGAAGGAGAAATGCCTACCATCCTGATACCCTCGCGCAGCGAGCTTGAAGGCGGCTTCTCGCATACTCCATCGTTCATAAAAGGCTGTTATTTGCAGCATGCCCTCTTTCGCATTCAGCAATGCGCATTCATCGGTATCGAACACGGCTTCCGCCAACGCCATCACGTCCCGGCTTGCATCGCGCATTTCAACATCCAGCCCCAAAGCCACTTTTCGGCTGACCGCACAGGCGACCCACGGGCCACTATGCGACACACTGTATCCGAGGGAAGAAGGAACATTGCGCAAAAACGGCGCATCGTTTTTGCGCTCCGTGAGCATGATCGATGCCGGATCGACGCCAAGCAAACGCCCTGCAGCAAACCTCAGCAGGATGCGCCCGATCAGAAACTGCCGCTGGCGCCGTGGCCGCATGAATGTCGCATGGCGCGCCAGTTCTTCCGGCCCAAGCCAGTTCATGCAGGACTGCAATCTCCGATCGTCGACGGCATCGGCATCAACCAGCCATACCGTCGCACTCGTCGCATTATTTTCCCGAAATCTTGACAAAGTCGCCCTTCAATGCGACGCCAGCCATGAT
This sequence comes from Oxalicibacterium solurbis, assembly GCF_014635845.1. Taxonomy (GTDB): domain Bacteria; phylum Pseudomonadota; class Gammaproteobacteria; order Burkholderiales; family Burkholderiaceae_D; genus Oxalicibacterium; species Oxalicibacterium solurbis. Next base: position 388,892 of record NZ_BMDP01000002.1, on the reverse strand, counting down.
CGCACCGGCATGACATTCGTATTGTGTCTCGCTCGACATCACCACTTTCTTGTAATTGCTCTCGATGTTCACAACCGCATTGGCGCCCAACTGCTTGGCGCGTTGTTCAAGCGAAAGCATCGCGGAAAGAAAAGCCCATTGGCATGCATCTTCATCCGACTTGCCGAACGCATTCGTCTTCTTGTTGCTTGCATCGCTTCCCAGTTTTTTCAGAACCTTGGGAGTTCGCTGGTTGCCAAAATAAAATTTGACGGATCCATCGAGCTTTTCCTTGCTGCTGCTGGCATTCAACGCATCTTCAATCGACAGCAGCAATTTGTCGTCACGCGCCTGCGCCGGCAATACGATAACCGCTCCCAGCCCGGCAATCATCAAGAAACCAATCAGCTTTTTCATGTCACTCCCCAACAGTTAAGAATTCTGGCATTGCCTTTTCATCACGCCCATTCGTTCAGCAGTACCGCTTGAAGATCAAGGATGTATTGATTCCACCAAAGGCAAAATTGTTCGACATCACGTAATCACATGCGATTGTCCGCCCCGCATCGACGATATAGTCCAGTTCTGCGCATTGCGGATCGATCTTCTCCAGATTGATCGTCGGTGCAAACCAACCGTCACGCATCATCTCGATGCTGATCCAGGCTTCCAGCGCCCCGCATGCGCCCAGCGTATGTCCCATGTAACTCTTCAACGAACTGATCGGTACGTTCCGTCCGAATACGCCGAATGTCGCCTGGGATTCGGCAATATCACCCTGCATGGTTCCGGTTCCATGTGCATTGACATAACCAATATCCGCAGCCTGTAATCTTGCGTCATCCAGCGCCAGTTGCATCGCAATTTTCATCGTCTCGGCATTCGGTTGCGTCACGTGACAGCCGTCGCTATTCGTACCGAAACCGACCACTTCCGCATAAATAGTGGCGCCGCGCGCCTTGGCATGTTCCAGCTCTTCCAGTATCAGACAGCCGGCGCCTTCCCCGATGACCAGGCCATCCCGATTTGCGTCGAAGGGTCTTGGGGTAATCGCCGGTTCGTCATTGCGGACACTGGTTGCGAACAATGTATCGAAAACCGCTGCCTCGGTTGCACACAATTCTTCGGCGCCACCGGCGATCATTGCCAGTTGCTTGCCGGTTCGAATCGCTTCATAGGCATATCCGATCCCCTGACTGCCGGAGGTACACGCGCTCGATGTCGTGAACACGCGCCCGGTCACACCGAAGAAAACACCGATGTTGACCGGCGCCGTGTGCGCCATCATCTTGATATAGGTCGTCGCATTGATGCCCTTGGTCGTTCGCTCTTCCATCATGCGGCCAAAATCGCCGATAGCGCTCGGCGTCCCCGCCGACGATCCAAAGGACACGCCCATTTTCCCGCTTTGCAGCAATGGATCGTCGAGCAATCCCGCATCCTGCAAGGCCATTTCGCTTGCGCAGGTAGCCATGAGTGCAATGCGTCCCATGCTGCGCATGGTCTTCCGATTGAATCGATCCGACAGGGAAAACGGCACGGCAGGCGCACCAAGCCGCGTATTCAGGCCCTCGTAGTCGGCCCACTCTTCCATCCTCACCACGCCGTTTCGATATTCTCCCAAGCGGGCACGAATAGCATGCCAGTCATTGCCTATCGGACTGATACCCGCCATTCCAGTAACGACAACACGATGATTCACGCCAATCCTCCGTTGACTGAAATCACCTGTCGGGTAATGTAGGCCGCTTCCTCGCTGATCAGGAAACTGACTGCAGCTGCGACTTCATCCGGCTTTCCGATTCGTCTTGCAGGAATCATCTTCAATGCCTCTTCCAGTGGCGCACCTTCTATCATGTCGGTCTCGATCAATCCCGGCGCAACACAATTGACCGTGATCTCGCGGCTTGCCAACTCTATTGCCAATGCCTTGGTTGCACCGATGATTCCTGCCTTCGCCGCACTGTAATTCACTTGCCCACGATTGCCGATCAAACCGGACACCGAGGCCAGCGTGACAATGCGGCCGGGTTGGCGACGCCGCACCATCGGCATGACCAACGGATTCAGAACATTATAAAAACCGTCTAGATTGGATCGCAGCACGACATCCCAGTCCTCGCCGGACATGGCAGGGAATGCATTGTCACGCACCAGCCCCGCATTGCAGACGATGCCGTGATAGCAGCCATGCTTTTCCACATCTTCCGAGAGTGCTTGTGACGCAATATCACGATCGCCGATATCGAACTGCAGCACGCGCGCTACACGCCCCATCGCAACAATCGACTGTGCAACCGCATCGGCTTCGGCGCGCCGGCTTCGGCAATGCAGAACGATATCGTAACCATCGCGCGCCAATCGCAAGGCAATTGCCTTGCCAATGCCGCGCGACGATCCTGTAACCAGAATGCTTTTATTCATGCTGAACCTTTTTTGACTCCCTGCAAAAATTCCTGAACATCATCCGGTTGAAAAACCGTAATCGTCGCCTTGGCCAACACTCCCCTGCCGGCTTCTGCGTCTTCGATCCTGCATTCAAATGCGCCCAGGCCGTTTTCGCCCTGCAGCGCACGTTGCACAAAAACATGCAACCTGCTTCCAACCGTGAAATTGTGGCAATCACTTTCGTAACTGCGCGTTCCGAGAAAAAATCCTACCTTGACCATACTTCCTTTCAGCCTGGCTTCGTATCCCGCAAATGCAGCCACCGCTTGCGCCATGTATTCGACACCTATCCATGCTCCCACGCCTTGGCCATCGCAAAAAACCGTTCTTTCGCCGATCACGATCTCCGCACACAATGACTCTTCCCCCACGGAAACCAGGCGATCGAGCAGAACCATGCGCCCCGCATGAGGAACCAGCGCTCGTATATCCGGCAAACTCATTCGCTTCTTCTCAAGACCAACGCCGCATTGGAGCCGCCAAATGCAAATGAACTGCTCAATGCATGTTTCAGCGGCCTTCCAAGTCGCATTCCGGGTGTTACGGTATTCAGCATGGGCAATGCCGGATCGGCCACGCCATCCCACAAGTGCGGCGGCAATTTTCCATCATTGTTGTCGTCCTGCATCGCCAGCCAGCATAGCGCCGCCTCAATGGCCGCTGCAGCTCCCAGTGCATGGCCGGTCAACGGCTTCGTCGAACTGACTGCCACCTCTCCGCCGAAAATATCGTTCACCATCCGTGATTCCATTGCATCGTTCTGGATCGTGGCAGTGCCGTGCATGTTGATATAGTCAATCCCCGATGCAGCGACTCCCGCACGCATCAACGCCTGCTCTATCGCAAGGCGTGCTCCACTGCCCGTGGGATCTGGTGCAGACATATGATGCCCGTCGGAAGATTCGCCCCAGCCACACAAGGCGATGGCCGAGGCCTTGCGCGTCATCAGGAACAGGGCCGCCCCTTCGCCGATATTGATACCGTTGCGATTCACGCTCAAGGGATTGCAGCGTTCCCGGCTGACCGATTCCAGCGCCGAAAAGCCCGCTATCGTGAAAGAGCACATCGAATCGACTCCACCACACAACACTGCATCGCACACACCCATGTTCAGCAAACGAGCCGCGCTTGCCAGCGCCTTGGCACTGGAAGAACAGGCGCTGGATTGCACATACGCCGGTCCGGCCGTGCCGAGTTCGGTCGCCAGCATCGTTGCCGGAGAGCCCATTTCCTGCTGGGCATAATGAAACGCTTGCGGGAACTGTCCGTCTTCCGCTTGCCGGCGCATGGCGATTTCTGTTTCCGCGATTCCGGAAGTGCTAGTGCCGATCACGATGCCGATTCGAACCGGGCCAAATTCTGCGATAGCGTCATCAACGGCTGCACGAATTTGTGCCAGTGCCGCCAGCGCGAGCGCATTGTTCCGGCTGCGATATTCAACAGGCCAGTTGGCCATCGATGGCAATGCCGTCTTCACTTCGCCGACTGGCAACGCACGTCCTGCACTCCAAGCGTCAGTCAACGTCACGCCACTCCGGACACGATCGAACATACGTTCCTTGATCATGTCATGCGTATCTCCCAAGGCGCACACGAGCCCACATTCATTCAAGTACAGCATCATTCCTGTTCCGATCTGTTGGGTCACGGCCCGGCCGGCACGGACTGGATTGTCAACCGATACCGGTAACGCAAATTTTCCAGTACCACTGTGGGACTACTCCAGTGCGGCAATGCCTGGTAATGGATCACGGTAACGGGCTTACCATCCAGATAGAGCGTACGCTGCAATCCCGCATCCTCGATCGTCCATCCGGACGGCAACGCGCTGGCGATCGCCTGTTCAGGCCAGAGAGTCAACTGCACATCTTCAAGGACATCCTCGGCATGCACCTGTGCAGGCAGCATCACATGCCTCCACGAATGCAGCTCCTTGCCATCGTAATGAAGGCTCAATACCCGTTGCCCGAAAGCCAGACCGACCATTTCAAGATGCGAAGAATCAATTTCAAGGGCCACGTTCAACTCGTCGACCCGTCCTTCTCGTTCGACTTTCAAATGCTGTTGCCGGGCAATCGAGATGCCCAGTGTTTCAGGCGCCAGCCGCAATCCCAGGCGTTCCGGATGGGATTGCGGCTGTGTCGCACAGCCGACAAGCAACAGCAGCAACAGGAAACTTGCCCAGCAATGCTTCATTGCTGCCTCCATGGCTGCATATCGTCGGCACGCCTTTTCCCGAAGCATGGCACCGTTATCCATACCAGCAAAATACCGATCAGCATCGTCAGTCCGAAAGCGTGCAAGGCCGGCGTATGACTCAACGCAAGCAAGCCGAATGACAGAATCGTATTTGCCGCCGACAGGCCGACGGCAAGCCATGGAACCGTACTATCCCTGCCCGGATGTTCCTGCATGAAAATGCCGTAATCCACACCAACCCCGAGCAGCAGCATCAACGCCAGTACATGAAACAATTGCAGATCCTGTCCGAAGAATCCGAGCATTGCCAACGTAGCGATACTGGCCAATGCCACCGGGCCCAGCACGCGCCAGGCAGCGAAACGGTAACGTAGCGACAATACAAGAAAGACCACCGCATAGGCACCCAACAACACAAGCATCATGTATTGACGATATCGTCCCAGCACGGAAGAAATTTCATCGACCTTGTCCACCCATTGCACGCCGGGCAAATCGCGAGCGACTTGTTTCAGGGTACCGAATTCCGTGACATGCAGACCGCGCAACGCCACAATGCCGGCCACCTCCCCGTCGACATTACCCAGCCACAAATGCCGCCACGGTTCACTCGCTGGCGTTTTCAGAAAATCATCGACCGTCAGCACGCCCGTTGTTTTCAGAAGACGATCGCGCGTTCTTTCCACCCATGCCCCGTCCTCACCCGTTTCCCTGGCCAATTTCGCCAACGGTCCCCCCGGCTGGTACAGCTTTTCTTCCAGCAGGGATTTTCTTTCCTCCTGCGTCCGTACCGATGGCACCCAATTCGACATCGCCTGATATCCGCTGATTTTTCCATCGGCAATCAACGGATCGAGCCGATGCTTCAATGCCTCCTCGCGCTGCAGCACTTCCTCTGTGGAGATGCCGCGGACCAGGAAAAACTGGACTGGCGAAGCCGCATCCAGCAATTTATTCAATTTCATCTGGTCTTCCACCAGATGTCTGGGTGGATTCTGTAACTGGCGAATATCGTCATTCGCATCCAAACGTGACAAGCCGGCCGCAAGCAACATGCCCAGCAAGAGCAAGCCTGCCACCAGAAACTTTCCATGCCCTGCACATCGCGGCGGCCAGCTTTTCAGCAGCGCACCGTATTTCATCACCAGCACGCCCCCTCTGAGCCTGCCACCGGCGATCAATGAAGGAAACCAGCACACCACGGTCAGCCATGCGAATATCAATCCCAATGCCGAGAACAATGCCATTTGCCGCAAGCCCGGAAAAGGCGTCAATGCCAGTCCTGCATATCCGATCACGGCGGCAAGCAAGGTCAGTCCCAACCCTGGCAACAGTTTTCTGAGAAGGGCCACCGAATCCAGGCGTTCGTCGGCATTCAAGCGATGGCAAAGGAAATAAATGCCGTAGTCCTGCGCCACACCAATCAAGCTGGCTCCGAACACAAGCGTCAGCAAATGAATCCGTCCAAACAATATCCAGCAGATCGACAGCGCTCCCAGACAACCAATGCCGATCGACAGCAACACCAGGCCAATCGGCTTGATCGACCGAAATGCAAGCCACGTCAGCAACGCAATACCGACCAGCGAACCGGCTCCGATGAGCGATACTTCGCGCGCTGCCTGTTCGCCCGCTGCCGCTGTGTGCAACACCACGCCCGAAGCGATGATGTCCGCCGTCGGTACCGCATGGCGCGCTGCCTGTGCAGCATGATCGAGCAGTGGCAGCACTGTTTCCTGCGCACTCATCGAAAATGCGGGCACATTCAGCATCATCGGCAGCAATACATAATGCCGGTCGGCATTCGAAACGGCCAAACGCCCGTCTCGAGGACGTACCGGCGTTTCTCTTGCGCGCTCCTGCACCCAGCCGCCCAGCAGGCCAAATGGATCATCCTGCCACGCACCGACTTTCGGTCCGGAAAACATGCCATATAACCCTGCTCGCGCCGTGTCCAGCCAGAACTGCGGCGGCTGACTCCGCAATTGCTCCTCCTGCGCAGAGGTCAGTAAAACAGCCGCATGTTTCCGGAACTGGGCCAGCCAGTCCCCTTGCATCTGATCCGTCACTTGCGACAGGCTAATCGCATCCGGTTCGTTTTTCAGAACATCCGTATAGGCATCGGCCGCGCGCATTGCATCATTCCAGCCCCTGGCGCCGACCAGCACGATGACACGCTGCTGCGCAGATTCGATCATGTGTGCAAACGAGCGCTGCAAGACAGGATCACGTTCCTGCAACGGCAACAAGGCCAGAATATCGGTATCCGGCGCGATACGTTTTACCAGCCACAAGTAGGCGTTATGTCCGAGCAGCAGACATACCACCAGCGCCCAGACCAACGTGAGACTTTTACGATTCATCAGAATAGCGCGGCTTCTTCCGGCAGCATTGCCGCCTCTCCCGTTTGCATGGCGGAAAACACGATATCTGTTGTGTCCCCGCTTGCCTCATCAAAATGCACGCTCTGAACGCGACTGTCCCCCTTCAGCGTAATGGCGCCAATCACCTTTGCCAATGCGGGTTGTTTCGCTCTCAGCGTGACGCGCCATGCCTTTTTATCCGTGTTGCCTTCCACATCGAACAATGTCTCCAGTTGAGACAAGTCGCCAGACAATAACGAGAACAGCACGCTGTTGATCGTACGCACCGTTGGCTCCTGATTGGCGTCGAGGCGCATGGCAACGCGGTCGCCCTGATAGTGAATAATTTCGTCCTTCGTCAACTTCAGGGTATCGGGAAAGGGATGCAACGTTCGCCATAGCACGCCCTTTCCCGTCACGACACAAAACCGTCCATTCGACGACAACGGTTTTTTCATCCCGGACAGTTTCTTGACCTGATCAAAACGGCCGCACAATACCTGGGGCTTATCCAGCATGGACTGGATTTCACTGATCGGTGCAGCAGCCTGGCTCAGATTGGCAATGAGTGTCATGGCAACAACAAGGAAAAAATTCTTCATACCGGTGGGGTCAGTCCTAGTTTTTCAAACAAGATGGCCGGAGAAGCGAAACACATCTCTTCATTTTTCATGTCGATGGCAACTTGCGTCGTACTGGCACGTGTCAAGCGCGCTCCTGTTTCGGCATCCGTGATCAGGTATTCGATCTTCATGCAGTTTTCCCATTCAATCAGATCGGCACGCAATTTCAGAAGCTTGCCGAATCTGGCAGGACCTGTATAACGCAATTGCATATCGATGATCGGCCAGATATATCCCGAAGCATTCATTGCCTCATAGTTGTAATCGATACGATCCAGCAAGGCACAGCGCACGATTTCCAGATAACGCACATAATTCCCGTGCCAGACAACCTGCATCGGATCCAGATCGAAGAATTGCACACGAATTTCCGCCTCCGCCCACCAGCGGGAATTATTTTTCCTGCGCATACAGGCTCCACGACTGATTGCGGATACGTTCAAGCAATGCACGCAACTCCGGCTCGAGGCGACGATCTTCCACAATCAAGGCAACATCCGAATCGAGCATCTCCATCATTTTCGACAATGGCTCACGCAGTACTGCATCAGACTGCAGGCGCTGTCGCAAGGTGACGCCTTGTCGGACGGTAATCAACAAGGCAGCCGCAACCTGCTCCGTCAATTCCAGAACGCGCAGGCAATCGCGCGCCGCGATTGTTCCCATGCTGACCTTGTCCTGATTGTGGCACTCGGTCGAACGAGAAAAGACCGATGCAGGCATCGTCAATTTCAAGGCTTCTGCCGTCCATGCGGAAGCACTGATCTGTAGTGCCTTCAACCCATGGTTAATCGCCGCCCTGTCGCCCTGCGCCCCCGAAAGATTCGGCGGCAAGCCATGGTTGTAACGACTGTCCACCAACAATGCCATCTGCCGATCCAGCAAGTCCGCCAGATTGGCGACGGCGTTTTTCATGCCATCCATCGCAAATGCGATATGTCCGCCATAGAAATGCCCGCCGTGCAGGACCGTTTCCTCTTCCGCATCGATGATCGGATTGTCATTCGCGCTGTTCAGCTCGTTTTCGATGCTCAGTCGGAAAAACGGCAATGCATCCGCCAGCACGCCGATCACATGCGGCGCGCAACGAATCGAATAGCGGTCCTGCAGGCGCTTGCCATTTCGTTCCGCCTTGTCGCATTGCAGGTCCTGACGCAGCCAGGCCGCAACCTGCTGCATGCCTTGGTGTGGTTTGACAGAAAAAAGAACCTCGTCGAAATGATGCGCATTGCCATCCAGTGCAAACGATGCCATTGCCGTAATGCGCGTCGTCAACCTGGTCAGATATGCAGCGCGATCATAGGCAAGGCAGGCCAATGCCGTCATTACTGCCGTACCATTCATGATCGCCAGACCTTCTTTCGGCCTCAAACGAATCGGCGATATTCCCGCTTCCTGCATTGCCTGCTTCGCACTGACATGCATGCCGTCGCGCCACACTTCCCGTTCACCGCACAGCACGGCAGCCAAATAAGAAAGCGGGGTCAGATCGCCACTGGCCCCGACTGAACCTTCGGATGGAATCAATGGCAGCAAACCGGCCGCAAGCAATTTCTCTATCTGTACCAACAGCTCGACCGAAACGCCGGAAAACCCCTTGCTCAACGAGGCAAGACGTGCGGCCATTACCGCACGTGTCTGCTGCGGCGTCAGATACGAGCCCAAACCACAGCCGTGATAAGTAAACAGATGATGCGGCAGTTCCTCCACCAGATCATGCGGGATGGCGACCGTGCATGAATCCCCGTATCCCGTCGTCACGCCATAGATGATGCCGTCCTCGCGCAACAACCTGTCCAGGAAGTCTGCTCCGCGTGCAATCTGTTCCCGGAATGTCGGGTCATTCGATAGAACTGCGCGAGCGGTTCCCTTGGCGATATCTGTAACGTCTTCGATCGCAAGGCGATTCCGGTCAAATTTGATCTCGCGTTGGGGAATATTGATATCAGCGGGATGCATCAGTGGATTCCAGTCTGGACAAATGCCAAAAATCGTAAAAATTAAACCATTGCAATGGCGCCTGCAGGCAGTAATGCTGCAAGCGCACTGCATAATCGGTCACCAGCGGAAGCAATGCCTCGCTGCGCCCTTTCCGGGGTAATTTCACCGATTCACGCAGCAATTCGAAATGTACTTCGGGACGGCCATTGCGTTGAATGGAAAACAGTAAATAGATCGGGCACTGCAACGCGCCAGCCAGTATGTACGGTCCCACCGGAAATGCCGCCTGGTCGCCGAGAAAATCGGCCGTGGCGACCTGCGGATTGATTGAAACCGGGATGCGGTCTCCTGCGATAACGACGAATTCGCCGGCCTCCACTTTTCTGGAAAGCAGCATCGCCGTATGTGGCGTCATCTCGGTGACCTGCACCAGATCAAGCGTGCTGTCGGGATTCAAGCGCGCCAGCATGCGGTTGAAGGCGCGCGCATGCTTGGTGTGGACCAGAATGGTCAGCCGTATCGCTGCGTGACGACGCGACAACACCCGACACAATTCAAGATTGCCTAAATGCGAGCAGATCAATAATGCGCCCCGCTTTCCCGCAATCATTCTCTCGATATCCTCTACTCCATGACAGACAACCTCGTCCGTCCTGTACAGGCCGCCCCACAACAACATCTTGTCCAGCAGGGTTTCAGCGAAAGAACGAAAATGGCAAATGATGCCCGTCAGGCCGGTATCGATCGGCGAGAAACGATCTATGCGACAAAGATAATCACGCGATGCCTTTCGTGACGAAGGCCTGGTCACCATGTACCAGAGCAACACCGGATAAAGCACGAAGCGGAAAGGCCAGCGGCCACATGCGCGATACACGAAAAACAGGAATCGCATACCGGCAACAAATCCGGCCTCTTCAACATTGGCCCAATGCCTGTTTTGCCCATTGCTCATTGCGCCCGCCATTTACGTGCCAGCAAACGTGGAATACGCGGCAGCATGCCGAAAAAGAGCGTCGCATGCATGCGTGCGATCAGGATGTTATCCAGCCAAACGCGGAAATGCGAAACACCATCCGCTGGATAGACGACACGCGTCGGCAGATTGACCACGCTTATGCCATCCCAGAAAAGACGTACCAAGATATCGGTATCGAAATGCATGCGCCCGCCGAGCTTCTGTCGTGCGGCCAGTGCCGTGACCGGTGCAATCGGATAGACACGGAAACCACACATCGAATCCCGTATTTCCATGGAAAGTGTATTGATCCATACCCAGATATGAGTGGCATAACGCCCATACAATCTGATCGCCGGCACTGATTCGTCATATACCGGATAACCTGCAATGACAGCATGCGGTTGCTGTCGTGCGGCGGCCAGAAAACCTGGAATATCCTCAACGCGATGCTGACCATCTGCATCGATTTGCAGGGCATGCGTGTATCCCTCACGTTCTGCGCTGTGAATGCCGGTCATGACGGCATCTCCCTTGCCACGATTCTTCTCATGGCGCACCAGTGAGACGTTTTCGCGATATTCCCTTGCAAGCTCATCCAATACAGCGGCACACATGGGTGAACTGCCATCGTCGATCAGCATGCACGGCACATCATGCGCCAGCACCGCTCTGACGACATCACCAATTGCGTGTTCGTGGTCATAGACCGGAATCAGCACGACGGGGTTGAAAATATCCATCACGCCGCCCTCCCCAATCCGCGCATCTGCATGTTCATCGTCTGCATGAGATGACACACAATGGGCAACCGCTGCCTTGCCGGAAAAGAGATTCTGTTCGACATGGGAAAATCAGATATCTGATGAAGCGCCTTCGGCGGCAAAAAGAATACGGCCGCTGGCATACTGCTCTTGCTCTGCAAAATAGCGAAAATTCAGGCTGTCTTTCTGCCTGTCGTGGACCAATTCCAACGTCACCTTATTGCCCGGCTGAATGACCTTTTGAAACTTGAGCATACGAACGCCCCGAAAACAGGGCGGTAGATCGAAATATCGACGCCCTTTCTCGATAGCCCAGTCCAGTTGCACGACACCCGGCAATATCGGCGCATCCGGAAAATGTCCCTCGAAACATGACAGCGCTGGATCGATGATTGCCTGCAGTTCCACCTGCACGGCATCCTGCTTGAGCAGTTGCCAGTCCGGCCTATCCGGTTTTTCGTTCAAGGAAGCCATCAACATCGAAAACGTGGTCTTCCCCTGGGAATCGGTCGGCATGCAATCGAAATATCGCCAACGCCGCGGCCAGGCCACCGGATCTATCGCATCGACCAGGTGATCCTGCAATTGCATATTGACTGCCCGCTTCCCCGATGCTTTCAGCAAGGCCTGGCCTCTATCGGACAACACCACGAATGCCGCCAGTTTCTGCCGCCTTTCAGGCGCATCATCACAAGGCAGAACGCGCACTTCGGATACCAGGCTGGAGCGCATCAGCCCGGATTCAATGGCGTCCAGGGAAATGCGTTTTTCCTCGATCTTGACGATGCGATCGCTCCTACCTTGCAGCAGAAAGCGATCCGTCTGAATTTGCGCGCGATCCGACAGGCGATACCAATCCATATCGGCCAAATGAGGAGAACGCACCTCCAGCAAACCTTCTGCTGCCTCGATACGCCACTGCAGATTGGGAAATGGCGTCCATCCATCGTCTCCGTCACCACAACGCTGGCGCCATGCAATTCCCCCAGTCTCCGAACTGCCGTAAATCTCGATCGGCGCAACACCCAGCAGCCCGGTGATCGTCAGGCTCGTCTCCGCTGGCAAAGGACCGCCCGACGAGAATATCGCGCGTAGCGACACGTTTTCCCTCCATGCCAGATGGTCCGGCATCCTTTTCAAATACGCCGGACTGGCAATCAGGACACAAGGCTGACGCGTCATGGCGTACAGCAACTCCTCGGGAACACTATGGAGACGCGCATGCACGCTGCGCCCTGCCAGCAGCGGCCATAGCACCTTGAACAGCAAACCATAAATATGATGGTGCGAGACGGTCGCAATGATTGCGGCATCTCGCATTCGTGCACCGAAGAGGCTCTCCAGCATGGCCACTTCATTCGCCAACTGGGCAAGGCGCTTGGGAATTGCCTGCGCAGCACCGGTCGTGCCTGACGTATGTACAACCAGCGCAGGGAAATCGGGCGAGAGAATTGTCTGCTCCCCTGCATTTTCGACATCCCCTTCACAAGGAGAAAGAGGTTGCCATTTCGCAGGAAATTCACCGAGAAAGCCATCTACGCGGCATGACATGGCCCGACAGCTTGCATCGAGCCTGTCCGCCGTCAGCCAGACGGTCTTCCCGGCATGCCAGCAACCAAGCAATGCTGCGCCGAATTCGATACTGTCTTCCAGATATAGCGCAAAATTCTGCCCATTCACACGGGACAGCAATGCATTCCACGCATGAACGCGATGCAGAAAGGTATCTCGCAATATTTTTTCTTCGCCTCGCCATCCCACGACGAAATCCGGCGAACGTGCCGCGATCGCTTGATACAAGCCGAACAACGAATCAGACATCGTGCAAACGCTTGAAATGAATACGGAACAGGAATTCGATTCCGAACAGCAAACCCATCAGCACATACGCAATGACACCGTTGTACAACGACCAGACTTCTTCCGAAGACCACAAGGCAGTATAAAGCGCAATCGCACCATTGACGACAAAGAAGACGCACCACACTACCGTAACCCGGCGGGTATAACGTACGGCCGCATCCGGAAAGGCGGGATCGCGCAAACGTGCAATTCTCTCGATGATCGATGGCGGCGAGATCAGGCTGTAAGAAAATACCGCCAGCATCACGCCGTTTATCAGAACCGGATACATTTTCAATGGCAACAGCGCATTGGAACCGATGGCAACAACCGCCAGAAGAATCGCGATACCGGCCAGCCAGCGTGCGCTACGGCTGATTTTCAGCAGGTGCAGGCGCAACGCCGCCGCCAGCAGCAGCAAACAGGCCAGCCAGCGTGGCTCCAGCCGTCCATGGAAGAGCCAAATGACAATCGGATACAGCGCAGTCAGGCCGATCGTCACAATGTTCAAGGCCGAGCGGTTTATACCGTTTGCTCCTGCGACAGACCGGATAACGCATCGACGACATCACCAATGGTTCGAATATTCTTGAACACTTCTGGTTGAAGGCGCTTTCCCGTCATCTGTTTGAGTTTGACCACCAGATCGACGGCATCGATACTGTCGATATCGAGATCCGCATACAAATTGGAATCGATCGAAATCTTTTCCTTGTCCAATTCGAACATCTCTGTCAGCAGATTGACGATCCATCCATACAGCTCGTCTCTACTCATCGTGTTGATGACAACCATTTCTTCCTCTCTTTACTTACTTCTCTACACTTCCTTCTTTCCGTGATGCTCGATCAACGCGGCCAATGTACGTACAGAGGCAAAATGCCGGCGCGTATCTTCCGATTCCGCCGACAGGGAAATACCGTATCGTTTTTGCAGTGCGACACCCAATTCGAGCGCGTCGATGGAATCGAGCCCCAATCCTTCGCCAAACAAAGGCGCATCGGTCTCAATGTCGGCCGCACTGATATCTTCCAGTTGCAGCACATCGATGATCATCTCTTTTACATCCTGTTCAAGCACGTCGGACTTCCTCCGTAAAATAGCTTTGCAAATAATTCGTCAATCGGCGTGCCGCCATTGCCTCGCTCGCATCATTATCGATAAACCGATCGATCACAATGTCTTCTTGCACTTCAATACGAAAACATGCCCTTTCCTTCGGCACTTGCCACCATTTTTCACCTTTTCCCAGCGTCAATGGTTGACAATTGATTACCACTGGCGTGACATCGCGCACCCCACGTACCGCAATATTCGCCGCCCCACGTTTCAACTGAATGTCACCATCAGGCGGAGTACGCGTTCCCTCCGGAAAAATAATGAGATTGTTTCCCTTTAACAACGAGGCGATGCAATCCGCGATCAATGCTTCGCCCGCATCGTTGTTGATGTAACCGGCAGCTTGCACGGGGCCTCGGGTAAACGGGTTTTTCCAAAGACGCCCTTTGACGATGCAATCCGCATTCCGGACAAAGGCCATCAGAAAAACCGTATCGATCAATGTCGGATGGTTGGCCAGGATCAGCAAACCCGTCCGCTCCAGTCGTCGCAAACCGATAATTTCGTAACGCAGCACTCCCAGCCCGTTCATTAAACCGATAAAGCTTCTGAATGCCAGCCGTATCGTTGTACGTGCAATCGATATCTGCGCATCCCGTTTCCACACAACCATATTCAGCAGGGGGAAAACGATGGCTCTCAGCATCAGGCCGCCAATGCCGAAAACAAGAAAACTGAATCCGGTAGCCACAACACGCCAATAAAGCCAGGCCCGCTCAAGCATCACGTGTCCAATGCCAATGATGCTGCTGCGTCACCCGCTCCATCGACGCATCTCCCCGCATATAAAACCGCCATACTTTCAGACTGGGCGGCATGCAATCCGGCGCCGTTGCATTTTCCGTCGCGCGTGCATTTGTTCCATGCCACTGCAAATGGATGGGCGAATCGGATGCCGGCCCCATCAACCATGCCCACGCATGCGGCTGTTCTCTGCAATCCTCGAACCGGGAAAATTCTGCCGGAAGCGCACTGTCATAGACCACCAGCAATACCTTGGACGCGCCATCCGCGAGCAAGCCGCATGCCTCGATCACGCCATGCTCGACCGTGCTGGCGCCGGCCGCAAGCGCAATATGGTTTTCCCGATCGGTGCGCGCAATGGAAAACAGGCCCGCGCTTGCGTTATGGACCGCCAATCCGAATTCTGTCGGCGAAAGCGGATCATGCCTGACAAGATCCGCCAACAATTTCACCGCACGGGCAACCTCCCCATGGCGAGAACAGAAAACGACCGGAGTATCGGCATCCTGCGCATCCAGGCATTGGTATGCGACTTCCAGTGCCATCTTGCCAGGCATGCCCGCACGACGGCGCAGCATTGCCGGCATCTGACGCAAGGCAGGCTCATCCCCTTGCGTCATTGCATGGGGATGGTCTGCCCAGGACGACCATGCCTCCGGTGTCGTCACTCCTGGCGCCCAAGCCGCATGGCGCATGATAGAAAAACTGACCTTGCACGACGACATACTTATCCACCCCGATTGCCGCCTGGAAATCTCTCCATGCAGCCAACCCATCCAAAAGCGGCGCCATTATAAGCAATGCTTGGCATAGCCGACTTACCACTCCACGCGTACCGGGGAGACCTTAGTCCCCGGCATTAAATTGGCTTTACCGCCACCAGATTAATCAGGGTTTCTTCACGCTCTACCGGCGGGCGGACGCCAAACCACCTTTCCATGATGCCCAGATCCTCTCTGCTCCACCACAGATATGGGTAGGAAATGGACTCCTGTCCCACAGCAAAGCCTGCCTCGCGGATTAAACTCAGATATTCGGGTGCCGTCTTCTGCACATCCATGGGATGGCGGAACAACAGCCTAATTATCCATGAATGAATATAACGACGCGTGGATTCCGCGAACAACAATATGCCTCCCGGTTTCAAAACGCGAAAGAATTCGCCTATTGCCCGGTCCTGATGAATCAAATGATGAAAAGTCTGATGACAAAACAACAGATCGACACTGTTGTCCTCAAGATTGAGAGCAGAACTGGAACAGCAGATGAGTTCCATCTTGTCAGCTAAACCGGCATTCTGTCTGGCTGTAGATTCCAGCACCTCCTGATCGATATCCATGCCGATCAGCTTTTCCGGCTTGAACCGTTCGTTCAGTTTGGAAAGCGAATATCCCCAACCGCATCCCACATCCGCCACAACGGCATAACTGCCTTGCCGTTCCGGAATCAAGCGTTCCAGATCATTCAATGCACGATCAAGAACATGTACAGACCATGTGTTCGTCTTCAAAAACCATTTGCCGAACATCGTCTCAGGAACATAGGGCTCCTGAATACCAAATGCGATAGGGGATTTCATTGCAACTCTTCAGTCATGCCAAAACAACTTATCAACGATCAAATGCACGTTCCGCATAGCGTTTTACCTTCTGGTCGCTGCTCTTTTCGAGCACTTCCTGGAAAAACGGTTGATAACGTTCCTGTCCGGTGCTGGCCAGCGCCTTCACCATCCACGCAATGGCATCGCTGGTTTCCGAGTCGATATTCGTTTTTCCGTAAGTGGCGCGAATCTCGCTCACCAGCGTCTCGAGCAACACGTCATCCTTGTTGCTGAAATAAACCCGTTTTGCACCGATCCGCTTCAACATGAAATCGTCGGAGTGCAGCATATTGAGAATGCGATTGGCATCGTCGCTATAACGAGGATCGAACGTCGCCCGATTGGAAATGACGGCATTCCACTTTTGATAATCAGGCATCTCCTTCAGCGCAGTCTTAGCATAGCGTGCATAAGTACGATCGGACACGTACTTGTTCAACGTATTCGCATATTTCGATTGCCCCGAAAATCCCAGTGCACGCATGCTTAGCGCAATCTCGTTTTTCTTCGTCTTGTTTTTGGGTGCCTGGTCCGCACCACGCAATACGCGTTGCTCGATCAAATCAAAAACGCGTGGATCAGAAATTCCCATCCATGCGAAGGATTCCAGGACCTCAGGTTGTACTGCACTTTCTGTGGAGAATATTGCGACGTACTGCTTGACATCATCTTCCAGGGAAGCCGCCATCGCGGCATTGGCAAACAGCAGAGCAAAAAAAATTGAAACGATCTTTTTCATTTTTCATCTCCTCAAATAAGGCCCGTAGTTTAGTCGTAAATAACCCGATCCATATCAAAAAAAGATGCTTTGAATCATTAAATTCTGTCACGATTGTTACTTCTTCCAAGAAATATCATTAGTCACTCCATCGCATCTCCCATATTTATGGGAAAAAGCCGCTTTATGTGTCTTCACGCACATTGTGATACGCCACTTCCAAGTATTTTTATCCAATTGTTTTTCGGTATCTCATCATCTGTAGAGTGGATGCTGAATGAGAAGTCTTCTTTCATGCAACCGCGCAATGTTTCCTAAAAAGACAGGAGGTCATTATGTCCACCGTCATGGATTCCGCTCTTCCGGCCATCGATTCGGGTAATGGCCTAACTACTTTCCTTAGCTCGCCAGTCATCCGCGAAGGCGATTGGCAAGCCTACCTCACCCGCACTGTCGACATGTATTCAGAAACCCATGAGCTTGCCGATCTCGAAATTCTGGCCGAATACAAGCGGCAATGCGCCTTCGACTATTTGGGGAAACGTGCGCAGAAACAGGGGGGAGTCTGCAGCAAGAAGCCGCGCATCCTGTCGCCGGATGTCGTCAAACGTTTGGAAGAAAGCAATCGCGCCAAACGCTATGCACGTTATCCATGGATCGAAAAACTGCTGAAACTGATGGCGGAAATTGAACGCTTGCAGGAAGAAAATGCCGCCTCGCAAAATGTTTTTTCGCTAGTGCAGCCGACACGCAATCCATGACATGGCCGATGCCGCCCTAACCCGGCAAACGTTCCGCGCCAATTCAACAGCCGACGTTCCATGCAAAAACTCCCGCAATCGCGGGAGTTTGTTTTTGGCAAGCGGCAAAGTCAATGTCATTCCCGTCGGCGATCGTCTCGTCCTCCGCCTTGCTGACCACGATGCTGGCCCTGCTGCCTCGACTGTTCCATACGTTGCTGCTGCATCTGACGGACTTGCTGCTGTTCGCGCTGTTGCACCTGTTGTTGCGAGCGACGCATCTGTTCCTGCTGCCGTTCACGCTGCACATTCTGCTCACGCTGATGCTGCAGTTGCTGGTTCTGACGCATCTGCCGTTCGCGTTGCTCCTGCCCCTGCCGCTGTTGCGCACTACGTACCTGCTGATCGCGCTGCTGCTGTTGTTGCCATTGCTGCTCGCGTTGCTGACGCTGCAGTTGCTCTCTTTGCTGTTGCTGCGTGCGATCGATCTGTCGTTGCGTATTGTCGCGTGCAAAGCCTGTTTGCGAACCTGTGCTGGACAAACGATGCGAATCGCTTGCCCGGCTCTCCGGACGACGTCCATCATTGCTGCGCATCTCGTCACGCGAACGATCCTGTCTACCAGCATCGCGCGACGAAACAGCACCATTGCCACGAAGCTGTCCCGGCCTGTCCGTCGCGGCAATCGGCGGTTTGCCGCGATTGAAAGAGGCGCGCTGCTCGTGATTACCATATGCTTCGCGCGCATGCTGCAATTGCGCCTGCGTCGGTGCGACGTGTTTCTGGCGCGCATAATTGCGCTCGCGTTCACTCGGCCTCCTGGCAATGCCACCGCGTCCGCCGTTGTAACTGATGCGGTTGACGGTAACCTTGTTGATCACTGTCTTGTTGTAGACGTGCGTGATACGGCGATTGCCGAAGTTGTTGATGGAACGGTTGTAATAGAAGACATTATGCCGCCAGTAACCGCCGTGATAGCCGGAACCGGTATAACCGTAGCCGTAATTGATGCCGCCATAGAAACCGACCTGCGGTCCCCAGTAGCCGGGATAGAAAACGTAGAGGCCGTTACGCCATGACCAGTAGCCGGGCGTCCAGAACAGTCCAACCGAAGGCGGCAACACCCATGTACCCGGCACCCAGTAATAATCGCCATCCTCGTAGGCCCAGTAACCCGGCTGCCAGATATAACCGTTGTCCGGAATCGGCGGCTGCACATAAACCGGCAACGGCGGCGGTGCCGATGTAATGGAAAGGTTGACATAGGTTTGCGACCATGCCGATGCGGATGCCATCAAGCAGAGTGCCAAGGCAATGCGTATCAGACGCATAGGAAAACTGCTCACGATGACTCCTTTGTATCGAACTAATGAATCGAACCGATGAGATTCATCTTGTCATTTCGAGGCCCATGCAACATGGGGAGTTCCTCCTCCGTTTTTCTGAATCGCAACAAAGTGTAAAGCGCCGAAATACCGCTGAACGCAAGAATACATGCCGACGAGAAACATCTGAGTCGAATTGACCCAGGACCATATGTCCTAGGGCTTTATGCCCACTACACATTATGTGTTTTGCTGCCTAGAATGAGTTTCAGGTTTTCCAACGAGGTGTCATCAAAGGACGCATCATGTTCGGCCTGTCTGCTCTTGAGCTTGCACGAATCCAGTTCGGATTCACCATTTCTTTCCACATCATCTTTCCCGCCATCACGATCGGGCTGGCGAGCTATCTGACCGTACTGGAAGCATGCTGGCTGCGCACGCGCAACCAGGTGTATCGCGATCTCTATCACTTCTGGTTACAAATCTTCGCGGTCAACTTCGGCATGGGGGTCGTATCCGGCATCGTGATGGCTTATCAGTTCGGCACCAACTGGAGCTATTTTTCCGACTTTGCCGGCTCGATCACCGGGCCGTTGCTCGCATATGAGGTACTGACGGCTTTCTTTCTCGAAGCAGGTTTTCTCGGCGTGATGCTGTTCGGCTGGCACCGCGTCGGCGAAAAACTGCACTTCTTCTCAACCGCCGCCGTCGCCGTCGGCACCTTGATTTCCACTACCTGGATCATCGCGTCGAACAGCTGGATGCACACGCCGCAAGGCTACGACATCGTCGACGGCCGCGTCGTGCCGACCGACTGGCTGCAGGTCATCTTCAATCCATCGTTTCCGTATCGCCTGATGCACATGAGCGTCGCCGCTTTTCTTGCGACCGCACTGTTCGTCGTCGCATCGGGTGCCTGGCATCTGCTGCGCGGCAACGATAATCCGGCCATTCGAAAAATGGTCGTCATGGGCTTGCTGATGATCGCCATCGTCGCGCCGATACAGGCAATCATCGGCGATGCCCACGGCCTCAACACGCTGAAACATCAGCCGGCCAAGATTGCCGCGATCGAAGGCCACTGGCAAGACGATGGCCATCCCGGCACATCGCTGATTCTGTTCGGCCTGCCCGACATGCAGCGTGAAGAAACGCGCTTCGCCATCGAAATACCGCGGCTCGGCGGCCTGATTCTGGCTCACGAATGGGATGGTGAAATTCCCGGTCTGAAGGATTTCGCCAAAGAAGATCGCCCCAATTCGACCATCGTATTCTGGACCTTCCGTGTCATGGTCGGCCTGGGCATTTGCATGATCCTGCTCGGCATCATCGGCATGCTCCTGTATCGGCGTGGCAGTTTGTGGCGCAACCGCACGTTCTTGCGTTGCGCGGTGCTGATGGGGCCAGCGGGCCTGATCGCCATCCTCGCCGGCTGGTACACGACCGAGATCGGGCGACAACCATGGACTGTCTACGGCGTATTGCGCACAGCCGATTCGGTATCGCGCCACAGCGCCGATCAGCTCGGCCTGACGCTGGTGCTGTTCGTCATCGTCTATTTCGCCGTCTTCGGTACCGGCATCGGTTACCTGATGCGTCTGGTGCGCGTCGGCCCCAGACCGAATGAAAGCGACGAGCCGGAAGGCGGCGGCCCCGGCCAGCATCAACAGCAGATGCGTCCGCTATCCGCCGCTGCTGCCGCCAAACCCGGCGCACATTCCCTTTCGCAGAGGAGCTAAACGATGGGTATCGATCTTCCCCTCATTTGGGCCATCATCATCCTGTTCGGCATCATGATGTATGTGGTGATGGATGGCTTCGATCTCGGCCTCGGCATCCTGTATCCGTTCTTCAAGGAGAAGGAAGAGCGCGACGCGATGATGAATACCGTGGCGCCGGTATGGGACGGTAACGAGACATGGCTGGTGCTCGGCGGCGCCGGCCTGCTGGCCGCATTCCCGGTTGCGTATTCGGTGATCCTGTCGGCCTTCTATCTGCCGATCATCCTGATGCTGCTGGGCCTGATCTTTCGCGGCGTGGCATTCGAATTCCGGTTCAAGGCGTTGGAGCACGAACGGCATTTCTGGGACAAGGCATTCATCGGCGGCTCGATTGCTGCCACCTTCTTTCAGGGCATGATCCTCGGCGCCTACATTCAGGGCATTCCAGTGGAAAACAATGTCTTCGCAGGCGGTGCGTTCGACTGGATTTCTCCATTCTCGATCTTCACCGGCTGCGGCCTGCTGATTGCGTTTGCGCTGCTGGGCAGCACCTGGCTGATCTGGCGTACCGAACACGCGCTGCAGCGCCGTGCCTATGCGATTACACGTTGGCTGGTGTGGGCGTTGCTGGCGACCATTGCCATCATCAGTATCTGGACTCCGCTGAACGATGCACGAATCGCTGCGCGCTGGTTCAGCTTTCCGAACATCTTCTGGTTTGCCCCAGTGCCGCTGCTGGTCGCAGTCTGTTCCTGGATGCTGCTGCGATCGATCAGAAACGGTGCCCACCTGATGCCCTTTGTACTGACGCTGATCCTGGTCTTTCTCTCGTACAGCGGATTAGGCATCAGCCTGTTTCCCAACATCGTTCCGCCATCGATCGACATATGGCAAGCGTCGTCACCGCCGCAAAGCCAGGGTTTTACGATGGTCGGCGCACTGCTGATCATCCCGGTCATTCTCATGTACACGGTGTGGTCCTACTATGTATTTCGCGGCAAGATCAAACCTGGAGAGGGATATCACTGATGCGAACGCAATCGGGAACACCCGCACCCTCTTCGGTGTGGAAAAGGCTGGGGTGGATGGCAGCAATATGGGCTGGCAGCGTGCTCGCGCTCGGCGTGATCGCGCTGCTGCTCCGGCTGGTAATGAATGCAGCTGGAATGACCGTCTGAACATGTTTTCGTAGCAGTTTCAGTCAACACATCCTACTGATACGTCTCATCCTGAAAAAAGCTAGCACCGTCTTGAAATCAGGAGCACTCGTCAAAAAATACGACGACATCGCATTATTCAGATAAATATAAGTAACTGATAGTGCCAAAAGAAAAGCATCCATCGTCCGCATTGCGCCTATACTGCCCTTTACCAATTGTGGTCCGGTGGGATTTGATAGGCGCAAGGCATTCATCTCTTTTATGAGGTCGCGCGCCATACTGAAGTTGACAAATATTTTCACCAACTGGTGATCTGGTTCAGATTCCCGCAGCGTTTTTTTTATGCCTCTTCCCCCCGAGGTTTCAAGACGCCCTACCAGACTGCTACGCGTTCGCACATCTGCTTGTAATACAAAAACACGACAGGAATGCATCATGAACCAGCATCAATCCGCACCGCGCAAGACTAACGACGGCGTTCTTTTTACCGTAATAGTCGATTCAATCAAGCACGAATGCCTGATCAAGAAAGAGGCGCTGAAGCAATTGACGGCATTAGCCAATACCGACACCAGCATCGATACGATAGAAGTATTCCTCGCCTTTGAAAACAGGATCAGCGGTGTGGCGCGACGACTGGTTGCCGCCGGAGTACCTAACAAGCCGCTGGTATTGACGTCCAGCACATTTGTGAGCCAACCGCATCCGACGTAACTTTCCCGCATGCCCTGAGGATATTTATCGGATCGCGAAGCATTGGTGGCACCGGCTGAAACAAGCATCCACCAACTCTGGTATAGTGTCGGACTGACAGTAAATGCTTTCGTCACTAGAATCGGAATTGCAGGATCCGGTTTCTCCACTTATTCGGCACACATTACTCGCATCTCGTCTGCCGACCGCCTGTAGTTTGTTTCCGCACCATCCGGCGCAGCTAACGCGCTGATACGTGGCCATCCTCGCGCCATGCCTGTGTTTTCAAGTCGGGCAAGGTTTTAAACATTATCTGCATTCTGCTTTAACGTCGACGGAAGGAACGGTTTGCAAACCGGCCCGACACTGACCACAGATGCAGTATCCAACATTGGGAAACGCCATGGCCAAAGAAGAAATGCTTGAAATGATGGGGCTTGTCGCTGAAGTACTGCCCGACTCGCGTTTTCGCGTCAATCTCGAAAACGGACATCAACTGATTGCCTACACATCCGGCAAGATGAAGAAAAATCATATCCGCATCCTCGCCGGAGACAAAGTCTCTATCGAAATGTCCCCGTACGATCTCAGCAAAGGGCGCGTTACCTTCCGTCATATCGAAAAACGCGGCCCCGCTCCATCGACCGGCGGCTATCGCCGTCGTTAACTGAAATCCGGTCATCGCTCGCGCATGTCTCATCGATTTAAATGATGACCGATCAGAAGCCGATTCGTAATTGACCCTATCGCCACATCGGAACGTCGGAACGTCCACACAAAACAAAAAGCCCGCACATTGCGGGCTTTTGCATTTCTGGCGGAGAGAGGGGGATTCGAACCCCCGATAGGCTATGAACCTATACACGCTTTCCAGGCGTGCGACTTAAACCACTCATCCATCTCTCCTGATTCGGTTCGCCGATGGATTTGGCGAAGCCGTGGATTATAGCAAAAGTTTAGAGAAACGCTAAACCCGCTTGGCAAAATACGAAATTTCCCTGCAAAGAGACAAGAAAGCCCATCCTCAAATAACGCCTTGCGCCAGCATGGCATCCGCCACCTTGACGAAGCCAGCGATATTGGCACCGTTGACATAATTCACACGCCCCGAAGCATCGGTACCGTATTCAACGCAGGAACGATGAATGCCCTGCATGATTTCCAGCAGACGGGCATCCACTTCTTCGCGCGTCCACGACAGACGCATCGCATTCTGCGTCATCTCCAGGCCGGAAGTGGCGACGCCGCCGGCGTTGCTGGCCTTCCCCGGCGCATACAGAACGCCGGCATGTTCGAAGGCTTCGACGGCTTCTATGGTAGAAGGCATGTTCGCGCCTTCCGCGACGCAGATGACACCATTCTTGATCAGCGTTTTCGCATCCTCGCCATGCAATTCGTTCTGAGTCGCGCATGGCAGCGCCACCTCCACAGGCACGTGCCAGGGATTGGCGCCTGCAACGAATTTGGCACCGACGCGTTCGGCATACTGGTTCACGCGACCATAGAGATGGTTTTTCACTTCCATCAGGATTGCCAGTTTTTCCGGCGAAAAGCCGTCTTCGTCCACGACCGTGCCGCTCGAATCGGAAACGGTAACGACCTTGGCGCCCAGTTGTATGGCTTTTTCGACCGCATATTGTGCAACATTGCCCGAACCTGAAACGGAGACACGCATGCCTTGCAGCGAGCGGCCGGTTTTCTTCAGCATTTCCTCGGCAAAGTAGACGGTACCGTATCCGGTGGCTTCAGGACGGATTAGCGAGCCGCCAAAGCTCAGGCCTTTGCCGGTAAACACGCAATCGGAACGATTCGACAGTTTTTTCATCATGCCGGCCATATAGCCGACTTCGCGACGGCCCACGCCGATATCGCCGGCAGGGATGTCGGTATCCGAGCCGATATGGCGAAACAGTTCGCTGATGAATGCCTGGCAAAAACGCATGACCTCACCCGGGCTCTTGCCTTTCGGATCGAAGTCGGCACCGCCCTTGCCGCCGCCCATCGGTAGCGTCGTCAGGGAATTCTTGAATGTCTGTTCGAAGCCCAGGAATTTCAGGATCGACAAGTTCACCGATGGATGAAAACGAATGCCGCCCTTGTACGGACCGATCGCCGAATTATGCTGAATGCGGTAGCCGCGATTCACCTGCACTTCACCATGGTCGTCCACCCACGACACGCGGAACATGATCACGCGCTCCGGCTCCACCAGACGATCGAGCAAACCATGTTCCGCATATTGCGGATGTTGCTCGATGTAGGACCAGACGCTTCCGATCACTTCGCCGACCGCCTGCAGGAATTCCGGTTGCCCCGGATTGCGCGCGACAACGGTATCCAGAAATTGTTGTGGCTGCTGATATTTCATCATTGACCTTCCTTGCTCTTGATAAATGGTGCGAAACGCAGCTCGCCCAAAACATTATCGTTTTAAAAGTGAAAAAGGCCTCCCCAATTGGAGGCCTTTCTTGATGGAGGGAGGATGCATACCGATAGGCGATTACCTACGACATCCGTCTTTCCTGATTCGGATTCACCGATGAATACGGCGAAGTCGAGAATTATAACGAAAATCTAACGCCATCCCAACCCGGTTATCACACAACGCCAATGACCAATAAAAAAGCCGCCGTATCGAACGGCGGCTTTTTCTGAACAGGCTTTACTAAATTCGCTGTATTGGTTCGCCTTGTCGCGCTTATTGCGCCTGCTTGAGCTGCTCCAGAATCGCCGGATTCTCCAGCGTGGAAATATCCTGCGTGATTTCCTCGTCCTTCGCGATCACACGCAACAGCCGGCGCATGATCTTGCCGGAGCGAGTCTTCGGCAAGTTATCGCCGAAACGAATTTCACGCGGGCGTGCGATCGGGCTGATTTCCTTGGCGACCCATTCGCGCAGTTCCTTCGCAATGGCCTTGGCATCGTCACCTTCCGGGCGGGTACGCTTGAGGACCACGAAGGCGCAGATCGATTCGCCGGTGGTGTCGTCCGGCTTGCCGACGACGGCGGCTTCGGCCACGATCGGGTTGGCGACGAGTGCGGATTCGATCTCGGCTGTACCCAAACGGTGACCGGAGATGTTGAGCACGTCATCGATACGGCCGGTGATAGTGAAGTAGCCGGTTTCCTCGTTGCGGATCGCGCCGTCGCCGGCCAGATACGTGGTGCCGCCCAGTTCCTGCGGGAAGTAACTCTTCGTGAAGCGTTCCGGATCGTTCCAGATATTGCGGATCATCGATGGCCACGGCTTCTTGATGACGAGCAGGCCGCCCTTGCCGTTCGGCAGATCGTGGCCGGCATCATCGACGACCGCTGCGGCAATACCCGGCAGCGGCAACGTACAGGAGCCCGGCACCATCGGCGTCGCGCCCGGTAGCGGTGTGATGACGTGACCACCGGTTTCTGTCTGCCAGAAGGTATCAGCTATCGGGCAGCGTTCGCCGCCGACGTTCTTGTAGTACCACATCCAGGCTTCCGGATTGATCGGTTCGCCGACGGAGCCGAGCAGGCGCAGGCTGGAGAGATCGTATTCGCGCGGATGCGTTTTCGGATCGGCTTCGGATGCCTTGATCAGCGAACGGATTGCAGTCGGTGCGGTGTAGAAGATGCTGATCTTGTGACGCTGCACCATGTCCCAGAAACGGCCGGCGTTTGGATAAGTCGGCACACCTTCGAAGACGATCTGCGTGGCGCCGCAAGCAAGCGGACCATAGGTTACGTAGGTATGGCCGGTGATCCAGCCGATATCGGCGGTGCACCAGTAGATGTCTTCCGGCTTGATGTCGAACGACCATTTCATCGTCAGCATCGACCACAACAGATAACCGCCGGACGAATGCTGCACACCCTTCGGCTTGCCGGTGGAACCGGACGTGTAGAGGATGAACAGCGGATGCTCGGCACCGACCGGCACCGGTTCGCATTCGGCCTTCTGTCCGTCCACCAGATCGTGCAGCCACAGATCGCGGTCTTTGTTGAAATTGACGTCCGCGCCCGTACGCTGATAGACGATGACCTTGCGGATTGTGTCGCAACCGCCCATGTCGAGCGCTTCGTCGACAATAGCCTTCAACGGCAACTGGCGGCCGCCGCGCACCTGGTAATCGGCAGTCAGCACGGCAACTGCACCGGCATCGATGATGCGTTCCTGCAGCGATTTAGCGGAGAAGCCGCCGAACACGACCGAGTGCGTGGCACCGATGCGCGCGCAGGCCAGCATCGCGGAAATGCCTTCGATGGACATCGGCATGTAGATGACGACGCGATCGCCCTTCTGCACACCGAGCGATTTCAAGCCGTTGGCAAACTTGCAGACACGCTCGTACAGTTCACGATACGTGACGCTGCTGACCTTGGCATCGTCGGATTCGAAGATCAGCGCGGTCTTGTCGGCATTGCCGTTGGTCAGGTGGCGATCCAGGCAATTGGTGGCGACGTTCAGTTCGCCGTCCTCGAACCATTTGTAGAACGGTGCGTTGGACGCATCGAGCCGCTTGGTGAACGGCTTGGTCCATTGAATATTCTGCTGGGCCAGACGTGCCCAGAAACCTTCATAATCTTCTTCCGCTTCCGCGCACATTGCGCGATAAGCGTCCATGCCGCTGATAGCCGCGTTGGCGACGAAATCGGCAGGCGGATCAAAAACGCGCTGCTCCTGCTTGAAACTCTCGATGTCGGACATGTTCTCCTCCGGTTCCGTATCCTGTTTGCCGACCACAATAAGCGTTTCCGCTTACTGAAGCCTTACACTAAACTTACTGCGCAACTTACAGCAAAACCTTGCCGCAATCGCTGCAAAAAATTCATTGAAAACCGCTGCCCGGCGCATGCGCGAACTGCCGCGAAAGCATGGTTGCCCGTGTAAAATGCGGACATCCCATTTGTTCGCACTGCCTTTGCGCGCCTCATGAAATCCCCTGCAGACCACGAAAAAACAACCCTTTTCGCACATATCCGTCCGCTGGCAGGCTTCATCCTTGCGACGCGCCGGCTGCAGCTGCCATTGTATATCGGCCCGATCCTGCACCATGCTGCCGCCTCCGGATCGCGCTCCCGCATATCAGTGGCGCCGAACAAATCATCTTGAACACATTTCGCTGATCTGCCTTTCCTGCCCGTCCACTTCTAGCCGAAACCGCCATGACTACCATCCAGAAAGAAGACCTGATCGAATCCGTTGCCGCCGCGCTGCAATACATCAGCTATTACCATCCGCAGGATTACATCCAGCATCTGGCGCGCGCCTATGAATCGGAACAAAGCCCGGCAGCGAAGGATGCAATCGCACAAATCCTGACGAACTCGCGCATGTGCGCCGAAGGCCGCCGCCCGATCTGCCAGGACACCGGCATCGTCAACGTCTTCCTGAAGATCGGCATGGATGTGAAATTCGCCGGTTTCGGCAGCAACGAATCGATCACCGATGTCGTCAACGAAGGCGTACGCCGCGCCTATCTGCATCCGGACAACACGCTGCGCGCCTCCGTCGTCGCCGATCCGCAGTTCGAACGCAAGAACACGAAGGACAACACGCCGGCCGTCGTGCACATGGAACTGGTGCCGGGCAATACGGTGGACGTGCAGGTCGCGGCCAAGGGCGGCGGCTCGGAAAACAAATCCAAATTCACGATGCTGAATCCGTCCGATTCGCTGATCGACTGGGTGCTCAACACCGTGCCGCAGATGGGCGCCGGCTGGTGCCCACCGGGCATGCTCGGCATCGGCATCGGCGGCACGGCCGAGCGCGCGATGCTGATGGCCAAGCAATCGCTGATGGAAGACATCGATATGTACGAGTTGCGCAAGCGCGGCCCTCAGAACAAGACCGAAGAACTGCGCATCGAACTGTGCGACAAGATCAATGCGCTCGGCATCGGCGCGCAAGGCTTGGGCGGCCTGACCACCGTGCTGGACGTGAAGATCATGATGCATCCGACGCACGCGGCATCGAAACCCGTCGCCATGATCCCGAACTGCGCAGCGACGCGCCATGCGCATTTCGTGCTGGACGGTTCCGGCCCGGTCTATCTCGATCCGCCTTCGCTGTCCGACTGGCCGGACGTGAACTGGATGCCGAATACCGAAAAATCCAAGCGCGTGAATCTCGATACGCTGACGAAGGAAGAAGTCGCTTCGTGGAAGCCTGGCCAGACGCTGCTGCTGAACGGCAAGATGCTGACCGGCCGCGATGCCGCGCACAAGCGCATCCAGGACATGCTGGCGAAGGGCGAACAGCTGCCGGTCGACTTCACCAATCGCGTGATCTATTACGTCGGCCCGGTCGATCCGGTGCGCGACGAAGTGGTCGGCCCGGCTGGCCCGACGACGGCCACGCGCATGGACAAATTCACCGAGATGATGCTGTCGCAGACCGGCCTGATCTCGATGATCGGCAAGGCCGAACGCGGCCCGGTGGCAATCGAGGCAATCAAGAAACATCAATCGGCCTATCTGATGGCAGTCGGCGGTGCCGCGTATCTGGTGTCGAAGGCGATCAAGAACGCGAAAGTGCTGGGCTTTGCCGATCTCGGCATGGAAGCAATCTACGAATTCGAAGTGAAGGACATGCCGGTGACCGTCGCCGTCGATGCGACCGGCACCTCGGTGCACACGACCGGGCCGAAGGAATGGAAAGACAAGATCGAGAAGATCCGCCTGAACGAGATTCCGGTTTCCGCCAATTGATGTTTTCTTCGAACCGGATCCGCACGACGTGAGTTTTTCTCCCACCCCTGATCAGGAAGCGGCCGAAGCGCCGATCGGCCTCTTCGATTCCGGCGTCGGCGCATTGTCTGTCCTGCGCCACGTGCAGGCACGCCTGCCGTCCGAACATCTACTGTGCTTCTGCGATTCCAGCCATGCGCCATACGGCGGCAAGAGCGATGAACAGATCATTGAACGTACGCTGGCAATTGCCGATTTCCTGCTGCAGAAGAAGGTCAAGGCCATCGTTGTAGCCTGCAACACCGCAACGGCAGCCGCGATCGAAGCATTGCGTCAACGCCATCCGGAACTGATCGTTGTCGGCGTCGAGCCCGGCCTGAAACCAGCCGCCGTCTTCAGCAAGAGCGGTATCGGCGGCGTACTGGCAACCGCAAGTACGCTGGCCAGCAGCCGTTTCATCGCGCTGCGTGATCACATCACTTCATCCACCGGCGTACGCTTCCTGACCCAAGCCTGTGTCGGCCTGGTGGAGCAGATCGAGAAAGGCGAACTGGAAACACCGGAAACCATCGCCATGCTGGAACGTTACGTCACGCCGATTCTGCGTGGCGGCGCGGATACGATCGCGCTGGGCTGCACGCACTACCCTTTCGTGCAACCGGCGATCGAAGCCATTGCACAGCGCGAAGGCGCTGAGCCGATTACCATCATCGACACCGGCGAAGCCGTATCGCGCCAGCTGGAACGGCTGTTGCAACAGCGTGGCCTTCAACGCTTCGAAACCCGTCCGGGTTCACTGCAGGCGTTCACCACCGGCAGCGAGACGCAACTGGAACATGCGTTTTCGGTACTGCTGAAGCAATCCCCGCTCATCACCGCCGTCACTGCTTGAAATCGGCCGCCGGCGCCGTCTCGCAGGCGAATTTATTTGGTTTGCCAGCCGGAAGGGAAGTTTGTATAATAGCGAGCTTCGTTGCATCTGCAGCGGAATTTGCAAGCTGTATCGCAATGGTGGCCGTAGCTCAGTTGGTAGAGTCCAGGATTGTGATTCCTGTCGTCGTGGGTTCGAGTCCCATCGGCCACCCCACCCTCCCTCTTGTTTTTCTTTCCCTGTCCAATTCTCCCGTTTCCACTGGAAGAATCGTCTTTCGTTCGTCTTTTATCCCTGCAGACTGACGGATATTTCATTGCCATTCTTGAACCATCAGGTCTGCACGCTACCGCATATCACGCTTGCCGCCACACATGGAACCGGAATCGCGCATCATCGCCTGTTTCGAATATCCGTCTCGGTTCGGTATCGCACCGACCTGACCGGCACATCTATTCCATAAGGAAGATGCGCTGAAGACACAGAAACCCTCCGGAAGATTGTCTGACGCGCGGCAATCCTTTACCCTGCAGATGATGCCGATCCGAGACGGACAATGAAGAATCCTCCATCGAACGACAATTTCAACGACGAAGAACGGTTCCGCACACTGGTTTCCGCCATCAGCGATTACGCAATCTACATGCTGGATCCGTCCGGCCATGTCGTCAGCTGGAATGCCGGCGCACAGCGCTTCAAGGGCTATGAGGCGCATGAAATCATCGGCCAGCATTTTTCGCGCTTCTACATGCCGGAGGATCGCGCCAGCGGCCTGCCGGAAAAAGCGCTGCGCACCGCCCTCCAGGAAGGAAGGTACGAATCCGAAGGCTGGCGCAGGCGCAAGGACGGCACCAGTTTCTGGGCCAGCGTCGTCATCCATCCGGTGTTCCGCAATGACGAACTGATCGGCTTCGCCAAGGTCACACGCGACATCACCGAACGCGCCATTACCGCCGAAGCGCTGCGCCGCAGCGAACAGCAGTTCAGCCTGCTGGTGCAAGGCGTCACCGATTACGCGATCTACATGCTGGATGCATCCGGAATCATCACGAACTGGAATTCCGGCGCGCAGCACATCAAGGGCTACACGGCCGAAGAAGTCATCGGCACGCATTTCTCCCGCTTCTACACCCCGGAGGAACAGGAAGCAGGCACTCCCGAGCGGGCATTGGAGATCGCCCGTCAGGAAGGCCGCTACGAGCAGGAAGGCTGGCGCGTGCGCAAGGACGGCTCGCACTTCTGCGCGCATGTCGTCATCGATGCGATCCACGGCGAAGACGGCGCACTGGTCGGATTCGCCAAAGTCACACGCGACGTCACCGAACAGCGCGCCGCTTCCGATGCCTTGCAAAAAGCCAATGCAGCACTGTTCCAGTCGCAAAAAATGGAAGCGCTGGGCAAACTGACCGGTGGCATCGCACACGATTTCAATAACCTGCTCGGGGTGATTTCGAGCGGTATCGATATGCTGCAACTGCAGCCGCGTAGCGGCGACAGCCGCACACTGGACAGCATGCGCCGCGCCGTCGAACGCGGTGCCGAACTGACGCAGCATCTGCTGGCATTCGCCCGCCAGCAGCCACTGCAATCGAAGAAGTGCGACCTGAACGAACTGATCGCCGGCTTCGAGTCGGTGCTGCGTCGCGCCGGCAATTCATCCATCCGTTTCGAAATCAAACTGCAGGAGAACCTGCCGCCATCGCTGATCGATGCCACGCGCTTCCAGACCACGCTGTTGAACCTCGTCATCAATGCACGCGATGCGATGCCGAAGGGCGGCAACATCACGATCGCCACTTCTGGCGTACTGCTGAAAGAACAGGAAATCGGTACGCTACCTGCCGGTCACTACACGAAGATAATGGTCAACGATACCGGTTGCGGCATGACATCCGACGTCATGGCCCGCGTCTTCGAACCTTTCTTCACGACGAAGGAAATCGGCAAAGGGACCGGTCTCGGCTTGAGCCAGGTCTACGGCTTCATCACGCAATCCGGCGGCGAGATCGTCGTCGCCAGCACTCTCGATCAGGGAACGCAATTCGCCATGTATCTGCCGATTGTCGACGGCAAGGCCATTGCGCATGACGAACACGAAGAGCAGCTGGAAAAAGTGCTGATCGTCGAGGATGATGCCGATCTACTGGAAGTCGCCGCCGAACTGTTCCGCGCGATCGGTTATGTGGTGCATACCGCCGGCAGCGCGAAAGACGCACTGGAAGTATTGGAGCGCAACAGCGATATCGACATCCTCTTCAGCGACGTGATGATGCCCAATGGCATGAGCGGCATCGAACTGGCGCGGCTGGTGCGCAAACGCTATCCGCACATGAAAACCATCCTGGCATCCGGCTATGCATTGCCGGCATTGAAATCCGAGCACGCGGACCTGGATGGATTCCTGTTCATCAACAAGCCTTATCAGTTGTCGGACGTTGCCAAGAAACTGCGACAGGCCGCCTGATTGATCCTGTTACAGCCGTATCAATCATTCTTTCAAGGAGAACGCATGAATCGCAAGAGCTGCATCGCCATCCTGTTGGCCGCTTCCACCCTCGTCTGCATGCAGGCGGCACACGCACAATACGCCGGCCCGGGCAGCCAGCCGGCGCATGCCACGGTGGCCGACGTGCTGAAGCATCCGGTCGACGACCAACCTGTCGTGCTGCGCGGCTTTCTGACGAAACAGGTGAGCAAGGAGAAATATCTGTTCTCCGATGGTACCGGCGAAGTTCGCGTGGATATCGACAACAAGCGCATGGCAGGTCTACGCATCGACGAAAAGACCAAGGTCGAACTGCACGGCGAAGTGGAAAAGGATTTCATGGAAAGCCCGGAGATCGACGTCGACAGCCTGGTCATCATTAAATAGGCGTCCACTCCCGGACTGGAATCCGCCGCTCTTCGGAGCGGTTTTTTATTTGCCATGGTTCTTTGCCGGCATGCATTTTCCGGCGTGGCATTATCATGATGGCCCGGCTATCCTGCTCTTTTTCCAGCCTTTTCTTCCCGATGACTACTCCGCTACTCGATACCAAGACGCTGGAACGCGTGCTCGACGAATTCGCCGAGGCCCGCAATTGGCGGCAATTCCATTCGCCAAAAAATCTTGCCATGGCGCTGACCGGCGAGGTCGGTGAGCTGGTGGAAATCTTCCAGTGGCGCACCGAGGAAGAATCCTGGCGCGTCGCGCAGGATCCCGCCACTGCGGAACACGTGCGGCATGAACTGGCCGACGTCGCCCTCTATCTGGTACGGCTGGCTTCGGTGCTCGGCGTGGACCTGAACGCTGCCATCGCCGACAAGCTGGTACTGAACGCGCGCAAGTATCCATCGTCCTCCACGCAGGAGTAATCGCACTCTTTCCGCCTTGGCCCATCTCGGCTATTTACGGCCAGCGAGGCAATATCCAGCCGGCTCCTTCGGTCTTCTCCGCACCTTTTATTGGCACGGGTCAAGAATCGGCGATTTAGCTTTTGACCTGCGCCCGCTTTCTTCCTATGCTTTGCGGTTTTCATCTCCGCAGTTTTTCAGCCGCGCTGCGGCTGCGCTGCATCGTCGTCCGAGGAGCAACATGTCTTTCACATCCGAAATCTGGCAGAAAAACGCCGCCCTGTACGAAACCATCCGCACCATGCCGTTCAACACGGAGCTTGCCGCCGGCACGCTGGACGAGGAACGCTTCCGCCACTACATGATCCAGGACGCGCTGTACCTGATCGCCTACGGACGGGCACTGTCGATCGCCGCCGCCAAGGCGGATTCTCCGGCTGAAATCGTGCAATTCGCCAACGGCGCGCAAATGGCCGTCGTCGTCGAACGCAGCCTGCATGCCGATTTCATGGAGCAGTTCAAGGTCACGCCGGATGTCTTCGCCGCCACGCCGATGACACCCGCCACCCATCACTACACCAGCTATCTGCTGGCCACCGCCTGGAGCGCGCCGTATCCGGTCGTGCTGGCCAGCCTGCTGCCGTGCTTCTGGATCTACGCGGAAATCGGCAGCGATATCGTCGGCCGCGCCGCGCCGAACAACCGTTACCAATCGTGGATCGATACCTATGCAGGCGAGGAGTTTCATGCCGCCGTGCGCGCCGTGATCGCAACCATCGATCGCGTCGCCGCATCTGCCAGCGAGGAAACGCGCAACGAGATGCACAAGGCCTATACGCGTGCTGCGCAGCTGGAATGGATGTTCTGGGATTCGGCCTATCGCCGCGAACAGTGGCCGGTCTGAAGCACTGACGATCGACGAAATTTTCATCAACATCAAAAAGCCCGGCATCGCCATAGCGCGCCGGGCTTTTTGTCCACTGTGCCAGGACAACTGAATTCGCTATGATGGTTCATGCAGACGAATCAATTTGCATCCTTCCATCAATCACGCAACGGAGGTAACACATGGACGAAGAAGCATTCAACACCAGCATGCGCAAATTCCTGAAGATGGTCGGCGTCAGCTCGCAAAAGGAAATCGAAATGGCCGTCCAGAAGGCGATTGCCGACGGCCGCATCGGTGGCGGCGAGTCGTTTCCTGCCAAGGTCACGCTGGAGATAGAAGGTGTCCAGCTGAAAGTCGATTTCAACGGCGAAATCCGCCTGCAGTAAGCGACGGTTCCGTCCCCTCGTAGAAACCCGGCCTTGCGGCCGGTTTTTTATTTTTACTTCTCTAGGTTTGCTGCTTCCCGCGTCGCTACATCAGCCCTACCATTTATACGGTGCCGCCGCGATCGTCACCAGCGTACTGATCTGCGGCTGCTGGCTGAATTGTTCGGGACTGGCTTCGGCTGCCACCAGCAAAGGATTCATCGCGATGGCCAGCGCACCGATGGCGGCCAGCGTTCCCAGGACATATTGGAGTTTCATGACGTTCTCGATTCGGTAAGGAAGATGACGTGACAGATATTCAGGTCGATGGCGCCGAGGCATTTATCGGCGCGATCTGCGGACCGAAAGGCAGGACATTGCCGCGCTTTGCCGCGGCATGATCGGCACCATCGCTGGCAAGCGGCAACAGCATGCTCTCCAGCCACGGATTGCGCGAAGCACGGCGCAGTGCGTTTTCCTGCTCCAGCTCCGAGACGAATTGCATCGTGAACACGCGCGACGCGTTCCTGTCATAGTTGCCGCTGCCGAAACAGCGCGCCAGTTCCAGATAACGGATCGCACGCGCACGCTTGCGGCTCAGCGTTCGTTCCAGGCGCCTGTCATGCTCGGCAAGTTGATTTTGGACATCTGTATCCGGGCTTGCCTGCTGCCCGGAAGCGTCCTCGCGTGTTGTTTGAATGATGGACATGTTCACCTCTGATCTGGCTATGAATGACAACCGGGGTGTTGCTCAGAGTGCCTCGACCTGACATGTGGAACGGGCTTCAAACAGGGTTGAAAATGACGAGCAAAACATGCTGTTGAAAGCGCGTATCCGATGTGCATGAATGGTAATGGGACCGCCAATTCAGCCCTATAGGACGCCGGCGCAACCTCTTGTAGGAAAAGATGAAGTCAGGCAAATTGCCAGTAAAACTGCACAACAATCGTGCAGAAATCGTTCCTGGGAAACTGGGTTTCGCAATTTGCGGTAGGCTTGTTGCCACTCGCCAACCAGAGGAAATTCATGCCAGCCGACCATATCGCGCCAGCCATTCCAACCATTCCCCGCCTTGCCATCCCCGCCCTGTCGCTAGCCGCCTTCGGCAGCGCGATTTCTCTGCGTGTAACCGATCCGTTGCTGCCGCGACTGTCGCAGGAATTTGGCGTCTCGATCGGCGAGGTCGCGTATGTGATCACTGCCTTCGCCATCGCCTACGGTTTTTCGCAACTGTTCTTCGGTCCGGTCGGCGATCGCTTCGGCAAGTATTTCGTCGTCGCCTGTGCCAGTCTCGGCTGCGCATTCACAGCATTGCTTTGCGCGCTAGCGCCGAACTATCCGCTGCTGATTGCCGCGCGCCTGATGGCAGGCGCCACCGCTGCCGCGATCATTCCGTTATCAATGGCATGGATAGGCGATGTCGTGCCGTATGAAGATCGCCAGCCGGTGCTGGCGCAATTCCTGATCGGCCAGATCGTCGGCATCTCTGCCGGCGTGCTGCTGGGCGGCCTGGCTGCCGATCATTTCGGCTGGCAATTGCCGTTCTTCTGCATTGCGTCCTATTTCGTCATTGTCACCGTCGCTTTGTTCGCGTTGAACCGCCGGCTGCCGGCGCATGCAAAACAGACGCGTCACGCGGAAGGTGCAGCATGGCGGCGCATGTTGTCCGAGTTCGGGCAGGTATTGTCGCGCCCGTGGGCACGCATCGTGTTGATGACGGTGTTTCTGGAAGGCGGCTGTCTGTACGGTTCGTTCGCATTCATCGCGCTGCACCTGCATTACGTACACGGGATGACGCTGACCAACGCCGCTGCGCTGGTAATGCTGTTCGGCCTCGGTGGCCTGCTGTACGCGCTGACATCGCGCCGGCTCGTCAAAGGGCTAGGCGAAAAAAGGCTGGCACTGTGGGGCGGCATTCTGGTGACGCTTTCACTGCTGTCGATTGCGCTGTCGCCCCACTGGTGGTGGGCGATTCCCGGTTGTGCAATCTGCGGTCTCGGTTTCTACATGATGCACAACACGCTGCAGATCAATGCCACGCAGATGGCGCCGGAACGGCGCGGTGCGGCGGTCTCAGCCTTCGCCGCCAGTTTCTATCTCGGCCAGTCGATCGGTGTCGGTATCGCCGGCATGGCAGCAGAACGTTTCGGCACCTCGATCGTGATTGCCATCGGCGCCATCGGCGTGCTGCTGATCGCGCTTAACTTCAGCCGCCTGAAAAGCGCGTTCTGACCGTTCGCATATGCGCCCGCTTGTTTGGCGTACGGTTGGCGCTATACTGGATTTACGTCCATGCAAACCGAGGAGGCGTTATGTATCGCAAGATTCTGGTTGCTTACAACGGTACGCCGGAAAGCCGCTCCGCTTTGGAAGAGTGCGTCAGACTGTCGCCCGGCCCCGCCACCGACGTCCATCTGCTGGTTGTCGTCAATCCGCCGCAATCGGTCATCATCGGCGAATATGCGATGGTTTCCATGGTCGGCGTCGACGAGGAAATCGCCGCCGAGAAAAAGAAGATGGAGGACGAATTGCAGAACGGCCTCGACTTTCTGCGGCAAGCCGGCTTGAACGTGCAGCCGCATCTGGAAGTCGGCGAACCGGTACCGGTGATCGCCGGACTGGTCGACAAGCTGGGCATCGATCTCGTCATCGTCGGCCATTCACGACTGCAATCGCTGGCCATGCGCTGGTGGCGCGGCTCCACCGATACCCTGCTGGTCGAAAAGATCCGCTGCAGCCTGCTGGTGGCCCACGATCCGGCGCGGCAATAATGCACGACCAAAACGGCGCGTAGCCATACATGACGGCAACGCGCGGCAAGCAGCCGTCATGGCCGCTGTTACAGTCTTTTACCCATTCCAGGTTGAGAAACCCGCACGTTTGACGTTAAATGGATCATCCATTGCGAGGTTTTCGTCATGCCAATCATTTCACGTACATTTGCCGCGCTGGCTGTCTGCGGCGCCCTGACTGCCGCCGCACCGGCGATGGCCGGCGGCGTCAACTGGTCGGTGGATATCGGCGTCGGCGGCTATCCTGCCTACCCGGCTTACTATCCGCCGGCACCGGTCTATTATCCGCCGCCGGTCGTCAACAACAATTATTCGAATTACTACGCGCCGCCGATCATCTATGGCACCACACCTGTTTATACGGCGCCGCCGCCCATAGTGGTCTACGGGCGCAGCTATCATCGCTGGCGTCCGCCGCCTCCGCGCCACTACGGACATGGACCGTATCATCATGGCGGGCATGGGCACGGACATCGCTGATACCGATCGATAATTGCTCCGGTTATCCCGGGCGACAAAACAAAATGGCTGATCTTTCGATCAGCCATTTTTATTTCCGGAAATTGGTTCCAGCAACAGGGCCAGTTTCCATACTCGATCAACGATGCCAGTGTCCATGCCCACGGCCGCCCCCCCAATATCCGCGTCCGTAATAACGCGGATAGTAGCGCGGACCGTAATAGCCACGATTTGAGTAACTGAGGCCGAAATTCACCGTCGGTGCGACGTATACCGGTGTGGCATAGGTCGTCTGGCCATAGTAGCCATCATCGTAAGGCACGACGGCACAGCCGCCGAGCGCAGCAGCGGCAAGCAACAGCAGCATCAAACGCTTGAACTTCCCGCGCATCATCATGGTATTCATCTTGCAAGCCTTTCCTCGTGCATCCAGCCGCAATCACGTCCGGATGCCGAAACAATGCGCGGCAGCTCTAGAGCTTTCGCGCATGGAATCAACGGCGGTAATAATCGCGTCCGTGACGCACATACTCGACGCGACGCACGTCACGGTAGTAACCAGGGCGTGCATAAACTGGAGCCGGCCGCGCATACACAGGCGCTTGATAGCGTGCATTGGAATAACGACGACCGTCGTAATAGCGATCGCGGCGATCATGATCGGAAACACTGGCACCAACCACTGCGCCCAGCACGCCACCGATCACGGCACCGTTCTGTCCGCCGACCACATTGCCGACGACCGCACCAGCCACCGCGCCGAGCGCCGTATTGACGCCGCGGTTGTCTGCCAGTGCATTGGTGGAAACTGCAGCAGCAGCCAGCAATACGACGCCTATCCATTTCCTGTTCAACATGATCGACTCCTCTCTCACCTTTGCGATGAACCGGATCGGCTCATCAATCGCATCGGCATGGAATCACTATATAGACGCCGTCTTCAAAATCCATGAGGGAAATAGACTTTTACAATTGTAAAGATGCGTGAAGCGCATCGTTGTCTGACGGGCATGCCTGTCTGTCATTGCCTCATCGTCATGCAATAACAGGAAAGCGCATTGCACAAAGTGCACGATATAAATCTGTTCGCACGAAACAAAAAAGCCGCAACATATGTTGCGGCTTTTCTTTATCTACGATCCAGATCAGAGATTGGCTTCGGAAACGATGCGCCACTGAGCGCCCTCCCTCACCCAGTACTGGCGCTTGTGCGTAACGTGTCGGCCTTTGCCGATCACCGCATCCTGCGTAAAGGAAGCGACGATCATTTCCTTCTGGTCCTTCGGTTCCGGATAACGGAACAGCGTGACGTCACGCAACTCCACCTTGATGCGACGCGCACCGAAGTTGGCCTGCTTCAGCTTTTCCATCCAGTCGTTCAGATCCTGTCCACGCATCGCCTTGAAGTTGCGCGAATAGTGGCGACGCAGGCGCTCGGGATCCGTGCTTTCCAGATCTTCACGCCACGATTCCAGCATCTTGTTGGCGCTCTGGCGATCGGCCTCCCAT
This sequence comes from Oxalicibacterium solurbis, assembly GCF_014635845.1. Lineage (GTDB taxonomy): Bacteria > Pseudomonadota > Gammaproteobacteria > Burkholderiales > Burkholderiaceae_D > Oxalicibacterium > Oxalicibacterium solurbis. The sequence continues at coordinate 349,073 of NZ_BMDP01000002.1, read as the reverse complement.
TTTTCACGCGTGACGAATTTCACGTCGTCGCTGATGATGACTGGCGTGGTGCCTATCTGTACGGCCTCCGACAATTCGGTCAGATCCGGATTCGGCAGCACCACGCAGCCATCGGAAGACAGCGGCGGACGGCTGTAACTGTCCGGCGGCGTGCCATGCAGCCAGATGCCCGAGCCGCCACGGCCATTGGCCTTGTCCCATTCGTTCGGATAATTGATCGGCAATGCGCCCGGTCCGTAGAATGCCGGCAGGCGCGCGCCCGGCAAACGCGAGGTGATGTAGTACACGCCAAGCGGTGTCTTCTGGTCACCTTCCTTGAACTTGTTCACGCCGAGCTTGCCCTGGCTGACGTAATAATCGCTGGCCAGCTTGAACTGCCCGTTGCGCCCACCCACGCGCTCGTAGACATACATGCGGGAACGCTTGGCATCGACCAGCAGCACATTCTTCTGGTCGTCGCGCATCTGCAGGATGGGGCGCGGAATGAGATTGGGATCAGGCCGTTCGCGCAACGATTTCAGACGCACGATGGCTTCGGCGCGCAGATTGGCCAGTTGATCGGCAGGCGCATTCGCCGCGGCGCCGAAAGTCTTGATCGGTTGCGTATGCAACAGCAGCAGATCGCCGCGCACCAGTTGACCGAGACGGAAATTCGGATAGGCGGCGACCAGCGCATCGACTTTGGCCTGCGCATCGCGCAGACGGTTTTCCGACAGCGCCTTGTAGACATCGATCAGCATTACTTCCGGATCCAGCCGCGCCGGCACACCCGGCTTGGTGCCGCTGGCCAGCGCCATTCCAGGCGACAGTGCCGCAACGGCGATCAGCAGGCCCGATGCAACTGCGCCTGTCCGATATCCGATCGTGCGTACAGCCGACCGCCAATTACCATTGAATCCTGCCATCAGTTACTCGCGCGCTCCTGCTTGATCAACCACTTACCTCCCTGCTTGACCAGCGTAAGCATCTTGCGGCTATCCGCATGGAAAGTGTCCGAATCGTAAATCTGGCGGAATTTCACCATCGCCGTATTGCCGCTCACGCTGACCTGCGGCGATTCGATCTTCACACTGATGTGTTTCTTGTCTTCGATGCGTGCACGGCGCTCGGTCGCCCAGTCCTTGCGCGACTGTCCGGCCGGCAATGTGAAATCGTTCGAATAGGCGTTCAGATAGCCTTTCACGTCACGCTCGCTCCACTGCTTGGCCCAGTGGGAGACGGCGGCCAATACTTCGGCACGTTCCGCGTCGGCCTTGGCCTTTGCCTCGCGCTTGGCTTCGGCTTCGCGACGTTTCTGCTCTGCCTTTGGATCGGGCTTGGGCTCGGCTTGCGGTTTAGGTTCAGGCTTTGGTGCTTCCGGCTTCGGCTCTGGTTTCGGTTTCGGTTCCGGCTTGGGTTCAGGCTTCGGCTCAGGCTTGGCTTCCGCTTTAGGCGGTTCCGGTTTCGCCGGTGCCGCCGCAACCACGGCCACCTGCGGATTCGTGCCGCCGGTGGTATTGCCAACCAGCGTGCGAATCATCGTCAGCTTCGATTTAGCGCCGGCATTGTTGTGATCCAGCTGCAACGCCTTGTCGTATGCCTGGCTTGCCAGCTTCGCATGTACGTCACCCAAATTTTCGTAAGCTGTCGCATAGGTCGGATTGGTGCGGATCGCCTTATCGAGCGCAAGACGTGCGTCGTCATAGCGGCCGGCTGCCGCATACAACACTGCAAGATTGTTGTACGGTTCCGGCAACGACGGATAATCCTTGGTCAGCTTCGTGAAAATATCGATCGCTTCGTTCGGCTTGTTCTGCTCGGTCAGGATCACGCCCTTCAGAAAACGCATCTGCGGATCGCGCGGATTCTTGCTCAGATAGGCATCGGCCTTCGACAACGCCTGCGCATGCTGTCCAGCACGCAATAGCTGCGATACATCCGCCAGATCGTCCGCCATTGCAGGCAACTGCAATCCGGCCAGCAGGCCTGCAACGATCACAGTACGGCCGAGCGTTCGGCGAAATCCCGAGGAAATGGTGCGACGCGGCGCAAATGGCATGGTTTTCCTTATTATCGTGATAGGCAAACAGCCGATATAGTACGACAATCTGTTGCCGTCGCGAACCGTTGCCAAAATCATCAGGCAACGGCCAGGTACCCTGTTTTCAACGGAGGATGAGATGGCAAACACCATAGTCACCCGCTGCTGCATCGCCGGCGGAGGTCCGGCCGGCATGATGCTGGGCCTGTTGCTGGCACGCGCCGGCGTCGATGTCGTGGTACTGGAAAAGCACGGCGACTTCCTGCGCGATTTCCGCGGCGACACCGTGCATCCTTCGACGCTCGAACTGATGCATGAACTGGGCTTGCTGCCGGCCTTCCTGCAACGCCCGCACGACGAAGCGCGCGAGATCGGCGTCACGCTCGCCGGACGCGAATGGGAACTCGCGGATTTTTCACGATTGCGCACGCAGTGCAAATTCGTCGCATTGATGCCGCAGTGGGATTTTCTCGATTTCGTGCGCGACCATGCGGAAACCTTTTCCGGCTTTCATCTGATGCAGAACGCGGAAGTGACCGGCCTGATCGAACAGGACGATTGCGTCACCGGCGTGCATGTGCAAACGGCGGACGGTCCGCTGGAGGTACATGCCGATCTGGTGATCGGTGCCGACGGCCGGCATTCGACGGTACGCAAGGCAGCCGGCCTGGCCGTGCGCGACCTGGGTGCGCCGATCGATGTTCTGTGGATGCGCCTGCCGGTCGCCGCTGGCGATACTTCAACCACCGGCGGCCGCGTCGGTCCCGGCCAGTTCTTCGTCACGCTGCATCGCGGCAGCTACTGGCAATGCGCGTACGTGATTCCGAAGGGCGGTATCGACGTATTGCACGCGCAAGGACTGCCGGCCTTCCGCAATACGCTGGCGCAGATTGCGCCGATGTTTGCCGATCGCGTCGAACTGCTGCAAAGCTGGGACGACATCAAGCTGCTGAGCGTGTCCGTCGATCGCCTCGAACGCTGGTGGAAGCCGGGGCTTCTGTGCATCGGCGATGCCGCGCACGCGATGTCGCCGATCGGCGGCGTCGGTATCAACCTGGCAATCCAGGATGCCGTCGCCGCCGCCAACATTCTGGCCGCCGCACTCGCTTATCCGGCCTACGATCGCAATGCGTTGACGCCTCTGCTGGCGCAGGTGCAAAGGCGACGCCTGTTTCCCGCACGCGTCACGCAGGCAGCACAAGTCGCAATACAGAATCGTGTGCTGACGCCGCTCATTGGAAATGGCAGAAAACCAATCGAAGCACCGTGGGTGCTGAAGCTGATGCAACATTGGCCGATACTACGTGCGCTGCCTGCCTATGCGGTCGGCATCGGCGTGCGCCCCGAACACATCCGCTCGCCGCGCGCCGGATAAACATTCAGGCCGCGCCCTTCATGCCGGCAGTCGCGGCGACGGCGAGCGACAGCAAGACGAATACGGCTGCGTTGAACTTCGGCTCTTGATAGCCGATGAAGATCCACGCGATCAGCAACCAGGCAGCGGCGGCCAACAATGTTAGCGCGACGACCGGCCATTGCAGCGCCGCCTGCGGCATGCGCCACGCCAGCCACAAGCCCAGCAGGCCGAACGTCACCTGGCCGCAGGCAAACGCCGTGTTCAATCCGTAATACAGCATCGTCTCGATACCCGGCGGCCGCGCGCCGCGCAGGAACTGCGCGGCGACGTCGATGACGAAATGCAGCAGCCCGGTGGCCGCCAGCCAGCCGTAGGCGGCCAATGCGAGATTTCTGCGCACGATCGCTCCTTCCATTGCCGTCGCTGCCGCTTACAGGCACATGCCGCCCGATACCTCGATGCGCTGCGCGTTGATCCAGCGGCTGCCGGACGACAGCAGCGCCGCGATCGCGCCGCCGATGTCGTCCGGCAGGCCGACGCGGCCCAGCGCGGTGACGGCGGCGATCTGCGCATTGACCTCCGGATTGTCGCGCACGGTCGCGCCGCCGAAATCGGTCTCGATCGCGCCCGGCGCCAGCGTGTTGACGGCGATGCCGCGCGCGCCAAATTCCTTCGCCATGTAGCGCGTCATCACTTCGACGCCGCCCTTCATCATCGCGTAGGCCGCATAGCCGGGAAAGCTGAAGCGCGCGAGTCCGCTCGAAACGTTGACGATGCGGCCGCCGTCCGCGATCAGCGGTAGCAGTTTCTGCGTCAGGAAGAACGGACCTTTGAGATGGATGTTCATCAGCTGATCGAACTGCGCCTCGGTCGTTTCGGCGATCGATGCATACAGGCCGATGCCGGCATTGTTGATCAGGTAGTCGAAACGCTCCTTGCCGAAAGCGGCGAGCGTCTCTTTCAGCGCCGCGGCGAAACCGTCGAACGAAGCGCTGTCGCCGGCGTCCAGCTGCAGCATCGCGGCGCGGCCGCCGCGGCCGGTGATTTCGCGCACCAGGGAATCGGCTTCCGCCTTGTTGCTGTGATAGGTGCCGATGATGGCGACGCCCTGTGCAGCCAGATGCAGCGCGGCATTGCGTCCGAGTCCGCGGCTGGCGCCGGTAATGATGGCAATGTTTCCTTTCATGTCGCATTCCTTTCAGGTGAGGTGAAGAATGCGATCGAGTATATTGTTCGATATTTTCAAGATAAATATCTACATCTTGAATTAACTGTTCATAAAAAACATATCAATTGGAATGCCATGAACAAGCTGGATCTGCTGAAAACCTTTGTCCGCGTCGCCGAAACCGGCAGCTTCACGCAAGCCGCCGTCAGCCTCGGGCTGCAGAAGGCAAGCGTGTCGGAACACGTGCGTTTGCTGGAAAACCTCGTCGGTGCGCGCCTGTTCCATCGCACCACGCGCCGCGTGCAGGCCACGCACGACGGCCTCGCGCTGCTGGAGCGCTGCAAAGACCTGCTGTCCGACATGGAGGAACTGGAAGGCATGTTCCGCCGCGAAGGAACGGCGCTGGAAGGAAGATTGCGGGTCGACATGCCGACGCCGACCGCACGCCGCATCGTCATGCCGAATCTCGCGGATTTTCTGAGACGCTATCCCGGATTGCAGATCGAGATCAGCAGCACGGATCGCCGCGTCGACCTGGTGCGCGAGGGATTCGATTGCGTGCTGCGCGTCGGCACCGTCGCCGAACCGGCCCTGATCGTGCGTCCGCTGGGTGCGGCAGTCATGGCCAATCTCGCCAGCCCGGCCTATCTGAAGGAATTCGGCGTGCCGCGCAGCCTGGACGACCTGGCGTCGCATCGCCTGATCCACTACAGCCCGATACTGGGCACGAGACCGGCGGGATTCGAATATGTGGCGGATGGCGAAACCCGCATGCTGCCGATGCAGGGGAGCGTCACCGTCAACAACGCAGATGCCTACGAGGCAGCCTGCCTCGGCGGACTCGGCTTGATACAGGTGCCGCGCCATGGCGCGCGCGGCCATCTGGAAAGCGGTGCGCTGGTGGAAGTCTTGCCGGCATTCACGGCCGCGCCGATGCCGGTCTCGCTGCTGTACGCGCACCGCCGCCATCTGCCGCAGCGGGTACGCGTGTTCATGGAATGGCTGGCCGAATTGCTGGAAAGCGACATCGGCCCGGAAACACCACTACACGCCGCTACTTGATCAGGCTCTCGCGCGCGGCGGAACTGATCGCCACCACAGCCGGATGCGTCAGCTGACGCTCTACCGAAATCGCATAAAACTGTTCGCTGACCAACGTGGTCCGGCCGATTTCGGTCACGCCATATTGTTTGATGATCTGCTCGGCGACCGCCGATGGCGCAGCGAAGATGCCCTTGCCCGCCTCGCCGAACGCCTGCAATAGCGCGCCGTCATCGAATTCGCCGACGATGCGCGGATGCACGCGCTCCTTCTCGAACCAGCGCAGCAAGCGCGGCCGCACCGCCGCATCCTCGCCCGGCATCAAAAAAGGCGCGCCGTCCAGGCTTTTCGGGAAGCCCTTCCTGTACTGCTTCGCCAGCTCTTCCGTCGCGAAGAAGGAAACGCCGCATTCGCCCAGCAAGTGGTTGTAACCGCGCACGTCGATGTTGGCCGGCATCGGGCTATCGGCAATGACGATGTCCAGCCGGTGGATCGCCAAGTCAGCCAGCAGGCTGGTCAATTTTCCTTCACGGCAGACGATGCGCAGCGATTCCGGCAGTTCCATCGCCGGCTCCAGCAGCAGATAGGCGATCGCCTTCGGCACGGCGTCCGCCACGCCCACGCGCAACTGCAGAGGCCAGCCACCGGGACGGAAGCGCAGCACTTCCTGCAGTTCCTCGCCCAGCGTGAAGATTTCGTCGGCATAACTGAGCACAACGCGGCCGGCATCGTTCAGTTCGAGCCGGCGCCCGACACGGTTGAACAGCTTGTAGCCGAGCACATCCTCGAACAACGCGATCTGGCCGCTGATCGTCTGTGGCGTCAGATGCAGTCGTTCGCTGGCACGGCCGATGCCGCCTGCCTTTGCCACCACCCAGAAGTAATGCAGATGCTTGTAATTGATCGCGCTCATGTCAGAATAAATGTTCCGTTTTTACGAATTGAAAATTAATTATATTCGAATTTTCGTGATTTAAAACTCCGACTACAGTGTATATGTCTAAGAGGAAAAGAGTGCCTTGACGCACCGAATGCAATTACCTTGCAGACAACAATTCATCTTGAGGAGTTATGCCATGAACCCGATCGATCACGCACGCAATCCGTCCTACGGCGCGACGCGTCCGGCGATTGCAACCATCTCGTCCAACAAGGTCATCCGCAACACTTACCTGCTGCTGTCGATGACATTGCTGTTCAGCGCACTGACTGCCGGTGCTGCGATGGCACTGAACCTGCCGCACCCCGGCATCGTCATCACGCTGATCGGCTACTTCGGCCTGCTGTTCCTGACGACGAAGTTCCGCAACCAGGGACTTGGCGTCGCTTTCGTGTTCGCGCTGACGGGCTTCATGGGTTATACACTCGGCCCGATTCTGAATCTGTATCTCGGCCTGCCGAACGGCGGCCAGACCGTGATGATGGCCTTCGGCGCGACCGCTGCAATCTTCGTCGGCCTGTCCGCCTATGCGCTAACAACGCGCAAGGATTTCAGCTACATGGGCGGCTTCCTGACGGCAGGCATCCTAGTCGCCTTTCTGGCGGCACTGGCCGCTGTGTTCTTCACGATTCCGGCGCTGTCGCTGGCGGTGTCGGCAGCGTTCGTGCTGCTGATGTGCGGCCTGATTCTCTATGAGACCAGCAACATCATCCATGGCGGCGAAACCAACTATGTGATGGCGACGGTCACGCTGTACGTTTCCATCTTCAACCTGTTCACGAGCCTGCTGCAGCTGCTGGGTTTTGCAGGCGGTGATGAATGATCGTTCGCTCCACGCACTGGAAGAAAGGCACACAATGAAATGCCCCGTATGCAGTGAAATGCACCTGATCATGTCCGACCGCCACGGCATCGAGATCGACTATTGCCCGCAATGCCGCGGCGTCTGGCTCGATCGCGGCGAACTCGACAAATTGATCGAGCGTTCGGTCGCCGCCCTGCCGCCCGAACCGCCGCCTCCACCGCGTGCGCAGGCGCCATTGCATCGCGACGATCGTCATCGCCAGGATGCGCGCTACGGTTACAGCAAAGATGGCTACGACAAGGACGGCTACGGCCAGAAACGCAAGAAAAACCTGCTGGCTGACCTATTCGACTTCTGATCCTTCTCTCTTGTGTGCCCCTCTGAGCAGCCCCGTTATCGGGACTGCTCTTTTTTCTTTGCGGCGCATCTCTGCATGCTTGCAGCACTGCCCATCGCATCTATCCGTATCGCATCATCATTTTCGCCCGTCTTCGCATTCGCTACCGGCCGACGGGCGCGTCCTGCGCGAATGCATTAAAGTAGCGTCTCGCGCCCTTCGCGCCGTAACAGACCAGGATCGCACATGAATACAGCAAAAGAAGCACTCGACCGACTTCGCGAAGGCAACCTTCGCTTCGTCGCCGACAAAAGCAATGCCGGCGATGCATCGCTGGCCACCCGCCGCCGTGAAATCGCGGACGGTCAACAACCGTTCGCCATCATCCTCGGTTGCTCGGATTCGCGTGTGCCGGCGGAAATGGTGTTCGATCAGGGGCTGGGCGATCTTTTCGTCATCCGTGTAGCCGGCAATATCGTCGCGCCGTCGCAGGTCGGCAGCGTCGAGTTCGCCGCCGAACGCTACAACACCAAGCTGGTCGTCGTGCTCGGCCATTCGCAGTGTGGCGCCATCCTCGCGACGCTGGAAGCGCTCAAGTCGCCGGGAGAAGGCACCTCGCGCAACCTGCAATCCATCGTCGACCGTATCCGCCCTTCCGTCGAAACACTGCTCGACAGCGGCATCAGGCACGATCACGATGCGCTGGTGCATCAGTCGGTGCGCGCCAATATCCGCGCTTCGTGCAATCATCTTCGTCATGGTTCCGAACTGCTGGAAAAACTGATCCAGAATCATGGCCTGCGCGTGGTCGGCGCCGAATATTCGCTGGAGACAGGCGCAGTCGAATTCTTCGACGGCATCCCGGAATAAAATAAAAACGGCAGACAAATAAGACTCTTGTCTGCCGTTTTACGCTCCCGTCGGTTCGTTCCGCTCGATACTCAGTATTCGAAACTAACGGTGAGCGATCCATAGCTTTGCGCCTTGTCTTGACCGTCGAATTCCTTGCTGCGCAGGTATTGCGCATAAGTGACCTTCACGCCCGGCCATTGCCAGGCGATGCCGGCCGCCACGTCGCCGACCAGGTACTTCTTGTCCACGCTGTGGCTGTCGGAAAAGGTATTCCCGTCCAGGAAAATATTTCTTGCCACCGCACGCACATCGAACGAGACGAAGGCGTGCATGCCGCTTTGCAACAGGCGTCGCGACGAATTCGCCGGCAGCGGCGCATTGCTGTCGGCCGCCGGACGAATCGGCGACGTGCCGAAATCGTTGGGCAGATAAGTACCGATACGAAATTCCATGCCGCCGTTCAGATAGGTCTTGACGTTACCGAGCGCATAACCGTAATGCGTGATGGCATCCATCTTCGGGCCATCCATAGCCGCAGATGAAAACACCCGCTCCTTCTTCTCGCGCACGTAGATCACGCCGAGTTCGTTGTTCAACTGGTTGTCCCAGCCCTCGAACTTGTCGATGCCGCGCAGATCATGGATGAAATCCTGCGCCTGATGCGCCAGCGAAGCCGGACCGACCATGCCGATGTCGATCTCGACGGTATCCATCTTGGTTTCCTGGCGCGCGTTGTAGGCGAAACCCATGTATAGCCAGCCGGCATAAGGACGATCGTCGACGATCAGATCGCGGCGATACCTGTCGGTCGGTGTATACATCTCCTGTCCGAGACTGACCACCATGTTGCGCGACTCGTAAGGTCCCGGCTGCAAACGCTCTGAAAAACGGTTCAACTGGCGTATCCATTTCGGCAGACAGGGATCGTGGATGTAATCCGCCAGATTGGTCGAAACCCAGGACAGCTTGATGCCGTTGGTGTAGTTGTTGTCGGTGCCGGCGAACAGGTCGTTTTCGTAATAGAAATTGTAGACGCCGGGATATTTCTTCAGCTCGCGAATGCCGGGTTCGGCACCGCAACTGCTTTCCTCGTAGGCAGCCGCAGCCATGCCCGAAAAAGCCGTCAGCGACACGGCGAAAATGCAATGAATCAGTCCGGCTTTGACAAATCGATGGCTATGCATTGAAATGAATCGTAAGGAAATATCCGCCCCGCATGAATACGGATGCAGTATTGGCGGCGCGATGCTGGCGCCAAGCCTACCTTGCGGCGTAAACATACGTCAAGAAAGTTGCAGGAAACCGCGCGAAAACCGTACGCATACACACCGGCAGAAAAACATGCAGGCATGCCGCTGCGCATTTTTACAAAATCCTCGAAACTACCCATTCATCACAGGACTCTTGCCATGACATCGCTTCGCTCCCTCGCCATCCTGCTGGCCTTCTGTCTCGCGGCCAGCGGCTGCAGCTCGCTTTTCAAGCGCAATCAAGGGCCAGCATTGTCCGGCCACCTGACCGGCAATGTCAGCTATCGCGAACGTATCGCGCTGCCATCGGATGCCAAGGTCATCGTGAGCCTGGAAGACGTAACGCGCGCCAACCGCACCGGCCAGTTCGTCGCCCAACAGACGATGCAGCCCAAGACCCAGGTGCCGATCGCATTCGACCTGCACTATCTGCCGCAGTCGATAGCTCAAGATCACCGCTATGCGATCAGCGCCACCATCATCGACGGCCGCGAACAGCCGCTGTGGTCCAGCGAGCCGATCCCGGTTTCCTTTGCCGATCAGGACAAACCGATTTCCATCCTGGTCGTGCGCGTTTCCAATCTCGATATCGCACCGGCACCGAAGACCGTCGTGCCGTTCAAGTGCGACAAGATCGCGCTGATCGCGCGCTTCGGCGACGAAAAAGTGGAACTGATGCTGCCGGGCCGCACGGTCACGCTGCCGCAGGTCATTTCCGGTTCGGGTGCGCGCTACAGCGACGGCAGCACGACATTCTGGAACAAGGGAGACATGGCGCTATTCGAAATGAATGGCGTCGAATACAAGGACTGCCGCGCTGATCCGCTGCCGGTGAACGACGAAGAGAAACGCTGATCGCCGCGACCGGACACGCGCATCACTTTTGCGCGCCAGCCTCGGCAAGCTGGGCAGCCACACACCACAAACCGTTGCGCCGCAGGCAGAAGCGGCGTTTGTCGGCGGCGCTCAACTGCTTCATCGCATATTCGGCCTTCAGCGCCGACGAACGATCGGGATAGGCGACGATCGCCAGCAACCGGCGTGGCGGACGCGAGCGCGTGTAGCGTGCGCCCCTGCCGCTGGCGTGCGCGGCAAAGCGCGCTGCGACATCGACCGCGATGCCGGTGTAAATGCTGCCATCGCGGCATTCGATCAGGTAGAGAAACCACGCCATCGCTGCATCCTTGCGATTATCGTCCTGCGCCGTTCTTTCATTGCCCGCCTCATTGTGCTCGTTTCATTGCGATCTTCATTGCATTCTTACGCTGCGTTTTTTGCCACATTTCTTGCTGCGTTTTCGCTGCATCGCATTCCTTGCATCTTCACACGCATCGCTCCGCTATACTCGGCAGCATCGCCGTTCCCGGAGCCGTCATGCGCATTCCTTTCGCCCACGCCATCGGCCTGCTGCTGTGCACGATACTGACGTTCGCCACCGCCCACGCGGCCGACGAACCGGTTCTGCAACTGCAGCTCGCCAACCAGAAACAGAAACTGGCGCTATCCAACCTGCTGCGCCATCCGTCCACACAAACCATCACGATCCCGGACGATCCGACCTACAAACGCAGCATGAGCTATCAGGCGATTCCGCTGTCGGCCATCCTGCGCGACATACGCGGTTTCGAAGCGCTGCAATTCAAGGCAAGCGACGGCTTCGTCGCAACGATTCCCGTCAGCCTGCTGAGGTCGGCATCGGAACCATGGCTGGCGCTCGAACCGCAAACCCGGCCATGGCCCGCAGTTGCGCCCGGCAAACCGAGCGCCGGCGCATTCTATCTGGTCTGGCTGATGCCGGAGAAAAGCGGCGTGTCGCCCGAGCAATGGCCGTTCCAGATCGAATCGATCGCCGATGTCGAACCGCTGGAGAAACGCTATCCGCAAATCGTGCCGCAGGCACAGGCCGACAGCGCCGCATGGCGCGGCATGCATCTTTTCACAGTTAACTGCGCCAGCTGCCATCGCATCAATGGCGGTGGCGACGGCGCAGTCGGGCCGGACCTGAACCTGCCGTTCAATCCGACCGAATACTTTCAGGAAGATTTTCTGCGCAGGCTGATTCGCGACTCGTCATCGGTGCGCAACTGGCCGCAGCGCGTGATGCCGGCTTTTTCCGAAACGGTATTGAGCGATACGCAACTCGACGACCTGCTCGCCTATCTGCACCAGATGGCGAAACAGAAAGCCGCGGCGCCTCAGCCGCAATCGTCTCCGCAATCGCCGCAGCAATAAAAGACGAACAAGAAACCGGCCGGCAGTTCAGGCCGGCGTGAAGAAGCGCGACTGCATTTCTTCCAGGCCGAGCGTCTGCAGCACTTCATGCAAACGTTCGGTCGGACGGCGGCGCGGCAGATCCTTGTAGCTGGCGATGATCAGTTCGTTCTTCATCGAATGTTCCCAGCCGACCAGCTCGGTCACGCTGACCTGATAGCCGTGCGCTTCCAGTTGCAGGCAGCGCAGCACGTTGGTCACCTGACTACCGAACTCGCGTGTATGCAGCGGATGGCGCCAGATTTCGGTCAGCGGATTCGACAATGCACGGCCCTTGTTCTTGCGCAGCACGGAAGCCACTTCGGCCTGGCAGCACGGCACCAGCACGATGAACTGCGCCTTTTTCTCCAGCGCGAAACGGATCGCATCGTCGGTCGCGGTATTGCAGGCATGCAGCGCGGTGACCACATCGATCTGCGCCGGCAATTTGTCCGACGTGATCGATTCCGCCACCGACAGGTTCAGGAAAGACATGCCGGGAAAATCGAGTCGCTGCGCCAGCTCTTCGGATTTCTGCACCAGCTCGTCGCGTGTTTCGATGCCGTAGATGTGCGAATCATCGCCACCGCGCTGCTTGAAGAACAGGTCGTACAGAATGAAGCCCAGATAGGACTTGCCGGCGCCATGGTCGACCAGCGTGACGGCGGAACGCGTCGTCAACGCCTCCTGCAGCAGCGGCTCGATGAACTGGTAAAGGTGATAGACCTGCTTGAGCTTGCGGCGACTGTCCTGATTCAGCTTGCCGTCGCGCGTCAGGATGTGCAACTCTTTTAGCAGTTCGATCGACTGACCGGGACGTATCTCGTGCGGCTGTTCCTGCCGCACATCCTTATCAGCCTGATTATCTGCCTGCTTATTGACCTGATAATCGGCCTGATTGCCGGTCTTGCTGTCCTTGTTGCTGTTGCGGCCCATGTTGCCTGTATCCGGGAAATTCGAGTGCGCCCACTATAGGGATTTTGCCGACGACCGGCAAGCGAACGCGCATCCCAACCCGTATTGCGGCAATCCCGTAAAACCTCCGCCAGTGCCGCTCTATCGCACCAAATACTGATAAGCTTGCACGAACGTCAACGTCGTTTTTTCAGCTGTCTTTCGGTACACCTTCCGGATTGCTTTCGACCTTTAAAAACATTTCCATCCAGACAGAGTGCTGAAGAAGATTTCCCTCACCTTGCGTATCGCTGCCTGCCTGCTGTGCACGCAAGCCATATTGCCGATCCAGGCGCGGGCGCAGGAATCCGCAGCACCGGCAGCAGCATCCGTTTCCTATACCGTCAGCATAGACGGTGCCGGCGAACTGACGTCGCTGCTGAAAGACAACCTCGAGATCAGCCGTCGCCAGTCCGCCGGCGGCCTGGCCGAAGATGAAATCCGTCGCCTGGCCGGCAGCGCACCGAACCAGATTCGTACCCTGCTGGCAACCGAAGGCTATTTCTCGCCATCCGTCACGCACGAACTCGATCAGCGCGGCGAAACCTGGACTGCGCATTACAAGGTGGCGCTCGGCCCGCGCACGCTGGTCGATACGGTGGATATCCGAATCAAGGGCGACGTTGCCGCATCCAACCCGCAGCGCGTCGAACGCCTGCAGCGACGCTGGAGCCTGCCGGCCGGCAACGCCTTCCGCCAGAAGGATTGGGACGATGCCAAGAACAATCTGCTGAAATCGCTGCTGGTACGCGACTACCCTGCCGCCGCCATCACGCAAAGCGAGGCGCGCATCGATCCGGCGACCAACAGCGCCGCATTGACGGTGGAAGTCGACTCCGGCCCCGCCTTCACCTTCGGCGAACTGGAAATCTCCGGCCTGCAGCGCTATGCCAGCCGCATCGTGACGGACCTGAATCCGATCAAGCCGGGCGAGCCGTATTCGCAGGAAAAACTCAACGAATTGCAGGCGCGCGTGCAGGACACCGGCTACTTCCGTTCCGCCTTTGCCACCGTCAACATCGATCCGGCGCATCCGAAGAACGTGCCGATCAAACTGGAACTCAACGAAAACGAACGCAAGCGGCTGTCGCTGGGTATCGGCTTCTCCACCGATTCCGGCCCGCGCGGGCAGATCCGGTGGCTGGACCGCAATTTCCTGCAGCGCGACTGGCGGCTGGAATCGCGGCTGCTGGTCGATCGCAACAACCGGCTGCTCGGTGCCGACGTCTTCCTGCCTCCGCTGCAGAACGACTGGCGCCCCAGCTTCGGCACACGCTACGAATATACGAACAGCGAAGGCGAACTCAACGACAAAACCGCCACCGCTGCGCGCCTGACCAGTCCCGACAAGAACAATGAAATGGTGTGGGCCACCACGCTGTATACCGATCACCAGCGCATCGAAGGCAGCGACTATTCGAATCACCGCGAAGCAGTGATTGGCTCTTTCACCTACACGCGGCGAAGCCTGAACAACCTGATCTCGCCGTCGCGTGGCTACGTCGCCTCGATCGATCTCGGCGCCGGCCCGACTGGCGACGGCAAGACGCTGGCACGCGTGGTCGGCCGCGCAACCTATCTGTCGCCCTACTACAAGCGCTGGCAGGCGGTACTGCGCGGCGAGGTCGGCCAGGTATCCGGCGCTGGCCGCGAATCGGTGCCGGCCGACCTGCTGTTCCGCACCGGCGGCGACCAGACCGTGCGCGGCTACGGTTACAACACACTGGGCGTCGAACAGGACGGTGCCATCGTCGGTGGCACCAACAGCGCTGTCTTCAGCGCCGAACTCGTCTATCGCATCACGCCGCAATGGGGCGCGGCCGTGTTTCACGATACCGGCAATGCCGCAGACTCGTGGAAAGGCTTCCACTTCGCGCATGGCAGCGGCGTGGGCGCACGCTGGCGCAGCCCGATCGGCCCGGTCAATCTCGACCTCGCCTACGGGCACGATACGCACGAAGTGCGGCTTCACTTCTCGGTAGGCTATGGTTTCTGACGACGACAAACAGACAAGCCAGCCATCGGCGCCCAACACGCCTGTGCATGCGCGCAGCAAGCGCCGATGGCCGCGCGTGCTGGCCGTAATGTTGTCTCTGCTATTGCTGATTCTGCTGGCCGGCATCGGCTGGATCACGCACAGCGAACGCGGCACGCGCGCCTCGTTCGAATTCGCCGCCGGCCTGTCGAACGGCATCGTCAACGCGGAAGACGTCAGCGGCACCTGGAGCGACACACTGCACATCGGCAAGCTGTCGCTGCATCTGGAAAACCAGCAGATCGCCGCCGACGACGTC
Organism: Oxalicibacterium solurbis; assembly: GCF_014635845.1. Lineage (GTDB taxonomy): Bacteria > Pseudomonadota > Gammaproteobacteria > Burkholderiales > Burkholderiaceae_D > Oxalicibacterium > Oxalicibacterium solurbis. The sequence goes on along the minus strand of NZ_BMDP01000002.1, from coordinate 333,805 downwards.
ACGCTGGACGTACGCCTGCCGAAGCTGCTGACCGGCCAGTTGCATATCGCACTGCTGCGCATCGGCAGGCTCGGCATCACCGGCAAGATGGCGCAGAACGACGAACCGGCAAAGCTGCCATCCAGCATCGCGCTGCCGCTTCACCTGCGCATCGACAGCGTGCAGGTACACGGCGGCGATGTCGCCTGGGGGCCACTGAACGTGATCACGCTCGGCCCGTTCGCATTCAATCTCGATTACGACGGCAAACGCTACCTGCTGAACCTCGATGAATTCAGTGCACGTTCCGCTGCCGACAAGACTGCCTTCAGCGGCAATCTCGAAGGCCGCGCCACCCTGTCGACCGCCAGTCCCTATCCGCTGGAAGCGACGCTGTCGACCAGCGGCGAAACGACGACCGACGGCAACACCATCCGCGCCGCCGGCCAACTTCTGCTGCACGGCTCGCTGAAGGAACTGCAGGCCGCCGCCGCGCTGAAGATCGCCGATGCCTCGCTGAACGGCAATGCCATGCTGCATCCTTTCGACGAACAGCTGCTCGGCAAAGCCGACGTGACGGCGCGCACGATCGATCTGTCCGTCATCGCCGCCAGCCTGCCGAAGACCGCGCTGAACGTCGATCTGCATGCGGCAGAAAACGGCAGCGGCACGCTGTCCGTCGCCAACCCCGCCGCGGGACGCTACGACGAAGGCCGCGTCCCGCTGCACAGCCTGCGCGTCGAATTCACGCAGCAGGATCAAACCTTCGATTTCCGGCGCATCGCCGCCGGCTTCGGCAGCACACGGCAACCGGCCGGCAATGCGTCCGGCAGCGGCAAGCTGCGCAACGGCGCGTTGACGCTGACGCTGCAGACCGATGCGCTCGACCTGCAGAAGATCGACGGCCGCATGCGCACCACCAAACTGGCCGGCAAGCTGGACGTACGACACGCCGACGGTAAACAGGAATTTACGCTCGCACTGAGCGAACCGCTGAAGAAACACCGACTGACATTGGATGCGCATGCCACCGTTGCCGACAATGCAATCAACATCGACAAGATGGCCTTGCGCGCCGGCGGCAGCGCCGCGGATCTCTCTGCCCGCATCGCGCTCGACGGCAATCAGGCATTCGATGCCAAAGGAACGATACGCGGATTCGATCTGCGCGATCTCGGCGACTTTGCGCAAATGCCGACGCTGCAGCTCAACGCCGAATTCGCCGCCAACGGCACGCGCCAGCCGGCCATGCAGGCCGATGCATCCTTCCGCATCGCCGACAGCAAGCTGGCTGGCAATCCGCTGTCCGGCGAAGGCCGCATGCAACTGCGCGGCGAAACGCTGGACGTACCTGCCCTTGCACTGCGTGCCGGCGACAATCGATTCGATGCGCAAGGCCGGCTGGCACAAAGCGATGCCCGCATAACCTTCCATTTCGACGCGCCGAAACTCGAACAACTCGGCCGCGCTTTCGGCGGCATGCTGAAGCTCGAAGGCGAAGTGCGCGGCAGCGTGCAGCAGCCGCGCCTCGTCGCCGAATGGAGCGGCAGTCGCCTGCGCCTGCCCGGCCAGTTGCAGGCTGCCATGCTGCAAGGAAAGGGAGATCTGACCCTGGACCGGCGCGATAAAGCTGCACCACTCGCCGCCGTCAGCATCGAAACGAAACTGCAGGACTTGCGCATAGGCGAACAACTGGTACGCAATCTCGCCATCCAGACCAAATTTGCCGCGCAACCGAACGCGCCGCTGGTAATCGACGTGCATGCCGACGGCATCGCCGGCGGTGCGCTGGAAGCCGACGACGCCAGCCTCGCCGTCAACGGCACGACCGCCCGGCACACGGTGAATATCACGCTGAACGAATACGACCAGCACTGGAAACTTTCCGCCAACGGTGGCTTGCAGGATCTGGCGCGCACGCCGCGCTGGCAAGGCAGCATTGCCACGCTCGATGCCGACGGTCGCCTGAACGCGAAGCTGACCGAAGCCGCACCGCTTTCCGTATCAACAGACGAAGTCAAACTCGACCGCTTCAATCTCGCCATCGGCAACAATGCAGTCTTTTCCATCGAGCAGTTCGTCCGCAATGCACGCGGCCTGACCACGCGCGGCCGCTTCGATCATCTGCAGATCAACGACCTGCTCCACTATGCGCGACCGGATGCGCCGGTCAGCGCCGATCTCGCCGTCGGCGGCGCGTGGGATTTCAAACTCGGCAACCGGCTCGACGGCAGCTTCAGCCTGCAGCGCGAAAGCGGCGATGTGTCGATGCTCGGCAATGCGCCGGTCAAGCTGGGGCTGACGACATTGCAGGCCAATGCAACGGCAAGCGGCGGCCGTCTTGCGCTGCAGTTCCTCGCCGAAGGCACGCAGACCGGCCGCATCGCTGCCGATTTCACCAGTGCGCTGGGCGGCGGCGACAAGCGCCTGACGCTAACGTCGCAGGCGCCGCTGAACGGCAATGTCCGCATCGATGCGCCGGCGCTGGGCTGGCTGGGGCCGATGATCTCGCCAATGCTGGTAACCGAAGGCAGCCTGCACGGCGACGTCACGCTCGCCGGCAGTGTGACCAATCCACGCATCACCGGCCGCATGGATGCCGACAAGCTGCGCCTGCTGTTCACCGATACCGGCGTCGACCTGAAGCAAGGCACGCTGCGCAGCGAATTTCGCGGCGAACAGTTGGTCATCAGCGAACTGCGTTTCACCAACGGCGGCACGTTATCGATCAATGGCCCGCTGTCGCTGGTCAAGCAGCAACTGGCGCTCGACTTGGCCGTCACGGCATCGCAATACAAGCTGATCGACCGTTCCGACCGCAAGCTGGTCATCAGCGGCCTTGGCACCGCCGGCTGGCGCGACGGCCGCGCCAAGGCCAACGGCAGCTTCACCGCCGATTCCGGCTTCTTCGACATCGGCAGCACCGATATGCCGCAATTGTCGGACGATGTCGTCATCGTCGGCCGCAACCAGACGCAGGGTACGAAGACCATCATCGCACTGGATCTGAAGCTTGGCCTCGGCCGGAAAGGCATTCATCTGCAAGGCCGCGGGCTCGATGCGATGCTGGCCGGCGAAATCAACCTGCTGGCCGACGGCGGCGAAGCGTTGCGCGCAACGGGCGATCTGCGCATCGTCTCCGGCACTTTCAAGGCCTACGGCCGCGAGCTGGCGATCGAACAGGGCATCCTGCGCTTCAACGGTCCGATCGGCAATCCGGCGCTGAACATTCTCGCGATGCGGCGCGGCCAGGAAGTCGAGGCCGGCGTCTCGGTCGGCGGCACGGTGCTGCGTCCGCGCATCACGCTGGTATCGGACCCGACCGTGCCGGATGCGGAAAAACTGTCGTGGCTGGTGCTGGGCCACGGCCTGTCCGATTCCGGCGACGGCGATATCGGCGCATTGCAGGCCGCCGCCAGTTCGCTGCTGGCGCAAGGTGCGGCTTCCGGCGTGACATCGCAGATCGCCACGGTGTTCGGGCTGGACGATTTCAGTGTGGGCACCGAAAGCAACAGCACCAGTAATCTGGAAGAACGCATCGTCACACTCGGCAAGCGGATTTCGTCGCGGCTGTACGTCAGCTACAAGCAAGGACTGGAAAGTGCCAGCAGCGTGCTGCTGCTGCGCTACACGCTGACAAAACGCCTAACGGTGGAAGGCGAAGCCGGCACACGCAGCGCGCTGTCGCTGTTCTATAACTTCGCCTTCGACTGATAGAAACCAACGTCGGCCGTACAAAGCGAGACACGACAGGACAAGGAGACCGGCGGAACGCCAGGTGGTATCTTGCTGTCTGAGCGTATGCGAAATGCTGCGTGCCGCACGTCGTACTTCAATGCGGCATCATCGATGCAATATCGACGAAGAAAAGAAGGGAGCAAGCATGACCACCAGCACCGATACCGAAAACGTGGATGCATCGCGGCAGCCCCAGGCCGATTCGCGGCATCGCATCGTCATCGTCGGCGGCGGTGCCGGCGGCCTGGAACTGGCGACTGCACTGGGCAACAAGATGCGCGACCGCGTCAGCACCGTGCTGGTGGACCGCTCCTCCATCCACATCTGGAAACCGCTGCTGCATGAAGTCGCCGCCGGCAGCATGGATGCGAATACGCACCAGCTCGAATACGCAGCGCAGGCACGCTGGCATCGCTTCGTGTTCCAGCAGGGCGAACTGCTCGGCCTCGACCGCGCCGGCAAGACCATCACCGTCGGCAGCGTGCAGGACGAACACGGTCTCGAACTGATTCCGCAGCGACAGATTCCGTACGACACGTTGATCCTCGCCATCGGCAGCGTCACCAATTTCTTCAACGTGCCGGGTGCCGAGCAGAATGCAGTGGCACTCGACGCCCTGCATCAGGCCGAGCATTTTCGCCGCCGCATGATCAGCCTGTGCATGCGCGCGGATCGCGGCATCACCGCGGCCGGCAACGGCGTGCATCCGCAACTGCACATCGCCATCATCGGCGGCGGCGCCACCGGCGTCGAACTGTCAGCCGAATTGCGCAACACCGCCGAAGTGCTCGGCGCATACGGCCTGCATCATCTCGATCCGCGGCACGACATTCGCATTGCCGTGATCGAAGCTGCACCGCGCATCCTTTCCGCATTGCCGGAAAAGGTATCGGCAACCACCACCGACCTGCTGCGCAAGCTGGATATCGACGTGCTGACCGATGCCAAGGTCTCCGAGGTGCAGGCCGATCGCGTCGTGATGGCAAGCGGGCAAAGCCTGCCTGCCGATCTCACCGTCTGGGCCGCCGGCATCCGCGCACCGCAGATATTGAGCGAACTGAATCTGCCGGTGAACCGGCTGGGACAGATCGTCGTGCAGCAGACGCTGCAGACGGAAGTCGATCCCGACATCTTCGCCTTCGGCGATTGCGCCGCCTGCCCCTGGCCGGAGAAAGACAGCACGGTGCCGCCGCGCGCGCAGGCCGCGCATCAGCAAGCCAGCTTTTTGTTCGATGCATTGAAGAAGAAGCTGAACGGCGAAACGCTGCCGGCATTCGTCTACCGCGATCTCGGCTCGCTGGTCTCGCTCGGCCGCTTCGACGCAGTCGGCAATTTGATGGGGCCGCTGCTCGGCCGCGCGCTGTTCATCGAAGGCATCCTCGCGCGGCTGCTGTATCTGTCGCTGTACAAGATGCACGTGGCGGCACTGCACGGCTTCACGCGCATGCTGGCCGATTCGCTGGGGCAATGGCTGCAACGCAAAACCTCGCCGCGCGTCAAACTGCACTGAACTGTTACATCGCGTCATCGCACTGCATCGCTGCAGCGAAACATTAGAGCGACACATTGGATCGACGCCGTGGTTCGGTGCATTTGATTCGATATATGGATGACAACATGCGGAGGAGAAATTTCCTTCGTATTTTTCCTCTATAATCGCGTCCGGCAAATGCATGCGTCCTGTATAAAGTGCAGTACCGTATGCGAAAAATGTGCGCGACTTTCAGCCGCGACTGCTGCTACACTTTGCAGCCGATTTCGGATAGCGACCGCTGTCCTTCGTGACTGCTGCAATCGCGGCAATCGTAACGTCACCGTTCGCTGCGCCGCGCGCCTTGTTGCCCGCATACGGTTAGCCGGACTCGGCAATAACGCACCATGCGGTGAAGACATTCACCGAGCTTCTTCGCACTTGCAGTAAAAACGCTGGAGAAAAGCGCTGGAGATCGTTTTCCTGTCGCCATGTCGCATTGCCGCCCGGGAACATGGCGGCAGGACGTCAGATCATGCGTGCCGTCCATCGTTTGCACGCTTCTTAAACTGCCGGGAACAACATGACGCCACACAGTTTCTTTCCATCGATGCCGCATGCGCTGAACGTGCTGACCGCGACCGGCCTGCTGCTGATCGTCGGCCTGCTCGGCGCGCGCCTGCTGCGCCGCTTCTTCCCGCAACTGCCAGCGATTACCGGCTACATCCTGACCGGCCTGCTGATCGGCCCATCGGTGCTGAACCTGATCGATGCGTCATTGCTGGACGACATCAGCATACTGGTCGATCTGTCGCTCGGGCTGGTGTTGTTCGAACTCGGCCGGCGCGTCGATTACAAATGGCTGTTGCGCGAGAAAGGCCTGCTGCTCACCGGCATCGCCGTCAGCCTGCTGATGTTCGTCGCCCTGTTCCTGCTGCTGATCCAGTTCGAGATCGACAAGCTGGTCGCCTGCATGGTCGCCGCGCTCGGCATGGCGACATCGCCGGCGGTGATTCTGAACGTAGTGCGCGAAGTCAAGGCCGAAGGCCAGATGACGGAACGCATGCTCAACATCGTCGTCATCGGCAATGCGCTGGCCTTCATCGTCTTCTCGATGGGACTGGCCGCAGTACACGTCGAATACAAGGCCGGCTGGGAAAATTACATCCTGCATCCGTTGTACCTGCTGTTCGGCTCCGCACTGCTGGGCTGGATCATCAGCCGCCTGCTGGTATGGCTGGGGCAGTTTCTGGGACGTGACACGCAGGCGCAACTGATCCTGGTACTGGCGCTGATTGCCGCCACCGTCGGCATCGCCGTCATGTTCAAGCTGTCCGCGCTGATCGCACTGCTGATGTTCGGCATCGCCAGCCGCAGCCAGGATGCGCGCCACGCGATCGTCGAACCCGATTTGAGCCAGTTCAGCGGATTGTTCTACGTTGCGCTGTTCGTCTTCAGCGGCACGCAGCTGGAATGGCGCTATCTGGTCATGCTGTGGCCCGCGGCACTGGCCTTCATCGTCTTGCGCTTCGCCATTGCGCTGGCTGCCAGCACGGCGCTGGCGCAGGTAAACGGCATGACGCTGCGCAAGGGCGCGCTGCTGGGTGTGGGACTGGTGCCGCTATCCGGTTTCAATATCCTGATGGTGCAACACGCGCTCGGCGACTATCCGCAATTCGGCGCACAACTGAGCGCGCTGGTCGTCTCCATCCTCGTCATCCTCGAACTGCTCGGCCCGATCTGCACGCGCTATGCATTGACCGCTTCGGGCGAAGCAAAAAGCCAGGGATAAGACAGGCATCGGCCGCTCAAGCCGTTACCTCAAAACGCTGAAGGAAACCGCATGCTGGAATTCAACAACTCGACGCCGCTGACAATGGGCGTGGAACTCGAACTGCAGATCGTCAACCGGCGCGATTACAACCTGACGCGCGGTTCGGACGATCTGCTGCAGATCATCAACAAGACCGCGCACGGTTACGACATCAAGCCCGAGATCACCGAAAGCATGATCGAGATCGCGACGTCCGTGCATACCGATCATCACGCCATGCTGGCCGAGCTCGAGACGATGCGTACGCTGCTCGTCTCCGCTGCCAACAAGCTCAACCTCGGCCTGGCCGGCGGTGGCGCGCATCCGTTCCAGCACTGGGAAGACCAGCGCATCTACCCGACCGACCGCTATCGCCTCGTCTCCGACCTGTATGGTTATCTGGCCAAGCAGTTCACCGTCTACGGCCAGCACATCCACATCGGCTGTCCGAGCGGCGACGAGGCAATCCGGCTCTCGCACCTGCTGGCACGCACCATTCCGCACTTCATCACGCTGTCGGCATCGTCGCCGTTCTATCAAGGTGTCGATACGACGTTCCAGTCGTCGCGGCTGACCAGCATCAATGCCTTCCCGCTCTCCGGCACCATGCCTTTCCTGCCCGACTGGCAGGCGTTCAACACCTATTTCGACAAGATGTCGAAACTGGGCATCGTTGCCAGCATGAAGGATTTCTACTGGGACATCCGCCCCAAGCCGGAATACGGCACCGTCGAAATCCGCGTCTGCGATACGCCGCTGCAAATCGAAACCGCCGTCGCTCTGGGCGCCTATGCACAGACGCTCGCCAAGCATTTTTTCGATCGTCCTGAACTGCAGCCGGTACAGGACACCTACCTGACCTATACCTACAACCGCTTCCAGGCATGCCGCTTCGGCCTGAACGGTGCACTGATCGATCCGGTCGGCGGCACGCAAACCTCGATCCAGGACGACATTCTGCGCACCTTCGACATGCTGGCCGATGCCGCCGATGCGCTCGGCACCGCCGATGCGCTGGCCCGGTTGCGCCAGCGCGTGCAATCCGGACAGGGAGACGCCGGATGGTTGCGCGCCAGCTACGAAAAGAGCGGCTCGCTGAACGACGTCGTGCGCCAGCAAAGCGCCACATGGATGGGCCAATAGGCCCGACAAGTCCATTCCATGCGGCCGGACAGGTCCTGCTGTAAGCGGAATCCCACAGCAGAATCGGAAAAGCGCCGATTCTGCAATGTTTGCAAACCGATCACAATCGCTCTGTAAAAATTGCAGTACGTTCCATCGTGCTGCATTTCAACAGAGGAGAAAACCGATGTCGAACGGACTGGATATCTGCAGCAACGGCAATGTCGTCGGCCTGCCGACGCTGAGCGCGCTGCACGATGCGCAGCATAACGACACGAATGATTTTCCTGTCGGAAAACTCGCCCGCTGCGGCGACCTGTACGGTGCATCGACGCCGATGCAACATCTGTTCAAGATGATCGGCAAGGTCGCACCGACCAGCGCCAACGTGCTGATCGTCGGCGAAAGCGGTACCGGCAAGGAACTGGTCGCCAGCGTCATCCACCAGATGAGCAAGGATACGACCAGCCCCTTCGTCGCACTCAACTGCGGTGCCGTGTCGCCGCAACTGATCGAAGCCGAATTGTTCGGCCACGAACGGGGAAGCTTCACCGGCGCCATCCGCACACAGAAAGGCTGCTTCGAGCGCGCGGACGGCGGCACGCTGTTCCTCGACGAAGTCACCGAAATGCCGCTGGACATGCAGGTCAAGCTGTTGCGCGTGCTGGAAACCAATCGCTTCTACCGCATCGGCGCCGATGAAGAATCCGAAGTGAGCGTGCGCGTGGTCGCCGCCACCAACCGCGATCCGGCCGAAGCGGTCGCCGCCGGCATCCTGCGCAGCGATCTTTACTATCGCCTTGCGGTATTTCCGCTGAACCTGCCGTCGTTGCGCGAACGCAGCGACGATGTGCGGCTGCTTGCGAAACTTTTTCTCGATCAGCTGAACGAAGAGGAAGGCAGCAGCAAGACCTTCTCGCGAGCCTCGTTGCGCCTGATGAGTTCCTACGTATGGCCGGGCAATGTGCGCGAATTGAAGAACGTCGTGCATCGCGCCTTCATCCTGGCCGACCGCGAACTGGATATCGCGCAAGCCATCGGCCCGATGCGCGCGGCCCAGCCCGAATGCCAGGGCGACTGCGTCACCGTGCCGCTCGGCAGCAAGCTGGCCGAGGCCGAACAGCAGTTGATCTGCGCCACGCTGGACCACTGTGGGGGCAACAAGACGATGACAGCCGAAGTGTTGGGCGTCAGCCTGAAAACGCTTTACAATCGATTGAACGAATACCAGTCCAAACTGTTCCTGCAGGATGCAATTGCCCGCCCATACAGCATCCAGGGACGCAATTAAATCTGCTTGAGCGATTAACCATAATGATAAGAATCCTCGTAGTCGATGACCATGCAGTAGTCCGCGCAGGCGTGCAGTACTTCATCTCGCAAGTGCCGGACATGAAGATTGAAGGAGAAGCCGGCACTGCGCAGGAGGCGATCCGTCTCATCCGCGCACAGGAATTCGACATTGTCCTGCTCGACATCAACATGCCTGACAAAAGCGGCGTCGAAGTGTTGAAGCAGATCAAGCGCGAAAAGCCGGATATGCCGGTCCTGATCCTCAGCATGCATCCGGAAAGCCGGTATGCGGTGCAGATCCTGCGCAGCGGCGCCAGCGGCTACGTACAGAAGGAAGCGCTGGCCGATGAACTGGTCAATGCAATCAAGACCATTCTGCGCGGACACAAGTACATCAGCCCTGCCGTTGCCGAACTGCTGACGACAGAACTGGATGCGAACACGGAGAAACCGCTGCACGAAACGTTGTCCAAACGTGAGTACGAAATCTTCTACAAGCTGTGCCAGGGGCACGGCGTGACGAAAATCGCGGAAGATCTTTGCCTGAGCGTAAAAACGGTGAGCACCTATCGCGCACGCGTACTGCAGAAGATGAACATGGAAAACAATGCCGGCATCATTTACTACGCGATCAAGCAGAATCTGATCGACTAGCAATACCGCCCGGCATGCAAAAACGGTTTTTTGGCGGCTTGAACATGAACAAGACTACGACACATGCTGACGATCATCCGTTGCGCGTCTTCCTGGTGGAAGACTCGGTAGACGTGCGCGAACTGATGATCGAAAACCTGACGATGATTCCGGGCGTCGTCGTATCCGGCGTTTCCGAATCGGAAGGCGACGCGCTGAGCCAGCTCAATTCGCTTCCTTGTGATGTGCTGATCGTCGATATCCAGCTGAAAAAGGGAAACGGTATCAATCTGCTGCGGCAGATCGCGGAAAAGAAAAAGATCGCCAACGCACTGAAGATCATCTGCAGCAACAATGCCACCGAAGTTTTCCGCCGCGTCGGCATGCAGTATGGCGTGAATCATTTCTACGACAAGACGTCGGAATTTCCCCAGCTGTTCGAATTCCTGAAAGGTCTCAGCACCAGCAGGCAGCGATGCGAGCATCCGGCCTGAGAGTTGTAGCAGCAACGCCACCTCTCCTCTTCGACGCTCCGCCTCGACACTCCTTCCCGCCGCTCTCTGAATTTTCCCGTATTTTCATTGATACTGATGTATCTAAAAGCACGATCGTGCTTTAGGATGCGATCTCAACCTTCGCCGCTTCTTTCTACCGCTTCTTCTTCCGCGTCTTCCGTCTTTTCCGCCATATTGGCCTCGGTCTTTGGAATCGTCACGACAATCGCCGTGCCATTTCCCTGCGATCCAGCCACCTTCACCGAACCGCCCAGATACGCGGCACGTTCGCGCATGCCGCGCAGGCCGTGCGTCATCACGTTATTGAGGCGCTCTGGCGCAATACCGATACCGTTGTCGCGTATCGTCAATACGATCTCTTCATCGGTATCGTCGAGAATCACATCCACGCGCGTTGCCTGCGCGTGCTTGGCGATGTTGTTCAGCGCTTCCTGCACCATGCGGAACAGCGCGATATCCACGCGCGGCGCATAGGTCAGCGGATCGTCCGGCAAGCTGGCGTTGCAGGCCATGCCAGAATATTTTTCGAATTCCAGCGCCTGCTCCGCGATCGCCACCTTGATGCCGAACACGTCGAGCTTGTCCGGACGCAAACCGTTCTGGATGCGGCGCGTCGCATCGGTGATCGAACTCAGCAGCGCCTTGATCTTGACCGAACGCTCGGTGAATTTCGGGTCCGGCGGCATTTGCTGGAAGATCATCGACAGGTGCATGTTCAGCGCCGTCAGCGCCGAACCGAGATCGTCGTGCAGTTCGCGGGCAATCGCGCGCTTCTCTTCCTCCCGCGTGCTTTCCAGATGGCCGATCAGTTCGCTGACCTCGGCCGTGCGGGCGGCAACCAGCGCTTCCAGCTGCGTCTCGTGCGCCTTCAGCGTGTCTTCCATCCGCTTGCGTTCGGTGATGTCGGTACTGATGCCGACCAGTCCCATGATCTCGCCACGTGCATTCAGCCACGGCGCCTTGGTCGAATGCAGCGTGCGTATGCCGCTCGGGAAATTGGTCGTCGTCTCGAACACGCGCGGCCGCCCGCTCTCGATGACGCTCTGGTCTTCCAGGCTGACGCGCTCGGCATCGGTCGGATCGGGATACAGATCGGCATTGCGATAACCGATGACATTCTCGCGTTCCTTTCCGAGCAGGCGAAGCTTGGCCGGATTGGCGAAGATCATGCGGCCGGAAATATCCTTGACGAAGATCGCATCCGGCGTGCTGTCGCTGACCGCGCGCAGCAGCGCATTGCTTTCCGCCAGCGCCGCTTCGCCCTGCTGGCGGCCTTCGTATTCGCGATTCAGCAACGCCGCCGTACGGCAGAACATGATGAACAGCAGCGAACCTGCCAGCAAAATCAGCAAGGGCGAAGTCTTGTCCGCATCGTAGAAACCGCGCTGCACGCCCCATTTGACGATGAAGTCCAGAATCATCAATAGCAGCAGACTGTTCGGCAGCAGGCGGCGCAACAGCGGACCGCCGGGCGACTTGCTGTTCCACAGACTCATCAGGCGGTGCGTGGGGCGCGACGACAGGATGCCGAGCGCCAGGATCAGGAAGGCAATCGAGGTAAACGGCATCATCCCCTGTGTGGACGAGATGCCGTCGATCGAGATCACGTTGTACAGATGCCCGATCAGCGGAATGCCGGTGATGCCAACGAGGATGAAAGCGCCGTACTCGGCCGGATACTGATCGTGCTTCGTACGGTAATCCAGCGCCAGCAGACTCAAGCCGCCCAATATGAAACTCAATGCCGTCAGCGGCCGCATCGGTTCCGTATAGATGGCGAGCGCGGCTTCACTGACGCCCGGCAGCAGCGCATGCGCATCGAGGCCGAAACCGTACAGGAAAACCGTCAGCGACGGCAAGGCCCACAGTGTGGTCAGCGCGGCAAACAGGAAAGCGCCCACCGTTGCCGCCGTCTTCGCGCCGCCATGCGAAATATGAACAGCGCGCAACGCCAGCGCAACGCCAGCCAGGATGAAGGCAATGCCGACATTCGGTCGCACAGGAACCATGTCGGCCAGGCGGAAATTGAACAGCCAGTACTGTTGATGCCAGTTGGTGATGGCAATCGCACCCATCACCGCGATAAAGCAGGCGGCGAACAGCGGTGCAAACAATATGCTGCACCACGCACGATACCCTGCGCGATACCCAACGCGAGATTCCGGTGTTCGGAACATGTAATCGGACTCCATTGAGGATGAAAACGAATCGCCGGCCGGTATCTGCCCGAACGACGCGAACATCGCGTCTTGGCGGGCACCGGCATTCCATACCGCATGTCCGCCATTGTCCGCTTTTTCGTGCCGCATGCCTATTTGCCCGTCTTCTTATCACGTTGCGGCAAAAGGCATGACATGCAAAAACCGTGCAGCGCAAACAGATCTGTTTCCGTTGCGCAAAAACAAGAGAACACCGGCGGCAGCGAAACTACGATTCGCACATCAGATATTGTTGAAATGAAATGGTTCCTGTCATTACAAACAAAACCCGAATCAGAAAATCAGGTAGATCAGCACCAGTACGAACAGTGGCACGCCCAGCAGCCAGACGATGAAATATTTTCCCATCACATCCTCCTCAATCACTCAGGAAAAACCGATTGCGAAGGCCGATCTCGCCGGCCCGCCCGAAAGCTCATCCTAGCAATGCCGATCGGCACGCTCCATAGGCGGGCAACTGCATCGCACGTAGGAAAGCAGGCGAAAAACGGCGATTGCGTACAGTGGACATCGACAGCCGGCAACTTTTCGGCATCGCATCGACTCTTCTGTTGTAACAGCGCGTTTTTTCGAGACGTTCTCTCAACCGACCCGATAATTTCCATGACGGAACAATCGCCTTCCGCAAACCTTTCCATCTGGAGACGCATGCGCATCGTCGCCGTCTGCTCGGTAATGGAATGGTTTGCACAACGCGGCGGCAGCAAGGGGGCGGCAGTCGCCTTCTATACGCTGTTCTCGATGGCGCCCATCCTCGTGCTGACCATCGGTATCGTCGGCGCCATCTTCGGCCCGCAGGCCGCACGCGGCGAAATCTTCGCGCAGCTGCATAACCTCGTCGGTGCAGCAGGCGCCGAAGCGATCCAGATGCTGGTGGCGAATGCGCACAGCCCGAATGTCGGTTTTGCGCCGACGATCGTGGCGATCGGCGCTCTGCTGTTCGGCGCCACCACGATCTTCGCCGAATTGAAGGACAGCCTCGACGAAATATGGCATGTGCCGATGGCGCGGCAAGGCGGCTGGCGCAATGTATTGCGTGTGCGCCTGCTGTCGTTCGGGCTGGTCCTGGTGCTGGCCTTTCTGCTGCTGGTGTCGCTGGTGATCAGCGCGATGCTGGCGGTGCTGGAACGCTACTGGGGCGGCTTCTGGCAAGAGTCGGCCTTCATCCTGCAACCGCTATCCAATAGCGTGTCCTTCCTTGTGATCGCCTGCCTGTTTGCCGTCATCTACAAGATGCTGCCGCAGATCAAGCTGTCATGGCGCGATGTGGCGATCGGTGCGCTCGGTACGGCAGCGCTGTTCAGCCTCGGCAAGCATCTGATCGGCGTCTACCTCGGCAACAGCGGCGTGGCTAGCGGCTATGGCGCAGCAGGTTCGCTGGTGGTACTGCTGCTATGGGTTTACTACTCGGCGCAGATCTTCTTCCTCGGTGCCAGTTTCACGCGCCAATACGCATTATGGTTCGGCACGCTACGGCATGATGAAAACGCCCATGCTGCCGGCAAAAATCCCGCCGCCGGCACGTGATTTTCCGCTTGCCGCATCTTCCTGCGACCGCTTCCCCTTGTCCTTCAGGCGCCCTCTTTTTTTCTCACATGTAGTGTTTGCAATGACACGTAAATTATTTACATAAAATTAACTAATCATTTGCAAGGCATTGATTTTAAAAGCCAAAAAACCTGGCCCGCGTATTGCATAAGGAATCTGCAGGCATCTTTGCCGCATTGAAAATCCGCAGTACGACAACCAAGGAGAAGTGTCATGAATTGGGACATCATCGAAGGTAACTGGAAACAGTTCAAAGGCAACATCAAGGAGCAATGGGGCAAGCTCACCGACGACCAGTTGGACACCATTGCCGGCAAGCGCGACCAGCTTTCGGGAAAAATCCAGGAAGCCTATGGCGTCAGCAAGGATGAGGCAGAAAAACAGATTCGCTCCTTCGAGGAGCGCAATCGCGACGATAGCCGCTTCCTGTAAGCGCGCATCATCGAAAGCAATTCATCGCAATCCATCCATTCATTTTTTCCAACAACGACAAAAGGACACCATCATGAAAAAAGCTCTCTCAATGATCGTTATCGCTTCCGCCAGCTTCGGCTTCATGTCCGCATCGCATGCACAGGACAAGGCTTCATACGAAGCAACACAAAAAAGCGCAAAAGCCGAATACAAGGCAGCCCGCGAAAAATGCGACACGCTCAAGAACAACGCCAAGGATATCTGCCAGGCAGAAGCCAAGGCTGCACGCGTGAAGACGGAAGCAAATGCCGAAGCTGCCTATAAAGGCACCGACAAGGCACGCCAGAAAGCGCACAAGGACATTGCCGATGCCGACTATGAGGTCGCCCAGGAAAAATGTGACGATCTGAAGGGTAATCAAAAAGACGTCTGCGAGAAGGAAGCCAAGGCCGCCAAGGAATCCGCGATTGCCGATGCCAAGGCTGCAAATACCGGCAAATAAGCTTTGCTGAAATGATCGCCTTGTGCGATCCGACAGATGTGAAAACGGCTTCCACAACAATGTGGAAGCCGTTTTTATTTGACTGCAGTGTCATATCAGACGGGCATTTTTCGAAAAAATCTCAGTGGAATGATCGATACGGATCGTGATCGCTGCATTGCCCGCAACAACAGCCCTCATTCACCACACGACAACGTCATTCGAAACGCCAGCGACGTCCGCTTCAGCCCGGATGAATCATGTCCTTCGGCTGCACCCAGCGGTCGAAATCCTCGCCGCTGACCATGCCTAGCGCAATCGCGGTATCGCGCAGATTGCTGCCATCCTTGTGTGCCTGCTTGGCAATCTGCGCCGCCTTGTCGTAGCCGATGTGCGGCGCCAGTGCCGTCACCAGCATCAGCGAACGTGCCATCAGGTCGTCGATGCGGTCGCGATGCGCGACGATACCGTGCGCGCAATGCTCATCGAAGCTGGCGATACCGTCGGCCAGCAAACGCACGCTCTGCAGGAAATTGTGCGCCAGCAGCGGCTTGAACACATTCAATTCGAAATTGCCGGATGCGCCGCCGATGTTCAGTGCGACGTCGTTGCCGAACACCTGGCAGCACAGCATCGTCACCGCTTCGCTCTGCGTCGGGTTCACCTTGCCGGGCATGATCGAACTGCCGGGTTCGTTTTCCGGAATGCCCAACTCACCGAGGCCGGAACGCGGGCCGGATGCCAGCCAGCGCACGTCGTTGGCGATCTTCATCATCGCCGCTGCCAGCGTCTTCAGGCCGCCGTGCATCGCGACCAATGCATCGTGCGCTGCCAGCGATGCGAACTTGTTCGGCGCGCTGACGAAAGCCACGCCGGTGCGTCGCTTCAACTCCGCCGCGATGCGCACGCCGAATTCCGGATGCGCATTCAATCCCGTTCCCACCGCCGTGCCGCCGGCCGCCAGTTCACGCAGCGGCGGTTGCAGTGTCGCAATGCAGGAATGCGCATGCGCCAGCTGCGCAACGTAACCCGAGAATTCCTGTCCCAGCGTCAGCGGCGTCGCATCCTGCAGATGCGTGCGACCGATCTTGACGATGTCGGCAAATTCTTCCGACTTGGCTTGCAGCGTCGCACGCAGGCGTTCGACAGACGGCAATAGATGATTAGCCACGCCGATGGCGGCCGCGACGTAGATTGCCGTCGGAAAGATGTCGTTCGACGATTGCCCCATGTTGACGTCGTCGTTCGGATGCACGAACCGCTTCTCGCCGCGCTCGCCGCCCAGCAGTTCCGAAGCACGATTGGCCAGCACCTCGTTCATGTTCATATTGCTCTGCGTGCCGGAACCGGTCTGCCAGACCGCCAGCGGGAATTCCTGCGGATGGCGGCCGGCAATGACTTCGTCGGCGGCGGTGACGATGGCCTGCGCCTTGTCTTCCTTCAAGCGCCCGAGATCGCGATTGACGATCGCCGCAGCGCGCTTGACCTCGGCCAGCGCCGCAATCAGTTCCGGCGGCATCTTCTCGGTCGATATACGGAAGTGCATCAACGAGCGCTGCGTCTGCGCGCCCCACAAGTGATCGTTGTCGACCTCGATCTGGCCGAACGTATCGCGCTCCTTGCGTGTGGTCATGGTGTTTTCTCCTGGCATCTGCATAGCGTCATGTACTGCAGCACGGCATTGCACACGATAGCAAACATTACAACGCATTGTCCGAAACGGTGTTTTTCGCATGTGCATATGCGCAAAGCGGCTAATGCAGAAATCGCAGATGCATGCGCGAAGAGATTCGTTCCTTTCATGCAGACGGATCGGTAACCTGCCATTTCTTCCTGCATCTACTGCAGGTATCCATATCGTCACTCGCTGACGTTACGACCGTCCGTTTCGTCACCACGCTCTTCAATCAATCATTCATAACAGGGAGAATCACGTGAAGCATATCCATCAACCTCTTTCCATATTTCGACGTCGCATCGTCACCCTGCTTGTGCTGCTGCCGGCTTTGGCAATCCTGCCCTTCACCGCACAGGCGCAGGACAAGTCCGATGCCGTTCACACCGTACGCATCGGTTACCAGAAATCGTCAACGCTGATCACGATCCTGAAGACACGTGGCACGCTGGAAAAGAAACTGGCACCGCTCGGCGTCAAGGTCAGCTGGCATGAATTCGCCAGCGGCCTGCCGCTGCTGGAAGCGTTGAACGTCGGCGCGGTCGACGTCTCTGCCGACGTTGCCGACACGGTACCGGTATTCGCACTGGCCGCCGGCGCACAACTGACCTACATCGCGCAGGAATCGCCGTCGCCGAGCGCGCAGGCGATCCTCGTCAAGCCGGATTCGCCGATCAAGACCGTCGCCGATCTGAAAGGCAAACGCATCGGCTTCGCCAAGGCTGCCGGCGCGCATTACCTGCTGCTGGCCGCACTCGATCAGGCCGACCTGTCGCTGAAAGACGTGCAGCCCGCCTATCTGGCACCGGCCGACGGCCGTGCCGCATTCGAGAAGGGCGCGATCGATGCCTGGGTGATCTGGGATCCCTTCCTGTCAGCCGCGCAGCGCCAGTCGCATGCACGCATCGTGACCGACGGCCGCAATCTTGCCGATTACCAGCGTTACTACCTCGCTTCGACGCCGTTTGCGAAAGCACATCCGGAAGTCGTCAGGCTGATCGTCGATGAACTGAAGACCACCGGCAAATGGGTCAAGCAGGCGCCAGCCGACGCTGCCGCGCTGCTGTCGCCGGTCTGGGGACTGGACGCAGCCACCATCGAGCAGGCCAATGCACGCCGCAGCTACAACGTGCGCGCCGTCGTGCCGCAGCATCTGAGCGAACAGCAGAAGATCGCCGATGCCTTCCTCACCGAAGGCCTGCTGCCGAAGAAGGTGAACGCGACTGCCGTTCCACTGTTTTGATTGATGTTCTGATCCTTGCCACAAACGGAATAGAAATGGGCCAACTACCGAAACCGGGCGAACTGCTGCCGCCCGCCGCCACTTTCACGCCGCAACATCTGGCGCAACGCGATTTCGGCGGGCTGACCGATGCGGTCGAAGCGACGGCAAAGGCGCTGGCCGCCACTGCCGTCGCACGCGACCGCCAGGGCGGCACCGCATGGGAAGAACGCCAAGCACTACGCGACAGCGGTCTGCTGAAACTCGCCGTGCCGGCCACCTACGGCGGACCGGAAACGCCGTGGCCCGACATCTATCGCATCGTTCGCCGTTTCGCCGAAGTGGACAGCTCGCTCGCGCACCTGTTCGGCTTCCAGCACTTGCAGGTCGCCAGCGTCGCGCTGTTCGGCAATCCGCGGCAGAAGGAACGCCTGCTCGGCAAGACCATCAGCGAGAACTGGTTCTGGGGCAATGCGACCAACGGGCTGGATACGCGCACGACATTGACGTGGAAGAATGAAGACGGCGGCTATTACGAACTGAACGGCATCAAGTCGTTCTGCTCGGGCGCCACCGGCTCCGACATGCTAAACGTGACCGCACCCCGCTCCACCGATCCGGCCGACCGCGTGTTCCTGTCGATCCCGACCGGCCGCGTCGGTGTAAAGGTACTGGACGACTGGGACAACATGGGCCAACGCCAGACCGACAGCGGTTCGGTCACCTTCACGCAGGTGCGCGTCGAAAAGGATGAAGTGCTCGGTCCGCCGGGCACGGCCGGCACGCCGCGTGCAACGCTGCGCACGCTGGTGTCACAACTGATCCTGGTCGAGATATACATCGGCAATGCACAGGGTGCGTTGCTGAACGCATGGAAGTATGTGCATGAACAGGGCCGCCCGTGGTTTCAATCGGGCCTTGAACGTGCGAGCGACGATCCGTTCACGCAGCAGCGCTTCGGCGACCTGCGCATCGTGTTACGCGGTGCGATCGCGCTGGCCGAGGATGCGGAACAGCGATTGCAACATGCATGGAATCGCGGCGATGCGTTGACTGCACAGGAACGCGGCGAACTGGCGGTGGCGATCTTCGAAACCAAGCTCGCAGCCGCGAGTGCGGCGCTGGACATCACGTCGAAGATTTTCGAGGTGATGGGCGCACGCGCGACGGCAGCGAAGTACGGTTTCGATCGCTTCTGGCGCAACGTGCGCGTGCACACACTGCACGATTCGCTGGACTACAAGCTGAAAGACGTCGGGCTATGGGTACTGAGCGGAGAAACACCCGCCCCTTCGATCTATTCGTGATCTTTTATTCGTGATTTTTTCTCGCGGGGAAACCTTGCGCTTTCCCCGCCGATGCCACTCAGCGACGCGGCCGATTGCGCCAGCCAGCTGCAAGATACGAAACCAGATAGAGCAGCAGCACACCGCCGATCAGCAGCACGGCATCGTCCCAGTCGGTACGGTCGTCGAAGCTGTCGCCCAGTACGGCACGGATCACCAGCACGACCAGCAGATGCATGCAGAACACCGGCAGCGATGCCGCGCCCATCGATTCGAAGAAGCGCAGGCGCGGCAGCAGCGGCACGATGCGCTGGCCGAAATGCTGCAGCACGATCGCCAGCGCGAGGAAATTCACCATGCGCAGCGGCGCCAGATGCCATTTGTCGAACAGCCATCGGTTCAGCACGTCATTGCCCGGAAACGGCGCCTGCCCGACCACATGGCGCCAGACGAAGCAGATGACGACGATCGCCAGCGCCGTCCCCAGAATCTTCGGCGAGAAAGCCAGCCAGCGATCCAGTTTTCCCTGTGCATGCATGGCGCCCAGCCACAAGCCGAGCACCCACAACAGTTGCCACGCATAGGTTTCGAATGCACCGGTCTCGCGGAACGGCACGGTCAATCCGGTCACGGCAACCAGCATTGCGTACAGCCCGGCCGAAATGTCGAACTGCGCGGCAACCCACAGCAGCAGGCTGACGATAAAGATGCCGCGCCAGCCGCATCGCATGCCGTGAGCCAGCAGCCACGGGCTCAGCAGCAGCAGCAGGATGTACAGCGGAAGAATGTCCAGCAATGGCGGGTTGTAGATCAGCAGGACGCTGGCCCATAGCGCGGTCACCGGATCGTACAGATAGAAGCCGATCAGGCTTTTCAGCCCCGGCTGGCCGAACTTCAAGCCAAGTCCGGCGATGACGGTGAACAACAGCAGCAGGCAACCGACATGCCATGCATAGACAGTCAGCGTGCGGCGGAAGAAGGCGGTGCGCATCGCCGGCACGCCGTCGCGCTGCGCCTTGCGCGTATAGACCATGCCCGCCATGAAGGCCGACAGGATGACGAAGCCTTCGGCGGCGGAAACGAAACCGAAGGACTGCCCGAAAATATTGCTGTAGCGAGTCGGCAAATGAGTGGTGAACATCATCACCAGCATCAGGCCGCGCAGGGCATCCAGCTCCCAGCGGCGGGAAGTCGTATCCTTCATTCTGTCGATCGGGAAAGAGTGGAGCGATACCTGCAGGACAGCATGTTTCGTGCCTGCGATGGCAAAGCGGACGTCTGTAGAGCCTGTGCCTCAGGAAAAGTTCGTTTCAGCAACGAACTTTTATCGATCTGGAATGACGCAATGTCGTGCGGCGCAACCCACATCAGCGTTTCTGGATCACTTTCAATGCGCGCAACTGTTCGACTGCAAGATCCAGAAACGCCCGCACCTTCGGCGCCATGTGCCGCGTACCTGCAACCACAAGTTGTACCGGCAACATCTCCGGCTCGTAGCCAGGCAGTACGCGCACCATCGTGCCGGCCGCCAGATCGTCGGCCACCTGGTAAGACAATACGCGTGCCAATCCGCGCCCGGCCTTCACTGCGAGCAATGCAGCATCGATTTCGTTGACGATCAGCCGCGGCGACAGTTGCAGCGTTCGATCCCGCCCTGCATGCCGGAATCGCCACTCCATCGCCGCCAGCCGCCCCGACGTATAGATCACATCGTGTGCAGCCAGATCGTCGGGCGTCTTCGGCTTGCCGCGACGCGCCAGATATTCCGGACTTGCGACCAGCATCCGCCGCACCGAACCGACGCGGCGTGCCACCAGACTGGTATCGGCCATCGCACCGATGCGCACGGCAATATCGAGGCCTTCCTCGATCAGATCGAGATTGCGATCGCTGGTCACCATATCCACCCGCATCTCGGGATACAGGTCCAGATAGGCATTGACGATGGGTGCCACATGGCGTCGCCCGAATACGATCGGCGCCGTCAGCCGCAAAGTGCCGCGTAACGGTGCATTCGCATCTTCGTGTACGGCATCGTCGTAATCCGCGAGCACCTGTCTCGCCTGTGCCGCCAGCCGCATGCCGGCTTCCGTCGCGGCCAGATGCCGTGTCGTGCGCTCCACCAATCGCACGCCGATGCGCTGCTCCAGCGACGACAACAGGCGTGTAACGGCAGGCGCCGAACGCCGCAGCTTGCGGCTCGCACCGATCAGGCTGCCGGTATCGAGAATCGCGAGAAAGACTTCCAGCTCGTCCAGACGATCCATGATTATTCCGATAAATGAAATAGTAAATTGCAATTTTGCCTGATTTACATCGTTTTCGTAAATTCATACGATAGGAAGCGTTCAACCACCACGGAGAATTTCATCATGACCATCAAGCTCTACGGCGTTCCCCTGTCCGGCCATTGCCATCGCGTCGCCCTGCTGCTCGACATGCTGCAGCTGCCGCATGAATTCATCGAGGCCGGCGCAGACGTACGCCGTTCCGAAGCGTTCCTGAAACTCAATCCGCTGGGACAGATTCCGGTGCTGATCGACGGCGATCTGGTACTCAGCGACAGCAATGCGATCCTGACCTATCTCAGCACGCGCTATGCCGCACAAAGCCACTGGTATCCGACCGAAGCGGTCGCCGTCGCCCATGTGCAGCGCTGGCTGTCGATCGCAGCCGGTGAAGTGCGCTACGGCCCGGCGAGCGCACGCATGACGGCGCTGTGGAATGCGCCGGGTGAAGTCGATCCGACGCTTGCGGAAAAAATCGCTACGCGTTTGTTCCGCATGATGGAGAGCCATCTGGCGCAGCGCCAATGGCTGGCGACACAAAATTCCACCATCGCGGATCTGGCCTGCTATTCGTATATCGCCCACGCTTCGGAAGGCCGCCTTTCGCTGGAAGCGTATCCGGCCATTCGCGCCTGGTTGCAGCGTGTGGAATCGTTGCCGCATTTTCGTGCAATGC
Source organism: Oxalicibacterium solurbis (assembly GCF_014635845.1). Taxonomy (GTDB): domain Bacteria; phylum Pseudomonadota; class Gammaproteobacteria; order Burkholderiales; family Burkholderiaceae_D; genus Oxalicibacterium; species Oxalicibacterium solurbis. The sequence continues at coordinate 311,432 of NZ_BMDP01000002.1, read as the reverse complement.
CGACGTCGCCCTTGCCTGCTTCCAGCGTGACTGCCGCATCATGAATACCGCGACGATCGTCCCCGTGCGCAAGGAGGTGCCATTTCACGCCGGTGAATTGCGCGCCCACGAACTCGCTGGCGGCGGCCCGCCCGGATTCGCGATACGCGACGCGATGCCGGATCAGCATCGCGACTTTTTCTCGATGCTGCAATACGTGATGCTGGCAACGACGGATGCGGATGGCGCACCTGTCGCCACCATCGTGACCGGCCCTGCGGGATTCATCGATGCACCGGATGCGCAGCTCCTGCATATCGACGAACGCGCACACTGGCAACCGGATGTGCTGGCATTGCTGCAACCCGGCAAACCGGTCGGCCTGCTCGGCATCGATCTCGGCAATCGTCGGCGCAACCGCGCAAACGGCGTCGTTCGCCGCATCGATGCGCACGGTATCGAACTGCAGGTCACGCAATCGTTCGGAAATTGTCCGAAATACATCCAGGTACGCGATGTCGAACATGCTCAGGAAAATGCGACAACCATCGGCGCAACACGCGTTGCCGATCAACTGGATGCATCGGCGTTCGACATGATTGCGCACGCCGATACCTTCTTCGTCGCCAGCGGTGTCGACATGCAGAAAACCGAAGGCGGCGTCGATGTCTCGCACAAGGGCGGCCATCCGGGCTTTGTGCGTATCGATGGCAATACGTTGACGATCCCCGATTTCGTCGGCAACCGCTATTTCAATACGCTGGGCAATTTGCTGGTGGATGATCGCGCCGCCTTGCTGTTCGTCGATTTCTCGAATGGCAACCTGCTGCATTTGCAAGGCCATGCAGAGATCGTGTGGAAGGTACCGGAAGAGGAACGCTTCGACGGGGCGGAGCGCCTGTGGCGTTTCCATGTGCAACGCATGCAGCACACGACGCATGCAATCCCGTTACGCTGGACGTTGAAGGAAGAATCGCCGGCCCTGGCGCACATCGGCCATTGGCGATGATCGGCACGGCCGATAGGCTGATGTGCGTTACTTGACGCGCTGTTTTTCCAGCTTGCGCGCCAGCGTGCGGCGATGCATGCCGAGCCGGCGTGCCGCTTCGGAGATGTTGAAATCGGTTTCCGCCAGCACCGCGTGGATACGCTCCCATTCCAGCGTCTTGATCGACGTGGAGCGATTGGTCAGTTCGACTTCCGTGTTGCCGGCGACGTGAGCAAAGGCCGCCTCGATGTCATCGGTATTGGACGGTTTCGCCAGATATTGAATGGCGCCCAATTTGATCGCTTCGACCGCCGTGTTGATGCTGGCGAAACCCGTCAGCACGACGATCAGCATCTCCGGATCGTACTGGTGCAGCATCTGTACGCAGGCCAGCCCCGAGGTATTGCCGTGCAGCTTCAGATCGACCACGGCGTAGCCGGGCGAATGTTCTTCCAGCAAGGCTGTTGCTTCATCCTGGCTGGATGCATGCAACACGCGATAGTTACGACGCTCGAACGAGCGCACCAGCGTACGCGCAAACGCTGCATCGTCTTCGATGATCAGCAGCAGGCGCGGCTCTTCAGACTGCATGGATATCGTCCTCCTCGATCGCGATCGTCGCCAGCGGCAACGTGATCTGCACCTGCGCGCCGCCCTCTTCGCGATTATGCGCGGTCACGGTACCACCCAGCGTACGCGCAACATTGACGGACAGAAACAGGCCAAGCCCACCGCCTGGCCTGCCCTTTGTCGATTGGTACGGCTTGCCGAACTGCGCCAGCATCGCCGGTGCGAAGCCCGAACCGGAATCGGTTACCGTCAGCCGCAGCAGATCGGCTTCGCATTCCGCCTTCATCGCCAGCCAGCGCGGCGATGCTTCCAGCGCGTTGTCGAGCACGTTGCAGATCATCTGTTTCAGTGCCGAATCGAAGACGACCGGCTGATCGCGTTCGATGCGGTTGTCGTAGTCGAACGCGACGACGGGACGGCTTTCGCGCCACTCGTCGGCCAGTTCGTTCAGGAAGGTATTGATCGTCGTCTTCACCGACGATTCGCCGCGCGCTTCGCCTGCCGACAGCAGAATGCCGCTGACGATGGCTTTGCAGCGCAGCACCTGCGTCTGCATCTCGCCGATTTCCTCGCGCAGTTCGGGATTGTTCGCGAACTCCGGCATGCGGCGCCAGTCGCCGAGAATCACCGACAGCGTCGACAGCGGCGTACCGAGTTCATGCGCGGCACCGGATGCCAGCAAGCCCATGCGCACGATATGTTCCTCCTCGGCTGCACGCTGGCGCAGGTCGGAGAGTTGCGCGTAGCCGGCGCGCAGATTGCGACCGATACGCGTGATGAAGAAGACCAGCAGCGCCGCGTTGATCGCGAAGCACAGCAGCGTGCCCTGCACGTACAGGCTCAGATAACTGTCGCTGTCTTGGTACGACAGCACCAGCGGCGCGGAAAACTTGGCGAGCCCGGCCAGGCACAGGCTGGTGACCCCGACGATGATCCAGGTAGACCATGCTTCCAGCAGGACCGCGCCCAGAATCACCTGCAGCAGATAAAGAAAGGCGAAAGGATTGGTGGTGCCGCCGCTCAGATACAGCTGCGCCGTCAGGATCGCGACGTCGATCAGCAGCGCGAGGAAGACTTCGTTGTTGGTGACGATGCGGCGCTCGTGCCAGCGCAACTGGCTACCGACATTGAAGGCGATCAGGCAGACCAGCACTTCCAGCATGTGGCGCACCGGTAGTTCTATACCGTAGCCCATCGTGACGACGGCGATCGTCGTGATCTGGCCGATGACGGCGATCCAGCGCAGCTGGATCAGCAGCCGCATGTTCTTGTGGCCGGCCGCAGCTTCGCCCTTGGGCGCGCTCCATGGCCCGGCTATTTTTTTTTCAGTGACTGGAATGTCGGTCGTGACTGCCATCTTCGCTGTGATCCTCGGTTCCACGATCCTGCCGATCGGCGGTGCGCCGGGCACGGCGCTCGTCGCGCGTGACCCAGAAGGCGGCGCCCGCCACCATCAAGGCTAAAGCATACCAAGTAAGCGCATAGACCAGATGGCTGTTGTGAAAACGGATGACCGTGAGGCCGCCGACCGGACGAACTGCACCATTTGCTGCCGGCGGTTCCATGCCGGCATCGGCATCGACGAAGAACGGCGCGACAGCCGTCAGGCTACGCGAAGCAGCAATCGCCGCAACATCGCGCGAATACCAGCGGTCGCCGGCAGGATCGTTGTGGCGCAGGAAACCGCCTCCCGGTTCGCTGATGCGCAGCAGCCCGCTGATCGTCACCGCGCCATCGACTGCAGCACTGCGCGCCGCATCCACATTCGGGAAGATGAAGCCGCGGTTGACCAGCACGACCGTGCCCTCCTCTGTGCGCAACGGCGTCAGCAGCCAATAGCCGGCGCCAAGCTCGGTAGAAGCCTGTACTTTTACGGAAAGTTCGGGAAGATAGACACCTGTCAGACGGACATGGCGGTATTCGTCGGATGCCGCAGTGACCTGCGGCCAGCGCTCGGGGCCGGGCGCCTGCACCGGTGCGGCATGAACGCGTGTCTCGACACGTTCGATCAACGCCAGCTTCCATTGCAGCCGGTAGATCTGCCAGGTTCCCAGTGCGAGAAACCCGGCAAACAATACAACGGCCGTCGCGACAAGCGTCAGCCGCACGGCCAGGGAACGCGGACGGCGTTCGATTTCGTGAGAAGCCGTGCCGTCGCGTTCCAGGGTGCCTGTCATGGCATGTCGGACATCGTGTGATTGCTCGGCATGTGCATTTCATGCGTCGGGTCGGACATCATGTGCGGCATCATGTTGTGGTTCAGGTGGTACATGACCCAGATCGAACCTGCCAGCATGATGACAACGACGACGATGGTGAACACCATGGCCAGCATCGACCAGCCGCCTTCGACCTTCGAGTTCATGTGCAGGAAGTAGATCATGTGCACGACCACCTGCACTGCCGCGAAGCCGAGAATGACGATGGCCGTCGTGCTCGAGTTCTCGATCACCTTGCCCATCACCAGCCAGAATGGAATCGCGGTCAGGATGACGGACAGGATGAAACCGATCGCGTAGCTTTTCAGCGTGCCGTGACTGGCGTGATCGTCGTGATGGCCGTGTCCGTGGTCATGGCCATGATCGTGGTTGTGATGCGCGCTCATGGCAGAACTCCCATCAGGTAGACAAAGGTGAAGACGCCGATCCAGATCACGTCCAGGAAGTGCCAGAACATCGACAGGCACATCAGGCGACGGTGGTTTGCCTGGCTCAGGCCGTGGCGGTTCAACTGGAACAGCAGCGTCACCAGCCAGATGGTGCCAAAAGTCACGTGCAGACCGTGGGTAGCGACCAGTGCGAAGAACGAGGTCAGGAAGCCGCTGCGCTGCGGACCTGCACCTTCATGGATCAGGTGATGGAACTCGTACAGTTCCAGCGCCAGGAAGGCCAAACCGAACAGGCCGGTGATGACCAGCCAGACCATCGTGCTCTTCAGTTTGTTGCGTTGCGATTCGAGCATCGCGAAGCCGTAGGTTATCGACGACAGCAGCAGGAAGGCGGTGTTGATCGCCACCAGCGACAGGTCGAACAGCTCGGCACCGGTGGGGCCGCCTGCATAGTTGCGGCCCAGCACGGCGTACGCCGCGAACAGGCAGGCGAACACCAGGCAGTCGCTCATCAGGTAGAGCCAGAAACCCAGCAGCGTACCTTGTTCCGGGTGATGCTCATGCACGTAGAAACGTGCGCTCGGGTCAGCGCTCATGGCGCCGGCAGATTGTGCAGTGATCTCAGACATGGCTTTCCAGCATACGGGTGCGAGCATCTTCGGTACGGACGACTTCTTCCGCCGGGATGTAGTAATCGCGGTTGTAATTGAAGGTGTGGATGATGATTGCAGCCAGCATCACGAAGAAGCCGGCACCAGCCACCAGCCACATGTGCCAGATCAGTCCGAAGCCGACCAGCGCGCTCAAGGCAGCGATGATGAAGCCGGCGCCGGTGTTCTTCGGCATGTGGATCGCGGTGAAGCCGGACAGCGGACGCTTGTAGCCCTGCTTCTTCATGTCGGCCCAGGTGTCGGTATCGTATACCCGCGGCGTGAATGCGAAGTTGTAGTCAGGCGGCGGCGACGAGGTCGACCATTCCAGCGTACGGCCGTTCCACGGATCGCCGGTCACGTCGCGCAGCTTGTCGCGGCGCAGGAAGCTGACGCCGAACTGGATGATCATCGATGCGATGCCCAGTGCGATCAGCACGGCGCCGACGGCAGCGATCTGGAACCAGATCTGCAGCGACGGATCGGTGAAGTGGCTCATGCGGCGGGTCACGCCCATCAGGCCCAGCACGTACAGCGGCATGAAGGCGAGATAGAAGCCGATCACCCAGAACCAGAACGAGCACTTGCCCCAGAACGGATCGAGCTTGTAGCCGAATGCTTTCGGGAACCAGTAGTTGATCGCGGCGAACACGCCGAACACCACACCGCCGATGATCACGTTATGGAAGTGCGCGATCAGGAACAGCGAGTTGTGCAGCACGAAGTCGGCCGGCGGCACTGCCAGCAGCACGCCCGTCATACCGCCAATCACGAAGGTGATCATGAAGGCAATGGTCCACATCATCGGCAGTTCGAAGCGGATACGGCCGCGGTACATCGTGAACAGCCAGTTGAAGATCTTCGCACCGGTCGGGATCGAGATGATCATCGTCGTGATGCCGAAGAACGAGTTCACGCTTGCGCCCGAACCCATCGTGAAGAAGTGGTGCAGCCAGACCAGGTACGACAGGATCGTGATGACGACGGTCGCGTACACCATCGAGGTGTAGCCGAACAGACGCTTGCCCGAATAGGTGGAAACGATTTCGGAGAACACGCCGAAGACCGGCAGAACCAGAATGTAGACCTCAGGGTGACCCCAGATCCAGATCAGGTTCACATACATCATGGCGTTGCCGCCCAGATCGTTCGTGAAGAAGTTGGTATCGAAAATGCGATCCAGCGACAGCATCGCCAGCACAGCGGTCAGCACCGGGAAGGCAGCGACGATCAGCACGTTGGTGCACAGTGCGGTCCAGCTGAACACCGGCATCTTCATCATGTCCATGCCCGGTGCACGCATCTTGACGATGGTCACGATCAAGTTGACACCGGACAGCAGCGTTCCCACACCGGCGACCTGCAATGCCCAGATGTAATAGTCGACGCCGACGTCGGGACTGTGCAGGATGCCGGACAACGGCGGATACGCCAGCCAGCCGGTCTTGGCAAATTCGCCGACGAACAGCGAAGCCATCACCAGCAAGGCGCCGAAGGTCGTCATCCAGAAGCTGAAGTTGTTCAGGAACGGAAACGCCACGTCGCGCGCGCCGATCTGCAGCGGCACCACGTAGTTCATCAGACCGGTGACGAACGGCATCGCCACGAAGAAGATCATGATGACGCCGTGCGCCGTGAAGATCTGGTCATAGTGGTGCGGCGGCAGAAAGCCGGCGTTGTCGCCGAACGCAACTGCCTGCTGTGCACGCATCATCAGCGCATCGGCAAAGCCGCGCAGCAGCATGACGAGACCGAGGATCATGTACATGATGCCGATCTTCTTGTGGTCGATGCTGGTGATCCAGTCGCGCCACAGCGGGCCCCACAGGCGGTACTTGGTCAGCAGGGCAAGAACCGCAATGCCGCCGACTGCCACACCGAGGAACGTGGCGATCAGGATCGGTTCATGAAGGGGAATCGCCTCCCAGCTCAGGCGACCGAAGATGAGCTTCGTCAGATCAGTTTGCATCGTTGTTCTTCAATGAATTGGAAGAAGTGCACAGTTGCGCATCGATTTGTGCAATGCGTGGTGCGGATTTGTTGTCGAGGAAGTTGCGTGCCTCGGCATCGATCTTGATGCGTTTCGCATCGTCGGACATCATCTTGTCCATGCAGACAGTGCCCTCGGCGACGCAGCGGTTGAGGATCGCGTGATACAGATCGGACGCCACGGTACCGTAGTAGGTCACCGGCTCGCGGGTGCTCGGCTTTTCCAGTTCGGTATAGACCGCGCGGTCCAGCGTTGCGCCGTTGGCCTTGGCTTCATTGACCCAGCGGTCGAAGTCGGCGATATCCATGCCGTGATACTTGAAGCGCATGTGCGAGAAGCCGGCGCCGCTGTAGTTCGCCGAGAAGCCTTCCGACTCGACCGGCTTGTTGATGACGGCGTTCAGTCGCGTTTCCATGCCCGGCATCGCGTAGATCTGGCCGGCCAGTTCAGGAATGTAGAACGAGTTCATCACCGTCGAAGCCGTGATCTCGAAACGCACCGGCACGTCGATCGGCGTCGCCAGTTCGTTCACGGTTGCGATGCCCTGCTCCGGATAGATGAACAGCCATTTCCAGTCGAGCGCGACGACCTGGATGGTCAGCGGCTTGGCGGCCGACGAAATCGGACGGTTCTCGTCGATACGGTCCAGCGGGCGATACGGATCCAGCTTGTGCGTGTAGACCCAGGTGATCAGGCCCAGCACAATGATGATCAGCAGCGGCGCGCCCCAGATGATCAGTTCCAGCTTGGTGGAATGATCCCATTCCGGATCGTATTTGGCGGAGGTATTGTTTTTCCGGTAGCGCCATGCAAAGATGATTACCAGGGCGATCACGGGAACGATGATCAGCAGCATCAGCAGCGTGGAGATCACGATGAGATTTGCCTGCTGGACGGCAATGTCGCCTGATGGATTCATTACCACCGTGTCGCATCCTGCGAGCAGTACCAGTAGTGGCAAGAGTAACAATCCGCGACGAGTTATCATGGAAATCATGCGGGTGCATTAACAGAGGTTGAAGGATCGTGCTACTGTAACGTCAATGACGCGTTTTGCCGATTGGACGTTTTGTCCTACCCCGGCCGAAACCGTTGTACAGCAAGGGTTTCGACGCGTTAGATAATAACGAAATGGAGGCGAACACCATGGCTACCACCTACGATGCAGCACAGCATGACATTGGCGACGGCCCCCGGAACCTGAATACCCGGAATACCCACATCGCCCCCGGTGAAATCGCCATCGGCGTCATTATCGGGCGCACTTCCGAATATTTCGACTTCTTCGTCTACGCGATCGCCTCGGTGCTCGTGTTCCCGGCGGTCTTCTTCCCGTTCGCGGACAAGCTGGAAGGCACGCTGTATGCCTTCACGATCTTCTCTTTCGCCTTTCTGGCGCGGCCGTTCGGCACAGTCCTCTTCATGGAAGCGCAGAAACGGCTCAGCCGCGAAGCCAAGCTGACCATCGCGCTGTTCCTGCTGGGCGGCTCCACGGCGGGCATCGCCTTCCTGCCGGCTTATGCCGATCTCGGCGTGACGGCCATTATCATGTTGTCATTACTGCGCATCGGCCAGGGCATTGCGCTCGGCGGCGCCTGGGACGGCCTGCCGTCGCTGCTGGCGCTGAATGCACCGCCGAACAAGCGCGGCTGGTACGCAATGCTGGGCCAGCTCGGCGCACCGACCGGCTTCATCATCGCTGCCGGCCTGTTTTCCTACCTGCTGCTGGAACTGTCGCAGCAAGACTTCCTCGAATGGGGCTGGCGCTATCCGTTCTATGTGGCCTTCGCCATCAACGTAGTCGCGCTGTTCGCGCGCCTGCGTCTGATTTCGACGCCAGAATACACCCATCTGCTGGACGATCGGGAACTGCAGCCGACCAATATTGTTGAAATGACACAGTCGCAAGGCCGCAACGTGGCCATCGGTGCACTGGCAGCTCTCGCCAGCTATGCGCTGTTCCACTTGGTCACGGTGTTCCCGCTGTCGTGGATCAACCTGTATTCGACGCGCTCGCTCAGCCACTTCCTGGTGGTGCAGATGATGGGCGCCGCGATCGCGATGGTCGGCATCGTGCTGTCCGGCATCGTCGCCGACCGCTTCGGCCGCCGCACCACGCTGGGTACGCTGGCCGTGCTGATCGCAGTCTTCAGCGGCTTCGTGCCGACGCTGATGGATGGCGGCGATCTGGGCCAGGATATCTTCATCATGGTCGGCTTCGGCCTGCTGGGCCTGTCCTACGGCCAGGCTGCCGGCGCGGTTTCCGCCAACTTCCTGCCGAAGTATCGTTACACCGGTGCTGCCCTGACGTCGGATCTGGCCTGGCTGGTCGGCGCCGCCTTCGCACCGCTGGTGGCGCTGGGCCTGTCGGCGCACTTCGGCCTGGGTTACGTCAGCCTCTACCTACTGTCAGGCGCAGTCGGCTCGCTGGCGGCACTGAGTCTGAACCGGGCGCTGGAAATCCGGAACTGATTCTCTCGATCTGAAAAAAGGGTTGCGGCAGAAATGCCGCAACCCTTTTTTTTTGCCCTTCTATATTATAGAGAGAACTTATCGGGCCGCAACCGACCTCTCATCACGGATCAGCAAAGCGCCGCACAGCAACGCCAGCACGATACCCAACACGCAGATCGTCGGCCAACCGCCGTGCAGCCAGGCCAGCGAACCGAGTGCAGATCCCGATGCGGCGCCGATGAAATACGTTGTCATGTAGACGGCATTCATTCGCGAGCGCGCTTCCGGCTCCAGTTCGAAGACGATGTGCTGGTTCGTGATGTGCAGTCCCTGCAGACCAAGATCGATAACCAGCATGCCGACGATGAACCAGGCAAGACTGGTCTCTCCCAGCCAGAAACAGCCCCATCCGGCCAGCAGCAACAGCACGCAGGCAACACCCGCCTCGCGCGTCCAGCCACGGTCGGCGCAGCGGCCAGCCACATTCGCCATCAATGCACCGGCCACACCAGCCAGCCCTACCAGCCCGATGCTGGCATCGCTCAATCCATGCGACGGCCCCGACAGCAGCAAGGCCATCGTCGAAAACAAGGCACTGACCGAAGCGAACGCCAGCGCGCTCATCAATGCACGACTGAGCAAACGCGGATGGCGACGCATCAGCACGCCCATCGAACGCAGCACCTCGCCGTAACTAACCTGTGCCGGATTGCGTGACGTCGGCAGCTTGCGCCACAGCAGCAGTGCGACCACCACCATCGTGATACTGGAAAGTCGATACACGGTATGCCAGCCGCCAAGGCTGGACAGGATGCCCGCCACGCTGCGCGCTGCCAGAATCCCGAGCAGCAGGCCGCTCATCACCAGCCCGACGGCACGGCCGCTGCGCGACGGATCCGACAGGATGGCTGCCAGCGGCACCAGGATCTGCGCCGCCACCGAAAACATGCCGGCCATCATGATGCCGGCGAACAGGAAATGGATGCTGGCGGCAAACCCGCTGATGAATTGGCCGAGTCCGGCCAGCAGCATCAGCGTCACCGCCAGCCGGCGTCGCTCGAACTTGTCGCCCAGCGGCACCAGCAGCACCAGTCCGCAAGCATAGGAAACCTGCGCCGCCGTGACGGTCAGTGCCGCCGTGGTTTCACTGACGCCGAAATCCAGCGCAATCGAATGCAGCAGCGGCTGATTGAAGTAATTGCCGCCGGCGCACAGGCCGGAAGCGATTGCCATCAGCAGCAGAACGGAAGCATCGAGGCCGCGATTGGCGGACGATGCCGAAGGAGGAGTCGGAGGGGATGAAGGCATGGACAGTGACGTACGTGCTCCCGGCATCGGGAGGGAAGGCGATGATAGCAGTCATGCCGTTTTCCTGCCGGCGAGCATCGTACCAGCAACATCAAGAACATCAATCGTCGCGGCCCGACAATCAGGGCAATCAGATCATGTCGATGTTCAGCTCACCTGCGGCGCGTATTTTTCTTGCGCTTGTTTTCCCCGCGGGTACGCACTTCGATAGCCAGCCAGCCGAGCGCCGCCGGCACCAGCGGCACCAGGTAATAAAGAAAGCGATACGTCAGCAATGCTGCCAGCAATTCGCTGGCAGCAAGCCGGTACGACAGCAACGCCACGAACACCGCCTCCACCACGCCCAACCCGGCCGGCACATGCACGATCACACCGGCGACGACGGCGATCAGCAGCACGCACAACACATCCGTATAGGCAATCTGTCGCTCCAGCAACAGATAGATCACGCAAGCCATCAGCATCCAGTTGGCGCAGGACATCGCCAACTGCAGCAAGGCAAACCGCAGTCTTTGTATCGTCACCACATGACCACGAAAACTGAGACGGCGCTCACTGAAAAAAGCACATATCGCCAGATAGGCGAGCGCAGTCGACAGCAGCGCGGCACCCAGCACATGCAGGCCGGCGCCACCGATCTTCCATTGCGGCGGCAACTGCAGCGGACTAACAAGGAATACTGCACCGGCCAGTGCCAGATAGCCGAACCAGTTCGTGAAAATACTGGTGCCGATGATGCGGGCGATCGCATCGGTCTGCAAACCATGCCGCGCATACAGGCGATAACGCAACATCGCCGCGCCGATCAGCGAACCGAGATTGATGTTGAAGGCATAGCTGATGAAATTGATGGCCATCACCGTCGGCCACGCCAGGCCGTGCCGCGTCAGATGCCGTCCCAGCAGATCGAAGCAGCTGTACAGCGCATGGCTGGCCACGGCCGGCAGAATCGCCAGCCACAGCCATTGCGGAGACTGGCGGCGCATCGCTTCGAATACCTCGTCCCACGCGATCGTGCGCGCCTGCGTCACAATCAGCCACGCGACGACTAGAAAGAATGCCGTCTGCGTAATCCGCTTGAGCCAAGGCCAGCTGCGCCGCCAGAAGGACGTGCCATGCCCGCCTGCGCGCGCTGCAGCCTCAGTCTGTCTGGCACGGCTGGCGGCGCTCGACAGCCCGCTCATCGGTATGCCTCGCCATCCATCGTCTGCACATCAATGGCTGCCACTTCCTGCGCCGGCTTCACACGCGGTTTATGTGCCGGCAACCAGCCTATCCATGCCGGATAACGCCGCAGGAAATGGAACAGCACGAAGCTGCGCATCAGGCGCCACCAGCTGGATTCCTTCAATTCGCGAATATCGATTTCCTTGCAGCTGTTGTCGATCAATCCCTGCAGTTTTTCCGCCAGCCGCGTATTGAAATCACGGTCGCGGATCATCACGTTCGCTTCCAGGTTCAGCGACAGGCTCAGCGGATCGAGATTGCTGGAACCGACGGTCGCCCATTCTTCGTCGACAATCGCTACCTTGCCGTGCAGCGGCCGTTCGCAATATTCATAGATGCGCACGCCCGCGCTCAGCAGATAGTGATACAGCATGCCGGCCGCGGTCTGCACGATCGGCATGTCCGGATTGCCCTGCAGGATCAGCGACACGCACACGCCGCGCCGTGCCGCCTTGCGCAGTTCCCGCAGAAAGGCATAACCGGGAAAGAAATAGGCATTGGCGATCGTCACGCGTTCACGCGCCAGACGGATCGCCATCCGATAATGACGCTCGATATCGGTCTTGTTGCGCCCGTTGTCGCGCCAGACGAAGGCCGCAACGGCGCCCTCGGCATGTGCCGATTGCGACAAGGTCGCTTGCCTGCGACGAAACCAGCGCCGCCGCTCGCGCGTGCGCTGTACCGCTGCCAATGCAAACGTGCGGATGTGCTCGACCAGCGGGCCGCGAATTGCGATCGAATAATCCTGCTTGGCTTCGGGACCGAAATCGGCCAGATGATCGGCGGAGAAATTGATGCCGCCGATGAAAGCCAGCTCGCCATCAACAACCAGCAGCTTGCGATGCAGGCGACGGAACAGGCTCAGGCGGCGAAACAGGCTGGGTGCGGGATCGAACACATGCATGCGCACGCCCGCCGACACCAGCGTCGCGATGAATTCTTCGGACAGATCGGGCGAGCCCCAGCCGTCCACCGTCAGGTCCACCTGCACGCCGCGTTGCGCGGCCGCGATCAGCACATCATGCAGTTCTCGCCCGACCTTGTCGTCGAACAGGATGAAGGTTTCCAGCAGCACTTCGCGTTGCGCAGCAGCGATCGCTTCGAACACGCGCGGGAAGAATTCCTCGCCGTTTTCGAGCAGGTCTATGCTGTTGCCGCCTATCCATCGCTGCTTCAATGTCCGGTCTCCTGCCTTCCATGCGGAATGCCTTAGACTGTAAGCGGCGATGTCGAAAAAGTATGTGCGCTGGTTAACTAACCGTGATGACGCATGGCAACGGCCGGGCCGACGAGGATCGCCTGCTGTTGCTGCAACGCCGCGATCTCTTCTTCGGCGTAACCCAGATCGTGCAACACTTCGCGCGTATGTTCGCCCAGCAGCGGCGGCGGGCGGCGTGTTTCCTCGCCGGCAGCGCCATTCGAAAAACGGATCGGCAAGCCGATACCGCCAACGGCGCCAGCCAGCGGATGTTCGCTGGAAACCGTCATGCCGCGCGCCAGCGCTTGTTCATGCGCCAGTGCCTGCGAAATATCCAGCACCGGACCGACTGGCAAGCCGACCGCGTCGAATTCGCGCAACCACTCGTCGGTCGTGCGCGTGACCAGCTTGCCCGTCAGCAGTTCGACCAGCGCTGCGCGATTTTCCATGCGGCCCGCATTGGTGGCAAAGCGCGGATCGCCGGCCAGCTCCGGCATCTGCACCACCTGCAGCATCCGTTCGTAATTGCTCTGGTTGGCGGCACCGATGTTGATCCAGCCATCCTGTGTACGGAAGACCTGATACGGCGCGCTGGTGGAGTTGGCCGAACCCATCTTCGGCAGGATGGTACCGTCGGCAAAATAGTTGGCGGCCGGCCAGTACATCTGCTGCAGCGCCGCCTCGAACAGCGAAGTATCGACGATCTGCCCTTGCCCGGTTTGCAGCTTGTTCGCATACGCAGCAGCGATGCCGAGCGCGGCAAGGATGCCGGCATTGATGTCGGCCACCGGTGAGCCGGCCTTGATCGGTGCCTGTCCTTCCTCCCCGGTCATGCTCATCATGCCGCTCATGCCCTGCGCGATCAGGTCGAATCCGCCCTTGTCCGCATACGGGCCAGTGCGGCCAAAGCCGGAGATCGAACAGTAGATCAGGCCCGGATTCATTTCCTTCAGCACGTCGTAGCCGAGGCCGAATTTTTCCATCGTGCCGGCGCGGTAGTTTTCGATGACGACATCGGCATCCTTCAATAGACGGCGCAATACCTCGCGCCCGCCTTCGGTCTTCAGGTTCAGGCCGATGCCGCGTTTGTTGCGGTTGACGACCATGAACGACGCCGATTCGCCGCACGCCAGCAGCGGCGCGAATCGGCGGGAATCGTCGCCGTCCGGCGTCTTCTCGACCTTGATCACATCGGCGCCCATGTCGGCCAGCATCATGCCGCAGATCGGGCCGGACATGATGTGCGCCAGTTCGATGACGCGCATGCCGGCCAGCGGGCCGCTGCGTTTTTCGTTCGCCGCGCTCATTCGCCGCTCCATGCAGGACGCCGCTTGGCAAGAAAGGCTTCGATCCCTTCATGGAAATCGCGGCTGCCGTAGCAGGCGCGGATCAGGTCGCTGCCGTCCGGCAGATCGGACTGGATCAGGCGGCTGATCGCTTCCTTCGACGCCCGCATCGTGATCGGCGCATGCGCTGCCAGCTTGCTGCACAACGATGCCGCCGTCGCCTCCAGTTCGGCCGGCGGCACCACTGCGGTCAGGTAGCCAGCCGCCAGCAATTCGTCGGCCGGCAGATTCTCCGCCAGCAGCAGCATGCGCTTGGCACGATTGATGCCGAAGGCCGCCATCACGCGCGCCATGTTTGCCATCGAGATGCAGTTGCCCAGCGTGCGCGCGATCGGCAGGCCGAAGCGTGCATCCGGCGTGGCGATACGGAAATCGCAGGCAGTCGCGATCGCCAGCCCGCCGCCGGTGGCCCAGCCTTCGACGATGGCCAGTGTCGGCATCGGCAACGATTCGACCTGCGCGATGCGTTCGTTGACGGTGCGCTCGTAAGCAATACCGTCCTCGCCCGAACGGAAATCGCGGAACTGCGCGATGTCGGTGCCGGCAACGAAGGCTTCGCCGCCCACGCCACGGAAGGTGACGGCACGCACGGCGCGCTCACCACGCAGCCGTTCGCAGATCTCGCCCAGTTGCTCGTACATCGTCCACGTCATCGCATTGCGCGCCTGCGGCCGATCGAACACGACGGCGGCAATGCCGTCGACGATCGTCAGATGTACGCTGCCTTGCGTATTGTCTTGCTCGCTCATCCTCTGCTCCTTTTCTTGCCGCAGTAGCTCAATTCAACAGCACGCTCGGTTCAACGGCTCAGGCCGCTGGCATCGATGTCCCACAGCGCTTCCACGGTATCGCCGCGATAGCAGACGTATTGCCGGTACAGATTGGCCGTCGGATCGCAGTGGCCGGGAATCAGCATCAGGCGTTCGCCCAGGCGGTCACGCACATCACCGTCATCCTCGTCGCCGTCGGCGATGCGCAGGATGCCGTGTTCGTCGTTGGCCGCCGTGTAGCGCAGAGCGTCATCGTCGCCGGGGCGCACGCGCGGCAATCCGGAATCGACCGCCACGCCCTTCAGGCCGACATCGCACACCGCCATGCCGTGCTTGGCCGTGCTCATCACTGTTGTGGCAATGAACAGGCTATGCTGCAGCTTCAGCGTGCCGCCCCACTCGTTGGAACCGTAATGGCCATCCATGAAGACATAAGAACCCGGCTGCACCTCGGTGAACACGCCGCTTTCGACATCGAATTCAACGGTGCCGGTGCCACCACCTGTCACCACCGAGCAAGCGATGCCGCGCGCTTCCAGATGGCGCACGTGCTGCGCCGCCTTCTCGGCCGAACGCAGGGCGGCATCGCGCCGCTCGTTCCATGTCGCCAGATGCTGAATACCGCCGTGATACGCCTGCAGCCCACCGAAACGCAGGCTGCCGTAGCGCGCAATACGTTCGACCAGCGCCATCAGTTCGTCGCTGCCGGTCACGCCGCAACGGCCCTGGCCGATATCCACTTCCGGCAGCACCGTGATGCGCGTGCCCGCCTGCGCGGCGGCCGCGCCGAGCGCATCGATCTGCGCGACGTGGTCGGCGCAGATGCTCAACCGCGCATGACGCGCCAGCTCGGCTGCCATCGCCATCTTGTCGGCGCCGACGACTTCGTTGCTCAAATGAATATCGCGTATGCCCTGCCGCACGAACGGATAGACTTCGCTGAGCTTTTGACAACAGACGCCGACGGCACCGGCCGCCAGCTGAGCCGCGGCAATTGCCGTCGACTTGTGCGCCTTGGCGTGCGGCCGCAGCGCGATGCCGTGCGCCGCAGCCAGCGCAGCCATGCGCTCTATATTGAATTCAAAAGCATCCAGATCCAGTACCAGCGACGGCGTGCCCACCCGTTGCAGCGGATCGCCGATCCGCGCCGCTGGCGGTACGTACAGCCCCAAGTCTTCGGCCATGCATTCTCCCGATTGCGCCATGTATATAGAGGAATATCGTCGCCGCAAAAACCATCGGCTCGGCGATTGACATTTCCGTCAAAGTGTATATTGTATTCAATATTCTAAATGACCATTTGGAATAGCGGTAACGAAATTGTTTTCATGAATGCATAAGGCTGAAGGCACGCAGAGGCCGAGGCTTTATCCACAGCCGATCCGGACGGCAACACCGTGCGTCCGAAACGGTGACGTCAAAGGGTTCGCCCACACAAAGGAGACAGCATCATGCAGAAAAAAACATCCCGCCCGATCAAACTCGGCCTCTTCGCCGCCACGATGTGCTGGGCACTCAGCGCATCGGCATGGGAGCCGACCAAACCGGTCGAACTCGTCGTGCCGTTCAGCGCAGGCGGTGCTTCCGACCAGATGGCACGCTCCATCCAGGGCATCATCGCCAAGCACAACCTGATGAAGCAGCCGATCATCGTGAC
The DNA here is from genome assembly GCF_014635845.1 of Oxalicibacterium solurbis. GTDB lineage: Bacteria > Pseudomonadota > Gammaproteobacteria > Burkholderiales > Burkholderiaceae_D > Oxalicibacterium > Oxalicibacterium solurbis. The sequence continues at coordinate 294,687 of NZ_BMDP01000002.1, read as the reverse complement.
CAACAAGGCGGGTGCCAGCGGCGCCGAAGGTCTGCTGGACATGAAGGCTTCGCAGGGCGATCCCAACAAGATCATCGTGACTTCGTCTTCGCTGTACACGACACCGCTGACGACCAACCTGCCGTTCCACTGGCGCGATCTGACGCCGGTTGCGGTCATCGCCATGGATGCCTTCGTACTGTGGACAAATTCACAGGCCGGCTACAAGACGCCGATGGACTACATCGACGCCGTCAAGAAGAAGCCGGATACCTTCAAGATGGGCGGCACCAGCTCCAAGCGCGAAGATCACATGATCACGACGATGATCGAGAAGCAGACCGGCGCCAAGTTCCTCTACATTCCGTATAAAGGCGGCGGCGAGGCGGCCACGCAGCTCTCCGGCGGCCACATCGATTCCAATACCAACAATCCTTCCGAATCCGTCTCGCAATGGCGCGCAGGCGAACACACTGCACTGTGCGTGTTTGCCGAAAAACGTCTCTCCTACACGGCAAAAGTGACGTCGACACAAGCCTGGTCCGACATCCCGACCTGCAAGGAAAAGGGGCTCGACGTCAGCTACGAAATGATCCGCATCTTCCTGTTGCCGGGCGGCGTCAAGCCGGAACAGACGCAGTTCTACGTCGATCTGATGAAAAAAGTCACCGAGACGCCGGAATGGAAAGCGTATCTGGAACGCAATGCGCTGACGCCTGCATTCATCTCCGGCAACGCGCTGACGGATTTCCTGGTCAAGGATGAAAAACTGCACCAGACCATCATGCAGGAGGCCGGCTTCCTCGCCAAGAAGAAGTAATTCTTTTCACCCGGACGCGGCACGCCGGTGCCTGCCGCGTCCCCATCAGGAACGCGAACATGAATCACCCTGAACATACCGCGGAAGAGCGGGTCTCCTCTCGCACCGTCATCACAGTCCGCGCGATGGAACTCATCGTCGCACTCGCACTCGCGGTGGCTTCCCTCATTACCATGTGGAGCAATTACCAGCTCGGTTCAGGCTGGAGCTCCTACGGTCCCGAACCCGGCTATTTCCCGATGCGGCTCGGCATCATCATCCTGATCGCCAGCGGCTTCGTGGTATTTCACGCATTGCGCGACAACGACCGCACACCTTTCCTGGAAATCGCTCAGGCGAAACTGGTGGCGGTGATCCTGCTGCCACTGATCGTCTACGTGTTCGGCATCAAGTGGCTGGGCATCTACGTGTCGTCGGCCATCTTCATCGGCGTCTTCATGTACGTGCTGGGCAAGTTCTCCTGGTGGAAATCGATCGGCGTATCCGCGCTGACGATGATCGCCTTTTTCTACATTTTCGAACTCCAGTTCCGCGTGCCGCTGCCCAAGGGCCCGCTGGAAAGTTGGCTGGGCTATTGAGGAGATACGCATGGAAGAACTCAACTCGCTCATGACCGGCTTCGGCCACGTTCTCAGCTTTCAGAACATCGGCCTGATGTTCATCGGCATTTTGCTCGGCATCGTCGTCGGCGTGCTGCCCGGTCTCGGCGGCCCGAACGGCGTCGCCATCCTGCTGCCGCTGACGTTTTCGATGCATCCGACGTCGGCCATCATCCTGCTGTCGTGCATCTACTGGGGCGCATTGTTCGGCGGTGCCATCACGTCGGTGCTGTTCAACATTCCCGGTGAGGCGTGGTCGGTCGCGACAACCTTCGACGGCTATCCGCTGGCGCAACAGGGCAAGGCCGGGCAGGCGCTGACCAGCGCTTTCACCGGCTCCTGCATCGGCGCGCTGTTCGGTGTCGTCATCATCACCTTCCTCGCGCCGCTGGTGGCGAAGTTTGCGTTGCGCTTCGGGCCACCGGAATTCTTCGCCGTCTACTTCCTCACCTTCTGCAGCTTCATCGGCATGGGCAAGGAACCGAAGGCCAAGATCATCATCTCGATGTGCGTCGGCTTCCTGCTGGCAGCGGTCGGCATGGATACCGTCTCCGGCCAGCTGCGCATGACCTACGACTTCCCCGAGCTTTTGCGCGGCTTCGATTTCCTGGTCGCCGTGATCGGCCTGTTCGGCATCAGCGAGATCCTGCTGACGATGGAAGAAGGTCTGGCGTTCAAGGGCAAGAAAGCCAAGATCGACCTGAAAGTCGTGCTGAAGACCTGGGCCATGCTGCCACGCTACTGGATGACGCTGCTGCGCTCGTCCGTCATCGGCTGCTGGCTCGGCATCACGCCGGGTGGTGCCACCGCCGCATCCTTCATGGGCTACGGCATGGCAAAACGTTTCTCGCGCGATCCGGATTCGTTCGGCAAGGGCAACATGGAAGGCGTGCTGGCACCGGAAACCGCTGCGCATGCAGCCGGCACCAGCGCCCTGCTGCCGATGCTGGCGCTCGGCATTCCCGGTTCGGCAACCGCCGCCGTGCTACTGGGCGGCCTGATGATCTGGGGCCTGCAGCCAGGACCGATGCTGTTCGTCGAGCAGAAGGAATTCGTCTGGGGCCTGATCGCCAGCATGTACCTCGGCAATATCGCCGGCCTGCTGGTGGTGCTGTCGACGGTGCCGCTGTTCGCCGCCATCCTGCGCATTCCGTTCTCGATCATCGCCCCGTCCATCATGGTGGTCTGCGCGATCGGTGCCTACACGGTACACAACGCGCAGTTCGACATCTGGCTGATGGTGGTCTTCGGCGTGATCGGCTACATCTTCAAGAAGCTCAACTATCCGCTGGCGCCGCTGGTGCTGGCACTGGTGCTGGGCGATCGTGCGGAAGATGCGTTCCGCCAGACGATGGTCGGCTCCAAGGGCGCACTCGGCATCTTCTGGAGCAACGGCCTGGTCGGCACCATCATGACGCTGGGCATGATCGCTCTGTTGTGGCCGCTGATCAGCGGACTGTCCAATATCCTGCGCCAGCGCTTTCTCAACAAATCGCATGCCAACGCATAACGAACAACCCGATTGAAGAAGTACGCAGCAAAAGAAAAAGCCCGGATCGTTCCGGGCTTTTTTGTTGTCGACGCTATCGTTATTTGCTGAAGCTCATCGAGCATGCGTCGCTGTGCGAATGCTGGCAGGCTTATTCCTTCGCTGCTGCCGCCTTCGCCGCGGCCTCGCGCAGATCGGCCATCACCGAATCGCGCTTGTCCAGCAAATGCTGGCGCAGGATGCCGGCCAGCCGCTTGCCGTCGCGCGTTTCCAGCGCCTCGATCATTTCTTCATGCTCATGGATCGCGCGATCCCATTTGCTTTCGCGGAAGTTCGACTTGAAGCGCAGCGCCAGCAAGCGACGATTGATCGACAGATAGATCTGGCGCAGCACCGAATTGCGCGCCGCTTCGTTGATCTTGTTGTGAATCGTCTGGTTGCGGCTGTAGTAGCCCGGCAGATCGTTCTGCGCGCGGCAGACGATCATCGCTTCGTGCAGCTCCTTGATAACGGCGATCTCGGCCGGCGAGATGCGTTCCGCCGCCAGTTCACCGGACAGCGCTTCCAGGCCGCTCATCATCTCGAAGGCTTCCCAGATCTCGGTATCCGTCATCTTCGAAACGAAGGCGCCGCGATTCGGTTCGATATCGATCAACCCTTCCGACGCCAGCACCTTCATCGCCTCGCGCAACGGCGTGCGCGAAATGCCCAGGCGCTCGCATACCTCGCGTTCGTTCAATTTCATTCCCGGCGCCAGCACGCCTTCGATGATCAGGTTCTGCAGATGTTCGACCACCGTATCGTGCAGACGCTGGCGTTCCAGACGCGGAAGTGCCGGCGCAGCGCCGCCGTTATCGCTACTCATCAATGTATTTTGCATGCTAAGTCCGATTCTCGATTTGGCGTATTTTAATCCAATTACCCTGCTACAACCTATTGCTCCACCGGCAATCCGCTTTCGTGCGGTTGATGACGGAACCATGGCAATCCAGCCATGAAAACAACAATTTCCTGCGATTGCCGACATTTCCGCTTATCGGCCAATTCAGCGGCAAGAAAGCCTTTACTTGTCCTGATTCGGCTGCTACAGTATTTTGTATTCAATATTCAATTGTACGCCGTTCCTTAGGAGACCCCCATGTTGAAGCTCGATTTTCATCCAGCCGGCCGCCATTTCCTGCAGATTCCGGGCCCCAGCCCGGTGCCGGATCGCATCCTGCGTGCGATGAGCTACCCGACCATCGACCATCGCGGCCCGGAGTTCGGCGCGCTGGGACTGCACGTACTGGCCGGCATCAAGAAAATTTTCAAGACGAACCAGCCGGTCGTCATCTATCCGGCATCCGGCACCGGTGCCTGGGAAGCCGCACTGTCAAACACGCTGTCGCCCGGCGATCACGTGCTGATGTATGAAACCGGCCATTTCGCCACGTTGTGGAAAAAGATGGCAGAAGCCCTCACCCTGAAACCGGAATTCATCGGCCTGCCCGGCATCGAAGGCTGGCGTCGCGGCGTACAGGCAGACATGATCGAAGCCCGCCTGCGCGAGGACAAGAACCACTCGATCAAGGCCGTCTGCGTCGTGCATAACGAAACGTCGACCGGCGTCACCTCCGACATCGCGTCGGTGCGCCGCGCGATCGATGCCGCCGACCATCCGGCACTGCTGATGGTCGATACGATTTCCGGCCTCGCTTCCGCCGACTATCGCCACGACGAATGGGGCGTGGACGTCACCGTTTCCGGTTCGCAGAAAGGCCTGATGCTGCCGCCGGGCATCAGCTTCAACGTGCCGTCGCAAAAGGCGATCGAAGCCAGCAAGAACGCCAAGCTGCCGCGCTCGTTCTGGGCCTGGGGCGAAATCATCGAAATGAACAAGAGCGGCTACTGGCCGTACACGCCGAATACCAACCTGCTGTACGGCCTGCATGAAGCGCTCGACATGATCCTCGGCGAAGGCCTGGACAACGTGTTCGCACGCCACAACCGCCTCGCTGCTGCCTGCCGTCTGGCAGTCAAGGCCTGGGGACTGGAAATCCAGTGCGCCGATCCAGCCGTCTATTCACCGGTACTGACCGGTGTGATGACGCCGGAAGGCATCGACGCCGATGCCGTACGCAAGCTGATCTACGAACGTTTCGACATGTCGCTCGGTACCGGCCTCGGCAAGATGAAAGGCCGCATGTTCCGCATCGGCCACCTAGGCGAAGCCAACGACCTGACGCTGATGGCCACGCTGGCCGGTTGCGAAATGGGCCTGAAGCTGGCCGGCATCAAGGTCGCCGGCAGCGGTGTCGCCGCAGCGATGGATTTCCTCGCCGGACAGAAAGTGCCCGCATTGAAAGTCGCCGCCTGATCGAACGTCGACGGGATCATCGACGATATATCGCGCAACGACCACGCCAGCCGACGCCAGCATGTCCGCCAACCCCGCCATCGACGACGCGCTCTGCACCCTGCTGTTGCAGGCACATCGCGATGGCAGAACCGTAGCGGTACCCGCCGGACTGGAGCCGGCGTGCGCGGCGGATGCTTACGCGATCCAGCATGCGTTGATCGCGGCGCGCGGCGAACGCATCGCCGGCTGGAAGGTCGGCGCCAAATCGCCACTGGCGCCGCGCCACGGTGCCGCCCTGCCGTCGGATTGCGTGGTGCCGGAACCGGCCTATCTGGCACGCCGCGATTTTTCCGTGCTGGGCCTGGAACTCGAACTTGCGTTCGCCTTCTCGCGCACGTTCGAGCCGCGCCCCGACGGCTACAGCGACGAAGAAGTCATGGAAAGCCTGGCGCTGATGGCTGCATCGATCGAGATCGTCAGCAGCCGCGTCGCCGGCTGGCCCGATACCGGCAAGCTGATCCAGCTGGCCGACATGCAGAATCACGGCGCGCTGATCCTCGGCGTGATGGTTCCCGTCGATCCCGATTTTTCCTTCGCCGCCCCCGACGTCGAATTGCACATCGACGAACGCACGGCCTTTATCGGCCCCGGCACCAATCCGGCCGGCGATCCGCGCCGCCTGCTGCCGTGGATCGTCAACCATTGCAGCACACAAGGCGTACCGCTTCCCGCCGGCCACCCGATCACGACCGGTTCCTACGTCGGCATGCACTTTCCCGACACGGTGGAAACCGTGACCGGGCGCGTCGGCAATCTGCCGCCGGTGCGCTTGATGCTCGTTTAATGCTCGTCTGATGCTGATTTGATTGCGACCTGATGCCGGTACAACCCTCACAACTTCTCGCGACGCCATGCAAAGAATGTCCGGAACGATGACCGTCAAGCCCATCCACTTCGCGCCCGGCAAGCGCACCGACGGCAGCCCGCTGGCGCGCCGGCTAGCTGCCGAACTGCGCGGCGACGTGCTGTTCAGCCGCGCCGATCGCGGCCGCTATGCGACCGATGCATCGATTTACCAGATCCTGCCGGTCGGCGTCGTCGTGCCGCACGACCAGGACGACCTGCTGCTGTGCCTCGACATCGCGCGTTCGGAAAAAATCCCGCTGCTGGCGCGCGGCGGCGGCACCAGCCAGTGCGGCCAGACCGTCGGCGAAGCGCTGGTCATCGACAACAGCAAGTGGCTGAACAACATCATCGATTTCGATCCGGTCGCGCGCACCATCACCGTCGAACCGGGTCTCGTGCTCGATCACCTGAACGCGTGGCTGAAACCGCACGGCCTGTGGTTTCCGGTCGACGTCTCCACCGGCGCGCAATGCACGATAGGCGGTATGACCGGCAACAACTCCTGCGGCTCGCGCTCGATCGAATACGGCAACATGGTGCACAACGTGCTGGGTATCGACGCAGTTCTCGCCGACGGCACGCAAGCCCGCTTCGAGACACTGGAGCGCATGGCGCAGACGCCGCGCCTGCAGCAGATCGTGCAGCAGGTACAGCAGATCGCGCAACGCGAACACGACGAGATCGTCGAACGCGTGCCGAAAGTGCTGCGCCGCGTCGCCGGCTACAACATCGACCTGTTCGACTGCCAGAATCCGCGCGCCTACACCGACGATGGCTCGGCCAATCTTGCACATCTGCTGGTCGGCTCCGAAGGCACGCTGGCCTACAGCCGGCAGATCACGCTGAAGCTCGTGCCGCTGCCGAAAAACAAGGTGCTGGGCGTCATCAATTTCCCGACTTTCTATCAGGCGATGGATTCGTCGCAACACATCGTCAAGCTGGGGCCGACTGCGGTCGAGCTGGTCGATCGCACGATGATCGATCTGTCGCTGAACAATCCGTCCTTCCGTCCCGTTATCCGCAAGGCATTGATCGGCGATCCGCAGGCGATGCTGCTGGTGGAGTTCTCCGGCGACGACAAGACCGTTCTCACCGAACGACTGGAAGCGCTGAACGACCTGATGCGCGACCTGAACCTGCCCGACCTGATCGTCGGCATGACCGATGCCGCAGAACAGAAGGCGCTGTGGGATGTGCGCAAGGCCGGCCTGAACATCATGATGAGCATGAAGGGCGACGGAAAACCGGTCTCCTTCATCGAGGATTGCGCTGTGCCGCTCGAACATCTGGCCGAATACACGTCAAGACTGACCGAGGTGTTCGCACGGTTCGGCACAAAAGGCACGTGGTACGCGCACGCCAGTGTCGGCACGCTGCACGTGCGTCCGATTCTCGACATGCGGCGCGACGGCGCGGTGCGCATGCGCGGCATCGCCGAAGAAGCGGCTGCACTGGTGCGCGAATACAAGGGCGCCTATTCCGGCGAACACGGCGACGGCCTGTGCCGCGGCGAATGGGTGGCATGGCAATACGGCCCGCAACTGAATCGCGCGTTCGGCGAGATCAAGCAATTGTTCGATCCGGACAACCGCTTCAATCCGGACAAGATCGTGCGGCCGCCGAAGATGGACGAGAAAAGCAATTTCCGCTTCGCGCCCGGCTATCGCGAACTGCAAATCGAACCCAAGCTGGACTGGTCGGCATGGAACGTCAAACGCGATCCGGTCAGCGGCGAGGAATCCGCGCCCGGCAGCGGCGACGATCTGAGCGGCGGCCTCGCAAAGGCGGTCGAGATGTGCAACAACAACGGCCACTGCCGCAAGTTCGACGCCGACACGATGTGCCCCAGCTATCGCATCACGAAGGACGAACAGCATCTGACGCGCGGCCGCGCCAACACGTTGCGCCTCGCCGTATCGGGCCAGCTCGGCAGCGACGGCCTCGCCGATCCGGACGTAAAAGCGACGCTGGACCTGTGCGTCTCGTGCAAGGGTTGCAAGCGCGACTGCCCCACCGGCGTCGATATGGCACGCTTCAAGATCGAGGCGCGCGCCGCCTGGGCCGATCGCCATGGGCACACGCTGCGCGATAAGCTGGTCGGCTTCCTGCCGCGCTATGCAGCGCAGGCGGCGCGCATCGGCGGCTTGCTGGCCGCCGCGGAAAAACTGCCCGGCACCGGCTGGATCAAGCGACGCCTCGGCCTCGCGCCGCAACGCCTGTTCCCACGCTTCGTGCACCCGTTCTTCGACGGCAGCAATACGACAACTCATGCAGCGCAAACCGGCGACGGCGACAAGGAAGTTCTGCTGTTCGTCGATACCTTCAACAACAGCATGGAACCGGAAAACGCGCGTGCCGCACAGCGCGTGCTGGAAGCGGCCGGCTATACCGTGCATTTCAACATGCGCGAAGGCGAGCGTCCGCTATGCTGCGGCCGCACCTTCCTGTCGGCCGGCATGGTGAAGGAAGCGAAGGAAGAAGCGCGCCGCACGCTGGATGCACTGATGCCCTACGTCAAGCGCGGTGTCGCCATCGTCGGACTGGAACCGTCTTGCCTGCTGTCGCTGCGCGACGAATTTCTCGGCTACGGTTACGGCGACGAAGCTAGGAAGCTGGCCGACAGCGCCTTCCTGTTCGAGGAGTTCCTGGTACACGAACATGCAGCCGGACGGCTGGCGCTGAACCTGAAACCGCTGGCCGCGTCGCAAGCGATGGTGCATGGCCATTGCCACCAGAAAGCCTTCGATGCCGTGCGGCCGGTGCAGACGGTGCTGAAATGGATTCCGCAACTGGAAGTCTCCGTCATCGAATCCTCGTGCTGCGGCATGGCTGGCAGTTTCGGCTACGAAGCCGAGCATTACGAAGCATCGCAGGCGATGGGCGAACTGTCGCTGTTCCCGGCGATCCGCAAGGCGGAAGCAGGCACGCTGTTCGTTGCCGACGGCACCAGTTGCCGCCACCAGATCACGGACGGCACGCAACAGCAACCGCTGCATGTCGCCCGTGTGCTGGCCGATGCATTAACCAATGCATCAGTCGATACGCCGGCCGACGCACCGGCGAGCGCTTAAGCCGTAGCGTTTTCCCTCGCTGCATAAAGCCGCGACATAAATCGTATGCATGCCGATACGGTGGTATCGGCATGCATACGATAATCAGAACTGTGTCCGCATTCCTACGTACAGGCGCCGCCCCGGTGCAGGTTCAAAGAACCGCTGGTTGCCATCGTTGACGATGACCGATCCCGCATAGGCGCGGTCGAATACATTGTCGATGCGACCGAACAGCATCATCTTCGCCGGGCCGGCATTGAATTCATAACCGGCTCTCAGATTGAATACGGCGTAACCGCCGGCAGCGTCGCTGTTGATGTCATTGACATAGGCCTTGGAGTCGGCACGCATCTCCACTGCCGTTGTCACGGCGTTTTGCCAACGGTATTGCAACTCCGTGTACAGGCTGTGTTCCGGCGCGCCAGGAAGTCGATTGCCGGAGTCGATCGTGCCGTTGGCACTGCTGAACGATTTATCAAATCGCGCATCCAGCCATGTGTAGGCAACGCTGGTCGATAACCGGCTGTTCCAGTCGCTGCGTAACGACGCTTCGATGCCGCGACGCTCGACATCATCGACATTCTGGAAGATGGCACGGCCGAACAGCGATTGCTCCTGCACGATTTCATTCTTGCTGCGCGAATTGAATATGGCGAAATCCATCAGGTGATGGCCGCTTTTGATCTTGGTGCCGATCTCGGCCTGCACGCTGGTCGATGCGCGCAGACCAAGATTGGGGCCAGTGCCGTCGGCACGGTAGGCAGCTTCCGCCAGTGTCGGCGTTTCGAAACCCTTGCCGATGTTGGCATAGATGTTGACGTTGTCGTTCGCACTCCATACCAATCCGATAACAGGGCTGGTCTGCTTGTATTCGACGCTGCCGCTGTCGTCCGGATTGTTTAACGCGGGATCAGGATTCGGCACGATGTAATCGTCGTCGACCGACAGCCTGACACGGCTCATGCGCACACCGGCCGTGGCGCGCCATTGCGGCGCGAAGGTCCAGTCAATCTGGGCAAACACGTCGGTATTTTTCGCATGATCGTTTTCATCGCGACGCAACGCGCCCGGAGTGCCACCGTTATTCACGAAGCCCTGGCGACGCTCGCTCAAGGAATCGGCTTCCACACCCAACGTCCAGTTCAGCGGCAAGCCGTTCACCCTGGTCTCGTGCATCCAGTTCAAGCCGACGCCACCGTAACCGCGATCCAGATCGATGATGCCGCCGGCTTGAACATTCTCATCGCCGGGAAACGCCAGGGACTGGAATACCTTGCGCGTGCCGCCGTATACGCGGGCGCTCAACCTATCGTTGTCGCCCAAGCGCTGTTCGAGCAGGATGCCAATCTGCTGCTGCGTGATCGTTTTTCGTGTATCGAACATGATGGCACGCGGTGTGACCTGACGCGGATTACTTTCGAAATCGGCGCGCGTCAGCCCCAGCGGGTCTTGCGACAAGGGCTGATCGAAACTGTTGAGAATGGCGGTGATCCTGGTGTCGCTCGAAGGCCGCGCCACGAGCTTGGCGTTGATGGTGGTGCGTCGCGCGGCACTGTGATCGCGGTAGCCGTCGGTCGAATACTGGCTGGCATCGATGAAGCCGGCCACCGTTTCATTGCCGCCGCCGGCAGAAACGCCAAACAAGCGTTGATCGTCGGAACCAGCTCCCAGCGACAACGATGCTTCAGGCTTCATCGGCGGCTCCCTGGTGAAGACTTGCACCACACCGCCGGCGGCATTGCCGTACAACTGCGCCATCGGCCCACGCAACACTTCGATGCGGCTGGCGGATGACAGGCTGGCGGTCGACGCCTGCCCTTGCCCATCCGGCATCGTCGCCGGAATTCCATCGACCAGGATGCGCACGCCACGAACGCCAAAGGTGGAACGCGTGCCGAAACCGCGCACCGAAATCTGCAAATCCTGCGCATAATTCTGCCGCTCGCGCACCTGGACACCAGGTACCGTTCCCAGCAATTCGGACATGTTGACCAGCGGCGATTGCGCACGGAAATCGTCGACCTGCACGACATCGATTGCAGCAGGCGCATCAAAGCGATTCTGTTCGGAACGGCTCGCGCTGACGACAATTTCCGGTAGCGTTGACGGAGACGCCGATTCCTGTGCATGCGCGGTGGACAGCGATGCAATCAGCGCAAGCAGCGTGAGCGGACAGGAGGGCTTGAATGCAAGAGCATAGTGTTCGACACGATTGCTCTGCATTGCGCGGCAATGGCCGCACATCGATTGCGTCGACAAAAGCTCCTCCGGCCCGGGATTCAACGATTGCGAGTGACTCTCCAGACGGTATTCGACAGATCGTCCGCGATGATCAGCGCTCCGCGCGGATCGACTGTGACGCCTACAGGTCGCCCGCGGGTTTTGCCGTCGTCGTCACGAAAGCCCGTCGCAAAATCGATGGGCTCGCCAGCAGGACGGCCGTTACTGAACGGGACGAAAATCACCTTGTAGCCCACAGGGTTGGGACGATTCCAGCTGCCGTGCTCACCGACGAATGCGCCGTTCGCAAATTTCTCTCCCATGGACGGTTGGGAAAAGCTCAGGCCGAGCGCAGCGACGTGCGATCCCAAACCGTAATCCGGCTTGACGGCAGCGGCCACTTTCTCGGGATTCTGCGGCTTGACGCGGGTATCGACGTTCTGTCCCCAGTAGCTGTACGGCCAGCCGTAAAACGCCCCTTCGCGCACCGAAGTCAGATAATCCGGCACCAGATCCGGGCCCAGTTCGTCGCGTTCATTGACGACGACCCACAGCTGCCCTGTTTCCGGCTGCATCGCCAATGCCGTCGGATTGCGCAGGCCGGTCGCATAAACCCTGTGAGCGCCGGTCTTCACGTCGATCTGCCACACTTGCGCCCGATCCAGTTCGACCTCCATGCCGCGCTCGGTGATGTTGCTGTTCGAGCCGATACCGACATAGAGAAAACGGCCATCGGGGCTGAGCGTCATCGATTTCGTCCAGTGATGGTTCACTTCCGAAGGAAGCTGCGTGATCGACACTGGCGGACCGCTGGCCTTGGTCTGGCCTTCCTTGTAATCGAAACTGACGAGTTCATCCTGGTTGGCGACATACAGCTTGCTGCCGTCAAACGCCAGGCCGTAAGGAGCGTTGAGGTTTTCGGCGAAGACCGTCTTCATTTCATACGTGCCGTCGCCATCGGCATCCCGCAGCAACGTCAGGCGGTTGCCGCCCTTGACCTTGGTATTGCCTTGCGCCTTGATATAGCCGGCGATCACATCCTTGGGTTTCAGCTTTGCCGCATTACCGCCACGACCTTCCGCCACGATGATGTCGCCATTGGGCAGCACCAGCGTCTGGCGTGGAATCTTCAGATCGGTGGCGATCGCCGTAATGGTGTAACCGTCCGGCACTGTCGGTTTCTGGTCGCCCCACGCAGCGGGTTCGGCGATCTTCATGTTGGGTAACAGGCCGCGCTGGGGCTCGGGCAATTTGGGGTCCGGCCCGCGTGCCTGCGTCTCATCGCCCTTGCCGCCGCATGCGCTCAAAAGCAGCGCGACGCTCATGCAGGTCACTATGCTGAAGCGTTTCATCGCACACCTCCCACGAGCGGGCCACGCAATCCGATCCAGGCCGACGCGCAGCTCAACACCGCGACGATGACCGACAGCACAAGACCGAGCGGCATGACCGCCCATGCATCCTTCGCATGCTGGAAGGCATTGATCAGTCCGAGCACCCAGGTCACTGCCAGCAGCAGCACATACCAGACGGGTTGCCCCGCCTTTCTGTCCGCCGTGACGAGATTGACAAGCGCAAACAGCAGCGCCAGTCCGCCGAAAAGCAAGGCACCGGCAGTCAGCCAGGAAGCGAAGTTACTCCACTGGATCTCGTACGACTTGTAATAAGCGATATCGCTCAGCAGCGCGCCCAGAAACAGCGAAACGGAACCGGCGACCAGAATCGCGTGCAGAGGACCGGGAGGGGAATAATAGGTAAGGCTGGACGAGGCGGACAGTGGCATTGCATGCTCCTTGTGGTCACATTGGCAATTGACGCAAAGTCTATAAGCATCCGGCCGCATCTTCTCGTCAGACTATGCCGCGTCATCAAGTCAGAAGGCGCCGACACCGCGAATTTGCGCGATAGCGTTGGTACGAATGGTGCGGCACGACCGGGAAGAAGTGCGCGAAGCGCATCATCCGCGGTGGCATTCAGTGAAGCGCTGCCCTTCATGCACAAGGAGCGGGCGACGCTTCGAGTACCGTTTTTAACAAGGCGCTTATCTTTTTGCATCGTCCCTTGAATTAAAAGACAAGCATCCATATACTTAGCACTCGCCGGGGTAGAGTGCTAAAACCCTCTGCACCGATCCCACTTTCCAGTGCGGCAGGCTTGCAGTGAACACAACCGCACGGCAGCGGCCTCGCCGTGAAAATCACCTAACTTACTGATAATTAAGGAGTTTGTATGAACCTTCGTCCCTTGCACGATCGCGTCATCGTCAAGCGCCTCGACCAGGAAACCAAAACTGCGTCCGGCCTCATCATCCCTGAAGCGGCAGCAGAAAAACCGGACCAGGGTGAAGTGCTGGCAGTCGGCAACGGCAAGATCCTCGAAGACGGCAAGGTTCGCCCGCTCGACGTCAAAGTCGGCGATCGCGTCCTGTTTCAAAAGTACGGCGTTCAATCTGTTAAGTACCAAGGCGAAGAACTGCTTGTTATTAAAGAAGACGAAATTCTCGCAATCGTACAAAAGTGATGCCGGTTTCCGCTTGCATGCACAGCATCGAGCGGACTGCATCCTCTCCGCCACGCGGATCGGTGATTGCACATCAATCACTCAGCGCAAGCGCATTTAACAACGAATATTCAGGAGCATAAACATGGCAGCTAAAGAAGTGGTATTCGGCGACGCAGCCCGTGCCAAGATGGTCGAAGGCGTCAACATTCTGGCAAACGCCGTCAAAGTCACCCTGGGCCCGAAAGGCCGCAACGTCGTGCTCGAACGCTCGTTCGGCGCACCGACCGTCACCAAGGATGGTGTTTCGGTTGCAAAAGAAATCGAACTGAAAGACAAGCTGCAGAACATGGGCGCACAGCTCGTGAAGGAAGTGGCATCCCGCACCAGCGACAACGCAGGAGACGGCACCACGACCGCAACCGTTCTGGCACAAGCCATCGTCCGCGAAGGCATGAAATACGTTGCCGCCGGCATGAACCCGATGGACCTGAAACGCGGCATCGACAAGGCTGTCGCAGCCACCGTCGAACAACTGGCCACCATCGCCAAGCCATGCACGACCACCAAGGAAATCGCGCAAGTCGGCTCGATCTCGGCCAACAGCGATGCATCGATCGGCGAGCGCATTGCCGAAGCGATGGAAAAAGTCGGCAAGGAAGGCGTCATCACCGTTGAAGACGGTAAATCGCTGAACGACGAACTCGACATCGTCGAAGGCATGCAGTTCGACCGCGGTTACCTGTCGCCGTACTTCATCAACAACGCAGAAAAGCAAACCGCGATTCTGGAAAACCCGTTCATCCTGCTGTTCGACAAGAAAATCTCGAACATCCGCGACCTGCTGCCGGTACTGGAACAAGTCGCAAAAGCAGGCCGCCCGCTGTTGATCATCGCCGAAGACATCGAAGGCGAAGCGCTGGCCACCCTGGTCGTCAATAACATCCGCGGCATCCTGAAAACCTGCGCAGTCAAGGCACCTGGCTTCGGCGATCGCCGCAAGGCCATGCTGGAAGACATCGCGATCCTGACCGGCGGTCAAGTGGTTGCGGAAGAAGTCGGCCTGACGCTGGAAAAAATCACACTGGAAGAACTGGGCCAGGCAAAACGCGTTGAAATCGGCAAGGAAAACACCACGCTGATCGACGGCAACGGCCAGGCTGTTGCGATCGAAGCACGCGTCAAGCAGATCCGTGCACAGATCGAAGAAGCGACCTCGGATTACGACCGTGAAAAACTGCAGGAACGCGTTGCCAAGCTGGCAGGCGGCGTTGCCGTGATCAAGGTCGGCGCAGCAACCGAAGTCGAAATGAAAGAGAAGAAAGCACGCGTTGAAGATGCACTGCACGCAACCCGCGCAGCCGTCGAAGAAGGCATCGTGCCAGGCGGCGGTGTTGCCCTGCTGCGCGCACGCGCCAGCCTGAAACTGCAAGGCGACAATTCCGACCAGGACGCCGGCATCAAGATCGTTCTGCGTGCGATGGAAGAGCCGCTGCGCATGATCGTGCAGAACGCCGGTGAAGAAGCATCGGTCGTCGTCGGCAAGGTTCTGGAAGGCAAAGGCAACTTCGGTTACAACGCCTCCAACGGCACCTACGGCGACATGGTCGAAATGGGCGTGCTGGACCCGGCCAAGGTCACGCGTTCGGCACTGCAGAACGCCGCATCGATCGCCGGCCTGCTGCTGACCACCGATTGCATGGTCGCAGAAATCGTCGAAGACAAACCGGCGATGCCTGACATGGGCGGTATGGGTGGCATGGGCGGTATGGGCGGCATGATGTAATTGCTGCACCAGCGGAAGCCGGCTTCCGGCTTCCCGTCTTTTGCAAAAACAAGCCCGCAAGGTAAAACTTGCGGGCTTGTTTTTTGTCGTAAATCATGTTCCTCTGTATCGCAGGCGATCATGGTGTCGCCGCTGTAGCAGGTTTCTTTCTTACTGCATGGGGAGGAAGCACTTGCCGACACGAATCTCCATTCATTCTTCCGCAAGCGAACGAACGCAACGTACGCCGCTGACGCACCGCCGTGTTTCGATCATGCTGGTCGCTGCCACGGTTTCCACCCCGCTCGCCGCCCAGACCAGCGTTGTACCTTACGGCTATTTCGATCTGGGTATCGCCAGGGAAAGCGGTTCAGCGACACGTGTCGATCGCGGCTTCAACAACTGGCTGGGACTGAAGGGAGAAGAAAAGCTATCCGCCGGGCTGGCCACCACCTTCGTTCTCGAAACCCGGTTCGATCTCGATACCGGCGAACAGGAACGACCGAAAACCTATTGGCAAGGCGAGACGACAGTTGGACTCAAGGGCGAACGCTTCGGCAGACTGCGATTGGGACGTGCCATGACGCCTTTATGGCAGAACGTGTGGGAATACGAACCATGGATGAACAGCGGTTTCAACGCTTCGCTGGCTGCCTATCAAACCGGCCGCTACACCAGCGACGGCATCCATGATGCGGAATTGGGCTATGCAGATTTCTCCCGTTTCGGCGATGCGCTGTTCTACGGCACACCGGATTTTTACGGCATGAACGTACAGACCGCCGTCAAGCTCGAAACGGACGCGGCGGCCGATAGCCGCCCCGTCGGCGGGGCGATCCGTTACACTACCGGTCCGCTGCGCGCGGTCTTCGCCTACGAAAGAAACGCGCATCGCGACGACATCCGGCTGCTGGGCGCGCGCTATCTCATCGGCCCCACCGAAATCATGGGTTCCTGCGCACGCAACCGCCTGCGCGGGAGCGAACCGGAAGATACCTGCGTGCTGGCAGGCACCTATACCGTCGATCGGCATACGATCCGTGCCGGGTATGGGCATAATCGTCTCAACGGCGATCACAAGCTCAGTGCCGGCTATGTCTATGCTTTCTCTCGCAACGTCACGACCTATGTCGACCTGTATCAAGATCATCGGACGGAACGATACAAGGGGATGGCCATCGGCATGACCTATTCGTTCTGATCGTCGCCGGAGAAGCACGCACGCTGTCGTCGCAGGCATGTCCGCATAAAAAGAAAGGAAAATCCATGCAACTGATCTTTTCGGCTGGATCCATACTCATCGTCGTCCTGTGGGGCATCTTTTCGCCGTCGTCGCTCGGCAGGTTCTTCGATTCGGCGCTGGCAATCACGACCAAGAATTTCGGATGGCTGTATTTGTGGCTGGTGCTGGCGCTGGTCGTTTTTGCACTCTTCCTTGCCTGCAGCCGATACGGCAATCTGAAACTCGGCGGAGAAGACGACGATCCCGAGTTTTCACTGCACTCGTGGTTCGCCATGCTGTTTTCGGCCGGCATGGGCATCGGCCTGGTGTTCTGGGGCGTGGCCGAACCCGTTTCGCATTATCTGATTGCGCCGCCCGGCATCATTCCCAGTACACCGGAAGCCGCCAACGCTGCAATGCGCTACAGCTTCTTCCATTGGGGCCTGCATCCGTGGGCCATTTACGGCGTGGTCGCGCTGGCGATCGCCTTCTTCCAATATCGGCGCGGCAGTGCCGCGCTGATCAGCGAATCCACGCGCACCCTGCCATGGCGGCCGATCCAGCGGATGTCCAGCCTGTTCAATGTGCTGGCGGTGATTGCCACCGCGTTCGGCGTCGCCGCCTCGCTCGGCATGGGCGCGCTGCAGATTAACAGCGGCTTGCATACCGTCCTCGGCGTACCCATAGGCACAACCGCACAAGTCTGCATCATCGTCGTGACGACGGCATTGTTCATTACCTCGGCAGTCAGCGGCGTGGACAAGGGCATCCGGCTGCTTTCCAATTTCAACATGATATTGGCTGTGCTGCTGGCGCTGACCGTGTTTCTTCTCGGTCCGACCATCACCATCATCGACACGCTGACCAACACGCTGGGCTCCTACCTGAGCGAATTCATTCGCATGAGCCTGCGCATGACACCTTTTCGCGAAACACAATGGGTAGGCGGCTGGACGCTGTTCTATTGGGCCTGGTGGATTTCGTGGTCGCCGTTCGTCGGCCTGTTCATCGCGCGCGTATCGCGCGGCCGCACGATACGCGAATTCATCCTCGGTACCGTGCTGGCGCCGACGTTTGCCGCTTTCCTGTGGTTCTCCGTGTTTGGCGGCACGGCGTTGCACATGGAAATCTGGCAAGGCGTGCCTATCAGCGAGGCAGTCACCAGCGATGTCTCAACCGCGTTGTTCGCCATGTTTAATGCCATGCCGCTGGGATTGCTGATGTCGATCGTCGCCACGATACTGGTGCTGGTATTTTTCGTGACCTCCGGCGATTCGGCGACGCTCGTGCTCGGCATCATGAGTTCAGGCGGAAATCCCGATCCTTCGGCACGAATCAAGACGATATGGGGTCTGCTGGTGGCCGGCATCGCCATCAGCCTGCTTCTGGCCGGCGGCCTGCAGGCCGTTCAGACGGCAACCATCGTTTTTGCGTTGCCGTTCACCATCGTGATCGTGCTGATGGTGATCGCCCTGTGGTCGGCCATCCGGCACGACTGGAATGAAGAACAACGACGCGAACGTGAACTGCGGCGCAAAGTGCGCGAGATGACGGCGTCGAAATGAGGCGGGCCTTTCAGCCCTCTTCCGCGTCGTCGGCCTGCACGTCGCTCAGCGATTCCGGCGGCTGGTAGCTGGCCAGCAGCGCGGCGCGGCTTTCCGGCGTCTCCAGGCTGATACGGCCGAGCGCGCCGCTGCGGTAATCCTGCAGGAAGGTGTGCGCGGCCTTTTCCAGATCGAAGTCGCCGCCCTTGATGCGGAAGGCGCGTTTCTGTGCCACGCCTTCAACAACAGCCACGCCATCCATGCCGTCGGTCTTGAGCGCGTAACGCGCCGCCAGCAGTTGCGGATAACGCTGCAGCAGGATATCGGCAAGGAAGGTCGCGACTTCTTCCTCGATCAAGGCATTGCTGCCGATCGCATGGCTGGCGGCCAGCATCAGGCCGTCGGTCGGATGTTCGATCTTCGGCCACATCATGCCGGGCGTGTCGGTCAGCACGATGTTGTTGCCGAGATAAAGGCGCTGCTGCGTCTTCGTCACGGCCGGCTCGTCGCCGACCTGGGCAACGCGTTTTTTCAGCAGCGCATTCATCAGCGTCGATTTGCCGACGTTCGGAATGCCCATGATCATGATGCGCAGCGGCTTCAGCGCGGTGCCGCGATGCGGCGCGATCTTCATCGCCAGGCCTGGCACCTTGGCGACGTCGGCCGGTTTCTTGCAGCTGAGCGCAACCGCATGGACATTTTTCTGCGCGTTGTAGAAATCGATCCACAGCTTCGTCGCCACCGGATCGGCCAGATCGGCCTTGTTCAGGATTTTCAGGCAGGGGCGCTGACGGAACGTTCGCAACTCCTCGATCATCGGATTGCGGCTGGCCTGCGGCACGCGTGCGTCCAGCACCTCGATCACCAGATCGGTCTTCTCCATGGCTTCCGCCGCCCTCTTGCGGGCGGCGTTCATGTGACCGGGGAACCATTGGATGGACATGCGTGACTCTTTCTGCGGATTTCTCTGCGAATTCTCTGATGAAGCGAGCCGCTATTCTACCTGCTCGGCCGCTTCTCCCCTGCATTCCCGGACGCTTGTCACACGGATGTCACATCGCTTGCGCAGAATAGCGGCTGCCAGCGCCGACGGGATCCGGCGCATAAAGGATCCCGACCAGATTCCGGAGCGGCCATCTCACGAGCAGGCCGCTCCGCCAGCCTTTCCGTATCGTTTCCACATTCCCCATGTCCACTGCTGCATTCGGCAACTACGGTTCGGACCCGTCCGGCCTGATCTGGGGATTCCTGTTCGGCCGCGATACCTCCGCCATCCAGATCGGTTCGCAGGAAGCCGCGGAATGGCTGGCGCAGCCCTCCTCTTCGGACAACGAATTTCTCTGGCTGCATTTCAACCTGAGCAATACCGCCAGCGAAAAATGGATGATCGAACACGGCGGCGTCGCCGATGAATTCGTCGAAGCGCTGCACGACGGTTCGCGCTCCACCCGCATCGAACTGGCGAACGATACGCTGGTCGCCGTCGTCAACGATGTATTGCACAACTTTTCGCTGGATTCGGCCGACATCGCCACGTTGTGGCTGAACGTATCGCGGCGCGTCGTCGTCAGCGCACGCCGCACGCCGCTCAAATCCATCGACCGCCTGCGCCATGCCGTGGCAACGGGCGATGCCGTACGCTCGTCGGTGGAACTGCTGATTCACCTGTTCCATGACCAGGCCGACGTGCTGGTCAACATCGTGCGCGATGCCGTCGCGCGTGTCGATCGCGTCGAGGACAACCTGCTGGCCGGCCGCCTGACCGAGCGGCGCGCCGATCTCGGCGCACTGCGCCGCGTACTGGTGCGGCTGCAGCGCCTGCTGGCGCCGGAACCTGCCGCGCTGTTCCGCCTGCTGCAGCGACCGCCGGCATGGATGGCCGAAGAAGACCTGCAGGAACTGCGGCAATCGACCGAAGAATTTTCCGTCGTGCTGAACGACATGAGTTCACTGCAGGAACGCATCAAGCTGCTGCAGGAAGAAATCGCCGCGCAGGTCAACGAGGAAAACAATCGCAGCCTGTACGTGCTGACCATCGTCACCGTGCTGGCGCTGCCGATCAACATCATTGCCGGCCTGCTCGGCATGAATGTCGGCGGTGTGCCGCTGGCCGAGCATGCACACGGTTTCTGGATCGTGGTCGGCATCGTCGCCGCCTTCACCGTCATTGCGTTCTGGGTTGTACTGCGCAAGCAGAAAGACTGACCTCGGTTCCGTTCCTTCCATCCCATATTTGCACGCTCCCGCAACGCGCCGTTCTCGCATAGAATCTGTCTGCTTCGGATTCACGCCTTGCCGTTCACTCACTGTCGTTCCATTCAACCGTGCGCGCCGCATGCGCGCCTCTCCATGGAAGATCGCATGTTCGCAAAACTGCACGAAGTCGCCGTACAGGTCGGTACCATCGTCGTCGGCAAGGATCTGCAGATCCGGCAATCACTGGTCTGTCTGCTGGCCGGCGGCCATCTGCTGATCGAGGACGTGCCCGGCGTCGGCAAGACCACGCTGGCACACGCGCTGGCGATTTCGCTCGGCCTGCGCTTCAACCGGCAGCAGTTCACCAGCGACCTGCTGCCGGCCGACGTAGTCGGCATCTCGATCTTCGATCGTGAAAAGAACGGCTTCGTATTCCACCCCGGCGCGATCTTCACGCAGGTGCTGCTGGCCGACGAGATCAACCGCGCCACGCCAAAGACGCAGTCGGCGCTGCTGGAAGCGATGGAAGAGCATCAGGTCACCTCCGACGGCGTCACGCGCGATCTGCCGGAACCCTTCTTTGTCATCGCCACACAGAATCCGGCGCACCAGATCGGCACCTTTCCGCTGCCGGAATCGCAGATGGACCGTTTCCTGATGTGCCTGTCGCTCGGCTATCCGGATACCGCCGCCGAACGCGCGCTGCTGATGGGCGAGGATAGACGCACGCTGCTGAAATCGATGAAGGCGGCGATGCAGCCGACCGACCTTCTGGCCGCACGCGCCGCGTTGAAAACGATCCACGTCGCACCGTCGCTGATCGACTACGTGCAGGCACTGGCACATGCATCGCGCCAGAACGGCATGTTCGTCGAAGGCCTGAGTCCGCGCGCCACGCTCGCCTTGCTGCAGGCCGCGCGTGCGTGGGCGGCGATGGAAGGCCGCAATCACGTGATTCCGGAAGACGTGCAGGCCGTGCTGGTGCCGGTCGCCGCACACCGCCTGCGTTCGCTGAAATCGGCAGCTGGCAGTGCCTTGAACAGCCGCGATCTCGTGCTGCAGCTGATGAAGTCGGTTCCGGTCTGAGACACTGAGTCTCTTGGCAACCTCCGTGGCAATCTTCTTCCGCCGATTCCGCCAGCGATTCGCGCGCCGGCTGCTGAAGCTGCGCGATGCCGAGCCAGGCGAAGTCGTGCTGAACCAGCGCCGTGTCTTCATCCTGCCGACGCGTGCCGGCCTCGTGTTCGGCGTCATGCTGGTCGTACTCTTCATCGCATCGGTCAACTACAACCTGGGCCTGGGATTCATCCTGACCTTCCTGCTCGCCGGCTGCGCCGTCATCGACATGCATCTGACGCATCGCAATCTCGCGCAGCTGCATCTGTCGCCCGGCCGCACAGCACCCGTATTCGCCGGCGAAGAAGCACAGTTCGAACTGCATCTGCACAATCGCCGTGCACACGACCGCTACGCGATTCTGCTCGGCTTCATCGATACGGATAATGCGATCGAACACGCGATCGACGTCGCAGCGCACGCTGCGAGCAACGTCACGCTCAGTGCATCGACGCACGAACGCGGTTGGATGCCGGCACCGCGCATCCGGCTGCAGACGCGTTTCCCGTTGGGACTGATGCGTGCATGGAGTTACTGGAAACCGGATCTGCGCGCGCTGGTCTATCCGCATCCGGAAGACGATGCGCCGCCGCTTCCGCTCATGCAGGGTGAACGCGAAGACGGGCGTGGCGCCGCCGGCCATGACGATTTCGCCGGCATCCGCCCCTATCAGGCCGGCGATTCGCCGCGCCTGCTGGCATGGCGGCAGATCGCGCGGACCGAAAGCAGCGCACTGATCGCCAAGCAGTTCGAAGGCGGCGCCAGCAGCGAACTGTCGCTCGACTTCGCACGCCTGCCGCGCACGATGGATGTGGAACTGCGCCTGTCGCGCATGACGCGCTGGGTGCTGATGGCCGAGGCGCGCGGATTGCCGTATGCGTTCCGGCTCGACAATCTACACTTTCCACCAGCGGTCGGCCCGGCGCATCAGGCAGCGTGCCTGCAGGCGCTCGCGCTGCATGGATTGCATGCCGGCGACGATGGAGCAGGCGCATGAAGACGCTCGTCCGGTTCTTTGCCGGTCGCAATGCGCGTCCCATGTCACGCGACAAGGCCGATACGCTGCTGCTGTTGCTGGCCTGCTTTCTGGTGCTGGCGCCGCATGCCGTGCATCTGCCGCTGTGGGTGACGGGTATCGGTGCCATTCTGCTGTTCTGGCGCGGCTGGATCACCTTCCGTGGCAACCGCCTGCCGTCACGCTGGCTGCTGTTGCCGCTGGCAGCGCTGGCGATGGGCGGCATCTACCTGAACTTCAAGACCCTGCTCGGGCAGGACGCCGGCGTCGCGATGCTGACGCTGCTGCTGATCTTCAAGCTGCTGGAAATGCATGCGAAGCGCGACCTGTTCGTCGTCGTGTTTCTTGGCTTTTTTCTGATCCTCGCCAATTTCCTCTACACGCAGAACATTGCAACCGCGCTGCTGATGATCGCTGCAATCGTCACGATGCTCACCGCGCAACTGTCGTTCCAGTACACCGGTACCGTACCATCGCTGGCGCGCCGTTTCCGCTCCGGTGCACTCATTGTCGCGCTGGCTGCGCCGCTGACCGTCGTGCTGTTTCTGCTGTTTCCGCGTATCCAGGGACCGCTATGGGGCTTGCCGAGCGATGCCAATGCCGGCCGCACCGGCCTGTCCGACCAGATGTCACCCGGCAATATCGCCAAGCTGGCGATGTCGCAGGACATCGCGTTTCGCGCGCAGTTTTCAGATGCCGTGCCACCGAACTCGGCGCTCTACTGGCGCGGCATCGTGCTCGACCGCTTCGACGGCAAGACATGGACGCATTACCAGACACAACATCGGACACACCGCCCGATGCGTTACGACGAACAACACACGGCCGGCACACTGACTGCGCAAGGCAATCCGCTGCACTACCGCATCACGCAGGAACCCGGTTCGCGTCCGTGGCTGTTTGCGCTCGACATGCCGCAAGCCGCACCACAGTTGCCCGACAATCCGGTACGCCTGACACAGGACATGCAGCTGCTGGCGCGCCGCCCGATCGATGCGCGCGTTCGTTACGACGTCGTTTCCACACCGCGCTACATGCTGCAGCCCGAACTTGCCAAAGCCGAACTGCAGCCATGGCTGGCATTGCCGTCCGGCTACAACCCGCGCACGCTGCAATTCGCCGCAAAATTGCGCCGCTCCGTGGCCGGCGATGCGGAACGCATTGCCACCGTGCTGGCTTTTTTCCGCGACAATAAATACGGCTTCCGCTACACGCTGGAGCCGCCGCTGCTGGGCCGCAACGGCATCGATGAATTCCTGTTCGTCACACGCGCCGGCTTCTGCGAACACTATGCAGGCGCCTTCACCGTCATCATGCGCGCGATGGGCATTCCGGCGCGCGTCGTCACCGGCTATCAGGGCGGCGAAATCAATCCGGTCGACGGTTTCATGACCGTGCGGCAATCCGATGCCCACGCATGGGCCGAAGTCTGGCTGCCGCAGCGCGGCTGGGTGCGCGTCGATCCGACTGCAGCAGTCTCACCCGCTCGCATCGAACGCAGCGTCGCCATCGCCCCGACAACGGAACCGATGCTCGGTGGCTTGATCAACTTCAATACCGGACGCGATTCATGGATCGCTGCACTGCGCTTCCGCTGGGATGCGCTGGACAACGGCTGGAACCAGTGGGTATTGAATTACACGCCGGAAAGACAAAAGAATTTGCTGCAGTCTCTGGGCTTCGGTAACATCGGCTGGCAGACGATGGCGCTGCTGATGTGCGTAGCAGGTGCGATCGTGACGTTGATCATCGCCGTGCCGCTGCTCGCTGGACGACGCCGCGACAACGATCCGGTCGAAGCACTGTATGCGTCATTGCGCAGGCGGATGGAACGCCGCGGTTTTCCGCATAGTCCGCATGAAGGACCGCGCACCTATGCAAGACGGCTGCTGAACGGTCCTGCGCTGACACCCGTAATGCAGGAAGCGCTGCAACATTTTCTGTCGCTGTATGAACAAACGCGCTACGGCCATCCGGCATTGTCGCAACCGGATACGCTGTCGCAACTCAAAACCCTGCTGAACCAGATTCGATGAAATTTTCCTTTTCCAGAAGAAAGACCGTTTCGCTGCTGGCCCTCTCCTCCATCCTCGCTCTGGCCGGCTGCGCCACCGCCGGCGAATCCGGCCGCAAAGCTGCGCCGCAGGCCAAGACGAAGAAAGCCGTCAAACCCGTTCAGGGCGAAGCATTCACCGATTTCAGCCAGCGCAGCGACATCGATGCCTTCATCGACGATATGGTCGCGCGCAACGGTTTCGACCGCGCAGAATTGCAGGCCACGCTGGACCAGACGCAGTATGTCGAACGTGCCGTCCAGCTGATGATGCCGGCGCCGCCCGGCAAGCCGAAGAACTGGACCGCCTATCGCAGCCGCTTCGTCGAACCGGTGCGCATCGATGCCGGCGTCGCCTTCTGGAATACCTACGCGGATGCACTGTCACGCGCCGAAACGCAATATGGCGTGCCGGCCGAAATCATCGTCGCCATCCTCGGTGTCGAAACCATCTACGGCCGCAATACCGGCAACTTCCGCGTGATGGACGCCATCGCCACGCTCGCCTTCGCCTATCCGGATACGCCGAATCGCACCGCGCGCATGGCCTACTTCCGCCGCGAACTGGAAAACACGCTACTGTTCGCGCGCGATGAACGCATCGATCCGTTCTCGCTGCTGGGCTCCTACGCGGGCGCAATCGGCTGGCCGCAATTCATGCCGGGCAGCATCCGCAAGTACGCGGTCGATTTCGACGGCAACGGCCATATCGATCTGCGCAACTCGCCGGTCGATGCAATTGGCAGCGTGGCCCACTTTCTCGTCGAACACGGCTGGCGGCATGGTGAACCGCTGGCGTTTCCCGTCGTCGTCGATCCGACGCGCAACGACTGGCAACGCTTCCTGAATCAGGGACTGACAGCGAAATTCAGTCTGGAAGAATTGAAATCGGCCGGGGTAATACCGACCTCGGAACCGCCGGCCGACATGTCGTACGGTCTGGTCGATCTGCAGAATGGCGACGGACCGACCGATTACTGGCTGGGTGCGAACAACTTCTTCGCGATCACGCAGTACAACCGCAGTTTTTTCTACGCGATGTCTGTCATCGACCTGAGCCGCGCCATACGTTCGGCGCGGGTGCAATAATCGTCTGTCAGCGGCTGGATTGACGGAGCAGCATCAGCACCTGCACTGTCATCACCGGCCGCCGCCAGTCATCTTCCATGCCACAGGCTGGATCTGCACACTGCCTTCGTCGCTGCTGATCCACGCTTCACCGTCCTGGATCGTGCATTGCAGCTGCATGCCGCGTTTGGCCAACCCGGCCAGCGCCTGGCAAGTTTCGGCAGGCAGATTGAAGACGTCGAGATTCTTCGCGCGCTCCAGCTTTCCCGCGATCTGATTCCACCAGATTGCGCTGGCGCTGCTATAGCTATAGACAACCACGCGTCCGGCACGGCCGCAGGCTTTCAGGATGCGCCGCTCGTCCGGCTGGCCGACTTCCATCCACAGATCGATCGCGCCGGTCAGATCCTTCTGCCACAGATCCGGTTCATCGTCGGAACTCAGGCCCTTGCCGAATGCCAGCGCCGGATCGGCGTGCAAGGCAAAGGCCAGTATCCGCACCATCATCCGCTCGTCGGTCTCGGACGGATGACGGGCAATCGTCAATGCGTGCGTACCGTAGTAACCGCGATCCATGTCGGCAATCTGCAGATCGGCTTTGAAGATAGTGGATTTGAGTGCCATGCGAGCATCTTTCTGTCAGCGAAGGCGGGATTGTAAGGGAAGCGTGGGATCGTGTGGATAGAAGCTGCAGACACTTCCATCTTTTACGGCTGCAGCATGCCGGGTATTAGAATGAGCGCCTGGAACTGCCTCTTAGACCTCATGACCATGCCGCAAACTTCCTCCGAAACCGCCATCGCTGCCACACAACAGTGGATAGAGAAAGCCGTCATCGGGCTCAATCTCTGCCCGTTTGCCAAAGCGGTGTACGTCAAGCAGCAGATTCGCTACATCGTCAGTACTGCCGCCGATGCCGATACCCTGCTGGCCGAACTGCAAAGCGAGCTGCATCATCTGCAGGGAAGCGATCCGCAGCAAGTCGATACGACCTTGCTGATCCTGACCGACATACTGGAAGATTTTCTCGACTACAACCACTTTCTGGATGCCGCCGATGCGCTGGTCGATACTTGCGGCTTGCGGGGTGAAATCCAGATCGCAAGTTTTCATCCGGACTATCAGTTTGCCGACAGCCTGCCGGACGATATCGAAAACTACACGAACCGTTCGCCTTACCCCATCCTGCATCTGCTGCGCGAATCCAGCATCGACCGCGCAGTGGAAGCCTATCCGGAAGCCGAAAGCATCTTCGAGAAAAACATGGAGACCTTGCGCCGGCTCGGACAACAAGGCTGGAAAGCATTGCAGCTTCATACCCATAAGCAATGATTCTGTTGCCTGTTTTTTACGCTATTCTCAAACATCCCATATAATGGGGATGTCCAATAGACATTGTCTGTCGGCAAATATCTGAATAAAGATGAATTCTTTGCAACTTTATTTGGTAAAAACGTTTGCATAATGGGAACTCCGGCCAAAAGGGCAGGCTCGAACCGTTGACCCAAAGCATTCGGGGCTTTAATTGCTTTCCTGGGACTCTTTGCTATATTGGATTGCATGGTGACAACTTTTCTTTATCGAAAAAACGTCACCATTTGCAACTTTACCAATGTGACAAGACTCCAATCAGTAGCCAATGATCGCCATGATGATTCGCACGGCAAGATTCGTCCCGATCCTTGTTTGATTTTTTGACATCGAAGAAATTATGACTACTATGGACACTCAAACCACGAGCAACCGACTGGCCGATCAGGTCAACTACGATCCCAACCACCTGCTGGATTCGCTGATCGAAAAACTGCATCTGAAAAACGATGCAGCTTTGTCGCGCGCACTGGAAGTTGCACCGCCCGTCATCAGCAAGATCCGCCACCGTCGTCTGCCGGTCGGCGCCTCGCTGCTGATTCGCATGCACGAAGTCAGCGACCTGAGCATTCGTGATCTGCGCATCCTGATGGGAGACCGTCGCGATAAATTCCGTATCAGCGACAAGCAGTTCAAACCGAAGGACAAGGACGCCGCACCGTCAGTCAATACTGCGGTGGAACAGCCGGAATAATCCGGCTGTTTTTCAACGTCCGTCGGAGAGATATCAGGCCGGGAACACGCCGGTAGATAGATAGCGATCGCCACGATCGCAGACGATGAAGACGATGGTCGCGTTCTCGACCGTTTGCGAGATGCGCAAGGCAACCTCGCATGCTCCTGCTGCGGAAATTCCGCAGAAGATTCCTTCCTCGATTGCCAGCCGGCGGGCCATTTGCTCCGCTGCGGCTTGGCTTACGTATTCGAGCTGGTCGACGCGCGCCGCATCGTAGATTTTCGGCAGATAGGCTTCCGGCCATTTGCGAATGCCGGGAATCTGCGAACCTTCTTCGGGCTGTGCGCCAATGACCTGGATCTCCGGATTCTTTTCTTTCAGATAGCGCGATACGCCCATGATGGTGCCGGTCGTTCCCATCGCACTAACGAAATGGGTAATACGGCCTTCCGTCTGCTGCCACAATTCCGGCCCCGTGCTTTCGTAATGCGCCAGCGGATTGTCGGGATTGCCGAACTGGTCAAGGATGATGCCCTCGCCGTTCTTCTGCATCTGTTCCGCCAGATCACGGGCATATTCCATGCCACCAGCTTTCGGCGTCAGCACGATCTTGGCGCCATAAGCGGCCATGCTCTGACGTCGCTCTTCGCTCAAGTTTTCCGGCATCAGCAGGACCATCTTGTAGCCACGCATCGCAGCTACCATCGCCAATGCAATACCAGTATTCCCGCTGGTCGCTTCAATCAACGTGTCGCCCGGCTTGATGTCGCCGCGCGCTTCCGCATGCTTGATCATCGACAACGCCGGCCTGTCCTTGACCGAACCGGCCGGATTGTTGCCTTCCAGCTTGCCGAGGATGACATTGTTGCGGCGCGCCGTGTCTTCTCCGTTCAAGCGCTTGAGTTGCACCAGCGGCGTATTGCCGATAGTGTCTTCGATCGTCATGTATTGCATGAAATTGAATCCGCTTCCTGAAAAATGCCATTTTAATCGACGATGCCTGACAGCGTATCTTTGCTCTCCAAATGAAAAAGCCCCGGCGTGCCGGGGCTTTGAAGACGATCAATCGCCTGTTTGATCAGGCGTTTATTTCTTTGTGCTACCCGCCTTGACTTGTGCCGATGCGACCGCTGGTTCCTGCTTCGCAGGCTTCACGCCCGGCTTGGAAGCGCCGTTGACAGTCAGGCCTGCTTGCGAAAATTTCTCGGAGCTCTTGTCGCCGATTCCCTTGACGCGCGTCTGCAGGTCATTCCAGTCCTTGAAATTACCCTTCTTGCGCTCCTCCAGAATGGCTTTCGACATCGTCGGGCCGATACCGCGCACGCTATCCAATGCTGCCTGATCCGCCTTGTTCACATCGACGCCTGCAAATGCTGTACCGATTACCAGTACCGAAGCGATTGCCAGCAACCATTTCTTCAACATGACTTTCTCCTTCCCATTGATTGATATTGATGAGCATGTCGATTTCTTGACAACAAGACAAAAGAAATCGTGAGCAAGGTATCAATAAATCGTGCCAGCCGACATCCCATAAAAACGGGGAATTGAAAAGAAGAGAAAGAGGAAAGAAAAATCCGCCTTAACGGCGGATGGTGAATCAGTTCATGACATTCAGCTCTTCCGTCCTGCGCGGCGGATAGGTTTCCCATTTGCTGCAGCCTGGACATTGCCAATAGTATTGGCGCGCCTTGAAGCCGCAATGGCTGCATTGATAGCGGGCCAGTTTCTGCGTATAGCCATGCACCAGATTCTTGACCATCGACAGTTCGGAGCGCATTTCCGGCGGCGCATCCATCAGGCGAGCCTCCAGCAACTTGTCGAGTCCGAGCAGCGTCGGCGTACGGCGCAATTCATCGCTGACCAGTTGATTCGCGGCATCTACGCCTTCGAGTTCCAGTACGGCCTTGAACACCACTTCGATCAGATCGATCGACGATGCTTCACCGAGATAGAAGCGCAGCAGCTTCAATCCTTCCTGCGGACGTCCGACCGCACGATAACCGTCCATCAGGCGTTGTGCCACAAGGGCGACATGCGGCACGCTCTGATGCTCGACGCGACGCCACGCCATCAATGCCGCCTCGATATCATTTTTGGCCAGCAGCGCATCGCCCATCAGGATGGTTGCGCGCACGCTGGTGCGGTCAGCAGCCAGCGCCTTGTCCAGCAACGTGATGGCGGCATCCGGATGCGTATGCACAAGTTCATCCTGCGCCAGTTCGCAATAGAACTGCGCGATCTCGGTCTGACGACCGCCTGCACCGGATTCCTGCAACGCTTGCGCTGCTTCGATGGCGCGCATCCATTCTTTCTCGCGCTGGTAGATTTCCAGCAAGGCACGACGTGCCTGCGCGCCATATTGCGTATCGACAAGCTGGTTGAAGGTTTCTTCCGCGCGATCCAGCAGGCCCGCATTCAGGTAATCCTGACCAAGCTCATATTGCGCATGCACCTTCTGGTCTTGCGGCAGATCCGGACGCGACAGCAGATTCTGGTGAACGCGGATTGCGCGCTCGGTCTCGCCACGGCGGCGAAACAGGTTACCCAGTGCAAAATGCAGTTCGACCGTTTCCGGATCCAGCTTGACGATTTCGATGAAGGCATCGATCGCCTTGTCCGGCTGCTCGTTCAGCAGGAAATTCAATCCTCTGAAGTAGCCGCGCGGCAGGCTGCGCGATTCGGAGACCAGCTGTTTGATATCCACACGCGCGGCCAGCCAGCCCAGCGTGAAAAAGGCCGGGATCGCCAGCAGCCACCAGGTTTCAAATTCCATGAAATATCGTATCGGTGAGAATCAACTATCCAAGCGCATCACAGATGCGCCATCGTTTCCGGCTGCGGCGGCTGCGACCGCGCCAGAGCCTGCTCCTGCGCGTTCTTTTCCATCGCGACGATGGTCTTCTTGTGCCTTGCTGCTTCACGGCGATAGCGGAACAGCGTCGGCGCCATTCCAAGCACGCCGAGTACCGCGCCAACCACGAAAAAACCAAGCAGCAACAATACCAACGGACCGCGAATTTCGTACCCCATGAAGAGCTGAAGGCTGATTTCCTGAGTGTTCTTCAGGGCGAAGCCGAAGAACACGATAAAAAGAATCACGGCGAATATTCTGAACAGGATTTTCATGGCAGGGATTCCCCTTATCGTAGATGGGAGCGGAACGTCAGAATTGTACGTGAAAAAAAACGGCATCCGAAGATGCCGTTCCATTATTCATTGCAAACCACTCAGTCATCGATGATCGGCTGCCCCACCATCGCATCCACGCGCTCCCGCAATTGCTTGCCGGGCTTGAAGTGCGGCACCCGTTTTTCCGGGACCATCACCTTGTCGCCCGACTTCGGATTGCGGCCGATGCGTGGCGGACGGCTGTTGAGCGCAAAGCTGCCGAAACCACGGATCTCGATGCGCTGTCCGTTCGCCAGCGCGTCGGACATCGCATCAAGGATGGTCTTGACAGCGAAATCCGCATCCTTTGCAACCAGCTGCGGATAACGCTCGGCCAGACGGGCAATCAGCTCCGACTTGGTCATTGACGATGAACTTAGTTCTTGTTGTCGAGCTTGGCCTTGAGCAGTGCGCCCAGGCTGGTCGTGCCGGAAGCCGCGTTGGAGTCAGCCGACATCTTCTGCATCGCTTCCTGCGTTTCAACGTTGTCTTTCGCCTTGATCGACAGCTGGATGCTGCGCGATTTGCGATCGACGTTGATGACCATGGCTTCAACGGAATCACCGACTTTCAGGTGCGTACCGGCATCTTCCACGCGATCGCGGGAGATTTCGGAAGCGCGCAGATAGCCTTCGACTTCATCGGACAACTGGATCACAGCGCCTTTCGGCTCGACTGCCTTGACCGTACCGGTAACCAGTGCGCCCTTGTCGTTCATTGCAGCGTAGTTGTTGAACGGGTCGCCTTCCAGCTGCTTGACGCCCAGCGAAACCCGCTCGCGTTCGACGTCGATTGCCAGCACGACTGCTTCCAGTTCGTCGCCCTTCTTGAACTTGCGCACGGCTTCTTCGCCAGCTTCGGTCCAGGACAGGTCGGACAGGTGAACCAGACCGTCGATGTTGCCCGGCAGGCCGATGAACACGCCGAAGTCGGTGATCGACTTGATCGCGCCCTTGACCTTGTCGCCCTTCTTGTGGGTAACGGCAAAGTCGTCCCAAGGGTTGGCCTTGCATTGCTTCATGCCGAGACTGATACGACGACGCTCTTCGTCGATTTCCAGAACCATGACTTCGACTTCGTCGCCCAGTTGAACGACCTTGTTCGGTGCAACGTTCTTGTTGGTCCAGTCCATTTCGGAAACGTGCACCAGGCCTTCGATACCTTGCTCGACTTCGACGAATGCGCCGTAGTCGGTCAGGTTGGTGACTTTACCGAACAGGCGGGTGCTTTGCGGGTAACGACGCGACAGACCGGTCCACGGATCGTCGCCCAGTTGCTTGACGCCCAGCGAAACGCGATTCTTCTCTTGATCGTACTTGAGGACCTTGGCAGTGATTTCCTGGCCGACAGTGAGCACTTCCGACGGATGACGCACACGGCGCCATGCCAGATCGGTGATGTGCAGCAGGCCGTCGATGCCGCCCAGATCGACGAACGCACCGTAGTCGGTGATGTTCTTGACGATACCGTTGACGATCGTGCCTTCCTTCAGCGTTTCCATCAGCTTCGCACGCTCTTCGCCCATCGATGCTTCGATGACGGCGCGACGCGACAGCACGACGTTGTTACGCTTGCGGTCCAGCTTGATGACCTTGAATTCGAGGGTCTTGCCTTCGAACGGCGTGGTGTCCTTGACCGGACGGGTATCGACCAGCGAACCCGGCAGGAAGGCGCGGATGCCATTGGTCAGAACGGTCAGGCCGCCCTTGACCTTGCCGTTGACGGTGCCGGTGACGATCTCGCCGGACTCCATCGCTTTTTCCAGCGAGAGCCACGATGCCAGACGCTTGGCCTTGTCGCGCGACAGGATGGTGTCGCCGAAACCGTTTTCCAGCGATTCGATCGCAACGGAGATGAAGTCACCGACGTTGACTTCCAGCTCGCCGCTGTCGTTCTTGAATTCGTCGATAGGGATGAATGCTTCCGATTTCAGGCCGGCGTTGACGATCACGAAATTGTGATCGATACGAACGACTTCAGCGGAAATCACTTCGCCCGAACGCATGTCCTGACGCGACAGCGATTCTTCAAACAGGGCGGCAAAGCTTTCCATACCGGAATCTTGGGAGGTAACAGCAGTAGACATAAAATTTGAACAGGTTTGACCAGAGTCCGCTTCAATCGTCTGTCGGCCCCGCAAATGCAGGATGCAGTACGTACGGAAAACTGGGTTGGGTTCATCATAGTCCGTTCAGGCTTTGCGCCAGCCCGGACACCGGGTACAACAACTACAACTCTTGCTTACTTTTTTACAGCGGCATACCAGCCGAGCACCTGTTCCACCGCCTGATTCACGGTGAGATTCGAGGTATCCAGCAAATACGCCCCCTCGGCCGGCTTGAGCGGTGCGATGGCGCGATTGGAATCGCGCGCGTCACGTTCGTTCAAATCCTTCAGAAGGTCGTGCATATTAGCAGAAAATCCCTTGTCAATCAATTGCTTATATCGTCTTTCCGCGCGCGCTTCCACACTTGCCGTCAAGAAGACTTTCAGACAGGCATCGGGGAAAATCACGGTGCCCATGTCGCGCCCGTCAGCCACCAGTCCCGGCACCTGTGCAAATCGCAGTTGCAACTCGACCAGCGCCCGGCGGAGTGCCGGCAAGGCGGCGACTTTCGATGCTGCATTGCCAACTTTTTCGGCACGGATCGCCATCGAGACATCTTCGCCGTTCAGGAAAATCGCGCCATTGCTGAAACTGCAATGCAACTCCCCGGCCAGCTTGGCCAACGCCTGTTCGTCGTCCAGTGGCGTTTCCGCCTGCAAGGCAGACAACGCCGTCAATCGATACAGCGCGCCCGAATCCAGATAATGAAAGCCGAGTCGTTCCGCGACCAGTTGCGCCACCGTTCCTTTTCCCGATGCAGTCGGCCCGTCGATCGTGATGACGGGAATGGCGTGCGATGAAGTCATGTCAGGAATCCATTTGGAAAAGTGGAGCGAATATGTTGCAGCCGGCAAACCGGCCACGAACCGGCAGCGTCAGAACAGGCTTTCTTCCGTCACGCCTGCAAAGGCTTCGAAATACTCAGGAAAAGTCTTGGCCACGCATTGCGGATCGTTGATGCGGATGCGGTTTCCCCGCCGCGCCGCGCCATCCAGCGTTGCCAGCGAAAAACACATCGCCATCCGGTGATCGTCGTAGGTATCGATGGCGGCGGACTGGATGACAGCCGGCGGCGTCACGCGCAGGTAATCGTCGCCCTCTTCCACGATCGCACCCAGCTTGCGCAGTTCCGTCGCCATCGCGGCGATGCGATCGGTTTCCTTGACGCGCCAGCTGCCGATATTGCGCAAGATGCTTGGACCGTCGGCATACAGCGCCGCCACCGCGATCGTCATCGCCGCATCGGGAATGTGATTGAAATCCGCATTGATCGCATGCAGCGCACCGTTGGATTGCGCTTCGATCCAGTTGTCGCCCATCGTGACGGTCGCACCCATCTGCTGCAGCGATTCGACGAAACGCACATCGCCCTGGATGCTGTCGCGGCCCACGCCCTCAACACGCACCGGTCCACCAGCAATCGCGCCGGCCGCCAGGAAATACGATGCCGACGACGCATCGCCTTCGACATGTATCGTGCCCGGACTGCGATAGCGCTGGCCGGTCGTCACCGTAAACGACTGCCAGCCGTCGCGCTGCACTTCCACGCCGAAACGGCGCATCAGGTTCAGCGTGATTTCGATGTAAGGCTTGGAAATCAGTTCGCCGACGACATCGATCGTCACATCGCGTTCCGCCGCCATCAACGGCGCCGCCATCAGCAGTGCGGTCAGGAACTGGCTGGAAACATTGCCGCGCACTTTCAATCGTTCCGCACGGATACGGCTGCGGCGGATACGCAGCGGCGGATAGCCCGGCTGACCGGTGTATTCGATGTCGGCACCGATATCGTTCAGCGCATCGACCAGATCTCCAATAGGACGTTCGTGCATGCGCGGAATGCCGTGCAGCGTGTAATCGCCGCCCGTCACCGCCAGCGCCGCCGTCAGCGGACGGATCGCCGTGCCGGCATTACCCATGAACAGATCGGCATGGTGGTTCGGAAATGCGCCACCGGCGCCATGCACGATG
The DNA here is from genome assembly GCF_014635845.1 of Oxalicibacterium solurbis. Classification (GTDB taxonomy): domain Bacteria; phylum Pseudomonadota; class Gammaproteobacteria; order Burkholderiales; family Burkholderiaceae_D; genus Oxalicibacterium; species Oxalicibacterium solurbis. The sequence goes on along the minus strand of NZ_BMDP01000002.1, from coordinate 259,509 downwards.
TAATCCTGCGATTCGCCGATCTGCTTCCATTTGACGCCAAGACTTTGCAAAGCCATCAGCATCACATGCGTGTCGTCCGATGCCAGCAAATCCTTGATATGCGTTTCACCATCGGCCAGTGCGGCCAGCAGCAGCATGCGATTGGAGATGCTTTTCGAACCCGGCAGACGCACAGTGCCCTTCGCATGCATGGCAGGAGCGAGATCGAGATGGTGCGGATAGTGTTTCATTGCTTGCGATCCTGTGATTGCGCCTCGGCTTCTTCCAGACTGCGCAGCCATTCGCTGCGCGCCTGCTGCGCGCGGGAGAACATCGTCTGCATCGCATCGCCGTCGCGTTGCGCCAGCAGCGCGCGAAAGCGCGCCAATTGCGCGATGTAGGCATCGAGTTCGTTCAATATCGCCGGCTGGTTCGCCAGGCTGATGTCGCGCCACATTTCCGGCGACGAACCGGCGATGCGGGTGAAGTCGCGGAAGCCGCTAGCCGCATACTGGAACAGCAAATCGGCGTGCGGTTTGGAAGCAATATCGTCGACCAGCGCATACGCCAGCAGATGCGGCAAATGGCTGACTGCAGCGAACACCGCATCATGCTGCTCCACAGTCAGACGATGGATGACGGCGCCGCATTGCTGCCATGCGTCTGCGACACGCGCCACGCTGGCTGCAGCATTCTGCGGCAGCGGTGTCAGCACGACCTTTTTGCCGACATACAGATCGGCGACAGCCGCATCCGGTCCGGTCAGTTCACGACCGGCAATCGGATGGCCCGGCACGAATTGCGCGAATTTTTCACCGAGCGCACGCTCCGCTGCTGCAACGACCTCGCCCTTGATACTGCCGGCATCGGTAACGACCGTCTGCGGCTGCAGCCACGGTTTGATCGCAACCAGCACCGATTCGGTCTGTGCGACGGGAACGGACAGCAGCACCAGATCGGCATCGTGCAACGCTTCTTCCATCGACGTGCCAATCGTATCGATCAAGCCCAATTCCTTTGCCCGCTGCAGCGATGCTGCCGTGCGGCCGATGCCGACGATCTGGCGCACCGCACCCGCCTTGCGCAAGGCAGCGGCGAACGAGCCGCCGATCAGGCCGGTTCCGAAGATGACGATTTTGTTCAGCACGATCAATCCAGATGGTTATCGATTCGTCAGTTTGAATTCAGGCCAATGCCTTCTTCAATGCAGCGATGAAGGCATCGTTCTCTTCCGGCAATCCGACCGTGATGCGCAACCATTGCGGCAAACCGTAGTTACCGACCGGCCGCACGATGACACCCTGCTTCAGCAACGCCAGATTGATGCGCGCACCGGCGCCGTCGTCTTCCCCGACCTTGACCAATACGAAGTTGCCGTACGACGGCACGTATTGCAAGCCCAGTTCATCGAAGACCTGCGTCAGTTGTCGATAGCCGTCCGCATTCAGCTTTGCGCTTCTGCTGACGAATTCGTCGTCGGCCAGCGCGGCGATCGCCGCTGCCTGCGCGAAGGAATTGACGTTGAACGGCTGGCGAATGCGGTTCAACAAATCGGTAATGCCTAGCTGCGCAATGCCGTAACCGATGCGAAGGCCAGCCAGTCCGTAGACCTTGGACATCGAACGCGACACCAGCAGGTTCGGATATTTTGCTACCCACGCAATGGAATCGTATTGCTGTTCCTGCGGCAGAAATTCGGTGTATGCCTCGTCGAGCACGACGACGATGTTCGACGGCACACGGCGCAGGAATGCTTCGATTGCATCGCCCGGAATGAAGGTGCCAGTCGGATTGTTCGGATTGGCGACAAAAATCAGCTTCGTGTCTTCCTCGATCGCATCGATCATCGCATCGAGATCGTGGCCGAAATCCTTGGCCGGCACTACCAGCGAACGGCCGCCGACGGCCTGCGTCGCCAGCGGATAAACGGCGAACGAATATTGCGCATAGATGACGGACTGTCCCGGCTGCACGAAAGCGTGCGCGGCAAGTTCCAGGATATCGTTACTCCCATTGCCAAGCGTAATGTATTCGGCCGGCACACCGTATTTCGCGGTCAGCGCGGCCTTCAGTTCGAATCCGTTGCCGTCGGGATAGCGGCCGGCATCGGCCACATTGGCCATCGCCTTGCGCGCCGATTCCGGCATACCAAGCGGATTTTCGTTGGAAGCAAGTTTGACGATCTTCGTCTCGTCGAGACCGAATTCACGCGCAACCTCGCTGATCGGCTTGCCGCCCTGATAGGGCGCGATGGCACGGATGTAATCAGGGCCGAACTGAATGGACATGAAAAATTCCCGGGATGAATCGTGTTGCGGATAAATGCGTATTACAGAAAGCGCAGATAGCGTACTGCCGGCATATCAGGATGCAATGAGCCGTGCGAGCCTCACATCACAGACTGCAAGGATACGAGCCCAGCACCTTGAAGAAAGCTGCATTGTCCTTCAGCTCGCCCAGTGCATCGGCAACCTTGCGATCTTTCAAATGGCCTTCGATGTCGACGTAGAAATAGTATTCCCACGTACCCATGCGCGCAGGGCGCGATTCGAATCGACTCATTGATACGCCATGTTTGGCCAGTGGCGCCAGCAGGTTATAGACGGCGCCCGCCTTGTTCGGCACCGACAACACCAGCGACGTCTGGTCACACCCGCTCGGTTCCGTCTGCAGGCGGCCGATCACGGCAAAGCGCGTGCGATTGTGCGGATCGTCCTGGATATGCGCGTTGACGATCTGCAGGCTGTATTTCTGGCTCGCGATGTCGCTGGCAATCGCGGCGATGGACGCATCCTCGCCAGCCTGGCGCGCCGCCTCGCCGTTGGAAGCGACGGCCACGCGTTCGATGTCCGGATAATGCTGGTTCAGCCAGGCTTGGCATTGCGCCAGCGCCTGCGAATGGGCATGAATGGACTTGATGCCATCCATCGAGCCGCTACGCGTCATCAGGCTGTGATGCACCTTGATCGCAACTTCGCCGCTGATCGTCAGCGTCGTCTGCAGCAGCAAATCCAGCGTGCGATTGATGACGCCTTCCGACGAATTCTCGATCGGCACCACGCCGAAATCGGCAGAGCCGGCTTCAGTCGCACGAAAAACTTCATCGATGGAAGCGCAGGCCAAGCCTTCGACCGCATGGCCGAACTGCTGATAGACCGCTTGCTCGCTAAAGGTACCCACCGGACCGAGAAAAGCCACGGTCACGCGACGCTCCAGCGCACGGCAAGCCGACATGATTTCACGGTAGATGGTCTGGATATCGCTGCCGTGCAGCGGGCCGGGATTGCGTTCGGCCGCGTTACGCAGCACCTGCGCCTCGCGCTCGGGGCGGAAGACCGGCGCGTTGGTCTCGGCCTTTACATGACCTACTTGCTGCGCCACCTGTGCGCGCTGATTGAGCAAATCGAGGATTTGCGTGTCGATGGCGTCGATCTGCTGGCGCAGCGGTTTGAGCTTGTCGTCCGTCGTCATGGTCATGCGATACGTGTCATCGCCTTGGATTGCATTGAATCGTTTTAGCCGGACGAAAACGTCCGGCTTGCTGTCACGTCAACCGTACTTCTTCTCGAAATCCTTCATGAACGCCACCAGATCCTGCACACCCTCGAGCGGCATGGCGTTGTAGATCGAAGCGCGCATGCCGCCGACCGAGCTGTGCCCCTTCAACTGCACCAGACCGTTGGCGTCGGCTTCAGCCAGGAACTTTGCATTCAGCGATTCGTCGCGCAGCACAAATGGCACGTTCATGCGGGAACGATCGGCCACCGGCACGCGATTGATATAGAAACCGGTCGAATCCAGGTAATCGTAGACCAGTTTAGCCTTGGCAACGTTGACCTTTTCGATTTCCGCAATGCCGCCGATGCGCTTCAACCACTGGAACGTCAGGCCGGCAATGTAGATCGGATAGGTCGGCGGCGTGTTGTACATCGAGTCGTGCTCGGCGACCTGCTTCCAGTCGAAGGCTGACGGACAGGCGGGTACTGCATGACCCAGCATGTCGTCGCGCACGATGACGATCGTCACACCGGCCGGACCGATGTTCTTCTGCGCACCGGCGTAGATGACGGCGTATTTCGACACGTCGATCTGGCGCGACAGGATGTTGGAAGACATGTCTGCCACCAACGGAACATCACCGACTTCCGGCGTGTAATTGAATTCGACGCCGCCGATGGTTTCATTGGTGCAGATGTGCACGTAGGCGGCATCCTGCGACAGTTTCCAGGTATCGCGCGCCGGAACGTAAGTGAAACCGGCATCTTCTGACGATGCGGCAATGTTGACCTTGGCGTACTTGTGCGCCTCCTCGATGCTCTGCACCGACCAGTGACCGGTGTTGATGAAATCGATGGTGGCAGGCTGCGGTTTGCGACCGATCAGATTCATCGGCACGATGGCGTTCTCGGCGATCGCCCCGCCCTGCATGAACAGGATCTTGTAGTTGTCCGGGATGGACATCAGTTCGCGCAGATCGGCTTTCGCGTTCGCGAGAATCTCGGTGAACTCCTTGCCGCGATGGCTCATTTCCATCACGGACATCCCGCTTCCCCGCCAGTCCATCATTTCATCTGCTGCTTGCTGAATGACTTCTTTCGACAACGCAGCCGGACCAGCCGAAAAGTTAAACACGCGCCGCTTCATTATTCTGCTTCCTCCGTACCGGATTGCTCTTCATCAACATCTGATTCAAGTATGCGTTGCAGGCCGCTGAGCTTGGTGCCGTCTTCGACGGCAATCAGCGTCACGCCTTGGGTCGCACGACCCATTTCACGAATCTCGGCCACGCGCGTGCGAATCAGCACACCGCCGGTCGTGATCAACATGATTTCGTCGTTCGCATCGACCAGCGTGGCGGCGACGACCTTGCCGTTGCGCTCGCTGGTCTGGATCGCAATCATCCCCTTCGTGCCGCGACCGTGACGCGTGTATTCGGTAATCGGCGTGCGTTTGCCGAAACCGTTTTCAGTTGCCGTCAATACCGACTGCTGTTCGTTTTCCGCGACCAGCAAGGCAATCACCTGCTGACCTTCTTCCAGGTTCATGCCGCGCACGCCGCGCGCAGTACGGCCCATCGGACGCACGTCGTTCTCATCGAAACGCACGGCCTTGCCAGCGTCGGAGAACAGCATCACGTCGTGCTTGCCGTCAGTCAGTGCGGCACCGATCAGGAAGTCGCCGTCATCAAGATCGACCGCGATGATGCCGGCCTTGCGCGGATTGCTGAAATCGGACAGCGGCGTCTTCTTCACGGTGCCAAGGCTGGTCGACATGAAGACGTAGTGATCTTCCGGGAACGTGCGGTTTTCGCCGGAAATCGGCAGCACCACCGTGATTTTTTCGCCGTCCTGCAGCGGGAACATGTTGACGATCGGCTTGCCGCGCGAAGCACGCGAACCTTGCGGCACTTCCCACACCTTCAGCCAGTACATGCGGCCACGATTGGAGAAGCACAGAATGTAATCGTGCGTATTGGCAATGAAGAGCTGATCGATCCAGTCGTCTTCCTTGGTCGCCATCGCCTGTTTGCCGCGGCCACCGCGCTTCTGCGCACGGTATTCCGAAATTGGCTGCGATTTCATATAGCCGGTATGCGACAAGGTGACTACCATGTCCTGCGGCGTGATCAGGTCTTCGGTACCGAGATCGGTCGCATTCAACTCGATCGTCGAACGACGCTCATCCTTGTTGCTTTCGCCGTATTCGTGTTTTGCTGCCGTCAGCTCGTCGGTGATGATGGTCGTCACGCGCGCCGGCTTGGAGAGGATGTCCAGCAGATCGGCGATCTGTGCCATCACTTCCTTGTATTCATTGACGATCTTGTCCTGTTCAAGGCCGGTCAAGCGCTGCAGACGCATCTGCAGGATTTCCTGCGCCTGATCGTCGGACAGCTTGTACAGGCCGTCGGACTGGATACCGTATTGCTTCGGCAGGTTTTCCGGACGAAAGGCTTCGATGCCGCCGACAGCCTCGTCGCCGGTTCGTGCCAGCATTTCACGCACAACCGACGAATCCCAGGCACGCGCCATCAATTCAGCTTTCGCCACCGGCGGCGTCGGTGCCGCCTTGATGATCGCGATGAAATCGTCGATGTTGGCCAGCGCCACTGCCAAGCCTTCCAGCACGTGGCCGCGTTCGCGCGCCTTGCGCAGTTCGAACACGGTACGACGCGTCACCACTTCGCGGCGATGCGACAGGAAGCACTCCAGCATCTGCTTCAGGTTCAGCAGCTTCGGCTGGCCGTCGACCAGCGCGACCATGTTCATGCCGAAGGTATCCTGCAGCTGCGTCTGCTTGTACAGATTGTTCAACACGACTTCAGGCACTTCGCCACGCTTCAGTTCGATCACGACGCGCATGCCGGATTTATCCGATTCGTCGCGGATGTCGGAAATGCCTTCCAGCTTCTTGTCGCGCACCAGTTCGGCGATGCGTTCCAGCAACGACTTCTTGTTTACCTGATACGGCAGTTCGTCGACGATGATCGCCGAACGGTTTTCCTTGCCGAATTCCTCGAAGTGCGTCTTCGCACGCATGACGACGCGGCCGCGGCCGGTGCGATAACCATCGCGCACGCCGGACACGCCGTAGATGATGCCGCCGGTCGGAAAATCCGGTGCCGGGATGATTTCCAGCAGTTCATCGACCGAACATTGCTCGTTGCGCAGCACATGCAGTGCGCCGTCGATGATTTCCGTGATGTTGTGTGGCGGGATGTTCGTCGCCATGCCCACCGCGATACCGGACGAACCGTTGATCAGCAGATTGGGCACGCGCGTCGGCAGTACCGACGGTTCCTTTTCCTTGCCGTCGTAGTTCGGGACGAAATCGACGGTTTCCTTTTCGATATCGGCCAGCAGTTCGCTGGCGATCTTGTCGAGTCGGCATTCGGTATAACGCATTGCCGCCGCGTTGTCGCCGTCGATCGAACCGAAATTGCCCTGGCCATCGACCAGCGTGTAGCGCAGCGAAAAATCCTGCGCCATGCGCACCAGCGTGTCGTAGATCGCCTGGTCGCCGTGCGGGTGATATTTACCCATCACTTCCCCGACCACGCGCGCGCACTTCACATAAGGACGATTCCAGACGTTGTTCGTCTCATGCATCGCGTACAACACGCGACGATGCACCGGCTTCAGTCCATCCCGCACATCCGGTAGCGCTCGTCCCACGATCACGCTCATCGCGTAATCGAGGTAACTCTTGCGCATTTCTTCTTCCAGCGAAATCGGTATGGTCTCTTTAGCGAATTGATCCATGGGCGGTACGTAGATCCTTGGCGAATGTTAATGAAGAAGAATCGTCCGTTTGAATGCGCGATCCGGCAAATCGGAGATTTTACCACGCCGAGCGACTCTCTTCCCTGCTTTCAACAACCCCAAACACCTCTGCATACCGAAGCCAAAGAGAAGCCAAAGACGCAACCCGCGTCAAATATGTTTAAATGCCGTCTGTTGGAAAACCGGTAGCAACTTATCCGCAACCCTCCCCGCACACCCACCCAAGAGAAAAGCATGATCGACAAACTGGCCCTCGGATTACTGATGGGCGTTTCTTCCACCTTCGCCTTTGCGCAAACCGATATTCAAGCTCCTCAGAACGACGGGTACAATCAGGACAGCCGCGGCGCCGTCACCCGCAGCGGATTTGGTCTGTGCTGGCGTTCGGGCAGCTGGACCGCTACCGATGCCGTTGCCGGATGCGACGGCGCACTGAAACCGCCGATTCCGAATCCGATCGCTCCGGAAGTAAAAAACATCCTGGCAAGCGAAGCCATGGACAAACCTTGCGATTTCATGGTTACGCTGGAAAGTGGAGAGACCTTCGCCTCGGGCCAAGCCGCATTGAATGCAAAGGCAAAAAAACGCTTGGCCGACACCGTGCTGCCCCAACTTGCCAAATGCCAATCGATTGCCGACCTGACAATTACCGGCCACACCGACAATATCGGTGCAGCCGAAGCAAATCGACATCTTTCCGAGAAACGGGCCGCCTCCGTGGCCAGTTTCCTGAAATCGCACGGCGTAACCGCCCCAATCAACATTCATGGCGCCGGAGAAACCCAGCCGTTAGTTAATTGTCATGCCGGCATGAGCCGAACCAAACTGATTTCCTGTCTCGCACCAAATCGGCGCGTTCAAATTCAGGTGCATGGCACACAAAAATGACAAAAAAGAAAAATTTCCCGCCGACTACATGAACGATTTGGATGTCCAAAGGTCAATGTTTTGCAGGTGGAAATATTTCTTCGTGCTGTCGTTGTTTAAACACAACGGATTTAAAAAAACGTTAATTCGCCCATTTGGCGATGTTCGCTGAAACGCCGTGTATGGCAAAATGGATACAAGTTTTTGACTATTGCATGTAGGAAATTTTGTTGCATGCGGTTGTTGAGGCGCGCATTAATTTTTGTGTCATTTAGGTAGTTTTGGCGCAGTTCATCTGCGGATATCTCACTCGAGGAGAAAGAAATATGAATAAATTAGCAAAACTCGTCTTCGCGGCATCCGCGGTCGTTGCAATGTCTGCTCACGCTCAAACGGACATCAAGGCCAGCACCCCGAACAGCGCATACCTGCAAGATGGTCGTGGCGTTATCGCTCGCAACTCCACCGGCCTGTGCTGGCATACCGGCTACTGGACCCCGGCTGCGTCCGTTCCGGGTTGCGATGGTGCCCTGGTTGCAGCGGCTCCTGCCTCGGCTCCGGTGGTCGCGCCTGTTCCGACTTCGGAAAAAGTCACGTTTGCTGCTGACGCCTTCTTTGATTTCGACAAGGCAGTCCTGAAACCGGACGGCAAAGCCAAACTGGATGATCTGGCGTCGAAACTGAACGGCCTGAACCTGGAAGTCATCATCGCCGTCGGCCACACCGACTCGATCGGTCCTGACGCTTACAACCAGAAGCTGTCGGTTCGCCGTGCTGAAGCGGTCAAGAGCTACCTGGTCGGTAAAGGCGTCGATGCAAAACGCGTCTACACCGAAGGCAAGGGCGAGAAACAACCGGTTGCAACCAACAAAACTGCAGCTGGCCGCGCTCAAAACCGTCGCGTGGAAATCGAAGTGGTCGGTACCCGCAAGTAAGTCGCTTCATGCGCATATCAAAACCCCGCTGCGGCGGGGTTTTTTTTCGTCTGCACCAACCTGATGCAACATCCCCGATTCCCTGCTTTCCAGTTATGATTCAGCCTATGAATGCCGACCCATTGGAACTGAAAAAATTTAGCGATCTGGCCCATCAATGGTGGGACCCAACCTCCGAGTTTCGCCCACTGCACGAAATCAATCCGTTACGCCTCGACTGGATCAACAGCCAGGCACCGCTGGCCGGCAAGAAGGTCGTCGATGTTGGCTGCGGCGGCGGTATTCTCGCGGAATCGATGGCAAAGAAAGGTGCTGACGTTACCGGCATCGATTTGTCCGAAAAAGCGTTGAAGGTCGCCGACCTGCACAGCCTCGAATCGGGCGTACATGTACGCTACGAACTGATTGCGGCGGAAGACCTCGCAGCTAGAGAAAGTGGCAGTTTCGACATCGTCACCTGCATGGAAATGCTGGAACATGTCCCCGATCCTGCCTCCATCGTGGCAGCCTGCGCGCGCTTGGCCAAACCGGGCGGCCGCATCTTCTTCTCGACGATCAACCGCAATCCGAAGTCCTATCTGCATGCCGTCATCGGTGCCGAATACATCCTGCGCCTACTGCCGAAAGGAACGCACGATTACGCCAAATTCATCACACCAGCCGAACTTGCACAATTCACGCGCTTGGCAGGACTGTCCGTCGATGCCTTGAAAGGCATGGGTTTCAATCCATTCACCAAGATCTATTCGCTGAACAGCGATACCAGTGTCAATTATCTGGTCGCCTGTACCAAGCCTGCATGATTCCCTTCTGATGCATGCGGCGAAAACCATGGTTTTCGCCTGCTGCACTCTCCATCTCCATGAAACTTCCCTCACCACAAGCCGTACTTTTCGATCTCGATGGCACACTGGCCGACACGGCTCCCGATCTCGCAGGCGCCGTCAACCAACTGCGTATCGCACGCGGACTGCAATCGGTCGACTATGCACTACTGCGCCCGGTCGCTTCGGCCGGCGCACGCGGCTTGATCGGTGCCGCATTCGGCATTACACCGCAGGACGACGATTATCCCGTTCTGCGTGACGAGTTTCTGAAACGTTACGAAACATCGATCGCCGTCCACAGCCGCCTGTTCGACGGCATTCCCGAACTGCTCGGCAGCTTGCAGAAAAAAGGGATTGCCTGGGGTATTGTCACGAATAAAGTGACACAACTCACCAACCTGCTCGTTCCGCAAATCGGGCTGGATCATGCGGCTTGTGTCGTCTGCGGCGATACGACGGCCTATCCAAAACCGCACCCCGCTCCGCTGCTCGAAGCGGCAAAACGCATCGGCATCCTGCCCGAACATTGCTGGTATGTAGGAGATGACCTGCGCGACATACAAGCCGGGCGCGCCGCCGGCATGAAAACGGTTGCGGCGGGCTGGGGCTATTGCGGTGACGTTCTGCCTGCGACGTGGGATGCCGATGTTCTGCTCGAATCGCCTCGGCAGTTATCCGAGTTGCTCGGATAAATCCCGCACATCACCGCACATCGGGCTTGAATCGGTAAGAGCTTGCCCCATCTAATGCGTTACAATGGCAACGCTTTGGGGACGACCTGGTTTCGACAGGGGTTGCAAAGCAGCGCAGGGCATACCGAGGACTGGTTACCTCGTAAATACAGCCGGAAATGCTTAAATGCAAACGATGAATCTTACGCTCTCGCAGCGTAAACCTCTAGGAACCTAAGAACTTTCTAGCTCTACACCATCTCTTCCCTGGGGTGGGCCGGCAACGGCGGTAGAGTCATACACAGGGAATCGCGTCGCGCCGGGTCACTTGGCATGGCGTTAAACAATAGGTGGCTCGCCTGTACGCAGCGTGCGCGTCCGCGTCGTGCAGGTCAAATCAAATGGCAGCGCTAAGTATGTAGAACTGTCTGTAGAGTGCTTCTGGACGCGGGTTCGATTCCCGCCGTCTCCACCAATAACTCGCAAAGCCCGCAATACATTGCGGGCTTTGTCATTTCCGAACGTCGAATTCGATTCGCTCAAGATCTCGGTCGAAATCTTGATAGCTCATCCCTTGTATTGCCAGCCTCAAGGCTGCAAACGGGTTTTCTTCCAGTTTCCTTTTTCGTTCAGCATATAGGCAATACGATCGTGCAGTCGTGAACGACGTCCTTGCCAGAATTCAATGTAGTCCGGCTTGAGACGATACCCCCCCCAGTTATCCGGCCGTGGCGGGTTGTCGCCATACTGCGCCTCGACCTGCGCATAGCGTGCTTCCAATTCAGCTCTGTCGGCTATCGGTCGACTCTGCGAAGAAGCGATGGCACCCAGACGACTCTTGACCGGACGGCTATGAAAGTAGGCATCGCTTTCTTCCGGCGTCACTTTCTCGACGCGTCCTTCGATACGCACGACGCGCTCAATGTCTACCCAGTGAAACAACAAAGAAGCATAAGGATTCTGTTCCAACTCGGCGCCCTTGCGACTGTCGTAATTGGTAAACCAGGTAAAACCATTCTGATCGAAATTCTTGATCAGCAGAATGCGCGACGAAGGACGCCCATCGGCGCTCACCGTAGAAACTCCCATGGCGTTCGGTTCCTTGACGCCGGCCTTCACTGCCTCGTCAAACCACTTTGTAAATTGCACGACCGGATCGGCATCGGTAGCCGTTTCCAGCAATTCCGACTGACTGTAGTCGGTTCGAATATCCGCAATCGACATCTTGCTCTTTCGTTCAGCTAAAACTTGAGGATACCGCAATCTTCCCGTCGGGCATTGCAAGCCAGTCAACGAACTGTCTCGCGGATGCTGCACGATGGGCGTGGCAATGAACCTGGCGCATGAATCTGGCGTTGCTCTCCGTTAAAATGGCGGTATGACTTCGCTATCCGCCATTCCTGCCATCCCCGCCGCTTCCGTGGACGACGCCGATTTCGATCGTCGTTTCGGTGGCATCGCGCGCTTGTACGGCAAGGAAGCACTCGAACGTTTCCGTAACGCACATGTTTGTGTGATCGGCGTCGGCGGCGTCGGCTCTTGGATCGTGGAAGCGCTGGCACGCAGCGCCATCGGCCGCATCACGATGATCGATCTCGACAACGTTGCCGAATCGAACATCAATCGCCAGATTCATGCGCTGACCGATACCGTAGGCAAGGCCAAGGTGACTGCATTGGCGGAACGGATCGCGCAAATCAATCCGACCTGCATCGTGACGGAAATCGAGGATTTCCTCACCGCCGACAATCTCGACGACATGATCGGCGCGCGCAACTACAACTACATCATCGACGCCATCGACAATGTACGCGCCAAGACTGCATTGATCGCTTACTGCCGCAAGAACGGACTGAAGCTTGTGACCATAGGCAGCGCCGGCGGACAGATCGATCCGACACGTATAGAGATCAAGGATCTGTGTCGCACAGAACAAGAACCGTTGCTGGCCAAGGTACGCAAGCGCCTGCGCGCCGAACACGGCTTTCCACGTGGCACGAAAAACAAGTTCGGCATCGATGCCGTGTTTTCCAGCGAACCGTTGCGCTTTCCCGAAACCGCAGAGGCTTGTACCGTCGACAGCGATGCTGCCGGCATCACAGGGCTGAACTGTGCCGGCTTCGGCTCTGCCATGGTCGTAACTGCTTCGTTCGGACTGGTTGCAGCCGCACACGTGTTGCGCAAACTGGCCGAAGCATCAAACGTTGCGATGCCGGAAGAGGCAACACAGGAACGCGCCGCCTGAAAAAAATCAGGGCAGCGTTCGCTGCCCTTTCAACTGCGCTTCATCGCATTCCCGCAGGTCAGAACTGCTTGAGCTTGTCGCTGAACGTCTTCCTGAACTTCGATACTTTGGGCGCGACGACAAACGCACAATACCCCTGCAGCGGATTCTGGCGGAAATAATTCTGGTGATAGTTCTCCGCCTTGTAGAAGGTTTCGGCAGGACTCAGTTCGGTGACGATGGGTGCATCCCACACGTTGGCCATTTCGGAAATGACATGCTTCGCCGTCTCTTGCTGTTCCGGTGAATGGTAGTAGATCACCGAGCGATATTGCGTACCGACATCGTTACCCTGGCGATTCAACGTGGTCGGATCGTGGATCGTGAAGAACACTTCCAGAATTTCACGATAGCTGACGACAGCCGGGTCGAACGTCAGGCGAGCCACTTCCGCATGGCCAGTCGTTCCCTCGCAAATCTGCTCATAGGAAGGATTGGCCACCTGCCCGCCGGTATAACCGGATTCGACTTCAAGCACGCCGTTCAATTGCTGAAACACCGCTTCGGTGCACCAAAAACATCCGCCGCCCAGTGTTGCGATTTCTGTCGCCATGATTGCTCCGTAAATGAATGCCTGAGACTTTAACGCAAACGCCGCCCCATGCAAATGGGCAATTCCCGCGTCATCTGAAAAGGATCGTGCCGCCCGCTGCCAACACCGGCAATACGCATGGCGCAAATACATCGTCGTCGAACAGGGCCGCCGTTACGCGGAAGGTATGCGTAGCCGCAACATCGGTGATGCCCTCCGTCAATTGCAGCAGGCTGCGCGGCGTCTGCACGTCTGCCGGCAGGATCAGGCTGGGAACCGAGGCTTTCTCATCTACCGGCGGATAGTGATGACAGCGCGTCGCCACCAGCGACGACAGCCGTGCGATGCGCGGCACGAACGATGCGGCAGGCAGCGTTTCGACTGCGATATCGTCATCATGCAGCAAAACAGCGACCCGATGCTGCCGCAGCAATGCTGTCGCATTTTCTCGCAACGAAGCATGCTCCAGCGGCAGCAGGCGAATGCCGCAACGTGCTGCAGCAAAATACAGCGACAGGGCATCCTGGTGCCCCTGCCCCCAATAAGCAATCGTGTCACCTGACGCTGCGCCCCATTCACTGATCAATCGCGCCGTACCGCGCTCGATGCGCGACCACAAACGCCGATAGGTAAGAACGCGCTCGCTTGAACGCGTCGCAATCGATGCAGGCGCTCTCGCCGCACGATGGCGCAAGATATCGAATAGAGATGTACCAGATTCTTTCATCATGAAATTTTACGGAAGCCGGTCATCGTCATCATGTGCACTGCCAAGCAGGCACCATTTTGGGCATAATGGATGAAATTTCCCGGATCATCGATGTCTATTTCTTCTTCACGCCCGTCGTCGGCGATATCCTCGTCTTCTGCATCCGATACGCGCCATTTTCGCGATGCGCTGTCGCAGTTTGCCACCGGTGTCACCATCATTACCACGCGACTGGACAACGGCACCTTCATCGGTCTGACCGCCAGTTCCTTCAATTCCGTTTCGCTCGATCCGCCGCTGGTGCTGTGGAGCTTGAACCAGGCTGCCAACAGCTTGCCCGTTTTTACCGGCAATTCGCATTATGTGATCAATGTGCTGTCGGCTTCGCAAACCGAACTGGCCAACAAGTTCGCGCGCCCCGGCAAAAACCGTTTCGACGGTGTCGAATTCACGCTGTCGCCGACCGGTCTGCCGATCCTAAAAGATGTCGCGGCCTGGTTCGAATGCCATAACCGCAGCCGCTATCCGGAAGGCGATCACGTGATTTTCGTCGGCGAAGTCGAGAACTGCGACGTCTGCCCGCAAGAGCCGCTGGTCTTCCACGGTGGCCGCTTCCTGTCCAGCAAACCGTAACCGGTTCAGGTTCCCAGCAGTCTTTCCAGTTCACCGGCCGAATCGTGCGCAGCACGGCGCAGGCGATCGTTGATGCCATTCCAGTCTTCACCCGTCGGCGGCATCTCGACCACGATCAAATCAGCTTTGGCCGCATCCATCGCACGCAAAGCCGCGTACAGGTCGTGCGCATAACCGGCTGCCTGCGATGACAGGCGCATTCTGGCCTGTACTGCGACATCGGATTCAGAGTAATGCATCAATGCGACGCGATGACCGGCTGCATGCAGCTTGTTCAACGTGCTTGCCAGGCGCGCCGTCTCGACCAGCACGACGGATGTCACCGGCGCATAGTGCGAAGCCAGCGTACCCGATGCGCGCGGTGCCGCGCTGTCAGGAAGCCGCGGCATTTTCCCCAGCACACCGGCAATATCGGCAGCGCTGATGTGGCCGGGGCGCAGCAAGACCGGGGCGCCGCGCGACAGATCGAGAATCGTCGATTCGATGCCGACTTCGCTCTGACCACCATCCAGAATGCAATTCAGCAAACCGCGCCTGTCATCGGCAAATTCGTCGCGCACGTGCTGTGCCGTGGTCGGGCTGACGTGGCCGAATTTATTTGCAGACGGCGCGGCGACACCGCCCTTGCCGTTCTTGAAGGTACGCAGCAATGCCTGCGCCACCGGATGCGACGGGCAGCGCAAGCCAATCGAATCCTGTCCGCCTGAAACGACCTTGTTGATGCCGTCCGCACGCTTCAGAATCAGCGTCAGCGGGCCGGGCCAGAAGGCGGCGATCAGCTTGCGCGCATCGTCCGGCACTTCGGCAGCCCAGTACGACACATCCGCTTCCGGCGCGAGATGCACGATCACCGGATGATCGGACGGCCGTTCCTTGGCTTCATAGATGTAAGTGACCGCGCAGGCGTTTTCCGCATCGGCGCCGAGGCCATAGACGGTCTCTGTCGGAAAGGCGACCAGTTCGCCGCGCTCCAGCCGTTGCGCGGCATCGCGGATCGCCGGCCAATCGAGTTGGTCTTCGCTCATGCTGCAATCATGCTGTGTTGATACGGATCAGGCAGGAATGCCGAGAATCGCGCAAGCCTTGCGCAGATTTTCCTGCGCCTCTTCGATCGTCGGTGCGATGAAGGTGACATGGCCCATCTTGCGGGCGCGACGTGCACTGTTCTTGCCGTACAGATGCAGGTTCGCACCCGGCAAGGCCAGCACCTTGTCCCAAGCCGGTTCGTGTGCTTTTTCCGAATCGCCTTCGAACCAGATGTCGCCGAGGATGTTCAGCATCGCCGCCGGCGAATGCTGGCGCACGTCGCCCAATGGCAGACGCGCCATCGCGCGTGCCTGCTGCGCGAACTGACTGGTGACACAGGCGTCGATCGTGTAGTGGCCGCTGTTGTGCGGACGCGGCGCCATTTCGTTGGCGACCAGCGAACCATCGGTCAGCACGAAGAATTCGATGCACAGCACGCCGACGTAACCCATCTGCTCGATGATTGCCAGCGCAGCAGCCTGTGCCTTCGCAGCGGATTCCGGCGTGATGTGCGGTCCCGGTACCGTGGTCGTAAACAGGATGCCGTCGCGATGCACGTTCTCCGCGATCGGATAGACGACCGACTGGCCGTCGGCGCCACGCGCTGACAGCACGGAAATTTCGTAGGCCAGCGGCAGCATCTTTTCCAGCACGCAGTGCGCACCTTCCATGTCGGCATACGCCTGGCGCAGTTCGTCGCGCGTCTTCACGCGTACCTGGCCCTTGCCGTCGTAACCCATGCGTACTGTTTTCAGAATACCCGGCAACAAGTCATCAGGCACGGAGTCGATGTCGGCATCCGACTTGATTTCCTTGTGCGGCGCCGGAAACACGCCCGACTTCGCTGCGCAATCGATGAAGAAACGCTTCTCTTCCATGCGATCCTGCGCAATCGATACGCAGTCGGCCGACGGCGCAACGAAGGTGTTTTCCGCCAGCAGCGCAAGACTGCGTGCCGAGACATTCTCGAATTCGGTGGTGACGGCAGCGCACTGCTCCGCCATCTTCTTCAATGCATCGGCATCGGTGTAATCGGCGCAATGCAGGTAATCGGCAGCGTGGCTGGCTGGGCAATCGATGGACGGCTCCAGCACGGCGACCTTGAACCCCATCTGCTGTGCCGCGTGCGCGAACATGCGGCCGAGCTGGCCGCCGCCCATGACGCCCAGCCAGGTGCCGGCGGCGGAAGGGTTCAATGCATTCATTTCTTTCTTGTTCATACAGGCAATTTCATTTCTACGGCGGTTTGCGTCTGCTTGGCGCGGAATTGTTCGAGCTTTTCAGCCAGTTGCGCATCGGTAGCGGCCAGCAGCGCGACAGCCGTCAGCGCTGCGTTCGCTGCGCCCGCTTCGCCGATAGCGAAAGTGGATACCGGAATTCCTTTCGGCATCTGCACGATGGACAGCAACGAATCCTCACCACGCAAATATTTGGACGGCACCGGCACGCCGAGCACCGGCACGATGGTCTTGGCAGCGATCATGCCCGGCAGATGCGCAGCACCGCCGGCACCGGCGATGATCGCGCGCAGGCCGCGCGCACGCGCCGCTTCCGCATAGGCGAACATCTGGTCCGGCATGCGGTGCGCGGAAATCACCTGCGCTTCGTGCGGTACGCCGAATTCCTTCAGGATGGCGACCGCATGTTGCATCACGTCCCAGTCGGACGACGATCCCATCACGACGCCGACCAGCGGCTTGTTCGCTTCTGCCATGATTCTCTCCCTTTATGCAGCGGTCAGGCGCTGCAGCGCCTCGCGGTATTTCTCGGCGGTCTTCTGGATCACCTCCGGCGGCAATGCCGGCGCCGGTGCAGTCTTCTTCCATTCAGTCAGCGTTTCCAGATAGTCGCGCACGAACTGCTTGTCGAACGACGGCGGCGAAATGCCGGTCGCATACGAATCGGCCGGCCAGAAGCGCGACGAATCGGCGGTCAGCACTTCGTCCATCAGATGCAGCGTGCCGTCCTGATCGAGACCGAATTCGAATTTCGTATCGGCGATGATGATGCCCTTGGTCGCGGCATAGTCGGCTGCCGTCTTGTACAGCTTGATGCTGACGTCGCGAATCTTCGCAGCCAGTTCCTTGCCGATGCGCTGCTCCATGTCGGCGAAGGTGATGTTCTCGTCGTGCTCGCCCAGTTCCGCTTTCGCTGCCGGCGTGAAGATCGGTTCCGGCAGCTTCTCTGCCTGCTTCAGGCCCGCCGGCAGTTGCACGCCGCAGACGGCGCCAGTCTGCTTGTAGTCGGCCCAGCCCGAGCCGATCAGGTAGCCGCGCACGACGGCTTCCACCAGGATCGGCTGCAGACGTTTCGCCACGACCGCGCGGCCCTTGACCTGCTCCACTTCGTTCGGCGCGACAACGCTTTCCGGCGCGATGCCGGTCAGGTGCGTCGGCACGATGCCTTTCAGCTTCTCGAACCAGAAATCCGACATGCCGTTCAGCACTTCGCCCTTGCCGGGAATCGGCTCGTTCATGATGACGTCGAAGGCCGACAGGCGATCGGTCGTCACGATCAGCAGCTTGTCGTCGCCGACGGCGTAGTTGTCGCGCACCTTGCCGCGGCCGAGCAACGGAAGGGAGGTAATCGTGGATTGGTACAGACTGGTCATGGCATTTCCATAAATATCAACGGCGATCCGTAGATCGCCGATGGTGCTTCAGATGCTGATGATCGGCAAGTGCCGTCGTCGTTTTTTGCTTACTGGACGATCTGCGCCAGTTCGCCCTTCTTGTAGCGTTCCGCCATTTTATCCAATGGAACCGGCTTGATCTTCGCGGCCTGGCCTTCGCAGCCAAACGCCAGGAAACGCGCCTTGCAGACCAGCTTGGCCGCTTCGCGCGCCGGCTTCAGGTAATCGCGCGGATCGAACTTGGACGGATTTTCCATCAGATAGCGGCGGATCGCGCCGGTCATCGCCAGGCGGATGTCGGTATCGATGTTGATCTTGCGCACGCCGTTCTTGATGCCTTCCTGGATTTCCTCGACCGGCACGCCGTAGGTTTCCTTCATGTCGCCGCCGAATTCGCGAATCTCGGCCAGCAGTTCCTGCGGCACCGACGACGAACCGTGCATCACCAGGTGCGTGTTCGGAATGCGCTGGTGGATTTCGCGGATGCGGTCGATCGCGAGAATGTCGCCGGTCGGTTTCTTGGTGAATTTGTAGGCGCCGTGCGAGGTGCCGATCGCGATCGCCAGTGCGTCGCATTGCGTCCGTTTGACGAAGTCGGCGGCCTGCTCGACGTCGGTCAGCAGTTGCTCGCGCGTCATCGTGCCTTCGGCGCCGTGGCCGTCTTCCTTGTCGCCCTTCATGGTTTCCAGCGAACCGAGCACGCCGAGTTCGGCTTCCACCGTCACGCCGATCGCATGCGAAAACTCGACGACCTTGCGCGACACTTCGACGTTGTATTCATAGCTGGCGACCGATTTGCCGTCTTCGTTCAGCGAACCGTCCATCATCACCGACGAGAAACCCGAGCGGATCGCCGCCATGCAGACTGCCGGCGACTGACCGTGATCCTGGTGCATGACGACCGGGATGTGCGGATACGCTTCGACCGCAGCCGAAATCAAGTGGCGCAGAAATGCCTCGCCCGCGTATTTGCGCGCACCGGCGGAGGCTTGCATGATGACCGGCGAACCGGCTTCGCTGGCCGCTTCCATGATCGCAGTCACCTGCTCCAGATTGTTGACGTTGAACGCCGGCAGGCCGTAGCCGTTTTCGGCGGCGTGATCGAGCAATTGACGCATGGATACGAGAGCCATTTGAATCTCCAGATAACAAAATTTATTCGTTGCATGTAACGACGCCAGCTTCGGCATCGCCGGAAAACTTCCGTTTCCCTTAACCCTTCGCGCGCTGTTCCAGAATCGCGACTGCCGGCAGCGTTTTCCCTTCGAGGAATTCGAGGAAGGCACCGCCGCCGGTCGAGATGTAGCCGATGCGATCGGCCAAATCGTATTTCGCAATCGCCGCCAGCGTATCGCCGCCGCCGGCTACCGAGAATCCTTTCGAATCCGCAATCGCAAATGCCAGCGTCTTCGTGCCTTCGGTAAACTGGTCGAACTCGAACACGCCGACCGGACCATTCCAGACGATGGTGCCGGCATCTGCCAACTGTTTTGCCAGCATCGCAGCCGTCTTCGGGCCGATGTCCAGAATCATGTCGTCGTCGGCAACGTCAGCAACGTCCTTCACCGTCGCTTTCGCCGTGGCCGCAAATTCCTTCGCGCAGACGACGTCGACCGGAATCGGCACCGATGCGCCGCGCGCTGCCATCTTGGCGATGATGGTTTTCGCCTCATTGATCAGATCGGCCTCGGCCAGCGATTTGCCGATCTTCAAACCGGCCGCCAGCATGAAGGTATTCGCAATGCCGCCGCCGACGATCAGGTTGTCGACCTTGTCGGCCAGCGTTTCGAGGATCGTCAGCTTGGTGGAAACCTTGGAGCCGGCGACGATCGCCACCAGCGGCTTGGCCGGCTGGTGCAAGGCCTGGCCCAGCGCATCAAGTTCAGCGGCCAGCAGCGGACCGGCGCACGCCACCGGCGCATATTTCGCGATGCCGTGCGTAGTCGCCTCGGCGCGGTGTGCAGTACCGAATGCATCGTTGACGTAGACGTCGCACAGCGCGGCCATCTTCTTCGCCAGCGCATCGTCGTCCTTCTTTTCGCCCTTGTTGACGCGGCAGTTTTCCAGCAGCACGACCTGGCCCGGCTTCACGTCCACGCCATCGACCCAGTTCTGTTTCAGTTCGACCGGCTGGCCCAGCAGTTCAGAGAGACGCTTGCCGATCGGCGCCAGCGTATCTTCCGGCTTGAATGCGCCTTCGGTCGGGCGTCCCAGATGCGAGGTCACCATCACGGCCGCGCCCGCTTTCAGCGCCTGCTCAATGGCCGGCACCGAGGCGCGGATGCGCGTGTCTTCGGTAATGTTGCCGTTGTCGTCTTGCGGAACGTTGAGATCGGCGCGGATAAAGACCCGTTTGCCTTGCAGCTCGTTGCGTGCGATCAGATCGCTCAACCTGTTGAATTGCATCTGCTGAAGTTTTTGAAAGATTTAGAGAAAGACCACTATTTTACCGCACAGCATCGGCCCGAAGTCGGTCTGGAGACCGGTTTTTCCTGCCTCGAAACCCTGTTCAGGCTGCAAAAATCCGCCTGCCGTCGGCAAATCCCGACGATTAGAAGGCAAACACGGCAATTGATTCCTGCCTTGACGCAAAAAAGTTATCTTTTTATTCACCCATCTGCGAAAAGACGCGGTTTTTCCGCATTGCCAACGTTCGCCGCGCTTCGTCCCGCATGGCCGAATCCGTTAAAATCGTCCTCTTGTAAAAATTACTGGAGAGTTTCACATGTCGATGTCCGATCGCGACGGCAAAATCTGGAAAGACGGCAAACTGATCGACTGGCGCGATGCGACCATTCACGTGCTGACCCACTCGCTGCACTACGGCATGGGCGTCTTCGAAGGCGTGCGCGCCTACAAGACCGACAAGGGCACCGCGATCTTCCGTCTGCGCGAACACACGGACCGGCTGTTCAACTCCGCCAAGATCTTCCAGTTGCAGGTTCCGTTCGACAAGGAAACGATCATGCAGGCGCAGCTCGACGTCGTGCGCGAGAACAAGCTGGAAACCTGCTACATCCGTCCGCTGATCTGGATCGGTTCCGAAAAGCTCGGCATCTCCGCCAAGGGCAACCAGATCCACGTCGCCATCGCCGCCTGGCCGTGGGGCGCGTATCTGGGCGAGGACGGTATCAACAAGGGCATCCGCGTCAAAACATCGTCGTTTACCCGCCATCACGTCAACGTGT
The DNA here is from genome assembly GCF_014635845.1 of Oxalicibacterium solurbis. Taxonomy (GTDB): domain Bacteria; phylum Pseudomonadota; class Gammaproteobacteria; order Burkholderiales; family Burkholderiaceae_D; genus Oxalicibacterium; species Oxalicibacterium solurbis. Next base: position 237,946 of record NZ_BMDP01000002.1, on the reverse strand, counting down.
CACTGGTGCGCGCCAAGGCTTCCGGCTACTACATCAATTCCATCCTGGCCAATCAGGAAGCGCTGACCGACGGCTACGACGAAGCGTTGCTGCTGGATACCGACGGCTACGTTTCCGAAGGTTCCGGCGAGAACGTCTTCATCGTCAAGAACGGCAAGATCTACACGCCGGACCTCGCCTCCTGCCTGGACGGCATTACGCGCGATACCGTGCTGACGATGGCGCGCGACCTCGGCATCGAGGTCGTCGAAAAACGCATCACGCGCGACGAGATGTACTGCTGCGACGAAGCCTTCTTCACCGGCACCGCAGCGGAAATCACGCCAATCCGCGAACTGGACAACCGCGCCATCGGCGACGGCAAGCGCGGCCCGATCACCGAACGCCTGCAAAAGCTGTTTTTCGACGTCGTTGCCGGCAAGGCTCCGCAGTACAGCCACTGGCTGACGATCGTCAAATAAAACCAACGGCCGGCACGATCCGCTAGGCGTGCCAACCGCTTGGCTTTACCATTCGACTTTAGTTACGTAATTTATCTACACAAACAAGCAATCCGGAGAACGACATGACCGCAGCAACGCAACAATCGACCGCCATCGAACTCGAAGGCAAGGACCTGCCAGCCTACTGCCCGAACCCTGCCATGCCGGTCTGGAGCACGCATCCGCGCGTTTTCCTCGACCTGTCGCACGGCGAAGCCAAGTGCCCATACTGCGGCACCGCATATCGCCTGAAGCCGGGCACCGTCGTCCACGGCCACTAAGATCATCATGGCCGGCGCGCGCAAACAGTTCGGCACTGCGGACGATATCGAGACCGCGCTGTACGACGCGATCGGCCGCGCCGACCTCGACGCCTTGATGGCGCTGTGGGCGGAAGACGAAGAAATCGTCTGCATCCACCCCGACGGTTCGCGCCTGATCGGCTACGCTGCCATTCGCGCCTCGTGGGAAGAAATCTTCACACGCGGCGGCGTGCACATCCATCCGGTGCAGCTGCATGCCTCGCAGAACATGATGAGCGCCGTGCACAATCTGATCGAATCGGTCAGCACGCCGGAAGGCAAGCAGCGCGACATCCACATCATCGCCACCAACGTCTACGTGAAAACGCCGCTCGGCTGGCGCATCGTCGTGCATCACGCCTCGGTCGCCCCCGGCAAGCCGGAAATCGAACGCGGCCCGGCCACCGTGCTGCATTGACGACACTGCGTGCGGCAATAGCAAAACGACAGCAATACCGTAGATGACATCGGTCTATTCCTCCGCCGCATTCGAAGCTGACGCAACGACGATATCGGGCACCTATCGCTCGCCATGGTGGCTGCCCGGCGGTCACTTGCAGACCATCTACCCGGCCAAGTGCATTGCCAGGCCGGCCGTACTCTACCGCCGTGAACGCTGGAATACGCCGGACGGCGATTTCATCGATCTCGATTTCGTCGACGGCGCAAGCGGCAAACCGTTCGTCGTACTGTTCCACGGACTCGAAGGTTCGTCCGACAGCCACTATGCGCGCGCGCTGATGGCGCATGTTGCGGCGCTCGACTGGAACGGCGGCGTCGTGCATTTCCGCGGCTGCTCCGGCGAACTGAACTGCTCTCCGCGCTTCTACCATTCCGGCGATGCACAGGAAATCGACTGGGTATTGCGAAAACTGGTGCCGACGATGCGCGCACGCGGCGCCAGCCGCTTCTATGCGACCGGCGTATCGCTGGGCGGCAACGCACTGCTGCGCTGGTTGGGTGAATCGCAGCATGGTGCGGAAATCGTCGATGCCGCCTGCGCGGTTTCCGCCCCGCTCGATCTGGCCGGCGGCGGCGCAGCGCTGGGGCGCGGCTTCAACCGCCTCTACACGCAATCCTTCCTGCGCACGCTGAAGCCCAAGTGCCTGGAAAAACTCGCGCAATTTCCCGGCCTGTTCGACCGTGATGCGATGCTGAATTCGCGTGACCTGTACGCCTTCGACAACGCCGTCACCGCGCCGCTGCACGGCTTTCGCGACACCGACGACTACTGGCACCGTGCCAGCGCCAAATACGTGCTCGACGACATCACCGTGCCGACGCTGGTGCTGAATGCACGCAACGATCCCTTCCTGCCGGCGCGTTACCTGCCAACATCGGCCTCCGTTGCCGTCACGCTGGAGCAGCCCGCACATGGCGGCCATGTCGGCTTTTCCACCGCGCCTTTCCCCGGCCGACTGGACTGGCTGCCGCAGCGCATACTCGGCTTCCTGCAGCAAGCCGTCCGTTGATCACGACGCAACCGAATACGCGCATGGAGGACATCGATGGATAACATCGTCAAACGCGCCATGGCGAAATGGCCGAACGTACCGCACTGCCACGGCTGGCTCGCCCTCGATGCACGCGGCAACTGGCGCATGCGCAACGAACACGCGCAACGGCAGAATCTGCCGGGAGAGAAAATCACGCAGCCGGCGTTGATCGGTTTCATCCAGCGCAATTACACGCACGATGCGGCAGGCCGCTGGTATTTCCAGAACGGACCACAACGCGTCTATGTCGATCTGGAAGCTGCGCCCTACATCGCGCGCACGACGCCCTCGGGATTCATGCTGCAGACGAATGAATCGATGGGCGAGATTGAAAACGCCTGGCTGACTGAAAATGGCAGGCTGTTTCTGCAAAGCGGTGAACGGATCGCGCTACTCGACGATCGCGATCTCGCAGAATGTCTGGACATGCTGCACAAGGATGACGCACCGGCCACGGAAAGCGATCTCGACGCCTGGATGGCATTCGCAACGACATCGTCCAAGACAGGCGATATGGCGAACCCGCCATTGGCACTGCAACTGGGCGAGAAAAACCTGCCGCTCGGTTTCATCGCAGAGCAAAATATTCCGGCCCGCTTCGGTTTCGTCAGCAAACCACGCCGCACAGATTGACTACATGGCAGCGCACCGGGTACGCATCGCCATGCCCGCAGCAATGCCACGCTTCAACCACCCGCCTCAACCGTCTGCCAACCGCTCCTGTCAGCCCTTTTCCTGATTCAATTCCTCCAGCCGCTGCGCCTTCAGCTCCCGCTCGCGTGCATCGATGATCGACTGATCGTAAAACGTGGCATCCGACGAACGGCGCGCAATGCCAAGCTGGTCGAGGGCGGCAGACAAACCGCCACGCAACGCATAGGCTTCGGCCAGCGCCATGTGCTGCAAGGCATTCTTGTTCTGCGCCGCATAGACCTTGGCCAGCCGGTCGTACAGTTTCGGCTCGCTGCGATACAGCGATACCTGATCGCGCAGGAACGATGCAGCCTCGTCATAACGTTCCGCCGCGAACAACGCATCGGCATACTGAATCGCGATGCCGCGCGACAAGGGGAATTGTTTGCGCGCCGCATCCGCTTCCGTCAGCGCTTCAGGGTACTGCTTTGCAGCCAGACGAATATCGATCGCCAGGCTTGTCAGCATCGCATCGTGCGCCTTCGACGGCGCACCACTCTTCAGCACGGCACGCGCCTGATCGAGATAGGTTTGCGCCCTGGCTGCATTCCCCTGCCGCAACGCCACGAAAGCCAATCCGTAATTGGCAGCGATCACCTCCGGCCGCGTACGCTGCTGCAACTGGCGCTTGAATGCGCCTTCCGCATCGATCAATCCCTGGGTAGATGGATTCTGCAGCACACGCACGCGCGCACGCACGATGGAAAAATCCAGGCTGTCCGCATGCTGGCGATAACGCAGGTCGCGCGTGCGCGCCTCGATGTCGGCGATACGTTCGGTGGTCAACGGGTGCGTGCGCAGATAAGCCGGTGCCGAATCGTTATAGCCGCGCGACGCCTTCTGCAGCCGTCCGAAGAAATTGATCATGCCGGCCGTCTCGAAACCGGCATCGCGCATGATGTCGAGGCCGACGCGATCCGCCTCGCGCTCCGCATCGCGGCTGAAGTTCAATTGCCGCTGTATCGCCAGCCCCTGCCCACCCGCGATGACGGCCATCCCCGCATCCGGACTTGCCGTCGCAGCCAACGCACCGAGCAACAGGCTCGCCAGCGGAATCAACGCATCCTGTTTCTGCTTGCCGATCATCCGCGCAATATGGCGCTGCGCGACGTGGCCGATTTCGTGCGACATCACCGACGCCAGTTCCGATTCGCTCTGCGCCGCCAGAATCAGGCCCGAATGCACACCAATGAAACCGCCCGGCAATGCAAACGCATTCAGCACCGGATCGCGCACCGCAAAAAAGAAGAAATCGTACTGTGCCTCGCCACGCGCATCGGGCCGTACCGCCAATAGCGTTGCGCCCAGATTGTTCAGGTATTCCTGCACCGGCGCATCGTCCATGTAGTCGCGATCGCGTCGCAGCTGATGCATGATCTGCTCGCCCAGTTTGCGCTCCATGATCGGCGACAGTTCCTCGCGCTCGGTATCGCCCAGGCTGGGCAAACCCTGCGCAGGCGATGGCACCGCCTGCATCGCAAAAACAGCCAGTATCGCTGTCGCAGCAAATCGCCGCGCCAGCCCCATCGCGCTATCCGCAAGAGAAGGAATCGGTTTCGTTTTCACGAATGCTATGATACCCGCTCACTGCAATCGTTCCAGCCCTATCCCCGCATCATCATGACCACGAAGAAACCCGATCCACAATCCGATCCTGCCGCCGCAAACGACGGCGGCCTCACCCACTTCGATGCCACCGGCCAGGCGCACATGGTCGATGTCGGCGGCAAGAACGAAACCCACCGCATCGCCGTCGCCAGCGGCACCATCCGCATGAAACCGGAAACGCTGGCCATCATCGAATCCGGCACGGCGAAGAAAGGCGATGTACTCGGCATCGCGCGCATTGCGGCGATCATGGGTGCGAAGCGCACCAGCGATTTGATTCCGCTGTGCCACCCGCTGGCATTGACACGTGTAATGGTGGATTTTTCGATCGACACGGAGCAATCCAGTATCGATTGCAGAGCGCAAGTGGAAACCTTCGGCAAGACCGGCGTGGAAATGGAAGCGCTGACGGCAGTGCAAATCGGCTTACTGACGATCTATGACATGTGCAAGGCGGTAGATCGCGGGATGGTGATGAGCGAAATTCGAGTGAAGGAGAAGCACGGCGGAAAGTCGGGCGACTGGAGCGCCTGATCTCGCTCACCCTCTATTCGTTGATCCATCCTTGTTGCCAGAAGCGTGGAAAAAATCGCTGCCCTGGATGCACATCACTATAGTGCTGCATCCTTTCCGGTAAGTACGGCACATCGGGCAAAGCCTGTGCCATAACTATTCCCAGCAATAGCGCCGAGAATCCCAAAAGGGAAAACTCTATCCATCGCTTGCTTGTAACTGAAACCGACCGTAAATTCTGCTTGGAAGAAGACGGGCAAATACCAATGGCCCAGCCGGTCAGTACCATTAATGTCACTTGGCTATACGGCATCACGATCACACCATCAACCAGCGATTGCGCGCCCGCGGCAACTAACGAAGCGAACAAGGCAAAGCTTAATACATTGGCAAAGGAAATTTCGTCGCTTTGCCTGCGTAAATAAATAACGAACTGACGAAACCCAATAACAATGAGTGTCGACAGCATCAACAGCGCTGGCAGGCCCCATTCGGCGGCGATCTGTAGTACGGCATTATGTGGATGCGCACCGACACCATTCGGCTGGGCTGCGAACTGCATAGGGCCAACACCTAACCAAGGATGTGCACAAATAATATGCCATGCTTCGACCCACAACACATCACGCAGCGAAAGATTGGACAATGCAGGTAAGCGATTAATCAACTTTGGTGGATTATCCAGCAATGTAGGTATGGCGAAAAACATTAAACCATACAACATCAGCCCAGCAGCAATTGCAGCAAGTTGCCAACGCACCCAGCTTCTGCCGATCGGTCGACCAATCAACCAAACAACCACCACCGCGACGGCCATTGCCAGCCATGTACCACGCGTACCAGAAGCAATAGACAACATCCACCAACCACTCACCAAAGTGAAGCTACCCCACCTGATCAATGTCGACGACGTAGCCATCACAAGCACCGTCAACAACGGCAATGTCATCGTCTGAAACTGGCCAAAGAAACGGGGATTTGCAAAGCCGAAGAACATGTCCCAGACACGCAATGGCAGACCAGAAAATAAAGTCGCATAGCGACCAAGAAAGCCGAAGAAGTAAAGTACACACACAATTACGATGAGTGTTAATAGTACTTGATCAAACTGAGTCCCACCTACTCGTCGTAATCGCACTATCATGCCAACCCCAAGAAGCATGAGAAACAACAATGCCCATTCTAGAAACGCCCAAGCCATAAACTGTGCTCGCACAGAGCTTGCTAGGCCGCATATTACAAATCCTATAAGCAATGCACTAGATAATGCTGAAGGAAAAAAGGGGGGAATGATTACCCCATCGCAGTCTTTCTCCCCAAATAAGATGATTTGAGATATAGAAATAATAAATAGCAGGAAAATTTGTGCGATCCGTTGTTGATCGTGCCATTCATAAAAATTCCAATTGGTCGTGCCTATCCAAAATAAAAACAAGGAACCATAAAAGAATGTAGCACTGCCAAAGAGTACCTTCATTTTTTTTCGTATCACCAACATCATTCCCTGTAAATTTTTCATAAAAAAAGCCTCCCTAAAGGGAGGCTTTTTTTATTTGCGAATTTTAAGTGCCGCTTGCAGCTACACTGTTTTTCTGGATTGCTTCTGCAGCAACTGTATTGTTAGAGTTGCTGACGATTGTCCACGTCAAATTGCTGCCGCCTTCATTAATGTTAGGGGTAAAAACTATAGTCGATCCATCGACATCTTTACCTACACCGTCAGCAAACGTTGCAGTAATCTCACCTGCATCAACCTCTGCTTCTGCCACTTCTTTCGTGGCTGTGAATGTCGGAATACCACTACCATCAGTGCCAGTAGTGCAATTATCTTTCACACCACCAGCCTCCTGAATGCAAAGTGCCACAGCCGTCTTCAACGAATCCACCGAAGTCAGTGCATTTGCCACTTTCGCCCGAATCGTATAGTTCTGATACTGCGGAATCGCCACAGCAGCCAGAATACCGATGATCGCCACAACGATCATCAATTCAATCAGCGTAAAGCCCTGCTGGGCCTTCTTCATCATTTTCATCGATTTCATCTATCTCTCCTGTTGGAAGTAGGCAGAGGTCTCCACCCTGCGCTCCATTGAGCAATCGCTGTGCCAGCCGGAATCCGGGCGATTTTTCATGGGTTTGTTAAAAAAACCGACAAAAATTTAACAATCTCACATTCCATAGTGCCCATTTTTGTCAGTTGCTGACCATTACCGGCATGCGCATCTGCACGATTTAGCGCTTCCTTAACAGCTATCGGAAAGCGCAATCAGCAGAGAAAAACCATCTCCGCACCCGACATTTCAATCAAGTCACCACTGGCGAGCATGCGGGTGCCGTTACCGATGGACTGGCCGTTGACCAGTGCCGGTACCTTGCCTTCCACATGCGTGAGGCTGACGCCCTGCGGTGTCTTCGTCAGTACCGCGACCTGGATGCCGGGACGGCCGACGGTGGTCATCGTCTTGAGTAGCGGAATATCCTTGCCGGCACCCACTCCCTTCAAAATGCGGATAAAAGCCGCCGACTGGCCGGCAACCGGCTGTTGCGCAGGGACAGTAGTCTGGCGCAGATCACCGGAATCCGCGTCCGTCTTCGCCGGCATAACGTCAACCGGCATGTCTTCACCGGCGCGATAGCGGATCGCATGCGTCGCCAGTTCGATGACGTCGCCATCGTGCAGGAAGTGCTTCCTGACCGGCTGGCCGTTGAGCTGGCTGCCGTTGGTACTGTCGAGATCCTCGAAATACACGCCGTCGAGCGACATGACAAGCACGGCGTGCTCGCCGCTGATGCCGGGTGCGTCGATGACGATGTCGTTATAGGTACGACGACCGATGGTGGTGCGTGCTTTCAGTAGCGGGAATACCTGCAGATCGATACCGTCTTTTGCCAGAATGATGGTGGCCATTTTTCTTTCACGTTGTTCATTGCGCGGCATGCATAAATGCAGCCGCTGCCCGATTCAAGCAATTTTCATGCGTAGCGCAACCGGTACTGCGGCGCACCGCTTTCCGCATCATTCATTGCATAACATTCGCCGCATTTAGCTATATCGGTCACGATAATCACTCGCGATCGTCGGTCGCCCGAATGGGACGAATAACGCGGAATGCCCGCATCTTGTTCAGCCAAGTATTCAACTGCGGCCAGCGGCTGCGCGCCATTGCCGCGCCGGCAGCATTGATCCTGACGAGAATGGCGGAAATATTATCGCGTCCGCCATTGCCGTTGGCCGCCGCGACCAGCCGATCGCCAAGGTGGTCGAGCGTCACATGCGGATCGGCCAGCATTCCGGCCAGTTGCGCGTCTGTCAGCATATCGGACAATCCATCCGAACACAGCAGATATACATCACCGGCCTCGATCTGGTAATCGTTGATTTCCACATCGACTTGCGGCGCCACGCCGAGTGCGCGGGTGATCAGATTCTTGTTCGGCGCGTAGCGCGCCCATTCGGGGCTGACGAGACCGGCGTCGATCTGTTCCTGCAGCAGCGAATGATCGCGCGTCAGCAGGCACAGTTCGCCCTGTCGGAAGCGGTAGCAGCGGGAATCACCCAGATGGGCAAGCACGATCCGGTCATGGCGGAACAGCGCGGCGACCAGCGTCGTTCCCATGCCGCTGTACTGCGGTTCGTCGCGCGCCGTTTCCAGGATTTCCTGATTGGCGGCAAGCACGGCATCCGTCATCCATTGCCGCAAGCGCTTGCCGCTTGCTGCCCTGCTTGCCGTGCCGCCTGCCGTGCGACTTATCGCGCCATCTGTCTGCGACAACAGCCGCTCCAATTCCGAGACGACGACCGCCGTGGCGATGCCGCTGGCGATCTCTCCGGCGTTGTAGCCGCCCATGCCGTCGGCCAGCACGGCAATGCCGTGCCCGGCGCTCACGGCAACCGCATCCTCGTTATGCGCGCGCACCAATCCCGTATCGGTTCTGGCGGCGAACTGAAGAGCGACGTGATGCGTCATAGATGAAGGATGTGATCCGGCCTGCGGTTCCGATAACGGCTGGCTAGCTGCGAACTAGCCACCATGAATAACGGCGATGACAGGCGGATTATCTCGCGATTGGCGGCCAATCGGCCATTTTTCCTTGCCTGCCGCGCCTGCTCCGTTGCTTCGTCGTTGCTCCATCGTTGCTATCGTTGCTTCTTCCGCTGCCTCGCCCATTGCAATAGCGGCCCTTATAATGAACAGTCATGCCGGCACGCCCCTGCCGTTCCGGCCCTGCCTTGATTACTTACGGAGATGATGCCGGCCGCACCGCGCATCGATAACGATTATGACGACACTGATCTATACCCACGAAGCCTGCCTGGACCACAAACCCGGTTCCGGTCACCCCGAATCGCCGGAACGCCTGAAAGCCGTCGTCAAGGCACTGCGCACGCCGGAATTCGAAGCGGCCGAATGGCGCGACGCGCCGATGGGCACGCGCGAACAGGTGCTGCTGATCCATACCGAGGATTTTGTCGACGACGTCGAGGATGCGTCACCGGTGCGCGGCACCATGCCGCTGGATGGCGGCGATACCGTGATGTCGCCCGGTTCGCTGGAAGCCGTAATGCGCTGCGTGGGCGCAGCCTGCGCCGGCGTCGATGCGGTGCTGGACAAGGAGGCACACAACGTGTTCTGCGCGACACGCCCCTGCGGCCACCATGCTGAACCGAATCGCGCGATGGGCTTCTGCATCTACAACCAAGCCGCCATCGCTGCCGCCTACGCACACGAAGTGCACAAGCTGGATCGCGTGGCCGTCGTCGATTTCGACGTTCATCACGGCAACGGCACGCAGGCCGCCTTCTACGACCGGCCGGAACTGTTCTACGCCTCCAGCCACCAGTCACCTTTCTACCCCGGCACTGGCTCCAAGAACGAAACCGGCACCGCGCATAACATCGTCAACGTGCCGCTGCCGCGCGGCTGCGATTCCGCGATGTTCCGCGAACGCATCGCTGCCGAAATGCTACCGGCGATCCGCGCCTTCAACCCAGAGCTGATCATCATCTCTGCCGGCTTCGATGCACATCATCTGGATCCGCTGGCCGGTCTGAAGCTGCAAGACGACGATTACGACTGGGTCACGCGCGAGCTGATGAAGATCGCCGACGACGTATGCGAAGGCCGTATCGTTTCCATCCTGGAAGGCGGCTACAGTCTGGAAGGGCTGGCATCCAGCTCGGCCGTGCATGTGAAAGCGCTGATGGATCACTGATCCAGAACAGATACAAGAACGAGCGAACAGGCACAAACGCCGGCCGGCGCACATCAATCCGCCGATGACCACAATGAAAAAGGGCGAGGAATGATTCCTCGCCCTTTTTCTTTTTCAGTCGCTCAATTTCAGTCGCTTCATTACCAAACCGGCGACCCACCATGCAATTTCGTTGATGATTGACCTGATCATCGATGCTGCTCGAATATAGCCACAAGCCTGCGGTCACTCGTCGTCATCAACAACGCCACGCAATACATCCCGGATCGCGCGACTGGAAAACCCGCGCTGCATCAGGAAACGCATCTGCTTCGCACGCTGGTCGGCATTTTCCGGCAAGGTGCCGAACTTTCGCCTCCACACTTCACGCGCACGCGTAGTTTCATCCTGTTCGAGATTGGCCTTGATGCCCGCAACCGCGTCGGCAGCAATGCCGTGGCTCTTGAGTTCGGAAAGAATGCGGCTGTTGCCGAAGTGCGTGGCGCGGCGGCGTACCAGTGATTCGGAAAAGCGTTCCTGCGACAACAACTTGGCTGCTTCCAGCGCATCCAGCAGCGCTTCGACATCATCGTCTTCCTGCGCATAGCGTGCCAGTTTGCGTCCCAGCTCTAGCCGACTATGTTCGCGCGCCGACAAATAGCGAAGCGCCCGGGCTTTCAGGCTGATCTGTAGTTTAGCCATGGAAAACGCGGGCGCCTGGGAGAAATCAAGAATTAAAAATCGAAAACGCTATGCGCCCGATCGACGATGCTGCCGGTCGACCGTGCGCCACGTTCATCTTATTCGACTTCCTTCAATTCCTTTTCTTTCGCAGCAGCGGCTTTCTTCGCCGGTGCTTCGTCGGATTTCGACTCGGATTTGACCGCAGGCAGTTCAGGCACGCCCAGCGAAACACGCACCTTGTTCTCGATCTCGCGTGCCAGCTCCGGACGCTCCTTCAGATAATTGCGCGCATTGTCCTTGCCCTGGCCGATACGATCGCTGCCGTAGCTGTACCAGGCACCTGATTTCTCGACGACCTTGTTGTCGGCGCCCAGATCGAGAATCTCGCCTTCGCGCGACGTGCCTTCTCCGTACAGAATGTCGAAATGCGCTTCGCGGAACGGTGGCGCGATTTTGTTCTTGACGACCTTGACGCGGGTTTCGTTGCCGATCACTTCGTCGCCGGATTTGATGGAGCCGGTACGGCGAATATCGAGACGGACGGATGCGTAGAATTTCAACGCGTTACCGCCGGTCGTGGTTTCCGGGTTGCCGAACATGACGCCGATCTTCATGCGGATCTGGTTGATGAAGATGACCAGCGTATTAGTACGGTTGATGCTGCCGGTCAGCTTGCGCAGCGCCTGCGACATCAGGCGCGCCTGCAGGCCTGGCAGCGAATCGCCCATGTCGCCCTCGATTTCGGCCTTCGGCGTCAGCGCGGCGACCGAGTCGATGACGACCAGATCGACACTGCCGGAGCGCACCAGTGCGTCGCAGATTTCCAGCGCCTGTTCGCCGGTATCCGGTTGCGAGACCAACAGGTCGGACATATTGATGCCGAGCTTCTTGGCGTAGGTGGCGTCCAGTGCGTGTTCGGCGTCGATGAAGGCGCAAGTACCGCCAAGTTTCTGCATCTCGGCAATCGTTTGCAACGTTAACGTCGTTTTACCGGACGATTCCGGGCCGTAGATTTCGACAATACGGCCGCGCGGCAAGCCGCCGACGCCGAGTGCGACGTCCAGACCCAGCGAACCGGTGGAAACGACCTGCACTTCCTCGACCACGGCGCCGTCTTCCATGCGCATGACCGAACCTTTACCGAATTGCTTTTCGATTTGCGCCAGCGCGGCGGCCAGTGCTTTGCTCTTTTCAGCGTTCTGTGCGAGTTTCTTGTCGTCCATGAAATTCTTTCGGCAGTGAAGTGGATAGGCCGGCTACACGATGTTCCGGGCCCGCAGACGGCACTGTATAAAAAAACAGTGCTTTATGCAAGCGTCTTGTGACGATTCGGCAAAATCAGGGGGAAATATTATATTTCCCATAAGAAATCTCCCATGGTTTCTGTCGATTTTCATTTAACTCTGAATTGTTGATTTGCATCGAAAACTGGCCCACGTTTAGAACACAATCCTACTTACCAATGTGAGTGGGGATTGGGTGATCGACGTGGCATTACTTGGAATTATTCGACGCTGGCACCTTCGCGACCAGGTCTCATTGAGGGAAATATCCAAACGGTTGGCTATCTCTCGAAACACCGTCCGGCGCTATCTACGCGCTGAAACCGTCGAGCCAGCCTATGCTGACCGACGTTCTCCGACTTCTCTCGACAAATATGCGTTCAAGCTTTCAGCCTGGTTGAAGACCGAAGCGACAAAGTCGCGCAAGTAGCGACGGTCTTTGAAAAAGATGCACATCGATCTGCGCATGTTGGGGTGTGAAGGATCGTATGACCGGGTCGCAGCCTTCGCAAGACAGTGGAAGGTGGATCAGTTGGAGAGGGTCAACTCTGCGAGCAAATCAACAACGGCTTGACTGCAATTTTTATTGGGCTTCGTAGAACACCAAAACTCAATGCTGATTTCAAATAAAAAATACTCTCTCACTGAATTGTGGAACACGATTTCTTATCCATGTGCCAGCGCATAGTAAAAAGCATCATCGTGCTGTCGCCAAACTCAATGCGGCTTGCACCCCACCCTCCAGAATTTCTTCGGCTAGCAATGGATCGGATACCGCGCGCGCCATTTGAAGTGTGCCAACCATGAGACTGAAAATCGCTGTAGCCTGCGCTGACTTCGAATTGGGAAGAAGTGTCGCAAGGTTTTTTGTATAGGCAAGAAGCTGGTCTTCATAGACTTTCCTTGTCTGAGTCGGTTGACGGCTTATTTCAGGCAACAAGGCGGCAGAGGGACAGCCTTCTTCGCGACCCTCAAGATGGGACATGTTCAGATAGCGTCGAATGGCCCCTTCAATATCAATCGCATCCTCATGTGCTTGCTCCAATTGTCCAAGCTGGCCACTCAACGCGCTTGAGAGCGATTCCCGGACCAAATCTTCCTTGGAGTCGAAATGCGCGTAAAACGCACCATTCGTCAGCCCCGAGTCCGCCATAATTCCGGCCAGGCCTGACGCGGCAACCCCGTCTTTACGAAAACGTCGTGAAGCAACATCAATGATGCGCTTACGCGTCATTTCTTTATGGCCTTTCTCGAAACGCATTGATCTCACCTTTACATTTGCTACCTTGAACCGGATGCAGCAGCTCCGTTTGGCATTCCTGCTTTTTATGCTTCTTCACAAAGCCGCTGCATTTCCCACCTTGACTCCACTTTACATCGCAGCGGCGTCCAATGCAGCATGCAGATCTTTATCAAGTTGGCGTGCGATGTTATCGACTTGGCTGTCTCCAAATTGGCCGAAAGTAGAAACAGGACGGTCAAATTCGAAGCCGACTTCGCCATTTACATCTTCACGCATTAGTACGCGAATGGGTGCATAGAGTGCTGCAGACAACTGATGCCGCGTCATTTTGGTTGCGGTCAGTGGATTGCCGATGTCGTATTGTATTGCGCGACGTTTCAGGCCGGCTACAGTCAACGTCGCGCCGTGGTCTCGGAATCCGAAGATCGAAAGCGGTGGCAAAGCTTCCAGTTCTTTCAATGCACGCGCGCTTTCCCCATACCGCAAAAGCGTGAAGATGCCATCGTCGATCCGCGGAACCGAGCTCTCCAGCTTGGCTTTGACAATATCAAATGAGTTTTTCGAGCGGATCGTTACGTGCTCGACCGAAATTGTGTTCGTGTCATGAGTTGCATTAGTCATTTTGTTGCCTCTTTAAATTGGGGATGACAACGCGCCAACCACGGATTCCACACGGCGAGCGACGCTGAGGAGCGATCTGTCTTGACCCAGTGGGCCATCGATTTCAAGACCTATTGGCAATTTGCTGCGAGCCAGACCGATAGGAATGCTGATACCTGGGAGGCCTACTGAACTTGCCGGAATCGTGTTGTTGGCAAGAGCCATGTAGCTCACTTCCTGACCAGCGATGAAGAATTTGTCCTGGCGATCAATCAAAGGCGCAGTAGTCGGAGTAGTTGGCAAGAGCAATGCTTGAGCGCCATGGGCTACAAATGCTTTGTCGTAACGACGCATGATTTCAGCGCGCGCAACTGTCAGGTCATTTTTGTATGTTTGGTCGGAGATGTATCCTGCGCCGCTCGGCAAGGCAAAGTGACCCCACGCTTCTTTAAGTTCAGGCTTCAGTCCGCTATATATTTCGTCGAAGGTGACCGGGACCTTGTTTTCGAGAAGGAAGTGTTCAAGTGCTTCTTTCGTTTCACGGAAGAAGATATCCCAGGTCGTTGTCAGAGCCAGTGAAGAAAAATCTTTTCCGAGGTCGACTTCGATGATCTCCGCACCAGCTTCGCGCAGACGGTAAATGACGTCTTTGAATTGCGCCTCGACCTCGGGGTCGACAAGCTCAAGATACTGGCGCGGTGCGTAGGCGAGCTTTACTCCTTTCAAATCGGACTGGCTGGAATTGTCTGATTTGATTTCCCCGGTAACGACTTGGTCGATCAGCATGCAATCGTCCACGCTTCGTGCGAACACACCTGTGGTATCCAGAGTATGGGAAATCGGAGCAACGCCATCCCGTGGCCAACGTCCTGTGGTCGGCTTAAAGCCCACGACACCGCACAGCGATGCAGGTACACGTATTGAGCCTATGGTGTCGCCACCCAACGAAGCTGGCACGAGGCGCGCTGCCACGGAAGCGCCCGAACCACTAGATGATCCGCCCGTGACATGTTTTTGGTCATGTGGATTCTTCACTTGGCCAAATGCTTTATTGTTGCCGGTCAAACCGTAGGACATTTCAACCAAATTGTTTTTGCCAAAAACAATCCCGCCAGCGTCTTTGATTTGCTTCACGCTTCCCGCATCATGATCCGGCACATAATTTTTCAGATTGGAGATCCCGAACGTCGTGCGGAGTCCTTTCGTGAGATAGCTGTCCTTGATCCCGATTGGAATGCCAAGCAAGGGAGCCGTTGCACCTGCAGCACGTGCCTTATCCGCAGTTCTGGCTGCCTGCAATACAGACGACTCATCAATCGTAATAAAAGCGTTCAGATCGGAATGAGTCCGAGCACGTTGCAATAGTGCGTTTGCATACGATTCAGATGACATTTCACCCTTGCGAATGGCTTCGGCTGCAGCGGCCACGCCAAGTGCTGCGAGATCTCCGCCAGCTTTTTTCGATGTTTCAGTTTTTTCTTGCATGTTATGTCTCACATTCCCAACGGGATTAGGTGTTTCTGAGCGTGCCATGGCGACCTGTGGCACCAACGGGGCGATTGCTAAAGAAGCCAGCTTCTTCATTACATCGCGGCGCTTCATTCGAAGCCTCGCATCATCAAATCGTGGTTCATCGTTTTACTCCTTCAGGCATCATTGTATTACGAACGTAATACTGTATTACGATCATAATTTAAAGAAGCGCAAAAAACAAGCCTTATGATCAAAAGCGTTCTACATGACAAAATTACAATGCGGGAGGCTTACAAGTTGGTGCGGTATGCAATTGCTGTATTGGCAAGACTTGAAGAATTCAGCTTTAAATGGATAAAACCAGTAGAAATTCACGTTTAGCTGAATTTTTTATTCAGACTTAATTTGGCAGATAAGCTGTATGTCATTGATTTGGTGGAAACTTGAATTCGCACTTACATGAACATCGACAACCACAGAAGCCTGCGGCTCTGGATTGTTTGAGATAACCAAGTTCCGGAGCCTCGATTCACGAACGATAACCACACCCTGCGCGGTTGCCGCCCTCATCGAAACCCAATAGACTACAACGCAACATTTTCCTCACCCTCTCCATGCGAATCCTGCTTGCCGAAGACGATGCCGTTCTGGCCGATGGCCTGACCCGTTCCCTGCGCCAGTCCGGCTATGCCACCGATTGCGTCAAGAACGGACTGGAAGCCGATTCGGTGCTGGCCACCCAGGATTTCGATCTGCTGATTCTCGATCTCGGCCTGCCCAAGCTTTCCGGTCTGGAAGTGCTGCAGCGCCTGCGCGCGCGCAACTCGCATTTGCCGGTACTGATCCTGACCGCCGCCGATTCGATCGACCAGCGCGTGCGCGGGCTCGATCTGGGTGCCGACGATTTCATGGCCAAGCCTTTCGACCTGTCCGAACTGGAAGCGCGCGTGCGCGCATTGACGCGGCGCGGCGCCGGCGGCGGGCCGACGGTGATTCGCCACGGGCCGCTGTCCTACGACCAGGTCGGCCGCATCGCCTATATCAACGACCAGATGCTGGATCTGTCGGCACGCGAACTCGGCCTGCTGGAAGTGCTGCTGCAGCGCAGCGGCCGGCTGGTATCCAAGGAACAGCTGGTCGACCACCTGTGTGAATGGAGCGAGGAAGTCAGCAACAACGCCATCGAGGTTTACGTGCACCGGCTGCGCAAGAAAATCGAGATCGGTGGACTGCGCATCGCCACCGTGCGCGGACTCGGCTATTGCCTCGAAAAGTTCACCGAGCCCGCACCGCCGGCCTGATCCATCCATGCCAGAAACCCGCACGGAGGCGACGACAGCCGATGCAAACGCATCGCCGGCATCGTCCCGCGGCCGCACCCAGCGCTCGCTGTTCGGCGAAATCCTCGACTGGATGCTGGTGCCGCTGCTGTTGCTGTGGCCGCTCAGCATCGCCATCACCTACATCGTCGCCCGCTCGATCGCCAACGAGCCGTTCGATCGTGCGCTGGAAGACAAGCTGACCGCCGTCGCGCAGCAGATCAAGGAACAGGACGGCCGCGTCATCACGCGCCTCAGCAACTCGGCGCGCGACATCCTGCACGCCGACGATATCGACAACGTCTATTTCCAGATTCGCGATGCACACAGCAACGTGGTCGACGGCGATCCGGAAATGCCGCTGCCGAAGGATGCCGAAATGCCGCCGCCGTGGTCCACGCAATTCCGCAACGATTTCATCCGCAATACCGAAGTACGCATCGCCTACACCTATGTCGATCTGCACAAGACGCGCGTCGAACCGCAACTGAGCCTGGAGCCGCGCCTGGCGCTGGTGCAGGTCGGCGAAACGCTGGACAAGCGCTCGCAACTGGTCAACCAGATCATCAAAGGTGTGATCGTGCCGGAATTCATCATCCTGCCGGTGGCGCTGATCCTGGTCTGGTTCGCATTGACGCGCGGCCTGCGGCCGCTGGCCGAACTGCAGCAGCGGATACACGAGCGTCGCCCCGACGATCTGAGCCCGATCGATTCCGGTCTCGTACCGGAAGAAATCCTGCCGCTGGTCGGCTCGTTCAACGAACTGCTGGCACGGCTGTCGCACAGCATCCGCATGCAGAAGCGCTTCATCGCCGATGCCGCGCACCAGATGAAAACGCCGCTGGCCGGCATGCGCATGCAGTCCGAGCTGGCGCTGCGCCAGGACGATCAGATCGAAATCCACAAATCGCTCGAACAACTGGCAAAAAGCTCGCGTTCCGCCACGCGCATGATCAACCAGTTGCTGGCGCTGGCACGCGTGGAAAACCAGGGGCCGCAGGCACAGCAGCGGCAACCGCTGCTGCCGCTCGATCTGGCGGAACTGGCGCGCGAAACCGTGCAGGACTGGATACAGGCTTCCTTTGCGCGCCGTATCGATCTTGGCTATGAAGGCCCGGCTGAACCGATTGTTGTGAATGGCGATCGCACGCTGCTGCGCGAACTTCTGAACAACCTGATCGACAACGCGCTGAACTACACCCCGGCTGGTGGCCATGCAACGGTGCGCGTACGCACCACGAGCACGCGGCAGGCCATGCTCGAAGTCGAAGATACCGGCCCCGGCATTGCGCCGCACGAACGCGAGCACATCTTCGAACGCTTCTATCGCATCCTCGGCACCAGTGTCGAAGGCAGTGGCCTGGGGCTGGCCATCGTACGCGAGATCGCGCTGCAACATCAGGCCGATATCGTCATCCTCGACAATCCGCGCTGCATCGGCGAGAAGCTTCCCGGCTGCCTGATGCGCGTGATGCTGCCGCTGCACGATTCAACGGCAGAAACGGACGAAATGCCATGACGAACGATACCCGCGACGTTCGCAACAATCCCGACAATCCTGCCGATCGCGCCCCGCATGCACGCTATTGGCGCCGCACATCGCGCTTCACGCTCGTACTGCTGCTGATCTGGTTCATCGTCACCTTCATCGCCATCTTCTTCGCGCGCCAGTTGTCCCATTACACGCTGTTCGGCTGGCCGATCTCGTTCTTCATGGCGGCCCAGGGCAGCATCCTGATCTACGTGACGCTCATCGGCATCTACGCACTCTACATGCGCCGCCTCGACCGCCAACATCGCGACGAACATGAACAACAACGATAAATACTTCCGCCGCCTGCTGCGCTACTACGGCTGGTACACATTTGGCTTCGTGCTGTTCCTGTTCGCCGTCGCCATCCTCGAACACGAGGGCTTTCCGCGCGTGTGGATCGGCTACGTCTTCATGTTCTCGACGATCGTCATCTATGCCGCCATCGGCGTCATCTGCCGCACGTCGAACATGCACGAATACTATGTGGCCGGCCGCCGCGTGCCGGGCATCTTCAACGGCATGGCGACGGCGGCCGACTGGATTTCCGCCGCCAGCTTCATCAGCCTGGCCGGCGGCCTTTATTTGTGGGGCTTCGACGGACTGGCCTACATCATGGGCTGGTCCGGCGGCTTCGTGCTGGTGGCGCTGCTGATCGCGCCTTTCCTGCGCAAGTTCGGCAAGTACACGATCCCCGATTATCTGGCCGCGCGCTATGCCGGCTCCGACGGCGGCAATGCCGTGCGCATCATCGCGGTCATCGCCACCATCGTCGTCTCGTTCACCTATGTCGTGGCGCAAATCTACGGTGTCGGCCTGATCACGTCGCGCTTCACCGGCGTCGATTTCTCTGTCGGCATCTTTCTCGGCCTGGCATCGATCCTGGTCTGCTCCTTCCTAGGCGGCATGCGCGCCGTCACTTGGACGCAGGTTGCGCAATACATCATCCTGATCATCGCCTACATGATTCCGGTGGTCTGGCTGTCGGTGAAGCACACGAACATTCCGGTGCCGCCGATCGCTTACGGTTCGGCCATCGAAAAACTGGGCGAGCGCGAAAAAGTGCTGATTGCCGATCCGAAGGAAGAAGAAGTGCGCGCCATCTACAGGCAGCGCGCGCTGGACCTGGAGGAGCGGCTGGCGACGTTGCCCGAATCCTGGGAAAACGGTCGTGCCGAAATCCAGCACAATCTCGAAGCGCTGAAGGCCGGCAATGCCGAAATGCAGGAAATTCGCCAGACCGGGCGCGAGCTAGCCGCGTATCCGAAGGATGTCGACGAGGCGCAACGACGATGGCAACAGGATCGCCTCAACTACCTGGAAATGGCGAAACCGCCGACGCACCATACCGAACCTTTCCCCGGCAAGGACGAAGCTGCGTCCGACATCAAACGCAACAACTTCCTCGCGCTGGTGTTTTGCCTGATGCTGGGCACGGCAGCGCTGCCGCATGTGCTGGTGCGCTACTACACGACGCCGTCGGTGCAGCAGACGCGCACGTCGGTGTTCTGGACGCTGTTCTTCATCATGGCGCTGTACATCACGATTCCCGCGCTGGCGGTCCTGGTCAAGTACGACATTTATTCGTCGCTGGTCGGCACCGATTTCACCAAGCTGCCCGAATGGGTGTCGTACTGGACAGGCATCGATCGGCTGCACCCGCTCGTCAACATCCAGGACATCAATCGCGACGGCATCGTGCAGCTGGCCGAGATCGTGATGGATGTCGACATCGTCGTGCTGGCAACGCCGGAAATCGCCGGCCTGCCCTATGTCATTTCCGGCCTGATTGCCGCCGGCGGTCTGGCTGCCGCGCTTTCCACCGCCGACGGCCTGCTGCTGACGATTTCGAATGCGCTGTCGCACGACATCTATTACAAGACCATCGATCCGGAAGCCTCGACGCAGAAGCGCGTGACCGTTTCCAAATTGCTGCTGCTGATGGTGGCGCTGGTGGCAGCTTATGCGGCATCGCTGAAACCGGGCGACATTCTGTCGCTGGTCGGCGCGGCATTTTCGCTGGCGGCCTCGGCGCTGTTTCCTGCGCTGGCACTCGGCGTGTTCTGGAAGCGCGCAAATCGCCAGGGCGCGATCGCCGGCATGCTGGTCGGCTTCGCCGTTTGCGTGTTCTATATGCTGCGCACGCATCCGGCACTGGGCGGCTCACCAGATGGCCAGTGGTTCCACATCGCGCCGATCTCGGCCGGCATCTTCGGCGTACCGGCAGGCATGTGCGCGCTGATCGTCGCCAGTCTGCTGACGCCGCCCGACGAGAAAAATGCGGAGTTGTTGAACGATCTGCGTGCGCCCTGAAGTCGTATCCCGAACTGAAATGCCGTAAATGTAGCAGCGCCGCACCTACATCATCTGCACCATCTGCATCCCGGAACACAATCCCGCTCACAAAAAAGCCGCGCTTCGTGCGCGGCTTTTTCATGCTCGAGGCGTTGTCTCATCCAGCCAGGTACCGATGACATCGGCAGCAACGGCTTGCAGCCGCGGCCCGTATTGCAACGCCTGCGCACGCAGCAATCCAAGATCGCAACCGGCCTGCGCCAGTTCGCTGGCATGGCCGACCAGCCATTGTTCCAGCCGGCCGACTTCGGCTTCCAGATGGAATTGCAAACCCAATACATTTCGGCCATACAGGAAAGCCTGATGGCGACCGATATCGGTCGCCGCCAGATGGCGCGCGCCTTGCGGAATATCGAACTGATCGCCATGCCAATGCAAAACCGGCATGCCATCCAAGGCAGCCAACGGCGACCGCCTGCCGTCTTCCGTCAATTGCAGTTGCGAAAAGCCGATTTCCTTGACACCCATCGGATAAACCTTCGCACCCAGCATGCGCGCAATCAACTGCGCGCCAAGACAGATACCGAGAAGCGGGCCACCCTGCTGCAGACGCTGCTTCACCAATTCCAGCTCCGGTCCGAGGAAGGGATAAACGGTTTCCTCGTAAGCGCCGATCGGTCCGCCGAGCACGATCATCAGGTCCGCATCCGCCAGCCCTGCTTCGGAAAGATCGTCAATCGGCGCTTCCACATAGCGGATCGCATAGCCACGTTCGCGCAACACGCTCTCCAGCATGCCGAGATCTTCGAAATGAACATGGCGTATCGCCACTGCTGTCTTCATGCTCCGTCCTTCATCATCGCATCTGCAAAACAAAAAGGCCGCAACGTTGCAACGCTGCGGCCTTTTCCCTGTTCCATATCCGTCGTCAGATCACGACGGTCTGTGCCTGTCCCTGCTCGCGCTCGCGGATTTCGCCGATGCGCATCACGGTCTCGCCGGCAGCCTGCAGATCCGCCATCGCGGCATCCGCGTTTTCCTTGGCGACGATCACCGTCATGCCGATGCCGCAGTTGAACACGCGGTGCATTTCCGAATCGGCCACATTGCCGTGCTGCTGCAGCCATTGGAACAGCGGCGGCAACGTCCACGCATCCTTGTTCAGCACGGCCGTCAGGTTGTCCTGCAGCACGCGCGGAATGTTTTCGACCAGCCCGCCGCCGGTGATGTGCACCATGCCCTTGACCTCCATCTTCGCCATCAATGCCAGCAGCGGCTTGACGTAGATGCGCGTCGGTTCCATCAGCACGTCGGCCAGCTTGCGGCCGTGGAAATCGGCGTTCAGGTCCGGCTTGGCGACTTCGATGATCTTGCGCACCAGCGAATAGCCGTTCGAGTGGATACCCGACGATGCCAGACCCAGCACGACGTCGCCCGGCTTGATCCTGGTGCCGTCGATGATCTTCGATTTCTCGACCGCACCAACCGCAAAACCGGCCAGATCGTATTCGCCGTCCGGATACATGCCCGGCATCTCGGCCGTCTCGCCGCCGATCAGCGCGCAGCCGGCCTGCTCGCAGCCCTTGGCGACGCCCTTGACGACGTCGGTCGCGCTCGGCACGTCCAGCTTGCCGCAGGCGAAGTAATCGAGGAAGAACAGCGGCTCGGCGCCCTGCACCAGAATGTCGTTGACGCTCATCGCGACCAGATCGATACCGACCGTATCGTGCTTGTTCAGCATGAAAGCCAGCTTCAGCTTGGTGCCGACGCCGTCAGTGCCGGACACCAGCACCGGCTCCTTGTATTTCTTGCCGATCTCGAACATCGCGCCGAAGCCACCAAGGCCGCCCAGCACGCCTTCGCGCATCGTGCGCTTGGCAAACGGCTTGATCGCCTCGACCAGCGCATCGCCGGCATCGATGTCCACACCGGCATCGCGATAGGAAAGGGAAGTTTGGGAAGGAGTGCTCATGATTTAGATTAAACGGCAGGTAAAATGTGACGGTTGGCGCCGGATTGCTGCATGCAGCACGAATGTCGCTCTATAATCCGGCCTGTGGCCCGGGCCGCAGGAAAACCGCTATTCTAGCAAATCGAGTCCCTCTTCTCCGTATTTCCGACCTTATTGTGGTCCTATTCGCATCATGATCGAACCGGCACTTGCCGCCCGCCCGCAGAACCCGCTCGCACCTTTTCAGAATTTCCCCGCATGAGGCAACTGGTCCTGGATTTACCCGCCGAAAAACCGCAAACGATGGATTCGTTCGTGGTCGGCGCCAACGCCGAACTGGCGCAATTGATGCAGCAATTGCTGCAACGCGCGCCCAACAGCCTCGACGAACGCTTTGTCTACCTGTGGGGCGAAGCCGGCGCCGGCAAGACGCACCTGCTGCGCGCGCTGGCGCAGGCCGATACGGCTCGTTATCTGCAAAGCAATGCACCGATCGACGCCTTCGACTATGCCGGCGACCTGCTCTACCTGCTCGACGATTGTCACAAACTCGCGCCCGATACACAAATCGCCGCCTTCAACCTGTTCAACCAGGTACGCGAACTGGGCGGTTGCCTGGTCACATCCGGCCCCGTCGCGCCGGCCGCGCTGACGGTACGCGAGGATTTGCGCACCCGACTCGGCTGGGGCCTGATCTATCAGGTGCATGGCCTGAGCGACGACGACAAGATCGCCGCCCTGACGCAAACCGCCAACGCACGCGGGCTGGCGCTGTCGCCCGGCGTGTTACCCTACCTGCTTACGCATTTCGCGCGCGATATGCGCTCGCTGTCCGCCATGCTCGACGCGCTCGACGCCTACTCACTGGAAACCAAGCGGCCGATCACATTGCCGCTGCTGCGCGAACTGCTGCAGCGCAACGACTGAATTTCAAGCAACAAATTTTCAGGCAATAAATACATACGCAACACTTTGATGAATCTCGCCCTCTTCGATCTCGACCATACGCTACTGCCTCTCGACTCCGATTACGAATGGGGGCAATTCCTCACGCGCTGCGGTGCCGTCGAACCCGAGGAATTCGCGCGCCGCAATGCCGCCTTCTATGCGCAGTACGAAGCCGGCACGCTGGACCCGGTCGAATACCTGGAATTCGCGCTCAGCACGCTGGCGCAGTTCTCGCGCAAGCAGCTCGACGAATGGCAGCTCACCTACATGCGCGACGTGATCGAGCCGAAAATCCTGCCGGCGGCGCGTGCGCTGGTGAAGAAGCACCAGGATGCCGGCGACCTGGTCGTCATCGTCACAGCTACCAACCGTTTCGTCACGGCACCGATCGCACGCGCACTCGATGTCGAACACCTGATCGCCGCCGAACCGGAACTCGATGTGGACGGCTGCCCGACCGGCAAACTGATCGGCGAACCGACTTCCGGCAAGGGTAAAATCACGCACACCAACGCATGGCTGGCAGCGCGCGGCCTGTCGCTCAAGGATTTCGAACGCAGCTATTTCTACAGCGATTCGCAGAACGACATCCCGCTGCTGTCCATCGTTACCGATCCGGTCGCCACCAATCCCAATGCGCTGCTGACTGCGCACGCACAGGCACATGGCTGGCCGATCATCCGCCTGTTCAACGACTGATTCATGATTACAAAGCTCATCCGCCGCATTCTCGGCACCAAGGACAAACCGGCCGATGCCACGCAACCCGTCGTGCTGACGGCGAAGGAACACGGCATCGATCCGAAGCTGGTGTCCAACAACGCGATCCGCGTCACCAGCACGCTGCAGCAGGCCGGCTTCAAGGCCTTCCTGGTCGGCGGCGCGGTGCGCGACCTGCTGCTCGGCGTCAAGCCCAAGGATTTCGACATCGCCACCAACGCCACGCCGGAACAGGTGAAGAAACTGTTCCGCCGCGCCTTCATCATCGGCCGCCGTTTCCAGATCGTGCACGTGATGTTCGGTCAGGACCTGCTGGAAGTGACGACCTTCCGCGGCGCATCCGCAGAAGACGCGCCCAAGGACGAACACGGCCGCGTGCTGCGCGACAACACCTTCGGCGAACAGCACGAAGACGCCGTGCGGCGCGATTTCACCATCAATGCGATGTACTACGATCCGGCTACGCAGACCGTGCTCGATTATCACGGCGGCATGGACGACATCCGCAATCGCACGCTGCGCATCATCGGTGCGCCGGAAGCACGCTACCGTGAAGACCCGGTACGCCTGCTGCGCGTCGTGCGCTTCGCCGCCAAGCTGGACTTCACGATCGCGCCGGATACCCGCAAGCCGATTACCGTGATGGCGCCGCTGATCAACAACGTGCCGGCCGCGCGCGTGTTCGACGAAATGCTGAAGCTACTGCTGAGCGGCCACGCGCTCGCCTGCCTGCAGCAATTGCGCAAGGAAGGCCTGCATCACGGCCTGCTGCCGCTGCTGGACGTCGTGCTCGAACAGCCGCTCGGCGAAAAATTCGTGCGCCTCGCGCTCGATGCCACCGACGAACGCGTCAGGCAAGGCAAGCCGGTATCGCCCGGCTTCCTGTTCGCGTCGCTGCTGTGGCATCAGGTGCTGGAAAAGTGGAAGGCCTATCAGGCCGCCGGCGAATATCCGATTCCGGCACTGCACCTGGCCGCCGACGACGTACTGAACGCGCAGACCGACAAGCTGGCGCTGCAGCGCAAGATCGCCTCCGACATGCGCGACATCTGGGCCATGCAGCCGCGCTTCGAGCGCCGCACCGGCAAGTCGCCGTACAAGCTGCTGGAACACTTGCGCATGCGCGCCGGCTACGACTTCCTGCTGCTGCGCTGTGCCTCCGGCGAGATCGATCGCGAAATCGGCGACTGGTGGACCGCCTTCATGGATGCCGACGGCCCCGGCCGCGAAGAGCTGCTGGCGAAGAAACCGCAGGCATCGAAGGCATCCGGCACAGCCGGCGCATCCGACGACGCCGCTCCCGCGAAGAAGCGTCGCCGCCGTGGCGGCCGCAAGCGTTCCGGCGGCGGCAATGCAGGCAACGGCGGCAGCCCCGCGCCGGCCGCCGAATAACGGCGCACACAGCTTCCGCACGCAATTTCTCCCATTGATGAACGCCACGCAGCAGCCTGTCGTCGCCTACGTCGGCATCGGCGCCAATCTGGGCGATGCCGAAACGACTGTCCGCCGTGCCCTGTGCGAACTGGACGGCATGACCGGCACGCGCGTAACCGCGCAATCGTCGCTGTTCCGTACCGCACCGATCGATGCTGGCGGCGACGATTACGTCAATGCCGTCGCGCAACTGACGACCACGCTCGCACCGGAAGCGCTGCTGCAGTCATTGCAGGCGATCGAACAACTCCACGGCCGCGAACGCCCTTACATCAACGCACCACGCACGCTGGATCTGGATCTGCTGCTGTACGGCAATCGCCGCATCGATACGCCGGCGCTGACCGTGCCGCATCCGCGCATGGCGATGCGCGCCTTCGTGCTGATTCCATTGCTGCAGATCGATCCCTTCATCGCGATTCCCGGATGCGGCCCCGCGCATGAATATGTTCCCGGCGTCGCCGATCAGGCGATCAGCAAGATTCTGTAATCTCTATCCCACCACAGGCATTCGTCGAGGCTCTCCATGCTGAAGATTCCCGTCATCGTCCAGACCGTCGGCTTGCTGACACTGTCGAACATCTTCATGACCTTCGCCTGGTACGGCCACCTGAAAGGACTAGCTTCAAAACCGTGGTGGATCGCCGCCCTGCTCAGCTGGGGCATCGCGCTGTTCGAATACCTGCTGCAGGTGCCCGCCAATCGCATCGGCTACACCGAGATGAGTCTGGCCCAACTGAAAATCCTGCAGGAAGCGATTACACTCACGGTGTTCGTGCCGTTCGCACTGTTCTTCATGGGGCAGCCGTTCAAGCTGGATTACATCTGGGCCGCACTGTGCCTGGTGGGCGCCGTCTATTTCATCTTCCGCTCATAAATATGAGTAACTGCGTATGAGCAACTGCGGCGAACAACCGCGACGGCAGGCAGAAAAATACATTCATGGATCTGGATAAATACAAATACATCGTCGTCGAAGGCGTGATCGGCGCCGGCAAGACCTCGCTGACGCACCGGCTGGCCGAGCGTCTGAACGCGCGCGCGTTGCTGGAACTGCCGCAGGAAAACCCCTTCCTCGAACGCTTCTACCGCGACGCCACGCGCTATGCGCTGCCGACGCAGATGTTCTTCCTGTTCCAGCGCCTGAACCAGCTGCGCGATCTGGCGCAGCCTGACCTGTTCGATGCGCGCATCGTCTCCGACTTCCTGCTCGACAAGGACCCGATCTTCGCGCGGCTGACACTGGCCGACGATGAACTGGCGCTGTACCAGCAACTGTACGACCACCTGCGCCCGCAGGCGCCGGTGCCGGACCTCGTCATCTATCTGCAGGCACGGCCGGAAACGCTGATGGAGCGCATCCGCAAACGCGGCATCGCGATGGAAGCCGCGATTTCCGAACCCTATCTCGAGCGGCTGTGCGAAAGCTACAGCCGCGTCTTCTACGACTACGATGCGGCGCCGCTGCTGATCGTGGACACCGAGCATCTGAATCCGATCGACAACGACGAGGATTTCGCATTGCTGCTCAGACGCATCGCCGACATGCGCGGCAAGCGTGAATTTTTCAATCGCGGAGAATAAGCATGGCAAGTTATCTGCAATCCAACGACCAACCGAACTCATCGCCGGACAAATCCGCCGTACGCACCAAGGCAGTCACGATTCCGGCATTGTTCGAGATGCGCGCGAAAGGCGAGAAGATCACGATGCTGACTGCTTACGACGCCAGCTTCGCATCGCTGATGGACAGCTGCGGCGTCGAAACGCTGTTGATCGGCGATTCGCTCGGCATGGTCTGCCAGGGTCACAACTCGACGCTGACGGTCACGATCGACGAAGTCGCGTATCACACGGCCAGCGTCGCGCGCGGCAACAAGACCGCTCTGGTACTGGCAGACATGCCATTCGGCTCCTATCCAACCAAGGAAGAGGCGTTCCGCAACGCCGTGAAGCTGGTGCAGGCCGGCGCGCAAATGGTAAAAATCGAAGGTGGTGCATGGGTCGTCGATACCGTGCGTTTTCTGGTCGAACGCGAGATTCCGGTCTGCGCGCATCTGGGCCTGACGCCGCAATCGGTCAACCGCTTCGGCGGCTACAAGGTGCAGGGCAAGACCAGCGATGCCGCGCAGCAGATGCGCGCCGATGCGCTGGCGCTGCAGGAAGCCGGCGCATCGCTGCTGGTGCTGGAAGCGATTCCCGCCGGCCTCGGCAAGGAAATCACCGACGCGCTGACGATGCCGACCATCGGCATCGGTGCCGGCCCCGATTGCGCCGGTCAGGTGCTGGTGATGCACGATTTCATCGGCGTCTTCCCCGGCCGCAAGGCGCGCTTCGTGAAGAACTTCATGGAAGGCCAGGCCAGCATCGAAGGTGCAGTACGCGCCTATATCCGCGAAGTGAAGGATGGGACGTTCCCTGCAGCGGAGCACTGCTTCTGATTCGGCAACACGAATGCATCAACAAAAAAGCGCCCTCGGGCGCTTTTTATTTTCATGGGCATCGATTATCGCGAATCCTGCAACTGCCTGTCGCCATTGCGATCGCGTCGAAGCGACGGCGAAACCCGGAACATCACAACTGCTTTGCCGCAAAAGTATTGCAGGCATTCAGATCGCCGCTGCCGATGCCGCGCTTGAACCAGCGCACACGCTGCTCCGATGTGCCATGTGTAAACGAATCCGGCACGACCACACCCCGCGCCTGACGCTGCAGCGTATCGTCGCCGATCGCGCTGGCTGCCTTCAATGCGCTTTCCACATCGCCCGATTCGATGATGCCGCGCGCTTCGTTGGCGTGATAGGCCCAGACGCCGGCGAAGCAATCGGCCTGCAATTCCACGCGTACCGACAAGGCATTCGTCTTGCTCTCGGACGTGCTGCGCTGCATCTGCGCAACCTTCTCGCTGATGCCCGTCAGGTTCTGCACGTGATGGCCGACTTCATGCGCGATCACATAGGCTTCGGCAAAATCGCTGGCGACATGGAAACGATCGCGCATGGTCTGGAAGAATTCCAGATCGAGATAGACCTTCTGGTCGCCCGGACAATAGAACGGACCGGTCGCCGTTTCTCCTACGCCGCAGGCAGTCGCCGTGCGTCCTGAAAACAACACCAGCTTCGGCCGTTGATACTGGCCGCCGTTCTCGCGGAAGATTTGGCCCCACACATCTTCGGTGTCGGCCAGCACCACAGAAACGAATCTGGCGACCGGATCGTCGGCCGGCGGCTTCTGCACAGATTCCTGCGACACCGGCACCGGTCCGCCGCTCAACAGGCTGAGAATGGTGGCCGGATTGACGCCGAAGAAATACGACCCCAGCAAGGCGATGACGATGGTGCCGATACCGATCGAACGTCCGCCGAACGGCAATCCGCCACCGCTACCGCGTCGGTCTTCCACATTGTCGCTTTCGCGATTGCCTTCCCATTTCATCGTATCGCCTCCGGCTGCCGTTCAGGTTCGATGCACGTCAGTATAGAACCGCTGCCGCGATCGGCAAGCGTTGCTGGTTATTTCTCGTAACGGGAAAAAGCATGCTGCAGCGTGGCATCCACTGCCTGTTCGTTGTCGACCGTCACGTTCAGATCGGTCAGCAAGCCGTCCTTCAGGCCGTAGACCCAGCCGTGCACGGTGACGTCCTGCCCGCGTTCCCAGGCATCCTGCACGATAGTCGTACGGCAAACATTGGCCACTTGCTCGATGACGTTCAGTTCGCACAAGCGGTCGTGCTGCTCGCTCGGCTGCAGGGCGTCGCCCAGATAGCGGCCGTGTTTCTGGTGCACGTCCTGCACGTGGCGCAACCAGTTGTCGGCCAGGCCGACGCGACGTCCAGTCATTGCGGCATGCACACCGGAACAGCCGTAGTGGCCGCAAACGATGATGTGACGCACCTTCAGCACGTCGATCGCGAACTGCAGCACAGCCAGGCAGTTCAGGTCCGAATGGGCGACGACGTTGGCGATATTACGATGCACAAACAATTCGCCCGGCAGCAGATCGACAATCTGGTTGGCCGGCACGCGACTGTCCGAACAGCCTATCCACAGGTAATCGGGCGATTGCTGCGCCGCCAGCTTGGCAAAGAATTCCTTGTCCTGCGTGACCATGGACTCGGCCCAGCGTCGATTGCTGGCGAGCAACTGTTCCAGTTCGCGTGCTTCCTTGTTCTCGTTCGTCATGTTCGATCCATTCGTGGCACGTCCGCTTGCGCGGACAGGTGTTGAAAAGCGCCGTCATTCTAGCGGAACGCCGATCAAGATTCCGTTATCGATATCCGCGGCGCGGACATGAAAAAGCCGCTGAGATCGTCAGCGGCTTGTGTAAAGGAGGATGCCTTATTCGAAGAAATCCTTGACCTTGTCCTTCCAGGTCTTGGTCTGCGGACTGTGCTTGGCGCCGCCTTCGGTCGTCAACTGGTCGAATTCGCGCAGCAGTTCCTTCTGGCGATCGGTCAGCGTGACCGGCGTCTCGACGACGACGTGGCAGAACAGATCGCCGGCATAGCCGGAACGCACGCCCTTGATGCCCTTGTTACGCAGGCGGAAAACCTTGCCGGTCTGCGTGCCTTCCGGGATCGTGAAGGCGGCCTTGCCGCTCAGCGTCGGCACTTCGATCTCGCCGCCCAGCGCGGCGCGTGCGAACGAGATCGGAATCTCGCAATGCAGATCGTCGCCTTCGCGCTGGAACATCGGATGCGGCTTGATGCGGATCTCGACGTACAGGTCGCCCGGCGGACCGCCGTTCATGCCCGGCTCGCCATTGCCGGACGAACGGATGCGCATGCCGTCGTCGATACCGGCCGGGATTTTCACTTCCAGCGTCTTGTTGCGCTTGATCTTGCCGGCGCCGCTGCAGGTACCGCATGGCGACGGATTGATCTTGCCGGTGCCGTGGCATTTCGGGCAGGTCTGCAGCACGCTGAAGAAACCCTGCTGCATGCGCACCTGGCCATGGCCGCCGCAGGTCGTGCAGGTGACCGGCGACGTGCCCGGCTTGGCGCCGCTGCCGTGGCAGGTGTCGCAGTTGTCCCACGACGGCACGCGGATCGTCGTGTCGTAGCCGTGCGCCGCCTGCTCCAGCGAAATTTCGAGGTTGTAACGCAGATCGGCGCCGCGATAGACCTGCGGACCGCCACGGCCACGGCCAGCTGCCTGGCCGAAGATATCGCCGAAAATGTCACCGAAGGCATCGGCGAAGCCGCCGCCTCCACCACCGCCCATACCCATGTTGGGATCGACGCCGGCATGGCCGTAACGGTCGTAGGCATCGCGCTTCTGCGGGTCGGACAGCATCTCGTAGGCTTCCTTCGCCTCCTTGAACTTGTCTTCGGCTCCCTTGCTGTCCGGATTGCGGTCCGGATGATGTTTCATCGCCAGCTTGCGATAGGCCTTCTTGATTTCGTCATCGGTGGCGTTCTTGCCGACACCGAGCACTTCGTAAAAATCGCGTTTCGCCATATACAGGCACCCTTTGTTTCTCTACTGCCATCTACACTAAAACGCCGAGTCCAAGCTTTTCGGCTTTCGACCCGGCGAGTCTTGCGACATCCTGCGGAGGAAATCGGACGTTCCGCTTTCAGTGAAACGTCCAGCGCCGCCCATGACGAACGGCGCTGCAGACGACATTACTTGTTATCTTTGACTTCCTTGAAATCGGCGTCGACCACATCGTCTTCCTGTGGCTTGGCTTCGGCTTGCGCACCGGCGTCGGCACCTGCTTCACCACCGGCAGCAGCTTGCTGCGCCTGCATGTCGGCATACATCTTCTCGCCGAGCTTCTGCGCGGCTGCGGTCAGTGCAGCGGTCTTCTCGTCGATGGCTGCCTTGTCGCCGCCCTTCAGCGCATCTTCCAGATCCTTGATGGCTGCTTCGATCTTGTCTTTCTCGCCGGCTTCCAGCTTGTCGCCGTATTCGGTCAGCGACTTGCGGGTCGAGTGCACCAGCGCATCGCCCTGGTTACGCGCTTCCGCGATTTCCTTGGCGCGCTTGTCTTCTTCCGCGTTGGCTTCGGCGTCCTGCACCATCTTCTGGATTTCTTCCTCGGTCAGACCAGAGTTGGCCTTGATGGTGATCTTGTTTTCCTTGCCGGTCGCCTTGTCCTTCGCGCTGACGTGCAGAATGCCGTTGGCGTCGATATCGAAGGTGACTTCGATCTGCGGCGTGCCGCGCGGTGCCGGCGGAATGCCTTCGAGGTTGAACTCGCCCAGGCCCTTGTTGCCGACGGCCATTTCACGCTCGCCCTGATAGACCTTGATCGTCACGGCCGGCTGGCTGTCGTCGGCAGTCGAGAACACTTGCGAGAACTTGGTCGGGATCGTGGTGTTCTTCTGGATCATCTTGGTCATCACGCCGCCCAGCGTTTCGATACCCAGCGACAGCGGCGTCACGTCCAGCAGCAGCAGATCCTTGCGGTCGCCCGACAGCACGGAACCCTGGATCGCGGCACCGACAGCGACGGCTTCGTCAGGGTTGACGTCCTTGCGCGGCTCCTTGCCGAAGAAGTCCTTCACTGCTTCCTGCACTTTCGGCATGCGGGTCTGGCCGCCGACCAGGATGATGTCGTCGATGTCCGACACTTTCACGCCGGCGTCCTTGATCGCGGTACGACAAGGTTCGATCGACTTGGTGATCAGGTCCTCGACCAGCGATTCCAGCTTGGCACGCGTGATCTTCAGCGTCAGGTGGACCGGCGCGCCGTTCGCCATCGCGATGTACGGCTCGTTGATCTCGGTCTGCTGCGATGACGACAGCTCGATCTTCGCGCGCTCGGCCGATGCCTTGATGCGCTGCAATGCGATCGCGTCCTTCGACAGGTCGAGGCCGTTGATCTTCTTGAATTCTTCGATGATGTAGTCGATCAGGCGCTGATCGAAATCTTCGCCGCCGAGGAAGGTGTCGCCGTTGGTCGACAGCACTTCGAACTGCATTTCACCGTCGACGTCCGCGATCTCGATGATCGAGACATCGAAAGTGCCGCCGCCCAAGTCATACACGGCGATCTTGCGGTCGCCCTTTTCCGATTTGTCGAGGCCGAAAGCCAGCGCTGCCGCGGTCGGCTCGTTGATGATGCGCTTGACGTCCAGACCGGCAATGCGGCCGGCGTCCTTGGTCGCCTGACGCTGCGAATCGTTGAAGTAGGCCGGCACCGTGATGACGGCTTCGGTCACTTCCTCGCCGAGATAGTCTTCGGCCGTCTTCTTCATCTTGCGCAGCACTTCCGCCGAAATCTGCGGCGGCGCCAGTTTCTTGTCGCGCACGGTGACCCAAGCGTCGCCGTTGTCCGCCTTGGTGATCTGGTACGGCATCAGGCCGATGTCCTTCTGCACTTCCTTCTCGTCGAACTTGCGGCCGATCAAACGCTTGACGGCGTACAGCGTGTTCTTCGGATTGGTGACGGCCTGGCGCTTCGCAGGTGCGCCGACGAGGATCTCGCCGTCTTCCTGATAAGCGATGACGGAAGGCGTGGTACGCGCGCCTTCGGAGTTTTCGATGACCTTGGATTTACCGCCTTCCATGACGGCGACGCAGGAGTTGGTCGTACCCAGGTCAATGCCAATGATTTTGCCCATGATGAATTTTCCTTATCTGACTATCTGTAATCTCTGTGAGTGGATTCGCGCAGCAAACCCTTCAAATTGCTGCCGTTACCGTCAATATGCGGTGCACGGCGGTGCTTTCAAGCTATTTTTCCTGTGCGACCGTCACCAGCGCAGGGCGCAACAGGCGGTCGGCAATCAGGTAGCCCTTCTGCAATACGGCGACGACGGTGTTCGGCTCCTGATCGGCCGGCACCATCGAGATCGCCTGATGCTTCATCGGATCGAGCTTCTCGCCCGCTTGCGGCTTGATTTCGAACAGGCGGTTCTTTTCGAACGCAGCGGTCAACTGCTTCAGCGTCATATCCACGCCCTCTTTCAGCGATTCGACGGTCGGCGCTTCGACCTGCAACGCCATTTCCAGGCTGTCCTTCACCGGCACCAGCGCCTCGGCAAACCCTTCGATGGCGAATTTGTGCGCACGCGTGATGTCGTCCTGGGCGCGGCGGCGGGCGTTTTCCGCTTCCGCCTTGGCACGCAGGAACGCATCCTGCAGTTCCTGCACCAGTTGCTGCGAGGCCGCGAGCTGCTCTTCCAGCGTCTGCGCCGCCGGGGCTGAGGCTTCGGCGGCTGCTCCCGCCTCTTCCATGGACGCAGCCTGCTGCTCGGCGTATTTATCCTGGTCTTGCATCAAAAAATCTCCAACAATCAATGAGTTATGACAAAGAATGTCAATGCGACAAACCACATGGGGTTATCCCACACTATTTCAAGGGATATTGATGCGGAATTTGTGCGCGAACCCGCGATGATAATCGCTGCGGCATGCCGTTGTTACAATTTTTTCGGCTCATCAGCTGGCATTTTCAGCCGTAATGGCTAGTCTGATAACAGGCGGAGCAAGGGGTTTCCGCCCGTTTTCCCACGGTTTTCAGCCTTTGCGAAGGAGAAAATCATGAAGCTGCCGCTCATTTCTGCGACCGTCGTGGCGGCTTATACGGTGGCGGCCGCAGCTGTGATCTGCACGATCACGCTGTAAGCGCCGGTGTATTTTGCATTGCACTGCGGCATTGCACTACGTTATGTCGCGCCGAGCGATGTGACTATCTCGCCAACCGCGGCGGTTCGCAACCGTCGCAGGTCAAGTTCAAACTAATTTCCCGCGCCAAGACGCAATGCCGCTTCCCGCGACATTCTCGCCTGTTCATCCAATGCCTCGCGCAAGGCCGGCGAAACCACGGTCGGCCAGCCGATCATGTGCAGTTCGGCAATATCTGCCAGTGCACGTATCCAGGCATCGTCTTCGTTCAGGCACGGAATGTAGTTGAACTCGGCACCGCCGGCCTGCAGGAAGCCGTGACGCACTTCCATCGCGATCTCCTCCAGCGTTTCCAGGCAATCGCTGGTGAAACCGGGGCAGATCACATCGACGCGGCGCACGCCCTCACGCGCCAGTTGTTCCAGCGTCGGCGCCGTGTACGGCTGCAGCCATTCGGCGCGGCCGAAGCGCGACTGGAAGGTCACCAGATACTGATCCGGCGTCAGACCCAGTTCCTGCGCAAGCAAGCGTGCCGTCTTCAGGCATTCGCAATGGTAGGGATCGCCGCGCAACAAGGTGCGTTTCGGCACGCCGTGGAAGCTCATGACCAGCTTTTCCGGCCGCCCGGCTATTTCCCAGTGAGCAAGCACCGACTTTTTCAGCGCGGCGATATAGCCGTCATGATCGTGGTAGTGCTTGACGAAGCGCAGTTCGGGCACATTGCGCACCTGCCTGTAATGGGCGAACACGGCGTCGAAGATGGAAGCCGTCGTCGTTCCCGAATATTGCGGATAGGCCGGCAACACCAGGATGCGTTCGCAGCCGTCGGCTTTCAATTTTTCCAGCACCTCGGGCAACGATGGACTGCCGTAGCGCATCGCGTAGCTGACGCGCACCTTGTGGCCACGTTCGCCCAGATAACCAGCCAGCAGCCGCGCCTGCTGCTCGGTATGCACCTTCAGCGGCGAACCTTCGTCGCTCCAGATCGTTTCGTACTTCTTGGCAGATGCGCCGGAGCGAAACGGCAGGATGACCAGGTGCAGAATCCACCACCAGATCGCGCGCGGAATCTCGACCACGCGCGGATCGGACAGAAACTGCTTCAGGTAGCGCCGTACGGCGGAAGCGGTCGGCGCATCGGGCGTGCCGAGATTGACGAGCACCACGGCGGTTTTCGGCAGTGTGCCGTGCTGATAAGGCGGCTCGGGGCGAAAGGGCATGGGAACGTTTTCTTTCTGCT
This sequence comes from Oxalicibacterium solurbis, assembly GCF_014635845.1. Lineage (GTDB taxonomy): Bacteria > Pseudomonadota > Gammaproteobacteria > Burkholderiales > Burkholderiaceae_D > Oxalicibacterium > Oxalicibacterium solurbis. The sequence goes on along the minus strand of NZ_BMDP01000002.1, from coordinate 202,362 downwards.
TCGATGTTCTGTCGAGGTTTTACGTCGATGTGCTGCGTCGATGTTTGCGTCGGCAATAAGCCGTACCGCTGAAATGGAACGCTCAGCTTGCCAGCAACTCGCGTGCATGCGAACGCGTGGTCGCCGTGATTTCCAGCCCACCCAGCATGCGCGCAATTTCCTCGACGCGCGCATCGCTGTCCAGCGGCGCAATGGCCGACAGCGTCTTGCCATCGCTATTGTGCTTGCTGACCTGAAAATGCAGGTTAGCCTGACTGGCAACCTGCGGCAGATGCGTCACGCACAACACCTGACGATCCTGCCCCAGCTTGCGCAGCAAACGGCCGACGACTTCCGCCACACCACCGCCGATACCGCTGTCGACTTCGTCGAAGATCAAGGTCGGCGTCGCCGTCGCACTCGACGTGATGACGGAGATCGCCAGCGAGATGCGCGCCAGCTCACCGCCGGAAGCGACCTTCGCCAGCGGACGCGGCGTCGTGCCGGCATGGCCGGCCACCAGAAATTCAACCTGCTCCAGGCCGAAGGACGCCGGATCGCACGCTTGCAGCGTGATGTCGAACTTGCCGCCGGCCATGCTCAGTTCCTGCATTGCTGCCGTCACCGCCGTGCCCAGCGCCTTTGCCGCCTTGGCACGCGCCTTCGACAGTTTCTGCGCCGCCGTCATGTAGGCTGCTTTCAGTTTTTCTTCCTGCGCCCGCAGCGCATCGAGATCGCTGGCATCGGCCAGTTGCTGCAATTGTTCAGACAGGCGATCGAACTCCTGCGACAAATCGTCTGGTTCGACATGGAATTTGCGCGCCGCGCCGTGCAGGTCTTCCATCCGGCGTTCGACCTCGCGCAACCGCGCCGGATCGAGCTCGATGCGGCCCAGGTAATCGTTCAGCGCATAGACGGCTTCCTGCAACTGGATGCGCGCCGGCTCCAGCATGTCCAGCGCCGGCTGCAAGCCTGCATCCAGATCGACCAGCTTGCCCAGCCGCGTGGTGATGCCGGACAGCTGCGACAGCATCGGCGCCGTATCGGATTCGGAAATCAGGTTCAACGCATCCTGTGCGCCTTCGATCAGGCTGGCGGCATGCGACAGGCGGCTGTGCTCGTTGCTGATTTCGTTCCACTCGCCCGGCTTGGCGGCCAGCTTTTCCAGTTCGCCGACCTGCCATTCGAGGCGCTCGCGCTCCAGCAGCACGTTCTTCGCATTCGTCTCGAACTCCTCGCGCTGCTTCGTCAGCGCGCGCCATGCCTTGTAAGCGGCAGCGACCGCCTTGGCCTCATCCTGCAGTCCGGCCTGGTTATCCAGCAACCGGCGCTGCGCATCGTTCTTCAACAGCGACTGATGCGCATGCTGGCCGTGGATATCGACCAGTTGCTCGCCGAGTTCGCGCAATTGCGCCGCCGTCGCGGTAATGCCGTTGATGAAAGCCTTGGAACGGCCGGCGCTATCGATCACGCGGCGCAGCAGGATGCTGCCTTCGTCGTTGTCGAATTCGTTGGCGGCCAGCCAGCCCTGCAATTCGGATTGCAGGGTATCCAGAGCAAATTCCGCGGTGATATCCGCCCTGGCCGCACCTTCGCGCACCACGCTGGCATCGCCGCGTCCGCCCAGCGCAAGCGCCAGCGCGTCGATCAGGATGGATTTGCCAGCGCCGGTTTCGCCGGTAAATACCGAAAAACCGGCCGAAAATTCAAGCTCGATGGCATCGACGATGACGAAATCGCGAATGGAAAGCGTACGCAACATGAAGAATGGATTCCGGCTCGCACGTTCCACCATGTTCGATGGAACGATTCGGTTAAGGATTGAACGGGACCGCGATTATTTTAACTGCCCTTGTACGGACGGATATTCGTTCCAGTGCAGCTTTTCGCGCAGCGTGTCGTAATAATTCCAGCCTTCCGGATGCAGGAAGGTAATCGTGAATTCGGAACGTTTGACGACGATGCGGTCGCCGTGCTGCAGGCTGGCAACCGACTGCATGTCGAAATTGACATTGCTCTCGCGGCCACCGACCACTTCGATCTCGATCTCGCTGGAATCCGGCACCACGATCGGACGATTCGACAATGCATGCGGCGCAATCGGCACCAGGATGATGCCGTTCAGGCGCGGATGCATCAACGCACCGCCGGCCGACAGCGCATACGCGGTGGAGCCGGTCGGCGTCGCCATGATCAAGCCGTCGGAACGCTGGTTGTACATGAACAGCCCATCCACGTGCACGCGCAATTCGATCATGCCGGAACCCGAACCGCGCGACAGCACGACGTCGTTGAACGCCAGCGTGTGATGCATCAGTTCGCCGCTACGGTAGATCGAGCCCTGCAGCAGCGTGCGCGTTTCCGAGACGACCTTGCCTTCCAGCATGGCACGCAGCAGCGGCATCATGTCGTCGAAGGCAATATCGGTCATGAAGCCGAGCCGGCCCTGGTTGATGCCGATCAGCGGCACGTCGTACGGCGCCAACTGGCGCGCGATGCCGAGCATGGTGCCGTCGCCGCCGACCACGATGGCGACGTCGGCGAGTTCACTGATATCGGGCAGCGTCATGATCTCGCCGCTCAGCTGGAAGCGCTCCGCAGTCTGTGCGCCGAAAATGACGCGATGGCCGGTGGCGGTCAGGAAATCGGCAATCTGCGTCAGCGCCTGCGTGATATCGTCGGCGGAATGCGAGGTTTCACCGGCCTTCTGCTTGGCGAAGATGGCAACGGTCTTGAAAGAAGCGGCAGTATAAGAATGTGGTGTGGACGGCATGATGCCGCTGATTAGACCATAATTCCCCCTTCGATTGCACTATGCATTCCGCGAAGAACTGATCATGCCGCAACCTTCCGCCTTGCCCGTCACCTTACCTTCCGACACGCCGATCCGCGCCATCCTGTTCGATCTGGACGACACGTTGTGGCCGCTGGAAGCCGTCATCCTGCGCGCCGAAACCGCGCTGCACGACTGGCTGGGGCTGCACGCGCCCGGCATTCCGCGCCGGTTCAGCATTGCCGAGTTGCGCGCACTGCGCGACGAACTGGCAGCCGCCGATCCGCGCTACCGTTTCGACCTGTGGGCGCTGCGCCATGCGACGCTGACACATGCCTGCACACTCTGCGGCGAAGATGCGGCACGCATGGAACAGGCGATGGCGGTGTTTTCCGAAGCACGCAATGCGGTCACGCCGTTCGACGACGTCGCGCCGGCACTGACGCTGCTGGGCGAACGCTATCTGCTCGGCTCCGTCTCCAACGGCTTTGCCGACCTGCAGACGATCGGGCTGGCGCATCACTTCCGCGTTTCGCTCGCCGCCCATCAGTTCGGCAGCGCCAAACCCGATCCGGAAATTTTTCTTGCCGCCTGCGATGCCCTGTCGGTCGCGCCGCACGAAACGCTCTACGTCGGCGACGATCCGCTGCTCGACGTGCAAGGCGCGCAGAATGCCGGCCTGCATGCGGTCTGGATGAACCGTTTCGCCCGCACCCTGCCCGGCCATGTCGTGCCAGCCGCCAGCTGCATCACGCTGCATGAAGTGCACGACTGGCTGAACGCGCGCCACCGGACTTCCTGAACGCACATGCAAAACGATGCCGTCGATTTGTCATTTCGGCAAGCACGCGCTCTGCGAAATCTGCGGAAAAAATAATCGGCATTCCGCTTTCCGCGCCAGCTCATTACAATAGCCTCATCATGCAACTGGACAAGCGCGCACAAACTCTGCTGAAAGCCCTGGTCGAACGCTATATCGCGGACGGCCAGCCGGTGGGTTCGCGCGAGCTTTCGCGCATTTCCGGACTCGACCTGTCGCCAGCCACCATCCGCAATGTGATGGCCGATCTGGAAGAGATGGGCTTCGTCGCCAGTCCGCACACTTCGGCCGGCCGCATCCCGACGCCGCGCGGCTATCGTGTCTTCGTCGATACGCTGCTGACCGTGCAGAGCATCGACGAAAGCGCGGTCGAAACCAAGCTGCAGACGACGATGCAGACCGGCTCGTCGCAGAAGATCATTTCCAACGCCGCGCAGATCCTGTCGTCGCTGTCCGAATTCGCCGGCATCGTGATGACGCCGCGCCGCGAATCGGTATTCCAGCAGATAGACTTTCTGCGGCTGTCCGAAAAGCGCATCCTGCTCGTCATCGTGACGCCTTCCGGCGACGTGCAGAACCGGCTGCTGCTGACCGACGTCGATTATTCGCCGTCGCAACTGGTTCAGGCAGCCAACTACATCAACCAGAACTATGGCGGGCTGAGTTTCGACGCCGTGCGCGTGCGCCTGCAGGGCGAGTTGCAACAGTTGCGCGACGACATGACGCGCCTGATGCAGGCGGCTGTCGAAGCCGGCAGCGACGCAATGAACGACAGTTCCGACGATGTCGTCATTTCGGGCGAGCGCAATCTGTTGAGCGTGTCCGAGCTGTCGTCCAACATGGTGTCGCTACGCAAGCTGTTCGAACTGTTCGAGCAGAAAACCAGCCTGATGCAGCTGCTGGACATTTCCAATCGCGCCAACGGCGTGCAGATATTCATCGGCGGCGAATCGAATCTGGTGCCGGTCGACCAGATGAGCATCGTTACGTCGCCATATACGGTCAACGGCAAGGTGGTCGGCACGCTGGGCGTGATCGGCCCGACGCGCATGGCCTACGAGCGCGTGATCCCGATCGTCGACATCACCGCCAAGCTGCTGTCGAACGCGCTCAGCCATTCGCCGGGCTGAAACCGATCCGATCGGCCATGCTGAACCGGCCATGAAAAAAGCCGCCTGTTCCTGCGAACGGCGGCTTTTTTCGTTCAGACGACATTCAATGCATTGTCGTTTTTCCCAGGCTAAAGCTTATTTCTTTTTCTTGCGGCAATCCTTGCAGTGGCCGTAAATCGCCAACGCGTGATCGGCGATCTCGAAACCGTATTCCTGTGCGATGCGAACTTGGCGACGCTCGATTTCCTCGTCGAAAAATTCCTCGACCTTGCCGCAATCCAGGCAGACCAGATGGTCGTGGTGCGAACCTTCGTTCAGTTCGAATACGGCCTTGCCGGTTTCGAAATGGTTGCGCTGCAGCAGGCCGGCCTGCTCGAACTGCGTCAAGACGCGATAAACGGTCGCCAGGCCGACGTCCAGGTTGTCGGCCAGCAGCATCTTGTAGACGTCCTCGGCGCTCAGATGGCGTACCTCGGCATTGTGGAAAATGTCGAGAATCTTCAGGCGCGGCAAGGTGGCCTTGAGTCCGCTGGCTTTCAGTTCGGATGGATTGTTGGGCATGTTCTTGTTCAGATTGGGGATATCTGCCTTATCATATAGTGTTTTCGCCCAATTGCTCAACCGCTCGAGATCCCCTATGCAAACCCGCTTCCATTTCGGCCGTTCCCCGCTTGCCGCCGGCGCATTTTGCCTGACGCTGGCAGCGGTGCTCACAGGCTGTGCGTCGAAAAATCCGCTGATGGAAGAACCGGCGCCGATGGCGCAGAAGAAAACCGAGCCGAAAGCCGAGCCGACCAAACCGGAAGCCGCCGCTGCGCCAGTCGCCGAAGAAAAAGCGGCCGCTCAGGCAACGGCGCCTGCACCACAGGAGCCAAGCGCATCCGAAACCGCCCGCACGGTCATGGAAGCCACACCCGAAACCGCGCCGGCAATCGACAAGACGGCCGCACCGACTTCTACGTCTGCTCCGGCACCAGTGCCAGCTAACGCTCCGGCGCAGACTGTTGCCGCCCCGACGCCTGCATCTGCTGCTGCAGAAACCGCCACCAACGCCGTACCGGAAGCTGCAGCCGCCGGCGCGACTGCAACCGGCGTGCAGACGGTGCAACAAAAACGCTTCCTCGGCTTCCTGCGCCCTTACCGCCCGGACGTCCAGCAAGGCAATTTCGTCTCGCGTGAAATGATTGCCCAGCTGAAACCGGGCATGACGCAGGATCAGGTCACCTTTCTGCTCGGGACTCCGCTGCTGAACGACATCTTCCATGCCGATCGCTGGGATTACGCGTTCCGCCTGCAAAAGGGCAACGGCGAAATCACGACCAGCCGCGTGACCGTCTATTTCCAGGACGGTCTCGTCACCCGTTATGAAGGCGGCGGCGATCTGCCGACCGAAGCCGACTATCTGGCACGCATCGCCAACAAGGCCAAGAAAGCCAAGAAATAACGGTACGGCACGGATATCGATCGATATCCGTGCCGCGCTTCGAACACATTTCGCATCCATCTCGACAATCCGAGTCTCACGATGAATCCAATGAAAATCGCCGTGGCCGGCGCATCCGGCCGTATGGGCCACATGCTTGTCGAAGCCATCCTCAACGCCGACGATGCGCAATTGTCCGGCGCGCTGGACATTCCTGCGTCGCCCGCCATCGGTACTGACGCCGCAGCCTTCCTCGGCAAACCGGCCGGCGTATTGATCGAATCCGATCTGGCAAAAGGTCTGGCCGATTCCCAGTTCCTGATCGATTTCACGCGTCCGGAAGGCACGCTGGAACATCTGAAATACTGCGCGGCCAACAACATCAAGATGATCATCGGCACCACCGGTTTCGATGCGGCCGGCAAGGCCGCCATCGTCGAGGCAGCGAAATACACATCCATCGTGTTCGCACCGAACATGAGCGTCGGCGTCAACGTGACGATGAAGCTGCTGGAAATGGCGGCGAAGAATTTTTCCGAAGGCTACGACATCGAGATCGTCGAGGCGCACCATCGCCACAAGGTCGATGCACCGTCCGGTACCGCCATCAAGATGGGTGAAGTCATTGCCGGTGCACTGGGCAAGGAACTCAACGACGTCGCCATCTGGGCGCGTGAAGGCGTAACCGGCGAACGCGATCCGTCGTCCATCGGTTTTGCCACCGTGCGCGGCGGCGACATCATCGGCGATCACACGGTACTGTTCGCCGGCATCGGCGAGCGCATCGAGATTTCGCACAAGTCGTCGAGCCGCGTCTCGTACGCATTGGGCAGCCTGCGCGCCGCGCGCTTCCTGGCCGACAAGAAAACCGGCCTGTACGACATGCAGGACGTGCTGGGCCTGCGCTGATTTACCGATTGAATCGCCTCCCCCTTTCCCTTTCCTGATCGACCGACAACGAGGATAGCCGCATGAACGCAAGCGCCACGCAAGGATTGGGACTCGCACACTACTGGGCGCAGGGGGATGCCGTTTCACACGCAGTCGCCTGGCTACTGCTGGCGATGTCCGTCGTCAGCTGGTTCTACATCCTGTCGAAAGCCTGGAGTTCATGGCGCATTCGCCGCAGCGCCAGTGCACTGGAAAACTTCTGGCAGGCGCCGACGCTGCCCGATGCAGTCGCCACGTTGCGCACGGCCGACGGTGAAAACGTCTACACGCCGCTGGCCGCGCAAAGCGTCGAGGCCGCCAACATCAAGCCGCAATCCAATTCGCTGAACGCGCACACCGATCCGGGCGAACTGATCACGCGCACGCTGCGGCAGGAAATCAACCGCGTATCGTCACGGCTGGAAAGCGGCCTGACGCTGCTGGCCTCGGTCGGCTCCACTGCACCCTTCGTCGGCCTGTTCGGTACGGTCTGGGGCATTTACCACGCGCTGATCGCAGTCTCCGCGGCCGGCACCGTGCAGATCGACAAGGTCGCCGGCCCGGTCGGCGAAGCGCTGATCATGACGGCACTCGGCCTCGCCGTCGCGATTCCGGCCGTGCTGGCCTACAACGCCTTCGTGCGCGTCAACCGCATCACGCTGGCGGAGCTCGATGCCTTCGCGCACGATCTGCACGCCTACCTGACCACCGGCGCGCGCGTCGGCAAATAAACAGTTCATTCGGAGAAGCGACCATGAGCTTCGGCGGATTCAGCGACAACAACCGGCCGGCACCGATGGCGGAAATCAACGTCACGCCGATGGTGGACGTGATGCTGGTGCTGCTGGTGATCTTCATCCTCGCCGCGCCGCTGTTTACACAATCGATCAAGCTCGACCTGCCGGCTGCGCAGGCCACGCCGACACCGGCCGAACCAACAACCGTCACCTTGTCCATCGATGCGACCAACAATATCTTCTGGGACGGCAAACCGATTACGCAGGATGAACTGAAACAGCGCTTTGCAATCGCCGCCAAACAGCAGCCGCAACCGCAATTGCAGCTGCGCGCCGACAAGAACACGCGCTACGAAGTCATCGCCCAGATCATGGGCAGCGCACAGGCCAACGGCCTGAGCAAACTCGGCTTCGTCACGCAGGTACCGGAACAGGACAAGAAATAATGCCCAGCGTGCAACTCGACGGCAGCAAAATCGCCGATTGGAACGACTTCCACACGCTGTGCGCCGAAGCCTTCGGCTTCCCCGATTTTTACGGCCGCACCATCGACGCCTGGATTGACTGCCTCAGCTACCTGCGCGACGACGAAAACATGACGAAATTCCGCCTGCAGGAAAACGACGTGCTGCAGATCGTCATCACGCATGCCGACGATTTGCGCAAGCAGGCGCCGGATTTGCTGGAAGAAGTCGCTTTCTGCGTCGAAGGCATCAACGACCGCTACACCGATTACGGCGAAAAACCTGCCCTTTTCCTGAAGCTCGCCTGACAAGCCGCCGCTTTACTGCCATTTCGCCGCAAAAGCCGCGATTTCCCGACGCGCACCGGCCTGCTCCACGCGCCATCCGGGTGCCCTAGCCGGTATAATCACCGGCTTCACCTCCAATTTTCTCGCTTCATCCGACATGCAAGATAAATACAGCCCCGCCGACGTCGAAAATGCGGCGCGCGCCCACTGGCAAAAAAACGATTCCTACAAGGCCGTCGAGAACGCAGTCGATGCGAACGGCAAGCCGAAGAAGAAGTTCTACGCCTGCTCGATGCTGCCCTACCCATCCGGCAAATTGCACATGGGCCACGTGCGCAACTACACGATCAACGACGTGATGTACCGCTATCTGCGCATGAACGGCTACAACGTGCTGATGCCGATGGGCTGGGACGCGTTCGGCATGCCGGCGGAAAACGCGGCGATGCAGAACAATGTGCCGCCGGCGCAATGGACGTATTCGAACATCGAATACATGAAGTCGCAGATGCAATCGATGGGGTTGGCGATCGACTGGTCGCGCGAAATGACCGCCTGCAAGCCCGAGTACTACAAGTGGAACCAGTGGATGTTCCTGAAGATGCTGGAAAAAGGCATCATCTACCGCAAGACCGGCACCGTGAACTGGGATCCGATCGACCAGACCGTGCTGGCGAACGAACAGGTCATCGACGGCCGCGGCTGGCGTTCCGGTGCGGTGATCGAAAAGCGCGAAATCCCGATGTACTACGCGCGCATCACCGACTACGCAGAAGAGTTGCTCGACCACGTCGACAACAAGCTGCCCGGCTGGCCGGAACGCGTGCGCATCATGCAATCGAACTGGATCGGCAAATCGACCGGCGTGCGCTTTGCGTTCTCGCACGAAATCAAGGATGGTGACAACCTGATCAACGACGGCAAGCTGTGGGTCTTCACCACGCGTGCCGACACCATCAAGGGCGTCAGCTTCTGCGCCGTTGCACCGGAACACGCGCTGGCAACCTTCGCCGCGAAATCGAATCCGGAACTGGCCGACTTCATCGCCGAATGCAAGCAAGGTAGCGTCATCGAAGCCGACATGGCGACGATGGAAAAGAAAGGCATGCCGACGGGACTCTTCGTCAAGCATCCGCTGACCGGCGCGCTGGTCGAAGTCTGGGTCGGCAACTACGTGCTGATCACCTACGGCGACGGTGCCGTGATGGGGGTGCCGGCACACGACGAACGCGATTTTGCGTTCGCGCAAAAATACGAACTGCCAATCCGCCAGGTAATCGACGTCGAAGGCAAAACCTTCTCCGAAGAAAAATGGCAGGAGTGGTACGCCGACAAGGAAGCCGGCCGCTGCATCAATTCCGGCAAATACGACGGCCTGAACTATCAGCAGGCGGTCGATGCGATCGCCGCCGATCTGGAAGAAATGGGCCTCGGCGAGAAGAAGATCACCTACCGCCTGCGCGACTGGGGCATCTCGCGCCAGCGTTACTGGGGCACGCCGATCCCGATGATCAACTGCCCCGATTGCGGCTCGGTCCCGGTGCCGGAAAAAGATTTGCCGGTCGTGCTGCCGGAAGACTGCGTGCCGGACGGCAGCGGCAATCCGCTGAACAAGCATGAGCAATTCCTGAAGGTCGATTGCCCGTGCTGCGGCAAACCGGCGCGCCGCGAGACCGACACGATGGATACTTTCGTCGATTCGTCGTGGTACTTCATGCGTTACTGCTCGCCGGGTTCGAACGACGCGATGGTCGATGCGCGCAACGATTACTGGATGCCGATGGACCAGTACATCGGCGGCATCGAACACGCGGTGCTGCACCTGCTGTACGCGCGCTTCTGGACCAAGGTCATGCGCGACTTCGGCCTCGTCAAGTTCGACGAACCGTTCGTCAACCTGCTGACGCAGGGCATGGTGCTGAACGAAACCTACTATCGCGAAGACAAGAGCGGCAAGAAGACCTGGTACAACCCGGCCGACGTGGAACTGACGTTCGACGACAAGGGTCGCCCGGTTTCCGCCGTACTGAAGGCCGACGGCAACGCAGTCGAACTCGGCGGCACCGAAAAGATGTCGAAGTCGAAGAACAACGGCATCGATCCGCAAGCGCAGATCGACCAATACGGTGCCGACACCGCACGCCTGTTCACGATGTTTGCGGCACCGCCGGAGCAGACGCTGGAATGGTCCGGCTCCGGCGTCGAAGGTGCGAACCGTTTCCTGCGCCGCGTGTGGAATTACGCGTATGCACAAGCCGCGCGTGTCGCGAAGAACGATGCACTCGATGTGAAATCGCTTTCGGAACCGCACAAGGCGCTGCGCCGCGAAATCAACAAGGTTCTGCAACAGGCCGACAGCGATTACAAGCGCATCCAGTACAACACCGTCGTGTCGGCTGCGATGAAGATGCTGAACACGCTGGAAGCGGCGAAGTTCGACGATTCAGCCGCATCGAATGCCGTGATCAGCGAAGGCCTGGCTATCTTCCTGCGCGTGCTGTATCCGGTCGCGCCGCACATCGTGCACGTGCTGTGGCAGGAACTCGGCTATGCAAAAACTTTCGGCGACATCCTCGATGCGCCATGGCCGCAGGTCGATGCCGCCGCACTGGAGCAGGCCGAGATCGAGCTGATGGTGCAGGTGAACGGCAAGCTGCGCGGCAGCGTGATCGTCGCCAGGGATGCCGACAAGGCGACCATCGAGGCGGCGGCGCTGGCCAACGAAACGGTACAGAAGTTCATCGAAGGCACACCGAAGAAAATCATCGTCGTGCCCGGCAAGCTGGTCAACATCGTTGCATGACGTCTTTGACTGACAGGATTTCCCCATGCTGAAAAACCGCCGTCTCCTCTGTCTCGCGCTGGCTTCGACCGTCATGCTGTCCGCCTGCGGATTCAAGCTGCGCGGTTCCGTGCTGGGCGAAAACCTGCCATTCAAGACGCTGTACATCTCGGTACCTGAATCGTCGTCGCTGGGCGCCGAACTGCGCCGCAACATTCGCGGCAGCGGCGAACTGCAGATCGTTTCCGAACCGGATGAAGCGGAAGCGCAACTGCAGATCACCAGTGAATCCAAGTCACGCCAGATCCTGTCGCTGAACAGCCAGGGCCGCGTGCGCGAATACCAGTTGAACTACCGCGTGACGATGCGCGTGATCGACAACCAGAAGCGCGAATTGCTGGCACCGACCGATATCGTGCTCAAACGCGATCTCAGCTACAACGAATCGTTCGTGCTGGCGAAAGAGGCGGAAGCGCAGATGCTGTATCAGGACATGCAGTCCGATCTGGTGCAGCAGATCCTGCGCCGCGTCGCGGTGATCAAACCGCCGGCACAAACCGAAGAAAACGGCGATGCCGGCACGAGCAGCACAAGTGGCGCATCATCCGCCGTACCCGATGCCGGCGGCACCGTTCCCAACGCAGCCGCGCCCAGATAAGCGATGCAACTGCGATTCGACGCTCTCGACGCGCACCTGAACAAGCCGCTGGCCGGCCTGTACGCGATCACCAGCGACGAACATTTGCTGGCGCTGGAAGCGGCCGACAAGATTCGAGGCTCGGCGCGCGCGCAAGGCTATTCGGAACGCGACGTGCTGGTGGTCGATCGCAGCTTCAAGTGGAATGCACTGCTGGCAGCAAACCAGTCGCAATCGCTGTTCGGCGACAAGAAGCTGATCGAGCTGCGCATCCCGACCGGCAAGCCGGGCCGCGATGGCGGGCAGGCACTACAGGATTACGCCGCCGCACTGAATCCGGACAACATCACGCTGATCACACTGCCCAAGCTGGACTGGCAGACCGCAAAGTCTGCCTGGGTCACCGCATTGCAACAGGCAGCGGTCTGGATCGATATTCCGCTGGTCGAACGTGCACAATTGCCGAACTGGCTGGGCACGCGACTGGCAGCGCAGAAACAGAGCGCGAATCGCGAATGCCTGGACTTCATCGCCGACCGTGTCGAAGGCAACCTGCTGGCCGCACATCAGGAAATCCGCAAGCTCGGCCTGCTGTACCCGGAAGGCCAATTGTCGTTCGAGCAAGTGCACGATGCCGTGCTGAACGTCGCACGCTACGATGTCTTCAAACTGAACGAAGCAATGCTGACCGGCGATGCCGCACGGCTGGTGCGCATGCTGGAGGGCTTGAAAGGCGAAGGCGAAGCACTGCCGCTGGTGCTGTGGGCCGTTGCCGAAGAAATCCGCACCTTGCTGAAATTGAAAGCCGGCATCGCACAAGGCCGCCCGCTGGGGCAACTGACGAAGGAATACCGCATCTGGGGCCCGCGTGAACGGCTGATCGAACCGGCGCTGCGCCGGTTGCGGCTCTCCACATTGGAAGAAGCGCTGCAGGAAGCCGCACAAATCGATAAGATGGTCAAAGGTTTGCGCGCCAAGGCGTTTGCCGGCGATGCATGGGATGCGATGCTGCAGCTGGGGTTGAAGATCGCACGCGGCTGATGTCGTGGTCGATTCTGTAAATTCTGCGGTTAATCGCTGGTTCTTCCCTGCGCTGTATCTGTATCAATCGTCACCCAGCCATACCGTTTCTTTTTTAGTTACCGATCCGTCACTGACATGGACATCAAGCAATACATGAACGAAGTCGGCCAGCGCGCCCGCAAGGCATCGCATGCAATGGCCAAGGCCGATACTGCTGCCAAGAATCAGGCATTGATGCTGATCGCTGCCGCGATCCGCCGCGACGCCGACGCGCTGCGCGCCGCCAACAAAAAAGACCTGGATGCCGCGCGTGCCAATGGCCTGGAGCCGGCAATGCTGGATCGCCTGACGCTGTCCGACAAAGCCATCGCCACCATGGCGGAAGGCCTGGAACAGATCGTTTCCCTGCCCGATCCGATCGGCGAAATCTCGAACATGAAATACCGCCCGACCGGCATTCAGGTCGGCCAGATGCGCGTGCCGCTGGGCGTGATCGGCATCATCTACGAAGCGCGCCCGAACGTGACGGTCGATGCTGCCGGCCTGTGCATCAAGAGCGGTAATGCCACCATCCTGCGCGGCGGTTCCGAAGCGCTGCACTGTAATCAGGCACTGGCGAAACTGGTCAGTGAAGGTCTGGCTGGCGCCGGCCTGCCGGCCGATGCGGTACAGATTGTCGAAACCACGGATCGCGCGGCGGTCGGCGAACTGATCACGATGCCGCAATATGTCGACGTCATCGTGCCGCGCGGCGGCAAGGGATTGATCGAACGACTGATGAAGGAATCCAAGGTGCCGATGATCAAGCACCTGGACGGCATCTGCCATGTCTACATCGACGAAACCGCCGACCTGAAAAAGGCGCTGGATATCGGCTTCAACGCCAAGTGCCACCGCTACGGCACCTGCAACACGATGGAAACGCTGCTGGTTGCGCGCAGCGTCGCAAAAACGGTGCTGCCCGAACTGGCCAAGCTGTACGCGACGAAAGAAGTCGAATTGCGTACCGACGACGAAGCACGTGCGATCCTGCAGGGCTATCCGCATCTGGCGACGGCCACCGAAGAAGACTGGTCGACCGAATACCTGGCAGCCATTCTCGCCGTGAAGATCGTCGCCGACGTCGACGAAGCCATCGCACACATCAACCGCTATTCATCGCAGCACACGGACAGCATCATTACTGAAGACTACACGCGTGCGATGCGCTTCATCCGCGAAGTCGATTCGGCGTCCGTAATGGTCAACGCCTCGACGCGTTTTGCCGACGGTTTTGAATACGGCCTCGGCGCCGAGATCGGCATCTCGAACGACAAGCTGCATGCACGCGGCCCGGTCGGACTGGAAGGACTGACGTCGCTGAAATACGTCGTCTTCGGTCACGGTGAAGTGCGTAGCTGATCGACCGATTTCCTTACGTTCATCACGGACTGCCCATGCTCTGGATCAAGTCGCTGCACATCATCTTCGTCATCTCCTGGTTCGCTGGCCTGTTCTATCTGCCGCGCATCTTCGTCAACCTGGCGCTGGAAACCGATACGACGGCAACCACGCGCCTGCTGCTGATGGCGCGCAAGTTGTTCCGCTTCACGACCATTCTCGCCATTCCTGCGCTGGTGTTCGGCGCATGGCTGATGAGCTACGGTTTCGGCGGCGGCTGGCTGCATGCGAAGCTGGCGCTGGTCGTGCTCGTCATCGGTTACCACCATGCCTGCGGCGTGCTGCTGAAAAAATTCGAGAACGGCATGAACAGGCGCTCGCATACCTGGTACCGCTGGTTCAACGAAGTGCCGATCGTGCTGCTGCTGGCAATCGTGATTCTGGTCGTCGTCAAGCCGTTCTGAACAACAAGGGGAGGCCGTCATGGCAAAGGTGTGCGAATACTATTTCGCGATGCAGTCGCCGTGGTCTTATCTCGGCCACCAGCGGCTGATTGCGCTGGCACAGAAGCATGGCGCGCAGATCGACATGAAACCCGTCGATCTCGGCAAGGTATTCAACGTGTCCGGCGGTCTGCCGCTGGCGAAGCGTCCGCCGCAGCGACAGGCGTATCGACTGCTAGAAATGAAACGCTGGAGCGAACGGCTCGGCCTGCCGATGAATCTGCAGCCGAAGTTCTTCCCGGTTTCCGGCGATCCGTCGGCCAAGTTGGTCATCGCCGCCAAACTGGCTCACGGCACCGATGCCGCGCTGGCACTGGCCGGCAACATCATGCAAGCGCTGTGGGTCGAGGAAAAGAACATCGCCGACGGCGCAACCCTGATCGCGTTGGCCAATGCGGCAGGACACGATGGCGAAGCGCTGCTGAAATCGTCGGAAACCGCCAGTGTGCAAGGCGAATACGACGAGTTCACCAATGACGCGATTGCGGCCAGCATGTTCGGTGCGCCATGGTATGTCGTCGACGGCGAAGCGTTCTGGGGGCAGGATCGCCTCGATTTCGTCGAGGAAGCGTTACAGAAGTAAGCGGCAACGCAAGCAGAAATCAGTAGAAACATCAGCAACAAGACGTTCCGCGAACGGCGCGGAACAACATCAATCACACGGATAAAGGGTACCCCGATGTCGGCATCACATTCCTATTTCTGTCCCTGCCCGCGCGGCATGGAAGCGGCGCTGGCCGAAGAACTCGGTGAAATCGCGCAGCTCGGCGGCAACACGCTGAAAGTCCACAACCAGGTGCCGGGTGGTGTCCACTGTTCGGGCACCTTGCGCGACAGCTGGTACATGAACCTGCATTCGCGCATCGCCTCGCGCGTGCTGCTGCGCATGGCGCACGCCGGCTACGCAAACGAGAACGACATCTACGACCTGACGCTGGCACAGCCGTGGGAAGACTGGTTCGGCCTGCATCACACCATCCGTATCGACATCACGGCGATCAAATCGCCGCTGAAAAGCCTCGAATTCATCACGCTGAAGATCAAGGACGCCGTCTGCGACCGCTTCCGCGATCTCTATGACGGCAAGCGGCCGTCGGTCGATACGCGCACGCCGGACATGCGCATCGTCGGCTTTCTGGACGCGCACAACTACACGATCTATCTCGACACTTCCGGCGAAGCATTGTTCAAGCGCGGCTGGCGTCTCGAAACCGGCGATGCGCCGTTGCGTGAGAATCTCGCCGCCGGCCTGTTGCGCGTGGCCGGCTGGAAGCCCGGCATTCCGCTGTTCGATCCGATGTGCGGCTCCGGCACCATCCTCGCCGAAGCGGCGCAAATGGTTGCCGGCATTCCGCCCGGCTTGCGGCGCGAATTCGCGTTCGAAAAATTCGCCGATTTCGATGCCGAAGCATGGGAAGCGATCAAGAACGCCATCCGCCTGAATCCGCTACCGACCGAGCCGACGATCTTCGGCAGCGACATTTCCGGCGACATGGTCGTCATGGCGCGCAACAACCTGAACAAGGCCGGCATCCGTTTTGACGTGCCGCTGAAACAGATCGAAGCACAGGAAGTGAAAGCACCGACCGAAACGCCCGGCATCCTGCTGACCAATCCGCCGTACGGCGAGCGCATCGGCGTGCGCGGCGACAAGGCACTGGCCGAAGACGAGCTGGCGAAGGAGTTTTTCAGCGCATTCAGCTCCACGCTGAAGCAGCGCTTCGCCGGCTGGAAAATCTTCCTGTTCACCGCCGATCTCGGCGTGCCGAAGATGCTGCGGCTGAAAGAAGCACGCAAGACGCCGTTCTTCAACGGCTCGCTCGAATGCCGGCTGTTCCGCTTCGACATGGTCGCCGGCTTCAATCGCCGCGAACAGGCGATACCGAAACCGGCCGACTCGACGGGACAATGACGGAATAATTATTGCGCTATCGATACGTTGCTGCTGACACCATGCTGTCAGTAGCAACGCGGCATGATGTCGTCTTCCGATTTCCTGCGGGGACATCATGCCGGCCCACATCCGCACGCTCACCATTCCGACGACAGATCCGCTGCTCGCCGTGCGCATCTACGAACGGCTGTTCGACACACGGCTGACAGCGCAGCAACTTCCCGATCCGTTTCAAATGGCATTGCTGTCGAATGCCGTGCCAGCTGACGACATGTGCACCGTTACTCATTTCACCGACAGCCACGGCAATCTGGTCGCACTGCATGCCAGCACATGATGCCGCAAATACCGCAAACACCACTTGCATCGGCTGGACCAGCTGCGCCACACCTGTCGGCATGAAATTTGTCAAAATGCACGCACGACAGTCCAGCGTCATTCGATTTTCGTTGATGGAGTAAGCCATGCGCCGCGCCGAACGCCTGTTTCAGATCGCCCAGTACCTGCGCGGCCGCCGGCTGACCACCGCACGCCAGCTGGCCGACTGGCTGTCCGTCTCCGAGCGCACGATCTATCGCGACATCCGCGATCTTTCGGTATCCGGCATGCCGATCGAGGGCGAAGCCGGCGTCGGTTATCGCGTGCGCAACGGTTTCGATCTGCAACCGTTGATGTTCTCGTCGGACGAGATCGAAGCGATGGTCGCCGGCATGCGCATGGTGCAGGCATGGGGCGGTCCGCAACTGGCGGCATCGGGTGCGGCGGCACTGGCGAAGATCACGCTGGCATTGCCGCGCGAGAAGCGCGATTTCGTCGAAGCCACGCCGCTGTTCGCACCGGCCGAACACATCGATCCCGCGCACGGCGAACGGCTGGAACACATTCGCCAGGCAATCGGCCATCGCCACAAGCTGCAGCTCGATTACGTCGATGCCAGGCAGCAGCCGACGCAGCGCACGATCTGGCCGCTCGCGCTATACTTCTGGGGCGGCACCTGGTCGATCGCCGCCTGGTGTGAAGTACGCGATGCATTCCGTTCCTTCCGTGTCGACCGCATCCGCGCCCTCAGCACGGCCGATCACTACGTTAGCATCAGCGGCCGCCGCCTCGCCGATTTCGTCCGTGCGACGAAAAACGACTGCACATAGACAATTCCACGTCCTTTTCCCGCGCTTTTTCGATTAATCCGGCTCGACCTTTCGTGCTGCGTCGACGGCATCAGGCCGTTCGGCTATGCTCCCTTTATCCGCATGCGCATCCATTGCGTACGCCTGCAAACGACAACCATGCCTTCTCCAGAACAAACGCCGCACGGCAACAACACCCCGCCGCCACTTGCCGTCGCCATCGGCGGCAGTGCACTGGCCATCATGCTGGCCGCGCTATCCATGCTCGGCCCGTTTTCCGTCGATACCTATCTGCCGGCCTTTCCCAATATCCAGGCATCGCTGGGCGCAACGCCGCTGGAAGTGCAGCAGACGCTGACGGCTTACATGTTCTCGTTTTCGGTGATGATCCTGCTGCATGGCGCACTGTCCGATGCATTCGGCCGGCGCAACATCATCCTTGTCTCGCTCGCCGTATTCGCGGTGGCGACGCTCGGCTGTGCCGGCGCGCACAGCATCGAATACCTGTGGGCCTTCCGCATGCTGCAGGGACTGGCTGCCGGCGCCGGCGTCGTCATCGGACGCGCCATCATCCGCGATCTGTACGAAGGTGCTGCTGCCGAAAAACTGCTGTCGATGGTGACAATGATTTTTTCGATCGCACCGGCCATCGCACCCATCATCGGCGGCTGGGTCGTCAAGCATCTGGACTGGCGTTCGATCTTCCTCGGCCTGTTCATCTATGCGGCACTGCTGCTGTTCTACTGCTATCGCCGCCTGCCGGAATCACTGTCGCCCGCGCATCGCCATCCGTTCAATCCCACCTTCCTGTTCGGCAGCTACCGGCGCGTGTTCCGCTCGCCGCTGTTCCACCTGAAGGCCGGCACCATCGCGTTCAACTTCGCAGGCATGTTCCTGTATGTAGCCGCCGCGCCGGTGTTCCTGGTCGAACATTTGAAACTGGGGCCGGATCAGTTCGGCTGGCAGTTCATTCCCACCGTGGGCGGCATCTTCTGCGGTGCGCTCACGGCCAACCGCATGGCCGGCAGGCTGCCGGTCGCACGGCAAGTGGCAATCGGCTTCGGCCTGCTGCTGGGCGCGGCGATCTTCAATGTCGTCTATCACGCGTTCTTTGCACCGGCGCTGCCGTGGTCGGTCGGCCCGCTGTTCTTCTATACCTTCGGCATGTCGATGGTGGCGCCCGGCGTCACGCTGCTGGTGCTGGACCTGTTTCCCAACATCCGCGGCACCGTCGCTGCCTGCCAATCATTTTTGCAAACGATGCTGGCTGCGCTGGTGGCAGGCATCATCGCACCGACACTGTCACATTCGCCGATCATGCTGGCATGCGGACAGCTTGGCTGCACGCTGATCGCACTGTGCCTGTGGCAAGGCGGCAGCGCGTATCGCCAGTATCTGCATGCGCGCAGTAATCCGAATGCATGGGAAACAATCGAATAAGCTACGTCTTTGCACAAGTGACGCACACTGTCGTTTTTGGTATGGTGCGTGCGTTGCCAGCCCGGAGAAACACATGATTCATGATTTTGCTTCCGCTTCGCAAACCACGCTGCACTTTCTGCGCGAACGTTTCGGCTTCGATTTATGGGTGCTTACCCGCACCGAAGGCAATGATCGGATCGTCCTGACTGTCGAGGAATCCGGCAACAATACAAAACCGGGCGACGTATCGCGCTGGTCCGATTCCTTCTGCTCCCGCATGGTCGATGGCCTTGGGCCGCGGGTTGCGCCACGCGCGCAGGAAATCGAGGCGTATGCCACGGCACCGGTCACCTCACAACAGCAGATCGGCGCCTATATCGGTGTGCCCATCCGGCGCTCGGACGGTTCGCTGTTCGGCACACTGTGCGCGATCGATCCCCAGCCTCAACCCGACAGTATTCGCAACGATCAAGCGCTGGTCGAATTGCTGGCCGACCTGCTTGGCAGTCTGCTGAATACGGAGCTTGCTGCCACCGACAATCGCCGGCGCGCCGAACATGCGGAAGCCGAAGCAGCCTCCGATGGACTGACCTCGCTGTACAACCGCCGCGGCTGGGATCAGTTGATGGAGCGCGAGGAAGAACGCTGCAAACGCTACGGCAATCCTGCCTGTGTCATTTCAATCGATCTGGACGATCTCAAACGCATCAACGACGAACAAGGCCACGCCGCCGGCGACCGCCTGTTGCAGAACGCGTCACAAGCCCTGCGCGCGGTGGCACGCCATCATGACGTCGTCGCCCGCCTTGGCGGCGACGAGTTTGCAATCCTTGCCGTCGAATGCGATCCGGTCTCGGCAGAAGCCTTGGTTGCCCGCCTGAAACACAAGTTTCAGGAAAGCGGCATCCGTGCATCCATCGGCCATGCCAATCGCCATCCCCAACAGGGCCTGCGTGCAGCATCCGAACAGGCGGATGCCCGCATGTATGCCGACAAGAAATGCCGTAAAAGCGGCGACGCGATATCGGCATTGCAAAACAGCACCATCAGATAAACTTTTCCGCACATCACGCTGTCTGCTTCTTGGTGGCACCTGGTGCCGCATCACAAGGAGGAGACGATGAGCAAGCCCCGCACCGGACAGGCACCGCCCAAACTCGATCGCGAGCAATTCCGCCAGCGCTTCACCGCTTCCTTCTTCGATCCCGCTTTCAATGTCATGCGCGACGACATCGCCCGCATCGAACAAATCGCGTGGGACAACTACCAGCAATCGCACAAATCGCCGGTCACAGAAAAAGCCGGCCCCGGCTTTGCCGATCCCGATTACGATCTTTCCATCGAATGGCGCGCCACGCGCGATCGGCTGCTGGCGGCGGAAGCAAGGCAGAAAGATCCGGCCACACCGTCGCGCGTGCTGGTGATCTGCGGTTCTGCGCGCAACGACGGCAGTTGCCCTGGCGAGATGTCGAAGACCTTCCGGCTGGCGCAGCTGGCACAGCATGAATTGCAAACCGCCGGCATAGCCGTCGATCTGCTCGATCTGAGCCTGCTGATTTCCGACTACGATCGCCATATCCACCCGTGCAAGGGATGCGTCTCCACCGCCATGCCCTTGTGTCACTGGCCGTGCAGCTGCTATCCGAATCACAGCCTGCACCAGAGCAACGACTGGATGGCGGAAATCTACGAAAAATGGGTTGCCGCACATGCGGTACTGATCGTCACGCCGGTGCACTGGTATCAGGCGCCCAGCGTGCTGAAGCTGATGATGGATCGCCTGGTCTGCGCCGATGGCGGCAATCCCGATCCGACGCTGACTTCCGGCAAGGATGCCGAGATGGCAAAAGCCGTCGAATTGGCCGGCTGGTCTTATCCAAAACATCTGGCCGGCCGCACCTACGGCGTCGTCGTGCACGGCGACGTCGCCGGCATCGAAGGCTTGCGGCGCGCATTGTGCGACTGGCTGGACTGGATGGGGTTGATCGATGCCGGCTTCACCGCGCGGCTCGATCGTTTCATCGGTTACTACGAATCGTATGCGGACAGCCACGCGGCACTGGATCGCGATACCGCCGTGCAGGAAGAAACGCGGAACGTCGCACGCGCCGTTGCGGCGGCCGTCGGCGAACTGCGTGCGGGGCGCTTGTCGAAACCCGATGCGGCATTGCGCGATCCGCGCCCGAAATGACGTGGAACTGCTCCCCGGCATTGCGCCTTTTCCCACCACAAGTAGCGAAGACACATTCACGGCAGAAAACAATGTCACGCCGCCAACGTGTCATCGTGCCGTCATAAAAGGCCATTAAGATTCGTTGCGGTCTGCCACACTCCACCGATAGGTTTGGGCGGGCCGCAGAAGCCTGTCT
The DNA here is from genome assembly GCF_014635845.1 of Oxalicibacterium solurbis. GTDB lineage: Bacteria > Pseudomonadota > Gammaproteobacteria > Burkholderiales > Burkholderiaceae_D > Oxalicibacterium > Oxalicibacterium solurbis. The sequence continues at coordinate 180,700 of NZ_BMDP01000002.1, read as the reverse complement.
CCTCATGGATGCGGGCTTTTTTCATTGGCGAGAAGAATTCTTCCGCGTACTGAGGCAAAAACCGTCAGGCAAAAAAAATGGCCCGGGATCAGCCGGGCCAAAACAAACAATTCAGCTTGAGGACTGAATCATTGGTACATCGTCGCGGCGGCAAGAAATCGCCGCCGTATTCAATCAATACACTTCGCTGACCTCGCAGCGTCCTCCGGTGCCGATCAGCTGTTGCAACTGGCTGCCGATCGATCCCAGGCCCAGGCTTTCCAGCATGCCCTTGTGGCGCGGCACCATGATCAGATCGCAGTAATGCTCGCGTGCAAACTGGGCGATGGTTTCCGCCTTGTGGCCGACCAGGATGCGCTCCTGGTGCGAGATGCCGGCCGCATCCAGCTTTTCGATCAGCGGCTGCAGAACCTGCATGCCGCTTTCGCGATGGAATTCATCCAGCTGTGCGCGGCTGACATAACGCGTGACAAAGCGGGAAATCGGCAGTTGCACGTTGACCAGGAAGAGTACGACCTTCTGGTCGCGATATCGTTCGATCACATGCTTGGCGGCGCATTCGACGTCGCTGATGTCATGGATAGGAACCAGTACGTGCATCATGAGAATCTCCTTGTCAGGACTATCGTGCGATCAACCTTCGGTCGGTACCGTCGTGGACGAAGAAGCAGCAGCATGCTTGGCTGCCAGCATCTTGCCGACGATGACAACGATGGCTGCGCCCAGGATCGGCAGCGCGATTTCCAGGTAGTGCGCGTTGGCGAGATGGCCTTTCAGTGCCGGATCCTCGACTGCCATTTCGCCGGCAACATAGCCCAGCAGGCCGGCGCCGATCGTGACGATGATCGGGAAGCGTTCCATCAGCTTCATCAGCATGGCGCTGCCGAACAGGATCAGCGGGATCGTGATGACCATACCGACGAACAGCAGGCCCATGTGACCTTTCGCTGCACCGGCCATGCCGAGCACGTTGTCCAGGCTCATGACGATATCGGCGATGATGATGGTCTTGACCGCGCCCCAGAAATTTTCGCTGGCGCTGACGTTTTCGTCTTCGTTTTCCGGCAGCAGCAGCTTGATGCCGATCCACAGCAGCAGCACCGCGCCGACCATTTCGACGTAAGGAATCGTCAGCAGGATGGAAGCGACGGAAGTCAGTGCCGTCATCAGGATGACGATGGCGACGGTACCGATCAGGAAGGCATTACGCTGTTCCTTCGGCGGCAGCGAACGGCAGGCCAGTGCGATGATGACGGCGTTGTCGCCCGACAGCAGCACGTTGATGATGATGATCTGGAACAGTGCAACCCACAGGGTCGGGTCGCTGAGCGATGCAAACATGAAAGTCTCCTTGAGATGAATTTGTTGGCAGGTTCATCTTAAGGAGCAGCGCTTACGCAACTCTTTCGCGAACATTACAGTTCGCTTTCACGAATATTACAAAATGCTTACAGCCGCACGAGGCGGCTGCAAGAAAGGCACTGCGACAGGAGATGTAGACAGATTTGCAGTAAACGTAATCGCCGATCAGACGCCCAGCGCACGGCCGTCGCTGCGCGGATCGTGTGCACCGCGATACACACCATCGTCGATGCGGATCGCACCCGGCTGTCCCGACAGCGGACTCTGCGCCGGTATCGTGCTCATCTCGTGGCCGCGCCGCGTCAGCTCGGCAAACACCTGTTCGCCCGCATCCTGTTCCAGCTTCAGCGAATCGCGCGTGTCGGAGAAGGTTTTACCCAGCAGGAAGCGCGGCCGCGACAAGGCCGTCAACGGGTCCATGTCGTAGTCGATCATCCGCGTCAGCACCGCCGTCAGCGTCTGCGGCTGGCCGTCCGCGCCTTGCGTGCCGTACAACAGCGCCGGCTTGCCGTTCTTCAGGTACATGCCGGGATTGAGCGTGTGGAACGGCCGCTTGCCCGGTTGCAGCGCATTCGGGTGCGCCGGGTTCAGGCTGAACGAGGCGCCGCGGTTGTGCCACAGGATACCGGTGTCGCCGGCCATCATGCCGCTGCCCCAGTCGAAGTAGACCGTCTGCAGCATCGAGACGGCATTGCCTTCGGCATCGACGGCGCCGATGTAGACCGTGTCGCCGCGCTTGAATACATGCGGCCACGGCAGCGCACGCTGCATGTCGATCTCGCCGGCCAGCTTGTCCAGATGCGCGGCCGACAGCAGTTCGGCCGACGGCACGTTGACGAATTCAGGATCGGCCACATGGCGGCGATCGATGAAGGCACGCTTTACCGCTTCCACCAGCAAGTGGTAGTAGTCGGCGCTGCCTTCCGGAATTTTCTTCAGATCGAAACGATCGAGAATGCCCATGATTTCCAGCGTCGTGATGCCTTGCGTCGGCGGCTGGTTGGCCAGCAGTTCGCCACCGCGATAGGACACGCGCAACGGCGGTTCCACGCGCGCCTGCGTCTTCGCCAGATCGCTTGCCGTCAGCGGCGAGCCGGCCTCCTTCAGCCCTTTGGCGATACGTTCGGCCAGCTGGCCTTCGTAGAAATCGCGGTAGCCGCGCACGGCCAGCGTTTCCAGCGTATCGGCCAGCTGCGGCTGGCGGAAGGTTTCGCCGATATTCGGCACGCGGTTGTCCATCATGAAATTCTGTGCGACGCCCGGCATGGAAGCCATGTCCTTCAACCGGTACTCCATCCAGAAGCGTTCCGATTCCGATACCGGGAATCCGTCGCGCGCATAGGCGATGGCCTGCTTCAGCAATTCCGCCCAGCTTTTCTTGCCGCCGAGCTCGTTGCGGCTGATATCGAAGGCCTTGCCCAGCGTGTCGACATTGGCGGCCGTGGTCAGCATCGATTGCGCGCCGCGCGTCGGGATCGTTTTGCCGCTGTAGCCCGGCAGCACCTGCGGCGCCTGGCCGATGCCGGACAGCGTGCGCACCTTGCCGTTGCGGTCGCTGATGATCATGAAGGCATCGCCGCCGAAACCGGTGAAGTGCGGATACGTGACGTTCAGACTGGAAGCGATCGCAATGGCGGCTTCGATCGCGTTGCCGCCGGACTTCAGCACATCGAGTCCGGCCCTGGTCGCCAGTTCGTGCGGACTGGTCACCATGCCTTTTTTCGACGTTGCCAGCTTGTGGTCCGGCTTCGCTTCCAATGGCATCGACATCGTCGACGCCATCGTGCCAAGCACGATGGCGCTGGAGGTGGACAGGAAGTTTCTTCTGGTCATATCGGGCAGAGTATTTTTGTTCATCTTTTATCGTGGCAGTGGAAGGAAGCGCACCGGTTGTTTCCCGTTACAGAGCATGGATGCCCGTCACACGATGCAAAACGGACACCCACCGAATCGCTTCACGATTCGCCATGCACCCGCTTCGGAAAGGTCTTTTCCAGCGGCATATGGCGATGCGAGAAATTGGCGGTGATCCACGCGTAGACCGGGCCGATCGCATTCATGATGATGACGATTCCCAGTGCGGCCAGCGGATCTTTCGGCGTAGGGCCGAAGCCGCCGAACAGCGTGGCGAAGAAGGAAGCGAAGCCGAAGAACATGCCGGGGATGAAGTTGAATCCCGGCAGGCGCGCCACCAGCATCATGCCGGCGTTCAGGCAGAACAGAATCACCATCTCGGCGATGACGAGACTGCTGCCCGAGAAATTCTGCCCCGCCATGCCGAAACCGGTCACGACCAGGAAGCCGGCGATCGAGCCGACCGGCAGCGTCGGCCAGATGCGCTTCAGGTTTTCCGGCGTCGGGCCGCCCATCGCGAACGTGCCGGCCCAGCTGATAAAGATTGCCCAGACCGGCAGATGCCATGGCAACTGCACCATCAGAACGGTGGTAACGGCGAGCAGCGAGGCGACAACTTCGTGCGGGGGCTTTTTCATTTCTATCTCCTGAATTTCTTATTTGGTTTGATTACCGGTTGCTTGTGCTGAATTGCTGATGCTGAATACTTGTCGATTCGTCGACCGCTCATGCCTTCTTCGCGGCCTGCGCAGATTCGTGCGCATGCTTGTGGCCAGGGCAGCCGCAGCTGCCGTGGCGGTGGATCGTGCACTTGTGTTCCGTCACCACGGTGATCCTGCCGCGCTTGATGACCCACGAGCGCGCCGGCATGTCGAGCAGCGCATCGCCCACCTGATAGGTATCGAGAATCACCAGATCGGCCTGCTTGCCGACTGCGATGCCGTAGTCGCGACCGATGCCGATCGAGCGCGCCGCGTTGATCGTGCCCATGTCCAGAATGGCCGACTGGTGCGCCGGCGTGCCGAACGAAACCGCATGCGCCAGCAGATTGCCGATGACCAGCATGTCGGCCTTGCCGAACGGCGTGAATGCATTGCGGATGTTGTTCGACGAATAGGCGACGTTGACGCCTGCCTCGTGCAGCGAACGCACCGGCGTCAGTCCGCGGCGGCGATTCTTCGTGTCGTTGCGTCCGCCGAGATAAAGATCGGTCGCCGGCAGCGTGACGATGCTGATATCCGCTTCCTTCAGCAGATCGATGATCGGTTTCAGTTCTTCCGGCTCCAGCGAACCGAGGCTGGTGACGTGGCCGAGCGAGACACGACCGCGGTAGCCGGTCTCTATCGTCTTCTTCGCGATGTACGTCGTCGCCGCGAAACGCTGATCCTTCGCTTCATCGGAGAAATCCGCATGCATGTCGACCGGCGCATCGTACTTCTGCGCTGTCTCGAACACGATGTCGACATGGCGCATCGTGTCTTCCCACGACAGTTCGTTGTACGGGCAGGCGCCAACGACATCCGCACCCATCTTCATCGACTGTTCCATCAGTTCCACCGTGCCGGGCGATTTCAGGATGCCCTCCTGCGGGAATGCCACGATCTGGATGTCGATCAGGTCCTTGTATTCCTCGCGCAGTTCCAGCAGCGTCTCGACGCCGATCAAACCCTGAATCAGGTCCACGTCTGGATGCGCGCGCAGCGCGGTCGTACCGTTGGCGACCGCCATGTCCAGTACCTGGCGCGAACGCTGCAGCACATCCTCGCGCTCCTGCTTGCCTTTCAGGATGCCGGTCACACGGATCGCTTCGTCCAGCGTGCCCAGCACCGGCGGCATGCGGCGATGCAGGAAGGCCTTTTCCAGATGCATGTGCGGCTCGACCATGCCGGGAATGACTGCGCGGCCTTCGGCATCGATCACTTCGGCAACCGAGGCATCGATGCCTTCTTCTATCGCTGCAATCTTGCCGTCCTTGATTGCGATATCCATCAACGGCTTGTCGTCCCATACACGGACGTTGCGTATCACCAGATCCATGGTCATGGTGTCTCCTCCAGGTTGTCATTGCTTCAAAAGCCGACCGCACCGCGAAACCCGTTGCCGGAAACTTCAGCGGGGCGTATCCATGGAAAAGAGCATACGGCGCAATTGCGGCACCGGGAATCGGAATCGCCTGATTCGCATCTAGGGATTTTCCTAGATGCGGCGCAACATGACAGCAAAGAAATTGCTGCAGGGAAAATTTCGAGAAAGAGAAGCGGGACCGAAAGCTAGTCGTAGCCTTCGTTGATCAGGCCGTGTTTCATCGCGTAGTAGACGAGGTTGGCCGTGGTGGAGGCTTCCATCTTCTGCAGGATGGCAGCCTTGTGCGTGCTGATGGTCTTGTTGCTGAGCGACAGAATGCGGGCGATGTCATTGACAGAATGCCCTTCCACCAGCATGTTGAAGATCTGGAACTCGCGCGGCGTCAGTTGCGTATGCGGCAGGTCGGCATCGGGCTTGTGCATCTGCCGGATCAGCTTCTCGGAAATGCCGGGCGACACGAAGCTGCCGCCTTCGGCCACGCGGCGTATGCCTTCGATCAACTGGCTGGATGCGGTGTTCTTCGTGATGTAGCCGGCCGCACCGGCGCGCATCGCCTGCACCGCGTACTGGCTTTCCTGATGCATGCTCAGCACGAGGATGGGCAGCGCCGGCCTGATCGCCTTGATCTGCTGGATCAGTGCGATGCCGCTCTTGCCCGGCATCGACATGTCCAGCACCAGCACGTCGAACTGCACCGTACGCACCTTCTGCAGCACTTCGTCACCGTCGCCGGCCTCGCCCGCCACCTCCATGTTGGAGACGAAGGAAATGATCTGCTTCAGACCGTCACGAATGATCGCGTGGTCGTCGGCAATGAATACACGGATCATGCCGCGCGTCATGGTCGCTCTCCGTTGTTCTGCGCCAGCGGAATCTGCACGTCGATGCGCATGCCCGATCCCGGCCGGCTTTGTATCTTCAATCTTCCGCCCAGCATGAAGGCGCGCTCGCGCATACCGAGCAGGCCGATGCTATTTTCGTGCGATTCGACCGAATCGATGCCGCAGCCATTGTCGGCAATGCGCAGCGTGATCGCATTGCCGTCTTCCTGCAACTCGACCACCACTGCCGTTGCGTGGCTGTGACGAATCACGTTGGTCAACGCTTCCTGCAGGATGCGGAAGATAGCAGTGCTGACATCGCGATCGAAAGCCGGCAGTTTCGGCTGGACCACCAGGTTGAATGCAATCCCGCTGCGCTCCGAAAACGATTCGAGCAGCCAGTCCAGCGCGGAAGCCAGACCGAGTTCGTCCAGGATCAGCGGCCGCAGATCGGCAGCGATGCGCTGCACCGACTCGACGGTTGAATCGGCGATGTGCTTCAGCTGCTGCAGATTCTTCGCCCATTCCGCAGCCTGTGCCGCCGACGCATTCTGCAAGCCGTATTGCGTCTCCAGCACACCGAGGCCGATGCGAATCGCCGTCAGCGACTGGCCGAGTTCGTCGTGCAGTTCGCGTGATATGCGCGTGCGTTCTTCCTCGCGCACCGATTGCAGATAGGCCGACAGCTCACGCAACTGACTGCGCGATTCCAGCAATTCCTGCTCGGCCATCTTGCGGTCGGTGATATCGCGCGAAATGCCGGTGGTACCGATCACCTCGCCTTCGGCATTGCGGATCGGCGTCTTGATCGTGTCGTACCAGCGCAGCGTACCGTCCTGCCCGTGCCGTTGTTCTTCGTAGCGCAGGCGCACGCCCTGCTCCATCACGCGTCGATCGGTTTCGATGTATTCCTGTCCCCATTCCTGGGGCCAGACATCCACCGGCCTGCGGTTCAATATCTGCGCTTCCGGCAGTCCGCAGGCAGTAGCGAAGGCTTCGTTGACGAGGATGTAACGCGAATCGGCATCCTTCAGCCATGCCTGATCCGGGATGTTGCTGAGGATTGCCTTCTGCAGTTCTTCGTCCGTCTTGCTCACAGTTCACCTTCGCATTCGCTTGCGTACCATACCTGCACAAATACGTACGCAAAGAGCATAGCGCGATGCGCGCGCGCCTGCCTGTTTTTCAGGATGGTCGTCATGCCTGATGCTGCTCGGCATGCGGAATCGGAAAGGAGACCGTGAAGGTATTGCCGACGCCGTCCGTATCGTCTTCCAGCGCGATGGCCGCGTTATGCAACGTGGCGATTTCGTGAACGATCGCCAGACCCAGTCCGCTGCCTTCTTCATGTGTCCCCAGCAGACGATGGAAGCGTTCGAAGATGCGCTGGCGCTCTTCGACCGGAATGCGTGGGCCGTCATCGCTGACGATCAGGTGAGCAGATTCTTCATCCTGCAGGATGCGCACCGTGACGTGACCGCCGGACGGCGTGTAGCGAATCGCATTGTCGACGAGGTTGTTGATCATCTCGGTCACGCGCACCGCTTCGCCGTTCAGCTGCACCGGCTTTTCGGATGCTTCGAAACCTAGATCGATATCCTTCTTGTACGCATGCGGCACCCAGTCCTGCGTCGCACGCAGCGCGACCTGGTTCAAATCGAACGGCTGGAAATTGGCGACCACGTTGTGCGGTTCATTGCGCGCCAGTGACAGCAACTGCGACACCAGGCGCGACAACCGTTCCGCACTTGTATAAAGATGACCCAGGGCGCGCTGCACCTGCGTGAAATCGGTTTCGCGCAGCGCCAGTTCGAGATGTGCCTTCAGGCCGGCAACCGGCGTGCGCAGCTGATGCGCGGTATCGGCGATGAAACGTTCCTGAAAACCGAGCACGGCATCGACACGCGTCATCAGGTCGTTGACGGCCCCCACCAGCGGTTCCACTTCGCCCGGCACATCGGTTGCATGGATGGGGCTCAAATCGAGATGCGAGCGCATGCCGACTTCATGCTGCAGCTTGCGCAGTGGTGCCAGCCCCTGTGCCACACCGCGCCAGATCAGCACGCCGGCGATCAGGATCAGCAGTACCTGCGGCAGGATCACCTGCAGCAACAGCGTGCGCATGTAGCGATCGCGCTTGCCCTGCGTTTCCGCCACCTGGATGGTGACGGGTTCGCTGGCTGGATGCACCAGCGGCTGGCTGTGCAGCAAGGCGATGCGTACCGGCTTGCCGTCGAAGACGTCGTCGTAATAGGCGGTCTCGCTGCCGTTGCGGCGTTTCTTCCGCGCCGGCAGCGTCGGATCGCCGGCGAGGATATCGCCATCATCGGTCGTAATCAGGTAAAAGACATCGTCCTCTTCGTCGAGGAACAGCGTGCGTTCCGCCTCGGCCGACAGGTTGAAACCGAATTCCCGGCCGTCATGTGTGACATGCAGCAGCAGTTCGCGCGCGATCTCGTTGAGTTCGATGTCATAGACGCTATTGGCGACATGGCGCACGACGAAATAGCTGCCGGCGATATCGATCAGCAGGATCACCGACAGCGGAATCAGCACCAGCCGCATCAACCGGCTGCGTAATGTAGGGTTCGCCGTCGGACCGCCCTTGCTCTTTGCGCTATCAGGCTTCACCGGCCTTCTCCAGCAGATAGCCCATGCCGCGCACGGTGCGGATGTTGATATTGAATGGCTCCAGTTTCTTGCGTACGCGATGCACGTAGACTTCGATCGCATTGCTGCCACCGTCGTCGCCCCAGCCGAACAGGCGATCGACCATCTGTTCCTTCGTCACCACCTGCCCCTGGCGCGACAGCAGCAGCTCCAGCACCGCCAGTTCCCGCACGGAAAGCTCCACCGGCTGCTCGTTGTAGAAGAGGCGATGCGCCTCCAGATCGAAACGCAGGCCGCCGTGCGTCAGGCTCTTGCCGGCATCGAACTGGCCGCGACGGATCAGCGCACGCACACGCGCCTCGAACTCGGGCAGGTCAAACGGCTTGGTCATGTAATCGTCGGCGCCAAGATCGAGGCCGAGCACGCGATCGTCCAGCGTATCGCGCGCGGTCAGGATCAGGACAGGAATACGCGAGCGGCGTTCGCGCAGGCGGCGCAGCACGGTCAGGCCGTCCAGCTTGGGCAGATTGATATCCAGCAGCACCAGCGCATAAGTATCAGTATTGAGCGCGCGCAATGCATCTTCGCCGTTGTCCACGCAATCGACGTTGTACGAAGCCTGGCTCAGCGCACGCGTCAACGCGGCGGACAAAACTTCGTCGTCTTCGACTATCAGTATGCGCATACCCGCGCCTCTCCTGTGAAACTGTCTCTGTTGTCAGCATCGTGTCTGCAATGCCTTTTTATTGGTGCGGCGCTTGGCCGGCGCACACAGGATAAGGACAGACTTGCGCCGTGTCTACAGCCGTCGCCGTCCGGGCCGACGCGCCGTTCCTCCCTGCCGACAGTTTCTTTGCTTGCCGGGAAATCCTGCAAACCGACCGCCCCTCCGTCGCAAAGTTTTTTGAAAAATGCGTCAACCGCCCTTTCCGGCAGGCGTTAAAGCCAGTACGGATCGGCATCGATTCGTATTTTCTTACCCTTTAGAGAGAGCATTCACATGAAAAAATTGATCGCTGTCCTGGTTGCCGGCCTGTTTGCATCCGTCGCATTCGCACAAGAACCTGCTGCGGCCGGCGCTGCCGCTCCGGCCGCAAAAGAAGCCAAAGCAACGAAAGCACACACCAAAAAGCACAAAGCATCGAAGAAAAAATCCAAGGCAAAAGCTGCTGCACCAGCAGCCGCTCCTGAAGCCAAGTAATCGATTGCCATAAAAAGGCAGGCATCGCCTGTCTTTTTTATTGGCTGCCTGGAACGGAAACCGGTTTTCGTTCCAGGCAACCGTTCGTGCGTGTGCGATTAATATGCACATCCTGTGCACGATTTTGTTGCCCATCCATTTCCGCGTCTTCTTTTTTTTCCGCACTTCCTTTATCGTGCATCGTCTCTTCGCATGCATCGTGCGGTTTTTCTTTCGCGCTCGCCTCCATCTTTACCATCTGAATTTCTGCGCTGATCCGTTGCCGCTGCAGATCCGCGCCGCTTGATGCACAATCCGTCTGGCGGCATGTTTACCTGCTCCGGCTATTGCCACGGCGGAACTCCATCCGCCTTCCGCTTGTCGGACGCGAAGACGCATTCCAATAAATACTCAGATACGTAGCGAGACTTCATGATTGAGACTCCATGATTATTTATCAGGTCTATCCGCGCAGCTTCAACGATTCCAACAACGACGGCGTCGGCGACCTCGCCGGCATCGAACAGAAACTCGCCTATATCAAGAGCCTGGGCGTCGACGCGATCTGGATCAGCCCGTTCTTCAAATCGCCGATGGTCGATTTCGGCTACGACGTGGCCGATTACCGTGCAGTCGATCCCATGTTCGGCACAATGGAAGATTTCCAGAGCCTGCTGGAAAAGGCGAAGGCTGCCGGCGTCGGCATCATCGTCGACATGGTGATCTCGCACACATCGGAACAGCATCAGTGGTTCAAGGACAGCCGGCTCGGATTGAACGGCAAGGGCGACTGGTATCTGTGGGCATCGCCGCAACCGGACGGCAGTCCGCCCAACAACTGGGTTTCCGTATTCGGCGGCCCGGCATGGCGCTGGGATGCGGAACGGCGGCAATATTATTTCCACTCGTTCTTTTCCAGCCAGCCCGATCTGAACATGCACAGCCCCGCCGTGCAGGAACAGATCCTTTCCGAAATGCGTTTCTGGCTGGACATGGGCGTCGCGGGCTTCCGCTTCGATGCCTGCAATCACATCTTTCAGGACAAGCAGCTGCGCAGCAATCCGGCGCGCGACGACGCCAGCACGGCATTGCACCCCTACGGTTTCCAGAACCATATCTACGATCAGGGCCAGCCGGAAATGCTGCCCTTCCTCGAACGCGTGCGAAAGCTGCTCGACGAATACGGCGCTTACAGCCTGGCCGAAGTCGGCGGCTACGATCCGATCAAGCTGATGGGGCAGTACACGCAAGGCAAGCGCCTGCATTCCGCTTACAGCTTCGCGATGATGCAACCGGACAGCAGCGCGCAACGTGCGCGCGACGTCATCACCGAACTGGAAAACAATATCGTCGCTCCCGGCCGCGCCTGCTATGCGCTCAGCAATCACGACAAGCCGCGCGTGGCGACGCGCTGGCTCAACGGCCGCGACCGCGCACAGACGGCCAAGGAAATGCTCGCGCTGCTATTTTCGATGCGCGGCGACATCTGCATGTATCAGGGAGAAGAACTGGGCCTGCCACAGGCCGAAGTGCCCTACGAACGCCTGCAGGATCCGTTCGGCAAATCGTTCTGGCCGAAATTCAAGGGCCGCGACGGCTGCCGCACGCCGATGCCGTGGAACAACAAGCTGCATGGCGGCTTCAGCCGCGTCGAACCGTGGCTGCCGGTCAGCGACGAACATCGCGCGATCAATGTCGAAAAACAGGAAACCGACCCGCATTCGGTGCTGCAGTTCTACCGCAAGACGATCGCCTTCCGCCGCGCGCATCCTGCGTTGCTGCATGGCGACATCACGCTGCTGCCGTCGCCGCACGGCGTGCTCGCCTTCCGCCGCCAATACAAAGGAAAGGAAGGCGACGAAACGCTGCTTTGCCTGTTCAACATGGATGTGATCGAACACACGGTCACCTGCTCGCCCGGCGACATGCTGCTGGGCCAGAACGCCACGATCGACCTGTTCGGCGTGCTGCTGGGCATCAGCGGGTTCTGCATCCTGTCCGAAGCCTGAGTCCGAAACCCGAACGCAAAGCCAGATTCGCAAAGAGATTTTCAAACAGATAAGCGAACGTCGCATCGGGGCCACACCTTGCGCGCCCGCACGCACGGCCGTGCTACAGTCTCCTCGACATAGTTTCCCAGCAGCATTATTCGTACTTGCCGCAGCACGACGGCCAACGCATTCGAAACGATTCACACCATGGCCGACATCGCATCGCAGATGGCAAACGACTCTGCCGTCTACAAAACCCTGCTCGAATCCACCAAAGCCATTCCGTGGAAGATCGACTGGAAAAGCATGACCTTCGCCTACATCGGGCCGCAGATCGAGGCCTTGCTCGGCTGGACGCAGGACAGTTGGATCAGCGCCAACGACTGGGCCGAGCGCATGCACCCGGAAGATCGCGAATGGGTCGTCAACTTCTGCGTCTCGCAATCCAAGTCCGGCACCGATCACGAAGCCGATTACCGCGCACTGACCAAGGACGGCAACTACGTCTGGATACGCGACGTCGTGCACGTCATGCGCAATGCCGATGGCGAAGTCGATGCGTTGATCGGATTCATGTTCGACATTAGCGACCGCAAGAAAACCGAAGCCAAGCTGATCGACATGCAGAAGGAACTCGAAGCGCTGTCCTTCAAGGACGGCCTGACCGGCGTCGCCAACCGCCGCATGTTCGACACCGTGATGGACGCCGAATGGCACAACGCGCGGCGCAATTACCAGCCGCTGTCGCTCGTCATGCTCGATATCGACTACTTCAAGCAGTACAACGATCACTACGGCCATCTTCAGGGTGACGAATGCCTGAAGACCGTCGCCACCATCCTCGGCTCCGCCACCCGCAGATCGCGCGACTTCTTCGCCCGCTTCGGCGGCGAGGAATTCATGCTCGTCCTGCCGGAAACGGATCAGGACGCAGCGCTCAAGATCGCCGAACGCTGCCGCACGCTGATCTGCAACGAAGCGCTCGCCCATGAAAAATCCGGCATCTGCAGCAAGGTCACCATCAGCCTCGGCGTCGGCACCATCATCCCGACCGAGAAGGACAAGCTGACCGCTTTCATCGAATCGGTGGACAAGCAACTCTATCTCGCCAAGCAGAACGGCCGGAACTGCGTCGCCGCCACCAACGCGCCGTAAAACAAACGCCGCACTCCATCGTCCTTCGCCGCAACCGCCCTGTCCGTCCATTCGACGGATAATGGCGGCATGAATACACCCGACAATTCCCACGCCTTTTCCGCCGACGAGATCGACGCCGTCTATCGCGCCATCCGCGAACGCCGCGACATGCGCCACTTCCGCCCCGACCCGCTGGAAGAAGGCCAGCTCGAACGCTTCATCCACGCCGCCCACATGGCGCCCAGCGTCGGCTACATGCAACCGTGGCGCTTCCTGCGCATCACCGATCCGGCATTGCGCAAGGCAATCCACGCGCATGTCGATGAAGAACGCATCGCCACCGCCGACGCACTCGGCGAACGCTCGGACGAATTCATGAAGCTGAAGGTGGAAGGCATCCTGTCCTGCGCCGAAGTGCTGGTCGTCGGCCTCACCGATCAAAGAGAGAAATACATCTTCGGCCGCCGCACGATGCCGGAGATGGATCTGGCATCCGCATCATGCGCGATCCAGAACATGTGGCTGGCCGCACGCGCCGAAGGTATCGGCATGGGCTGGGTGTCGCTGTTCGACCCTGCGCGGATCAGAGAGTTATGCGGAATGCCGGAGGGAAGTCAGCCGATTGCGGTGTTGTGTATCGGGCATGTGGAGGAATTTTATCCGGCGCCGATGTTGGAGATTGAAAAATGGGATAAAAGAAAAAATATAAAAGAACTTTTCTTCGAAAATGCTTGGAAAATATAGTAAAAATCTAAAAAAATTAACTACTTTTTAATTCAATCTACGGAGACTATTTTTGAGCACGGAAATATCCAATGAAGTTTTGAAAGCAACTAATCCCTTAGTTTTTATTAGTCACGATACACGTGATGGTGACTTAGCTGAGGCATTTAGCACCCTTTTAAAAAGCGTAAGTGCGGGTGTTCTAAAATCATTTCGCACCTCAGACAAAAGAGGAAATCAAGGAATTGAATATGGAGTGGAATGGTATCCAGAAATTACGAAGAATATTCAAAATGCATCGGATGTAGTTTGCCTCTTAACAAAAAGAAGCGTTGATAGGCCTTGGATTCTTTTCGAAGCGGGTATGGCCAAAGGAAAGCTAGATACTCCCATCCTAGGTCTTGCATTAGGAATCCCTCTTAAGGACGCATCTTCTGGTCCTTTTGCACAATTTCAAAACTGTGCCGACGATGAAGATTCGCTTATAAAACTAGTTTTTCAACTTGTAAATCGTATTCCCAACTCTGAACCGGATAAAGATACGATTAAATTTCAGGTTGAGAAGTTTAGAGAAACCACTTCTAAAATTCTAAAAAAATTAGATGGAACACCCGAAAAACCAATTCAAGAGATGGAGAATTCTTCCGCAAAGTTATTTGAAGAAATCAAGATCATGTTTCAAGATCTACCATCTCGCATAGAAAGAAGAACCTCTGCTCCTAATAAAAGACGTAATCACAAATTTCATCCTCATTTTCTTGAAGAGATTACGGCCCTTTCAAAAGATCCTCGCCTCGCGATAAAAATTGCCCTTAGCTTTTATCGTGAAAAAATGCCATGGATATACGACGAGGGAATTCTTTTAGTTAATCGTTTGAGTAGAAGAATGTCGAGTACTACTAGCCCACTATCTCAGAAAGCTTTTTCTGATTTTGAACACCTAATGAGGCTCAGTACAAAAAGCAGAATAGTCGATCTATTAGTAGAAGATGAAGAAGATTATTTCCTTATGAGTGAGTTACCTCATTTAATAATGAAAAATCTTGAGAGATTACGATAGATACATTTGAAGGTCAGGCATTTAATGCCTGACCTTTGGTTATCGATTTATTTCAAATGCACCTTCAACTCATCCGCAGCCTGCCGCATCGCAGCCTGCACTTCCGGCACATTCGCCACCACGTTCAATAAACCGTAGTCGTGAATCATGCCGTTGTAGCGGACGCTGGTGACGGCAACTCCTGCTGCATCCAGCTTGCGGCCATACGCTTCGCCTTCGTCACGCAGCACGTCTTTCTCCGCCGTCTGAATCAGTGTTGGTGGCAAACCCTTCAACTGTTCGGTCGTTGCCTGCAATGGCGATGCGTAGATTTCCTTGCGCTTGGCGGCGTCGGTCGTGTAGCTATCCCAGAACCACTTCATCATGTTCTTGGTGAGGAAGTGACCTTCGGCGAATTCGTTGTAGGAACCGGTCTCGAAATTGGCATCGGTGACCGGCCACAGCAATGCCTGGAAGCGCAGCTTCGGTCCGCCCTTGTCCTTTGCCATCAGTGCGACGACGGCTGCCATGTTGCCGCCGACGCTGTTGCCTGCAACGGCGAGACGCTTGCCGTCGACGTTGATTTCCTTGCCGTGTGCGGCGACCCATTTGGTTGCGGCATAGGCCTGGTTGATGGCGACGCCGTAGCCTGCTTCCGGCGAGCGTGTGTAATCGACATAGACGGCGACGGCACCGGAGCCGGAAACCAGATCGCGGATCAGGCGTTCATGCGTCTGATAGTCGCCGAGCACCCAGCCGCCACCGTGGAAGAACATGAAGGCCGGCAGCGTGCCCTTGACGCCGGCCGGACGCACGATGGTCAGGTTGATCTTCTGGCCATCGACGTTGATTGTTTTTTGCGACACATCCGCTTTCGGCAGGGTCAGCTTGACACCCGCTTGCGCTCCGACGAGGACGTTGCGCGCATCGGCCGGCGACAGTTGCTCGATCGGCTTGCCGCCGCCGGCTTCCAGCGCTTCGAGGAATTTCTGCGTGTTGTGTTCGACACCGGCGCTGCCGGCTGCGAAGGCGTTGCCGATGGCGAGACTCAATACGGAGAGGCCGATGATTTTCTTGAGCGAAGTCATGATGATGCGTCCTTTCGAAAGCGGTAGTCGCAATGGTTGTGTTATCTAGTTGCGTTTGTCGGTTTATACGATGGTCAGCGTGACGTCGATGTTGCCGCGCGTTGCATTCGAATACGGGCAGACGATGTGTGCCTTGTCGACCAGCGCCTGCGCTGCAGCGCGATCCATGCCTGGCAGCGAAATCTTCAGTTCGACTTCGATCGCGAAACCGGTCGGGACCTGGCCGATGCCGACGTTGCCTTGCACGTTGGCGTCTTTCGGCACGTTGATCTTTTCCTGCGAAGCGACGAATTTCATCGCGCCGAGGAAACAGGCGGAATAGCCTGCGGCGAACAGTTGCTCCGGATTGGTGACTGCGCCGCCTGCGCCGCCGAGTTCCTTCGGCGTGCCGAGTGCGATGTCGAGCACACCGTCGGACGATACGGCGCGGCCGTCACGGCCACCGGTTGCGGTTGCTTGAGCGCGGTACAGAACTTTGTTGATGACTGCCATGATGTTTCTCCTTCAGTGGTGAATAAAAAGTTGATTCAAGAAATCAGCGATTCAAATTGCACCGGCTCGCCGCCTGGCCGGGTTTGACTATATGTCAATAAATTTACATATAAAGCGATTAAATAGTGCACTATTTAAATTTCCTTGAAAAAGCGGTCGCGCCGCTTCTTCCCGTTACTTCTATGTGACTTCCTTCTATTTGCTTCTACGTCTGTTGCAATGTTCTTGCGCTTGACTGGCACTCAGTTGGCACTCACTTGACATCTAAGCGCTCTTTGCCAGCTTGGCGCGCAACGTTTCCAGTTGCCCCTTCATCGCCAGCACTTCATCGATACTGCATTCGGTTGCGCAAAACACGCTGTCCTGCACGGCTGCCGCCTTGTTCCGCAGGGCATCACCTTCGTGCGTCAACGCGATGATGACCTGGCGCTCATCGCTGGCGGCCCGGGTACGGCTGACCAGCCCTGCCGCTTCCATCCGTTTCAGCAACGGCGTCAGCGTTGCCGAATCGAGGAACAGACGCCCGCCGATATCCGATACCGTCAATTCGTCCTGTTCCCACAGCACCATCATCACCAAGTACTGCGGATACGTCAGGCCCAGTTGCGGCAGCAGCTTGCGGTACACCTTGCTCATTGCCAGCGAAGTCGAATACAGCGCAAAGCACAGCTGGTTGTCCAGCTTAGGCACGTCGGCCTTGCTGGTCGTCTCAACTGCCGTGCCGGCGGATTTGGCTGATTTCGATTTCATGAGTCGAATAATAAATAGCACACTACTTAATTGCAAGCGATTTTTATCGGTTGTGGCAAAAAAGTTTCAACAGCCATTTACGGCATGAAAAAGTACAATCTGCGCCTCGGTCCGTCGTATTACACATTATTGATACTCGGCGGGCCATGGAGTGATACATTCCGCGAAACCGGCTTCCATGCCGGCTTGCCAAAGAAACAAAAGGAGGAGTTTTCGATGAATACGTTGCTGCGGCTATCCGGCTGGATAGACTGGGTCGGCGAACGCATCGGCCGCGTGGCCAATGTGATGATCCTGCTGTCCTGCCTGATCAGCGCGACCAATGCGCTGATCCGCTACGGTTTCGACTGGAGCAACAACTGGGCGCTCGAACTGCAGTGGTATCTGTTCGGCGCTGCCGTGATGCTGGGCGCTTCGTACACGTTCCAGCGCAATGAGCACGTGCGCGTGGATCTCGTATACGGCAACGTGTCCGAACGCAGGCGTATGTGGATCGACATCTTCGGCATCATCTTCTTCCTGCTGCCTGCCTGCGTGCTGTTCTCCTATCTGTCGTGGGTTTCGCTGTTCATGCCGTCGTGGGACATCCTGGAGCAATCCAGCAATGCCGGCGGCCTAGCCCGTTATCCGATCAAGTTCATCGTGCCGGTCGGCTTTGCGATGCTGATATTCCAGGGTATTTCCGAACTGATCAAACGCATCGCGGCCCTGCGCGGCCTCATTACCATCGAATCGAAGTACGAAAGGCCGGTCCAATGATTCCAGTCGAATACATGCCGCCGCTGATGTTCGGCGGCCTTGTCCTGTTCATGCTGATCGGCTTTCCGGTCGCCTTTTCGCTGCTGGCCCTCGGCCTGTTCTTCGGCTTCATCTCGATCGAGGAAGGCTTCTTCGGCGTCAACTATCTGCAGGCGGTGCCGCAACGCATCTTCGGCAACGTGCTGGCCAACGACCTGCTGCTGGCGATTCCGTTCTTCACCTTCATGGGGGCGATCCTCGAGAAATGCGGGCTGGCTGAAGAGATGCTGGATTCGATGGGCCAGCTGTTCGGCCCGATCCGCGGCGGCCTCGGCTATGCGGTGATCCTGGTCGGCTTCGTGCTGGGTGCGATCACCGGTACCGTGGCGGCACAGGTCATCACGATGGCGCTGATCTCGCTGCCGGTGATGATGCGCTACCGCTACAACGTGCGCTACACGACCGGCGTGCTGGCCGCATCCGGCACGATCACGCAGCTGGTGCCGCCGTCGCTGGTGCTGGTGGTGCTGTCCGACCAGCTGCGCACGCAAACTTCCAGCGCCGACGTCGGCAGCATGTACCTCGGTGCATGGGGTCCGTCGCTGATGCAGATTGCGCTGTTCGTCGCCTATACCTTCCTGCTGTCGCGCATCAAGCCGGACTGGCTGCCGGCCGTGCCGAAGGAAGACATCACGCTGCACGGCTGGGCATTGTGGCGCAAATGTCTGCGCGGCATCATCCCTTCCGCCGTGCTGATCTTCATGGTGCTGGGCACGATGATGCTGGGTATCGCCACACCGACCGAAAGCGGCGCGATGGGTGCGCTCGGCGCCGTCGTGCTGGCCGTGATCCGCGACAAGGAATTCACGCAGCGCGATCGCTGGTTCATGCGCATCAGCATGGTCGGCCTGGTACTGGCCGCCGCGATCAGCGTGGTCTTCTATACCGACTACGTCGGCGTTTCCGATGGCGCCAAGCCATTCCTGCAGGCGGCACTGGCAGCGACCTATCTCGGCATCGCGTGGCTGGTCTATCGCGCCACGCGCATCCGCGATCTGCGCAACCTGATCGTGCAGGGTTATCAGTCGACGATGCGCCTGACCTGCATGGTGGTCTTCATCCTGATCGGTTCGACCTGCTTCTCGGTGGTCTTCCTCGGCGTGGACGGCGGCACCTGGGTCGAGCATCTGTTCACCGGCCTGCCCGGCGGATGGATCGGGTTCGTGATCGTCGTCAACCTGTTCATTTTCTTCCTCGCCTTCTTCCTCGATTTCTTCGAGATCGCCTTCATCGTCGTGCCGATGCTGGCACCGGTTGCGGAGAAAATCCTGGCGCCGGTGCTGCTGGCCAGCATGGGCAGTCCGGAAGCCGCATCGCAGGCAGCACTGGTGTGGTTCGGCGTGATGCTGTGCGTGAACATGCAGACTTCGTTCATGCACCCGCCGTTCGGCTTCGCGCTGTTCTATCTGCGCGGCGTGGCGCCGAAGGAAGTGAAGAGTTCAGACATCTACTGGGGCGCGCTGCCGTGGGTCGGCCTGCAGATCCTGATGGTGATCCTGGTGATCTCGGTGCCGCAGCTGGCTACCGGCCTGCTGGACAAAGGCACCGTGACCGATACCTCGCAAGGCTTGATCATTGAGCAGCAGATCAACCAGGGGGCCGGAGACTGGGCTCCGCCGACGTTCGGGCAATAACTCCTTTCCAGCAATACTCGGTGGCGGAAAGCTGCCGGCGAAAAGAGGACATGGCGCAAGCCCTGTCCTCTTTTTTCATCCATGCGAAATACCTGTCGTGCAGCCAGCCGGCAAATTTGCCGTTTATCCATGATCAGCCGCTACGGCAGAACCACGACGGGGACACGCGACAGGTACAATACGCGCTTAATTTTGCGCTTCATTTCCGCCCCGCGGACAAGGGAAGGCTCTTTGCTTCCCGTGTTTTTCAGGATTTTCGACAGCATGACCGACCATAACGCCGACGACCAGGACGGCAACCGCAAACCCCTTTTCTACGACCCGTCCGAGCGCCGCATCCGCAGCTTCGTCACGCGCGCCGGCCGCGTCTCCACGGCGCAAGGCCGCGCGCTGGAAGAACTCGGCCCGCGCTTCATGATTCCTTACGAAAAAGCGCCGCTGGACACGACACAGGCATTCGGCCGCAACGCACCGACGATTTTCGAAATCGGCTTCGGCATGGGCGAGACGACGGCGACGATCGCCGCCGGCATGCCGGAAAAGAATTTCATCGGCGTCGAAGTCCACACACCGGGTATCGGCAGCCTGCTGAAACTGATCGGCGAAAAAGAACTGAACAATGTACGCATCGTCCAGCACGACGCCTACGAGGTGCTGGTCAACATGATCGCGCCGGCATCGCTGTCGGGCATCCATGTCTTCTTCCCCGATCCGTGGCACAAGGCGCGCCACAACAAACGCCGGCTGATCCAGCCGCCGATGGTCGAACTGCTGTCGTCGCGCCTCGCATCGGGCGGCTATCTCCACTGCGCGACCGACTGGCAGGAATATGCGGAACAGATGCTGGAAGTCCTGAACGCAGAACCGACATTGAAGAATACGGCAGACGGTTATGCGCCACGGCCCGATTACCGCCCCGTCACCAAGTTCGAGAATCGCGGTCTGAAGCTGGGCCACGGCGTATGGGATCTGGTGTTCCAGAAGCGATAGCGCTTCCCCTCGAACCGGCATGACGTCACGAATGGCAAATACGTCCACATCCGTCGATGCCGGGATTCAACATCACGCCAGTCAGCCCGAATGGGAAAACTGGTTGGCGCTGCACCATCAGAAATCGCAAGGGGTGTGGCTGCGTATCGCAAAGAAGGATGCCGGGCAGATATCGGTCAGCTATGCCGAGGCGCTTGAAACGGCATTGTGTTTCGGCTGGATCGACGGCCAGAAGAAGGCACTGGACGAACATTACTGGCTCCAGCGCTTTACGCCGCGGCGGCCGCGCAGCATCTGGTCGAAGACGAATTGCAAAAAAGTCCTGGCATTGATCGAACAAGGTCGCATGCAACCGGCAGGGCTGAAGGAAATCGCATTGGCGAAAGAAGATGGCCGATGGGTCAATGCCTACGATTCGGCAAGCACCATGACCATGCCGAAAGATCTCGCCCTTGCCCTCGATGCCGAACCGGCCGCTGCAGCCTTCTTTGCAACGCTTGACAGCGCCAATCGCTATGCCGTGCTATGGCGCGTGCAGACGGCGAAGAAAGCGGAAACACGCGCGAAACGCATCAGGCAATACGTCGACATGCTGGCGCGGAAGGAAAAAATCCATTCCTGACGGCGCGCCTTCATTCAATGTCACGCACGAACGATAGTCATCAAGCCAGTCCCCTCGTTCAATCGACACCCGCCCCCTCCAGCAGGGCGACGATTTCCTCGCCATACGTTTCCAGCTTCTTCTCGCCGACGCCACTGACGCCGCGCAGCTCATTGAGCGATGCCGGTTGGGTCTTGGCGATTTCGCGCAACGTCGCGTCGTTGAAGATCACGTAGGCCGGCACGTTGTGCGTACGCGCGGTTTCCATGCGCCACCAGCGCAATTTTTCGAAGATCGTCTGCTCGGCAGCCGACAGATCGGTTTCGACAAATCCCTTTGGCTTGCCCGATGTGCGTCGCGCCTTGACCGGCTTCTGATAGACGCGCAACTGCACGCGCTCGCCACCCTTCAATACCGGACGCGCGGCGTCGGCCAGTTTCAATACGCCGAACGCTTCGTGATCGACGCTGACCAGTCCGAGCGCAATCACCTGCCGCAGGATCGCACGCCACTCCG
This sequence comes from Oxalicibacterium solurbis, assembly GCF_014635845.1. Classification (GTDB taxonomy): domain Bacteria; phylum Pseudomonadota; class Gammaproteobacteria; order Burkholderiales; family Burkholderiaceae_D; genus Oxalicibacterium; species Oxalicibacterium solurbis. The sequence continues at coordinate 159,029 of NZ_BMDP01000002.1, read as the reverse complement.
CTTCGCTGCGGTCGGAGCCGATGCCGAACGTCGATAACTGTTCGTGACCGCGCTGCCGGATTTTTTCCGAATCGACGCCGCGCAACACATCGAGCACGTGCATCGCACCGAAGCGTTGATCAACACGGTAAATGGTGGACAGCAGTTTCTGCACATCGACGGTGGCATCGTAGGCGCCGGGCGGGCTGATGCAGGTATCGCAATTGCCGCACGGCAACGATGACTGGCCGAAATAATCGAGCAGTCGCGTACGACGGCAGTGCAGCGTTTCGCACAAACCCAGCATCGCATCGAGCTTGGCGCTCTGCACACGCTTGAAGGTTTCGCCCGCTTCCGATTCGTCGATCATGCGGCGCTGCTGCACCACGTCCTGCAAACCGTAGGCCATCCATGCGCTGGCCGGCAAGCCGTCGCGGCCGGCACGGCCGGTTTCCTGGTAATAGCCTTCGATGCTTTTCGGCAGATCGAGATGCGCGACGAAGCGCACGTCCGGCTTGTCGATACCCATGCCGAACGCGATCGTCGCTACCATCACGATGCCCTCTTCACGCAGGAAACGCGCCTGATTGCGGCTGCGCACTGCCGTCTCCATGCCAGCGTGATAGGCCAGCGCATTGAGGCCATGCTCGTTCAGGAATTCGGCGGTTTCTTCGACCTTCTTGCGCGACAGACAGTAGACGACGCCGGCATCACCGGCATGCTCGCTCTGGATGAAATCAAGCAGCTGCTTGCGGCCGTTAGCCTTCTCGACGATCTGGTAGCGGATGTTGGGCCGGTCGAATGACGACACGAACATGCGCGCATCTTCCAGCTGCAGGCGATGGATGATTTCCTCGCGCGTCTGGCTGTCGGCCGTTGCCGTCAATGCGATGCGCGGCACTTGCGGAAAGCGCTCGTGCAACACCGACAACTGGATATATTCGGGACGGAAATCGTGCCCCCACTGCGATACGCAATGCGCCTCGTCGATCGCGAACAAGGCGATCTTCGCGCTTTCCAGCAAGGCCAGACAGCGCGAGGTCATCAGGCGTTCCGGCGCGACATACAGCAAATCCAGATCACCGCCGCGCAGGCGACGCTCGATCTGCAGCGCTTCGTCGAAACTTTGCGTGGAATTGAGGAAGGCGGCGCGCACGCCGACTTCGGCCAGCGCATCGACCTGATCCTGCATCAATGCGATCAATGGCGAAACGACGACGCCGACACCATCGCGCAGCAAGGAGGGAATCTGGTAGCACAGCGACTTGCCACCGCCGGTCGGCATCAGTACCAGCGCATCGCCGCCGCGTGCAACGACGTCGACGATATCGGCCTGTTCGCCGCGGAACGACGAATAGCCGAAGACGGTTTCCAGTACATGCAGCGCACGCGCGCCAAGATCACCCTGCGTATTCATGGCGCGCATCTTACCAACAATTACTCGGACCAGACGACCCAATCGTAATGCGCGCTCAGCAACACGAACAGGCCGAACACGATGCGGTAGTACGCGAAGAAGGTGAAGTCGTGCGTGCTGATATAGCGCAACAGCCAGCGCACGCAAAAGAAGCCTGACACGAAGGCCGCAAAGCCTCCCAGTGCGAACATCGGCACATCGGACATCGACAACAGATCGCGTGCCTTGTAGACCGAATAAATGGTGGCGCCGAACAGCGTCGGAATCGCGAGGAAGAACGAGAACTCGGTTGCCGCCTTGCGCGACAGGCCGAAATACATGCCGCCGATGATGCTGGCGCCGGAGCGGCTGGTACCGGGAATCAGCGCGAAGGCCTGTGCGCAGCCGACCTTCAGCGCATCGACAATGCTCATGTCGTCCACCGATTCGACGCGCACCTTGTGCAGGCCGAGGCGATTGGCGCGTTCTATCCACAGGATCAGGAAGCCGCCGACGATGAACGCGATCGCCACCGGTACCGGCGTGAACAGTTTCTCGTTGATGACACTGGCAAACATCAGGCCGAGCGCCGCGGCTGGAATGAAAGCGACGATGATGTTCAGCACGAATCGTTGCGAACGCCGCTCGCGAAACAATCCGCCGCTGATATCTGCAATACGCGCCCGGTATTCCCAGATCACCGCCAGCAAGGCGCCGGTCTGGATCGCAATCTCGAACACCTTGACCTTGGGGCCGACGAAATCGAGCAGGCTGCCCGCCAGAATCAGGTGACCGGTCGATGAAATCGGCAAGAATTCGGTCAGGCCTTCGACGATGCCCATGATGATGGCCTTGAGCGCGAGAATCGGGTCCATGCAGTGATATGTCAGTAAAAAGTGGATATAAAAAAACCCGCCGGTGAAGACGCCGTACGGGTTCCGATGATGGATGCTTCCCTGCCGTGCGCCCATCGGCGCGCGGCCCAAAGGTTACCATGAGCATGCGCACAACCGGACGGAATCTGTCGCCTTGCACCGAACCGGCTGCCGTACCGGGCGTTTCGACTCACGCTGTTGTCATTCGTTCCAGTGTTGCCAGATAAATCATCGCTTCGTCGCGCGATGCACCGCACATTTCCGGCTCCGGCATCAGGCTGCCGCAGACTGCAGGCCGCTCCGGCCGGCCGAAGATGCGGCAACGATTGCGCTCGTCCAGCTGCACGCAGCGTACGCCGGCCGGCTTACCGTGCGGCATGCCGGGAATCGCCGACGAAATCGACGGTGCAGTGCAACAAGCGCCGCAATCGGGACGGCAAATCGCTTCGGACATCGGGCCTTGCCCTTCAACATGCAAAGGCCGCATTGTACCGTTCGCACGTGTGCCGACCCGGCCGTCATTTCCGTGTCTGCAACAATTCACGGCATCTGTTCCGTTCTGTTGCGGCATGGCATGCATCCTTTGCTAAAATAGCGGTTTTCTCCATTCAGCTATCCGAGCCACGCCATGAACATCGAACAAGCCCGTTTCAACATGATCGAACAGCAAATTCGTCCCTGGGACGTGCTGGATCTGGACGTTCTCGAACTGCTCGTCGTCGTCAAGCGCGAATCCTTCGTGCCGCTGGCCTATCGCGCACTGGCCTTCGCCGACAGCGAGATCCCGCTGCCGCACGGCGAACACATGCTGGCACCGCGCGTCGAAGCACGCATCCTGCAGGAACTGATGGTCAAGAAACATGAGAACGTGCTGGAAATCGGTGCAGGCTCGGGTTACATGGCAGCGCTGCTGGCGCATCAGGCGCGCCACGTGACGACGGTCGAGATCGAACCGGAACTGAAGACGCTGGCGGAAAAAAACCTGGCCGATTACGGCGTGACCAATGTCGACGTCGTGCAGGCCGACGCGTCGCAGGGTCTGGACAACGGCCAGCAGTACGACGTGATCGTCGTCTCCGGTTCGCTGCCGGTGGTACCTGAAAAGCTGCTGTCGCAGATCAAGGTCGGCGGCCGCATGTTCGTCGTCGTCGGCAATGCGCCAGCAATGACCGCACAGATCATCACGCGCACCTCCGACGTCGCCTACGACACCGTCGGCGTGTTCGAAACGCTGATCAAGCCGCTGCGCAACGCCGTCGCGCCATCGCACTTCAAGTTCTGAGGATACGATGCAGCACCTGACCGCGCCGGAAGTGGCCGCCCTGATCGCCGATGCCGGCGATGCGCATGTCCTGCTGGACGTGCGTGAACCTTGGGAGTTCCAGACGTGCCACATCGCCGGTTCGGTTTCGGTGCCGATGAACACCATTCCCGGCCAGGTCGATCAGCTGGACCGCGATGCTTCCATCATCTGCATCTGTCACCACGGTGCCCGCAGTCTGCGGGTTGCACAATTCCTCGAAGCCAACGGCTTTGCGCAGGTCACCAATCTGACAGGCGGCATCCACGCCTGGGCACAGCAGGTCGATCCTGCGATGCCGACCTATTGAGCAGTACTGCTCGCCCTCCCGGAAGCTGCATGCATCTGGCCCGATCCGTTACGCTGATTGCCGGCCTGCTGCTTTCCCCTTTTTTTCACGCTAACGCGCACGCAGCGGATTTGCTGCAGGTTTATCAGGATGCGCTCGTCAACGATGCCGTCTATGCCAGCGCCCGCGCGCAACTGGCTGCCGATCAGGAACTGTCGGTACAGGGCCGCGCCAATCTGCTGCCGCTGGTCGGACTGTCGGGCACACGCGAACGGATACGACGCGACGACACGCCGAACGTGACGTCGAACAGCTACGCGCTGTCGCTGTCGCAACCGTTGTTCGATCCCGCAGCATGGCAGAACTACGAACAAAGCAAGCTGGCCGTAACGGCTGGCGAAGCAGCCTTCTCCGTCGTGCAGCAGGATCTGATCCTACGCACCGCGCAGGCGTATTTCGACGTATTGACCGCGCAGGATGCGCTGGCCTCGCTGGAAGCGGAAAAGACCGCCATTGCAGAACAACTGGAATCGGCCAAACGCCAATTCGAAGTCGGCTCGGCGACCATCACCGATACCCATGAAGCACAGGCTCGCTTCGACTTGGCGACGGCGCAGGAATTCGCCGCACGCAATACGCTGGACGTCACCCGCGCTGCGCTGCAGCAGATCATCGGAAAAGCACCCGATGAACTGGCGACGCTGCGCACCGGTATCGACTTGCAAAAGCCGCAACCAGTGCAGATGGATCAATGGGTGCATCGTGCGGAGCAACAAAATTTCGACGTCGTCAGCAGGCAGCTGGCGCTGGAAATCGCCATGCGCGAAATCACACGCAACCGTTCCGGCCATTATCCGACCGTCGATCTGGTCGCCAGCCGCAGCAACACGCGTCGGCGCAACGACGTTCTGGGCCGCGATGACAACGGCCCCGAAACCTCGGTCGGCGTGCAATGGTCGATTCCGCTGTTCAGCGGTTTTTCGGTGACCAGCCGCGTACGGCAGGCGATTGCACTGGAAGACAAGGCGCGCGCCGATCTGGAAACATCGCGCCGTGCCGCTGCACAAAGCGCGCGGCAGGCTTATTTCGGCGTGACCAACGGGCTGGCACAGGTAAAGGCACTGGAAGCGGCGGAACGATCGAGCAAATCGGCACTGGATTCCAACCTGCTCGGCTATCAGGTCGGCGTGCGCATCAACATCGACGTGCTGAATGCGCAGCAGCAGCTGTATGCGACGCAGCGCGATCTGGCGAAAGCGCGCTACGATACCTTGATGAACAGCCTGCGATTGAAGGCAGCTGCAGGCACGCTGCGGGAAGAAGATCTGGTTCGCATCAACACCTTGCTGACGGCACGCTGAAGCGGTGCGATCTGACCCTTCCGCTCCCGCTGTTCTTATTTCATCCGCAACGATGGCGCATAGCGCAGACTGTCGAGGCAAGCGTCGATCAAGCGCTCGGCTACCTGCGCCAGATCAAAAATGCTTGGGGCAAACAACCAGTTGTTCAGCAGTCCGTTGATGTGGCTGTGCAGCGTCAGCACCGCCAGATGCACATCCAGATCTTCTGGAAGCTGGCCCAGCGAGATAGCCTCCTTCAGAATCCTTTCCGTGGTTTCCAGCCAGTTCATATGGCATTCGTTCTGGCGAATCCAGATCGGATCGTCACGGTCGACCAGCTCGCACTTCAGAAACAGGATATCCAGAATGCGGCGCGTACGGGGCATCAATGCCACTTCCTGCAATAGTTGCACCCACGAACTGCGCAGATGTCCCAGAGGATCGTTGAGAAACTGGGGGGCCGGGGTCTGCATCAAGGCCTCCGCCGGCAAGCGCACCCGCTCCACCATGGCTTCGAACAGTTCGCCCTTGTTCTTGAAATGCCAGTAAATGGCACCGCGGGTAACGCCCGCGGCGTCCGCCACATCCGCCAGCGAAGTTTGCGCGACCCCTCGCGCGAACATGACTTCCTCCGCAGCATCGATGATGCGGTTGCGCGTCTCCAGCGCTTCTTCTTTTGTTGAACGAGCCATTTTCGATTCAGCTTCCTGTTGTCACAAATTTCGGCTAATTTCGTTATGCTTGAGGCAATGATTGCCGTTAATACATACATTCACGTATGTATGTATAATACCCGAGTTTGCAAGACCGCCTCCAGAAAAGAGAGCACCGGAACGGACAGGCCCACTGGTTTTCCGCTTCCTCCCTCCGCGCTTTCGTTTCTATCAGCTTTACCCGTTTTCTTTATTACCGGAACTGTCGCTTCACGGCGATAGAGCGATTCACTCACTGTGCGAGATGTCTATGAGTTCACTCCCCCGTCTTTCCCAAATTGGCGCATCCCTGTTCATGCTGTACGCAATCGCCGGCTGCGGCGGTAAATCGGAAGGGCCGGCTGCGCCGCCCCCGACGGAAGTGTCCATCGTCACCGTCAAGCCTGCCCCGCTCGCCATCACCAACGAAATGCCGGCACGCATCGAAGCCAGCCGCGTCGCCGAAGTGCGTGCACGCGTTCCCGGCATCGTGCTCAAGCGCACCTTCAAGGAAGGCAGCGATGTGAAAGCCGGAGCCACGCTGTTCCTGATCGATCCGGCGCAGTTCAAGGCCGAATACAACAGCGCCGAAGCCTCCGTTCAGCGCGCGGAAGCGACGCTGCTGCAAAATCAGTTGAAGGCCAAGCGCTACAAGCCGCTGGTCGAGACCAACGCGGTCAGCAAGCAGGAATACGATGACGTGGTCGCCGCCGAGAAACAGGCTGCCGCCGATCTCGCTTCCGCCAAGGCTGCCCGCGAAACCGCCAAGCTATCGCTCGGCTACGCCACCGTGACGTCGCCGATCTCCGGCCGTGTCGGCCGCGAACTGGTGACCGAAGGCGCACTGGTCGGCCAGGGCGATGCAACGCCGATGGCCGTCGTGCAGCAGATCGATCCGATCTACGTCAACATGACGCAATCCAGCACCGAAGCGCTGCAGTTGCAACGTGCGATGGCCAGCGGCCAGTTGAAGAGTGCCGGCAAAGATCAGCTGAAAGTCACGCTGGTGACGGAAGACGGTCGTGAATACGCGCATCCGGGCAAACTGCTGTTTACCGACTTGACGGTCGACCCAAGCTCCGGCGCCGTCACCTTGCGCGCCACGTTCCCTAACCCGGAACGCCTGCTGTTGCCGGGCATGTATGTGCGTGCGCGCGTCGAACAGGCGGTTGACGAAAGCGCCATCACGGTGCCGCAGCAAGCCGTCACCCGTACGCCGGGCGGTTCGGCCGTCATGGTGGTGGATGCCAACAACAAGGTGGCTTCACGTCCTGTCACCACCGGCAATGCAAGCAACAATTCGTGGGTGATTACCGACGGCCTGAAGGAAGGCGATCGCGTCATCGTCGAAGGATTGCAGAAGGTCCAGCCGGGCGCCACCGTCAAGCCTGTCCCGTGGCAGAAGGCGGCACCAGCCGCAAATGGTGCTGCAGACGCTGCAGGTACCGCAGCGCCGGCTGCTCCTGCAGCTTCGGCCAAGAACGCAGAACAACCCAAGTCGAAGTAAGGGAGTACCGTAATGGGTAAATTTTTCATCGACCGCCCGGTCTTCGCCTGGGTGCTGGCCATCTTCATCATGCTGGCCGGCGCCCTTGCGATTACCGGTCTGCCGGTCGCACAGTATCCCAATATCGCGCCGACAACGATCGTCATCACAGCCAATTATCCGGGTGCGACTGCGCAGACTCTGGACGACAGCGTCACCAGTATCATCGAGCAGGAGATGAACGGCGCCGATGGTCTGCAGTATGTCGAATCGCAAAGCCAGGCCAACGGCCAGGTGCAGATCACCGTCACCTTTTCCGCGGATACCAACGAGGATCTCGCGGCAGTCGACGTGCAGAACCGCCTGAAACGCGTCGAAGCCCGTCTACCATCCGTCGTCACGCAACAAGGCTTGATCGTCACGAAGTCGCGCAGCAACTTCCTGATGTTCATCGGCCTTTCTTCCACCGACGGTTCGCTCGATCCGGTGGCGCTGGGCGACTACCTGTCGCGTAACGTCTTGAATGAAATCCGCCGTATTCCAGGCGTCGGCCAGGCGCAGCTGTTCGGTACCGAACGCGCGATGCGCATCTGGATCGATCCGAACAAGCTGGTCGGCCTGAATCTGACGCCGGGCGATGTCAGCACCGCGATCCGCAATCAGAATGCGCTGGTGGCCGGCGGCACGATCGGCGACCTGCCCAGCCCGAAGGATCAGCAGATCACGGCAACCGTGGTCGTCGAAGGACAGCTGACCACGCCTGAGCAGTTCGGCAACATCGTCCTGCGCGCCAACAAGGACGGCTCCACCGTGCGCCTGCGCGATGTCGCCCGCATCGAGGTCGGCGGCCAGACTTACCTGACTTCGGGCCGTCTTGACGGTGCTCCCACCTCGTTCATCGGCGTGCAGCCTTCTCCGACCGCCAATGCGCTGGGAACCGCGACCGCCGTGCACAAGAAGATGGAAGAACTGTCCAAGTACTTCCCTGCCGGCGTGAAATACACGATTCCTTACGACACGTCGAAGTTCGTCAAGATCTCGATCGAGGAAGTGGTCAAGACGCTGCTGGAAGCGATCGTGCTGGTGTTCCTGGTGATGTACCTGTTCCTGCAGAACATCCGCTACACGATCATCCCGACCATCGTGGTGCCGGTGGCGCTGATGGGCACGTTCGCCACGCTGCTGGTGTTCGGCTTCTCGATCAACGTGCTGACGATGTTCGGCATGGTGCTGGCGATCGGCATCCTGGTCGACGATGCGATCGTCGTGGTGGAGAACGTCGAGCGCATCATGAGCGAGGAAGGCCTGTCGCCGCGCGATGCGACACGCAAGGCGATGGGACAGATCAGCGGCGCGCTGATCGGTATCACGCTGGTGCTGATCGCGGTATTCATTCCGATGGCCTTCTTCGGCGGCGCAGTCGGTGCGATCTATCGCCAGTTCTCGCTGTCGATGGTGGCATCAATGGTGTTCTCGGTGCTGATGGCGTTCACGCTGACGCCGGCACTGTGCGCAACCATCCTGCTGCCGGTCGAGGCCGGCCATCACCATGAAAAACGCGGTTTCTTCGGCTGGTTCAACCGTCGCTTCAACAAGACGGCGAACGCCTACCAGGGCTTCATCGGCAAGATGCTGACGAAGACTACCCGCTACATGATCGTGTATGCGCTGATCGTGGCCTGCGTCGGCCTGCTGTATGTCCGCCTGCCGGCTTCGTTCCTGCCGAACGAGGATCAGGGCTACATCATCACCAACATCCAGCTGCCACCGGGCGCGAGCACCGCGCGTACGCTGGAAGTGGTGAAACAGGTGGAAAACTATTACATGAAACAGCCGTCGGTCGAACATGCGATCGGCATTCTGGGCTTCAGCTTCTCCGGTAACGGCCAGAATGCGGCGCTGGTGTTCACGCCGTTCAAGGACTGGAGCGAACGCGGTGCGGGCGAAACCGCCGATGCGATCGCCGGCAAGGCATTCGGCGTCTTCTCGCAGATCAAGGACGCCATCGTGTTCCCGTTGAACCCGCCGCCTATCCGCGAGCTGGGCAATGCGACCGGTTTCACCTTCCGCCTGCAAGATCGTTCGGGCCAGGGGCACGATGCACTGGTTGCCGCACGCAATCAGTTGCTGGGCATGGCAGCACAAAGCAAGGTGCTGGCCGGCGTACGTCCGGAAGGTCTGGAAGATGCACCGCAACTGCAGCTGGACATCGACCGCGACAAAGCCAATTCGCTCGGCGTGCCGTTCGAGACGATCAACACCGTGCTGTCGACGGCGCTGGGTTCGTCCTACATCAACGACTTCCCGAACCAGGGACGCCAGCAGCGCGTCATCGTGCAGGCTGACGCACCGCGCCGCCTGCAGCCGGAAGACCTGATGAAGCTGTATGCACGCAGTGCCGACGGCACGATGGTGCCATTCTCGTCGTTCATGACGTCGAAGTGGATCACCGGTCCCGTACAGCTGATCCGCTACAACGGTTATCCGGCGATGAAGATTTCCGGCGGTCCTGCTCCCGGCCGCAGTACCGGCGAAGCGATGAACGAGATGGAATCGTTCATGGCCAAACTGCCGCCGGGCTTCGGCTTCGAATGGACCGGTCAGTCGCTGGAAGAAAAGACTTCCGGTTCGCAAGCGCCGGCGTTGTACATGCTGTCGCTGATCGCGGTGTTCCTGGTGCTGGCGGCGCTGTATGAGAGCACGTCGATTCCGCTGTCCGTGATGCTGGTGGTGCCGCTGGGCATTCTCGGCGCACTGCTCGGCGTGACGCTGCGCGGCATGCCGAACGACGTGTACTTCAAGGTTGGCATGATTGCGGTGGTCGGGCTTTCAGCGAAGAACGCGATTCTGATTATCGAGTTCGCCAAGGATCTGCAGGCGCAAGGCAAGGGATTGATCGAAGCGACGCTGGAAGCAGTCCACCTGCGTTTCCGTCCGATCATCATGACGTCGATGGCGTTCATCCTCGGCGTGCTGCCGCTGGTGATCGCCTCCGGCGCCGGCTCCGCAAGCCAGCGCGCCATCGGTACCGGCGTGATGGGCGGCATGATCACGGCGACGGTGCTCGCCGTGTTCCTGGTACCGGTGTTCTTCGTGGTGGTTCGCAGCATCTTCAAGGGCAGCGAACGCCAGCGCCGCATGTATGCCGCGCACAAGCCACGCAACGAGGATGAAGAAATATGATCAAGCAAATGACGTTAAGCCTGCTGGCAGCAGGCGTACTGAGCGGATGCTCGATGGCGCCGACCTACCAGCGCCCGGAAGCGCCGATCGCGACCGCTTATCCGGACCAGGCCGGCCAGGACAAGGCAGCGCAGGATGCGCAGGCAGCCAATCAGCAAAAGGTATCGGAAATCGGCTGGCGCAACTTCTTCCCGGATCAGCGCCTGCAAGCGCTGATTTCCACCGCGCTGGAAAACAACCGCGACCTGCGCGTGGCGGCTCTGCGCATCGAGGAAGCGCGTGCGCTGTACAACATCCAGTCGGCCGACCGTTATCCGAACTTCGACATCTCCGCCACCGGCCAGCGCGCCCGTGTACCGGCTTCGCTGTCGACGACCGGCACCTCGGTCGTCACCAGCAACTATCAGGTCGGCCTCGGTCTGGCTGCATTCGAGCTGGATTTCTTCGGCCGCGTGAAGAGCCTCAGCGATGCGGCCCTGGCGCAGTACCTGTCCACCGAAGAAGCACAGCGCGCTGCGCACATCAGCCTGGTTGCGGAAGTCGCCACCGCCTACCTGACGGAACGCGGCTATGCCGAACAGCTGGAACTGGCGCGCCAGACCTACGAGACGCGCGCCGATGCCTACAAGCTTTCCAAGCAACGTTTCGATGTCGGCGCATTGTCTGCACTGGATTTGAAGCAGGACGAATCCTCGATGCAGACCGCGCGCGTTGCGCAACTGGCACTGGCGCGCCAGCGCGCGCAGGCATGGAACGCCCTGACGCTGCTGGTCGGTCAGCCGCTGACGGATCTGCCGCCGACCGAACCGCTGTCGAAACTGGATCTCGCGACCAATCTGCCATCCGGCCTGCCCTCCGACCTGCTGACGGAGCGACCTGATATCCGCAGCGCCGAGCAGGCATTGATTTCGTCCAATGCAAACATCGGTGCGGCACGCGCAGCCTTCTTCCCGCAGATCTCGCTGACGGCGGGCGTTGGCACGGCCAGCAACGAGCTTTCCGGCCTGTTCGATGCCGGTTCACGCGCCTGGTCGTTCGCACCGCAACTGGTGCTGCCGATCTTCCAGGGCGGCCGCAACATTGCCAATCTGAAGCTGTCCGAAGTGCGCAAGAACATCGAAGTCGCCAACTACGAGAAGACGATCCAGACTGCCTTCCGTGAAGTATCCGATGCGCTGGTGGCACGCGGCCTGCTGGACGAACAGATCGAGGCGCAGCTTCGGATGCGCGATGCGGAAGCCGAACGCCTGAAACTGGCGACCCAGCGTTTCGACAACGGCATCGCCAGTTCGCTGGACGTGCTGGATGCGAAGCGCGGCCTGTTCGCTGCCGATCTGGAACTGGTGCAGGTGCGGCAACTGCGTCTGACCAATGCGGTCGACCTGTACCGCTCACTGGGCGGTGGACTGCTGGAAAATACCCCGACAGCCGCAACGGCTCCGACGGCGCCGCAGACAGTGCAGTGACAAAAACTGTTCTCCAATGAAAAGAGGCCCTCACGGGCCTCTTTTATTTTGCGGTGAAAAAAGCACTCGCGATCAGACCATGGCGGACCGCTCATTGCCTGCCGGCTGCATGCTCAATGCCGGCTTGATCTGTTCGGCCAGCAGCTTCGCCAACGGTTCGAAAATGGCGCGACGGCGTTCGGTCAGGATTTCACCCGGCTGTCCGTGGACCAGCGACGTGATCCGGCAATGCCCGGAAACGCAGACGCTCAGCATGATCTGTCCAAGCTGGCCCAGTTCGCTGTGGCGGAGGATGTATTCATAGGATGTGGCGGAAATCGGCCTGCGCTGGGCAGTAACGTTGGACGGCAATTGAAATGGCATGGTTGTGCGACTCCTGAAGGGTTGATCATTCTGGAGCGCTTCCCGCCGGTTTCGTATCCCATCCATATGGGATTTTCGTGACCATGCATTTCATTCAGCACTGCCGGCATGCCATTTCTGCAATGCATGCAAACGTCAATGCCGAGGCGGATACATGTTGTAACAGACCTTACCGATTCAGGCTGGCGACCGATGCAATGCTCGTATTAAATGGAATTGTCCTGATAGAGGATTTTTCAGGAATGGAAATCCTCCGCAAATGTTCCATCAAAAACGTCCCCAAAACGTCTCATCAAGGAGAGCGTCATGAAAAAGATCCTCGGCATTTCGGCCGGCATACTGGCAGGCGCACTACTGCTTTCTGCCCCGGCAATGGCCCGCGTCAATGTCGACGTCCATCTGGGCGCGCCGGTCTATGTCGGCCCGGCACCGGTCTACGTCGCGCCGCGCCCCGTGTATGTCGCACCGCGCCCGATGCCGGTATACGTTCATCCGCACAGGTATTACCATCACAAACGGTACATTCGCCCGCGCGGCGACTATGATCGCGATGGCGTACCGAATCGTTTCGACCGCAGACCTACCAACCCGTATCGTTATTGATCGTCGGCATCATGTCCGGCGATCGCAAGGCATCGTCGCATGATGAAAACTTCTCTCCTCTTCCCTTCAGGATTTCGGCGCAACCGTGCAACGGCATGGTTTGCGCTGGCAGCGGGCGTACTGGCAACAGCTCCGCTTTTCGCGGACGCCGAAAATGTCCGAAGTTACAGCATCGATCAGCAACAGCAGGACATCCATGCGCGCATCGAACAAGGCATCGCGTATGGCCTGATCACGCAGGATGAAGCGGATGAGCTATCGCGTCGCGAAAGCAACATCCAGCAGCGTGTAGCAGGTTTCCAGCGCGATGGCACGCTGACGCCGCAAGAGCGCGACCAGCTGCGCCGCGATCTCGATGCGCTGCATGCCGGTGTCGAACGCAGCCTGCGCAATACACGGATGAAAGGCAGCCCGGACGGCTACCTTCCCGATCTCGCCGGACGTGAAACGCAGATCGGCAAGCGCATCGACTACGGCATTGCCAGCGGCCTCATCACACGCACCGAGGCGCAGCGCCTGGCGCAGCGCGAAACCGACATCTATCACCGCGAAGCGGCATTCAGAGTGGATGGCCAGATCACGCAATCGGAAAAAGACATATTGCAGCACGATCTGGAAGCATTGAACCGCGACGTGGAGCGTCTGCTGAAAAACGTCCGCACGCGACGCTGATTGTCGCCTGACCGCGGCGACAAGCAGGCCTACATGCGCGACATCGGCTATTACACGAGGAATCAGTCACCACCAGCCTCATGAAGAAGCCGGAAGCCGCATCAACCTGCTCTCAGCGGGCCTTCATCCCCATTCCGCCACTGCCGCCACGCCAGTCCGCCAGCATGGCCGGCAGTCTGCGTCTATGCATGAACAGGACGATGGCCGCATAGCTGAACGCGCCCACCGCCATCGAAGCCAGCAGTTCCGTCATCAGCGACCATTCGTGACCAGTCATCACCGACTGCAATCCCAGCACGCAGGCCGACATCGTCGCCACGCAGAACGCAGGCATCGCCAGCGGACGCAACTGGCGACCGACGCTGATGCCGGCGTATTTGCGCAGCAACAGCAAGCCAAGCGGATAAGTGACCAGCACGCGGCACGACCACGCCAGCATGATGTAGATAGGCGCATGCCCTGCCGTCAGGAATACCACCGCGATCGTGCAGGCGCTGGCACACAGGCCGGGTAAGAGCAAGGCGCGCGGATGGCCGAGTGCACGCAGGTACGGGCTAACGAAGATGCGCGTGAAGCTGGTCACCCACATCAGGCACAGCACGACGATCAACGGGATCGCCTCGCTCCATTTTTCGCCGAGCAAGAGCGGCACCCATTGATGCGCCGTCAATGCGAGGCCGACGAAGATCGGGCCGGAGATAAAGGTGGTTGCCTGCGTGATGCGCAGGAAGGCACGCTGCATGTGCGCGCGATCCTGCTGCAAGGCCGAGAAGAACGGCAGGCCGATACGGCCGGCCACGTTGCCGACGATGTTGGACAGCGCATCGGTCGCCTTGAACGCGACGCTGACCAGACCCAGCACCGTCAAACCATGGATGGCGCCGATCAGCAGATTGAAGCCGCGCGTCAGGAATGCCCACAGCGCGCCTTCCAGCATCACCGGCACGCCGAACGTGATCAGCTGCTTCGCATGCGGCCACGAGAAACGCCGCTTAGGCCAGCGCTGCAGGCCGCGCCAGAAGATCGTCGTCAGCACCAGGTTCTGCACGACGCCGGCGATGACGATACTCCAGACGCCGAAATTCGCCAGCGCCAGACCGATCGCGACCACGCAGTAGCTGAGACGCCCGAGCACGGTGCGGCGTGCCACTGCCTTGGTGCGCATCTTGCGGTCCAGCATCGCCGACGGCAGCAGGTTCAAACCGGTGAAGAAACAAGCCGTTCCTTCGATGAGGAGAATGGTACCGACCAGCGGCTGCCCCGCCATATAGATGAAATACAGACCGATGCAGGCGCAGAACAGGAAGCCGGAAAAACCGAGCGCCAGCGCCATCCAGAACGCGCTGTCGATATGCAGCATATCGATAGGCCGGCGCTGGATCAGCGCTTCGTTGATGCCGAGTGCGATGACGAGCTGCATCATCAGCACGATGGCTTGCGCGAAGGCGACGCTGCCGAAATCGGCCGCCGTCAGCACGCGCGACATGATGCCCAGCGTCAGGAAACCGAGCAGGCCGACGCCGACGCTGTCGACGATCGCCCATGGTACGGCACGGCGCAGATTCTTCATTGCGACACCAATCGACGTTTCAGCGGACGCAGCAGCGTGCGCAACGGCTGCGTCATGCGCCGCAACGCAGCACCGACCGGCACGGCGAGACGCATGCGATTCTTGGCGATGGCGATCTTCAATGCGCGCACCCACGATTGGCGTATCTTGCGACGCTCCGCCATTTCGACGATCTCCTGCAGCAGAACCAGTTGCGCGCGGTTGCCGACGCGCAGGTTCTGGATATCGGCATCGCTCGGCGGTCCTGCCAGCGATTCCGGCAGCGGCGCGCCGAGCGCCATGAAATTGAGTTTGGTACGCAGGCATTTCTCGCAATGCCCGCAATTGCGGCCGGTCAGCGGACCTTCCCAGCACACGCGCAGATTGCGCAAGCCGGCGGGCCAGTCGAGAATGCCTGCCGCTTTTTCGGTACGCGTGAATTCACCGCCGTCATAGACGACCTGAAAATCGCGGCTCGACAGCATCGTGTAAGTGATCGGATTGCCGCCCCACGGCAGCACCAGACGTGCATAGTCTTCGTCGGAGCCGACCAGCGCGGCCGACACACTGCCCTGCCAGTTGCGCAGGCAGCTCGCCACGCCGTTGCCGAATTCCATTTCCCAGTTGACGCAAGCGACGTCGCGCCAGTTGGTGCGCATCGTCACCATCGGCACATTGATCGAGCGCAGCGCATCGGCGGCCGTGGAAACCGTCGTCGTGAAAGCGGCATTGGCATCGAGGCCGATATCGAATCCCTGGATCAGCACGCCGGCATGCAGCAGATGACTGCGACGCCCGGCGTTGCCCGTCACATGCCGCCATGCGGTAAAGCTGGCATCGAGGCCGCCCGAGAAGGCGAGCACCGCGCGCGGCGGCGACGCAGGCGACGGCAAGGCCGCATCGGTGACTTCGTGTTCGGCGCTGACGCGCACGATGCGGTAGAGATCGGGACGCCACAGATGCCAGCACGCAATCAGATCTTCCATGTTGCGCAGCAGCGATTGCGTGACCGGGCCGTCGATGTGCAGGTCGCGTCCCTGATGCATCGCCAGGAACACCAGCGCAGTCGCCGCCAGATCGTGCACGCGCAACGGCGGCGGCAGGCATTCCTCGGGGCCGGTCATTTCCCAGCCGACCTGCTGGTCGTCGAAGGAGACGATGCGCGTGACCTGATTTGTACTCTGATGCGTAGCTTCATTATTGCCGCGCATTTCGGTCAGGCGCGCGACGATACGATCCGGACGTGGCGAACCGGGCTGGACATCTGCGGAAGGAGAAAGGTGATGATCGTCAGGCACGCTGGTATACATCCTCGAAACGGACGATATCGTCCTCGCCCAGATAGGCGCCGGACTGCACCTCGATCAGATGCAGCGGCATCTTGCCGGGATTTTCCAGCCGGTGCTGCGTGCCGATCGGGATATAGACCGATTCATTTTCCGTCAGCAGCCGCTGCTCTTCACCACGGGTGACGAGCGCGGTGCCGGTCACGACGATCCAGTGCTCGGCGCGATGGTGATGCATCTGCAGCGACAGCTTCTCGCCCGGATCGACGGTGATGCGCTTGACCTGGTAGCGATGGCCGTCATCGATCGATTCGTACGATCCCCACGGCCGGTAGACCTTCGTATGGTTCAGGTGCTCGCAGCGCTTTTCCTGCTTCAGGTAATCGACCACCTGCTTGACACGCTGCACATCATCCTTGTTCGCAATCAGCACCGCGTCCTTGGTTTCGACAACGATCACGTTGTCCAGTCCGAGCACGGCGACGAAGCGGTTTTCCGCACGGATGAAGGAATCGCGCACGCCATCGGTATAGACGTCGCCCTGCAGCACGTTGCGATCCAGATCGTCGTGTTCCTGCACGTCGGCCAGCGCCGACCACGAGCCGACGTCGCTCCAGCCGATATCGGCCGGTATCACGACCGCCTGCTGCGTATGCTCCATCACGGCGAAGTCGATCGATTCGGACGGACACTTTGCATACGCCTCCTTGCCGAGACGGCAGAACGACAGATCGCTGTAGGCTTCCTGCACGGCTTCGCGGCAGCAGGCTGCCATCTGCGGTTGCAGGCGTTCCAGCTCATCCAAGTAAGCGCCGGCGCGGAACAGGAACATGCCGCTGTTCCACGAATAGCGGCCGTCGTCGAGGAATTGCTGCGCCGTCTCGCGATCCGGCTTCTCGACGAACTGCTCGACCATGTAGCAGCCCGATGCTCCCTCCACCGCCGCGCCGCGCCGGATGTAGCCGTAGCCGGATTCCGGCGCCGACGGCACGATGCCGAAGGTCGCCAGTTTCGACGATCCCTGCGCAACCGATGCCGCCGTCGCAATCCCTTCGTTGAAAGCCTCGACGTCGCGTATCACGTGATCGGCCGGCAATACCAGCATCAGCGCATCGTCGTCGCCATCCTTGCGCAAGTGATAAGCCGCCACGCCGATCGCCGGCGCCGTATTGCGCCCCTGCGGTTCCAGCATGATCGCGTGCGGCTCCACGCCGATCTGGCGCATCTGCTCCGCCACCAGGAAACGATGGTCGTCGCCGCAGACGATCAGCGGCGACGCAATGCCGGGTCGGCCGGCCACGCGCAGCACGGTTTCCTGCAGCATCGTCAGGCCGGATACCAACGGCAGCAACTGCTTGGGCAGCGCTGCACGCGACAGCGGCCACAGGCGCGTGCCAGAACCGCCGGAAAGAATGACGGGATGGATCTTCACACTGCACCGATTGCGCGACTGCGCTCGTTGACGGGCATGTTGGGTGCTGATGAACCTGCAGCCGCGCCCTTGGCTGCATCCTTGGTCACAGCATCCTTGGTCGCTGCATTCCTGGCTGCGCCCTTGGCCTCATCCTGGACCTGATTTTTGACCGAGCCGTCAGCAGAAGCCTTGGAAGAACGCGTAACCGAGCGGCGGTCGCGCGCATCGCGCCAGTGATCGTCCTCGCATTCGGAAACGTGCCGCATCTCGCCTTCGCGGCTGACGCAATAATTGCGGCAGACCACCAGTTCCTCCATCGTCGATTCCGGCGACACGCGCGTGTATTCGAACAGCACGCTGCGCACGACTTCCGATCCGCTGCAGATCTGGCTGCCATGGCCGATCCAGGTCGGGCCGATGATGGTGCTGCCGGCTTCCACCGTGCAGCCGGAACCGATGTAGACCGGCCCCTCGATCGTCGTGCCGTCCCAGTCGATATGCGTATTGAGACCGACCCAGATGCCGTCGTCGATCTGCGTGCCCGGCATCGTCATGTGCGCCATCTCGCCGTTCAGCACGCTCTGCGACACCGCCCAGTAATCCTTGACGTTGCCGATGTCGATCCAGTTGAAGAAGCGCTTCTGCGCATAGAACGGAATCTCCTTCTCGACCAGCAGCGGAAACAGCTGCGAGCCGATATCGAATTCGACACCGGACGGAATCAGGTCCAGCACTTCCGGCTCGAAGATGTAGATGCCAGTGCTGGCCGCCGTCGACATCGCATCCTGCGGTTTCGGTTTTTCCTGGAAGGACAGCACGCGGCCGTCGTCGTCCGTCACCACCATGCCGTAATCGGACGATTTTTCGCGCGGCACTTCCTTCGTGATGATGCTGACCTTGGCGCCCTTCTTGCGGTGTTCGAACAGTGCGGACTTGATGTCGAGATCGATCAGCGCATCGCCGCAAATGACCAGCGTGGTCTCGTCGAAGAAGCCGCCGGATTCCTGGATTTTTTTCATGCCGCCGGCCGAACCGACCGCACGCGGCACCACTTCGCCTTCCTCGTTCACATAACCTTCGAACGAATAGCCGATCTGCGCGCCGAAACGCTGGCCTTCACCGAAATAATCCTCGATCTTCTGGTGCAGATAACTGACGTTCACCATGATGTCGCGGATGCCGTACTTGACCAGATGCTCGACCAGGTACTCCATTACCGGCTTGCCGAGAATCGGGATCATCGGCTTCGGCAGTTCGTATGTCAGCGGTTGTACGCGCGTTCCTTTTCCTGCTGCAAGAATCATTGCTTTCATGGGTGGCCTTCTGTCTCTCTTCTGTTCGTTTCGGATGAAATAAAAATGAATTGCGAGAATGGATATGAGATGAAATACGTGATGCAAATACGTTTTTTCGTCGAATGCGCTCAGGCGTAATCGAAAGTTTCCACGGACAACGCCTGCCAGCGCCATGCGTCTTCGCACATCTGTGCGATGTTGCGTTGCGCCCGCCAGCCAAGTTCACGTTCAGCACGCGACGGATCGGCATAACAAACGGCGATATCGCCCGGACGGCGCGCCACCACCTGATACGGAATGGAACGCCCGCTGGCGTGCTCGAACGCCTGGATCATCTGCAACACGCTACTGCCGCAACCGGTGCCAAGGTTGTAGGTTTGCACGCCGGCTTCCCCATGCATTAAACGTTCCAGCATGCGCACATGGCCGACCGCCAGATCGACCACATGGATGTAATCTCGCACGCCAGTGCCATCCTCGGTCGGATAATCGCCACCGAATACCGACAGCATCGGCCGTTTGCCGATCGCCACCTGCGCCACATAAGGCAGCAGATTGTTCGGAATGCCGTTCGGGTCTTCGCCGATCAATCCGCTCTCGTGTGCGCCGACCGGATTGAAGTAACGCAGCAGGCCGACGCGCCATGCGGCATCCGCTTTCGCGATATCGCGCAGCATTTCCTCGATCATCAGCTTGCTGCGGCCGTAGGGATTGGTGGCGGACAGAGGAAAATCCTCGACGATGGGCACCGTCGCCGGATCGCCATAGACGGTGGCCGAAGAGCTGAACACCAGCGTCTTCACATTGTGCTTCGCCATCGCCTGGAACAGCGCGAGGCTACCTTCGACATTGTTCTCGTAATAGCGCATCGGCTCGTCGACCGATTCGCCGACTGCCTTCAGTCCGGCAAAGTGCATGACGGCATCGAAATTCCCGGAAGAAAAAATTCGTTCCATGGCGGCACGATCGCGCAAGTCCGCCTTGACGAAGGGAATGACAGAACCGGTGATCGTCGCCACGCGTTCGAGAACCGATTCCTTGCTGTTGCAGAGATTGTCGACAACGACGATCTGGTAACCGGCCTGAATCAGTTCAACACATGCATGCGAGCCGATGTAGCCCGCTCCTCCGGTTACCAGTATTTTCATGATCCGCACATCCAGAACGCCGCATCGCGGCAACCTTTAAAAGAGCGGCAGATCGCATCAAAAGTTCATTTTTGTCATCACTGATTCAATGACATTTTCGTGACAAGAGCAATTCGTTTTTCGAGAGAAATCTTTTGCGCGCATTCATTCACACACGGAAATATTTGCAGGTAAAAATTACCTGTATGGTGCAATGCGGATACACACAACACGGATGAGCACGATGCCAACGTGGATTAGGACGCGGGATCGAACACGCATTTCGAATGAACGCGATTTATCTATGCATCATCAGGGCAACACCGTCTGTTGCGGAAAACGTTGTGCACGATCATCGTAGGCAACCAGCCAATCCGCACAATGCAGCCGCATCG
Organism: Oxalicibacterium solurbis; assembly: GCF_014635845.1. Lineage (GTDB taxonomy): Bacteria > Pseudomonadota > Gammaproteobacteria > Burkholderiales > Burkholderiaceae_D > Oxalicibacterium > Oxalicibacterium solurbis. The sequence goes on along the minus strand of NZ_BMDP01000002.1, from coordinate 138,319 downwards.
TGCGCATGACAGCGGGCCGGATGTTATGCAGCACGAAGCTGCGCGCAATCTTGGTCTGATGACCGTACAGCAGCAGCAGCAGCGCAATGCAGGCGCTGTCTATCTGCACGACGCGTGCAAAATCCACATGCACATCGCAGGGCGAGGCCGTCGCCTGTTCGCAGGCATCGCGCAATGCAGAAAGATTTCCTTCCATCCACACGCCGCTGGCGACGATGCGGCAACTACGGCCGTACATGCGCACGGCCACGCGCGCACGCGCCATCGCCTCGGCATCGCGGCGCCGCAATCTGGTCGCCACCGCACACGGAACGATGCGGGTGACAGCCAGCTTCAGCAGCATCCATCCATCGTTCCAGTAACGTTTCCACAGCGCCGGTTCTTCCTTGATGCGCCACAGCCACTCCATGCCGCTGCGTCCTACCCAGGAAGGCGCGCGGCTGACCGTGCCGGCAACGAAATTGACGACCGCGCCCAAATGGCTGACGACCGGCACCTGCAGGCGTGACAGATTCCGCTCTATCCATGCCTGCCCCTTTTTCGCGCCGAGTGCGACCACGAGAAAATCGGCATCGCTGGCATTGATCGCATCTATCGTTTCCGCATCGCTCATTTCCTCGACGCTGGCGAAACCCGGCGAACGATAGCCGACGCAACGCAGCCACGACGACGAGGCATTGAGCTTTTCCGCCGCGCGCTCGGCCACGCCGTCCGGACCGCCGAAGAAATAGACTGACATTAGGCCGGCATTGGTACGACGCGCTTCGCCGTGGCGCAGGGCTTCGAACAATGTGGAGCCGGCCACGCGCTCGCGTATCGGCAGGCCGAGCAGGCGTGCAATCCACACCAGCGGCATGCCGTCTGCCACCGACAGGTCACTGCGCAAGACCGAATCGCGGAATACATCGGCAGCGGAGCCGCCCTCCATGCCGGCGACGGCGAAGTTCAGGTTCGGCGTGGAAAGAAAGCAGCGCACGTCATGCGCCGCCGCATCGCCGACCTTCTGCACCGCTTCCTGCAGCGTGACGACATCGAACGGCATGCCGAGTATGCAAACGACGCGACGACGAAAATCGGTGCGCACCGGATAGGCCGGTCGATTGCTGCGTTGTTCTGTTTTCGCTTCACTCTGCATCGCGCTTGGCCCTCACCCATTCCACCTGGCGGCTGAAAAGAAATTTCACGTACAACGGCACCTTCCAGAACGCATAGCCGACGGCCGACAGCAGATCGCCGAAGCTGACGATGCGGCGGCCGAAACGCCACCACGACAGCCAGACGGCAAACGCCAGCGATGCAAAAATCGCGGCCGCCGCCATCAGAGGCAACTGCATGCCGGCAAACAGCGCAATCGCCAGCATCGCCACAAAAACGCCGCCGACGGCCAGCGTTAACAGCGCCACCGGCGGCACGCACATGTCCAGCGCCAGTGCGATCAGCATGCGGTCGCGCCGCACGATGCCATCGCGCAGCAGCGGCAATCCTTCATGCACGATCATGCCGAGATGGCCGTGCTCCCAGCGCGTACGCTGCGCACGCGCCGCATCGTCGCCGACGGGAAAGTAGCTGACGACGCAGGCTTCCTGGCAGAACAGCGTCGGCCGGCCGGCTTTCGCCATCTCGATGCCCAGCTTCATGTCTTCCGCAATATGGCCGTTCGCCAGTTGCGCCTGCGCGATCAAGGGCCACGGAAACGCCATGCCGGTTCCCATCAGCTGGCACGGTAAACCGAGGCGATGGAAACCCAGCGGCCGCACACGGTTCTTTACCACCCACGCGAATTCGGCGATGCGTATCTTCAGGCTGGCGCCGCGCGGTGCGCGCATCAGGTCCAGCGCCTGTACCGGCCGTTGCGATGCCAATGCCGTGCGCGCCAGCAGTTCGACCGAACCGGGCAGCACGATGCAATCGGCATCGATGAAGACGACGGCGTCCGGTGCATCCTGCATCAACGCGCGCACGCCAAGATCCAGCGCATAGCCCTTGCCGCGCCGCAGCTCGTCGTGCCGTTCCAGCACATGCGCACCGGCGGATGCGGCGATCGATGCCGTCATGTCGGTGCAGTTGTCGGCGACGACGATCACGCGGTCGCCGGCATTTTCGTCAAGCTGGCTGCGGATCAATGTAACGGTAGCGGCGATGCCGTTCGCTTCGTTGTGCGCCGGCACCAGCACGGTAATGCGCGGACGGCGTGCATCCGGCAGCAAGACAGCACGCGAAGACTTCGCCAGGCACGCCTGCACCAGCAGGACCAGCACCGGCACGGCGACGACCGCCAACAACGACAGCAGCAGGATTTCCATCAAGGCCATCATCGATACGCCTCCGCCATGCCGCCTGCGGCACTTTCGACCATGCTGTTCTGTTCGGCCTGCCGGAACAGCGTCACCATCTTGCCGGCCTCGCGATCGCTGTCGTGCCGTTCCAGCACGCGCACGCGTGCGCGTTCGCCCATGCGCAGCAGTTCGTCGTCCGGCGTCGCCAGGCAGCGTTCCATCGCTACCGCCAGTTCATCCACCGATCCCGGCGGATACAGCCAGCCGCTTTCGCCTTCGCGCACCAGTTCCGGAATGCCGGTGATCCACGTCGTCAGCACCGGACGGCGCAGCGACATCGCTTCCATGATCACCACCGGCAGCCCTTCGGCAAAGCTGGCCATCACCAGCGCGCGCGCTTCCAGCAATTCCTGCCGCACCTGCTCGCCGCTGATCCAGCCGGTGATGCGTACGCGGTCTTGCAGCTTGTGATGCGCGATCATCGCCATCACTTCGTCACGCATCTCGCCGTCGCCGGCCAGCACGAGTTCGACATCCACACCTTTTCGCGCCAGCAGCGCAACCGCTTCCACCAGCAGTTGCTGCGCCTTCTGTTCGCACAACCGGCCGACGCAGACGAAACGCGGCCGCGGCGACAACGCAGGCATCGCGCCGTCGTGGAAGGCCGGCTCGACACCGCAATGCACGACGTGAATCTTGCCCCAGTGCTCGTGCGAAACCGCGCGATACAGCTGGCTGCGGCAGTAGGACGTGACACCGGCGACGAAGGAGGCACGCCGTATCTTTTCGCCAAGGCCGATGAATTCCGGCTTGTCGAATTCTTCCGAACCGTGGATCGTCAGGCTGTAGCGGAAACCACCGACTTCCGCCGCCAGCATCGCCACCTCCGCCGAATTGGTGCCGAAGTGCGCATGCAGATGTGCAATGTCTTCGGCGCGCAGCCATTCGGCGATGCGGCAGCCTTCGGCGAAATAGATCAGGTGATAAGGCAAGGACTTGTCGGAACGGCGGCTCATCCTGAACGCCAGTTTCAATCCCGAGAAGAAACGTGCCGGCGACGCCAGCGCCATCTTCGCCATCGATTTCAACAGACCGCCCATGCCGTCGCGCAGCACATAGCGCGTGCGTTCGCGTTCGCTGAAATCCTCGGCGTCGACCAGATCGCCTTCCCAGCCGCGTAGCGCGAGACGTTGCACGCGTATGCCCTGGCGTTCCAGCGCCAGGATTTCGCGCCGGATGAAGCTGTGGCTGACCTTCGGATATTGATTGATCAGATAGGCGATATGCATGTTCAGGCGATTCCTTTCAGCTGCACGACATTCACTTCAGTGCTCATGTGGTCGATACCGTTTGATTGTTTGCTCAACTGCTCTTTCGATATTTCATTCAACGATTCATCGCCGCGCGTGACGACGCGCGCCGGCACGCCGACCGCCGTCGCGCCGTCCGGCACATCCTGCAGCACGACCGACAGCGCACCGATGCGACAACCGTTGCCGATACGTACGCCGCCCAATACTTGCGCATAGGCGCCGAATTCGACGTCGTCACCGATCACCGGCACCGGCCCGTCTTCTTCACGGTTGCCTATCGTCACGCCCTGACGCAAGGTGCAGTTCGCGCCGAGCGTCGCCTGCGGATGCAGGAAAATTCCGCCGAAGTGCCAGATGCGCAGGCCCGGCCCGATCGTTGCCGATTTCGGCAGGCTGATGCCGGTCGCCGTTTCCGCTGCGCGAAACAGCAGCCAGTACCACGATGTCAGCATCCGCCGCACGATGCCGGGCGGCCGCCTGTCCACACGACGGCCGAAGCGATACACCCACAGCGCCCACAACGACTGCTCCTTCAGAAGCGGACGGCGCATGCCGCAGCGCTGCAGGTCGGCATGCCAGTCGGGATCGCGTGCCGTCGACATCGATCGTTACTCCTGCAACAGCAGTTCGCCGCGCACGGTGGATGGCTGGTTGACGCCGCTGATCGCCCACACGGTGACGATCGCGTTGTTCGCCGGCCATGCAAACGTCTTCGATTCGCCGTTCGCCAGTTCGCCGCTGTCGAAATGCAGCGGCAAGCCGGACGGATCGCGCACCTGCAGCTTCAGTTTTGCACCGCCAGTGGTGATCGCGGAGACGCGATACGTTTTCCCCGTTTGCGGCAGCGACCACGTGATTCGGTTCATGCCGCGCGACGAATAATTGACCTGCGTCACACGCGTGGCCGATGCGGGAAACACGACAGCCTGCTGCCATGTATCGAAAACACCGAGCGGTCCGCCCGCGTATTGCTGCCACGGACCGCGCATCGAAAGCAGATTGAATTTCTTCGGTAGCGTGAACGCCTGGCCATTGCCGTCGACCCAGCCCTGCGCCGAAGTCACCTGGCGCAACGCGGCGCGGATACGGTCCAGATCGTTGGCCACCGCCGTGTTCCAGCCGCCGCTGTGCAGGTCGTACTTCGCACCGTTTTCCACATAGATGAAGAACGGCGTACCGCCATTGCGATCGACGACATAGGCACCGTAGGTCTTCAGCGTCTCGGCCACCTTGCGCAACGCCGGACTGCTGATCTTCGAGGTGTCGTAGCTCGGCGGCAGCATCATCAATGCGCCTTCCGGAATGCGGCCGGTATTGGCGGTCGCGGCGCTGGTATCGGCGGATGTCGCCGGATAGATGTAGGTGGGATTCGGAGACAGCCCGGTGAATGTCAGCGACATCGCCAATGCGTGGCGGTACATGGTGTCGCCGTCATCGATCTCGTGCTTGCGGATCAGGCCGCCGGAAGTCGGCACGCCGGCTGCGCGCGAACCCTGGAAGTAGTGCGCCGGATCGCCCCAGCCACGGCCGTTCAGCGGCGTCCATGCGTATTGCGCGGCAACCCATTTGCCATTCAGCTTTTTCAATTGCCAGAACGAATGCACGACGCCGGCAACCGGATCGACGATATCGGCATGGCCGTCGCTGGCCGTCGCGGCCTGCACGTCGGCCGGCCAGCGCGGAATCGTCACGTCATGATTGCTGCCGGCATCCGGATCCCACAATCCCTGCGTATTCGGCAGACCGCTGACCGTCACCGGCGCATCGCCCTGCTTCGCCAGAAATACGCCGGTCGACCATTCGCCGCCGGCCACGCCGGGCGAATAGGTCGATTTCGGAATCACGAAATCGCCGAAGGCCGGATTGACCGGCCGGCTGTTCCACGGCGAGGTCGGCGCGAACGGCTTCTGGTAGCTGCCCCATTGCGCCGGCTGCGTCTGCGCATTGACCGGCGCGGCTGCCGCAGCAGCGATCAGGGCCGCACCACAGAAGGTCGACCAGGAAGCCGGCATGAAGGCAAGGCGTTTTTGCATTACATCTCCTCAGGCAGTGTTTGTATCGGTTTTTGCATTCATGCTGAACTTCTTCGCCAGCATCCTGCCGCCGGCATTCCACCAGCGCTCGTAATAGAACGTCGACACATGCGCCAGCAGGAACAGCACGATGAAAAGCAGCGGACGTTTCAGGTACTTGACGATGGTGTCGCCGCTGCCCAGCCAGGTGCCGTAGGCCAGCATCGGATGGATCACGTACAGCGCATAGGACACGGTCGCCAGGTAGACGAGGATGCGGTTATCGAGCAGGCGCGCCAGTCGATGATCGGGATTGACGACAGTGGCGCCGATCAGCATCGCCGCCAGATACGGCCGGAAGTAGTTCATCGGACCGCCAAATTCATGGCATGACACCAGCAGCAGCAGCAACAGCAGCCATTGCGGCGCCTTTCTCAGCCATTCGAGAATGCTGGCGTGAAAACGCTGGTGATAGATCAGCGCCAATGCGCAGCCAGCGAGGATTTCGTCGATGCGGTAATAGCTGACGCTGGACGCAAGAACGCCGTCGGCCACGCGCAGCATCGTGAAGGCAAAACCGATCAGCGGCAGGAACAACAGGCTGCGCACACCGAAGATCGCAAACATCAGCGCAATGCCGACGTAGAACTGCATCTCCAGACACAGGCTCCAGATATGCTCGGTCAGCAATACCAGCTTCTGCGGCGGCAGGTTCGCATAGAACAGATAGTGCGCAAGCCAGCCGTCGGGCGTGGCGCCCGCCATCGTCAACGCAATTGCCAGATACAGCCACGCCAGCGGAATGATGCGAAAAAAACGCCGCAGCAGGAAATCGATGACCGACGGATTCTTCAGCAGGAACGACGTGATCAGGAAACCGGACAGCGTGAAAAACAGCGACATGCCGAGCAGGCCGAACATCGCATTGCCGTGCAGCGATTTCGGCCCCATCGGCAGCAGGTGCGCAGCCAGCACGCACAGGATGCTGATGCCGCGCCAGCCGTCGAGCATCTCCAGTCGTGGCAGTGCGCTGCTCATGGCCGCCCCGCCGCGCGCAGCTGATGGCGGCGCAGTTTTGTACGCCCCTCGCCTTGCTCACCATGTACATCGCCACGCACATCGCCAGGCGGCGTGCGTGCAGGCGGCCCGTCTTCCGATTTTTCGCGCGTGGCCTGCGTTGCCCGCTTCGTCTGCACACCGGCCGCCAGTGCGCAGGCAGCGCCGACCGTGAACCAGAAATACCAGTTGAAGACCAGGTAGCCGAACATATTGTCCGACGAAGAAACCACCAGATAGACGATCACGATCGCGATCGCGATGAAGGCGGCCAGCTTATCCCGCCGCGCCAGCTGGCGAATGAAAAAAGCAGTACGGGCGTACAGCCACAGATAGGCCACCAGGCCGATTGCACCCGCATCGAAGAACCATTGCACATAGACGTTGTGCGCACCCCAGTTGATCTTGTTGGCCGCCTCGAAGAAGATCGGCGAATACACGCGGAAGCCGTCGATGCCGTAACCGAACAGGTAGCGCATCGGCTGCATCCATTGCAGGCCGCTTTCCCAGATCTGCAGCCGCCATGCAAACGAATTCAGCTTCGCGTAGCCGACCGCTTCGTTGCCGCTGCCCAGGTCGACCAGACGATCGCGAATCTCAGGCACCAGCAGCGCCACCACCGGCAACGCCAGCAGATAGATCAGGTAGCGCCGCTCGAACAGCAGCGCATAGAAAACGAACAGCAGCAGGCAGGCGATCCATGCGCTGCGCGTCTGTGTCAGCACCAGCAGAACGAACAGGTAGATCATGTACAGCGTCAGGCCGACACGGCCGGCCCCGCTCGGACGCAAGACCTTGTCCTTCAGCGTGAACAGCGTCAGCGAGATAATCAGCGTCAGGTAGAACGCCATGATGTTCGGATGCGTAAACGTCGATTGCAGGCGGAATCCTTCCGCCCCGCCGGCGCCGGCATGCAGCAGCACGTCGACCGGTGCATACAGCGCCGGGATCGCCGACGACCACAACACCAGCTTCACGCACTTGCGGAAGTCCAGCGGCGACTGCACAAAATAGAATGCGGCGACGAACATCGCGAAGTACGACAGCAACGTCAGATAAGTACGGATCGCATCGCCCTTCGACGGCGCAAGCGCAACGCCGAAAGCCGCCACCAGCAGGAAGGGCAGCCACGCCATCACCATCTTCTTCGGCAGGCGCGACGGTTTCTCGATTACCAGCATGCAGGCCAGCAAGATCACGCACAGGTTGATCAGGCCGCCGACGCCGGTTTCGTAACCGCCGAGCGAAAAGCGCGTGGTATCCAGTACGATGTCGCCGGCCGAGCGGAACACGATGATCAGGCCCAGCAGGAACAGCCGGTTGAACAGTAGCAGAAAACCGAACACCAGGAATGCAGGCAACGCCAGCAGCCGCGCGAAACGGTAATCCATCGCATCGGCATAGAACGGCACGACGATGCCGGCCAGCACCGCCAGCACGATGATGCCGATCAGCGTATGCGCATTCGATTCCTGCGGCAGCCAGCGTGAACGCAATGCACCGTCTTCGATTGTGCGATCAGCGAACACGGCGGCTTTCCTCCGCATGCGCCGCGCCATGCGTTTTGCCATGCATTACGCAATACAGCGCGCAATGCATCACGCAATGCGTTGCATCGGACTGGAAACGCATCGTCATGCCGTCAGCTCTCCACTGACGCGCATGCGCGGCTTGCCGGGAATATGACGGACCAGCCATGAGCGAACCGCATTCCACTCGCCCGTCTCCGGCGCATGGCGCGACTGAAAGCGGAAGTAGCGCCACAGCAGGTTCGCGTGGCGGCGCGTGGAAGCGGCCTTGCGGAATGTCAGTTCGCGTTCCAGTTCGTCCGACGGGCCGAAGCCGCGTCGCAGGGTCTGTGCCATGCGTTCGAACGCATCGTCGAAATCGGTCTGGCCGTCGATGTCGAACAGGATGCCGCCGTGATTGCAGAACGGCGCCGGATCGAAATACGGCAGATCGTACATCGTGCAGAACGAACGCACCAGATGGCGCGAGATCGCCAGCGACACCTCGACCTGTTCCGTGAATTTTGTCGCGCTGACATTGCTGCCGTGCCAGCGATACTGGATCAACTGTGAAGGCACGTTCGTGCATTTGCCGAGGATCGCCAGCTGGCCGAACATGAAGTAATCCTCGGCAAGCGCATCGACGCGCATGCTGCGCTCCGGCGGCAGCACGTTCAGGAAATCGGCGCCGTAGCGCACACCCATCTTCTGTACCGCCTCGAAATCCAGCATCGATGCCGGATGCGTGATCGGATTGCGGAAGAAGGCGGCGGCAGCCACGCGATGACGACCGATCGGCATCTTGATCGCGCCGCCGATGCGGCCCTGGCCGTCGATCACTTCCGACTGGCCGCTGATGGCAACGCATTCCGGCTGGCGGCGAAACGCGGCCAGCTGCAGCTCCATGCGATCGACGAAGCAGACGTCGTCGGCGTCGTGGCGCATCACGTATTTGCAATCGGCGATGTCCAGCCCGCAGTTCAGCAGGCCGGCCAGCCCTTTCGCTTCAGGGAAACTGTGCACTTCGATACGTGGATCGCGGCGACAGTAATCCTCCGCCATCTCCAGCGTACCGTCGGTGGAGCCGTGATCGAGGATCAGCAGACGCCAGTCCTTGAAAGTCTGCGCGCAGATGCTGTCGAGCGACTGCGCCAGGAAATCGATGCCGTTCTTTACAGGCAGCAGCACGTCTATCGTCGCCAAGTTGCGCTCCTTTTCATCAAAATCAGATGGCTGCCGAGATGGCAGCCGTTGCAATGCCGGCGGCATGATTGCGATAGGCGTTCGATATGCCCGACGCTTCATTTCCACCTGCGTTTCCTTGTTCATCGTTCTGTTCGCCGTTCAGCACCACCAGTTCGCTCGGGCGCGTCCATGCCTGCACGTAACGGGAATTTTTCCCGTAGCTGTTGTCGAGCACGATGCTGTTGCGATCCAGCAGGCAGGCCAGGATGTGGCCGTGCAGGCGATCGGTGACGATCAGATGGTGGCGTGCGAACAGCTTCGCCGCATCGGCGATCAGGCGATTCGAATAGCCGATCCACATCGGCGACAGCACACGATTCGCCCAGCGGCCCATGCCGCGGCGGAAGAACGCGCCGTAGGCACGGCGAAACAATTCGATACGACGCTCGCGGCGGCCGACGAACTGCGGCCAGTCGGTCAGCATGTCGATATGCGGTGCACCGGCGATGTCGCCGGTCTCGCCGGCTTCGTCGTCGATACGGCTGATGCGCAACGCGCCCGGCCGCATGTACGCAGCCTGCGGCGCCTGCAGCGGATACAACTGGTGCGCCATGTCCGGCAGCAGCAGCACATTGTCGGTAAACAGTGCTGCCGTCTGTAGTGATGCGCGATCGCGCACGCACAGGTGCACGTCGCCATGCTGGCGGAAGATGTGCGCCGAACGCAGCATCGTTTCGTCCGACGAGAAATGCAGCGACTGCGGCAGGATGACGATGCGGTTGTCCTTGCAGGACTGCACCACGCGTTCGCGCAGTTGCTGGAAGCACGGATACAGATCGCCGAAATTGCCGCCGCCGTGGAAGACGACGACGTCACCCGGCGCGACCCAGCGCGTATCGAAGGCATCGTGCGGTGCGATCGTCTTCGGCTGCAATCCCTGCTTGCGGAAGAAGGCCAGCGTGCCGTGCATGATCAGCAGATCGCCGACGTTGCCGTGCGTCGGAATGTCCACGTAATGAAAAGGCGCATCGCCGATCAGGGCAGCCAGTACCGCATGCCGCTCCATCAGCGCATTGCACAGTTCCACATGATTTCCGCTGTATTCCATGCCTGTCGTCCCGTCAGTAATCGTTGAGGACGGCACCGACCACCATCACGCCCGCATACTTCATCGAATCGACCAGGTTGCCGACGGCACCGGTATGACTGGCGTGTCGGCGCGCCACCACCATTGCCGCGCCGGCACGCATGGCGGCGATTTGGCCGTCCGCATATTCGCTGTCGGGAGGCGTGTCGATCAGGATCACATCGTATTCGCCGGTGTAATCGGCCAGCATCTGCGGGAACGCACGGCGACCCAGCAATTCCTGCGGATTCGGCGGCGTGGCGCCGGCCGGCAGGATGGACAGGTCGATCATCGACGTCACACGCTGCACATCGTCCACGCTGCCGCGCCCGGCAAGGATCGATGACAGGCCGCTGCGGTTGTCGACGCCGAACAACTGGTGCTGGCGCGGATTGCGCATGTCGGCATCGATCAGCAAGGTGCGCTGGCCAAGCTGCGAGAACAGCACGGCAAGATTGGCGGCGATGTAGCTGCGGCCGTCGCCGGCTTCGGCGCTGGTGATCGCCAGTGCCGAACGGCGCTCGCCGGTACTGAACCAGCGCATCACCAGCTGGCTGCGCAGCGCGCGCAGCGATTCGACTTCCTTGTTGAAGGGATCGTAGGCGGCGACCAGCTCTTCGCTGACCGTGCTCTGCCCGCGCAGCAAATAGGGATAGGAAAACTGGTTCGACAGCGCGAACTCGATATCGGTCGGCGTCAGCAATCCCAGCGCGATGCCGGCGTCGCCGAAGCGCTGGCGGCTGATGCGCTGCTCTTCCAGGATGCGTTCGGTTTCTTCGTGCGTCAGACGCCCGTTGTCCATCAGGATGCGGCCGATCTGGTCGGTCGTCAGCCGCGGCGCTTCCTGGTAACGCAGCTTGGCCGCATCCTGAATCTGGTTCGATAATCTCATGTGCTGTTTTCCCAAAACGGTGTTTCTCGGTGGCGAAATCGGAAGAGCGTCAGGCCGGTGCCGGCGGCCGGCCAAAGCCTGAGCCTGGCGGACCGAGCCGCGGCGGATCGCGCGGACGGCGCACGCTGCCGACGGCTTTCGGCTTTTCGATGACGCCGATCAGCGGCAGGCCGAACAGGCGCGTCAGGTCGTCGCTGGAACGCACGCGGTGATCCAGCAATTCCATCGCGATCGCGCCGACAATACCGAGAATCAAGCCGACCACGACAGCCACCAGCAGGTTCAGCAACAGGCGCGGCGAAGATGGATGCAACGGCGCGGTGGCGGCCGTCAGCACAGCGATGTCCGATTGCGTGGACTGGCCTTCGAGGCTGGTCTGCGTCAGGCGCTGCGACGCGGTTTCATACGCTTTCTTCGCGCTCTCCATCTCGTTGGTCAACACGTTCATTTCGTCGCGCGCGCCGTTCAATTGCATGACCTTGGCTTTCTGCGCATCCAGTGCGGCACGCAGTTCCGTCACACGCTGCTGCTGGATGCGTGCATTGCTGACGATGCCTTGCGAGGCGAGGCCGATCTGGCGGTTCAGGCTGGCACGCACCTCATCCAGTTCGGACTTGGCGGCGATGTATTGCGGATGGTTGCTGCCCAGGCGTGCGGAGACGTCGGCGAACTTCGCTTCGGCTTCCGCCATGCGCGATTTCAGCGACTGGATCAGCGGATTGTTCAGCACGTCCGGCGAATTGGCGGCACTGCTCCTGACCTGCTTCTGGCGCGACGATGCCTCCATCGCCAGCGCCTGCGCCGTTACCAGCTGGCTGGACAACTCGTTCATGCGCGACGTTTCGACGTCGAGCTGGTCGTTGCTGCTGAAGATGTTGTGCTGCTTCTGGTAGGCCGACAGCTTGTTCTGCGCCGCTTCGAAACTGTCGCGCAATTGCTGGATCTGCGCATGGAAATATTCGGTCGCCTTCTGCGCCGGCGCCACCTTCAGCTGCACGGTGACCTGCTGGTAGGCGGAAGCGAAGGCATTCGCCACGGCGGCCACGTATTGCGCGTCGTCGCCGGTGAAGGTGATGTTGAGCACGCTGCTTTCTCGCGCGGGCTCCACCTTCAGGTTGGCGCGCAGGCCGTCGGCCAGCCAGTCCTGTATCGTCGTGTTGCCGTGGTCGCTACGCTCGAAGCGTTCGCGTACGGCGGGATTCTCGGCCAGCTTCAGGTCGCGCACGACCTGCAGTGCCACCGCCTTGCTGCTGACGATGTCGACCTGCGTCGGCAGATAGCCCGGCATCAGTTGCGTCGGCACATTGGTGCCGGTGACGGGATCGATACCCTTGCTGTTGAGCACCAGCGAGGTCGTCGCCTTGTAGGTTTTCGACATCACGAGGCTGACGACGAAGGCGGCCGAAACCGTCAGCACCAGCAGCAGCAGGATGATGCGATACCGTGCGCGTAGTGCGAGCAGGATCTGAGTGAGCGTCATGAGTTACTTCCTTTGACTATGCTTTTCTGTACTTCATTTAAAACAGGCTTTCCTTGACATAAACGATGTCGCCCGCCTTGACCAGATCGTCATGGTTGACTTCGATCTCGTGCAATTCACCTTTTGCATCGCGCCGCTTGATGCGGATGCCGCGTTCGGTGCCGCGCGGACTCAGGCCGCCGCCGGCGGACAGTGCCTGCAACACGATCATGTTGCGTTCCAGCTTGTAGGAGCCCGGTTTCTGCACTTCACCGTAGATATAAAAATGCGGCGCACGTTCCACATACAGCGAATCGCCTGCCATCATCTGCGGATTGCTGTTCGGATCGGAGGAGCCCATCATCTTTTCCAGATCGATGGTTTCCTTGGTGGTCTTGCCGTCGCGCGTGCGCATCAGCACGATGTTGTCGCCGGCATCCGGCGTCATGCCGCCGGCCAGGGCCAGCACGTCGGTCAGGCTGCGCTTGCCGTCGACCGGATAGCGCCCCGGCTTGTTGACTTGCCCCAGCACCGAAACCTGCTGGCTCTGCATTTCGCTGACCATCATGCTGACCTGCGGATTGCGTATGAAGCCGCCTTTTTCGAGCATGTCGGCGATCCTGTGTTCCGCCTGGCCGGTGGACATGCCGCCGACTTTCACTTCGCCGATCAGCGGGAACGTAATGGTGCCGGCCTCGCTGATGCGCGTTTCCAGCGACAGATCGTTGTTGCCGAACACACTGATCTTGACGACATCGCCCGGTCCGAGCGGCACATCGGTCGTCGCGGTTTGCGCGTTTGCCTGCAGCAATGCGCAGCAGAACAGCAGCAAGGACAACATCAGGATCCTGTTTTTTTTCAGTACATATTCCATTGCAGACATTTCTCCTCTCGAATCTTGAATCTCATCAGGCATTGATCAGTAAGCGTTGCCGTCACGCGCCAGCACGACCTTGACGGTGCGCGCGATGATCAGCATGTCGAGCGCCAGCGACCAGCGGCGCAGGTAATCGAGGTCATAGGCGATGCGCGCTTCCATCTTGTCCAGCGTGTCGGTCTCGCCGCGATAGCCGTTGACCTGCGCCCAGCCGGTGATGCCGGGACGCACCTTGTGGCGCAGCATGTAACCCTTGATCTGCTTGCGATACAGCTCGTTGTGCGCAACCGCGTGCGGACGCGGGCCGACGATGCTCATGCGTCCCTGCAACACGTTGAAAAACTGCGGCAGTTCGTCCAGTGACGTGCGGCGCAGAATGCCGCCGATACGCGTGATGCGCTGATCGTTCTTCTTGGCCTGCACGACGGTGGCGCCGTCTTCGCAGACCGTCATCGAGCGGAATTTGTAGACGATGATTTCCTCGCCATCGAGACCGTAACGACGCTGGCGGAAGATCACCGGCCCGGGCGAAGTCGCCTTGATCGCAATCGAGATCGCCAGCAGGATCGGCAGCAGCATCAGCAGAATGATCGATGCCAGCACGATGTCGCTGGCGCGCTTGACCATGCCGTTGAACCCGGTGAACGGCGATTCGCAGATCGCCACCGCCGGCAGGCCGGCCACGCTGTCGAAGCGTGCCTGGATCAGATCGAAGGCATAGATGTCCGGCAAAAAGTAGATCGAGGCCGTCGTATCCTGCAACTCGTTCAGCAGCGTACGGATGCGCGGTTGCGCCGAAATCGGCTGGCTGATGAAGACGGTGTTGATATTGTTGGCGCGCACATAGGTCGGAATGTCGGACATGCGGCCCAGCAGCGGCACGCGCTTGTCTTCCGGCTGGCGCGACGGTTCGCGGTCGTCGAAAAAACCGCTGATTTCCATGCGCAGATCGGGATTGTCGTCGACACGCTCGGCCAGCTTGACGCTCAGGTCGTTGACGCCGACCAGCACCACCGAACGGACCGATGCACGACTCAAACCCATGCCGGCTTTCTGCAGCACGATCTGCGCGAACAGCAGGAAGGCCGGCGTTGCGACCAGCCAGAACTGCGTTTCATGTCGCACGAACAGCGACGACAAACCCGCCGCATAGCCGAAGAACAGCAACGCCAGCACCACCGCCAACCAGGCCAGCGCGATGGAACGCGCCAGTGTCAGGAAATTGGCCTGCGGCGCTTCACGCCACGGATCCAGCCAGCCGAACACGGTCGAGCTGATGAAGAACACCAGAATGGACAGCACCACATGGTTGCCGGTAAACACATTGCCCGATACGAAGACCGTCACGTACAGCAGGCCGATCGCCAGCAGCGGATCGAACAGCCGGCGATGAAAGCTGCGGGCTGGAATATCCGGCGGATACTTGATTTGTCCGATGTCAGAATTCATAGCGCGTATTCAGCAAGATGCCGTTTGTCGTATAGGCTTCCGACGCAATGTTGGAACCCAGCCTTGCGCGATAGACGGAAGCGCGGATGCGCCAGTGCCGCGTCGGCTTGTAGGTCATGCCGAGCACGGCGTTGTGATAGCGGTCGTTGCGGTCCAGCGGCGCAATGCCTTCCACTACCGAGACGCCGTTGTAGTCGCGTTTCTCGGTCATCAGCAGGCCATCCACGCTGATCTTCTCCGTCGCATCCCAGGTCGCGCCCAGGCTGACGCCCTGGTTCAGCGCATAGTTGGCGGCGAGATCGTCGGTGGCGCCGATTTCGCGCCACGCGCCCAGCGAGAAGGCCGTCTTGCCGGTCGCTTTCCAGTACGCCGTCAGGCGTGCGCTCGGCTCACTGGAATCTCGCTGCGGGCTGTTGTTGTATTCACGCTTGGCCCAGCCGCCGAGGAACTGCAGCCAGGTCTTGCCGGAAATCTGCCAGTCCACCTTGGCCTTGACCTCGTTCTGCTCATAGCTGTTGATCGTCGCATACGGATATTCGCCGTCGATATGGCGAAACACGATGCCGACCTTGTTGCCGCTGCGTGCCAGATAATCGAAACCCAGATCAGTGATATCCAGATTGCGTTCCGACGGCTGCTGCGATTCGAGGTCGTAGCGCAGGTCGTAACGGCTGTAGCCGGCGTTCAGCTGCCAGCTCGGATGAATGAGCCACGAGACGTCGGCATAGTTTTTCGTCTGCGTGCGGATGTTCGGCTCCAGGCTGCGGAAATCCTCGATCGGCGTCAGCGCTTCGGAATAGCTGGTGCCGAGATTGCCGCTGAAGTAGTTGCCGTAGGCCCACTTCCAGTTCGCCTGCAGTTCCTTGCCGGTGTTGTCGAACTGCGTGAAGCGGTCGTAATCCGAATGATTGGCCGACAGATCGGCCGTCAGCTCCTGACGCCCGATGTCCTTGTCCATCTTGATGCCGACTGCCGCGCGCTGCCAGCGATCCGAGTCACGCCCGAGGTAATCGGGGTTGCGCAGCAGGTTGGCGTCGTAATAGATGCCATAGGAAGCGTAAGGCGTGAAGACGTCCCCTTCGGCAGCAAACGCTGGCGTACAGGCCAACGCACCGGCTGCCAGCAGCAGGATCTGCGGACTGCTCGTCGCCTTTCGGCGGAAATATGTGAACGGCATGCTCATCCGCATCAACGCAACAAGGAAGAAGGATGAGACACGATACCGATCCTGTACGACGGCTTATGCGTGTCTGTTTTTGTTTCGCCTTGTGCGTCTCTCTGCGTTTTTCTCTGGACGCGGCATATTGAAATCGATTGCATTGTTCTCTCCGATCCCCTGTCATTGCGTACCGGCACTGTTTGTGCCGGCATGAAAACATGTGCGATGCATCACGGAAAAATTCCCGTACATCACACGCGACATTCCGCATTCGTTGCGAAGCGACGTTAAGAGAAGAACAACATTCGATTAGTTCCACGCTCGCAGAAGCGCGGATGTGAAGAAAGCGTCCGAGCTGTTTCTATCCGGAACGGAAATGACAGAAGCAAGCTTGATCAGACGAAAGAAGCAATGCGCCCTTTTACATGCGGTGCACGTAAAAGATGCAAAACGCCTGCTCAAATTTAAGGCAGCGCGATCGGCGAACGGCCGCGTTCTCTCTGCAAAGAACAGGCATTCGTCATCAAAATGAAATGGAAGGAAGACACGGCGTGCACTATCGCGACACGGAATTGCACATCGATATCACATCGATGGCGCACAGGAGAAACAAAGGAAATTCTTCCTTTTTCCCAATGAGAAAAAGATTGTTAGCAGATGTAACCCATGTCACGCCGGAGAAATATTGCGCATGTCGAACAGCATCTTATGTCCGCCATGCATATCGATATGTGCGCAATATCGGATCGAGCAAGATCGATTATCCGATCAGCTTCTTGCAAATGAATTTCCACTCGGCAGGAGAAACCGGCGTGATCGACAGGCGATTGCCGCGCTGCAGCACCTGCATGCCCGCCAGTTCCGGTGCGGCGCGCAACTCGGCCAGCGATACCAGCCGCGTCTTCTTCGTTGCACGCACGTCGACCAGCATCCAGCGCGGCGTCTCGCGTGTGGCTTTCGGATCGTAGTACGGACTTTTCGGATCGAATTGCGTTTCGTCCGGATACGAGGTGCTGACCACCTCCGCCAAGCCGGCAATGCCCGGCTCGGGACAACTGGAGTGATAGAACAGCACACCGTCGCCGACCTGCATCGCATCGCGCATGAAGTTACGCGCCTGATAGTTGCGCACGCCGGTCCACGCCACCGTCTGCCTCGGGGCCGCGAGCGCATCGTCGATGCTGACTTCGTCAGGCTCGGATTTCATCAGCCAGTAACGCACACAGCCTCCATATCTCCAATTACAGCGACAGAAACGGGAAGAGACGTCGCCACCGCAGGTTAGCCGGCGCACATCCCACCGCCGTATTTTATACAGACGCGTGGACGCAGCACGTAATCACCAATCCGCTACGCAAGACAAAAGAAAACGGCCGCATGCAAAAACATGCGACCGTTTATATGTAAGTCCCCGCCTGTGCCGCTTTGCCGGTATCCCGAACCATAAGGTTCAGGTGGCCACAGTTAGTCCAACTTCGGGTTCATCGAACTAGCGACGCTCTCGCCCGTCGAACAAATTTCCGCAGCCGGTGCACAGAAATGGTTCAAGGATTTTAAGGCAATGGCGAACACTGCAGGGAGTTCGGAGTTTACTCCAATCGTCTGCGCAGGAAAAGCGGTTTCGATCAGAACAGGTTTTCCTGCGGCGCCAGCGCGCTGTCGAGTACGGTATGCATGGCAGCGATTTTCTGCCTGACCTCGACAATCGACATGCCCGACAGCGGACCGTCCGGCGATTTGGTCGAAAGCAATTCCGCCGTCACGCCCAGCGCTGCCATCACGGCGATGCGATCGGTGCCCTTGATCTTGCCGGCATCGCGAATCACCGTCATCTTTTCGTCCAGATACGAGACGGCTTCGCGCAGCACGTCTTCCTCGCCCTCCTTGCAGGCGAGTTTGTAGCTTTGCCCCATGATGGTCACGTCAAGCTGGATCATGCGGGCTCCTCATCCTGTGCAGGCGCCGGAATCTTTTCCAGCAATGCAGCGACACGATCATGCGCCTGCTGCATGCGATGCGCCAGTTCGGTATTTTCCGCCTCGAGCGATACCGCGCGCATCCGCAATTCGGCATTTTCGCTACGTAGCGCCTGGGTCATTGCAGCCAGCTGGCTGATTTTTTCGGAAAGTTCTTGAAAGTCGGAAATCATCTCGTCACTATAGATTCGCCGGTGAAGGGCAGTCAACCAATCGTTACATGATAACCGCGTGCCGCACACACAAATAACAATGGCACAACATCAGGTGCATAGTATTTCGCTTATTTCACGGCTAACGCCGCAATCCATCGCGATCCGATAAATGTTTTGCATCGTTTCGCTCGCCGGCAATCGGTATCAACTGGCATCTCGCAAGCATTCTCCCTGCGCGCCTTATCGCGATACAACGCACGCGCATATTCCTGAATGGATACCTTTCCTCGAACGGAAGACGCATCTCCCGTTTCGATCACGCCATCTCGATCAGTCGACCATCCGCAGTGATCAGCGCGGTGCGAATCGCCATCGACGGAAATACGTTCTGCGCCACCGCGCGATAGCGTGCCAGCTGCGCCGCATAATCGGCGCGCTCGCTATCCAGCAGTCTGCGCTTGTAATCGAGTATCCATGTTTCGTCGTCGAACATGACGAGTCGATCGAAACGCACGGTGCCGGCGGCATCGACAATTTCCATTTCGTTGCGCGCGAAGCGATGCCGCGACGGATCGAAGAAACGCATCAGTTCCGGATTATCGAAAATCGCCTGCGCCTGTATACAGATGACGTCCGCCGTCTGGCGTGGACAGCGCAGCCATTTCGCCACGATCTCCGGCGCGTGCAGCGCAACCGGCCATGACGGCACATGCGTCAACCGTTCCAGCAGTGCATGCAGCGCGATGCCTTCGTCGATTTCCTTGCTGGAGAAAACCGGCGGCGCGTCCTCCAGGAACGGCAGTGGCGGCGGATCGAACAGCGGCAGGGAAAATTCGGCGTCCGTCGATACCGATGCCGTCGCATGTACTGGTGCATCTTCCGGCATCTGCTCTATCGGTAGAGTCCATAGCAGCACCTGTGCGAAGCGCGCATACCAGCTGTCTGCCGTCATGCCGTCGGCTGCGGCGCTGCGCCGATCGGCCACGCCGCTGACGATCAGCAGATCGCGCGCGCGCGTCGCTGCCACGTACAGCAGGTTCCAGTCTTCCTGCGTCTTCAGCTGCTCTTCTTCCGAGAACAGGGAATCGCGCGCGACGCCGCGCTCGGCCTTGCGCGCAAAAGCGGAGAAATGCGTGGGCGCGTCGGTATCCTTCCATTCGCACAGCACGCCGAAATCGTCGCGCGCACCTTCGCTGTGGTTGGCGTCGAGCAACACGACGATCCGCGCTTCCAGCCCTTTCGCGCCGTGTATCGTCAGGATACGCACCGCGTTCAGCGCGGCATCGATATCGGCTTCGTCGGGCGCGTCGCTGTCGGCCGCCTTGCGCAGGCGCCGCAAGGCGTCGATGAATTTCGGCAGGCTAGGATAACGGCCGGCATCCAGATTCAGCGCCAGTTCGGTGAAGGCTTCGATGTTGCCTAGCACCTGTCCGCGCTGCAGCGGCGACGAGCCTTGCGCATAACGCGCGACGACATCGCCCTGGTGCAGAATGCGATCGACCAGATCGTGCACCGGCAGATGCGCGGCGACATCCAGCCAGCCGCGCAGCAGCGAGGAGGCACGACGCAGGAGTGGCGACGCATCGTCTTCCGCCGCGCGATGCTGCAGACGCGTCCACCACGTCCGCTCACTGCGCTGCGCGAGCGCGATCAGGTCGTCGTCATGCGCGCCCATCATCGGCGACTTCAATACATGCGCCAGCGCCAGATCGTCGTGCGGCGTAATGAGAAAAGTCAGCAGCGCGATCAGGTCGGCCACTTCCAGCGAATCGAGCAGGCCGCCGCGCTTGTCGGAAGCGAACGGAATGCCTGCTTCGCGCAACGCGCGCTCGTACGCCTGCAGATGCGTGCGCTTCCTGACCAGCAGCATCACGTCGGACCAGTCGGCATCCAGCTTTTCCTTCGCTGCCAGCAACGCCTGTGCGACGGCGCGGCCTTCCTGCAGTCGGCGCGCGTCTTCTTCCTCGTCGCGCGCAGTGGTCAGCGGATCGCGCAGCTGTTCCGGCGTCCACGCCGTCTTTTCGGTGCGTTCCTGCTGTGCCAGCGGCAGACGCCAGACTTCACCGTCGTCGCCGGCCAGCGTGGTCTGCGGCCGGTACAGCGGATTGGCGGCCAGGCTGTCGTTGAGCGTTTCGACGATGGCGGCAGCATTGCGGCGCGTCTGGTTAGTGCGCAGGAAGGCCGCGCCGTCCTGCATCAATGCATCGCGCGCGGCGGCGAATACGCGCGGTTCGGCGCGGCGGAAACGGTAGATCGACTGCTTGGGATCGCCGACGACGAACATCGACGGCCGCGCCACATCGTCGCCGTAGGCGCGCAGCCACGCCTGCACGATCTGCCATTGCAACGGATTGGTATCCTGGAATTCGTCGAGCAGCACGTGGCGGTAGCGCGCATCGAGCCGGCTCTGCAGATAGGCCGCGTGTTCACTGTCGGCCAGCAGCCGCCACGCCTGCCATTCAAGATCGGCGAAATCGAAGACGCGCTGTTCGGCCTTCACCGCCTGATAGATATCCAGATAGGCGGCACCGACGGTGAACAGCGCTTCGTTCAACGCGATCACCAGGCATTCGCTGGCGCGCAGCGCAATGTGTTTCAGCGTGACGCCGATCGCTTCGAATTCCGCCTCGAACGCCGGTACACCGTCGTCGCCCAGATTGCGCAACACGACATCGCACAGCTTTCCCTTGGCGGCGCTGTTGCCGCGCGGCTTGCCGTTGTCATCGACGAACTGCGTCAGCAGCGCATCGTACTGCTCGATGCCGGCGCCGGCGCTGATCGCCGTTTCGATCGCCGTCGCGCGCTTCTGGTTGGTCGCGGTGCCCTGCCCAAGCAGCGATGCGATGCGCAGGATGCGTTCGCGCAACGCGTCATCGCTCCACACCGACAGCCGCGCATCGCGCTCGGCATCGTCGCCGCAGCATGCGCGCAACCAGTCAAGCGGATTACCGCCGCGCTGCGTCGCCGCCCACCATTCGGCGCGTTTACCGACGAAGGCGTCGAGCAGATTGCGCGCGCGCGCATCGCCGACCTGTTCGTACAGTGCCAGCAGCGCCGCGCGCCATGCGGCGTTCTCCGGCTGATTAATCGCCTGCATGAAGCGGCCGTAAGCTTCCGTCATCAGTTCGCCGGTCGATTCCGTCAATGCGTAGCCGTGCGGCACGCCGGACGCCAGCGGTGCGATCTGTATCAGGCGCATGAACCAGCTGTGGAAGGTATCGATCGACAGCGGCTGCGCGCTGCGCAATACGCGGTCGTACAGCGCGCGCGCCTGCGGCAGCGCCGCCGCCAGTTCGCGTTCCGACACGCCGCGTTCGCGCAGCAGCGTTGCGGCTTCTTCTTCCGAGGCCAGCGCCAGTTGCTGCAGCAACAGCAGCAAACGCTCGTGCATTTCTTGCGCAGCCTTGCGCGTGAACGTGATTGCCAACACCGACGACGGCTCGGCGCCCGCCAGCAGCAGGCGCAGGATGCGCGCCACCAGCAGCCAGGTCTTGCCGCTGCCGGCGCAGGCCTCGACCACGACCGAACGCGCCGGATCGCAGGCGGTGACGACGAAGCGCGCGGCGTCGGCCGCTTCGCCGTCGATCTCATAGGCGCGTGGTGCAGCCTGCTGTTCGTTCATCACCACGCCCCCTTGCGGCACAAGCCGCGCACGTCGCAATAGCGGCAGACCGATTCCGGCCCGCTCGCCGGCAATGGTGCACCTTCGTCGATGCCGCGCATGCTGCCGACGATGCGCTGCTCCAGCATTTGCTGCCAGCGCGCATAATCGTCGGCGTCCGCTTCGCGTATGCGTTCCTTCGTCGCTTCCAGCGGCACGTAGGCTGCAGCTTCCAGCGGCACGTCCGACAGCAGGCCGTAGAACGGCAACTGCTGGTCTTCGCCCTGCTTCAGTCTTTCCGACAATGCCGCGCGGTTCGTGCTCTTGTAGTCGAGCACGCCGCGCGCGCCGTCGGCATTTTCATCGACACGATCGATACGGCCATGCAGCAGGATTTCACCGTCATCCCATTGCAGCAGTTTTTCGAAACGCTGCTCGCCGAATACGAAACGCCAGCCGGCCGCCTCGCGTTCTTCCACCCATGCCAGATAGGCCGGCATCGTCTTCTTCCAGCGCGCGTAATAGCCGAGCGCGGCTGCGCTTTTCCGCAATTCGTCGCGGAACACGCGTTCGGAAATGTCGTCCAGCAGGGATGCGCGTTCATCGGCGGGAACCGTGCGCTGCTGCACTGCCTGATGGAATTGCGCCAGGATGCGGTGCAGCCAGTCGCCGTAGTCGCGCTTCGCTGGCATCTCCGACAGTTCGTCGAGACCGGACAGGCCCAGCATGCGCGTGGCGAAGAATTGATACGGACAGGCAACCAGACTGTTGTACGCACTGGCCGACAGTTTCGACGGTCGCAACGCAGCAGCCTGCGGCGCCGGCATGAACGGCGGCGCCGCCGTCATCGTGCGCGATGCGATCGTGACCTCATGCTTCTTCAACGGCGCAGCACCGGCCTGCGCCAGTGTCAGCTCCAACCGTTCCAGCCACGGACTCATCGGATTCGGCTCGCCGTTGCGATGCATCTGCCACGACATGACGACACAGTCGTTCGCCATCAGCAGTTCGGTGACGTCGCGCAATTGCTGGCGCTGCCGGCTCTCGCGCGTGGCCAGGCCCAGTTCGCGCCGCACCGCATTGGCAAAGAACAGCGTTTCGACCGGACGCGACGGCAGGTGATCGGCATCGGCGCCGACCAGCAGCACCGCATCGAAATGGCGCAGGCGCGCGCCGTTCAGCGGCAGCATGACGACTCGGCGATCGCGGTTCGGCTGTACGAAAGCCGTCGCTTCCAGTTGCAGATCGACGAAGGCGCGCCATTCGGCGAACGAAAAATCGTGATCGATGTTTTCGCATTCGTCGGCAATGGCCTGCAGCAGCTGCATCACCTGTGCGCCGGCTGCATCGGCCTGCATTGCGTCGCGCATGCCGAGCGCGCGCAATGCCGCATCGGTGACGCCCAGCCATGCGCACAGCGATTTGCGGCCAGCAAACTGCACCGCCTGCTGTGCCAGCATGGCGACCATGCGCTGCGCATCGGGCACGGCGGCGAGCGCGGCATCGGCCGCATCCCATCCGCTCAGCACGTTGTCGCGATGCAGCGCGATCTCTGCCGCCATCACGAGGTCGGCTTTTTCCGCAATGCCTGCGAAGACGAAAGGCGATTTGAGGAAGTCGAGCAGGTTGACCGTTTCCGCGCGCGAAGCAACCAGTTCCAGCCACGCGGCGATCGCGGCAGCGGCGCGTGTGGTCGAAAGTTTCCAGCCAGTTTCATCGGCGACGTGGATCTGCGCGCGTTCCAGCAATGCACGGATACGGCGCGCGACGACGCGATCCTGCGCGACGATGGCGATGCGTTCTTTTCCCTGCGACAGCCAGTCGATGATGGTCTGTGCGCCGGCGCGCGCTTCGTCTTCCAGGTGCTGCGCCGCATACAGCGCGAATCCCGGCGGCACAGTCAAGGCTTGATCGTCGACCTCGATGCCGATTCCATTGCCGGACATGACGTCGGCCGGCACATCGTCTTCCGCCACTGCCAGCATCTCTGGCCATGCCCTCGCATAGACGGGATCGACGCATGACATATTCCAATCCAGCGTCATCGCAATGACCGTTTGCCGCTGTGCATAGGCATCGAGGAAGGCCCGCTCGATCGCATCCGGCTCGACCGGACTGATCCAGAACAACGGCTGGCACGCATGTTCCGCCAGTTGCATCATCTGCGCGAAGCGCACCACGTTCGCATCGCCGATATCCAGCTGGCTTTTCCAGATGGTCCAGACCAATTGCGTTTCATCCGATAGTAAATGGCGTGCCACCGGCGACAATTGTTCGAGCGCCTGCTGCCAGCGCCTGTCAGCTTCTTCATCGTCGCCCGTTTGTGTCTGCATTGACGGCAGCATCGCCTGCGTCAACTCGTCGGACAACGTCAGCAACGTTTCCGCCAGCGGCAGCAGATCGGTATTGCGGCGCGCGGCGAACAATTTTTTCAGCCAGCCATGCTGGCGCAGTTGCGCATACAACGCCATCAGCCGTTCGCTGGATGCGACAGCCGATGTGCCGGCAGGCGGCAGCAAGCCGAGCGCTGCCGACAGCGTCGTGATCGTCGGCGGCACGAAGGCGCGGCCGATGCGGCGCGCCAGTGCCTGCTTCAGCAATTGCAGGTGTTCGAACGTCGGCACCAGCACACGCAGGCCTGACAGATCCGATGTATCGTGCACATGTCCGCTGCCCAGTATGCGGCGCGCAGCATCGTCCCAGAAGGCGGCGGATGGCGGAATCGTGACGGCGGTGAATGGCATCGGCAGTCGGTGAGCGGGCAGTTGAATCGCGTTCAGGTCCGGAATGGGCAAAAGACAAGCAAAAGGACAGCCGCGGCAGGCAAGTTCTGCATTCTATGCGAGGCCGCCGCAAATTTTCTGGGCCGTGCCACACTTTTTATAAAATGGGTTATGATCTGCGCAGACCCCGCCTTATTACCTGCTGTCGTCCCCCAGGAACTTGAATTGAATTGCATCGTCTCCATTTGAGTATCCGGAGGCGTTACAGACAAGCGACAGGAATGTTGTTGCTGCGGCGTCGTTTCATTTCTTTTCTCCTCAAATCGAGGCAAACATGAGCGAAAACATCAAACATATCAGCGATGCGTCCTTTGATACCGACGTATTGAAATCCGACAAACCCGTCCTGGTCGATTTCTGGGCCGAATGGTGCGGTCCGTGCAAAATGATTGCACCGATCCTGGAAGATGTCGCCAAGGAATACGCCGGCAAGATACAGATCGCCAAGATGGACGTCGACGCCAACCAGGCCATTCCGGCCAAGTTCGGCATCCGCGGCATTCCGACGCTGATCCTGTTCAAGAATGGCGCTCCGGCAGCACAGAAGGTCGGCGCACTGGCAAAAGGCCAACTGACCGCTTTCATCGACGGCAACATCTGATATAGTTTGGTCCAAGTACACAGCGATGCGCTCGCATCGCTGTGATTCGTAAAAGCAGCAACAACGCACACCGCGCAGTTCCCTCCCCCACCTTATTTAATTTCCCGTCCGGGAAGCCCGACCATGCATTTATCTGAACTCAAGGCGTTACACGTCTCCGCACTGCTCGACATGGCTATCAGCCTCGACATCGACAACGCCGCGCGCATGCGCAAACAGGAACTGATGTTCGCCATCCTGAAAAAACGCGCCAAAGGCGGCGAACAGATTTTCGGAGACGGCGCACTTGAAGTGCTGCCGGACGGTTTCGGCTTCCTGCGTTCGCCTGATGCCAGCTACATGGCATCGACCGACGACATCTACATCTCGCCGTCGCAGATCCGCCGCTTCAACCTGCACACCGGCGATTCGATCGAGGGTGAAGTCCGCACGCCGAAGGACGGCGAGCGCTACTTTGCACTGGTCAAGGTCGACAAGGTCAACGGCGAAGCGCCGGAAGCATCCAAGCACCGCATCCTGTTCGAAAACCTGACGCCGCTGCATCCGAACAAACTGCTGCAACTCGAACGCGATATGCGCGGCGAGGAAAACATCACCGGCCGCATCATCGACCTGATCGCGCCGATCGGCAAAGGCCAGCGCGGCCTGCTGGTGGCGTCGCCAAAATCCGGTAAATCCGTGATGCTGCAACACATCGCGCATGCGATCACGACCAACCATCCGGAAGCCGTCATGATCGTGCTGCTGATCGACGAACGTCCGGAAGAAGTGACCGAAATGCAGCGTTCGGTGCGCGGCGAAGTCGTCGCTTCCACCTTCGACGAACCGGCGACACGCCACGTACAGGTCGCCGAGATGGTGCTGGAAAAAGCCAAGCGCCTGGTCGAAATGAAAAAAGACGTCGTGATCCTGCTGGATTCGATCACGCGTCTGGCACGTGCGTACAACACGGTGATCCCGGCCTCCGGCAAGGTGCTGACCGGCGGTGTCGACGCCAACGCGCTGCAACGTCCGAAGCGCTTCTTCGGCGCCGCGCGTAATGTCGAGGAAGGCGGCTCGCTCACCATCATTGCCACCGCGCTGATCGAAACCGGCAGCCGCATGGACGATGTGATCTACGAGGAATTCAAGGGTACCGGCAACATGGAAGTGCATCTGGAACGCCGCCTGGCCGAGAAGCGCGTCTACCCGGCGATCAATTTGAGCAAATCCGGCACGCGTCGTGAAGAACTGCTGATCAAGCCGGACCAGTTGCAGAAGATCTGGGTGCTGCGCAAGCTGATGTACGACATGGACGAGATCGAGGCGATGGAATTCATCCTCGACAAGATGAAGGCGACGAAAAACAATGCCGAATTCTTCGACATGATGCGCCGCGGCAGCTCCTGATCTGCGCCCATCTATCGTCAAAACGCCGTTGCCGCTCGCGGAACGGCGTTTTTTCATGCTGAAACGACATCGTTTCGCGTAAATCCGGCGCGTTTGCGTCACGTTTGCAGCACACATACGACGCAGATGCGGTTTTCGTACATACGCCGACTTGCCGCAAGCTGCTGATTTCATTGTATAATTTCGGGCTATTTCCAACCAGGCAAGTGATCGACAATCGGGCCGCGAAGCAGTACAGGCCGACGAAGTGACGATTGGCTACCAAACCATTGAGGCAGAAAATGAAAGAAGGCATTCACCCGGATTACCGCGAAGTCGTGTTCCAAGACATGTCCAACGACTTCAAATTCATCACCCGTTCGACGATCCAGACCAAAGAAACGATCAATTTCGAAGGCAAGGACTACCCGCTGATCAAGATCGAGGTGTCGTCGGAATCGCACCCGTTCTATACCGGCAAGCACAAGATCGTCGATACCGCCGGCCGCGTGGACAAGTTCCGCAAGAAGTTCGGTTCCGTCGGTTCGAAAACCACCACGTCGTAATTCCCGCGTGGATCAAAGAAGGCAGCTGCGGCTGCCTTTTTTATTGTCCTGATTTATTGTCTCGCCTTATTGCACCGGTTTTTATCCTGGTTTTTTGTCCTGACTTTCTGCTCTGATTTCTTGTCCTGCTCGATCGCTCCACTACAGACCGACTACCGATCGTGCACTGAGCACAGACGTTTTGCGGCACAATAGCGCCGAACCATAAAAAACAGCATTCCTTCATGAAGCCAGTCCGACTCCCCGCCTCCGCCACGCTTGCATTGCCGCGCTGGGCGCTGTTCGCACTGTGCCTGCTGTACATCCTGCCCGGCCTGATCGGCCGCGATCCCTGGAAGCCCGACGATGCCACCGGCTTCGGCATCATGTGGACGATGGCGCACGGCTCGCTGGCCGACTGGCTGGCACCGAACGTCGCCGGCCTGCCGATGACGGAAGAAGGTCCGCTCGCCTTCTGGCTGGGTGCACTGTGCATCAAGCTGTTCGGCTGGCTGCTCGGCGAACCGATGGCGGCGCGTATGGCGCCGATCTGTTTTTTCCTGCTCGGCTCGGCTTCGGTGTGGTACGGCACCTATCTGCTTGGCCGCCGTTCCGAAGCGCAGCCGCACAAGCTCGCTTTCGGCGGCCAGCCCGAGCCACGCGACTTCGGCCGCACGCTGGCCGACGGCGCGCTGCTGATCTATCTTGGCTGCCTCGGCCTGCTGGTGCACAGCCACAGCACGACGTCCGAAGCGCTGCAAGTGTCATTGATCGCCTTCTCGCTATACACGACAGCGCGCCTGTTCGAATCGCGCTCAATCGCCAGCGCGGCCGGCTTCGGCATCGTGCTCGGCCTGCTGGCGCTGACGCGCGGATGGACGCCGTCGCTGGCCTTGTGGATAGGCGTCGCGGCGCTGGCATCGGTGCGCGAACGCGGCGTGCTGCTGCGATTGATCCTGGTCGCGCTGCCGCTGGCGACACTGGTTTCCGCCGGCTGGTATATCGCGGCCTGGCTCTCCTCGACCGGCATGCCGGCATTCGAGGCGTGGATGGCATGGAACACCACGCAGGTCGGCACGCCGTCGCTGCCGACCTTTCAGTACTTCTACAAGAACGTGATCTGGTTCGCCTGGCCTGCCTGGCCATTCGCGATCTGGGCGGTCTACGCATGGCGGCGCCAGCGCGAATCGCTGCACATCACGCTGCCGCTGACCTACTTTGCCGTACTGCTGCTGCTCGCGCTGCTGAATCCGAAAGGCGAGGAAACTCTCCTGCTGCCGTTGCTGCCGATGCTGGCAATGCTCGCCGCCTTCGGCCTGCCGACGATGAAGCGCGGCGCGATCAACGCCGTTGACTGGTTCTCGGTGATGACGCTGACGACCTGTGCCGTCTTCATCTGGATCGGCTGGATCGCCAAGCAAACCGGCTGGCCGGCCAAGCTGGCACAGAATGCCTTCAAGATCGCACCCGGCTTCAAACCGGAATTCAGCCTGCTGACCTTTCTGTTCGCGGCCGCCGCGACGGCTGCGTGGATCTGGATCGTCTACTGGCGTGTATCGCGCCGGCCGTCGGTGCTGTGGCGCGCCGTCGTGTTGTCCTCCGGCGGCATCATCCTGTGCTGGCTGCTGCTGATGACGCTATGGCTGCCATGGGGCAATTACATCAAGAGTTATGCAACCGTCGCGCACGATATCTCTGCGCAACTGCCGTCGGTCAAGCGTTGCGTCGCTACCGACGTCGGATCGTCGCAGCGCGCGTCTTTCGCCTACTTCGGCAAGATCCGCTTCGCCGGCCCCGACGAACGCAATTGCGATTACCTGCTGCTGCAGGATCATCATCGCGGCAACCAGTCACCGAAAGTGAAAACCTACGAAGGCAAGCAATGGCAACTGATCTGGCTGGGCCGCCGTGCATCCGACAAGGACGAGCGCTTCCGCCTGTATCGCCGCATCTACGGCGACAGGGCGGAGCCATGATCGCTGCCAGCCGCTTCGCGTAAATACCCTGAATACGACAGGGTGGTTTGCCCGATATCGCGCAATCGCCTACACTTGCCCCATGCACACGCATTCTTCCTTCTCTTTTGCAGCAAGCTTCAACCGTATCCTGACGGCCGCCGGCTGCGCGCGTGCGCATGCATCGACGGGCACGCATGCCCTTTGCCCGGCAGCAGATTCCTGAGCCCGGCGATACCTATCCTACCTTTCCAAGCGCACCACTTCCATCGCCGGGCCTGAAACAGGCGCGATGGCGACCGTCTTTTTCGCAAGGCGGCCGCGCTTCGGGAGCATTCCATGTTCATGCTTTTGCACGGCAAGCCACAGCCTGCCGCCTGCGGACTCGTCCGCAACTTTTCGCCGGCTATCCGGCAATCCGCTTTCTTCTTCGTCGGCATTGTCCCCATCCTTCGTTTCTGCAGTAACGTGCTGGCCTTGCGTATCGATGTCCATCTTCCGCCGCGTTCAGTGGAAAGAGAAATCGCCGCGCTGGATCGCCGGCTGCGCGATCCGGACGACATTCTGTACGGACTCGATTGCATCCCCGTCGATTATCCGGGCATGGTGTTCCGCCATCGCGAAGCCGATGGCGAGCATTACGTCTACGCGGTCAATGCACGCACGGGCCGCCTTGCTGGCTATACGGTTTTCAACCGGTTGATCGAACTGAATCGCAAACAGGATAAACATCTGCGCGCCGCGCATTCCAAATACGCGCGCGCCTACCAGCGTCTCGGCATCGCCACCGCCGTCTATCGCTGGTGGCTGGACAGCGGACGTTGCCTGATCAGCGGTGCACGGCAATCCACCGGTGCCAACGCACTGTGGCAATCACTGGGAAAACGGTACACGCTGTTCCATGTCGACCTGCGCGACAAGCAGTTGTCCTTTCTCGGCCGGCGCATCGATGCCCACACGCGCCAGCAACTGCAGACACGCATGATCCTGGCGGGGAAGGACTGGAGTGCACAACAGCTGGCAGTTGCCATTGGTATGTCGATACCGTAGGTCATCGATATGCAGCGCGTACGACCTACCGAAGATATAGGCGAAAAAAACGGCAGGTATACGCAGTACTTGACTGGAAAGTCGATCAATCGCTCAAGAAAAAAGCCCGCATAAGCGGGCTTTTTCAAACGTGGCCGACAGTAGTGCCGGCCGGATGGCAGACGATCAGTTGACCTTCAAGCGGCCACCGCGGCCCAAGCCGCCCTTGACGTTCTGTGCCTTGTAGTTGCGCAACGAGACAACCATGCCATTGTAGGCATCGATGAACGCCGCCACGGTCGCCTTGCCTTCCGGCGTGCGGGAGAAGCCGCCCAGCGAGCCGGCAGCACTGCCACCGAATGCGCCAAGCGCCGCACCGAAGTTGGTCGCGGTGGAACTGCCTTCCGAAGCGGAAATCTGCACGGCGGAACGAATGTCGTAAAGCGACAGCGTCACGACTGACGATTTCGACTGCACGTTGCCCGCGACACGACCCAGCGTGCCACCCAGCATACCGCCCAGCGATGCGCCAAGGCCGCCGACCGCATCGTTATCGATGATGATCTGCGGTTCCAGGTAATAGTCCGCTGCAACGCGCTGGCCTTTATGCTGTTTGGAGCCTGCACGATATTCGCCCGAATTGCGTTGCTGTTGCGTGATCTTGCTCAAGCGGCTGTTGGTGCGAAGATTGCCGACCGACGTGATGACGAAGCAGTTCGATTGCTGAACCGCCAGACGCAGCAACGGCTCGATCGACGTCACATGCGTTGCGCTGCCGAACTGACCGTACCAGTCCGCGGCGCGGCCGTCATCGATCGCCAGCGTACCGAGTGTTTCCGTGCAACGCTCCAGGGACGAAGAGGCATCCGTGCTGGCAGAACCGCTGGCAGCGCCGGTCACGGCAGTTTTTTCCGTACCGGTAGTAACGCAGCCGGCAAGCAGGACGGCCGCGGCAGCGGCGATCGAGAGGCGATGAATTGCGGAGGACATTCAGGAAACTCCAAAGGTAGGTTGACAAAAAACCGCCTGTTTTTCATCGAAAACATTGGGCGGCGATCTTCCGGAAACTACAGCAATGCGCAACGGCTCAATACATCGCCCAGCGGTCTTCTCTCCAGGTGGAGTAGTACGGGTACCCCCGATGCCATTGGGAATAGATGACGACACGCACTTCCTGCTGCAACTTCCAGTATTCTTCTTCGGACTTTTTCGCCACATTCGCTTCCTTCAGCAGCTTCGCGGATTCCTTGTCGCCACGGCTGGCGGCGGCCGACAGCCATCGCTGCGCCTCACCCGGATCGGATCCCATTTCTTCGAGGCCGGTCAGGTAAGCGCGTCCCAGCGCCTTCTGTGCATTGAGATTTCCCCGTTCTGCTGCATCGCGCATCCAGGTCAGCGCCTTATAGCTATCCTGCCTGACGCCATCCCCGCGAAAATATCGCAAACCCAAGTCGTAAGCCGCACGCGGATCGCGCTTTGCCATATCTTCCAGCGCGGCAATGCGAGCATCGTTCTCTTCGCTGATGTCGGCGGTTTCGTAATTGACCGCAGAACGCGGACGATCGGTGCAACCCTGCGGATCGCAAACTCGGACGACGGATTTTTGCTCCGGCTGCGCGCAGCCGACGAGAGCAAAAAGCGCGAGAAAAAGAATGCCTGTCTTCATCGGGGAACTGGAGAGAACGTTTTTCTTCTTGTAGGAGACAGGCGGACCTGCCGGCGAATTCGCGCCATTCTAGGCATACAGAATGCCAGGGGTCAACTTTATTGCCGAACAATATTTAACAATTCGCGCTCTACACAACAATGCGCCGCGCATTTCTATTCACGCGATGAAAGCAGGCTTGCCTCGGCGAAAAGACGCCTTAGACGAAGGCTTGCCCAGAAAAGGCAATTCCTCCATAATAGCGGGCTTGCGTTGCCGGGATGGCGGAACTGGTAGACGCACGGGACTCAAAATCCCGCGCCGCAAGGCGTGCCGGTTCGATTCCGGCTCCCGGCACCACCAGACTACTGGTTGCACAAGGCGGCTCCTGTTCATCGGGTGCCGCCTTTTTCTTTTCTCTGCATGCTTTCGCGCGATGGCAGACGATTATTGGCCCTCGCGACAGCGCTCCATTCAACGCTGTTCTTCTCTCTCGAATAAACCGAAATGCCCCGGGGTAGCGACGCCCCATGGAAGCGTGCGCATTTTCCGCACAACTCCCGCACGGCACCATCGCACCGCTCTGTTCCAACATGAGGAATAAGTAAAGACCTGCCCTGCGATGGCTGCATACCATCGAACAACTATCGGATTCGTGATCGGCCGACTCAGTGCACGCTGAGCGCACGCACCGTTTCCATGACTTTCTGGCGTTCGACTGCGTTCATCCTGTGGAACATGACAAGCAGCAATGCTTCCTCGTCGCTGGCGGCATAAAAATAAGATACAGGAAGGTCCAGCACCATCGCGATGCGTTGCACCAGATCGCAGTTCGGCGCTCGTTTTCCGAGCTCGTAGCGATTCATGCGGGTGCTGGCCGAGGCTTCTTCCAATCCGATTTCTATCCCCAGCCGCTCCTGCGACCACCCCATATCCTGGCGCGCTTCTTTCAATCGTTTGGCGAAAATCGACATGCGTGTCTTATCAAGAATGAGACACAATCGTCTAGGTTTTCCTTGTGCCAAATACTACCAATTTGGTAGTATTTCTCCCTGTAAATAATTGCCCAGAAGCAATACATTGCGGCAACGTCGAATCGTCGGGTAGAAATGTTCTCCTTCTGCCGACGCTTCCATTTTGCGCGCTCTTTTCACCTGTTGCCAGTAGTCTCCCTTTCGTTCGCAGATGAGACTTTTTGCAAGGAATATGAATGACACTCCTCTGCATTGACTCAAATTCGGCGCAAATTCGGCAGGCGGAATCATGCTTCTTTGCATTCGAAGAATTTTCCACGTGGAATTTTCATTTCGCCCATCTGCCTTGAAAGGATAGCCATGTCATTGCCGTTGCAAGCAAGTACGTCCTCGTCTCCGACAGCCGAACAGGAATTTCTGGCTTTTACTCTTGGACAAGAAGAATACGGAATCGATCTGCGCAACGTGCAGGAATTGCGCGGCTACGAAACCGTCACGCAGCTGGCCAACACCCCGGCTTACCTGAAAGGCGTATTGAATCTGCGCGGCACCATCGTGCCGATCGTGGACATGCGAATCAGGTTCGACCTGGGCGAGCCTGTCTATGACCAGTTCACCGTCGTCATCGTCCTCAATGTCCGGGGACGCATCATGGGCATCGTCGTCGACGGCGTATCCGACGTCGTCGCACTGGCTGCAGATCAATTGAGGCCGCCACCGCAAATGGGCGCCGCCGTCGCGACCGATCATCTGCTCGGCCTCGGCGTATTCGACGACCGCATGCTGATCCTGCTCGATATCGACAGGCTGATGGACGTCGATGCACTCGACCTGGTCGAAAAATTCGCCGCATGAATCGCAGCGTAAACACCATACGCAAGAAATCGTCTTTGCAACCAAGGAGGGAAGGACCATGCTGAAAAACGTGTCGATCAAGTTGCGACTGCTGCTGACCATGGGGTTCATGGGCATTATGCTGATCGTCGGCGGTGCAATGGGCGTCATCGGCCTGCAAACGAGCAACACCACCATGCAGCACATGTACATGAACGAGCTGCCGTCATCCGATGCCATCAACGTGATGCTGACCCGCCTGCTGCAGGCACGCGCCGCGATCAACCGCGTCGCCATGGAACCGAACGATCCCAATGCCGAAGCACAGTTGAAACGTGCGGAGAATTTCTATGCGGAGTCCGATGCTTCCTGGAACAAATACCTGGCGCTGCCGGTGGAAAGCGAAGAGGAAGGCCGGCTGGCGAAAGAAGTCACAGAAAAGCGCGAACTCTATCTGAAGGATGGCAATCAGGCGCTGATCGGTGCGTTGCGCGCCGGGCGGGTCGAGGAAGCCACCAGCATCCTGATGACCAAAATGTCGCCGCTTTATCAGAACCTTTCCAAAAGCGCGAATGCGCTGATCGACCTGCAGACGAAGAATGCCGCTGCCGGCTATGAAAACAGTCAGCACCTGTTCTCGCTGTTCCGCACGGCGGCCATCGGCGGCGTGCTGTTCGGCCTGCTGGCCGTCGCCATCTCGGCCTTCTTCCTGATCCGTGCAATCAATCGTCCGCTGGAGGAAATGCTGCAGCACTTCGATGCGATCGCCTCGGGCGACCTGACGACGAAGATCGAGATCAAGTCGAACGATGAAATGGGACGCCTGATGCGCGGCCTGCAACTGATGCAGCAACGTTTGACGGAAACCGTCGCTCTTGTGCGCGAAGGCAGCGTCTCGATCGGCACTGCCACCACGCAGATCGCCGCCGGCAATATGGATTTGTCCAGCCGCACCGAGCAGCAGGCTGCATCACTGGAAGAAACCGCATCGTCGATGGAAGAGCTGACCTCTACCGTCAAGCAGAACGAAGACAATGCACGCCAGGCCAACCAGATGGCGATTTCCGCTTCCGAAGTGGCAGCGCGCGGCGGCAGCGTAGTGTCCGAAGTTGTCGACACGATGGGATCGATCGACGCTTCGGCCAAGAAGATCGTCGACATCATCGGCGTCATCGACGGCATTGCGTTCCAGACCAATATCCTCGCATTGAACGCGGCAGTCGAAGCGGCACGCGCCGGCGAGCAGGGGCGCGGCTTTGCCGTCGTCGCCAGCGAGGTGCGCAGCCTGGCACAGCGTTCCGCCTCGGCAGCCAAGGAAATCAAGACGCTGATCGACGATTCGGTGCACAAGGTCGATGCCGGCAGCAAACTGGTCGCTCAGGCCGGCGTGACGATGAAAGAGGTCGTCGACAGCGTCAAGCATGTGACCGACATCATGGGCGAAATCCTCGCCGCCAGCCAGGAACAGAGCGCCGGCATCGAGCAGGTCAACACGGCGATCAGCCAGATGGACCAGGTCACGCAGCAGAATGCCGCGCTGGTCGAGGAAGCGGCGGCGGCAGCATCGTCGCTGGAAGAACAGGCAGCGAAATTGTCGGCCACCGTCAGCGTGTTCAAGGTCGGCAACGACCAGATGCATGCGCAGACGGCACAGGTCGTCAGCCTGCAGCCGCGTCACAAGACCTTGCCGCCAGCCGCGCAAAAAACCGCCGCTGCTCCCGCCAAGGTCCAGCGTGTCGCCAATGGCGCACCGGCTGCCGTTGCAAGCAGAGACGAAGACGACTGGGAACAGTTCTGATCGCAACGCTTGGGCACATAAAAAAAATCCGCCTTTTGAGCGGATTTTTTTATGGCGCAGGCACGACAGATGCGTACCGGTCATTGTGCTTTATCAGATCAAATGATTCAGCATGTCAGCGCCGAACAACTCGACCAGGATGTGTACGCCACAGCGGCGCGTCTTCCATCGCAGTATTGAACTCGCCGGCAGTGCTCTGGCCCATCGCTGCTCCGCTATCCATTGCTTCATACAGCTAGCTAGACACAACACATCCGACTGCTCATTTATCAGAACAAGATACGGATCAGCTATGCTCGATGGCCGGGTAGAAATCCCGGTTTTCCTTGCGGATACGTTCGAACAGGATCTTCAGGACCTGATTCGCTTCCCGGCGAAATCCTTCGGGATCGCGTGCCAGCTTGGACGCCTCGTTCCACTTCGCGGCAAAGCCGATATAGGCGGAAGCGATCTTCTGCATTTCCTGCTGATACTGCTTGCCCATGCTGGCGAGCCGCCGGTTGCCGGACTTCTGCAGCTCCGGATACAGATAGCGGTCTTCCACCGACAGATGCAGCTTGATGACCGAGCTCATCGAAATGACGCATTGCGCGATTTCCGCGGCTTTTTCCGCAATGCCCAGCCTGGACAGTTCGCGTAGCACCTGGATACTTTTAAGAATGTCCGAATGCTGATGGCGATATTTTTCGAGATTCATGCCGATACCCTCCCAAGGGAATCACGAACGCCGCCACAACTGCATTGCGACGTTCGTTTCATGCTTTATTTTCGATAAGCCGGCAATGCCGGGCACATCATCGATGCGGCCGGACAAGCCCGCACGACCTCAGATCAAGTGATCCAGCATGTCGGGGCCGAACACTTCGCGATGCAGGCGTTCCTGCGGCACGCCATGTGCCAGCAGATCGGCCCATTGCTGCTGCATGAACGGCAGCGGACCGCACATGTAGATGTTCGCCTTGTCGACTTCCCATTGCGGCAGCTGCTTGAGCTGCATGCGGCCCGGCAGCACTTCCGGATGTGCATCGGCATCTTCCTCGTAGAAAGTCACGCTTTCCAGATTGGGCATACGCTGCTTTGCCTTTTCGAGATCGGCGCGATGCGGATGGTGATCCTGGCGGCGAGCTGCATGCGCGAAGATCACACGGCGCTTCGGCGATTTTTCGGCGATGCGATTCAAGGTCGAAATCATCGGCGTGATACCGATACCGGCCGACAGCAACACGATCGGCTCGTCGCCCTCGGTCTCCGGCAGGAAATCGCCGAACGGCTTGCTGACCTGCAGCAGGCTGCCGACTTCCACATTGTCGTGCAGCCAATTCGAGACTTCACCGGCAGGCGTTTCGTCGCCGGCCACTTCGCGCTTGACCGAGACGCGCAGATGCTGGCGATCCGGTGCATCGGAGAGGCTGTACTGACGCAGCTGGCGCATGCCACTCGGCAGTTGCACCGCCACGCTCACATACTGGCCCGGCTTGAATGCCGGCAGCGCGACACCGTCCAGCGGCACCATCGTGAACGCCTTGACCAGTTCGCTTTCCTTGCTGATCTCGGTCACGCGCATGTTGAACAGCGCACCCGGGATGATGCCGGCTTCCGCATACAGCTTGCTTTCCTCTTCGATCAGCGCCTTTGCCAACAGGCCGTAGGCTTCAGCCCAGGCTTCGATCAGTTCCGGTGTGGCGGCATCGCCCAGCACCTTCTTGATCGCGCCCAGCAGATGATGGCCGACGATCGGATAGTAGGCGGCCGTGATGCCCAGCGACACGTGCTTGTGCACGATGCGTGAGATCACCGGCGCCAGCGCGGCGGCATTGTCGATGTTTGCCGCATAGGCAAACACAGCCGAAGCGAGCGATTGCTGCTGCGCGCCGCTGGCCTGGTTGCCGGCATTGAACGTGTTGCGCAGATGCGGATAGTTTTCGAACAAATCTTGGTAGAACACCTTGGTGATGGTCAGGCCATGCTCGCGAAGGACTGGAACACTGGCGTCGATGTACGGACGGGATGCTGCGGATAACATGAACACTCCTTATGTTGCATTTAAAATGCCACTTTAAGACTCCGAAAAAGACCCCGAAGGGTCTCGACACTTCACTACTTGATCTAGGCCGCGCGTCCCATCGTGAAACTGCGGTGCATTTTCACAATGTATTCGCCGGTATTGCCGCCGACAATGTCGGCCAGCGTGTATTCATCCATGGCGCTATAAAACGCTTCAATGCCGTCGCGCAATATTGCGCGCAAGCGGCAATCGCCGGACAGCCTGCAACCGATGCCTTCGCAATCGATTGCCTCGTTGTCGCCTTCCAGCACGCGCAGCACGCTGCCGATGCGCAGGCTGCCAGGATCGGCTGCAAGCCGGATGCCGCCGTTGCGGCCGCGTACTGCATCGATCCAGCCCATCTTCGCCATCGTGCCGACGACCTTGACCAGATGGTTGTGCGGTACGTCGAACTGCTGCGAGACTTCGGACACCGTCACCGGCGGCGTGCGCGTTTCTTTTGCCAAATACATCAGCACGCGCAATCCGATATCTGAGAACCGGGTCAACTTCATCGGTCAGTGCCCTCCACAACGGTAATCATTCTATTAAACATGCATTTTAAAAGCAACAAATTTATTTCCGATTTGTGCCTGACATTTCCCGGTCTGCGGCGACTTGTCATGCTGCCAATTCATGTGCAAATTGCGTCTGCAATCCACCCGGACACGCCGATTGCCGATGCTAGAATGTAGCAATATCCGCACCAAGCAAAATCATACAGGGG
This sequence comes from Oxalicibacterium solurbis, assembly GCF_014635845.1. Lineage (GTDB taxonomy): Bacteria > Pseudomonadota > Gammaproteobacteria > Burkholderiales > Burkholderiaceae_D > Oxalicibacterium > Oxalicibacterium solurbis. The sequence continues at coordinate 99,972 of NZ_BMDP01000002.1, read as the reverse complement.
ACATAACATGCTGATCGGCTTCATCGGACTCTTCATCGTCTACGCGATCTCGCACTATCTGATCACGATAAACCGGCGCGACCTGTTCGCGACGATACTGGTCATCGTGTTGCCGTTCATCGGCCTTTACTATCTCGGCTGGATGTCGTTGCTGTACTGTCTGGCTGGCGCTTATCTCGGCACCAAGGCAGGTCTGAAGAAGTTGCAGCGCGCAACACGCACGCCGCGCGCATCTTTCTACAAGGACGATGAAGAAGCCCAGAAGTGAACGCATAAGTGAACACGCGCCGCACCATCGCGGCGCATTTCTCCACGCACATCCCCATCCTCGTGCACACCGGCGGCTTTTCTGCACCGCCGGTCTTCCATTCTACCTGTACCGTCTTTACGCACGCCGCGATTCGCTAGTTTGCCAGCCAGCGCCAGCATAGCCACGCCAGCACAATCCACACGATAACGACGAGCGCAGCGCCGATCAGGCTTTTCGGTTTTTCTCCTTGCGCCACCATCCATTCGCTGGCGCGCTGGCGGCATTCCTCTACGACATGCGGCGGCAACAAACGGATCGCCAACCAGATCAATGCCGGTACCAGCAGTACATCGTCCAGATAGCCAAGCACCGGGATGAAGTCCGGCACCAGATCGATCGGACTCAAGGTGTACAGTACGGCCGCAATGCACAGCAGCCGTGCATGCAGCGGCGTATCCGGATGCTGGCGCGCAAACCACAGCATTACAATGTCGCGCTTCAGGCGGCGCGCCCACTCACGCAATTGCTGCCTCATCCCATCTCCCCCAAGATCAAGCCGCAATTGTACCGGCGCCGGTGCTTATAATGGATCGTCTTGTCCCTGCATCAGGAATTCCGCCATGCCCGTTTCCCTCGACCGACTGCTGGTAGTCGGCATTTCATCCCGCGCCCTGTTCGATCTCGAAGCGGAAGAAGCCATCTTCCGCACCCAGGGGCTGGAAGCCTATCGTCAGCATCAGATCGACAACGAAAACGAAATCCTGAAACCCGGCGCCGGCTTTGCGCTAGTGCGTGCGTTGCTGAAACTGAATGAACTGACGCCGGACCAACGCCTGGTCGAAGTCGTCATCATGTCGCGCAATTCGACCGAGACTTCCCTACGCATCTTCAATTCGATCGACCACTACGGACTCGACATCACGCGCGCTGTGCTGTCCGGCGGTGCCTCTCTGGCGCCCTATCTGCGCGCCTTCAATGTCAGCCTGTTTCTTTCACTGCACGAGGATGACGTGCAGGCGGCAATCGATTCCAGCACCGCAGCAGCGCTGCTGTACCAGAAACCCGCCAATGCCTTCGAGGAGCTGGACCAGATCCGCATCGCCTTCGACGGCGACGCCGTCATCTTCTCGGATGAGTCGGAACGCATCTACCAGACACAAGGTATTGAAGCCTTCGAAAATCACGAGCGCGAAAACGCCTTGAAGCCGCTACCGGAAGGACCGTTCGCGCGGCTGCTAAAAGCGCTGTCCTACATCCAGAACAACTTCAAGCACGTGTCATCCGCACCGATCCGCACTGCGCTGGTCACCGCACGCTCGTCGCCGGCGCATGAACGCGTGATCCGCACGCTACGCGTATGGGACGTGACGATCGACGAGACTTTCTTCATGGGCGGCGTATCGAAATCCGATGTGCTGGCAGCCTTCAAGCCGCACATGTTCTTCGACGACCAGCCCGGCCATTGCGAACGCGCATCGACCTATGTGCAGACCGGCCGCGTGCCATCGCGCATCGAACTCAAGGACGTGAAGAAAGCCTGATATCGTTCACGCTCAATGAAAAAGCCGCATCCGTTTGCACGGAAGCGGCTTTTTTTTACTGTCGAACTTATGCTGTTCGTTTCATGCGCCTGATCAGCGTTCCGCCACCGCATCCGCCACGCACAGCGCCGTCATGTTGACGATGCGGCGCACCGTCGCCGACGGCGTCAATACATGCACCGGCTTGTTGCAGCCGAGAAGGATCGGGCCGATTGCCACGTTCGCGCTGACTGTCGTCTTCAACAGGTTATAGGCAATGTTCGCAGCATCGATATTCGGCAGCACCAGCAGGTTCGCATCGTTTTTCAACGTGGTATCGGGCATTGCCTTCTTGAGCATTTCCGCATTCAACGCCATGTCGCCGTGCATCTCGCCATCGATCTCGAGATCCGGTGCACGGGCTCGCACCAGCTCGCGCACCTTGCGCATTTTTCTTGCGGATTCGCTGTCGCTGGTACCGAAGTTGGAGTGCGACAGCAGCGCGACATAGGGCACCAGGCCGAAGCGGCGCATTTCTTCCGCCGCCAGGATCGTGATCTCTGCCAGTTCTTCGGCAGTCGGATTCTCGTTCACGTGCGTATCGACAATAAACAACTGGCGGTCCGAAAGGATCAGGCAGTTCATCGCCGCGTAAATATTGACGCCCGCTCGCTTCCCAAGCACCTGATCGATGTAATGCAGATGCAGATCGTTGGTACCGTAGGTGCCGCAGATCATGCCGTCCGCATCGTTCTTGTGGATCGCCATTGCGCCGATCAATGTATGACGACGACGCATTTCCAGTCGTGCATATTGCTCGGTGACGCCCTTGCGCCTGGTCATCGACAGATAGGTTTCCCAGAAATCACGGTAGCGGTCGTCGTGCTCCGGATTGATGATGGTGAAATCGACATCCGGCTTGATGCGCAAACCGAAGCGTTCGATACGTTGCGCCAACACCGCAGGGCGGCCGATCAGAATGGGCGTCGCCAGCCTTTCGTCGACCACCACCTGTACTGCACGCAACACACTTTCTTCTTCGCCTTCGGCAAACACGATGCGCTTCAATTCCGGCGACGTGGTCTTCGCGACGTTGAAGATCGGCTTCATGAAAGTGCCGCTGCGATAGACGAATTGCTGCAGACGATCGATGTAGGCTTCCATGTCGGCAATCGGCCGCGCCGCCACACCGTCTTCCTGCGCCGCCTTGGCAACGGCCACCGCGATCCTGGTCATCAGGCGCGGATCGAAAGACATCGGGATAAAGTAGTCGGGACCGAAACTCAGGTCGGTGATGCCATAGGCGCTGGCCACGATATCCGATTGCTCGGCCTGCGCCAGATCGGCAATTGCGTGTACCGCAGCGATTTCCATCCCGCGCGTGATCGTGGTGGCGCCGCAATCGAGCGCACCGCGGAAGATGTACGGGAAGCACAGCGAATTGTTGACCTGGTTCGGATAATCCGAACGTCCGGTCGCGATGACTGCATCGTCACGCACGGCACGCACTTCTTCAGGCAGGATTTCCGGTGTCGGATTGGCGAGTGCCATGATCAACGGCCGCTCCGCCATTTTTGCCACCATTTCCGGCTTCAACACGCCACCGGCAGACAGGCCGAGAAAGATATCGGCGCCGGCAATTACGTCCGCCAGCGTACGGGCATCGGTCTTCTGCGCGAATTTTTCCTTGGCAGGGTCCATCAATTCGAGGCGCCCCTGGTACACCACGCCAGCCAGATCGGTGACATAGATATTTTCGCGCACAAAGCCCAGATCCACCATCATGTCCAGGCAGGCAAGCGCGGCCGCGCCGGCTCCGGACACCACCAGCTTGCTCTTGCGAATATCCTTCCCTACCACTTTCAAGCCATTCAGCATTGCCGCGGCGACGATGATCGCGGTGCCGTGCTGATCGTCGTGGAACACCGGAATCTTCATGCGTTCGCGCAACCTGCGTTCGATCTCGAAGCATTCCGGCGCCTTGATGTCTTCCAGGTTGATGCCGCCGAAGGTCGGCTCCAGCGACGCGATGATATCGACCAGTTTGTCGGGATCGGTTTCATTGACCTCGATATCGAACACGTCGATGCCGGCGAATTTCTTGAACAGCACGCCCTTGCCTTCCATTACCGGCTTGGCCGCCAGCGGCCCGATATTGCCCAAGCCGAGTACCGCCGTACCATTGGTAATGACCGCAACGAGATTGCCGCGTGCCGTGTAACGATAGGAGTTGGCAGGATCGGCCGCGATTTCTTCACAAGCGACGGCGACGCCCGGCGTATAGGCCAGCGACAGATCACGCTGATTGGTGACTTGCTTGGTAGGAGCGATGCTGATTTTTCCGGGCGTGGGAAATTCGTGGTATTCGAGTGCAGCCTGTCTCAGTTTGAGGCGCATTTCTTCTTTCTTGTCGTGGTTCGAATCCATACGGTGCCCGCATCCTTGTCAAAAAGAGGAATTTTCATTCTATCAGCGGACTATCGGCGTTGCACTGCAGCCCATGTACAAACCATCGAGCTATCGCCGGCATAAAAACTATCAATTTCGGTTTTTCATAGCTCGCCCCTATCTTCTTCTCTAGGCGTCCTCATTTGAATCGGCGCCGTAATTTCATGCACGCAGTTTCATGTAATTCATGCAAGGAGAAAAAGATGTCCGGCCAGCCTCGCCTCTTCACCGCCAAACGCCATGCCGATACAAAAACGGCACCGCCTGAAAACCAGACCCGCCATCGCGAACAGCAACGCGGCGCCAATGCACAGAAAACGCCGGCACCTGCGCACGACACTGTCGAGGATGCCTTCGGCGACCTCTCCTGATTTGCCGCACCGGCAACGGAACACGGTAAGATGACGGCAACGATCGACATTGCGGCAGGCAACCCGACAAGAAAAACCCGCCGCTGTCCAACGTTGCCGCGCCTTTCAGCAACGCGCATCACTTTCTGATGCTTCGCCTGGCGCGGCCGAAGACCGAGGCACACGCTACGCGCATGCCTGCAATATGAACGGCCGCGTCCGGCCTTGTCCGACGCGACATCGACATCAGGAAGACAATGAAACCGATCATCATCGTCGGCGCAGGACTGGCCGGCTATACCGTCGCACGCGAATTCCGCAAACTGGATAAAGAAACCCCGTTGATCATGATTACCGCCGATGGCGGCGGCTTCTATTCGAAGCCGATGCTGTCGAACGCCTTCGCACAGAACAAGGAAGCGCAGCAACTGATCACGCAGGCCGCCACGCAGATGGCGGAACAGTTGAACGCGACGTTGATGACCAATGTCACCGTCAACGGCGTCGATACGCAGGCGAAGAAAATCGATACCAGTTCCGGCGTCTACGAATACGACAAGCTGGTGCTGGCCGTCGGCGCGCAACCTATCCGCCTCGACATCAAGGGCGATGGCGCGCATCGCGTGCTGTCCGTCAATCACATCGACGACTATGCGGCCTTTCGCGAGGAACTGCGCTCGTCGAAGAATGCATCGCCGGTTCGCGTCGCCATTCTCGGTGCCGGCCTGATCGGCTGTGAATTCGCCGACGACCTGGCTGGCGCCGGCCATGCCGTCACGCTGATCGATCCGAGCGCACGCGCACTGTCCGCGCTGGCAGCGCCGGCATTGTCGGCCGGACTGCAGGCAGCACTGGGTACGCGCGGCGTGCAATTCCGCCTGAACACCGTGGCCGAAAGTGTGGTGCAGGCCGATACCGACCTGCGCGTCGAGCTGGCCGACGGCAGCACGGTGGAAGCCGATGTCGTGCTGTCCGCCGTCGGCCTGCGCCCTGACCTGCGGCTGGCGCATGCTGCGCAACTGAAGACCAATCGCGGCATCGTCATCGATGCCGCCGGCCAGACCAGCGCACCGGACGTCTATGCACTCGGCGACTGCGCCGAATATGCCTTTCCCGACGGCGCAACACGCACGCTGCCGTATATCGCCCCCATCATGACCGCCGGCCGTGCCATCGCGCGCACGCTGACCGGCGAACGCACGGAAATCGACCTGAAACCATCGCCGGTACTGATCAAGACGCCAAGCTATCCGCTCGCGCTGATCGCACCGGCGCCGCACTTGGTCGCAGAAGGCAAATGGCAGGATGAAGTCGTCAACGGCAAGACCGTCTGCCGCTTCTACGAAGCCGGCGGCGCCATGGCCGGATTCGGCGTATCGCCGCACGACAATGCGATTCGCCAGGAATTGCTGGGCGCGCTAGGGAAGAAAACGGGCGAATGATCGACCTGTGATCGGCCGATCACCTGCAGAATCCGACGAGACTGAAACCCCGGCCTGCAACGACAAGAACGCCGCCACGTATCGCTTTTCCGGCGATACCGGCGGCGTTTTCACGATCCCCTTCTGTACAATGACCGCATGCTGTCCGAATTCGATCTGATCGCACGCTATTTCGTGCGGCCCTCTCATCCCAAGAACCGCGCCATGCTCGGCATCGGCGACGATTGCGCATTGCTGGCGCAACAATCCGGCATGCAACTGGCGATCTCGTCCGACATGCTGGTGGAAGGCCGCCATTTCTTCGCCGGCGCCGATCCGTTCAAGCTCGGACACAAGTCGCTGGCAGTGAATCTTTCCGATCTCGCCGCGATGGGAGCCGAACCGGTCGCCTTCACGCTGGCATTGTCGCTACCCAGCGTCGACGAAACATGGCTGGCCGAATTTTCACGCGGCCTGTTTGCGTTGGCCGATGCGCACGATTGCGAACTGATCGGCGGCGATACGACAAAAGGTCCGCTGAACATCTGCATCACCGTGTTCGGCCGCATTCCGGTCGGCGACGCACTGCGGCGCGATGCAGCGCTGGCCGGTGACGACATCTGGATTTCCGGTTCGCTCGGTGATGCGCGCCTGGCGCTGGCCTCGCTGTATGGCGAGCAGCGGCTCGATGCCGATACGCTGGAACAAGCTGCGGTGCGCCTGCATACGCCGCAGCCGCGCGTCACACTCGGCCTGGCATTGCGCGGCATCGCCCACGCAGCGCTGGACGTTTCCGACGGTCTGATCGGCGATCTCGGCCATATCCTGAAACGCTCGCACGTCGGCGCCACGCTGAATGTCGATGCATTGCCGGCGGGTCCGATGCTGCAACGCCAGTCGCCGGAACTGCGCCACCGTTTCACGCTGGCCGGCGGCGACGACTACGAACTCTGTTTCACCGCACCGGCATCACGCCGCGACGACGTGCTTGGCGCGGCACTGGCCGCCGGCACGACGGTGACGCGCATCGGTACCATCGATGCGGAAACAGGCACGCGACTGTGCGATGACCAAGGCCGTCCGATCAGCCTGCAACTTTCCTCTTTCGATCACTTCGCTTCGCCATGACCGTACAGGCTTCTGCTCCCCCGGCCGCCATTCGCGCCAATTCCAGTTTCATGCTTGCGCATCCGGCGCACCTGCTGGCGCAGGGATTCGGCAGCGGTCTGGCGCGCACGATGCCGGGTACCTTCGGCACGCTGTTCGGCTGGCTGTCGTTCAATGTGCTGTCGTCGCGCTGGCCCGGCATCTTCACGCCGGAAAACTGGCTGCTGATCGTCGCCGTCGGTTTCCTGATCGGCATTCCGGCTTGCGCAAAAACGGGGCGCGATCTCGGCGCACCCGATCACGGCAGCATGGTATGGGACGAGATCGTCGCGATCTGGCTGGTGATGCTGTTCATCACACCAACTAGCGCATGGACGCAATTTGCCGCCTTCCTGGTTTTCCGCTTCTTCGACATGGTGAAGCCGCAGCCGATCAGGCATTTCGACCGTACCATCAAGGGTGGCTTCGGCGTGATGCTGGACGATCTGATCGCTGCCTTCATGACGCTGTTGGTGTTCGCAATCTGGCGCGTGCTATAAGGTTCGATAGACCTGACGGGAAAATGCGATGGATGAATTGATTGCACTGGCGACGCAAGTCGGACGAAAGTTGAAGGAGCTCGGCCTGATACTGGCAACGGCCGAATCCTGCACCGGCGGCGGCATCGCACAGGCGATCACCGAGATTGCCGGCTCCTCCGAATGGTTCGACTGCGGTTTCGTCACCTATTCGAACGACGCCAAGACGGCGCTGCTCGGCGTGCCGTCCAACGTACTCGAAAAACATGGCGCGGTCAGCGCCGAAACCGCAGCTGCCATGTGCACCGGGACGCTGCGCAACAGCCGCGCAACGGTATCGCTGTCGACCACCGGCATCGCCGGCCCGGGCGGCGCCGTGCCGGGCAAACCGGTCGGCACCGTCTGGTTCGGCTGGGCTTACGGCGAATCGATACGTACGGAAAAGATGCTGTTCGACGGCGATCGCCATGCTGTACGCACGCAATCGGTCGTGCATGCCTTGCGCGGCCTTTTGGCGCTACTGGACAGCACGAACTGACAGACCAGACGGAAAGACCGAGCGGATGCATGGCACCCGTCGGCGACGTCATTGGAACTACATCAGAACTAAGTCAGAACAGGAAAACCAGCGCGGATACGCCGAGGAGCAGGACGGCGGCCATCGTCTTGGCCGGATGTTTTTCGATCAGGTAATCCATGAGGGGGAAATAAGAATATTGCGTGGCGGCAGTATGCCGAGCAGCGCTTCTTTTTCCCATCCCATGATCATGGCAAATCGATTGCCGTGACGATTGTTCGACCGCAGTTCAATATCGGTTGATCGCGTCGCGCGTTTCCAGCGCCACGCGGCGCGAAGCCTGCGCGAACGATTCGCCGCCTTCGCTTTTCGCGTACAGGATGGCGCGCGACGAATTGATCATCATGCCGGTGCCGGCTTTCGTGCGACCGGCTTCCACCGTCGCCCTGATATCGCCGCCCTGCGCACCGATGCCGGGAATCAGCAGCGGCATGTCGCCGACGATTTCGCGCACCTGCGCCAGCTCGTTCGGGAAGGTCGCGCCGACCACCAGGCCGCACTGGCCGTTGGTATTCCATTTGTTCGCAACCATCGCCGCCACATGCTGGTACAACGGCTTGCCGTCAGAATTCAGGAACTGCAGGTCGGAGCCGCCCTCGTTGGACGTACGGCACAGTACGATGACGCCGCGATCCTTCCATTCCAGATACGGCTGTACCGAATCGAAACCCATGTACGGATTGACGGTAACGGCATCGGCGCCATAACGCTCGAACGCCTCGCGCGCGTACTGCTCGGCGGTCGCACCAATATCGCCGCGCTTGGCGTCCAGCACGATCGGCAGTTGCGGATGGCGCTTCTTCAGGTAAGCGCAGATTTCTTCCAACTGGTCTTCGGCGCGCAGCGCGGCAAAGTAGGCGATCTGCGGCTTGAACGCGCAGACCAGATCGGCCGTCGCATCGATGACCTCCTTGCAGAAGGCGAAGATCGCATCGCTTTTTCCCTGCATCTGGCCGGGGAACTTCGCCGGATCGGGATCGAGCCCGATGCACAGTTGCGAACGGCGGTCTTGCCAGGCGGCAGATAGTTTTTCGATGAAGGTCACGGCTGGAGTCTCTTGCTGAATACGGGGAATGCAGCGCATTGCTGCAGAGCGTATTGTACCGCGCAGGCTGTCGCGCTCCCGTTGCACATTTCGCTGTGCATTTCATTCTGCATTTCACTGCGTGGGTGCGCCGCGGCACTGTCGTGTTATCTTTTCGTCACCGCGCCATTGAAATCACGGCTGGCGGCAGCACATGGCATGCAGTTCGAATCCCTCATTCCACGGAGAAACGCAATGGCAAAACTATTCAAGTGGCTGACGATGGCAGTGCTGGCGACCATGCTGACCGCCTGCGGCTACAACGATTTTCAGGCGAAAGACGAAGCGACCAAGGCTGCATGGAGCGAAGTCGTCAACCAGTACCAGCGCCGCGCCGACCTGATTCCCAATCTGGTCAATACCGTCAAGGGCTATGCCTCGCACGAGCGCGAAACGCTGGAATCGGTGACGAAGGCGCGTGCCGCCGCCACCAGCTTCCAGGTCACGCCGGAAGTGCTCAACGATCCGCAAGCCTTCGCACGCTTCCAGCAGGTACAAGGTGAACTGTCATCGGCGCTGTCGCGCCTGATGGCAATCTCGGAAAACTATCCGCAGTTGAAGGCCGACACCAGCTTCCGCGACCTGCAGTCGCAGCTGGAAGGCACGGAGAATCGCATCACCGTCGCCCGCCAGCGCTACATCGTAGCGGTACAGGAATACAACGTGCTGGCGCGCAGCTTCCCGACCAACCTGACGGCCAAGGTATTCGGCTATGCGGTCAAACCGTCGTTCACGGTCGAGAACGAAAAGGCGATCTCGGCACCGCCAGCTGTCAACTTCGACAAGTGATCACCATTCAATGACGTATCGCTCGATCATGCGCTTCCTGCTGACCTGCCTGCTCGTATTCACCGGCACACTGGCCGTAGCGCAAGGGCTGCAATCGGTGCCGCCGCTGAACGCACGCGTCACCGATCAGGTCGGCATGCTCAACATCGGCCAGCGCACGACGCTGGAAAACGTGCTGGCCGAATACGAGCAACGCACCGGCAGCCAGATCGCGATCCTGCTGGTCGATCGCACCGAACCGGAAACCATCGAGCAATACAGCATTCGCGTCGCCGACACCTGGAAACTCGGCCGCAAGGGCATCGACGACGGCGTGATCCTGCTGGTGGCGAAAAACAATTCGGCCGCATCGGGCCGCCTGCGCATCGAAACCGGCCGCGGCGTGCAGGGAACGCTGACCGATGCGCAGTCCAAACGCATCCTGCAGGACGTGATCGCACCGCACTTCCGTCAGGGCGATTATTACGGCGGACTGGCATCCGGCCTTTCCGTCATCACCAGCCTGCTCGACAAGGAAGCCTTTCCCACGCCAGACAAGCAACAACGCCACGCAGAAGATGAAGCCTTCGGCATCGCGCCCTTCGTCTTCTTCGCCGTGCTGATCTTCATCACCTTGTGGCGCAGCCGTGGCGGACGCGGTAGCGGGCGGCGCGGGCACCGCAGCGACGACTGGGGCAATGCCGCCGGCGTCATTCTCGGCAGCGCGATCGGCAACCATTACGGACGCCGTCCGCCGGGAGGATTCGACGGCGGGTTCGGTGGCTTTGGTGGCGGCGGTGGCTTCGGCGGTGGCGGCGGATTCGGTGGTGGCGGTGGCGGATTCGACGGCGGCGGCGCTTCGGGGAACTGGTGATGAACAGACTGACGCGCACACTACGGCATCTGGCGACGAACCGGCGTACCGGCAGCAAGGCCTTTCCAGTCGAAACGCTGAAGGCTATTCAATCCGCCATTGCCGAAGGCGAAACCCAGCATCGTGCCGAAGTGCGCCTGATCGTCGAACCGGCGCTCGATCTGGCTGCAGCATGGAGCGGCATGACGTCACGCCAGCGTGCACACGAATTGTTCACGCTGTACGAAGTGTGGGACACGGAAGAAAACTGCGGCGTACTGGTCTACATCAATCTCGCCGATCATCAGGTCGAGATCGTCGCCGACCGCGGCATCGCACGTTGCGTACCGCCCGAAGGATGGCAGACGATCTGCCGCACGATGACGGACGGCTTCGCACAGCGCATCTATCACGACAGCGCCATCGCCGGGCTGAAGCAGATGAACGCGCTGTTGCGCACGCATTTCCCGGAAAACGCTTCGCAAACGGTCGAAACGCCATCCAACCAGCTCCCGGACCGGCCTATCCTGCTCTGACGAAGTTTGCGTGGTTTTTCTCTCCGCACCAAATGGAAGTGCGTATGAGAATGCATGAAAAGCACACGTATGAAGTACGTACATGAAAAAAGCCGGCAGCTTCGAAAAGCTGCCGGCTTTTTTATCGATGCCGCGGATCAGTAGCCTGCTGCCAGACCATCACCACGCGGATCGGTTGCACCGTAACGAACCTTGGAAGCCGGATCGATCCAGATCGCACCGGCATGTCCCATCGTATCCGTATAGTCGTCGACTACATTGATCGGATGACCGCGTTTCTTCAGTTCATCCGTCACGGCCGACGGCACACGTCCCTCGACCTTCAGATCGTTCGATGCTGCACCCCAAGTACGGCCATGCAGCCAGCGCGGACCGTTGATCGCATCCTGCGGCGACATGCCGAAGTCGACGATACGCGTGACGATGGCTGCCTGCGTCTGCGGCTGGCCTTCTCCGCCCATCGTGCCGTAGACCAGCAACGGCTTGCCGTTCTTCGTCAACATCGCCGGATTGAGCGTATGGAAAGTGCGCTTGCCCGGTTCCAGATGATTGACATGGTTCTTGTCGAGAGAGAAGAAGCTGCCGCGATTTTGCAGCAGCACGCCGGTGCCCTTCGGCACGATGCCGGAGCCAAAGTCGTGATAGACGCTCTGGATCAGCGAAACGGCATTGCCGTCCTTGTCCACCACACCGAGCCAAATCGTGTCGCCTTTCGGATCGAGCGGCTGGACCGATGTCGCGGCATGTGCCATCTGAATGCGCTTCGCCTGATCCACGCCATGCTCGCGCGACAGCAGGTAGTCGAGCGGAATCTTGTTGAAGGCGGGATCGGTCAGGTACTTGTCGCGATCGGCGAAGGCTTCCTTCGTCGCTTCGATGATCAGGTGATAGTAGTCGGCGGTGCCTTCACCCAGCTTCTTCACATCGAAATTGTTCAGCACGTTCAGGATTTCGAGCGAAGCCATGCCCTGCGTGTTGGGCGGCAGATTGTAGGCCACGGTATCGCGATAGTTCACTTTCAGCGGCGTGACCCAATCGGCCTTGTGCGAGGAGAAATCCTTCATCGTCAGCAAGCCGCCGTTTTGCTGCAACTCGTCCACGATCTTCTTGGCAATCGCGCCCTGGTAAAACGCTTTCGCGCCGTCGCTGGCGATCGTGCGCAGCGTGCCGGCCAGTTCCGGTTGCTTGAGCACTTCGCCGACGTGATAGATGCTGCCGTCCGGCTTCAGATACGTGTGCTTGAAACCGTCGAAACGCTGCAGGTTACGGAATTCCTGATCGGCCGGATTGACGTTGATGTTGCTCCATTTTTCCAGCGACGGCGTGACGGCAAAACCGTTTTCCGCATAGCCGATCGCGCTGTCCAGCAACTGCGGCCATTTCACCTTGCTGCCCATGCTCTTCTGGCCATAACGATAGGCCTCGTCCCATCCCGAAACCACGCCCGGCACCGTATTTGCCGCCAGATAGCCGCGCGCCGGAATCTTGCTCAATCCCTTCTGCTTGTAGAAATCGATGGTGGCCTTTTCGCCCGAACGGCCGCTGGCATTCAATGCACGCATCTCGCCAGTCTTGGCGTTGTAGATCAGCCAGAAGTTGTCGCCGCCGATGGTCGTCATTTGCGGATAGACCACCGCCAGCGTGGCCGCTGCGGCAATCGCCGCGTCGATGGCGTTGCCGCCGTCGCGCAGGATCTGCAGTCCGGCCTGGGTCGCCAGATAGTTCGAAGTCGTCACCATCCCTTGCGTAGTCGTCGGGTTGATGCAGCGCGAAGGGGTGTCGCAGTATTTCCCGGTTATGTCAAAAGCTCCGGCCGCGGAATACGCTCCACTCAACACGATGGCGCCGGCCAGGCGCATGCAAATCGATGCCTTGATCACTGTCTTCTCCTGATATCAATTGAATTATCAATTTATTATTTTTCGATCTAACACATTTGTGACATGTCAGAATCGAGCAAAAAGATATCATCAAAAAGAAGAATGTTGGAGAAATTTTCGCTGGAGTTACGCGAAAGCAATACGAAACGTGGGACACACATCCGGAGCGAGGTTCGTCGAGGAACCCCGCTGCCGCCCGGCAAAGTCCGGCAGACTCAGCCTTTTTCGTACACCCACTGCAGCAGCGCATCCTGGGCCGCCTGCCCGCGCACCGCGTGAATATCATTGATGATGCAGACCACCACATAGCGCCGCCCGGACGCCGCCAGCACGTAGCCGGCAACCGCACGCACACCGTCCAGCGAACCGGTCTTGATATGCGCATGGCCGGCAACCGTATCGTCCACCAGCCGCTTGCGCATCGTCCCGTCCAGTCCGACCACCGGCATCGACGACATCAGTTCCGGCATCACCGGCGAACGGAAAGCCGCCGCCAGCATGCGTCCCATCAACGCCGGTGTGACCTGCTCGATGCGCGACAGGCCGGAGCCGTTCTCGATCACCAGCTTGGACGTATCGATGCCCTTGTGGTCCAGCCAGCCCTTCACGATCGTGGCGGCCGCTTCCGGCGTCGCCGGCAGGTTGCCGGTTTCCGCCGCGATCGTCAGCAGCAACTGGCGCGCCATCACGTTGTTGCTGTACTTGTTGATGTCGCGCACGACTTCCGGCAGCGACGGCGACTGCCATTCGGCGACAAGACGCGCATCCACAGGCGTCACGCCTTCCGTCACCGCGCCCGAGAACACGCCGCCGGATTCGCGCCACAATTCGCGGAACACGCGGCCGAAGTATTCGGTGCTGCTGAGTCCGTACGGATGCAGATACCAGGTCTTTTCGCCACAGGAAGACGGATAGCTGCCGTCGAAGCGCAAGCCGCCGGCATCGAGCTGCGCGTTCAATCCCGTCTGCCAGTCGCCGCAAGGCCCGTTCGACAATACCGGCGCGGCAATCGGCATGCCGGCCACCGGCGGATCGCTCTGCACGGCAACCGCCAGATGCATCGGCTGCGGCAGGAAATGCAGCGCCAGCACCTTGTAGTTCAGCAGTAGCGCATCGGGGCCTGCGTTATACGGCTTGGCCGGCTCATCGTCGAAGCGCGCCGGATCGTAGGGCATGGCGGCGAACACGCTGCGGTCGAGCACCAGATTGCCGCGTATCTCGCGAATGCCGGATGCGCGCACCTGCCGCAGCAACTGCCAGAATTTTTCCGTCACCAGTTTCGGATCGCCGCTGCCCTTGATGATCAAATCGCCGTTCAGCACGTCGCCGTCCTGCGTGCCGGTCGCATAGACGCCCGTCTTCCACGTGAACGCCGGCCCGAGCAGATCGAGCGCGGCATTGCTGGTCACCAGCTTCATCGTCGAAGCAGGATTGAAACCGGCTTCGGCATTCAATGCCAGCACCGGTGCCGCTCCTGTTACCTGCTGCACATATACGCCTACTGCCTGCAACGGAATCGCACTGCGATTGAGCGCGTCGGTCACGGTCGCCGGCAGGCGTTGCGCCGACGAGGCAGACGACATGAGCGAAAGGAACAGGATGCAGAGGAAGGAAAAGTATTTGACGGTTCGCATGGCGGCAGGCTGGATGAACAGTCCGGAATTATTGCATGGGGATCGCACTGCCCGCCCGACAGGCATCCAACAGAGGGCAGAATGCGCGGCAAACGGCATTACAATGGAATGCCAGAACGCAACAGACCCCAGACAGACATCAAGGAACCGCATGCCGACATCCGCTTTTTCGCGATGCATTCATCTTCGCGTCCCGCCGGCAGGATGCTGACATGAGCCCGGCTTACGAACCGCTGGTGCGCGCCATCGGCTGGATCGACGGTATCGCGTTCGGCCTGGCGCTGCTGCTGCTACTGGCAGCCTGCACGCTGCGCATCGCACAGAAGAAAAAACGGCGCAGGGAACACGCCTTTCTTTCCATCTGGCATCCGCTGCTGCTGAACGCGCTCGCTTCCTCTCTGCCGCCACGCCTGCCCACGCTGGCTGCCGATGAACGCGTGCCCTTTCTGAAGCTCTGGAACAACCTGATGCGCGACGCCGGCGGAGAAGCAGCGCACAACCTGATCGACGTCGCCCGCGCCATCGGCTGCGATCGTTTCGCGCGGCACATGCTGCATCACGGCAGCCGCGCCGAATGCCTGCTGGCGACGATGGCGCTTGGTCATTTGTGCGACCAGGTTGCGCGTGAAGCGCTGACCACCCAGACACTGGCTGCCGACAGCATCACCTCGCTGCACGCCTTTCATGCCTTGGTTCGCATCGATGCCGATACCACCGCCGCCGAACTGACGCCACTGATGCTGGCACGTACCGACTGGCCGATCGCACAGGTCGCGGCCATCCTGCAGACAGCACAGAATGCCTTCGCACCGAGTCTTCTGATGGCCGTGACGGAACATCCTGCCGAACATCTGCCGCGCACACTGCGGCTGCTGGAAGCATTGCATCTGTCACCGCCGCCTGTCGTCCTCACCGCCTTGCTGAAACAGGATGACGCGGAAACCGTCGCCGCTGCGCTGCGCACCATTCATGACGCGGAAATGCTGCCGCAAGTGCGCCCGCTGCTGCGGCATACCGACTGGCGTGTGCGCCTGCAGGCCGCCAAGGTCGTCGGTCGTCTCGGCGAAGAGGTCGACGTCAACCGGCTGGTGCCGCTGCTGGCCGATGCCGAATGGTGGGTGCGCTATCGCACCGCGCAAGCACTGGTCGGCATGCATTCCTTCGGTCGTGCCGAAGCGGAAATGCTGCGCGACAATCTGGCCGACCGTTTTGCCCGCGACATGCTGGCGCAGGCTCTTGCGGAAAAGGATGCGGCATGAGCGTACATCTCTGGACCAGTTGGCTGGCCTCCGCAATCCTCACCTACTTCCTGCTGTCGCGCGTCGGCAATCTGCTGTTGAACCTGCTGTCCATTCGCAAGCTGCGCGATATCGAACGGGAAAGACTGCTGGCCGATCTGCCGCAACTGCATTCGGGGCTGGAACAACCGATCAGCGTGCTGTTGCCGCTGCAGGGAAAGGACAAGAGCGCAGCCGTCGCCACCGTGCAGGCACTGTTGCGGCTGGAACATGCGGCGTTCGAACTCATCGTCATCCACGATGGCGATAACAATGGTGATACAGGCGGCACGATGGATGCCCTGACGCAAGCCTTCGATCTGCATCCGTTTCCCGAAACCTATCGCATGCGCATTCCCACTCAGGCGATTCGCGGCATCCATCGTTCGACGCGCCATCGCAACCTGCGCATCATCGACAAGCAGAGCGGCGGCCTGGCCGATGCGCTGAACGCCGGCATCAACACGGCACGCCATCCGCTGTACTGCAGCGTCGATACCAGTATGCTGCTGCGCCGCGATTGCCTGCAGCGGCTGGCGACGCCTTTCATCAATGAAAACGGCATCGTCATGACGGTAGCGGCGCTACATGCTGCCAACGATGCCGCAATCGCCGATGGCCTGTTCGACAAACTTGTCCTGCCGCGTCGCTGGCTGCCGCGCCTGCAAATCATCGAACTGCTGCGCAACGCACTATTCGCACCGCTCGGCTGGTCGGTCTGCAACGCCATACCGCATGCGCCGTCCGCCCTGGCTCTGCTGCGCATCGATGCCGCGATACAGGCTGGCGGCTACGATACGACTGCCGTCGATCCGCAAGCAGAATTGATTCTCCGACTGCAACGCACGCTGCGTGCGCAGGGCAGGAAACACGGTCTGCGCTTTGTCGCCGAACCGGTCTGCGCACGCAACGTAGCCGAATCATGGCCGGACTGGTCGCAACAACGAGCGGCATGGCAACACGGCCTGTGCGATACATTGCGGCGCAATCGTCACTGGCCTCCGGCGCGCGCCGGTCTGGCCGGGTGGCTGGCCTGGCCGTTCACACTGCTGTGCGAGGCATGGGGTCCGTTGCTTGAAACCTTCGGCTATCTGTTCATGTTGATCGCCTTGGTCTTCGGTTTGCTGCCGATGTCGGTGTTCTGCGCCTTCCTGACTGTGGCGGTCGGCTTCGGCATCCTGCTGTCATTGTCCGGCGTGCTGCTGGAAGACATGGCGCTGCGCAGCTATGCGGCCAGCACGAATGTCGCTACGCTGGCGCTGTCTGCCGTCGTGTTCAATCTGGGATATGTGCAACTGGATGCCGCCTGCCGCGCAATGGCGATGCTGCAGCGTCCGCAGAATACGCAGGCCGGCTGACGCCGCAACCTGTTCCGTTCAGATCAGCGTGCCCGCGCTTTCCGCCTGCAGGCGATGGCCATCCTGCAACATGCGACCCATCGCTTCCGCCGGGATCGGACGGCTGAAGAAATAACCCTGGATCTGGTCGCATTCATGCTTGCGCAGATAACCGAGCTGCTCGATGGTTTCCACGCCTTCCGCGATAACCTGCAGGCGCAGGCTGTGCGCCAGCGAGATGATGGAAGCAACGATGGCCGCGTCGTCCGGATCGATCGTGATGTCGTTGACGAAGGAGCGGTCGATCTTCAGCACGTCAATCGGGAAACGCTTCAGGTACGACAGGCTGGAATAGCCGGTGCCGAAATCGTCGATCGACAGCTGGACGCCGAGCGCCTTCAGTTCGCGCAGGATGCCGATCGCATGATCGACGTCGGCCATGACCAGGCTTTCGGTCAGTTCGATTTCCAGGTATTCGGCCGCCAGCCCTGTCTCGTTCAGCGCAGCCGCCACGCAGTCCACCAGATCCTGCTGGGTGAACTGCCGCGCCGAAAGGTTGACCGCCACGCGCGGATGCCCCAGCCCTTCTTTTTGCCATTTCTTGCACTGGCGGCAGGCTTCCTGGATTGCCCACGCGCCGATCGGCACGATCAGCCCCGTTTCCTCCGCCAGGCCGATGAAGCGGATCGGCGGCACCATGCCGAACTCCGGATGCTGCCAGCGGATCAGCGCCTCGACGCCGACGATTTCGCGCGTGCGCAGATCGACCTGCGGCTGGTAGTACAGCACGAATTCGTTGCGTTCCAGCGCATTGCGCAGATCGCCCTCGATACGCAGTCGCTCCAGCGCACGCTCATTCATCTCGGACGTGTAGAACTGGAAGTTGTTGCGGCCGGTTTCCTTGGCGCGATACATCGCCACGTCCGCGTGCTTGATCAGTTCCTCGGGCGTGGCGCCGTCGGACGGATAGACGGAAACGCCGATGCTGCAGCTGATGAAGAATTCATGCCCTTCGATCGTCAGCGGCTGCGCGATCGCATCCATGATGCGCTTGACGATCCCGGTCGACAGGCCGGCATCGGTACGCTCGGGCAGCACCAGCACGAATTCATCGCCGCCCATGCGCGCCACCGTATCGGTATCGCGCACCGACGATTGCACACGATCGGCGACCGCCTTCAGCAGAACATCTCCGGCCTGATGCCCGAGCGTGTCGTTGATGAACTTGAAGCGATCGAGGTCGACGAATAGCACCCAGATCGGATGCCCGTAGCGATAGGCGTAGGAAATCGCCTGTCCCAAACGATCGCGCAGCAGGTTGCGATTGGCCAGTCCGGTCAGCGCATCGCGGTTGGTCTGGAATTCAAGTTCGGATTCGTAGCGCTTGGTGGACGTGATGTCGTACTGCGCGGCGACGTAGTGGCTGACATTGCCGGCATCGTCGCGCACCGGCGCGATGTACAGATCGCTCCAGAACATCGCGCCGTCCTTGCGGTAGTTGCGCAGCACCGCATGGCCTTCGCGCTGCTCCAGCGTGCAGCCGCGGATTTCCTTGATGCCGGACTGTTCCCTGTCCTTCTCCCACAATAAGCCGAGATTGCGTCCGATGACTTCGGCGGCCGTATAGCCGGTGATGCGCTCGAACGCCGGATTGACGTATTCGATCGCATAGTCGGGTGCCGTGGCACTGGTGATAATGATGGCATTGGCGCTGGCCTCGATCGCGCGCTGGCGCAGCTGCAGCGCCTGTTCGGTACGTTTGCGCGCGGCGATATCGGCGATCAGGTCTTCGTTGACCGAACGCAGCTGCAGCGTGCGTTCATCGACCAGCTTCTGGATGCGCCGCGAGCGATTGGCCATGATCTGCATGCAGAATGCCGTGCCGCCGCTGAACAGCAGCGCCGCCAGCAACGCCCACAAGGCATTGCTGCTGCGCTTGGTAAACAGTGTGGACGGCGTGGCGATTTCGACGCGCCAGGTTTTGCCGGCGATCTGGAACACCTGCCGGTACGGCTGCGGCTGGTCGTACAGCAGCCAGCCGAATGCGGATTTCTCGATCGACGGCAACTTGCCGGTACCGTAGATGAGGCTCTGTTCGTCCCAGACCGGATTCATCAATGCGCCGACATCGACGTTGATATCAATATCGCGCTCCGCCATCGTCAATGAGCCGGGATTCTCGACTGCCAGCGCCTTGGCAATCAGGTCGCTGCTGCGGAACACGGCCGCAGTGAAACCGATTACCGCAGCACGACGCGAGGGCGCATCGGTCAGCGTTATACCGTGCCGGTAAACCGGCATCAGCACGATGAAACCACGCTGCGTGCCGCGCTCCTGCAACAACTGGAACAGGCCGGTAGCCGACGGTTCACCGGTATCGATGGCGCGTTGCATCGCCTCCTGCTGCATGCCGTAGGAATCCGCATCGAACCCGAGGGCCGGCTCGTTGCCCTGCATCGGTTCGATGTAATCGACGACGCGGTAACGATCGCGCGGACGCGCCGGCGCCAGTACGCCGTTTATCTTTTCCGTGATCGAAAATCCGGGAAACTGTTCGCGCATCCCGGCTTCATACGCGAGACGATCCGCTTCGTAGACGAGGCGCTGGTAATTCAGCGCCTGGATGGTGGGATTGCGTGCCAGCAGCGGCTCGGCGAACAACCGGAACTGCTCGCGACTGACATTGCCGAATGCGACGAACAACTGGTTGATGTCGGTCAGCACGCGCATCGAATTGTCCAGGCTCTTCTGGATAGCCACGACATGCAGCTTGGCATGCTGACGGAATTCGATGTCGGCATTGTCGTGCTCCAGCCGCCGCAGCGAGGCAAACAGGATCGCGCTGATCACCACGCCCAGAATGAGCGTCAGCACGGCTGCCATCGACAGGGAAAAAGGTGGGCGACTGCGCATCGATGAATTCCCTATGCGGTACCGTTTCTAACGCCGGGATGACCGACGATGGTGAACGGTCGACAGGATTTTCGACCGCAAAATATTTCCGTAGAGTAACTTAAATCCCTTTTACTGATAAGCAAAGATCGACCCTGCCGCTATCTGCATGGCATCGATACAACAGTTGCCGGCGCTGTGTACGTTTTCGGTGCACAACAGCTGTCAACGGCAGTCAATAAAACCGGCAATAAAAAAGCGCGCCAGCGGCGCGCCTTTCCTTTATTCGGTCATCCCAACCATTTGGCGATCGACAGCAGCAGCACCAGCAGCATCCACAACAGCAATGCGCGCCAGACCAGCCCGACCGTACTCTGCAGCGCCCGGCTCGATGCCTCTTCGCCGAAAGGTGTCTCGGTCTCGATGTTGACCGAATCGACGGTCGTCGCATCGACCGGAATCACGTCGGCCGCATTTTCAACCGGTGCACCGAGGCGAATGCCCATCGCGCCGCCACCCGTCGACAGCAGGATGCCGATCGCCTCGTCCTGCCAGCGTCCGGCGAAATTGCGCCATGCATAGATCGCGTCCTCGAAATTGCCGACCACCGCGAATGCCGCTGCGGTCAGCCGTACCGGAATCCAGTCGATCAAATAGAAGGCTTTTGCGGCGAAACGACCGAACTCTTCACGCTCGGCCGTGCGCGGCTCGTTCCAGATGCGCGCCAGATATTCGGCTACGCGGTACATGACGGCGCCGATCGGCCCCAGCGGCGTCAGTATCCAGAAGAACACGCCGAACACATTGCGATGCGTGGTGACCAAGGCCCGCTCCACTGCGATACGTGCCACTTCGCTGGCCTCCATGCCGGTGGTGTCGCGCTTGATCCATTCGCCCAGCAGCGCACGCGCCGTGGCTTCGTCGCCGCTGTTCAGCGCCAGCTGGATCGACGTGAAGAAATGGCTGTAGTGGCGAAAACCCAGTGTCAGGTAGACGACGGCAATGTTGAGCAGCAGCACGAACAGCGGCCCCAGCTTGAGCGTAATCCAGTACAGCACGGCAACCGGTACCGTGAAGGCAGCGATCATCAATCCCCATGCCAGGCGCCCGTGTTGCGCCTGTCCTGCATTGAACGACGCTTCCAGCCGCGCGGCCAGCGCACGCGCGCCAGCGTAGACAGGATTGTCCGCGCGCAGCGGCTTCAGCTGCTCGATCAACAAGGCGAAGAATATGGAGAAAAATGTCATCGGCGTGCCTGGCAGTCAGTGAGCCCATACGATAACGCAGCGCTTCGGCGGAAGCAATGAAACTGCGATGACTGCACGTAGCGACATGCGATAACAGAGTGTGCGGCAATGCCAGCTGCCGCGTCACGCTGTATGCACACTACGCGCGCAGGTAATGGAAGAGATTGCGCAGCATGCCGGCAGTCGCCCCCCAGATGAAATAGCGCTGGTAGGGCATCGCGTAGAAGGTCCGCCGGCCGGTCTGGAATTCGGCGGTGCGGCGCTGGTGATG
Organism: Oxalicibacterium solurbis; assembly: GCF_014635845.1. Taxonomy (GTDB): domain Bacteria; phylum Pseudomonadota; class Gammaproteobacteria; order Burkholderiales; family Burkholderiaceae_D; genus Oxalicibacterium; species Oxalicibacterium solurbis. The sequence continues at coordinate 78,002 of NZ_BMDP01000002.1, read as the reverse complement.
CATGCCGTCCATCAGGAACGACAACGGTACCTCGAAGATTTCGGCAACTTCGAAGGAATCGGGGTGCAGTTCGAACGGCGGTTGCACGAGGCCGACCACCGGCATCACGCGAAACCCGGTGCCGGTGCAGTAATCGGGCAGGCTGCCGATCACTTCGATGTGCCGGCGATCCAGCCCGGTCTCCTCTTCGGTCTCGCGCAAGGCGGTATCGACCGGCGAGACATCCGTCGTCTCGACACGGCCGCCGGGAAAACTGATCTGCCCAGCATGGTCATGCAGATGCGCAGTGCGCTGCGTCAGCAACAGTGTAGGTCCGCTCTCGCGCTGCACGATGGGGACCAGTACGGCCGCATCGGTCAATTGGCGGTCCATCGGACGCACCAGGCGCTCCACGGTGATTTCGGGCGTCCACTCGCGCTGTTCGGCAAAACGGCTGCGCAAGGCGTCTGCCGTCAATCGTTCCAGGGAGACCGCCGCCTCTCCTCCCAGCGAATCCACCGGCAAGGCTTCCGGATCGAAATGCAGTCTGGCCAAGTTGTATTCCTGCTTGCTAAAAATCTGGAAAAGTCTGGACCCAAGTCCGGATTAAACAGCGGCATGGCCAAGCCCGCCAACCGATAAAACCGGAACATTTTGTTCCCCTCGTTACGTTACGCGTAACGTTTCGCGATGTTACCCGAGCGTTCAAAAATTTGCCGCGCGCGTCAAAAACATCATGCAAGCCATTGATTTCAAATGAAATAAAAATCCACACCCTTCGTCTCCCATCCAGTTTTTCCAGCTGGCACGTCGTTTGCCCTATGGAAAGTGCGGGGTTCCGAATTTTTGATTTTCGAATTGAACGAGGAGACGAAAAATGAACACCTTACACAACAGCGCTTCAAGCATCCTGGCCCTGGCGACCGTCCTGACCCTGGTCGGCTGCGCAAGCGGCAGCGGCTCCACCAGCGCCGGACTCGGCGGCAAAAGCGGTGGCGGCGGTGGCGGCATCACCACGCTATCGGCGACACCGACCGGCAAAACGCTAGATAGCTCGTCCAACATCATCACAGCTACCGGCGATACGGTTTCCGATCTTGGCGGCACGATCACCGCCATGAATCTGCCGATCGTGCCTGATCAGACCCAGAACGATCTTGGCAAGGTCGTCTCCGACACGGGCGGCATCGTCTCGACGCTGGGCGACGGCATCGGCGACGGTCTCGGCCAGATGGGCATCGTCAAGAACCCGTTCGGCATCACGGTTGCCAACACCGGCAACGTCGTCGACCAGACCGGCGAAACCGTCCAGAGCGCCGGCCAGCTGGTGACGAATCTCGGTACCGGCCAGCTTTCCGCACTGGCACCGGTCACGGCACCGGTAGGCGGACTCGTGACCAAGGTCGGCTCGACGGTTTCCGATCTGTCGGTACCGCTGACGAAAGCCTTGTCGACCGGCCCGGTCGAACAGATCACACAGACCACCAGCAACCTGATCGTTCCGCTGACCAGCAGGGTCACCTCGCTGACACACGACATCGGCGACAAGACCGGAGTCGGCCAGCCGCTCAATAACCTGCTGGTCACGCTGGGCGGCCAGGTCATCCGTACTGGTGAACAGGTCGGCGAAAGCGGCATCCCCGTCGTCGAACGGACCGACAACATCATCGAAGCCGCCGGCGGCACCATCGCCATGGCCGGCATCCTGCTGCAGCCTGAAGGCACCGCTGGCAATCCAAACGGCCTGGGCGGTTTGCTGGCACCGATCACCGGTGTTCTGGGCAAACTGGATGGTGTAGGCGGCCTGCCTGATGGTGGTGCCGGCAACATCCTCGCACCAGTCACCAATACGGTCGGCGCGATTGTCGGCGGCGTAGGCAATGGCAACGGCGGCAATCTGCTATCACCAGTAACCAATGCCCTGCACACGATTGTCGGCAAAGTCGGTGGCGGATTGCCGAATGGCGGCGAAAATGGCGGCCTCGCGTTGCTGGCACCAGTCACCGGCACGCTCCATACCGTTGTGGGTGGCACGCTGGGTGGCATCGGCGGCCTGCCCAACGGCGGTGCTACCGGCAACATCCTCGCACCAGTCACCAATACGGTCGGCGCACTTGTTGGCGGTGCAGGCAATGGCAATGCCGGCAATCTGCTGGCGCCGGTGACCAATGTCGTCGGTAGTGTTGTCGGGGGTGCGACGGGAGGTGCGACTGGCGGCACTGCCAAACCCTCGCTGCTCGCTCCGGTGACCTCGCTGGTAGGCGGCCTGCTCGGCAAAAAATGAGCGCCGCGTCGTATCCGTCCCTCGTTCTCCGGAGGGTCGGATACGACTTTTCGAACGACACAAAGCTGCGGCGCACAAAAAAACAACAACGCATTACAGAAAAATCCTGACAAGGAAAATGCCGTTTCCCCGGCGCCGATAGAAGAAGAAAAAAACGAAGAAATAGAAACGAAATCGGCAATTTTTTCCAGAAATCCCATATTCATGGGATTTTCAGGAAGGCAAGGGAACTTCATTCTCCAAAGCAACGGTTGCAACCATATTCATGGGAAACAACCGGGGTTGGCAGGTTTTATGCGCACTTGAGTTACTGGCACGAAGTTTGGCTTCGCCATTCAATGTCGGACAAAGGGGACGTATGCAACACTGCATCAAAGGGTGGATCGCAATCTGCGCCGGCGCCGCCTTCAGCCAGTCGGCCTTCATCGCCGATACGCTGGCGGCCGATGCCCGTAGCCCGGGCCAGGGCAACCCGCTCGATACCCTTCCCAAACTTGAAGCCGCGCCCGCGCAGCCCGTCGTCACCGATATCCAGACGCCAGGACAAGACCCGGCGATGCAGCGGCTGCTCAATAGCCGCATCACGCCTTCGCGCTTCCGCATTGCCGGCGTCCACGCCCTTCCCTTCGATGTCGTCGCCGCCGAATTCGCAGGATTGACCAATCGCGAAGTCACCGTTGCCGAATTGCTGCACGCCGCCGAAAAGGTCAGCTACCTCTATCGCGAAAAAGGTTATCCGCTGTCGTTCGCCTTCGTGCCGGACCAGAGCTTCAAAGACAACGTCGTTCTCATCAACGTCGTCGAAGGCTATGTCGATACAGTGAAAATCCACGGCAACGTCGGCGCCTCGGAAACGCGTCTGCGCAAGATCGCCGAACAATTGAAGACCGATCGGCCGCTCACGCAGAAAAGTTTCGACCGCATCACCGGCATCCTCGGCCTGCAGCCCGGCATGCGCATCAAGGCGACCGTGAAGCCGCCGCTGAGTACCGACGGCGCATCCGAAATGGTGCTGGACGTACATCGCACGCCGATCGCCGCCGCAGTCGGCATCGACAGCTCCACCGGCAATCTGCGCGGCGTACTCAACGTCAGCACCAATGCGCTGTCACCGCTGGGTGAACAGATCAGTGCCAGCACGCTGGCACCGCGCGGGCCGTCGAAAGAGGAGTACTACAGCGTCAACTACGCACAGCCGATCCGCTATCAGGGCATGCTGCTGCAGGTGAACCTGTCGCATTACGAAGCGCAGCCGAAAAACCGCGATCTCGTGCCGCTGCAGTTCGACGAGCGTTATCAGACCGAAACGCAACGTGTCAGCGCCAATCTCAGCTATCCGTTGATCCTGACGCAAAGCCGCACATTGACGATCAACGGTGGCATATATGCCGTTAAAAACTCCACCCGCTATACGCGCTCGGTGCCGTCCGCACAACCCGTCATCGAACAGCGTGCCGATATTCGCGCCGTCAGCATCGAACTGAACGGCGCCGAAGCGATGAAACAGACCACGGCGCAATGGTCACTCGGCCTGTTTCAGGGCATAGACGGCATGGGTGCAGACCGGCTCAACAGCGACGTCGACCTCGATTTCACGCGCCTGCGCGGCAGCTTTTCGCTGAGCCGCCAGTTGACCGAACAAGTCGGCGCCGTCTTCAGCGGCATGGCGCAATACAGCGACGACGTGCTGGCGCTGTCGGAACAGCTCGGCTTCGGCGGCCGGCTGTTCGGCCTGGCCTATCCGGCCGGCGAGATCGCCGGCGACAAGGGCTGGGGATTCTCCCTCGAATTCAATCGTGCCTTTGCCTACGACGGCACCTATCTGAAACAGATTCAGCCCTACGTGATGGCCGATGCCGCCCGCGTCTATGTCAACAACTACACGCTGTCGCACGACGAAATCGCCTCGCTCGGTTTCGGTGTGCGCTTCACTGACCAGGAACACTACTCGCTGGATCTGTCCATCGCACAGCCAGTGGGGGAAATCCCGGTCAATGCGAGCCGGCGCTCGCCACGGCTGAATCTGTCGTATGCCTATCAGTTTGAATGAATGGGATCCATGGACTATGTTGAATTTGTAGTTTTCTGAAATGCCGGAGGAGATGTCTTGCCGAAGGCGGTTTAGCCGTTCTGACAAGGAGAGTTGAAATGAAAAAGCAGATTGTCGATTTTCTGAAAGATGAAGAAGGTGCCACCGCCATCGAGTACGCGTTGATTGCAGGACTGATCGCAATCGGTATCTTGAGCAGTCTGGAAGGTGTACGTGATGCCATTACCGGCCTGTTCGATCGGATAGTAACGGCGCTTACCCCAGCAGCGACAACTTGACCACAATAAATGGACAGACTTATTGAGGAGTGTGTCTATGCCCTTCCTTCTCGTTCTATGCCTGGCCATCTTCGTCTATGACGTGCTGTACCGGCGTGTGCCCAACAATCTGTTGTTGTTGGCGCTACTGATTCATGCCGGATTCCTGATGATAACTGGCCATGGCTTTGCCGGCATCGATGTCTGGCAATCGGCAATCGGCGGAGCGATTGCATTCGCCGTCTTTCTTCCTCTCTATCTGCTGCGCGTGATGGGCGCCGGCGACGTGAAGTTCTTCACGCTGCTCGGCTTCCTGCTGGGAATCCAGTATCTCGCGATCACCTGGCTGGTTGCCAGCCTGATGGCCGGCCTGCACGCCGCGGCCTGGATTGCGTGGCAGCACGGCATCACTGCAGACCTTCCGGCGCTCGGGCAGATGGCACACAAGATCGCCGACAGCCGGTTCTACCGGCGCATGGTGGAACACCGATCCGGCAGAAAAGGCATCCCGTACGCAGCCTATCTCGCCTGCGCCGCCCTCGTCGCCACCGCCTGAAGGAAAAACCGACCGGAGATACGCAATGAAGATCGCGGCATGCCTCGGCAAAGCAATAACGACGTCATCCGATCTACCGGTTTCGGCCCGTATCTCCCGTTGCCACTCTCTTTCCAGCCGTCATCCGGCAAATCAGGCCGGCGGCGCGGCCATCGAATTCGCCGTCGTCTTTCCGCTCTTCTTCATGATCTTCTATGCGATCGTGACTTACGGCCTGATCATGGTCGCCCAGCAATCGATCACGCTGGCGGCGGAGGAAGGCGCGCGTGCCGCGCTCCGTTTCGCAGCAGACAACGATGCGCGTAACACCAACGCGGAAAATGCCGCCATCGGCACCGGCAGCGCAGCTGCCTGGCTGGCCGACCGGCTGGATTTCGATGGCACGCTGCTGGAAAGCTGTCCGTATTCCGTCGGTACGAGCCGCTGCTATCGCGTCACCGTCACTTATCCCGACTATCGCACCAACCCGTTGGTTCCGCTGCTCATCGGTCCGCTGATGGGTGTCGTCGTTCCCGAACAGTTGTCCAGTACGGCCGTCGTGCAGATCGACTGACGATCTGCCGCCTATTCTTCTAATAAGAAAGCGCGCAACCATGAACAGACTGACGAAAATCGTCGCCGCGATCCTGATGGTGCTGGCCGTGCTGCTCGCCGCGACGGCATGGTGGATGGGACACAAGCCTGCCGTCACCAATCCTGCGATTGCGCAGACCGAAGCGCCCACTTACCTGACTGTCGTCGCTGCGCGCAAGCTCGAAAAAGGGCAGCCGATCGCGATGGAAGACGTCAAGCTGGCAGCTACGCCGACGCAGATGAATGGCACCTATCAGAACGTCGCCGATGTCGTCGGCCGCCTGCCGATGGACGATATCGAGGCCGACGCCTTCATTACCGAGGCCGGCCTCATACATGGCCTCGCACTGAAACTGTCCGAAGGCGAACGTGCGATTGCCATCCCGGTGGACGAGACGATCAGCGTCGGCAACAAGATCCAGCCCGGCGATTATGTCGACGTCTTCTTCACGCTGAAACAAGGTGCAAACATCGAACACGGTCAGGCCCGCCTGCTGGCATCGCGCATGCGCGTGCTTGCCTATGGCGCGTCAATAGTCGGCGAGCTGCCGGCCAAAAGCACGATCCCCGCGCAATCCGCTTCGCAACCCGCACAGCCACGCACCGCCGTGCTCGCTGCCAGCGTGGGGCAGATCAATCCGCTGCTGCTCGCCATGCAGAACGGCAAGCTGACGCTGGCGCTGCGCCATCCCGGCGATGCCACCACGGCCGACGCCATGCTCTTCCCGCAACCGCGCAACGTACTGTCGCCCACGGATAAACATGCCGAACTGAGCGCCGACAATCGCGCCTTCGCCGGCGTCGATCTCTCCAGTTGGGCCGACGGCAAAGGTGCACGCGACAATCATTCCGCACCGGGCAAGACTGCCAACGCCGCGCCGGCATCCGGCAAGCTGGAAATCATTCGCGGTGCGCAAAGGGAGCGAGTCAACTTCTGAAACGTATCGCAGCTTCATCGCAATACCGGTCATTCCCGTCAACGTGTCCTGAAAGAAACGAGACGCAGCAATGAAGATATTTCGCGCGATGGCAGCAACAGCAGGATTTCTTTTATTCACTCCACTTTTCTCCACGGCGGCGGAAAGTGACCTGACAATCAGCGTGCGCGAACAGCGCACGCTGCAGATACCCGCCGACCTGGAACGCATTGCGGTTGCCGATCCGGAAATCGCCGACGTCGTCGTGCTGCGCGGCACCGCGCGCAAGCCGGGCAGCATACTGATCGTCGGCAAGAAACCCGGCCGTACCGTCGTGACGGCATGGCCGCGCAACGGCGCCGAAAAGTCCTGGCACATCAATGTACAAAGCCAGTTGCAAAGCCAGCTGCCGAAATCGGGTGCCGAATTGCAGATCAATGACGGCAACGCACTGATTCGCGGCGAAGCACCGTCGCTGCTGTCTCACGCCGGCACGACGGCGGTCGCCGCCAGCGCAGTCGGCCAGGACAAGCTGCTCGACACTTCCACCGTCGGTGTCGGCGGCGTGGTTCAGATCGACGTCAAGATCGTCGAATTCAGCAAGAAGGTGCTGAAGGAAACCGGCTTCGATTTTCTGTATCGGCAGGATCGCGGCGCCGTCTTCAGTTTCGGACTGAATACCTTTACCTCGCTGCTGCTGCCCGGCACGCAAACGCCGGAAGCGCAGGCATTCAACCTGCTCGGCAGTTCCAGCGTCGACGCCAAATTGAAGCTGATCGAGGAAAACGGTCTGGCCCGCGTACTCGCACAACCGTCGCTGACCGCGCTGTCCGGCCAAAGCGCCAGCTTCCTCGCTGGCGGCGAATTGCCGATCCCGCAATCGGGCGGGCTGGGCACCACCACCATCGTCTTCAAACCGTTCGGCATCGGATTAACTGTTACACCGACCGTACTGGCGGCCAATCGCATCGCGCTGAAGGTCGCACCGGAAGCCAGCGACATCGACTACCTGAACGCGCTGAACGTCAACGACATGCTGATTCCCGCCATCACCACCCGGCGCGCGGAAACCACGCTCGAACTCGGCGACGGCGAAAGCTTCATCATCGGCGGCCTCGTATCCCGCACAACGAAATCCAACGCCAGCAAGATTCCGCTGCTCGGCGACCTGCCCATCATCGGCGCCTTCTTCCGCAGCATGAACTACACGCAGGACGAAAAGGAACTCGTCATCATCGTCACGCCGCGCCTCGTCAAGCCGATCGCCAAGGGCGTGCAGCTCGCGCTGCCGGGCAGCGGCGCGGAAAAGCGCGATACGCCTGCCAATGCCTGGAGCTATTACCTGATGGGCAAGGCCGGCAACGAAGACCTGCCGGGTTTTTCCAAATAAGGCATCGGGGAGATTGCAGCCAATGCATACGGAAAAATCGCTGCTGTCGACAGCAGCAAATACAGACAGCAAATTCGTCTTCTGCTCGTCCAACCGCACGCATTTCGACTGGCTCGATCGTGTGCTGAACGAATGGCATCTGAAGCAGCAGGAAATGGCGCCGCTGGACATGCTGGTCGCCCGCATGAGCGCATGCAAGCCGCAACTGCTGTTGCTCGATTTTTCCGGCAACTGCGGCGAGGAAGACATCGACTGCAATGCCTCGATGATCGGCCTCGCGCAACGGCTCAAGGCCGTGCTGCCCGATCTGCAGATGGTCGCCGTCGGCACGATGGACTATCCGGATGGCGCCATTGCCGCATTGCGCGCCGGCGTGCATCACTTCGTCGACATGCATGCCGACGCCGAAGAAGCGCGCAACGTCATCCGCAAGCTGATCGCACCGGATACCATGGCCGTCTCCGAATCCTGCACCCTGATTGCGCTGGCCGGGGCCCGCATCGGCATCGGCACCACCACGCTCGCAGTACATCTGGCCGATCTGCTGCAGCAGCGCCGGACCGTGCAGCAGACGGAACCGCGCATCGGGTTGCTCGATCTCGGACTGCCGGTCGGCGATGGCCAGCTCTATCTGAATGCTGCCGGCGCCTTCCATCTGGACGAAGCGATCCGTAACCGTCATCGACTGGACCAGACGCTGATCCACACCGCGTTGCCACGCACCGCCAGCGGCGTACGCATCGTTTCGCTACCGCGCACGACGAACGAGATCGCAGGCATCGCCGCATCCGACACGGTAGCGCTGCTCACGCAACTGTGCCCGTATTTCGACGTATTGATCGTCGATCTTGGCGGCTTTCCGCATGCCGGCTTCATCTCGCGCATCGCGCAGGCAGTGGACGAAACATGGCTGGTCACCGACCAGAGCGTCGGTTCGCTGGTATCGCTGGCCACGCTGCTGAAGGAGCTCGACATCCACCTCGTCGAAACGGAAAGGCAGGCCGGCAAACGCCAGCTGATCGTCAATCGTTACGACACACGCTACGGCATGGATGCCGAACAGATCGCCGAACGTTTCGGCCTGCCGCTGAAAGCCGTTCTGCCGGAATGTGCAGCACGCATGGTGAGCGCCGCCAATCTCGGCAAGCTGCTGCACGAAGTCGCCCGCACCGATCCATATGTACGTGCAGTGCAGAAGCTCGGTGCCGATCTGCTGAAATCGAACGTGGACAGGCGGAACCGTACCGATAATCGGCTGCCGCAATGGATGCAACGCTGGATGCCATCGAATAACAATAAAAGGGGAACGAAATGAGCGATCACATCGACATGACCGGCGAAGAAGCAGCGTTCGTCAACACGCAGCGCTTTCAGGACATAAAGACCGCCGCCTACGACAACCTGCTGACGCGTATCGAGGAGCTGGGTGCTGAATTCGGCCGCTGGTCGCGCTCGGCGATCCAGCAATTCGTCAATCTCGATGTGGACGGCTTCGTACGCCTGCGCCGCATTCCGCTGAACGAGAACGAAGTCCGTCTGATCGCCGATGCGCTGACGAAGGAACTGGCCGGCCTCGGCCCGCTGGAAGACCTGCTGGCCGATGCAGAAGTGGAAGACATCCTGATCAACGGCTACAACGACGTCTTCGTCTCGCGGCATGGCGTGCTGGAGCGTGAAACACTGCGCTTCACCGACAACAGCCACCTGCTGCGCATCGTGCGCCGCATCCTCGCGCCGCTCGGTCGCCGTCTCGACGAATCGAATCCGATGGTCGATGCGCGCCTGCCGGACGGCGGCCGGTTGAACGTCGTCATCGAACCGCTGGCGGTGGACGGCCCGATGGTGTCGATCCGCAAATTCCGCAAGGATCCGCTGAAGCCGTCCGATCTGCAGCAGCTCGGCACGCTGAACGAAGACCTGTTCGCACTACTGGAAAACGCGGTGAAGGCGCGCTGCAACATCCTCGTCTCCGGCGGTACCAGTTCCGGCAAGACTTCGTTGCTCAATGCGCTGGCTTTCTTCCTGCCTGAAAACGAGCGCGTCGTCACCGTCGAAGACACGGCCGAACTGTCGCTGAACCATCCGCACGTGGTGCGGCTCGAATCGCGCATCGGCAACTTCGAAGGCACCGGTGCCGTCACGATACGCGACCTGATCCGCAACAGCCTGCGCATGCGGCCGGACCGCATCATCGTCGGCGAGGTGCGCGGCGCCGAAGTGATGGAAATGCTGCAGGCGATGAACACTGGCCACGACGGCTCGATGGCGACCATCCACGCCAACACGCCGCGCGAATGCCTGCACCGCATCGAAATGCTGGCCGGCTTCGCCGGCTTCCAGGGCAGCGAGAACAGCCTGCGCCGTCAGATCGCCGGCGCCATCGATTTCATCGTGCAGATCGCGCGCCTGTCCAACGGCCGGCGGCGCATCGTCTCCATCACCGAAGTCACCGGCGTCGGCGACAACATCATCACGACGCAGGAGCTGTTCCGCCACGAGAGTTTCGTCGGCCCCGACGGCGAAGAGAAGGACCGCTGGGTCTCGCTCGGCATCCAGCCGCATTCGCCCAAGCTGCAGCGGCGGCGACAGCTGTCGGCAGCAGCTGCCGTACCGCCGAGGAAACCATGAACGCCCTGATGCTGCTGCTGGCTGCCGTCGCGATCCTGCTGATCGCGGCCAGCCTGCTGCTGTGGCAGGGAGCGCAGACGCGCGCGCACCAGCAAGCAGCCTCGGCCTTCGTCGATCGTCAACTGCGCGGCATGGCGGAGACGGCAAATCCGGAAACGACCGATGCCGGTACGGCGCAGAAAAATGCCGCTGCGCGACATGGCCAGCGTGCATGGCGACACTACCTGCGATATTTTTTACTGCGTGCCGGCATCAAGCCGAACCGGCTGTTCTTCTTTCTGCTGATCGCACCTGGCGTCCTGCTCATAATCATCGCCGCACTGTTCGGCGGCATCCTGTCCGCGATCGGCACGGCCATCCTGTATATCGCACTCTGCCATTTCCGCCTGTGGCTGAAAGCCACTCGCCGCCATCAACGCATGGTGCGCCAGCTGCCTTCCTTCCTCGACACAATGGTGCGGCTGGCAACCATCGGCAACAGTCTGGAATCGTCCTTTCAATCGGCTCTGCTGACAACCGATGCACCGCTGCGCGACCTGCTCGATCGTTCCAACGGCCTGGTGCAGGCCGGACTCGATCTCGAACATGCATTGCTGCAGGAAGCACGTTTGTTTCGCCTGCACGAACTGGAACTGATTGCCGCCGTCATCGGTGTCGCGCTGCGCTTCGGCGGACGCGCCGACAACGTGCTCGACCGCATGGCCTCTTTCATGCGCGATCGCGAACAGGCACAGAATGAACTGGTCGCGCTATCGGCAGAAACGCGGCTGTCGGCCTGGATACTCGGCTTGCTGCCGATCGGACTCGGCCTGTTCATGATCATCTTCAACAATGCCATGTTCTCCATCATGTTGAACGACGAGGCAGGCAGAAAAATGCTGTTCGGTGCATTGGCGCTCGAAGTGTGCGGTGCGTTTTTTCTGTACCGGCTGGCGAAGTCTGTGTGAATCCGAAGGGAAACTGGGACACGTCATGGAACCCACAATGTTATTCATCCTGTCGTTGCTGTTCTTCGCTGCTGCCGCGTTGCTGATCGGCGGCGTGCTGCTGCGCCGCGCATGGGACATGACGCGTACCGAACGCATGCTGAACCGCCGCATCGACAGGCAGGAAAATCCCGATCCGGAACAACAGGAAACCGATGAAGAGCCGGAGCCGACAAACTGGCTCGATCGCATCGTCATGCATGCCGCACACTGGGTCGATACGCCGATCGGGCGGCAACTGGTGGCAGAGGAAGACCGCCGGCTGCTCGATCAATGCGGCGTCAACGACAATCGCGGCAAGACACTATTCTTCATCACGCGTACGGCACTCGGATTTCTTCTGCCGGTCTTTGCCTGGACTTTCATTGCCGACGGCACGACGTCATCCTTCCTGATCTGCGGCTTCTTCGGCTTCGGCCTCGGCTACATGGGGCCGAAATGGGCGATGCAATGGAAGGCACGCGACCGCCGCCGCCGCGCTGCCGAAGAATTGCCGCTGCTGATCGACCTGCTGCGCCTGCTGCAAGGCGTCGGGCTGTCCATCGATCAGAGCCTGCATGTGATCGAAACGGAATTCGCGAAGACGCTGCCGGTTCTCAGCCGCGAACTGCAGATCGCCGCCCGCCAGTACCTGAACGGCCGCAGCCGCGAACAATCGCTGCGCCGCTTCTCCACCGTATTCAACAACGACGACATCAACGCCATCGCACGCCTGATCGTGCAGGTCGATCACTACGGTGGTGCGGTGCAGCAGCCGTTGCAGCAGTTCAGCGACCGCGTGCGCGAACAGCGCAAGCTCGACATGAAGGAAAAGGTCGGCAAGCTGACCGTCAAGATGACCGGCGTCATGGTTCTCACGCTGCTGCCAGCGCTGCTCATCATCACCGGCGGCGCAGGCTTTCTCGCCATCATCCGCACACTCTCCAGGATAGGACACTGACATGAGCGCATGCCACCCGTTCCATCGCCTCGCCATCGCCGCCGCCACGCTATCCCTGCTCGGTGCCTGTTCCACTTTCGACAAGGCATCGAACGATCAGACTGAACGCATGGAAGCCGCCATTCAGCGCCAGCAGCTTGAGCCGGAAAAACCCGCAACCGATAACAAGCTGGTCTATCTGGACATGATCAAGACGATGCAATCGCGCTCGCTGTACTTTGCCTCGCTCGCGCACATCGATGCCTATCGCAAGCAGAATGGCGACTCGCCAGAAATCATGCGGCTGGAAGCCGACGCCCTGCGCGCCACCGGCCAGACGGAAGCAGCCGACAAGGCATATCGCCGCCTGCTGGATACCGCGGAAGCCGCCGCTGCGTGGCGTGGACTTGGCCTGTTGGCGGCACAGCGCGGCGATTACGCCGCTGCCGTCACCGCGTTGCAAGAATCGACACGGCGCGATCCCATCAATGCAACGGCGCTCAGCGATCTCGGTTACGCGCTGCTGCAGAACGACGAATTCGACGCTGCCCGCCTGCCGTTGATCCAGGCAGCCGAACTCGCGCCGGACAACCGCAAGGTCGTCAGCAATCTGGCGCTCTACCTGATGCTCGCAGGCGAAAGCGACAAGGCACGTCACTTGATGAACAAGGCCGGCCTGCCACAGGAAACACAGGAAGAAATTTCACGCCAGGCCCGCGCAAATGGCGGCCCGTCATCGAAAGCTGCACCAGCCAAAACATTGGCATCCGCCCGGCAAGAAAACGGCATGCAATTGCAACTGCAATGGCAGTTGCTCGAACCGATGCAGCAATTGCGTCAATGATCTCCATCAAACAACGCGTATCAGGAAAGGAAATGATCATGTCGACACGCCTTCCGCATCGCACCGTTACCGCACGCGCAATCCCTGCCACCACGCGCCGCCTGCCGGCATTTTGTCTTGCCGTTCTGCTGATCGCCTGCACCCACTATGCCCTCGCACAGCCGGTTTCGGACGAAGTACCCGCTGCCGAAGCGGCGCAACAAACGGTACAGCAGTCAACAAACGTCATCGGCACAACCACCAACGCCCTGCTTTCTGCACAGGCCGACGGCAGCATCGCAGGCCCCGGTCTGCCGATGCTGGGCGCCACCGGCAACCTGAGCTGGCATCGCTATCTGGACAGTTTCAAATACAAAATTCCGGAAAGCTTCAATAGCAAGATCGACGAAGCGGCAAGCAGCCGCTGAAGCCAGGTCACGAATATGCCTGCACGCCCGACAATCGGAAAACCGGCACCAGCCTTACCGCCACATCAGCGCGGTTCGATCGCTGTGATGGCAGCGCTGGTTATTTCTGCCGTCGTCATTCTGCTGGCATCGATCGATATCGGCTTCCTGTTCTATCAGAAGAGGGAACTGCAGAAGATTGCGGATATGGCAGCGATTGCGGGGGCGCAGCAAGTCGCACGCTCGTCCGAACTGGATGACCAATGCGCCTCCGCCTTCAACGCAGCGGAAAATAATGCACAGATCGCACATGGCTTCAGCGGTGTAATCAACACCTCATGCGGAAAATGGGATCCCGCCTCAGTGCCAGCGGCACCGCACTACTCCGTTTACGCTGGCGGCGTCACGCCGGTAGGTCAACCCAAACCGACTGCCGTTCGTGTCGATATCAGCCGTTCATTCGGCAGCTTCTTCGGTGCGTGGGCCGGCCAACAGGTAAATGCCACGGCCATCGCAACGGCATCGGCACCAGTTGCCGTTTTTTCCGTCGAATCGCGGCTGCTCAGCATCAAGGATGGCAGTGTGCCGATGCTGCTGGCACAGCTGGGTGTCGATATCAATGGCACGACGCTGGCATCATATGACGGATTGGCAAATGCACGCATCACCACCGGCGGCTTGCTTTCCGCCCTGGGCTTCAATATTCCGCTGAATGCCGACGTCGCCACCATCAAGAATATCGTTTCGCTGGGCTCACCTACATGCAGCAACGGTGTTTGCCCGTTGAACGACCTGCTAGGTGCAATCAGCATCGTCGGTGGACAAGAAGACCTGATCAATGCCCTCGGCATTCAGAGCGGAAATGTAAAACTGCTGACGGATGCAGGCGAACGCGGCCTGTTCACCCTCATTGACACAGCCAACGGCAAGGCAGCGCTGGACGCAAACGTCAAGGCGGCGGAACTGCTTTCGACAGCGATTGTCCTGGCCGGCAGTACGCATCCGGCCATTGCCGCCAATGTGAATCTTTCCACGCCGGGCCTGCTTGAAGTCGACAACCAGATCGGCATCGTCGCTCCACCGTCGATCGGAATCGGCGGCATCGGCACCAAGGCGTTCACTTCCCAAGTGAGAATGTTCACGCACGTCAAAAGCAATCTGCTGAATGCGAACCTGGTTTCCTCTGATATTCCGATGGCGATCGACGTCGTCAACGGAACCGGAACGATCGTGGACATGTGCACGAAAAAGAAAGACGGGAAAGACGTTGCGACCATCGCAATCGACGCTCCCATCCTCAAATTGTGTGTCGGCAATTTCGATGCGAGCAGCGCGTTCTCGACAACATCGACCTGTAGCGACAATCTGCAGAACCAAAGCATCCTCAGGATTTTGCCAAAACCATCACCAGCCAACGATGGATTAAACATTAGCACCAGCTTTTTCATCGATGCCCTGCCGAATACCGATATGCATGATTTCGTGAAAGGCGAAACGTTCACGATAGGAAAAAACGATCTGCAACTGGGTACGACCTTGTTGAACCTGATGGATGGCTTGCTCGCCAAGCTGCTGGGAGCGACCTTGATACAGGTACAGATGCAAGGCTCTGGCGGCGTCAACAACAACACACTTGCCGCCGGCCTGCTGAACGCCACAGGCAATACGCTAGATACCGCACTCTCCACAGTACAAGGCGCACTCAACGATCTTAAAAGTTTCGTTACTGGCATCAACACAAACAGCAGCCTGCTGGCAACTCTGGGGAGTGTATTAACTGGTTTGCTGAATACCGTCAGCAATCTGGCGAATGGCCTGCTCAATGTCGTCGGCAATATTCTTAATCCGATTCTGTGTCTAGGAAATGCGCAGTGCATCCTTTCCGGCCAACTTTCGGGCAATCAGGGTTCCATCAGCAAGGCCGTACTGACCGCCTTGGGCCTGGCAACCGACTTGCTGCAACCTATTCTCGATGGTTTGGGCAGCGCCCTCTCCAACCAGTTGCAAACCCTGCTCGGTACACAGCTCGGCCAGGTCGATGTCACATTGATCGACCTGAATTGCGGCGGTGGCGAAAACGTCAAACTGGTTTATTAGACATTCTTCATGTGAACGGAGCATCGACCATGCAATTCTCTGATTCTGCAGCCAGATTTTTCCGCTATCTCAACATGGACTACCTGATCGCCCCTTTTCTGATCAGGCTGATCTACTGGGTCGGCTTCATCGCCATCATCGGCGCCGGGTGCGGCATCCTGTTCAATGCGCTCGATGCCTCCGTACCGGGAAACGCACGAATATCATTGACGATAGGTGCCACTCTGCTTTCCCTGCTTCTGTGGCGCCTGCTCAGCGAAATACTGGTACTCGCCTTCAACCTCCATGCGCGGCTGATCGAGATTCGCGACCTGCTGTCGCATCGGCAGGATGCGACGGAGGAGGAACAGTCTGTGCCGCCACCATTGTTTCTGCTGAAAAAGCCGGCACCTCCTTTTGACGATCGAGGAACGGCATGATCAAGAACAAGCCTCCACAGGAAAATATCGACATCTACGTCTGGGAAGGCAAGTCCGATATTTTCGATCGCATCGCGCGCTGTCTGGTCAGCGCAGATGTCGATGTCATACGCGCCGACGGCATGGAGCCGCTGCCGGAACAGGTGGCGCAATCGACGGCGATTGCCATCATCTCGGTTACCGTCATCGACAGCTCCGGTTTCGATGCACAGGATTGGCAGCGCACGCACGGCATGCCGGTCATCTGGGTCGCCGAAGCGCCGCGCGCCTACGATTCGCGCGTCTACCCGCCCGAATATTCACACATTCTGATGCTGGATTTCACCTGCGCGGAACTGCGGCGCCAGGTCTTCGCGCTGGCGGGAGAATTGCATCTTCACGGCAAGTCGGCACAGGAACACGATCCGCTGATCGCCGAATCCGACGTGATGAAGGCCTTGCTGAAAGAAGCGGAAACATTTGCCGACTGCGATTCCAACGTGCTGATCTCCGGCGAAACCGGCGTCGGCAAGGAACGCATCGCACGGCTGCTGCACGATCAACATAGTCATTACGGCAAAGGCCCGTTCGTCGCCGTCAACTGCGGCGCGATTCCGGACGGCCTGTTCGAATCGCATTTCTTCGGCCATGCAAAAGGTGCGTTCACCGGCGCGATGCTGGCGCACAAGGGCTATTTCGAGCAGGCCGACGGCGGCACGCTGTTCCTCGACGAGATCGGAGATCTACCGCTGTACCAGCAGGTGAAACTGTTGCGCGTGCTGGAACAGAGCAAGGTCACGCGCTTGGGATCGGCTACCGAGATCAGCGTCGATTTCCGTCTGGTCGCCGCCACCAATCGTAATCTGCGCGAACTGGTGCGGCAGGAAATGTTCCGCTCCGATCTCTACTACCGGATGGCAGTCATCGAACTGCGCGTACCGAGCCTGCAGGAGCGCGGTGAGACCGACAAGATCGCTATCTTCTCGCACATCGTGCAGCGCATGCTGAGCCATCAGCCCGATAACGACAAGAACGGTGAGGCATCACCGATCACCATCCCGGACTGGCTGATTCGCATGGTTGCGAACACGCGCTTCGTCGGCAACGTGCGCGAACTGCGCAACATCGCCGAACGCATTACGATCATCCATCGCCAGTTCGGCGACTGGGACCGCGATGCAATTGATCGCGTGTTCGTCGCATTGCGCGAATTTCGCGATGAACTGCAGGAAATCGAGAACGACGGCACGCGTCGCAAATGGGACATGGCCGATCGCCAGCGCATCATCGAAGCACTCGATGCGCACAACTGGCGGCGGCAGGACACAGCCAACCACCTGAAGATGAGCCGCAAGGTGTTGTGGGAAAAGATGCGCAAGTTCCAGATCATCGATGGCGAGACTGCGGCAAAAGGCGATATCGATCCGTGATGCGTACTGCGGGCGGCAGAAAAGAAGAAACGAAGGAAAACGCACAACGCTATCCATCCGATTCGCCGTCGATGCATTGCGCACTTCCCGGCCGCACAATGCATCCGAGAACAGCATGCCGAGCGTTACCGCGCGCAAAAGAAAAACCCCGCCGAAGCGGGGTTTTTCAATGGAAGCCCGAAAGCTTCCGACGCATGGCATTGCTTCGGCCGGCAATTCCGGCCGAAGCAATTATTCTGCGCTTTTTGCAGCAGCGTTGCGGCGGTTCGGCAGTTTTTCCTTGATACGTGCCGATTTGCCCGAACGGTCGCGCAGGTAGTACAGCTTCGCACGACGTACGTCACCGCGACGCTTGACTTCGATCGACGCGATCAGCGGCGAGTACAGCTGGAACGTACGTTCCACGCCTTCACCCGACGAGATCTTGCGAACGATGAAGTTCGAGTTCAAACCACGGTTGCGACGCGAGATCACGACGCCTTCGTATGCCTGTGCACGCTTGCGGGTGCCTTCGACCACGTTGACGCTGACGATGACCGTATCACCCGGCGCGAAGTCGGGGATGTTCTTGCCGAGACGGGCGATTTCTTCCTGCTCGAGTTGCTGGATCAGATCCATTTTCTACTCCTGTAACCATCATGCCGGCGCTGCTTGCTGCTGATGCCCGGTAGAGGATGGGGTTTGCAAATTGCAGGGATCGACTGATTCCCTGCACGATTGCCGCAACGGATTACCGCAACGGCGAATTTTTTACTACGACTTCAGACTGCTCAAAAACTTTTCGTCGGCCCGCGTCAGCAATCCTGCCTCGCGTGCCTTGCCGATCAGGTCGGGACGTTTCCTTGCGGTCGCTTCCAGCGCTCGCTCGCGTCGCCACTTTTCGATCTCGGCGTGGTTGCCGCCCATCAGAACCGACGGCACCGCTTCATCTTCATGCACTTCAGGCCGCGTGTAATGCGGGCAATCCAGCAAACCGTTGACGAAACTGTCTTCCACTGCCGAAGCATCGTCGTTCAGTACACCGGGCAGCTGGCGGATCACCGCATCCATCAGCGCCATCGCCGGCAGTTCGCCGCCGGAAAGAACGAAATCGCCAAGGCTGACTTCCTCGTCCACGCAACGATCCAGAAAACGCTGATCGACCGCTTCGTAGCGACCGCACAGCAATATCAGGCCGGGTTCTACTGCCAGCTGCATCACGCGTTCATGTGTCAGCGGCTTGCCTTGCGGCGACAGATAAATCACCTTCGGTACCGGCAGCTCCGCGCCAATCTGTCTTGCCTTGGCTGCCTTTACCGCTGCTTCCAGCGGTTTGACCATCATCACCATGCCGGGACCGCCGCCATAGGGCCGGTCATCGACGGTGCGATGCTTGTCGGTCGTGAAATCGCGCGGATTCCACAGCGACAAGTTACAACTCTTTTGCTCGAACGCGCGTCGCGTGATGCCCGACTGCGTGATCGCCGTGAACATTTCCGGGAACAGCGTGACGACATCGAATTGCATCCCGCCTACTCCTCGCTCCGGAATCCAGTCATGGGACTCAGTAATCGAATCCCCAGTCCACCGTAATCTTCTTTGCAGCCTTGTCGACCGTGATGACAAACTGTTCGACGAAGGGAATCAGCATTTCCTGCGGCTTGTCTTCCGTTGCGACTGTCGGTGTCACACGCAGAATCGGATGCGCACCGTTGTCCATCAGATCACGCACGGAACCCAGATGCTGGCCTTGCAGATTCTCGACTTCCAGGCCGATCAGATCGATCCAATAGAATTCGTTGTCCGACAATGCCGGGAAGTGGCTGCGTGCGACCTGCACTGTCGCGCCTTTCAGCGCTTCGGCAGCATCGCGATCCGCCACGCCCATCAGCTTGGCCACCACATCGGCGGTATGCATGCGGGACTGCATGACTTCCACATCCAGCATGGCCGGTTTGTCCAGCCACCACGTGCGTGCGTTCAGCAGCGCGTCGGCATCGTCCGAATACGGCCTGATGCGCACCCAGCCTTGCAGCCCGTACGCACCGGTAATGTGCCCGACCAGCACCAGATCTTCAGGAATTTTCATCCCGAGCGGCTCCGATCAGACAAACCTGAACAGCTATTAACTGTGTTCGACTGCTTGAATCAAGCAGCGACTTTACCGGTTTCGACCAGGCGAGCAACGGTCGGCGACAGTTGTGCGCCAACGCCTTGCCAGTACGACAGACGATCTTGAGCGATGCGAACGGTTTCTTCCTTGCCCGATGCAACCGGGTTGTAGAAGCCGATGCGCTCGATGAAACGACCATCGCGACGGTTGCGCGAATCGGTTGCAACGATGTTGTAGAACGGGCGCTTTTTGGCGCCGCCACGAGCTAAACGAATAACGACCATAATTTTTCCGATATCGGGATTTTTAATCAATAAACCGCCGAATCCTCGGATAACCACAGGGTTCGACGACGCCCATCGAATTGAACAATCAACCGACAAAACATCGGCCAACCGTCGAAACGTGGGAAAAGCCGCAAATTATAGCCTGTACACCCCCCCTACTGCAACTTCGAGCAGCATGGCACGGCAACTAGTGTTGTTGTTCCCGACAAACCGGCCATCCGCGTCATTAAGCAAATAGCAACAATCCGCCGCCAGCACCGCCTCCCGGCACTCGCACTTTCCTGCCCCACCGTTGCGCAGCCGCACCGCGCATGCGCAAGCGGAGTGCAACCGGCGCCATATCTGCATGCCGCTCACCGCCGTTTTTCTGTTTTTTTCATGGCACACATAGTGCTTTTATGAAACACAACATATCGCAACAAGGAAGCCTTCATGCGCACACGTTTCGTTGCATTGCTGACAATGGTCGTTCTGGCCGCCAGCCTCTCCCCCATCGCATCGGCGCAGAATGTGCCGGACACACCGCCCGTCGCGGAAACGCCAATTACTCCTGTCCCGCCCCTCATAGCGACGCCGCTGATCGACGATTCCGAAGAAACGCCGGCCGTCGCCGAACCAATTGCACAGCAGGAGAAACCGCTGACCCGGCCAACGCTGGTCGATGCCGCCAAGCTCAATCCCGGCGATACCGCCTGGATGCTGACCTCGACCGCGCTGGTGCTGCTGATGACGATTCCCGGCTTGGCGCTGTTCTACGCTGGCATGGTGCGCAAGAAGAACGTGCTGGCAACGATGGCACAGAGCTTTGCCGTCACCTGCCTGGTCACCGTGCTGTGGGTCGTGATCGGCTACAGCCTCGCCTTCACGCCCGGCTCGCCCTACATCGGCGGGCTGGACCGCGTGCTGCTGGACGGCATGGCCTTCATGAAGGAAGCCGGCAAGGTCACCGTCAGCGAGATTGCGCCGACGATTCCCGAAAGCGTATTCGTCATGTTCCAGATGACTTTCGCCATCATCACGCCGGCGCTGATCACCGGCGCATTCGCGGAACGGATGAAATTCTCGGCGCTGCTGATCTTCATGGCGCTGTGGTCGGTATTCGTCTATGCGCCGGTGGCGCACTGGGTGTGGGAGCCGGGCGGCTGGCTGGCCGGACGCGGCGTGCTCGATTTCGCTGGCGGCACCGTGGTGCACATCAATGCCGGCATCTCCGGCCTGATCGCCGCCGTCATCATCGGCCCGCGCACCGGCTTCGGCCGCGAACCGATGCCGCCGCACAACCTGGTGCTGACCGTGATCGGCGCCTGCCTGCTGTGGGTCGGCTGGTTCGGTTTCAACGCCGGCTCCGCCGTCGCCGCCGACGGCCGCGCCGGCATGGCGATGCTGGTCACGCAACTAGCCACCGCGGTCGCTGCGCTGGCGTGGATGTTCGCCGAATGGCTGCGGCGCGGCAAACCGTCGGTACTCGGCATGGTGTCGGGCGCAGTATCGGGCCTGGTCGCGATCACGCCGGCATCCGGCTTCGTCGGCATCAGCGGCGCGCTGGCGATCGGCGCGGCGGCCGGCGTCGCCTGTTATTGGGGCGCAACGTCGCTGAAATCCATGTTCGGCTACGACGATTCGCTGGACGTGTTCGGCGTACATGCGATCGGCGGCATCGTCGGCGCGTTGCTGACCGGCGTCTTTGCAGTCAAGGAAATCGGCGGTGCCGAAAGTTCGTTTGGCAACCAGGCATTCGGCGTCATCGTGACGATCGCCTTCTCCGCCGTGATGACCGCCATCATCCTCGGCATCGTCAAGGCGCTGGTCGGCCTGCGCGTGACGGAAGAAGCCGAGCGCGACGGCCTCGATCTGGAACAGCATGGTGAGCACGTACTATGAGCGACGCACACCACACACGCGCCGAACAGGAAAACCACGCCTTCGCGCTGATGGGGCGGCTGCACGTCACGCTGCGCCGCCACAGCGGCCGCGTGACGGATATCGAATACATGCGCATCGATCCTGGCTATTGCCGCTACGTGCTGGAAATGACCGCAGGTTCGGACAATGCGGACCTGCACGAACTGAGCACAAAGCTGCAGGAGATCTTCTTTGGCGATGACGGCCTGTTCACCGTGCTGGCGCCGCGCCAGCCGTTGCTGTCGCGACTGGCGGAAACACCGCCAGCACCTGCGCCGCAATCACCGGCTGCCACGCCCGGCACCGACGACGAGGTCGATCGCGGTTATATCGGCCGGCTGCGCTGACCATTACCGGAACCGTCAGAACTGGTCTTCTTCCAGCGCCAGCATGCCCGCGTTGCCACCGACGATGGCGCTGCGATAGCCATCGGCCTGTGACAGGAAATGGTCGGCGAAGAAACGCGCCGTCGTCAGTTTGGTGCGATAAAAGGCCGCATCACCATCGCCGCTGACGAGCTTGCGATGCGCCGCCAACGCCGCACGCGCCATCTGCCAGCCACCGAGCACAATGCCAGCCAGCTTCAGGTACGGCACGCTACCGGCGAACACGCCCTTGATATCGGACTGCACGTTGGCGACGACGTAATCCGCCACGTCCGACAATGCCTGCGCCGCTTCGGTCAACTGCGCATGAATCGCCGCGAAATCCGCTGCACCTTCCTGCGACGATGCTTCCAGCAATTCATTCGCCGTGCGCATCACATCGGCAACGATTTCCTTCGCCACCGCGCCACCGTCGCGCACCGTCTTGCGGCCGACCAGATCGTTGGCCTGGATCGCCGTCGTGCCTTCGTAGATCGTCAGAATGCGCGCATCGCGATAGAACTGGGCGGCGCCGGTTTCCTCGATGAAGCCCATGCCACCATGGATCTGCACGCCGGTCGAGGCAACGTCGATTGCCATCTCGGTGGACCAGCCCTTGATGATCGGCACCATGTATTCGTAGACCGCTTCGTTCGCTGCGCGAACATCCGCATCCGGATGATGATGCGCGACATCGACTTTCGCCGCCGCCACGTAAGCCAGCGCGCGTGCCGCCTCGATCTGCGCCTTCATCGACATCAGCATGCGCCGCACATCCGGCTGATGGATAATCGACACCGCCGTCGCCGAACCTTCGAGGTCCTTCGACTGCACGCGCTCCTTCGCGTACTGCACCGCCTTCTGATACGCACGCTCGGCCACGCCGATGCCCTGCACGCCCACCGCGAAGCGCGCCGCGTTCATCATCACGAACATCGTTTCCAGTCCGCGATTTTCCTGCCCGACCAGCGTGCCGATCGCGCCGCCGCGATCGCCGAACTGCAGCATTGCCGTCGGGCTGGCCTTGATACCGAGCTTGTGCTCGATCGAGATGCATTGCACGTCGTTGCGTGCGCCGAGCGAACCGTCGGCATTCACCAGGTATTTCGGCACGAGGAACAACGAGATGCCCTTCACACCCTCTGGTGCATCCGGCAATCGCGCCAGCACCAGATGCACGATGTTCTCGGCCATGTCGTGCTCGCCGTAGGTGATGAAGATCTTCGTGCCGAAAATGCGATAGGTACCGTCGCCCTGCGGCTCCGCGCGCGAACGCACCATCGCCAGATCGGAGCCGGCCTGCGGTTCGGTCAGGTTCATCGTGCCAGTCCATTTTCCGGCAACGAAGTTCGGCAGGAAGCGCTGCTTCTGCTCTTCGGAGCCCGCCGTCATCAGCGCTTCGATCGCGCCATCGGTCAGCAGCGGGCACAAGGCAAACGACAGGTTCGCCGCATTCAGCATTTCCATGCACGGCGTCGCCACCAGTTTCGGCAAACCCTGTCCACCGAATTCAGCCGGATGCTGTACGCCCTGCCATCCTGCCTGTGCAAACGCATGGAAGGCCTCGGCGAAACCCGGCGTCGTCTTCACTTCGCCTTCTTTCCACGTGCTCGGCTTTTCGTCGCCGATGCGGTTCAGCGGCGCGACGACTTCCTCGCAGAAGCGCGCGTTTTCCTCCAGCACCGCTTCCACCGTCTCCGGCGTCGCATCCTCGCAGCCGGGCAAGGCATTGACGGCAGGCAGATCGGCCAGTTCGTTCAATACGAACAGCATGTCCTTCAACGGTGCGGCATAACTCATGCAGACTCCTGAAATGGAAAACGGGCGGGACGGTGACGATTGCAGTGTGCCAGAAAGACTCCAGCCACTACAACCGCCGCCGTCCCGCCCGTTCGATCGAACCAGACGGAACGCAAATTAAAACGTCAGCCCAGTTCCTTCACCAGCGCAGGCACGACTTCGAACAGATCGCCGACGATGCCGTAATCGGCCACCGAGAAGATCGGCGCTTCCGCATCCTTGTTGATCGCAACGATGGTCTTCGAATCCTTCATGCCGGCCAGATGCTGGATCGCGCCGGAGATGCCGACCGCGATATACAGATCGGGCGCGACGATCTTGCCGGTCTGACCGACCTGCCAGTCGTTCGGCACGAAACCGGCATCGACGGCCGCGCGCGAAGCACCCATGGCCGCGCCAAGCTTGTCGGCCAGCGGTTCGAGGATCTTGAAGTTTTCTTCCGAGCCGAGGCCGCGGCCGCCGGAGACGACAACCTTGGCCGCCGTCAGTTCAGGACGCGCCGACGTCGCGATCTCGCGCGAAACGAACGACGATTTGCCGGAATCAGCCACCGCCGCCACGTTCTCCACCGTCGCCGAGCCGCCTTCAGCAGCAGCGTCAAATGCCGTCGCCCGTACGGTAATGACTTTCACCGCATCCGACGACTGCACGGTCGCAATCGCGTTGCCGGCGTAGAACGGACGCTCGAAGGTATCGGGCAAGACGACCTTGGTGATTTCGGAAACCTGCGCGACGTCCAGCTTCGCAGCCACGCGCGGCAGGATGTTCTTGCCGTAAGCGGTAGCCGGCGCAAGGATATGAGAATAGTTAGATGCGAGCGCCAGCGCTTGCGCAGCGACGTTCTCGGCCAGGCCGTCGGCAAACTGCGGGCCTTCTGCGATGAGGACCTTGGCAACGCCAGCGATTTTCGCAGCGGCTTGCGCAGCGGCACCGGCATTGTTGCCGGCGACGAGGACGTGGACGTCACCGCCGCATTGTGCGGCTGCGGTGATCGTGTGCAACGTGCTGCCCTTCAGGGAAGCGTTGTCGTGTTCTGCAATGACGAGTGCGGTCATGATGTGATCCTTAGATGACTTTGGCTTCGTTCTTCAGCTTGTCGACCAGCGTGGCGACATCCGGCACGATGATGCCGGCCGAACGTTTCGGCGGTTCGCTGACCTTCAGCGTCTTCAGGCGCGGCGTCACGTCGACACCCAGATCGGCCGGCTTGAAATTGTCCAGCTGCTTCTTCTTCGCCTTCATGATGTTCGGCAGCGTCACGTAGCGCGGCTCGTTCAGGCGCAGATCGGTGGTGACGATGGCCGGCAGCGACAGTTGCACGGTTTCCAGGCCGCCGTCGACTTCGCGCGTGACCTTCACCTTGTCGCCGTCGACTTCCACTTTCGACGCATAGGTCGCCTGCGGCCAGTCCAGCAACGCAGCCAGCATCTGGCCGGTCTGGTTGGCGTCGTCGTCGATCGCCTGCTTGCCGAGGATGATCAACTGCGGCTGTTCCTTGTCGGCAACGGCCTTCAGCAGCTTGGCCACGGCCAGCGGCTGCAATTCGACGTCGGTCTCGACGAGGACGGCACGGTCGGCGCCGATCGCCATCGCGGTACGCAGCGTTTCCTGCGATTGCAGCACGCCGCACGAGACGGCGATGATTTCCGTTGCCTTGCCGGCTTCCTTCAGACGCACCGCCTCTTCCACGGCGATCTCGTCGAACGGGTTCATCGACATCTTCACGTTGGCGATATCCACGCCGGACTGGTCCGATTTGACGCGTACCTTGACGTTGTAATCGACGACGCGTTTGACTGGCACCAATACTTTCATCACTTTTCCCTTGAAAAAGTCACCAAATTGCAAAAATCAACGCAGGATTATAGCGGAAGCGCACTTTTCGCCGGCCACGCTCCACGGCAGGCCTTGCGAACATCGCAGACGGAATACAGGAAACGAACGCGCACTGCGCGGGAGGAAGCGCCGGCGAACGCCAGGCACGGTATTGCGATGAACGACCGATGACCGATGGATTATTACTTGCGCTTCATGAAGAAAACGAAGACGTCGCCTTCTCTATCCTGTTGCACCAGCTCGTTGCCGGTCTGTTTGGCGAAGGCCTGGAAATCGCGCACCGAACCGGGGTCGGTTGCCTGCACGCGCAGCACTTCCCCACTTGCCATTTCCGCCAGCGCCTTCTTCGTCTTCAGAATCGGCAGCGGACAGTTCAAACCCCGTGCATCGAGGTCCTTGATGAATTCCATGGTTGTGCATCCACCTCAGTACTATCAAAGGGGCGATTCTACCCCCAATCGTTACGCGATACCGGTATTGCGCCGGCGTGTTGTCCCCGATTTAACAATTACTTGCAGTCGCGACAATATCGCATCGGGTCGGCATTAATAAAAACGGCAGGCACCCGGCCCGCCGTTTTCAGGAGTACGAAGAAGTACAAACAAGCGCAACGCAACTCAAACGCGTTCGGCCACCCAGCCCTGCACCGAAGCCAGCGCCGCCGGCAATGCGGCCGCGTCGGTGCCGCCCGCCATCGCCATGTCCGGCTTGCCGCCGCCCTTGCCACCGACCTGCTGCGCGACGAAGTTGACGAGATCACCGGCCTTGACCTTGCCCATTGCATCGGCCGTCACGCCGGCCGCGATCTGCACCTTGGCGCCGTCGACTGCCGCCAGCACGATCGCCGCGCTCTTCAACTTGTCTTTCAGCTTGTCCATCGTGTCGCGCAAGGTTTTCGCATCGGCGCCGTCCAGCTTGGCGGCCAGCACCTTCAAGCCTTTGACGTCGATTGCCTGCGTCGCCAGCTCATCGCCCTGCGACGAAGCCAGCTTGCCCTTCAGCGTACCGACTTCGCGTTCCAGCGCCTTCATCTGATCCAGCACCTGCGCCAGACGCGCCTGCAGTTCCGTCGCAGGCGACTTCAGCGTTGCTGCAGCGCTATGCACCGTCGATTCCAGATCCTGCAAATAGCCCAGCGCATTGGCGCCGGTGATCGCTTCGATACGGCGCACGCCAGCGGCAACACCGCTTTCGCCGACGACCTTGAACAGGCCGATATCGCCGGTACGCGACACGTGTGTGCCGCCGCACAGTTCGCGGCTGGTGCCGATGTCCAGCACGCGCACGGTCTCGCCGTATTTCTCGCCGAACAGCATCACCGCGCCGGTCTGTTGCGCCGATTCGATATCCATCACGCGCGCTTGCGTGTCGGTGTTCGCCAGAATCTCGGCATTGACGCGCTTCTCGATTTCCAGAATCTGCTCATGCGTGACCGGCGCGTTGTGCGCGAAGTCGAAGCGCGTCTTGTCGGCATCGACCAGCGAACCCTTCTGCTGCACATGGCCGCCCAACACTTCGCGCAACGCCTTGTGCATGATGTGCGTGACCGAGTGGTTGCGCATCGTCGCCGCGCGGCGCGCGCCGTCGACTGCCGCCTTGACCTTGTCGCCCACCTTCAGCGTACCCTGCGACTGCACGCCGTGATGGCCGTAGACGTCCGACTTGATCTTCTGCGTATCCTCGACGCCGAACTGCACGCCTTCCGCCGCGATCACGCCCTGGTCGCCGACCTGGCCGCCGCTTTCCGCGTAGAACGGCGTCGTGTCCAGCACGACGATGCCGCTCTGGCCTTCCTTCAGTTCGTCGACAGCCGTACCTTCGAAGTACAGGCCGACCACGGTGGCCTGCTCTTCCAGATGTTCGTAGCCGGTGAAAACGTTGCCCGCGCCCGAGTATTCGACAGCGCGCTCCATCTTGAACTTGCCGGCGGCGCGGCCCGCGGCTTTCTGCTTTTCCATCGCCGCACTGAAGCCGGCTTCATCGACAGTCACACCGCGCTCGCGGCAGATGTCGGCCGACAGGTCCAGCGGGAAGCCGAAGGTATCGTGCAGCTTGAATGCCACGTCGCCCGGCAGCACTTTCGCGCCGTTCGCCAATGCCGTATCCAGGATTTCCATGCCGTTGGCCAGCGTCTCGAAGAAGCGTTCTTCCTCCGCCTTCAGCACTTCGGTGATGCGGTCCGCATCGGCCTTGATCTTCGGATAGGCATCGCCCATCTGTTCGACCAGATCTTTCACCAGCTTGTGGAAGAACGGTTTCTTCTGGCCCAGCTTGTAGCCGTGACGGATCGCGCGACGCACGATGCGGCGCTGCACGTAGCCGCGGCCTTCGTTGGACGGGATCACGCCGTCGGCGATCAGGAAAGCCGTCGCGCGGATGTGATCGGCGATGACCTTCAGCGAATTGTTGTCGAGGTCGGTCGTGTTGGTTTCACGCGCAGCCGCCTTGATCAGCGCCTGGAAGGTATCGATTTCGTAGTTGCTGTGCACGCCCTGCAGGATCGCGGCCAGACGCTCCAGGCCCATGCCGGTGTCGACGCACGGAGCCGGCAGCGGCTTGACCGAGCCGTCCTCGGCCATGTCGAACTGCATGAAGACGTGGTTCCAGATTTCGATGAAGCGGTCGCCGTCTTCGTCCGGGCTGCCCGGAGGACCGCCGGCGATGTGCGGGCCGTGGTCGTAGAAGATTTCCGAGCATGGGCCGCACGGGCCCGTATCGGCCATCATCCAGAAGTTGTCGCTCTTGTACTTGCCGCCCTTGTTGTCGCCGATGCGAATTACACGCTCCGGCGGCATGCCGATCACCTTGGTCCAGATGTCGAAGGCTTCGTCATCCTCGTGATAGACGGTCGCCAGCAGCTTTTCCGGCGGCAGGCCGTAGACTTTCGTCAGCAACTCCCAGCCCCATTGAATCGACTCCTGCTTGAAGTAGTCGCCAAAGGACCAGTTGCCCAGCATCTCGAAGAACGTATGGTGGCGCGCCGTGTAGCCGACGTTTTCCAGATCGTTGTGCTTGCCGCCGGCACGCAGGCAGGCCTGCACCGACGTCGCGCGCACGTAGGGGCGCTTGTCCGTGCCGAGGAAGACGTCCTTGAACTGCACCATCCCCGAGTTGGTGAACATCAGCGTCGGATCGTTGCCCGGCACCAATGGGCTGGAGGCGACGACCGTGTGGCCTTTCGACTCGTAGAACTTCAGGAATTTTTCGCGGATTTCGGACGATTTCATGTGCGTGAAAATGGATAGGCCGGTTGGCTGGGAAACCGTAAATTATACGTGATAAGCGCGCAAAGCCCCTGCACCCGGCAGGGTCGGAAATGCGGAAAAAACCACGAAAACCGGCACATTTCCGGCAATCGGGCTTCGCTTGCGTTCCGCTTGTTCCGCCTTGCTTATTTGACGGTCGCCGCCACGCCGGCGAACTGCGGCCCGATCAGGTCGATGCGATCGGTGCAGAAACCGTCCACGCCCCAGGCCAGGATTTCCGTCGCCCGCACCGGATCGTTGACCGTGTAGCAGAACAGGCCGAAACCGGCTTCCTTGACGGCACGCGCCAGCGGCGGCGTCAGGTTCTTGTGATTCGTGTGCAGTGCAATCGCGCCCAGGGCCAGCAGGCGTTCGTGCCAGTCTACCGGGATCGTGTCGACCAGAAAGCCGCGCGGAATTTCCGGTGCAGCCAGCTTCGCCGCCTGCAACGCATCGAAGGAAAACGACGACAGCAGCGGCAGCGCCGCAGGCGAATGATCCAGCATGTGCGCGAACAGCCGGCGTGTGGTTTGCGCCACCACCAGCCCGGTGCGATCCTCGAAACCCGGCACCGGCTTGATCTCGATGTTCATCCAGATACCGTTGCCCATGCAAAAGGTGGCAACCTGCTCGAAAGTCGGCACCGGCTCGCCTTCGAACGCTTCGCCAAACCACGCGCCCGCATCGCGCGCCGCCAGTTCGCGCGCGGTGAAGTCGGCGATGCTGCCTTCACCCGCCACCGTGCGGCCAAACTCCGGATCGTGCATCACGACCGGCACGCCATCCTTCGCCAGCATCACGTCGAACTCCACCGCGCGGAAACCGTGGTTCAGCCCGCAACGCATCGCCGCGATGGTGTTCTCCGGCGCCAGCGTGCCGCCGCCGCGATGCGCGACGATTTTCGGATAAGGCCACATGATGGGTTCCTGTTTTCGTTCAGCTATCGTTCAACTCTTGTTCTGCCCTCGTTCCGCCTTTGCGTCGCTTGCATTGCCTCTTGCGCCGCCTCCTACCTTTCCACCGGCAGCCGTCAACAGCGACATCCGCAATGTCATCGGGCAGTGTAGCCGACGCGCACGCCGTTGCAATACGGATCGGCCATGAATCGCATGCATCGACCACGCCTCGACAAGCGGCAACGGGACGCTAGAATGTCCCTCAACGAAAACATCTGCCGAGAAAGCCCATGCACGCATTCGACTGGAGCAATCCCTACCCGTCCATCCGCCAGCCGCTGTTCGCTCGCAACACCGTCGCCACCTCGCAGCCGCTGGCTGCGCAAGCCGGCCTGCGCATGCTGCTTAAAGGCGGCAACGCCGTCGATGCCGCGATCGCTGCCGCCGCCGCGCTGGTGGTGGTCGAACCGGTCTCGTGCGGGCTCGGCAGCGATGCCTTCGCGCTGGTGTGGGACGGCAAGGGCCTGCACGGGCTGAACAGTTCCGGTACCGCGCCGGCCGCATGGACACCGGACTACTTCAAGCAGAAGCACAACAACCTGATCCCCGAACGCGGCTGGGATGCCGTCACCGTGCCGGGCGCGATCGCCGCCTGGGCCGCGCTGTCCGACAAGTTCGGCAAGCTGCCCTTCGCCGATCTGCTGGAACCGGCCATCGACCTCGCCGCGCGCGGTTACATGGTCTCGCCAGTGGTGCAGAAGAAATGGACCAACGCCATTCCCATCCTGCAAAACCAGCCCGGCTTCGCGCAAACCTTCATGCCGCACGGCCGCGCGCCGCAGATCGGCGAGAACTTCGTCTTCGCCGACGCCGCCAAATCGCTGAAGAAGATCGCCGAAACCAAGGGCGAGGCTTTCTACCGCGGCGAACTGGCGGCTGCACTGGCCGCGCATGCAAAAGAAAACGGCGGTGCAATGACCGAAGCCGATCTTGCCGCCTTCGCGCCCGAATGGGTCAAACCGATCAGCAAGGATTACGCCGGCCACACCGTTCACGAGATCCCGCCGAATGGCCAGGGCATCGCCGCGCTGATGGCGCTCGGCATCATCGACAAGCTCGACATCACGCGTTTCCCCGCCGATTCGGTCGAAAGCCGCCACCTGCAGATCGAAGCGATGAAGCTCGCCTTCGCCGACGTCTATAAATATGTCGCTGACGAACGCCACATGACCAAGGTCACCGCCGCCGACCTGCTGGACGACGGCTACCTGGCCGAACGCGCCAAGCTCATCGATCTGCAAAAAGCCACGCGCTTCATGTACGGCGCGCCCAAGGGCGGCACCATCTACCTGACCGCCGCCGACGAATCCGGCATGATGGTCAGCTTCATCCAGTCCAACTACATGGGCTTCGGCTCCGGCGTCGTCGTGCCCGGCACCGGCATCAGCCTGCAGAACCGCGGCCACGGCTTCAACACCAGCCCCACGCATCCGAACTGCGTCGCACCCGGCAAGCGCCCCTTCCACACCATCATCCCCGGCTTCCTCACCAAGGACGGCCAGCCGCAGATGAGCTTCGGCGTCATGGGCGGCAACATGCAGCCGCAAGGCCACGTACAGGCGCTGGTGCGCATGCTGGCCTACAACCAGCAGCCGCAAGCCGCCTGCGACGCGCCGCGCTGGAAGGTCAACGCCGGCATGTCGGTCGACGTTGAGGATACGTTCCCGCAGGATGTGACCGCAGCGCTGGTCGCACGCGGCCACAAGATCGAGAACATCGCCGACAGCTACTTCATGGATTTCGGCTCCGGCCAGTTCATCTGGAAGACGGAAAACGGCTACATCGCCGCCAGCGATCCGCGCCGCGACGGACAGGCTGTCGGTTACTGAAGTTGCTTGCAACGTTGCTTATTGAAGTCACTTGCTGACATTAATAAAGGGACCGACTCGCGATAGCCTCCGAAAACGGCACGCATCTTGTATCGAACAGATCGGCAGTTTTTTCGTACAGCCGTAACTTTCGTGTCGTAGCATGCAGGCATCGGCAACAATTTGGAGAATGAATGAAGCGCAGCGAAGTACGTCACAAGGTCCAGAACATCAGCCTGGGTTTTCTCGCGGGTTATGTCGATACGCTGGGTTTCGTTGCACTGTTCGGGCTGTTCGTCGGCCACATCACCGGCAACTTCGTGCTGATCGGCGCGGAAATGGCCCAACCGCAGGGCGGCCCGCTGCTGATGAAATTCCTCGCCTTCCCTGCCTACATTCTGGGCGTGGCCGTTGCCCGGCTGCAGATCGCCTCGCTCATCAAGCACGGCCACCATGCGCTGGTTTCCGCCTACGTGCTGCAGATCCTGCTGCTGTGCCTGTTCATGATCCTCGGCACCATGGCCCTGCCCATCGGCCCCGTGCCCACGCTGCATTCCGAACTGGCCGGCATGGCCGGCGCACTGGCGATGGGCACGCACAGCGCCTGCAGCCGTCTGCTGCTGTCGCACCAGGCTCCCACCGCGATGATGACGGGCAACGTCACCCAGCTCGTCATCGACGCCACCGACTGGCTGCGCGGCGCCGCCGACGAACGCATCAAGGAACGCTGCATCAAGATCCTGTGGCCGGTGGTCGCCTTCGGCTTCGGTGCCGTCGCGGCGGCGTTTTCCTATCAGCTTGCCCACTTCTACGCGCTGATCGTGCCGATCGGCATCCTGCTCTACCTGTGCTACCTTGAGCGCGGCGCGATCAAGAAGCTGCAAAAAAATCCGCCGCAGTCGCACGTTGATCCTTCGTCGCGCTGATATCCCGCACCGATATCCGCATCGATATCTATCAATGGCTGGGCTCGATCCTGGGTCCAGCGCCATTCAGCCAGTCTTCCAATGGCAAAACCACCGCCGGCTCGCCGTTATTCACGAACCAGCTATCGATCACGTATTGATGCGTTTTTGCCTTTTCCGCGTCGCCATCGACCGTGGATGCCGAAATGGGACGAGGAAATTCCTGGACGACGGCAGAGAAATGATCGAACAGGAAAAACCGGCGGCGGCGCTCGATATCCGCGACGACGTGATACTTCAGCAATCCCCTGCGCTCCAGCATCTTGAGGAATCGCGTGGTCGTCGTGGAATGATCGATGCAATCCATTGCACCGTTCGCTTCGTCATCAAAAGCATTGCCGCCCTTGTCCGCGTACACGGGCGATTGCTGCCCGGCCCAGTAATACATCTGCCCGACGACATCCGCCAAGGCTTTGCGCTCTTCCGCGGCTGAAGGAAGCGATCGCAGTCTTTTAGCAAGCGTTCGCAATTGCCGATCCGAAAACCGCACTGTGGCTTCCTGTTTACAGCCATAGTTGTAGCAAACCTTGATGTTTTCTCCTGCAGACGCCACCCCGCTCGCCAGCAGCAAAAGAAGTGTCAGGATTTTTATCATTGAGCATGCACCCACTGTTATGAAACGAGCGGAACCAAGCCGCAAGTACTTTCATAAAGACACTTGATAAGCAAAGACGTTCGCTACCACGACTGACCGGGCTATTGTTCACCGCCTTCAACTACGGCCATATCCAATACCCTGAACCCGGCATTGTCACGTTGATGCGGGCTTGCAGAACTCCCTTCGACCTGAGTAGGGAAATTTAACCCGGAACCTCCGTTTACGTGCCGACAAAAGACACGCACATGACATGCGAAACAAGGGTGGGGCTCGATATTGAAGAGCAAACGGGACGATCCCCGGAAACCCTGCCCATTCCAGCGCACAATCACCGTACCTGCTACGGTAAAATGCCCTCTTCCCAAGTCGTCCCATGTTGCGTCGCGTACGCACAAAACAACACAGCATCCAATGAGCAACGATCCAAAAAACGGCAGCACTGACAATCCAGCCTCGTCCAATTTCCTGCGCGGCATCATCGAGGACGATCTTGCGTCCGGCCGCCACGCCAACCGCACGGACAAAAACGGCCAGCCGCTGCCGCAGGTCGTCACCCGCTTCCCGCCGGAGCCGAACGGCTACCTGCACATCGGCCACGCCAAATCGATCTGCCTGAACTTCGGCCTCGCGCGCGATTTCGACGGCCGCTGCACGATGCGCTTCGACGACACCAATCCGACCAAGGAAGAACAGGAATACGTCGACACCATCCTCGACAGCGTCAAATGGCTCGGCTTCGGCTGGAAAGACGCCAGCGGCGATCACCTCTACTTCGCCAGCGACTATTTCGACCAGATGTACGCCATGGCCGAATACCTGATCACCGCCGGCCATGCCTACATCGACAGCCAGTCCGCCGACGACATGGCAAAGAACCGCGGCAACTTCGGCGAACCGGGCAAGAACTCGCCCTTCCGCGACCGCCCGGTAGAAGAATCGCTGGACCTGTTCCGCCGCATGAAGGCCGGCGAGTTCAAGGACGGCGAACACATCCTGCGCGCGAAGATCGACATGGCCTCGCCCAACATGAACATGCGCGACCCCGCCATCTACCGCATCCGCCACGCGCACCATCACCGCACCGGCGACAAATGGTGCGTGTACCCGATGTACGATTTCGCGCACCCGATCGAAGACGCCATCGAAAACGTCACGCATTCGCTCTGCACGCTCGAATTCCAGGATCACCGCCCGTTCTACAACTGGGTGCTCGATCACCTGGCTGAAGGCGGCTTCTTCAAGAAACCGCTGCCGCACCAATACGAATTCGCGCGCCTGAACCTCACCTACGCCATCACCAGCAAGCGCAAGCTGCTGCAACTCGTCGAAGAAAAAATCGTCGACGGCTGGGACGATCCGCGCATGCCCACCATCGTCGGCATCCGCCGCCGCGGCTACACGCCGGAAGCGATTCAACTGTTTACAGACCGCATCGGCGTGGCAAAAGCCGATAGCTGGATCGACATGAGCACGCTCGAAGGCGCACTGCGCGACGACCTCGACGCAAAAGCCCCGCGCGCCACCGCCGTGCTGCGCCCGCTCAAACTGATCATCGACAATTTCCCCGAAGGCGAAACCGTCGAATGCAGCGCGCCCGTCCACCCGCATCATCCGGAACGCGGCAACCGCAGCTTCCCGATCAGCCGCGAACTGTGGATCGAACAGGAAGACTTCATGGAAGTGCCGAGCAAAGGTTATTTCCGCCTCTTCCCCGGTAACAAGGTGCGCCTGCGCTACGGCTACGTCGTCGAATGCGTCGGCGCGGACAAGGGTGCGGACGGCAACGTCATCGCCGTGCACTGCACCTATTTCCCGGACAGCAAATCCGGCACCGAAGGCTCGGCCAACTACAAGGTCAAGGGCAATATCCACTGGGTCAGCGCCGCGCATGCGCTGGAAGCGGAAGTACGCCTGTACGACCGCCTGTTCACCGACGCGCATCCGGATGCGGGCGGCAAGGATTTCAAGCAGGCGCTGAATCCGAACTCGAAGGAAGTGATTACCGCGTATCTGGAACCGGGATTGTCATCGGCACAGCCGGATGAGAAGTTCCAGTTCGAGCGGCATGGTTATTTTGTGGCGGATCGTATAGACAGCAAGGCTGGGAAGCCTGTGTTCAATCGGGCGGTTACGTTGAAGGACAGTTGGGGGAAATAATTTGCCGCCTTACTACATAAAAAAGCCGCTCGACAGCGGCTTTTTTTACATTCTGAGGCTAGATAGATTTCCTAGTTTTTATTCACATCAAGTAACAATAGCTACCGCAAATATGGGATATAGCTTTTAAGTAGAGAAAGGCAGGATGTAACGCCAACCAGTTAAACCGATACAAATTCGCGAAACTCACACACCGCTTTAATTTTCACTATGTGTATCTAACTACTTTATGGAGACAACTGCACTATTAACCTAAATCACGTTAAAGGACCACTAAGGAAAAATCCAAAATTTTCTAAAAATAAGAGGGATGTAAGTGCCACAAAGTGCCAGTTTTCTTTTTAAAAATTCTGTTGAATTTTTATCGATTGACGACGTTGAAAAAATTCCACCGCGTATCCGTGGCATTTATGTGCTTTATAAGGAGGCAGAAAATAAGCGAATGGACGTAGTTTATGTAGGAATGGCTCGGGGTGAAAACTCGGGTGCAAAAGGACGCTTACGAAGCCATAAAGAAAAGAAATCAAATCTATGGACACATTTTTCCGTGTTTGAAGTCTGGGACAATATTACAAAAGAGCAGGTAGAGGAATTAGAGGGATTGTTCCGGCATTTATATCGCCTCGATACCCAAGCAAACAAATTAAATATTCAAAGGCGCCATAAGACCCTATTGAAAATCAGAAGAAAAAATATGATTGATTGGATTTATAGCAAACCTCAAACGCCAGAAAAAGGGAAGCACCGTGTCAAAAAATAATCAAATTCTTCTCGACGAAATCGTAAAACAAGAATACGAAAACTTTGCACAAGAAGTTACTATAAATCGCTTTTTTGAATTCTTCGCGTGCAGCCAAATTTTAAAATCTTCCGAGTTAAGCTACGACGAAATTGAAGACGGCATTAGCGGGGAAAGCCACGATGGCGGAGCTGATGCGATCTACCTTTTTGTTAATGGCGATCTCATAAAAGGCGATGAAAATATAAAGGATAAATACAAAAAAAATGCCGAAATAGAATTTTTTATTATTCAATCAAAACTAGAAAATTCATTTAACGAAGACGCATTGTTAAAGCTAGCTAGGCTTTGTTCTAATTTATTTGTATTGGATTTTGACCCTAATCAATATCACGGTCGCTATAACGAGAAAGTGATTTCTGCTTTCGAATTATTCCGAGAAACCTATCTAGCTCTAATAACTAAAACTCCAAAGCTAAAAATCAATTTTTCCTACGCGTCTAAAGGCGTGGATATACATCCTAACGTCATAAAACAAAA
The DNA here is from genome assembly GCF_014635845.1 of Oxalicibacterium solurbis. Taxonomy (GTDB): domain Bacteria; phylum Pseudomonadota; class Gammaproteobacteria; order Burkholderiales; family Burkholderiaceae_D; genus Oxalicibacterium; species Oxalicibacterium solurbis. The sequence goes on along the minus strand of NZ_BMDP01000002.1, from coordinate 41,018 downwards.
AGATGATTTGATTTCGGATGTGCAAAAAAATCTTCCGGTCGCTGAAGTCAATTTTAATTTCATCGGCGCCGAAGCCTTGATACAACTGTTTCAGCATCGACCAAATGATGTTTTTAGCTTAAAACTTTCGGAGAATCCTCTCTCAACAACGGGTCAAGTATTCATTGCTTTAGTAAGTCTTTCGAACTATTTCGATTTCATTACTGACGAAAATGGAATGCTTATCAAACATATATTTGAGTCAAATGTTCGAGATTACCAAGGCAAAACCACAATTAATGGTGAAATTCAATCTACGTTAGAAAACCCTGATGCTGAAGATTTTTGGTGGCTAAACAATGGCGTTACGATTCTCGCGTCATATGCAGCGGCACCAGGTGGGAAGGAACTTGTCATTCATGACCCTGAGATAGTAAATGGCCTACAAACCTCTTCTGAGATTTATCGTTACTTTACGACTCACTTTGAAATGCTGAAGAAAGACACGCGTGATGTACTTGTCAGAGTCATTGTTCCAGAAAGTGAAGAAGCTAGAGATCGAATTATTAGAGCAACTAACAGCCAAACACCAATACCTAAAGCATCTCTTCGAGCTACCGATGAAGTACATCGTCAGATAGAAGAGTTTATGAAACCGAGAAATCTTTTTTATGATCGAAGAAAAAATTTTTACAAGAATGAAGGAAAGAAACCTAAAGACATCATAAGTGTCCCTTTTATGTCGCAATGTTTAATTTCAGTTCTTATGCAAAAACCCGATTATGCTCGGGCTCGACCGTCGACATTGCTTGATGATGATGATTCATATGAAAAGCTTTTTCATAAAAATAACGATTTAATTACCTATTACTTAGTATCGTCTTTAGGCCGGCGTATCGAGCTAGTTTTAAAATCAAATGGTGATTACTCGATTGCTGAGATAAACGATATTAAATTTTATGTACTTTACTCAGTTGCGGTAAGACTTACTCAAAACGTTTATCCATCAAACGCGGCAATCGCAAAATTAAAGGAAGATATGTTGTTGGATGAAGTAATCGAGCATTCGATCGTTTCTGTATTTGACTTATATAAGCGCTTAGGTGGAAATGAAAAAGTAGCTAAAGGAATTCAATTTTCATCAGCTTTAAAAGATCAGCTGCGAGAAGAAGTCGCGAAATAAAAAAGGGCACCTAAAGGTGCCCTTTTTTATTTCGCCATCAAAATTAGGTTATATGTCGGCATCGAGGAAAAAATCTAAGGCTTTGCAATTCATTGCATTTGCAATTCGAAGAATATTTAAAAGAGAAACATTACGTTCACCTCTCTCAATTCTTCCCATATGGCTGCGATCAATTCCCGCGTAATCTGCCAAAGCTTCTTGTGACATCTCCATAGCCAATCGCCTTGCGCGAATGGCAGCACCGATCTTCGTCAGATCGTTGTTCTTATCTACTTTTACGGATACTCGACTCATGCGCAGATAGTCGAGCTATAATGCATTAACAGCCACGGCATTTACGGCCCATAACTTATAACCGTATCCGTTCAAGATGAAAACAAATATCTGGCAACTCCTCCCCACCATCCTCGTCGCCGCACTCGCGGCTTTCGTCACCAGCTACTTCGCCAACCGGCTGATCAATGCCCAGTCGGACACCAACAGTTCCGTACTGCTCTGGCTGTTTGTCTGCGGGATTCTGGCGGCCATGGTGGTCGCCTTTACCATCGGGCAGCGGCAGGTGGCGGCGCTGTGGCGCAAGGCGGCGGCGCGGGAAGAACGGGAGCGGGAACGCCGGCAGGCTTCATGGCGGCAGATCGTGGAGGCGGTACACAAGGCGCTTTCCGATCTGGCAGATCGATATGAGGATACGCCGGAAGACAGGATGCGCATCCGCATCGCCTATCACCGGGATACTTTTACCGCGCTGGCCGGCACGCTGGCGGAAATACCGGTACACGAACTGGGCAGCGTGGAGGCTGCCATTGCATTGAGTGGATTGAAACGGAATCTGCGCGATGCGCAATACCTGGCCGATCTGTACACCGCCGCCCTGTCTGGCAATGCTGCGACATCAGCGCCACGGCCGTTCGCGCGCATCGATCTGCGATCGTGCAAGGCGTTTGCGCACATCCACTACATGAATTTCATCCGGGCGATGCCGATCTAAGGTTCACCTTTTGCCGAGGCTGTCGGCTTACCGCTTTGGAAAGGCTCTCTGGAAACTAACGGCCAAAGCGCTGTTCGATCAACTGAATGGCGCGCGCCACACCGTCTTCCTGCTGCATCTCGCGACCGATTTCTGCCGCGCGTCGCTGCATCGCCTGTGACTGCAGCGTTGTACGAATAGCCTGCGCCAGCCGTTCCGGCGTGACGGTATTGCGATGCAGGACGGTTCCTGCCACACCGGCACGACGCAGCTCGTCGCCCCAGAATTGCTGATCGAACGCATGCTCGACCACGATGGAAGGCCGGCCGGATCGCGCCGATGAATGCGAGGTGCCGGCACCGCCATGGTGGACGATGGCTGCACATTGCGGGAATACCTGCGCATGCGGCGCGCGGCTGCAGCGGAAGATGTCTGGCGAAGCCTTGCCCGGCCATTCGGACTGGATGATTGCCCGGCATCCGGCCAGCGCGGCGGCTTCCGTCATCAACGTATCGAACAGCTCTGCCTGAAACTGCGTCAGCGAGCCGAAGGTCATGTAGACCGGCGGCGGGCCGGATTGCAGAAACGCCTGCAAACCCGGCGGCAAGGGAATCGGGTGATCGTCTTGCGGATAATGCAGATCGCCGCAAATCTGAATGTGATCGCCGCAAATCTGAATGTGATCGCCCCAGTCGCTGCGCCGCTGGCTCAATGTTGGGCTGGATGCGATCAGCGTCAGGTCTTTGGAGACGTACAGCTGTTCCTGCATGCTTTTCAACGGCGACAGACCTTCCCGCTCGCGCAGTGCTTCGGCGCGCAAGAACATCTTTTTGCGGCCGACGTAATCGCCCAGCTTCCACGTCAGGCTATTGATGAAGCGGCCGAGATTGGGGCCGAACAGCGGAATCTCGCTGGTGCGCACGGCCAGCGGCGCCAGCGCAACGGAGACGCGCGGCTTGCCGCTCAGTTCTGCGGCGGTCAGCAGCGTGTGGCAGATCATGTGGCCGATGACGATATCGTTGTCGGCGCACAGTGCCTGCGATGCGGCATACATCGCTTCCAGCGCCGGATCGAAGTATTGCTGCATGACCAGCACGAACTGCTTCATCGGATCGTTGGTGTGGACGATTTCTTCCAGCACGGGATTGAGCCCGCCCTCGAATCCGTCATAGGCGCGCACGGCAGCAAAGCCGCCGGCTGCGGCATATTCGCCGTAGTCTTTATTGTCGACGCTGGTGTACGCGACGGTTACCCGATGGCCGGCACGCTGCAAACTATGCGCCAGCGCCATGAACGGCAGGATGTCGCCATCGCTGCCCCATGTCTGGATACCGATTTTCATTGCCTGCTCCTTATCGGTGGAAAGCGCTCGTTCGTCATCGACATGACGAGCGCGACGGTGCGATCGACATCGAATGCCTCGTCGCGCAAGCCGACGATCAGCCCGAGCAGGTAGAAGGACCAGAAGCTCAGCGTTGCCTGCAGTGGATCGCCGACCGGTGCGATTTCCTTGCGTTGCGCCGCTGCGGCAAACAGTTCGGCAATCTGCTGCAGGAACGCCATGGTCTTGCCGTGCACGATGTCACCTGCCGGGCCGCCGAGGAACAGCGATTCCTTTACCAGTACGCGCGAGAACGCCTGGTTGCCGGCGTAGTAGCTGTAGATGCACATCAGGATGTGCTGCAACTGCAGATGCAGCTTTTTCTTCGGCAAGGTCTGGAATGCGTGACGGATCACGCCATCGATGTCGTGCTCGAAGGTCGCCACCAGAATCGCGGACTTGTCGGGGAAGTGCTTGAACAAGGTCCCCAGCCCGACACCGCAATGGCCGGCAAGCTGCCGCATGGTGGTGCCGTCGTAGCCGTTCTGCTGGAACAGTGTGTAGGCGGACGCCAGGATCAGCTTGCGCGTGGACTCCTTTTGTCGTTCCCGATGAGTACCGCCGAGTGCGTCCTGCTCTTCTGCTGGCTTGATCGCAGACATATGAACATGATTTCTAAGTGAACATGTTCACTTTATTGGTGCAAGCAGACGTTGTCAATCGCCTTTTTTGCAATAGGCGATGCCGACGGGATGCTGGGGATGCGTCCGCCTATGTGTATTCAGAGGTGGAAAAGGCGAGAAATGGGCGTTACCGGTAAAACGGTTCGACCTTGCCTTTCAGTTTGGTCAGCATCGGATTGCCCTTCCGATCCAGGACGCGCCCGGCTTTTTTGTATCTGCACGTATCCAGGCCGGGGCGCAATACACAGGATTGCAAAAGTCGCGCATGCCGACACGCGCCGGATACATTGCACACGTCCAATAGCGTCATGCAACGCCACACGAGGCGTAACGCATGAGTACCACCGCATGAGCGATGACGGTGGAATCGAACGCACACACCCTTCAGGAGAACACATGACTGCTTCCGGACAAACCCATAAAACCGCGCTCGTATTCGGCGGTTCGCGCGGCATCGGTGCCGCAATCGCGCTGCGCCTGGCGCAGGATGGCGCACATGTCGCACTGACCTACGCATCGGCAGCTGCAAAAGCGGCCGAGGTGGCCGCCGCCATCGAACAGCACGGTGTCGACGCATTGACGCTGCAGGCCGACAGCGCCAATGCGGAGGATATCCAGGCAGCCGTCCGGCAAACCGTTGCCCGCTTCGGCCGCATCGATATCGTCGTCGTCAATGCAGGCGTCCTGCATATCGCCGACGTCGCGCATTTCGGCATCGATCAGCTGGACCGCATGCTCGATGTCAACGTACGCGGCGTGTTCCTCGCGATCCAGGCTGCGTTGCCGCACATGCAGACTGGCAGCCGCATCATCACGATCGGCAGCAATACGGCTGTGCGCAGCAACTATCCGGGATCGAGCGTCTATTCGATGACCAAGGGCGCAGTAGCTGTCATGGTTCGCGGATTGGCCGTGGACCTCGCGCCGCGCGGCATCACGATCAACAACATCCAGCCGGGCCCGATCGAGACCGACATGACATCGGACATGATCGATCAGCTCAAGGATCACATTCCGCTCAAGCGCGTCGGACAGCCGCGCGAAGTGGCTGCACTGGCCGCCTGGCTGGCCGGTGACGAATCCGGATACATGACCGGTGCCAGCATCACCATCGACGGCGGCGCGTCGCTGTAATAGCTGCAGTCCAGCTGCAGCTGGACTGCGACAAACCACCGGCATGGGATATCACCGCCCGGATTTATGTGCCATATTCCCTCGATAAAACATCCATATCAGGGAGCAAGCAAGTTGGACGATCGCGCCTATACGCATCTGGTTCGCCGGCTGGAAGTCGAATCGACGATCAATCCCGCTTCCTTCCGGGCGAAGGTTTTTCTGATCAGCGTGAGCGCCTACATCGCGCTGTTCAGTACGCTGCTCTGCATCGCCTTGTTGCTGTATTTCGCTTTCGGATTCGTGCAAAGCCATCGCAGCCACAGCCCGTCGCGGATAGCCGGCATCGTCTTCCTTGCAATGGCGGCGCTGCCGATCTTCTTCATCGCGCTGCGCGCATGTTTCCTGCGACTGACGCCACCGCAAGGCGTAGCCGTCACGCGCAAGGATGCGCCCAAGCTGTTCGAGGTTCTGGACAAGATACGCGCGAAGCTGCAAGGGCCGCCCATCCATCATGTGCTGATCGACGAGACGTACAACGCGGCCATTTCGCAGGTGCCGCGCTTCGGGCTGTTCGGCGGGCATACCAATTACCTGATCCTGGGATTTCCCTTTCTGCTGGGCGGCGCACCAAAGGAACTCGTCGCGACGATCGCGCATGAATACGGGCATCTGCGCGGCAACCACGGCAAATTCGGCTCATGGGTCTACCGGCAGCGCCTGATTTTCCGCGCGCTGGACGACCATGTGCGCTACGCGTCGGAAGACAGCCTGCTGGATTCGATGTTCAACAAGGCCTTGCGTTACTTCATGCCACGCTACTACGCCTATACCTTCGTGCTGTCGCGCCAGGACGAATACGAGGCTGACCGTGCCGCTGCGCAGCTCGTCGGTGCCCGCGCGATGGTAGATGGATTGGTACGCTGCACATTGCTGGGCCGCTGGATACATCACGAATTCTGGCCGCGGCTGTACCGACAGGCCGACATGGCGGCACGCCCTGCGTTCCTGCCCTATCAGGCGATGCGCACCGCGTTCAAGGCCAGCCATGAGCAATGGGCCACCAAGGAAAACCTGCAGGCGGCATGGATGGAAAAATCCGGCCTGCTGGATACGCACCCTGCGCTGCGCGATCGCGTCGAAGCCACCGGAGAATCCGCCACGCTGCCGCCGCCGGTTGCGATGACGGCAGCCGAAGCCCTGCTCGGCCCGGCATTGGTGAAAGAACTGACCGAACGCTTCGACCGGCAATGGTGGAAGGCGGAAAAAACGGATTGGGAAGCGCGCTGCAAGTACGCGACGCGTTCGCGCGCCCGGCTGAAGGAATTGTCGGCAAAGCCGCTGACCGACGTGCCGCTGCAGGATTTGCAGGAATACGCACTGCTGACGGCGGAATTCGATTCGCCGCAGGCCGCCAAACCCATCCTCGAACATCTGCTGAAGAAGGATGGCGGTCCCTTCCCGAGGCCGGCATTCATCTACGGGCGCATCCTGATCGACGAAGACAACCGGCGCGGACTCGATTATCTGGAATCGGCAGCGGTCAACGACCGCGATGCGATCGAGGATGTGGCCTACATCGGCTTCTACTATCTGCTGCGCAAGGAAAGCGAATATTCGGCACAGCAGTGGTGGAACAAGATCACGGCGCTTTGGGAAGACTGACGCTTCCGGCAAACGACAATCCCTGCAACCTCGACAACGCCGCAAACCCGCAACTCCGGCAACGAATTTCATCGCCGGTATTGCAGGCATCAAATATTTCAATAATAATTGAAATATTGAATTTCCATCGACTGCCATGAACAACCAAGAAACCGTCATCGCGCTGGCCGCGCTTGCGCAGGAATCGCGCCTCGCCATCTTCCGCCTGCTGGTGCAGGCCGGCCCGGAAGGCATGGCGGCCACGCGGATCGGCGATGAACTGGGCATTGCGCCGTCGTCGATGTCCTTCCATCTGAAGGAACTGGCGCATGCGCAACTCGTTACGGTGAGGCGCGACGGCCGTTCCATGATCTATTCGGCCAGCTTCGATACGATGAATGCGCTCGTCGGCTTCCTCACCGAGAACTGCTGCGGCGGCAATGTATGCACGCCCAGTCGTCCGTGCCGTCCCGCCGCCAGGACCAAAGCCAAGGCCTGAGCGGCTTTTTTCATTCCGTTTGATTTCTCTCCACTTCCATCGTGCTGACCGCTTTTCTTGTTTTCCTGCTGACGCTGACCCTTGTGATCTGGCAACCGCGCGGCCTCGGCATCGGCTGGAGCGCCAGCTTCGGCGCAGTGCTGGTCCTGCTGTCCGGCGTGATCCAGCTGTCCGACATTCCGGTCGTGTGGCATATCGTCTGGAACGCGACCGGCACCTTCATCGCGATCATCGTCATCAGCCTGATTCTGGATCAGGCCGGCTTCTTCGAATGGGCGGCGCTGCATGTGGCGCGCTGGGGCGGTGGCCACGGACGCAAGCTGTTCGTGCTGCTGGTGCTGCTGGGCGCAGCGGTATCGGCGCTGTTCGCCAACGACGGCGCGGCGCTGATCCTGACGCCGATCGTCATCGCGATGCTGGCGGCGTTGCGCTTCCCGCCGCAGGCGACGCTGGCCTTCGTGATGGCGGCCGGCTTCATCGCCGATACGGCGAGCCTGCCGCTGGTGGTGTCGAACCTGGTGAATATCGTCTCGGCGGATTTCTTCGATATCGGCTTTGCGCGCTATGCGTCAGTGATGGTGCCGGTCGATCTGGTGTCGGTCGGCATGACGCTGCTGATGCTGCTGTGGTTCTTCAAGAACGACATTCCCGCCGGCTACGACATGCAGCAACTGAAACAGCCGACGCAAGCGATCCGCGACCGCGCCACCTTCATCGCCGGCTGGTGGGTGCTCGGCCTGCTGCTGATCGGATTCTTCTGGCTGGAAAGCCGGGGCGTGCCGATCAGCGCCGTCGCCGCCATCGGCGCGATCGTGCTGCTGGCAATTGCCGCCAAGGGCCATGTGATCGCCACGCGCGAGGTAATCCGCAATGCGCCGTGGCAGGTGGTGTTCTTTTCGCTGGGCATGTATCTCGTCGTCTACGGCTTGCGCAATGCCGGGCTGACCGCGTACCTCACCGCCCATTTGAACGAATACGCAGCCGGCGGCATCTGGCCGGCAGCCATCGGCACCGGGCTGACGACGGCCTTCCTGTCTTCGATCATGAACAACATGCCGACCGTGCTGGTGGGCGCCTTGTCCATCGATGCGACGACCGCGCAAGGTGCCGTGCATGAAGCGATGGTGTACGCCAACGTGATCGGCTGCGATCTCGGCCCGAAGATCACGCCGATCGGCAGCCTGGCGACGCTGCTGTGGCTGCATGTGCTGGCCGGCAAGGGCGTGCGCATTTCGTGGGGTTATTACTTCCGCGTCGGCGTGCTGCTGACGCTGCCGGTACTGCTGGCCACGCTTGCCGCACTGGCGATCCGGCTGCATTTCTGATTTTTCGTCCGCACGGATTCGCGAGGAAAGACCATGACGACCATTTATCACAACCCGGCCTGCGGCACGTCGCGCAATACGCTGGCACTGATTCGCAATACCGGCGAAGAACCGGAGATCATCGAATATCTGCACACGCCGCCGTCGCGGGAAACGCTGACAAAACTGATCCGCGATGCAGGCCTGACGGTGCGCGAAGCGATTCGTCAGCATGGCACGCCCTACGCGGAGCTCGGCCTGGACAATCCGTCTCTCGACGACCATGCGCTGATCGATGCGATGCTCGCGCATCCGATCCTGATCAACCGCCCCTTCGTCGTCGCCGACAAGGGCACGCGCTTATGCCGCCCTTCGGAACTTGTGCTCGATATCCTGGACAGGCCGCAGCGCGGCGCGTTCGCCAAGGAAGACGGGGAAGCGATCGTCGATGCGCAGGGATGCCGCATCGCAAAACCGGCGCGATAAGGTTGCCGGATTCCCTCTGCGTGAAACCGTGCCTTGCTGCGGCATGAACGGCTGAACGACATCGCGGGCAGCTTTATTCCGGCGACTTGTCCAATCGGCATCGATTGCCGATAATCGATGCAATATTCCGGGAGACTGTTCATGAGCGCCTTCGTCGCCTTTCTGCATCACCTCTGCTTCGTCGCCATCATGCTGTTGCTGTCGTTCGAGATGCTACTGCTGAAGCAGCCGCTGACGCTGGCATCCGCGCGCAAGATCATGCGCTACGACGCGATCTACGGCGCGTTTGCCGGTGCCGTCCTCATCGTCGGCGCATTGCGCGTGATGTATTTCGAGAAAGGCCCGCTGTATTACATGCACAGCACGCCTTTCATGGCGAAGATGGCGCTGTTCATTGCGGTCGGCCTGATTTCGATCTATCCGACGCTCACGTTCCTGAAGTGGGGCAAACCGTTGAAGCAGGGTATTGTGCCGGAACTCGGCGATGCACAAGGCCGCCGGCTGCGTATCCTGATTCATGTGGAGCTGACGCTGCTGCTGTTGATGATGCTGTGCGCGGCGATGATGGCGAAGGGAATCGGCTATGCGGGATGACGATCGATTTTCCTCACGGCGCCGCACCCTGCTGATGATTGCGATGACCACCCCGTTCGCCGGCATGCCCCGTCACGCATTTGCCGCATCGACCGCGGCGCAGGATGCGCTGGAAAAGCTGGAACAGTCCGCCAATGGCCGCCTCGGCATCGTCGCCTTCGATACCGGCAACGGCAAGGCGGTGGAATATCGTGCCGGCGAACGCTTTCCGTTCTGCAGCACCTTCAAGACCATCGCTGCAGCAGCCATCTTGAAACACAGCGAAGAACAGCGCGAACTGCTGGGCAAGCGCATCGGCTATACGAAGCAGGATACCGATGCCTCCGGCTATGCACCGATCACGGAGAAGCTGATCAGCAAGGGCATGACGGTTGCCGAACTGTGTGCCGCCACGCTGCAATACAGCGATAACGCCGCCGTCAATCTGCTGATGAAGGAACTGGGAGGCACGGCGGCAGTGACCGCCTTTGCCCGCACCATCGGCGACGAGACATTTCGCCTCGACCGCTGGGAGCCGGCACTGAACAGCGCCATCCCCGGCGATCCGCAGGATACGACGACGCCGGCCGCGATGGTGCAAACCCTGCAGAAACTCATGCTGGGCAATGCACTGGGATCGCTGCAGCGGGAACAGCTGGTCTTCTGGATGAAGAAGAACCGCACTGGCGACGCGCGCATTCGCGCCGGCGTGCCGACGGACTGGATCGTGGCCGACAAGACCGGCACCGGCTCCTACGGCACCACCAACGATATCGGCGTACTGTGGCCGCCGGGCCGCGCCCCCATCGTCGTCGTGCTGTATTTCACGCAGCATGAGCAGGCCGCGAAACCGCGCGACGATGTGATCGCCGATGCGACGCGAACCATCGTTCAATTTCTGGCCTAGGCTTTGAGCCTTCGTTGCATTGATATTCCATGGGCCTACAATAGTAGACATGAAACTCGATCACGCCACCATCGTCGCGCCGCAGCTTGAAGCCCTGCGCCATTTCTTCTGCGCCGTCGTCGGCCTTGTCGAAGGCGAGCGGCCGCCGTTTTCTTTTGAGGGCTACTGGCTGTACCAGAAGGACAAGCCGGTGATCCATCTGGTCAAGGGCAACATGGATCAGCCGCCCGTCAAATCCTCCACGCGCATCGATCACTTCGCATTCCGTATCGAAGACAACGCCGAGTGGACGAAGCTGATCGAACGCCTGCAGGAAGAGAATGTCGTCTACCGTGCGACAGAAGTACCTGCCAGCGGCGAACTGCAATTGTTCGTGATGCCGATACCGGGCGTGACGATCGAGTTCGTCGCAGTACCCACCGTCGCATCATCATCGAAAGGAATACTCGATGCCTTACGAAACCATTGGCGATCATGAAATCGAATACGAAGCGGAGCCGATCGGCGGCACCGAACAGTGGGCTGCCTATCTGACGATCTACGGGCCGTCGACCAACCCGATGCATCGCAACAACATTTTTCCACGCCAGCATGTGTGCGTGGAAGAAGTCTTCATGACCAAGGAAGAAGCGGAAGCCGGCGCGCTGCATGCGGCGGAAGCACTGCTGAAGGCGCACGCGGAACACAAGCCCGCAGAGTGATTTCCGCCTTGCGTCCGTTATTTCGGCGCTGGCTTTCTTTTGCCGGCCGATTTATCCGATGATCTGCCGGCTGATTTTTCAGACGGCTTGCCGGATAACGCGGCAACCGTCTTCGTTTCCAGCTCCAGCACGATCCTGCGCACGGCCTCGATGAACAACCGCGTGCGCGCCGGATAGAAGCGCGCATACGGATATACCAGCGAAACCGGCAACGGTGCAGCACGCCATTCGGGGACAAGCTGGACCAGCCGTCCCGCTGCGATATCGTCGGCGACCAGCCAGGCCGAGACGAGGCCGACCCCCAATCCTTTCAACGCGGCATTGCGCAACGCATACAGGCTGTCGGTACTCATGCGCGGCCGTATCGCAAAGCGGTGTGTATGCGTATTGGTCTTGTCATTGCCGGCATCGTTGGCGCCGCGCCCTCCTCGCCCTCCGCGCGCACTGCGCCTGCCTTCCGGCTGGCGCATCAGCACGACCTCGTCGCGATAGTAAGTGCGCAATGCCAGCCACGGCAGTGCATGCAACTCTTGCGGTTGCGCAGGCAGCTTGCCCTGCAGCAGATCGGGCGAACCGACGACGATGCGCGGCACTTCGAACAGGCGCAAGGCCACCAGCGAAGGATTATCGATGTCGCCGACCTGAATCGCGCAATCGATACCTTCGGCGATGAAATCCGGCCGGCGATCATGCAGCAGCCAGTCGACTGAAACCCGCGGATAGCGCGCCAGATAATCGGTCAGCAGATCGATCAGCTGATCCTGGCCGAATGCATGCGGCACCAGCACGCGCAACATGCCCTCGGGATCATCCTGCGTGCCGCGCAGGTCGGCTTCCATCGCCTTCCAGTTCTCCAGCAATTCCTTCGCATGCGCGTAGCAACGCTCACCATCTCCGGTGAGCTTCATCACATGCGTCGTGCGCTGCAGCAGGCGCAAGCCCAGCGAGCGTTCCAGCGTCTGCAGGCGACGGCTGACGGTGGGCTGGCTGGTCTTCAACTGCTCGGCGGCAGCCGACAGGCTGCCCGTCTCCACGATGCGGACAAAGGTTTGCATCAGCTCAATGCGGTCTACGCCGGGATTGCCTGCTTCTTTCATGCATAAAGCGTATAACAAATGTACGTTTAAGGCTACTACCGTGATTATTCATTCATAAGGAGAATACACAGCATCATCCAACAAGGGAAAAACATGCTGACCGCTCAATCAACATCCGCATGCCAAACGGCAGGAAAACCTGCCGATTCCGGCTGCCTCTCATCCACCCTATCCTCCGCTTCCGCGGCCGCCCACCACGCCATTCCCGCGCCACTCATCCTGCTGATGGCGACGGGAGCCGGCCTCGCTGTCGCATCGCTTTACTACAGCCAGCCGATGCTGGGCCTGCTGGGTGCGGACATGCATGCCAGCGACAGCATGATCGGCTGGGTGCCGACGCTGACACAGCTCGGCTACGCCCTCGGCATCCTGCTGCTGGCGCCGCTGGGCGACCGCTACGACCGCCGCACCATCATCCTGGCGAAAGCAGCGCTGCTGACGCTGGCGCTGCTGGGCAGCGGCCTCGCGCCTGGCATAGGCACCCTGCTCGCCGCCAGCCTCGCAATCGGCCTGACCGCGACGATGGTGCAGGACATCATTCCCGCAGCGGCGACGCTGGCGCCGGAAGCGCAGCGCGGCAAGACCGTCGGCACCGTGATGACGGGCGTGCTGCTGGGCATCCTGCTGTCGCGCGTGATCAGCGGCTTCGGCGCGGCGCAGTTCGGCTGGCGCACCGTTTATGTGGCGGCTGCCGTCGGCGTCGCACTGATCGCAGTGGCGATATGGCGCGGCCTGCCGCGTTTCAATCCGACGACGCAACTGGGTTACGGCGCGCTGCTGGGTTCGATGGTCGATCTGTGGCGTGCGCACGGCAAGCTGCGTCAGGCAGCGCTGGCGCAAGGATTACTGGCGATCGGCTTCAGCGCATTCTGGTCGACACTGGCCGTCATGCTGCATGGCGAACCATTTCATCTGGGCAGCGCAGTCGCCGGTTCCTTCGGCCTGGCCGGTGCTGCCGGTGCACTGGCTGCGCCGCTGGCTGGCCGCATCTCCGATCGTCGCGGCCCTGAACTGGTCACCCGCATCGGCTGTGCGCTGGCTGCAGTCTCGTTTGCAGTGATGTGGCTGGCACCGTTGCTGTCGCCGCATGCGCAGTTGATGCTGATCGTCGTTGCCACCGTCGGTTTCGACTTCGGCGTGCAGGCCACGCTGGTGGCGCACCAGACTGTCGTGTTCGGCATCGATCCGGGTTCGCGCAGCCGCCTGAATGCGCTGCTGTTCACCGGCATGTTCGTCGGCATGGCATCCGGTGCGGCGCTCGGCAGCATGGTGCTGGCGCATTGGGGCTGGCCGGGCGTGGTGGCGCTGGCAACGACTTCTTCGCTGGCGGCATTGGCGGTGCGTTTGCGCAAAGTGCGTGACCAAGAAGTACGTGCCTAAGAACAGCAGCCATCCCTGCAGCACAGGATAAATTACAAGGCCACGTTACGAGACAAGTCACCGATACGTTAGGATAGCGGCGGATGCAAAGTCCGTCGCCCACCGCCGGCCTGCACATGCGACATGCGTCTGCAGGCCGGCGGTTTCAACGAACGTTTCCCTGATCGCCATGACCACATTCCGCAACATCGTTCTCTTTACCGACACCGACGGCTTCGCGCGTTTCCGCGAGGAAGACATTCCGCTGCCCGGCGGCACGCCCAAGGCGCTGCTGTCCGAACTGATTCCTTCCGCCGGACTCCAGGTGCGCCACAGCCCGCCCGGCGTCAGCAGCGATTTCCATTGCACGACGACGGCGCAATGGCTGGTGGTGTTGAGCGGTGCGATGGAAATCGGCCTGCGCGACGGCACATCGCGCATCTTCCGTGCCGGCGAACATTTCTTCTCGAACGATGTATTGCCGGAAGGCGCCACTTTCGATGCGAACGTACACGGCCATTGCAGCCGTGTGGTCGGCGACGAGCCGCTGACGACGCTGTTCGTCAGGACGGTGGCCTGATCTTTCACCGATTTTTCTTCTGTAGATTTTCGACCGGCTTTTCAGTCGACGCACATTAAAAAGCGGCCATGGCGGCCGCTTTCTTCTTTTCCGTCAGGCGACGTTTTCCAGAACAAGCTGCGCTTCCAGTCCGCCTTCCGGCCGGTTGCGCAAGGACAGCGTGCCGTTCATTGCCTGCGTCAGCTGGCGTGCGATCGCCAGGCCGAGGCCGGTGCCGCCGGTGCTGCGGTTGCGCGACGATTCGAGGCGATAGAACGGCTGGAATACCGCTTCCAGTTCGCTCTCGGGAATGCCTGGACCGTTGTCCAGAATGCGGATGACGGCGCGGCCCTGTGCATCGGTCGAAGCGGTCAGCTCGACCGAGCCGCCGTATTTGAAGCCGTTGTCGATCAGGTTGACCAGGACGCGGCGCAAGGCATTCGGACGCGTGACCAGCGGCCGGCCGATCCTGCCGTTCAGGTAGAGCCGGTCGCCCGCATCCAGATAATCGCCGACCAGACTGTCGAGCAAGGCATCGAGATCGATGCGGCAGGGATCTTCCGACGCACCGTGCAGGGTGCGCGCATACGTCACACCTTCGCGCACCAGCGATTCCATTTCCTTCAGGTCCTGATTCAGTTTCCGCTGCTGTTCCGAATCGTCCATCATGTCGGCGCGCATGCGCATGCGCGTGATCGGCGTCTGCAGATCGTGCGAAATCGCGGCGAGGATCTGCATGCGCTCCGTCATGTAGCCGGCGATGCGCTGCTGCATCGCATTGAAAGCGCGTGCGGCGCGCGCCACTTCCTGCGGGCCATCTTCCGGCAACTGCATGGCGCGCAGATCGGGGCCGAGCGTATCGGCGGCATGCGCCAGTTGCGCCAGCGGCCGCGTCGCCAGACGCACGCCTATCCACGCAAAGACGCCCAGCAGAAGCAATTGCACCAGCAACACCACCGGCAGCCAGTTGGAAATCGGCAGGCCGGCGGGCCGCATGTCGATCGTCAGCGGCGTGCCGTCGCTCAGCTTCAACTGCGCCTGCACGCGCTCGCGCGCGCCGGGCACCGCGTAGGCTTGAACCTCGTAATGGCTGCCGATCGCTTCGAGGAAGGAATCGGCAATGCGTCGCGACAGCTTGGTATCCGGCTTGCGGCCTTGCAGGCCCGGCTCCAGCATGAAGCTGTAGGTGCGACGCTCCAGGCGCGGCAGCCACGCAGCGCGTTCATTGGCCGGCAGCCGGTCGAGCAAGGCGACCGAGCTGGCGACGTCCTGCTCCAGATAACCGAGCATCAGCTTGGTCGTGGCTTCGGTGCGCTCGTGCATGATCAGCCAGTACGTCAATCCCTGCGCCAGCGCCAGGCCGACGAAGAAGATCAGCGTGACACGCGTGAACAGCGTGCGCGGCCACCACTTCAGTTGCGGCGTACGCATTTCATTCTCCGCGCAATTCCACTGCCGCCGAAAACACGTAGCCTTCGCTGCGCAGCGTCTTGATGTAGCGCGGCTCGCGCGCATCGTCGCGCAGGCGCTGGCGCAGGCGGCTGACCAGCAGGTCGATCGAGCGGTCGAACTGGTCAGCATCGCGCCCTTGCGTCAGGTTCAGTAGCTGGTCGCGGTTCAGCACGCGCTGCGGATGATCGAGGAACACGCGCAGCAGACGGTATTCCGCGCCGGACAGCGCCACCATCGTGCCTTGCTCGTCGAGCAGATGGCGTGCCGTCGTATCGAGCCGCCAGTCGCCGAAATGCAGAAACTGCGCCGCTTCGGTCACCTGCAGGTTCGGCGGCAGCATGCGTGCACGGCGCAGCACCGAACGGATGCGCGCCAGCAGTTCGCGCACGGCAAACGGTTTGGCGAGGTAATCGTCGGCGCCCATTTCAAGGCCGATGATGCGATCTGTTTCCTCGCTGCGCGCCGTCAGCATCAGCACCGGGATGTTGCGCCATTTGCCGGCACGCAGTTCACGGCACAGCGTCAGGCCGTCTTCGCCGGGCAGCATCAGATCCAGCACGATCAGATCGACCGGCGCTTCTTCGAGCAACGCGCGCATCTGGCGGCCGTTGGCGGCAGTCGATGCACGCAGGCCGTTCTTGACGAGATAGGTCGCGAGCAATTCGCGGATTTCGCGATCGTCGTCGACGATCAGGATGTGGTCAGTGTTTTCCATCGGCGCATCTTACCTTACGAAATTTTGAACGGGAATTGAGACGGACCTTGACCGGCATCATCAGCGTGCACTGCAGCGGCTTGACGATCTCGGTGCCGATACCGCCGGCCAGGAAGGCAAATATCGCGAGAAAACGTTTCATACGTTCCATCATGCATCCTCCACAGCGGACAGGCTGACGCCGTCGGCGACCGACGCTTCCAGCGCATACGGATCGACACCATCCAGGCAGCCGATATTGACGCGCCACAGCTTCGCATCCTTGCGCGTCTGGTGGAACGGATAGACGCCGCAGGTCTTGCAGAAGAAGTGGCGTGCAGCACGCGTATTGAACTGGTACAGCGCCAGTTCCTTTTCTCCCTCGACGATGCGCAATTCGGCCGCATCGAATACCGGCGACATCAGCGCACCGCGGCGCTTGCACAGACTGCAATTGCAGCGCACGGCCGGCGTCAGCGCGGTACGTACTTCGAACTTGACGGCGCCGCAGTGGCAGGAACCCGTATGCAGTCGGACATCCATGTTTTTCCCCTTTCGTGTTGGTCGATGTCCGCTTTATAGCCGCCTTTTTCCGCCGCTTTGTATCGCAATGTATCGCCCCCGCGAAACGATACAAAACATTGCACTGCAGGCCTTTTTCGACACATCCGCGATACGTGCGGACGTTTCAATACGCCTCATCGTCAATCACGAATTTTCAACCCGAAGGAGCTTGCCATGCATAACCTGATCGAAGCGCCCCTGGCCCTGCTGGCCGGCGTACTCACCATCGCCTCGCCCTGCGTCCTGCCGATCCTGCCGATCGTGCTGGGCACCGCGCTGAACGCGTCCGACGACACTGCCGTCAGCCGCGTGCGTCCTCTGTTCATCGTCGGCGGTTTCGTGCTGACCTTCGCCGCCTTCGGCATGTTGCTGGCGGGCTTCTCGCAATCGGTCGAGATTGCGCACGACACCTTGCGCAACGTCGGCATCGCAGTATTGGGCCTGGCCGGCCTGACGATGCTGTGGCGCACGCCGTATGAATGGCTGATGGCGCGCCTGAGCGGCCCGTTCGACCGCATCGGTGCGGCGACCGGAAACGGTTCCGGCAACCTCGGCGGCTTCGTGCTCGGCATGTCGCTGGGCGCGGTGTGGACGCCGTGCGCCGGCCCGGTGCTGGCTTCCATCCTCGTGCTGGTCGCCCAGGCGCAGGACATCGGCTGGTCCGCCTCGCTGCTGTTGCTGTATGCGCTCGGTGCCGGCATCCCGATGCTGATCATCGCCTACGGCGGCCGCTTCATCACCTCACGCGTACGTGCCGTGGCGCGCCATGCACGCCGCCTGCAGCAGGTATTCGGCGCACTGATCGTGGCAACCGCCATCGCCATTTACTTCCAGTACGACGTGCTGTTCTACGCATGGATTTCCAACTTCATCCCTACCCTGAAAGGACTGTAATCATGAAAACCTTCATCAAAACCATGTTCGCCACTGCCTTGCTGTCTTCCGCCGTCGCCCAGGCTTCACCGTTCTCGTTCCTGTCGGCGCCGAGCACGCCGCAGGTCGCACCGGAATTCACCGGCATCGAGAAATGGCTGAACAGCGAACCGCTGTCGATGCAGAAGTTGCGCGGCAAGGTCGTCCTCGTCGACTTCTGGACCTATACCTGCATCAACTGCGTGCGCACGCTGCCGTACGTGAAGAACTGGTACGACAAGTACAAGGATCAGGGTCTGGTCGTGGTGGGCGTGCATACGCCGGAATACCGGTTCGAACGCTCGACGGAAAAGGTGACGACTGCACTGAAGCGCTTCGACATCCGCTATCCGGTTGCGCAGGACAACGACTACGCGACATGGAATGCCTACAACAACCGCTACTGGCCGGCGATGTATCTGGTCGACAAGCAGGGCCGCATCGTCTACACGCATTTCGGCGAAGGCAACTACGCGGAAACCGAAGCGAAGATTCGCTCGCTGCTGGCGCAGCCGGAATCACCGTCGGAATCACAGTTGAAACCACAACCGAAATCACAGCCGCAATCACAGCTGAAAACACAGACGAAATAAGCGGTGCAACAACCGTCCGCCAGTGAACAGCGTTTCGATTAGAGCGTTTTGTTTCTCAATGTATCGGCGGGAGTAATGGATACACAGGATTACTCCCGCAGCCTTCCAGCGACACAAAGGCGATACATGCGGACGGTTTAATGAACACATCGACGCAGCGATAACGAAAACAAACCCTGAAAACAAACCCGAAACACCCATTTTCTACACACACAAGGAGCACATCATGACCCAGGCAAAAGTTCTCTACACCGGCAAAACCCACACCACCGGCGGCCGCGACGGCAGCGCACGCAGTTCGGACGGCAAGCTGGACATCAAGCTGTCATCGCCCGGCAGCACCGGTGCCGGCACCAATCCGGAACAATTGTTCGCCGCCGGCTGGTCGGCCTGCTTCATCGGCGCGATGGGCCTGGCCGCCGCCAGGCTGAAGGTCGCACTGCCGGTCGATCTGGCTGTCGACACCGAAGTCGATCTGTGCAATGCCGACGGCGCTTACTTCCTGCAGGCACGCCTGAACGTCAGCCTGCCGGGTGTGGCACGCGACGTCGCGCAAACCCTGGTCGATACCGCACACCAGACCTGCCCGTATTCGAAGATGACGCGCAACAACATCGACGTGACCATCACGCTGGCCTGACGGACTGCCGGCCTTTTCCTGCGATGCAGGGAAGCCGGTGCCGCAAAAGCGCGCCCCAAAAAAGAAACGGCATCGCCTCGGCGGTGCCGTTTTTCTTTGCCCGCTTCGCTGGCGCTGCATGGACGGTCCGCACTGCCCGCGTTGTCCGCGCTTGTCCGTTTCTCCGCCCATTTTGGCCGGATTCCCCGGTCCGTTTCCGTTGTTCCGCGCAGAGCCGGCTCCTACACTGGATTCACCCATCAGACAGGAGAAAATCATGCGCACTTCCATCGACGGCATCGTCATCCCCGACAGCAAGCTCGCACGCGAAATCACCGAATTCGTCCGCGATACCGAAACGCCGCTGCTGTTCAACCACTCCAGCCGCGTCTACTATTTCGGCGCGCTGGCCGGCAAGCAGCGCGGCCTCAAATACGATCCGGAACTGCTGTATGCGGGCGCGATGTTCCACGATCTGGGCCTGATGCACGATCACAGCAGCGATCACGACCGCTTCGAAGTCGACGGCGCGAATGCCGCAGCAGACTTCCTGCGCCAGCGCGGCATTTCGGAACATGAAGTGGAAACCGTCTGGACCGCGATCGCGCTGCACACGACACCCGGCATTCCGCAATACATGCGACCAGAAATCGCGCTGGTGACGGCCGGCGTCGAAATGGATGTGCTGGGGCTGACCTATGCGCAGTATCCGGATGCGATCCGCGAAGCCGTGGTGCATGCGCATCCGCGCACGCCGCACTTCAAGGAGGACATCATCCAGGCGTTCTACGACGGTATCAGGCACAAGCCGGACACCACTTTCGGCAACGTGAAGGCCGACGTCATCGCCGACAAGGAGCCGCATTTCCACGCCGGAAACTTCTGCAGCATCATCCGTAATTCGGCGTGGAAAGGTTGACGGTTCTTGAGAATGCAGCCGATCTCCGTCCGCACGAATCGTCGTTGAACGAAGCCGCACACGCATCCTGCACGAATCTGCGGCTTCGTCATCTCGGTACGACGAGCGAATAAATTTTATGCAAATGAAAACGGCGATGCGTGCAACGCCATTGCCGGGCAAGTGTACAAGCGGACACGAACACTGAATCCATTCAAGTTTGTCCAGATTCGGGCGTTATAGGAAATATCCCCCTGATATTTCCTTGCTGACGCCCCCTTCCTGCCTCATGTCCATCCTGCCGTTATCGCGAACCTCGGGACGTTCGATCGGTACGCTGCCACAAGCGGCCGGCTCGTCTTCGACCGCGACGGTGCAGGCAACGGAAAATTCGCCGGCAGTCTCGCAATCCGCCATCGTCTCGCTGCAGGCAGAAAAAGTGCCGGTGCAAACGTATTCCGTGCCACGCACTCCGCAATCCTCATCGCCGATTTGGCAAAAGCAATCGAACGATGCCGCATCGTTACTGATGAAAGGTAATTTCCTGTCCCATTCCCTTGCCAATCGATTCAAGGACTTGGGCAGCACCCTGCTGGACATGGTGAAAGATGGCATCGGCAATTTCTCGCAATCGATCACGCAATCGTCCGATGTCAACGCGGTAACCGATACGCAGACGAATTCGTATCCATGGGCCGACGAACAGCTGACAGTCAGGACAAAAAGCGGCGTGGAAGTAAGGATTTCGCTGAAAAACCAAGGCGATAATCTCGCCGTCAGCATCAAAACCAGCGGCGAACTCAGCGAAGCGGAACGCATCGCGCTCGGCAACTTGTCGGATGCGTTCCAGAAAGCCATCGACGGCCTGAACGCCGCTCCGCCGCGCATCGATCTTGGCGCATTGACGCAATTCGACACGACGGTGCTGTCTTCGGTGGATTTCCATGCCGACATCACGCTCGACCAGAAAGCGCCGCAAGTGCTGGATTTTCATGCCGACGGTACGCAACGCACCTTTAGCCTGGATGGGCCGTCCGGCAAGCTGAACGTCGACGTCGACATGGGAAATTCGGCGATCTGGGGCAATGAAAAACAGCGCAGCGCTTCCATGGCCAACTATCTGCAGCAATTCGATTCGGCAGTCTCGCGCGGCCATGGCGACAAGGCGCTGATGACCATGTTCAAGGACGCCTTCACGCAGATGAACAGCGACTACCCTGCGCCGGCATTGCAGCAACAGATCATCGGCCTGACCGACAGCGATCACGCCATGCTGAGCGGCCTGGCCGATTTCGATGCCTCGATCACACAAGCGGTCGATACGCCGAATCCGAAGCATCTGGACGAACTCGACACGTTTTCCTATCAGGCGTCCCAGAACACGCTCATCACGGATTCAGGTCGATTCGATCGCACCATTTCGCAACAACAGCAATCAAGTTTGGCTTCCAGCTATCACACGTCGCTGATCCCGGACGTTCCGCTGAAATTGACCACGGATAACAAATCCCAGAATTACTACTACACGCAGATCGACGACAAGGCCGACAGCACGACCGAGATCGAATACAGGAAGGGAAGGCTCGCCAAGGCCTTGTCGAGCCAGTCGGCCAGCCAATCCACGCATGTGCAGAAGTTCGAGTTGGGCAAGCTGACGGAAGACACCACCAGACCGTACGAGGCATCGCAGACGCAGGACATCCTGGCCATACTCAAGCCGTTTCTGGAAAACCGGCGAGAAAGACTGCCGCTGGATGAATATCGCTGGCAGCAAACCCTGTCTGACGTGCATGACCAGACACTTCTGAAAGCCGATCCTGCAGATCTGCATGGCAAGACCTACGACAGGGCCCGGAACGTCGATGCAGCATCGGCGCATGCCTAGCGAGAAAGCCAAAGACTGACACGGCTTTTCACTATTTCCGGATATCTTCACTGGAAATTCCCGCACCCGATCCATTCACAACAACGCACAACAACACAGGTGTGGGAAAAGTCATTCCGACAAATTGACTTAACTAGACGCGCATCGCCCGACCATCGCGCATTCGGATGCGTCAGACGGCACCGATGCAGACCGTGCCGCCGTGCTTGAACACATGCGGCACATTCGATCGGGTTGGCACCACGTCTCGCCAGAAGCCGATTTGTCAGCGCATGCCCCCTGAACCGAGGATGATCTCTCCCGTTACCCAGCCGGCATCGTCCGATGCGAGATAGGAGACGATCGGCGCAATATCGCGCACCTGACCGATTCGGCCGAGCGGTGTCTGGCCCTCGTTCCATGTCTGGAACTCAGATCCCATTACCCCGGCAGCGTGGGTGCCTTCGGTTTCGATCAGGCCGGGGTTCACGGCATTGACACGGATGCCGCGTGGGCCGAGTTCGCGCGAGAGCACGACGGTGATGGCGTCAATCGCGCCCTTGGTGCCGGTGTAGATGGCACTCTCGGCCGGATGAATGCGCGTGACGTTGGAACTGATGTTGATGATGCTGGCCCCCTTTCCCAGATGCGGCGCGGCGGCACCTGCGACCAGCAGCGGACCAAGAACGTTGATATCGAACTGCTTGCGATAGAGCGCTTCCGTGGTCTCTTCGATCCTGGCGAACTGATAGATGCCGGAGTTGTTCACCACGATGTCCAGGTGCCCGAAGTGGTCGATGGCGACTTTCACCAGCGATTCGACTTCTTCCTTTCTGGTGACATCCGCGCCCACCGCCACGGCACTTCCGCCAGCAGCTTCAATGTCGGCGACCACCTTGTCCGCGCCACTCTTGCTCGAGGCGTAATTGACGACAACCTTCGCGCCCTCGGCCGCGAGCCGGCGGGCAATGCCAGCACCGATACCTTTGGAGGCGCCCGTCACGATGGCAACCTTGTCTTTCAGCTTGTTCATGTCTTGATATCCCGGATGAGGCTGGCATGGAACGCGCCAGCACGGTTAAAAGCGCAATGGTGGTCCGTACGCCGTTGTATGGGAACTGCCATTAATGTATATTCGATGTACATTTTTGAACGGCACTTACAACATGGAATGGAGCGACGTCCGGATATTTCTGGCGGTGGTGCGCAGCAGATCTTTCGGCGAGGCCGCCCGGACTTTGGGTGTGAGCCATCCCACGGTAGGTCGCCGCATAAAAACGCTCGAAGATAAGGCCGGGCAGGCGCTCTTCCGCAGGACCAAGGATGGCCTGGTTCTGACAGACGCCGGGGATACGCTGTTGACCCTGGCTGAATCCATGGAAAATTCCGCGCTGGCCATTGAAAGGCGTCTGACGGGTAACCATGAACGCCTCGAAGGCATCCTGCGGATATCTTCCGCAGAGTGGTTTGCTGGCTATGTTCTGGCTCCCGTCCTGGCCGAATTGACGCGCCGCCATCCGGCCGTCGTGCCGGAGGTGATCGCCAGCTACCGATTACTCAATCTCTCGCGTCGCGAAGCCGATGTGGCCTTTCGCATCGTTCCTTTCAGCGAACCGGACATCGTGCAACGCCGCCTGATGAGCATTCCCTACGGTCTCTATGGCTCATCCGAAACCGCACGCGCAATGCGAGACGATCCGGATTCGGTGGGGCTGATTCTCATGAATACGGCACAGTCCCATTTCCCCGATGTTGCCTGGCTGATCGACAGGTTCCCGCTGTCGCGGCGGGTCTTCACAAGCACGAGCCGCGCCGTTCAAGCACAGATGTGCCTGCACGGCATGGGCATCGCAGTACTGCCAAGGCCGCTTGGCGATGCGGTTTCCGGATTGCAGCGCATCGAGACGCCGGATCAACCTCCAGACAGGGATATCTGGGTGGGCTATCACCATGATCTGCGGCATATGGATCGTCTGCGAGCGATGCTGGATATCGCCGATACGATGCTGTCGAATTCCGCGGTTGCGGCGCATTAAGCCGGGCTTTTTACTTCCGGTTCGCGCGAGTCGCCGTACTTCACCGTCTTGATGCTTGTTGTTGAGGCCACTTATCGTCGCTGCTCGGCGGTCGCACTGAAGGCTGAAGTCGTATGAATGCCATGTAGCGTTCCGTGATGTTGGAACACTGCATAAGGTAGAAACCTATACACAACGGGTGAAATTCTCGAAAATTCCCACTGACTTTCCACCAGATCCCGCTTTAGCGCCTTTCGAAGGCGAACGGATTTTGCAAGTCGCGGTTTGAGGAGATTTGGTCGGGGTGAGAGGATTCGAACCTCCGGCCTCTACGTCCCGAACGTAGCGCTCTACCGGGCTAAGCTACACCCCGACTGGTGCGACAGACGTTTCATTGCGCCGGGAAGCGCCGCCAATCGCGGAAGGACGCCATTGTAAATCAGGATGGGCTTGGCGAGCAATCCCCGAACACCCCGATCTTTACTGGCCGAGGGGCGAAAAACGACCTGTGCTGCGGCACATCCTGTAAGCTAACGGCCACCATGACTCCCGCCCTCGCAGCCTGATCGCATCCATGCCGAGCTTCCTGCTGACTGCCGCCCGTTACCTGCAACGCCTGTTCCGTTTTTCCGAGGTGCACCTGATGCTGGTGTACGCCGTGATCGTCGGCGTGCTGGGCGCCTTGTCGACGATCGCGTTTCGCGACGGACTGGCAATCGTGCAGCATCTGCTGGTCGGCCGCAGCGGCTCCTTTGTCGAAATGGCGCGCACGCTACCGTGGGAATTCCGCGTGCTGCTACCGACCGCCGGCGGCGTGATCGCCGGCACTTTCCTCGTGCTGGCAAACCGCTACACGGCAGGACTCAAATCCGATTACATGGAAGCGGTGGCCGTCGGCGATGGCCACGTCTCGGTACGGCAGACGCTGCTGCGCAGCCTGTCTTCGTTTTCCTCCATCGTCACCGGCGGCTCGATCGGCCGTGAGGGCGCGATGGTGCAGCTGGCGGCGATGTGTGCGTCGGTAGTCGGGCGCGGCGTGCGCTTCGAACAATCGCGGTTGCGCCTGCTGGTGGCTTGCGGTGCCGCGGCCGGCCTGGCTTCCGCCTACAACGCGCCGATCGCCGGTGCCTTCTTCGTGACGGAAATCGTGCTCGGCTCGATCGCCATGTCCAGCTTCGGCCCGGTACTGGTGGCTGCCGTGGTGGCGAACATCACGATGCGCGAATTCCCCGGCTACCAGCCGGCCTACCAGATGCCGGCCTTCCACGACATCGCCGGCGTCGAAGTGCTGCTGTTCATCGGACTGGGACTGGTGGCCGGCATCGCCGCGCCGCAATTCCTGCGCGTTCTCGACGCGACCAAGACGCTGTTCCGGAAAAGCCGCCTGCCGCTGCCGGTACGCCTCGGCGTCGGCGGCCTGCTGGTCGGCATCCTGTCGGTCTGGGTGCCGCAGGTCTGGGGCAACGGCTACAGCGTCGTCAACTCGCTGCTGCACGACCAGTGGCTGTGGACCGCCGTGCTGACGGTGCTGGTTTTCAAGCTGGTGGCAACTGCGGTGACGACCGGTTCCGGCGCGGTCGGCGGCGTTTTCACGCCGACGCTGTTCATGGGCGCGGCACTCGGCCTGCTGTTCGGCCAGGCGATGCAGGCGCTGTGGCCGGAAGCGGTATCGGCGCCGTTCACCTACGCGATCGTCGGCATGGGCGCTTTTCTCGCCGGTGCCACTGGCGCGCCGCTGATGGCGATCCTGATGATCTTCGAGATGACGCTCAGCTATCAGGTGATGCTGCCGCTGATGCTGTCCTGCGTGATGGCTTACTTCATCTCGCGCAGTTTCGACGGCTCTTCGATGTACGAGATCACGATCCGCCGCAATCGCGAGGAACAGGAACGACTGCGCCTGCGCCGCACGCAGATGCGCGAACTGATCCGCCCGGCGGAAACGGTGCTGCCGTTGACCGCAACACTGGAAGAACTGACGCAGACCTTCATCAGGCATTCGGTCAAATACGTTTATATCGTCGACGAACACCACCGCCTGCAAGGCCAGGTCGCGCTGCAGGATCTGACGTCGGTGCTGACCGGCGATCCGTCCGAACAGAAGAAGACGGCCGCCGACTACCTGCGCCGCGACTTCCTGCCTGTCATCACGCCGGAAATGTCGCTGAGCGAAGCCTTGCAGCGCTTCCTGACGCACCAGGGTGAACGCTTGCCGATCGTGCAAAGCAGCACCGATCCCGTACTGCTGGGCGCGATCTACAAAACCTCATTGCTGGACGCTTACTATCGGCTAAGCTGAAGCAGGCGATCCGCGCCCGGCGGTCGTTTCCCAGCTGTTTGGGATCTGTCCGGAAGCCTGTTGCCGTCCTTTTTTATCCTTTGCCGGCACCGCCCGTGCAGCTCAGGCGGATGGCCGAAATTCCTAATTAAAAGACGATGCCGTAAAATCACGTCTTTAAGTCAGCATTTAATGCAGAAATTACGGAGTTTTATCGATGCCAATAGTCGACCTTGCACGCCCTGCCACGCCCATCCCGGCCACGAATCGTCTCGCCTTCGCGGCACCCGCCCTGCTCAGGTCCTGCATCAACCGACTGCTTTCTCCGTATTTCCTACTTCGCTTCGCCACCTTGTTCCTGCTGCTGGCGCTTGCCCACGGCGCCTTTGCCGCACCGGCACAAACTGCACCTCCCGCCACCGATAAGGATTCGGCCGCTTCCTACGCAGCGCTGGCAGACCTGCTGGAAAACGAAACGACCCGCAAACGGCTGATCGACGAATTGCGCACGCTGGCCGAGCCGGCGAAAACGCAGCAGGCGACCGCCGACGTCAAACCCGCACCGAAGCCAACGGAATCCTCGATAGAGGAAGAACCTTTCCTGTTCTCGCGCGGCATTGCCAACGGCATCGAACACTTCATCACCGGCCTCGGTGCCGATCTGTCGGAAGCAGCGACCGTCTTCCGCTCGCTCGGCGAGGATGACGATACGGCTGTGCTGAACCGCAGCAAATGGCGCGATGCGTTGCTGAATTTCGCCATCGTGGTCATCGCGACGATGATCGCCTTCTTTGTATTCCGGCGACTTGCCGGCCGCTTCTTTGCACGCAGCAACGACTGGATCACCGCGACAGGCAACGAATCGGACAGCAAACCGGGAACAGGCAGGCTTGCGCAATCCGGGCTGTACCGCAAGACGATCGCCATCGTTGCTGCGATGGTGGCGGATGCCGGTGCAATCCTGCTGGCAGGTGCGGCCGGTTATGCAACGGCATTGTTCGCCGTCGGCAACAAGGAGCACATCGATACGCTGGCCTCGCTGTTCATCAACACGTTCGTCGCCGTCGAGATCGCCAAAGCCCTCGTGCGCGGCGTATTCGCACCGCGCTACAAACGGTTGCGCCTGTTCGAAATGGACGACGACGTCGCCGTCTTCTGGGGACACTGGCTGGAACGGCTGGTCGGTCTGACCGGCTACGGCATCCTGGTCGGCGTACCGCTGGCAAAGTCAGTGCTGTCGCCGACCATCGGCCACATACTGGGCGTGCTGATCATCCTCGGCGTCTATCTGTATGCCGTGCGCGTGATCTGGCACAACCGCCATGCGGTGCGCGAGCGGATGGAACGCTACGCCGATGGCCTGTCCGCCGCCTTTTTCTCGACGCTGACGCGCATGCTGGCGCGCATCTGGCACATACCCGCCATCGCCTATTTCACGGCGCTGCTGGTGGTCAGCCAGATCGCACCGAACGATGCGCTGCCGTTCATGGCAGAAGCGACGCTGCAGACGCTGGCGGCCATCGGCATCGGCCTGCTGGCTTCGGCCATCGTTACAGCCGCACTGTCGCGCCGCATCGTGCTGTCGCATCATTTGCGCGAACGGCTGCCGCTGCTGGAGCCTCGCATCAATGCCTATGTGCCGCCCGCACTCAAAGGTTTCCATGTGCTGACGATGCTGGTCGTGGCACTGGTCGTGCTCGATGCCTGGCATGCATTCAACCTGGCGAACTGGATCGCTTCGGACAACGGCCGTTCCGTGATCCTGGCGGTCGTCCATGTCGCCATCATCCTGCTGATCGCCACCGTGGTATGGACCACGGTGGCCAGCATCATCGAACATCGCCTCAGCCCGACGCCCGGCCAGGGCCAGCCCAGCGAGCGGGAAAAGACATTGCTGGCGTTGTTCCGCAACGCGGCGCTGATTGCCATCGTCACGCTGACGATCCTGGTGGTGCTGTCGCAGATCGGCATCGATATTGCGCCGCTGATCGCCGGTGCCGGCGTGGCGGGTCTGGCGATCGGTTTCGGTGCACAGAAGCTGGTGCAGGACGTCATCACCGGCGTCTTCATCCAGCTGGAAAACGGCATGAACCAGAACGACGTGGTCGAAGTCGCCGGCATCTTCGGCACGGTCGAGAAGATCACGATCCGCTCGGTCGGCATCCGCACGCTGGACGGCGGTTTCCACATGATCCCGTTCTCGTCGGTGGACAAGGTATCCAACCATACGCGCGACTTCTCCTACCACTACGGCGAATATGCAGTACCGTATCGCGAGAACGTGGACGAAGCGATGACGCAGCTGCGCAATGCCTTTGCCGAACTGATGCAGGATGCCGAGATGGAGAAAGCCGTGATGGCCGACATCGAGATCCCCGGCGTGACTTCGCTGCACGAACGCGGCTACAACATCCGCGTGCTGATCAAGACGCTGCCCGGCATGCAATGGCCGGTGCAGCGCGCGTTCAACCGTCTCGTCAAGAAACACTTCGACGCGGCCGGCATCGCACTGCCGTATCCGCACACGGTGCTGCGCTTCGGCGACGACAACGATACGCTGCCTGCCTTCCCGTTGCGTAGCGCACCCGAAAACGGCGCCTGACAGGTCGCGCATGGCCGGATGTTGCCCGTCCTGCCATGCGCCGCTACACTCGATGCATTCTCCTCCGCAGATTGCCATCGCATGCTCACTGCCCGCCTGACATTCGCTGCCGCCCTTTCCTGCACGCTACCCGCATGGGCCGACGATCTTCCTCCCGTCACGCCTTACCGGCCGTCGGTCGCATCGCCGGCGCAATTGCCGGCACCCGGACAACTCGAATTCGAAATCGGCGGCCTGTCGGAAAAGGACGATGGCGATCGCCGTGGCAGCCTGCCTTATCTGTTCAAGCTGGCCTTCTCGAACGAATGGGGCGTGCTGCTGGGCGGCGATGCCTATGTCTCCGCGCATGACGATAGCGGCCGGCACGACGGTTTCGGCGATACGACGATAACGCTGAAGCGCGCCTTCCTGGTCGACGACACGACCGGTTACGGCGTCGAACTGACGGCCAAGGCACCGACGGCGAAAGACACGGTCGGCAGCGGCAAATCGGACTGGACACTCAACGGCATCTACAGCAAGGATCTCGGCGCACTGCACATGGACCTGAACCTGAACACGACACGGCTGGGCGCGATCGATCCGGGGACCGGCCGCACCGAATGGGGCTGGGCATCGTCGTTCTCCACACAGTTCGCGGAAAAATGGACAGCGACCGGCGAAGTATCCGGCACGCACCAGAGCGGCACGCGCAACACCGCGCTGGCGCTGGCCGCACTGACCTACAGCCCGACGCCGCGCCTGGCGATCGATTTCGGCGTGGCGAAAGGATTGAACAACGCGTCGCAGGACTGGAGCGTCTTCACCGGCATCGTCATGCCGCTGGCGAACTTCTGGTGACAGTCACATGAGTACGAACGGCTAGCCGGTATAAGCTAAGGCAATCGACAAGGCGATTTCACTTGTCCTTGCGAACAGCATAGACATAGCCGGCCACTACACCGACGGCAATACCGACACTGATACCGAATGGCGCGTTATCCAATGCAGCGCCGATGACTGAGCCGACTCCAGTACCGATTGCCATGCCGATCGCCATCGCTGAATAAGCATTCTTCATCACGTTCTCCTGACCTGATTTCCACGGCCATCACGCTGCCAGCCGCGTTGTACGAAATGTCACCGCCACCAGAATGATCGGGATCGAACCGGAAGACATGCGCCCGGCCTGAGGCAACGATACGGAACGTCGCGTGATAAAGTCGCCGGTTCGAGAAATGCAATCAATTGATGAAGATGACGCAACCGATGCAACATTTACCCGCCGCAAGAAATGTTTTCGGCGAACCGCTGGTGCCGTGCTCGTTCGAGCCGATGACCGGCTTCTTCCGCGATGGCTGCTGCCGTACCTGCGATGAAGACAAGGGCGAACATACAGTCTGTGTCGTGATGACGGCGACCTTTCTCGCCTTCAGTATTTCATGCGGCAATGACCTGTCGACGCCACGTCTCGAATGGGGTTTTCCCGGACTGCAGCCGGGCGATCAATGGTGCCTGTGCGCCAGCCGCTGGATCGAAGCCTGGCGCGCCGGTGTGGCGCCGGCCGTCGTGCTGGAAAGCACGAACCAGAAAATGCTGGATGTCGTGCCGCTGGAAGAGCTGCGCAAGTATGCGTATGTGCGGCCGGAAGAATAAAGCCCGACGGCAAAGTACGCACTCAATCGCCGTCGCACATGCGGCCGTAGGTCAGCCCCAGGTTCTTCGCCATCACATCCTTCAGTGCCAGCAGGCGATCGTCATATGCGCGTTCCAGGCAATCGATGCGATCGCCGCAGGCATCGCGCACCGTCTTCAGCCAGACTGCCTGTTGCCGGCGCTGATAACCGCGGAACTCCCGGAAGACCATGCCGCTGACGGCAGGTGGAATATCCTGCAGCACCTCGTAATAACTGGCCACGCGTACATCCTTCGCACCCAGCGATGGCGTTGCGCAGACAGTCTTTTCGGTCGGCGTCGCCGCCCTCGCGCAATCGAAGCTCGCAACCTGCGCATGTGCCGCCTGCCAACCGCCGGCCAGCATGACCGCGCCGCACAATAGCTGCATGATGCGTCTTCCCGTTTTTCCGAACCGCATGCCTGTTCCTTTCACAAAGGTGCTCACTTGCCGGGCATCTTTCCTTCGAACGGTTTGATGCCGCCGCAATCGTCGGCCACCCATTTGCCGCTGGTGTCGACGCGATCATTGACGGGAATGCCCTGCACGGTGCCACTGAAGTCGGCAGTCGAACTGAAACTTTCGCTGTTGGCGAATACCGTTTTCGATCTTCCCTTGCCCTGCATCTGCGCATTGTCACACTGCATATCCACCAGATAGGTCGCGTCGTGGTGCGATTGCTTGGTGATCTTGCAGCCGGCTTCCTTCTCGTTGAAAGGCGGCAGCTCTTCTTGCTCGGCCATTTCCTTTGTGATGCAGACACGACTGACCACCGCGCCATTCTGCAATTGCGAAACGTCTAGCCCCATTTGCTTCAACTGTTCGATCTGTTCAGGGGAAATCTTCGGCAGGCTCTTCGTCAGAGGCGACTGTGAGGTGACCTCCCACAAACCCGGTCGCATGTTGCCGGCCGCAAACGCCGGCAATGCCAGTGCCAGCGCACAGGTGAACACAGCAAGCTTTCTCATGGCGATCCTCTCTTGCAAGAATGGTAATGGCCGCATGCTAACGCCGGAATTCCGCGACGACAATCGGAGACCGCACATACAACAGCAGGTATTTTCTGCGTCATTTAGTTGCAATCAATCAACCATTTGAGACTAGAATGAAATACAGGATTTGCTGCAACAGCATGTGTTGCATTGCTGTCTTCTCTGCGGATGGATAGCATGGATTCTCTTACCGCCGGTACCGCGCTGATTCTCGTGCAATGCTGCGTCGCATTGGTCATGATCGGCTTTCACTTTGCCGCGCCGGATGAAAAATGCACGCGGGACTGGGCGCTTTCCGCCAGTTGCATCGCACTCGGCGTATTTGCCGCCATCGTCAGTCATCGCACCTCCCATCCTTTTCTTCTGCTTGCCGGCGGCTGCGTCATCATGGTCGGCATGGCATACCAGTGGCAGGGCATTCTTGCCTTTTACGGACGTCCACCGCGCCAGGCCGGCTGGATCATCTGCCTGCTGTTTACTGCGCTGCTGGCGGCAATGCTGTTGCTGGAGCTGCCGGCACGGCAACGCACGCTGCTTTTCTCCGGCACGCTCATCCTGCTGCTCGCCCTCTCGCTGCAGGCGATATGGCAGGGACAGGGCATGCCGCGCACCTTCGTGCAGGTACTGGTGCCGGCCGCGATCGTACTGCTGCTGTCCAGCCATCTGCTGAAACTGGCAATCGCCATCATGCAGTTTCATGATGCCGTACCGGCGCAACGTACGCCGCTGGACATCACTGCCGCTTATCTGATGCCGATCGTCGGCACCGTGCTGTTTTCGATCGGCCTGCCGCTGCTGTACTTCGAGCGGCTGGTCGAGACCAATCGCCACCTGGCCACGCACGACGAATTGAGCAAGCTGCTGAATCGTCGTGCAATCTGTGCCGCCGGCGAACGCGAACTGGAGCTGGCGCAGCGTCTGCATCGTCCGCTTTCGATCGCCTTCATCGATATCGATCTGTTCAAGCATTTCAACGACGAATTCGGGCATGCTGCAGGCGATGCGGTGATCGCCGAGGTTTCCGCCATTCTGCAGCGCACCTGCCGCACCATCGATCTGGTGGGGCGCTACGGCGGCGAGGAATTTCTGATCGTGCTGCCGGGTGCCGATGCCGGCGATGCGATCGATATCGGCCGACGGCTGGTCGAAACCGTGCGCGATTATCGCTACCGCGGCCGCCATCCGGTGACGATCAGTACCGGGCTGGCTACCCTGGCAGCGGACATCTCGTCATGGCCGCAATTGCTGGCGCGCGCCGACGCCATGTTGTATGAAGCGAAAAGGCAGGGGCGAAATCGCTACTGCGCGTGAAATTCATCGGTCTGCCCCATTCCCGTACGCTATCGGGGAAAATGGCAGGTTTCGACAGATTCCGATGGTAAGCTAGCCGGAAAATCATCTCGACGAGGCAGACGTGAGCATCATTCACAGGCAACTGGCACTGGCAGACGCGGAAGCGGGCATGATGCTGTCCGACGACCTTCTGGACGGACAAGGCCATGTACTGCTGCCGCAGGGCAGCATCCTGACCGAGCAAATGCTCACTTCGCTGAAGCGGCACGGCATCGCATCGCTGCGTGTGGTCGCCGGCGAACTGACGCCGGAACAGGAAGCCGAACGTCACGCCCATTTCCGCATGCGCATCGAACGGCTGTTCCGCAATCTCGACGATACGCCGGCCAACACCGCACTGCGCCGCTATATCAGCACCTACCGATTGAGCAGGTCATGAACACGCCCGTCGATCCGAACGAGCCGCATCGCATCCAGCTCGAACAGCTGACGCGCCAGGTCGGCGATCTGCCGGCGTTGCCGGCGATCGTCCACGATCTGCTGAAGAACGTGAAATCGGACGAAGCCGATATCAACGTCGTGGCACGCAAGGTTTCGCTCGATCAGGCACTGTCGGCCAAGACGCTGCGCTTCGCCAACTCGCCGCTGTACGGACTGCAGGCGCGCGTCACGACGATCCAGCAGGCGATCACGATGATCGGCGTCGATTCGGTGCGCCAGGTCGCGCTGGCTTCCTCGCTGAAAAATCATTTTCCGCCAGGCGAATGCGCCGGCGTCGATTTCGTCGCACTGTGGCGCCACGCGATCGCGGCGGCCGTCTGCGCACGCGCTCTTGCGTGGCATCTGCATGTGAATCAGGATTACGCCTTCACCGCTGGGCTGCTGCACGATATCGGCCGGCTGATGCTGGCCACCCACTTCCGCCAGGAATACGAAGCGGTGGTCGCCTACCGCCAGGCTCACGATTGCCAGTGGCTGGATGCGGAGCGCGCAGTGATCGGCATCGATCATGCGATCGCCGGCGAAATGCTGGCCGAACACTGGAAATTCTCAGATTCGATCCGCAATGCAATCGCGGGCCATCACCAGCCGGAAAACCAGAAAGTGCATTCGCTCGCATCCATCGTGCACGTTGCCAATGCCATCGTGCATGCGCTGGACCTGTCCGGCCTCGAAGACGACATGGTGCCGCCCGTCTCGCAGACAGCGTGGGACGATCTGGGATTGAGCGAAGACGTCTATCAGCAGGTCTTCCATGAAACCGAGTTGATGTTCGAGGAAGTCAACCGCGTCCTGCTGGCGAACGATTAGAAGAGCCTTTCTTGGAACCGACCACCTTCGCCGCATCCGGCTACGATCTCGCCGGTCTGCACCTGTTCGAGAACGTTACCGATCCCGCCGTGCCCGCCCTGCTTGCCTCCTGCACGGTGCTGCATCTGCATGCCGGACAGACAGTGCCGATATCCAGCGGCGAAGCCTGCATGCATGTCGTGCTGCGTGGCACGCTCGGCATGCTGATCGAGGCGACGGATCGCCTGCAACCGCCGCGCACCGAGAAAATCCTGCGTGGCGAAAGCACCGGTGAACTTTCAGTGCTCGACGATACCGCACGCGCACCTATCCTGACCGCACTGGAGGAAACCGCGCTGCTCGTCATCGACTCACCTACGCTATGGCGGCTGGTCGACGAGACTGACGGGGTGGCGCGCAACCTGCTGCGCCAGTTGTCTTTCCGCCTGCGTGCCGCGAATGTGCAGCTGCGCCGCCGCGAGAAAGTCGGCGAGTTCTATCGCCGGCTGTCGATGGCGGACGGCCTGACAGGGCTACACAATCGTGCCTGGTTCAATGCCCGACTACCCGCGCTGATCGGCGAAGCGCATGCGGCACAACAGCCGTTGTCGCTGCTCATGATCGACCTCGATCATTTCAAGCGTCTCAACGACGAGCACGGTCACCAGGCTGGCGATCAGGCATTGCGCGTCGCTGCCGGCGTACTGCTGCATGCCTTGCGTCCCAGCGATTTTGCGGTACGCTACGGCGGCGAGGAATTGAGCGTAATTCTGCCCGGCAGCAACGAAACCGGCGCCTGCATGGTGGCGCAACGTCTGTGCGAACGCCTGCGTGAAGCGGTCGTTTTCGACGACATGCGCAGCCCGCTGCCGCATGTGACAGCTTCATTCGGTGTCGCCACACTGGCACCGCACCAGGATGCCGACATGCTGATCGCCGCGGCAGATACCGCGCTGTATCGTGCAAAGCAGGCAGGCCGCAACCGGATCGCCTGCTGAATCCATCATTTCCATTCAATCTCAAGCAATGGCGCATACCTTTCTCTGGCACGACTACGAAACTTTCGGCGTACAACCGCGGCGCGATCGCCCGGCACAGTTCGCCGCAATCCGTACCGACGAAAACCTGAACGAGATCGGCGAACCGGTGATGCTGTACTGCCGTCCAGCCAACGACTACCTGCCCGATCCGCAATCCTGCCTGATCACCGGCATCACGCCGCAGGTCTGCCTGGAACGTGGCATTCCCGAATATCAATTCGCCGCAGAAATCGAACGCCTGCTGGCCGAACCCGGCACCATCGGCGTCGGCTACAACACGATCCGCTTCGACGACGAAGTCACGCGCTTCCTGTTCTGGCGCAACCTGATCGATCCCTATGCGCGCGAATGGCAGAACGGCTGCGGCCGCTGGGACATACTTGACGTCGTACGCACCGCTTATGCATTGCGCCCGGACGGCATCGAATGGCCCAAGCATCCGGATGGAAAACCGAGCTTTCGCCTCGAAGATCTGACGGCCGCCAACGGCATCGGCCACGAAGCGGCGCACGATGCGCTGTCCGACGTACGTGCGACGATCGCATTGGCACGGCTGATCCGCGACCGCCAGCCAAAATTGTTCGATTTCTGCCTCGGCCTGCACCGGAAGGATCGCGTGGCAACCGAAATCGGCCTGCCGCTGCGCCGTCCGCTGCTGCACGTGACCGGCATGTATCCTGCCGAGCGTGGCTGCATCGGCATTGTCTGGCCGCTGGCCGAACATCCGACCAACCGTAACGAAGTCATCGTCTGGGATCTGGCCTCCGATCCGTCGGCATTGGCATCGCTGGATGCAGAAGCCATCCGCCTGCGCATGTTCAGCAAGGCCGAAGCGCTGCCGGAAGACATGGAACGCCTGCCGATCAAGACCATCCATCTGAACCGTTCGCCTGTCATCATCAGCAACCTGAAAACGCTGTCGACAGAAATGTGCGCACGCTGGGGCATCGACATGGATGCGGTGCTGCGGCATGCCGACATTGCCGCCGCCGTGCCGGACATGGGCGCAATCTGGAAACAGGTATTCAGCCGCCCGCAGGAAGTCACGCCCGACGTCGACGAAGACCTGTACGGCGGTTTCGTCGGCAACGGCGATCGCCGGCTGCTGCAGGATGTACGCGGACTCTCGCCCGATGCGTTGGCACAAGCCAATCCTTCTTTTTCCGATGCGCGCCTGGAAGAATTGCTGTGGCGCTACCGTGCGCGCAACTTTCCGCAAACGCTGTCGCCGGAAGAGATGCAGCAATGGGAAAATCATCGGACGATAAAATTGTTCGACGGCATTGGAGACGCACGTACGGTGGACATGCTGTTCGAGCAGATCGACCAATTATCGGAAACGGTCGACGAACGCGGCGAAGAAATTCTCGGCGCGTTGTACGATTACGCAGAATCGATCGCACCGACACGCGCCTGAGCCTGCATACCTGAACGTATGCAAGATCCCTTTTCAACTTATCACTTGAGTCATCGATGCAACACGAATCTACATTACGGCAACTGCGCGATGCACAGCACGCCATTCGGCAAGGCAAGATATCCGTCGCTGATTTCTGCCAGACTTGGCGCGCACAGACTGTGCTGCTATCGGCGCTGCCTGAGCGCTTTTCCATCGTCATGGAAGATCTGCTGGGCCGGCTCGAAGCCGGCAGCCTGTTCAGTGAGGAAAGCTGCTCGTTCAGTCAGATCGATCTGCTGGCCACGCTGGACATCTGGCTGGATACGGCCGAACAGGCGCTGGCCGAAACCTGATAACGGGATATGCGATGCAACACATCGATTTTGAATTGAATGACGAATACGTCGAACTGAACCAGCTGCTGAAACTGGCTGGATTATGTGACAGCGGCGGCGCGGGAAAAATGATCGTCGCTGCCGGCGGCATAAAGGTCGACGGCAAGACGGAATTGCGCAAAACCTGCAAGATCCGCGCCGGTCAGGTCGTCACACTGGGCGACGTACGCATCGCCGTCGGCCATGGGTGATCATGCAGCTCCGTTGCAGTAAATACTCTCCCTCGCTTGTCGTTGGCGAACCGGAAAACGGTAATTCGCCAGCATTGGAAAAAGTCACGGTATGATAACCACGGACAAATTACTGTTCGTCGATCTGGAAACGACAGGCGCGCGCCAGGAGGAAGATCGCATCACTGAAATCGGCATCATTTCCGTCGAAAGCGATGGCCGTATCGAACGATGGTCCAGTTTCGTCAATCCGGGCATGCCTATTCCTGCCTTCATCCAGCAATTGACCGGGATTCATGACTGGATGGTAGCCGACGCGCCATCATTCGAGGCATTGATGCCGGAATTACAGCCACGTCTGGAAGGCGGCTTGTTCATCGCGCACAATGCGCGTTTCGATTACGGCTTTTTGCGACATGCATTTGCGCGCACCGGCTATCAATTCCACCCCGATATTCTGTGCACGGTTCGCCTGTCGCGTCTGCTGTTCCCGCAGGAGAAAAAGCACAATCTCGATACGCTGATCGAGCGCCACGCACTCGTTCCGCAAGCACGCCACCGCGCGCTAGCCGATGCCGATTTGCTGTATCAGTTGTGGGGCAAGCTGAAAACCGGCTTTGCCGACGATGTTTTCACGCAAGCCGTGCGCAAGCTGCGCCAGTCGTCGCCAGCCGAAGTTACGGCAAATGAACATTCCAAAGCACCCCGGTTTGCCGGCACGCAAAATACGCGTATGCTCGCTGCATTGATTTCCACGACAGAGGATTTTCCATGTCCAGATTGATCTATATCGCCGACCCCATGTGTTCCTGGTGCTACGGCTTTGGCCCGGAATTGAATACGCTGCTGGCCGGATTGCCAGATATGGAGCTCGAACTGATCGTCGGCGGCTTGCGCGCCTATAACACCGAGGTGATGGACGAACAACTGAAAACGACACTGCTGTCGCACTGGAAAAAAGTGGAAGAAACCAGTGGCCTGCCCTTCTCCGATCGCGCCTTGTCTCGCCCCGGGTTCATTTACGACACCGAACCCGCATGCAGGGCTATCGTCGCCACTGGCCTGCTGGCCCCGCAACTCGCATTCGATGTTTTTCACGCTATCCAGCACGGCTTTTACGTGGAAGGGCGCGATGTCACACAGGCTAAGGTGCTTGCCGAGATTGCCGTACAGGTGCTGACCGAAAGCGGTATCGCATGCGACGAGAATCTCTTTTTGACGACCTGGGATTCGGAAGAATCCAAAACCGCCACGCAAGCCGATTTCGCCCAGACTCAGCGCTGGGGCATCCACGGCTTTCCGACACTGGTATTGGAACATGCTGGCGGATTGCATCTGATCACATCCGGCTTCGTCCGGACGGAAACGCTAGTGGAACGCTTGCAATCCATCGTCGATCAAGCTGCATGACGGTGGACGATCGACACTGGTCGTCAGGACAGATAGCGTCCCATATTGATGGCGATAACCGCACCGTCAATACCGGTAGCCTCGTCGGAAGCCAGGTAAGCAGTCAATCCCGCGATTTCTTCCAGTTTTACAATATCGGCGCGACAAACTTTTCGACTGTCGATCGTATGTATTTGCTGTGATGTGATTGCATTGTCAGTGCATCCAAGGGTGATCGTGTTGACCGTCACCGGGCTCTGTCTTATTTCTTCGGTCATTGCCCCAAGAAGAGTACGTGCCTCACTTTCAAATGACTTTCCGGAAGAATTGGCAAGTCCCTTTCTACCAGCCGCAATGTAGATGACGCGCCCGAAACCACGCGTCACCATGCTGTGTGTAATCGTCTTCATCAAGGCTTCGCTAATTTCAGAGTCATCGCCGGCGCCAACGATGTGAACTAGCACGTTGACGAACAGCTCTTCTGCAATACCGTCCATATGTCCGGCCACATCTTCAGCCTTGCCGCATGATTGCAGTATCTGTACATCGCCCCCCTCTTCCAGAATGCCGGATATCCAGCTTGCGTTTCCGATTTGCGCTCCGGCCAGAATGACGCGATAACGCAAGGTCAGAAATTTGCTGCAAATCACCTTGCCTATATCAACATCGCCATCGCACAACAGCATCATGCAAGGCAATTTTGACTGAATCGACATATCAATCATTCGCTCACCGCTCAATCGCCATCGCGATACCCATGCCTCCGCCTATGCACAGGCTAGCCAATCCGCGGTGCGCATCACGACGCATCATTTCATGAATCAATGTCACCAGAATGCGGCAACCGGAAGCACCGATAGGATGGCCCAGTGCAATTGCACCGCCATTCACGTTGATCCGATCGATATCCCATCCCATTTCACGATTGACGGCGATCGCCTGCGCAGCAAACGCTTCGTTGATTTCCATCAGATCCAGATCCTGATGCGTCCAGCTGGCCTTCTTCAGGCACTGCCGTGAGGCAGGTACGGGCCCCATTCCCATGATGGACGGCTCCACGCCTGCCGATGCCGTTGCCTTGATGCGCACCAGTGGTTCAATACCAAGCTCTCGCGCCTTATCTGCTGACATCAGCATTACAGCCGCTGCGCCGTCGTTGATGCCTGATGCATTGCCGGCGGTCACAGTACCACCCTCGACAAACGCTGGACGTAGTGATTCCAGCAATGCCTGTGTCATGCCATGACGCGGATGCTCATCAACCGCGACAACTGTATTGGGTATCGTTTCCAGCGGAATGATCTCGCTCTGAAAACGACCTGCCTGTTGTGCCATGTCCGCCTTTTGTTGTGAAGCCAGCGCAAAGGTATCTTGCTCTGCGCGAGTAATTCCGAATTTTCGCGCAATATTTTCGGCCGTCATGCCCATGTGGCAATGATCATAAGCATTCTGCAAACCATCGACGAGCATCGTATCGACTGGTTTGGTGTCGCCAGAATTCATATCTGTATGAGAACGGTGCAATACCTGTGGTGCCAGACTCATGTTCTCCTGTCCACCGGCAATGACAATCTGCGCATCGCCACATCGTATCGCCTGAGCAGCCAGGTGTACGGCTTTCAGTCCGCTGCCGCATACCTTGTTGATGGTGAATGCAGGTACGGTGTTCGGCAAGCCAGATCGAATCGATGCCTGGCGCGCAGGATTTTGTCCGCAACCGGCAGCCAGCACCTGTCCCATGATCACTTCATCGACGGTTCCGCTATCGAGACCTATTTGTGCCAGTAGATGCCGGATGACATGCGCTCCCAATTCCGCAGCAGGTATCTTCGATAATGTACCCCCGAGTTTTCCGACCGCAGTCCGCCCCGCGGCAACGATGACAACTTCGTTCATTCATGCTCCCGATCCGGTTGGTGTTTTATTTGGCACCGCTTGATAGGCGGTTTCGCATGTTATCAACTATCGGAAACAACTGTGTTTGAGTCTTACCTTGCGACGAAGGCGGCTTTTGCTTAAGGGGGGCAGATATTAATTCATGCGTTGCTGCAACCGAACGTATTGACCGGCACTTATCCGGGCATTTCACCGGTAATGCTCTCGCATCGACACAGCAAGGTGGCGAGGCAATCCGTCAGCGGAGGCTGTGGGCTGGACAGCATTGCGGGAGGAGTATGTGAAGAGTGCGCGGGTCTGATCATTTCCTGTCGCACAAAGAATAAAACCCCCAGGCTCACACGAGCGAGGGGGTTTTAAGAATAAAAGCCTGACGATGACCTACTTTCACACTGGTTGCAGCACTATCATCGGCGCAAAGTCGTTTCACGGTCCTGTTCGGGATGGGAAGGGGTGGTACCAACTCGCTATGGTCATCAGGCATAACTTGTAAAGCTGCCTGCGAAGACGTTAATGCTGTCTTGCGCAAACAACCCAATCTGGAAGAAGTATTTTTTGGTCTTGATTGTGTCGCACTGGCGAACACTACTCTGAACTATAACTGTCAATGTTATAGGGACAAGCCTTACGGGCA
>NZ_BMDP01000001.1 GCF_014635845.1 Oxalicibacterium solurbis | reverse complement strand
AAGCGAAAAGTTAAAACTCCTTTTTATTCATATAGTTATATGGAGTTTTGACAAATTTTGCACGAATCCCGGCCGAACCTCAAATACTGCTTTATTAAATTTACTCTGACCCCTTTTATTCGGGTTGAATTTGCTATTGCGCTGCACTATCCTTCAGGCTCGTTGAAAAGCAGTGGAGAAGGCAATGCAAGCGCAAGGTTTGTACGATCCGGCTAATGAACATGACGCTTGCGGCGTCGGTTTCGTTGCTCATATTAAAGGGCAGAAAAGCCATTCCATCGTTGAGCAGGGTCTGCAGATCCTGAAGAACATCGACCATCGCGGCGCCGTCGGCGCTGACAAGCTGATGGGCGACGGTGCCGGTATTCTGATTCAGATCCCGGACCAGTTTTATCGCGAGGAAATGGCGAAGCAGGGTGTGACCTTGCCGCCACCTGGCGAATACGGCGTCGGCATGATCTTCCTGCCGAAGGAAAACGCATCCCGCATCGCCTGTGAACAGGAAATCGAGCGCACCGTGCTGGCCGAAGGTCAGGTCGTGCTCGGCTGGCGCGACGTTGCCGTGGACAAGGAAATGCCGATGTCGCCGACCGTGCGCGACAAGGAACCGGTGATCCGCCAGATTTTCATCGGTCGTGGCCAGGACATCATGGTCACCGATGCGCTGGAGCGTAAACTGTACGTGATCCGCAAGGCATCCGGCCACGCGATCCAGGCGCTGAACCTGTTGCATGGCAAGGAATTCTTCGTGCCGTCGATGTCGGCGCGTACTGTCGTCTACAAGGGCCTGCTGCTGGCGGACCAGGTCGGCGAATACTATAAAGATCTGCAGGATCCGCGCTGCGTCTCCGCGCTGGCGCTGGTGCACCAACGCTTCTCGACCAATACCTTCCCGGAATGGCCGCTGGCACACCCGTACCGCCTGCTGGCGCACAACGGCGAGATCAACACCGTCAAGGGCAACTTCAACTGGATGCGCGCACGCGAAGGCATCATGAAGTCGGCCGTGCTGGGCGAAGACCTGCAGAAACTGTTCCCGCTGATCTACGAAGGCCAGTCGGATACCGCCTGCTTCGACAATGCGCTGGAACTGCTGGTGATGGCCGGCTATCCGATTCCGCAAGCGATGATGATGATGATTCCGGAGGCGTGGGAAAACCACACGCTGATGGACGACAACCGCCGCGCTTTCTACGAATACCACGCTGC
Source organism: Oxalicibacterium solurbis (assembly GCF_014635845.1). Taxonomy (GTDB): domain Bacteria; phylum Pseudomonadota; class Gammaproteobacteria; order Burkholderiales; family Burkholderiaceae_D; genus Oxalicibacterium; species Oxalicibacterium solurbis. The sequence continues at coordinate 1,148,520 of NZ_BMDP01000001.1, read as the reverse complement.
GATGATGGAGCCGTGGGACGGTCCTGCCGCGATGGCCTTCACCGACGGCCGTCACATCGGCGGTACGCTGGATCGTAACGGCCTGCGTCCCGCACGCTATATCGTCACCGACGACGATCTGGTCGTGATGGCATCCGAATCCGGCGTGCTGCCGATTCCGGAATCCAAGATCATCAAGAAATGGCGCCTGCAGCCGGGCAAGATGTTCCTGATCGATCTGGAAGCCGGCCGCATCATCGACGACAAGGAACTGAAAGACACCTACGCCAACGCCAAGCCGTACAAGCAATGGATTCAATCGGTCCGCATCAAGCTGGACGAACTGAAAGCCGAACCGGTCGAGAAGAAATCGACGACGACGCCATTGCTCGATCTGCAGCAGGCATTCGGCTATACGCAGGAAGACCTGAAATTCCTGATGTCGCCGATGGCGGTGGCTGCGGAAGAGGCAACCGGTTCGATGGGCAACGACTCGCCGCTGGCAGTCATGTCCAACAAGAACAAGACGCTGTACAACTACTTCAAGCAGTTGTTCGCGCAAGTGACGAACCCGCCGATCGATCCGATCCGCGAAGCGATCGTGATGTCGCTGGTGTCGTTCATCGGCCCGAAGCCGAACCTGCTCGATACCAACAACATCAATCCGCCGATGCGCCTCGAAGTGGCGCAGCCGGTGCTCGATTACGCCGACATGGCGAAGCTGCGCAATATCGGTGCGCATACCGGCGGCAAGTTCAAATCGTATGAATTGAACATCTGCTATCCGACCGCATGGGGCAAGGAAGGCATCGAGGCGCGCCTGGCATCGCTGTGTGCGAAAGCCGTCGATGCAGTCAATTCCGGCCACAACATTCTGATCGTTTCCGACCGTCAAGTCGGTGCGGATCAGGTCGCGATTCCGGCATTGCTGGCAACCTCGGCAATCCACCTGCACCTGGTCAGCAAGGGCCTGCGTACGTCGACCGGTCTGGTTGTCGAAACCGGTTCCGCACGCGAAACGCATCACTTCGCATTGCTGGCTGGTTACGGTGCCGAAGCAATCCATCCTTACCTCGCAATGGATACGCTGGCCGACCTGGCGAAGGATCTGCCGGGCGAACTGTCGCCTGAAAAGACCATCGCCAACTTCCAGAAGGCGGTCGGCAAGGGCCTGATGAAGGTCATGTCGAAGATGGGTATTTCGACCTACATGTCGTATTGCGGCGCGCAGATCTTCGAAGCGATCGGCCTGAACAAGTCGCTGGTCGAGAAATACTTCAAGGGCACGTCGTCCAACGTCGAAGGTATCGGCGTGTTCGAGGTTGCCGAAGAAGCGTTGCGTCTGCATCAGCTCGCATTCAGCAACGATCCGGTGCTAGCCAACGCGCTGGATGCTGGCGGCGAATACGCCTACCGCGTGCGCGGCGAAGAGCACATGTGGACGCCGGATGCGATCGCGAAGCTGCAGCACTCGTCGCGCTCGAACAACTACAACACCTACAAGGAATACGCGCAGATCATCAACGATCAGTCCAAGCGTCACATGACGCTGCGCGGCCTGTTCGAGTTCAAGGTCGATCCATCGGCTGCGATTCCGCTGGATGAAGTCGAATCGGCCAAGGAAATCGTCAAGCGCTTTGCGACTGGCGCGATGTCGCTCGGCTCGATCTCGACCGAAGCGCACGCCACGCTGGCGATCGCGATGAACCGCATCGGCGGCAAGTCGAATACCGGTGAAGGCGGCGAAGATACGCGCCGTTATCGTTCTGAACTGCGCGGCATTCCGATCAAGGACGCCACTACGCTGGCTGCCGTCATCGGCAAGGATGTGGTCGAAGTCGATCTGCCGCTGCAGGCAGGCGATTCACTGCGTTCGAAGATCAAGCAGGTGGCGTCGGGCCGTTTCGGCGTGACGACGGAATACCTGACCTCTGCCGAACAGATCCAGATCAAGATGGCGCAAGGCGCCAAGCCGGGCGAAGGCGGCCAGCTGCCGGGTCACAAGGTGTCCGATTACATCGCGCACCTGCGTTTCTCGGTGCCGGGCGTTGGCCTGATTTCGCCGCCGCCGCACCACGACATCTATTCGATCGAAGATCTGGCGCAGCTGATCCACGATCTGAAGAACGTCAATCCGACTGCGTCGATCTCGGTCAAGCTGGTGTCGGAAGTCGGTGTCGGTACCGTTGCAACGGGCGTTGCCAAGGCGAAGGCCGATCACGTCGTGATCGCCGGCCATGACGGCGGCACCGGCGCATCGCCGCTGTCGTCGGTCAAGCATGCCGGCTCGCCGTGGGAACTTGGTCTGGCGGAAACGCAGCAGACACTGATTCTGAACGGCCTGCGTACGCGTATCCGCGTGCAGGCTGACGGCCAGATGAAAACCGGCCGCGACGTCGTCATCGCCGGTCTGTTGGGCGCAGATGAAATGGGCTTCTCGACCGCTCCGCTGGTCGCCGAAGGCTGCATCATGATGCGCAAATGCCATCTGAACACCTGCCCGGTCGGCGTTGCCACGCAGGACCCGGTGCTGCGCGCGAAGTTTGCCGGCAAGCCGGAACATGTCGTGAACTACTTCTTCTTCGTTGCTGAAGAAGCACGTCAGATCATGGCGCAGCTGGGTATCCGCAAGTTCGACGACCTGATCGGCCGTTCCGATCTGCTGGACAAGGCCAGGGCGATCACGCACTGGAAGGCAAAAGGCCTGGACTTCAGCCGCATGTTCTATCAGCCGCCGGTCGTCGAAGGCGAAGCGCGCTTCCACACCGAAGAACAGGATCACAACCTGATCAAGGCGCTGGATCACAAGCTGATCGCACAGGCGAAGGCCGCCATCGACAACGGTGAAAAAGTCTCGTTCATCTCGCCGGTCATCAACGTCAACCGTACGGTCGGCGCGATGCTGTCGGGCGTGGTGGCGAAGAAGTACGGTCACGAAGGTCTGCCTGACGACACCATCCACATTCAGCTGCAAGGCACCGCAGGCCAGTCGGCCGGTGCGTTCCTCGCACACGGCATCACGCTGGATCTGGTCGGCGAAGGCAACGACTACGTCGGCAAGGGCTTGTCGGGCGGCCGCATCATCGTGCGTCCGAACACCGAGTTCCGCGGTCGTGCCGTGGAAAACATCATCATCGGCAACACCGTGCTGTTCGGTGCCGTTGCCGGCGAAGCGTTCTTCAACGGCGTCGCAGGCGAACGTTTCGCGGTGCGTAACTCCGGCGCGATCGCCGTCGTCGAAGGTACCGGCGACCATGGTTGCGAATACATGACCGGCGGCACTGTCGTTGTGCTCGGCGAAACCGGTCGCAACTTCGCGGCGGGTATGTCGGGCGGTATCGCCTACGTCTACGATCCGGCCGGCGAGTTCGCTGCCAAGTGCAACATGGCGATGGTGGCACTGGAATCGCTGCAGTCGCACGACGAGCAATCGCAGGGCGAGCGCGCAATCTGGCACAGCACCAAGCGTGGCGGTGAAGCGCAGACCGACGAAGCGATCCTGAAGTCGCTGATCGAACGCCACTTCAAGTACACCGGCAGCTCGCGCGCACGTGCCCTGCTGGATGAATGGAGCGTCGCACGAACCAAGTTCGTCAAGGTGTTCCCGTCCGAGTACAAGCGTGCGCTGGTCGAAATGCATGCACGCAAGGTCGACGAAGCGGCAAACACCACAGTGACCGCATAAGCTCCGCAACTCCACAATGATGTGATCGGGCCGGTTTCGGCCGGCCCGAAAAGAATGGTTTTAGAAGGCGAAAAACATGGGAAAGATTACCGGCTTCATGGAATACGAGCGCTTGCAGGAAGCAAGCGAAGAGCCGCAAAAACGATTGAAGCATTACAAGGAATTCACGCTGCATCTGAACGATGCAGACGCGAAGATTCAGGGTGCGCGCTGCATGGACTGCGGCATTCCGTTCTGCAATAACGGCTGTCCGGTCAACAACATCATCCCCGACTGGAACGATCTCGTATTCCACGGCGATTATCAGACGGCACTCGATACGCTGCACTCGACGAACAACTTCCCGGAATTCACCGGTCGCATTTGCCCGGCGCCGTGCGAGGCTGCCTGCACGCTGGGCATCAATGAAGATCCGGTCGGCATCAAGTCGATCGAGCACTTCATCATCGACAAGGGCTGGGAAAACGGCTGGGTCAAGCCGCAACCGGCCGTCGTCAAGACTGGCAAGAAGGTTGCCGTGGTCGGTTCGGGTCCTGCGGGTATGGCGGCAGCACAACAGCTGGCGCGCGTCGGTCACGATGTGACGGTGTTCGAAAAGAACGATCGCGTCGGTGGCCTGCTGCGTTACGGTATCCCCGACTTCAAGATGGAGAAGTCGCACATCGATCTGCGCGTCAAGCAGATGGAAGCCGAAGGCGTGACTTTCCGCACCGGCGTATTCATCGGCAAGGATTTCCCGGCCGACATCATCAACTGGGCGAAGGAAACGATTTCGGCTGACCAGTTGAACAAGGATTTCGACGCCGTGATTCTCACCGGCGGCGCAGAACAGCCGCGCGATCTGCCGGTCCCGGGCCGCGAACTGAAGGGCGTGCATTACGCAATGGAATTCCTGCCGGTGCAGAACAAGGTCAACGCGGGTGACAAGGTCAAGGACCAGATCATGGCGACCGGCAAGCACGTGATCGTGATCGGCGGCGGCGATACCGGCTCCGACTGCGTCGGCACGTCGAATCGTCACGGCGCGGAATCGGTCATTCAGTTCGAACTGCTGCCGCAACCGCCGGAAGAAGAAAACAAGCCGCTGGTCTGGCCGTACTGGCCGACCAAGCTGCGCACCTCGTCGTCGCATGAAGAAGGTTGCGAGCGCGACTGGGCCGTCGCGACCAAGCGTCTGGAAGGCAAGAACGGCAAGGTCGAGAAACTGATCGCCGCACGCGTCGAATGGAAAGACGGCAAGATGGTAGAAGTGCCGAATTCCGAATTCGAAATGAAGGCCGATCTGGTGTTGCTGGCGATGGGCTTCGTGTCGCCGGTACAGAGCGTGCTGGATGCATTCGGCATCGAGAAGGACGGTCGCGGCAATGCGAAAGCGACGACGGATGGCGAAGGCTGCTATCGCACTTCCGTCGACAAGGTATTCGCCGCCGGCGACATGCGTCGCGGTCAGTCGCTGGTCGTCTGGGCGATCCGCGAAGGACGCCAATGCGCACGCGAGGTTGATGCCTTCCTGATGGGCGATTCCGTACTGCCACGGTAATGGATCGCGCTGCCTTGGCTTGCAAGCCAAGGCAGTGCTCGCCGGATTCAACAGGAGAAGGCTGTTGAATTCTTCCGGCTCTCGTCCGCGAAGGACGCCAGTGCGCACGTGAAGTCGATGCGATCCTGATGGGCGAATTGGTATTGCCGCGTCGATTATTCAATATCGCCAGACAAAAGCCCGACAATTGAAAGAATGTCGGGCTTTTTTACAACGGTCTGATGGGAATTCACGGTGGCTGCGGCGGGATGTGCGGGAGCGATTTTGTAATCTGCACTACAATTACAGGCTTGCCAATCTTTCCTAGATGTTGTGTCCAATCTCGTAGAAATCCGCAATCTACATTTCGGTTATGGCGAACGCCCGATCTTGTCGGCGCTCGACATGGACTTCCCGCGTGGCAAGGTCGTGGCTGTCATGGGCGGCTCCGGCTCCGGCAAGACGACCATCCTGCGCCTGATCGGCGGGCAATTGACGCCCCAGTCCGGCAGCATCACGATAGCCGGCCGCCCGGTCGATGCTTCGGATACGAAGGCAATCTACGCATTGCGCCGCAAGATGGGCATGCTGTTCCAGCATGGTGCGCTGTTTACCGACATGTCGGTATTCGACAATGTCGCTTTCCCGCTGCATGAGCATACCGATTTGCCGGAAGACATGATCCGCGATCTGGTGCTGATGAAATTGCAGACGGTCGGCCTGCGCAATGCGGCGCAACTCCGTCCGTCCGAGATTTCCGGCGGCATGGCGCGCCGTGTCGCGCTGGCGCGCGCGATTGCGCTCGATCCCGAACTCATCATGTATGACGAACCGTTCGCCGGCCTCGATCCGATTTCGATGGGCATGACGGCCAACCTGATCCGCAAGCTGAACGATGCGCTGGGTTCGACGTCGATCCTGGTTTCGCACGACGTGCACGAATCGTTTGCAATCGCCGATCACGTCTATTTTCTGTCGAAGGGCGCGATCGTCGCGCAGGGGACACCGGCCGAGATGATGGCGTCTGACGATCCTTATGTAAAACAGTTCGTCAATGCCGAACCGGATGGCCCGGTACCTTTCCATTACCCCGGCGCTTCGCTGGCGGAAGACTTCGGATTGGAGGCGCGATGATTGCAGCCTTCCTGTCATTGATCGGTCGTACCGTGCGCGAGACGGTCGAAAGCGTCGGTTTCGGCACGCGCACCTTCTTCGGCGTCATTGGTGCGTCGGGCAGTTTGCTGCGCCGGCCGCGGCTGGTGACCAGTCAGATACATTTCATCGGCAACTATTCGCTGGTGCTGATCGCGGTGTCCGGTCTGTTCGTCGGTTTTGTGCTGGGCCTGCAAGGCTATTACACATTGAACAAGTACGGCTCCGAGCAGGCGCTGGGACTGCTGGTGGCCTTGTCGCTGACGCGCGAGCTGGGGCCGGTCGTGACTGCGTTGCTGTTCGCCGGACGCGCCGGCACGTCGCTGACGGCGGAGATCGGCCTGATGAAGGCGGGCGAGCAGTTGTCGGCGATGGAAATGATGGCGGTCAATCCGTTGCAGCGCGTGCTGGCGCCGCGTTTCTGGGCTGGCGTGATCGCGATGCCGATCCTGGCGGCGATTTTCAGCGCGGTCGGTGTGCTGGGTGGTTATATCGTCGGTGTGCAGCTGATCGGTGTTGACGAAGGTGCGTTTTGGTCGCAGATGCAGGCGGGCGTCGATCTGTGGAATGACATCGCGAATGGCGTCATCAAGAGCATCGTGTTCGGTTTCGCCGTCACCTTCGTCGCGTTGTACCAGGGTTACGAAGCGCAACCGACGCCGGAAGGCGTGGCACGCGCGACCACGCGCACGGTCGTGATCGCATCGCTGGCGGTGCTGGGACTGGATTTCCTGCTGACGGCATTGATGTTCAGCAATTAATACGGAAGAAAGAGGCGGAAGAAAGTCGAAAAACGGCGGATAGGCTTTTCGATTAAAATGTGCGCCCCTCGAAGGCGTTCTGCGGTCGGGGTGCCACCTGCCATGCGATGCTTCCCCCATATTTGAGGTATCTGTTTATGCAACGAAAATCATTAGACTTGTGGGTTGGCCTGTTTGTGTTGCTGGGTGCTGCGGCGCTGCTGTTTCTGGCGCTGAAGGCGGGCAACATGAGTTCGCTGTCGTTTGCGCAGACCTATCCGGTCGTTACGCGTTTCGACAACATCGGAGGCCTGAAGCCGCGTGCGCCGGTGAAGAGTGCCGGCGTGGTGGTCGGACGCGTGGGCAGCATCTCGTTCGACGACAAGACGTTTCAGGCGACGGTGATGCTGGACATCGAAGACCAATACAAATTTCCGAAGGATACGTCGGCAAAGATTCTGACGTCGGGACTTTTGGGTGAGCAATATATTGGACTTGAAGCCGGTGGCGATATAGCAAATCTTGCCGCAGGTGACAGAATTACCATGACACAATCGGCGATGGTGCTGGAGAACCTGATCAGTCAGTTCCTCTTCAGCAAGGCGACCGAAGGGAAGGAAGACCAAAAATGAAAAACGTAGCAAAAACCGTCTTGTTCGCGTCTGCGCTGCTGCTCGGCGGTTGTGCCAGCACGAATCCGCAGGCCGACGGCGAAGGCAATAACGATCCGCTCGAAGGCTACAACCGCGCGATGTTTTCGTTCAACGATGGCGTCGACCGCGCCGTGCTGAAGCCGGTTGCCACCGCGTATCAGGATGTGACGCCGTCATTCGTGCAGACCGGCGTCAGCAATTTCTTCGGCAACATCGGCGACGTCTGGACGATGATCAACAATTTCCTGCAAGGGAAGGTCGAGAATGGCCTGAACGATTTCATGCGTGTAGCCGTCAACACGACCTTCGGTTTCGGCGGCGTGCTGGATATCGCGTCGGAAGCCGGCATCCAGAAGCACAAGGAAGATTTCGGCCAGACGCTGGGCAAGTGGGGCATGGCTTCCGGTCCGTACGTGGTCCTGCCGCTGCTCGGTCCATCGACGTTGCGTGACACGGCAGCGTTGCCGGCCGATATCTACGGCGATCCGTGGGTCTATGTGGATCCTGTCAGCGTGCGCAACACCGGTTACGTGATTCGTGCCGTCGACCAGCGTTCGCAAGCGCTCAATGCGACCAACCTGCTGGAAGACGTGGCGCTGGATCGCTACACCTTCGTGCGTGATGCCTACCTGCAGCGCCGCGAAAGCCTGGTGCATGACGGTGCGCTGCCGCAAGATACGAAGCCGGCCGGCGACGCCGCGATTCAACCCTGATATCCCTGCGGATCGACGTGTCCGTGCCATAACGTGGCGCGCCGCGTTGAACCAGGATTGTCCGCCGCGGTCGAAGTGCAGGAACAGCGTGACTTGAGATCGCTTGCCGGCACTGCTTGAAAATCGTGACACCTGCGCGCATCCGGCATCTGCTGAAAGCGCGAACGTCGCGCCCCCGAACATACGTAATCATCCATGGATCGGAGAATCATGAATTCGTTGAAAAAACTGTTGCTCACTTTTGCCTTCCTATCGTTCGGCGGCTCCGCCTTCGCGCAGGAAGCGCCGGATGTATTGGTCAAGCGCATCAGCGAGGACGTCATGGCGACGGCCAAGTCCGACAAGCAGATCCAGAGCGGCAACGCGCAACGCATCCAGCAGGTCGTCAACGAAAAGATCCTGCCGCACGTCGATTTTCAGCGCATGACCGCTCTGGCGACTGGCCGTTACTGGCGCAGTGCGACGCCGGAACAGCAGGCGAAACTGACCAGCGAATTCCGCGATCTGCTGATGTACACATACTCGGGCGCGATTTCGCAGATCCGCGACCAGAAACTGGAATACAAGCCGCTGCGCGCCGATCCGGCCGACACCGAAGTGATCGTCAATACGCAAGTCGTGCAGAAGAGCGCCGAGCCGATCCAGCTCAGCTATCGTCTGGAAAAAACGCCGACTGGCTGGAAAATCTATGATGTGAACATTCTCGGTGCATGGCTGATCCAGAGCTACAAAGGCAGCTTTGCATCCGAAATCGGCAAGAACGGTATCGACGGCCTGATCAAGACGCTGTCCGAACGCAACCAGAAATTGGCCGGCAACATGGCCAAGACCGGTAAGGCATCGGTGCCTGCCGCGCAATAACGCGCGCGTGACGCGATAGAAAGAACGACAACATGTATCAGCCGGGACCATCGCTGACCTTCGATACCGCCAGGCCTGCCATGCAGGCGGGCCTGCAGGCCATCGCCAGCGGTCAGAAGGACATCGATTTTTCCGGTGTGACGGCAGTCGATTCCTCTGCCGTTTCCGTTGCACTGGCCTGGCAGCGCGCTGCCAGGGCGCGCGGTCTGCAGCTGGCATTCCACAATCTGCCGGAAAACTTCCGCAGCCTGATCACGCTGTATGACGTGGCCGAATTGCTCGGCCTCGAGCGACATCACAGCTCTCCGCACCATCATTGATCCGATCCCTGTCGGGCGCTTTGTCTCCCCGTTCTGAAGAACGGCGGGGAAATCCAATATAATCAAGGGTTTCGCTGTTCCACCGGCATTTTGCCCTTGCATAAAGTTCCATTGCCGTCATGGCTGCAATACAGATCAATAACGTTGAAAAAAGCTACCGTGCGCTGAAGGCGCTGGACGGCGTGTCGCTCACCATCGAGGAAGGCGAGTTCTACGGCCTGCTCGGTCCGAACGGTGCCGGCAAGACGACGCTGATTTCCATCATCGCCGGCCTGAATCGTGCCGATGCCGGCAGCGTGCAGGTGCATGGCCACGATGTCGTTACCGACTATCGCCAGGCGCGCATGCGGCTCGGTGTCGTGCCGCAGGAACTGGTATTCGATCCCTTCTTCACGGTGCGCGAGACGCTGCGCCTCCAGTCCGGCTATTTCGGCCTGAAGAACAACGACGCGTGGATCGACGAAGTGATGCACAACCTCGACCTGACGAACAAGGCCGACGCCAACATGCGTGCGCTGTCGGGCGGCATGAAGCGTCGCGTACTGGTGGCACAGGCGCTGGTGCACAAGCCGCCGGTCATCGTGCTGGACGAACCGACTGCCGGCGTCGATGTGGAACTGCGGCAGACCTTGTGGAAATTCATCTCGCGCCTTAATCGCGAAGGACATACGATCGTGCTGACCACGCACTATCTGGAAGAAGCGCAAGCGCTGTGCAATCGCGTCGCGATGCTGAAGGGCGGGCGTGTTGTCGCGCTGGACGAGACGGCGGCGCTGATACGTCGCATCTCCGGCTCGCAACTCGTCGTCAAGCTGGCATCGGGCGCGCTGCCGGACGAACTGAAACCGCTGGTATCGCATCCGGAAGAATTGATCGGCGGTGACAAGTACACGCTGCGCGTCAACGAATACACGGATGTCGAACCGATTCTGGCGAAGCTGCGCCAGAGCGGTGCCGTCATTGAGGACATGCAGCTGCAGCAGGCTGATCTGGAGGACGTCTTCATCCAGATCATGGAGGGCGAGAAATGATCGGCTTCCAGACATTGTTCTACAAGGAGATGCTGCGCTTCTGGAAAGTGGCGATGCAGACCGTCGGTGCACCGATCCTGACTGCCGTGCTGTACCTGCTGGTTTTCGGCCATGTGCTGGAGAACCATGTGGAAGTGTATGCAGGCGTCAAGTACACGGCCTTTCTCGTTCCCGGCCTGGTGATGATGAGCGTGCTGCAGAATGCGTTTGCCAATTCCTCATCCTCGCTGATCCAGTCGAAGATCACCGGCAATCTGGTGTTCGTGCTGTTGCCGCCGCTGTCGCACTGGGAACTGTTCGGCGCGTATGTGCTGGCGGCCGTCGTGCGCGGTCTGGTGGTGGGTAGCGGCGTCTTCATCGTCACCGCATGGTTTGCCGATATGTCGTTCGTCGCGCCGTGGTGGATCGTGATTTTCGCCGTACTGGGCGCAGCCATTCTCGGCACGATGGGATTGATCGCGGGCATTTGGGCCGACAAGTTCGACCAGCTGGCGGCATTCCAGAATTTCCTGATCATGCCGGCGACTTTCCTGTCGGGCGTATTCTATTCGGTGCATTCGCTGCCGCCGTTCTGGCAGACGGTGTCGCACCTGAATCCGTTCTTTTACATGATCGATGGTTTTCGCTACGGTTTCTTCGGCCAGTCGGACGTCAATCCGCTGTCGAGTTGCGCGGCGGTTGCCTGTTTTCTGGCGCTGCTGGTGGCATTTGCCACATCGTTGCTGAAGAGCGGCTACAAGCTGCGCCACTGATCATTCACCCTTATTCAGAAAGATAAAGGCAACATCATGATGCCCACCCCCGAACTGGTAAAAAGCTACATAGCCGCAGGCCTCGATTGCACGCATCTTGAAGTGAGCGGCGACGGTGCGCATTTCGAAGCAGTGATCGTGTCGAATGCGTTTGCCGGCAAGCGTCTGATTCAGCGTCATCAACTCGTCTATGCGGCGCTCGGCGATCGCATGCGCGAGGAAATCCATGCGCTGTCGATGAAGACGCTGACTCCCGAAGAGTTTCAGCAATAAGATTTCAGCAACAAATTCAGCAAAAGATTCAGCAATAAGCGGCACAAGACGAATTGATACGCGAATCGATAAGCGGATTGCTGCAAGATTAATGGTAACGGACCTGGACCTGCATTAATGGACAAGCTTCTGATTCAAGGCGGACATCGCCTTTCCGGCGAGATCGCCATTTCCGGCGCAAAGAATGCGGCGCTGCCCATTCTGTGCGCAGGGCTGCTGACGTCGGATGCCGTGGCGCTGTCGAATGTGCCGGGCCTGCAGGATGTCGCGACGATGCTGAAGCTGTTGCGCCAGATGGGCTTGCGCATAGCGCAGGACGGCGAGAACGTCACGCTGAACGGCGATGCGATCGACAAGCTTGAGGCGCCGTACGAGATGGTGAAGACGATGCGCGCGTCCATCCTCGTGCTGGGGCCGCTGCTGGCGCGCTTCGGCGAGGCGCGCGTGTCGCTGCCGGGCGGCTGTGCCATCGGCTCGCGTCCGGTCGACCAGCACATCAAGGGATTGCAGGCCATGGGAGCGGAGATCGCGATCGAGGCCGGCTATATCCATGCGAAGGCAAAACGCTTGAAGGGCGCGCGCATCCTGACCGACATGATTACGGTGACTGGTACCGAAAACCTGCTGATGGCAGCCGTGCTGGCTGAAGGCGAGACGGTGCTGGAGAATGCAGCACGTGAGCCGGAAGTGACGGACCTCGCCAATCTACTGGTCAAGATGGGGGCGAAGATCGATGGCATCGGCACCGATCGTTTGGTGATCCAGGGTGTCGACAGCCTACACGGTGCATCGCATGACGTGATTCCCGATCGTATCGAGACGGCGACCTTCCTGTGCGCGGTGGCGGCCGTCGGCGGTGACGTTACCTTGCGTCATGCACGCACCGATACTTTCGATGCGGCGATCGACAAGCTGCGCGAAGCCGGCGCGATCCTGACCACGGGCGACGACTGGATTCGTATCCAGATGTCGTCGCGGCCGAAGGCGGTCAGCTTCCGTACTACCGAATATCCGGGCTTCCCGACCGATATGCAGGCGCAGTTCATGGCGATGAATTGCGTTGCCGAAGGAAGCAGCCGCGTGATCGAAACGATCTTCGAGAACCGTTTCATGCACGTGCAGGAAATGAACCGCCTCGGTGCGGCGATCACGATCGAAGGTCACACGGCGATCATCGACGGCGTCGACAAGCTGGTCGGTGCGCCGGTGATGGCGACCGACCTGCGCGCCTCGGCATCGCTGGTCATCGCCGGCCTGGCGGCTGAAGGCGAAACGCTGGTCGATCGCATTTATCATCTGGATCGCGGTTACGATCGCATGGAAATGAAACTGTCCGCCGTCGGCGCCCACATTCAGCGAGTGAAATGATGAATCAACAATTGACGCTGGCCCTGTCGAAAGGCCGCATCTTCGAGGAAACGCTGCCGCTGCTGGAAGCGGCCGGCATCCGCGTGGCCGAAGACCCGGAAAGCTCGCGCAAGCTGATCCTGCAGACGAACGATGCCAATGTACGCGTCATTATCGTGCGCGCATCCGACGTGCCGACTTACGTGCAATACGGTGCGGCCGATTTCGGCGTGGCCGGCAAGGATGTGTTGCTTGAACATGGCGGCGAGGGCTTGTATCAACCGATCGATCTGAACATCGCGAAATGCCGCATGTCGGTCGCCGTGCGCAACGGTTTCGATTATGCGAGCGCGGTCAGGCAGGGTGCGCGGCTGCGCGTGGTGACCAAGTACGTGCAGACGGCGCGCGAGCACTTTGCCGCCAAGGGCGTGCACGTCGATCTGATCAAACTGTACGGTTCGATGGAGCTCGGTCCGCTGGTTGGCTTGGCCGATGCGATCGTCGATCTGGTCAGCACCGGCAGCACGCTGCGCGCCAACGATCTGGTCGAGGTCGAGCAGATCATGGACATTTCGTCGCGCCTGGTCGTCAATCAGGCGGCACTGAAACTGAAGCGTGAGAAGTTGCAGCCGATACTTGCTGCTTTCGAGCAAGCATCGGTGCAGCGCGCATAAAACGTATATAGCGCACAAAACGATAGAACATCGCACACAGAGAACATCATGGCCATCAACATTCGCAAACTCGATTCCACCGATGCCGACTTCAAGGCGCAACTGGCTGCCGTGCTGGCATTCGAAGCTAGCGAGGACGAAGCGATCGACCGTGCCGTACTACGCATTTTGGAAGACGTGAAGCAGCGCGGCGATGCTGCCGTGCTCGAATACACGAAGCAGTTTGATCACGTAGATGGTGCATCGGTCGCCGCACTGGAAATCGGCCGCGATGAATTGCAGGCGGCGCTCGACAGCCTGCCGCCGGTACGCCGCGCGGCATTACAGACGGCGGCCGATCGCGTGCGCGCCTATCACGAGCGCCAGAAGAACGAGATCGGCTCCAACGGTTTCATCTATACGGAAGCCGACGGCACCGTGCTCGGCCAGAAGGTGACGCCGCTGGATCGTGTCGGCCTCTACGTGCCGGGCGGCAAGGCAGCGTACCCTTCGTCGGTGTTGATGAATGCGATTCCGGCCAAGGTCGCCGGCGTGCCGGAAGTGATCATGGTGGTGCCTACGCCGAACGGCGTGAAGAACGAACTGGTGCTGGCAGCCGCCGCGATGTCCGGCGTCGATCGCGTGTTCACGATTGGTGGCGCGCAGGCGGTCGGTGCGCTGGCCTACGGCACGGCGACGATTCCGCAGGTCGACAAGATCGTCGGCCCGGGTAATGCGTATGTTGCGGCAGCCAAGCGCCGCGTATTCGGCACTGTCGGCATCGACATGATCGCCGGCCCGTCGGAAATCCTCGTCGTCTGCGACGGCACCACTGATCCGGACTGGATCGCGATGGACCTGTTTTCGCAGGCCGAGCACGACGAACTGGCGCAGTCGATCCTGGTCTGCCCCGACGCGGCTTACCTCGACAAGGTTGCGGAAAGCGTCAATCGCCAGCTGGAAGCGATGCCGCGCAAGGACACGATCGCGACGTCGCTGACGAACCGCGGCGCGCTGGTCAAGGTGCGTGACATGAACGAGGCCTGCGAGATCGCCAACCTGATCGCTGCCGAGCATCTGGAAATCTCGGCGGAAAATCCGCAGCAGTGGGCGGACAAAATTCGCCACGCCGGTGCGATGTTCCTTGGCCGCTTCTCGTCCGAATCGCTGGGCGACTACTGCGCCGGTCCTAACCATGTGCTACCGACGTCGCGTACCGCGCGTTTTTCGTCACCGTTAGGCGTTTACGACTTCCAGAAGCGTTCCAGCATCCTGATGGTCAGCGAAGGCGGCGCACAGACGCTGGGCAAGGTCGCTGCCGAGCTGGCCTACGGCGAAGGCCTGCAGGCGCATGCGCGCTCGGCCGAATACCGGTTGAACCCCGGACTGAAACCCGGGCTGAAGTGATGGTGCGAGCGCGGCGATGAGCGACTGGCGCAACCGCGTATTCTGCGAAGATGCGCTGGCCGGCATGGCGCGCATTCCGGATGCGTCCGTCGATCTGATCATCGCCGATCCGCCGTACGGCCTCGGCAAGGATTACGGCAACGATTCCGACAAGCTCGATGCTGATGCCTATCTGCAATGGATGCAGCAGTGGATAGACGCCGCGCTGCCCAAGCTGAAGTCGAATGGCAGCCTCTACATCTTCCTGACCTGGCGCTATTCGCCGGAAATCTTCGTCATGCTGAAAAAACGGATGACGATGATCAATGAAATCGTCTGGGATCGCCGCGTGCCGTCGATGGGCGGCAGCACGCGGCGCTTTTCGTCGGTGCACGACACGATCGGTTTCTTCGCCAACGCGCGCGATTATTACTTCGACCTGGACGCGGTGCGCATTCCATACGACGCGGAAACCAAGAAGGCGCGTTCGCGTTCGATCTTCGTCGGCGCCAAGTGGCTGGAAATCGGCTATAACCCGAAGGATGTCTGGAGCGTGTCGCGCCTGCATCGCGAGCACCGCGAGCGCGCCGACCATCCGACGCAGAAGCCGCTGGAGATCGTCACTCGCATGATCAAGGCTTCGTGCCCGCCGGGCGGCGTCGTGCTCGATCCGTTCATGGGCAGCGGCACGACGGCGGTCGCCGCGCGGGCGTGTGGGCGGGATTTCACCGGCTTCGAGCTGAACCCAGACTATTGCGCACTGATCCGGAGCAGACTGGATGCATTGGATGCCGAAACGGCGGTTTCCGGCATCGAACAGCAAGAAAAGCTGCGTGCATCGTCCGCATCGTGAGCAGGAATGCAAAGTGCTTGCTGAAAATATGGGTAAAATGCCTGTATTGCTGTAATTTGCCTGTTTAGTCGAATTAACACGAACTAACGGGCCTTGATGCGTCGCCAACCGGCCGTATCGTCACTATCGTTGTCACTCGAACATGTCTACGCCACGCACTGCAGAAATCACGCGTAATACCAACGAGACGCAAATCCGCGTTGCGATCAATCTCGACGGCACAGGAAAGCAGAAGCTGAATACCGGCGTGCCTTTCCTCGATCACATGCTGGATCAGATCGCGCGTCATGGCCTGATCGATCTGGATGTCGAAGCGAAGGGCGATCTGCACATCGATGCGCATCACACGGTGGAAGACGTCGGCATCACGCTGGGCCAGGCATTCGCCAAGGCGATGGGCGACAAGAAAGGCATCCGCCGCTACGGCCATGCCTATGTGCCGCTGGACGAGGCGCTGTCGCGCGTCGTCATCGATTTCTCCGGTCGTCCGGGGCTGGAATTCCACGTGCCGTTCACGCGCTCGATGATCGGCGCGTTCGACGTGGATCTCACCAGCGAATTCTTCCACGGCTTCGTCAATCACGCGCTGGTCACGCTGCATATCGACAATCTGCGCGGTGCCAACGCGCACCATCAGTGCGAAACCGTGTTCAAGGCGTTCGGCCGCGCATTGCGCATGGCCATCGAGCTGGACCCACGCGCCGCCGGCACGATTCCGTCGACCAAGGGCAGCCTCTAAACTCCTAGATATCGCGATGCCGCATCAAGCGTTGCTAGCTGAAGTCAGAATCACCGTATGAAAAAGATCGTGGTAGTGGATTACGGCATGGGCAACCTGCGTTCGGTGGCCCAGGCGTTGCGTCAGGCGGCGCCGGAAGCCGATGTCCGCATTTCCGGCGAGGTTGCCGACATCCGTGCGGCCGACCGCGTCGTGCTGCCGGGGCAGGGTGCCATCCCCGATTGCATGCGTTCGATGCAGGCCGCGGGACTGCAGGAAGAATTGATGCAGGTCGCGCGCAGCAAGCCGTTGTTCGGCGTGTGCGTCGGCGAGCAGATGATGCTCGACTGGAGCGAGGAAGGCGATACGCAAGGGCTGAAGCTGTTTCCCGGCAAGGTCGTGAAGTTCCGTCTGGAAGACCGCTTGCAGGAAGACGGTTCGCGTTTCAAGGTGCCGCAGATGGGCTGGAACCGCGTGCGCCAGACGATGCCGCATCCGCTGTGGGAAGGCATTGCCGACGATAGTTACTTCTATTTCGTGCACAGCTATTATGCAGTTCCGGAGCAGCGCGCACATGTTGCCGGCGAAACGCCGTACGGCGAGATGTTCTGCAGCGCGATCGCGCGCGATAATATCTTCGCGACGCAGTTCCACCCGGAAAAGAGTGCTTCGGCCGGGCTGCAGCTGTACCGTAATTTCGTTCACTGGAATCCGTAATCCGCCAAGCCGGACTTTCATCCATCCAACCACCTCGAACAGAACCATGCTGCTCATACCTGCCATCGATCTCAAGGACGGTCATTGCGTTCGCCTGAAACAGGGCGATATGGATCAGGCCACCGTATTTTCCGACGACCCTGGCGAGATGGCTCGCCACTGGTTGGCCCAGGGCGCGCGCCGCCTGCATCTGGTCGACCTGAATGGCGCTTTCGCCGGCAAGCCGAAGAACGAGCCGGCCGTCAAATCCATCCTGCAGGCGGTACGCGAGTACGCGGAAGCCAACGGCGTGGAACCGATTCCGGTCCAGCTCGGCGGCGGCATTCGCGATCTCGATACGATCGAGCGCTATCTGGATGACGGCTTGTCCTACATCATCATCGGCACCGCCGCGGTCAAGAATCCGGGTTTCCTGCACGATGCGTGCAGCGCGTTTCCGGGCCAGATCATCGTCGGCCTGGATGCGAAGGACGGCAAGGTGGCGACCGACGGCTGGAGCAAATTGTCCGGCCACGAAGTGATCGATCTGGCGAAGAAATTCGAGGACTACGGCTGCGAAGCCATCATCTATACCGATATCGGCCGCGACGGCATGATGGGCGGCGTCAATATCGATGCGACCGTCAAGCTGGCGCAGAGCATGACGATTCCGGTCATTGCTTCTGGCGGCGTGCACAGCGTGAAGGACGTCGAAGCCTTGTGCGCGGTGCAGGACGAAGGCATCGAAGGCGTGATCTGCGGCCGTTCGATCTACGAAGGCACGCTGGACTTGCGCTCGGCACAGGAACGCGCCGACGAACTGAGCGGCGTAGAGCCGGAAACCGATACAGAATGACGCTTGCCAAACGCATCATCCCCTGTCTCGACGTGACTGCCGGCCGCGTCGTCAAGGGTGTCAACTTTCTCGAACTGCGCGATGCCGGCGATCCGGTCGAGATCGCGCGCCGTTACGACGCGCAAGGCGCGGACGAGATCACCTTTCTTGACATCACGGCGACCTCCGACGGCCGCGACATGATCCTGCACATCATCGAGTCCGTCGCATCGCAGGTCTTCATTCCGCTGACGGTGGGCGGCGGCGTGCGCTCGGTCGAGGATGTGCGCCGGTTGTTGAACGCGGGCGCCGACAAGATCAGCATCAACAGCTCGGCGATCAGCAATCCGCAATTGGTAGCGGATGCATCGAACAAATACGGTTCGCAATGCATCGTGGTCGCGATCGACGCGAAGAAAGCGGCGGACGGTCGCTGGGAAGTGTTCACGCACGGCGGGCGCAAGGCGACCGGGCTGGATGCGGTCGAGTGGGCGAAGAAGATGGAAAGCCTGGGCGCCGGCGAAATCCTGCTGACCAGCATGGATCGCGATGGCACCAAATCCGGTTTCGACCTGCCGCTGACGCGCGCGGTGTCCGATGCGATCGGCATTCCCGTTATCGCGTCCGGCGGCGTCGGCGGCCTGCAGGATCTGGCTGACGGCATCAAGCAGGGCCATGCGGACGCGGTGCTGGCCGCCAGTATTTTTCACTACGGTGAGCACACGGTGCCGGAAGCCAAGCGCTTCATGGCAGATCAAGGTATTCCAATGAGGTTGACATGAGCGCCAACGCAAAATGGCTCAACAAGGTTCAATGGGATGAGCACGGCCTGGTGCCGGTCATCGCGCAGGAAGTCGACAGCAATGACGTTCTGATGTTTGCATGGATGAACCGCGAGGCATTGGCAAAAACCGTCGAAACCGGCGAAGCCGTCTACTGGAGCCGTTCGCGCAAAAAGCTGTGGCACAAGGGCGAGGAATCCGGCCACACGCAGAAGGTGCATGAGATCCGTCTCGACTGCGACGAGGACGTCGTGCTGCTGAAGGTGGAGCAGGTCGGCAGCGTGGCCTGTCATACCGGCCGGCATTCGTGCTTCTTCCAGAAGTTCGAAGGCGATGCGGCAAGCGGCGACTGGCAGACGGTCGAGCCTGTGCTGAAGAATCCGGACGATATCTACAAGTAAGGACTTCACCAAATGAGCGACATTCTTGAGCGTCTGGCCGAGGTTATCGAATCGCGCAAGCCTGGCAATGGCGGCGATCCGGAGAAATCCTATGTGGCGCGTCTGTTCGCCAAGGGCGACGATGCCATCCTGAAGAAGATCGGCGAGGAAGCGACCGAGGCCGTGATGGCGGCGAAAGATGCACGCGCCGATGGCGACACTTCCAAGGTGCTGTACGAATGTGCGGACCTGTGGTTCCATTCGCTGGTCATGCTGGCACAATTCGATTTGAAGCCGCAGGACGTATTGAACGAACTGGCACGCCGCGAAGGCCTGTCGGGACTGGAAGAAAAGGCGGCTCGTCCGCAGTGACGAGTTGATCCAGGTTGCACATACTGTCGGAACGGAGCACAAGTTTTGGATAATTGCATCTTCTGTAAAATCGCCGCCAAGCAGATTCCCTCGAAACTCATCCATGAAGACGAGGACCTGCTGGCCTTCCACGACATCAATCCGGCTGCACCAGTGCATTTCCTGATTGTTCCGAAGAAACACATCGCCACACTGGCCGATTGCACGACGGACGACCAGGCATTGTTGGGTAAAATGTTCCTGCTGGCACCAAAGCTGGCGCAGCAGCTCGGCTGCGGTTTCAGCATGGAGAATGGCCAGCCGACAGGCGGTTTCAAGACGCTGTTCAATGTCGGACCGAACGGCGGGCAGGAGGTGTACCATCTGCACATGCACGTGCTGGGCGGGCCGCGTCCGTGGAATCGTTCGATGGCCTGACGAACAAGATATTTTCTGGGCGAAAGACGCCATCAAGGAGAAAACGCAATGGGTTCATTCAGCATCTGGCACTGGCTGATCGTTCTGGTCATCGTGATGCTGGTCTTCGGCACCAAGAAGATTGGCAATATCGGCTCCGATCTCGGCAAGGCCGTCAAGGGTTTCAAGGACGGCGTGAAGGGTGGTGAAGAGGAAGAAAAATCACCGACCCAGCAGGTCGCCGACAAGAGCACGGTCGACGTCGAAGTCAAAGAGAAATCGAACACCTGATCGTCACATCCGCACGATCTGAAGTGCGGTTGATGCGAAAGGCGTATACAGAATTGGTGTACACATGATCGATATCGCCTTTTCAAAACTTGCGATCATCGGCGCTGCGGCGCTGGTCTTCATCGGTCCGGAACGACTGCCGAAGGTCGCGCGCATGGCCGGCACATTGTTCGGCCGGGCGCAGCGCTACATCAATGACGTCAAATCCGAAGTCAGCCGCGAGATGGAGCTGGAAGAACTGCGCAAGATGCATCAGGACGTGCAGTCTGCCGCCAGCGACATGGAGCGGTCGATTGCACGCAACCTGACGCAGACAGAGGATGAATTACGTTCGGTCTGGGACGATACGCCGGCAGCTTCGCAGCCGGCAACGATGGCGTCGTCGCTGGAAAACCATGTGGCTGCAAAATCGAAGGATTTCCGCAAGAAGAAGCTGGCGCATACGTCAGCCGTGCCGTCCTGGTACAAGCATCGCAGCGGCCAGCGTTCGCGCGTGATTTCCGGCGCGGCGCGCATGGCGAAATATCGTGCTGCCGGCGCGCGCAAGACATCGTCCTTTTTCTCCTGATGAGGCCATCGTTGCCAGCCATTCGTCGCCCCTTGTTTGTCTGCGTCACCATCATTGAAAAATCATGAGCGGCAGCGAAGAATCTTTCATTTCCCATCTGATTGAATTGCGCAGCCGGCTGATGAAGGCTGCGCTGGTCGTGATCGTCGTTTTCCTCTGTCTCATGCCTTGGGCCGGCACGATCTACGACTATCTGGCGCTGCCAATGATGCAGTCGCTGCCACAGGGCAGCAAGATGATCGCCACCGGCGTCATCACGCCATTCCTGATTCCGGTCAAGGTGACGATGCTGGTCGCCTTCATCATCGCGTTGCCATGGGTGCTGTATCAGATGTGGGCGTTCGTTGCGCCGGGGCTGTATGCGCACGAGAAAAAACTGATTGCGCCGCTGGTGATCTCTTCATCCGTGCTGTTCATCGCCGGCGTCGCCTTTTGTTATTTCTTCGTGTTCGGCGTGATTTTTCACTTCATCAATAATTTCGCGCCGCAGTCGATTTCAGTCGCACCGGACATCGACAGCTATTTCGGTTTCGTGATGACGATGTTCATCGCCTTCGGCCTGACGTTCGAAGTGCCGGTGGTGGTGATCGTGCTGGTGAGGATGGGGCTGGTATCGGTCGAGAAGTTGCGCCAGATGCGGCCTTACGTCATCGTCGGGGCATTCGTCGTTGCGGCCGTGGTAACGCCGCCGGATGTGATGAGCCAGATGCTGCTGGCGGTGCCACTCTGTCTGCTGTTTGAAATCGGCCTGTTGCTGGCACCGATGTTTGCGCGTATCACGCGTGCGCCGGCCGAATCCGAATCGCTCTGATTTATTCGATCAAACCTGCCGCAGCCAGTCGATCAGCGGCCACGCATCCTTGAAGCCGGCCATCAGCGTTTTTTCCAGTACGTCGCTGTCTTTCGGCACCGGCATTTCCTGCCAGACGATAAAGCTCTTCAGCTTGATGTATTCCGCATGCGGACCGTCGGCAGCAAAGCCTTTCGGCGGACGCGTCAGCTTGCCTTCTTCCTGCAGATCGCCATAAGTCCGGACGAGATTCCTGTTCTTCAGCATTTTCGAAAAGCCTGCCGGATCGTCGAGCACGCGCTGGCGTATTGCACGCAGCCGGTCCGGCGGCGGCATGTATTCGCCGCCGGCGAACAGCAGCGTGCCTTGCTGATCGACATGGAAGTAGTAGGCGGGACCGCCGCCCTGGCTTGGTTTCTTCAAGCCGCTTGCCGTCAGCGCTGCCGAGAAATGCGTCTTGTAGGGAATCTTCTCACGTGAGAAACGCATGTCGCGATTGATGCGGAACAGCGCTTTCTTCGGATTGCATTGTGCGATGGTAGGATCGAACTTGCTGATACCGGCGATCAGATGGATCACCAGTTCGAGGAACTCGGCGCGCAGGATGTCGTAGCGCGGCTTGTTCATGACGAACCATGCGCGATTATTGTTTTCCGCGAGTTCGGCAAGATACTGTTTCAGGTCGCGGACGTGCATGCGTTTCCCCGTTTTTCCTGTTTGGCCGGTGGCTTATTCGGATTCCCGCGGCGGCGCTTTCGGACGCACGCCGACCAGCACGTTCAACGTGGTTTCCTGATTGCGCCGCAGCACGACGATGGCTGCCTTCTTGCCGGGCTGCAGTTGCGCGATCTGGTTCAGCATGTCGGACATGTCGACAACCGGTTTGCCTTCGACAGAAACGAGAATATCGCCCGGCTGCATGCCGGCTTTGTCCGCCGGACCGCCGCGCAGCACGCCGGCGATGATGGCTCCCGAGCTTTTCTTGAGATTGAAGCTTTCGGCCAGCTCCGGCGTAATGTCCTGCGGTTCGACGCCGATATAGCCGCGAATCACCTGGCCGTTCTTGATGATGGCATCCATCACCGATTTGACCGTCGTCACCGGAATCGCGAAGCCGATGCCGAGTGAGCCGCCGCTGCGCGAGTAGATTGCCGTATTGATGCCGAGCAGATTGCCGTTGGCATCGATCAGTGCGCCGCCGGAGTTGCCGGGATTGATTGCGGCGTCAGTCTGGATGAAGTTTTCGAACGCGTCGAGAATGCCGAGATGATTGCGGCCGAGCGCGGAAATGATGCCCATCGTCACCGTCTGGCCGACGCCGAACGGATTGCCGATCGCCAGCACGACGTCGCCGACGCGTGCTTCTTCGACGCGGCCCAGCGTGATGGCCGGCAGATTGTCGAGATCGATCTTGACGACGGCGAGATCCGTTTCAGGATCGGAGCCGACGACCTTGGCGAGCGCCTTGCGTCCGTCGGCCAATGCGACTTCGATTTCATCGGCGGCTTCGACCACATGGTTGTTGGTCAGGATGTAACCTTGTGCACTGACGATGACGCCGGAGCCGAGGCTGACCTGCTTTTCCTGTTCCTCGTCGAAGCGATCGCCGAAGAACTTGCGGAAGAAAGGGTCGTCCATGAACGGATTCTGTACCGGTGCTGCCGTCTTGCTGGTGAAGATGTTGACCACCGACGGCATCGCCAGCTTGGCTGCTTCGCGGTAGGAGGACTGGATCGGCGCCGTGTTCGGCGGCGCTTCCAGCATGGGGACGGAGGTCGCACTGCGCACTTTCTGCGCGGTGCCGAGGACGCCGCCAGCCCATTCGGGTTTCAGGGTCGTTACAATGAACAAGATCGCCAAACCGACGGTTACGGTTTGCGCAAACAACAGCCAGAGACGTCGCATAAAAAGCAGGAAGATGAGTCTGAAAATGATCGCCAGAGACGAACTTGCCGGATATCTGTCCGGCACGCTTGATATTACCCGCTTTCGGGACTATTGCCCAAACGGCCTGCAGGTAGAGGGGCGCGCGCAGATCGGTCGCATCGTCACCGGTGTGACGGCCAGCGTCGCATTGCTGGAGGCGGCGATCGTGCGGGGCGCCGATGCCATCCTCGTGCATCACGGCTACTTCTGGCGCGGCGAGGACATGCGCGTCATCGGTCAGAAGCATCGGCGGCTGAAGCTGCTGCTGACGCATGATGTCAATCTGTTCGCCTATCATCTGCCGCTGGACATGCATCCGGAGTTCGGCAACAACGCGCAACTGGCGCACCAGCTCGGTCTGTGTGCGGAATCGCGTTTCGGCGACGATGCGCTGGGCTGGCTGGGCACCGTCGATGATGCCGCAGTCGATACGGTCGGTGCATTGGCCGAACGCGTGGCGCAGCGGCTGGGGCGTACGCCGCTGCTGATCGGTGATCCGACGCAGAAGCTGGGCAAGATCGGTTGGTGCACCGGTGCCGCGCAGGGCATGCTGGGCGCGGCAGTCGATGCCGGTGCCGGCGTCTATCTGAGCGGCGAAATATCGGAGCCCACCGTGCATCTGGCGCGCGAGAGCGGTGTCGCCTATCTGGCCTGCGGCCACCATGCGACCGAACGCTATGGCGTGCAGGCGCTGGGCGAACATCTGGCCGCTACCTTTGGCATCGCGCACGATTTCATCGACATCGACAATCCTGTCTGAGGTTGGCTGTGGAGCGTTATCTTGTGTCATGGCAATAAATTGCTATGATATGAGTCCACTTCGAGAGTCCACCTCGGAATCCACTCAAATAAAAATCGATGCGCAATGATCATTGCGCGGGAGACGAATGATCATGTCGCAATCATTGAACAAGGCAGAACCGATCACCGTTCTGGTCGTCGAAGACGATGCCGTGACGCGCCGCGTCCTGTCGCTGGCGATCGAAAAGGAGCCGTCGCTGAAACTGGCGGCTGCGCTGGATTGCGTCAAGTCCGCACGGGCCTGGCTGGAGACGCAGTCTGCCGACATCCTGCTGATCGATCTCGGCCTGCCTGACGGTTCCGGAATCGATGTGATCCGCTATTGCGCCGAACGCTATCCCGAATCCGACGTGATGGTCATTACGGCATCCAGCGACGACGACAACGTGCTGGCCAGCATCGAGGCTGGCGCTTCCGGTTATGTGTTGAAGGATGCCGGGCAGCCGGACATCGTTTCCTCGCTGCTCGAGTTGCAGCGAGGCGGATCGCCGATCAGTCCGACGATCGCGCGCAAGGTACTGGCCAGAATGCGCAAGCCGGCCGAAGCCGCCGGCTTGAACGGCGAAAAGCTGCCGCAGGTGAATCTGACCAAGCGGGAGGCGGCGATCTTGGATTTGATCGCGCGCGGCGACAGCTACGGCGAAGTAGCGCGGGAACTATCGCTGTCGGTCGGCACCGTGCAGACGCACATCAAGAATATCTACGACAAGCTGTCAGTGCATTCGCGTGGCGAGGCCGTGTTCGAAGCCAGCCGGCGCGGCTTGTTGCAAATGGATCGTCTGCAGGCGCGCTGATTGCCGCGCACGGAGTGCGGCGCCGGTCCGATGGATTATTTTTTCAGCGAGTCGCGGATTTCGCGCAGCAGCTGGATTTCTTCCGGCGTGACTTCCGGTGCAGGCGGTTCGGCCTTCTTCATCTTGTTCAGGATGCGTACCATCTGGAAGATGATGAACGCCAGGATCAGGAAATTCAGCGAGATCGTGATGAAGTTGCCGTAGGCGAAGACGGCGCCGAGTTTTTTTGCTTCGACCAGTGGCAGGTTGGCTGCCTGATTATTCAGCGGGATGTAGTAATTGCTGAAATCCAGACCGCCGAAAATCTTGCCGACGAGCGGCATGACGATATCCTGCACCAGCGAATCGACGATCTTGCCGAATGCTGCGCCGATGATGACTGCTACAGCCAGATCAACCACATTGCCCTTGACGGCAAAGGTTTTGAATTCTTGCAGCATGCCCATGGTCGGTTCCTTTCTTCTGTTTGTAAAAGTGCAACGTGCGGACGTATGCTAATTTTCAGCTTCGCAAAGGTCAAATCAAATTTGTGCAACAGAAGCGTGGATTCGTGGATAATGCGTCGCACAAGGAAGCAAATGGAATATCGAAAGCATTCAAAAGGTTCCGCCAACGTATTCAAGGGAACATCCATTTGCTTTTAAAACGGAAGTTGTCTCCGTTATAATCAAAAGTTGCTAGTAGTTTCGTACGATTCGATAGACATATTGGGGTTAGTATGAACAACGAAAAGCAGGTCGATTCCGGTCGGCGAGGCCTGCTTGTCGCAACATGTGCGGCAAGCGGCGTGGCTGGACTGGCAACAACAGGAGTTTTTGTTTCAACCTTTCAACCGTCGGAACGTGCGAAGGCAGCGGGCGCCCCGGTTGAAGTCGATATCTCCACGCTGGCTCCCGGAGAAATGCGCACCGTCGAGTGGCGCGGCAAACCGGTCTGGATTCTCAAGCGTACGCCGGAACAGATCGCATCCCTGAAAGAGGTCGACCCTCTCGTTGCCGACCCCGAATCCAAACGTACCCAATTCTCGACGACGCCCGAATATGCGATGAACGAATGGCGCTCCCGCCAGAAGGACATCCTGGTCGTCGTTGGCATCTGCCCGCATCTGGGCTGTTCCCCTACCTCGAAATTCCAGACCGGCGCACAACCGTCGCTGCCGGACGACTGGCACGGTGGTTTCCTGTGCCCGTGTCACGGTTCTACTTTCGATCTGGCCGGCCGCGTCTACAAGAACAAGCCGTCGCCTGACAATCTGCAGGTGCCGCCTTATATGTTCGAAGGCGAGGCCAAGCTGGTCATCGGCAAGGACGAGAAAGGGGAGGCTTGATCATGGCATTCCAGGAAAAACAGCTTCCCGCAGACGCATCTTCCTGTGACAAGGCGCTGAACTGGGTCGACGCACGTTTCCCGCTGTCGTCGACCTGGAAAGCGCATCTGTCCGAATACTATGCGCCGAAGAATTTCAATTTCCTTTACGTCTTCGGTTCGCTTGCGCTGCTGGTGCTGGCGATCCAGATCGTCACCGGCATCTTCCTCGTCATGCACTACAAGCCGGATGCGAACGTCGCGTTTGCCTCGGTCGAGTACATCATGCGCGACGTACCGTGGGGTTGGTTGGTGCGCTACATGCATTCGACCGGCGCGTCGGCCTTCTTCATCGTCGTCTACATTCACATGCTGCGGGGCCTGTTGTACGGTTCGTACCGCAAGCCGCGCGAACTGGTGTGGCTGTTCGGCGTGGGCATCTTCTTGTGCCTGATGGCCGAAGCTTTCTTCGGCTATCTGCTGCCATGGGGCCAGATGTCGTACTGGGGCGCGCAGGTGATCGTCAATCTGTTCGGTGCGATCCCGTTCATCGGCCCGGATCTGTCGCTGTGGATTCGCGGCGACTACGTGGTGTCCGATGCGACGCTGAACCGTTTCTTCGCCTTTCACGTGATCGCGATTCCGCTGGTGCTGATCGGCCTCGTCATCGCGCACATTGTCGCGTTGCATGAAGTCGGTTCCAGCAACCCGGACGGCGTCGAGATCAAGGAAAAGCTCGACGAGAAAGGCGTGCCGCTCGACGGCATTCCGTTCCATCCGTACTACTCGGTGCACGACCTGTTCGTCGTCACGATCTTCCTTGCGGTATTCTCCGCCGTCGTGTTCTTCGCGCCGGAAATGGGTGGCTACTTCCTCGAGTACAACAACTTCCTGCCTGCCGATCCGCTGAAGACGCCGCCGCACATCGCGCCGGTCTGGTACTTCACGCCGTTTTACTCGATCCTGCGCGCCACCACGTCGGACTTCATGTACTGGCTGGCGGCAGGCGTGGCGGCCTACGTCGCGCTGATCATCCTGAAGACGCGGCTGGCCGGCAAGTTCAAGATCGCGGCAGCGGTGATCGGCCTGCTGGTCATCGTCGGCATGTTCGTTTTCGATGCGAAGTTCTGGGGTGTGGTGCTGATGGGCGTATCGGTGATGATCATGTTCGGCCTGCCGTGGCTGGATACGTCGCCGGTCAAGTCGGTTCGCTACCGCCCGAGCTGGCACAAGTACATCTATCTGGTGTTCGGCATCGTCTTCCTGATCCTGGGCTATCTGGGCGTGCAGCCGCCGACCGATACCCGTACGACGGTTTCGCAAATCTGTACTTTCGTCTATTTCGGTTTCTTCCTGCTGATGCCGTGGTGGAGCGCAATGGGCACCTTCAAGCCTGTTCCCGACCGCGTGGTCTTCCATCCGCACTAAGTCGCAAAGGATAAAAGAACATGACATTGCTGAAAAAACTGATTGCGACGCTGGTACTGCTGCCGGGTTTTGTGGTGGCGGCCGAATCCGAATTTCCGCTGGACCATGCGCCCGACCATACGCGGGATGTCGCGGCACTCCAGAACGGTGCCCGCCTGTTCGTCAACTATTGCCTGAACTGCCATTCCGCTTCGTCGATGCGTTACAACAAGCTGCGTGACATCGGCCTGACTGACGAACAGATCAAGGAAAACCTGCTGTTCAGCGGAGAGAAGGTCGGCGACATGATGACGGTGGCGATGGCACCCAAGGATGCCAAGGCCTGGTTCGGCGCCACGCCGCCGGATCTGTCGGTGATCGCACGTGCCAAGGCTTCCGGTGCCGGCAGCGGTTCGGACTGGCTGTACACCTATCTGCGCACCTTCTACAAGGACGATACCCGCCCGACCGGCTGGAACAACATGGTGTTCCCGAATGTGGGCATGCCGCACGTCTTGTGGGAATTGCAAGGAATCAGGGCCGCCAAATACGAGGAAATCAAGGATCCGCACGACGAAAACAAGGTCATTCACAAGTTTGCGGGCTTTGAAGAGGTCACTCCGGGTAAAATGTCGTCCTTGGAGTACGATAAGTCGGTTGCCGATCTGGTTTCTTTCATGACCTGGATGGCCGAGCCTGCACAAAATACCCGCAAACGCCTCGGCGTCTGGGTATTGATGTTCCTGGGTGTCTTCATCGTGATCACCTGGCGCTTGAACGCTTCCTATTGGAAAGAGATCAAGTAATTCGTGCCCGCAGCGGTTGCGGGCAGTTGTTCCGGGGTGAGCCGTCCAGCGTCTCACCCTTTTGTTTCTAAGGAAACTGCACAATGATGGTTCTTTACTCGGGCACGACCTGCCCATTCTCCCAACGCTGCCGCCTCGTCCTGTTTGAAAAGGGCATGGATTTCGAAGTGCGCGACGTTGATCTGTTCAACAAACCGGAAGACATTTCGACGATGAATCCGTACGGCCAGGTGCCTATCCTGGTCGAACGCGATCTGGTGCTGTACGAATCCAACATCATCAACGAGTACATCGACGAGCGTTTCCCGCATCCGCAATTGATGCCGGCCGATCCGCTGATGCGTGCGCGTGCGCGCCTGATGCTGTTCAATTTCGAGAAGGAATTGTTCATCCACGTGCATACGCTGGAGAACGACAAAGGCCGCGGCGGCGAGAAAATCCAGGAAAAGGCGCGTAACGAAATCCGCGATCGCCTGACCACGCTGGCACCGCTGTTCCTGAAGAACAAGTACATGCTGGGCGACGAGTTCTCGATGCTGGACGTGGCGATCGCGCCGCTGCTCTGGCGCCTCGATCACTACGGCATCGAGTTGTCCAAGACTGCAGCGCCATTGATGAAGTACGCCGAGCGCATCTTCTCGCGTCCTGCCTACATCGAAGCATTGACGCCATCCGAAAAGGTCATGCGTCGCTAAGATCCGGCCGCGTCTTTCCTGCGCAACTTGCAGGCGGGGCGCGGCAAATCCGTAGCAATCCGCAGTATTTCATCATGTCTGAAACATCTACCAAGCCTTACCTGCTGCGCGCCATCTATGAATGGTGCACGGATAACGGCTATACGCCTTACATGGCAGTCGTCGTCGATGGACATACGCGTGTACCGATGGAATTCGTCAAGAATGGCGAGATCGTGCTGAACATCAGTTTCAGCGCCACCAGCGGCCTGAAGATGGAAAACGAATTGATCCGCTTCAGTGCGCGCTTTGGCGGCGTCTCGCGCGACATCGTCGTGCCGGTCGATAATGTCGTTGCCATCTATGCACGTGAGAACGGGCAGGGCATGGCATTCGAAGCCACCAATACGGCCGATGCCGGGCAGGTGGAGCCGGTCGATGCGCCGGAATCCACCACGCCGATTCTGGCATCGGTGCCGACGGAGCGGCCAGCTGACAGCGAAGGCAGCGATGATCCCGAACACGATCCGGAACCACCGAAAAAAAGCGGCAGGCCTACTCTGACGCGTATTAAGTAGGTACAATACGCGCTCTTTGCCGGCTTAGCTCATCAGGTAGAGCACATGATTTGTAATCATGGGGTGGCGGGTTCGAGTCCTGCAGCCGGCACCAGGAAAAATAAAGGCCATTCTTTGGAATGGCCTTTTGCTTTTTACAGTCGAGTCAACGGTCGGCAATCAATGCAGCCAGGTACGCACATACTGCGCAATCTGCCGTGATTCCAGTCCGGAAATATTCTTCGAGACTTCTTTCGTCACCAGCTGTTGCACTTCCTTGCTCATGTTTTGCCGCAGCATGCCGAGGAATTTCGGAAAGGCAATCAGCGTCAATTGATCGTAGCGGTGTTCGATGCGCGCCTTGTCCAGATAATCGCTGACCGATTTGGAAAACAGCGTGGTCTTATGCAACACGGCGCTATGGTCCGGTTCGGCGGATGAGCCGTTGACCAGTCCGCGTTTGCCGGAATAGCGACCGTTCGCATCGGTGTTCAAATCTTGTTCGCGCAGGCGCGCTTCGGGATTCAGGAATGCTTCGATTTCGCGGAATGGAGCGCGAAGATTGTCGGCTTCGAAAATCCGGGCGCGATGTTCATCGGCGGCAACGATCCAAGTGGTCATGTCTTCCTCCTTTATCAGCGGTGACTATCCATTTTCGACCCGGGAAAAGAAGATTTCGTTCAGCGTGATGGTGCATATGTCGTCAATGCGTGGCGGCAAGTGTAGTGCCGTCATTCGGTGTTGCCGAAAAGGTCGAGCTGGTTGCCATGCGTTTTACCGACAGCGGCAGGTACATGCAAGGGACGACGGAAGCGTGAATTGTCCAGCGATGTGAAGCGCGTGACGCGCCGGCCGATGCCGAGCCGTTCGACGGCGATGTCGAAACGTCGCTGTATCAATTCCGCCCACAATCCTTCGCCTTTCATCCGCGTGCCGAATGCCGCGTCGTAATCTTTGCCGCCGCGCATGTCCTGGATGCGATTCATCACGCGTTGCGCGCGATCGGGGAAATGCGCCTGTAGCCATTGGCGGAACAGCGGGCCGACTTCCCATGGCAGGCGCAGCACGATGAAGCCGGCGCTGATGACGCCGGCTTCGGCGACGGCCGCGAGTATGCGTTCGAGATCGGGTTCGGTCACGAACGGAATCACCGGCGCGATGCTGACACCAACCGGAATGCCGGCATCGGTCAGCGTGCGTATCGTGCGCAGCCGTCGTGCCGGCGCAGCGGCGCGCGGTTCCAGCGTGCGCGCGATCGTCGGGTCCAGCGTGGTGATCGTGACGGCGACCGATGCCAACCGTTTCGATGCCATGTCCGACAGCAGGTCGATATCGCGTTCGATCAATGCGGATTTGGTGATCAGCCCGACCGGATGCTGGCATTCATGCAGCACTTCGAGCACGCGGCGCGTCAGCTTCAGCTCGCGCTCGCAGGGCTGATAGGCGTCGGTGTTGATGCCCAGCGCGATCGACTCGGGCCTGTAGGAAGGGCTGGCGAGTTCGCGACGCAGCAGTTCCGGTGCATTCACTTTGGCGAAGATGCGGCTTTCAAAATCCAGTCCCGGCGACAGGCCGAGATAGCTGTGCGTGGGGCGCGCGAAGCAGTAGATACAGCCGTGCTCGCAACCGCGGTACGGATTCAGCGACACGCCGAACGGCAAGTCGGGCGACGAATTGCGTGACAGGATGGTCTTTGCCCGCTCTTCGATGACTTGCGTTTTCCATGCTGCAGCAGATTCATCTGCAGCGGTTTCGTCGGCGGTTTCGCCTTGCCCGGTAGTTTCGTCGTTGCAGTCGCTCCAGCCGTCGTCGAAGACTTCGCGGGTTTGCAGTTCGTAGCGTCCCTGCATGTTGGTGACGGCGCCGCGCCCCTTGCGGCCCTTCAGCGGCGCGACGATCCATTGCGCTTCGTTGTTCGATTCATCGTCTCGGTCTGGCATGGCGAATTCAATATACTGTATAAAAACACAGTATATGTTCGGTGCGCGACGATGCGAAGGCGGAAGGCGATAAATTTTTAAGGACTTGCCGACATGCCAATGGCAAAGCGGCAAGGTTGCCTTGCCGCAGTGTTTGATCGGGGAATCAAGGCGCGAAGCCTGTGGTCAGTCCGGCGTTTTCAGGCCGGACCAGCGTGGAGCGAGAGTGTGTTGCAGATCGAACAGGTCGAGCACGCGGCCGAGCGTGTGATCGACCATTTCTTCGATGGAAGCAGGGCGGTGGTAGAAGCCGGGAAGCGGCGGAAAGATGATGCCGCCCATTTCGGTAACGGCTGTCATGTTGCGCAGGTGGGCGAGATTGAACGGCGTCTCGCGCACCATCAGCACGAGGCGGCGGCGTTCCTTCAGTGTGACATCGGCCGCGCGGGCGATCAGGTTGTCGGAAAAGCCGTGCGCGACGGCGGCCAGCGTTTTCATCGAACACGGTGCGACGATCATGCCGTCGGATTGAAACGAACCGCTGGCGATCGCAGCGCCGATATCGCGCACGTTGTACGTGACGTCGGCCAGCGCTTCCACATCCTTGCGGTTGAGATCGAGCTCCTGGTGCAGATTCAGTACGCCTGCTTCCGAAACCAGCAAGTGGGTTTCCACGCCTGCGATGGCGCGCAGCGCCTGCAGCAGGCGCACGCCGTAGATGACGCCGGTCGCGCCGGTGATGGCAACGATCAACCGTTTGGGCTGCGTCGTCATTTCGGCTGCGCCGGCGGTTGCCGTCACGTCAGTCTTTCAGCAGCGTATGCAGTTCGCCGGATTCGAACATCTCGGTCATGATGTCCGAGCCGCCGATGAATTCGCCTTTTACGTACAGTTGCGGCACGGTCGGCCAGTTCGAATAGTCCTTGATGCCCTGGCGAACTTCAGCATCGTCCAACACGTTCACCGTGATCAGATCCTTGACGCCGGCTTCCTTCAGCAGGGCGATCGCCTTGCCGGAAAAGCCGCATTGCGGGAACTGCGCGGTGCCTTTCATGAACAGCACGACAGGGTGCTGCGTCACGGTTTCCTTGATCCAGGTTTGTACTTCGTCGCTCATTGCGGCCTCACATTGGGGTTGATACTGCTTGAATCCGCCATTATAGGAAAATCCGGGCCGGCACGCTGCACTGCATCAGGATTTCAATTTTGCAAAGGCGGCCGCCATTGCACCGCCGACCTGCGGCTGAGGCGCGCGCTGTTGTTGCGACAGACGGCGCTGGTCGTTCCGGTCGCCCCGTTGTTCCGGACGACTGCCGGCAGCGGGCGCACTATCGGACAGGCGCATCGTCAGCGCGATGCGCTTGCGCTTCTCGTCGACTTCCAGCACTTTCACCTTGACGACCTGGCCAGCCTTCACGACCGTGTGCGGGTCTTTCACAAAAGTGTTCGACAGCGCGGAAATGTGCACGAGTCCGTCCTGATGCACGCCGATATCGACGAAGGCGCCGAACGCGGCGACGTTGGTGACCACGCCTTCCAGAATCATGTCCGGCCGCAGGTCGCGAATTTCCTCGACGCCTTCCTTGAAGGTTGCGGTCGTGAATTCCGGGCGCGGGTCGCGGCCCGGCTTGTCGAGTTCTTTCAGGATATCGGTGACGGTCGGCACGCCGAATTGCTCATCGGCATATTTCGCCGGATTCAGCGATTTCAGCAGCTTGCTGTCGCCGACGACATTCTTTACATCCTTGTTGATGTCGGCCAGGATTTTTTCGACCAGCGGATACGATTCCGGATGCACGGCCGATGCGTCGAGCGGATTGTCGCCGTTCATCACGCGCAGGAATCCTGCTGCCTGCTCGAACGTCTTGTCACCCAGACGCGGTACCGCACGCAAGGCTTCGCGTGACGCGAACATGCCCTTCATGTCGCGATAGCTGACGATGCTTTGTGCAACGCTGTTGTTCAGTCCCGAGACGCGCGCCAGCAGAGGCGCA
The DNA here is from genome assembly GCF_014635845.1 of Oxalicibacterium solurbis. Classification (GTDB taxonomy): domain Bacteria; phylum Pseudomonadota; class Gammaproteobacteria; order Burkholderiales; family Burkholderiaceae_D; genus Oxalicibacterium; species Oxalicibacterium solurbis. The sequence goes on along the minus strand of NZ_BMDP01000001.1, from coordinate 1,114,592 downwards.
GATGCGGTGTTGACGTCGACACCGACGGCGTTCACGCAATCTTCGACCACGGCATCCAGCGAACGTGCAAGCTGCGTCTGGCCGACATCATGCTGGTATTGACCGACGCCGATCGATTTCGGATCGATCTTCACCAGTTCCGCCAGCGGGTCCTGCAGGCGGCGCGCGATCGAGACGGCGCCGCGCAGCGTGACGTCCAGTTCCGGCAATTCGCGCGAGGCGAATTCGGAAGCAGAGTAGACGGAGGCGCCGGCTTCGGAGACGACGATCTTGGTCAGCTTCAATTCCGGCGCCAGCTTGATCAGGTCCTGCGCCAGCTTGTCGGTTTCGCGCGAGGCGGTGCCGTTGCCGATCGAGATCAGCGCGACATTGTGTTTGGCAGCGAGCAGCGCCAGTGTGTGCAGCGAGCCGTCCCAGTCGCGGCGCGGTTCGTGCGGATAGATGGTCGCCGTATCGACAACCTTGCCGGTGGCATCGACGACGGCGACTTTCACACCGGTGCGCAGGCCGGGATCGAGACCCATCGTCGCACGCGGACCGGCCGGCGCGGCCAGCAGCAGATCCTTCAGGTTGCGCGCGAACACGTTGATCGCTTCCTGTTCGGCTTTCTCGCGCAGCGTGGTCATCAATTCCGTTTCCAGATGCATGAAGACTTTCACGCGCCAGGTCCAGCGCACGGTGTCGGACAGCCATTTGTCGGCCGGACGGTTTTGATTGGCGATACCGAAGCGTTTGGCGATGCGTTCCTCGCACGGATTGTGCGGTGCGTCCCATTTCGGTTTTTCCTCTTCGGAATCGAGGCGCAGATTGACGTTCAGCATTTCCTCGCGGCGGCCGCGGAACAACGCCAGCGCGCGATGCGACGGAATCGTGCCGAGCGTTTCCGAATAGTCGAAGTAGTCGGCAAACTTCGCGCCCGCATCTTGTTTGCCGTCGACCACCTTCGACTCGACGATGCCATGCTCGTTCAGGTATTCGCGCAGCGACTGCAGCAGCGTCGCATCTTCCGCAAAGCGTTCCATCAGGATCTGGCGTGCACCATCCAGCGCGGCTTTCGCATCCGGCACGCCCGGGTTTTCGGTGCCATCGACGGTAAAGGCCGGCTTCAGATATTTTTCCGCTTCGACTTCCGGCGACAACGCAGGATCGGCCAGCAAGGTATCGGCCAGCGGGGTCAGGCCCGCTTCGGCGGCGATCTGTGCCTTGGTGCGGCGCTTGGGTTTGTACGGCAGGTACAGGTCTTCGAGACGCGTCTTGTCTTCCGCATGTGTGATCGCATCCAGCAATTCCGGCGTCATCTTCTTCTGTTCCTCGATCGACGCGATGATCGCGGCGCGCCGGTCTTCCAGTTCACGTAGATAGCGCAGCCGTTCTTCCAGCAGGCGCAATTGCGTATCGTCGAGACCGCCGGTCGCTTCCTTGCGGTAGCGCGCGATGAACGGCACGGTGGCGCCTTCGTCCAGCAGGGCGACGGCGGCGGCGATCTGTTGCGGTTTGGCGGCGAGTTCGTGGGCGAGGCGTAATTCGATCGAAGGCAGCATGAGATTCGGGGAAATGTAAAACGAGCGCTAGATGATACGCAAAACGGCGAATTACAACAGTCTTGACAAAGGCAAGGAGGGTAGTGTTTTTGTGGAATTTGTTGTGCTAATCCAATTGTTGACTGATCGGATGGACGCAAGGTGAAATTTTATGGAATCAACAGCACAAGCTTGCGTTCGACATGTCAGATATTGTTATGAGTCGCAATAACACGTTCTTCAAAGGCCACAAAAGGGATTTGCTTTTCAATCAGTGCTTGAAGCAGCGCTCCCAGGATTGCAAAGCCTTCTATGCTAAGTAAAAGCATCTTCATATAGTCGTCATTTAGTCTTGGATCAATCGGTTCATTGTGAAGTGGATGAGGTGCTTCATATCCCCCGTGTACAAAGGAGCTTCGAAGGTCATACAATTTTCGTAAGATTTTTTGACAATGATTCTTTTGCTTTTCGCCTAATTCAAGCAAACTATTTGTTCGTCGAACAATTCCGGAGAAGTTCTCCCCGACTTTTGTGCTGAGCAACGATTCCAATGCATTGAAAAGCCATAAGACGAAATCAATCTGACCATTGCTTTGGCAGAGCTGATAGGTGGCATAAAGGGCTTTTTGGGTATTGTTCTCTGCCTTCTGTGTCACATGAGGGTTTACTTTGCTAAACCAATCAATGGTCTGATCAAGGTCCAGAATCTTTGCTTTCGGCGATTTACCTTCTACTGTTTGGATCATCCACTCTGAGAAATAGAACGCCGACAACCCTAACCTTTGATTTGAGGGCCTATCCATACCCTGAACTTCAAAGTTTAGGAACTCGCCAGAACCGGGGAACGTCAAGTTTACAATCATGAAGACTTCGTAGAGAAAGTATTCGATGAAGAACTTTGGATACCAAGGATACGAACTTAAATTGTTGGTTCCGGTGATCACACAAGTAGCTTTTAAGCGCAGAGGTCTTTGCAGCTTGGTGTACCAGTTAATGGACGTGGGCTTCCCTGTTCTGACTGGAATAAGCAGATTATGGTCGCGGGCTAATCTTCGAATGAGCGGCGTCCAATCAAGATTTACTTCTGCAACACAATTTTTGTGATGGTAGTTACGATTTGCGAGCTTTGATGCAGCCGCTTTCCAGAAGACTATTTCGCGTGGTTCAATTACGTCCCATGCTTCCTCGTGTTGCCGTCCCGGACTGCGGACGATGATGGTGAAAGTGTTTGTACTTGATTTCACCTGCGCTCCTAACTTGCTTTATTGGTACTGTCATTTAAGTGAAAAATCGACGCGCGATGCTGACGCACCATCTTTTGCATCGGCGCCGGATTTCGATGCGAGGATGAAGATGCGTTCGGCCGGAATCTTGCCTTCGGTCGTCAGCCAGTCCTTCGCTGCCTGTGCGCGGCGATTGCCCAGCACGATGAGATCGTCGTCGCCGACCTTGGCGTTTTCGGTCATCAATTTTTCCATTTCCTCTACCGGCAGATCCTTCTGCATGCCGATCATGTTGCGCGGCTTCTTGAAGTCTTCATCCTTGTAGACGCGCTTCAGCAGCACCGGATATTCCTGTGGCGTGACAGTCACGCGCGCACCTTCGGCAGACTGGCCGCGCGCGACCATATCCTTCAGCTTCAGCGCGCGGACCTTGCGGTCTATCGATGCGCGCTTCAGGCCTTCGCGGTCTGCCTGCGGATCGGTACGGCCGGTGATTTCCAGTTTCAGCGCCGGGCGGTCGTCCAGCGCCTTGGCGATGGTCTTCAGTTTTTCCGATGCCTTGTCGGTCAGTGCCGCACGGCCCGGATCGAAGGCCAGATGCGACAACTCCTCGCCGCCGCCGAACATCGAACCGATCAGCGTGAACGGCGCCGTCACCGCTTTCGTGATCAGGTTGACGATGACCTTGACGATGATGCCGCCGATCGAGAATTGCGGATCGTCGAGCGAGCCGCCGATCGGCAGGTTGATGTCGATGACGCCGTTGCGGTCTTTCAGCAGCGACAGCGCGAACTGCACCGGCAGCGACGGCGCATCGGGGCTGTCGACCTTGTCGCCCAATGTCAGTTGTTCGAGGATCAGCCGGTTCTGTGCGGTCAGCACGCGATCCTCGACCTTGTACGACACGTCGAAGGTCAGCTTGCCCTTCTCGATGCCGTAGCCGATGTAGCGGCCGGAATAAGTCGACAGCGGCGCCAGTTCCATGCCGCGCACTTCGGCGCGGATATCCATCGACAGATCGCCTTTCAGCGGATTGATACGGCCGGCCACTGCCAGCGGCGCGCTGTTGACCAACCCTTTCAGGTCGACGTTGGCGTTGCTGTTTGTATCCGACGACAGCCCCGCCACCGTGCCACCCAGCCGTTCCAGGGTGGCGGTGTAATGCGGCCTGATGAAGTTGTCGGTAAAGCGGACGCGGCCGCCGCGCAGCAGGACTTTGCCGATCTTGATCGGCGGTACCGCACTGGCGGGTTTTGCCGGCTGTTGCAACGGTGCGCTGGCGACGTTGGTGCCGCGCACGCGCTCCTGTGTGGCGGCTGGATTGTGTTCCTGTCCGGTCACGCTTTTCTGCGCACCATCCTCGCCGCGCACAATGTCCTGCAGGTTAAGGCGGCCGGTCTGGTCGATGATGATGCGCGCGAAGAAACTGTTGAGTGCGACCTGATCGATATCCAGCGAGAACGGCGAGAAGTTGACGTTCATGCCTTTGACACTCAGCGATTTCCAGCGCAGGAAATCGCTGGCGCTGAGCTTGTCGACGGTCGCCAGGTCATCGAGCGCGACATCGCCCTTGAAGCTGCCGGTAAAGTTGCCCTTGGTCTGTGCAAAGCGCAGCGCGCCTTTGCCGGAGACGTTGGCGCGCGTCAGCAGGATGTTGACCTGATCGGTGAAGTAGGGCTGCAGCTGCATGATGTCGACCTGCCGGAAATCCAGCGCCAGATCGCCGTACAGCGGCGCCATCCCCAGTTCGCCCTGTACCGACAGCTTGCCGTTCTTGTTGACGGTGGCCTGCAGATCGATGCGGCCGCGTGCATCCGGTTTGGTCGATACGTTCTGCATCGCCAGATTCAGCGGCGCGATCGTCGTCACGGCAGGGCGGCGCAGGCTGCGGTCTTCAAGCTGCGCAGACCAGTCGGCAATCGCGATCTTGCCGATGTTGACGATATAGCCCGATTCTTCCGTTTCATCCTTTTTGCCATTTTTCTTCGCGGCCGGTTTCGATGGCGTCGAAGTCGTGGCTGCATTGCCGTTGCGCTTGCGCGCGGCAGGCGGGTTGCCCTGCTGCAGCGAGAAGCCGGCTCGGTTCGAGACGACTTCGCCGATGTCGACGATGCGTTTGCCGGTATCGACGTTGACGTTGCGTACGTTGAGGTCGAAATTCTTGGCGCCGGCTTGCATCGGCTGCGCCGCTTGCGCATCCGCATAGCTGAACGCCGCATTGCGGATCTCGAGTTCGCCGAGCGCCAGTACCAGCGGTTCGGCCGATTTTGCCGGTGGCGCCTGTTTCGTCGTCTGCTTGTCCGCTTCTGTGGCGGTTGCGGCGGCGGTCGATGGCGCGGCCTGCTCGGCCGGTGTGGAAGCCTTGGCTTGCTTGGGCTGCGATTTTTGTACGGCCTTTGGCGCCGTTGCCGTGGGCGGTGTCAGCAGGTTGTCGATATTGAGCCGGCCGCCGGCCGCGCGCGCGATGCTGGTTTCGATGCCATCGATGGCAACGCGTGCCACGGCGATTTTGCTATCGAGTACTTTTGCATCCTGCAGCGTGACCTTCAGCGACGGCAGTTTCAGGATGGATTTGTCGCTGGCGTCGTTGAGCTGAACGTTCTTCAGCGTGACGTCGCCGGTCAGCAGCAGCGCCGGCGCTGCATCCTTTTTCTGCTGGAAGTGCGCGACCATGTTCATGTCCAGCCGTGCGCTCGGCAGCTTGAAGTGCGGCGTGCCGGGAATGTATTTCAGGTAGGTCGTCAGGTCCAGGTTGTCGAGATTCAGATCGACAGTGGCTTCCATCGGATCGGCGAACGGATGCGCCTTGCCCTTGACCAGCAGCGGCGTGCCGTTGATGTTGGCACTCAGCATCGGTTCGACGAAGACGTCGACCTGCGACGGCAGCGACGAGATGAAGGGAATGCCCAGCTTCAGGTCGGTGATCTTGTGCACCACCTGTTCCAGCTTGTCGTCGAGTTCGAAGCGGCCGCCGTTGATCTGGATGTTGAAAACCGAGAAGCGCGCCGGCTTGCTGTCTTCCTGCTTTGGCGGCTGGCTGTTGGCCAGTGCGATCAGGTCGTCGATGTTGTAGTGCTGCGCGTCCTTGCGCACCAGATGCACATAGGGCGCATCGAGTTTGAATTCCTCGATCACCGGGGCGAAGCGGAACAGCGATTGCAGCGAGACGTTCACCGTCAGCGCGCCGAAGCTGGCGAAGACGGCATCGCCTTCCGGTTCCATCATCTTCATGTCGTGAATCGTCACGCGCATCGCGTACGGGCTGACGTCGACCTTGCCGATCGTGGTTTGCCGATTGAGTTTTTCGGAGATCAGTTGCTCTGCCTGCGACTTGATGATGCCCGGAAGAACGAAGTAGCCGAACAGGCCGATCAGCAGGATGAAGGCCAGCAGCCCGATGAAGCTGCGTCTGGCGGCCGGCTTGCGCGAGAAGGTGCGAAGGGTTTGCGGCAACCGCGAAAGGAAGTTGGGCATGAGGGCATCGCCGGTGATGGTGATGATGCGATTCTAGCGTGCCGCGCGAGATGTTGTCTTTCAATTATGAATATTCTGTTTCAGGCTGCATGAAAAAATCCGGCCAAGGCCGGATTTTTATGGGGTGCATGCTACGGAGCGAATGCGTTCAATAAGCCAGCGGCCCGAGTCCGCCGATCAGGATGGTGATCAGGCCGAGCACCAGATTGACGGCGACCAGCTTGCGGATGCTGGCCATGGCGACGCCCGCCGCCTGCCATTCCTGCGCGGCGACATGCCGCTTGAGGCGGCGGTAAGGCGCGAAGAAGATGTGGCCGAAGATCAGCATCATGACAATGCCGATCACGGCCATCAGCGTGACGGGCACGGGCGGCTTGCCCATCTGCGCCATCATGGCGAGGCCGCTGCCGAGTATCAGCGCGATCGCAATCCAGACCCAGAAAAAGAAGCGGGTGAAGACACCGGCCAGCAGCGTCAGGCGCAGCGGCGGTTCCAGCGTGACGGCGACCGTCGGCCGCAAGGCATTGTGGGCGAAGAACATGCCGCCGATCCAGATGGTGAAGCCCAGTATGTGTAGAAATTTGGCAAAGAACATGGCGGTTTTCTCGCAGGTTGAGGGTGGAGCCGGGCGGCGGAGTGATGTGCTGTCGTTATTCGGTGCAGTTATTCGTTACGGTTTTCGTTGTTGCTGCCTTGTTCGCTGTGTTGCTCGTTGCGTTGCGCGTCTTCTTCCTGAAACCGGTAGATGCCTCCGGCGCCGCCGCCATCCTTCTTGCCGGCACGCAGGTCGCGATAGACGGCGGCGCGCATGATCATCATGGCGACGATGGGGGCGGTCAGCAGCAGGAACACCGAGATGATGATCTCATGGATCACCGGGCGCGACTGCAGCACGGTGAAATAAATCATCGACGCCACCAGCAGGCAGCCGGCGCCCAGCGTGACGGTGATGGCCGGGCCGTGGATGCGCTGGTAGAAGCTCGGCAGGCGCAGCAGGCCGAGCGCGCCGATCAGCACGATGCTGCCGCCGATTACTAGCAGCAGCGAGACCGGGACGATCGCCCAGGCCGGAATTGCAGCGATGTGGTTCATTCGATGATCTCCCCGCGCATCATGAACTTGGCCAGCGCAATGGTGGAAACGAAGCCGAGCAGCGCGATCAGCATCGCTGCTTCGAAGTAGATGAGATTGCCGAAGCGGATGCCGAACATGAGCGCCAGCAGCATGGCGCACATCCACAGCGTATCGAGCGCCAGCACGCGGTCGTGCACGGTCGGGCCGATCAGCAGGCGGATCGTGCAAAACAGCATTGCCATCACGACGCAGAAGAAGGCGAAGCCGATCGCCAGTTCGAGTACGGTCATCATGGTTGCGATGCCTCCTGTTCGAAAATTTCCATCAGCGGCTGTTCGTAGCGCGTCTTGATGGTATCGACCCACCATTGCGCATCGTGCAGATCGAACACGTGCAGCGCCAGTTCATGCCGTTCCGGCAGGATTTCGACCCAGACCGTACCGGGCGTGGAGTTGATCAGGCACGACAGCAGCGCCAGTCCGTAAGGATTGTGCATGTCGAGCGGGATCGTGATGAATTGCGAGTTCAGGCCGTGGCGGCGGGGCGACAGGATCAGCCAGCTCACGTTGAAGCAGGAGCGCACGATTTCCACCACGGCCATGCCGAGCAGGCGGAACAGCACCAAAGGCTTGTGCAGTTTCGGATAGCCATCCGGCACCAGCGGCCGCGCCAGCAGCGGAACCAGGATGCCGAGTACGGCGCCGATCAGCAGATCGGCGGGTGAGACGCTTTGGTTGAGCAGCAGCCAGGTCAGCAGCAGCGTGACCGACATGAGCGGAAAAGGCAGGCAGCGGCGGATCATGGCGTCGCTCCCGGATGGACTACGCCCGGCACCACCGGTGCCGAGCGGATCTGTTCAACGTAGTGATCGGGGCGCTGCAGATCGTTACTCGTGCGTTGCAGATAGTCGAACATCGGCCCTGCCTGTATCGTCAGTGCAACGCACAGCAACAGCAGCAGCATGATCGAGCCGACCTCGGTCACATGCAGTTTGGGCGCGGTGATCGCGCCCGAAGCCCAGAAGGTACGCACGCCGAAACGCATCAGCGCGATGATGGCGGTCAGCCCGGAAAACACGATCAGTGCCATCAATGCCCAGGTGGTGCCGCTGATCAGGATATTCGGATCGTCAGGATGCAGCAGCGCATGGAACATGCCGAACTTGGCGACGAAGCCCGACAGCGGCGGCAGGCCGGTGATCACCAGTGCGCAGCCGGCAAAGGCCAGGCCGAGAAAGGCCAGCGCGCCCGGAATGCCGACGCCGGCGGTTTCTTCCGGCGCTTCGTCGACGGCGAATGCTTCCATCGTCACCGCCAATATCGAAGCACCGGGTTTGCGGATGCGTTCGATCAATTCGATCAGCAGCATGAAGGCGCCGACCGCCAGCGTCGAGCCGAGCAGATAGTAGAGACCGGCCGTCACCAGCGATGCCTGCCCGTAGCCGACCACGGCCAGCAGCGTGCCGGACGAAACGATGGCGGCATAGCCGGCCATGCGGCCGAGTGCTTCGCTGGCCAGCATGCCGGCGGCGCCGAACAGGATGGTCGCCATGCCGCCCCATAGCAGCGCCGTGTAGCCGTAGCCTGCTGCTTCGCCGGCGTCGGACGAGAACACCAGCAGCCACACACGTAGCACGACATAGGCGCCGACCTTGGTCATCAGTACCAGCATGGCGGCGACCGGCGGCGAGGCGGCGGAGTACGTCGTCGGCAGCCAGAAGCCGAGCGGCCACATCGCGCTCTTGGTCAGGAAGGCGATCGCCAGCACGGCCACGCCGGTCTTCAGCAGGAACAGGTCCTCGCCGGTGATGCTGCCGATGCGGCCGGCCAGATCGGCCATATTGAGGGTGCCGCTGCTGGCGTAGATCAGCGCCACGCCGATCAGGAACAGCAGCGAAGCGGCGAGATTGATCGCGATGTACTGCATGCCGGCGCGCAGGCGTGTCGCGTTGTAACCATGCAGCAGCAGGCCGTAGGAAGCCGCCAGCATGACTTCGAAGAACACGAACAGATTGAACAGGTCGTGCGTCAGGAAGGCGCCGTTGATGCCCATCAGCAGGAATTGGAACAGCGAGTGGAAGTGCACGCCGATGCGGCTCCAGCGGGTGGCCGAAAACAGCAGCGCCGCGCCGGCCATTAGCGAAGTCAGCAGCAGCATCAGCGCAGCCAGGCGGTCGGCGGCGAGCGCGATGCCGAACGGCGCCGACCAGTTGGCGGCCAGATAGATGCCGATGCCGTCGTGCCACATGCCGCTGTCGGTCAGCTGCATCAGGCTGACGGCGATGACGAACTGGATCGCGACGGCGGCGAAGTTGATGCCGAATTTCAGATGGTGGCGATTTTCATTGATCATGGTCAGCACGGCGCCGCACAGCAGCGGTAGCAGCACCGGCAGGATGATCAGTTGCTGGACCCAATGCAGATTCATTGATCGGGCTCCTCGCCGTCGACGTGGTCGGTGCCGGTCAGGCCGCGCGAACCGATCATCACGACCAGATAGAGCGCGGTGGTGGCGAAGCCGATCACGATCGCCGTCAGCACCAGCGCCTGCGGCAGCGGATCGCTGTACATGGTCGGATCGACAGTGCCGCCGCCCAGCGTCAGCGGCGCCTTGTCGACCCACAGGCGGCCCATGATGAAGATGAAGAGGTTGACGGCATACGACATCAGCATCAGGCCCGTCAGCACCTGGAAGCTGCGCGGACGCAGGATCAGCCAGATGCCGGAGCCGAACAGCACGCCGATGGCGAGAGAAATGACAATTTCCATCAGAGTACCTCTCGCTTGGGTAGAACAACGGTATCGGGAGCACCCGCCTGCGGACGGCGGCTGCGGACGGTCTGGTGCGCCAGCGCGATGAGGATCAGCATGGTGGAACCGACCACGACGAAAAACACGCCGAGATCGAACACGAAGGCGCTCGGCACGTGCACTTCGCCCAGCAGCGGCAGATGCAGATGCGCGGTATGACTGGTCAGGAACGGGAAGCCGAATGCGAGCGCGCCGAGGCCGGTCGCGCAGGCCGTCAACAGTCCCCATGAAATCCAGCGCAGCGGACGCAGGCGGATGTGTTCTTCCATCCATGCGGTGCCGGCGATCATGTGCTGCACGATGATGGCGACCGAGAAGATCAGGCCGGCGACGAAGCCGCCGCCCGGCAGGTTGTGGCCGCGCATGAAGAAGTAGACGACGATGACGCCCATGAACGGCAGCAGGAAGCGCAGATATACGCCCGGAATGTGCAGATGCCCGTGCTCGAACTGCTCGGCCGGCGTTTGCGATGCGGCAGGGTCGACGTTGTTGCTCTGCTGTTCTGGAATGACGATGCTTTCCGGCGCCGGGCGGAAGCGGCGCAGCAGCGCATAGACGGTCAGCGCGACGATGGACAGCACGGTGATTTCGCCCATCGTGTCGAAGCCGCGGAAATCCACCAGCAGCACATTGACGACATTGGTGCCGCCGCCTTCAGGCAGCGCGCGCGCGAGGAAATAGTTGCCGATGCTGTCCGGTTGCGGATGCATCAGCACCGTGTAGCTGATGCCGGCGATGGCGAGGCCGCCGAGCATCGCCAGTCCGAGATCGCGCGAACGGCGCAGCCAGACCGAACGCGGAATCTGCAGGCCATCCTGTAATTCCTTCGGCGGCAGGCGGCGCGGCAGCCAGCGCAGGCCGAGCAGGATCAGCACGGTGGTGACGGTTTCGACCATCAGCTGTGTCAGCGCCAGATCGGGAGCCGACAGCCAGAGGAAGGTCATGCTGACGACCACGCCGACGCCGCCGACCAGGATCAGCGCGGCCAGACGATGGTACTTGGCCTGCCACGCTGCCGTGACGGCGCAGGCGCAACCGACCACCCAGGTGATGGCGAACAGCGGATCGATATCGGCGAAGGCGGCCGGCTTCAACAGCGGTATCGGTCCGACCAGCAGATACGGCACCGCCAGCATGGCCGCGATCATCAGGAACAGCTGCGGTTGCAGGCGGCGCGTGCTCAGCCATTTCAGCAGCAGGCTGGCGCTCGAAGTCAGGCGCAGCATGGTGGTTTCGTAGGCCTGCGCACCTGACAGGCGGTACAGCACCGGTACGTCGGCGCGCTGCTGCAGCGTGAAATATTTGCGCAGGATGATGTAGAACAGGATGCCGCCGCCGAGCGCGACGAAGCTCATCACCAGCGGCAGGTTGAAGCCATGCCACATCGCGAGGCTGTACTCAGGCGTCTGCGCGCCGAGCACGGCTTCCACCGCTTGATGCAGGTAAGGACCGGCGCTGATGCCGGGAATGATGCCGACCACCAGGCACAGCAACACGAGCAGTTCCACCGGAAAGCGCATCCAGCGCGGCGGCTCGTGCGGTTCCTTGGGCAGATCGTCGGGCAGTTTGCCGAAGAACACGCTGATGAAGCGCAGCGAATAGGCGACGCTGAAGATGCCCATCGCCACTGCGGCATACGACATCCACCAGTTGTCGTTGCCGCCGACGATCAGTGTTTCGGCGAAGAACATTTCCTTGGACAGGAAACCGTTGAGCAGCGGCACGCCGGCCATCGAAGCGCTGGCCACGATCGCCAGCGTGCCGGTGATCGGCAAGGCCTTGCGCAGGCCGCGCAGCACGCGCATGTCGCGCGTGCCGGTTTCGTGATCGATGATGCCGGCCGCCATGAACAGCGAAGCCTTGAAGATCGCGTGGTTCAGCGTATGGAAGATGGCGGCCACCACGCCCAGCGGCGTGCCGATGCCGAGCAGCGTGGTGATCAGGCCGAGATGACTGATGGTCGAATAGGCCAGCAAGCCTTTCAGGTCATGCTGGAAGATGGCGACGAAGGAACCGATCAGCAGTGTGCAGACGCCGGCGCCGGCGATCAGCCAGGTCCATTCCGGTGTGCCCGACAATGCCGGCCACAGGCGCATCAGCAGGAAGATGCCAGCCTTCACCATGGTCGCCGAATGCAGATAGGACGATACCGGCGTTGGCGCCGCCATCGCATGCGGCAGCCAGAAATGGAAAGGGAACTGCGCACTCTTGGTCAGCGCGCCGAGGCCGATCAGCACCAGTGCAGCCAGATAGAGCTTGTGCTCGCGTATCGTGTCGCCCGCCGCCAGCACCGCATCGAGATCGTAACTGCCGGCGATGTGGCCGAGGATCAGCACGCCGCACAGCAGGCACAGGCCGCCGGTGGCCGTCACCGTGAACGCCATGCGCGCGCCGCGCCGCGCGTCGATGCGGTGATGCCAGTAGCCGATCAGCAGGAAGGAGGTGACGCTCGTCAGTTCCCAGAACACCACGAGCTGGATCAGGTTGCCCGACAGGACCACGCCCAGCATCGAACCCATGAAGGCGAGCAGGAAGGCAAAGAAGCGCGGCACCGGGTCTTCGTCGGACATGTAGTAGCGCGCATACAGCACCACCAGCAGGCCGACGCCCAGCACCAGCATCACGAACAGCCAGGCCAGTCCGTCGAGGCGTAATAAAAACTCAAGGCCGAAGGCCGGTATCCATTCGGCCGAATAGCGGACGGTCTGGCCGTCGCCGATGTACTGATACAGATAAATGGCGACCAGCAGGCCGTACAGTGCGACGCCGCCGGCCAGCAGCGATTCCCGGTTGCGCGCATCGGCCGGCATGCAGGCGGCGACGACGCTTCCCAGGAAGGGAACCGCGATCAGAGAAAGAAGCAGCAGGGATTCGGGGGCAACTATAGGCATGCGCAGGAAAACATCCAGGAATAACAGCCGGTCGGACAACGCCGGACGGCACGGGTTTTACGGAATGCAGATCGACGAGCGAATTTCGCCGGCGGCGGCGTCTCGTTCGGACCGCTGTGTACAACCGGTTGTCTGTGCAGTTCTCCTTCTTTTACGATCGCATGCGATGACGTGCAAGCCGTGCAGCGCCGTCCCGGGTAGACAGCAGGCAGGCGGATTGCCTTCTGCCGTCTTTCTTGCCTGGTGCACTTGCATGGTTTTGCTGCCGAGCCGAACGGACGCTGCCTGCGGGTGCGTCCTGTATCGGGAAATGTACTGGTATTTGTGGAACATCGGTCGGGCCGAATGAAATTCGATCGTCCGATATCCGGTGTCGGTGAGGCATGATGCAGATTGCTTCATGCCGGAAGGCCGGCCAAAAACGCGATTGCTCTGTGTATTTCGCCGGACAACTACCCTGCGCATGATACCAGACACGCCTTCGTGCCGGCAGGCAATTTAACGAAAATTTCACGCATCGTGGATGATGTACGGCGATCGTCCGCATACGTCGGATGCAACGATGCGTATGGTCGTGTCCCGCTGTGTGCCGGTATGGACGGATGGCCCTGCGCTCTCATGCACGGTTGCGCATGGCTGATTGCGGATCGTTGCATCGCATCGCGTTTGTTGATGATTATCGATGGCCGGCATGCAATGCACCGATGCCGGGGATGTGCAAGAATTTCGTCTTCTGCCGTTCGCCGCGTGCTGTTCGTTGTCTGCAATGCCTTGCGTGCGCCCCGATCGTCCGCCTTTGCTGTCCCTGCCGTGCGTCCCGTATGCGCGAAACATAAAAATTCCCGCGTGCCGGACCGATTTGGAGAAATGCATGCTTCGCTGGTTTGAAAACCTGCTGCATCCGTATCAGGATGCGCAACCCGCCACGCCGCCTTCGGGCTTCGTCGCGTTCATCTGGGCCTGCACCAAGGGTGCGCGCCGCTACATCCTCGCGATGACGCTGCTGACCGCGATGACCGGTGCCTTCGAGGCGCTGCTGTTCGCGATGATGGGACATGTGGTCGACTGGCTCGGCAAGGTCGAGCCGGCGCAGTTGTGGCAGCAGGAACGCGGCACATTGCTGCTGCTCGGCGGCATCGTGCTGCTGAGCACGGTGCTGGTCGCCTTGCAGACTTTCTTCAAGCACCAGACGCTGGCCGGCAATTTCCCGATGCAGCTGCGCTGGAATTTCCACCGGCTGATGCTGAACCAGAGCATGGGTTTCTATCAGGACGAGTTTGCCGGCCGCATCGCCGCCAAGGTGATGCAGACCGCGCTGGCAGTGCGCGACGTCTGCATGATCACCGGCGACATTCTCGTCTTTGTCGTCATCTATTTCGTCACGCTGACCAGCGTGGTCGGCACTTTCGACCGCTGGCTACTGGTGCCGTTTCTGGCATGGGCGACCTGTTACGCGATTGCGCTGAAATGGTTCGTGCCGCGGCTGGGCAAGGTGTCGCGCATGCAGGCCGATGCGCGCTCGCTGATGACGGGCCGCATCACCGATGCGTACACCAACATCGGCACCGTCAAACTGTTTTCGCACGCCGGCCGTGAAGCCGGTTATGCCCGCAGCGCGATGAAGGAATTCCTGGTGACGGTGCATGGCCAGATGCGACTGGTCAGCGGCTTCGAAGTCGTCAACCACACGCTCAGCATGCTGCTGATTCTCGGCACTGCGGGTGTGGCGTTGTGGCTGTGGACGCTGGGGCAGATCGGTGTCGGCGCAGTGGCGGCGGCAACCGCGATGGCCTTGCGGCTGAACGGCATGTCGCACTGGGTGATGTGGGAAATGGCATCGCTGTTCGAGCAGGTCGGCACCGTGCAGGACGGTATCAACACGCTGTCGCGCCACCATGCAGTGACCGATGCGGCCGACGCCGTGCCGTTGAAGGTGACGAAAGGCGAACTGAAATTCGACGAGGTCGGCTTCTCGTACGGTAGCGGCCGTCCCGTCATCGCAGGATTCAACCTGACGATACGCGCCGGCGAGAAAGTCGGTCTGGTCGGTCGTTCCGGTGCCGGCAAGTCGACCATCGTCAACCTGCTGCTGCGCTTCTACGATCTGGAAGAAGGTCGCATTCTGATCGACGGCCAGGACGTTGCGCACGTGACGCAAAACAGCCTGCGCGCGCAGATCGGCATGGTGACGCAGGATACGTCGCTGCTGCATCGCTCGGTGCGCGACAACATTCTCTATGGCCGTCCCGATGCAGACGAGCACGACATGGTCGATGCCGCCAAGCGCGCCGAAGCGCACGAATTCATTGGCACGCTGGGCGACGCCAAAGGCCGCGTCGGTTACGACGCGCACGTCGGTGAACGTGGCGTGAAACTGTCCGGCGGTCAACGCCAGCGCATCGCGATCGCGCGCGTGATGCTGAAGGATGCGCCCATCCTGCTGCTCGACGAAGCGACCAGCGCGCTCGATTCGGAAGCGGAGGCGGCGATCCAGGCCAGCCTGTACAACCTGATGGAAGGCAAGACGGTGGTCGCCATTGCGCACCGGCTATCGACGATTGCGGCGATGGATCGACTGATCGTGTTGGACAAGGGACGCATCGTCGAAGAAGGCACGCATCGCGAACTGCTGGCGCAGGGCGGTTTGTATGCACGCCTGTGGGCACACCAGAGTGGCGGATTCCTCGGCGAGGAGGTGGACGAGGAACTGGTTGTCAACGGCTGACTTGCGCACGATGGAGGCGGGCGCTTCATCGTGCCTTGATATCTGCTTTGCCTGCGCGACCTACTTCGAACGTACCTCGATCATCTTCCACCCATTGCCGGAAGGATCGCGAAAACCGGCATCGACGGTGCCGTAGCGTTCGACGGGGTCCTGCGTAAATTCCACACCCTGCGCATGCATGCGATTGCAAGCGGCGCGGCAGTCATCGACGGCCAGTACCAGCGGCGGCATCGCGCCTTTTGCGACGAGCTCGCGGGCGGCTTGCGCCGTCGCTGCATCCAGCACCGGCGGTCCAGGCAAGAATAGGCCAAGTTGGAATGACGGTTGATCCGGATGCTGCACCGTCAGCCAGCGATAGTCGCCGTTCCTGACATCCGTGTGAATGCGGAAGCCAAGCTTGTCGACGTAGAAGGCTAGCGCTTCGTCCTGATCCCGCACATACAGCCCGACCACTTGAATACCTTGTTTCATGGAACCTCCTTTTTTGAAGAGGGTTTCTTTATACCGGCCGCTGTCTGGCGTCGCTTCTCCGAAACTGCGATCGTGAGATCGGGGCGATGCGATGCGGCGACGATGCAGCCCGGCACTTCCGCCAATCCTTGCATCGCCGCTTTTGCACGCGCCCGGTTCGCACTCGGACTTTCGCCAGTGATATCGCGAAAGGTACGACCGAATGTACCCAGGCTTTCCCATCCGGTTTGAAATGCAATGTCGGTGATCGACAGTTTCGTATCGCGCAGCAGCGCCGTCGCGCGTTCGATGCGTCGCGTCAGCAGATAGCGATGCGGCGGAATGCCGAAGGCCTGCTTGAAGGCGTGGGCAAAGTGGTCGGCGGACACGTCGCTTACTTCCGCCAAACGTGCGACCGGCCATGCTTCGTGCGACGCCGCGTCCATCCTGTCCTTGGCGCGCAGCAGGCGGCGCAGCAGCCTTGGATCCTGGTTCGCCCGATCTGCGTCACGCTTGCCGGATGCCGCCGCAGATTTTGCGGAGAGGTTTCGCGAAAAAGTTTCACGCATGATGTTGTGAAACATCGGTCGTTACCGGCGAATTCTTCCGCGCGAATTCCTGCGTCGCCCAATCGAGAAACACGCGCACGCGCGGCGACAACTGCCGGTTGCGCGGATAGACCAGCGACACCGGCGCCGATGGCGGCGGGCGATCGTGCAGTACGGTGACCAGCCGGCCGCTTTTCAGGTCTTCCTCGATATGGAATCGCGGCACTTGCGCGATTCCCAGCCCGAGACGGATGCCGGCCAGATAGCTTTCCGGTCCGGTGACCGACAAGGTCGCCGGCAGCATCACGCTTTCGTGCGCTGCGCCGCCGGTGAATTCCAATGGCATCAGACTGCCGGTCGAGATCAGGCGGATGCCGACCATGCGATGACCGTCGAACGAGGAGATGTCGGTCGGCATGCCGTACTTGTCGAAGTATTCCGGCGTGCCGCAGGTCACGCGCTCCAGCATCGCCACCTGGCGCGCGATCAGGTCGCTGTCCGGCAGCTTGCCGTAACGCAGCGCGCAATCCATGCCTTCCTGTACCAGATCGACCCAGCGGTCGCTTTCGCTCATCGACAGTTCGATTTCGGGATGCTGCGCGAAAAAAGCCGGCAACGCCGGCATCAGGAAATGGCGTGCCAGCGTGCCTTGCACTTCCACGCGCAGCATGCCTTTCGGCATCGCGCCGCTGAATGCGCCTTCGGCATCTTCGACGTCATCGAGAATTGCCAGACAACGGCGGTAGTACGCCTCGCCGTCCAGCGTCGGTTTCACCGTGCGCGTGGTTCGCTGCAGCAGTCGTACGCCCAGTCTTTCTTCCAGTTGCCGGATCACCTGCGTGACCGTCGAGCGCGGCACGCCGGTGTCGTTCGCCGCCAGCGTGAAGCTGCGGCGCTCCACGATGCGCGTGAACAGCCGCATGGCATCGAGTTTGTCCATTGGCGTAGCTTACTGGTTATTGTTCGTTTAAATGGAATAGTGATGGCAATTTAGCATAGATTATTTTTCTCCGGCCGGCTGCCATAGTGTGATCACGGCGTCGCTGATATCGGTATCGAGCTTGACAGCCGATAGCGACAAATCGTCGACAACTTACGGACAAGCCACGAACAAACTACGAACAAACCGAAGGAGAAAAACATGAGTGCAACGCAAAACAACAAGGTCGCGATCGTCACCGGCGCGGCGCGCGGCATCGGCGCCGCCATTGCACAACGCCTGGCGGCGGACGGTTTCATCGTCGTCGTCAACTATGCCGGCAGCGCACAGGCGGCCGAAGTGGTGGTGCAGGACATCGAACGCGCTGGCGGCACCGCGATCGCGGCGCAGGCGAATGTCAGCGATGCGGCCGCCGTGGCCCGCATGTTCGATGCGACCGAAGCGGCATACGGCGGTGTCGACGTACTGGTCAACAACGCCGGCATCATGAAACTGGCGAACCTGGCCGACAGCGACGATGCGCTGTTCGACAGCCAGATCGCGATCAACCTGAAGGGTACGTTCAACACCTTGCGCGAAGCGGCGCGCCGCCTGCGCAGCGGCGGCCGCATCGTCAACCTGTCGTCCAGCGTGGTGGGTTTGTACCAGCCGACCTATGCGGTCTACGCGGCTACCAAGGCCGGCGTCGAAGCGATGACGCATGTGCTGACCAGGGAACTGCGCGGCCGCAACATCACGGTCAACACGGTCGCGCCCGGCCCGACGGCGACCAGTCTCTTCCTCGACGGCAAGCCGCAGGACGTGATCGATCGTCTTGCCAAACTCGCGCCGCTGGAGCGGCTCGGCCAACCGGAAGACATCGCTGCCGCCGTGTCTGTGTTGGCCGGTCCGGATGGCGCATGGATCAATGGCCAGACGATACGCGTCAACGGCGGCATCATCTGATGCCGGAAGCGGGTCGGAGAAACAATCGCGTTGTGTTTGTGCCGTGTGTTTTACCACATATGATCGTTGCCGGATTCATGTAGCGGTACGGACGGATTGTTCCAATGCCAAACCGGAAAGAGAAAAGCCTTCGATTCGAATCGAAGGCTTTTCTGATTTATCGGCGGAGACGGAGGGATTCGAATCCGCGATACGGAACGCTGTCTATGCGTGCCGCGGCTTGCCGACCAGCAGCAAGGCGATCAGCGTCAGCAGCGCGGAAACCGCGAGGTAGTAGCCGACGTACTGCAGGCCGTAATGCGTGGCCAGCCAGGTTGCCGCATACGGCGCCAGCGATGCGCCGAAGATGCCGCCGAGGTTGAACGTCAGCGACACGCCGGTGTAACGGATCGATGCCGGAAACAGTTCCGACAGCATCGTGCCCAGCGGGCCGTAAGTCATGCCCATCAGCGCCAGTCCCAGCGACAGGAAGAAGGTCACGCCGATCAGGCTGTCTTTGGCGAACAGCGGCGCCATCAGCAGGCCGAACAGGATGATGGCGGCCGATACCAGGATCATCGTGATGCGGCGACCATAGCGATCGGCCAACAGTGCGGACACCGGAATCGTGATCGCAAAGAACACCACTGCAAACAATTGCAGGACCAGGAACGTTTCGCGCGAATAGTCGAGCGCGGTCGTGCCCCAGCTCAGCGCGAACACCGTCATCAGGTAGAACAGCACGAAGGTCGCCAGCGCGATCACCGTGCCCAGCACCAGCATGCGGCCGTGTTCGCGGAACACGATGGCGATCGGCATCTTCACGCGTTCGCCTTCGTCGATCACTTTCTGGAAGGCCGGTGTCTCGGTGATCTTCAATCGTACGTACAGGCCGACCAGTACCAGCACCGCGCTGGCGAGGAAGGGAATGCGCCAGCCGTAGCTGAAGAACTGTTCGTCGGTCATGAATTCGGACAGCAGCAGGAAGATGCCGCCGGACAGGAAGAAGCCCAGCGGTGCGCCCAGTTGCGGGAAGCAGCCGTACCACGCGATCTTGCCCGGCGGCGCGTTTTCGGTCGCCAGCAGCACGGCGCCGCCCCATTCGCCGCCGAGGCCGAGGCCCTGGCCGAAGCGGCACAGCGCCAGCAGCAGCGGTGCCAGCGCGCCTATCGTTTCATACGTCGGCAGCAGGCCGATCGCGACCGTCGACAGGCCCATCGTCAGCAATGCAGCGACCAATGTCGCCTTGCGGCCGATGCGGTCGCCGTAATGGCCGAACACGGCGGAGCCGACCGGCCGCGCGAAGAAGGCGATCGCGAAGGTCGCCAGCGATTGCAGGATCGCCGCCGTCGGATCGGAAGACGGGAAGAACAGGTGCGGAAACACCAGCACCGCCGCCGTCGCGTAGATGTAGAAGTCGAAGAATTCGATGGTGGTGCCGATCAGGCTGGCGAACAGCACGTTGGCGGGCGAATTGACTTTCTCGAAGCCGTTGTTGCTCATGGATGTCTTCCCTGATTGCGTTGGTCCGGCGTGATGGGTGCTGGCTGGTGCGCCGTTTTTTAAGAACCCGCCATTGTAGAAGATTTGCGCGGCTACCCGTCGCCGGCCGTGTCGCAAATCGACATCAGTTTGCCACCGCTTCCTGCCGCTTCCAGCGCGCCGGCGTCATGCCCATGTGCTGCTTGAAGGCACGCTGGAACGAGGCTTCCGACTGGTAGCCGACCGTCTCCGACACGACGGAAACGGAAGCCGATGGCTTGCGCAATGCATTCGCTGCCAGCGTCATGCGGATATCGGTCAGCATGTCGCTGGCCGAACGGCCCATGCTTTCCTGGAAATGGCGGGCGAAGGTGGCGCGCGACATATTGCACAGCGCGGCCAGTTCCGGCAGCGTCCACGGTTTCTCCGGTTCGTGGAACAGCGCCGACAGCGCTGGTGCCAGACGCGGATTGCCGGCCAGCGCCAGCAGGCCGGACGGCGTCTGCGCCGCTTCGCCGGCGAAGCGCAGCGTCAGCGTGAACAATGCGGCCGACAAGGCATTCAGCATCGCATTGCCGCCGATGTTCTCGTTGCCGGCTTCGGCGCGCATCATCGCCACCAGCCCGGCCAGTTGCGCGCCGGTCGGCGAAGACGAGGCCGCTTCGCGGCCGGCTGGCACCACCAGCAGCGGAGGCAGATATTCGCGCAGCAGCTTGTCGTGCGGCCGTTCGACGATGAAGCGGCCGCACAACATGTCGAGCCGTTCGCCGTTGCCGCCGTTTTCGGTGATCGTCAGGTTCAGTCCCGGCCGCTTGGTGGCCGGCCCCGGCGGCACGCCGCTGCCGTCGTGCAGGACGTGCGGTGCACCGTGCGGCAGGATCACGATGTCGCCGGTTTGCAATGGACGTACCGGCTCGCCGGGCGCTTCCAGGATGGCGCTGCCGCCGACGATCACGTGATACGGCAGTTCGCCCGGCGGCGACGGCTCGTAGCCGACGCGCCACGGCGCGCCGTAGGCGCAGCGGATTTCCAGCCTGCCGCTGACCGGAATCATGTTCAGCAAGCGGCTCAGCCAGTCGATGGGTGGCGACATGCGGTTCTCCCTGTGCAAAATGATGTGAGACGAATCGATATTTTATTGAGTATTTTAAATCTTATAAAACTCATTTCGCTTCCCTAAAGTGACGACTCCACAACAACTGTTTTGAAAAGGAGTTTCACCATGGACCGTATCAACACCCCAGCCATCGAATCGGCAACCGGCGCAACTGCAGAAGTCTACGCACATATCCGCAAATCCATCGGCAGCGTGCCGAACCTGTTTGTCGCGGTCGGCGCACACGGCCCGGAAGCATTGAAAGCGGTGCTCGCCGCCGAAGGCGCACTGGCTGCCGGCACGCTGGACAAGAAGGACCAGGAAACCATCAAGCTGCTCGTCAGCGTGCTGACCGGTTGCGATTACTGCGAAGCCGCGCACACGGTCATCGGCAAGATGGTCGGCCTGCCGCAGGATGTGATCGGCAAGATCCGTCGCGGCGAACCGACCGGTGACGCCAAGCGCGACGCACTGATCCATCTGGTGCGCATCCTGGTCCAGACCAGCGGCACGATTCCGGCAGCGGAATTCGATGCGATCAAGGCCGCCGGTTATACCGATCGCCAGCTGGTTGAAATCAGCTTCGCGATTTCGCTGGTGATTTTCACCAACGTCTTCAACCGCATCAACGACACGACAGTGGATTTCCCTGTCACACCGCGTTGATCTGCGTGCGTCACCCGCGGCGAACGTCCTGCCGGCGTTCGCCGATTTCATGACAGCCGCAAACACAATCACAAGCAACATCGTTTATCGCAGCAAAGGGAAAACAAATGCAATTCGTCGTCGACACTCTGGGCCGTTCCGGCCTGTTGAAAAAGGATCTCGATCTGCACGTCGTGCGTGCATCCATGGTCATCATGTTCTTCTTTTTCGGTTACCAGAAATGGTTCGAATACGAAGCGCAGATCCTGATTCCGTTCATCAGCAACGGCCCGCTGATTTCGTGGATGTATCCGGTCTTCGGTATTCGCGGTGCAAGCTGGTTTCTGGGTGTGGCGGAATGGACGTTCGGCGCACTGATCTTCCTGGGATTCTGGCATCGCCGCCTTGGCATTCTCGGCGCACTCGGTTCGGTCGTGACGTTCGTCATGACGGTCACCATCATTCCTTTCATGCCGGGCGGCTGGGCGGAATCGGCCGGTGGCTTTCCGGCGATGGTCGGCAATGTGCCGTTCCTGATGAAGGACGTCGTCCTGCTCGCTGCCTCGATTTATCTGTTGAAGCAGGATGTGAAGCACGCGGTATCGTTGCGTGCGGCATGACGCGAACGACTTTCGATAGTAAAAACGGCTCCCGCAAGGAGCCGTTTTTACTGGAAGAGGCAAGATGTCCGCTGAATGACTCAGGTCTTGCGGGCGCGATGTGCCGCCTGCTTTGCGCGATTGCCGCAGATCGCCATGCTGCACCAGCGTCGCGCATGGCCGCGGGTCTTGTCTGCGAACAGCAGCGTGCATGCATGACCTTCACAGGCTTTGACGTAGCTGAAATTCTCTTCGCAGACGACGCGCGCCATCGCCTCGGCGATCGGTAGCAGCAGCGATTCGGGCGAGCGCCAGCGCCGCTCGCGTTGCCATGCCACGCCGGGTTTGTCGTCCGTATCCGTTTCCGTGATTTGCGCGAAACCTTCATCGCGCGCCAGGATGCGATTCAGCGGTTCCAGTTCGCGCAACGCCGTTTTCGGCAAGGCCTCGCCCTTGTGCGCCAGCACGAATCCCCGGAACCACTCGCGCAATCCGCGCGCCTGCGCGGCGATCGCATCCAGTTCACCGGGGCCGGCGCTGCGCCGGAAATCGTCCAGCACCTTCTGCGGCACCAGTTGCGCCTGTGCCAGCCAGTTCAGCAAATCCTCGCCGGAACCCAGCCATTCGACCGGCGTATCCAGCGGTGTAGCGACCGAATTGAGGAAATCCAGGCCGAGCGCATCGGCGATGAAGATCGCGGGCGGCAGCGTTTCCTTCATGTGCAGCTCCTGTGTTTGGTTACATCAAATAGTAACTTATTTGAATTGTAAATAGAAGTTACTTTTATGTCGGTTAAGAGTAATGGCGGCAAGCGTTATAGCAATATGCAAGATTTTAACAACAAGGAATATATTTATAATTTGTTGAAAATAAAGGGATTTTAATGAAATTGTGGCTGGTTTTAATTTTTCGGATTGGATAACCCTTAAAAATTTGTTTGACAGGTTACGTTGTGATGTATAACCTCTAATCCGTACTTGAAGCAGTTATTTGACAACTGCCTATCCGGTTATTCATTCGATCGTTCATCTCAAGGAGCCTGTCATGTATCAAGTCCGCCATAAAAAAGTCGTCGTCGATGGCCTGGAAGTTTTCTATCGCGAAGCCGGTCGCGCTGGCGATCCGGTGTTGCTGCTGTTGCACGGTTTTCCGAGCAGCAGCCACATGTTCCGCGACCTGATTCCGCTGCTGGCGGATCGCTTTCACCTGATCGCGCCGGACCTGCCCGGCTTCGGCCAGACGCAATTGCTGCCGCGCGAACAGTTCGCCTACACCTTCGATGATCTGGCAAATGTAATTGCGCACTTCACCGATGAGCTGAAACTGCAGCGTTTCGGCATCTACATCTTCGATTACGGCTCGCCGGTCGGCCTGCGTCTTGCGCTGAAGCATCCGGAACGCGTCACCGCGATCGTCACGCAGAACGGCAACGCCTATCTGGAAGGGTTGAGCGAGGGCTGGAATCCAATCCGCCAGTACTGGCAGGAACCGAATCAGGTCAATCGCGATGCGTTGCGCGCGCTGTTGCAACCGGAAACCACGTTGTGGCAATACACGCATGGCGTGACCGACAAGGAAGCGGTGTCGCCGGACGGCTATTCGCTCGACGATTTCTACATGACGCGGCCGGGCGCGCATGAAGTGCAACTCGATCTGTTCCTCGATTACGCAAACAACGTCGCGCTGTATCCCGAATTCCAGGCGTATTTCCGCCAATACCAGCCGAAGCTGCTGGCCGTGTGGGGGCGCAACGATCCATTTTTCCTGCCGGCCGGCGCCGAAGCATTCAGGCGCGATATTCCGCAAGCAAAAGTCGTGTTCTACGAAACCGGTCACTTTGCGCTGGAGACGCATGCCACAGAAATTGCCGGAGAAATCCGCAGCTTCCTGTTGGAGCAGATCGCTGCGGCGTAATTCGGCTCTTCATTCATCCCATTTCAAAATTCATCATCAAAGGAGTGCAGCATGCGCGCCATCGTCATCAAGGAATACGGCCCGGTCGAGGGGCTGGTCTATCAGGAACTACCAGAACCGACTGCGGAAGCCGGCCATGTGGTCATCGAGATCAAGGCTTTCGGTTTGAATCATGCGGAGATGCACATGCGTCGCGGCGAATGGGCCGAATCAATGCCGGTTCCCGGCATCGAGTGCGTGGGCATCGTCAAATCGTGTCCAGGCGGCGAATTCAATATCGGCCAGAAAGTCGCGGCGCTGATGGGCGGCTTGGGGCGCACGATCAACGGCAGCTATGCCGAATACACGAAAGTGCGGATCGAGAACGTCGTGTCGATCGAATCGGATCTGCCGTGGGAAGTGCTGGCGGCGCTGCCGGAAACTTATGCGACCGCGTGGACCTGCCTGTTCCGCAACCTGGAAATCAAGACGGGTCAGACGCTGCTGATTCGCGGTGCGACATCGTCGTTCGGCCAGGCGGCGATCAACATGGCGGTCAACGCCGGTGTGAAGGTGATCGCGACGACACGCAGCAAGGAACGCTTCGCGATGCTGGAAAGCCTGGGCGTCACGCGCTGCGAACTGGAAGGGTCGGGATTATCGACGCGACTGCCCGATACGAAGCGGATCGACGCCGTGCTCGATCTGGTCGGCAACAGCGTCGTGATGGATTCGCTGAACATCGTACGGCGCGGCGGCCGCGTCTGCCTGGCGGGCTGGCTGGGCGGACTCGATCCGATTCCCGATTGCAATCCGCTGCTGCAGATGGCCAGCGGCGTGTACCTGACCTTCTTCGGCAGCTTCGTGTTCGGCGAACCGCAATTCCCGTTATCCGATGTGCCGCTGCAGGACATCGCACGCGACGTGGCGGAAGGGCGCTATGTCGCGAGGCCGTCGCGCGTTTTTCATTTCAATGAAATCCACGAAGCGCATCGCGTGATGGAAGCCAATCAGGGCAAGGGAAAGATGGTCGTGCTGGTGGACTGACGGCGCACTGTTCGCATCATTTATTCGACAAACATTCATTCGATTACATTCAGGAAAAACATCATGCAAAAAACAGTCATCGTGACAGGCGCCAGCCAGGGTATTGGGCGTGCAACCGCGATTCGTCTCGCAAAGGATTTCGCCAACGTAGTGCTGGTCGCGCGCAATGCCGACAAGCTGGAAGGCACGGCGAAAGAAGTGGGCAGGGCAGGTGCGCAGGCATTGGTTATTGCGATCGACTTGAGCGAACCGTCTGCTGCGGACAGTATCGTCAACCAGACGCTGGCGCGCTTTGGCCGCATCGACGCACTGGTCAACATTGCCGGCGACGTGCCGCAGATCGATCTGTTCCAGATGACGGATGCGCAATGGGATGCCGGCATGGCGCTTAAATTCCACGGTGCACGCCGGCTGACGATACGTGCTTGGGATGCATTGAAGGCGACGCAAGGTTCGGTGGTGCTGACATCCGGCAATTCAGCCGATGTGCCGAAGGCGGCGTTCGCCGCCGTGGCAGCGATCAATGCGGCAATCGTGTCGCTGGCGAAGGCGTTTTCCGAACGCGGCATTCACGACGGCGTGCAGGTCAACAGCGTGCTGCCGGGGCCGGTGATGACTGGCCGGCGCGAAGCTTTTCTCGACAAATGGTCGGCGGCGAACAACATGTCGGTGGAGGAGGCGAAGACCAAATTTCTTGGTGCAGCCGACATCGCGCGTTACGGCCAGCCGGAAGAGATCGCCGAACTGATGGCCTTTCTCGTATCGCCGGTCGCGAAATGGATGACCGGATCGACACTGCGCATCGATGGCGGTGAGGTCAAGGCAATGTGATGCCGAGCGGTGGGGCTGGCGTATAAGGCTGGCGCATGGAGCAGCCGTTCGGCGATGCCAATCAGGTACGTGTTGAAAATATGTTACTTATTATGTTTATAATATTTAACGTTTGTTCGCCTGTTTCATGGCACGGACATGATGATCGCCGGATGACTGCCGCAAGGCGGAGACCGAATGGAAGGAGACGAATTGCGATACGAAAGACTGCCGAACATCGTGGTGAAATCCTTCGCCGGCTTGAGCTGGTGTGTGCTCGTCGTATTGCCGGCGGCAGCCTACGACTTCCCCGAAAACATGCCGGCCCGCAAGCCCGGTCTGTGGGAGATCGTGATGACCGGCACCATGGATGGCTTGGGAACGGTCCAGTCGAAAGAGCAGTATTGTCTGGATGCGCGCGCGGACCGGGCCTTGCACGAACTCTTCATCCTGCGCAAGGAATTGCAGGTCGTGTACCCCGACCTGACTTGTCAGACACCCCGCTTCGACCAGGCCGGCAATGTCCTGAGCGGCGAGATGCTGTGCAGGACCAATTCGCAGACGGATGCCGAAGATGCCGGCAAGGATTTCCGCTGGAAGTACACGTTTGAAAGCGACAGCCATGTCGTGCTGGAAGAGCACGATACAGCGCGCGACATGCTGTTCTCCGGCGAAAGCCGCATGGTTGAGGAGCAGCGCTGGATAGGCGAATGCGCAGCCGATCAAAAACCCGGCGATGGCATCATGGATCGCCCCGGCAAGCGGGAAAAGGGCGAGTACGACAATATCTACGAATCTCTGAAAGTGGTGAAGAAGCTGCTGAATGAAGGCATCGAGATCAACCGACGCCTGGGGCCGATGTGATGCGCCGCGCTCACCGATTATCCATGCTGGCGGGAACGGTTTCTCTGGCTTGCGCTTCCTTCGCGTTCGGCTTCGATCTGCCGGCAAACCTGCCGGCGCGCGCCGAAGGATTGTGGCGCATCGATCGGAGCGGAACGATCAGCGACGGCAAGACCACCTTTGAAATCCAGAAGATCTGGAACGTCTGCCTCGATGCAAAGGCCGATCGCGCATTGCATGCGCTGGAAGTGTATGAACAGCAGGCGAGCGTTGCCGGCCTTAACGAAACTTGCGAAGACCCGCAACCGGCGTTTGCAGAAAATACGCTGTCCTGGAGCATGCACTGCGCCGGCCCTTCTCCGATCGAAAACAAGACAGGCAAGACGGATATCCGGCACACCACGACCTTCGTTGCCGACGACAGGACGCAGGCCGAATCCGTCATCGCCAATCGCGACAATCTGGTGGAGAGCGACGGCCGCTTCGTCACGCAGATGCAGCATCTCGGCGCCTGCGAAGCCGGCATGCAACCGGCCGACATGACGCTGATGCATTGGCGGGTCAATGGCGAAGAGACGCTGAAAGCCCGCCAGAAGCGGAACGTATACAGCGAGATCGAGTACTACAGGAAATTCACGGCGTCGCGATTGCAAAGATAGGGATTGCCGGCATTTCCTGAAAGTGCTCTACCGAAGCGGGTTGGATGCCGGCTCTGTCGTGCGTTACGGACTGCGCGTTTAGTTGGTCGGCAATATCGCCGTCGTCACGCCATGCGCCTGCTGATCCGCGTGGTAGCTGGAACGCACCATCGCGCCGACAGCCGCATGCTTGAATCCCATCTTGTAGGCTTCTTCCTCGTACATCTTGAAGGTGTCCGGATGCACGTAGCGGCGCACCGGCAAGTGGTCGCCGCTCGGCATCAGGTACTGGCCGATGGTCAGCATGTCGACATTGTGTTCGCGCATGTCGCGCATCACCTGCAACACTTCTTCGTCGGTTTCACCGAGGCCGACCATGATGCCGGACTTGGTCGGCACTTCCGGATGCAGGTCCTTGAAGCGCTTCAGCAGATTCAGCGAATACAGGTAGTCGGAACCGGGGCGCGCTTCCTTGTAAAGGCGCGGCGCGGTTTCGAGATTGTGGTTCATCACGTCCGGTGGCGCGGCCTTCAGGATTTCCAGCGCACGATCCATGCGGCCGCGGAAGTCGGGCACGAGGATTTCGATCTGCGTGTTCGGCGACAGTTCGCGCACGCGATCGATGCAGGCGGCAAAATGGCCGGCACCGCCGTCGCGCAGGTCATCGCGATCGACCGAGGTGATGACGACGTAGTTCAGGCGCAGCGCGGCGATCGTCTTCGCCAGATTTTCCGGTTCGTTGACGTCGAGGGGATCGGGGCGGCCGTGGCCGACGTCGCAGAACGGGCAGCGACGCGTGCACTTGTCGCCCATGATCATGAAGGTCGCGGTGCCCTTGCCGAAGCATTCGCCGATGTTGGGGCAACTGGCTTCTTCGCACACGGTGTGCAGCTTGTGCTCGCGCAGGATGTCCTTGATTTCGTAGAAGCGGGTCGATTGCGACGCTGCCTTCACGCGAATCCAGTCTGGTTTCGGCAGGCGTTCGGCCTGTACCACCTTGATCGGGATGCGGATGGTCTTGGCCGCACCCTTCTGTTTTTCGCTGGGATTGTAGGCGGGAGCGGCAGGTGCGGCGGAGGTGGAATCGGTGGTCATCTGGCTGGTCGCTTGTGGTTGTGTGCTTTCGATTTGGTGCCGGATAGGGCGCCGTCGATAGCGCATGGCGCGGAGTTTGTCGTTGCCATGTCGGTCAATAAAAAAACAAATGCGATTGCAAACCTGCGGAGCGTTCCATGTCGCCTTAGCGCGCCAGCTGCGCGAGCAGCTGATCGGCCAGTTGTTGCTGCACGGCGGCCGGTGCGGCTTGCGCACCGACGCTGCGCATATCGACAGTTTCCAGCCCTTCGTAGCCGCATGGATTGATCCACGTGAATGGCGTCAGGTCCATCGCGACGTTCAACGACACGCCATGATAGGTATGGCCGCTGCCGCGAATCTTCAGTCCGAGCGCCGCGATTTTAGCGCCGCGCTGCGGGCCGTCCGACAGGTAAATGCCGGGCGCGCCGGGTTTGCGTTCACCGGCCAGATTATACGCCGCCAATGTGTCGATCACCGCCTGCTCGATGCGCTGCACCAGGTCGCGTGCCAGCAGTTTGGCGGCGGCCTGGCGGCGGCGCAGATCGAGCAGCAGGTAGACGACGACCTGGCCGGGGCCGTGATAGGTGACTTCGCCGCCGCGATCGGTCTGCACGACCGGTACGTCATGCGCATTCAATACATGCGACGGATCGGCGGCGAGACCGAGCGTGAAGACCGGCGGATGTTCGACGATCCACAGTTCGTCTGCGGTGTCGGCGGTGCGCGCATCGGTGAAGGCGCGCATCGCCGCAAACGTCGTGTCGTAATCCTCGCGGCCGCGCTGGCGGACGACGGGCGGCAATGGTGCGGACATGAAGAGTCGAGCGTTCGCCGTTACAGGACGAATTTCACCATCGGGTGCGACGACAATGCGCGATATAAATCATCCAGCTGTTCACGGCTGGTGGCGCGCACGGTCAGCGTCAGCGACAGATAGTTGCCGGCCGACGATGGACGCATCTCGACCTTGCCCGCGTGGAAATCGGGATCGTGCACGGTCACCACCTCGACGATGGTTTGCGCAAACGTGTCATGCATGGTGCCGACGACCTTGATGGGGAAGTCGCTCGGATAGTCGATCAGGCTTTCTTTCTGTTCTGTCATGGTTCTGCATTCCGTGCCGCAGGGCGGCAGTTTGATGGGTCAGGCACGCTTGGCTATCTGATAGGAAGCGTACAACTTCTTGAATATGGGGCCGGGTTTGCCGTTTCCAACGGTACGGCCGTCGATGCTGGCGACCGGCAGGATTTCCTTGCCTGCGGAAGACAGCAGCACTTCGTCGGCAGTGAATACTTCATTGCGCGCGATGCGGCGGCTTTCGAACGGGATGCCGTTTGCTTCGCACAGCTCCGCAATCAGATGATAGCGGATGCCTTCGAGAATCAGGTTGTCGACCGGTGGGCCGAGCAAGGTGCCGTCTTTCACGATCCACACGTTCGACGACGAACCTTCGGTCAGGCTGCCGTCGCGGAACTGGAGGGTTTCATTGGCCTGCTGCGCGGCGGCATTCTGCGCGGCCAGCACGTTGCCCAGCAACGAGATCGACTTGATCTCGCAGCGCAGCCAGCGCTTGTCTTCCATCGTCACGCAGGCGACGCCGTTTTCCAGCATCGCCAGTGTCGGCGGAATCAGCGGGTTGGACATCAGGAACACGGTCGGCTTCGGCTCCTGTGCAGGGAAGGCGTGTGTGCGCGGCGCCGGACCACGGGTGATCTGCAGGTAGGCCAATTGATCTTCGGTCGGCGCGGTCTGCACGACCTTGTCGACCAGAGTCAGCCATTCGGCTTCGCTGTGCGGATTGCGGATGTTGACCGCTTCGATGCCGCGGAAGAAGCGCGCCAGGTGCTGGGCCGGGCGGAACGGCTTGCGGTCGTAGACGGGGATCACTTCATAGATGCCGTCGCCGAAGATGAAGCCACGGTCGAGCACGGATACCTTCGCTTCGGAAAGCGGAGTCATCGCGCCGTTCAGATAGACAAAAGGATCTTCCATGGGATGCGTCCGGTGAGTTGGAAATTCATTCTAAACGCTGCGGCCGGCGGCCGTATGCGGGCGTGATGATTCTCTCAGGCAAGCGGCCAAAGAAAAACGGCAAGATCGTTGGTGCCGATCTTGCCGTTTCTTTCATCGCGATTGCTGTGCGATCGGTGCAGCGATCAATGCAGCAGCAGGCGTAGCGAATCCAGCGCGCGGCCGAACATGCCGGCCTGGCCGACCTGTTCCAGTGCCAGTACCGGCAGTTCCGCGATGGTCTTGCCGTCGGCGGTTACTTTCAACGTGCCGACCGTGCTGTTCTTGTCGATCGGTGCCACCAGCGGATCCTTGCGCGTCAGCGAGGTCTTGATCTTGTCGGCGGTGCCTTTCGGGACCGTCACGTACAGATCGTGGTTGAAGCCGATCTTCAGGCTGTTCTGCGAACCCTTCCAGACGTTCGGCGTATCGACGGCCTCGTCTTTCGCGTACAGGCGCACCGTGTCGAAATTCAGGAAGCCCCAGTTCAGCAGCTTCTGGCTTTCCTGCGTGCGCATCTGGTCGGACGACGTGCCGAGCACGATCGAGATCAGGCGGCGGTCGCCGTTCTTGCCGTTCGGGCGCTTGGCGGTGGAGATCAGGCAGTAGCCGGCGTTTTCCGTGTGGCCGGTCTTCATGCCGTCGACGGTCGGATCCAGCCACAGCAGGCGATTGCGATTCGGCTGGCGGATCTTGTTGTAGGTGAATTCCTTGGTCGAATAAATCTTGTACAGCTCGGGGTGATCGACGGCCAGATGCGAGGCAAGGGTCGCGAGATCGCGCGCGGTCGAATAGTTTTCCGGGCTGGGCAGGCCGTGCGAATTGCTGAAGTGCGTGGATTTCATGCCGATGCGTTCGGCTTCGCGGTTCATCATCGCGACGAAGGCATCTTCGGTGCCGGCGATGGTTTCGGCCAGCGCGACGGCAGCGTCGTTGCCGGACTGGACGATCAGGCCGTAGACCAGATCATGCACGCTGACCGGCACGCGCGGTTCGATGAACATCTTCGAGCTTTCGGCATCGACTTTCCATGCCTTGGTCGAAACGGTGACCATCTGATCCATCGTGATGCGCTTTTCGTTCAGCGCGTCGAACACGACGTAGGCCGTCATCAGCTTGGTCAGCGATGCCGGCTCGATGCGCATGTCCGGTTCGTTGGAAGCCAGGATCTGGTCGCTTGTCGCATCGAGCAGCAGCCACGATTTGGCGTTGATGGTCGGTGAGGGAATGGTGATCTGGGCAAAGGCGGAGGAAACCGAGAGCAGGGCGACGGCAAAGGCCGCAAATAGTTTTTTCATGAGGCTGATCGAGAACGGGCGCGTACCGTAGGGCGTGCGACGGGTTGACAAAATTGAATCGAAAATCGAATCGTCTTGTGCAGTGCAAACATCAAGGCGAGGTCAGCAAGGCCACATTTCGACCACGAAACGCTTGATATGTTGCAACTTGCGGTTGAAAAAATGATCGGAGCCCGGCACGACGATGACAGGCAGGTCCTGCGGACGCGCCCAGTCGAAGACATCGGCCAGTGGAATGGTCTCATCCTGTTCGCCGTGGATCACGATGGTGTCCTTCGGCACGGTCGGCAGCGGCCACTTTCCTGGTGCGGCGCCGCACAGCACCAGGCGCTCGGCCGGCGTGCCTTGCTCTTCCAGGCGTTTCTGCAATTGCGTCTGCACGAAGGTGCCGAACGAAAAGCCGGACAGCACGAACGGCAGTCCCGGATATTGCGCGCGCATGTGTTCCAGCAGCTGCGCCATGTCGTCGGTCTCGCCGCGCCCTTCATCGTACTCGCCGCCGGAAGCGCCGACGCCGCGGAAATTCATGCGTACCGTCGCATAGCCGAGCGAGACGAAGGCGCGCATCAGCGTGGTGACGACCTTGTTTTCCATCGTGCCGCCGAATAGCGGATGCGGATGCGCGACCAGTGCCAGGCCGCGCGGTGCGTTGTTCTGTGCATCGTCCGGCAGGTCCAGTGCGCATTCCAGCGGGCCGGCTGCGCCGGCGAGGGTGAAGGGTTGGGTTTTCATGAGGACGCTCGGTGACGGAAAACGTTGCGCATGCGGATTCAGATGACAAGGCGCTCGACGATTTTTCCGCCGACCAGATGTTCGTCGATGATTTCGTCGATATCCTGCTCGTCGACGTAGGTGTACCAGGTGCCTTGCGGGTAAACGACGATGACCGGGCCTTCCTCGCAACGTCCCAGGCAACCGGACTGGTTGACCCGCACGTCGCCGTTACGATTCAGACCGAGTTCCTTGACGCGCGCCTTCAGATGCTGCTGCGCCGCATGCGCGCCCTTGTCGGCGCAGCATTCGCGGCCGTCGTCGCGTTTGTTCATGCAGACGAATACGTGCTGGCGGAAAAAAGGCTTGTCGTCGGTCATTGCATTGCTCGCTTCATGTTGCTTGTTTCGAAGCACTGCTTCAAAGAGCGAAATGATACACCCGCTGACTTGTCGGCATCGACATTGGTACTTGCTACGTCAGCGATAGCGGCGAGCGTTGCAGCGTCTTCGCACATTTCGGCGGAACGGTTTCCTTACTTTCGCTTCGTGCGGTGCGTTGCGTGCAGCAGGAACCACAGCGCGCCGAACGGCCATAGTAGCGACAGGAATTGCGCCGCGCCGTTGAAGTTGAGGAATTTTCCCTGCACCCAGGTTTCCAGCGTGGCGACGAAATACGGATTCGGTGGCGCGAGATTGACGGCGAGCAGCGCGATGACCAGCAACGCTGCCGCGCAACGCCGTTGCAGCGGCGGACGCAGCCGCGCCAGCATGGTCGACAAGGCGATGCCCAGCAGCAGCCCGCCCATCGCGCCGGCCGTGACCCACGCAAACGCATTCTGCGGTTTGAACAGCAGCGCCGATGCCAGCGTCTTGACGGCGAGTGCAGCCAGCAGCCAAGCGCCCGGCAGCAGCCAGCGCGGCGCCTTGTCGCGCAGCATGCAATGCAGCGCCAGCAGTGCACCGGCAACCTGGCAGGCGGTGATGACGGTTTCGGCCAGCCAGTATTGTTCCGCCGACAGTTGTACGCCGCTGCGCAGCAGGTCGCCCAGATCGATAGGAATGTCCAGCCAGGCCGACAACCATTCGGAAAGAATCGGCAGGATCTGGCCGTTACCGAACAGATAGCCTTGCGGATAGATCTGCGCCAGTGGCCACAGCGCCAGGATGATCAGCCCGCGGCTGGCCTCGGCGGTGAACCAGCGATGGCGGACGTGACGCAGCCGGCTGCGTTCCAGCACCAGATGACTGCTGCGGCTGCCGATGACGGCGCCGACCAGCGCGCCCAGGCTGTTGGTCAGGAAATCGAGATTGGAGGCGACACGATTGGGCAGGAAGGTCTGCAGCGTTTCCATCGTGCCGGAAACGACGATACCCAATAGCAGCGCCAGCAGCATCGCGGCGACATTGCGGATGCGCGGATGCAGCGCATAGACGGCAAGAATGCCGAGCGGAATGTAGCCCAGCACATTGATCGTCGCATCGAAGCCGGTCCAGTAGCGCGGCATGCCGGCGAACAGGTACGCCTGCAGCGGCAGGCCGACGTGCTGCCAGCCGGTAAACGGATACAGGCTGGCATAGACGATCAGGAACAGCCACGCCAGCAGTGCGCCGCGCGACACGATCGATGCTTCCGGCTCGACGGCCGGATGCTGGGGCGTCATTTTTTCGGGGGCAGTGCTGCCAGCCATGCGCCGACCTCGCTGATGATGGCGTCGCTGGCAGTGGCCAGCGCGGCTGCGCCGCCCTTGGCATCGGCGCTGGTGGCGGGCATTTGCCTGACGAAGTTTTTCTGTGCGCGCAGCACGCGGCCGTCAAACAGCGATGCGCGGATGGCGACATGGACGGTGCTGCTGCCGGCGCTGGCGAAGGTCTGCGAAAAGTCGTCAGCTTCCAGATGCAGCACCGGCAGATTGATCGCGCCATCGGATGCCGATACGACGACACCGCCGGCGCGCGCCAGCGACGCTTTCAGCCGCTGTTCGAACAACTGTGCCGGCGGCATCGTCCATTTGCTGGCCGAGTAGGGCCGCGGCTGCAGATCGTTGGCATAGTTGAGCCGATAGAACATCATCTGGCTGTCCATCCATGCCGGCGCGCGAATGTCGGCGACGCTGATGGCCGGCAGCGGCGATGCCGAGACGATATTTGATTTCAGCGGACCCAGATCGTACAGGTCCATATCGGCCGGCGGCGTGCCTGCGCATCCGGACAGGAGGCCGGCAAGCAAGGTGCCGGCCGCCAGCGCAGCGACAGCGCGGCGGCGGGAAATGAAAGTCGTCAGTACAGTCATCATGGAAAGCCTTGAGTGTGAACTTACGGCGCGGCAGCGCTGAATCCGGCTTCGCCGGGGCCGGGCGGTACTGGCGAGGCGCCGAACAGGATGCTTTGCGGTCGCTGGTTGAACGTCTCCAGCGTGCGGTTCAGTGCGCGCATCGAGGTGCGGGTTTCACCCAGCAGCGGCACCGCCTGGTATTCGACCATGGCGGCGGCGGAGCCGACGTTGTCCACCGTCTGGTTCAGGCCGGCGAACGGGCCGTCGGGTGCGTTCAGGTGCATGGTCAGGTCATTCAGGTTGGCCGTCAGCACGCTGGCCTGGTCGGACAATTTGTTCAGCGATGCCAGCGTGCTGTCGGCGCGCTTCGTCAGGCTGGGCAGCTGCTCCAGCGTCGGCTGCAGTTTTTCCGGTACTTCGGCCAGCTTGTTGGCGGCACGGCTGACGTCGTTGAGCGCGGAAGTCGCTGCCTTCAGGTTGGCGTCGGACAGCAGTTGGTTGGCGCGTGCGGCCAATTCTTCGGTCTGTTTCAGGATTGCCAGGCCGCGCAGTTGCAGCGTGTCGAGCAGGCCGGGGCGCAGCGATATGCGTGCCGGTTTTTGCTTGGACGTCGGCAGCAGTGTCGGGTCACGGCCGTTGTCGTCCAGTTGCAGATAGGCGAGGCCGGTCACGCCCTGATAGCTGAGCGTGGCGAAGGTCGAGTGCGTGATCGGCGTATCTTTCGTCACGCTGAAACGGATCAGGATCCGCCCCGGTTTCTGCGGATCGAATAGCACGGCGTCGACACGGCCGACGTCCAGCCCGCGATAGCGCACGCCGGCCTGCGGATTCAGGCCGGGTACCGACAGCGTGGTGGCGATCTCGTACGGTACGCGTTCGACGCGGTCGCGGTTGAACCACATCGCGATCAGCACGGCGGCGATCAGCAGCGCGAGGGTGAAGATGCCGGCCAGCAATGCATGTGCCTTGTTTTCCATATGCGACTCTCTGGGTTTTCCTGCCTGTTTGTTCCTGTTCTTTTGCTACTCGTCCGCTATTCGTCCGGCATCGCCTCGATCGCACGCAATCCGCGTTCGCCGCGGAAAAATGTTTCGATGAACGGATGCTTGAACTCGACCACCTTGTCCGGTTTGCAGTAGGCGATGATATGCCTGTCGGCCAGCACCGCCACGCGCGACGACAGCGCAAACAGCGTATCCAGATCGTGCGTCACCATCACCACCGTCAGTTTCATCTCGTCGTGCAGGTTGCGGATCAGCCTGACGAAGCTGTCCGAGGCGTTCGGGTCCAGCCCGGCGGTCGGCTCGTCGAGAAACACCAGTTCCGGGTCCAGCGCCAGTGCGCGTGCCAGTGCGACGCGCTTGATCATGCCGCCGGACAGGTCGGCCGGCATCTTGCGCGCATGCTCGCAACCGATGCCGGCCATCTGCAGTTTCAGCAGCGCCGCATCGCGGATCACCGATTTCGACAGCGTACCCAGTTCGCGCAGCGGTTGCGCGACATTGTCGAACACCGTCAGCGCCGAAAACAGCGCGCCGTGCTGGAACAGCATGCCCCAACGATTGCGCAGTTGCTGCAGCCGTTCGCTGTCGATGCGGTTGATGTCTTCACCGAACACGCGCACCGTGCCCTGTGCCGGCTGCGTCAATCCCAGCATCTGCCGCAGCAGCACCGTCTTGCCGGAACCGGAGCCGCCGACCAGCGAGACGATTTCGCCGCGGTTGATCGTCAGGTTCACATCGTCGTGCACGACCGTCTCGCCGAATTGCGTGCGCAGGTGTTCGATCTCGATGATCGGTTCGCGGTTCTCTTCCGGCAGCATTGGATCGCATTCGTTCAAAATCCCACCCCGCTGAAGACGATGGCGAACACCGCGTCGGCCAGGATCACGATGGTGATCGAACTGACGACCGAAATCGTCGTGCCTGCACCCAGGCTTTCCGTATTCGGCTCGATGCGCAGGCCGAAGTGGCAGGCCACCAGCGCGATCAGGCCGCCAAATACGACGCCCTTGCCCAGGCCGATCCAGTAGTTCGCCAGCGGCACGGCATCCGGCAGTTCGGTCAGGAAGTACTTGAACGTCAGATGCAGTTCCACATTGGCCGCCACCATGCCGCCCAGCAGCGCCATTGCATCGGTCCACACCACCAGCAGCGGCATCGAAATCGCCAGCGCGATCACGCGCGGCATGATCAGGCGATAA
Organism: Oxalicibacterium solurbis; assembly: GCF_014635845.1. Taxonomy (GTDB): domain Bacteria; phylum Pseudomonadota; class Gammaproteobacteria; order Burkholderiales; family Burkholderiaceae_D; genus Oxalicibacterium; species Oxalicibacterium solurbis. The sequence continues at coordinate 1,077,387 of NZ_BMDP01000001.1, read as the reverse complement.
CCGTGCGGCAGCCCCATCACCAGCATGGCGTCGAGTTCCTCCGTCACGCGCATCACGCCCAGTTGTGCGGTGATCGCGGAGCCGGAACGGCCGGCCACCAGAATCGCCGCCAGCAGCGGACCGAGTTCGCGGATCACGGCCATGCCGAGAATGTTGACGAGAAAGATGTCGCCGCCGAACTGGTGCAATTGCTGCGCCGACAGATAGGACAGCACGATGCCGATCAAAAATCCCACCAGCGCCGTGATGCCCAGTGCCTGATAGCCGGTGTGGAAGATGCTGGCGGAGATTTCCTTCCACGGGCCACGTTTCGGCTGCCGGATGAAGCGGCCCAGGTCCAGCACCAGCTGGCCGATCAGCGTGATGAAGCCGGTTACATGATCGAGCAGATTGCATTTGATCCGGCGCAGCGTATCCAGCGAATACCAGTGCGGTTTCGGCAGCTTCCTGATTTGCAGTGTGCCGGTTTCCTCCAGCCGCCGGAAAAAATCCTCGTGTTGTGGCGCCAGCGCCAGTTGAGCCGGGCGCTGGCGTCCCCAGGCATTCCACAATAGTTGCGCGCCGATGTAATCGAGCGCTTCAACTTGCGAAAGATCCCAGCGTAGCAGATGCGCATCGCGTATCGCATGCAGCGTCTCGTTGACTTTTTGCATTGCGGCGCGATCGGCCAGCGCACGCACTTGCCACGATCCGGTGGCGGTCGCGTTGTCGTTCTGGCGAATGAGCGTGGGCGCAGCGAAATTCGGCATCAGGCAAGTGTAAGGGAGAAACACCGATGTCGCATCATCAGTCTGTGGTACGCGGCAGCGATGTGCGTGCGATTGGCTGCACGATAGTCGTCGAATGGCCGTACTCCGCCGCTGCAATCTGCCGCTACAATGCCGCCATGAATTCTTTCCCTTCCGCGCCTCCCTCCGTCCAGAGACTGGCCGGCCTGTGCGGGCTGGCAGCGCAAGACATCGTGCTGGAAATTGTCGCCGAAACCGGTTCGACGAACGCCGATCTGCTGGTGCGTGCGGCACGGCAGGAGCTGACAGGGGCGACATTGCTGTGGGCATTGCGTCAGACGGCCGGCCGCGGGCGCGCCGGGCGCAGCTGGCATTCGTCGGACGATGCGACGCTGACCTTTTCGCTGGCATGGCCGTTTGCATTGTCGCCGCAGCAGCTGGCCGGTCTGCCGCTGGCGGTGGGTGTGGCGGTGGCGCAGACGCTGGCGGCATCCGGCATCGATGTGCGGCTCAAATGGCCGAACGATATTTTGCGCAACGGCGACAAGCTGGCCGGCATCCTGATCGAAACTGCGGGCGATAAACATCGGCGCGGCACGATCTGGGCCGTCATCGGCATTGGCATCAATCTCGCGCAGTCCGATGTATTGACAGCGCAGGTAGGTCGTGTGGTGGCCGATGCTTCCGAACTGGACAGCGATCGCGAACGCCTGATGGCCGATCTGCTGACCGCACTGGCGGAAGTCTTGCCGTTTTTTGCCGAGCAGGGATTCGCCGCATTCGCCGATGCGTGGAACCGGCACGATGCCTATGCGGGTGCGCCGGTGAACATCGTCGACCAGGGGCGCGTGCTGCAGCAGGGAACGGCGCGCGGCGTCGATACCAGCGGCTGCCTGCAGCTCGATACCGATCAGGGCCGTGTCGCGATTGCGGCCGGCGACGTTTCATTACGCATCAAGGAGTAGGCACATGCTGTTGCTGGTGGACGCAGGCAATACGCGCATCAAGTGGGCATTGGTCGATCGTGCAGCGGCGCATCCCGTGCCCGGCATCTGGCATGCAGCCGGTAGCGTGGCGCGTGCGCAGGCGGCCGAGCTGGAAAAGATCTGGCAGAACCTGCGCATCGGCCGCGTGCTGCTGTCGAACGTGGCCGGCGCCGGCACGCGCGACGAACTGGAACGCACGGTGCGGCATGCGCTGGGCAGCAGGCCGGTGGCGATCGAATGGTTCGTCTCGACCGCTGAATGCGGTGGCGTGCGCAATCTTTACCGCAATCCCGCGCAGCTCGGTTGCGATCGCTTCGCGGCAGCGATCGGCGCGCATGCATTGTTTTCCGATCGGCCGCTGGTGGTGGCGACCTGCGGCACGGCGACGACGATCGATGCCGTCACTGCCGGCGGCGATTTCGTCGGCGGCATGATCCTGCCGGGGCTGGGGCTGATGGCGACGTCGCTGGCGAAGAACACCGCGCAGTTGCCGGAAGTCGCGCTGCGGGCGAGCGCCCTGCAGCCGTTCGCGGATCACACCGACGGCGCCATCGTCAGCGGCTGCATCGCGGCGCAGGCCGGCGCGATCGAGCGTGCGGTGGCTGCGCTGGCGCACATGCATCCGGCGCAGCAGGCCGCTTGCATTCTGGCGGGCGGAGCGGCAGACTTGGTCGCGCCGCACCTGTCGATTGCGCATGAGCGTGTCGAGAATCTGGTGCTGGTCGGTTTGCAAACGGTAGCGTTGGGACGTTCTTCATCATGCTAAAAATCCTGTTCGGCCTGTTGTTGGCAATCAATGGCGGCCTGTTTGCCTACCAGCAGGGCTGGCTGGCGCCGTTGCAGTCGCCCAGCCGCGAGCCGTCGCGACTGAAGCAGCAACTGCATCCCGAACAGTTGAAACTGGTGCCGCTGCCCGCAAGCACATCTGCGGCATCGACAACATCAAGCATGCCTGCTGCGGCTGCAGCTACAACGGCCACCGATACGCAGTCTGCAGCGGTTGCGGGTACCTGTGCGGAAATCGGCAATTTCGATGCCGCCGATGCACAGCGTTTCGAAAGCCGGCTGGCTGCGTTGTCGCTGGGCGAGCGCGTGACGCGCCGTGCGATTGCCGACAGTGCGCGCCACATCGTCTACATCCCGCCGCTGGGCAGCAAGGAGGCGGCCGAACGCAAGGCGGCCGAGCTGCGCAAGTTCGGCGTCGAGGATTTTTTCATCATCCAGGACAATTCCGCGCTGCAGTGGGGTATCTCGCTTGGCGTGTTCAAGACGGAAGAGGCGGCGAATAATCAGTTGGCGGCACTGAACAAGAAGGGCGTGCGCAGCGCCCGTGTCGGCGGCGGCAATCGTATCGCTTTCCAGCTGCATGACATCGATGCGGCCACGCGCGGCGCGATCGACAAGATCAGGGCGGACTTCCCGCGCCAGCAATGGCGCGAGTGCGCCGGCGGTTCGGCTACCTGAGTATCTTTCTTATTGAATTCAGGTGGAGTTCAGCTATCCGAATGCGGTACGCGTAACGCCTGTTGGCGTGCACGCAGGCAATCCGGGCAGAGACAGCAACTGGCTTTACCTGTTTCGTCGCGTAATGTGTCCATGGACGGCATTCGCGGCAGCGCCATGCACCAGCATTCCACGGCGCCATTGCGCATGTCGTCATACGAGCCGTCTGCCACGCCGCAGGAAAAGCTTGCATTGCATAACGGACAGCGGCTCATCGGGGGAAATTCTTTCACGGAAGTTGCCGTCAGTGCATGTGCTGGCGCCGACGCGCGGGCGGTGATATGGGATGCGCTGTCGGCGGGCAATTCAGACAGCGTCATTTGTGCAACAACGGCGCGAATAATTCGGCATTCAGCAGCATTTCAGGTGATGTGCCGGGAAATTCGCGGGCATTCCCTGTAAAATCGCGGCATTCATTTCCCGAGCACGCCATGACCGAAACGATCCCCGATCTTACTGTAATTTCCCCGCAAGTCCACGCGCAAATCTTGGCCGAGGCGCTGCCGTACATCCGCAAGTTTCACGGCAAGACCATCGTCGTCAAATACGGCGGCAATGCGATGACCGACGAAAAGCTCAAGCACGGTTTCGCGCGCGATGTGATCCTGCTGAAACTGGTCGGCATGAATCCGGTAGTGGTGCACGGCGGCGGCCCGCAGATCGACAATGCGCTGAAGAAGATCGGCAAGCAGGGCACTTTCGTGCAGGGCATGCGCATCACCGACGAAGAGACGATGGAAGTCGTCGAATGGGTACTGGGCGGCGAAGTGCAGCAGGATATCGTGATGCTGATCAACCACTACGGCGGCCAGGCAGTCGGCCTGACCGGCAAGGACGGTGGCCTGATCCGCGCGCGCAAGATGCAGATGCCGAACAAGGAGAAGCCGGGCGAGTTCCTCGACATCGGTTTTGTCGGCGAGATCGAGGCGATCAATCCGGCAGTCGTCAAGGCGCTGCAGGACGATGCCTTCATCCCGATCATTTCGCCGATCGGTTTCGGCGACGACGGCCAGGCCTACAACATCAATGCCGATCTGGTGGCCGGCAAGATCGCGGAAATTCTGAAGGCTGAAAAGCTGATCATGATGACCAATATTGCCGGCGTGCAGGACAAGAGTGGCCAATTGCTGACCGATCTGTCGGCGCGCGAGATCGACGAGATGTTCGAGGACGGCACGATTTCCGGCGGCATGCTGCCGAAGATTTCGTCGGCGCTGGATGCGGCGAAATCGGGCGTCAATACCGTGCACATCATCGACGGCCGTATCGAACATTCGCTGCTGCTGGAAGTGCTGACCGAACAGGCGTTCGGCACGATGATTCGTTCGCACTGAGCGCATCTCCGCCATTCCGTCGTCTTCAATGAAAAAGCGCACCATCCGGTGCGCTTTTTTTATTCTGTATTCCTGTATCCGGGTTTCGGTTCTTGTTCGCCACTCTGGATCGTAATCACATGGCACAACACCGGTGGCGGTTTTGACAGAGTCGTTCAGGCATCGGTTTCGATGCGGGCAATGACATCGCCTTCGCCGACCTCGTTGCCTTCCTCCTTCAGGATCTCGACCAGCGTGCCTGCTGCCGGCGCGACGACTTCGACCACCACCTTGGTGGTTTCCAGATCGGTGAGGTTTTCGCCTTCGGCAACGCGGTCGCCTTTTTTCTTGTTCCAGCCCAACAGCGTGGCTTCGGTGACGCCTTCGGTAAGTTCCGGAACCTTGACTTCGATCAGCATGCGATTCTCCTTGGTGGTGGGGAATGGGATTCTAGCGGTAAGCCGGACATCCGGCGAGACTCTTTGTTGATGCGACGTTTTTTGTTGACCAGACAGACAGGTTGTGGCTCAGCAGGAAGTGGCCTTGTCGACCATGAACCGGCCGTGGTGCTGACTATGCCATTTTTCGAATTCAGCTGCCGGCAGCGGGCGGGAAATGGCGAATCCCTGCGCAATGTCACAGCCCAGTCCGGCGAGGACGTTGTAGATTTCGTCATTTTCGACACCTTCGGCGATGGTCTGCATGCCCATCTTGTGCGTCAGCGTCACGGCGGCTTCGACGATGTGCAGCGCGCCCTTGTCGGCCGGCAGGCGGCGTACGAAGGACTGGTCGATCTTGATCAGCGAGATCGGCAGCTTGTGCAGGTATTGCAATGACGAATAGCCGGTGCCGAAATCGTCGATCGAGATCGTGATCTTGGCGTCGGCCAGACGATGCAGTTCGACGATGGTGCGCGCCATGTCGGTCATCAGCGCGCCTTCGGTGACTTCCAGTTCCAGCAGGCGGCCCTCGACGCCATGCCGTTCCAGCAGATTCAGGATCAGGTCGGAAAATCCCGGCTGCAGCAGATTGCGCGGCGAGATGTTGACGGCGACCGGGATGTCGATGCCGCGGCTTTGCCACTGCACGATCTGCTGCATGGCCTGTTCCAGCGCGAATTCGGTGACGAGATTGATCAGCGTGCTCTGCTCCGCGCGCGGGATGAAGATGCCGGGCGGGATGTTGCCGCGTTCCGGATGATGCCAGCGCATCAGCGCCTCGACGCTCTTGACGGTGCCGCTGCGCATGCAGATCTTGGGCTGGTAATGCATCGACAACTGGCCTTCGCGGATGGCCTGCATCAGGCTGCCCAGCACCGACAGGTTGTCCTTGGCGATGGTGCTGATCTCCGGGCTGTAGGCAATGCAATCCTGCCCGCTTTCGTGCGCAGAGACCAGTGCCGCTTCGGCGCGCTGCAGGTAGACACCGGGCGGATGCAGGAGCTGGTCGAAGGCGACGTAACCGAGCCGTGAATCGGTATGGATGGGGATGCCGTTGAACTGGAACGGCTGGCGCGAACTTTCCATCAATTCTGCCAGCAGCACATCGACACTCTGCACGCTCCGGTTCTCGATCAGTATGCCGATCTGCTCCGCATCGATGCGATAGACCTGCGTGCGATGGCGCAGGACGTTGCCGTAGCGTTGTGCGGCCTGCCGCATCAGGTCCTCGATGATTTCAAAACCGAATGCAGACTTCAGCTCCATCGCATTCTGCAGCGAGATGACGGCCAGTACGTAGAAATCCGCTGTCTGTTTCTCCTTCGGCAGTGCGGACAGCGCGTCGAGCAGCGCGATGCGGTTGGGCATCCTGGTGGCGGTATCGTGGCGCGCCATCCACTTCAGGTGGCGCAGGTAGGAACGCACGCTGTCGCTGAAAACACCGCTGAGCAGGCCTACCAGCATGAAGAAGCCGGTGCGGTAGAGCCAGTTCAGTGTGGCCTGCATTTCGCCGGTGACGATGTTGATTGGCATGAAGGGGCCGATGGCGACACCGCCGAGCAGGCCGATCAGCAGGCCACCGCGCAGACCGAACACGAAGCCGGCCAGCAGAACCGGCAGATACATTGCATGCAAATAGGAAAACTTGACGCCGCCAGTGACATAGACGAGCAGCGCGACGCCGGCGACCAGCAGGACGAGCGTGGGCATCATGGCGAGGCGTATCGCGCGCATGTGCAGGGTCAGCCATTCAAACAATCTTGTCGTGTTCATTGTCGTTCTCATGTTGACGCGTTTGACGGCATGTTCTGCCTTTGCGACATGCTTGTCGCATGTTGCCACGATGACATTTTTCACGCAATGCCTGGTTCTGCGAATGGACGTTCGATCGTGACAGCCTGCGGTTTCCCCGTTTTTTCGTACGGAACCAACGGGAGAAACAGGAAGAGGATGGGTCAGAAAAATGACAAACGCATGACAATGGCGTCGGCATCCTGCGCGGCGATATCGGCAAAGAAATCCGGCAGCCGTGCGATTTCCGTATAGCCGCAATCGCGATAGATGCGATGCGCGGCCAGCCATTCCGCGCTCAGCAGAAGAATGGAGCCGTGCAGTTGCGGCAGTCGTGTGCGCAGCAGTGCGACGGATTGCTGGAAGAAGCGCCGGCCGAGACCGTCGCCGCGATACGCGGGCGCGATGGTCATCGATGAAATGTAGAGGTGTGTACCGTCGCGGCGATGGGTTTGCCGGATGTCGTGGCCGAGTGCGAAATGCGTTGCGGTGGAATGGCTCGCGCTGTCGGCATGATCCTGCGGCCACAATTCGGAGCAGAGATAGCCGATGGCACCGTCCGCATGTTCGAGGATCAGGAAACCTTCGGCGAAATGCTGCAGCCGCTGCTGCATGACGTCGCGGCTCTCGCAAATGGCGGACGGAAAACCGTTCGCCTCCAGCTGCATGATCGCATTCAGATCGTCCAAGCGTGCAGTGCGGATGGCAAGTACGGTCATCTCAGTAAAGCTTCCTGACCTGATAGCCGCGCTTTTGCAGCAGTGCCGGGATGCTGTTTTCGCCATCGATCAGGTGCAGCATGCCGACTGCAACGAACGAAGTCTTGTCGTCATTGAGCAGCATGGCGATCCTGTCCGCCAAGCCGGGATTGCGTTGATTGAGCAGGATGTCTTCGATGAACTGCGAGGAAGCGGAGCCGTCGTTCAGCATCCGCTGCTTCAATGCGAGCATTTTTGCGCTGTCGGCGTGGCGCCATGCGTCGATCAGTTCGATGGCCTGCGTGATTTCGGAGCCGTCGTTCAGGTCCTGCAGCGTTTCTTCCAGATATTCCTGCTGCTGCATGTCGTCCAGGCGATTGAACAGCGACAGCTGGTAGTCGGGGGTTTCCAGACCGCGTACGATCTTGCCTTCCTTCGTCGCGACCGACAGGAAGTACAGCTCGAGTCCCTGTTCCGTCGGATAACCGTTGCGTGCCATCGTCTGCACGATCAGAAGGTTGGCGATCATCCACGGTTTCATGCGCGCGACGCGTTCGAACGGAATGCCGTTCTGTTGCAACGCGGCTTTCAGTTTTGCCAGACGGTCTGTCGTCAGATGATCGGCGATCGTGGTGCCGTCCGTGTACAGGCCGTGCTTGATGATCGCCTGATTGAATGCGTTTTCGTCCCGGATGTCGATTTCCATCGCAAGCGTGTTCGATGCATGCAATGCCCGCATGACGATGGGTTCGAGCGGATAGAATGCAGCCTGCCCGACGTGGACGGTGCCGAACAGGTAGCAGGTATGGCCGTTGTGCTCGACGCGATAGAGCGTGCCGCGCAGCGGAATCGGCGCCTTGGCCGCATCCTGCGGTGCGCTGCTGACGGGAGCGTGCACGGCATCGGCATGTGCGGATGCGGTATAAAGGCTGGCAAGCTGCAGCAGAATGGCGACGACGAGGGTGGCAACAAAGTCGGTGAAACGACGCATGCGGTATTTTCCGAAACAGTTTTTATTGAATGACAAGATGTCCAGAAACGATCCGATCTGGCTGTTCGATCTCGACAACACGCTGCACGATGCATCGCACGCGATTTTTCCGGCGATCAATCTGAACATGAATGCCTATATCGCGCAGGTGTTGCGCGAGCGCGGTTTGCCGTGCGACGCCGATGCCGTCAATGCGGAACGCATCAGCTACTGGCGGCGTTACGGCGCCACGCTGCTCGGTATGGTAAATCATCATCAGGTGAAACCGGACGATTTCCTGCGCGAGGCGCATCGTTTCGACAACCTGACGGCGATGATCCGTACCGAGCGCGGGCTGGCGCGCCTGCTGCACAAACTGCCGGGCCGCAAGATTCTGCTGACGAATGCGCCGCGCCGCTATGCGCACGATGTTCTGCGCCACATCGGCCTGCACCGGCATTTTGCGCGGCACGTGCCGATCGAGGCGATGCGCGTGCATGGCCGCATCCGTCCCAAGCCGTCGCGGCTGATGCTGCGCCGGCTGCTGGCGCGCGAGAAGCTGCCGGCCGCGCGCTGCATCCTGGTCGAAGACACGGTCGTCAACCTGAAGGCGGCGCGGGAGCTTGGCCTGCGCACGGCCTGGATCACGCAATATCTGGCGCCGGAAGTGGCGCGCCATGTCCATCCGGGCAGCGGCGCAACGGCTGCCGCCACAAAACGCCCCATTTACGTGGATGTCAAAGTAAAATCCGTAGGGCAACTCTTCAGGCAGTTGCATCGATTGCGCTAGATTGCTGTTTCTTGTTGTTTCCTTCTCATAAATAGAATCATGGCAACGACCAAACCAGGCGAACGCAAGCTGCAGATACTCCAGACGCTGGCAGCGATGCTGGAGCAGCCCAAGGGAGAGAAGATCACTACGGCGGCGCTGGCGGCGCGGGTCGATGTGTCGGAGGCGGCGCTGTACCGGCATTTCGCCAGCAAGGCGCAGATGTTCGAAGGACTGATCGAGTTCATCGAGACGACGGTGTTCGGCCTGATCAACAAGATCACCGAGCAGCAGGAAAACGGCCTGTCGCAAGTGCAGGCCATCGTCACGATGCTGCTCAATTTCGCCGAACGCAATCCCGGCATGACGCGCGTGATGATCGGCGATGCGCTGGTCAACGAAGACGAGCGCCTGCAGCAGCGGATGAACCAGTTCATCGAACGCATCGAACTGGCGGTGAAACAGTCGCTGCGTGTGGCGGCCACGCAAGGACAGGCGAACGAATCCGAAGTCGCCGCGCGCGCCAACCTGATCGTCGGCGTCGTGCTGGGCCACTGGCAGCGTTATGCCAAGACCGGTTTCAAGCAGCTGCCGTCGGCGCATGTGCAGGCGCAAATCGCCATGCTGCTTGGCTGAATTCCCGACGCTTCCTGCGTCCATTTCCTTCACCCACGCTTTCTTCCCGTTTTGCTGCGCAGCCGTACAATAGCGGCTGTCCTTCTTCCCGTTTCCGTTTTCATGTTTCTGCCTGCTGACACCGGTTCCTACGATTGTTTCGCGCTGCTCGACGATTGCGAGACGGGCGGGCAGGACGGACATTCGCGCCTGTATTCGGAATACGTCGGCACGCTTGTCTGCGATGACCATGCGCAATTGCCGGCGGTGCTGGAAGAGATGCAGCAGAAGCTGCGGGAAGGATGTTTCGCCGTCGGCTTGTTCAGCTATGAACTGGGCGAGGCGATGCATGGCATTGCGTTGCGTGAAGAAGATTTGAATGCAGACGCGAATGCGGAGTCGCATGCCATGGCAGGATTGGCCGAAGTGCTGCTGTTCCGCCGTCGCGAGAAACTGCGCGCCGCGCAGGTGAACGCCTGGCTGCAAGCACGTGTGGACGCAGGTGCTGCATCGCAGCCCGCAGGCGTCGCCAATGTACATGCCGACATCGATCGTGCCGCCTTCGATGCGGCGCTGGCGCGCATCCGCGATTACATCGAGGCCGGCGACACTTACCAGGTCAACTATACGTATCGCCTGCGCTTCGATGCCTACGGCGATGCGCTTGCGCTATACCGGCGTTTGCGCACGCGGCAGCCGGTGCCGTATGGCGCATTGATCGGTTTGCCGGATGGCCGGGCCGTCCTGTCGTTGTCGCCGGAATTGTTCGTGCGCCACGATGGCGGCAGCCTGACCGTGCGGCCGATGAAAGGCACGGCAGCCGCCAGCGGCGATGCGGCGCGCGATGCACAGGCGGCCGACGCGCTGGCGAACGATCCGAAGAATCGTGCGGAAAACCTGATGATCGTCGACCTGCTGCGCAACGATCTGGGCCGTGTCGCAGCCACCGGTTCGGTTGTCGCTGAAAAACTGTTCGACGTGCAGCGTTTCAGCAGCGTATTGCAGATGACCTCGACCATTACCGCGAAACTGCGCAGCGATGCATCGCTGGCCGATGTGTTCGTTGCGTTGTATCCATGCGGTTCGATCACCGGCGCGCCCAAGCACAGGACGATGCAGATCATCCGCGAACTGGAAGCGCATGCACGCGGCTTGTATACCGGCGCGATCGGCTGGTTCGATCCGCCGCCGGCGGGACAGAACATCGGTGATTTCTGCATGTCGGTGCCGATCCGGACGCTGCAGCTGGGCGCCTTGCAGAAGGAAGGCATCCGGCATGGCGAACTGGGTGTCGGCGCGGGTATCGTGCACGACAGCATCGCAAAACTCGAATACGAAGAATGCCTGTTGAAGGCGCATTTCCTGACCGGGCTGGAAGCCGGCTTTGCGTTGTTCGAAACGATGCGCGCGACGCGCGATGGTTGCCGTCATCTGGAACGGCATCTGCAGCGGCTGTGTCGTTCCGCCGGCTATTTCGGTTTCATCTTCGACGAGGCAGCGATCCGTTCTGCGGTGCAGAAAACGATCGCAGGTTTCGACGCCGATACCGATTATCGGATGCGCCTGGCCTTGCAGCAGGACGGCACCATCGAGATGCAGACTGCGCCGCTGAAGGCGTTGTCGACGCCGGTACGTCTCCTGCTGACCGAGCAGGAGACGCAAGCGAACGACCTGTTCTTGCGCCACAAGACGACGAACCGCACCGTCTATGACGAAGCATGGCGCGATGCCGAGCGGCAGGGCGCATTCGATAAACTTTTCTGCAATACGCACGGCGAGGTGACGGAAGGCGGACGCAGCAATGTATTCGTCAGACTGGACGGTCAATGGTTCACGCCACCGCTGGCGACCGGCGTATTGCCCGGCGTGATGCGCGGCGTGATGCTGGATGATCCGCAATGGAATGCGAAGGAGCGTGTGCTGACGATGGACGATTTGCGCCGTGCGGAAGAAATCGTCGTCTGCAACGCCTTGCGCGGCGCATTGCCGGCGACCATCGTCTGGTGCTGATCTGGCGTCGGGATTGCGCTTTTAGTTTGGCAGCGTGACGACGAAGCAACTGCCGCGGCCGTCGCGATCCGTGCAAATGACGTTGCCGCCATGGCGGCGCGCGATCTGCCTGACCAGCGCCAGGCCCAAGCCGACACCACCTTCACGCTCGCTGGCGCCGGGCAGCCGGTAGAACGGCTCGAAAATCTTTTCTCGTTCGGCTGGCGGCACGCCGGGTCCTTCGTCGCAAATCTGCAGCGATACCGTGTTCCCGATCGTGGCGAGCGATGCCGTGATCGGCGTACCGCCGCCGTAGCGGCGTGCATTTTCCAGCAGGTTGCGCACCAGCCTGCGCAGCAGTCTGGCATCGCCATTGACTTCGACTGCCTGCGCATCCAGCACGGCATCGACGCGTGCGCATTCCTCGGCAAGCAATGCCGTCAGGTCGATCCTCTCGAACACCATCGTCGCTTCCGTTGTCGCATCGAGCCGGCTGGCGAGCAGGATTTCGTCGATCAACTGGTCGAGTTCGGCGATGTTGTGCGTCAGCTCGTCGCGTATCGAAGGTTCGACCGAAGTCGATGCCAGCTCCAGCGCCATGCAGATGCGCGCCAGCGGCGAACGCAATTCATGCGAGGCGTTTGCCAGCAATGCCTTCTGCGCATTGACCAGTTCCTCGATGCGCGCGGCCGAGCGGTTGAAGCTGGTTGCCAGCCTTGCGATTTCATCCTTGCCTTCGACCGCAATGCGCGTCGACAGCTGACCGGCGCCCAGGGCCTCGACGCTGGTCTGCAGGCGCTCGAGGCGGCGCGTCAGGCGGCGCACGATCGGATAGGCGCCGATGCCGGTGGCGAGGCAGATCATCGCCAGCGCGGCGAACAGGTTGATCGGCGGGCCGCGTCGGCCGCGTATCTGGCCGACCAGCCAGCGGTCGTCCGGCAGCTTGACGGCGAACACCGGCGGGCCGCCGTCCAGCCAGCCGCTGACGGTCTGTGTCGGTTCCAGCGGCGGCAGCGGACGGCCGACCGCTGCGATCTCTTCGCGTTTGGCGGAATACAGCGTGAGGTCGGCACGCATGCGGCTGCGCCAGCGTTCCAGCGCTTCCTGCTGCGTGGCGTTGTCGGCATCGGCCGGCGGCAGTACATCGGCGGCGATGGCGGCGAAGGATTCGAGATTGGGGCCGATCTGGCGCGATTCGGTGTTCAGTCGCCACGCCCACGCGAACAGCAGCGCGGCGGTGACGATGCTGACCAGCACCGCGACGTAGATGCGGATGTAGAGGCGGTTCGGCCAGAAGGAGCGTGCGGCCACGTCAGACGTCCTGCGCCTTGGCGAACACGTAGCCGGCGCCGCGCACGGTAATGATGCGTTTGGGCTGTTTTGGATCGTCTTCGATGGCGGCGCGCAGGCGGCCGATGTGGACGTCGATCGAACGGTCGAAGGCTTCCAGCGGTTCGCCTTTCACCGCATCCATCAATTGCTCGCGCGACAGCACGCGGCCGGCGCGTTCGGCCATCGCGGCCAGCAGATTGAATTGATAAGAGGTGACCGGTTTTTCCTGGTCGTCGACACGGATGACACGTGCGTCCAGATCGATTTCCAGCCGGCCGAAACGCAGCGTGCGTTGTGTTTCGCTGACAGGTACCGGCGTGCCTTGCTGGCGGCGCAGCACGGCGCGCAGGCGCGCCAGCAGTTCGCGCGGCTCGAAGGGTTTGGGAACGTAATCGTCGGCGCCGATTTCCAGACCGATCACGCGATCCATCGGATCGCCCTTGGCGGTCAGCATCACGATCGGCAGCGTATTCAACGGTGCGGGGAAGGCGCGGATCTGGCGGCATACGTCGAGGCCGTTGGCGTCCGGCAGCATCAGGTCCAGCAGCACGACGTTGAACGGCGGTTCCGCCTGCTGCAACTGCTGCAGGCCTTCGGCGGCGGTGCCGCTGTGGTGCACGTCGAAATCGTTCTGTCCCAGATAGGTGGCGACCATCGCCGCGAGGCGTTGGTCGTCTTCGATCATCAGTAGGCGTTGGCTCATGGGCGTAGTGTAACGCGACGCCTCGCCTTCCCGGGAAGAGAGGGCGAGGCGATTGTCATGCAGCCTTACTGCGCTGCGCCGTCATGCATCTTGCCGTCGTGATGGCGCGGACCATGGCCGTGACCATGACGGAAGTGGTGGCGATGCTTGGCCAGTTTTTCGGCCGCGGCGACACGCTGTGCCGGCGTCAGCACTTCGGCAGCATCGGCAAACGACTTGGTAACGATGCGCGAACGCTGGTCGGCCAGTTGCTGGTTTGCCTGACGTGCTTTTTCCAGTGCGTTGCGATCGATGGTCGGCTGCGACAGCAGCTTCATTTCGTCGGCACGGGCGGCGCGCAGTTTTTCGTTCAGCGGGCGCAATTCGTCGAAACGGGCCTTGGCGATGGCAGCCAGCTTGGTTTTCTGTTCAGGCGTCGCATCCGGCACCAGGCGTTCGATCATGCGCTGCGTGCGCTTTTCGGCCTGTTCCGGGCTCATGCGATGTTTGCCGGCATGCTTCTGCGCGCTTGCTTGCGGTGCCGACTGCGAAGCTGTCGTGTCCGCCGCCTGGCTGATGCCGGACAGCGACAATGCGCCGATCAGTGCGGCCGTGATGCCTGCCAGCACCATGCGGTTGCGTGGTGAAGTAGTGAGTGAAGCGGCACGGGATTCGGTGCGGATCGTGGTGATTTGCTTGTTCATGTAAAGCTCCTTTCGATGTCTCCCGCAAGTCGAGCGGGCATGTCGCTACTGTAGGAGTGCTCTGTTGCCGTCACGCTTGCGATCGGTAAAGTTGTGTAAAGCGGCGTAACGACTTGTTGGTGCGCGCATGCACCGGATTGGCGAGCGGAAAGCGCCTGCCGAGGGCTTCTGCGGCACTGCGATTGCACCGGACGGCTGGCATGCGTCTTGCAAAATTGCCTGTGCATCGATACCGCCGACATCCGGCATGACTGAACAAGGAAAAGAAATGGACAGGCGTCGTTTTCTCCATGCGACCGCGGCGGCAGGCGGTTGCCTGCTCGGCATTGCGCCCGCTTTTGCGGACATCGCGCATCTTTACGATGCGATCAACAAGTCGGGCCGCCAGCGCATGCTGTCGCAGCGTATGGCGAAAGGCTATCTGCAGATCGGGCAGGGCATAGATCCCGAGCGGTCGAAGAAAATCTTCGTCGATTCGATTGCATTGTTCGAACGCCAGTTGAACGAATTGCAGGCTTTCGCGCCGACGCCCGACAACCGCGCGGTACTCGCCGATGTGAAAAAAGGTTGGGCGCGCTACAAGGATGTGTTGACGGCTAACAAGCCGAATCCGCGCGACGCGAAGACGGTGATGGCGTTGAGCGACGAGATACTCGGCATGGCGCAAGCCGCCACCGTGCAGCTGGAAGCGCTGTCCGGCACGGCAACCGGCCATCTGGTCAACGTCTCCGGCCGGCAACGCATGTTGTCGCAGCGCATGGCGAAGTTCTATCAGGCGATCAACTGGGGAGCTGCGCCATCCGATGCGCCGGCCAGGCTGGCCGCGGCACGTGACGAATTCCTGAAGGCGATGGCGGAACTGGCATCGTCACCCGCCAATACGCAGGCAATCGATGCGGAGCTGGCATTGGCGCAGCAGCAGTGGCTGTTCTTCGATCAGGCGCTGCACAGCAGCATAGCGGACATGCGCGACAAGACGCGCTTCGCCACCAATGTGGCGACCACCAGCGAGCGCATCCTGGAAACGATGAACCGGATCACCGGCATGTACGAACAGCTGGCTTGAGAAACCGCTTAAGAAGCGGTGTTGAGATGTCGTTGCGTCAGTGCGCGTGGCCACAGACGCTGCAGGTCGGATTGCGCGCGATGCGGATGCTGCTCCATTCCATTGCGCGTGCATCGAGCAGCAGCAGACGTCCGGCCAGCGGCTCGCCGATGCCGGCTACCAGTTTCAGCGCTTCGGCTGCCTGCATGCTGCCGATGATGCCGACCAGCGGTGCGAATACACCCATCGTGCCGCAATTGACTTCTTCGAACTGCTGGTCTTCCGGAAACAGGCAGGCATAGCATGGCCAGTTGCCGCCGATGCCGCGCGGATCGAATACGCTGATCTGGCCGTCGAAGCGGACTGCCGCACCGGACACCAGCGGCACGCGGTTGGCGACGCAGGCACGGTTGACGGCATGGCGTGTGGCGAAGTTGTCGCTGCAGTCGAGCACGACCGAAGCCTTGCTCACCAATTCGTTGAGCCGGTCGCCCGATACGCGTTCCTTCAATGCGATGATTTCGATGGTCGGATTGATGTCGGCCAGCGTCTGTTTGCCCGATGCCACCTTGTCGTGGCCGACACGTTCGGTCGTGTGCAGGATCTGGCGCTGCAGGTTGGTCAGATCGACAGTATCGTCGTCGACCAGCGTGATGGTGCCGAGTCCGGCGGACGCCAGATACATTGCGGCAGGCGAGCCGAGGCCGCCGGCGCCGATGATCAGCGCGTGGCCGGCCAGCAGTTTTTCCTGACCCGCGATGTCGATCTCGTCGAGCAGGATGTGGCGGGAATAGCGCAGCAGCTGTTGATCGTTCATGGATGTCGTTTGCTCATTCGTGCGTTCGCGTACGCTTCAATCAAAAGAGCCGCATCGCTGCGGCTCTTTTCTATCGGTTTTCGCGATTACTTCTTGTCGCCTTTTTCGTCGCCCTTGGTGTTGCCCTTGTCGTTGGCTTTATCGCTGCCTTTTTCGCCATTCTTCGGATCGTTGATGCTCGGTTCCTTCTTGGTTTCGATCTTGGCCGATTTCGACAGCGTCACGGGTTTGCCCTGCAGGAAATTCAGCGCCTGTTGCAGCTGGAAATCGTCCGCGCTGCCGAATTCCAGCGGCTTGCGCTTCTTCTCGATGTCGATCAGTCGTTGCTCTTCCGCCGGCGTGTCGATATCGGCGTGGACTTCCGGTCCCTTGTCTTTGTCGTTGATCAGGTGTTTCTGCAGGTCGGCTTCGCGCAGACGCAGGCCGTCAAGGCCGTCGCCGTCTGCCGTTTCATCGACCAGCATGTCGGGCACGATGCCGCGTGCCTGGATCGAGCGGCCATTCGGCGTGTAGTAGCGTGCCGTCGTCAGCTTGACTGCGGTATCCGGCGACAACTGGCGGATCGTCTGCACCGAGCCCTTGCCGAAGGTCTGCGTGCCCATGATGGTGGCGCGCTTGTAGTCCTGCAGCGCGCCCGACACGATCTCGGACGCGGATGCCGAACCGGAGTTCACCAGCACGACCATCGGGATTTTCTTGATCGCGTCCGGCAGCTTGGCCAGCGGATCGCCGACCATGCGCGTCGCATAGAATTCACGGCGGGCGTAGAAGGTCTGCTTGGAATCCGCCAGTTGGCCGTTGGTCGACGTCACGACCACATCCTTCGGCAGGAAGGCTGCAGCCACGCCGATCGCGCCCGGCAGCACGCCGCCCGGATCGTTGCGCAGGTCGAGTACCAGGCCTTTCAGGTTCGGATCTTCGGCGTACAGCATGGCGATCTTCTTCGCCATGTCGTCGACGGTCGGTTCCTGGAACTGCGAGATGCGCAGCCATGCGTAGCCCGGTTGCACCATCTTGGCCTTGACGCTCTGCACACGGATTTCCTGGCGGACGATCGTCACGATGACCGGCTTGTCGACATCCTTGCGAGCGATCGTCAGTGTGATCTTGGTGTTCGGCTCGCCGCGCATGCGCTTGACGGCTTCGTCCAGCGTCATGCCCTTGACCGGCGTCGAATCCAGACGCGTAATCAGGTCGCCAGCCTTGATGCCGGCGCGGTAGGCGGGAGAATCCTCGATCGGCGAGATGACCTTGACGTAGCCGTCTTCCATGCCGACTTCGATGCCGAGGCCGACGAACTTGCCTTGTGTGCCTTCGCGCAGCTCCTTGAATGCCTTTTTATCAAGATAGGCCGAGTGCGGATCGAGCGACGAGACCATGCCGGAAATGGCTTCGGTCAACAGCTTCTTGTCGTCGACCGGTTCGACATAGTCCGATTTGATCAGGCCGAACACATCGGCCAACTGGCGCAATTCGTTCAGCGGCAGTGTCGAGCTG
Source organism: Oxalicibacterium solurbis (assembly GCF_014635845.1). GTDB lineage: Bacteria > Pseudomonadota > Gammaproteobacteria > Burkholderiales > Burkholderiaceae_D > Oxalicibacterium > Oxalicibacterium solurbis. The sequence continues at coordinate 1,059,508 of NZ_BMDP01000001.1, read as the reverse complement.
GCATTTTTCTGGGCGATTGCATCCAGTTGTGTGCCCATCCCGATCGCGCCGACAACCATGCCGAAGCCGACCAAGGCGATATTTTTGAGTTTCATTCCCATGTTCACCTGATATTTACCCAACCGAGCGGGTCGAACGCACGGCCGTCATGCCGCATTTCAAAGTATAAACCCGATTGATCGTTGCCGCCGCTGTTGCCGGTGCCGGCAATCACATCGCCGGCACGCACGGCATCGCCGGCGCGCTTGAAGACGGATTGGTTGTTGCCGTAGATCGTCAGGTAATGGCTGCCGTGATCGATGATGATCAGGTTGCCGAAGCCGCGCAGCCAGTCGGCGAAAACGACGCGGCCGTTGGCGACGGCCTTGACTTCGGTACCTTCCGGCGCGCGGATGAACAGTCCTTTCCACGGCGGGCCGTCGCCGCGCTTGCTGCCGTAGCGCGCGATCAGGTCGCCGGCGATCGGCAGCCGCAGCTTGCCGCGTAATGCGGGGAATGCGCCGTCCTGCATGCCGGGAACCGGCGTCAGCTCGTTGCGGGCCAGTGCTTCCGCTTGCTGCTCCTCTGGCGGCTCGTCATCCTCGATGGCATCGGGGTTGGTTTTCTTGTTTTGCGCCAGGCGGCGTTCGCGCTCGGCCTTGGCGCGCGCCAGGCGTTCCTGTTCGCGTTTCCTGGCGGCCGCTGCGGCACGCTTCTGCTCGGCAATCAGCGCCGTCAGTTTGTCCACCAGTGTCGATAGCCGGCGCTCGTTGCGCGCGATGTTGCCGGCTTCCTTGCGTTGCGCGGTCAGTTTGTTCGATAACTGCGACAGTAGCGCGGTCCGCTGCGCCTTCTGCTTTTGCAGAATGGCTTGCTGTTTGCGCGCCTCAGCAGCGATTTCATCCAGTTCGGCCTTGGCATTCTGCACTTCGGCCTGTTTTTCTTCCAGCTTGTGCAGGTTGGCGCGCAGCGATTCGATCAGTTCGGCCTGCGCTCGCGATACATAGCCCATGTATTGCAGTTCGCGATTGATGCGGTTCGGGTTGTCGCCCGACAGCAGCAGCTTGATGCGATCCTCGTTGCCGGCGACGTACTGATCGCGCAGCAGGGAAGCGAGCCGGCCTTGTTGCGACTCGACGGTCTTTTGCAGTTCTGCCATCTGTTTCGACAGTTCGTCGAGCTTGGCCTGCGTCTGTTTCTGGTCGCCGGCCAGTTCGCGCAGATCGCGCTTGGCATCGGAAATCGCCGCTTCGGATTCCGCCAGCGCATCGGCGGCGTCGCTCTTGGCGCTTTCGGTCTTGTCGATGCTGCGCTTGAGTTCGTTCAGCTTCTGCCGCAGGTCGGCGCGTTCGGCTTCCGCGGCCTTTTTCTGCTTGCTGCGGTCGGTTTCCTTCTGCGCGTGCGCCGCCGGCAACGCCAGCGCCAGCATGATCGATGTCAGCAGGGCAAGCGAACGCATGGAGCGGCGGCGCGGAAAACGAATGAATTGCGGAATCTGCACAAATTCGGCTGTGGAATCAGCGCGCCTGGGCGGTGGCCGGCGTTGCGGCCGGTTCGCCGAGATAGTAGTGGCGGATCGGCTTCAGGTTTGCATCGAGCTCGTAGATGATGGGGCGGCCGTTCGGAATGTTGAGCGAGACGATGTCCTTGTCGCTGATGTCGTCCAGCACCTTGATCAGCGCGCGCAGGCTGTTGCCGTGCGCCGAGATGATGACATTCTTGCCGGCGCGGATCTGCGGTGCGATCGTGTCGTTCCAGTAGGGAATCACGCGTTCGACCGTGTCTTTCAGGCATTCGCCGAGCGGAATTTCGCTGCGCTCGAGATGGGCATAGCGCGGATCGTCGTACGAGGTGCGCGGATCGTCGGCTTCCAGCAGTTTGGGCGGGATGTCGAAGCTGCGGCGCCATTGCATGACCTTGTCCGCGCCATACTGCGCAGCGGTTTCCGCCTTGTTCATGCCTTGCAGTGCGCCGTAATGGCGCTCGTTGAGACGCCAGTGGCAGACCACTGGAATCCACATCAGGTCCATTTCGTCGAGCGCAATCCACAACGTGCGAATCGCACGTTTCAGCATCGACGAATAGGCCAGGTCGAAGGTGAATCCCGCTTCGCGCAGCAGTTCGCCGGCGCGTTTGGCTTCCGCGCAGCCTTTTTCCGTCAAATCGACATCTGCCCATCCGGTGAAGCGATTATCGAGATTCCATGTGGACTCGCCGTGGCGCATCAATACGATTTTGTACATGGTTCTGGTAGGGGTAGGTATGGGTTTTTGATGCAAAATGCCGAATCCGAATTGTAGCCGGCCTTCTATTTTATAATGCCGGGATTCATTCAACCCAGTAGGACACCGTGAAATTCATCATCGATAACATTTTTCTGATCGCCCTGGCATTGATTTCGGGCGGTGCCTTGTTAGTCACTTCGTTGCAGCGCATGGGTGCGAAAGTTACCGCGCTGCAAGCTACGCAACTGCTCAATCAAGGGAAGACCGTGGTTGTTGACGTGCGTTCCGCCGAAGAGTTCGCGGAAGGCCACATTCGCGATGCGAAAAATATCCCGTTGAAGGAATTGAAGGACCGTACCGGCGAACTGGAAAAGTTCAAGGAGCGCCCGGTGATAGTAGTCTGCAACAAGGGCTTGCAATCGAACAGGGCGACCGCACTTCTGAAGAAAGCCGGCTTCACGAATGCATCGGCGCTGCTGGGCGGCATGGACGGCTGGCAAACGCAGGGCCTGCCGGTCAGCAAGTAAGCAGCAAGAAAAGGATCATGATGACTGCGCATGTGACGATGTACAGCACGGGTGTATGCCCGTATTGCCTGATGGCCGAGCGTCTGTTGAAGGCCAAGGGTGTGGCGGAGATCGAGAAGATTCGCGTCGATCTGCAGCCCGAGCTGCGCGCCGCCATGATGGAAAAAACCGGGCGCCGTACGGTGCCGCAGATCTACATCGGCGACACGCATGTCGGCGGTTTCGACGACCTGAGCGCACTGGATCGCGCCGGCAAGCTGGACGGCCTGCTGCAGGGCGCCTGATTCCTCGTATTTCAATATCCAGCGGGCGCAAGCCCGCTTTCTTCAATCCTCGATGAAAGTGCCTCATGGCTGACGATAAACAACCCGTATTCCAGATCCAGCGTATCTACCTGAAGGACATGTCGCTGGAGCAACCGAATTCCCCGGCGATTTTCCTGGAACAGGAGAGCCCGTCGATCGAGGTCGCTGTCGATGTCGGCGCGCAACCGGTGGCGGAAGGCATTGTCGAATCCACGGTGACGATCACCGTGACGGCCAAGATCCAGGACAAGGTGGCCTTCCTCGTCGAAGGCAAGCAGGCCGGCATTTTCGAAGTGCGCAATATTCCGGATGAGCAGCTCGATCCACTGCTTGGCATCGGCTGCCCGAACATTCTCTATCCGTACCTGCGTGCCAACATCGCCGACGTCATCACGCGTGCCGGTTTCCCGCCGGTACATCTGAACGAAGTCAATTTCGAAGCGTTCTACCAGCAGCGTCTGGAAGCCTTCGCACGCCAGCAGCAGGAACAGAACGGTTCCGGCATCGTCATGGCAGACGGCTCTGCAGCCAAGCATTGATTGCGGGGCGCTGCGAAGAACAGTTCGTTCTGCGCCGCTTCGCCGATAGTGGAGTGATCGCATGAAAACTTCCGTTTTCTCGATGACCGGTCTGGCAGGATCGCTGTGCATGTTGTGCGGCACCCTGTACGCCGCCAATGCCTCTGCTGCCAGTTACAAGTCGGTAGGCAACGATCCGGCGGTCATGTACAGCGCACCGTCGGAACGCGGCCGCAAGGTCTTCATCGCGCCGCGCGGCATGCCGGTCGAAGTCATCCTCAATCAGGACGGCTGGACCAAGGTGCGCGATGCGACTGGCGATCTGTCGTGGATGCAGACCAAGGCGCTGACGGCGAAGCGTAATGTCGTCGTAACGGCGGCCAGCGCGATAATCTATGCGGCGCCAGCCGACACGGCTGCAGCGGTTGCGACGGCGGAGAAAAACGTGCTGTTGGAGTGGCAGGCTGCGGCTGCTGCCGGATGGGTCAAGGTCCGCCATCAGGATGGCACCAGCGGTTACGTCAAGGCGAGCGAGATATGGGGCGAATGAGCCGCATTACATTCGCGAAGGCGGCTTCTCCTCGTACTTGCCGTTTGTTATCGGTGTCGTCTCCCGGGTTTCTTTCTCAAGGCATTTCGTTTTGATCCTATCCATCGCATGAATATCACCATTCTGGGCGCGGGCGCATGGGGCACGGCGCTGGCTGTTTCGCTGGCTGACCGGCATGCCGTCGTACTGTGGGGACGCGAAGAGGAAACCATGCGGCGCGCGCAGGCCAGTCGCGAAAATAAGGCTTACCTGCCAGGCTTTCCGCTGCCTGAGACGCTATCGCTGACTGCGGATTTCGATGCCGCCATTGCTCATGTCGGAACGGATGGCCTGTTGCTGGCGGCGACTTCGCTGTCAGGTCTGCGGCCGACCGTGATGCGCCTGAAGGGGCGGCAGATTCCGAATGTCGTCTGGCTATGCAAGGGGTTCGAAGAGCAGACCCATCTGTTGCCGCATCAGGTCGTGCGCGAAGTATTGGGAAATGACGTACCGGCGGGCGTGCTGTCCGGTCCTTCGTTTGCACAGGAAGTGGCGCGTGGGCTGCCGTGCGCGCTGACGATCGCCTCCGAGGACGAAGCCTTGCGCGAACGCACGATCGCTGCCGTTCATGGCCGCAACATCCGGTTGTATTCGACCGATGACGTGATCGGCGTCGAGGTCGGCGGTGCGGTGAAAAATATTCTGGCGATTGCCACCGGTATCGTCGACGGCATGGGACTGGGAATGAATGCGCGTGCGGCATTGATCACGCGCGGTCTGGCGGAAATCGTGCGGCTCGGCGTGGCGTTGGGCGGTCGCGCAGAAACCTTTACCGGCCTGACCGGCATGGGTGATCTGATCCTGACTTGTACCGGCGACTTGTCGCGCAATCGTCGGGTCGGACTGGGGCTGGCAAAAGGGAAGCGACTGGAGCAAATCGTCGAAGAACTGGGCCATGTGGCCGAAGGTGTGCGCTGCGCCCAGGCGGTACGCGAACTGGCGCAGCAGCGCCATATCGAAATGCCGATCGCTCACGCGGTGGCTGCCGTGCTGTTCGACGGCGTGTCGCCGGCCGAGATGGTCGGCCGCCTGCTGTCGCGCGGCCCGCGCGATGAAAATGCCTAGCTGAAATTGGCTGCCGTGCTCAGTGCGGCAGCAGCAGCGTCAATAAGATGGATGTGTCTTCCACCGCGTGCAGCGCATGCGGTTCTCCCCCAGCCAGATAGACCAGTTCACCAGCGCGCAGCGTCTGTGTCGTCTGGTGCGCATGTAACTCCACCGCGCCTTCCAGACACTGTATCGTGATCGGCCCATGTACCGCATGTTCGGGCATGCCTTTGCCGCGCGGCAGTACCAGCCGCATCAATTCAAGCTGCGGCGTCTTGAACAACGCGTTGGAAACGGCATTGGAAATACGTGTGCCCAGAGGCCGGACATCAATCAACTGCCCGGATGTTGCGTGCGGTAGAGCCATCATGTTCTCCTCAGCGTTCGTTCCGGTGTGCAGCGCCATGGGCGCCGCGCGGGATGCGACGCGTCTTTTATAGCAATAAACCGGGGAACGATCAATCGGTGCTGCAGCATTGCGCCGCGGTATGGCGGATAGGCACGCGATGGGACGTTTTATTCTTCATCCGGTTCCAGTGGTTTCGACAGTTTCTTGCCGAGCTGGCGTTTCTGTTCCTGGCGAATGCCGGATGCGGATTTGCGGTGCGGGCCGGCAGCACGTTGCAGCGCGGCTGCCACCAGGGGATTGCGCGGTTTCAGGGCTTTTTGCGAAGGCTCGATGCGGATGGTCATCTTCTGCCGCTTGGCGAGCGCCTTGTTGGCCATGATGGTGTGAAGTAATGCCGTGATAAAAAAACGGCACCGTGAGGATGCCGTTTTGCGAGGGTCAGGCTGCTGCGCGAGCTGCCGTTTTTGCCTTGCTGCCGTTGATATCCAGCATCAGCATGGCTTGCAGTTCCGGGCTTTTCGACTGGTCTGCAGCTTCTTTGCTGTAGGTGGAGGCGTATAACGTCTCTGCCGTGCTGCGTTCGACCCCTTTTTCAACCAGGGCGTCGACCCAGCGCTTTTGCCAGTAGTAGGCACTCATTTTCTTCTTCCTTTCCTTGTCTCTGTACCAATTCTTCCATCCGTCACCCTTGAGGGACGACGGACAGTTTGCGTCCGTGAGTTGCGTCCATATTATAGCGCCCGTCGCGCTTACAGCACGTAACGCGACAGGTCTTCGTCGACCGCCAGTGCGCCCAGTCGTCCGTCCACGTAAGCGGCATCGATGGTCAGCGTCTTGTCGGTACTTTCGCTGGCGGAGAAGGAGATTTCTTCCAGCAGTTTTTCCATCACCGTGTACAGCCGGCGCGCGCCGATGTTCTCGGTCTTTTCGTTGACCGAGTAGGCTATTTCCGCGAGGCGCTTGATGCCGTCCGGCGCGAATTCCAGCTTCACGTCTTCGGTGCCGATCAGCGCTTCGTATTGACGCGTGAGGCAGGCATCGGTGCCGGTCAGGATGCGTTCGAAATCGGCGATCGACAGCGATTCCAGTTCGACGCGGATCGGGAAGCGGCCCTGCAGTTCCGGAATCAGGTCCGACGGCTTGGCCAGATGGAAGGCGCCGGAAGCGATGAACAGGATGTGATCGGTCTTGATCATGCCGTACTTGGTGTTGACGGTCGTGCCTTCCACCAGCGGCAGCAGGTCGCGCTGCACGCCGGCGCGCGAAACGTCGCCGCCGCCGACTTCCGAGCGCGTGGCGATCTTGTCGATCTCGTCGAGGAAGACGATGCCGTTCTGCTCGACGTTGGCGATCGCTTTCTGCTTCAGTTCGTCCTCGTTGACCAGCTTGGCGGCTTCCTCGTCGAGCAGCAGTTTCATCGCTTCGTGGATTTTCACCTTGCGCATTTTCTTGCGATTGCCGCCGACGCCGGAGAACATCGATTTGATCTGCTCGGTCATCTCTTCCATGCCGGGCGGCGCCATGATTTCCATCGTCGGGCCGGCTTCCGACAACTCGATCTCGATCTCGTTGTCGTCCATCGAGCCTTCACGCAGGCGCTTGCGGAAAGTCTGGCGCGCGGTGTTGTCGCTGCCGCCGGCATTCGGCGTCGAATTGAAACCGAAGTCGCGCGGCGGCGGCACCAGGATGTCGAGAATGCGGTCTTCCGCTGCATCTTCGGCGCGTGCGCGCACCTTGCGGGTTTCCAGTTCGCGCGTCTGCTTGATGCCGATATCGATCAGGTCGCGGATGATGGTATCGACGTCGCGGCCGACGTAGCCGACTTCGGTGAACTTGGTCGCCTCGATCTTGATGAAGGGCGCGTCGGCCAGCTTGGCGAGACGGCGCGCGATCTCGGTCTTGCCGACGCCGGTCGGGCCGATCATCAGGATGTTCTTCGGTGTGATTTCGTGGCGCAACGGATCCGGCACCTGCTGGCGGCGCCAGCGGTTGCGCAATGCGATGGCGACGGCGCGCTTGGCATTGCCCTGGCCGACCACGTGCTTGTCGAGTTCGGAGACGATTTCCTGGGGAGTCATGTTCATGATGGAATGCTTTCGGATCAGTCCAGTGTTTCGATGATGTGGGACAGGTTCGTGTAGATGCACAGTTCGCCGGCGATGGTCAGCGATTTCTTGACGACTTCGGCGGGCGGCAGATCGGTGTTCTCGAACAATGCCTTGGCAGCCGATTGCGCGTAGGTGCCGCCGGAGCCGATGGCGCCGATGCCGTCGTTCGGTTCCAGCACGTCGCCGTTGCCGGTGATGATCAGTGTTGAATCGCGGTCGGCTACCAGCAGCATCGCTTCCAGCCGGCGCAGCATGCGGTCGGTGCGCCAGTCCTTGGCGAGTTCGACCGAGGCGCGCATCAGGTTGCCCTGATGTTTTTCGAGTTTGGCTTCGAAACGCTCGAGCAGCGTGAAGGCATCGGCCGTACCGCCGGCGAAGCCGACGAGCACCTTGCCGTTATAGACCTTGCGCACCTTGCGTGCAGTGCCTTTCATGACGACGTTGCCGAGGGTGACCTGGCCGTCGCCGCCGAGCGCGACGCTGTTGCCGCGCCGTACCGACAGGATGGTGGTGCCGTGAAATTGTTCCATGCTGGCCTCTGGAGAATGCGTGCAAGGAGCGGTAAAGCGTGTCCTTGTCCTTGCCCGGGAAATGATGAAAAAGCGGCCGAAAACCGCGTAACGAAGCTGAAGGTTGGGGCGCTCGCCGCGATTGCAAGAGTACCGCGGGAGGCGGCGATGCGTCAGGTCTTGCGCGGGATGACGCGGATGATGTCCTTGATGCCCATCACGCCGCACAGCGCGGTGACGAAATGGTTGACGTTGTGCAGTTCGATGATGCGGCCGCTGTTGATCAGCGGTGTCATGCCGCCGAACAGCCAGCCGGCGGCGGTGAAATCCATGCGCGTCAATTTGGTGCAATCGAGGATGGCGGGATTGTGCTTGTGTACGTGTGCGGTGATGTTCTGCAGCAGCGTTTCGTTGCGTGCATCGATCACGGCCGGCATCATGAAACGGTCTTCGGCATCGGCCTCATCCGGCGCGATCGATTCCTCGGTGTCGGTGACGACCTTGTCCTGCGGCGATTCGAAGGCCGGCGGCGAGACTTCGAAGGTGACGCAGTAATCGATGCTGGTTTCCTCGAATTCGGTTTCACGGTTCAGCAGGCGCAGCAATTCGAGCAGCAGCAGCCACGGCGCTTCGGTTTCGTCGCGGCGGCCGACGGCGAGGATGGCGCGTATCTTTTCCGCCAGTTCGGCAGCGCCGACCAGCACCAGGTTATGGCCGGATTTCTGCAGCTTCTTCAGTACGCTCAGCAGCAGGCCGCAACCGATCGGATCGACTTCGGCCACACGTGCGAATTCGAGACGCAGCACATTGCTCATCTCGGCCATGTTCTTCACGCGTTCCAGCTGCTTGACGATGCCGGCATCGAGCTTGGCGGGGAAGGCGACGCCCGGCGTGGAACCGGAAGCGCGCGGCGCGGCAGCCGGCGTTTCGGCCTTGCCGCTGTCGATCCAGGCCGGCGGTGACACTTCGAACTTGCTGGCGTAGTCGAGCGACAGGCTTTCGAATTTTTCGCGCTGGCCGGTGATCTGGTACAGATCGAACAGCATGCCCCACACGGTCTGTGGCGTGCTGCCGACGGCATCGTCGGCAATCGCGTGCAGCAGGATGGGTTCGATCATGTCGGTCTGGCCGTTGGCGAACAGGATCGCTGCTTCCTCGATGACGGGCGCGGCTTCCGATGCAGAGATCGCCGGACGGCCGATCACCGTTTCCGCACCCAGCAGGAAGGCCGTGCTGGCGCCCATGATGTCGGGCAGTACCGAAGGGTTGTCCGATTCGGCTGAGGTGTCGGCTTTGGTGGCAGCCTTGTCGGCGACTTTGGAGGCCGGATCGGACTGGGGTTTGGTTTGCGCCTCGGCCGTTTCCGGGCGCGGGATATTGGTATTCAGGAACTGGCTGGGCGGGCCTGGCATCGTGTTGCCGCTGAACGGCAGCGGCTTGACGAATTCGGACGACATTTCGGACTCGATCGCATCGATCTTCAGCGCGGTTGCCTGTGCTGCCTTGCGCTGCACCTGCTGCGTCTGCTCGTCGACCTTGGGACGTGCGGTGTTGCCGTCGCGGCGTTTGCGGGTAGCGTCGGATTCGGCGGTCTTGCGTGCCGGCGGCCCGTCCTTTTTCCCGAATAACGAAAAAATCCCCACGTCTGTCCTGATTTGCAACGGTCTGCCGTTGCCGGCGATGCACCGAGTTGATAAGGAAACATCCCGTATGGCCATGCCGGCCCGGCGAGGATGCTGAAAGTTCCGCAAAGGTAACACAAAGCGGTATGCCAAAAAACAGCCTGCCACCGTCACGCGGACAATGGCAGGCTCGTTAGTGTAGCCAAAAAACGGCGGTTGGCGATACCGGAATAAGCTTAGAAGTTGGTGCGTACTCCGACGATCAGATTGCGGCCCGGCAGCGGCGCCACATCGCTCAGCACCGACGTCGACAGGCGGATATCGTCGTTCGTCAGGTTCTTGAGGATGGCGAACCAGGTGATCGGCATCGAAGACGACGCCTTCTGCGTGTACGACAGGTTGGCATCGACCTGCGTGTACGACGGTGTGGCGAAGGTTTCGAAGCGGGCCAGATTGTCCTGGCTGTCGGCATGCACCACCGACAGGCCGGAGCGCCACGGTCCCTGGCGATAGCCGATTTCGCCGCCGACGCGGGTCACCGGCTGCAGCGGCAGGTTGCCCATGTTGTCGAGGCGGCCGCGCGACGTGTCGGTGAAGCCGCGCAGCGACAGGCCGGGTCCGTCGAGGTTGTAGCTGATCTCGGCTTCGGCACCGCGGATCGTCGCATCGCCCTGCGACCAGAAACGCTCGGTGAATTCACCACCCGGATCGGCAATGCCATCCTCGTCCACGGTACCGGTGGTGCGGCCGTAGATGTAGTTCTTCACGCGATTCTCGTAGATGTTCGCCTTCCAGCGGATCAGGCCGGCCGTCTTCTGCAGGCTCAGCTCGATATTGTGCGAGGTTTCCTTGCGCAGGTTGTTGTCGCCGATGTCGAAGGTGGCGGTCGATTCGTGCGGGCCGTTCGAATACAGTTCCTCGATTGCCGGTGCGCGCTGTGCGACGGAGCCGGTCAGGCCGAGCGCATAGCCGGGCGTGAAGGTCCACAGGCCGCCGAGCGAGTAGGAGCCGAGCGTGAAGTCGCGATCGACCAGCGCATCGTCCTGCGGCTTGCGCTTGACGCTTTCGATGCGTGCGCCGCCGGTCAGCTTGAACGGGCCGAAGTCGCGCTCCTCGACGAGGAAGCCGGCGATCGAATCGGACTTCGTGACCGGTACCGTTTCCGGTCCGCTGCCATCGGCTGCCAGTGCCGAGAATTTCGAATTTTCGGTCTGGATGCCGAAGGTGCCGCGCCAGCCGGCGATCGGCTTGTGCGTCAGTTCCCAGCGGCTTTCGATGGCGTCGTTCTTGAAGTCGGTGGCCGGCGTGCCGTCTTCTTCATGCTCGGTGTGCTTGTAGTCGGTGTTGCCGATCTTGAAGCGCAGCGATTCGAAGGCGCCGCCGAACGGTTCCTTGATCAGGCCGTCGAGATCGATGCGGGTCTGTTTCAGCGTGATGTACGAGCGTTCTTCGGTAGGGATGCCGTAGCGGTCGTCGTTGACGCCGACCGATGCGCCGATGTGGCCCCAGCTCTGGATGTAGGAAGCACCCACGCCCAGGCTGTTGGTGCGCGCGAACGAATTTGGCAGGCGGCCGCTGGCCGAGTTTGAATCGTTGGCGTCGGCGTGACCGGGAATCTTGTAGTCGTCGGCATCGCGCAGGTTGCCGTCGATGTGCAGGCCGATGTCTCCCGCTGCGCCATTGATCGACAGCGAGGTGTTCTTGGTGCGGTCGACGGTGCCGTAGCGGACTTCCGCCTCGCCGGTCGGTTTGTCGACCAGCTGCGTCGGGATGCGGTCGTTGACGATGTTGACCACACCGCCGATCGCGCCGGAACCATATAGCAACGAAGCCGGGCCGCGCAGGATTTCGACTTGACGTGCGGTCGACGCTTCGCCGCCGACGGCGTGGTCGTTCGACAGGCTGGAGGCGTCGAGAATCGACATGCCGTTCTGCAGGATCTTCACGCGCGGGCCTTCCATGCCGCGGATGATGGGGCGCGACGCGCCGGCGCCGAAGGCCGATGCGGAGACGCCGAGTTCATGCGACAACGTGTCGCCGAGTGAATTGCCGAGCTTGTTGCGCAGTTCGTCGCCACGCAGCACGGTGGCAGGGGCGAGAATTTGCGAATTTTCGTCGTTGCCGAACGGCGTGGCAGTGACGACGACGGCGGGCAGGGTGGTGGTAGCGGTGTTGTCCGCGTCAGGTGCGGTGGATGCCGTTTGCGCGAGGGCAACGTGGGACAGCGAGGCAAGCGCGGAGACGACAGCGCTCGCCAGCAGGGTGCGTTGGGCGATCATGAAACTTCCTTGAATGCGAATGAGGACGGCCGCATGCCGATCGGCAGGCGACCGGTGCGACGGAAAGGGAAAGTTCGATTACGCCCGCGGCGGCGCGCGGGAAGAGAAGTGGCAGCGCAGCGGCGCATCCCAGAGAATGGCCGATATGTGTTGCGTGACGACGAGCATGCCGGTACGGATGACCGGCAGTACGATAGGCAGCGGTGCCGAATCGCTCAGCGTAGCGCTGTCGTAGAGTTTGCAGGAGTGTCCCTTGTCGCCGATGTATTCGCCGGATGCGTCGGCAGCGTTTGCTGACTTGAATACGGCATGGTTGCCATCGACCAGGTCGGCATGCGCGATGCTGTGCTGCAGCCCCATCCACTGTGCGAAGAGCAGCAATGCCGCCAGCACTGCGGTGAAGCAGAGCCGGTTTTGGCGACGCATGGCTGGCAGCAGAGGTTTCACGAGTTTGGGATCTATGGCGTCGGCAGAATCGGGCTGTTAAGATGATCGCCGGCAGGCGATAGTTTGCAACAGGGTTGCATTCTATAAAAAAACAAAGCGCGAGGATAGGGCCGCGCGCTGTTTATTTGCAGATGACGGGTGAAAGAGCCCGAACGATTTCGCGATTGACGGCGATTGGTTGCGATCAGCCGCCGCAATCAATTCAAATCAAGCAAAATCGCTCAGTCGCATCAGTCACCGTACAGCTTCTGCTTCAGTTCGCGGCGTTGTTGCGCTTCCAGCGACAGCGTCGCGGTCGGGCGCGCCAGCAGGCGGGCCACGCCGATTGGTTCGCCGGTTTCCTCGCACCAGCCGTAATCGCCGGAATCGATGGAGGCGATCGATTGCTGCACCTTCTTCAGCAGCTTGCGTTCGCGGTCGCGCGTACGCAGTTCCAGCGCATGTTCTTCCTCGATCGTGGCGCGGTCGGCGGGATCGGGAACGAGCACGGTTTCGCGCAGGTGTTCGGTGGTTTCGTCGGCGTTTTTCAGCAGGTCTTTCTCGAGTTGCTGCAGGCGGTTCTTGAAGAATGCGAGTTGCGCCTCGTTCATGTAATCCTTGTCGCTCATCTTCAGGACCTGTTCTTCGGTCAACAACGAGCCTGCAGCGGGAGCGGGAGATGCTTTGGATGTCTTGGTTGCCACTTCTCTTGCCTTTGAAACGGATGGTTCAATGTTATCCGTCGATCTGGAGACGGTCTTGCCGCTCGTCGCTCCGGATCGGGATGCGTTTTTTTCGGGAGCCGCCGCGACAGGTTTGCGGACGGGCGCTGCGCTTTTCGCAGCGGGTCTGACCGCGGTTTTGGCGGCAGGTTTCGTCGATGCTGCCGATTTTGTCGGCGTCTTTGCGGTTTTTGCCGCGCTTGTTCGGGTTGCCGCTGGCGTCTTCGGTTTTGCCACCTTCGCGGCGACGGCCGGCTTCGGCGATTTTACCGCACTCTTGGCGGGCGCTTTCTTTGCTGCGGTGGAGGTTTTGCCTGCCGCCTTCAGCGGTTTGGCGACCTTGCCGGCCAGCGATTTCACGGAGGTCTTGGCCGGCGCTTTCTTGGCGGCCGGCGGCTTGGTACGAGCACTGCTTGCGGTGGTTTTTTTGGCGCTTTTCGCAGCTTTTGTGACGGTTGCGTTCATAGTCCCTCGTCCTTGATGAACCTTCCCACATTCGGATCGCATCGTGCCTTGCGCGATTGCCTCCCTCGCATCTACTACAGGCCGTTACCCCCCGGAGCTCAAAATCGACGGTAGTTTATACCAAACATTGTTTCAATCCGAGAATAAACGTGTCTTTCGGCAAATTCTGTCCGATGAAGACCATTTTGCTGCCGCGTGTCTCGTTTTCACCCCATTTCGCACCGATGTCGGTGCCCATCAGCTGGTGCACGCCCTGGAACACGACCTTGCGATCGGCACCGTCCATCCACAATACGCCTTTGTAGCGCAGCATGCGAGGGCCGTAGACCTGCACCAGTCCACCGAGGAATTCGTCCAGCTTTTCCGTGTTGAACGGACGGTCGGCACTGAAGACGAAGGCGGCGATGTCGTCGCTGTGATGGCCGTGATGGTGATTGTGTTCGTGATCATGGTGATGATGTTCATGATCGCAGTGTTCGCCGCAGGCATGGTCGTGATCATGATGTGCATGATTGTGTTCTTCTGCAGCAAGGAAATCCGGATCGATGTCGAGCTTGTCGTTCAGGTTGAAGCCGTGCAGGTCCAGCACGTCGGCGATCGGCACCTGGCCGAAATCGACGGTGGTAATTGGTGCGCGCGGATTGATGCGCTTGATGCGATCGGTCAGGGTTTGCAGTTCATCCGGCGTGACCAGATCGGTCTTCGACAGCAGCAGGCGATCGGCAAAACCGATCTGGCGCTGTGCTTCTTCGTACTGGTCGAGTTGCTGCATCGAGTGACGCGCATCGACCACGGTGATGACGGCATCGACACGGTATTCGGCCGCCACTTCTTCGTCGATGAAAAAAGTTTGTGCGACCGGGCCGGGATTGGCCAGGCCGGTGGTTTCGATGACGACACGGTCGAACTGCAGTTCGCCGGCATTGCGCCGGTTCGCCAGATTGGTCAGTGCGACGATCAGGTCGCCGCGCACCGTGCAGCAGATGCAGCCGTTGTTCATTTCGACGATCTGTTCCTTGCTGTCCTGCACCAGGATTTCGTTGTCGATATTTTCCTGGCCAAATTCGTTTTCGATGACGGCGATCTTGTAGCCGTGCGGCTCCTGCAGGATGCGATTGAGCAGCGTGGTCTTGCCGGCGCCGAGGAAGCCGGTGAGGATGGTTACAGGAATCAATGCCATGGTGTTTGCCTTGTGATGATTGGTGGTGCGCTTTCGGTACGACTCAGGCCGACTTGCGTGCGCCGGTTTTCAGCGCGCCGGCCTTCGTTGCGCAGTCTGCGCACCAGCCCTTGATCGTGAGTTCGATGTCATGACTCTGAAAGCCTTTGCCCAGCGCATCCTGCAGCACTTTCTGCAACTGCTGGCGCAGCGATTTCGTATTCGCGCCATCGTTGCCGGCGAACAGTTTTTCGTCGACGTTCTCGATGCAGAAGACGCGGGCGCAGCGCGTGCATTTGAAGTGGCCGTGCTGGTGTTGTTGTGCATGATCGCCGGCTTCGTGTTGTTCGATGCCGGCGTTGTAGCGGAAGACGCGATCGTCGCCGGCGATCTTGTGCGCCAGGCCGGCATCGGTCAGGCAATCGAGTGCGCGATACAGCGTGACGCGATCCATGTCGGTCAGTGTGTCCTGGATGTCCTGGTGCGACTGCGCATGGTGCGCGCCGAGCAGTGAGGCCAGAACCTTGATGCGTGCATCGGTGGCGCGCAGCGGCGATTCGCGCAACTGGTGCTCTGCCAGCGCATGGAAATCCGGGGCGGCGGTTTTTTTCATGGTGTGCTCGATGATGTGTTCGCGCGATGAAAATGCTGAATCTTGAGATTATGCCGCAATTTTGCAATCGAGTTGCATCATGGGATTTTGTGAAAAATATACGGGAGATGGAAGGCCGCCCCAGATTGGCGATTTCCGAACGGTTTTCTTTTAATCGGTTTTCTTTTTCGCGCGCGGATGCGCGGCGTCATAGACTTGCGCCAACCGCTGGAAGTCGAGCGACGTATAGATTTGCGTCGCGGAAATCGACGCATGGCCCAGCATTTCCTGCACGGCACGCAGGTCGCCTGACGATTGCAGCACATGCGATGCAAACGAATGCCGCAATACGTGCGGATGCACATTGGTCGGCAGGCCGATCGCTTGTGCATGTGCCTTCAGTCGCAGCTGCACGACACGCGGCGAGATGCGTGTGCCGCGTTCGCTGAGGAACAGTGGGTGCGGATCTGTCTTTACCAGCGTTGCGCGTACGCCTAGCCATGCCTGGATGGCTTCCAGCGCCGGGCCGCCGATCGGTACTGTGCGCAGTTTGCTGCCCTTGCCGGTAACCGTCACTTCGCGTGCATCGAAATCGATCCAGCCGGCGGACACGTAACGCCCATCCTGCACATAGCGCACGTCGAGACCGGCCAGTTCGGACACACGCAGCCCGCTCGAATACAGCAGTTCGAACATTGCATGGTTGCACAGCGTCATCGTTGCATCGGCCTTTTTGCCTGGCGCGTTTTCGGCGACGACGCGAACTGCATCGTCAGCCGCCAGCGCTTTCGGCAATGGCTTGGTGCGCTTGGGCGGCTTGATGCCGTCGACGGGGTTGGCGGCGATCGCATTCCGTTCGGCCAGCCAGCCGAAGAAGCCGCGCCAGGCGGACAGCTTGCGTGCGATCGAGCGTGGATTCAGTCCGCGCGCATGCAGTTGTGCGGCGAACTTGCGGATCTGGAAGTGCGTGGTTGCGGTCACATCCTGTTTCGACTCGGCAGCAAAGGCCGCCAGTTCAAGCAGGTCGCGCCGGTAATTGCTGATCGTCAGCGGCGACAGTTGGCGCTGACTGGCCAGACTGTCGAGATAGCCGTCCATGGTTGCATGATCGACGGCGTGGCCCATGACAATGTCAGTCGATCAGGCCGGCGAGTGCGGCGGCCGCAGTCTGCGCGATGTTGGAGAGGAAATCGGTGCCCATGTCGGCGGTGAAGCGGTCGGCGTCGGGCGAGCCGAGCACCAACAGGCCGAAGGCTTCCGATGTGCCGTCCAGGCGCAGCGGCAACAGCGCCACCGACTGGATTGCCGGCGCATCTTCCAGCCAGGTGACGGCTTCGAAATCGTTGTTGGGGCCGCAGAACGGGGCGGACAGGCTGTTGGTGAACAGGCGCACGTCGTCGGAAACCGCGGCTGCGAACCAGGCATGCGCAAATTCTTCCGCCACGCCCCACAGGCGCAGCGTCACGTGCGGCACCCCGAAAATATTCTGCAGGCCGGTCGCCAGCGTGTGCGGCAGATCGACATCGTTGCGTGCCAGCAGCAGGTCGCGCGTCCATGCCTGGAAGTGGTGCGTGATGCGGTCGTTTTCCTGGCCGATGCGCATCAGCTCGGCCATGCGCAATTCCATCACCTTCAGTTTTTCGCGCAGCACATCCATCTGGCGTTCCTGCAGCGACAGCGTGCGGCCGCCCAGCACGCTGGACAAGCGCACCTGCGACAGCAACTCGGCGTGTTCTTCGAAAAACTTCGGGTTGGCCAGCAGGTAATCGGCGACGGCGTTGGAATCCATGACTAGTCTTTTCTGTATCGAATGATGTGTGGTGCGCGGCGGGCCGCGAGTCTGCGGGCGATTTTAACCGACAACGGCGTCGGCTCGAAACAGCTGCGGCGTATGTTGAACCCGTGTCGACGACGTACCACCAGAATGACAGCCGGTGTCCGTTGCCGTTCGATGCGATTTCAACCGGTCAGACTTGCTGGCTAAATTTCGATCTCGCCTTCGAATACGCGGACTGCCGGTCCGGTCATCATCACCGGCGCAGCATCGCCGGCCCATGCGATGGAAAGGTCGCCGCCACGCGTATGTACCTTGACCGGCGACGCCAGCAATCCGCGGCGAATGCCGGAAACCACGGCGGCGCAGGCGCCGGTGCCGCAGGCCAGCGTTTCGCCGGCACCGCGTTCGAACACACGCAACTTGATTTCATTGCGATTGATGATCTGCATGAAGCCGGCATTGACGCGCTTGGGAAAACGGACGTGACGTTCGATCAACTCGCCATGCGTGCGCACCGGTGCCTTTTCGACGTCGCCGACTACTTGCACTGCATGCGGATTGCCCATCGAGATGGCGGCAATCCATTCGGTTTTGCCATCGACATCGAGCGGCCACAATGTCTGGTCGCCTTCGATGCGCGCCGTCAATCCTTCGGTATCGAACGGCACGTCCTGCGGCAGCAGGATGGGAGCACCCATGTCGACGGTAATGTTGCCGTTGGCCTCCAGGCGCGGCTCGATGATGCCGGACATCGTTTCGACGCGGATCGCGTTCTTGTCGGTCAGTTTCTTGTCGGTGACGAAGCGGACGAAGGCGCGCGCGCCGTTGCCGCATTGCTCGACTTCGCCGCCGTCGGCATTGTAGATGCGATAGCGGAAATCGACGCCCGCGCTTTGCGGTTTTTCGACGACCAGAATCTGGTCGGCACCGATGCCGAAACGGCGATCGGCGATAAAGCGCCATTGTTCGGGCGTCAGCGAAATCTGCTGGTTGATCGCATCGACGACGACGAAATCGTTGCCGGCGCCATGCATCTTGGTGAATTTGATTTTCATCTGCCGATTATACGGCGTGCGGCTATGGCGTGCGGCGCGTTGCGATATGCAAATTGCTGTGCAGAATTGCTCCGCAATTTACTCGTTGATCAGTTGCGTATCGGTATCGTTTCTGGAATAAAAACCGGGTTCGCCGGATGGGCGCGTCTTGAAGCGCTTGTGCGTCCAGAAATACTCGGCCGGTGTTTCGCGCGCACGCTCTTCGATGAAAGCGTTCATGCGGCGCGTGGCCTCGGTGATGTCGTCGCCCGGATAGTCTTCCCATGCCGGATAGAAACGCACGATCCAGCCTTTGTAGTTCGGCAGGTAGGTGGCGATCACCGGGATCACCTTGCCCTGCGTGGCAGCGGCGATGCGTGCCGGTGCAGTCAGTGTCGCAGCGGGAATGCCGAAGAATGGCACGAAGGCGGCATCCTGCATGCCGAAATCCATGTCCGGCAGCATGAAGAAGGGCAGGCCTTCGCGCATCGCGCGGATGATCGGCTTGACGCCATCCTCGCGCGTGACCAGCTTGATCGGCCGGAAGCGTGAACGGCCCTTGCGCAGCACGTCGTCGAAGACGTCGTTCAACTGTTTCGTGTAGATCGAACACAGCGACGATTCCAGCATGACGGCCACACCGGCTACATCCAGCCCGACGAAATGCGGGCACAGCAGGATGGTCGGGCTGGCGGCGATTTCGGCCAGCGGCACGCCGGGTTCCACCTGGATCAGGCGGCGCAGCCGCGCTTCCGATGCCCACCACAGGATGCTGCGTTCCAGCACGCTGCGCGCGTAATTGCGGAAATGCTGGCGCGCGACTTCTTCGCGTTTTTCTTCCGTCCATTCAGGGAAGCACAGGCGCAGATTGGTCAGTGTGATGTGGCGGCGCGATTTCTTGAAGGCGTACAGCAGGTCGCCAATGCGTTCGCCCAGCCAGGCCAGGATCGGCAGCGGCAGCCAGTGCAATAGCCACATCAGCAGGATCAGCAGGCGCATCGTCATTCTTTTTCTCCCGCATCTGCGGCTGCAGTCGGTGCAGCTACGCCGGATGGGCGTTTGTAATGGTTGTAGCTCCACAGGTATTGCGACGGACATTGCGCGATCAGGCGTTCCATCGCGCCGTTGATGGCGCTTGCCTGCTGTTCGGGCGACAGATTTTCTTCCAGCGCGAACGATGACAGATGCAACACATAACCGCGTCCGCGCGGCAACCGTTCGGCGAAGGCGAGCACGATGGTGGCCTTCGTCATCTGCGCCAGCTTGCCTGGCAGCGTCATCGTGTAGGCGGGTTTGCCGAAGAAATCGGCCCACACGCCTTCGCCGTTTTGCGGCACCTGGTCAGGAAGCAGGCCGATGGCGCCGTTGCGCTTCAGTACCTTGAACAGGCTGCGCACGCCGGCAAGGTTGGCCGGCGCCAGCGCGAGGTTATGGCGCGCACGCGCATCTTCGATCAGCGGTTTCAGCGCCGCCTGCTTGGGCGGGCGGTACAGCACGGTCAGCGGCATGCGTGCGGCGGCGATCTGTGCGGATACCTCGAAGCAGCCGAGATGCGGCGTCAGGAAAACGATGCCGTTGCCGGCGGCCAGTGCCTCGTCGATGACGTTCCAGTTCTCGATGCGGACCTTGTTCAGCACGCGATCCGGCGATGCACACCAGATGAACGGCAGTTCGAGCGCGCTCTTGCCGGCTTCGCCGACGGCGGCGTGCAGATGTTCGCCGAAACCGGCCTGTGCGAGATTGCCTTTCAGGCGCTGGCGATAGCGTGGCGACGACAGATAGACGATCCAGCCGAGTGCGGCACCGATCGCATGCAAAACCGGCAACGGCAGGAACGACAGAAGGCGGAAGAGAAGAACGAGCATGCTGATACGGCAAGGGTTTGCAACGATTTTGCCGATTTTTTTCAAGACGCGTAAAATACCACACAGTTTTTCCCGCCGAGTTAATCAGACAACTTGCGAGGCGGTATACAAATTTCGCTAAAGCGTCGCAGGCTCGGTAAGGTTGGCCGCGACATCCACCAACTTGTAGAAAGGGAGCCTGCACGTGGCAAACGACTATCTGTTTACTTCCGAATCCGTGTCCGAAGGTCATCCGGACAAGGTTGCCGATCAAATTTCCGACGCTATTCTCGACGCGATCTTCGAACAGGATCCGAAGGCGCGCGTCGCCGCCGAGACCCTGTGCAACACCGGTCTCGTCGTCTTGGCCGGCGAGATCACGACGACTGCCAACGTCGATTACATCAAGATCGCGCGTGACACGGTCAAGCGCATTGGCTACGACAACGCCGACTACGGCATCGATTACAAGAGCTGCGCCGTGCTGGTCGCCTACGACAAGCAGTCGCCGGACATCGCGCAGGGCGTGGATGAAGGCGCCGGTATCGACCTTGACCAGGGCGCCGGCGATCAGGGCTTGATGTTCGGCTACGCCTGCAACGAAACGGCTGAGCTGATGCCGGCTGCGATCCATTATGCGCACCGCATCGTCGAGCGCCAGGCCGAACTGCGCAAGGACGGCCGTCTGGCATGGCTGCGCCCGGATGCGAAATCACAGGTCACGCTGCGCTATGTCGACGGCAAGCCGGTTTCGATCGATACCATCGTGCTGTCGACGCAGCATGCGCCGGACATCGAGCACAAGAGCATCACCGAAGCCGTCATCGAGGAAATCATCAAGCCGGTGGTACCGGCCGAATGGCTGAAGGAAACGCGCTTCCTGGTCAATCCGACCGGACGCTTCGTCATCGGCGGTCCGCAGGGCGACTGCGGCCTGACCGGCCGCAAGATCATCGTCGATACCTACGGCGGCGCAGCACCGCACGGCGGCGGCGCGTTTTCCGGCAAGGATCCGTCCAAGGTCGACCGTTCGGCTGCCTACGCCGGCCGCTACGTGGCGAAGAACATCGTCGCCGCCGGTCTGGCCGAGCGCGCGCAGATCCAGATTTCGTACGCGATCGGCGTGGCCAAGCCGACGTCGATCATGGTGACGACTTTCGGTACCGGCAAGATCAGCGACGAGAAGATTGCGCAACTGGTGCAGGAACATTTCGACCTGCGTCCGAAAGGCATCGTGCAGATGCTGGACCTGCTGCGCCCGATCTACGGCAAGACAGCGGCTTACGGCCACTTCGGCCGCGAAGAACCGGAATTCAGCTGGGAGCGTACTGACAAGGCCCAAGCGCTGCGTGCAGCGGCTGGCCTGTAAGGCAATGTTCGCGACTGCGGGGGCTTGGGGCGAACTCATATCCGCCAGCGGATGTGAGTTTAGACCACAAGGCGACGCGCTCTGCGCGTAGCCGCCGCCTTGTAAGCACCCGTCCGCAACGGCGGGCGGTGGTTTCAGGAGGGCAGTCTTGTCTGCGTAGCAAATGTGGCGCAGACCATACGGCGCCAATCCTGTAAACCTCTGGCCTGTATGACCGGATAGAATCCCTACGGATTCTCCCGGTCTTTTTTTATGGAGTAACGATGCATCCTGTAGGAATTCTGGCCGTTGCAGCGGCGATTGCGGCCGTACCGCTGGCGGCGCAGGCAGAGCCGGCGGCGGCGGCACGTCAGGTGTCCGCTGCACCGGTTTCGCTGGCGACCTGGTGCAAGAAACTGGTCGTGCGCTTGCCGGAAGTGAACAACACCGAATGCGAAAACAGCGGAATGTCGCCGACCGGCGCACGATCCCTGCAGGGATTTCCATTGCTGGCGCGGCATGTCGCCGCATCGCCGGATGCCAAGCGCCGGCCGGTGCGCGTGCTGCTGATGGGCGGCATCCATGGCGACGAACTGACTTCCTCTTCCATCGTTTTCAATTGGCTGCAATGGCTGGGCGGACCGCTGGCCAGCCAGTTCGAATGGCGTGTGCTTCCGGTCGTCAATCCGGACGGCCTGCTGGCGCGCAATGCCACGCGCGTCAATGCGAACGGCGTCGACCTGAACCGCAATTTCCCGACGCCGGACTGGGAACACGACGCGCCGCGTTACTGGCAGGTGCGCACGCATCGCGACCCGCGCCGTTTTCCCGGCGCTGCACCGTTGTCCGAGCCGGAAAGCCGCTGGGTCAATGAGGAGATGCTGCGTTTTCGTCCGGACGTGATCATTTCCGTCCATGCGCCGTTCGGCGTTCTCGATTTCGACGGGCCGTCGGAGCCGCCGCACAAGTTCGGCCGCCTGCTGCTGGATCGGGTCGGCGTGTATCCGGGTTCGCTCGGCAACTACGGCGGCGTGCACAAGAACGTGCCGGTCATTACCATCGAACTGCCGAATGCCTTGCGCATGCCGACGCGCGCGGAACAGTGGCGCATCTGGGTCGATATGCTGGTCTGGATGTCGCGCAATGTGGAGCGGCGCAACGATCAGATGGCTTACGTGGTGTTTCCACATGGACAAGATGTCGTTGCGCCGGCGCCAGCCGTGTTGTCCGAACAGCCATGACAGCCGCCGCGGCTTGGATTAAAATGCCAATCCGCATCAAGGAGCGTTGCGACAGGTTTCCCGATCTGCCAGGCTTGATGTGTCAATACTCTGCAACCGCGCTCACGTTTTCTTTTTTCTCTAATGAAAGGAGGGCGTGATGAACGCCGCAGTACTCAATTCCGCATCCCAGGATTACATCATTGCCGACCTGTCGCTGGCCGACTGGGGCAACAAGGAAATCAAGATCGCCGAAACCGAAATGCCGGGCCTGATGGCGATCCGCGAAGAATTCGCCAAATCGCAGCCGCTGAAAGGCGCACGCATCACCGGTTCGCTGCACATGACGATCCAGACCGCCGTGCTGATCCAGACGCTGGAAGCGCTGGGCGCGAAAGTACGCTGGGCATCGTGCAACATCTACTCGACGCAGGACCATGCTGCCGCTGCGATTGCAGCCAACGGCACGCCGGTGTTTGCCGTCAAGGGCGAGAACCTCGACGAATACTGGGAATACACGCACCGCATCTTCGAATGGACCGATGGCGGCTACTCGAACATGATTCTCGACGACGGCGGCGATGCGACGCTGCTGCTGCATCTGGGCACGCGCGCCGAGAAGGATGCGAGCGTTCTGAGCAATCCGGATTCGGAAGAGGCGGTCTGCCTGTTCAACGCGATCAAGCGTTACCTCGCGATTGATCCGGCCTGGTACTCGAAGCGCCTGAAGGAAATCAAGGGCGTGACCGAGGAAACCACGACCGGTGTGCATCGCCTGTACCAGATGCACAAGGAAGGCAAGCTGGCTTTCCCGGCGATCAACGTCAACGATTCCGTCACCAAGTCCAAGTTCGACAACCTGTACGGCTGCCGCGAATCGCTGGTTGACGGCATCAAGCGCGCAACCGACGTCATGGTCGCAGGCAAGATCGCCATCGTCGCCGGCTATGGCGACGTCGGCAAGGGTTCGGCGCAGGCCTTGCGCGCGTTGTCGGCGCAGGTATGGGTCACCGAGATCGATCCGATCTGCGCGCTGCAGGCGGCGATGGAAGGCTATCGCGTCGTGACGATGGATTACGCTGCCGAGCACGGCGACATCTTCGTCACCTGCACCGGCAACTACCATGTGATCACGCACGAACACATGAAGAAGATGAAAGACCAGGCCATCGTCTGCAACATCGGCCACTTCGACAACGAGATCGAAGTCGCCGCGCTGAAGCAGTACACCTGGGACAACATCAAGCCACAGGTCGACCACATCATCTTCCCTGACGGCAAGCGCATCATCCTGCTGGCCGAAGGCCGTCTGGTCAATCTTGGTTGCGGCACCGGCCATCCTTCGTACGTGATGAGCTCGTCGTTCGCCAACCAGACGATTGCACAGATCGAACTGTTCATGAACACGAACAACTACCCGGTCGGCGTCTATACACTGCCAAAACATCTGGACGAGAAGGTCGCGCGCCTGCAGCTGAAGAAACTCAATGCGCAACTGAGCACGCTGACAGACGAGCAGGCAGCCTACATCGGCGTCAAGCAAGACGGTCCGTACAAGCCGGAGCATTATCGCTATTGATGTTTCGGTAAAGCGGTGCGGTACGTGGCTGACATAGGCGTATCGCACCGCTGCATTTCGGTTTTTCCAACCTACTGAAGGAGAATCGCATGCGCCTGCTACTCATCTGGTTCATCAATGCCGTCGCGCTGTTTGCGCTGCCCTATCTGATGACGTCGATCCGTGTCGACAGCGTCGGTGCCGCGCTGATCGGTGCGCTGGTGCTCGGTTTGATCAATGCATTGATCAGGCCGGTGCTGGTGCTACTGACCTTGCCGGCCACGTTGCTGACATTGGGCCTGTTCATCTTCGTCATCAACGGCCTGCTGTTCTGGGCAATGGCGAGCCTGGTCGGCGGATTGCATGTCGCCGGATTCTGGTCGGCAGTGGGCGGGGCGATTCTCTACAGCATCATTTCGTGGCTATTGTCCGCACTCATCCTGGACGACAAGAGAATATGACTCAACAGAATTTCAGCATCGAGTTCTTCCCGCCGAAGACCGATGCCGGCGTCGAGAAGCTGCGTGCGACCTGCGCGCGGCTGTCCGAGTTGAAACCGCAGTTCTTTTCCGTGACCTTCGGCGCGGGCGGCTCCACGCAGCAGGGCACGCTGGATACCGTGCTGGAAATCCGCTCCGCCGGCCACGATGCCGCGCCGCATATTTCCTGCCTCGGCAGCTCGCGTGACAACCTGCGCGAGATACTGCAGCGCTACAAATCGCACGGCATCAAGCGTCTGGTCGCATTGCGCGGCGATCTGCCGAGCGGCTACGGCGATTTTTCGTCCAGCGAATTCCATTACGCGAACGAGCTGGTCGAGTTCATCCGTGCCGAAACCGGCAACTGGTTTCACATCGAAGTGGCTGCCTATCCGGAAATGCACCCGCAGGCAAAATCGCCGCGCGACGACATCGACAGCTTCGTACGCAAGGTGAAAGCCGGCGCGGATTCGGCGATTACGCAGTATTTCTACAATGCCGATGCCTATTTCCGTTTCGTCGACGAGGTGCGCAAGGCGGGCTGCGACGTGCCGGTCGTGCCGGGCATCATGCCGATCACCAATTATTCGCAACTGGTGCGCTTCTCCGACATGTGCGGTGCCGAGATTCCGCGCTGGATCAAGCTGAAACTGGCAAGTTTCGGCGACGATACCGATGCGATCCGCGCCTTCGGCCTGGATGTGGTGACGGATCTGTGCGACCGCCTGCTGGACGGTGGCGCGCCGGGCCTGCATTTCTACACGTTGAACCAGGCGGCGGCCACGCATGCGATCTGGAGCAGGCTGAATCTCTCGCGCGGCTGATTGGCTTTGCGAAAAATGAAACGGCGCCATCATCGGCGCCGTTTTTTTTATGCCCTTCAGATTCGCAGAAACTGTTTCAGCAAGCGTAAGGGCCTTGTTCCGTGATCAGGAAATCCAGCGCCACGTCGAAGGTGTCTGCAGCGAATTCGGCTTCGCCCAGCGTGTAGGAGACACCGACCGTGCGCGGACGCGGTACGGCTTCCAGCGTGCGGTCATAGAATCCGCCGCCGTAGCCGAGCCGGAAGCGACCGGCGTTGAAGCCCACGCACGGAATGATCAAAACTTGCGGCCAGACCTGCGGATTCGTCGTCGGCGGGATGCGTGCACCGTAGCGATCGTCCTGCAATACGTCATTTTCCTTCCACAGAACGAACTTCAGCGGCGCATTGTCGTCCACTACGACAGGCAATGCCAGTTGCACGCCTTGCCGGCGCAAGGCGGCATAGGCCGCATGCAGATCGGGTTCGCCGCGCATCGGCCAGTAGACCCCGATCGTCGTGTCCCGGGTGATCTGCCACCAGGCCAGGATCGCATCGTTGATGCGATGGTCGAATGCGGTTTTGTCGTCGGCGGGAATGGTGTTGCGCAACGCCAGCAATTTGCGTCGCAGTTCGGGTTTTTCCTGCATGTTTTCGTCATCGTCTGAAGGGTGTCGCGTGCTATTCTAGCCGCATCGTCATTCGGCATCAGCCAGGATAGAAAAGGGGCATAAAAAGGCCATGAATTTCACGTTTCCGACAACCTTGTTTGCACGTTTCGTACTCGTCGCGGCATGCGTAGCCTTGCTGCCGACTGCACACGCGCAAAAACGGACGAACAGCTTCGCGAACGACGACGATGCCTTTCTGGCGTTGCGCGATGCGGCGCGCCGCGGCGATGCGGAACGTGCTGCCGATATTGCCATGTTGCTGCGCGACTATCCGATTCCCTCTTACGTCGATTATTACCAGTTGAAGCCGCGCATCGCGGATGCGACGCCGGACGAAATTCTGGCTTATCTGTCACGCTACAACGGCAGCGCGATTGCCGATCGCCTGCGCAACGATTGGCTGCTGGAACTCGGCAAGCGGCGCGATTGGGCGACCTTCGACATCCAGTATCCGCTGTTCCAGCTGAACGACGATACGCAACTGAAATGTTATGCGCTGATGTCCAGGATGGTGAAGGGGGACGACGTTGCCGCCGAGGCACGCCTGTTGCTGACAGTGCCGAAAAACTACGGTGAAGGATGCACGGCGCTGATCGGCATGCTGATCGACAACCGTCAGTTCGATGACGACGATCTGTGGACGCAGATTCGCCTGGCGGCCGATACCGGCAATGCCGATTTCGTACGCCGCCTGCAAGCGTTTGCCGGCATTGACGACGATGCATTGGGCAAGGCGATGGATAAACCGATGTCGGTCGTCGCACGCGGCCCCGGCTTCCGGCGCGTCAAGCACGAGACTTTCATCGTTGCGCTGGGACGCGTGGCGCGCAACGATCCGGATCGCGCGGCGGAAGTGCTGTCATCGAAAGACGGCAAGCGCTTGAGCCGCAAGCAGCAGGAACTGGCGTGGGCACAGATTGCGATGCCGACGGCGCGCAAGCTGTTGCCGGAAGCCGACGATTACTGGCGTCGCGCCGGCGATGCGCCACTGTCGCAGGAATCGCATGAATGGAAAGTGCGTACGGCACTGCGTGCCGGCGACTGGAAACTGGTGAAGCAGGGCATCGAGCAGATGCCGCCATCGCTGCGCAACGATACGACCTGGATTTACTGGATGGCGCGCGTGCTGCGCGAAGAAGGCAAGCGCGAGCAGGCCGATGCATTGCTGCAATCGATCGCCGGCCAGCACAGTTTCTATGGCCAGTTGGCAGCGGAAGACCTGGGCCGCAAGATCACGATTCCGCCGCGTCCTGCACCGGTCACCGAAGCCGAAGTGGCTCCGATGGCAACCAATGCCGGTTTCCGCCGCGCTTTCAAGTTCTTCGATCTCGGCCTGCGTTTCGAAGGCTATCGCGAATGGAACTGGGAGCTGCGCAGCATGAACGAACGCCAGCATCTGGCGGCGGCCGAGTTCGCGCGCCGCAGTTCGGTGCTGGATCGCATGGTCAATACATCGGATCGCACAAAAATCGAAGTCGATTTCGATCAGCGTTTCCCGACGCCGTATCGCGACGTGATGCAGGAGGCCACGCGCAATCTCGGATTGGAAATGGCGTGGGTCTACGGTTTGATCCGGCAGGAGTCGCGCTTCGTGATGGATGCGCGTTCGCATGTCGGCGCATCCGGCCTGATGCAACTGATGCCGGCAACCGCGCGGCATGTGGCGAAGAAGATCGGCTTCGACGACTTCAAGCACAGCCGCGTCAATGAACTCGAAACCAACATCCTGCTTGGTACCAATTACCTGAACATGGTGCTGAACGACCTGGAAGGTTCGCAGGTATTGGCGACGGCCGCCTACAACGCAGGGCCGGGGCGTCCGCGTGCCTGGCGCGCGACATTGACGCATCCGGTCGAAGGCGCGATCTTCGCCGAGACGATCCCGTTCACCGAAACGCGCGACTATGTGAAAAAAGTCATGTCGAACGCTACCTACTATGCCGCGATGCTGGAAAACAAGCCGCAGTCGCTGAAGGATCGTTTGGGCAATATCGCGCCTGAAGCTTACGAGCCGAGTGCGCTGCCTTGACCGGTTGTCTGAGCTGCTGATCCGGTATCGGCTCGATCCTTCCTGAATCGTTTTCTCTCTGACGATGGAAAGTCATGCAAACCACAGAACTCGATCCGGCGCTGTCGCAGACGCTGGCCGATGCGGAGAGCAGCGGCCTGAAACTGGTGATCGCCAACAAGAATTACTCATCCTGGTCGATGCGGCCATGGGTCGTGATGACGGCTTTCAGCATCCCGTTCCAGGAAATCTGCGTGTTGCTGGACCGTAGCGACACGGCATTGCAGATCTCGCATTATTCGGCGGCGGGGCGTGTGCCCGTACTGCTGGCCGGCGATATCACGATCTGGGATTCGCTGGCGATCTGCGAATATCTGGCCGAGCAGTTTCCGGAAAAATGCATGTGGCCGGAGGATGTGGCGGCGCGGGCGCTGGCGCGTTCGATCTGTGCGGAAATGCATTCCGGTTTCATCGGGCTGCGTTCGGCGATGTGGATGAATATCCGTGCGAAATTTCCCGGCAAGGGACGTACGCTGGAAGCGCAGGCCGACATCGGCCGTATCAGCGAGATCTGGGAAACCTGTCTGGCGATGTCGGGGCCGAACGATTATCTGTTCGGTGATTTTACGATCGCCGATGCGTATTTTGCGCCGGTCGTCATGCGTTTTCGTACCTATGGCGTGACGCTGGGGCCGGCCCTCGATGCTTATGCCGAACGTATTGCGGAACATCCGGCAGTCGCGCAATGGATAGCCGGCGCGCTGGCGGAAACGGTGTGCATCGATAAATACGATACTTATCCTGACTGAATTTCCGACTGAACTACCCTTGATCGAATTTCGATGGCCGAGATGAAGACCTATGTCGTTGGCGGTGCCGTACGCGATGCCTTGCTGGGCGTTCCCGTGCAGGATCGCGATTACGTCATCGTCGGCGCTACGCCCGAGCAGATGGTCGCACAGGGCTATCTGCCGGTCGGCAAGGATTTCCCCGTGTTCCTGCATCCGAAGACGCATGCCGAATATGCGCTGGCGCGTACCGAGCGCAAGACGGCGCCGGGCTACAAGGGATTCGTGTTCCATGCCGATGCCGCCGTCACGCTGGAAGAGGATCTGGTACGGCGCGACCTGACGATCAATGCGATGGCGCAGCAGGAAGATGGCACCATCGTCGATCCGTTCAACGGCCGCGACGATCTGGAGCGGCGCATTTTCCGCCACGTGTCGCCGGCCTTTGCCGAGGACCCGGTGCGCATTCTGCGTGTGGCGCGTTTCGCCGCACGCTTTCCCGATTTCACGGTGGCGCCGGAAACGAACGCGCTGATGCGGCGGATGACGGAAGCAGGCGAAGTCGATGCGCTGGTACCGGAGCGCGTGTGGCAGGAGCTGGCACGCGGCCTGATGGAAAAGAAGCCGTCGCGCATGTTCGCCGTGCTGCGCGACTGCGGTGCATTGCAGCGCATCCTGCCGGAACTGGATGTTTTATGGGGCGTGCCGCAGCCGGAAAAATATCATCCGGAAATCGATACCGGCGTGCATGTGATGATGGTGATCGATTATGCCGCGGCGCAGGGATGCGATCTGCCGATTCGTTGCGCCGCGCTGCTGCACGATCTGGGCAAGGGCGTGACGCCGTCCGATCAATGGCCGCGGCATCATGGCCACGAGATGCACAGCGAGAAACTGGTCGCTGCCGTTTGCAAGCGCCTGCGCGTTCCCAATGACTGCCGCGATCTGGCGTTGATGACGGCGCGCGAGCACGGCAATGTCGGCCGTGCGCTGGAATTGCGCGCCTCGACGATCGTCACGCTGTTCGAGCGTTGCGATGCTTTCCGCAAGCCGCTGCGCTTTCTCGACATGCTGGCGGCATCGGAATGCGATCATCGCGGTCGCACCGGTTTCGAGGATGGGCCGTTTCCGCAGCGTGCCTATCTGCAGCAGGCGCTGGAAGCGGCGCAGACAGTGGATGGCGGCAAGATCGCCGAGTGGGTGCGGCAGCGTTATCCGGACCAGTTGCAGCGCGTGCCGGAAGCGATCCGCGCGGCGCGGGTGGAGGCGGTTGCCAAGGCCGTCAAGCAGGACGACGGTTGAACCGGCAACGCCGACTTCGAAATGCGTCGTGGTGTGTAAGGTTCAGAGCGACGATCGTGTCGATCAGGTCATCGGCACATGCCGCCGCATCGATAGTGCGTAGGCGCGCAATTCCCGGCGGGTGACGATGCCATCGTTGTTGGCGTCGATTCTTTCGAAATTTTCCACGACGATATCCATTCTCGCGGCCTTGGCCTGCGATTTCGTCACGCTCTGGCGTGCAGCAGTGGATGATTTTTCCGGCACGGCATGCCGCAACGGTTGTGCGACGGCGATGTGGGCGCCGAACAGGATTGCCATCAAGACGGCAAGTTTGACGTTCATATTGCTCCCCTTTCGTCAATGTGAGGCGATTGACAGGGAGTATTGAAAGCCCGTTTGCCGATCGCGCCAAATCCATTTACGCCTTGTTACATTCAAGGCGATGGAATTCCGGTGCAGGAATTCCTCATGGAGTGGCGTTCAGGCTAAGGTATCGGCGCGGTAATTTCTGTGCGGAATCCCACGCTGAGCGATGTGCCGGGGGGGAGTTACAGTTTGGGAATGTGCAGCGTCTTGCTGATCATCAGCGTGCCGGACAGCGCAAACAGCAGTGCCACTGGATGCAATTCCCACGACAGGAAGGTCCAGACGCCGCCGAATAGCGCGCTGCCGATCTGCCCGTTGGAGGCCAGCCATGCCAAGATGCCGGTGAGGATGACGCTGGTGGGAATCGGCGTGCCTTCGAAATAGGCAACCTTGTCGCCATCTCCGGAAAGTTCTTCTGCCGTCACGTTGAAGCGCGCCAGACGACTGACGCCGCAGCAGACGAAATAGATCATCGCGATCCAGTCCCAGCCGCCATTCAGGCCGGCGGCAAAACCGAGCGTGGCCGGTGCAACGCCGAACGAAATCACGTCGGCCAGCGAATCGAGTTCGCGTCCCAGCGACGAGTGTTGCTGCCGCCAGCGTGCGATACGGCCGTCCAGCACGTCGAACAGGAAGGCGGCCGGCGCCATCGCGGCGGCGGCGTAGAAATGTGTCAGCGACTGGCTGCCCATGTACAGCATCGCAAGAAAGACTGCGGCGACGCCGCAGGCCGCGTTGCCCAGCGTAAAGAAGTCGGCGAGATGGAATTCGCGCAGCATCGAGAAGTGCTTGCGGCGGGAAGTTGGTGGAGAACCCATTGCGTCTCTCTTGGCGGTCAATGATGGTGAGATTGCTGGTGACTGCGGAAAGTTTTCCGCATTGCAGAATGTGCAGTCGCAAGTATGTCATCGAATGAAATGATTGTGCGCAGGAAATGCAACATTCCTCGCAACATTGCCGCTGATGGGGAAGCTTGCGTCCGCTACCGCACATACGTGGCGTCCCGTTTTTTCCTACCATGGAATTTTTCGATGACAGGAGACTGCCATGCCATTCGCTCATTGTTCGTTTTCCGTCATGTCCGCAGCCTCGCGGGCTGCGATTGCCGCCCTGGCATTCGGTCTGGTCGGTTTCTCCGGCCAGGCATTCGCGGCTCCCGCCGGCGGCAATACCTATCAGCAGGAAAGGGCGGCCTGCATGGACGGCAGATCCCAGCAGGATCGCACCACGTGTCTGCGCGAAGCGGGCGCAGCCCGTGGCGAAGCCAAGCGCGGCCATCTGACAGACAGCACCTCGTACGAGGAAAACGCGACAGCGCGCTGCAATGTGCTGCCGCCTTCCGACCGTCAGGATTGCGTCAAGCGCATTCATGGTCAGGGCACGACGTCCGGTAGTGTTGAAGGTGGCGGCATCTATCGTGAAACCACGACGACGGTCGTCGGCACGCCACCGCCGCCACCATCTTCGGTAACCCCGCCATCACCGGCACCTACTTCGGCTCCGGCACCGCAGCAGTCGTATCCGCCGATTGCGCCGCGTTATTGATACCGATTGATATTAGGTTGAGATAAGGTTGCGACAAAACGAAACGGCGGTGTTTTAAACACCGCCGTTTTTGCGTGCAGCCGGATGAATCTATCAGGCAGACTTGCCAGTCACAAAGTTTCCGTAACCGCGCGCGCGCAAGGCGCAGGCCGGGCAGGTGCCGCAGCCGTAACCCCAGTCGTGCAGTGCACCGCGCTCACCCAGATAGCAGGTGTGGGTTTCCTGGCGGATCAGGTCAATGAAAGGCCTGCCGCCCAAGTTTTCTGCCAGCGTCCAGGTCTGCGCCTTGTCGATCCACATCAGCGGTGTTTCCACTTTCAGGCGTGTGGCCATGCCGAGATTGAGTGTGACCTGCAGAGCCTTCATCGTATCGTCGCGACAATCAGGGTAGCCGGAGAAATCCGTTTCACACATGCCGCCGACCAGCACCGTCAGTCCACGACGGTAGGCGACAGTGGCTGCCACGGTCATGAACAGCAGGTTTCGACCAGGCACGAAAGTGTTCGGCAAGCCGTTTTCCTGCATCGCGATTTCGACATCCTGCGTCAATGCCGTGTCGGAAATCTTTGCGATCAGCGACAGGTCGATCATGTGGTCGTCGCCCAGGCGTTCATTCCATTCCGGTTTCAGCGCGCGCATCTTCTGCAGCACGGTCGGCCGCACGGCCAATTCGATCGCGTGGCGCTGGCCGTAGTCGAAGCCGATGGTTTCGACATGCGCATAGCGCGCCAATGCCCATGCCAGGCATGTGGTGGAATCCTGGCCGCCGCTGAACAGGACGAGCGCGCTTTCTGGTGTATTCGTGGTGTTTTTCATCGTCCGCATTATAGGGCCGACGCCATCCACAGCGGCGTGGCCGACATCAGGATTGCGGTGCGATCGAGGCAATCGTCTGTTCGATGAAGTCGCCTTCCGGTTCGGCAAAGCGGATGCGTACCGGATACCAGTTGCGCGACGGTGCGAACCAGATGTCGATCTTCTGTTCCTTGTCGCCGTCCTTGACGACCTTGCTGACTTTCACCGCGTTCAGATCGCCCAGCGGCGATTTGATCTTTTCGGACTTGCCGACCTTGAAGTGCCAGGTTTCTGCATCCTTCTGTCCGGCGACGACGATGGCAAGCGAAGCGCCGGTCTTTAGTTTCGACGGCGTGCTGCGTGCCATTGTCGCCAGTTGCCAGACGATGCTGTTGCGATCCTGTTCGCCGCCCTTGATCGGCTGGCTGTTGCCGGAAGCACTGAAGTTGATCGTGTTGGCCTGGCGGTCGAAGGTCGTGGTGGTCGCTTTCTTGCGATAGCGTTTTTCGGTGGAGGTCAGCGGCACGAGGCCGTTTGCATCGATGGTGCCTTCGCTTTTCGCTTCGAGGATCTTGCCGAGCAGCATGGCGCGCGTTTCCGTCACGATTGTGTAGTGTCCGTCCTTGTTGGTCCAGTGCACGTCGGCAGAGCCGTTGAGCGACAGGCCGTGCTGGTTGGCATTGATCGTGTAGTTCAGGTCGGCTGACGGCGGCGGGCTGGCGGTGCGTTTGCCTTGCGCTGCCGCGCCGTGCGAGGCGATCAGCGCGCAGGCCAGCAGTGCTGCATGCGCAGGACGGAAGACGGAGCCAAAGGAGCGGGAAAGGAGGAGCTTCATCGTTTTTACCGGTATGAAGAAAGAGGAAAAGAGGGAAACAAGAGCGGAAATGTCTGACTAAGGTACCGCAGAAACGTTCAAGTCGCTCAGCGTCATGTTCAGTACGTCGCCATTCGGTTCCGTGTAGCGCAGGCGCACCGGATACCACTGTATTTGCGGCGCAAGCCAGATATCGAGCCGTTGGTCGCGGCTTCGCGCGCGCGGCGCGCGCACCACATGCCATGCGCTGATCGTGTTGCCGTCGAAATCGATGTCTTCCCGGCCGATGACCTGAATCTGCCACGGCTCAGCGTCGCGCGTGCCGGTGACGATCACGTCGAAGACGGCGCCGGGTGCATAGCGTGTTTCATCGCCGCGCCCGATGCCGGCCAGTTGCCAGATGATGCTGGCGCGATCCTGCTCGGTACCGGTGCGGGGATAGCTTTTCGATGAAGTCGAAAAGCCGATCGTATTGGATTCGCGGTAGAAGTACGCATTGGTCTCGGCGCGACGGAAACGCTTTTCGCTGTAAAGCTCGGGCGCAATGCCATCACTTTCTATCGTGCCTTCGCTGTGGAAGTGCAGCGCGGTGATGAACAGGACGCCGAAATCCCCATCGATCGTGTAGCGACTGCCGTCCTGATGCCAGGCAATGGTGCCGCTGCCATAGGTGGGCTGGCCTTCGATCGGCGTCTTCTGCACGTCGTATTCCAGTTTGGCGGATGGCGGCAGATCGATTGTGTAATCCGGTTCCACCGGTTCGGCAATGTCGGCCGTCGGGCCGGTGGCAGCGCCTTGGGCGTCTGGTTGCGATATGGCCGCGGTCTGAACATCGGCAGGTTGTTCGGCCGAAGCTGTGGCGGAGGGCGGCGGTGCGGGTTTTGCCGGGGCTGGATGCGGTTTGGGGCGCGGTTTAGGTTTAGGTTTAGGCTTCGGTACCGGTGCCGGCGGAGGGGCAATCAGTTCCGCATCGATCACATCATCTTCCACTGTCGACGGAGATGGCAACCGTATCCATTCGCTGGCGTGGCCGATGACAAGCAGGTGCAGTAAAAGGGAAAAAACCAGCACGAAGAGCCAACGCAGCGATCTGCGCGTATCGGTGCTGGGGGCGGGGCGTGTCATGGGCGTTAGTGTAAACGAGCGCCTGTTCAGGTGTGCGTTCTGTTACTCTTGGGTATCCCGTTTCGGAGCGTTGTCGCATGCCAGATTCTCTGTCGATCGTTGTTCGTCCGCATGCCGTGCATGCCTTGTCGCCGACAGGTTCGCTGGCGGGAGGCGACGCCGCATGATCTGGTTCATCTCTTATGTATTGGCCGGGGCTTTCGTCGGCGTGCTGGCGGGGCTGCTCGGCATCGGCGGCGGCATGACGCTGGTGCCGATCATCGCGGCCTTGTTCGCCGCCCAACATTTCGCGCCGGATCATGTGGTGCATATGGCGCTGGCGACCTGCATGGCGTCGATCGTGTTCACCTCCAGTTCCAGTGTACGCGAGCATATGAAGTTCGATGGCGTGGACTTTCACATCGTCAAGCGGATGACGCCGGGGCTGGTGGTGGGTAGCCTGCTGGCGACGTCGGTTTCGGCCTGGATTCCGCAGCGCCATCTGGCGTTGAGCTTCGCCATCATCGTGTTCTTCGGCGCGACGCAAATTCTGCTGAACAAGAAACCGAAAGCGGCGCGGGAATTGCCCGCAAGCGGGCCGTTGTTTCTGGTCGGCCTGGTGATTGGCATCATCAGCGGCCTGGTGTCGGCTGGCGGCGCCTTTCTCACGATCCCGTTCATGCTGTGGTGCGGCGTGCCGATGAAGAAGACGATCGGCACTGGCGCGATGATGGGCATCCCGCTGGCCGTGGTGGGCACGATCGGCTACATCATTTCCGGCTGGCGCATTCCGGAACTGCCGGAAGGCACGATCGGTTTCATTTCGATTACGGCATTGATCGGCATCGTCTGCGGCAGCGTGGTGACGGCGCCCATCGGCGCACGCCTTGCGCACCGGCTGCCGGTGCCGATATTGAAAAGGATTTTTGCCTGCCTGCTCTATGTGCTGGCGGCGAAGATGCTGTGGACTTACTGGTAGCGCTCAGGACGAGCGCCGAGGTTAGGTTCCTGCTCAGTTCTTGCGCGAAAATTTCGCGGCCAGCTGATTCAGCTTGTCGGCACGGCGACGTTCCGCTTCATCGGCCTTGCGCTGGGTTTCTTCCGCCTGACGTTGTACCTTGCGCTGTTCGGCATTCTTCTTGAAGCGTTCCTTCAGCGTGGTGGTGGCATGTGCCCGGTGTTCGTCGGTCACAGCGTCGGCTTCGGTACCGTCGAGGTTGAAGCGTACCGTGGCCTTTTCCATGCTCTTCAGATAGCGCAATGAATTGGTGTGCATGCCCAGCGCCATGCGCAGCACGCGACGGCTGACGTCAGGCATCTGCGCGATCAATTGCTTGTCGATGCCGATGGCCAGCGGTTGGCAATCGCCGAAGACGGTGAATTTTTCCTGGATTTCCTTGAGCAGTGTGCGTGCGGTCTGAAAGGCGGTCGGTGCGGATTCGTTGGTCGTCATGAACGGCGAAGAACAATGGGTGGATACAGGGTGCGCAGGATATCATGCGCGCTGTGCAATTGCCTGCGACGGCGTGGTATTTATCCGACGTTGCCGTAATGAATGAAGAATGGCAGAAACGAAAAATGACGACGGATGACAATGCGGACGACGGCATCGAGGAAGCGATCGAGCGGCCGTGGATCGTTCTGAAGGATACCTACGATATCGAAACGTGGATCGATCACCAGAGCCGCCATCTGCAGCACAGGCTTGCGGGCGGCCGCATCGATACCGGCTATGGCATCGGTTTTCGATTGGCGGCAGGAGGAGAGATCTACATGCATACATCGCCGGAAGGCATGGTGCTGCTGGATGTGACGGAAGAGGCCGAATGGATTGCGCCGTTGATCGTCGCGGCGACCGGGGCGCAAATGCCGGCCGGGCGCATCTGGACCTTGTCGGTGGAGAGTCTGACGCAATTGCTGTTCGGTCTGAATGGATTGATTGCGACGACACGTATCGTGACGGATCACGATTTCCGTATTCGCAAGCGTTGAGCCAGGCGAACATCGGATAAAAAAACGGCCCGGTGAGCAATGCTCCCGGGCCGTTGTCAATCAACCACCGCGTTGCGGCAGAAGTACCGGTAATGATTACGCTGCGGTAGCAGGCTTGCTGTGGCGCTTGGCAAGGTAGGTGCCGACGATGACGACGCCGACAGCCAATGCCAGGCCAGGAATGCTCAGGTGACCAGCGCCGAACAGCGACAGTTCGTGGTGCGGAATGTTGGCTTCGATCCACGGTGCGACAGCGGTATCGGAGAACAGCATCTCACCGGCCAGATAGCCCAGCAGCGCGGCGCCCAGCGTGA
The DNA here is from genome assembly GCF_014635845.1 of Oxalicibacterium solurbis. Taxonomy (GTDB): domain Bacteria; phylum Pseudomonadota; class Gammaproteobacteria; order Burkholderiales; family Burkholderiaceae_D; genus Oxalicibacterium; species Oxalicibacterium solurbis. The sequence continues at coordinate 1,022,344 of NZ_BMDP01000001.1, read as the reverse complement.
CGATGATCGGGAATTTTTCCATCAGCTTCAGCACCAGCGTGCTGCCGAACACGATCAGCGGAACGCTGATGGCCAGACCGATGATGAGCAGGACGATGTTGCCGTCTGCTGCAGCAGCAACGCCCAGCACGTTATCCAGACTCATCACCAGATCGGCGATCAGAATGGTCTTGATCGCACCCCACAGGTTGGATTTGCCTTCGATGTTTTCTTCGCCCTCTTCTTCTGCCAGCAGTTGCACGCCGATGTAGAACAATGCGACGGCGCCGATCAGTTTCAGGTAAGGCAGCGTCAGCAATTGCAGCGCGAAGATGGTCAGCACGATACGCAGGATGATTGCTGCGGCGCTACCGTACAGGACGGCCATTTTCTTTTGCTTTGGCGGCAGCGATTTGGCCGCCAGCGCGATCACGACCGCGTTGTCACCCGACAGCACGATGTTGATCAGAATGATGTTGCCTAGGGCGGCCCAAAAGGCCGGGGAGCTTAAGAGTTCCATTATCTTCCTCAAGTTTTCTAGCGCGCTCCGTACGGCTGAAGCGACGTTGGTCAGTGTGGCGGTCGTTTGTCGACCGTGTTGTTATCGATTATCAGAAAAATCTGAAAGATCGTTTGTGCCACACCATTTATTTGTGCACTTCATCCGGCGCCGTGCCGGATATCCGTCCACCGTCGGAACTGCATCGAATCGGTGGCGGCGGAAAGCTATATTTCCTAGGGAGATACAGCCTAAATGCACAGTCGCAGGTTATCGCCGGGAAGCTTAAGAAGACATGAAGATGATGTTAAATACTCGTTAAAGTTGTCGTAAAATCAATTCGAAAATTACTACCATTTTTGGGATTATTTTCTACATGCAAGCGGGCCCCGAGGTATTCGCAGATGCGCATCACGAGTGCCAGTCCGAGGCCGGTGCCAGCCGAGCCGATCAGCGGCTTGGTCGGGATGCCGTTACTGAGATGGGCGTGGACCGATTCCGACAGGCCGGGGCCGGTATCTTCGACGATCACGGAGTAGTCTTCCACGCGTACGGTGACGGTGCCGCGATCCGTGTATTGGCATGCGTTGCGGATCAGGTTGCCGATTGCGGAGGACAGCAGCTCCTTGTGCGCTGCAACCGCGAAATCGTTGTCGCCCTCGTAGCGTAATTCGACAGGCTTGTTGGCAAGCAACGGACGGCAGCGTGCGACCTGCTCACGGATGACGTCGTCGACATAGGTTTGCGGCCGGTTGATGCGATCCGGCGCGCGCGCCAGCATCAGCAGCACGCCGACGCATTCGGTGGCATCGCTGGCGGCGCGTAGCACGCGTTGCGCTGCAGCCTGTAGTGCCGGACGGTCGGCAGTCTGGTCGACCAGCAGTTCGGCGGCGCCGGTAATGATGGTCAGCGGCGTGCGCAGCTCATGGCTGACGTCGCCGGTGAAGAAGCGTTCGCGTGCCAGAAAGCGTTGCAGTTCGGCCGTGTGATCGGCGAAAGCGCGCGCCAGCACGCCGAGTTCGTCCTTGCTGGACAGTAGCGGCAGATTGGACGAAACGCCTTCGTTGCTGACGTAATCGGCCAGATCGATGATGGGTTCGACGAAACCGTGTGCGATGAAGCGGCCAAGGAACAGCGACAGCGCGACGAATCCGAAGAAGCCGGCGATGATCATCGCCCAGATCGTGCGTTCGATGCTCTTGTACTCGCTGGCGCGGTCGACGACGACATATTCGCCGGCGGCATCCTCGCCGATCAGTACATGGACGACCTTGCCTTCGAAGACGGGTTTGTCGACGCCGTGTTCCAAGTTGCGCAAGTCCTCGGGAATACTGTCGCCATGGTAGAAGCTGATGTCGGAGGGCATTTCGACCGGCAGGCCGGCGGCATGACGCGGCGAGGCCCAGGCGGCGATGCTGCGCAAGTGTTCGTCGACCAGCAGATCTTCGACGCCTTCGATTGCGACGGCGGCAACGATGCCGAAGAAGGTGCAGATCGCCAGCGCAAAGAACAGATACGCGATGACGATGCGGCGGCGCAGCGTGCTAGGCCGTGTCATCCGATGCCACCAATCGGTAGCCTATGCCCTGTACGGTGCGCAGCATGGCGAAGGAGTGGGACTTGTCCAGCGCCTGCCGCAGTGCGTGAATGTGCGTACGCAGCGCATCGCTGTCGGGCGGATGGTCGCCCCAGACTTCCAGTTCTAGCGTCTCGCGCGAGACGACCTTCGGCGCTTCCTTCATCAGGCAGGTCAGGATCTTGAAGCCGGTCTTCGTCAGATTGATCGGCACGCCGTTGCGGCTGACCTGATAGGTCGAAGTGTCGAATACCAGATCGCCTACCGTCAGCGCATTGGTCGTCTGGTTCTTGCCACGCGCGCGGCGGATCAGCGCTTTCAGGCGGACTTCCACTTCCAGCAGCGAGAACGGCTTGACCAGATAGTCGTCGGCACCGCTGTCGAAGCCGGCGACCTTGTCGTCCAGCGTGTCGCGCGCGGTCAGCATCAGCACCGGCGTGTCCTTCTTCAGTTCGTCGCGGATGCGGTGGCAGACGGCCAGGCCATCGATGCCGGGCAGTTTGACGTCGAGAATCATCGCGTCGTACTCGTGCTGCGCGGCCAGCGCGAAACCGGCATAGCCGTTGGTGGCCGAATCGAGTACGTAGCCGCGCGGCTCCAGGAATGCGTACAGGTTAGCGACGATGTCGGCGTTGTCTTCGATGATCAGGATGCGCATGGGTATGAAGGCGTCGGTGCGCCGTAGTCTTTCTGTTTTGTTACGGGGAATGGGATGCGCGGTGCGGCGTTTTGCGCCGGCGGCAAGACCGATCCAGCGCGTATCCTAGCATTCCGCCAGTGTGCGCCGCCAGCGGCGAGGCCGGCAGTCCGGGCTGGCCCCAGGTTGTTTGCGGTGGGTGATTATATGCGCGGATGGCGGCGCACGCGGCGTCAATTCTTCGCCAGCGCCTTTTCGATGGCCGCGATCAGCGCTGGGTCGTCCGGCGTGACTTTCGATGGATAGCTGCCGACGACATTGCCGCGACGATCGAGCAGTATCTTGTGGAAATTCCATTTCGGCTGCTGGGCGCCGACATGGAACAGCGATTGATAGAAGGCATTGGCCTGCGTGCCTGTCACCGAGCTTTTGGCAAACATCGGAAATTTCACGCCGTAGGTATTGGTGCAGAAATCGGCGATCTTGCTGTTGCCGTCGGGTTCCTGCCGGAAATCGTTGGAAGTGAAACCGAGCACGACGAAGCCTTGCGCCCCGTAGCGTGCGTACAGTTTTTCCAGCCCTTCATACTGGTTCGTATAGCCGCAGTAGCTGGCGGTATTGACGACCAGGATCACGTTGCCGGCATAGCGGCACAGGTTTTGCGGTGCTTCGTCCTGCAAGCGTGCGAGTGTGTGATTCAGCACGGCAGGGCAGGAAGCGGCAGGGGACGGTGCCGTTGCTGCGTTCTGGGCGTGGGAAGGCGCACCGAACAGCATGCCGGTCAGCAGTAGCAGTGATAAACGAAGAAGGGGTTTGAGCGTCATGGCAGATGAAAGTCTATCAGCAAGGAAGTGCTGTGCATGCAGGGAAGTGTCCTGCATCGTATTGCAATTTCATGACAAATGGCTGGCATCCGCTTTTAAACGGTCAATTTGGACAAATTGTTGCCATTCGTGAATTTCTTTCAGCGTTTTGCTTGACGAAACCTGTCGGATTTGTCGGTTGTGCGCGAATTTCTTGGTAGAATCAAGGACTTAACGCAATCCATCTCATCTCAATCCATATTAATAAGGGACGTATGCTGTACCCAGAATTGTTCAAATCGTTGGAGCAGGTTCGCTGGAACATGGAAAACGACATTCCATGGGATGAATTCGACGGTTCTAAACTGACCGACGAACAGGCACAAACGATTCGCATGAATGCGATCACCGAATGGTCGGCATTGCCGGCCACCGAGATGTTCTTGCGCGACAATCGCGGCGACAGCGATTTTTGCGCTTTCATGTCCGTCTGGTTCTTTGAAGAGCAGAAGCATTCGCTGGTGCTGATGGAATATCTGCGCCGTTTCCGTCCGGAGCTGGTGCCGACGGAAGAGGAACTACACAACGTGCGTTTCGAATTCGATCCGGCGCCCGCGCTGGAAACCCTGATGATGCACTTCTGCGGCGAAATCCGCCTGAACCACTGGTATCGCTGTGCCGCCGACTGGCATACGGAGCCGGTCATCAAGCAGATCTACAAGATCATCAGCCAGGATGAGGCACGCCATGGCGGTGCCTACCTGCGCTACATGAAGAAAGCCTTGAACGAAGTCGGCGACAGCGCGCGCGCCGCCTTTGCCAAGATCGGCGTTTTGATGGCATCGGCGCGTCGTACCGAGAAGCCCTTGCATCCGACCAACCTGCACGTGAATCAGGCGCTGTTCCCGAACGACACGGTGCAGTCGCGCCTGCCTGATCCGGAATGGCTGGAGCGCTGGCTGGATTTCCAGATCAGGTTCGACAGCGAATGGGAAAAGAAAGTGGTCGACCGCATCCTGCACAATATGTCGTTGCTGTTCGAACGCACGTTCGGCACGGTGCAGGAACTCAACCGCTACCGCAAGGAAATCGTCAATCGCATGGGTGCGCAGCCGGAACCGGCCTGAGCATCGATTTTCTTTTTCAATCCGAAAAGCCGCAATTGCGGCTTTTTGTTTATCGGCATCAGGAGTGGCAATGCAGCGACGTACGTTGATGAAGGCAATGATGGCGTTTTGCGTGTCGCCGGCTTTTGCGCATGCGGCCGGCGAACGGCGGGACGGCCCGATGATCGAGGTATACAAGAGCGAGACCTGCGGCTGTTGTACGCAATGGATTGCACATTTGCAGGAGAACGGTTTCAAGGTGAAGGCGCGCAACGTGCCCAACACAGCGGCCTATCGCGCACGCTTTGGTATACCGGCGGCCTTGGGAAGTTGTCATACGGCGGCGGTAAGCGGTTATGCGCTGGAAGGCCACGTGCCGGCGGCTGAGATACGCCGTTTGCTGGCAGAAAAACCACGAGCCGTTGGCCTGGCAGTTCCCGGCATGCCGCTCGGTTCGCCTGGAATGGAAATGCCGGGTCGCGTGGCCGATGCCTACGATGTACTGTTGTTGCGCACGGATGGGCGTCAGGAAGTGTATCGGCGCTACGGTACGCAATGAACGCCGTGGTTATACGTAAAAAAGCCCGCACGAATGAACTGACCCATAAAGTTGGGCAATCATTAGCCGGTTATGGACGGGCTTTTTTGTTTCTTTTTTCGGTCATTCTTGCGGTTCAGTGATGATGGCTCATCTCCGAGTGATTCATGCTGCCATCGTCGACAACAATGGTGGTTTCCATCTTGCCGCCTTTGCGGAAGGTCAGCGTCAGTGGCAGCCGGTCGCCAGCCTTCAATGGTGCCTTCAGGCCCATCAGCATCAGGTGATAGCCATCGCCGGGACGCATGGTGATCTTTTCGCCGGGCTTGATGTCGATCGAGCCGATTTCACGCATCCGCATCACGTTGCCGCTCATTGCCATCGTATGGATTTCCACCGATTGCGCAACGGGCGATTGTACGGCGATCAGGGTGTCGGGATGATCGCCGCGATTCTCCAGTGTCAGATAGGCGCCGCCGCTGGTCTGGCCCGGCATGGTGGCGCGCGCGTAGGAATGGTCGACGCGGATGGTGCCGGCCGGATTTTGCTGCGCGATGGCGGTCGAAGCGATCAACGCGGCCGATATGGATGCGATGAAGAACGTGACAGAGCGAAAGTTCATGATTTCTTCCGTATCGAAAACCGCAGGCGGGACGTGCCATGCGGCAGGTTGCAAAGGCGGCATGCGCCGCGGCCGCACATATCGTAGCTTAATTAAGTTTGTAATGCGGGTTCGTAGACGAGTTGCGGCTCAACTGCCGCCGGAAAAACCATTCTGCCGCCATGCCTCGTAGACCACGACGGCGACGGTGTTGGACAGGTTCAGGCTGCGATTGTCCGGGCGCATCGGCAGGCGGATGCGTTGCGCGGCAGGAAAGGAATCGCGTAACGCAGGTGCCAGGCCGCGCGTTTCCGAACCGAACACGAAGATGTCGCCCGGCTGGAACGTGACGCTGGCGAAAGGTGTCGAGCCGTGTGTCGTCAGCGCGAACATGCGCGACGGATCCAGCGGCGATTCGGGTGTGGCTGAATCGAGAAAAGCCTGCCAGTCGCGATGCACCTTCATCGTCGCATAGTCGTGATAGTCGAGGCCTGCGCGCCGCATCTTTGCATCATCCAGCGGAAAACCGAGAGGTTCGATCAGATGCAGCTGCGCGCCGGTATTGGCGCACAGGCGAATGACGTTGCCGGTATTGGGTGGAATTTCCGGCTCGACCAAGACGACATGAAACAAATGATTCTCCTTCGTGGTTCGCGCCGACGGCGCGCAATATGCATGGCGATGACGGCGATACACCACGGGCGCAATGATACTTGCCTTGCACCAGCGTTGTCGGCCGCTATTTCAGCGGTGTGCGTGCAAATACCAGATTGGTGACGCGGGAGGCGCCGCAGCGTTTCAGCGTGGCGGCGACCTCGTTAAGCGTTTCTCCTGTGGTCATCACATCATCGACGACGGCCACGTGCCGGCCTTGAATGTGTTTTGTCGCATATGGTTTCGGGACAAAGGCCTGGCGAATATTGCGATGCCGCTCGTCGGGATGTAGTCGCGACTGCATCAGCGTTTCGCGTGTACGGGCCAGCAGTTGCGGCGCAAGCGGGATTGCAAGCATGCGAGCCAGCGGTCGGGCGATTTCCAGCGCCTGATTGAAGCCGCGTTCTGTCAGGCGTTTGTCGCCCAAGGGAACGGCGGTAAGCAGCTCGGGCATCGGCATGTCGGTTTGTCGTATTGCCTGATGCAGCCGGCGGGCGAACAGCGGGGCGAGTGCGAGACGGTTGCCGAATTTCAGCGCCAGCACCAGTTGGTCGAGCGGTGCTGCGTAATCGGCGACGACGATGGTCGCATCGAAGGCGCGCGGTGTCGCCAGGCAGGTGCCGCATCGTTGCGTATGGTGGTTTTCGCTGGAAGAAACAGGCAGGCCGCATTGCCGGCAGCGATGATCGCGCGTAGCAAGAAAATGCTCGTCGCAGGTATTGCACAATGCGGTGTCTCCACTCGAACCGCACAGGATGCATGAAGACGGAATGACGCGTGACAGCGCATGCGGAATGGCAGATGGCAGGCGTTTCGCCAATTGTAGCGTCCAGTCGGAAAACCGATCGAGCATCGCAGCCTTGTCTCCATGCGTGTAAACTTGCACGCATTATCTCATTGCCTACCCTGCTGCTATCGTGCCTGTCGAACATACTCCCTCGGATTCTCACCTTAGCGCGCCCATCGATCTGGCGCGTGTACGTTCGCTGTTCGATGATCCGTCACGCATCGTCGAATCGCAATTCCTGCGCCGCGAAGTGGCGCAGCGCATGCACGAGCGACTGGCACTGATCAAGATCGAACCGCGGCACGTACTGGATGCCGGCTGTGGCGAAGGCGCGGATCTGGCGGCCTTGCAGAAACGTTTCCCTCAGGCGGAAGTGATCGGAGTGGATGCGTCGGTGGCGATGTTGAGCCAGGCGCAGTCGGTGCAACAGGAAGGATTGTCGGCATTGCATCGATTGCTGCAGCAATGGCTGCCGGGCAGAAACGGATCGGGCGGTGCACGCGGCGGACTGTTGTCAGGCAATTTTGCGCAATTGCCATTCGGTGTGGATGCGGTTGATTTGGTGTGGTCCAATCTGGCGCTGCACTGGCATCCGCAGCCCGATCGGGTATTTGCCGAATGGCGGCGCGTGCTGCGCCAGGATGGTCTGTTGATGTTTTCCTGTTTTGGTCCTGATACGTTCAAGGAATTGCGCGCCGCCTTTGCCGCTGCCGATGCCGCACCGCATGTGCTGCCATTTGTCGACATGCACGATTTTGGCGACATGCTGGTTCAGGCTGGCTTTGCCACGCCGGTAATGGACATGGAAACGCTCACCGTCACTTACGGTTCGGTCGAGCGCCTGATGGCTGATGTGCGCGCCTGCGGTGGCAATCCACTCGATACGCGCAGTCGGGGGCTGATGGGCCGCCAGGCGTGGCGGCGTGTCACGGAAGCGTTGGAAAGTATGCGATCTGCAGACGGCAAGATCCCGTTGACATTCGAGATCGTGTACGGCCATGCGTTCCGGCCGGTGCCGCGCACGACGTCGAGCGGAGAGGCGATTATTCGTTTCGATTTGCCAAAGAAATAAGAGGGATGATCTCTTCGGCAGTACGTGCCGACGTCTTGTTGCAGTGCGCAAGACGGGCGCAAAAAGACTGTGTGAAATAGGCGAAATCGGGCGCAAAGCCATGCGTGGCGTGCGCCGGGGCGCGAGATTTTTTATGCTTGATCAGTCTGACAATTCAGACTTATACTTCGACGGTTTTGCGCGATAGTGATATGGTGGGCGCAGTCCGTTCAGGCGGTGCACGATGAGTATGAACCGTGAATGGCTGCTGAGGCGTAACTGCTCCATTTCCCCGCGGCAGTTGGCGAAGGCTTATGCAATTCTGTGTACGGCATCGCTGGCGGTCGCAATCTATTTCACCTATCGCGGTGCGTGGTTCATCCTCGGCTTTTCGTTAATGGAATTGACGGCGGTTACCTGTGCATTCATCCATTACGCTCGCCACGCGACAGATCGCGAACACATCGTTCTGACGGACGACTGGCTGTTGGTCGAGCTGGTCCGGGGCGAGAAGTCGCAGCAGTTCCGATTGAAACGGAACCGGACAATCATTATTCAACCGGCTTCGCACAATCGATTGATTGGTCTGGAATCTTCCGGTATACGTGTCGATGTGGGACGATTCCTGACGGAAGGCAAGCGGCGACAGTTCCTGCAGGAGCTGCGCCGGGAACTGGGTGAGGAGACAAGCAGGTTTACCCGGTACCAATAACAAAATTCTTATTTTGGGCTTTTGGGGAAATCATGAAACATGCGAAGCGCCTTCAATCGTTGATGTTCGGTGCGTCGCTGCTGGCGGCAGGCATGCCGTCCTGGGCGGTGACCGATAGTCCCGGCGGACCGGCAGTACGTCAACTCAATTTTCAGCAGCCCGTCACGAAGATCGCCGAGGAAATCTACTCGCTGCACACCATGATGCTGATCATCTGCCTGGTGATCTTCATTGCCGTGTTTGCGGTGATGTTCTACTCGATCCTCAAGCATCGCAAATCCCTCGGTCACAAATCGGCCACCTTCCATGAAAGCACCGCAGTCGAGATCGCCTGGACTGTCGTTCCCTTCCTGATCGTCATCGGCATGGCATTGCCGGCGACGAAGACGGTGGTTGCGATGAAGGACACATCGAATGCCGACATCACGATCAAGGCCACCGGCATGCAGTGGAAGTGGGGCTACGATTACCTGAACGGTGAAGGCCAGGGCATCAACTTCCTGTCCAATCTGGCGACGCCGCGCGAGCAGATCGTCGATTCTTCCGTTGCGAAGAACGAGAACTATCTGATCGAGGTCGACAATCCGGTCGTCGTGCCGGTCAACAAGAAGATCCGCATGGTGCTGACGGCCAATGACGTCATCCATGCGTGGATGATCCCCGCCTTCGGCGTCAAGCAGGATGCGATCCCCGGTTTTGTGCGCGATACCTGGTTCCGTGCCGAGAAGATCGGTACCTATCGCGGCCAGTGCGCGGAGTTGTGCGGCAAGGATCACGCCTTCATGCCGATCGTCGTGAACGTCGTCAGCGAGGAAGACTACAAGAAATGGGTCGACGACAAGAAAAAGGAAATGGCAGCCAATGCCGACGATCCAACCAAGACCTGGACGCTGGATGAGCTGATCCAGCGTGGCGAAAAAGTCTATTCCGCCAACTGCGTGGCTTGCCACCAGGCCAACGGCAAGGGCGTGCCGGGCAGCTTCCCTGCGCTGGATGGCGGCCCGCTGGTGCTGGGGCCGAAGGCGGGGCAGATCGACATCGTGATGCACGGCAAGAATGCCATGCCGGCCTGGGGACCGGTGCTGTCTCCGACCGAGATCGCGGCCGTCATCACCTATACACGTAACAGCTGGTCCAACAAGGCTGCAGAGAACATCGTGCAACCGGCCGAAATCGTCGCCGCACGCAAGTAACAATCAGGAGACTTGAGATGAGCACAACTGCAGTCGATCACACGCACAATGCAGCGCATGGTCACGACCATGCACACGATCATCCGCACGGCTGGCGCCGCTGGGTCTACGCGACCAACCACAAGGATATCGGCACGCTGTATCTGTGGTTCTCCTTCGTCATGTTGCTGTCTGGCGGCACTCTGGCGATGTTGATTCGCGCGGAACTGTTCCATCCCGGCTTGCAGCTGATGCAGCCGGAATTCTTCAATCAGTTGACGACAATGCACGGCATCATGATGGTGTTCGGCGCCATCATGCCCGCCTTTGTCGGTTTTGCGAACTGGATGGTGCCGCTGCAGATCGGTGCTTCCGACATGGCGTTCGCACGCATGAACAACTTCTCGTTCTGGTTGCTGCCGCCGGCCGCCATCCTGCTGGTTCTATCCTTCTTTGTGCCGGGCGGCGCTACCGCTGCGGGCTGGACGCTGTATGCGCCTTTGACGGTGCAGATGGGCCCCGGCATGGACATGGCGATTTTCGCGCTGCACATCATGGGTGCGTCGTCGATCATGGGTTCGATCAACATCATCGTCACGATCCTGAACATGCGCGCACCGGGCATGACACTGATGAAAATGCCGATGTTCTGCTGGACCTGGCTGATCACCGCCTACCTGCTGCTGGCCGTTATGCCGGTGCTGGCCGGCGCCATCACGATGACGCTGACCGATCGCCACTTCGGTACCTCGTTCTTTAATGCGGCAGGTGGTGGTGATCCTGTGATGTATCAGCACATCTTCTGGTTCTTCGGCCATCCGGAGGTGTACATCATGATCCTGCCGGCATTCGGCATCGTTTCGCACATCATTCCGGCCTTCGCTCGCAAGCAGTTGTTCGGTTATGCATCGATGGTCTATGCGACGGCATCGATCGCAATCCTGTCGTTCATGGTGTGGGCGCATCACATGTTTACGACCGGCATGCCGGTGACGGCGCAGCTGTTCTTCATGTACGCCACGATGCTGATCGCGGTGCCGACTGGCGTGAAGATTTTCAACTGGGTGGCGACGATGTGGCGCGGTTCGATGACCTTCGAGACGCCGATGCTGTTCGCGATCGGTTTCATCTTCGTGTTCACGATGGGCGGCTTCACCGGATTGATTCTCGCCGTGACGCCGATCGACATCCAGCTGCAGGATACCTACTACGTGGTGGCGCATTTCCACTACGTGCTGGTGGCAGGCTCGCTGTTTGCGCTGTTCGCTGGCTTCTACTACTGGGGACCGAAATGGACCGGCCACATGTACAACGAACTGCGCGGCAAGATCCATTTCTGGGGCTCGCTGATCACCTTCAACATCACGTTCTTCCCGATGCATTTCCTGGGACTGGCCGGCATGCCGCGCCGCTATGCCGACTATCCTGCACAGTTCACCGATTTCAACATGATCGCCTCGATCGGCGGCATCGGTTTCGGCTTGATGCAGGTGTATTTCCTGTTTGCCGTGGTGTTGCCGACGATTCGCGGCGGTGCACCTGCGGCGGACAAGCCATGGGATGGTGCAGAAGGTCTGGAGTGGACGGTGCCGAGCCCTGCGCCTTTCCATACGTTCGAAACGCCGCCGACCGTCAAGTAAGCGATGGACGCCGACGGGCATCGATATGGATGTCGACATGAATGAGTTGAGACGACGCAATCTGCGCACCGCCATCATTCTGGCGGTGATCGCGGTCATGTTCATGTTTGGCGTGATCGCCAAGCATGTCTGGTTTATGTGAGACGAAGATGACAAAGCACAACGACAATGCGACGAGCCGGCTGAATGCCCGGATGTTCGGCAAGCTCATTGTCGTTGCAGTCATGATGTTCGGCTTCGGCTACATGCTGGTGCCGTTGTACAAGCAGATCTGCGAACTGACGGGCATCAATGTCCTGGCCTTTCAGGAAACGGAAGGCGTAAAGGTCAAGCCGATCGACAATTCGCAAATCGACAAGAGTCGCACGATTACGGTTGAGTTCGATGCGAATACGCAGGGGCCGTTCCGCTTCCGTCCGACGGTCAGCAGCATGCAGGTGCATCCGGGCGAAATGACGCAGGTCATGTACGAGGTGGTCAATACGCAGCCACGTACCGTGGAAGCACAGGCGATACCGAGTTATGCGCCGCAACAGGCGGCGGCGCATTTCAAGAAGGTGGAGTGTTTCTGCTTCCAGCAGCAGACGTTGACAGCCAGCCAGGCAAGACAGATGCCTGTCGTGTTTTATCTGGACAAGGATCTGCCGAAGGATGTAAAGACGATCACGCTGTCGTACACGTTTTTTGAAATCGGCGGCCGGGATAACAAGAAGGCAGAAACAAAATCGCCGGCGACGGCAGGTTGATACCGGATGGCGACTGGATATCTGCTGTTCCCGGTCCCATCGTTGCATCGCATGACTGATTGATGGATATATTCATAGATATCGGGAGATGGAGATGAGTACACAACATACGGAAGCGCCGTATTATTTCGTGCCCGGCCCGTCCAGATGGCCGCTGCTGGCCGGGATGTCGATGCTGGTCGTGATGATCGGTGCATCGGCGTGGGTCAATGGCGCCAGCTGGGGATCGTATGTCAACCTGATCGGTTTGATCGGCGTGCTGTACGTGCTGTATCACTGGTTCGGCGATGCAATCAAGGAATCGGAAAGCGGCTTGTACAACAAGCGCATCGACGTATCGTTCCGCTGGAGCATGAGCTGGTTCATCTTTTCCGAAGTCATGTTCTTCGGCGCATTCTTCGGTGCCTTGTTCTACGCGCGCAGCATCACGATGCCGTGGCTGGCCGATTTGGACCACAAGATCCTGTGGCCGGATTTTGCCGCGCATTGGGGCAATATCGGTCCAGCTGGCACCGTTGAATCCTTTGCGACGATGGGGCCGTTCTGGATTCCGACCATCAATACCGCGCTGCTGCTGACGTCCGGCATCACGCTGACGATTTCCCATCATGCGATTCGCGCTAATCATCGCAGCCAGGCTGCCATCTGGCTGTTTGCGACGATCCTGCTCGGTGCAATCTTCATGGGCTTCCAGGCATACGAATACATCCATGCCTATTCCGAGCTGAACCTGAAGCTGACCTCCGGCATCTACGGCTCGACCTTTTTCCTGCTGACGGGCTTCCACGGCTTTCACGTGACGATGGGCGCGATCATGCTGAGTGTGGTGCTGTATCGCATCCTAAAGGGCCACTTTACGCCGGATCATCACTTTGCCTTTGAAGGTGCAGCCTGGTACTGGCACTTTGTCGACGTTGTATGGCTGGGCCTGTATGTGGTTGTGTATTGGCTGTAGCGCGATACGCTGCAATGAATAAAAAAGCCGCACCTTGGTGCGGCTTTTTTACGGATGAAAATTACGGACGAAATCAGGAACGATTGAATCGAGATATCACCGGATACCGGTCGGCTGGATATAACCGAGACGCCAGGCAATCAGGATCAGGATGAACAGCGTTACCGAGAAGCCGACGCGCATGGCCAGCGCCTTCACGGTACGATTGCTTTTTCCCTTGTCGCGCATCAGGAAAAACAATGCGGAGGCGAGGCTGGACAGAATCAGGATGAAGGCAATGGCGACGAGAATTTTCATGCGTGTGACCGAATGGAAGAGCCGGCGCAGCCCTATTGAGTGAAATGACATTGTAATGCGATTCAGATTTCGGCTGGTTCCCTTTATTGCGACCGTCATTGTGATGGCGGCGGGGCTATCGCTTGCCCAGTGGCAAACACGGCGTGGCGATGAAAAACTGGCGATAGAGGCGACGATGCGGGCAAGGCAGGCCGAGCCTGCGATTCGCCTTGATGGCCGAAACGCGTCCGTGGCGGAAAGCGAATATCGCCATGTATTGTTGCGCGGCGAATTCGTGCGCGACTGGCCCATGTACCTGGACAATCGTCCGCACGACGGCATAGCAGGTTTCTATCTGCTGATGCCGTTTAAAATAGCGTCCACCGATTTGCATGTGCTGGTTGCGCGTGGCTGGATTCCGCGCAATCCGGCAGTGCGAACACAATTGCCGCCGCTAATCACGCCATCGGGATCGATGGACATCGAAGGCACGTTGCGCAGCAGTGCCGGTCATGTCATGCAACTGGGTTCGCCCGAGCCGCTGCGACCGGGGGCGATCGTGCAGAATCTGGATACAGCTGAATTCGCGGCAGCGAGCGGGTTGCATACGTATCCGATGATTGTCGAGCAGTCGAGCGATACGCATGACGGTTTGGTGCGCGACTGGCCGCTACCATCGACCGGTGTGGAAAAGCATCGTGCCTATGCCTTCCAGTGGTATGCGTTGACGGTGATGGCATTCCTCTTTTTTGTCGTGACAGGATTCAGACGTGGAAGCAAATAAGAAAATCGATAGGCCCAACAAACATGCGGGCCGCTGGAAGCTGTTCGCCGTCATCCTGGTCTGCGCATCGCCGATCATCGCCTCCTATCTGGCTTATTACGTCATCAAACCGCAGGGGCGGACCAACTACGGCGCATTCATCGATCCGCGCGATTATCCGATTCCCGATCTGCACAGCAAGGCGCTCGACGGCACGTCGATAGGACTGGACGCATACAAGGGAAAATGGATCATGCTGCAGGTGGACAAGGCGGATTGCACCGATGCCTGCCGCAAGAAACTGTACGACATGCGCCAGCTGCGCCTGACGCAGGGCAAGGAAATGGATCGCATCGAGCGGGTCTGGTTGATCACCGATGCGCAGCCGCTGGAGACGATGCTGCTGCGCGAATACGACGGTACGCACATGCTGCGCGCCAATCCCGATCTGGTGAAATCCTGGCTACCGACCGAAGACGGCACCACCGTCTATGACCATCTGTACATGATCGATCCGCTCGGCAACCTGATGATGCGGTTCCCGAAGGATGCCGATCCGAACCGGATCAAGAAGGACCTGAACAAACTCTTGAAAGCTTCATCAATTGGATAACTCCGGCCTGTTGTTTCAACTGGCGACCAAGGGCATTCTGGTCGCGCTGCTCGCATTTCTGATCGTCTGGTCCTCCAAGGATCGCAACAAGTACCGCAAGCTGGTGTGGGTCACGCTGTTCCTGACCTTTGACGTCATTATGTTCGGCGCCTTCACGCGGCTGACCGATTCCGGCCTTGGCTGCCCTGACTGGCCGGGGTGCTACGGTCATTCCAATCCGCTGCAGGCAATGGAGCATATCCGCGCGGCGGAAGCTGCGATGCCGGATGGCCCTGTCACGGTGATGAAGGCGTGGATCGAAATGATCCACCGCTATCTGGCGATGGGTATAGGCGTGCTGATCATTGCCATCGTCGTGATCTCCTGGCGATTCTGGTTACGCAGCGGCAGGACGCAATCTCAATTTTCGCCGCGCTTTCCGGTCGCATTGTTCCTGTTCGTTTGCCTGCAGGGCGCTTTCGGCGCGTGGACGGTGACGATGAAACTGCAGCCGATCATCGTGACGATCCATCTGTTGCTGGGCATGACGCTGCTGGCGATGCTGACGTGGGTTGCAGCGCGGCAGAGCGATCATCCGGTCGTCGATCGCACAGCGCTGAGGTTACGTGTGCCGGCATGCATCGCGCTGATCTTGCTGGCCATGCAGATTGCATTGGGTGGCTGGGTCAGTACCAATTATGCGGCGCTGGCTTGCATGGATTTCCCGCTGTGCCACGGAACGCTGGTGCCGCAGATGGATTTTCAGCATGGCTTCACGTTATGGCGCAGCTTGGGCAAGACGGCTGACGGCGACTATCTGCCATTCGAGGCGCTGACTGCGATTCACTGGACGCATCGGGTGTTCGCCTTTGTCGTCGCTGTCTGGATTGCATGGGTGGCCTGGCGGGCGTTGCGGATTCAAGGTCTGCAGCGAATAGGGCGTGCACTGCTGGGTGCGTTGGTGTTGCAGATCACGATCGGCATTGCGACCGTTTCGTTGAAATGGCCGCTGGCACTGGCGGTGGCGCATAACGGTTGCGCTGCGCTCCTCGTGCTGTTGACCGTCATGTTAAACTACAAGGTCAGAATTCCAGGGCGGCTCGACGAGAACTGACAGAATGGCAAGTCGTCGAACGCTTCACTGCGCCGTATCCACAAACCACGCATGACCACTTTGACCGCATCTCCCAATCGCATGGCCCAGTACTGGGCGTTGACCAAGCCACGCGTTACGCAGCTGGCCGTGTTCTGCGCGGTGATCGGCATGTTTCTTTCTACACCGGGCTTGCCGGATTTGCAGCGTGTGGTTGCGGCGACGATCGGCATCTGGCTGCTGGCCGGTGCTGCCTTCGCAATCAATTGCCTGGTGGAACGCGAAATCGATTCGCGCATGGCGCGTACGGCGCGTCGTCCGATGGCGCGCGGCGAAATCACCGTGATGCAGACGCTGGTCTTTTCCGGCGTCATCGGCGGTGCCGGCATGTGGGTACTGTACAACTTCGTCAATCCACTGACGATGTGGCTGACTTTCGCTACCTTCGTCGGCTATGCCGTCATCTATACGATGATCCTGAAGCCAGCAACGCCACAAAACATCGTGATTGGCGGCCTGTCCGGCGCGATGCCGCCGGCATTGGGTTGGGCAGCGATCGCCAACGATGTGCCGATGCAGGCGTGGATTCTGGTCATGATCATCTTCGTCTGGACGCCGCCGCATTTCTGGGCGCTGGCGCTGTATCGTCGCGATGAATATGCGAAGTCTGGTTTGCCGATGCTGCCGGTCACGCACGGCAAGGAATTCACGCAATTGCAGGTTTGGTTGTATTCGATCGCGCTGGTGGCGACGACGATGCTACCGTTTGCCGTCGGCATGAGCGGTCTCATCTATCTGGCAGTGGTAGTTGTGCTCGACATCATCTTCCTCTGGTATGCATGGCAGGTGTATCGCCATTACACCGACCGGATCTCGCGCAAGATGTTTGCGTATTCGATCGTCTATCTGTCGCTGCTGTTTGCCGCGCTGCTGGTCGATCACTATCTGTGGTTCTGACATCATGCGTCTGCGAATTCTTCTCGTCTTGTGTGCGACCGTTCTCGTGCTTGCAGCATGCGGCAAGAAGACGGAAGCTTTCCAGAACACCGATGTGACGGGATTGGCATACGGTCGCGATTTCTCGCTGCATGATCACAACGGCAAGCTGCGCACGCTGGCCGATTTTCGCGGCAAGGCGGTCGTCGTGTTCTTCGGTTTCACGCAATGCCCGGACGTCTGTCCGACGACGATGCTGGAAATGGCCAATGTGATGAAGGCGCTGGGGCCAGATGCCGATCGCGTGCAGGTGCTGTTCATTACCCTGGATCCGGAACGCGATACACAGCAATTGCTGGCGCAATATGTGCCGGCCTTCGACAAGCGTTTTCTGGGTTTGCGCGGCAGTCTGGACGAAACCGACAAGGTCGCCAAGGAATTCAAGGTGTTCTATGAAAAAGTGCCGGGCAAGACGCCGGGCAGCTATACGATCGATCACATGGCCGGCAGCTATGTATTCGATCCGCAAGGACGCATCCGCTTGTTCATCCGTCACGCGCAAGGCGTGGAGCCCATCGCGCACGATCTGAAGATTCTGCTAGCCGAAGAGTCCTGATGTAGCCAGTTGAATCCGGCATGAATCAGGAATAAAAAACGGAATGAAAAAAGCGCCTCATGGGGCGCTTTTTATTTGGAACGATTGCCGAGACCTCAGGATGCGTAGGCCGTCAACGAACCTTTCATCTTCTTCAGCGCGACGGCCTCGATCTGGCGAATACGCTCGGCGGAGACGCCGAATTCGTCGGCCAGTTCGTGCAAGGTAGCACCGGAGCCGTCGTCGTTCGCCAGCCAGCGCGCTTCGACGATGCGGCGCGAGCGCGGATCGAGCTTGCCCAGCGCGTCGGACAACCCTTCGGTCTGCAGGCGATCGTATTCCTGCGACTCCAGCACGCGCGTCGGTTCCTGCGATTCCGACGACAGGTAGGCGATCGGCGCAAACTTGTCGTCATCGTCATCGGTAGGTGCTTCGAGCGCGATGTCGCGACCGGAAAGACGGGTTTCCATCTCGATCACTTCCTCACGCTTGACCTTCAGCATTTCGGCCAGCGCATTTACCTGATCGGGCGTCATCGCATCGAGGCCGGTCTTGTGGCTGCGCAGATTGAAGAACAGCTTGCGCTGCGCTTTCGTCGTTGCAACCTTGACCAGGCGCCAGTTCTTCAGGATGTACTCGTGGATTTCAGCCTTGATCCAGTGCATCGAATACGAAACCAGGCGCACGCCCTGATCCGGGTCGAAGCGTTTGACTGCCTTCATCAGGCCGATATTGCCTTCCTGGATCAGGTCGGCATGAGGCAGGCCGTAGCCCAGATAGCCGCGCGCGATCGACACGACCAGCCGCAGATGCGACAGGATCAGTTTTTGTGCGGCAGCCAGGTCATTTTCGTCACGCAGGCGACGCGCCAGAGAAACTTCCTCTTCCTGCGTCAGCATCGGCATGCGATTGACTGCAGAAATATAGGAGTCGATATTGCCCAACGCGCCCGAAAATCCCAGTGACAACAAATTGTTGCCGGAAGGAATGATTGCGGTTGATGCAGCTGTTTTCATGGTTTCTCCTTGCATTCAGGAACGGATTTTCCGTTCAGCCAAATCCGTCAAGAACAAATATTAGCACTCTCTTTTAAGGAGTGCTAATCGATGTTTTATACCGGACTGATAGTCAAAACGCTATTGATAAATTGACTATCATTGCTCTTTGCTTCAATTGTTAGAACGGGAATTTCTGTCGAAGTTGCGTAAGTAAAGAAAACTTTACAAAACGATTGCAGCAAGTGAAGTCAGAGAAAATGAGAGGAAATAAGGGGTAAGCGGCGATAGTAACCGCTTACATTGATGAACGGCCGTCAATCGGAAAGGCGAGCCAGTTGCCGCGTGACGGACAGCAAGGCGCCGAACAGTCCGAGAAAGGCGCTGATCGCCAGCAGGATCAGCATCGCCAGCGGATCCAGCGAGACCAGACGGAATTCGGAAGCATACAGCCGGGCGAAATCGGCAATCGCCGCGTTCAGCGGATGCAGGGCCAGCGCCACGGCAATCAGCGCGACGCCGCCGGCGATCAGCCCCAGCAGGGCGCCGGTGTAATAGAAAGGGCGGCAGATGAAGGAATCGGTGGCGCCAACCAGGCGGGATACTTCGATTTCCTCGCGTTGCGTCATCACCTGCAAGCGGATGGTATTGAAAACCACGGCGACCACGACCACGCCCAGCGTGACGGCGAGGAACAGCAATACCAGGCGCATCACCTGCAGCAAGGCGGCCAAGCGCTTGATCCAGGCCGAGTCGACCTGCACGTCGCCGACGCCGTCGAGTTTCTTCAATGCGGCAGCGATTTCTTCCATCTTGCCGGCATCGTCGCCGTTCTTGAAGCCGGTCATTTTCACGACGTAGGCATCCGGCAGCGGGTTGCTGCCCAGTGTGGCAATCGCGTCTTCCAGTCCGGTGCGGTCCTTCAGTGTTGCCAGTGCCTTTTCGCGCGGAATGAAATCCAGCTGAACCTTGTGGCCGGCCTCCTGTGCGATGCGGCGGATTTCGCCGCCGATCGCGTTGGCATGGTCGCGCGTGGCGTCCATCTGCATGAAAACGCTGATTTCCGGTTCCACGGCCAACTGTTCAGAAACCGGCCGCACGTTTTCCAGCAGCGTCAGTCCGGCGAACGGCAGCGCCAGCGCGATCGCCACCACCAGTACGTTCAGCAGGAAATTGCCTGGCGTGCGAAGCAGATGGCGGAAGGCGTCGCTGAACGCGAAGGCATGATGCCTGATCCAGCCTTTCATGCGATCTCCTGCGGTGTGGCGCGGCGCCAGCTTTCGAGGATGCGGCCGTGGTCGAGATAAATCACGCGCGTCGCCGTATCGAGAAACTGTTCGTCATGGGTGGAAATGAGACAGGTGACGCCGACCGAATGGAACGCCTTCAGTGCATCCAGCACTTTGTTGGCGGCTTCGCGATCGAGATTGGCGGTCGGTTCATCGGCCAGAATGATCTGCGGTCGGTTGACGATGGCGCGCGCGATCGACACGCGCTGCTGTTCGCCGCCGGACAGCATCATCGGTGCCATCGGTGCCTTGTCGAGCAAACCGACCTTGTCCAGCGCAGCGCGCGCGCGGCGTTCGGCATCGCTGCGCGTGGCGCCGCAGACGATCAGCGGCAGCATCACGTTGGCCAGCACGCTACGGTCGTCGAGCAGGCGTTGCTGCTGGAAGATCAGGCCGAGATTGCGGCGCAGATAGGGCAGGCCGGACGGACGGATGCGGCCGATGTCGTAACCGCTGACATTGACGCTGCCTTCGGTAGGCCGCTCCATCGCGGCGATCAGTTTCAACAACGTGGACTTGCCGGCGCCGGACGGGCCGGCAAGAAAGACCAGTTCCCCTTTGTTGACCGACAGCGAAATGTCGGTCAGGGCCGCGATATTGGGCGGATAGCGTTTCGATACCTGGCGGAATTCGATCATCAAGATGGTTTATCCCAGCAACGCTTCAACGAACTCTTCGGCACTGAACGGCTGCAGATCCTCGATCTGTTCGCCGACGCCGATGAAATAGACGGGAATCGGCCGCGTGCGCGCAATGGCTGCCAGCACGCCGCCCTTGGCGGTTCCGTCCAGCTTGGTCACCACCAGGCCGGTGAGGTTCAATGCGTCGTCGAAAGCCTTCACCTGTGTCAGTGCGTTCTGGCCGGTATTGCCGTCGATGACCAGCAGCACTTCATGCGGCGCTTCCGGCATGGCCTTGGCGATCACACGCTTGACCTTTTTCAGCTCTTCCATCAGATGCAGCTGCGTCGGCAGGCGACCGGCGGTATCGACCATCACGATATCGATCTTGCGTGCCTGCGCCGATTGCACGGCATCGAAGGCGACTGCAGCAGGATCGCCCGATTCCTGCGCGATCACGGTAATGTTGTTGCGCTGGCCCCAGACCGCCAACTGCTCGCGCGCGGCGGCGCGGAAAGTGTCGCCGGCGGCCAGCAGCACCGATTGCCGGTGCGTCTGCATGTGCTTGGCCAGCTTGCCGATGGTCGTCGTCTTGCCGGCGCCGTTGACGCCGGCGATCATCATCACCAGCGGCTGATGACGGCCTAGCACCAGCGGTTTCTGCAGCGGCGACAGCATCTCGACCAGCAACTCGCGCAGCGCGGATTTGACCTGCGCGGCTTCGGTCAGCCGTTCGTTCTTCACCTTGCGTTTCAACGCATCCAGCAGGAACTGCGTCGCCTCGACGCCGGCATCGGACATCAGCAACGCCGTTTCCAGTTCGTCGTACAGATCGTCGTCGATCTTCGCGCCGACGAACAGCGTGCTCAGGTTGGAAGAGGTTTTCGACAGGCCGGCCTTCAGGCGCGCCATCCACGACTGCTTCTGCTCGACTGGGGTTTCGGCCGGGACGATTTCTTCGACAGCTTCTTCTATTGCAGCAGGGGCAGAGGCGGCGGGGGATGGCGTTTCCGTTATTTCTTCCGTAACCTTTTCTACGGCTTCTTCAATGGCCGGTTCTTCGGGCGCGCCTGCAGGTTGCGGCGCAACAGATTCTTCGGGGCGCGGTTTTTTCTTGAAGAAACTAAACATCGGGAATGGGGTCAGAGCAGCGTTTGGAGGCGGTCCGCCGCATGAATGCGAGGCCGCGGATACAATCGCCGTATTCTATCAGAGCAAAAAAATCATGAAATCGAACGTTGCAAACGTTATCAACATTAGCAGGCTGCTGGCCGCAACGGCGCTGGTGCTGGCATCCACTTCCGCCAGTGCCGTGCAGCCGGATACGGCAACCGTGGCGCAACCCGCCAGGACGACCGTCCAGACAGCCGAACATATTTCAGAACTGACGCTGAAGAACGGCATGCGCATCATCGTCAACGAGGACCATCGCGCGCCGACGGTGGCACACATGGTCTGGTATCGCGTCGGCTCGATCGACGAGCGCAACGGCACGACCGGTGTTGCGCATGCGCTCGAGCACATGATGTTCAAGGGCACGAAGAAGCTGGCGCCGGGCGAATTCAGCCGTCGTGTCGCCCAGCTCGGCGGCCGCGAAAATGCATTCACCAGCAAGGATTACACCGCGTACTTCCAGCAGATCGAAAAATCGCGACTGGAAAAGGTGATGGCGCTGGAAGCCGACCGCATGCGCAATCTGGTGGTCGACAAGAACGAATTCGCCAAGGAAATCCGCGTCATCATGGAAGAGCGCCGCCTGCGTACCGACGACCAGCCTGTCGCTTTGGTGCACGAGGCGCTGAATGCGACCGCCTTTGCCGTCGCGCCGTACCGCAATCCGGTGATCGGCTGGATGGACGATCTGCAACATCTGACGGCGGAAGACGTGCGCGACTGGTACGCGCAGTGGTATGCGCCGAACAACGCGACGATGGTCGTCTCCGGCGACGTCGATCCGCAGCAGGTGTTCAAGCTGGCGCAGAAATATTTCGGCAAATACGAACCGATGGCGCTGGTGCGCACGCGGCCGCAGAACGAGCCGCCGCAGACCGGACCCAAGCGCGTCGTCGTCAAGGCGCCGGCCGAAAATCCCTATGTCGTGCTCGGCTTCAAGGTGCCGGGTCTGCATGACGTGGACAAGGACGACGACGCACTCGCGCTCGAAGTGCTGTCCGCCGTTCTGGACGGCTACGACAATGCGCGCCTGACCGCGAAGCTGGTACGCACCGATCGTGTCGCCAATGAAGTCGGCGCTTCGTATTCCGGCATTGCGCGCGGCCCGGTGCTGTTCATGCTGGACGGCGTGCCGGCTGCAGGCACGACGACCGAACAACTGGAAAAACTGCTGCGCGCCGAAGTCGAACGCATCGCGCGCGACGGCGTATCGGAAGAGGAATTGAAACGCGTGAAAACGCAATTGATCGCCAGCCAGATCTACAAGCGCGATTCGGTGTTCGGCCAGGCGATGGAAATCGGCGTGATGGAAATGTCCGGCCTGTCGTACAAGGACATCGACCGCCTGATCGAGCGCCTGCGTGCCGTCACGCCGCAACAGGTGCAGGCCGTGGCGCAAAAATATTTCGGCGACGATGCGCTGACGGTGGCCACATTGGTGCCGTTGCCGCCGGACCGGAACAAGCCGGCGCCTGGCGCCCTGCCGGCCGATACGCTGCGATGAGTGCTGCAATGATTGTTGCGACAAATGTTGCAATGAGCGTGGTCGTTTCTCTCTCAACGAAATCAACAGAAACAAGCAGAACCCAACAGAACAAGGATCCGGAGTCATCATGTTTAGACTGATCACAGGCGCCGTGTTGTGCGCCGCATGCAGCCTGTCGCACGCTGCATTGAACATCCAGTCGTGGACGCTGGACAACGGCGCGCGCGTACTGTTCGTCGAAAACCACACGATCCCGATGCTGGATGTCAGTGTCGATTTCGATGCCGGTGATCGCCGCGATCCGGCTGGCAAATCCGGCGTGGCCGCATTGACGAATGCAATGCTGGCGCGCGGCGTGCATCAGGGAACGTCCGCTGCCGAGCCGGCACTGAACGAGGCACAGATTTCCGACGGCTTTGCCGACATCGCCGCACAGCGCGGCAATCGCGTCGAAGGCGATCGCGCCGGCCTGACGCTGCGCACTCTGACCACCGAACGCGATGCCGCGATTGCGCTGCTGGCACGCGTGCTGGCGCAGCCTAGCTTCCCTGCCGACCTGCTGGAACGCGACAAGGCGCGCACGATTGCCGCCATCCGCGAAAGCCTGACCAAGCCGGAAGTGATCGCCGACCGCGCCTTCGACAAACTGCTGTACGGCAGCCATCCGTATGGCGACAATCCTGGCTCCGAATCGATAGGCGCCATCACGCGCGATGATCTCGCCACCTTTTATGCCGGACACTATGTTGCCAACCGCGCCGTCATCGCGATGATCGGCGATGCCACGCGTGCCGATGCCGATCGCATCGCACGCCAGCTGACGATGCATCTGCCGCAAGGCGCACCGTTGCCCGATCTTCCACCGGTCGTCATTGCTGCTGGCGGCGAACAGCGCATTGCGCACAATTCGGCGCAGGCGCACATCCTGATCGGCGAACCGGCACTGACGCGGCACGATCCGGACTACTTCGCGCTGATGGTCGGCAATTACACCTTGGGCGGCGGCGGTTTCGTGTCGCGCCTGATGAATCAGGTGCGCGAAAAGCGCGGGCTGGCCTATGGCGTCTACAGTTATTTCGAACCGCTGGCGCAGCCGGGGCCGTTCCAGATCGGTCTGCAGACGAAGAGCGATCAGGCCGACGAAGCGCTGAAGATCGTGCGCGAAACGGTTGCCAGTTTTCTGCGCGACGGGCCGACCGAAGCGGAGCTGGCAGCAGCCAAGGACAATCTGATCGGCGGTTTCGCGCTGCGGCTGGACAGCAACCGCAAGCTACTGGAAAACGTCGCGATGATCGGCTTCTACGGCTTGCCGCTCGACTATCTCGATACGTGGACCGACAAGGTCTCGCGCGTCACGGCGGCGCAGATACGCGATGCATTCAAGCGCAAGCTGCAGATGGACAAGCTGTCGACCGTGGTCGTCGGCGCGGCGGCCAAATCCTCGCCCTGAACATGATGGACTGGCATGGAGCGTCTGCGGTCCTTACAATGCGCTCCTTTGCAACGAATATGCGTATCGCGCACCACGCTGCGCACTGCACCGAGCCATGGCCAAACCGTCTCCCGTGAAAAAATCGCCGCCCCGTTCGGCACCGCACCAGGTCCGCATCATCGGCGGCCAGTGGAAACGCACGCCGCTGGCGGTGCTGGACGCCGCAGGCTTGCGTCCGACGCCGGATCGTGTGCGTGAGACGGTCTTCAACTGGATCAATCACCTGATCGACGGCGGTTGGGACGGCCTGCGCTGTCTGGATGCCTTTGCCGGCACCGGCGTGCTGGGTTTCGAAGCAGCCAGCCGTGGTGCAGCCGAGGTCGTGATGGTCGAAATGCAGACACAAGCGGTACGACAGATCGAAACGATCAAAGACAAGCTGCACGCCGAGCAGGTGCGCATCCTGCGTAGTGATGCCATATCGACAATGCAGTCCTTGCAACGCAGCGGCACGCAATTCGACCTGATTTTCCTCGATCCCCCGTATCACAGCGACTGGCTGGCACGCAGCCTGCCGTTGTGCGTGCCGCTATTGCGTCCGGGCGGTCTCGTCTATGTCGAATCCGAGATGCCGCTGGCTTCCGAAACGCCGCCGGAATGGCTGCAGGGATGGCAAATTATGCGGGCCGGCAGTGCCGGCATGGTCTCTTACCATTTGCTTCAGCCTGAAAAAGGGGCCGAAGTTCAGGCATAATTCGCTTTCTGTTCAGTTGCGGCACCCCTTTTGTCGTGCCGCGCCATGTATCAGCCAGGGCAAAGATGTCCTTGCCGCGCTTGCGGCACCTGCGCCTCCATGCGCGCATGACAAGCCACCGTACGGGAGCCAATATGGTCACAGCTGTTTATCCGGGAACCTTCGATCCACTGACGCGCGGTCATGAAGACCTCGTGCGTCGTGCGTCGGGTTTGTTCGACAAACTGATCGTTGGCGTTGCCGACAGCCGCAACAAGAAGCCGTTCTTCACACTGGAAGAACGCCTGACGATTTCCAACGAAGTGCTTGGCCATTATCCGAACGTCCACGTCGAGAGTTTTTCGGGACTATTGAAGGATTTCGTGCGCCGCCACGACGCACGCGTGATCGTGCGCGGCCTGCGTGCGGTATCCGACTTCGAATACGAATTCCAGATGGCCGGCATGAACCGCTATCTGCTGCCGGACGTGGAAACGCTGTTCCTGACGCCGTCCGATCAATACCAGTTCATCTCCGGCACCATCGTGCGCGAGATCGCCAATCTGGGCGGCGACGTCTCCAAGTTCGTGTTTCCGTCGGTCGATCGCTGGCTGAAGGAGAAGATCGCTTCACAAAAGAAGTGATTGGCAGCAGCGAGAAGTAGTGAAGCATAGAATGGTGGCATCGATGTCCGAACGGAGTATTGCATCATGGCGCTGATGATCACCGACGAATGCATCAACTGCGACGTCTGCGAGCCCGAATGCCCGAACGACGCGATCTCGATGGGGCTGGAAATCTACGAGATCGATCCGCACAAATGCACCGAATGCGTCGGTCATTTCGATGAGCCGCAATGCCAACAGGTGTGCCCGGTCGAATGCATTCCGTTCAATCCTGCCTGGCGCGAGACGAAGGAAGAACTGCAGGCCAAGTACGAACATTTGCAGGCCGAAGCGAAAACCGCTTCCTGAAAAATCAAAGGGACCATCCGGTCCCTTTTTCATTTGAGTGACGTTGGCATCAGACCGCACTGACGACGCGATTTCTGCCTTCCTTCTTTGCGCGGTACAGCGCTTCGTCCGCATGCGCCAGCAGTTGCTGGGCGACTGTCGCTGCATCGTCGCTGCGTTCGATTCTGTCCAGCGTCGCCACACCGATCGAAACGGTCGCAACCAATTCCTCGCCGGTACTCAACTGCAACGGCGTGCCATTGACGCTACAGCGTATGCGTTCGGCGACGGCCAATGCGGCATCGTGCGGTGCATCGATCAGCAGCACGACGAATTCCTCGCCGCCGAAACGGCCCAGTGCGTCACTCAAGCGCAGCTCGGCCTTGATACGCGCGGCGACGGCGCATAGTACTTCGTCGCCGCCCTGATGGCCATAACTGTCGTTGACCTTCTTGAAGTGATCCAGATCGATGTACATCGCCGACAGCGCGTGGCCGTGGCGCCGCGTGCGGCCGACTTCTTCCAGCAGGCGGCGTTCGACGTAGCGCCGGTTGTTCACGCCGGTCAGCGGATCGGTCAGGCCGATATGTTGCAGGCGTTCGTTGTTGATGACGTTTTCGATACAGATCGCGACGATGGAAGCGCGGTGCTGCAGGATTTCGCTGCCGAGGCTTGGCGTGAAGCGCGTAGCGTCCAGGCTGCCCAGGCTCAACCAGCCGATCAGGCTGTTGCGGCGGATCAGCGGCAGGATGGCGACACTGGCTGGCTTCAATACCGAATCGGGAAACATGCGGCGATGCACCAGCGTATTGTAGGAGCCGAGCGAGGCGCGCCGTGCCGGATGTTCGGGATCGTGCACACCGTTCTGCTGTTCGACGAAGATCAGGTTCGGGTAATCGCTGACGTCGATGCGCAGGTCGGTCAGGATGCGGCGGATCTCGGCTTCCGGATCGATCAGCGTCAGCGTGACGACATCCAGCTCCGATGCTTCGGTCAGCGTGTCGAAGACGCTATCGATCAATTCCTGGAAGGTATTGGCGCCGATGAACTGCAGGTCGAGTTCCTGGTAGCGCTGCATGATCTGCTGGTTGCGATGCGCTTCCTTCAGCAGCAACTGAAGCTGGCTGCGCAACTGCGAATTTTCGGAAACCAGCGGGTTTGTCATGAGGCGGGCGGACTGCGGCGGCGCGGAATCGCGCAAGCGGACAGTCTACCCGGATGATTTCTGACGAGCAACTTGCAAACGGCGATGATGAGCCGAAGTTGGCGGAAATACGACGCAGTACGCCACCAGATGCATCAACAAATGTAAACGGTCTTTCAGAAGGCCAGTTCGATCTCTACCGGCTGGCCGACGCGCACGACATGGCCTTCGCCTTCCAGCAGGATCGTGTTGATGCCGAAGGTGATGCGATCCTCCACGCGTGGATTGGTGCGATAGGTCTGCAGGATATCCAGCGGATCGGGGCCGAATTCGCCGGTGGCCTGGTCGATGGACGGCATCGGGCAACGCGGGCAAGGTTTGACCGGCTTCAACAGCGCTTCGCCGATGCGGTAGGACTCGGCATATTCCTCCTCGAACGGCGGAATGTCGCCCAGCACGATGTTCGGGCGGAAGCGGTTCATCGGTAGCGCCTCGCGTCCCTGCGCCACCAGTTTTTGGTTCAGGTCGTCCAGCGAGCCGGTGCCGATTGCCAGCATCGGGAAGCCGTCGGCGAAGAAAGTTGGCACTTCCGCGCCGTCCGTCCATTTCGTGCTGGCGATGCGTTTTGCATTCGGATGGAAGCGCACCAGCCGGCACGGCGTGCCGACGGCGTTCGAGAACCACGCCGCAGTCGTTTCGTCGCAATCGTAGGCATCGACTTCGTCGTTCCACACGCGCACGCGCAGCAGGCGTTCGTCGTCCGGATGCGGCAGGTCCAGCGGAATATCCAGGCGCAGCATGCCGGGGGCTTTCACTTCCAGCATGTCGCCGCGTATGCGCGGCACGATCAATGCCATTTTCGGAAAATCGCGCTGCGTCAGCATTTCGCCGTCCGTATCGACCACCATCCATTCGCGATCGTAGATGCGCTCGTGCATCAGGCCGGTGGGCGTCAACGTCGCTTCGCGCAACGTGATGCCGGCGCAGGATTTGATCGGATACAGGTTCAGTTCGGCGAGGATGGGCATGGCAGTTTGGGTAGGGTGGCCGCACCCGTAGGTGTGGCAAAAATCATGATGGCGATCGTGGTGAAAACTGTGACGAAGATCGTGATGGCAAAAGGGTGGTCAGTCAGGCGACTTTCTTGCGCAGCGGCGGTGCCATGAATTCGGGGCCAACCGGATCGGTAACGTGTTCGGCCAACAGGGCATCGATATCGGCCAGATCTTGTGCACTCAGCTTCCAGCCGAACACGTCCGCAATGCCGTTCAGCTGATCTGGACGGCGCGCGCCCCACAGTGCAATCGTCGGCCCCTGATCCAGCACCCAGCGGATCGCCAGCGCCAGCACCGATTTGCCGTGGCGTTCGCGTGCGAATTTTTCCAGCGCATCGACTGCCGACAGGTATTGCGCAAAGCGCGGCTGCTTGAACTTGGGATCGGATTTGCGCAGGTCGTCGCCGTCGAAAGTCGTATCCGCGCGCATGCGGCCGGACAGCAGGCCACGGCACAGCGCGCCATATGCCAGCACGATCATTCCCTTGTCGCGCGCATACGGCAGTACGTCGGCTTCGATTGCACGCTCGAACAGGTTGTACGGCGGTTGCACGGTCGCCAGCGGTGCGACGGATGCGAATGCATCCATCTGTGCCGGCATGTAATTGCTGACACCGATTGCGAGAATCTTGCCCTCCTGCTGCAGCTTCAGCAGTTCGGCGGCGGTTTCCTCGAACGGCACCAGCGTGTCCGGCCAGTGCACCTGATACAGGTCGATGCGATCGGTACGCAGGCGGCGCAACGAATCCTCGATTTCCTGGCGGATGCGTTCCGGCGTCGCATTGCGGCGCACACGGCCGTCGTTCCATTCCAGTGCGACCTTGGTGGCGATGACGGCCTTGTCGCGCATGCCTTCCAGTGCGCGGCCGATCACTTCTTCCGAATGGCCGAAGCCGTAGACCGGCGCCGTATCGATCAGGTTGATGCCCTGCTCGATCGCGCCGCGTATCGTGGCAACGGAAGCTTCGTCGTCGGTGCCGCCCCACATCCAGCCGCCGATGGCCCAGGTGCCGAGGCCGACGCGGGAAACGGGAACGGGGATGTTGGTGATGCGGATGGTTTCGGTCGTCATGGAAACGTTCTTGCGAAGAAAAGTCGAGCGGCAAATATAACGCATTCGCGGGAAACGCATCGGCGGTGGCACAACAGCATGTCTATGTCTGCGCGGTCATTTTTACATTCCATTTACAGGCGGTAACGCTCTGTTTCCCTTCTTGATTCGACCGGCGCAAGGGCTAATCTGGCAACAGGCTATTGCGATGGAGGTTTTCATGTCTCGTCATCTTTTCAGTCATCTTTTTACCGGCATGACACTCAGTGCCGGCCTGTTGTTCGGCAATACAGCCTTCGCTGCCGATGCCACGATCGAACAAGTGTATGCCGCTGCGGATGGCGGCCATCTGGGGCAGGCGCAGCAGATGATGCGCGACGTGCTGCGCGATCATCCGGACAGCGGCAAGGCGCATTTCGTCGAAGCCGAACTGCTGGCGAGGCAGGGCGATCTGGCAGGTGCGCGCAGCGAACTGACGAAAGCGGAACGCCTGGCGCCCGGCCTGCCGTTCGCCAAGGTATCGGCCGTGCAGGAACTGGAAGGGCTGCTGAGAGCGGATAGCGTGCATGCTGCCGGTACTTCGCTGGCAAGAGCGTCGCACGGTGCATCTTGGGGATGGATAGTCGCGGCACTGGCCGCCGTGGCGATGTTCGCCTACTGGATACGTCAGCGTGCGCGCAATACTGAAACGGCGCCTTCCTATGGCTATAGCTATGCCAATTACGGCAGCGGCCCGGTTCCGCAAAGCGCCGGCTATGGCAGTGCACCGAACGTTTCAGGCGGGCTGGGCTCCGGCCTGTTCGGCAGCCTTGCTACCGGTGCGGCAGTCGGCGCGGGTGTGGTGGCAGGAGAGGCGTTGATGCATCGCGTGCTGGACGGCAGCAACAGCCAGTCGATGGTCGCGCCGGTGCCATCGCCGGTATGGGACGACATGCAACAGCGCGAGCGTAGCTACAGCAATTACGATATGGGCGGCAAGGACTTCGGCCTGAATGACGATACGTCGTGGGGTGATAATTCGAACGGAATTGCGGATAGCGGCAACGATTCGTACGACGACTGGGGCTGATGCAATGATGCAAACTTGAGCATGCAAACACAAAAACGCCCGATGTCCGCATCGGGCGTTTTGCATGATCGATACCGCATCACGCTGCCGGTTTCACCAGCACCGGTTCGATGCGATAGCGTTGCGGAAACAGGCGTTTGAGTTCTTCCACCTTCGGCAGATCGTTGATGACGATGTAGGGATTGGACGGATGCAGCGTCAGGAAATCCTGATGATAATTCTCGGCCGGATAGAAGCCGGTGTAGCTCTCGATGCGCGTAGCAATCGGCTCGCGGAACGATTTGGCTGAATCGAGCTGCGCGATGTAATCCTGTGCGATGCGCTGCTGCGACGCGTTCATCGGAAAGATCGCCGAACGATACTGTGTACCGACATCCGGCCCCTGGCGATTGCGCTCGGTCGGATTGTGCGCAACCGAGAAGAAAATCTGCAGCAATGTGCCATAACTTACCTTGGCCGGATCGAAGGTGATCTGCACCGATTCCGCGTGCCCGGTGCGCCCGGTTCCCACCGTCTCGTAGCGTGCCGTGTCCGCCGCGCCACCCGCATAGCCGGACACAACGCGTTGCACGCCTTGCACGTGCTGGAACACGCCTTGCACACCCCAGAAGCAGCCGCCGGCAAAGACGGCCGTCTCGCTTTTTGCCGATACTGTTTCATCGTGTGTTGGTGGCGAAATTGCGACGCCAGGCTCTGCACCGCCGGACGAATAGGCGTACTGCCAGGCGAAACCGCCAACGAGAATGGCGGCGCCGATGAGCATCAGCCATAGCGGCGAACGGTGCAAGGCGGTGGAAGATGGGGAAGGCGAGTTATGCATGGAATTCTCCTGAATCATTGTATTGCGGTCTTGCATCTGTGTCGTGGTAATGAACGACAAATGTGCATGCGCTAGGCGGACGCCGGCCGGAACGTCATCGCCACGCCATTCATGCAATAGCGCAAGCGTGTTGGCAGCGGACCATCGTCGAATGCATGGCCTAGATGGCCGCCGCAACGGCTGCAATGCACTTCGGTGCGACTCATTGCGAACGATGTGTCGCGACGGGTACCGATTGCGCCTTCCAGCGGCTGCCAGAAGCTCGGCCAGCCGGTGCGGCTGTCGTATTTCGTCTGCGACGAGAACAGCGCCTGATCGCAGCCGGCACAATGGAAAGTTCCATGACGATGCTCGTTGTTCAGCGGACTGGTGTATGGCCGTTCTGTACCCTCATGGCGCAGCACCCGGTATTGCTCTGGCGTGAGAAGCCGGCGCCATTCTTCATCGGAATGCGTGACAGTGAAGGCTTCCTCTCTGGAAGTTGGTGCTGCATGAGCAGAACGTGGCACAAGGCGCGGCGAAATCAGCGCACCTGTCACAGCGGCGGCGAGGCTGCCACCGGCAAGCAGGAATAGTCTTCTGAGTCTCATCATGCGTCTCCGAAGGCGGCAGGTTTGGGTATTCGATGACGGCAGCTTAGCCCTGCACCGGTCGCGGAATCCTCACGCAATGTTAAAAATTTCGTGATAATCCCCGGCGAAAAAGCCGGCATACTTGGCGGCAAGACCACGATCCTCCGTTCTATGGAACAACCCAAACGCATACTCCTCGTCGAGGATGATCCGCACATTGCCGATCTGCTCGCTCTGCATCTGCGCGACGAACGCTACGACGTCGTCCACAGCGCCGATGGTGCCGAAGGCTTGCGCCTGCTGGAACAGGGCGGCTGGGATGCGCTGGTGCTGGACGTAATGTTGCCCAACGTCGACGGCCTGGAAATTTGCCGCCGTGCCCGCGCGATGGTGCGCTACACGCCGATCATCATCATCAGCGCGCGCTCCAGCGAAGTGCATCGCATCCTCGGTCTGGAACTGGGCGCGGACGACTATCTCGCCAAGCCGTTCTCCGTGCTGGAACTGGTCGCGCGCGTGAAGGCGCTGCTGCGCCGCACTGAAGCATTGGAGCGCAATGTGCGGATGGATGCAGGCAGCCTCTCCATCGACGGCATCTTCATCGATCCGCTGGCGCGCAGCGCCACGCTGGACGGCCAGTTGCTGGACCTCACGCCGCGCGAATTCGATCTGCTGTACTTCTTCGCACGCCAGCCCGGCAAGGTTTTCTCGCGCATGGAATTGCTCGATACCGTCTGGGGCTACAACCACGAAGGCTACGAGCACACGGTCAACACGCACATCAACCGCCTGCGCGCCAAGATCGAAACCGATCCCGCGCAGCCGAAACGCATTCTCACCGTCTGGGGCAAGGGCTACAAGTTCGTCGCCGGAGATGTCGCATGAAACTCACGCTGACGCAGCGGCTCTCCATTGTCTTCGCGTTGCTGCTGTTGATCTGCAGCGGCACGTCCGCCTGGCTGCAGTTGCGCTCCAACGACATGCATGAGCAGGAAGTCGTGCAGGGCGTGTCGCGCGGCCTGGCCGAACACATTGCCAGCCGCACGCAGCTGATGGACGAGCAGGGTCCGATGCCCGGTGCTGTGCAGCGGCTGTTCGGCCAGCTGATGATGGTCAACCCCAGCGTCGAAGTCTATCTGCTCGATACCGAAGGCCGCATCCTCGAACATGCGCTCGGCCCCGAACTGCTGAAGCGCGATAGCGTCGATCTGGCGCCGATACACCGGCTGCTGCGCGGCGACATGTTGCCTATTCTCGGCGACGATCCGCGCAGCGCCGACGGACGTAAAGTCTTCAGCGTCGCGCCGTTGATTGTGAACGGGCACGACAAGGGCTATATCTATGTCGTGCTGCTCAGCGAAGCACACGATCGTTTCGCCGCACGCGGCATCACCGACGCGGCATTGATGACGACGTTGTGGTCAATTGCACTGGTCGCGTTGTTGTGCCTGATCGCCGGCCTCATCGCCTTCACATGGATTACGCGGCCGCTACGGACCTTGACCGAAGAAGTGCGTCGTTTCGACATCGACGCCGAACCTGTTGCGCCGGTAGCGAAAGAAAAGAAGACAAGTCGTAACGACAACGACGAAATCGCCGTCCTCGATTCCGCCTTCACGCAGATGATGGCGCGCCTGAGCGAACAATGGCGCAGATTGCGACGGCAGGATCAGGAGCGCCGCGAGATGATCGCCAACGTGTCGCACGACCTGCGTACGCCGCTGGCATCGATCCACGGCTATCTGGAAACGCTGCTACTGAAGGATGTATCGCTGACGCAAGAAGAGCGCCGTCGCTATCTCGGTATTGCGCTCGACCAGAGCAGTAAGGTCGGCGCATTGGCACGTTCACTGTTCGAACTGGTACGGCTGGAGCAGGGCTTCATCCGACTGGAGCCGGAAACGTTTTCGCTGACCGATCTGGTGCAGGATGTGTTCCAGAAATTCGAACTGACGGCGGAGACGAAACACATTGCGCTGAATGCAGCTTTTTCGCCGAACGTGCCACCGGTGCATGCCGATCTGGCGTTGATCGAACGCGCGTTGACGAACCTGATC
The DNA here is from genome assembly GCF_014635845.1 of Oxalicibacterium solurbis. Lineage (GTDB taxonomy): Bacteria > Pseudomonadota > Gammaproteobacteria > Burkholderiales > Burkholderiaceae_D > Oxalicibacterium > Oxalicibacterium solurbis. The sequence goes on along the minus strand of NZ_BMDP01000001.1, from coordinate 988,184 downwards.
GACAACGCGATTCGTCACACACCGGAAGGTGGCGAGGTGGAAGTTGCGATCGTGCCGGATGGTGACGATGCCGTGCATGTCACGGTGCGCGATACCGGTTCCGGTATTCCGGCGGAATTGCGTGACGGCCTGTTCGAGCGGCCGTTCAATATCAGCGGTGCACGGCGCGAAGGCGGATTGGGATTGCGGATCGTTTATCGGATTCTGCAATTGCATGGCAGCGTGCTGCGATTGCTGGATTCGGAACAGGGAGCGATGTTTGAATTCCAGTTGCCGACAAGAAAAGATAGGGACGCGTCCTGAAATAGCATAAGTAAAAAGCCCGGTGAAAACCGGGCTTTTTGTTTCATGCCGAAAATGTCGTCAGACATTGAACAGGAAATTCAACACATCCCCATCCTTCACCACATACTCCTTGCCCTCGGCGCGCATCTTGCCTGCTTCCTTCGCGCCGTTCTCACCCTTGTAGGCGATGAAATCCTCGAAGGAAATCGTCTGTGCACGAATGAAGCCGCGCTCGAAGTCGGTGTGGATCACGCCAGCCGCTTGCGGTGCGGTGTCGCCGACGTGGATGGTCCACGCACGCACTTCCTTCACGCCGGCGGTGAAGTAGCTCTGCAAACCAAGCAGCTTGAAGCCGGCGCGGATCAGGCGATCCAGGCCCGGTTCTTCCATGCCCATGTCGGCGAGGAAGTCGGCCTTGTCGGCATCGTCCAGATCGGCGATCTCGGATTCGATGGCGGCGCAGATGGCGACCACCGGCGCGTTCTGTGCAGCGGCGTATTCGGTCAGCTTGTCGAGCAGCGGATTGTTCTTAAAGCCGGAATCGGACACGTTGCCGACGTACATCGCCGGCTTGGCGGTGATCAGGCACAGCGGCTTGATCAGTTCCTGTTCTTCTTTGTCCAGGCCCATTGCGCGAACGGGTTTGGCTTCGTCCAGCTGCGGCATGATGCGTTCGAGCAGCGCAACCAGCTTGGCGGAATCCTTGTCACCGGAGCGCGCCTTCTTGTTTTCGCGATGCATGGCTTTTTCGACGGTGCCCATGTCGGCCAGCGCGAGTTCGGTCTGGATCACTTCGATGTCGGCGATCGGATCGACCTTGCCGGCGACGTGGACGACGTTGTCGTCTTCGAAGCAGCGCACGACGTTGACGATGGCGTCGGTTTCGCGGATGTGCGCGAGGAACTGGTTGCCCAGACCTTCGCCTTTCGATGCACCGGCGACCAGGCCGGCGATATCGACGAATTCGACGGTGGACGGCACGACGCGTTCCGGCTTGACGATCTCGGCCAGCGCCTGCAGGCGCGGATCGGGCACTTCCACCATGCCGACGTTCGGTTCGATCGTGCAGAACGGATAGTTCTCGGCAGCGATGCCGGCTTTGGTCAGCGCGTTGAAGAGGGTGGATTTGCCGACGTTAGGCAGGCCGACGATGCCGCATTTGAGACTCATCAAATTCCTTCTGAATTAATTGGTTCGCGTTGCTTCAGGTCGCCGGGTGGCGAGTGCGTACGCCGCATGGCGAAGGCTGGAGCAGGCTGCGCCGCAGGATGGGAAAATTGCGCGGCGCGTATCGCCCGCTATTATAGCGCCGCCCTGTGTCTATCCGGCAGGCGTTGACGGACTGGATAACAGTGCGCGGCCCAGTGAACTGCCGATCGGCAGTTCTGTCCAAGCCGGCGCATCGTGCATCCGTGCGATGTTTTTATTTAACAGGTGTTCATCATGCGTTCTCTTCATTCGATATTGCGTTTCTCTCTTGCTGCGCTGGCGCTCGGCGCATCGGCGCTTTCCCATGCGGCTTCCGTTGGTGATTCCGTGGATGCGCTGGTTGCCAGTTCGGCCGAACGGTTGACGATTGCCGAGCAGGTCGCGCTGGCGAAATGGGACAGCAAGGGACGCGTTGAAGATCCGCCGCGTGAAGCTGTGGTGATCGACAAGGCAAAGGAAGCGGGCGCGGCCAGTCAGATCGACGGCGATTGGGTGGCGGCATTTTTCCGTGCGCAGATCGAAGCGAACAAGGAAGTGCAATACGCACAGTTGGCCGCCTGGCACCGTGCCGGTGCGGCGCCGGCGCATCAACCGGTCGATCTTGTGCACGATATTCGTCCGCGCCTGGGCCTGCTGCAAACGCAGTTCATTCGACAACTGGCGATTGCTGCGCCGTTACGCATGGCGGTTAACTGCAATGCGCAAGTGGCGCAGGCAGTCGGCAACTATGCGATCGGCCACAATCTGGAGCTGGACAGTGCCCGCGTTGCGGCGCTGGATCGGGCGATGGCCGGCTTTTGCGGAGCAAAATGACGTGTGGTGAGAGTGCTGTGTTGAGAGGCCGGATAAGGCGTGCCAATGCATCGCGGATAGCGGCTGTCGATAATCAGTCCAGGCAAACCATCCGATTATTTCGCTTCCGTATGCAGTTGCGTTGATGCCTTGGCGAATTCGCCTGCGCATAGCAACGGAATGATCTTCAGGCTCTTTTCGATCGCTTCGTCGATCAGCGGCTGTTCTTCCTTGCGCGGACGATGCAACACGAAATCGACGACCGGCTGGTTCAGGTTCAGCGTGCGCGGGTGGCCGATGCCGATGCGTAGCCGCCAGTAATCCTGCGTGCCGAGCGCGGCGGTGATGTCTTTCAAGCCATTGTGTCCGCCGGACGAGCCGCCTTTCTTGAGCTTGGCGGCACCGGGCGGCAGATCGAGTTCGTCGTGCACGACGAGGATTTCGTCCGGTGCGATCTTGAAGAAGCGCGCCAGCGCGCCGACCGACTGGCCCGAACGGTTCATGAACGTCTGCGGTTCCAGCAGCCAGACTTCGTTGCCGGCGATGCTGGTCTTCGCCGCCAGCGCGTTGTATTTCGATTCGCGCACCAGATGGCAGCGGCCGATGTCGTTCGCGAGATTGTCGACCAGCCAGAAGCCGGCGTTGTGGCGGGTTTGTTCGTATTCGGCGCCGGGGTTGCCGAGGCCGACGATGAGGCGGATGGACATGGTGGGGCGCAAAAGCGTGCAAAAGGAAGGATTATCGGGGATTGCGGCGCGCTTGGCGACTGTGGCGTTCGGCTGGTACGGTACTGCAAATAAAAAACCCGTCGCGAGGACGGGTTTTTTGTTCGGCTGCGGAAGAATTACTTCTTCTCTGCATCGCCTTCCGGTTGCTCGGCTGCAGCGGCTTCGTCGGAAGCTTTGCCGGCCGGGACAGCGGCGGTAGCGATCGTCGGGTTCTCTTCGCCGCCGTGCTGGACAGCCGAGACGCCTTTCGGCAGCTTGATGTCAGCCAGGTGGATCGAGTGGCCGACGTCCAGGTTTGCCAGGTCGACTTCGACGTATTCCGGCAGGTCGCCAGGCAGGCAGCTGACGTCCAGTTCGGAAGTCACGTGGCTGATGATGCCGCCCGACAGTTTGACTGCCGGCGAGATTTCAGCGTTGACGAAGTGCAGCGGCACCTTGACGTGGATCTTCTGGGTAGCGTCGACGCGTTGGAAATCGACGTGCAGCACCAGTTGTTTGTAAGCGTGCATCTGGAAATCGCGCAGCAGCACTTTTTCTGCCTTGCCGTCCACTTCGAGGTCGAGAATCGACGAGTGGAACGCTTCTTTTTTCAATGCGTGGTACAGCGCATTGTGGTCGAGCGAGACGTTCAGCGGGGCAGCGGTGCCACCGTAGATGATACCAGGGGTCATGCCTGCAATACGCTGGCGGCGGCTCGCTCCGGTCCCCAGCTCTTTGCGTGCGAATGCAACTACTTTCATGATAGAGCTCCAATAGTGCAGAACACGGGTGTTCTGCGGTTAAATCCCCCGCGACCAGGGGATTTTGAAAAGAATGCGGCCGGAGCCGCATTCGGTTCGGATGTCCGGCGATGCCGTTTCATCCGCCACCCGCGCCATCGGCACGGGGTAAAACATTCTTGCTGTCTTTAGTCGGCGAACAGCGACATGACCGAATCGCCCTTCGTGATGCGCTTGAAGGTTTCGGCCAGCAGCGGCGCGCAGGTCAGCACGCGAATCTTCGGGCAGGCACGGGCCGCGTCGCTCAGCGGAATCGTGTCCGTCACGACCAGCTCGTCCAGCGGCGACGTCGTGATGCGTTCGATTGCCGGGCCGGACAGCACCGGGTGCGTGCAATACGCGATGACTTTCTTCGCGCCGCGTTCCTTCAATACTTCTGCAGCCTTCGTCAGCGTGCCGGCGGTATCGACCATGTCGTCCATGATCACGCAGTTGCGGCCTTCGACTTCGCCGATGATGTTCATCACTTCCGACACGTTCGCCTTCGGGCGGCGCTTGTCGATGATGGCCAGATCGCAGTTCAGGCGCTTGGCCAGTGCTCGTGCGCGCACCACGCCGCCGACGTCCGGCGACACGACCAGCAGGTCTTCGTAATCCTTTGCCACCAGATCGCTCAGCAGAACCGGCGATGCGTAGATGTTGTCGACCGGAATATCGAAGAAGCCCTGAATCTGATCGGCATGCAGATCCATGATCAGCACGCGTTCGACGCCGGCTTCCTGCAGCATGTTGGCGACGACTTTTGCCGAAATTGCCACACGCGCAGAACGTGGGCGGCGATCCTGGCGTGCGTAACCGTAGTACGGGATCGCAGCGGTAATGCGGCCGGCCGACGCGCGCTTCAATGCATCGACCATCAACATGATTTCCATCAGGTTGTCATTGGTCGGCGCGCAGGTCGATTGCAGCACGAAGACATCCTTGCCGCGCACGTTCTCGTTGATCTCGACGACGATTTCACCGTCGGAGAATTTCGAGACCACGGCCTTGCCGAGCGGAATGCCGAGTTGTTCGGTAACTCCCAATGCCAGATCCGGATTTGCGTTGCCGGTAAAAACCATCAGGTTCTCGAGTGCCATGGGGATTCCTGCTTGCAGTGGACTGTGTCGTGAAAAGGGTGAAGCCGCCAAAACCTGACTATGAAAAAGTCTTGTTATTGGCGGCTCGCACTTGTGCTTCTTACTCTTGGTACTGCCTGATTGAATGGCAGGGGAACAAGGATTCGAACCTTGGAATGCCGGAATCAAAATCCGGTGCCTTAACCGACTTGGCGATTCCCCTACACAACCTTTTTGTCTGCCGTTCTCTTCGCTTTGCAGCGGCGGAGATCGTCAAACGAATCCGGTGTTACGACTGCAGCAAGTGCGCCAGCGGATGTTGCGGGAGCGCTCTGGCTTTCCAGGCTTTCCACTTGGCGGGCATGGATGCCAGCACCGTATCAGCCTGTTGTTCTTCCATGAAGGGGCAGAACACGCATGCACCAGAACCGGTCATCCTTGCTTCCCCGTATTGCTTCAGCCATTCGATGGCGTCGGCGACCGGCGGAAACAGCTTTGCGGCCACGACTTGCAGGTCGTTTTTTCCGAAGCCGAAAGGCGTCTCAGAAAAGTCCGATATTGTGACGGGTTTTGTATCCCGTGTCAAACCTGTTGCAGAAAATATCTGCTGTGTCGGCACGCCGATGCCGGGTTCGATGACGACGTACCAGCAATCCGGTGTTGCCACTTCGATCAATTCCTCGCCGACGCCCTCCGCGAAGGCGTTGCGGCCGAACAGGAAGAACGGTACGTCGGCGCCCAGTTGCAATCCCAATGCCATCAATTCGCGGCGCGTCAGGCCGGCCTGCCACAGATGATTCAGCGCCAGCAGTGTGGTGGCGGCATCCGAGGAACCGCCGCCGAGTCCGCCGCCCATCGGCAACTGCTTCTCGACAGAAATATCGGCGCCGGGCCTGCCGTCGATATGGCGACCGGAGTGTCGTTGCTGCACGGCCTGCTGCAGCAGGCGCGCGGCGCGCACGACCAGATCGCTTTCCTCCGGTACGCCGGGCAGGTCGCTGGTGCGGTGGATGCGGCCGTCGTCGCGCGTGGCGAAATGCAGCGTATCGCCGCGATCGATCAACTGGAAAACGGTCTGCAGCAGGTGATAGCCGTCGGCACGCCGGCCGGTCACGTGCAGGAACAGGTTCAGCTTGGCTGGTGCGGGGCAGTCGTTCAGTGCAGGCATGGAAACATGATGAGGCGTGATGGGTAAGCGCGGTCCGGATCAGTGCGTCTGCCAGTTGTCGATGACGATGCGGATGGAAACGTTGCCGGCCTGTTCCGTTTCACGTTCGAGATCGAGGCGCCGCGGGTGGGTGTCGGCCGGATCGCTTTCGTCCCAACTGACGTAATGCAGGCGCCAGCCATCGTCGGTGGTGACGCTGTTGGCGTTCGGCGAGGCGATGAAACGCTTGCCGTTTGCATCGGTGGCGTATCCCTGCAGCCAGTTGCGCAAGCCGGCGACAGGTAGCGGCCAGCCCAGCGATTGCGCCGCCAGCGCGTCGACATCGGATGCTGTGCGTGGTGCCTTGCCGGATTCCGTCAGGGTGGCGCTGCCGGGTTCGACCGTGATCGTGGCCAGTGTTTGCCCGAGCGGCGACAGCAGCGTGATCGCATTGCGCTGCGCGGTCTGGCGCCACGTGAAGCTGCCGTGCAGCGCTTCATCCTGATTGTTGCGCTGATACTGAACGGACAGGCGGCCGTCCAGGTCGAGCGTGTTGCGATAACGGTGTGGCGTCGTGGCCTGTGCCGTGACGTCGGTATCGGTGCGCGGCGCAAGTTCTGCGCAGCCCGCCATCAGCAGTATCGGCAGCGCGAGCGTGGCAATGCCAAATGGTGAACGCAGGCGGAGAAGATTCGTCATTGTGTCGATGTCGGAAAGAGCAGTTAATAGGGTAATTGGGTAATTAATTAACCAGGATAGTCAGGCAGTTGCCAATGCAGTCGCAATGAAAAAAGGCGGCAGTCAATCTTGATTGCCGCCTTTTTTGTATTGGCGCGATTTTGCGATCTACAGATCGACGCGCAGGCGTGCCAGCGTGCTTTTCAGCAGATCGTTCAGCGGGTCTTTCTGGCTGGCGTCGCGCCAGAATTGTTGAGCGCTATCCTTGTCGCCTCTGGTCCACAGCACTTCGCCCAGATGCACGCCGATTTCGACGTCAGGCCGGATCGCATAGGCGCGGCGCAGGTAATCTTCAGCCTGCTGCAGATTGCCGAGGCGGAATTGCACCCAGCCCATGCTGTCGAGGATGAAAGGATCTTCCGGTGCCAGTTCCAGTGCCTTTTCGATCAGCGAATACGCTTCCTTCAGGCGGATGTTGCGGTCGGCCAGTGAATAGCCGAGGGCGTTGTAGGCATGCTGGTTCTGCGGGGCGAGCTGGATGACCTTGCGCAGCAGCGTTTCCATCAGGTCCATGCGATCGGCTTTTTCCGCCAGCATCGCGTAGTCGTACAGCAGGCTGGTGTCCTGCGGGAAGCGTTTCTCGCCGGCGGCCATCACGGCCAGCGCTTCCTGCATGCGGCCGGCATCGCGCAGCAATTGCGCTTCGACGACGATGACCTGTATCTGTTCGCGCTGTCCTTCCGGCGACAGATGTGCCAGCAGATTGCGTGCGCCGTCCATGTCGCCGCTTTCCGCCATGATTTGCGCGCTGCGCAACTGCGCTTCCATATAGGCCGGGCCGGGGTCGACCTGCGACAGCCATTTCAGCGCTTCCGGGTATGCCTTGCGGTCTTCGGCGATCTGCGCCAGGATCAGCAGCGCCTGCGCCGGGTCGCGCGTTTCGTCGGGCGTTTTTTCCAGTTGCGCCAGATAGGCGGTCAGATATTTTTCGGCCATCGCGCGGTCGTTCATCTGCGCGCCGAGAATGCCCATCGCATACAGAATGGTCAGGTCGTTCGGTTTTTCCTGAAGCAGCGTGTCGAGCTGCTTGTGCGCCGTGTCGTACTGCTTGTCGTCGATCAGCAGCTTGGCGTAGGCAATGCGTACGTCGCGCGCCTTCGGATGCGTATCGAGATACGACGACAGGTATTGCAGCGCATCGTCGCGATTCGTCATTGTCTGCGCCACCATCAGCGCGGCGATTTCGAGATCGGGCTTGATCTTCAGTGCCTGTTCCGCTTCGAGGCGGGCGCGTACCGGTTCCTTGTTGGAATAGGCGCTCTGCGCCAGTGCCAGATGGCTTTCCACCAGATCGGGATAGGGCTCGACCAGTTCTTCCAGCAGCGCAAACGCGGCTTCCTTGTCCTGCGAATTGGCGAGCAGGCGCTGCACCTGCAGGATCATCAGGCCACGTGCCTGCGGCCGTACTTCCTTCAGGCGTGCGGCGAGGATGGGTTTGGCTTCGTCCAGATTGTTGCCCAGCACGGACAGGCCCAGATAGAACTGGTTGGCCTCGTCGGAATTCGGTGCCAGTTCGCGCCACAGGCGGACGGCGGACAGTGCTTCGTTGGGACGCTTGACGCTCAATGCGATTTCGGCGGCGCGATGTGCAAGACGAGGATCGCGCGTCTGCTGCGCGGTCGTCATCATCGTGACATAGCCGAGCTGCCAGTCGCCGCGCTGCAGCGCAAACTCGCCGCGCAGGATCTTGTACATCAATTCATCGGTCAGTTCGAGCGACGGCAGGCCGGCTTCTTCCTTGTTGTCGGCATCGTCCTTGCCAGCAGCTTGCGCGCCATCCGATTTCGCCGGATTCGGCGACGTATCGTGATCTGGAGCGGCAACGGCGGATACGGAAAGAAAGGCGGACAGCGTTACAATGACGAGTGCATTTTTCAATTGAAGAAGCCCAGACTGATAGCAGATTTTCCATTCTACGCTGAACCGCCCGGCGATGCGTATCGCGCATATGCGGGAGGCGTGTCGGGTGCGCGTGCCGCCCGGTTGTGATCGATATTGCCGCTATCGTTTTTTCGTCTTTCCCAGAATTGCGTTCCCATGCCTGAATTGCCTGAAGTCGAAGTCACGCGCCGCGGTGTTGCACCGTATCTGGAGGGGCGGATTGTCGGCAATGTGACACTGCGTCATACGGGCCTGCGCTGGCCGTTTCCGCCGGAGCTGCCGCGTATCCTGACCGGCCGTACGGTGCGCGGCACGGGGCGGCGCGGCAAGTACCTGCTGGTTCGTTTCGACCACGGTACGCTGATCATCCATCTCGGCATGTCGGGGCATATTCGCATCCTGCCGCAGGACGTGCCGCCGCAGAAACACGATCATTTCGACATGCAGATCGGCGGCCAGGTGCTGCGGCTGACCGATCCGCGTCGCTTCGGCGCCGTGCTGTGGCATGCGGCCGAGGATGGCGACGTCGAGAATCATCTGCTGCTGCGCGCATTGGGTGTGGAGCCGCTGGAAGAAAAATTCACAGCGCAACTGCTGCATAGTCAGACGCGGGCCCGCACGGCGGCGATCAAGCAGGTGTTGCTGGCCGGCGACATCGTGGTCGGCGTCGGCAACATCTATGCATCGGAAAGCCTGTTCCGCGCGCGCATCAATCCGAAGACGCCGGCGCACCGCATCAGCCTTGCGCGGTACGAGCGGCTGGCACAGGCGATTCGCGAAGTGCTGGCCGAAGCCATCGCGCAGGGAGGCAGCACGCTGAAGGATTTCATTTCGGTCAACGGCCAGTCCGGCTATTTCCAGCAAAGCTATTTCGTCTATGCGCGCACTGGCGAGCCTTGCCGAATTTGCAATGCGCCGATACGTCAACTGGTGCAAGGGCAGCGTTCGACCTTTTATTGCGCAAATTGTCAAAAATGACGGCCGGTGCTAGTGTCCCGTTACTATGGATTGCGATCGGCGACCCTGGTCGCATCGCTGGCCGTACCTGCAGACGGTAATGACGAGACAAGAACAAGAACGGCAGCAATAAAAACGACAACAATAAAACGACGTTAACAATAACGGCAATGCGCCGCTTGAAGCGAGGTTCATGTGAGCAATCTGGTGCAGAAATTTCAGGAATACGGCAGCTGGCGCGACAACGTGCGGCAGGCGCTCGAACGCTATCGCGATTGCGTGCAGGAATTCGAACTGTCCGATGCCGCCAGCGAACAGCGCATCCAGCATGCGTTGACGCGCCTGAACGAAGACAAGCTGTCGATTGCCTTCGTCGCCGAATTCTCGCGCGGCAAATCTGAACTGATCAACGCGATCTTCTTCGCCGATTACGGCCAGCGCATCCTGCCGACGTCGGCAGGCCGCACGACGATGTGCCCGACCGAACTGCTGTACGACGAAACCTTTCCGCCGTCGATCCGTCTGCTGCCGATCGAGACGCGTGCCGAGGCGCAATCGACCAGCGACTACAAATCGCAAAGCCAGGTATGGACCGTGCTGCCGCTGGATACCGCGAGCGGTGACGGCATGCTGGAAGCGTTCAAGCAGGTCGGTTTGACCAAGCGCGTGCCGGTCGCCGAAGCGGCGCAGTACGGCCTGTACGACGAAGACGATCCTGACATGGCGCTGGCGGTCGATGAAGACGGTACGGTCGAAATCTCGCGCTGGCGGCATGCGATCGTCAACTTCCCGCATCCGTTGCTGAAGCAGGGGCTGGTGATCGTCGATACGCCGGGGCTGAACGCGATCGGCACCGAGCCGGAGCTGACGCTGAACCTGATTCCGAACGCGCACGCGGTGCTGTTCATCCTTGCTGCCGATACCGGTGTGACGAAGAGCGACATCGAAATCTGGCGCGACCACATCGGCGGCACCGGCGCCGGCCGTCTCGTCGTGCTGAACAAGATCGACAGCATGTGGGATGAATTGCGTTCCGAGGATGAAGTTGAACGCCAGATCGCGATGCAGGTCGCAAGCGTGGCGCAGACGCTGGAACTGACCGAGCGCCAGATATTTCCCGTCTCCGCGCAGAAGGGGCTGGTCGGCAAGATCAACGACGATGCGCCCTTGCTGGAAAAGAGCCGCCTGCCGGTGCTGGAAAATGCGCTGTCGAGCCGCCTGATCCCTGCCAAGCAGGACATCATCCGCTCGCAACTGCTGGCAGAGGTTGCCGAACTGGCGGCATCCAGTCATGCACTGCTGTCGTCGCGTTCGCGCAATGTCGTCGAGCAGTTGATGGAACTCAAGAGCCTGCGCGGCAAGAACCAGAACATTCTCGAGCACATGATGAAGCGCATCGACATGGAAAAGCGCGAATTCGACGGCAGCCTGTTCAAGCTGCAGGCGACGCGTGCAGTGTTTGCGCGGCTGTCGACCGAGGTGTTCACCAGCCTCGGCATGGGCGTGCTGAAGCAAAACGTTCGCGTCACGCGCGATGCGATGGAAAACAGCAAGTTCACGGCCGGCCTGCGTCAGGCCGTGCGCGAATTCTTCGAACAGGTGCAGGACAGTCTGAAGCAGTCGTCGCAGAAGACCGAAGAGATTGGCGAGATGATGTCGGTGATGTACCGCAAGTTCTCGACCGAGCATGGCCTCGCACTGGCGACGCCGATGCCGTTCACGCTGGAAAAGTACATGAAGGAAGTCGCGATGATCGAACGGCTGTATCACAAGCAGTTCGGTGCGGCGGCCGTGCTGACGACGCCGCAGGTCGTGCTGATGCAGAAGTTCTTCGATTCGATCGCATCGCGCGTCAAGCAGACGCTGCTGCAGGCGAACCGCGATGTCGAAGCGTGGCTGAAGGTCGTGATGGCGCCGCTGGAGGCGCAGATCGGCGAGCACAAGCTGCAATTGAAGCGTCGCAAGAAATCGATCGAAAAGATCCATGTCGCTACCGACAGCCTGGAAGAAAAGCTGCTGTCGTTCGAGCAGATGCAGATGGACATGGACATGCAGCGCGCGCAGCTGACGCGGCTGGAAAACGACCTGAAGGCTGCCGTTTCGGCGCCGCTCGGCACGATGAGGGCTGCGGCGTAGATGAAACGTGTAGTGGAGCGGGAAGGTGCGGCTGCATCGTTCCGCAAGCAGGTCAGGAAGACTTCAGAGGTTGTTGCACACGAAGCAGATCCGGGATTTTCCCGCGATGTGATCGACTGGCAGAAACGCCACGGTCGTCACGCGTTGCCGTGGCAGAACACGCGCGATGCCTATCGCGTCTGGCTGTCCGAGATCATGCTGCAGCAGACGCAGGTGTCGGCCGTCATTCCCTACTATCTGCGCTTTCTCGAAACTTTCCCCACGGTGCAATCGCTGGCTGCCGCGCTGCCCGAGCAGGTGATGGCACTCTGGAGCGGGCTCGGCTACTACTCGCGTGCGCGCAATCTGCACAAGTGCGCGCAGACGGTGGTCGCCGAATATGGCGGCGTGTTTCCGCACGATCCGGCGCTGCTGGAGCAGTTGCCCGGCATCGGCCGTTCGACGGCGGCGGCGATCGCTGCCTTTTCATACGGTGCGCGTGCCGCCATCCTGGACGGCAACGTCAAGCGCGTGTTCGCGCGTGTGTTCGGCATCGATCGCTTCCCTGGCGAGAAGGCAGTGGAAAACGATCTATGGCAACGCGCGGCCGTGCTCCTGCCGGAGCAGGATATCGAATCCTACACGCAGGGTTTGATGGACCTTGGCGCGACGCTCTGCACGCGCAGCAGCCCGGCCTGCCAGCGCTGTCCGCTTGCGCATCGCTGCGTGGCGTTCGCGACAGGACGCACGGCGGAACTGCCGGTGCGCAAGCCCAAGCAGAAAGTGCCGGAGAAGGAAACGGCGATGCTGGTGATCTGCCACCAAGACCGCGTGCTGCTGGAACAGCGGCCGGACAGCGGCATCTGGGGCGGATTGCTGTCGTTGCCGGAAGTGCCGGCGGATGAAAACGGAATCGATGCCGATCGTGCAGTTGCGCGTTTCGGCACGGCGGCACAGATGCAGAAGCTGGCGCCGTTCTCTCACGTCTTCACGCATTTCAAGCTGCACGTTTCCCCTTGGCGTATCGATCTGGCGCAGCGTCTGCTGGTCGTTGCGGAAGGCGAGCACGTCTGGCTGCCGGTAGATGATGTGCAAAATGCGCCATTGCCGGCGCCGGTCAAGAAACTGTTGCTGGCAGTGTTCGCCGCCGAACCCGATCTGCTGTCTTGAGGATGTCGGCTGCTCTATGATGCGTTCAGATGATGCGGTGTTGCAGCAGATATTGATGGATGATTTCCAGCCTGTTCTGCGGATCGGGTAGTTCCAGCAGTTTCTGTCGTGCTTTCAACGGAATCGGCAGTACTTCGCTCCAGCGGTTGGCGACCCAGCCGGCATCGTCCAGTCGCAGGTCAGGCGGAAAGGGATCGTCGAAATCCTCGTCCCTTTCTTCATCCATTGTTTCTTCATCCGGTTTTGTGCGGCTGCCGTTGCGCAGATCCGCGATGACCAATCCAAGCGTCGCGGCACAGGCTTCGTGCTTTTGCGTGACGGGCGACGGTGCATCGGGCGCGATCAGCTCGATGCGCGCTTCCAGATGCTGATCCTTGTGCACGCGCGTTTCGATGATACGAAACCGCTGCCCGCCTTGCGTGCGCAGCATCAGCAGTCCCAGTTGTTCCGCATCCCATTCCTTGATGTGCGCCAGGCAGCCGACGTCTTCCGGTTCGGCGGCGACGCCGACTTCCTTGCCCGAGCGGATCAGCACGGCACCGAAGGGAATTTCGCGTCGCATGCAATCGCGCACCATGTCGATGTAGCGGGTTTCGAAAACCTTCAGCGGCAGAATCCCGTCGGGAAACAGCACGGCGTGCAGGGGAAACAGCGGCAGCCAGGTCGGGATGTCAGGCATGGCGGATGAAAAGTTGGGCGACGTGCGGCGATGGCATGCCGCATTGCGTTCGACGAAAATGCCGGCTTGCGGCCGGCATGTGATTGGAGTGTGTGGCGGCTGTCAAGTTCGCGCAGTCGGGTTCGCTTGATAAGGTTTCTCAATCAAGCTCGCGATGGCGCAGCAGCACGTGTTCGGTAGGCCGGAAATGCGCGGCCAGCCGTTCGACGAAATAGACGGAGCGATGCTGGCCGCCGGTGCAGCCGATGGCCACCGTCAGGTAACCGCGATTGTCCTTCTTGAAGGCGGGCAGCCATTTATCGACGAAGCCGCGGATGTCGGCCAGCAGTTCGACCGCGTCCGGCTGTGCGGCGAGGAATTCCTGCACCGGTGCGTCGCGGCCGGTCAGCGGACGCAATGCTTCGTCGTAATGCGGATTGGGCAGCGTGCGCACGTCGAACACCAGATCGGCATCCAGCGGTACGCCGAACTTGAAGGCGAACGATTCGAACAGCAGCGTCAATGGCGCATGGCCGGTATCGGCAAAGGCCTTGATCCAGGCGCGCAGCTTGTTGGCGCGCATGCCGGAAGTATCGACGACGTGGCTGATTTCCTCGATGCCGGCCAGCATTTCGCGTTCTTCGCGTATGCATTCGGTCAGCGTGCGGCGTTCGGTTGCGTTGTCGCTGACGTAGCTGCGATGCGACAGCGGATGGCTGCGGCGCGTTTCGGAAAAGCGCGCGATCAGCGAATCGGTCTTTGCTGTGAGGAACAGAACCTTGACGTCATGCCCCTGGTTGCGCAGCCATTCGAGGTCGGCAGGCAGGCCGATCAGCGAACGCGCGCTGCGCGCATCCATCGATACGGCAAGCATGTCGCCGCCTTCTTCCTGACGGGCGGTGACCAGCGCGCGCAGCAATGGCGGCGGGAGATTGTCGACGCAGAAGTAGCCGGCATCTTCGAGCGCCTTCAGCCCGACCGATTTGCCGGAGCCAGAGATACCGGTGATGAGAATGATGCGCATGGCGGCCATGATACCGCAAGCATGGAATGCCGTCGGACGATGAATGGCCTGACGGCCTGCAATATGGAAACCGGAAACCGTGGTTGAAGTCGGTGATGGCCGACTTGGGATGGACGCCGGTGGCTGCTGTTTGGCGCTGGCTTGCGTTAACTATGGCGGCTGATTATTGCCGCCGATCAGCGCAGCCAATGTACATCCGCGATGTGCACCTGATTACTCGTCGCTTTCCATTGCCTTTTGCTGGCGCACGATGAAATCCTTCAGCGTATCGATGCCGCGCATCTGCAGAATGGTATTGCGCACGGCGGCTTCCAGCAGCACCGCGATGTTACGGCCGGCTTCGACCGGAATCACGACCTTGCGGATAGTCAGACCGAGAATTTCTTCCGACTGCGAAGACACCGGCAGGCGCTCGTAGTTTTCTTCCAGCGTCTTGCGGCGAACCAGATGCGCGATCAGGTTCAGCCGCATCTTGCGGCGCACGGCGGTCTCGCCGAAGATGGTGCGGATGTCGAGCAGGCCGAGGCCGCGCACTTCCAGCAGGTTCTGCAGCAGCGGCGGGCAGCGGCCTTCGATCATGTTCGGCGCGATGCGCGCGAACTCGACGGCGTCATCTGCCACCAGGCCGTGACTGCGCGAAATCAGTTCAAGGCCGAGTTCGCTCTTGCCGAGGCCCGATTCGCCGGTGATCAGCACGCCCACGCCCAGCACATCCATGAAGACGCCGTGCATCGTGATGCGCTGCGCGAGCTTCTTCGACAGGTAGACGCGCAGATAGTCGATGACCTGCGCTGCCGGCAGCGGCGTGGAGAACAGCGGAATGTTCTTCTGGTCGCAGATCGTCATGATGTCGGCCGGCGTTTCCAGGCCCTGCGCAATGATGACGGCCGGCGGCTGGCCGGCGATCAGTTCGGCCGTGTGATAGGCGCGTGCGCCCGGCGACAGCCGTTCGTAGTATTCGGTTTCCTGATGGCCGAAGACCTGGATACGGCCCGGATGGATCAGATTCAGGTGGCCGACCTGGTCGGCGGCCGAGGTGGCGTCGCCGGAGATCAGGCGCTCGCCGCCGGGAAAGCCTGCGAACCAGCCAAGCTGCAGCGATTCGCGATTGTCGTCGTAGATTTGCTGGATCGAGAGCGGGGTCGGTAGAGGCATGGGCATCTGCGCCTTGCGGCGCGGGAATCAGTCTGCGCCTTGCAGACTGGGTTGCCAGGTGATCAGGCGAGCATGCACGGCGGATGCATCGGTGGCGGTCGCCAGCATCGTGCGGAAGCTTTCGTCGGAAAACATTTCTGCCAGTTCGGACAGAATTTCCAGGTGCTGCTGCGTGACGTGATCCGGAATCAGCAGGAAAATCAGCAGGCTGACCGGCTGGCTGTCCGGCGATTCGAACGGGATCGGCTGCGCCAGGCGCACAAAGGCAGCCAGCGGCGCTTTCAGGCCCTTGATGCGTCCGTGCGGAACCGCGACGCCATGGCCGAGACCGGTGGAGCCGAGGCGCTCGCGGGCGAACAGATTGTCGGAAACGTCGGAGCGGGCGATGCCGCAGTTGTTCTCAAAAATCAGGCCGACCTGTTCGAATGTACGCTTTTTGCTGGAGACGTCGAGATCGAGCACGACATTGGCAGGGGGAAGAATCTGACTTAGATGGTTCATTGATGCAATGCACAAAAAAGGACTCTGCGAGGAATTATAGGCTTATTTTTTCCGATCAGGTCCGAAACGGGCGGGATGACCGGAAAGCCGGGGCGAATTGTTGTTCGTTGGATGCGTTTTGTTAAAAACCACACACGGATTGCTGTGGCGGCTTGACGTTTGCGATGCCGGATGCTTGCGGCGGCCGGTATCGCAAATATCAATATGCAAACGTTCATTGCCGTGCGTTGCGAATGTTCGACGGCGGCTGGCCGGTGCTGAAATTGCTGCGCCAGGGATTGATGTCGAGTCCGCCGCGGCGCGTGTAGCGTGCATAGACGGCCAGTTTCTGCGGCCGGCACTGGCGCAGCACGTCCATGAAGATGCGCTCGACGCATTGTTCGTGGAATTCGTTGTGCTCGCGAAAGCCGATCAGGTAGCGCAGCAGGCCTTCGTGGTCGATCGGCGCGCCGACGTAACGAATCTGCACGCTGGCCCAGTCGGGCTGGCCGGTGACCAGGCAGTTCGATTTCAGCAGATGCGACACCAGCGTTTCCTCGATCGGCGCTTCTTCGTGGTTGGCGCGCAGCACGGTGGCGTCCGGCTGGTAGCTGTCGACTTCGATGTCGAGGCGATCCAGCGGCATGCCGTCCAGTTCGCCCATCGTCACCTTGCCGAAGCCGTCCGGCGTCGTCAGCGTGATCTGCACCGGTGCGCCGAAACCGTTCGACAGGTCGGCGCGCAGCAGTTCCAGCAATGCTTCGGTGCCGCCGAGCTTGGTCTGGTTGAACGAGTTCAGGTAGAGCTTCAGCGATTTGGATTCGACGATGCTAGGCGAATCGGCCGGCACCATGAAGCGCGCGATCGCCACCTGCGGCTTGCCGCGCATGTTCAGCCACGACAGTTCGTAGGCGTTCCAGATATCCATGCCGAAGAAGGGCAGTGTGCCGGCGAGGCCGAGTTCGTCGCGTTTTTGCTGGCGCGGAATCGAAAAAAGCAGCGACGGATCGTATTGCGCGCAATAGACGGTGGGTTTGCCGAGCGGCGAAGACGAAGGGGAAGAATCAGTCATGGGGAAATGTTGTCCGAAGTGCATGCCGTCGATGACGGCGCAGGTGCGATTTTAAAACGTATCGGTAAAGCGTATCGGACGACGCCATCGACGCGAGGACTTGAGGTCAACCGTCGATTGCCGACATCGCATGTGCGATATCGCTGGCGCTGTCCGGGCGGACCAGGCGGGAAACTTCCACGCCGTCCTTCATGAAGACTAGCGTCGGCCACAGCTTGATGCGGAACGAGCGCCCCAGCCGCCGGCGCGGGCCGTCTTCAATCTTGATGTGCCGCAGGCCGGGGTGCGCGTCGAACGCATCGGACAGCAGCGGTTGCGCGCGCAGGCAATGCGGGCACCACGGCGCGCCGAATTCGATGACCGTGGCGTCCGGCAGCGCATCGATCGTCTCGCGTGCCGGTTCGATGTTCGCGTAAGTGTGATTCATGGCCATGCTGTTTCCCTGCTTCAGTGTGCCGTCACGCTTCGGGTGCCTGATGATGCTCGGGCGACAGCGGCAGCGTGACGGTGAAGACCGTACCGTTGTCCGGATTGCTTTGCACTGCGATTGCGCCGTTGTGCGCTTCGACCAGCTGGCGTGAAATGTACAGCCCGAGCCCGAGCCCCGCCGACACGCTGTTGCCGGCGCCGCGCTCGAACGGTTCGAAGATGCGCGCCTGATCTGCCGGCGAAATGCCTGGCCCCCGATCCTTCACATAAAAGCGCGCGCTGTTGGCTGTCTTGACGAGGTTGATCTCGATCGGCTTCTTCTGGCCGTAACGGATCGCATTGGTCAGCAGGTTGACGATCACCTGTTCGATGCGGAATTCGTCCCACAGGCCATGCACATGTTCGTAGGCGTTCAGCGTAATCGTGGTGCCGGCGGAAGCGGCCTGCGCGGTCAAATCGCCGACGATACGCGCCAGCAGGCCGGACAGTTCGGTCTCCGTCGGTCGGATCGACAGTTTGCCGCTGCGCATGCGCGAGACGTCGAGCATGTCGTCGATCAGCCGGATCATGCTCTGGATCTGGCGGCCGTCGCGCGCGACCATCTTTTCCAGGCGCTCCGTATTGAAGGTGGCGATGTCGCCGCGTTCCAGCTGCATCTTGCGCATCTGCGTTTCGAGAAACAGCGTGTTGAGCGGTGTGCGTAATTCGTGCGCGACTACCGACATGAATTCGTCGCGCATGTGCACGGCATTCTGCAGACGCTTCTGCGTCACGTGCAGTTCGCGCATCAGGATTTCCTGTTCCTGCCGGCTTTTTTCCAGAGCGGTGACCTGGCGGCGAATCTCGTTGCGTTGCTGATAAAGATCGACGAAAACATTGACCTTGCTTTGCACGGCGTAATAGTCGAGCGGCTTGTACAGAAAATCGACGGCACCGCTTTCATAGCCCTTGAAGGCATAGTTCAGTTCGCGGCCGGCTGCGCTGACGAAGACGATCGGAATGTGGCGGGTCTTCTCCGTGCCGCGCATCAGTTCGGCCAGTTCGAAGCCATCCATGCCGGGCATCTGCACGTCGAGAATGGCAAGCGCGAATTCATGTTCGAGCATCAGTGTCAGTGCTTCCTCGCCGGAACGGGCTTCGTGGATTTCCCGGTCGTCGTGGCGGATCAGTGCATGCAGCGCGCGCAGGTTTTCCGGCAGATCGTCGACGATCAGCAGCTTGGTGCGTTCTTCAGGTGGCATGGCGGTGGTCCAGTGTCAAAAGCAGAGTGCGAATGTCACGCAATTTCAGGATGCCGTCCGGTATGCACAGATCGAGCGCGGCGGCCGGCATCGTGGCCACTTGCGCTTCGGATGGGTCCTGCACGATCGTCATGCCGCCGCGTTGCTGTATTCGGCACAGTCCGGCGGCACCGTCATCATTGGCGCCGGTCAACAGGATGCCGAGCAGGTTGGTGCCGTAGGCGTCGGCTGCGGATTCCATCAGGATATCGATCGACGGTCGCGAGAAGCGCAGCGGCGGCTCGCAGCTCAACGAAAAGCTGCGATCCGCCTCAATGGACAGATGGTAGCCTGAACCTGCGAAGTAGACGGTGCTGGCGGCGATCGCTTCCTTGTCCGCCGCTTCGCGTACCGGCATGTCCAGCCGCAGCGCAAAGATGTTTGCCAGCAGGCTGTCGCGTTCGTCCGGCAAGTGCAGCACGACGACGATGGGCAAGGGATAATCCGCCGGCAAGCCGGGCAGCAGTTCCAGCAACGCATCGATGCCGCCGGCAGAACCGCCGATGACGATCGCTTCGATGGTATGGCCCGGATCGCGCGGAGTCATCTCGATTCGCCGTTCAGAGTTTGCGGAATATCCGCTCCTTGCGGATGAGCGGTTCGAAGCTGCCGGCATAGGCCGAGAAATCGATGCTTTCCTTGCTGCCCAGTCCGAGAAACCCACGATGGCACAGCGATTCGTGGAACAAGCCGAAGGCACGATCCTGCAGAGTCTTGTTGAAGTAGATCAGTACGTTGCGGCAGGAGATCAGTTGGGTTTCGGCGAACACGCTGTCGGTCGCCAGACTGTGGTCGGCGAAGGTGATGTTCTCGATCAGCGAGCGATCGAACAGCGCAGCGTCATAGGCGGCAGTGTAGTAATCGGAAAATGCACGCGTGCCGCCCGCCTTCTGATAGTTGGCAGTGTAGGTTTTCAGGTGTTCGAGCGCGAATACGCCCTTGCGCGCCTTGTCCAGCGATTCGGGATTGATGTCGGTGGCATAGAGGATGGTACGGTCCAGCAGGTCTTCCTCCTTCAGCAGGATCGCCATCGAATAGACTTCCTCGCCGGTGCTGCAGCCGGCAATCCAGATCTTCAGCGACGGATAGGTCTTCAGGAAGGGAACGACTTCGCGCCGCAATGCCAGGAAGTATTCCGGATCGCGAAACATCTGGCTGACCGGAATTGTCAGGTATTGCAGCAATTGCATGAAGATGCCGGGATCGTGCAGTATTTTTTCCTGCAGCGCGGAAATCGTCGGGCAGTTCAACTGGCGCAATGCATGCAGCACGCGCCGCTTCTGCGACGTGCCGGCATAGTCGCGGAAATCGTAGCTGTACTTCAGATAGATCGCCTCCATCAGCAGGCGCAATTCGATATCGACGTTGGCAATGTTCCGGTGCGGCATGTCAGATGCGTTCCATGTTCGGCATCCAGACGCGCAGCAGCGAATACAGACGATCCAGATGTACGGGCTTGGCGAGGTAGTCGTTGGCGCCGGCGCGCATGCATTGTTCCTGGTCGTCCTTCATCGCCTTCGCGGTGATGGCGATGATCGGCAGTTGCGTGAAGCGGGCATTGGCGCGGATGCGGCGTGTTGCTTCCAGGCCGTCCATGCCCGGCATCATCACGTCCATCAGCACCAGATCGATGTCGTCGCCGGAAACGTCCAGCTTGTCCAGCGCTTCGAAGCCGTTGCGCGCGACGTCCACCGACAGGCCTTTTTGCTCGAGCACGCTGGTCAGCGCAAAGATGTTGCGTACGTCGTCGTCGACCAGCAGGATGCGGCGGCCCTCGAATACGCGATCGCGATTGCGTACCGTTTTCAGCATCGTTTGCCGTTCGCTGGACAGTTCGGATTCCACCTTGTGCAGGAACAGCGTGACTTCGTCGAGCAGACGCTCCGGCGAGCGCGCCCCCTTGATGATGATGGAGCGCGAATACTTGAGCAAATCCGCCTCCTCGTCGCGCGTCAGGTTGCGACCGGTGTAGACGATGACGGGAGGAAACGAGCAGATTTCCTCGGTGGACATGTGCTGCAGCAGTTCATTGCCCTGCATGTCGGGCAGCTTCAGGTCGATGATCATGCAGTCGAAGATCGTTGCGCGCAGCAGGCGCAACGCTTCGTCGCCGCGTTCGACCGCCGTGATTTCGACGTCGCTGTCCCCGATCAGCTGCACCACGCTGTCGCGCTGGCGTTCGTCGTCCTCGACCAGCAGCACACGCTTGATCTTCTGCGTAAATTTTTCTTCCAGTTTGCGGAACACATCCATCAACTGTTCCTGCGAGGTGGGTTTGACTGCATAACCGATCGCACCCAGGTGCATGGCGGCATCGGCACGGTCGAAGGCGGACACGATATGTACCGGAATGTGGCGCGTCAGCG
This sequence comes from Oxalicibacterium solurbis, assembly GCF_014635845.1. Classification (GTDB taxonomy): domain Bacteria; phylum Pseudomonadota; class Gammaproteobacteria; order Burkholderiales; family Burkholderiaceae_D; genus Oxalicibacterium; species Oxalicibacterium solurbis. The sequence goes on along the minus strand of NZ_BMDP01000001.1, from coordinate 966,861 downwards.
AATTTTCCTTCAACTGTTGCAGCACGCTGAGGCCGGAACGATCCGGCAGTTGCATGTCGAGCAGGATGGCGTCCGGTCGGCAGGCCGATGCCAGCTGCAGGCCGTCTTGTGCATCCTGGGCGACAACGCAGTGGTAATGCATCTGGTGCGCGAGGTCATACAGGATGCCGGCAAAGGCCGGATCGTCTTCGATGACCAGCACCGAGCGATCGTTGCCGCGTTCCTTGTCGCGGTCGTCGTCGAACAGCGGTACGGATGCTGCAGGCGTGCCCGTTTCCGGTTCATCGAGGTCCTCGATAGCGACGGCAGAGGTTTTGATGGAAACGGCAGGCTGTTCATTCTGCGACGGCTGCTCCTGCCAGACCGGCGGCAGCACCAGCGTGAATGTGCTGCCTTCCCCTTGTTCGCTGCAGACGTGAATGGTGCCGCCGAGCAGAACGGCAAGATCTCGCGAGATCGACAGTCCGAGGCCGGTGCCGCCGTAGCGGCGGCTGGCGGTGCCGTCGGCCTGATGGAAGGCGTCGAAGATCAATTGTTGCTGGTCGGCTGGAATGCCGATGCCGGAGTCCTGCACGGCGAAGCGCAACTGGCGATGCTCGTCCTGCGACACGTGCAGTTCCACATTGCCGCTGGTGGTGAACTTGATCGCATTCGACAACAAATTCTTCAGGATTTGCTCCAGCCGCTGGCGGTCGGTGAAAATATGCGAAGCAGTGTCTTCTGCGATCGTCATTTTGAAACCCAGCTTCTTCTGCGCGGCCAGCGGTTCGAACGTCATCTTCAATCCGTCGATCAGCTTGCGCAGCGGGATTTCTTCCGGCGCCAGTTCCAGCTTGCCGGCTTCGACTTTGGAGATATCGAGGATGTCGTTGATCAGGTTCAGCAGATCGTTGCCGGCCGAATAGATGGTCTGCGCGAATTTGACCTGTTCGTCGTTCAGATTGCCTTGCGGATTGTCGGACAGCAGCTTGGCCAGAATCAGCGAACTGTTCAGCGGCGTGCGCAGTTCGTGCGACATGTTGGCGAGGAATTCGGACTTGTAGCGGCTGGCGCGCTGCAGTTCTACGGCGCGTTCCTCCAGCTGTGTTTGCACCTGATTCAGCGCGGTGTTCTTCTGGTCCAGCAGCGCGGTCTGCGCGGAAAGCTGTTCGTTGGTCTGCTCCAGTTCGGCCTTCTGGTTTTCCAGATGCGCCTGCGATTCTTCCAGCACGCGCGATTGTTCTTCCAGTTCTTCGTTGCTGGTGCGCAGTTCTTCCTGCTGCACTTGCAGCTCTTCGTTCAACTGCTGGGTTTCGGCCAGCACATCCTGCAGCCGCTGGCGATAGCGTGCGGCTTCGATCGATACGCCGATGTTGCCCGCGACCAGCGTCAGGAACTCGATATCGCGCGGTGATGCCGTATGCAGGAATCCGAGTTCGACGACGCCGTTGATCGTACCTTCGTTGTCGACCGGCGCCACGATGATGTTGGTGGCCGCGCCATTACCGAGGCCAGAATTGACCTTCAGATAATTGCCAGGTGCGCTATCCAGATGGATCGTGCGGTTTTCGGCGGCGGCCTGGCCGACCAGGCTGTCGCGGTCATGAAAGAGGCGGCCGAACGATTCGTCTTCGTGACTGAATCCGTATGCGGCAATGCGGCGCAGCGTGCCGTCTTCCTCGCGCATGTACAGCGCGCCGATCTGTGCTTTCACGTAATGCGACAGAAAATCAAGAAGGGCGCTGCCCAATGCGGGCAATGCAAGGCGTCCGATGCTGCGTTCGGCCAGTTGCGTCTGGCCGCTGCGCAGCCATGCCTGATGTTGCAGCTTGGCCGCATGCTCCGCCTGCTCTCGCAATGCGTCGCTGTAGGTGGTCGACAGCTGCAGCAGTTCGCGCCGGCCGAGATAGGCCAGCAGGCCGCTGATGGCCAGGCTGAGGAAGACGAAGGCGGCGATGGCGATGTATGTCACCTTGCGCGCATCGTCGTTGCGCTCCTTGCGCAGCCGCTGTTCGGTCTCGAGGAAGGTTTGCATTTCCTCGCGGATCTGGTCGAACTGCACCTTGCCGATGCCTGCGTCGAGCTGGCTCCGGAAATCGCCGTTCGTGCGGCGCAGCTTGATCATTTGCTGTGCGTATTCGTCCCATTGCGCATGTAGTGCGGCGATACGATTCAAGCGGGCCACCTGTATCTGATTGTCGGCCACGCCCTCGCGCAGTTCGCCCAATTGAACGGCGAAGCGCGGCTTGCCCAGCAAATAAGGTTTGAGCGATGCGTCATCTCCGGTCAGCAGGTAGCCGCGCATGCCGGTTTCCATGTCGACGGCGAGTTTGTTGACTTCGTTGGTGGTGCCGATCACGCGTTCGCTGTGCTCGACCCACGTCATCACGGACAGCAGGTAGAGGATCAATCCGACGAAGGCCAGCGAGGTGACGAATCCCGCCACGAGCGGAACCGAGATATTGCGCATCAGGATGCGTCGGAACGCCTTCTGGTCGCCCGTGAGTACGTCGGTCATTGTTTCTCCCCTTGAATGACAGCAGCGGCGAATGCGCAGGCCGGCTCGCTGTTTCCCGCCATGCGTCATGGCATGGATGGGAATGGATGAACCGGGTGACTCTTGTCGGTGGCGCCGCGCAAACTCAGTCGCGTGGCAGAAGCAGGGGCGCAAGGATGCGACCGGCAAAGCCAAGATGCGACTGAGCGCGCATCTTAGGACGGCACTGCCGCAGCCGCAAGACTGTAAATTTTACAAAAACAACTTGTAGGCAGGATTGTCGGACTCGTCCCAGTGGCGATAACCGAGGCCGGCGAGAAAAGCGCGGAAATCCTTCATCTCTTTCTTCGGCACCTGCAAACCGACCAGAATACGGCCGACATCGCTGCCCTGGTTGCGATAGTGGAACAGGCTGATGTTCCAGTTCGGTGCCATGCTGTCGAGGAAACGCATCAGCGCGCCCGGACGTTCCGGAAATTCGAAACGGTACAGCAGTTCGTTCTGTGCCAGTTCGCTCTTGCCGCCGACCAGATGGCGGATGTGGCTCTTGGCCAGATCGTCGTGCGTCAGGTCCAGCGCCTTGAAGCCGTGCTTCTCGAAGTTCTTCGCGATCCGGGCCGATTCGTCGCGATCGGCGATCTGGATGCCGACGAACACGTGCGCCTGGCTGGCATCGCTGATGCGGTAGTTGAACTCGGTCACGTTGCGCGGGCCGATCAATTGGCAGAAGCGCTTGAAGCTGCCGCGCTCTTCCGGAATCGTCACGGCCAGCACGCCTTCGCGCGCGGTGCCCACATCGGCCATTTCGGCGACGAAGCGCAGGCGGTCGAAGTTCATGTTGGCGCCGCTGGCGATGGCGACCAGCGTGGCGTTCTTGAGCGGCCGTTTGTTCGCCTGTTCGCGTTCGATATACGCCTTGGCGCCGGCGATCGACAGCGCGCCGGACGGTTCCAGGATGCTGCGCGTATCCTGGAAGACATCCTTGATCGCGGTGCAGACCTCATCGGTCTCGACGACGATGACTTCGTCCACGTATTTCCTTGCGAGACGAAAGGTTTCCTCGCCGGCCAGCTTGACGGCAGTGCCGTCGGCGAACAGGCCGACATCCGGCAGCGTCACGCGGCGGCCGGCCTTCAGGCTGCGCGCCATCGCATCGGAATCGACGGTCTGCACGCCGATGACCTTGATTTCCGGACGCACTGCCTTGACGTAGGCGGCGATGCCGGCGATCAGGCCGCCGCCGCCGATGGGTACGAAGATCGCGTGAATGGGCCCCGCATGCTGGCGCAGGATTTCCATGCCGATCGTGCCCTGGCCGGCGATCACGTCCGGATCGTCGAACGGGTGGACGAAGGTGAGCTTGTGTTTTTTCTCCAGCGTCAGCGCGTGCTGGTAGGCATCGGAATACGAATCGCCGAACAGCACCACTTCACCGCCGCGCGCCTTGACTGCTTCGACCTTGACCGAAGGCGTGGTGGTCGGCATCACGATCACGGCGCGGCAGCCGAGCTGGGCGGCGGACAGCGCCACGCCCTGCGCATGGTTGCCGGCCGACGCGCAGATCACGCCGCGCTTGAGCTTTTCCGGCGGCAGTTGCGCCATCTTGTTGTAGGCGCCGCGCAGCTTGAAGCTGAACACGCTCTGAATATCCTCGCGCTTGAAGTAGATCTGGTTGCCGTAGCGTTTCGACAGCGTCGGCGCCAGTTCCAGCGGCGATTCCACGGCGACGTCATAGACGCGCGCGGTCAGGATTTTTTTCAGGTAGTCGGTCGTCATAAGCGCAATGTGAGGGACGCATGCCGGATTCGCATCACGGCAGGGTCGCGGCATCTTCGAAGCCCATCATTATAATGGACGCCCTTTCAACGTTTGAGCGACGCCTGCCATGAATGCACAAATGCGCAGAATGCGCTGCTGCCTGCCACGATAACTTCATGATCGAATCCGCCGTCCAGTGGCTGCTTGCCGTGCTGTCCGTTCCCCAGGTAGGCTTGTGGTCGGTCTTCATCATCAGCCTGGCGTCGGCCACCATCCTGCCGATCGGCTCCGAACCGGCCGTGTTCGCGGTCGTGAAGGCCAATGCGGCGCTGTTCTGGCCGGCGATCCTGGTCGCCACCGCCGGCAACACAATGGGCGGCATCATCGATTACTGGATGGGATATGGCGCCAAGCGGGTGTTTGCAAGGGAACGGGAAACGCGCTGGTTCGGCTGGCTGCAGCGCTACGGCGCGAAGACGATGGTGCTGTCGTGGCTGCCGGGCATCGGCGATCCGATCTGCCTGCTGGCCGGCTGGTTGAAGCTGCCATTCTGGGAGTGCGTGGTCTATATGGCGATCGGCAAGTTCTTGCGTTACCTGACGATGACCGGATTGCTGCTGTTCGTGCCGGACGGATTCTGGCATGCGCTGGTGCATCTGTTCTAGCGCCGAGGTTGGGCCGGAATCGAGCCGAAAAACGGCGCAAAAAGCGGGTTGGGCTTCTGCAGAATGCCTGTTGGGCGCCCGCCGAATGTCCGTTTCCTCACCGACGGCGGCTATCGCAATCGGCTAGAATGCGTCTTTAGCATCAGTTCGCGTGATCCTCGATGAACGCCCCAGCACAGTTTCAGACCCTCCTAGCCGACGCCCCGGATGGCCACACCGCTACGCGCCTGCGTGAAATTCCGTACAACTACACGTCGTTTTCCGATCGCGAGATCGTTATCCGCCTGCTGGGCGAGGAGGCGTGGCAGTTGCTGGACGAATTGCGCGGCGAACGCCAGACCGGCCGTTCAGCGCGCATGCTGTACGAAGTGCTGGGCGATATCTGGGTGGTGCGCCGCAATCCGTACCTGCAGGACGACATGCTGGACAACCCGAAGCGGCGCCAGGCATTGATCGATGCGTTGAATCACCGCTTGGGCGAAGTCGACCGGCGCCGCAAGAACGATCTGGCGGCACACGACGATGCGGCGGCACAGCGCCGTGCGGCTGCCGTCGAAGCGCTGGTGCAGGCGGCCTGCAAGGCGGTTGCCGATTTCGGCGAGGAATTCCGCAATACCTGGGACCTGCGCAAGCGCGCCACGCGCGTGCTGGGCCGCTATACCGACCGCGGCAACGTCAAGTTCGACGGCCTGTCGCGCGTGTCGCACGTGACGGACGCAACCGACTGGCGCGTCGAATATCCGTTCGTCGTGCTGACGCCGGACGACGAGGACGAGATGGCCGGCCTGGTCAAGGGCTGCATCGAACTCGGCCTGACCATCATCCCGCGCGGCGGCGGCACCGGCTACACCGGCGGCGCGATTCCGCTGACGCCGATGTCGGCCGTCATCAATACCGAAAAGCTGATCGGCCTGTCCGCCGTCGAAATGACACGCCTGCCGGGCGTCGACCGCGACTACGCGACAATCTATTCGGGTGCAGGCGTCGTCACCAAACGCGTGGCCGATGCGGCGGAAAAGGCGGGCTTCGTGTTCGCCGTCGATCCGACTTCGGCCGAAGCTTCGTGCATCGGCGGCAACATCGCGATGAACGCCGGCGGCAAGAAGGCCGTGCTGTGGGGCACCGCACTGGACAATCTCGCCAGCTGGAAAATGGTCGACCCGAACGGCGACTGGCTGGAAGTCACGCGCATCGAACATAACCTCGGCAAGATCCACGATGCGCCGGTGGCGAAGTTCAAACTCGAATGGACGCACCCGAACGAAAAGGGCCGCAATCGCAACACGCCGTTCAGGACCGAGACGCTGGATATTCCGGGTCGCATCTTCCGCAAGGAAGGCCTCGGCAAGGACGTCACCGACAAATTCCTCGCCGGCCTGCCGGGCGTGCAGAAGGAAGGCTGCGACGGCCTGATCACATCGGCGCGCTGGATTCTGCACCGGATGCCGAAGCACACGCGCACCGTCTGCCTCGAATTCTTCGGCCATTCGCGCGATGCGGTGCCGTCCATCGTCGAAATCAAGGATTACCTCGACAGCCTGCCGGCACGCGGCGGCGCATTCGAGAGCGTGCGGCTGGCCGGCCTCGAACATCTGGACGAACGTTATCTGCGTGCAGTTGGCTATGCGACCAAGTCCAAACGCGACATGCTGCCGAAGATGGCATTGTTCGGCGACATCGTCGGCGACGACGAAGATGCAGTCGCGCAGGCGGCGTCGGAAGTTGTGCGTATCGCCAATCAGCGCGTCGGCGAAGGCTTCATCGCCGTCAGCCCGGAAGCGCGCAAGAAATTCTGGCTCGACCGCGCGCGTACCGCAGCGATTTCAAAGCACACCAATGCGTTCAAAATCAACGAAGATGTGGTGATTCCGTTGAATCGCATGGGCGAATACTCGGACGGCATCGAGCGCATCAACGTCGAGCTGTCGATCAAGAACAAGCTGCAGTTCCTGGCCGAACTGCACAACTTCTTCGTCGCCGGCAATCTGCCTCTGGGCAAGAGCGACGATGCGGAGGGCGATGCGATTCCGCCGGCCGAACTGCTGGAAGATCGCGTCAACCAGGCCGAACAGCTGATCGAGGATACGCATGCACGCTGGTCCTTCCTGCTGTCGAATCTGGATACGCCGCTGCGCGATGCAAAGGACAGGATGCAAGCGCTCGGCGTGCAGGCGCTGAACGGCACTTTCGACGAACGGCTGGCAAAGCAGCCGGATGCGACCGTGTTCGACATCGTGCAGGATCGCACCGTGCGCGTGTCGTGGAAGACCGAAGTGCGCGCGCACCTGCGCCAGATCTTCGGCGGCGTCGCGTTCCGTCTGATCCTCGACGAAGCCGCTGCGATCCACAAGCGCGTGCTGCGCGGCCGCGTGTTCGTCGCGCTGCACATGCATGCGGGCGACGGCAACGTGCATACGAACATCCCGGTCAATTCGGACCACTACCAGATGCTGATGGATGCGCACGAAACGGTGGCGCGCATCATGAAGTTCGCGCGTTCGCTGAACGGCGTGATCTCCGGCGAGCACGGTATCGGCATCACCAAGGTCGAATTCCTGACCGATGAAGAACTGGCCGACTTCCGCGCCTACAAGCGCCGCGTCGATCCGGAAGGCCGCTTCAACAAGGGCAAGCTGATGGACATGCCGGAGCTGCGTGCCGATCTGCGCAATGCCTACACGCCGTCGTTCGGCCTGATGGGGCACGAATCGCTGATCATGCAGCAGAGCGACATCGGCGCGATCGCCAACAGCGTCAAGGATTGCCTGCGCTGTGGCAAGTGCAAACCGGTCTGCACCACGCACGTGCCGCGCGCGAACCTGCTGTACTCGCCGCGCAACAAGATCCTGGCGACGTCGCTGCTGGTCGAAGCCTTCCTGTACGAAGAGCAGACGCGCCGCGGCGTGTCGTTGAAGCACTGGGAAGAGTTCGAGGACGTCGCCGATCACTGCACGGTTTGCCATAAATGCGTGACGCCGTGCCCGGTCGATATCGATTTCGGCGACGTCTCGATGAACATGCGCAACCTGCTGCGCAAGATGGACAAGAAGTCCTTCAATCCGGGCACGGCGACCGCGATGTTCTTCCTGAACGCGACCGATCCGGCGACCATCAATGCAACGCGGCAGGCGATGGTCGGCTTCGGTTACAAGGCGCAGCGCTTCGGCCACGATTTCTTCCGCAAGCTGGGCAGGAAGCAGACCGCCGCACCGAAATCGACGATCGGCAAGCCGCCGATCAAGGAGCAGGTGATCCACTTCGTCAACAAGAAGATGCCGGGCAACCTGCCGAAGAAGACGGCGCGCGCGCTGCTGGATATCGAAGACAACAAGATCGTGCCGATCATCCGCAATCCGCAGAAGACGACGGCGGACAGCGAAGCGGTGTTCTATTTCCCCGGTTGCGGTTCCGAGCGGCTGTTCTCGCAGGTCGGTCTGGCGACGCAGGCGATGCTGTGGAACGTCGGCGTGCAGACCGTGCTGCCGCCGGGTTATCTGTGCTGCGGCTATCCGCAGCGCGGTACCGGCGATTACGACAAGGCCGAGAAAATCATCACCGACAACCGTGTGCTGTTCCACCGGATGGCGAACACGCTGAACTACCTCGATATCAAGACCGTGGTGGTGTCGTGCGGTACCTGCTTCGATCAGTTGCAAGGCTATGAATTCGACAAGATATTCCCAGGCTGCCGCATCATCGACATCCACGAATACCTGATGGAGAAGGGCGTCAAGCTGGAAGGCGTGTCCGGCGTGCGCTACATGTACCACGATCCTTGCCATACGCCGATGAAACTGCAGGATCCGCTGAAGACGGTGAATACGTTGATCACGACCGCCGATGCGCAGAAGATCGAAAAGAACGACCGCTGCTGCGGCGAATCCGGCACGTTCGCCGTATCGCGCCCGGACATTTCGACGCAGGTGCGCTTCCGCAAGCAGGAAGAAATGGAGAAGGGCGCCGACAAACTGCGCGCCGACGGCTTTGCCGGCAAAGTGAAGGTGCTGACGTCCTGCCCGTCCTGCCTGCAGGGCCTGTCGCGCTACAAGGAAGACACCGGCGCGGATGCCGACTACATCGTCGTCGAGATGGCCAAGCATCTGCTGGGCGAGGATTGGTTGCAAAACTACGTTGCCAACGCCAACAACGGCGGCATCGAGCGCGTGCTGGTATGACGGCGGTTTGCGAACTGTGCCGCGAAGAAGACGGAAGCGGCGGCGAAATCCTGTTCCGCAACGACAAGCTGCGCGTGGTGCTGATCGATGACGGCAATTACCCCGGATTCTGTCGCGTCATCTGGAATGCGCACGTTGCCGAAATGACCGATCTGCCGCCGGCCGATCGTTCGCTGCTGATGCGTACCGTCTGCCAGGTGGAAGAAGCGTTGCGCCAAGTGATGAAGCCGCTCAAGATCAACCTCGCCAGCCTGGGCAACATGGTGCCGCATTTGCACTGGCACCTGATTCCGCGCTATGCGGACGATGCGCATTTTCCGAATCCGGTATGGGCGCCGGCGGCCAGGCAGACTGCGCCGGACGTGCTTGCTGCGCGGCAGGCGCTGTTGCCGGCGTTGCGTGCAGCAGTCAAGCAGTACGCCGGATGCGCGGACTGAAGCATCATGGTGTCGGCTGTGCCGATGCCGCACTTTATTGAAAGGTCAACGATGAGCAAGCAGCCGCAACCAACCGAACTGACCGTGCGTAAACAGTCGCGCGTGCTGGAAATCGCCTTCGACGACGGCGCCGCCTTCTCGCTGCCGTTCGAATTCCTGCGCGTGTATTCGCCGTCGGCTGAAGTACGCGGACATGGCCCGGGACAGGAAACGTTGCAGACCGGCATGCGCGAAGTGGGCATAGCCGCGGTCGAACCGGTCGGCAACTATGCGATCAAACCGGTGTTTTCCGATGGCCACGACAGTGGCATCTACTCATGGGAATATCTGCACCATCTCGGTACGGATCAGCATGCGCTGTGGGAAGACTATCTGCGCCGGCTGGAGGCCGCCGGCTTCACCCGCGAATCCGGCCGCGATGCGCCGATGGACAAGGCCGCCGCCGCCGGAACCGGTTGCGGCCATCATCATTGATGCGTGAATATCGGCGATATTGCCAACAATTTGCCAATGTTTCCGTAAATTAATTCTATTTTCACGTTTTCTTAACATGCCGTATAATCACTTTCACTGGATTGCATTGCCATGACCAATTCCACCCATTTCGGTTACCAGACGGTCGCCGAGGAAGAAAAAGTCCACAAGGTCGCCGAAGTGTTCCATTCGGTCGCCGCCAAGTACGACGTGATGAACGATGTCATGTCGGCCGGGCTGCACCGCCTGTGGAAGGCATTCACGATCGCGCAGGCGGGTATCCGCCCCGGCTTCAAGGTGCTGGATATCGCGGGCGGCACGGGTGACCTGGCCAAGGCATTTGCAAAGCGCGCGGGATCGACTGGTGAGGTGTGGCTGACCGACATCAACGAATCGATGTTGCGCGTTGGACGCGATCGCCTGTTGAACAATGGGATGATCATCCCCACGTCCTTGTGCGATGCGGAGAAATTGCCGTTTCCCGACAACTATTTCGATCGGGTATCTGTAGCGTTCGGATTGCGCAACATGACGCACAAGGATGCCGCGCTGGCGGAGATGCGCCGTGTGCTGAAGCCGGGCGGCAAGCTGCTGGTGCTGGAATTTTCGAAGGTGTGGGAGCCGTTGAAGAAGCCCTACGACCTGTATTCGTTCAGCGTGCTGCCGTGGATGGGCAAGCGGATCGCCAACGATGCCGACAGCTATCGCTATCTGGCCGAGTCGATCCGCATGCATCCGGACCAGGAAACGCTGAAGAAAATGATGGAGGACGCGGGATTGGAGCGCGTCCAGTATTTCAATCTGACCGCAGGTGTGGCGGCATTACACACCGGAATCAAACTTTAGGAGAAAGCAATGAAGAGATTGTTGATGGCGTTGGCCGTCGTGACCAGTTCGATGATGTTCATCGCGCCCGAGGCGGAAGCCAAGCGCATGGGCGGCGGCGGTTCGTTCGGCAAACAGTCGCAAAGCTACAAGCGTGCGGCGCCGCCACAGCAATCGCAGGCAACGCCGTCCAAGCCTGACGCGACGGCTGCTGCCGGCGGTGCAGCGGGCGCTGCGGCCAAGCCGAGCATGATGCGCAACATCCTCGGCGGCGCGCTGCTTGGCCTCGGCCTCGGCGCATTGCTGTCGCACCTGGGTATCGGCGGTGCACTGGCCAGCATGATCAGCACGATCCTGATGGTGGCGCTGCTCGCATTCGCTGCGATGTTCATCTTCCGCATGATTCGCAACCGCAGTGCCGGCAATCAGCCGCAGCCGGCTTTCCAGCATGGCTATTCGGCGCGTTCGCAGACGCCGGAAATCGGTTCCGGCATCGCCAATAATCAGCCGGCTGCGCTGCAGTCGTCCGGTGCGATGGTTTCGGCTGCCGCTGTCGATGCCAATGAAGTCCCGGCGGATTTCGACGTTGAATCGTTTCTGCGCAATGCGAAGAGCTACTTCATCCGCCTGCAGGCGGCATGGGATCGCGGCGACGTCAACGACATCCGCGAATTCACGACGCCGGAAATGTTTGGTGAACTGCGCCTGCAACTGCAGGAACGCGGTGATACGAAAAACGTTACCGACGTGGTGTCGCTGGATGCGGTGTTCTACGGCGTGGAAAAGGTCGGCGACGAATACATCGCCAGCGTGAAGTTCAGCGGCATGATCCGTGAAGCCGATCACGCACCGACCGAGCCGTTCACCGAGGCATGGAACCTGGTCAAGCCGATCAACGGCGATGGCGGCTGGGTACTGGCCGGCATCCAGCAACTGTAAGAACGATCGCTGGCGGCACTGCGCCGCATGCTGCTAAACTTGAGCCGCCCGTGAATGGTCACGGGCGGCTTTGTTTTTTGACGATGATTTTTCGCTCTCCCGCCGATTTCCTGCCCGCCGCCATCAATCACCTGCTCGCGCAGGAAGCATGGGCGCGCGCGAAACTGATGCCGCATGCGGGAAAGATTGCCGTGTTCGATGCCGGTCTGGTGACAGTGCGTCTGCAAGTTACCGCCGACGGCATGGTGGAGGCGGCAAATCGCGATGAAGCGGCGGCGGTGACGATACGCGCGCAACTGTCCGATCTGCCGTTGATCCTGCAGAACCGCGAACGCGCCTTTTCCTACGTGAAGATCGATGGCGATGCCGATTTCGCCAATACGATTTCGCAACTGAGCCAGTCGCTGCGCTGGGATGCGGAAGGCGATCTGGCCGGTATGGTCGGCGATATCGCCGCGCGCCGCATGGCCATGGGGGCGCGTTCGGCGTTCGATGCCGCCAAATCCCTGCAACGCTCGGTCAGCGAAAACGCGGCCGAATACTTTCTGGAAGAAAATCCGATGCTGATGCGTCCGCAGGCGATTGCCGGTTTTACCCAAGACGTGACGAAGCTGCGTGACGATGTCGCACGGTTGTCCAAGCGCATCGAGAAGCTGAAGGACGCCGCGCGATGATCATGAAATTCCTGCGCGTATTCAAGATCATCCGTGTCGCTATCCGTTACGGGCTGGACGACATTGCGATGTCCGGCCTGACGATTCCGCGTACCACCCGGTTGCTGAACGCCATTCTGTTCTGGCGCGATATTTCCGCGCCGCGCGGCGAACGGTTGCGTCGTGCGTTGGAAGACCTCGGTCCGATCTTCGTCAAGTTCGGCCAGGTGTTGTCGACGCGGCGCGATCTGATGCCGATGGATATTGCCGACGAGCTGGCGCGCCTGCAGGATCGCGTGCCGCCGTTCCCGACGGAACAGGCGATCGCGCAGATCGTTCGTTCGCTGGGTGCGCATCCGGATCAGCTGTTCGCGCAATTCGAACGCGAGCCGGTCGCTTCGGCGTCGATCGCGCAAGTGCATTTCGCGCAATTGAAGAACGGCCGCAACGTCGCGGTCAAGGTGCTGCGCCCCGGCGTGCGTCGTTCGATCGACGACGATCTGGCGCTGATGCGCATCGTCGCCGGCATGGTCGAGCGCTGGTGGGCAGACGGGCGTCGGCTGAAGCCGCGCGAGGTCGTCGCCGAATTCGACAAATACCTGCACGACGAACTGGACCTGATGCGCGAGGCGGCCAATGGCAGCCAGCTGCGCCGCAATTTCGCCGATTCGCAGTTGCTGGTGGTGCCGGAAATGTTCTGGGACTACTGCTCGACTTCCGTCATTACGATGGAGCGCATGACGGGCATTCCGATCTCGCAGACCGAGCGCCTCCTCGCTGCCGGTGTCGATTTGAGGAAACTCGCCAGCGACGGCGTCGAAATCTTTTTCACGCAGGTGTTCCGCGACGGCTTCTTCCATGCCGACATGCATCCGGGGAACATCCTGGTTTCCACCGAACCGGCGACCTTCGGCCGCTACATCGCGCTGGATTTCGGCATCGTCGGCACGCTCAACGATTTCGACAAGGATTATCTGGCGCAGAACTTCCTCGCCTTCTTCCGCCGCGACTACAAGCGCGTGGCTGAAGCGCACATCGAATCCGGCTGGGCGCCGAAGGAAACGCGCATCGACGAGCTGGAAGCGGCGGTGCGCGCCTGCTGCGAACCGATCTTCGACCGGCCGCTTTCCGATATCTCGTTCGGCCAGGTGCTGCTGCGTTTGTTCCAGACCTCGCGCCGCTTCAATATCGAAGTGCAGCCGCAACTGGTGCTGCTGCAGAAAACGCTGCTGAACATCGAAGGCCTGGGCCGCCAGCTCGATCCGGAGCTGGATCTATGGAAGACCGCCAAACCGTATCTGGAACGCTGGATGAACGAGCAGATCGGCTGGCGCGGCTTCTATCAGCGTCTGAAAGTCGAAGCGCCGCGCTACAGCAAGCTGCTGCCGGAATTGCCGCGTCTGGCGCATCAGGCGCTGACGAAGGCCACCGAAGCGGAACGCCATACCGATGAACTGCTGAAACTGGTATTGCAGGAACAGCGCCGCACGAATTTGCTGCTGGGCGTGGCGATCTATTTCGGCGGGGGGCTGGTGGCCGGCGGAGTATTGGCGCTGGTTCTGTTTGCATTCGGATAAGACTGTTTGCGCCGCGCGCATGCGCGCGAACCGAGCTCGTCAAAAATGCCGCACCGATGCCTCATTCCGGTGCGGCATTTTTTTGGAAATGCGCCCCCGCGATTTGCTACAATTCCGCGGCTTTTCAACCTCCGTTACCTTCCCGACCCGACTCGGAACACGGGATGATGCTTGTCGACACGCGTCATCTTCACCATTGTTCGGTGATTTTATTTCGGTCAGGACCGGAGAATCCATCGGCTGAAGTTTGCCGGCGTTGTGCGCGTATTGTGCTTCGTACTGGTGGTGCGGAGGCTTGGCATGGCACATGCATCGAACATGGTGCCGCCTGCAAGCCATTTGGAATACAGGGGCTTCTCTTTATATAACCGGCCGTTTTTCTACGGAGCGAACCGAGTTGGACTACACGCTGATTTCCTTTGTGGTGCTCTATATGACAGGCACGCTGGCGCTCGGCGTCTGGGCGGGTACGCGTATCCGGAACACCAGCGACTTCGCGGTGGCCGGCCGCAGCCTGCCGCTGATCATGGTGATCACGACCACGTTTGCGACCTGGTTCGGCGCTGAAACGGTCATGGGCATTCCTGCCCGCTTCGTGCAAGGCGGGTTGAATGCCATCGTCGAAGATCCGTTCGGTGCCGGCACCTGCCTGATTCTGGTCGGCCTGTTCTTCGCCGCACGTTTGTACAAGCAGAACCTGCTGACCATCGGCGACTTCTATCGCCTGCGCTACGGCAAGGGTGTTGAAGTGTTTTGCTCGGTGGCGATCATCATCAGTTATCTGGGCTGGGTGGCGGCGCAGATCACCGCGCTGGGCCTTGTTTTCAATGTGCTGACCGGCGGTGCGATGTCGGAAACGACGGGTATGATCGTCGGTACGCTCGCCGTGCTGATCTATGTCGTGATCGGCGGTTTCCTCGCGGTGGCCTGGACCGATTTCATCCAGATGATCGTGCTGGTGATCGGCCTTTCCATTATCGCGCTGTTTTCGGCGCATCTGGCCGGTGGCGCCGAGCATGTGCTCGCGCTGGCGAGCGAGAAGGATATGTGGAAATTCCTGCCCGAGCCGTCCTTCACCGAAATGGCGGGCTTCGTTGCTGCCGGCCTGACCATGATGCTGGGCAGCATCCCGCAGCAGGACGTATTCCAGCGTGTGATGTCCGCCAAGGACGCGGCCACTGCACGCAAAGGTGCCGTCATCGGCGGCGTCAGCTACATCCTGTTTGCTTTCGTGCCGATGTTCATCGTGTCGGCCGCCATCGTCGTGATGGGAACGAGCGCGATGGATATGATCAACGACGATTATCAGCGCCTGCTGCCGACCTTCGTGCTGACCAAGATGCCGCTGATCATGCAGATTTTCTTCTTCGGCGCCTTGCTGTCCGCGATCAAGAGCACGTCTTCGGCGACGCTGCTGGCGCCGTCGACCAGCTTTGTCGAAAACATCCTCAAGAACCTGCGCCCGCGCATGAGCGATCGCGAGCAGTTGTTCGCCATGCGCGCCACGATCGTGGTTTTCGCGGTACTGGTGCTGATCTACGCCATTGCCATGCGCGGCACGTCGATCTACGACATGGTGTCTGCGGCTTATCAGGTCACGCTGGTCGGCGCCTTTGTGCCGCTGGTCATGGGCCTGTACTGGAAACGCGCTACCACGCAAGGTGCGATTTTTTCGCTGACTGCAGGTGTGTTTGTCTGGGTGTTGTGCTTTCCGGAACTGACGAACTGGGGCGAGTTATTCCCCGGCCAGCTTGCCGGCTTGATCGCTGCCTTTGCCGGCATGATCGCCGGCTCGCTGCTGCCGCAGATGCTGCGCGATCGCCAGGAACCGAAGCCGCCGGTGGAAGGCATGGTGGTTTGAGAAAATCGCCGGCCACCGGCGCGTGTCGCCCGGTATTCGTTGCGTCAGTCGCAAGCCCGCATCATGCTGCGTAAAACGGTCCAGAAAGCCTTATAATTCAGGGTTTTGTACGATTTTTGCAGGAACACACATGCCGATTTACGCCTATCGCTGTGAAGCATGCGGCTTTGCCAAGGACGTATTGCAAAAGATATCAGACCCGGTATTGACCGATTGCCCGGCTTGCAGCAAATCCAGTTTTCGCAAGCAACTGACGGCAGCGGGTTTTCAATTGAAAGGTACCGGCTGGTATGTAACCGATTTCCGTGGTGGCCAGGGCGGTACGTCCGCTGCGGCGACCGGTGCCAAATCCGAGCCGCAGCCGGCATCGTCCGAGACGGCATCTGCCGCATCGAGCGGCACGTCGGCAAACGCATCGGTCAATACCTCGACCAGCACCGACTGACCGTGCGCGCCGGTTTCCGGCGCACCATTTGAAAAAGATCCGCCATGCGCAAATATTTCGTCACCGGCCTGTTGATCCTGGTTCCGCTTGCGATCACGCTGTGGGTGCTGAACCTGATCGTCAGCACGATGGACCAGTCGTTGCTGCTGTTGCCGGCCAGATGGCGTCCGGAAGCCGTGTTCGGTTTTGCGATTCCCGGCCTGGGCACCATCCTGACGTTGCTGGTCATTTTCCTGACCGGCCTGGCCACGCGCAATTTCATCGGCAAGCGTGTGGTGCTGGTGTGGGAAGCCGTCCTGCGCCGCATTCCGGTCTTCAACACGATCTATTCCAGCGTCAAGCAGGTGTCCGACACGCTGTTCTCGTCGTCGGGCAATGCCTTCCGCAAGGCGCTGCTGGTGCAGTATCCGCGCCAGGGTTCGTGGACGATTGCCTTCCTAACCGGTACGCCGGGCGGGGATGTGTGTAACCATCTTACCGGCGACTACGTCAGCCTGTATGTGCCGACTACGCCGAACCCGACCTCCGGCTTTTTCCTGATGGTGCCGCGTGCGGACACGATCGAACTCGACATGACGGTCGACGAGGCGCTGAAATATATCGTCTCGATGGGCGTCGTCACCCCTGACCATTTCGACAAGTCGAACATCATCGATCCGAAGAAGGTGCCGGATCCCAAGCAATGACGGCAGCACGACCGCCGAACGAATACAAGAAAACTGAAACTGGAAACCTGAACATGTCTATGCGAACTGAATACTGCGGCCTCACCACCGAAGCGCTGCTTGATCAAACCGTCAGCCTGTGCGGCTGGGTGCATCGTCGCCGCGATCACGGCGGCGTCATCTTCATCGACCTGCGCGACCGCGAAGGCCTGGTGCAGGTTGTCTGCGATCCGGATCGTGCCGACGTGTTCAAGAAGGCCGAATCGGTGCGCAACGAATTCTGCCTGCGTATCACCGGCCTCGTGCGCCACCGTCCGGAAGGCACGACGAATGCCAACCTGACTTCCGGCAAGATCGAAGTGCTGGCGCACGATCTGGAAGTATTGAACCCGTCCGTTACGCCACCGTTCCAGCTGGACGACGACAACCTGTCGGAAACGACGCGCCTGACGCATCGCGTGCTGGACCTGCGCCGTCCGCAGATGCAGAACAACCTGCGCCTGCGTTACAAGGTCGCGATGGAAGTGCGCAAGTATCTGGACGAAAACGGCTTCATCGACATCGAAACGCCGATGCTGACCAAATCGACGCCGGAAGGCGCGCGCGATTACCTGGTGCCGTCGCGCGTCAACGCCGGTCAGTTCTTCGCGCTGCCGCAATCGCCACAACTGTTCAAGCAGCTGCTGATGGTTGCCAACTTCGATCGCTACTACCAGATCACCAAGTGCTTCCGCGACGAAGACCTGCGTGCTGACCGCCAGCCTGAATTCACGCAGATCGACTGCGAAACCTCGTTCATGACCGAACAGGAAATTCGCGACCTGTTCGAAAACATGATTCGCCTCGTCTTCAGGAAAGTTCTGGACGTCGAACTGCCGAACCCGTTCCCGGTGATGGATTACGCGACGGCGATGGGCCTGTACGGTTCCGACAAGCCGGACATGCGCGTCAAGCTGCAGTTCACCGACATGACCGACGTGATGAAGGATGTGGACTTCAAGGTCTTCTCCGGCGCCGCCAACATGGAAGGCGGCCGCGTGGTCGCGCTGCGCGTACCGGGCGGCGGTGCGATGCCGCGTTCCGAGATCGATGCCTACACGCAGTTCGTCGCCATCTACGGCGCCAAGGGCCTGGCCTGGATCAAGGTCAACGAGAAAGCCAAGGGCCGCGACGGTCTGCAGTCGCCTATCGTCAAGAACATCCACGACGCAGCGCTGTCGCAGGTCATCGAACTGACGGGTGCGGAAGACGGCGACCTGATCTTCTTCGGTGCCGACAAGGCGAAGGTCGTCAACGACGCGATCGGTGCGTTGCGCGTGAAGGTCGGCCACAGCGAATTCGGCAAGAAGAACGGCCTGTTCGACGACGACTGGCGTCCGCTGTGGGTCATCGATTTCCCGATGTTCGAGTTCGACGAAGACAACCAGCGCTGGTCGGCGGTGCATCATCCGTTCACCGCGCCGAAGGACGGTCATGAAGACCTGATGGAAGCCGATCCGGGCCGTTGCATCGCCAAGGCCTACGACATGGTGCTGAACGGTTGGGAACTGGGCGGCGGTTCGGTGCGTATCCATCGCGCCGAGGTGCAGAGCAAGGTGTTCCGCGCGCTGAAGATCGGCGCCGAGGAAGCGCAGTTGAAGTTCGGCTTCCTGCTGGATGCGCTGCAATACGGCGCGCCGCCGCACGGCGGTCTGGCATTCGGCCTCGATCGCCTGGTGACGATGATGTGCGGCGCGGAATCGATCCGCGACGTCATTGCCTTCCCGAAAACGCAGCGTGCGCAGGATCTGCTGACGCAGGCGCCGTCGGAAGTCGACGAGAAGCAATTGCGCGAACTGCACATCCGTCTGCGCAACGTGGAACCGGCTGCCAAGGCCTGATTGCCAATTACGGCATAATGAAGGCGCGGATTTCCGCGCCTTTTTTATTTTGCTTCGATTTCCGTTCGATTCATGCAGAAGAACCAGCCTGCGCAGACCAAACCGTACAAGATTCCCCAGTCCGTGCTGGTGGTCATTCATACGCCCGAGCTTGATGTGCTCATGCTGGAGCGTGCGGACCGGCCCGGCTTCTGGCAATCGGTGACGGGTTCCAAGGACGCGATCGAAGAGCCATGGGCCGAAACCGCGATCCGCGAAGTGGCCGAGGAAACCGGCATTGCGATCGTCGCCGATGGCAAGATCGACAAGTCAGCAGCGGTTTCCATCGAACATCTGCACGACTGGCAACTTTCCAACGTCTATGAAATCTATCCGGTGTGGGGCTATCGCTACGCGCCGGGCGTCACGCGCAACACCGAGCATGTGTTCGGCCTGCGCGTGCCGCGCGATATCGCGGTCACGCTGTCGCCGCGCGAGCATCTGCGTTACGAATGGCTGCCATGGCGCGAGGCGGCCGATCGCTGCTTTTCCGCTTCGAATGCGGAGGCGATCCTGCAATTGCCGGAACGTTACGGCGACGGCCGCGCCGATTTCCTGCATGTCTGCGTGAGCCATCGAACCGATGCATTGAAAGAATGACGATAACGTCGCGCATGCAGGCATGTGCGGTGTGCCGGGTGGCTGTCTGTTGGATTTGACTATGCATTGTTTGCCGGATATCCGATCTGCATGAAACTTAAAATCACGACCTACAACATTCACAAGGGCGTCTCTTCCTTCGGCGCGCGACCGCGCGTGCATGCGCTGAAGCAGGCCATCAGCGGGATGCAGTCCGACATCCTGTTTCTGCAGGAAGTGCAGGGGCGGCACGATCTGCATGCGATCAAGCATGCGACCGACTGGCCTGAATTGTCGCAGCAGGATTTTCTGGCCGGCGATTCGCATCAATGTGCATACGGCATGAATGCGGTCTACGATCACGGCCATCACGGCAATGCGCTGCTGAGCGCGTTTCCGATCGTTTCGTACGCGAACAGGAATATCTCCGATCACAAATACGAATCGCGCGGCATTCTGCATTGCATCGTGCGCGCGCCGGATGTCGAGGTGCATTGCTATGTGATCCATCTCGGCCTGTTTGCAGGCAGCCGCAAGCGCCAGACCGATGCGCTGATCGAAGCAGTCAATGAAACGGCAGGCAAGGATGCGCCGGTCATCATCGCTGGCGATTTCAACGACTGGGGCAACAAGCTGAGTGAAGACCTGCGCGGCGAACTCGGCGTCAATGAAGTGTTCGACGAGAATCTGTCGCGCCGTGGTTTCGGCACCTATCTGCGGCAGTTGAGCGGGCGCGGCCCGAGAATACAGCCGGCGCGCACTTTTCCTGCCGCCATGCCTTTCCTGCAACTGGACCGCATTTATGTACGCGGCTTCAAGGTAGAATCCGCCGAAGTCCTGCACGGCGCGATCTGGGCCAAGCTGTCGGACCATGCGCCCATCGTGGCGACGCTGAAGCTGAAATAAAACAAGAAAGGCCGCCTGCATCGTGGCGCGCCGCCTTCATTGCGAGGATCCGGGCGCATGCGCGTGGTCAATTTCATCGGCGAGAACGACATTCAACTGCTGCATTGCGGTGCCGATTACTTTCCGGCACTGATCGCAGCGTTCGATGCGGCACGCGTCGAAATCTATCTGGAAACCTACATCTTCGCCGACGACGAGACGGCGCGCGCGATCAAGCAGGCGCTGGTACGCGCCGCCGCGCGCGGCGTCGCCGTCAATCTGGTAACGGACTGGGTGGGAACCGGCAACCTGTCGTCCAAAGCTCTGCAACGCGAATGCGATGCGGCCGGCATCATGTATCGCAGCTTCAATCCGTGGTTCGTGCGTGGCATCGCACGCATGCATCGCAAGTTGTGTGTGGTGGATCGGCAGGTGGCATTTCTCGGTGGGCTGAACATCGTCGATGACATGCATGACGATGACGATCCGCGCATCATGCTGCCGGCTCCGCGATGGGATTTCGGCGTGCGCATCACGGGACTGCTGGTGGCAAGCATTCATTGGGAAATGGCCTTGTACTGGGCGCGCATGGGAAATTTGAGCTGGCGCACGCGCTGGGCGACGTTTCGTGAGCAGCGTCGCCGTCGCCGTTATGCCGATGCCGGCCGGCCGATGGTGGCGGGCCTGGTGGTGCGCGACAACTTGCGCAATCGCCGCACGATACAGACGGCCTATCTGAAGGCGCTGGGCGGCGCACGGCATGCGGCGCTGCTGGCGAATCCGTATTTCGCACCGGGGCGCCGCATGCGCAACGGACTGGTGGCAGCGGCCAGACGCGGCGTTGCCGTGACCTTGCTGCTGGGTGTGGGGCAGTATCGTTTCCAGGACGTGATTGCGCGCTCCTACTATCCGAAGCTGCTGAAATGCGGCGTGCGCATCGTCGAATACCGCAAGACGCAACTGCACGGCAAGGTCGCCGTCGTCGACGATCGCTGGGCCACGGTCGGTTCCAGCAACTACGATGGCTTCAGCCTGTTCGTCAATCAGGAAGCCAATGTGGTCGTGCTCGACCAGGCATTTGCGCAGACCTTGCGTGCACATATCGAAGACGGCATTGCTGAAGGCGTGGAAGTGACGCTGGAGGAATTCGCCGGCGTGCCGTGGTACAGGAAAGCCTTCCATCGCGTGGCTTACCTGATTTATGCCAGCGTGCTGCGGCTGATCACCTGGGGCAAGTCGGCCGAATAATCCGCATCCGGTGGCACCGGCAGCAAGCCTGGTCAAATCGTTCTACACTATGCGCTTGCAAGCGGCGCCATCGGGAAAATCACCCGGCGGCGCCGCTATTGTTTCCGATGCAACAGACGAGTGAGAAGAATGCTCAAGCAGAGTGCCGATGTGCGTGCGCAGGCGACGCTGGACGGTGAAGGCCTGCCGCTGCCGGAGCGGAACTGGGCCATCCTGTCGGTCGCGATGGGTGTGTCGATGTCGTCGCTCGATACGGCCATCGCCAACACTGCATTGCCGGCGATGGCGGCACAACTGCATACGACGCCGGCCGATTCGGTCTGGATCGTCAATATCTATCAGCTGGCGATGGTGGCGACGCTGCTGCCGTTTGCGGCCTTGGCGGAAATTCTCAGCTTCCGCCGCGTCTTCATCTTCGGCCTGCTCCTGTTCACGCTGGCGTCCGCTGCCTGTGCACTGGCATGGTCGCTGCCGACGCTGGTCATCGCGCGTTTCTTCCAAGGCGTGGGCGGCGCTGCCGTGATGGGCATCAATACCGCGCTGCTGCGCTCCATCTATCCATCGAGCATGCTCGGCCGCGGCCTTGGCACCAATGCGCTGGTGGTCGCGGTGTCGTTCGCAGTCGGCCCGACGATCGCATCCACCATCCTGTCGCTGTGGTCGTGGCCGTGGCTGTTCGCGATCAACGTGCCGTTCGGCATAGCGGCTTTCATTCTTGCGCGCCGCTTTCTGCCGGAAACGAAGCGCGCCACGCATCGTTTCGATGCGCTGACGGCGTTGTACAACGGCGCCGCTTTCGGCCTGTTGATTCTCGCCATCGGCGAAGGCGCGCATCTGGCTGGCACAGGTACCGTGTTGCTGGAGGCCGGCGGTGCATTGCTGTTCTTCATCCTGCTGTTGCGTCGGCAGAAAGGGCATCAGGCGCCAATGCTGCCGGTCGACCTGTTTCGCCGGCCGCAGTTTTCGCTGTCGGCATTAACGGCTGTCTTCACGTTCGGCGCGCAAGGTCTGGCGTTCGTTTCGCTGCCGTTCTACTTCGAATCGGCGCTAGGGCGCTCGGCGGTCGAGACGGGTTTTCTGCTGACGCCATGGGCGGTACTGGTCGGCATCATGGCGCCGATTGCCGGCCGCCTCAGCGATCGTTATCCGGTCGGTATTCTGGCCGGAATCGGCACGGCCATCCTGTCGGTTGGCCTGATGCTGATGATCGTGATGCCTGTCGATGCATCGACCTTCGATATCTGCTGGCGCATGGCACTGTGCGGTGTCGGCTTTGGTTTCTTCCAGGCGCCGAACCTGCGTTCCATTCTCAGTAGCGCACCGCCCGAGCGTGGCGGCGGTGCCAGCGGCATCGTCGCGACCTCGCGACTGATCGGGCAGGCATCCGGTTCGGCGCTGGTGGCGTTCTGCTTCATCATTTCCGCGTTGCATGGAGAGAAACTGGCGCTCGGTCTGGGGGCAGCCTTTGCGGCTGCTGCCAGCATTGCCAGTTTTTCGCGCATGTTCGTTACGAAGAATGTGACGTCGACTAAATAGAGCTGAACGATGGAACAGGTTCGCATCGACAAATGGCTGTGGGCGGCACGCTTTTTCAAGACGCGTTCACTGGCGACTGAGGCAGTCGATGCCGGCCGCGTCCGTCTCGACGGCGAACGCATCAAGCCGGCGCGCAACGTCAAATGCGGCGACTTGCTGCAGATCGACAATGGGTCGACGGAATGGGAAGTGGAAGTGCGCGCACTGGCTGACAAGCGCGGCTCCGCCGAAATCGCGCAGAAGCTGTATGCGGAAACTGCATCCAGCATCGCGAAGCGCCAGCAGGAAGCCGAGCGCCGCCGCTATTTCCATGAGCCGGCGCAGGAGATCAAGGGCCGGCCGACCAAGCGCGATCGACGCATGCTGGATCGCTCGAAATAATGTCACGGCGCCGACACGATAGTCTGCGCATCATGCGGTAGTATTGACCCGATAGACTAACCGCAAGGAGATAGTTTCATGGGTCAATACACAGCCCCGCTGCGCGACATGCAATTTGTTCTGCATGAATTGCTGAATGTTTCGGAAGAGCTGAAGCAGTTGCCGAAATATGCGGACATCGATGCCGACACCGTCAACCAGGTGCTGGAAGAGGGTGCGAAATTCACGTCGGAAATTCTGTTCCCGCTCAACCACATCGGCGACCGTGAAGGCTGCAAGCTCGATACGGCGACGCATGAAGTCACGCCGCCGACGGGCTTCAAGGATGCCTACGACCAGTATGTTTCCGCCGGCTGGCCATCCTTGTCGGCCGATCCCGAATTCGGCGGTCAGGGCCTGCCGACCGTGGTGCAGACCGTCTTCCTCGAAATGCTCAATTCCGCCAATCAGGCGTGGACCATGTATCCGGGCCTGTCGCACGGCGCCTATGAATGCCTGTTGAAGCACGGCACCGACGAACAGAAAACGCTGTACCTGCCCAAGCTTGTCTCCGGCGAATGGACCGGCACCATGTGCCTGACCGAAGCGCATTGCGGAACCGATCTCGGCCTGCTGCGTACGAAGGCCGAGCCGCAGCCGGACGGTTCGTACAAGCTGACCGGCAGCAAGATCTTCATCTCCGCCGGCGAACACAATATGTCGCACAACATCGTGCATCTGGTGCTGGCACGCCTGCCGGATGCGCCTGCCGGCACGCACGGCATCTCGCTGTTCGTCGTGCCGAAGTTTCTGCCGAAGGCAGACGGCACGCCGGGCGAACGCAATCCGATTTTCTGCGGCGCGCTCGAAGAAAAGATGGGTATCCACGGCAATGCGACCTGCCAGATGAATATCGACGGCGCGCAAGGCTGGCTGATCGGCGAGCCGAACAAGGGCCTGAACGCGATGTTCGTGATGATGAATGCGGCACGCCTCGGCGTCGGCATGCAGTCGCTCGGCTTGACCGAGGTCGCCTATCAGAATGCGCTGGTCTACGCGAAAGATCGCCTGCAGATGCGCAGCCTGACCGGACCGAAGGAAACCGACAAGCCGGCCGATCCGATCATCGTGCATCCGGACGTGCGCCGCATGCTGCTGACGGCGAAAGCCTATGCGGAAGGTGGCCGCGCATTCAGTTCCTACGTCGCGCTGCAGATCGACCGCGAACTGAACCATCCGGACGAAAAGGTGCGCGAGGAAGCGGCCGACGAGGTCGCGCTGCTGACGCCTATCGTCAAGGCCTTCCTCACCGATAACGGCTGGATCGCCGCATCCGAATCGATGCAGGTTTACGGTGGCCACGGCTACATTGCCGAGTGGGGCATGGAGCAGTACGTGCGCGATGCGCGCATCAACATGATCTACGAAGGCACGAACACGATCCAATCGCTGGATCTGCTGGGCCGCAAGATTCTGCAGGACAACGGCGTCAAGCTGCGCAAGCTTGGCGAGAAGATTCGCGGCTACATCGAGGAAACCGGCCTGGACGAATCGATGTCCGAATTCATCACGCCGCTGGCCGATCTGGCGGCGAAGGTGGAAAAGCTGACGGCCGAGATCGGCATGAAGGCGATGAAGAACCCGGACGAAGTCGGCGCAGCAGCCGTGCCTTATCTGCGCGTGGTCGGCCATCTGATCTATGCGTACTTCTTCGCGCGCATGGCGCAACTCGCACTGGCGAAGCAGGATGGCGGCGATCCTTTCTACAAGGCCAAGCTGGCGACTGCGCGTTTCTACTTCGCGCGCCTGCTGCCGGAAACGGCGATGCTGATCCGTCAGGCGCGCGCCGGTTCGGACAGCCTGATGGAACTGGACGCCGAGCTGTTCTGACGCCGCATTTCCTGCTGTGTTCTCCGCCGTGTTCGGCATGCCGCCGGCGCGGCTGCATCATCCGAGAGACATTCTTCGTAGAGGTTCAGGCATGTCAAATTTCATCGTCAGAAAAGTGGCGGTCCTCGGCGCCGGCGTGATGGGCGCGCAGATCGCCGCGCATTGCGTCAACGCGAAAGTGCCGGTCGTGCTATTCGATCTGCAGGCAAAGGAAGGAAACAAGAACGGCATCGTGCTGCGCGCAATCGAGAATCTGAAGAAACTCAATCCTGCGCCGCTCGGCAATCCGGATCAGGCAGCATTGATCGAGATCGCCAACTACGACGACGATCTGGCGAAGCTGGCCGAATGCGACATCGTCATCGAAGCAATCGCCGAGCGCATGGACTGGAAGCACGATCTGTACAAGAAAGTCGCGCCGCATCTGTCGCCCGCCGCGATCTTCGCATCGAACACTTCGGGCCTGTCGATCACCGAGTTGTCCGAAGGCTTCGACGCAGATCTGAAGAAGCGCTTCTGCGGCGTGCATTTCTTCAATCCGCCGCGCTACATGCATCTGGTCGAACTGATTCCGACCGCCGCAACCGATCCGGCCATTCTCGACCGTCTGGAAGCTTTCCTCACGACTACGCTCGGCAAGGGCGTGGTGCGTGCGCTCGATACTCCGAACTTCATCGCCAATCGCGTCGGCATCTTCAGCATGCTGGCGACGATGATCGAGGCGGAAAAATTCGGACTGACGGTCGATGTCGTCGATGACCTGACCGGCAGCAAGCTGGGGCGCGCAAAGTCCGGTACTTTCCGCACCGCCGACGTGGTCGGCCTCGACACGATGGCGCACGTAGTCAAGACGATGCAGGACAATCTGCAGGGCGATCCGTTCTACGCCGTCTATCGCACGCCGGATATTCTGACCAAGCTGATCAGTGGCGGTGCGCTCGGCGCGAAGGCCGGCGCGGGTTTCTACAAGAAGGTCGGCAAAGACATCCTGCGCATCGATCCGTCCAGCACCGATTACGTGCCCGGCGGCGGTAAGGCCGACGACTTCATTGTCCGCGTGCTGAAGGAAAAGGATGCGGCGAAACGTATCAAGGCACTGCACGATTCGAAGAATCCGCAGGGCCAGTTCCTGTGGGCGATCCTGCGCGACATCTTCCATTACATCGCCGTGCATCTGGAATCGATCGCCGACAATGCGCGCGATGTCGATTTCGCGATGCGCTGGGGATTTGGCTGGTCGCAGGGACCGTTTGAACTGTGGCAGGCCGCCGGCTGGAAACAGGTGGCGGACTGGATCAATGAAGACATCGCAGCTGGCAAGACGCTGAGCGATGCGCCGCTGCCAGCGTGGGCGCTTGGTGATCGCAGCGGCGTGCATGCGGCAGATGGCTCGTGGTCGCCGAAACAGAAGTGCAACGTGCCGCGTTCGGCGCTGCCGGTCTATGAACGACAGGCGTTCCGCGCCGGTCTGTTCAGCGACGGCAACGCAAACGGCGCGACGGCCGGCACGACCGTGTTCGAGGACGAGTCGGTACGCCTCTGGCATCAGGACGACAATGTGCTGATCCTGTCGTTCAAGACCAAGATGCACGTGATCGGTCCGGGCGTGATCGCCGGCATGGAAAAGGCGATTGCCGAAGCGGAAAGCAATTACAAGGGGCTTGTGATCTGGCAGACCGACGCGGCCGAAGGCGGCGCCTTCTCGGCCGGCGCCGATCTGCAGGCGATGCTGCCGCTGTTCATGTCCGGCGGCGTGGCGGCGATCGAACCGATGGTGTCCAAGCTGCAGCAGGCGCATCAGCGACTGAAATACGCGAACGTGCCGGTGGTGGTTGCCGTTGCCGGTCTGGCGCTCGGCGGCGGCTGCGAACTGCTGCTGCATGCGGCACGCCGTGTCGCATCGCTCGAATCGTATATCGGTCTGGTCGAAGTCGGCGTCGGCCTGATTCCGGCAGGCGGCGGTCTGAAGGAAGCGGCGGCGCGTGCCGCGCACAACGCGAAGGGCAACGACATCCTGCAGTTCCTGAAAAACGATTACATGCAGGCGGCGACGGCGGCCGTTTCGCGTTCCGCACTGGAAGCGCAGACGATGGGGTACCTGAAGGCCGATGACGTGATCGTCTTCAATCCGTACGAACTGCTGCACGTGGCGAAGACGCAGGCGCGTGCAATGCACGATGCCGGCTATCGTCCGCCGTTGAAGACGACGATTCCGGTGACAGGCCGCTACGGCCTGGCGACGATCGGTGCGCAGCTGATCAACATGCGCGACGGCGGCTTCATTTCGGCGCACGACTACAAGCTCGGCATGATGATCGCCGACGTCGTCACCGGCGGCGAGATCGAGAACGGCAGCCTGGTCGATGAGCAATGGCTGCTGGATCGCGAACGCCGCGCCTTCATGGAATTGCTGGCGCATCCGAAGACGCAGGAACGCATCATGGGCATGATGCAGACCGGCAAGCCGGTGCGCAACTGAGCGGATAGCGAAAGGAAACGAACATGAGCAAACAATTGCAGGAAGCCTACATCGTTGCCGCCACCCGCACGCCGATCGGCAAGGCGCCGCGCGGCATGTTTCGCCACACGCGCCCCGACGATCTGCTGGTACGCGCGATGCAGTCGGCGCTGTTGCAGGTGCCGTCGCTCGATCCGAACGTGATCGAGGACGCCATCGTCGGCTGCGCGTTCCCGGAAGCGGAGCAGGGGCTGAACATGGCGCGCATGGGCGTGCTGCTGGCCGGCTTGCCGAAGACGGTCGGCGGCGTCACCGTCAACCGTTATTGCGCCTCCGGGCTGACGGCGCTGGCGATGGCGGCCGACCGCATTCGCGTCGGCGAAGCGGATGCGATCATCGCTGCCGGCGCCGAGTCGATGTCGATGGTGCCGATGATGGGCTATCACCCGTCGATGAACATGGGCATCTTCAAGGACGAGAACATTGGCATGGCCTACGGCATGGGCCTGACCGCGGAGAAGGTTGCCGAACAGTGGAAGGTGTCGCGCGAGGCGCAGGATGCCTTTTCGCTGGAATCGCATCGTCGTGCGATTGCCGCCCAGCAGAGCGGCGAATTTGGCAACGAGATCACGCCGGTAGAAGTGATCGAGCGCTTGCCGAACCTGCAAAGTGGCGAGATCGACATCAAGACGCACACCGTCAATCTCGACGAAGGCGCGCGCGCGGATACCAGCATGGAAGCGCTGGCAAGGCTGCGGCCGGTGTTCTCGCCGAAAGGCTCGGTCACCGCCGGCAACAGTTCGCAGACGTCCGACGGCGCCGGCGCACTGATTGTCGTCAGCGAAAAAATCCTCAAGCAGTTCAACCTGGTGCCGCTGGCGCGTTTCGTCTCCTTCGCCGTGCGCGGCGTGCCGCCGGAAATCATGGGCATCGGCCCGAAGGAAGCGATTCCCGCCGCGCTGCGTGCGGCCGGTTTGAAACAGGATCAGATGGACTGGATCGAACTGAACGAGGCTTTCGCCGCGCAATCGCTGGCCGTGATCGGCGATCTGGGCCTCGATCCGGCGAAGGTCAATCCGATGGGCGGTGCGATCGCGCTCGGCCATCCGCTTGGTGCGACCGGTGCGATCCGTTCGGCGACGGTCGTGCATGGTCTGCGCCGCCGTAATCTGAAGTACGGCATGGTGACGATGTGCGTCGGCACCGGCATGGGAGCGGCGGGGATTTTCGAGCGGATGTAAAACGCCTTTTCTGAAAAGGAAAAGCCGCATGCGTGACTGCATGCGGCTTTTTTGTTAACGGTTTTCCTCCGATTGACGATCTCTGTCCCATAAATATGGGTTGTTGCTCCATGCGCATTTCCGTACCGTTTCTCACTTGGGAAAACGGCAGAGAGGCGCTCCTGACGACGATTGCAGACTGTTCGTCGTGAGCCATGCAATCACGTCTTCCGGAACGACTTCACATCACTCAGGGAAATCATAATGAAAAGAACGGCAGGATCGATTTTGATCGTCTTATTGGCAAGTGGGCTTGCTGCTTGCGCTACCAAGCCAGTTATATCCGATGCTCAATTAAAAGAAAAAATGATGGTGAGCAATGTGCGTGTTGCGCCTATCGAAACACCTGCGCGATTGACGGAAAGAACCAAATCTCAGGCGGTCGGAAATTTCCTGATTTCTTCTGTTGTAGGTAGTGTTGCAGGCAGCACCGGTAACGCGGGAAACATGCAACAGATGCAGGCCAACATGGAGATAAGCCGGGCATTCAGCGAGAATCTGAGCCGGACCTTGCCGCAAAATTACGCTGTCGAGTCTGGCCGGGGTGTCGATCTGGCATTGGCTAAAAAAATGTCCGATTATTTTGATGCTTCAACCGGGGCGCTTCCCAAAACCCAGGAGCTCTATATTTCTGTATCAGCTCCCTTGTGGGAACTGGGTTACACGTCTTTTCTGACCAGCGAGGATTACAACCTGAGTTATGGTCTGAACCTGAATGTTCAGGAAAAACTGAATGATCAACTCAACCCTGTTACGGCAATCAGTTGTTCGGGTGTCGCGAAAGAGACAATGCCGCTTGAAGCGTGGCAGGCAGATGACTACAAGAACGTGAATGTCGCGGCAGAAGCCATCGTTAATAAATGTTTTACTCAGTTCATGACTGCAATGGGTTTGCCTGTCATCGATAAGTCGATAGATGGAAGCAACCAGGCCCAACTGCAAAAAACGCAAGCACCTTAGAATGTAAGCACTTTTCCAGACCTTGGGAAAAAGCCGCATGCAAGAAATTGCATGCGGCTTTTTTATGCAGTTTCCTCTTCCAGCTGCGCCCCTTCGTCCGAATGAAAGCGCTGCCGATAATCGAAGGGGCTGATACCCAGCCGACGGCCGAAGATGCGTCGGAAAGTCGCCGCATTGCCGAAGCCGCAGCGGCGGGCGATTTCCGTCAGGCCGAGATCGGTGGATTCCAGATAGCGGCGCGATGCGTCGATGCGCGCATCGTTGACGAAATTCATCACTGTCATTCCGCATTCCTGCTTGAATACGCGCGACAGGTGGCGCGCGCTCATTTGCATCTTCTCCGCAATCGACGGCAGCGTGTGTTCGGTTTCCAGGTTGCCGAGGATGTAGCCCTGCACGGCGGCGACTGGCGAATCGTTTTCGACCTGCAGTTCCAATAGCGGGCTGAATTGCGATTGGCCGCCGGCGCGGCGCAGGTAGACGATCAGGTACTTGGCGACGTCGATCGCCATCTTCTTGCCGAAATCCTCTTCGATCAGCGCCAGCGACAGATCGATGCCGGCGGTGACACCGGCGGTCGTGTACAGCGAACCGTCCTTGACGTAGATGCGATCCGGTTCGACCTTCGCCCTGCGGAACATTGTCGACAGGCGCGCCGCGTCCATCCAGTGCGTGGTGACGGTCTTGCCGCCGATGATGCCGGCAGCGCCGAGCGCGAAGACGCCGTTGCAGATGGCGCCGATGCGGCGGCAGTTTTCGTTCTGCATGGCCAGCCAGTCGGTCAGCGTGGTGTCTTCGAGAATGTCGAACACGCCAAGGCCGCCCGGCACGATCAGCGTGTCGAAGTGCGGTGTCGGGTCGAAGATGGTGCGGTCCGGTGAAATCGTCAGTCCGCTGGAGGTCTGGATCGGCCCGCGCGTGGTGGCGACGGTCATGATCTCGTATTCGCATTCGCCGTTGCTGAGCACCTTCACTTCGGCGAAGGCATCGCCGGGGGCGGCGATGTCCAGCATCTGGAAGCGCGGGAAGACCAGCAGGCCGACGGTGATTTTTCGCATGACGAACAGGAATGGCAAAAGTGACTGAAGGAATTGCGGCGATCATATCAAGTTTGCCGCGACGCATGAGACGAAGCGGCAAACCTGCATGAGCGAATACGCAGGAAGAATGGTCGCTGTGACTATTCTTCCTGTCGGCTTGCACGTTATTTCACGTTACACAGCCTTGGATGCATGCAGCGCGGCGATCTGCTCTGGCGTATAGCCGAGGCGCTTCAGCACTTCGTCGGTGTGTTCGCCGAGCAGTGGCGAAGGCTTGATCTCCGGCTTCAGTTCGGAGAACTTGATCGGGCTGCCGACGGTCAGGTACTTGCCGCGTGCCGGATGATCGACTTCGACGATGGAACCGCTGGCGCGCAGCGACTTGTCTTCGGCGATCTCTTTCATCGACAGCACCGGCGCACACGGGATGTCGTACTTGCGGAAGATGTCGACCGCTTCGAACTTGGTCTTGTCCTTCAGGAAGTTTTCGATGAAGGCGAAGATGTCGAAGATCTTGTCCTGGCGTGCTCGCGGCGTGTTGTAGTCCGGATCGCTGATCCATTCTTCCTTGCCCAGCGCACGGCAGATCGGCTCCCACGCATGGCCCTGGATGGTGAAATAGATGTAGGCGTTCGGATCGGTTTCCCAGCCCTTGCACTTGAGCACCCAGCCCGGCTGACCGCCGCCGCCGGCATTGCCGCCGCGCGGCACGACGTCGGTGAACTTGCCGTTCGGGTACTGCGGATATTCTTCCAGATAGCCGACCTTTTCCAGGCGTTGCTGATCGCGCAGCTTGACGCGCGTCAGGTTCAGCACGGCGTCCTGCATCGAGACGGACACCTTCTGGCCCTTGCCAGTTTGCTGGCGGCCCATCAGCGCGGTCAGGATGCCGATCGCCAGATGCATGCCGGTGTTGGAATCGCCGAGCGCCGCGCCGCTGACGGTCGGCGGGCCGTCCCAGAAGCCGGTGGTCGAGGCTGCGCCGCCGGCGGCCTGTGCGACGTTTTCATAGACCTTCAGGTCTTCGTAATGGTGGCCGTCGGAGAAGCCCTTGACCGATGCCAGGATCATGCCGGGATTGATTTCCTGAATGCGTTCCCACGAGAAGCCCATGCGGTCCAGTGCGCCCGGTGCGAAGTTCTCGACCAGCACGTCGGATTCCTTGATCAGTTTTTCCAGCACTTCTTTGCCTTCCGGCGTTTTGGTGTCCAGCGTCAGCGATTTCTTGTTGCTGTTGAGCATCGTGAAATAAAGCGCATCCACGCCGGGGATGTCGCGCAGCTGCGACCGCGTGACGTCGCCGGAGCCGGGACGTTCGACCTTGACGACGTCGGCGCCGAACCAGGCCAGCAACTGGGTGCAGGCCGGGCCGGCTTGCACGTGGGTGAAATCGATGATCTTGATGCCGTTGAGTGGGGTGTTCATGTATTTCCCTTTCTGTCGTGAAGTGCCGCGTGTCCGTTTTTAGACGATGTGGCGTCAATAAAAACGGCCGCATCCGCACGGAATTGGCCAGCTTTCGATCGTGTTCCGCAAGGTGCTCGGGGGAGGCGATACGTCTGGTTCGAATTGATTCTGCCGAGGCTTTTTATGCGTTTCCACGCTTATTTTTCGGCTGGCTGGCAATGTCCGGAAGGTGTCGGAGATGCGGCGAAGGAGTGGCCTGATTTGTTTGTAAGTGAAAATCAGGACATGGCGTGAATGTCCGTTTTTCGTCAAAACGGACTGACTGAAAAGAAGGAAAGCGAGATTTACGGACGGGCGGTTTTGCCGAATGCGGCGAAATTGGCGCGGTACTGCAACGCGGTGATACCCAGTCGTTTGACGAATACCTGCCGCATCTGGTCGGGAGTGCGGAAGCCGCAGCGCCAGGCGACTGTCTTCAGCGGTTCCGAGGTGGTTTCCAGTAGTGCGCGGGCGGCATCCAGCCGTGCGCTTTCGATGAATTCGGCGGGCGTGGTCTTCGCGTCGCGTGCGAAGACGCGGGCGAAATTGCGCGGACTCATGGAGACGACGGCGGCCAGCGATTCGACCGTGAGACTTTCCGTCAGATGCTCGAGCACGTACTGGAGTGCGATGGCGACCGGCGAGCTTTCCTCGACATAGGGCGTGAGATAGGGGCTGAACTGAGATTGACCGCCCTGGCGCTGCGTGAAGACGACGAGGCGCCGTGCGACATGCAGCGAGACTTCCGGCCCGCAATCGGCGGATAGCAGGAACAGCGACAGATCAATGCCGGCAGTTACGCCGGCCGATGTCACTAGTTGCTCATCCTGCAGAAAGATGCGATCGGCATCGACGCGGGCTTGCGGGAACATGTCGGCCAATGCCGCAGCATCGTTCCAGTGTGTGGTGACGGTGCGGCCGTCGAGCAATCCGGCATGGCCGAGCAGGAAGGCGCCATTGCAGATCGAGCCGTGGCGGCCGCTGCGCCGGGCCGCATGACGCAGCCAGTTGCAGACTGATTCATCGCGCGTCTGCTGCGGCAATGCCGGGCCGCCGGCGACCAGCAGCAGGTCGTAATGTTCGTCGACTTCGCTGTAATGGCGGTGCGCGGCAATCGGCAGACCGTTCGAACATGGAATCAAGCCGCGTTCGGTGCCGAGTACGTCGAGCCGGTATTGCCGCTCCGGCGGCAGGATGCGGTTGGCTTCGGCGAACACGTCGAGCGGACCGGTGACGTCCAGCGCCTGTACGCCTGGGAAAACAAGGATCGCAACGCTGGGCATGGGCATTCTCCATTGATCGGTACCGTATTTTCGGCAGGAGAGATGTTACAGGCAAGGGCATGAACGCGAGCATGTAGGTGAATGCGCTTGCCTGCAGTGTGTAGAAGTGGTGATGATGGATGGTGACCCATGCATTGCAGCATTTGCTGCATGAAGATAAAAGCAGGATGCCGATGACTGCTGAAAATATTTCATCGTGTAATCGACAGGCTGAGAAGGAAACGGCTGCTACGATAGGCGGCAAGAAAAATCCGAACAGGAGCGTGCATCGATTCGCGCACGATCCACATTTCTTTTCGTCCTCCTTTTTCCTTTCCGTTTTTCTTTCATGCTCAATACGCTGCTGACGCTTCTTGTATTTCAGACGCTGGGCGAGGGCCTGGTTTATGTGTTGTCGCTGCCGGTTCCGGGGCCGGTGATCGGCATGCTGCTGTTGCTGTTCTATCTGATTCTGAAGAAGGATACTGCGGCCAAGCTGGCGCCGAGCGCATCGCAATTGCTGTCGAATATGGCCTTGCTGTTCGTGCCCGCCTGCGTCGGACTCAGCGTGCACCTGCATCGCATCGGGCAGGAATGGCTGGCGATTGCGGCGGCGCTGATCGTCAGCACGGTGGTGTCGCTGGTCGTCACCGCGTTTGTCATCAAGAGTCTGAAGCGCCGGAGCGAAAAATGATGCCGCACCTGAATACTGTCTGGGTCTATCTCGCGGGTTCGCCGCTGCTGTGGCTGACGGCGACGCTCGTTGCCTACAAGATCGCGATGTGGATCTACGAGCGCAGCGGACGCAGCCCGCTTGCCAATCCTGTGGCGATTTCGGTGGCATTGCTGATTGCCGTGCTGTATGCGACGGATACGCCGTACAAGACGTATTTCGACGGCGCGCAATTCGTGCACTTCCTGCTGGGTCCTGTCACCGTTGCATTGGCGATTCCGTTGTATCAGCAACTCGATAAATTGCGACGCCACTGGTTTGCCTTGCTGGCCGGTGCGCTGGCCGGTGGTGCTGCCGCGATCGTCAGTGCAATGGGCGTTGCATGGTTGCTGGGTGCGTCGCCGCTGACGGTGCTGTCGATGGCGCCGAAATCGGTGACGATTCCGATCGCGATGGGCATCACGGAAAAAATCGGCGGCCTGCCGACATTGACAGTAGTGATGGTGATGCTGACCGGTGTATTCGGTGCAGGCATCGCACAGTATGTGTTCCGTCTGATCCGCATCGACGATGACATCACTTGCGGTTTTGCGCTGGGTGCGACGGCGCACGGTGTCGGCACCGCGCGCGCGTTTCAGGTCAGCGAGGAGATGGGTGCATTCTCCGGTCTGGCAATGGGTATATCCGGCATCCTGACGGCCTTCCTGCTGCCGTTGGCGCTGAAGCTGCTGGGCGTGATCTGATCAGCCGAATGCGCCGCCGGTCAGGTACAGATCGGTGACGCGCGCGATGCTGGCGATCATGGCCGTGAAGCAGAGCGCGAACGACAGCACGAGGATGACGGCGATCGGCCACTTCGATGTCGTCTTGCCGGCCGATTGCGGATTGTGTACCGCATCCCACTTCTCATCCGGCGTGACGCCGATGATGAGCGCTTCGATCAACCCTGCATAAACCGAGAACGGAAATATCGCCAGCACGAGAATCGGCAGCGACTGATGCGTGCGCATCAGCGATATGGCCGACAGGAAGAGGACAAAGGCGATCAGGTAGTTCCAGCCCCAGAAGTCGCGCCAGCCGTGCAGGTAGAAGCGGTGTGCGCCGATGCCGCCGAGCAGCGCGGCGAGGAGGGTCGTCAGGGTCTTGCTCTTGTGTTTGCGGGTTTCAGTCATGGATTTCAGCGATGGTCTGCAGTGTTGATATTCAGGGAAGTGGTCGGGAACGATAACGGTTGACGTCGACGGGCGAGACGGCATTGGCCTCGTTGCCCCAGGCATTGCGGATGTAGGTGACGACGGCGGCAACTTCATCGTCGCTCAGCGACTGTGCAAATGGCGGCATGCCGTAAGGACGCGGATTGCCGGCCGTGCTCGGCGCGAAGCCGCCATGCAGCACGACGCGAATGACGTTGGCGATAACCGGCGATGTAACGGTGCGATTGCCGGCCAGTGCAGGATAGACGGACGGCACACCGCGTCCCGATTCCTGATGGCAGGCAGCGCAGTTGTCCTTGTACAGTTTCGCTCCGGCAGAAATCATCGCCTTTTTGCCTTCGTCGCGCAGATCGGGGCCGGCAAGCGGCGGTGCGCTTTGCTGCGGCAGCGATTGCAGATAGCCGGCGATGGCGCGCGCGTCGTCGCTCGTCAAATGTTGCAAGCTGCCGGCGACGACTTCGGCCATCGGCCCGGTCGCTGCGCGCTGTGGCGTGATACCGGTTTGCATGAAGGCGGCGATGTGTTCGATTTCCCATGCGCCGAGGCCATCCTGCCTGTCGCCATTCAACGGCGGCGCATACCAGTTCAATACCGGGATCATGCCGCCGCCGAGCGCGGTTTTCTCGTCGATGCCGCCGAACCGGTTGCGCGTCGAATGGCAGGCGGCGCAGTGCCCCAGGCCCTGCGTCAGGTAGGCGCCGCGGTTCCATGCGACGGAACGGCTGTCGTCGTTCGCATATTGTCCCGGACGGAAATACAGCGCGCGCCATGCATACAGCAGCCAGCGATTGTCGTAGGGCGAGCGCAGTTCGGGCGCGCGGTTTTGCTGATTGACGGACGGCAGCGTCTGCAGCCATGCAAAGATCGCATCCGAATCGGCGCGCGTGACCTTCGTGAAGCTGGTGTAGGGGAAGGCCGGATACAGCAGCGAGCCATCCTTCGAGCGGCCGTCGTGCATCGCGCGCCAGAAGTCGTCGCTGTTCCAGTCGCCGATGCCGGTTTGTTTGTCCGGCGTCAGGTTGGACGCATAGATGTCGCCGAACGGCGTCGGTATGGCGCGGCCGCCCGCGTAAGGCTGGCCGCCGCGCGCGGTATGGCAGCTCATGCAGTTGCCGATGCGTGCGAGATATTCGCCGCGCGCGATTTGCTGTTTTGCATCGGCGGGCGGTGTCGATGGCTGGTTCAGATCCGGATTGCGGTTTCCAACGAACAGCCAGATCGCGATGGCGCTGACGATCGCCAGCATCAGCCAGCCGAGCAGACGAAGCGCGCGCCCGATCATGGCGACAGCTTGCCGCATTCGAGCGGCAGTTTGGCGGTGAGCCGAGGCGCAGGCGACGCATCGGCCGGCACATGCTGTTCGGCCAGCCATGCGGTGGCGGCGCTGATGTCCGCGCTGCTCATTTTCTGCACGATCTGCGCCATGCAATCGGGCTGGGCCGCATGGCGCGTGCCGATTTTCCATGCGCCGATCTGGCCGAGCAGGTAGTCGCGCGGCAGTCCGATCAGTCCGGGAATCGCTGGCGCGGTGCCGGTCAGTTTTGTGCCGTGGCAGGCGATGCAGGCCGGAATGCCTTTGGCCTTGTCGCCTTCATGTACGAGCTGACGGCCGCGTTCCAGTTCCGCTGCAGTGGCCTGTGTCGGCTGCGGCGGCGGATAGGGCGGATGCTGGTCGGCGAAGTATTGCGCGATCTCGCGCAGATAGGCATCGGACATATTGTCCAGCATGGCCGTCATGACCGGATAGGTGCGCTTGCCGTCGCGGAAATTGACGAGCTGGTTGTAGAGATAGCCCGCCGGCTTGCCGGCCAGGCGCGGATAGTAGCCGTCGCTGCCGGCGCGTCCTTCCTTGCCATGGCAGACGGTGCAGGCCGCCACGCGCTGTGCAATTGTGTCCAGCGTGTCCGGCACGACGCTTTGCTGGGCGGACGCGGCCTGTGCCGCGAACAGCAGTGCCGTTGCGAACAGTTGAGGCCAGGCAAAGGGAAGAAACGGCTTGCTCATTTATAGGTCTGGTTGTGGGCAAATGCGCGATCGACCGGCACATGATACTGCAAGCATGCCGCCGGCAGACTACAATGTCGGCTGAAGCAGGACAAGACAACCGCTGGCCGCCTTACGGCGGCGGGAGGAAGGTCCGGACTCCACAGAGCAGGGTGACGGCTAACGGCCGTCCGCCGAAAGCCGAAAGGTATAAGGCGAGGAACAGGGCCACAGAGACGAGCGTATTAAGTTACGGTGAAACGCGGTAACCTCCACCTGGAGCAATTCCAAATAGGCACGCGTTGAGGCGGCTCGCGGAGCGTGCGGGTAGGAAGCTTGAGCCGTGGAGTAATTCACGGCCTAGAGGAATGGTTGTCATAGCAGGCGGCGACGCCTGCCGTAACAGAATCCGGCCTATCGGACTGCTTCATTTTCTTTCGGACGGCGCGCATTCTTGCGCGCCGTTTTTTCATGCGGGCGGCAATGACGTATTGCTGCTGGGCGGGACGTGTGTGGCGGGATGTGTGCGATGTGATGTAACGCACAGAAAAATTCCATCCGTTCCGGCAGGCTGTTGCCGTTCCCCGTGGCATTTGTTCCGCTATCGTCAGTGGGCATGCAGGGGAGGGAGATGCCCCATGAACCTCTATCTTTCCATCGGCCCTCTGGTGTCGCTGATCGCCGGCATTTTGATTCTCGTCGTGCCGCGCCTGCTCAATTACATTGTTGCGATTTACCTGATCATCATCGGCCTGATCGGGCTGTTCGGCCACGGTTCGATTCGATAAGGCGGCTGCCGTCCGTCGCGCCTTCGTGCTATAACTGGCGCAGGACAAACCGTTGCGAGGCGACCGGATGAAACGCTCTTTCCTGCTGCTGGGATTGCTCGCGCTGGGAAGCGTTGCCGGCGCTGCCGACCTGTATCGCTGGGTCGACGAGAACGGTCGCACGCATGTGTCCGATATCGTGCCGACGCGGTATCACGATGTAGCCACGAAGATCGACACCAGCGCTTCCGAAATTTCCGAAAGCCAGCGGCAGGAAGCATTGGCGCGCGCGGCTCGCGAAAAGCAACTGGTCGAAGAGCGAATGCGCGCTTCGCCACCGCCTCCTCCACCTGTCTCTGCAAGACCCAAATCCAAAGCCGCCGAATTGACGCCGGATAACGGCGACGCAGAATGCGCCGAGCTGATTCGCGCTTATCGCGAAAGCCAGGAATGCTTCGCGCCGTTCATGGTGACGCGTCGTGACGGCCGGCATCATAGTCGCGGCTGGGTGCGCCCCGAGGCCTATCGCTATTGCCAGCGCGTGCAAAGCCCGTATGCGAAATGCGGGCCGCCGTCGCATTCGCCGAGCGATTTTCCCTATCCTTGAGCGCACTCGCGCCGGTCTTTCACGTTCCGCCCGATGTGTGCTGTGGCAATTCGTCTATCGCTCTTCTGCACATACTGATTTCCGAGCCTGGCTTCATTGCGTGGTCGATGACTATCCATTCGACCATTTCGATGTCGCCTGATACGGTGCGACAATCAGCAAATTACGCATAGAGGATTAGTCATGAAAATTGAACCAGGCGTTTCACTATCCGATTTCCCCATCACGCAAAAATGGCCTGTGCAACATCCCGAGCGGCTACAGCTCTATTCGCTGCCGACTCCCAACGGCGTCAAGGTATCGATCATGCTGGAGGAGGCGGGCTTGCCGTACGAGGCGCACCTGGTGAGTTTCGACAGCAACGATCAGAACTCGCCGGAGTTTCTCTCGCTGAATCCGAACAATAAAATCCCGGCCATCATCGATCCAAATGGGCCGGACGGCAGGCCGCTTCCCTTGTTCGAATCCGGCGCCATTCTTGTTTACCTCGCGGAAAAGACCGGCAAGTTCATGCCAAAGGATGCGGCAGGCCGTTACGAAACGTTGCAGTGGGTGATGTTCCAGATGGGCGGTATCGGCCCGATTTTCGGGCAGGTGGGTTTCTTCCACAAATTCGCGGGCAAGGACTATGAAGACAAGCGTCCGCGTGACCGCTACGCCGCCGAATCCAGGCGCTTGCTTGGCGTGTTGAATCAGCGCTTGACGGGACGTGACTGGATCATGGGCAAGGAGTACGGCATTGCCGACATCGCCGTTTTCCCATGGGTACGCAACCTGGTTGGCTTTTATGGCGCGCGCGATCTCGTGGGTTTCGACGATTTTCCGGAAGTGCAACGCGTACTGGATGCGTTCCTTGCGCGCCCTGCGGTCGTCAGAGGTCTGACGATTCCGGCAGCATCCTGAATCGATTCGGGTGACTGTCGCAGTGTGCGACAGGAGCGAAAAGCGGGCGATGTTTCATCGCCCGCTTTTTTTGCGCAAAACGCGAAGCGGCGCGCGTTTTCTCCACATTTGTCGTGCGGCGCAAGATGGGCAAACTACTGTAAAACACATGTGTTTTGCTGATGTTGCACTTTTACAGTCTCCTGTAAGTACTTAATTCTTATGTGAATTTGGTGTGCGATGTTGCGTCAACGTAATGCGCTAAGTCCTTGACTTCATTGGAAAAAATCCTGTTTTTACCCCTGAAATTCTCTTGACCGGTATCAAGCCATCCTCTAAAGTGGGCGACAGTGTGAAAAAGTGTAGTTTTGTGGGGATTTTTTCCTGCGGATTGCATGTCTGTCACCAGCAACGCATACCGACAAAAGGATTACAGGGTGTTTCAAGGCGCGTCTTCTCTCAATCTCGATGCCAAGGGCCGGATGACCATCCCCGCCCGTCATCGCGACGCATTGCAGCTGCAGTGCGAGGGACGCGTCACGCTGACGAAGCATCCTGACGGATGTTTGCTTCTCTTCCCGCGTTCCGTGTGGGAAACCCGCCGCGAAGAAATCGCCAAGTGGCCGATTTCCGCGCGCGCCTGGCAACGCATCTTCCTCGGCAATGCCGTGGATGTCGAATTCGATACCGCCGGCCGCATCCTGATTGCGCCTGAATTGCGCGCAGCAGGCGGCCTGACGCGTGACGTCATGCTGATGGGCATGGGCAGTCATTTCGAGATTTGGGATGCCGAAAAACTCGCCGAAAGCGAATCCAGTGCGATCGCTGCCGGCGTACCCGACGTATTGAACGATTTTTCCTTCTGACGCCGTGATGAATGCAGATGCGGTGCAGCAATACCAGCACAAGACGGTGTTGCTGGAGGAGGCAGTGAATGCGCTGGCGCTGGATGGGGCGCGCGCCGACGGCATCTATATAGATGGCACGTTCGGCCGCGGCGGCCACAGCCGCCTGATTTTGCAGCGTCTGGGAGCGAAGGGCCGGTTGATCGCGTTCGACAAGGATGTGCAGGCGATTGCGGAAGCATCTTCCATCGCCGATCCGCGCTTCGAGATCGAGCACGACAGTTTTGCGACGCTGGAACAGGCACTGGCAGCGCGCGGCATCGGGCAACTGGATGGGGTATTGCTGGATCTGGGGATATCGTCGCCCCAAGTCGACGACGCGGCACGCGGTTTCAGTTTCCGTGCCGACGGTCCGCTGGACATGCGCATGGACACCACGCGCGGCATGTCGGCGGCCGAGTGGCTGGCCACGGAAACCGAACAACAAATCGAAAAGGTGATACGCGATTATGGGGAAGAACGGTTTGCTTTTCAGATTGCAAAGGCGATTGCTGCTCGCAGGGCAGTCCAGCCGATTTCAACCACACGACAGCTTGCCGAGATCGTGGCAGGCGCCGTCAAGACTCGCGAGAAAGGCAAGGATCCGGCCACTCGCACATTTCAGGCTATCCGGATTTTCATCAATCAGGAGCTTGAAGAACTCGAAGTAGTACTGGCAGAGGCATTCAGGCGTCTGGCGCCGCACGGGAGACTGGTCGTGATCAGCTTTCACTCGCTGGAAGATCGCATCGTCAAACGGTTCATGGCCGACAAGGCCAGTGTGCCGCAGCCTGACCGCCGCCTGCCGATTCGTGCTGTCGACTTGCCGCAGCCGGAAATGAAACTCATCGCACGCATCAAGCCATCCGATGCGGAAATCGCTGCCAATCCGCGCGCACGTTCAGCTGTCATGCGGGTGGCGGAACGCCTGCCGGTCGTTACACATGCTGCCGGAGTACCGCAATGAGCGGCCGCATCGCCTTCGTGCTGACGACCGTGCTGGTGTTGTGCGCACTGTCGCTGGTCAATGCGCAGTACAAGGCGCGCAGTCTATTCATCGCGCTCGAACGCGCGCAATCGCAGGCGCGCCAGCTCGACATCGAATGGGCGCAACTGCAGCTGGATCAATCCACGCTGGGCAAGCACGCACGCATCGAACTGGCGGCGCGCCGTGATCTGCACATGGTGCCGGTCACGCCGGC
This sequence comes from Oxalicibacterium solurbis, assembly GCF_014635845.1. GTDB lineage: Bacteria > Pseudomonadota > Gammaproteobacteria > Burkholderiales > Burkholderiaceae_D > Oxalicibacterium > Oxalicibacterium solurbis. Next base: position 924,836 of record NZ_BMDP01000001.1, on the reverse strand, counting down.
CGTCACGCAATACCTGACGATGGGAGGCAAATGACACGCAGCGCGGCATCGAAAGGTGTGCCTTTCGCTTCGAACCCGATGCTGGCAGCCAAGCTGCCGGCATGGCGTTCGCGCGTCGTGCTGTTCCTGATGTTCGCCGCCTTCGTCGCGCTGGCTGCGCGCGCGTTGTGGCTGCAGGGCATGTCCACCGATTTCCTGCAGAAGCAGGGTGCGGCGCGTTATGCCCGCACGCTGGAACTGCCGGCCATCCGCGGCAAGCTCACCGATCGCAATGGTCAGGTGCTGGCATCGTCGATCCCGGTACGCGCTGTCTGGGCGATTCCCGACGACGTGCTGGAAGCGCCGAAGGACAAGCTGCGCCAGCTGGCGAAACTGCTCGACATGTCCGAGCGCGAGCTGTACCGCAAGCTGGATTCGGATCGCAGCTTCGTCTACCTGAAGCGCCAGGTAGAACTCGATACGGTAGACAAGATTCTCAAGCTCGGCATCGCCGGCATCGATACGCGCAAGGAATACAAACGCTATTACCCCGAAGGCGAGGTGATGGCGCATATCGTCGGCTTCACCAATATCGAGGACAAGGGTCAGGAGGGCATGGAGCTGGCCCTGCAGAAGACGCTGGCCGGCGTGACCGGCAGCCGCCGCGTGATCAAGGATCGTTTAGGCCGCATCGTCGAGGATATCGAAGCGGTGCGCGAACCGCATGACGGCAAGGATGTGGCGCTGTCGATCGACAGCAAGATCCAGTACATCGCCTTTTCACAGTTGAAGGAAGCGGTCGAGAAGAGCAAGGCCAAGGCCGGCGGCATCGTCGTGCTCGATGCCAAGACTGGCGAAGTGCTGGCGCTGGCAAACATGCCGACGTACAACCCGAACGACCGCTCGGTGCTGACCGGCGCGCAATTACGCAACCGTGTGTTGACCGATACCTACGAGCCGGGCTCGACGATGAAGCCTTTCACGGTTGCGCTGGCACTGGATCATAAGGTGATTACGCCGAATACGACAATCCAGACCGCGCCCGGCAAGATGACGATCGGCACCGCGACGATCGGCGATGCGCATGCGGAAGGGTTGTTGACGGTGGCCCAGATCATCGAGAAATCTTCCAATATCGGTACCGCCAAGATCGCGTTGCAGATGCAGCCGCATGACATGTGGGACATGTTCACGTCAGTCGGCTTCGGCCAACAGCCGAAGGTCGGCTTCCCGGGAGCCGTTGCCGGTCGTGTGCGTCCGTACAAATCGTGGCGTCCGATCGAGCAGGCGACGATGAGCTACGGTCACGGCATTTCCGTTTCGTTGCTGCAGATGGCGCATGCCTACACGATCTTCGCGCGCGGCGGCGATCTGATTCCGCTGACGCTGCTGCGTTCGACCGACCGGCCGATCGGTCAGCGCATCATCAGCGAGAAGACGGCCGGCATCATGCGCGACATGCTGGAGCAGGCGGCCGGCCCTAACGGCACCGCGCCGCAGGCGCAGGTACCGGGTTACCGCGTGGCAGGCAAGACCGGTACCGCCTACAAGATCGAACATGGCAAGTATGTGCGGAAATACGTCGCGTCCTTCGTCGGCTTTGCACCGGTTTCCGATCCGCGCATCATCGTCGCGGTGATGATCGATGAACCGATGGCCGGCAAGCACTACGGCGGTCAGGTTGCCGGTCCGGTCTTTTCGACGGTGACGGCCAATGCGCTGCGCGCGCTGAACGTGCCGCCGGATTCGACGATCACCAACGTCGTCATTCCGGAACAGCCATTGCAGGAGGCACTGTGATGAGCGCCGCGGCGATGACCGTCCCTAAGATTCTCGACTGGCTGCGTGTCAATGCGCCGGACGCTGCGCTGGTGTCGGATTCGCGCGCCATTCGCAGTGGCGACGTCTTCGTCGCATATCCGGGCGATGAGGTCGACGGACGTGCTTATATTTCCGATGCGATCGCGCGCGGCGCACGCGCCGTATTGCATCAGGCCGGCGGCAGTGCAGACGATATCCAGTGGGATGTGCCGCATTACGCGGTCGAGAATTTGAAAGCGCATGCCGGCGAAATCGCTGCAGCGTGGTACGGCCATCCGGATCGCGCGATGCTGACGGTTGCCGTTACCGGCACCAACGGCAAGACTTCCTGCACGCAATGGCTGGGCAACGCACTGTCGCGTCTGGGACGGCCAACCGCCGTCATCGGCACGCTGGGCATCGGCATCTTCCGCGACGGCCGGGCCGGCAGGTTCGATGCGACCGGCTACACGACGCCGGATGCCGTGCTGCTGCAGCGCGAACTGGCGAACCTGCATCGCAACGGCGCTGTCGCGCTGGCGATCGAGGCTTCGTCGATCGGCCTGCATCAAGGACGCATGTCCGGCATGCATGTCGATACGGCACTGTTCACCAATTTCACGCGCGATCATCTGGATTACCACGGCGACATGGCGGCCTACGAAGAAGCCAAGGCCATGCTGTTCGACTGGCCGGGACTGCGCCACGCGATCGTCAACCTCGACGATCCGATGGGGCTGCGACTGGTGCAGCGCCTGCAAGAACGCGCGTCGTCGGTCGCGATCACCGGCTACAGCCTTGTCGGACGGAACGTGGACGGCATTGCACTGCTGCATGCGACCGACGTGCGCAGCAGCCAGAACGGCACGCTGTTTCAGCTGGAATCGACATGTGGCGGTGCGGCGCAGATTCGTACGCAACTGGTCGGCGATTTCAACGTCAGCAATGTGCTGGGCATCGTCGGTGTATTGATGGCGAACGGTATTGCATGGAAGGACGCGATCGCCGTCATCGAATCGCTGACTGCGGTGTCGGGTCGCATGCAGCAACTGGGCGGCAACGATGCGCCGCTGGTTGTCATCGATTATGCGCACACGCCCGATGCATTGGAGAAGGCATTGTCGACCTTGCGCAATGTCGCGGCGGAGCGCGGCGGCAAGTTGTGGTGCGTGTTCGGCTGCGGCGGCGATCGCGATCAGGGCAAGCGTCCGCAAATGGGCAAGGCATCGATGGCGGCCGATCACATCATCCTGACGACCGATAACCCGCGCAGCGAGGAACCGGCCGACATCATCAAACAGATCATCGCCGGCATGACGACCGCAAAAAGTGGTGTGCAGACCATCGAAGATCGTGCGGCAGCCATCCTGTCGGCGATCCGCAATGCAGGCAGGCAGGATGTGATCCTGCTGGCGGGCAAGGGGCACGAGGCATACCAGGAAATCAAGGGCAGGAAACAGCCTTTCCTCGATGCCGATCATGCGACGCTGGCGCTGTCGGCACGCGCAATGCAGGGAGGCGGCTCATGAAGGCGACGCTGTCCCTGCTGCAGGCCGCAGTGTGCGGCGCGACGTTGCACGGTGATGCCACCTTCGACGGCGTGTCGACCGACAGCCGCACGGTGGTTTCCGGCAATCTGTTCGTCGCCTTGCGCGGCGAGCGTTTCGATGCGCACGATTTTCTGCCGCAAGTGGCATCGCGCGGCGTGGCCGCAGTGATAGCCGAACGTGCGCCAGCCGATCTCGCGGTGCCGGCGCTGATCGTGCCGGACACGCGCGTTGCGCTCGGCGAAATTGCGCAATGGTGGCGCAACCGTTTCGATCTGCCGCTGATCGGCGTGACCGGCAGCAACGGCAAGACCACGGTCAAGGAAATGATCGCGGCTATTCTCGAGGCGGCATGCGGCGCGGACAACTATCTGGCCACGCGCGGCAATTTCAACAATGACATTGGTGTGCCGCTGACGCTGATGCGTCTCGATGAACATTGCAAGGCAGCCGTCGTCGAACTTGGCATGAACCATCCGGGCGAGATTGCCGTGCTGTCGCGCATCGCGCAGCCGACGGTTGGCCTCGTCAACAACGCGCAGCGCGAACACCAGGAATTCATGGCCAGCGTGGAAGCGGTGGCGATGGAAAACGGCAGCGTGCTTCGCGCACTGCCGGCCGGCGGCGTTGCCGTATTCCCGGCGAACGACACGTATACGTCGCTGTGGCGCGATTACGCGGCGCATTGCAAGACGCTGACGTTTGGTTTGTCCGACGATGCCGACGTGCGTTGCACGTATAGCGCTTCCGCTTTCGGCAGCACGCTGCAGGTGAGAGCCGGTGATGAAGCATTCACGATCGAACTGCAGGCCGCCGGCATCCATAACGTACGCAATGCACTGGCGGCGATCGCCTGCACGAAAGCGATCGGCATTGCGACCGAAGCCATCGTGCGTGGCTTGCAGGCATTCGCGCCGGTCAGCGGCCGGCTGCAACGCAAGACCGCGACCAACGGTGCGCTAGTCATCGACGACACCTACAACGCCAACCCGGATTCGGTGCGTGCAGCGATCGACGTACTGGCAGGCGCATCGTCACCGCGCATCCTCGTGCTGGGCGACATGGGCGAAGTCGGCAACGACGGTCGCGCCTATCACGAAGAAGTCGGCGCCTATGCGAAGACGCAGGGCATCGATCGCCTGTTGACGCTGGGCGAACTGGCACGTCATACGAGCGACGCCTTCGGTGTGCAGGGTGCGCATTTCGGCGACGTCGAACAACTCGATGCGGCGCTGGACGCTGTAATCAATTCTCAGGCAACAGTGCTCGTCAAGGGATCGCGTTTCATGAAGATGGAACGCGTCGTGCAGCATCTGCTCGGTCAACACAATCAGAATCAGGAAGGCCATTAATCATGCTGCTCTGGCTGGCACAACATTTTCAGGACGAGATCGGCCCGATGCGGATCTTCAACTTCATCACGTTCCGCGCAGTGTTCGCGACGATGACGGCGCTGGTGATCGGCTGGGTCTTCGGCCCGATGGTGATCCGCATGCTGACGCGCCTGAAGGTCGGCCAGGCGGTGCGCACCGACGGTCCGCAGACGCACCTGATCAAGAGCGGCACGCCGACGATGGGCGGCGCACTGATCTTGCTGTCGATCGGCATCTCGACTTTGCTGTGGACCGATCTGGAAAACCGCTTCATCTGGGTCGTGCTGATCGTTACGCTGGGTTTTGGCGCTGTCGGTTGGGTCGACGATTACCGCAAGGTGGTCTACAAGGATCCGAAGGGCATGTCGTCGAAGGAAAAATATTTCTGGCAGTCGGTGATCGGCCTGTTCGCCGCCGTCTATCTGGCGTTTTCGGTTTCCGCGCCGAGCAATGCGCAGTTCCTCGATCTGTTCCTGGCGTGGATCGAATCCGGCTTCAGCATGGACCTGCCGCCGAAGGCCGACCTGATCGTGCCATTCTTCAAGACGATCAGCTATCCGCTCGGTGTCTGGGGTTTCATCGCGTTGACCTATTTCGTCATCGTCGGCACCAGCAACGCGGTCAACCTGACCGACGGTCTGGACGGTCTGGCGATCATGCCGACCGTAATGGTCGGCACCGCGCTCGGCCTGTTCGCTTATCTGACCGGCAGCGCGACCTATGCGAAATACCTGTTCATTCCGCATATTCCGGGCGCCGGCGAACTGCTGATCTTCTGCGGCGCGATGGCTGGCGCTGGCCTGGCCTTCCTGTGGTTCAACGCGCATCCGGCGCAGGTCTTCATGGGCGACGTCGGTGCGCTGGCACTGGGCGGCGCGCTCGGCACGATCGCCGTCATCGTGCGGCAGGAAGTGGTGCTGTTCATCATGGGCGGCGTGTTCGTCGTCGAGACGCTGTCGGTGATGCTGCAGGTCGGCTATTTCAAATACACGAAGTGGCGCACCGGCACCGGCCGACGCATTCTGTTGATGGCGCCGTTGCATCACCACTACGAACAGAAGGGCTGGAAGGAAACGCAGGTCGTGGTGCGTTTCTGGATCATCACGATGATGCTGGTGCTGTTCGGCTTGTCCACGTTGAAGCTTCGTTGATTGAAAGTAGATAAGCAGAAAAGATGAATTACACAGGCAAACACGTTCTGGTTCTTGGTCTCGGCGAGTCGGGGCTGGCGATGGCACAGTGGCTGGTCCACTGCGGTGCATCGTTGCGCGTCGCCGATACGCGCGCAGAACCGGAGCGTCTGCCGCAGTTGCGCGAGATTGCACCGCAGGCTGAATTCGTCGGTGGCGATGGTTTTGCAACGTTTGCCGCTTCGCTGCTGGATGGCATCGATTTCGTCGCCGTCAGCCCCGGTCTGATGCCGGCGCGCGAACTGGCCGATATCACACCTGCTGCGGCAGAAAAGAACATTCCGGTATGGGGCGAGATCGAATTGTTCGCGCAGGCGCTGGCCGCACTGAAAGAAGAACGCGGCTACGCGCCGAAGATTATTGCGATCACCGGCACCAACGGCAAGACGACGGTGACCAGCCTGACCGGCCTGCTGTGCCGCCGCGCCGGCCTGAGCGTGACGGTGGCCGGCAACATCAGCCCTGCCGCACTGGATCGTCTGCATGACGCAATGGTGAACGATCAATTGCCGCAGGCATGGGTGCTGGAATTGTCGAGCTTCCAGCTGCACACGACTTTCAGCCTGCAGGCCGATGCCGCCACCGTGCTGAACGTGACGCAGGATCATCTGGACTGGCACGGCGACATGGAAGCCTATGCGGCCGACAAGGCACGCATCTTCGGCAACGGCACCGTGCGCGTGCTGAACCGCGACGATGTGCTGGTGATGCAGATGACCAGCCCGTTGGCGAAGGTCGTCACTTTCGGTGCGGACGAAGCAGAGGAAGCGGGCAGCTTCGGTCTGGTCGACGAGAACGGCATGCGCTGGCTGTCGGTCGCCATCGAGGCGGAAGAGCCGCAGAAGAAGCGCCGCAAGAACGAAGTCGTCGAAGTGCCGGTAATGACGAGCAAGCTGATGCCGATGGATGCGCTGAAAATTCGCGGCCAGCACAACGCCGTCAATGCACTGGCTGCATTGGCATTGTGTCGTGCGATCGACCTGCCGATGGCGCAACTGCTGCACGGCCTGCGCGAATACAAGGGCGAACCGCATCGCGTCGAACAGGTGATGACGATCGCCGGCGTCGATTACTACGACGACAGCAAGGGAACCAACGTTGGTGCCACGGTGGCGGCGCTGGTCGGACTTGGTTCCGGATCGTCGCAGCAACTGGTATTGATTGCCGGCGGCGACGGCAAGGGGCAGGATTTTGCGCCGCTGGTCGATCCGGTCGCCAAGTATGTGCGTGCAGTGCTGCTGATCGGCAAGGATGCCGGTGCAATCCGTACCGCGCTGGCATCGACGAATATCGATATGGTCGATTGCGCGACACTGGAAGAAGCGACGCACAAGGCAGCCGAACTGGCGCAGACGGGCGACGCGGTACTGCTGTCGCCGGCGTGCGCCAGTCTCGACATGTTCAAGAATTATGCGCATCGCGCGCAGGTGTTCGTCGATACCGTGCGCGAGATCGGTCTGGAACGTGGGGAGGTCAGCGCATGAAGCTCGCCCTGCCGATGTTCTCGCGCGCCGCGACGAAAAAAGTCGCGGGCAGTCTGGACCAGCGTTCCAAGATGATGGCCTACGACCAGCCGCTGGTGTGGGTCGTCGTGCTATTGATGCTGTTCGGCATGGTGATGGTGTATTCGGCATCGATCTCGCTGCCGGATTCGCCGAAGTATGCGCGTTACGACAATGCGCACTTTCTTGGACGGCAGGCGATCTTCATCGCGTTGTCGCTGGTTGTCGGGTTGCTGGCATTTCGCGTGCGCATCGAAACCTGGCAAAAATGGGCGCCTTATCTGTTTGCGGGCACACTGATCCTGTTATTGCTGGTATTGATTCCCGGCGTCGGCAAGGGCGTCAACGGCGCGCGTCGCTGGCTGTCGTTTCATGTTTTCAATCTTCAGCCGTCGGAACTGATGAAGCTGTTCGTCGTGCTGTACGCGGCCGATTACACGGTGCGCAAGCAACAGGTGATGCACAAGCTGACCAAGGGCTTCATGCCGATGACGGTGGCGATCGGTTTCGCCGGTCTGCTGCTGCTGCTGGAGCCGGATCTCGGAGCATTCGGCGTCATCGTCTGCATCGCAATGGGCATCCTGTTCCTGGGCGGCGTCAACGGCATCTGGTTCGGCGGCATCGGCACGATGCTGGTCGGCATCTTCAGCCTCGTCATCGTGCTGTCGCCGTGGCGGCGTGAGCGCATCTTCGCCTATCTGAATCCATGGGAAGAAGGCAACGCACTGGGCAAGGCTTATCAGCTATCGCATTCTCTGATTGCGTTCGGTCGCGGCGAACTGTTCGGTGTCGGACTCGGCGGCAGCGTGGAAAAGCTGCATTACCTGCCGGAAGCGCATACCGATTTCCTGTTGGCGGTGATCGGCGAAGAGCTGGGTTTCGTCGGCGTGCTGGTCGTCATCATCGCGTTTTACTGGATCATCAAGCGCGCGTTTGAAATCGGCCGCCAGTCAATTGCGATGGATATGACGTTTGCCGGCCTGACGGCCAAGGGCATCGGCATCTGGCTGGGCGTGCAGGCATTCATCAACATGGGCGTGAATCTCGGCCTGCTGCCGACCAAGGGCCTGACGTTGCCGCTGATGAGCTATGGCGGTTCAGGCGTGCTGATCAACTGCATCGGGCTGGCGATCTTGTTGCGCATCGACTACGAGAACAGGGTTCTTATGCGCGGAGGCCGTATATGAAGAAGCTGCTGATCATGGCAGCCGGCACCGGCGGTCACATCTTCCCGGGCCTCGCGATCGCGGACACGATGCGCGCGCGCGGCTGGCAGGTGTCCTGGCTGGGCACGTCGCACGGCATGGAAGGCGATCTGGTGCCGAAGCATGGCATCGACATGGACACGATCGCCTTCAGCGGCCTGCGCGGCAAGGGCGCGATGCATACGATCAAGGGTGTGTTCCGCATGGCGGCCAGCTTCCTCGCCTGCCGTTCGATCCTGGCGCGCCGCAATCCGGACGTGGTGCTCGGCATGGGCGGTTACGTGACGGTGCCGGGCGGTTTCATGGCGAAGCTGCGCGGTATTCCGCTGGTGCTGATCAACGCCGATGCGGCGTTGATGCTGTCGAACAAGACGCTGGCGTCGTCGGCGCAGCGCGTGCTGTTTGGCTTTCCGGCCGATTTCGGTACGGCGACCGACAAGGCGATCGTGACCGGCAATCCGGTACGCGCAGAAATCGCCACGTTGCCAGCTCCGGCGCAGCGCTACGCCGGCCGCAGCGGTCCGCTGAAGGTGCTGGTCGTCGGCGGCAGCCTCGGCGCGAAGGCGTTGAACGATACGTTGCCGGCAGCGCTGGCGCTGATTCCGCAAGCACAGCGTCCGATCGTCACGCACCAGTCGGGCAAGAAGAATATAGATGCCTTGCGTGCCAATTACGCACAGGCTGACGTGCAGGCCGAAGTCGTCGATTTCATCGACGACATGCCGCGCCGCTATGCGGAAGCAGATCTGGTGATCTGCCGCGCCGGTGCGATCACGGTATCGGAACTGACGGCGGCCGGCGTCGCCAGCGTGCTGGTGCCGCTGCTGGTTTCGACGACGACGCATCAGCGCGACAACGCGCAATGGATGGAAAAACAGGGCGCGGCGATTCACTTGCCGCAGGCCGAGATGCAGCCGCAGAAGCTGGCGGATCTGCTGCAGAACATGACACGCGAACGCTGCCTGCAAATGGCGGAAGCGGCGTACGCAAACGGACGGCGCGATGCCAACGCGACGATCGCTGACGTGCTGGAACAACTGGTGAAAACCGCATGAAACACAAAGTCAAACATATTCATTTTGTCGGAATAGGCGGCAGCGGCATGAGCGGCATCGCCGAAGTGCTGCTGAACCTCGGCTACACGATTTCCGGCTCTGATCTCGGCAGCAATGCCGCCACGCGCCGGCTGGCCGAACTCGGCGCGAAGGTGATGCAGGGCCACGCGGCCGACAACATCGCCGGCGCCGATGCAATCGTGACCTCCACTGCGGTACAGGCGGACAACCCGGAAGTCGTCGCCGGTCGCGAGAAACATATTCCGATCGTGCCGCGCGCGACCATGCTGGGCGAGCTGATGCGGCTGAAGCGCGGCATCGCGATCGCGGGTACGCACGGCAAGACGACCACCACCAGTCTGGTTGCCAGCATTCTGGCCGAAGGCGGACTCGATCCGACCTTCGTCATCGGCGGCCTGCTGAACAAGGCGGGCGCCAATGCGCGTCTCGGCACCGGCGAATTCATCGTGGTCGAGGCGGACGAATCGGATGCGTCCTTCCTGAACCTGTCGCCGGTGATCGAAGTCATCACGAACATCGATGCCGACCACATGGAAACCTACGACCACGACATCGAAAAGCTGAAACAGGCGTTCGTCGATTTCACGCAGCGCCTGCCGTTCTACGGCGTGGCTATGCTGTGCATCGACGATCCGACCGTGCGCGAAATCATGCCGCGCGTGGCCAAGCTGGTGACGACCTACGGTTTCCACGAGGAAGCAGAAGTCCGTGCGGTTGATGCGCGCGCGGTCGATGGGCACATGCAGTTCACGGTGATGCAGGATGGCTACGCGCCGATGCGGGTCAGTCTGAACCAGCCGGGCATGCACAACGTGCAGAACGCCTGCGCCGCGATCGCGATCGCGCGCGAACTTGGCGTCGACGATTGCGCGACGCAGAAGGCGCTGACCGAATTCAACGGCGTCGGCCGCCGCTTCACGCGCTATGGAGAAATTTCCATTCGCGATGTCAACGGCAAGGCTGCAGGCACGTTTGCACTGGTCGACGACTACGGTCATCACCCGGTGGAAACGGCGGCGACGATCGCAGCGGCACGCGGGGCCTATCCGGGCCGCCGGCTGGTGCTGGCGTTCCAGCCGCATCGCTATACGCGCACGCGTGACCTGTTCGAGGATTTCGTCAAGGTGTTGTCGACCACCGACATGCTGATGCTGGCCGAAGTGTATGCGGCCGGCGAACAGCCGATCGTCGCCGCCGACGGCCGTACGCTGGCGCATGCGCTGCGGGTGGCAGGCAAGGTCGATCCGGTTTTCGTCGAGAACATCGCCGACATGCCGTCGACGATCATGCATGTCATTCGGGACGGCGACGTCCTGATCACGATGGGCGCCGGCTCGATCAGCGGCGTTCCGGCCAAGTTGATGCAGGTGCAATGAGATGGGTACAGAGTTGAAAAACGAATTCGGCAAGGTTGGCGTGCTGTTTGGCGGACGTTCCGCCGAGCGCGAGGTATCGCTGATGTCGGGCAAGGGCGTGCTGGAAGCGCTGCGCAGCAAGGGAATCGATGCGCATCCTTTCGATCCGGCCGAGCGCAGCCTGGCCGAACTGGCAACGGAGAAATTCGATCGTGTCTTCATCGCGCTGCACGGCAGCTACGGCGAAGACGGCACGCTGCAAGGTGCGCTGGAGCAACTCGGCATTCCGTATACCGGTCCGGGCGTGATGGCTTCGGCGATCGCGATGGACAAGGTCATGACCAAGCGTGTCTGCCTGAGCCAGGGCGTGCCGACGCCGAAGTTCGTCGCACTGGATGCGAAGGCGACCTCGTCGCAACGATTGAAGGAAGTTGCTGCCGAACTCGGCTTGCCGTTGATGCTGAAGGCGCCGCACGAAGGTTCGACGATTGGCATCGCACGCGTCGAAAGCGAAGCGGACCTGCAAGCCGGTTTCGACCTGTGCGCAAAGTACGACGACGTGGTGCTGGCCGAGCAGTTCGTCAAGGGGCGCGAACTGACGGTGCCGGTGCTGGGCAGCGGCCGTGATGCGCGCGCATTGCCTGTCGTCGAGATTCGCGCGCCGCAGGGCAACTACGACTACGAACACAAGTATTTCAGCGACGACACGCAGTACCTGTGCCCGGCACCGCTGGAAGAAGCGTTGGCGAAGCGCGTGCAGGCACTGGCGGTCGAGGCATTCAAGGCCATCGGTTGCACCGGTTGGTCGCGCGTGGATTTCATGGTGCGTGAATCGGACAACGAACCGTTCATGCTGGAAATCAACACGTCGCCCGGCATGACCGGCCACTCGCTGGTGCCGATGTCGGCCAAGGCGACCGGTACGGCTTACGAAGATCTGTGTGTGGAAATTTTGCGTGCGGCCAAGCTCGAACTGAAGCCGGCAGCAGTGAAGTAACCGGAAAAGGAAGCAACGGGAAACCATCATGTGGCAAGACATCAAGATGCTGAATGCAACCGCCAATGCCCTGTTCGGGCTGGTTGCGCTCGCGCTGGTTGCCGCTTTCCTGTGGTGGGTGGCGCAGCTGCCGTATTTCACGTTGAAGGTGATTCGCATCGAAGGCACGCAGCAGCAGCCGTTGCGGCACATCAATCCGTTGACGGTACGCAGCGCGGCACTGACGCATATCCGCGGCAACTTCTTTACCGCGAATCTGGATACGGTGCGGCAGGCATTCGAATCGGTGCCGTGGGTACGCAAGGCGACGGTGCGCCGCGAATGGCCGAATCAGTTGACGGTGACGCTGGAAGAGCACCTGCCGCTGGGCACCTGGGGCGATGACGGCAAGCTGCTGTCGACCAAGGGTGACGTGTTCGTCGTCAATCTGGCGGAAGCGGAAGAGGATGCACGCCTGCTGGAATTCAGCGGGCCGGTCGGCAGCGAAAAGGAAGTGGTGGCGCGGCTGGCCGATCTGAACGACTGGTTTGCACCGTTGGGATTGTCGGTGGAGTCGCTGGATCTGTCGGACCGTTATGCGTGGTCGATGAAGTTGAACAACGGCATTACCGTAGAGCTGGGCAGGGAGAAGAGCAGTACGACGTTGAAGGAACGCGTCGATCGGCTGGTAGGAATCTATCCGCAGCTGGTCGAGCGTTTGCAGAACCGGATCGAGAACATCGACATGCGTTATCCGAACGGGCTGGCACTGAAAGCACAAGGGCTGACCGCAGGATTGGACAGTAGGAAGAAGTAAGCGAAAACAAGCGGGACAACATGACTAAAGACGCAAAAAACCTGATCGTCGGCCTCGACATCGGCACCTCGAAAGTGGTGGCTGTGGTGGCGGAAGTTTTGCCGAACGGCCGCCACGAAGTGATCGGCCTGGGCCAGCACGAATCCAAGGGATTGAAAAAGGGAGTCGTGGTCAACATCGAGGCCACCGTGGAATCGATCCAGCGTGCGCTGGAAGAAGCCGAGCTGATGGCCGACTGCAAGATCCGCAACGTCTATACGGGGATCGCCGGCAGCCACATTCGCAGCTTCAATTCGAGCGGCATGGTGGCGATCAAGGAGAAGGAAGTCACGGCGACCGACGTGGCGCGCGTGATCGAGACGGCGAAGGCGGTCAACATTCCGACCGATCAGCAATTGCTGCATACGGTGCCGCAGGAATTCATCGTCGACAACCAGGAAGATGTGCGTGAACCAATCGGCATGAGCGGTATCCGACTCGAGGTCAAGGTGCACATCGTCACCGGTGCGGTTTCCGCTGTGCAGAACATCGTCAAGTGCATTCGTCGTTGCGGACTTGAAGTGTCGGATCTGATTCTGCAACCGATGGCTTCGGCCGATGCGGTGCTGACGCCGGACGAGAAGGAACTTGGCGTCGTGCTGATCGACATCGGCGGCGGCACGACCGACGTCGCGATCTTCACCGAAGGCGCGATCCGGCATACGGCGGTGATTCCGATCGCCGGCGACCAGATCACGAACGACATCGCGATGGCGGTGCGTACGCCGACAGCGGAAGCGGAAGAAATCAAGCTGCGTTACGGCATGGCCAAGCAGGTGCTGGCCGATCCGGGCGAGACGCTGGAAGTGCCGGGACTCGGCGACCGCGGATCGCGCGCGCTGTCGCGCCAGGCGCTGGCGGCGGTGATCGAGCCGCGCATCGAAGAACTGTTCTCGCTGGTGCATCAGGTGGTGCGTGAATCGGGCTACGAGGAAGTGCTGTCGTCCGGCATCGTGCTGACCGGCGGCACCGCGCTGATGCCGGGCATGGTGGAACTGGCGGAAGACATTTTCCTGAAGCCGGCCCGCCTGGGAACACCGGAATACACCGGGCAGCTGGCCGACGTGGTGCGCAGCCCGCGTTATGCAACGGTACTGGGTTTGTTGTTGGAAGCGAAGAAGCAGTATCTGCGTGGACATATCGTCACGCGTCAGGATGGATCGGCGACGGCGCTTCTGCGTCGCATGAAGGAATGGTTTCTCGGTAATTTTTAAGTTTGGCGTTTGGTTTTTACGTTTAATAAATTTTTGTCTTAACCCGCAGTTGGCAGTTGCTAGACGTGACACCGCGTGATGTCTAGCAACTGGGAACTGCTCTTTATGAAGGAACTATCATGGAAATCGATATGCTCGAAAATGCCTCTCAAGGTACGGTGATCAAGGTGGTTGGCGTCGGCGGTGCCGGCGGCAATGCCGTGCAGCACATGATCAACAAGGGCGTGTCCGGCGTTGAATTCATCGCCGCCAACACCGATGCGCAGGCGCTGGAGCAATCCAAGGCGCACAACGTCATCCAGATCGGCGACACTGGCCTCGGCGCTGGCATGAAGCCTGACGTCGGCCGCCAGCTGGCGCAGGAATCGCGCACCCGCATCGAGGATGCGCTGCGCGGCGCGCACATGGTCTTCATCGCGGCCGGCATGGGCGGCGGCACCGGTACCGGCGCTGCGCCTATCGTCGCGCAAGTGGCGAAAGAGCAGGGCGCGCTGACAGTGGCGGTCGTCTCCAAACCGTTCTCGTACGAAGGCAAGAAGTGCATGGATATCGCCGAAGAAGGCCTGGAAGCGCTGGGCGAGCACGTCGATTCGCTGATCGTCATCCTGAATGAAAAACTGGAAGAGATCTACGAAGACGACAGCATGATCGAATGGCTGCAGCATGCCGACGACGTGCTGAACAACGCCGTCGCCGGTATCGCCGAGATCATCAATGTGCCGGGCCACATCAATGTCGACTTCAATGACGTCAAGACCATCATGGGCGAGCAGGGCAAGGCGATGATGGGTACGGCAACCGCCAGCGGCATCGACCGTGCGCGCATCGCGGCCGAGCAGGCCGTCGCGTCGCCGCTGCTGGACGGCATCGACCTGTCCGGCGCGCGCGGCGTGCTGGTCAACGTCACGGCCAGCCGCAGCCTGAAGGGCAAGGAAATCAAGGAAGTCATGGCGACCGTGCGCGCTTTCGCAGCACCGGATGCATCGATCGCACAGGGTATCGCCTACGACGATACGATGGGCGACGAGATCCGTGTGACCGTGGTCGCGACCGGCCTGGGCCGTGCGCGCAAGGGTGTGCAACTGGTGCAGACGCCGATGCTGCGTACCGGTACGCACAATGAACCGATGATGGCCAACACCGGCATGATGCAGGGCGCCGCACAGCCGGCAGCCGCCTTCGAAGGTTTGAAAGCGCCGGCTGTCTGGCGTCGTGAATCGGCGTCTGACACCGTGCGTGCACTGGAAAAGAACGGTATGGAAACCTACGACATTCCGGCCTTCCTGCGCAAGCAAGCCGACTGATTCCTGCCGGCAAATTTCGTCCGTAGCGGACAGTTTGATTACAATGGTCGAACTGTCCGTATAAAAGCGGGTGGAACGAGGCATGCTTCGGTCTTCGCGCCGCGCCTTTACTTCATCGTAAGTGCGCGGCGTTTTGCATGGACTGTCGTTTAGCTGTGTTTAATTATTTCAATAGATAGAGGAATTCAAGATGACGATCAAAGTTGGCGATCAGCTGCCGGACGCACGGCTCGCGGAATACATCGACGTGGCAAGCGAAGGCTGCTCCGTCGGCCCGAACAAGGTCATGGTGGCCGATGCGACCAAGGGCAAGAAGATCGCAATCTTCGCAGTACCGGGCGCATTCACGCCGACCTGCTCCGAACAGCACGCGCCGGGCTACATTCAGGCTGCCGACCAGTTCAAGGCCAAGGGCGTCGATGAAATCTGGTGCATCTCGGTCAACGATCCGTTCGTGATGGGTGCATGGGCGCGCGACCAGAAAGCCGACGGCAAGGTCCGTTTCATCGCCGATGGCAGCGGTCTGTTTACCAAGGCACTGGGCCTGGAATTCGATCTGACCAAGGGCGGTCTGGGCGTGCGTTCGCAACGCTACTCGATGCTGGTCGACAACGGTGTCGTCAAGGCACTGAACGTGGAAGACAGCGGCCACCTGGAAAGCTCGACCGCGGAAAAACTGCTGGCGCAGATCTGATTTCGCCTGCATTCGCGAAAACGGCGCTTCGGCGCCGTTTTTCATTGGCTGGCACCGGCAATACGTGGTTTCCCCTGTGTTGTATCTGTTACATGCTTTTACATGGCATTCACGCAAGGTGCACAGCCGATTGCTATAATCGATCATGCTCAAACAACGCACCATCAAACAAAGCGTCAAGTCCGTTGGCGTCGGTCTGCATTCCGGCACCAAGGTCGAACTGACGCTGCGCCCGGCCCCGGTCGATACCGGTATCGTATTCCGGCGCATCGATCTCGATCCTCCCGTCGTCTTGCCCGCGCGCGCCACCGATGTTGGCGATACGCGCATGGCGTCCACGCTGCAGCAGGGCGAGGCCAAAGTCTCGACCGTCGAGCACCTGATGTCGGCTTGCGCCGGATTGGGCATCGACAATCTTTATGTCGACCTGACGGCCGAGGAAGTGCCGATCATGGACGGTTCCGCTTCTTCCTTTGTCTTCCTGTTGCAGCAGGCAGGTTTGCAGGAACAGGAAGCAGCCAAGAAATTCATCCGCGTCAAGAAGCCGGTCGAAGTGCGCCACGGCAGCGGCGACCGCGAAATCTGGGCGCGACTGGAGCCGTACGAAGGCTTCAAGCTCAAGTTCTTCATCGAATTCAACCATCCCGCCGTCGACGGCACCGGCCAGACGGCCGAGATCGATTTCAGTCTCGAGTCCTATGTGAAGGACGTGGCGCGCGCGCGCACCTTCGGCTTCATGCAGGATATGGAAACATTGCGCGGCCTTGGCCTGATTCGTGGCGGTTCGCTGGAAAACGCGATCGTGATGGACGAATACCGCATCCTCAATACCGACGGTCTGCGCTACGAGAACGAATTCGTGCGCCACAAGATTCTCGATGCGATCGGCGATCTGTATCTGGTCGGTCATCCGCTGATCGCCAGCTACAACGCGCACAAGTCGGGGCACATGCTGAACAACCTGCTGGTGCGTGCGCTGCTCGAACAGCCGGATGCCTACGAGATCGTACAGTTCGAAAAAGTGGAGACGGCACCCAAGGATTATGTGCGTCAGGCCGGCCTGGAATGGGCCCTGAGCTGAGACCGCCGAGGTATAGCTGATACAAAAAGATACGGGGCCGATGGCCCCGTTTTCTTTTTCTGCATTTCTCTGTTTACTTATTATTAGTGCGGTGATGCCGGACCATTGCTGCTAGTGCCGCTTTCAGTTCGCGGTTGCGTGACGAATCTTCCAGTGCGACATTGAGTTCGGCAAAGGCGGATACGGCTCGCGTCGATAATGCGGGTTTGCTGGAAGTCGTTGATTTTGCTACTGTTTTGCCAACTTGCACTTTGAGACGTATTGCGCTAACCTGCCAGCCCCGCTGCAGCAGTTCGTCTTGTAATTTCGGCAATTGCTGCTTCAGTCTCGCTGCCAGTGCGGCGTTCGGTACGGACAGGATCAGTTGGTCCGCTTCATACTGCAGCACCGCACATTGCGCGAATGTCGCAGGCAGTGCCGCGGCGCAATCCCTCTGCAGGGAAGCCATGCGCGTGACGGCGGGCAACAGCATGGCAAGCTTGTCGTGCGAACGCAAGAATTCCGCGGCGCCCTTGGCCGGTTTCGGCGAAGAAGCGCTTGGTTTGAATGGGGTGAAAGAGGATGGGCGCATCGTCTGAAACCTTATCACACCTCGCCACCCATGAGCGAGGGATCAGGGAGTTGCGATGCAGATCATCCTGTTGCACCCGCGTTTTACGCACGCGAAATCCGTCACGCTGACGCGCCGGCATCTATTGTTGTGCCTGATCGGTTTCGTGCTGGCGGTGATCGTCGGCGCTTCTCTGCTTTCCTATCTTGCCTTGCGCAATGCCAATTCCATGCCGACGCCAGTGCGCGACATGATGGCTTCCGTTTCTTCCGGCGAAGAAGCCGGCAAGGACAAATTCCTGAAAGAGAATCTTGCACTGATGGCGCGCAAGCTGGGTGAAATGCAGGCGCAGATGATGCGGCTGGATGCCCTGGGCGAGCGCGTGCAGGGACTGGCTGGCGTCAAGCCGACCGAATTCAATTTCGGTGAACTGCCGGGACGGGGCGGCATCGAGCCCAGCATGGACGGCACCAGCAGCCACGATCTGACGATGTCCGAATTCCAATCCTTGCTCGATTCAATGAGCCATGACATGGAGCGGCGCACCGATTACATGAACGTCGTCGAATCGACGCTGATGAGCGACAAGATCAAGTCCAGGCTGCTGCCTACCAGTCAGCCGGTCAATGTCGCGTATAACGCGTCGAGCTTCGGTGTGCGCATCGATCCATTCACCGGCCGTGCCGCGATGCACGAGGGTATCGACTTTGCCGCGCCGATCGGCACACCCATCGTGGCTGCTGCCGGCGGTGTCGTCACCGTTGCCGAATTCCACCCGCAATACGGCAACATGCTGGAAATCGATCACGGCAACGACATGATCACGCGTTATGCGCATACGTCGCGCATTCTGGTGCATGTCGGCGATATCGTACGGCGCGGCCAGCATGTTGCGGATATCGGGACGACGGGACGCTCGACCGGCCCGCACCTGCATTTCGAAGTCAGGGTCAAGGGCGTGGCCCAAGACCCGCGCAAATTCCTTGCCGCCGGCGCCGATCAGGCCAAGGCAGACAAACTGGCGGCAGCAAGCCGCCGCTGACCGGATGATCGAAGCGGCGCATGTCCTCCTTCGCACGCGCCATGCTCCATCCTTGGGCCTCCTCTCTATTTCCTATTCCTTTCTCCCTCTTGTTTCCGTCGTTGTCACCCCGATATGCCGGAAAGTCACATGATAGAATCCGCAATTTGACCCTTCGCCGCTTCGAGACAGTCCCTATCGTCCGATATATTTTCAGGCGTCATTTTTAGAATCCAAGCATGTCATTACTGACCCAGATTTTCGGCAGCCGCAATCAGCGTCTCATCAAGCAATATCAGAAGACCGTTCGCGAAATCAACGCGCTCGAACCCATGCTGGAAAAGCTGTCGGACGACGAACTGAAGGCCAAGACGCCCGAGTTCAAGGAGCGTTGCGAGAAGGGCGAAAGTCTGGACGCATTGCTGCCGGAAGCTTTTGCCGTCTGCCGCGAGGCCAGCAAACGTGTGCTGAAGATGCGTCACTTCGACGTGCAGCTGATCGGCGGCATGACACTGCATTACGGCAAGATTGCCGAGATGGGCACCGGCGAAGGCAAGACGCTGATGGCGACGCTGCCGGCTTATCTGAATGCACTGTCGGGCAAGGGCGTGCATGTGGTGACGGTCAACGATTATCTGGCGCAGCGCGATGCCGAATCGATGGGCGTGCTGTACGGCTGGCTGGGGCTGACGACCGGCGTCAACCTGTCGCAGATGGCGCACGAAGACAAGCAGAGCGCCTATGGCTCCGATATCACCTACGGTACCAACAACGAATTCGGTTTCGACTACCTGCGTGACAATATGGTCTACGACGCTGCGGACCGTGTGCAGCGCAGCCTGAATTTCGCGATTGTCGATGAAGTCGATTCGATCCTGATCGACGAAGCGCGTACGCCGCTGATCATTTCCGGCCAGGCGGAAAACCATACCGATCTCTATCACAAGATCAACGAAGTGCCGCCGCTGCTGACGCTGCAGATCGGCGAGGAAACGCCGGACGGCAAGGGCAAGGTCGAAGTGCCGGGTGATTACACCAAGGACGAGAAGTCGCATCAGGTGCTGCTGACGGAAGCCGGCCATGAGAAGGCCGAAGAAATCCTGACGCGCATGGGCCTGCTGGCTGAGGGTGCATCGCTGTACGACGCTGGCAACATCTCGTTGATTCATCATCTGTATGCTGCGCTGCGCGCGCATACGCTGTATCACAAGGACCAGCATTACGTCGTGCAGAACGACGAAGTCGTCATCGTCGACGAATTCACCGGCCGTCTGATGAGTGGTCGCCGCTGGTCCGACGGTCTGCATCAGGCGGTCGAGGCCAAGGAACGCGTGAAGATCCAGAACGAGAACCAGACGCTGGCGTCGATCACGTTCCAGAACTACTTCCGCATGTACGGCAAGCTGGCCGGCATGACCGGTACCGCCGATACCGAAGCCTACGAATTCCAGGAAATCTACAAGCTGGAAACCGTTGTCATTCCACCGAATCGTCCGAGCCAGCGCAAGGATCGCCAGGATCAGGTGTACAAGAGCGCGGATGAAAAATACCAGGCGATGCTGAAGGATATTCAGGATTGCTACGAGCGCGGCCAACCGGTGCTGGTCGGCACGACGTCGATCGAGAATTCCGAACTGCTGTCCGGCATCCTGAACAAGGCAAAACTGCCGCATAACGTGCTGAACGCCAAACAGCATGCGCGCGAAGCGGAAATCATCGCGCAGGCAGGCCGTCCTAAGGCGATCACGATTGCCACCAACATGGCCGGCCGCGGTACCGACATCGTCCTCGGCGGCAATGTCGACAAGCAGATCCAGTTGCTGGAATCGAATCCCGATCCGAGCGAAGCCGACAAGGCCGCACAGGCGCAGAAACTGCGTGCCGAATGGCAATCGCTGCACGATCAGGTCGTCGCTGCAGGCGGCTTGCACATCATCGGCACCGAGCGTCACGAATCCCGCCGCGTCGACAACCAGTTGCGCGGTCGTTCCGGCCGTCAGGGCGATCCGGGTTCTTCGCGCTTTTATCTGTCGCTGGACGATCCATTGCTGCGCATCTTCGCCGGCGATCGCGTGCGCGCGATCATGGATCGCCTGAAAATGCCGGAAGGCGAGCCGATCGAGGCCGGTATCGTGTCGCGTTCGATCGAATCGGCACAGCGCAAGGTCGAGGCGCGCAACTTCGACATCCGCAAGCAATTGCTGGAATACGACGATGTCGCCAACGACCAGCGCAAGGTGATCTACCAGCAGCGTAACGAGCTGCTGGAAACGGAAGATGTCGCCAGCCTGATCGCGGCGCTGCGCCAGGGCGTATTTACCGAACAGTTCCGCCTGTATGTGCCGGAGCAGTCGCTGGAAGAGCAGTGGGAACTGGCAGCGCTCGACGACGTGCTGCGCAACGAATGGCAGCTCGATCTGTCGATGCAGGCCCTGCTGGAAAAAGAGCCGGAGATTACCGACGACGAAATGCTCGAACGCCTGCTGCAGGCGGCCGATGCCGCATACGATGCGAAGGTCGCCGTCGTCGGTCGCGAGCCGTTCGCCGGCTTCGAGCGCAGCGTAATGCTGCAGGCCGTCGATTCGCATTGGCGCGAACATCTGGCGGCGCTCGATCATCTGCGTCAGGGTATCCATCTGCGTGGTTATGCGCAGAAAAACCCGAAGCAGGAATACAAGCGCGAAGCATTCGAACTGTTCGGCCAGATGCTGAATCTGATCAAGGACGAAGTCGTGAAGACCGTGATGACGGTGCGCATCCAGTCGCGCGCCGAGATCGATGCAGCGGAAGCGCAACTGGCGCAATCGCATGTGGAAAATGTGCATTACCAGCATGCCGATTTCGATGCCAATGCAGCACCGGAAGAATTGCTGGCGCCGACTGCAGTGGGCGATGATACGGATCAACCTGGACGGCCGCATGTGAATGCGGTGCCGAAAGTCGGCCGTAACGATCCGTGCCCGTGCGGCAGCGGCAAGAAGTACAAGCAGTGCCACGGCAAGCTGGCCTGATCGCGGATCGCGGTAATTGGCAAGACAATCGAAGGGCGGGTCATCCCGCCCTTTTGTTTTTGTCGGATCGGACGGGCTGCGGTCGAGTCGAGCCGAAGCGTTTAAAATAATGATCCTTTACAACCCTCCTTTTTCAGAAACGCGCCATGGCCGTCAATCTTCCTCTTCCGATTCCTGAAAAACTGACGGCGGTGGCCGGCATCGAACTGGGGCATGCCGAAGCCGGCATCCGCAAGGCCGACCGCAAGGACTTGCTGGTGATGAAGCTGGCGCCGACGGCGACGGTGACTGGCGTATTTACGAAGAACCGCTTTTGCGCAGCGCCCGTGCAATTGTGCAAGGAGCATCTGACCAAGCGTAGCGATAAAGCGCCGATCCGTGCGCTGGTTGTCAATACCGGCAATGCCAATGCCGGCACCGGCGAAAGCGGCCTGGCGAATGCGCAGCAGACCTGCGAAGCGCTGGCCAGGTTGCTCGACTGTGCGCCGGAACAGATCCTGCCGTTCTCGACCGGTGTCATTCTGGAACCGTTGCCGATCGATCGTCTGGTCGCCGGCCTGCCGCAAGCCATCGGCAATCTGAAGAGCGACAACTGGCACAATGCCGCGCTGTCGATCATGACGACGGATACGCAGCCGAAGGCCGCATCACGCCAGGTCACGATCAATGGCAAGACCGTTACCTTGACTGGCATCAGCAAGGGCGCCGGCATGATCAAGCCGAACATGGCGACGATGCTGGGCTTCCTGGCAATGGATGCCAAGGTTGCACAGCCGGTGCTGGACAAGCTGGTACGCGACGTCGCCGACCGTTCGTTCAACTGCATCACCATCGACGGCGACACCTCGACCAACGATTCCTTCATCGTGATGGCGACCGGCACTGCCGGTGTCGACGTCACGGCGGACAACACACCCGAATATGCGGCGTTGTACGACGCCGTGCTCGGCCTGTCGCAGGAACTGGCGCAGATGATCGTGCGCGACGGCGAGGGCGCGACCAAATTCATGACCGTTACCGTGGAAGAAGGCCGCGACGCGGAAGAGTGCCGCAAGATCGCCTATTCGATCGCGCATTCGCCGCTCGTGAAGACGGCTTTCTACGCATCCGATCCCAACCTCGGCCGCATTCTGGCCGCCATCGGCTATGCCGGCGTCGACGATCTCGACGTCACGCAATTGAACCTTTATCTGGACGATGTCTGGGTCGCAAAGAACGGCGGCCGCCATCCGGATTACCAGGAAGCCGACGGCCAGCGCGTGATGAAACAGAGCGAGATCACCATCCGGGTCAAGCTCGGTCGCGGCAGCGCAGCGTCCACCATCTGGACCTGCGATCTGTCGCACGACTACGTCTCGATCAACGCGGATTACCGGTCGTGACCTCGCGCCGGGCCACAGGTCCGGCTGTGTTCACCTCACCAGAAATCTGATCTCATGACACAACTCGAACAATTCCTGACGCGCGCCGAAGCCTTGCTCGGTCGCCTCGAAGCTTTTCTTCCCCCTGCGCTGAACGAGCCCGACTGGAATGCCTCGGTGGCATTCCGCTGGCGCAAATCGAACGGCCGCGGCTGGCTGCAGCCGGTCGCGCATCTGTCGCCGATCGCGCTGGACGATCTGCACAACATCGGTCCGCAGAAAGAGCAGATCGAGCAGAATACGCGCCAGTTCGTCGATGGCAAGCCGGCCAACAATGTGCTGCTGACCGGCGCGCGCGGTACCGGCAAGTCGTCGCTGATCAAGGCTTGCCTGAACCAGTTTGCCGATCGCGGCCTGCGGCTGATCGAGGTCGACAAGAGCGATCTTGGCGATCTGGCCGATATCGTCGACATGGTGTCGAAGCGGCCTGAACGCTTCGTTGTCTTCTGCGACGACCTGTCGTTCGAGGAAGGCGAAGGCGGTTACAAGGCGCTGAAGGTAGCGCTGGACGGTAGCGTCTCGGCGCAGTCGGACAATGTGCTGATCTACGCGACGTCGAACCGTCGCCATTTGCTGCCGGAACGCATGTCCGACAATGCCGGCTATCATCACAGCGACGACGGCGATCTGCATCCGGGCGAGACGGTGGAAGAGAAGATCTCGCTGTCCGAACGCTTCGGCCTGTGGGTGACCTTCTATCCGTTCAAGCAGGACGACTATCTCGATATCGTTGCGCACTGGCTGGCCTATTTCGGCTGTAACGAACAGCAGATCGAGGACGCGCGTCAGGAAGCGTTGCGCTGGGCCTTGCAGCGCGGTTCGCGTTCCGGCCGCGTGGCCTGGCAGTTTGCCAAGGACCATGCCGGCAAGATGAACAAGTAAAAACAGCAAGCAGGCATGAGGCGGTATGTCGCCCCATGCTTTGCCTTCCTTTTATTCCTTTCCACGCTGCACATCATGTCCGATTCACTGTCCGCACCGAAACCGATCGATGTCGCCGTCGGCATCCTGATGAAGCCGAATGGCGACGTGCTGCTCGGCCAGCGGCCGGAAGGTAAACCGTATGCAGGCTATTGGGAGTTCCCCGGCGGCAAGGTGGAGGCGGGTGAAGATATTCTCGATGCGCTGAAGCGCGAATTCGTCGAGGAGCTTGGTGTGCAGGTGCTGTCGGCGGAGCCGTGGTGCGGCGTCGAACACGTCTATCCGCATGCACACGTGCGACTGCATTTCTATATCAGCCGCGATTGGCAGGGCGAGCCGCAAAGTCTGGAAAATCAGGCTTTCGCCTGGCAGGGCAGTGTCGGTGTGGAGCCTTTGCTGCCGGCGACGATACCGTTGATCGAGTGGCTTGATCGCTTGCGCTATTCGGCTTGAGTGTCGACTGGAAACGTCGGCTTGAGGCGCTGGCTCGAGCGGACCGCAGTCCGCTAGGGCGCGCTAGGGAAAATCAGGATTTCCGGTCCGGTGTCGGCGGAGCTTCGTCGTCGAAATCGTCGAGCGGGTTGGCGACCGGGATCACGTATTTTTCTTCCGCCCACGCGCCCAGATCGATCTGGCGGCAGCGCTCGGAGCAGAACGGCCGATACTTGTTGGCCTCAATCCATTCGACCTTGGTGCCGCAGGTAGGGCAATTGACGACTGTAGGCATGATGCTTCAGAAGCTGCAGAGGGTGAGCTCGAAAGGAATATCACCTTCCATCGCCTTTGGCTTCATGTCGCCGTCCTGCGATGTGAAGCGTACCCACAGCATGTACTTGTTGGCGGAAATCTCGGGGATCGCGCCCAGCGTTTCATCGACGGTCAGGCGCAGCATCTGGTAAGTCTTCCCCTGCAGCATCTGCTGATAGCTGCCGGATTGCGCAATCATCTTGACCGGACGTCCTGATTCGCGCAGCAGGCGCAGTACCATCGTGATCGCATCGAACAACGGTACCAGCGGCGTGAACCATTTCTGGATGTCGGCAATGCGCTGCTCGGTCGAATCGTGCTGCCATGCATGATAGGAGGGCAGATCGAACTCGCAGGCGCCGCCCGGGATGATGGTGCGGCCGCGGATGCTCATCAGCCATTCGTTCTCGCGGATGTGCTGGCCGGTCTTGCCCTGCGAGGCGACCAGTGCGGTGCTGATGCGGTCGATATCGACCAGGATCGCATCCAGCATGTCGGTCTCGACGTTGGGATTGGAGCGGAAGCCGAGCAGCGTCTGCTTCTGGCGTTCGAGTTCCTGCAGCAGATCGGATTTGAGATCGGCGCGACCGGCGACTTCCAGCATTTCGAAAATGGTGGACAGGGCGACATGATGGTGCTGCGGGTGGTCGTGACCGATGAAGAAGGCGAATTTCTCGTACAGGTCTTCCAACCGCAGCAGCGTGCGAATACGCTCATTGAAAGGGTATTCGTAAACAATCAAGGTGGCATCCCTATAAAGTTAGACCGGCCGGTGCGAGGCAATTTGTGTGATTCTGAACGAAGCCGCGCCAAATTACAAATAGGCATGGGGCCTGGCCTTGCAGGCGGTGCTTCATTCGATAGACCGGTGAAGCCGTTCAGCGTTCATCGGCCTGCGCCAGGGCAACATAGGCGGCATGCAGACGCTCGACCTCTACCGTCAACGCGGCAGGATCGCCGTCGTTGACAATCACGTCGTCGGCCTGCGCCAGCCGTGTCGCACGCGGGACCTGCGTGGCCATGATGGCGCGCACCTGTACCTCGCTGAGCGCATTGCGCTGCATGACGCGTTGCAGTTGCACTTCTTCGTCGCAATCCACCACCAGTACGCGTGAGACACGCTGCTTCCAGGTGCCGGATTCGACCAGCAGCGGCACGACGAACAGCGGATAGGCGCCTTGCGTTTCGGCGGCTGCACGTTCGGTTTCGCTGCGGATCAGCGGATGCAGGATGGCTTCCAGCTTCTTCTTCGAAGCCGGATCGGAAAAAACCGCTTCGCGCATGCGTGCACGATCCATCGCCCCGTCCGGCGTGATGAAGTCGGCGCCGAATGCCTGCCGGATCGGCTCGATGGCAGCACCGCCGGCCGCTGTCAACTGATGCGCGATCTGATCGGTGTCGATTACGGCGGCGCCGAGTCCTGCAAACAGTTCGGCGACGGTTGTCTTGCCGCTGCCGATGCCGCCCGTCAGGCCGACCGAGAATCGCGTTGTGCGCGTCATGGATTCAGCAATAGTCAATAAAAGCCGAGATAGGTTTGCGTCAGCTGTTTACCGTACAGCAAAGCGAGCAGGCCTGCTGCGGCCAGATAGGGGCCGAACGGAATCGGAATGTCGCGTCCGCGCCGCGCCAGCACGATCAGCGCGATGCCGACCACGGCGCCGACCGCCGACGACAGCAGGATGATGATGGGTAGCATCTTCCAGCCCAGCCATGCACCGAGCGCGGCCAGCAACTTGAAGTCGCCGTAGCCCATGCCTTCCTTGCCGGTCGTCAGCTTGAACAGCCAGTAGACCGCCCACAATACGACATAGCCGGCCGCAGCACCGATGACCGCTTCGGACAGCGGTACGAAAGTGGCGTTCAGGTTGAGCAGCAGGCCTAGCCATAGCAGCGGCAATGTCAGGTCGTCCGGCAGCAGTTGCGTATCGGCATCGATGAAGGTCATCGCGATCAGAAACCAGACGAAAACCAGCGTGCCCAGGCCTGCGAGGCCGCTGCCGAAACGCCAGACCAGCAGTGCCGACAGCAGGCCGGTCAGCAGTTCAATGATCGGGTAGCGCAACGAAATCGGTGTCTTGCAGGCGGAGCATTTGCCGCCCAGTACCGCATAACTGACGACGGGGACGTTTTCGAGCGCAGTGATCTGGTGGCCGCATTGCGGGCAGGCCGAGCGCGGCACCATCAGGTTGTAGCGGTCTTCGTGCGGCAAGGGCTTGCCGCTTTCGCTGGCGACATAATTGTCCGATTCCCGCTGCATCATCTTAGGCACGCGATGGATGACGACGTTGAGGAAGCTGCCGATCAGCAGGCCGAGAATGCCGGCAACGATAGTGGGCAGGACGCTGGCGGGAGCCGCAAACAGGAGTTGGTCGAACATGTGAATCGATCAGGTTGGACGCGGCATGCAACACATGCCGCGCGAAGGAAACGATAAGAGCGGATGAACGATGGCTGGAGACCGAATGATATCCAGCCGCAACCGCTTACACGACCGAGCCCAGCTTGAAGATAGGCAGATACATCGCGACCACCAGGCCGCCGATCAGCACGCCGAGAATCACCATGATCAGCGGTTCCATCAGGCTGGATAGCGAGGCGACCGCATCGTCGACCTCGGCTTCGTAGAAATCGGCGACCTTGCCCAGCATGCTGTCGAGCGAGCCGGATTCTTCGCCGATGGCAACCATCTGCGTGACCATGTTCGGGAAGACGTCGGCATTCTGCATTGCAACCGTCAGGCTGGTGCCGGTGGAAACTTCGGTCTGGATGGCGCGCGTCGCATCCATGTAGACGGCATTGCCGGAGGCGCCGCCGACAGAGTCCAGCGATTCGACCAGCGGCACGCCGGCTGCGAACATCGTCGATAGCGTACGCGTCCAGCGTGCGATCGTGGCCTTGCGGATGACGGAGCCGAAGATCGGTACTTTCAGCAGCAGGCGATCCATCGTGCGCTGCATCTTGATCGAACGCCGCCACGACTGGAAGAACAGGTAAAGGGCAGCGAACAGGCCGCCGAAGATGATGTACCAGTTGGCGACGAAGAAATCCGAAATGGCGATCACCAGCAGTGTCGGTGCCGGCAGATCGGCGCCGAAACTCTTGAAGACGTCCTTGAAGGCGGGCACCACCCAGATCATGATGACCGCGGTGACAATGAAGGCCACGGCAAGAATCGAGACCGGATAGAACATTGCCGACTTGATCTTGCTCTTGATCGCCAGCGTCTTTTCCTTGTAGACGGCCAGACGCGTCAGCAGGTCTTCCAGAATGCCGGCTTGTTCGCCGGCCGCGACCAGGTTGCAGAACAGCGAATCGAAGTACAGCGGGAACTTGCGGAAGGCCTGGTTCAGGCTGGTACCGGTTTCGACGTCGGCACGGATATCCTGGATCAGCTTGGAAACGGACGGATTGTCGTTGCCCTTGGCGACGATATCGAACGATTGCAGCAGCGGCACGCCGGCCTTCATCATCGTTGCCAGCTGGCGCGTGAACAGCGTGATGTCCTTTTCCTGGATCTTCCTGCCGCTGCGATAGGCTTTTTTCTTGACCTTGGTGACGACCACGCCCTGGCGGCGCAGCGTGGCATTGACGACGGCTTCGCCGCCTGCGCGCAATTCGCCGCGCACGACCTTGCCGGTCTTGTCTCTTCCTTCCCAGGCGAAAACGGATTCCTTGGCGATTGCCGCACTTCCCGCCTTGCGTACTGACGTAGCCATCCCTCTACCTCTTTTTTAGTTGTTGGTGCAGCCCAGGATTTCTTCCAGGCTGGTGAGCCCTTGCTTGACCTTGACCAAGCCTGCTTCGCGCAGGTTCTTCACGCCTTCCTTTCTTGCCTGCGCCTCGATTTCCAGCGCGGTGGCATGGTTCAGGATCAAGCGTTCGATTTCTTCGGTGATCGGCATGATCTGGTAGATGCCGACACGGCCCTTGTAGCCGCTGCCGTTGCAGCGTTCGCAGCCGACGGGTTTGTAGGGCAGCCAGGTACCGTCCAGATCGTCTTCGTTGAAGCCGGCTTCGATCAGCGCTTCGTCCGGAACGGTCGTGGTCTGTTTGCAGGTGCAGAGACGGCGCGCCAAGCGCTGTGCGGTGATCAGGATCACGGACGATGCGATGTTGAATGGCGCCACGCCCATGTTCATCAGGCGCGTCAGCGTGGCCGGCGCATCGTTGGTGTGCAACGTGGAAAACACCATGTGGCCGGTCTGCGCGGCCTTGATCGCGATGTCGGCAGTTTCGAGGTCGCGAATCTCGCCGACCATGATGATGTCCGGATCCTGACGCAGAAAGGCTTTCAGCGCGATAGGGAAGGTGAGACCCGCCTTGTCGTTGACGTTGACCTGATTGACGCCCGGCAGGTTGATCTCGGCCGGGTCTTCGGCGGTGGAGATGTTGATGCCCGGCTTGTTCAGAATGTTCAGGCAGGTATACAAGGACACCGTCTTGCCGGAGCCGGTCGGCCCGGTGACGAGTACCATGCCGTAGGGGCGATGGATCGCCTCCATCAGGATTTCCTTCTGGTCCGGATCGTAGCCCAGCGCGTCGATGCCCATCTGCGCCTGCGAGCCGTCCAGGATACGCATGACGATCTTTTCGCCGAACAGCGTCGGTAGCGTGCTGACGCGGAAATCGATGGAACGGGCCTTGGATACGACCAGCTTCATGCGGCCGTCCTGCGGCACGCGTTTCTCGGAAATGTCGAGTTTTGAGATGACTTTGATGCGTGATGCCAGCTTTTCCTTGATCGCCAGCGGCGGCTGTGCGATGTCGCGCAGTACGCCGTCGACGCGGAAACGGATGCGGTAGAACTTCTCGAACGGTTCGAAATGCAGATCTGATGCGCCTTGATTGATCGCATCGAGCAGAATTTTTTGCAGGAATTTGACGACCGGTGCATCGTCGATATCGACGGCGCCACCAGCATCGACCGGCGCGGCTTCGTCTTCGGCGAAGTCGATGTTTTCGAGATCGTCGCCGATCAGTTCATTCAGATCCTGTTCGGCGCTGTGCGCCAGCTTTTCGACCAGCTTCAGTAGCGCGCCGTGATCGACGATGATCGGTTCGACCGTCAGTTCGGTCTGGAACTTGATCTGTTCCAGCGCCTGCGAATTGGTCGGATCCGAAATGGCGACGGAAACCTTGTTGCCGCGCTTGGCCAGCGCCACGACGCGCTGGGTTTGCATCAGCTTGGCATCGATCAGCTTGTCGGGCAGGAGCTCGGTATTGAAGGCGCCCAGATCCAGCAGCGGATAGCCGAAGGTTTCAGAACAGAAGGCAGCCAGTCGTGGCGCATCAATGACGTCGCTTTTCAGCAGCGTATCAATGAAGGGTGTTTTCTCGGCAGCCGCCTGCTTGATGACGGCATCGATTTGCTGTGTCGATAATCTGCCAGCCTGCAGCAGCGCACGGGCAAGACCTGACATCGCATGGGTTGAAGCCGAGCTGGGAAGGACTGCCGCCATGTATCTAAGCCGAAAGTGAGCCGAAAATAAGCCGAAGAGACCCGAAGGAATCGGCGAGGAGCGCCAAAAGGTGCGTTAGATGATGCCTCCCGGCATTTGTTTTGTAAAGACGCCGGCTGAAATTGTTACTTTTTTGCCAGACTGCCTGTGACGATGAAGGATATGCGGCTGCGGCACGTCCGGAAATCGAACGTGCCGAGGCGAGGGATCAGTGATTGCGATGGACGGCGAAGGCGCTCAATTGGAGCAGGGCGTCCTTGAACGCATTGTCGGGCAATGCGGCCAGCGATGCGGCTGCCACGGCCGCGGCGTCTTCGGCCTTGCGTGTGGTGTAGCCTAGCGCGCCCGACGTGGTGACGGCGCTGAGAACGGCGTCGAAGTGTTGCTCGTCGCCATTTTCGATGCAGCCGCGCACCAGTTCCCGTTGCTCCGGCGTGCCGTGTTCCATCAGATAGATCAGCGGCAGTGTCGCCTTGCCTTCGCGCAGATCGTCACCCACGTTCTTGCCGATATCCTCGGCCTGGCCCGAGTAATCCAGTACGTCGTCGATCAGTTGGAAGGCCGTGCCCAGCGAGCGGCCGTATTCGGCCGCTGCTTCGATCTGATCGTTGCTGGCACCGGCGATCAGCGCGCCGAGCTGGGCGGCAGCTTCGAACAACTTGGCGGTCTTGGAGCGGATTACTTGCGTATACCGCTCCTCGGAAACGTCCGGATCATGCATGTTCAGCAGTTGCAGCACTTCGCCTTCGGCAATGACGTTGGTGGCATCCGCAAGAATCTGCATGACCCGGCTGTCGCCTACCGACACCATCATCTGGAATGCGCGCGAATACAGAAAATCGCCGACCAGCACGGAAGCCGCGTTGCCGAACAAGGCGTTGGCCGTCTGCCGTCCTCGACGCAATGATGACTCATCGACAACATCATCGTGCAACAAAGTAGCCGTATGAATGAATTCGACGACGGCGGCCAGTTGATGGTGCGCGGTGCCCTGATAACCGTAGGCATTGGCCATCAACAGGACCAGAACGGGGCGGATGCGTTTGCCGCCGGCGCTGATGATGTAGTCTGCAATCTGGTTTACCAGGGCTACTTCCGAATGGAGCTTTTGCCGGATAACTGCATCAACTGCGCTCAGATCGGCGGAAATGGGCTGAATTAGCTGATTTTGGGAAGGCGAAAGGGGAACGGAAGCCAAGATAAGCCTGATGGATAGCGTTAATTTTTTGAATTATACGATGCCGTGCACAGAAAAGACGACGTTCCGCGCGGCATATCACGGGATTATTGCCTGAAAGACACGTTGCAGCGTTGCGTATTTCCACGTGGCCGGATTTTGACCGTTGCGGTAAGTCCATGTATAATTTGCGGTTTTCCCCATTCCGGACATGTGTGTTGTGTCGTAGTCGGGATAAAAAAGTCCTTCATAATTTATTGATGAGGTTTCACATGTACGCGGTCATAAAAACCGGCGGCAAACAATACAAAGTTGCTGCTGGCGAAAAACTCAAAGTAGAACAGATACCGGCAGACATCGGATCCGAAATCACCCTCGATCAAGTGCTCGCATTGGGCGCTGGCGATACCATCAAGTTTGGTGCGCCATTGGTCGCAGGTGCCACGGTCCTTGCCACGGTTGTCTCCCACGGTCGTCACGACAAGGTCAAGATTTTCAAGATGCGCCGTCGTAAGCACTATCAGAAGCACCAGGGCCATCGCCAGAATTACACCGAATTGCAGATCGTTTCGATCAACGGCTGAGCCGCTGATTCGGACTAAACAGTTACAAGGAGTCAGAAATGGCACATAAAAAAGGCGGCGGCACTACGCGCAACGGTCGCGACTCGGAATCGAAACGTCTGGGCGTGAAAGTCTACGGCGGTCAGGCGATCAACGCTGGCGGCATCATCGTTCGTCAACGCGGCACCAAAATGCATGCTGGCGAGAACGTCGGTATGGGCAAGGATCACACTTTGTTCGCACTGGTCGACGGCAAGGTTGCATTCGTGACCAAGGGCGCATTGCAGCGCCACTACGTGACGGTTGTTGCTGCCTGATATATTGAGCAGCGCAGTCGGCGCGAACGCAAGGCGAAAGCCATCCATCAAAAGGCTCTGCCGCAGGTAGGGCCTTTTTAGTTTTTACGGCGGCACACATGAAATTCATCGACGAAGCAAAAATCGAAGTCATTGCCGGCAATGGCGGCAACGGCGTCGCCTCTTTTTGTCGTGAAAAATTCAGGCCGTTCGGCGGACCCGACGGCGGTGATGGCGGCAAGGGCGGCAGCATTTGGGCTGTGGCCGACCGCAATATCAATACGCTGGTCGACTTCCGTTATTCCAAAATCCACAAGGCGGGCAATGGCGAGAACGGCCGCGGCTCCGACTGCTATGGCAAGGGCGCGGATGATGTTTTCCTGCGCATGCCGGTCGGTACGCTGATCATCGATCAAAACGATGGCGAACTGATCGCCGACTTGACTGAACACGGTCAGCAGATATTGATTGCCAAAGGCGGCGAAGGCGGCTGGGGCAATATTCACTTCAAATCGTCGACCAATCGTGCGCCACGCCAGAAGACCGAAGGCAAGGAAGGCGAGCGCCGCGAACTGCGCCTGGAATTGAAGGTGTTGGCCGATATCGGTTTGCTGGGCATGCCGAATGCGGGCAAGTCGACGTTCATTACGGCGGTGTCGAACGCGCGCCCCAAGATTGCCGATTATCCTTTTACGACGCTGCATCCCAATCTGGGCATGGTGCGCGTCAGCCATGAAAAGAGCTTCGTCATCGCCGATATTCCCGGTCTGATCGAGGGCGCGTCGGAAGGCGCAGGTCTTGGCCATCAGTTCCTGCGCCATTTGCAACGCACGCGCCTGCTGTTGCACATCGTCGACCTGGCACCGTTCGATAACGTCGATCCGGTCAAGGAAGCCAAGGCGATCGTGAAGGAATTGAGGAAGTACGACGAATCGCTGTACGACAAGCCGCGCTGGCTGGTGCTGAACAAGCTGGACATGGTGCCGGAAGGTGAGCGGGCGAAGCGCGTCAAGGATTTCATCAAGCGCTTCGGCTGGAAAGGCCCGGTCTTCGAAATTTCCGCACTGACGCGTGATGGATGCGCCGACTTGATCGTCGAAATTTACGACTATCTGGCGCAGCAGCGTCAGGCGGAGCAGCGTACCGAGGAAACGCGAATGACCGAAGAGTCGGTGCGCGGCATCGATTCCGTCGATCCGGACGACCCGCGCTTCAAGATTATCGACTGAAGACGATTGCAAACGTTATAGTCGATGACAGTATTTCGTCCGACTGCAGTGCCAGACCGGACTCTCAAAATAAAAACAGCGTCGGACTCATTTATGCAATCCGTCATTCAGCAAGCAAAACGCGTCATCATCAAGGTCGGCTCTTCGCTCGTCACCAACGACGGCAAGGGGCTGGATGCGGTCGCCATCCGCAAATGGGCGGAGCAGATCGTCCAGTTGCGTGCATTCGGCAAGGAAGTCGTGCTCGTCAGTTCGGGGGCGATTGCCGAAGGAATGCAACGGCTTGGCTTCGACAAGCGTCCGACGGGTATACATGAGCTGCAGGCCTGTGCGGCTGTCGGCCAGATGGGCTTGGCGCAAATCTACGAATCCAGTTTCCGGCAGCACGATGTGCGTACCGCGCAGGTGTTGCTGACGCATGCGGATCTGGCCGATCGTGAGCGTTATCTGAATGCGCGCTCGACGCTGTTCGCATTGCTGGACCTGGGCGTGGTGCCCATCATCAATGAAAACGATACCGTGGTCACCGACGAAATCAAATTCGGCGACAACGATACGCTGGGCGCGTTGGTCGCTAATCTGATCGAGGCAGATGCGCTGATCATCCTGACCGATCAGCGCGGTTTATATACGGCCGACCCGCGCAAGAATCCCCAGGCTGAATTCGTCCATGAAGCCAAGGCCGGCGATCCAGCGCTGGAAGCCATGGCCGGAGGCGCCGGCAGCAGTCTGGGGCGTGGCGGCATGCTGACGAAGATACTGGCAGCCAAACGCGCGGCTCAGTCGGGTGCGCATACCGTGATTGCCTGGGGGCGCGAAGACAGCGTGCTGACGCGTCTGGCGCAGGGCGAGGCGATCGGCACGCAACTGACGGCACAGACGGCGCAGCTGACTGCGCGCAAGCAATGGATGGCCGATCATTTGCAGACGGCTGGGCGTGTCGTGCTGGACGATGGCGCGGTGACGAAGCTGAGAGCGGAAGGAAAGTCATTGCTGCCGATCGGTGTAACCGAGGTGTCAGGCAGTTTCGGCCGCGGTGATGTCATCACCTGTGTGGATCAGTCCGGTAAAGCGGTTGCACGCGGAATTACCAATTACGCCAGTTCCGAAGCACGCCGCATCATGCGCAAACCATCGACGGAGATCGCGGCGATTCTCGGCTTCGTCGAGGAGCCGGAATTGATCCATCGCGACAATCTCGTGCTGTTGTAAACATCCGTGCAGGCCGGCGAAATACCCGGCCGTGCAAATTTGCCAGCGTCAGCGGCGCAGATCGTCGACCAGCGTCTGTTTCGATTTCATGCGGCGCAGGATTTTTTCTACATCGCTGCTGTAGACGCTGCGGTTCTCGCAGAAATAGTCGGTCGCCAATGCAGCATGCTGCCGGTTGGCAAAGCCCTGCACGATACCTTCCCATTTGTCTCGCCGCGCGCGTACCCATGCGCCATTGGACTGGCCGATTGCATAGATTTTTCTCTCAAACGTTTCGCAACGAATGCCTTCGTAGCTGACATTGCGTGCGCCGGACTGGCTGACGGAAATCAACGTGTAGCGCACCACGCCATCCGAGCCGACGGACAGCGATTTGCCGTCGACGGCGAAAGATTGCGTTGCTGTCGGACTGACATAGAACGGCAGCAGATTTTCGGCTTTCGGCGGTGCGGGAAGCTGAACGGCGATTTCTTCCCACGGTTTGTTTTCGTCGTCGAAATCCTCGTCGAACGATTGGGCGAAAGCGGCTTGCAGTGCAGACAGCAGTGCGAAACCGGCCAGCAAGGCGGTCCGGGAAGACTTGTTCATGATTCGGTATCGGTTTTGACGTTCCGGGATGGAGCGGGTTTGCGCGGCGGATGATTCTGGCGCAGGTGGCGGGTGTTGCCATGCGTCGAGCGATTCAGGTAGCGCGATAGTTCCTGCAGCGCACGCTGGTAGACATCGCGTTTGAATTCGATGACGACATCGAGCGGCACCCAGTAATCGTGCCAGCGCCATGCATCGAATTCGGGATGTTCGGTCAGGCGCAGGTTGACGTCGCTGTCACGGCCGACCATGCGCAGCAGGAACCAGATCTGTTTCTGCCCCTTGTAGTGGCCGCGGATTTCACGCTTGATGAAATGGTCGGGAACTTCGTAGCGCAACCAGTCGCGCGTGCGGCCGATGATCTTGACGTGTTCGGCACGCAGGCCGACTTCTTCTTCGAGTTCACGGTACATCGCCTGCTCGGGTGTCTCGCCGAACTTGATGCCGCCCTGCGGAAACTGCCACGAATGCTCGCGCACCCGTTTTCCCCACCAGACTTCGTTGTGGGTATTGAGCAGAATGATGCCGACGTTAGGGCGAAAGCCTTCACGGTCCAGCATGTTGCACCTCAAACTTTCTGCGGCGGACGGACCCTTATCGAGAATCGGCAACAAGGCCGCGAACCGTGGTCGCGCAAGGTGACGCGCGAACAACGGTAACGGCGATCAATTGTACGAAGTACGGGTGCATCAGCCAGCTAATCCTTTAAAATTGAGTCGATTATAACCCTCTCTCTTTCAAAAAGACTCACACCGTCATGCGCGCCTCCCGTTTTTTCATTTCCACTCTTAAAGAAGCACCTTCCGAAGCTGAAATCGTCAGCCACAAGCTGATGATGCGGGCCGGCATGATCAAGCGCCTGGGTTCCGGCATCTATACCTATATGCCGATGGGCTTGCGTGTGATCCGCAAGGTGGAAGCCATCGTTCGCGAGGAAATGAATCGCGCCGGCGCGATCGAGCTTCTGATGCCGGTCGTGCAACCGGCCGAGCTGTGGCAGGAAACCGGACGCTGGGACAAGATGGGGCCGGAACTGATGCGCGTGAAAGATCGCCACGGTCGTGATTTCGCGATCCAGCCAACGTCGGAGGAAGTCGTTACCGACGTGGTGCGCACCGAGATCAAATCGTATCGCCAGTTGCCGGTGAACTTTTATCACATCCAGACCAAGTTTCGTGACGAGCGCCGTCCGCGCTTCGGTTTGATGCGTGGGCGCGAGTTCACGATGAAGGATGCCTATTCGTTCGATCGCGATGCCGAAGGCCTGCAGCGTTCTTACCAAGTGATGTTCGATGCCTATGTGAACATCTTCACGCGCTTCGGTCTGCAGTTCCGTGCAGTGGCGGCCGACAACGGTGCGATCGGCGGTTCGGGCTCGCACGAATTTCACGTGATTGCCGATACCGGTGAAGATGCGTTGGTCTATTGCCCGAATTCGGATTACGCGGCCAACATGGAAGCTGCCGAAGCGGTGGCGCCGGCCGTGCCGCGCGCAGCCGCTGCACAACCGATGACGAAAACGCCGACGCCGGGCAAGGCGCGTTGCGAAGATGTTGCCAAGCTGCTGGGTGTGCCCCTGACGCAGACCGTCAAGTCGCTCGTGCTGATGGTCGAGAAAGAAGAAGACGGCAAGGTAACCAAGCAGGCGTGGCTGTTGCTGCTGCGCGGCGATCACGAACTGAATGAAGTGAAGGCTGCCAAGGTGCCGGGGTTGGCGAATTTTCGTTTTGCCAGCGAAGCGGAAATCGTCGAGTGGTTCGGTACGCCGCCTGGATATCTCGGTCCGATCGGGACGAAGAAGCCGATCAGCGTCGTCGCTGACCGCACGGTAGCGGCGATGAGCGATTTCATCTGCGGCGCCAACGAGGTCGATTTCCATCTGACCGGCGTGAACTGGGGGCGCGATCTGCCGGAGCCTGCCGTATTCGACCTGCGCAATGTCGTCGAAGGCGATGCATCGCCAGACGGCAAGGGTGCGCTGGCGATCCAGCGCGGCATCGAGGTCGGTCACGTGTTTCAGTTGGGCACGCGCTATTCGGAAGACATGAAAGCCACCTTCCTCGACGAAAACGGCAAGCCGCAACTGCTGCAGATGGGCTGCTACGGCATCGGCATCACGCGCATTCTGGGTGCGGCGATCGAGCAGAATTTCGACGAGCGCGGCATCATCTGGCCGGCTTCGCTGGCGCCGTTCGAAATCGTGTTGTGCCCGATGGGTTACGACCGTAACGAGGCGGTACGCGCCGAAGCCGATCGCCTGTACGGCGAACTGACGGCGGCCGGCATCGACGTGAT
Organism: Oxalicibacterium solurbis; assembly: GCF_014635845.1. Taxonomy (GTDB): domain Bacteria; phylum Pseudomonadota; class Gammaproteobacteria; order Burkholderiales; family Burkholderiaceae_D; genus Oxalicibacterium; species Oxalicibacterium solurbis. Next base: position 887,191 of record NZ_BMDP01000001.1, on the reverse strand, counting down.
TCTCGACGATCGCGGCGAGCGCCCCGGCGTCATGTTTGCCGACTGGGAGCTGATCGGCGTGCCGCATCGCATCGTCATCGGCGACCGCGGCCTGAAGGAAGGCAAGCTGGAATACCAGGGACGCCGCGATACGGAAGCCACTGCAGTTGCAATGGGCGATGCGGTCGCCTTCGTCAAGGCGAAGCTGGCGGCCTGACCGTCGGAGCGAAACGGTGCGGGAGCGTATGCGATACGGACTGGCAGCTTGTGCCCTGATGCTGGCGATGCAGCCGGCACTGGCCGGCAACCAGAAGGAGGAGGCACTGGCCGACTCCGTGCGCATTGCATTGTCGCGTGCGATTGCCGATCCGCGTCCGCCCGTTCCCGATTTCACTGACGTCGGCGAACGACTCGATTATTTGAGCTGGCTCGGCGACATGTCGGTCCGTCTTTCGAAGCGTTTGCCGGACAGGCAGGTGCGTCTCGAGTTTCTGAGAACAGCTTGGTACGAATCGCGCCGCGCCGGGCTGGATCCTGCGCTGGTACTGGGTTTGATCCAGGTGGAATCGGCGTTTCGCAAATATGCGGTGTCGCGGGTCGGCGCGCATGGCTACATGCAGGTGATGCCGTTCTGGACGCGCGTGATCGGCGATGGCGATCGCAGCACGCTGTTCAACATGCAGACCAACCTGCGTTTCGGCTGTTCCATCCTGCGCATGTATCTGGATATGGAAAAGGGCAACCTGTTCATGGCGCTGGGCCGTTATAACGGTAGCCGCGGCCGTCCCGAATATCCGAACGCCGTGCTGGCGGCATGGCGCAAGTGGGAACATAAACCGGAGCGCAAGCCGGAACTTGGACCGATACCCCAGCCGATACTCGAGCAGGAACCCGTACAAAATGTCAGGGCAGACGGTACAGTGCAAAAGCAGGCGATAGCGATGCCGCTGGATGTCAGATGATTCCTGATTGCAGAGACGAATGCAGCAGGAAGGCTACAGAACTAAAGACTACGGAAGTAAAGACGGCAGAAACAAAAACGCCCGCGCGATGCGGGCGTTTTTGTTTGGCACAATGGAAGAAGATTATTTCAGGTGGCCGGAGATGAGTTTGGTCATCTCGAACATGGACACTTGCTTCTTGCCGCCAAAGACAGCTTTCAGTTTGTCGTCTGCGTCGATCATGCGCTTGTTGGTCGCATTCTGCAGCTTGAACTTCTTGATGTAGTCCCAGACTTTCTTCGTGATTTCCGTGCGCGGAGCAGCGTTGCTACCGATCACAGCGGCCAATACTGCGGACGGGGTGACAGGTTTCATGAAGGCGGCGTTTGGCTTGCGCGGAGCGGCTTTCTTCTTGGCGACTGCTTTTTTCGCGACGACTTTCTTGGCAGGCGCTTTCTTCGCTACGGCTTTTTTCGCGACGGCTTTCTTGGCCGGAGCTGCCTTCTTGGCGACGGCTTTCTTGGCAGGCGCCTTCTTCGCTACGGGTTTCTTTGCTGCGGCTTTCTTGGCGGCCGGTTTCTTGGCTGCGGGTTTCTTGGCTGTTGCCATTTCAAAACCTCCTTCACATTGTTTGGGAAATTGCGTCAATTCACGCAACGCTAATAGTGGTGCGGTTTTCCCCGGCATGCAAGTGTTTTTGTGCGGATTTCTGCGCGTGTGTATGCTGCCCGCCACGCGTGTCGCCGGAGGGGAAAAAGGGAATTTGCGGAGCGAGAGTGAACACATTCTGCAGACCTGCCGTTTCCGATGCCGAAGCGATGGCGGAATCGACTTGCGTCCGACGGCATCGGCGACGTGTTTCGAGCGGCGGCGGAGACGGGAAATCCGCCTTGTACGAGAGAGAAGTGCACAATAAAAAAGCCGGGAATATCCCGGCTTTTCCATCTCGCGCCTGTGTTCAGCGCATCCCCGGCAGCATGCCTTTCATGCCGCGCATCATCTTCGCCATGCCGCCACCCTTGAGCTTTTTCATCATCGATTGCATCTGTTCGAACTGCGCCAGCATGCGGTTGACTTCCTGCACCTGAACGCCGGCACCGGTGGCGATGCGGCGCTTGCGGGAAGCCTTGATCAGTTCCGGCTTGGCGCGCTCGGCCGGCGTCATCGAATTGATGATGCCTTCCATGCGGGCGACCTGCTTGTCGGCCATGCCCATATTGGCGTTGCCGGCAGCCATCTGCATCTGGGCCGGCAGCTTGTCCATCAGACTGGCCATGCCGCCCATCTTCTTCATCTGCGTCAGCTGGGATTTGAAGTCATTCAGGTCGAATTTGCCGCCGCCCTTGATCTTCTGCGCCAGATCCTGCGCGGCGTCCATGTCCACGCCCTTGCGGGCTTCCTCGACCAGCGCCAGGATGTCGCCCATGCCGAGGATACGGTCGGCCATGCGGGCCGGATCGAATGCTTCGAGGCCGTCCATTTTCTCGGCCACACCGGCGAACTTGATCGGCTTGCCGGTGACGTGGCGCACCGACAGCGCCGCACCGCCGCGCGAATCGCCGTCCAGCTTGGTCAGCACGACGCCGGTCAGCGGCAGCGCGTCGCTGAAGGCCTTGGCGGTGTTGATCGCATCCTGGCCGAGCATGGCGTCGACGACGAACAGCGTCTCGATCGGTTTGACGGCGGCATGCAGCGCGGAGATTTCCTGCATCATCGCTTCGTCGATGCCGAGGCGGCCGGCGGTGTCGATGATGAGCACGTCATGGTAGTGGCGTTTTGCATGGTCGAGCGCGGCCAAGGCGATGTCGACCGGTTTGTCGGTCGGTTGCGACGGGAAGAAGTCCGCGCCGACCTGTTCGGTCACTGTCTGCAACTGACCGATCGCGGCCGGACGATAGACGTCGGCGGAGACGGTTAGTACTTTCTTTTTCTTCTGTTCGCGCAGGTATTTGGCCAGCTTGCCGACGGTGGTCGTCTTGCCGGCGCCCTGCAGGCCGGCCATCAGGATGATCGCTGGCGGCTGGGTGGCAAAATTCAGCTGCGATGCCTCGGGGCCGAGATCGGCACCCATCAGTACAGCCAGTTCACGCTGGACCACGCCGACCAGTGCCTGGCCCGGCGTCAGCGAACCGATGACGTCCTGGCCCATCGCTCTTTCCTTGACGCGGGCGATGAACTCGCGCACGGCCGGCAGGGCGACGTCGGCTTCGAGCAATGCGAGGCGTACTTCGCGCAGCATTTCGGCGGTATTGGATTCCGTCAGACGCGCTTCTCCGCGCATGGTCTTGACGGCCTTGGCTAGGCGTTGGGTGAGATTGTCGAGCATGTTGGAAGGAAAAAACGGGGTGGGCCGCAAACATTCACGCGTCGTTGACGTCATGACATGAAGCAGCGGCGAATATCCGTCATTTTACCTGATGGCGGAAGGTGCGATTCCTTGCCGTGCAGAGGATGTGCCTGCCGGGTGCGGGCGAAAAAATCGGCAGGCCGGATGTCGTTCGCCCTGCGAGAAAGCCTGCTGTGGCAGGTACAGCCGAGGTTAGGCAGGACTATGCGAAGCTGCCGGTCTGGAAAGACAGTTGGTGTAAACTCGAACGATGCAAATCTATTTCTTTGTCCTGGCTGCGCTTTGCTATGCGTGTTGCGCCTTCCTGCCGTCGAAAAACAGGCTGGCGATCTCGCTTGGCACGCTGGTCGGCTGGTTGCTGCACGGCGGTGCATTGTGGGCTGATATTGCTGCAGCACCCGACTCCCTGCGGCTGGGATTCGCCGTCATGCTGTCGGCCACGCTGTGGATATCGGTGGCAGCCTATTGGCTGGAGAATCGCAATTTTTCGCTGGATGGCATGCGCGTCCTGGTGTTGCCTTGTGCGGCGCTGGCGGTGCTGCTGCCACCGATTTTTCCCGGTAGCGTCATTCCGCTGCAAGGCAAGACGGCATTGTTTCCGTGGCATATCGCGATTGCCACGCTGGCCTATGCGACGCTGACGATCGCGGCCTTTCATGCGGTGCTGATGGCGTTGCAGGAATCCAAGCTGCATACGCGGATGAGCGATCAGAAGAAAGGCTGGTTCGCGCTGGCAATCGATCGCCTGCCTGCCTTGCTGACGATGGAAAAACTGCTGTTTCGCCTGATCGGTTTCGGCTTTCTGCTGCTGACGCTGACGGTGGTCTCCGGCGTGGTTTTTTCCGAGGAATTGTTCGGCAGGGCATTCACCTGGGATCACAAGACGATATTCACAATATTGTCGTGGGTGCTGTTCGGTGTGCTCCTGGCGGGCCGTCGCTGGCAGGGATGGCGCGGCAGAACCGCACTTGGATTTACACTGGCCGGTTTCTCCTTGCTGTTGCTTGCCTATGTCGGCAGCCGCTTCGTGCTGGAAGTCGTCCTGCACCGGAGTTTCATATGAAATTCCTGTTGTGGGCGATTTTGATCTTCGCCGTCGTCTGGGTCTTGCGCAACAAGGCACAGGCGCAAGCTCGATCCCAATCCCAGGCTAGACCTCAATCGCCTTCCCCGCGCCAGTCCACTGCGTCAGGCCGTGAAATTGAAACCATGCTGCGTTGTGCGCATTGCGGCACGCATTTCCCGGCATCGGAAGCGGTATTCGATACCGCACGCACGGCTTTTTGCTGCAGCGAGCACCGGCAGCGACATGCCGCGCACTGACTACCGCTGATTCGATTCATGGCGCGTTCCCGACCCGTCTACGCAGATACGCGCGAAACCTTCTGGCGCACGCTGCAAACCTTTGCCTTTACGCGCATGGTGATCATCGCCGTGCTGCTCGGCTATTTCGGCTGGGCCGGCAGCAAGGTGATGCGCTATCAGCAGGAATTCTGGAGCGGTTGCATTACCTATCTCTTGCTGGCAATGGCATTCGTGCTGCTGGCGACCTACGTAAGGCGACGGTTCCTGCTGCAGGTGGCGGCGCAAATTTCGGTAGATCTGGCGGCGATCACGCTGTTGTACCTGTCGGCTGGCGGCATCAAGAGCGGCTTAGCCATCCTGTACCTGTTTCCGCTCGCCGGCAGTGCGATCCTGGCGCCGCTGATATTGGCGTTGTTCTTCGTCTCGGTGGCGACGCTGGTCATGCTGGCGGAGAACGGCTACCAGTTGCTGAACGCCGGTTCGGACATTTCATCGACGCAAGCTGGACTGTACGGTGCGGCATTCTTCATCGTCATCTTTGCGATCAATCGCCTGGCAGATCGCCTGATCAAGCAGGAATCGCTGGCGCAAGGCCGGGGCAAGGCGCTGCACATCCAGCAGGCGATCAACCGGCTGGTGATCGCCGACATGGACGACGGTGTGCTGGTGCTGGATCGCAAGGGGCGCGTACTGACCAGCAATCCGGCAGCAGCGCGCATGCTGGGACTAACCTTCCCGCATGAGAAGGCCTACGGCAAGTTGTCAGACATGCTGTGGCTGGCGCCGATTGCCGAAGCTTATGTTGCATGGAGCGCCAATGGCGGCTTGCGGACGACGACGCAGGGCGGTGCGCAAGGCCGGCCGACCTTCGTGCACATCAAGCATGGCGAGGAAAGCACGCTGCAGGGTGGTACCACGATCTGGGGCGGCCGGCGCGAACTGGCGACGCACCTGCGGCTGCGCTTCATGCGCGTCGATACTGGCGGCATGCAGGATGAACGCGTGGTGGCATTTCTGCAGGACGTGACCGAAATCGAGAACCAGGCGCAACAACTGAAGCTGGCATCGATGGGACGGCTGACAGCCAGCATTGCACATGAAGTGCGCAATCCGCTGTCTGCAATCGGCCATGCAGCATCGTTGCTGAACGAAGACGAAACCGATGCCGCGCGCCAGCGCATGTTGAAGATCATCGCCGACAATGTCGCACGGCTGAACCGGATGATCGAGGACATCCTGAAACTGTCGCGCAAGGCGCATCAGCACCAGGAACCGATCGCGCTGAGGCCACTGCTGGACGAGTTGCTGACGGAATTGCACGAAACGCATACGGTGAAGGATGGCGTGATCGTCGCCCTCGACACGCGAACGTATCGGGTGCGTTTCGATCCGTTGCATTTGCGTGAAATCATCTTGAACTTGCTGACAAATGCGTTACGCTACGCAAGCGGCGCACCGGGCAGCATCCAGATTCGTGTCGTGGCCGGCATCGGGCATAGACTCGAACTGCACGTGAAGGATGACGGGCCGCAGATCAGTTCCACCGTACGGGCCCATCTGTTCGAGCCGTTCTACACGACGTCGAGCAAGGGAACCGGATTGGGGCTCTATCTGGCGCGCGAGCTGTGCCTGAACAACGGCGCGATGCTGAACTACGAATACCGCAGCGACGGCGAGAACGGTTCGCCGTCCGGCCGTTTCGTCATCACCTTCGCTGTCGACGAGGCGGCATGATCGTGCTGCCGCCGCTCAACCATTGATGAACCGAACATTCCGCAAGCAATGACTGCACCCCGCATCCTGATAGTCGACGACGAAGCCGATCTGCGCGAATTGCTGGAAATCACGCTGGTCAAGATGGGGCTGGATGTCGATAGCGCGCAGAACCTGTCCGCCGCCCGTGACCATCTGGGGCGCACCGAGTATGCGCTGGTGCTGACGGACATGCGGTTGCCGGATGGCCTCGGCATCGATCTGGTGCAGGAAATCAATACGCAATACAGAAACACGCCGGTGGCCGTCATCACGGCATTCGGCAGCGCCGAAAATGCGGTGGCGGCATTGAAAGCGGGCGCGTTTGACTATTTGTCCAAGCCGGTCGGACTGGAACAGTTGCGCGTCATGGTACGTTCCGCATTGCGCATTAGCCAAACCAATCAAACCGGCCAGATCAGTGAAGCCAGCGGGAACGCGGCGCGCGGCGAGAAGGGAACGGCAGGGTTTTCGTCGCCGCGTCTGATCGGGCAATCGGAAGCGATGCAGGCGCTGCGCGCGCAGATCGCACGGTTGGCGCGCAGCATGGCGCCGGTTGCCATCAGCGGCGAATCGGGTAGCGGCAAGGAATTGGCCGCACGCGATATCCATGCGTTGAGCGCACGCAGCGACAAGCCCTTCGTCGCCGTCAACTGCGGTGCGATTCCGGAGGCGCTGATGGAGGCGGAATTCTTCGGCTACCGCAAGGGCGCGTTCACCGGCGCCACCGACGATCGCGACGGTTTTTTTCAGGCGGCCAATGGCGGCACGCTGATGCTGGACGAGGTGGCCGATCTGCCGCTGGCGATGCAGGTCAAGCTGCTGCGCGCGATCCAGGAGCGGCGCGTGCGCAAGGTCGGTGCGACGGCGGAAGAACCGGTCGACGTGCGCATCGTCAGCGCGACGCACCAGAATCTGCACGATTGCGTCGGCAAGGGCGCCTTCCGTCAGGATCTCTATTACCGGTTGAACGTGATCGAGTTGCACCTGCCGCCGCTGCGTGAGCGGCTGGACGATATCGGTCTGCTGGCGGATGTCATCCTGTCCCGGCTGGGTGGCGGCCATACGGCGGCGCTGACACCGGAAGCGTTGGAGGCGCTGCGTAATTATTCTTTCCCCGGCAATGTCCGTGAACTGGAAAATATTCTGGAACGCGCGCTTGCGTTCGCCAACGATGGCGTGATCGAGGTGGGCGATCTGGTATTGAAGGCATCGCCGCCGGCAACGGCCGCTTCTGAAGAAGTTGCCACCGTACCGGCAGAATTCCCGACGCAGCCGGCAGTCGAGCAGACTGCCTCCGCTGCACCGGCGCCGTCGGCTGAAAGCGATTTGCCGGAATCGTTGCCCGATCATCTGGACGACGTCGAGCGCGAAATCATCCGCCGTGCGCTGGCGAAGACGCATTTCAACCGAACGCAGGCGGCGGAATTGCTGGGCATCAGCTTCCGCCAGTTGCGCTATCGGATGCAGCGGCTGGATATCCATGCACCGGACTGAGGCGGCGGCTGGCATGCCGGCTTTCCATATCGGTGCCGATGGCTGGGCGGAAGGTGCGCAGCACGAACCGTCGCCGAACTGCGATCCGCGCGCGGAAGGTACACCCGTCGATCTGCTGGTCATCCACAACATCAGCCTGCCGCCAGGTCGTTTCGGCGGTCCTTACATTACTGATCTGTTTCTGAACCGGCTCGATTACGCGGCCGATCCGTATTTCGAACAGTTGCAGCCATTGCGGGTGTCCGCGCACTTCCTGATCCGGCGCGACGGCGCGGTTGTCCAGTTTGTCTCGGCTAACGACCGGGCCTGGCATGCGGGAGCGTCAAGCTTCTGCGGGCGCGAGCGCTGTAACGATTTTTCGATCGGCATCGAGCTGGAAGGAACGGATCACGAACCGTTCGAAGCCGCCCAATATGCGGCGCTGGCGGTGCTGACGGTAGCTTTGCAGCAGGCTTGCCCGCTCAAAAGCGTCACTGGGCACGAACATATTGCGCCGGGACGCAAGACCGATCCCGGCCCCTTTTTCGATTGGGCGCTATATCGCGACCACTATTGTCGCGCTATCGGGATCGATGCGAAAAAAAGCAAAATCGCTGCAGATCTCGCATTTTGTCCAATGTAAAAGAATCTATATCGCCGACGCAGAATTTGTTAAAAAAATATATCTCAAAGCGGTGATAAAACGATTGCATGTCCTGAATCGAGACACTAGAATTAGGTGCAAATCCTGGTTTCCTTACTAGATGTAGTAGGTTATCAAAAAGTGATTTCCCCCGGCTTTGTCCGGCAGTCGTCGCAATGTAAGTGTGCATACATATATATAGTGGGGACGCCGAATAAACGCACTTCTGCGGGATCGGCATGAAGTTTGCAGTAATGCAATCCTGCGCATCACCAGAATTTTCGCGAAACCGGCTCGCTCCGGTTTTCCTTAAAAAACAAGGCAAGTATTGCCGGCAACCGTCACAAAGGAGTCTTCTTCATGCACTCTGCACAAGAAATCCCAGCCAAGTCATCGTCGACCGACATCGGCAACATCGCATCGAACGCGGTTGCATCTTCGACCTCTGCACCGGCCGCTTCCGGCCTGGGTGACTATCGCATCATTCGCCGTAACGGCGCCGTCGTCGGTTTCGAACCGTCGAAAATCTCGATCGCCGTCACCAAGGCCTTCCTCGCCGTCAACGGCGGGCAGGGCGCGGCATCCGCGCGCGTGCGCGAACTGGTCGAGAATCTGACCAACAGCGTCGTCAATGCGCTGGTGCGTCGCCAGCCGGCAGGCGGCACTTTCCATATCGAAGACGTGCAGGATCAGGTCGAACTGTCGCTGATGCGTTCGGGTGAGCACGACGTCGCGCGCGCCTATGTGCTGTATCGCGCCAAGCGCAACGAAGAGCGCGCCCAGCAGCAGGCTGCCAAGCCGGCGGCGCAGGAACATCAACTGCATGTGGTGGAAAACGGCCAGCGTCGTCCGCTGGACCTGGATGAAGTGCGCAGCCTGATCACGGCTGCCTGCGAAGGTCTGGAGCAGCACGTCGATGCTTCCGCCATCATCAGCGAAACGATCAAGAACCTGTACGACGGTGTACCGGTCGAGGAACTGCACAAGTCCGCCATCCTGGCTGCCCGCGCGCTGATGGAAAAGGATCCGGCCTACAGTACCGTGACTGCCCGTCTGCTGATGCACACGATCCGCAAGGAAGTGTTCGGCCAGGAAGTCGCGCAGGCCGATGCGCCGGCGCACTATCTCGAATACTTTCCGAAATTCATCAAGAAGGGCATCGATGCCGAACTGCTGGACGCCAAGCTCGGCCAGTTCGATCTGAAAAAACTGGCGGATGCGCTGGTACCGGAGCGCGATCTGCAGTTCGGTTACCTCGGCCTGCAGACGTTGTACGACCGCTACTTCCTGCACATTCGCGATGTGCGCATCGAAATGCCGCAGGCGTTCTACATGCGTGTGGCGATGGGCCTGTCGCTGAACGAGATCGATCGCGAAGCGCGCGCCATCGAGTTCTACAACCTGCTGTCGACCTTCGATTTCATGAGCTCGACGCCGACGCTGTTCAATTCCGGCACGCAACGCTCGCAGCTGTCGTCCTGCTACCTGACGACGGTGGCCGACGATCTCGACGGCATCTACGAAGCGATCAAGGAAAACGCACTGCTGGCCAAATACGCCGGCGGCCTCGGTAACGACTGGACCCCGGTACGCGCGCTCGGCTCGCACATCAAGGGCACGAACGGCAAATCGCAGGGTGTGGTGCCGTTCCTGAAAGTGGTCAACGACACCGCCGTCGCGGTCAACCAGGGCGGCAAGCGCAAGGGCGCGGTTTGCGCCTACCTGGAAACCTGGCACATGGATATCGAGGAATTCCTCGACCTGCGCAAGAACACCGGCGATGACCGCCGCCGCACGCACGACATGAACACCGCGAACTGGATTCCGGACCTGTTCATGAAGCGCGTGATGGAGAAGGGTGAATGGACGCTGTTCTCGCCGGCAGATTGCCCTGACCTGCACGACAAGGTCGGCAAGGCTTTCGAAGAAGCCTATCTCGGTTACGAATCCAGGGCCGCGCGCGGCGAATTGCGCCTGTTCAAGAAAATCCAGGCGCTGGACCTGTGGCGCAAGATGCTGTCGATGCTGTTCGAAACCGGCCATCCGTGGATCACCTTCAAGGATCCGTGCAACATCCGTTCGCCGCAGCAGCACGTCGGCGTCGTCCACAGCTCGAACCTGTGCACGGAAATCACGCTGAACACCAACGATTCCGAGATCGCAGTCTGCAACCTCGGTTCGGTCAACATGCCGGCCCACATGAAGGACGGCAAACTGGACCATGCCAAGCTGCAGAAAACCGTCCGCACCGCGATGCGCATGCTGGATAACGTGATCGACATCAACTATTACGCAGTCAAGAAGGCACGCGATTCCAACCTGCGCCATCGCCCGGTCGGCATGGGCATCATGGGTTTCCAGGATTGCCTGCACATGATGCGCGTGCCGTACGCATCGGATGAAGCGGTCAAGTTTGCCGACACCTCGATGGAAGCAGTCTGCTATTACGCCTACCTGGCATCGACCGAACTGGCCGAAGAACGCGGCCGCTATAGCTCCTACCGCGGTTCGCTGTGGGATCGCGGCATCCTGCCGCAGGATTCGCTGAAGCTGCTGGCCGAGGAACGCGGCGGTTATCTGGAAGTCGATACGTCCGAAACGATGGATTGGCCGGCATTGCGTGCGCGCATCAAGGAATTCGGCATGCGCAACTCGAACTGCGTGGCGATCGCGCCGACGGCAACGATTTCCAACATCATCGGCGTCTCGGCCTGTATCGAACCGACGTACCAGAACCTCTACGTCAAATCGAACCTGTCCGGCGAATTTACCGAGATCAACGAATACCTGGTGCGTGACCTGAAGGCACGCGGCCTGTGGGATGAAGTGATGATCTCCGACCTGAAATACTTCGACGGCAGCTTGGCCAAGATCGATCGCATCCCGCAAGATCTGCGCGACATCTACGCCACGGCGTTCGAAGTTGAGCCGAAATGGCTGGTCGAGGCGGCATCACGTCGCCAGAAGTGGATCGATCAGGCACAGTCGCTGAACATTTACATGGCTGGCGCGTCTGGCAAGAAACTGGATGAGACGTACAAACTGGCATGGTTGCGCGGTCTGAAAACGACTTACTACCTGCGTACGATCGGTGCCACGCATACCGAGAAATCGACGACCAAGGCCGGTGCGCTGAACGCTGTCGATGCGAATGCCGTTTCGTCGATGGCGGCCGCGCCGCAACAGGATGGCCCGGCTTGCATGCTGCGTCCTGGCGATCCGGGTTTCGAGGAATGCGAAGCTTGCCAGTAACCGTTGCCGCGGATAGCGTCATCTGAAAACAACCCATCCGTGGCACTGCACTGAACTTGAACCGCCAAATGCGGACAAAGAAGTGAAGAGGGCAGTGCCGCGGAGATGAAAGAGGAATCGAAAATGCTAAGTTGGGATGAAGAACAGACGTCGAAGGGCGTACCGCAACCGGCATTGCAGCCGGTGCGCGATGCGCAGCAGGACGTCGCCCTGAACCCGGCGCTGGTCGCCAAGCCTGCGGCGGCCGCCAATCCGGCACATCGCATGGATGCCGCCGACAAGCGCGTTATCAACGGCCAGACCGACGTTAACCAGTTGGTGCCGTTCAAGTACAAATGGGCGTGGGACAAATACCTGGCTGGCTGCGCCAACCACTGGATGCCGCAGGAAATCAACATGCAGCGCGACATCGAGCTGTGGAAGAATCCGAACGGCCTGACGGAAGACGAGCGTCGCATCGTCAAGCGCAACCTCGGCTTCTTCGTGACGGCCGATTCGCTGGCCGCCAACAACATCGTGCTCGGCACCTACCGCCACATCACGGCGCCTGAATGCCGCCAATACCTGCTGCGCCAGGCGTTCGAGGAAGCGATCCACACACACGCCTACCAGTACATCGTCGAATCGCTGGGCCTGGACGAAGGCGAGATCTTCAACGCCTACAACGAAGTCGCTTCGATCCGCGACAAGGACCAGTTCCTGATTCCGTTCATCGAGACGCTGACCGATCCGGAATTCAAGACCGGCACGCTCGAAACTGATCAGAAGCTGCTGCGTTCGCTGATCGTGTTTGCCTGTCTGATGGAAGGTTTGTTCTTCTATGTCGGCTTCGCGCAGATTCTCGCTCTCGGTCGTCAGAACAAAATGATGGGTGCGGCAGAACAGTATCAATACATCCTGCGCGACGAGTCCATGCACTGCAACTTCGGCATCGATCTGATCAACACGATCAAGATGGAGAATCCGCATCTGTGGACGCCGCAATTCCGCGAAGAGATCAAAGCGTTGTTTTTACGTGCGGTGGAGTTGGAATATCGCTACGCTGAGGATACAATGCCGCGAGGCGTGCTTGGATTGAATGCACCGATGTTCAAGAGTTATCTCAGGTTCATCGCAAATCGCCGAGCACAGCAAATCGGTTTGGAACCGATGTTCGAACAAGAGGAAAACCCCTTCCCTTGGATGAGCGAGATGATCGATCTGAAAAAGGAACGCAACTTTTTCGAGACGCGGGTCATCGAATACCAGACAGGTGGTGCGCTCAACTGGGAGTAAAAGTTTGGATGTGCGGTGCTGCTTAAAAATAAGGCAGACGCATTTGGCAGCCGGGGATAGAAAAATGCCTGCCCGGTTTGCAGAAAAAATGAAAGGCAACAATCCAATTAATGAACAGTAGACGACCGACAAGTTCTCTTCTGGCTGAACCGCTTTATCCGATTCAATCGGGTAAGGCGGTTTTTTCTTTGGAAAAAGGTTTGTCCTTTCAGAAACAAGTTTCCGATGCCGGCCTGATGGCTGGCCTCATTTAGACGGTCGATCGCTGCAGAAGCCGCGAAAACGTACCGGGAGTTTGGCTGAAGTGCTGCATAAGTGAGGGGATGCAGCAGTTCAGCTGGTGCCGAATTCATTAGCGCAAGCGCCGTTTCAAGCTTGTGCCGATGAATAATCCGCCTGTTTCATCGCGCGCGATGGGCAGGAGGGTTTTCAATTAGCTTGTATTTTTCCATCACGTGAAGGAGAAACGAAATGGCAACAGCAAAGAAAGCAGCAAAGAAACCCGCTGCAAAGAAAAAAGTCGCATCCAAGAAGCCGGTCGCTAAAAAAGCAGCAGCCAAGAAAACCGTAGCGAAGAAAGCTACGGCGAAGAAGGCAGTCAAGCGCCCAGTCGCCAAGAAAGCTGCCAAGAAATCGGTAGCGAAGAAAGCCGTTAAAAAGGCTGTCAAGAAAACCGTAGCGAAAAAAGCCGTCAAGAAGGTCGCTAAAAAAGCTGCGAAGAAAACCGTAGCGAAAAAGGCCGTCAAGAAGGTCGCCAAAAAAGCTGCGAAGAAAACCGTAGCGAAAAAGGCCGTTAAAAAGGTCGCCAAGAAAGCGGCCAAGAAGCCGGTAGCGAAGAAAGCAGCCAAGAAAGCCGCCAAGAAACCGGCCGCTAAAAAAGCTGCCAAAAAACCGGCTGCCAAAAAAGCCGCCAAAAAACCGGCTGCTAAAAAAGCTGCTCCGAAAAAGGCCGCTGCCAAGAAACCGGCTGCCAAGCCTGCTGCCGTTGCAGCACCTGCAGTGAAGACGGTCCTGAATCCGGCAGCGGCATGGCCGTTTCCGACGGGTTCCCGCCCGTAAATCCAGCGCTGACTGGATGGGCCTGACGAAAGTCGGGCACAATCCCGCTGTGCGGCTTGCGTCGCACAGCGTTTTTTTTTCAAGGAAAGACAGTGGATAGCATATTCGTCCTGATTATCGATACGGCTGCCGTTGTGCTGGCCGGTGCCTTGTTGCTCCGATTCTGGATGCAGGCCGTGCGCGTGCGTCCGCCGATGGAGATCGCGCAATTCACCTATCAATTGACGGATTGGCTGGTACGTCCGCTACGTCGCGTCTTGCCGGGTGCAGGCGGTTACGATTGGGCGAGCCTGATCGCGGCCTATCTGGTCGCGCTGATTGCGACGGTGGTGGATATCTGGCTGGCTGGAATGCTGTCGCCGCAGGCTGCTTTTCTGCTGGCTTTGCTGCGGGTTTGCCAGTGGGCGCTATATGGTCTGATCGGCCTGATCCTGATCGAGGTCGTCTTCAGCTGGGTCAACCCGCATGCGCCGCTGGCACCGTTTGTACGCGCGCTCAACGATCCGCTGATGCGGCCGTTGCGCCGCATTGTTCCGCTGATCGGCACGATCGATCTGTCGCCATTAGTAGCGTTGATCCTGTTGCAGATCGCGATCCGATTGGTGACGATGATCGTCACGTCTCTTCTATAACGGCACGACGGCCCGGAGGCCGCCGCCGTTATTCTCTTCGAAAATTCAGAAGCGATAACCGAAGGCCTGCTGGAATCGGTCCTCGATTTCGGCACGGCTTGGCGCATGGTTCTGCGGACCTTGCGAAGCAATCTTGATCGAGCCCATCAGGCTGGACAGACGTCCGGTGGTCGCCCAGTCGAAATCGTTCGTCAGGCCGTACAACAAGCCTGCGCGGAAGGCATCGCCGCAGCCGGTGGGATCGACGATCCGGTCCGCTTTCACACATGGGATTTCCAGTCGTTCGCCACCAGTGAAAATCTCCGCACCCTGTTCGCCACGCGTGACGATCAATGCTGATACGCGATCGGCAATGTCGCCCAGCGTCAGGCCGGTGCGTGAGGTCAGCAGCTCTGCTTCATAGTCGTTGACGGCGACGTAGGTGGCTTGTTCGATAAAATTCTTCAGATCGTTGCCATCGAACATCGGCAGTCCCTGGCCTGGATCGAAGATGAACGGGGTGCCTAGTTCGGCGCAGTCTTTTGCATGTTGCAGCATGCCGTCGCGGCCATCCGGTGCGACGATGGCGATCTTGACCTCGCCTGCGTCGGCTACCTTGTTTTCATGCGCGAACGACATGGCGCCCGGATGGAAGGCATTGATCTGGTTGCCACCCACATCGGTGGTGATGAATGCCTGGCCGGTGTAAGCCTGCGGAATGGTCTTGATGCATTGCTGCGAAATGTCGAGTTGCGTCAGGCGTTCGCGATACGGTTGGTCGTCCTGGCCGATGGTCGCCATGATCAGCGGTTCGCCGCCGAGCAGTTTCAGGTTGTAGGCGATGTTGCCGGCACAGCCGCCAAATTCGCGTCGCAGGCTGGGAACGAGGAAGGAGACGTTGATCTTGTGCAGCTGGTCAGCCAGCAGGGATTCGGAAAAACGGCCTTCGAACAGCATGATCGTATCGAAGGCAAGCGAGCCGCAGATGAGTGATTTCATGAATGGAAGTCTGTAGTAATGGTTGGTATTGATTTGGCCGCCATGATACACGGATCAGGCAAGGCAGCCGACCGAACCGGCCGGCTCGATGCCGGATGTCGGCTTACGGATAGAACAGGTAGACGCGGTAGCCGGACGCTTTGACCTGTTCCAGTTGAAAGGCGATGCGTGTCGTTCGTTCGCTGCTCGCCGCGAATCCCTGGCGAATTTCCTCGTTGGCGACATAGTCGGATGGCCGGAACACGCGGCGCAGTAGCGGTTTCTCGTTGCCGTCGTTGAGCGTCAGTTCGATGTGCGGCCATTCCTGCGGTGTCGTGCTGTTGTTGCGCAGCAGCGTAGTAAGTACAAACATGTCGCCATTGTTCTCGATCGTCTGCAACTCACTGGATTCGATCGAGACGGCAGAGATTTGTGCCGGCAGGCTGATGTTGCAGCCGACAGCATCGCAGGCTTGCATCAGCAGCGGTTTGACCTGCGGGAACAGGCCGCCAAGCTGATTGCGGAAAACATAAATGCCTTGCAGTATGGCGGTGATGAACAGGATGCACGATCCGGCGATCAGGAAATTGCGCAATTTCCGGCCGAGTCGCTGTCGGCGCCGGCCATGTCGGATGAAGCTGGGCTCCTCTTCTGCAGCTTCATGCGTTTCCTCTTCGTCTTCGTCCAGCGCATCGTTCTTTTCTTCTTGCTGTGCCTTGTTTTTGTTTCGTATGGAGCGGCGCCAGGGTTTGCGCTGCAGATCCTCGATGGCTTCGTCCAGTTCGTCAGGGGCGTGCGGATCGAAGGTCGATGCACCGGCTTCGGCACGGCTGTATTGCTGCTCGCCGTCGACCT
This sequence comes from Oxalicibacterium solurbis, assembly GCF_014635845.1. Taxonomy (GTDB): domain Bacteria; phylum Pseudomonadota; class Gammaproteobacteria; order Burkholderiales; family Burkholderiaceae_D; genus Oxalicibacterium; species Oxalicibacterium solurbis. The sequence goes on along the minus strand of NZ_BMDP01000001.1, from coordinate 870,718 downwards.
CTTTTCCATCCTCGTCCGTATCGGCGGCGAAATCCATCAACGTCATGCGCTGCAGCGGGTCGACAGGAGCATCGTCCTTTGCCGCGGCAGGAAACTCCCGTTCGAAGTGAGACGGAATCTCGAAGGCCAGTCGGCTGGCGGGAGGGGGAGCGACGACGGCGGTTTCTTCCGGTGAGGATGCTTCCTGCGTATCGTCTGTAGCAGATTCGTCTGCGGCAGGTTCGTCTTCGACAGATTCGTATTTCTCTTCTTCGATTTCGTCCTGCGCACTCTGCGGGGCCGCGTCAGGTATTTGTTCCGCCATCGTCTGCGACGTAACTTCGGCCGCCGGTATGGACGATACGGAAGCCGCGGGCGCGACTTCGCTTTTGGCGCCGGGTTTTTCCGGTGGCAGCAAATGCTCGATGCCGTTGAAGATTTCCTTGCAGTGGCCGCAACGCACGAGGCCGGCACGCAACTTCAACTGGTCATGGGCGACGCGAAACGTCGTCTGGCAGTGCGGGCATTTCGTTGCGAGCGCCATGATGCGGATTATCCGGTGACGGTTGCCAGGCTGCCGGCCAGTGCAACCCAGCCTTCCTGTTCACGCCATACGCTCAGCTTGATGAAGGGCGCATAGGTTGCGATCACATCGTCGGCTTGCGTTGCCAGCACACCGGAGAGCAGCAATGTGCCTCCCGATTTGACGCGCCCGGACAGCATCGGGGCCATCAGTTTCAGCGGATTGGCGAGAATGTTGGCGACGACGACGTCGAATGCTTGCGATTGTCCGGTCGCGGCAAAATCGTCGGGCACGTAATAGTCCACCTCGCAGCGGTTGCGTATGGTGTTGGCCTGCGCAGCCTCGACCGCCTGCGGATCGATGTCGATTCCGATGACCTTGGCGGCGCCGATTTTCTTTGCGACCATCGCCAGGATGCCCGAGCCGCAGCCGTAATCGAGCACTGTCCTGTCGATCGGCGGATGCGCTTCCAGCCACTCCATGCATAGCCGTGTGGTCGGATGGCTGCCGGTGCCGAAGGCGAGGCCGGGATCGAGTTCGAGTACCAATGCCGAAGGATCGGGCGCATCATGCCAGCTCGGTACCACCCAGATGTTCTTGCCGATGTGCATCGGTTCGAATTGCGATTGCGTCAGCCGTACCCAGTCTTGCTCGGCGACTTCACGTAACGTGTACTTCAATATTGAAGCTTGCAGGCCGACGGTTTGTGCGGCTTCATCGATCATTGCGACCTGATCGGCATCTTCTGCCGTCAGCGCGACGACGCGGCTGTTTTCCCAGGCGGCTTCCTCCGGTTCCATGCCGGGTTCGCCGAACAGCGGTTGCTCGGCATCGGTACCGAAATCGGCATCTTCGACCGAGACGGACAGCGCGCCGGCATCGATCAGTGCATCGGACAAGGCCTCTGCATGCGTACGTGCAACTTCGATGACGATTTCGGTCCAGCTCATGCATTCCTCGGTTGGTTAGACTGCGCAGCCCGGCAAGTATCGCCGATTTGTGTGGTGCACGGAAGAGATGATAATGCCGTCACGGCAGGCTTGCTGCGGTGACGGCATCGGGATGGGTGAAACGGAAGAAAATCAGTTGCCCGGTTTTTCCGCCAGTTTCTGTTCCAGGTAATGGATATTGGTGCCGCCTTCGATGAAGCGGGCATCGACCATCAGTTCGCGGTGCAGCGGAATATTGGTCGAAATACCTTCGACGACCATTTCCGACAGCGCGATCTGCATGCGGCGGATTGCCTGTTCACGAGTGGCACCGTACGAGATGACCTTGCCGACCATCGAATCGTAATGCGGCGGCACGAAGTAGCCGGCATAGGCGTGCGAATCGACGCGGATGCCCGGGCCGCCCGGCGCATGCCACGCATTGATCTTGCCCGGCGACGGCGTGAACTTGAATGGATCTTCCGCGTTGATGCGGCATTCGATCGCGTGGCCGCTCAGGATCACGTCGCGTTGGCGCAGGCGCAGTTTTTCACCGAAGGCGATGCGGATCTGTTCCTGCACGATGTCGATGCCGGTAATCATTTCGGTGACCGGATGCTCGACCTGGACGCGCGTGTTCATCTCGATGAAGTAGAACTCGCCGTTCTCGTACAGGAATTCGAACGTGCCGGCACCACGGTAGCCCATCTTGCGGCAGGCTTCGGCGCAACGGTCGCCGATGCGTTCGATCGTCTTGCGCGGAATGCCTGGTGCCGGCGCTTCTTCCAGCACCTTTTGGTGGCGGCGCTGCATCGAGCAGTCGCGTTCACCCAGCCAGACGGCATTGCCGTGTTCGTCGGCGAGAATCTGGATTTCCACGTGGCGCGGATTTTCCAGATACTTCTCCATATAGACTTCCGGATTGCCGAAGGCCGAACCTGCTTCGGTCTTGGTCATCGTGACTGCGTTCAGCAACGGCGCTTCGGTGTGCACGACGCGCATGCCGCGTCCGCCGCCACCGCCGGCGGCCTTGATGATGACCGGATAGCCGATTTTGCGGGCAATCTGCACGATTTCCTTGGGATCGTCCGGCAATGCACCGTCCGAACCCGGCACGCAAGGTACGCCGGCCTTGATCATCGCCTGCTTGGCCGAAACCTTGTCGCCCATCATGCGGATCGATTCCGGACGCGGGCCGATGAAGACGAAGCCGGACTGTTCGACGCGTTCGGCGAAATCGGCATTCTCGGACAGGAAGCCGTAGCCCGGGTGGATTGCTTCCGCATCGGTGACTTCGGCCGCACTGATGATGGCCGGCATGTTCAGATAGCTCAGCGACGAAGGCGCCGGTCCGATACAGACCGATTCGTCGGCCAGCTTGACGTACTTGGCATCGCGGTCCGCTTCGGAGTGGACGACGACGGTTTTGATGCCCATTTCGCGGCAGGCGCGCTGGATACGGAGCGCAATCTCACCGCGGTTGGCGATCAGGATTTTTTCAAACATGAGTGGTCTCCGCGGCGAAATTGCTGCTGCCTGCGGTAGCTACGCAATGTGGCTGCGCCGCCGCGCCGCTGTGCGGTTGGTCGCCGCGATTGGCAATGAGGATTTTTTCAAACATAGTGAAAACGGGGCTCGTCGTAAGGGAAGAAACCGGCCTGGTGGCAGGAGGGCCGGCATGTGGCCGGCGCAACCCCGCTTTTCAGCCGATGGCTCAGCCGATGAATCAGCCGATGATGAACAGCGGCTGGCCGAATTCGACAGGCTGACCGTTCTCGACCAGGATTTCCTTGATGACGCCGGCTGCGTCTGCGTCGATTTCGTTAAGCAGTTTCATCGCTTCGATGATGCACAGCGTATCGCCTTCCTTGACGCTGGCGCCGACTTCCACGAAGGCCGGTGCGCCCGGAGCGGACGAACGATAGAAGGTGCCAACCATCGGCGATTTGACGACATGGCCCTGGATTTCCGGAGCGGCTGCGGCAGGTGCTGCAGCCGCGGCTACCGGGGCTGCTGCGGGAGCGGCAGCATATTGCGGCGCACCCTGCGGCATCATCACCACCTGGTTTTGCGGCGCTGCGCCGGATTTGACGATGCGTACCTTGCTTTCGCCTTCGGTAACTTCCAGTTCAGCGATATCCGATTCGGCAACGAGGTCGATCAGCGTCTTGAGTTTGCGTAAATCCATGTGAATTCCTTGGAAGGTCTTATTTTTAAGATTGAGAATTGGCGGCAATTATACGATTTTTGCCGCAAAATGGAAGAAATTAAAGCTTTTTGAGTGCGAAGGCAATGGCTGCTGCGTATCCCTCGGTTCCCAGCCCGCAAACGACGCCGACAGCAATGGCGGACAGGTACGAATGATGGCGGAAGGTTTCGCGCTGGTGAATATTCGAAATATGAACCTCGATGAACGGAATATCGACGGAGGCTAGTGCATCCCGCAACGATACGCTGGTATGCGTCAGGCCCCCCGGATTGATCACGATGGCATCGACGCCTTCCTTCCTGGCTGCCTGGATGCGATCGATCAATGCACCCTCATGATTGCTCTGGAACGCGGCCAGGCGGGCGCCGGCTTGGCTGGCCTGCTCGACGGCAGCGCGTTCGATATCGGCAAGAGTTGTGGTTCCGTACACATCCGGCTCGCGCGTGCCGAGCAGGTTCAGGTTCGGGCCGTTCAACAGAAGAAGGTTTCTTGCCATGGAGATAAAACTCCGTTTGCCGATGATCGCGGCATTTTGCCGCTGAATGGCGCGGATTGGCAAGAAAAATCCATTGCCGATCCATTGCTGATTTTTTATCCGGCATTTCCGGCGGCGGCTGGAGGCAGATCGAGATCCGTACGCAATTGTTCCATTTTCAATCTGCCCAGATAGGTTTTTCGAACCGTGCCTTCGGGGTCGATGATGACGGTAAAGGGCAGGCCGCCGGTCTGATTCCCCAAGTTGCGCGAGAGGTCGGTGCCCGTCATGCCGGCCATGAAAAGCGGGTAAGCGATCTTGTACTTGGCAGCGAACTCCCGGATATTGCTCGGCGAATCGATGCCGATGCCGACGATCTGGATGTTGCGGGAAGCGACTTCCTGTTGCAATGCTGTCAATTCCGGCATTTCTTCGACGCAGGGCGCGCACCACGTTGCCCAGAAATTGACGACGAGTGTCTTGCCGTGGAAACCGGACAGCGTTTGCACCTTGCCGTCGACATCTTCAAATTGTTGGGAAAACAACGCAGCAACGGCCGGCGATTCGGGCGCGGCGGGTGTGTGATGACGAACGCCGAACCAGATGCCGATGCCGGCGAAGACCAGCGCGATGCAACCAAAAAGTAGCGGTCGTTTCATTGAATAAGGAGGTTAGGTGGCGGTTTCCAGCAATGCACGCACGGCCGGCAGCGGTGCGCGCTCCCGTCTTCCGTCCGGCCCTTTCCGGTTGCTGCGCAAATCTGCCGGATCGTAGAGTGCCAGATGGATGCCTTCATTCTGCCAGACAAAACTCAACGTTTCGACCGCATCGCTGCGGCCGTCGAAATGTGCGCTTTCCGATACCTCGAAATCGATGCCTTTGTTCAGCAGGTAGATTTCGACGTCCTTCGCGCTTTCGGTAAACAGTTGTAAATAGATGTCGGAGTGATCGCCGGCTGTGCCGTTCAGGACGGCACCGGTCAGATACGGCTGGAACGGCTCCAGCTCTTCCATCGCGCGCAGCGCCAGCTGGCGCAGATGCAGCAGGCGTGCCGGTTGCGTATCGCCGAAGAACAGTTCGTTGTAGATGCGGACTTCGTCCTCGACCTGCTGGTTGTCCGGCATGATGTCGCCGCGTGCGCGATTGTTGCCGAGAATCTGTTTGGCCGCCTTGCGTTTGGCGGTGGCGTAATCGACGCCGTCCTCGGCGATCATGCGCGCGGCGGCCGCGGCAATTTCGGCGCGCAGTTGTTCGGTGTCGGAAGAGAAGAAGGAAGGCATGGCGCGAATGATACTCCGCCGTCAATCGGGCGCGGTCGGGTAAAATTCCGACATTGCAAACCGAAATTCTACAATGCACATCCATATCCTCGGCGTCTGCGGCACCTTCATGGGCGGACTGGCCGTGCTGGCGAAAGCTGCCGGCCACACCGTGACCGGTTGCGATGCCAACGTCTATCCGCCGATGAGCACGCAGCTCGAAGCGCAAGGCATTCAACTGATCGAAGGCTTTGGCCCCGAACAGATTGCCTTGAATCCCGACCTGTACGTGATCGGCAACGTCGTCTCGCGCGGCAATCCTCTGATGGAGGAAATCCTCAATCGCGGCCTGCCGTATACGTCCGGCCCGCAATGGATGGGCGAACATATCCTGCGTAATCGCTGGGTGCTGGCGGTGGCCGGCACGCACGGCAAGACGACCACCTCGTCGATGCTGGCATGGATACTGGAAGACGCCGGCTACAACCCGGGCTTCCTGATCGGCGGCGTACCGATGAATTTCGGCATTTCGGCGCGACTGTCGGGCAACGGCAAGGAATCGCCGTTCTTCGTCATCGAAGCCGACGAATACGACACGGCTTTCTTCGACAAGCGCAGCAAGTTCGTGCATTACCACGCGAAAACGGCGATCCTGAACAATCTCGAATACGACCACGCCGACATCTTTCCGGATCTGGCGGCGATCGAGACGCAGTTCCATCATCTGGTGCGCACGGTGCCAGGTGTCGGGCGCGTCGTTGCCAATGCGCGCGAGGCGTCGTTGCAGCATGTGATCCAGCGCGGTTGCTGGAGCGAGCAGGAATGGTTCGGCGTCAATGACGAGCGCGGCTGGTCGTTGCGTACGCGCAGCGACGGCAGTTTCGATGTGCTGTTCTATGGCGACGTGCAGGGATCGGTGCAATGGTCGCTGAGCGGCGAGCACAACCGCATGAACGCGCTCGCTGCGATCGCCGCCGCGCGCCACGTCGGCGTGCCGCCGGCGCAGGCGATCGAATCGCTGGGCCGTTTCATCAACGTCAAGCGCCGCATGGAATTGCGCGGCGTCGTCAACGACATCGCGGTGATCGACGATTTCGCGCATCATCCGACGGCGATTGCGACCACGGTGGAAGGTTTGCGCAACAAGGTCGGCGACGCGCGCATTCTTGCAGTGCTGGAGCCGCGTTCGAACACGATGAAGCTGGGCACGATGAAGGAAGCGTTGCCGGACAGCCTTCAGCAGGCCGATCTGGTATTCGGCTACGGCGCGCCGAACGGCAAGGATGCGCTCGGCTGGAATTTGGGCGAAGCGTTGGCGCCGCTGGGCGACAAGGCAAGTGCTTATGACGATCTGGGCAGGTTAGTGGCGGCGATCGCCGCTGCCGCACGTCCCGGCGACCACATTCTGGTGATGAGCAACGGCGGTTTCGGTGGTGTGCATCAGAAAATCCTGGACGCGCTGGCGAAATGATTCTGTATCTGCACGGTTTCCGTTCGTCACCGCTGTCGTTCAAGACCGGTTTGCTGGCCGAGCGCATGCAACAGTCGGGACGCGGCGACGAATACGTTTGTCCGCAACTGCCGGCTTCGCCGCGCGAGGCGGTGGAACTAGCGACGGACATCGCACGCCGCATCGATCCGTCGGCGCTGACGCTGATCGGTTCGTCGCTCGGCGGTTATTACGCGACGTGGATGGCGGAACAACTCGGCTGCCGTGCCGTAATGTTGAATCCCGCCGTGCACGCAGCGCGCGATCTGGCGAGCCAGGTCGGCGTGAAGACGCAATACCATTCGAACGAGCCGTTCGAGTTCAAGGCCGAATACATCGATGAATTGCAGGCGCTGGCGGTCGAACGCATCACGCGGCCGGAGCGGTATTTCCTGATCGCGGCGACCGGAGACGAATTGCTGGACTGGCGCGAAATGGTGGACCAGTTCGCTGGCGCACAGCAAAAGGTGATCGACGGCAGCGATCACGGTTTGTCGGATTTTGCGGATTACGCAGACGAAGTGCTGGCTTTCTGCGGCGTGGATGCCGGCAAGTCGGTAGAGATATGAACGAGTAGTGAATGAGCGGTAAAGAGAGCAAGGAATTCTCGATGTGCGGATTGGCGGCGGCGCGCTGGTTTCCGCACGTCAATCATGTCGATGCGCCGCAGGCGATGCGCCACTGGCTGACCGACCAGCGTTCGCTGACGTTGAAATTGAAGGAGCGCTGCGATCATTTCTGCGTGCAGCCGCTGGCGCAGCGTCCGGCGATGCCGCTGGCCGACGAGTACGGCGAGATCGGTCTGTCGCGTCGCATGATGGCGCAGGAGCGTGACGTATTCCTGCGCTGTGATGAACGACCGATGGTGTTCGGCCACACGATCGTGCCGTTGACGGCGACGACAACCGACTGGCCATTCTTCGGCAGCCTCGGTTCGCGTTCGCTAGGTACGACGCTGTTCGGCGATCCGCGCGTGTGGCGCGGCCGGCTGGAATACGCGCGGCTCGGATCGCGACATCCGTTGATATTGCGCGCGGCGGCTGCGTTGTGGGGCGAATTGCAAAAAGAATTGAACGGCCCGCTGTTCGCACGGCGGTGCCTGTATCGACGACACAAGGGTTTGCTTCTGGTGACGGAAGTGTTCCTGCCGGGGATAGAGACGATCTGAACGGCAGCGGCTGACAAACCGATTGATGAACAACGCGCACAAGCGCATACCGCACGATGCAAGGCCAATACAGGACAAGGCATCGTCGGACGACCAAGACAAGGCAGCATGAATCTCTTTTTTGACGAATCCGGCGAATTCAAGGCCGGTGTGGCGATGTCGCAGCAGGGCGAGGCGTATCAAGTCGAACTGCCGTCGGGCAAACGGACCAAGGTGCGTGCGCGCGACGTGCTGCTGCAGTTCAGCGCACCCGAGCCGGTTGGCTTCATGGCGGAAGCGCAGGCGATTGCCGACGACATCGATGCCAATTTCCTGTGGGAAGTGGCAGGGCAGGATGAATTCGGTTTTGCCGATCTGGGCAACGAATACTTTGGCCACGAACCCAAGCCGCATGAGGCTGCCGGCCTGGTGCTGAAGCTGCATTCGGCGCCGATGTATTTCTACCGCAAGGGCAAGGGCCGCTACAAGGCTGCGCCGGAAGAATCGCTGAAGGCCGCGCTGGCCGGCATGGAGAAGAAGCGCCAGCAGGCGCTGGTGCAGGCGCAGTACGTCGAGGAACTGAAGGCGCATCGCCTGCCCGATGCGATGCGTCCGCTGGTGCAGCAGCTGCTGTTCAAGCCGGACAAAAACAGTATCGAATACAAGGCGCTGGATGCAGCCTGCAGCGAGATGCAGATCGCGCCGCAACGGCTGATGCTGGCCGTCGGTGGAATTTCTTCCGCCAAGGAACTGCACTTTTCGAAATTCCTGTTCGAATCCTTCCCGAAAGGCATCGGTTTTCCGAACGTGCAATTGCCCGCACTGCCGGAACTGCCGGTGGCCGACGTGCAGGCGTTCTCGATCGATGACGTGACGACCACCGAGATCGACGATGCGATGTCGGTCACGCGCCTGCCGGACGGCAAGGTACGCATCGGCATCCACATCGCGGCACCGGCACTGGGCATCAAGCGCGACGATGCGCTGGATGCGATCGCGCGCCAGCGCATGTCTACCGTCTATATGCCGGGCGACAAGATCACGATGCTGCCGGACGAATTAGTTGACGTATTCACGCTGGCCGAAGGTGACGCACGGCCGGCGGTTTCGCTGTACGCGACGCTGGATACGAGTGACTGGTCGGTCGTCTCCACCGAAACGCGCGCCGAACGCGTGCCGATCGCGGCTAACTTGCGGCACAACGATCTCGATATGCTGGTGACGGAAGAAAACCTGGCCACCAACGCAGGAGAATATCCGCACAAGGAAGACATCGCCCTGCTGTGGCAATGGGTGCAGATGCTGGAAAAGGGCCGCATGGCCAAGCGCGAAGCCTTCGGCCTGCGACCCGAGCAAACCAACCGCGTCGATTTCAATTTCTATGTGGAAGACGACGTCGTCACCATCCTGCGCCGCAAGCGTGGCGCACCGCTCGACAAGATCGTCGCCGAACTGGCGATCTTCGCCAACAGCAGCTGGGGCAAGCTGCTGCACGATCACGGCGTGCCGGGCATCTATCGCGCACAGGGCGCATCCGGCAACGGCTGGGCGGCGAAGATGCAGGTACGCATGCTGACGCACGCCGCGCCGCATCAGGGATTGGGCGTCGATCAATATGTATGGGGCACGTCACCGCTGCGTCGCTATACCGATCTCGTCAATCAATGGCAGATCCTGGCCTGCGTCGAGCATGGCGTGACGGCGCCGCTGGCCGCGCCGTTCAAGCCGCGCGATGCCGATCTGTTCGCGATCGTTTCCGCCTTCGACGCCGCCTATGGCGCCTACGCTTCCTTCCAGTCCGATATGGAGCGCTACTGGTGCCTGCGCTGGCTGGCGCAGGAAAAAGGGGATGCGGAAGCGATGAGGGTCGAGGCGACCGTGCTGAAGGACGAGATCGTGCGACTGGCCGATATTCCGCTCGTCATCAAGTTGCCGGGCATGCCACAGGTTGCGCGTGGCGCGCAGGTGCGGCTCGATCTGCTGCGCTGGGATGAGGTCGATCTGACGGTCGAAGCGCGTCTGCTCGACGTCACGCAGAATGCCGGCGCCGAACCGGCGCTGGACGAAGAGGATATGTCCGAGGATTTGCAGGAAGGCGATGCCGAGCCGGTGCCTGCAGAACCCGCGGCAGAAACTGCGCCAGCCGATCATCCCGCTTCAGAATGACGCGTGCGGATTAAATTCGGACGTTCTTTGCCGTAGAATGCAGCCATCCGAAACTTGCCGTCCGTCATCCCGCGCGTGAAGTCCATCCTGCAGAACCGTACACTGAGCATCGCCATCACGATTTCCGTGCTGGCGCATGCAGTGCTGCTGGCGATTCGTTTCACCGCGCCGGAAGCCTTCAAGTTCAAGCCCGCCGATCCCGGCCTCGAAGTCATTCTCGTCAACGCCAAGCACGACAGGAAACCGCTGAAAGCCGATGCGCTGGCGCAGGCCAATCTCGATGGCGGCGGCAATGCCGATGCCGGCCGTGCGAAATCGCCGCTGCCCGATATGCGCAGAAGCGCGGATGGCGACAGCGCCAAGGCTGCGCGCCGCAAGGTCGAGGAACTGGAGCAGCAGCAGCGCCAGTTGATGGCGCAGATGAAGACCGATAACCAGTTCCGTGCCGCGAAGACGAACGACATCGAACGGAAGGAGCCGCCGCAGCCAAGTGCGACCGACATGCTCGACAGCGCCAAGGCCCTGCTGCGCCGCGAAGCGGAAATTGCGCGCAGCATCGAGGACTACAACAAGCGGCCGAAGAAAACGCAGGTGACGCCGAGCACGCGCGAAGTCGGCTACGCTGCCTACTACAAGGCGCTGCAGGATCGCATCGAACGTTTCGGCACGTTGAATTTTCCGCAGAAGGACGGCAAGAAGCTGTACGGCCAGATGGTCATCTACATTCCGATCTATCAGGATGGCACTCTATATATGAAGGAAGGCGGCCCGCGCGTCGAGCGCACATCCGGCAATCCCGATCTGGATGCGGCTGCGTTGTCGATCGTGCGCCGCTCTGCGCCGTTCGGACGTTTCCCGGACAATATGCGCTCGACCGGCCGCGATGATGTGTGGGAAGTCATCACACGCTTCAGTTTCACGCGCGACAATGCGCTCGAGACCGAAACCAGGGGACAGTAAGTGACGAAACGGGATCAGTATGCAGTGATCGGCAATCCGATCGCCCACAGCAAGTCGCCCGACATTCATGCGCGTTTCGCCGCTCAGACGAAGCAGAGCATGTCATACGACAAATTGCTGGCGCCACTGGACGGTTTTGTCGAAGCGGTGCGTGCGTTTGTTCAAGCCGGGGGCAAGGGGTTGAACGTGACGGTGCCGTTCAAGCTGGAAGCCTTTGCGCTGGCGACGACGCTGACACCGCGCGCGCGCGCGGCAGGTGCTGTCAATACATTGAAATTCGAAAATGGCAGCATGCTGGGCGACAACACGGATGGGATCGGTCTGGTGAACGACATCGTGCGTAACGCCGGTGTCGCAATCGCCGGGAAGTCCGTGCTGCTGCTCGGCGCCGGCGGCGCGGCGCGCGGCGCACTGCTACCCTTGCTGGACGAGCGGCCGGCGCGTCTTGTCGTCGCCAACCGCACGCATGCGAAGGCGGTCGAACTGGTACACCGTTTCGACAACAATCCTTTTCTGCGCGCCGGCGATTTCGGCGAACTGGAAGACGTGTTCGACGTCGTCATCAATGCGACGGCAGCCAGCCTGTCGTCCGAAGTGCCGCCGGTTTCGCCGCGCGTCTTCGGTCCGCATACGCTGGCTTACGACATGATGTATGCCAGTGAACCGACCGCTTTCATGCGTTTCGCGACACAGCATGGCGCGCAGGCGCGCGACGGACTCGGCATGCTGGTCGAGCAGGCGGCCGAATCGTTCGATCTGTGGCGCGGCGTGCGGCCGGAAACGGCTGCCGTATTTGCCGAATTGCGGGCGCGCATGGAAGCGACCTGATCGCATGCCATCCTCGCTTCCATCCGTCTTCATCGTTTTTCGTAACAGCGTTTTTCGTAACAGCATATGAAAACCCTGCACAGGTTGCTGCTCTGGTTGATTCTGGTGCCGGTCGCCCTGATCGTGCTGGTGCAGCTGTATTTTTTCCTGCAGATCGGCTGGTGGGTCCATCACGATCCGGAGTCGACCAGCTTCATGCGGCATCAGTTGTCCGTCATGCAGGAGAAAAATCCGAATGCGAAGCTGAAGCAGAAATGGGTGCCGTACAACCGGATTTCCAAGAACCTGAAGCGCGCGATCATCGCATCGGAGGACGCGAACTTTTCAGACCATGAAGGCATCGACTGGAGTGCGCTGGAAAAAGCCTACGAAAAGAATCTGAAGAAGGGCAGGGTGGTCGCCGGCGGATCGACGATCACGCAGCAACTGGCGAAGAACCTGTTCCTGTCGGGCGATCGCAGTTATCTGCGCAAGGGGCAGGAAGTCGTCATCACCTACATGCTCGAATTCTGGATGGACAAGGAACGCATTTACGAAATCTATCTGAACGTCGTCGAATGGGGTGTCGGCGTCTACGGTGCCGAGGCGGCGTCGCGCCATTACTACGGTGTATCGGCGGCACAGCTGGACGCGGTGCAGGCAGCAAGACTGGCTGTGATGCTGCCCAATCCGCGCTATTACGATACGCATCGTGGTTCGGCCTATCTGGCGCGCCGTACCGATTTGATCCTGCGTCGCATGAGTTCGGCGGCCTTGCCCTGATTCTGCCCCGCTTCTTTTTGGCTGTTCATTTCATCAAACTGTCACTTTTCATTTCGCATGCATTGTGGTGTGGTTGCGTGTCAACGATCCGTGTCTTCGGACGTTGAAGAGTCAGATGCGGCTTGCGGGCACAAGGACTTATCAGTAAACTTGCGCTGTTTTTATTAACGGAGACCCGACTTGGGTAGTCCAACTTCATGTTGTCAGCCGTTGCTTGACGGTCGATCCGCGAGATAGCGCTTTCGCGCACGTTCCAAAGCGCCTCTCGCCGATCCGGGTGGGAGGTCGCGTCCAGGCTGCTTGTCGGCCGCGTTCCCCTGAAAAATTTGATTTGCCCGCAGCTTGGCTGCAGGATGGGTTGTGTGTGTCATCAGCGAAGGTTGATGTCTCTAACGCGGCTGGGAGAGCTTATGATCAACGTATTCGTATTACAGAATGGCCGCCTGAACCAGGTCAATATCGATAGCCGCGCCGATCTCGAAAAGAGCCGGCCGATCTGGGTGGACCTGACCGATCCGAACGAAGACGAGCGTAACTGGGTGCGCAGCATCTACGGCGTCACGCTGCCCGGCGAGGACGAGGTCAAGGATATCGAGGCGTCGGCCCGCTACTATGAGGCGGAAAACGGTGACTTGCATTTGCGCACCGATTTCCTGCTGGAAGAAGGCGACGGCCCGTCGAGCGTCGTCACCGTCGCTTTCATCCTGACGACGGACATGCTGTTTTCCGTGCATTCGGACGACCTGCCGATCTTCCGGCTGGTGCGCATGCGCGCTCGCTCGCGCCCCGGTTCCATCAACGACTACAAGGACGTGTTGCTGGATCTGTACGCGACCGATGCCGAATATTCGGCGGATTCGCTGGAAGGCATTTACCTGACGCTGGAAGAAGTCAGCCATCGCGTGCTGCAGAAAGACGTGACCGATCAGGATGCGGCTTCGATCCTGAACGCGATCGCGCACGAGGAAGATTTGAACGGCCGCATTCGCCGCAACATGATGGATACGCGGCGCGCGGTCAGCTTCCTGATGCGCGGCCGCCTGTTGAATCCGGAACAGTTCGACGAAGCGCGCCAGATCATGCGCGACATCGAATCGCTGGACGGCCACACGGCCTTCCTGTTCGACAAGATCAACTTCCTGATGGATGCGACGGTCGGTTTCATCAACATCAATCAGAACAAGATCATCAAGATCTTCTCGGTTGCCAGCGTGGCATTGCTGCCGCCGACGCTGATTGCCAGCGTTTATGGCATGAATATGAACGTCGGTTTCCCGGAGCTGAAGTTCTTCGGCAATTTCGAGTATCCGTACACGCTGATGCTGATGCTCGCCAGCGCGCTGGTGCCGATGTGGTATTTCCGCCGCCGTGGCTGGCTGCGGTAAGGCAATGGTGATTAGCGCCGTCCGAATCGGCGGCGCGTTACCAGAATCAGTTCGCCTTCAGTTGTGCAAAGGCGCGACGAGCGGCCTGGATTGTCGCATCGATGATGGTGTCGTCATGTGCGGCCGATACGAATCCGGCTTCGAAGGCGGAAGGTGCCAGATAGATGCCGTCGTCCAGCATCGCGTGGAAGAAGGCATTGAAGCGCGTCTTGTCGCATTCCATCATCGTCGCATACGACACCGGCAATTCTTTCGCGAAATACAGACCGAACATGCCGCCAATTGCATCGGCGCAGAAGGCGATGCCGGCTTCGCGCGCCGCTTCCGTCAGGCCTTTTGCCAGTTTGGCCGTTTGTGCGGTCAATCGCTGGTAGAAGCCGGGCGCCTGGATCAGTTGCAGTGTCGCCATGCCGGCGGCGACCGTGACCGGATTGCCGGACAGTGTTCCCGCCTGATAGACACCGCCGAGCGGCGCCAGATGCTGCATCAGATCGGCGCGGCCGCCGAATGCCGCCACCGGTAGACCGCCGCCGATGACCTTGCCCAGTACCGTCAGATCTGGCGTGATGCCATACAGTGATTGCGCGCCGCCGAGTGCGACGCGAAAGCCAGACATCACTTCATCGAAAATCAGCACGGCGCCGTGCTGTGTGCACAGGCGGCGCATCGCTTGCAGGAATTCCGGTGTGGCGCGCAGCAGGTTCATGTTGCCGGCGACTGGTTCGACGATCACACAGGCGATTCTGTCACCCATTTCACGGAACGCGTTTTCCAGTTTCTGCACATCGTTGTAGTCGAGCACCAGCGTGTGCTTGGCGAAATCTTCCGGCACGCCAGCCGACGTCGGATTGCCGAAGGTCAGCAGGCCGCTGCCGGCTTTCACCAGCAGCGAATCGGCATGGCCGTGATAGCAGCCTTCGAACTTGACGATCATGTCGCGTCCCGTTGCGCCGCGCGCCAGACGCAAGGCGCTCATCGCCGCTTCGGTGCCGCTGGAGACGAGGCGTACCTGTTCGATCGACGGCACCAGCTTGCAGATCAGCTCTGCCATCTCGATTTCGCCTTCGGTCGGCGCACCGAACGACAGGCCGCGCGCGGCCGCATCCTGCACGGCCTGCACGACTTCCGGGTGCGCGTGGCCGACGATGGCTGGGCCCCATGAGCCGATGTAATCGATGTAGCGTTTGCCGTCGGCATCCCAGAAGTACGGGCCTTCGGCGCGCGTGATGAAGCGTGGCGTGCCGCCGACCGAACGGAAGGCGCGCACCGGCGAATTGACGCCGCCCGGCGTGCTCAGTTGCGCACGGGCGAACAGGGTGTCGTTATGAGAGGTCATGCGGTATTCGTAAGCGAAGAAGTGAAGGGCAATTACTGGATGGGCGGATCGACATCGCCGACCGAACCATCCGATTCGCGTGCCCAGAAATAACGATCGGGCACGAGCTTGCCCATGCCGAGGCGCTGGGCGTTGGCAATTGCGGCGATGGTGAATTCCTGCGCCTCGAATGCGGCTTCCGGCACGTCGATTCCATTGGCCAGCAGCGCAGCAACGGTTGCGGCCAGGGTCGAGCCGGCACCGCTGTACGAACCAGAAATGCGTTGCCAGTTATCGTGGCGCACGACGCCATTCTCGTCGAACAGCGTATTGGCGACATCGGTCAGGCTGGACGGCGTGCCGGTGACGAACACATATTCGCAACCCATTTCGATCAGTCGCATCGCATCGACCGCCATCATGTCTTCGTCGGAAGGTTCGCGCCAGGTTTCGGCCAGGCGCGACAGTTCCACTGCCGACAGCACCAGCAGCGTGGTTTGCGGAATCAGCAGTTCGCGCGTGGCCATCAGCATGTCTTCGCCTTCGGGGCCCTGATCGGGCAGAGAAGACAGGAAAGGATCGAAGACCAGCGGAATGTCCGGATAATCAGAGACGATTTCGGCGATCGCCGACACATTCTCGATGCTGCCGACGGCGCTGATCTTGAAGGCCGCGACGGGCATGTCTTCCAGCACGACGCGTGCCTGGTCGATCACCCAGTCCGAATCGACGACCTGCGCATCTTCGATGCGTGCGGTATCGCCGATGAACAGCGACGTCACGACCGACAGGCCGTGACAGCCCATCGCCGCAAAGGCCGCCAGGTCGGCCTGGATGCCGACCGCGCCGACCGGATCGGTCGGTCCGAAAGTGAGAATCAGCGGTGAAGTTTGGTTTTGCACGACGGGTATATTAAGATAGCTGACTGTGCATTTTAACTTGAAGGACTCTCTGCCGTGAGTAATAACGAAGCATCAACTGAACCGTTCAAAACGTGGATGTGCCTGATCTGCGGATGGATTTACGACGAAGCTGCCGGCCTGCCGGAAGAGGGCATTGCGCCGGGGACACGCTGGGCCGATGTGCCGATGAACTGGACTTGTCCGGAGTGCGGCGCGCGCAAGGAAGACTTCGAAATGGTCGTGGTCTGATTGCAGTTTGATGGCGCTGGCGCCTTCAAATCATCTGCATTATGAGTTTGGCAATTTTTGGTTGAAAAACCACGATGCGCACATTCACATCATCGGCGCTCGTCTGAAGAATCTTGCTTTTTGTTACTGATGGGCCGTATATTGTGGACACAGTTTAATCAGGAATCATGACGACAATGGCACCAGATAATGCTGATATGAAAATCATGGTGATCGACGACAGCAGCACGATTCGTCGGTCGGCAGAGATTTTTCTGGGCCAGGCGGGCTACAGGGTTGTCCTGGCGGACGACGGTTTCGATGCCCTCGCCAAGATGAACGACCACAAGCCGGCGCTGATCTTTTGCGACATTCTGATGCCGCGCCTCGATGGTTACCAGACCTGTGCGCTGATCAAGAAAAGCGCCAAATTCCATTCCACGCCAGTGGTCATGTTGTCGTCCAAGGACGGCTTGTTCGACCGGGCGCGTGGTGCCATGGTGGGTTCCGATGCCTACCTGACCAAGCCGTTTACCAAGGACAGCCTGCTAAAGACCGTGCGCGAATACACGGCGGCGGAAGCCCTTGCAAAATAATTTCGATTCAAAGGTTTTAGATGGCCATTCAGAAAATCCTCATCGTTGACGATTCCCCTACCGAACGCTATTTCCTTACCGATATCCTCGTCAAGAAAGGCTATTCCGTTTCCACTGCAGAAAACGGTGAAGAAGCGCTGCAGAAAATCAAGGCGGACAAGCCGCAACTGATCCTGATGGATATCGTGATGCCGGGCCAGAACGGCTTTCAGGTCACACGCGCCATCACCCGTGATCCGGAAACGCAGGATGTGCCTATCATCATCTGCACCAGCAAGGGCCAGGAAACCGATCGCATCTGGGGTCTGCGTCAGGGCGCGCGCGATTACATCGTCAAACCGGTCGATCCGACCGAGTTGCTCTCCAAGATCGCGGCGCTCGGATAACACGCCAGCTGACCATGAGCCAGCCCTCGTCGGATTCTCAAGCGATCCAGAAGCCGGAACTCACCGCACGGCGCACCCGCCTGCGTGAATTTCAGGCGCAATTGGTCGAGCGCATGCACACCGCGCGCAGTGAAGGCGTGCATGCCAATCTGCTCGGCGTGATGATGGGCGACAGCCGCTGGCTGCTCGATCTGCAGTCGGCCGGCGAAATCGTGCCGATCGGCACGATTACACAGGTTCCGCTGACCCAGCCGTGGTTTCTCGGATTAACCAATATCCGCGGCAATCTGATAAGCGTCATC
Source organism: Oxalicibacterium solurbis (assembly GCF_014635845.1). Taxonomy (GTDB): domain Bacteria; phylum Pseudomonadota; class Gammaproteobacteria; order Burkholderiales; family Burkholderiaceae_D; genus Oxalicibacterium; species Oxalicibacterium solurbis. The sequence continues at coordinate 852,878 of NZ_BMDP01000001.1, read as the reverse complement.
GATTTCCCCTGCTTCGAAGGCGGCCGTTCCACCGCGGTGGACAAGGACAGCCGTATCGTCGCCTTCGGTTCCGCGTTGTCGTTCAACAGCGGCTTGCTGGTGTCGCGCGTGCTCGGCTTGCGCAATGTCGACGACATGCAGCACTACGACGGCAGTGACAACGACGGTGGGGAAAAGCCGGCATGGGCCGGTCGGCGTTATCTGGATCGGGATTCCCAGATATGGACGGAACTCGATCTTTCCTCGGTCATTCAACACCCCAGGTTTCTGCAGGTCGGTCTGTAATACAGCGACCATCGATGAACCCGGACGCATTATAAAAACAGAGTCAGGAGAATCAGTATGGCGTTTAAATTACCGCTCTTTTCGCGTAACGGAAAGGATGAAGCGGATCAGGGAGGCAACGCCAGCAACGACGCACAAGCCGTTGCGCCCGATACGCAGACGCGTGTGGAAGCTGCCGTACGCACGATCAATCCGAATGCGACCTATATCGGCGACGTTCTGGAAAAAAGCGGCGACATCCGCCTGCCGCTGATCGGCAATCTGCCGCTGCAACAGCAGGTTCGCATCCTGCTCGCCGCGCTCGGTGGTTCGCTGATACTGAGTGCCGTGTTCGTCTGGCTCAATGCTGATTATTCCGAACTGACTTCTACGCAAACCCAGATTGCCGGTGACGCGCTGATGCACTCGCAGCGTGTCGGTAAGGCAACGCCGAACGCGATTCAGGGTAACAAGGAAGCATTCAAGCAGCTGGCCGACAGCCGCAAGGAATTCAACAACGATCTGGCCGTGCTGTCCAAGGGCGGCATCTATCGTGGCCGCAACATCAGTCCACCGGACGCCAGGATGGATGCGATGCTGAAGGAAACGCAGAAGCTGTGGACCGGCTCCGACAAGGCAGCAGCATCGATCCTGAAGCTGGAAAAGGAACTGACCGGTTTCGGTTCCACGCTGGAAGTGCTGAACGGCATTTCGCCGAACCTGCTGGAACTATCCGAACAGATCGCCAACCTGAAGGCGCAAAGTGGCGCGTCGCCACGCGAGATCGCGGCGGCCGGCACGCTGGTGATGCTGACGCAGCGTCTGGCGCGTAGCGCGAACGAATTCCTGAGTTCCGAAGGCGTGGATCCGGAAACCGCCTTCCTGCTGGGCAAGGACACCAATACCTTCCGCGAACTCACCGACGGCTTCCTGAACGGCAGCGAATCGCTGCGCCTGACCAAGACCACCGAGCCGGATACGCGCGACAAGCTGCTGGAATTGCAAACGGCCTTCGGCGAATACCAGAAGTCGATTGCACAGATTCTCGGCAACCTGCAGAACTTCATTGCGGCAAAACAGGCCGAGGAACTGATCTTCAAGGAAAACGAGGCGCTGAAGCAGCGACTGTCCGACGTGCAGCAAGCCTATCGCACCGAACAGGATTCGCTGACGTTGCCGTTCTGGCTGATGCTGGCCAGCGTGCTGGCTGCGCTGTTGTCCGCTGCGGGCATTGCGCTGGTTCTGCTGCAAGACAGCCGTAATAGAACGAAGGAAGCGGACGCCCGACGGATGGAAGCAGAAGGCCAGCGTCTGGAAGCGCAACGCCAGGAAGAAGAAGCCAAGAAGGCGAACGATCAGAACCAGGCGGCAATTCTGCGCTTGATGAACGAACTGCAGGAAGTGGCGGACGGCGACTTGACCGTGCAAGCGACGGTGTCGGAAGACGTCACCGGCGCGATTGCCGACTCGGTCAACTACACGGTGGAAGAACTGCGTGGCCTGGTCGGACGCGTGACGCGCACTGCCGAGCAGGTGACTTCGGCATCCAATCAGGCGCAGAACATTTCGACCGAACTGCTGGAAGCATCGCAAAAGCAATCGCGCAACATTCAGGAAACCGGTCAGGCGGTGCTGAGCATGGCAACGCAGATTACCGATGTGTCCAAATCGGCCAACGAATCCGCAGCGGTGGCGCGGCAGTCGGTGACGGCGGCGGAACAGGGCGCGCGCGCGGTGGAAAACGCGATCAAGGGCATGAACGAGATTCGAGAACAGATTCAGGAAACCTCGAAACGAATCAAGCGTCTCGGCGAATCGTCGCAGGAGATTGGCGAGATCACCGAACTGATTTCCGATATTACCGAACAGACCAACGTGCTGGCGCTGAACGCGGCAATTCAGGCGGCGTCGGCAGGCGAAGCAGGCCGCGGCTTCTCGGTGGTTGCGGAAGAGGTGCAGCGACTGGCGGAACGCTCCGGTGAGGCAACCAAGCAGATCGGCGCGCTGGTGCGCACCATTCAGACCGATACGCACGATGCTGTCGCCGCGATGGAAAAGTCGACGCAGGGTGTGGTCGAAGGCGCGAAACTGTCCGATGCGGCCGGCGCCGCACTGGCCGATATCCGCCGCGTGTCGAATCGTCTGGCGGAACTGATTCAAAGCATTTCGTCGGCGACCGAACAGCAGGCGACGTCGGCCAACGGCGTGGCGCAGAACATCCAGGGCATTCTGAACATTACCGAGCAGACGCAACAGGGTACGCAGCAGACCGCACTCTCGATTCGCGAACTGTCGAAACTGGCCGAAGAGCTGAAGAACTCGGTGTCGCGTTTCCGCGTCACGGCCTAACACGGTCAGGCGCCATTCAGAAGTTTGTTTGCAGTCCTGCCGACGGCAGGTCTAACAGCAATCGAGACAGCCGATCGGCGATCGGCTGTCTCCGCACCGCGAGGCAGTCATGCATACCCCTTCCTCCCCCGTGTCGCAAGGCGGCCGGGACAACTTCGATACCGGTCCGCTGTCCTGGGTCATCGGTGAAATCCGCGAAGCGCTGACGCGTTCCAGGGTGGCGCTGGGCGAAGCCCTGGTGCAGCCGGATGCGGAGAACCGTTCGACCACGCTGCGGCATGCCAAGACCTATCTGCATCAGGCGCATGGCGCCTTGCAGATCGTCGACGTCGATGGTGTCGTCATCATCACCGAAACGGTGGAAGACCTGTTCGATCGTTTCGAATCGGGGCAGCTCGAACTTTCCGACGACAGCGTGCAGGCGATCGGCCACGCCTATCAGGCGCTGGTCGAATATCTGGAAGAATTGCTGGCGGGTCTGCCGCAGCAGCCGGTGCGGCTGTTTCCCTACTATCGCGCGCTGCTACAGGTGCGCGGCGCCGAACGCATCCATCCAGCTGACTTGTTCTTCCCCAACCTGGCGATTCGTCCGCAGCTGCCTCCGGCGACAAAGACGCTGGCGCGCGACGATTACGTCGCATTGCGCAAGCGCTTCGAACGTGCATTGTTGTTGTTCCTGAAAGGCGGCGACGGCAGTCAGGCCAGCGCCGCCACGATGCGCGACATCGTGCAGCGTGTCGAATACGCGCAAGCCACGCCACAGGCGCGCAGTTTCTGGTGGGTCATGCACGGTTTTGCCGATGCGGTGGCGGCGGGGCAGGTGCCAAGTGAACTGTATGTCAAACAGCTGTTTGCTCGCATCAACCTGCAGATCCGTCGCTTGAGCGAAGGCTCGTCCAGTATCACGGAACGTTTGCTGCGTGACGCCTTGTTCTTCATTGCACGCGTCGAACAGCCGTCCGCACTGGCGCAACAGATTCGCGCTGCCTATCAACTGGACGGCGCGGTACCGTCTGACTACGAGAAGAAACGCTACGGCCAGATCGATGCAGAATCGCTGGCGACCGCCAAGGAAAAATTGTCGCAGGCAAAGAACCTGTGGAACCGTATCGCAGGCGGCGATGCGAGTGTCGCGCAGGCTTTCGAAAAGGAAATGGCCGGATTGGCCGATGCCGGCAGCAGACTCAATGCACCGTCGCTGGCGAAACTGTTGCGTGAGCTGAGCGGCATCGCGCGTCATGCTGCGCATTCCCGCCCGGGCGACAGCCTGAGTCTGGAAATCGCGACCAGCCTGCTGTTCGTCGAGAATGCGCTGCAGCAGATCGGTCATTTGTCCGACGATTTTGCCGAACGGGCTGATGCGTTGACGACGCGGTTGCTGTCCGCCGTCGCCGGCGAACCGGTTGTACAGTCGGCGCAATGGCTGGACGACATGTCGCGCGAGGCGCAGCAGCGCCAGACGATGACTGCGCTGTCGGGCGAACTGCAATCCAGCTTGCGGCAGGTCGAGAAGCTGCTCGATGAATATTTCCGCGATCCGCAACGGCGCGATGGATTGGCCGATATCGACAGCATCCTCTATCAGATCAGCGGTGCGCTGTCGGTGCTCGATCAGCAGGATGCGGTGCGTGCGGTACAGCATACGCAGCAAGCCGTGCGCCGCTTCATCGATGCAGCCGATCAGCCAGACGTGAAGGAATTCGAGCAGGTGGCGCAGAACGTCGGTGCGCTGAGTTTCTTCATCGAGACCTTGCAATTGCATCCGGATGTGGCGCAAAGCCGTTTCGCGTTCGACGAAGGGAGCGGCATCTTTCGTGCCAGTCTTGCCGAACGCAAAGAAATCCCGGAAGACGGATTGACGGTCGATATTCCGCAGATACCGCAAGTCGAGGCCGATGAGCCGGCGCTGCCGACTGTCGAAGCGGAACTGGCCTATCACCAGAAGCACTCGGAAGAACTGGCGATGTCGTTGATGGATGAGCCGACCAATCCGGAGTTGCAGGAACAACTGAAGGAGTCGCTGGAACAGGTACGGCTGGATGCAACGCTGGTCGACAATCCGGAAGCGAACGATCGCGCACGCGCAGTGATCGATATGCTGGAAGCGCCCGACTTCGTGCCGTCGCCGCAGGCAATGGAAGACATTGCACTGGCGACAGGTGCGCAGGTCAAGACTGTCGATTCGGAAATGTCGGAAGTGACCGCATCCGCAGCGCCTGCTTCGGAAGAGGCGATCGATGCCGAACTGCTGGAAATCTTTCTCGGTGAAGCGATCGAGGTTCTCGAGTGCGTGCGCCAGACGCTGCCGCTGTCGCGCAATGCACCACACAACCAGGAATATCTGACGACGCTGCGTCGCTCTTTCCATACGTTGAAAGGCAGCGGCCGCATGGTCGGCCTGATTGCGCTGGGCGAAGCGGCATGGAGCGTCGAGCAGGTGCTGAATCTGCGCCTGTCCGAAACGCGTGGCGGCGATGCCGAACTTTATACATTGCTGGAAAAGGCGACCGATGTACTGGAAGCCTGGGTTGATGATTTGCAGACGAAGGGCAATTCGGAACGCACCGGTCTGGCGCTGATTGCCGCGGCGGACCGCGTGAAGAATGGCGAGCCGTTCCGCTATGCAGAAAATGAGCAGGCGACTGCGGCTATGGAATCGAGTGTGGAATTCGACGCACCGCAAACCGATGTGCCTGCCGGGATGCAATCCGGTTTTGCAGCGGACGACAATCCGGAGGAAGAAGCGCCGGCTGCCGTAGCGGAAGCGGAAGAAGTGGAACTGAGCGACGAGGAACTGGCGCAATTCCATCGTGGCGATACCGAACCGTCGGTAACGGAGGAAGCAGCGGCTGTCGAGCCGAAGGCAGCAGCAGAAACAACAGCAGCAGAAACAGCGGCGGAAGCGACTGCAGCCCCGGTTGCCGATGTCATAGACTTCCCGGGCAAGCCGGCACCGGTAGCGCGGGCTGACGACAACATCAAGCGCGTCGGCGATCTGGAAATCAGTCTTCCGCTGCACAATATCTATCTGGCAGAAACGGACGAACTGGTGCGTCTGCTGTCGCAGGACTTCGCCGAGTGGCGTCATGAATCGGATCGGCACGTCAGCGTGCAGGCCGTACATGCGGCACATTCACTGGCCGGCAGCTCGGCTACCGTCGGCTTCAAGCCGTTGCACCAAATTGCCTATGCACTTGAAATGGTGTTGCAGTATCTGGCGCGCAAACCGGTCAAGCTGCTGCTGAGCGAATACGACACGCTGGAACAATCAGTCGAGCGCATTCGCTACATGCTGCAGATGTTCGCACTGGGAGAAATGCCGGCCGAGGAACCGGATCAGGTAAAGATGCTGGAAAGCATGCCGGAAGATCTGGAGGTGCGTGCCGTAACGCGAAATGTGATGCCGGCTGCATCCATCGAAGTGCCGGTGGCTTTCGATCCTGCTGCTGCGAATGCGGTAGTCGAGGCTGCGGAATCAGGTCAATCGATGCCGGAGCACGTTCCTTTCGAGGAGCCGGTCTATCCGCGCGATGGCGAGGAACTGGCCGATCCGGCGCTGGCGATCAAGGATGAGCTGGACGCCGACCTGCTGGCCGTCTTCATCGAAGAGGGGCAGGACATGCTGCCGCAAATGGGGCAGATGCTGCGTGCGTGGCAACAGAATCCGTTGGATGCTTCCTTGCCGCAAGGCGTTTTGCGTACGCTGCATACCGTCAAGGGCAGCGCGCGCATGGCCGGTGCGATGATGTTGGGCCAGCATTTGCACGAGATGGAAACGCGCATCGAAAACATCACGCATGCGGGCCAGCCTTCTGCGCTGGTGCTCGACGATCTGCTGGCACGCTACGATCACGGCCTCTCTCTGTTCGAAAAACTGCTGGCGCCGGATGCGGTCGAACAGTCGCGTTCGCAGTCGACCGTGCTGCCATCCTCGCAACCGTCTGTCGACGAGAGCGAATCGGCACCGATGCCGACAGCAGTCGAGCATGTCTCAGGTTCCGAACCGCCGGTCATATCCGGCGTAATGCCAGCGGCAGAGCAATCTGCCGCTGCATCTCTCGTACCTTCTGCGCCTGCCGTGCCGGCGGATGCCAATACGCGTTCGCTGGCGGCACCGTCCTCGACGCCACTGGTGCGTGTGCGTGCAGACATTCTCGATCGTCTGGTCAATCAGGCCGGTGAAGTGTCGATCTCGCGTTCCAAGCTGGAAACCGAAGTCGGCACATTGAAACAATCGCTGGGCGAGTTGTCGGAAAATGTTGTCCGTCTGCGCGATCAGCTGCGCGAAATCGAGATGCAGGCCGAGTCGCAGATCAGTTCGAACATGGGCGTATCGGTCGATCGCGAATTCGATCCGCTGGAATTCGACCGCTTCACGCGCCTGCAGGAACTGACGCGCATGATGGCCGAGAGCGTCAGCGACGTCGGCACTGTCCAGCAGAACCTGAACCGCACGCTCGACAGCGCCGTCACCGATCTGACGGTGCAGGCGCGACTCACGCGCGATCTGCAGCAGGATCTGATGCGCGTGCGCATGGTGCAGTTCGCCAGCATCTCCGAACGGCTGTTCCGCGTCACGCGGCAGGCTGCCAAGGAAATGGACAAGCGCGTCAACCTCGATATCCGCGGCAGCGCGGTGGAGATCGATCGCAGCGTTCTGGAAAAGATGGCCGGCCCGTTCGAACATCTGCTGCGCAATGCGATCGTGCACGGCATTGAGTCGCGCGAGCGGCGCCAAGCTGCGGGCAAGAGCGAAACGGGTGAACTGCTGGTGGAAATCCGGCAGGAAGGCAACGAAGTCGTTATTCACTTCTCCGACGACGGCCAGGGCTTGAACCTGGAAGGCATCCGCCGCAAGGCAATCACGAATGGCCTGCTGACGAACGACGCGGAAGTTTCCGATGCCGAAGTGACGGACCTGATCTTCCATCCCGGTTTTTCGACGGCGGAGGAAGTGACCGAACTGGCTGGCCGCGGCGTCGGCATGGATGTCGTGCGTTCCGAAGCGGCATCGCTGGGCGGCCGCGTGTCCACGGTTTCCGAACCGGGCAAGGGCGCGCAATTCACCATCCATCTGCCGTTGACGTTGGCGGTCACGCAGGTCGTGCTGTTGTCTACCGGCGGCAAAACCTACGCGGTGCCGTCGGTACTGGTCGAGCAGGTGCAGCAGTTGAAGACCGGTGCGCTGGCGGCGGCCTACAACGAAAGTGCCGTGATGTGGCAATCGCAACGCGTGCCCATGCATTACCTGTCGACGCTGCTGGGCGATCAGGACGCGACGCCGGTTACGCAGCATTATTCGCCGTTGCTGATCCTGAAGAGCGGCAACGATCGCGTGGCACTGCACGTCGACGAGGTGATCGGCAACCGCGAGGTCGTCGTCAAGAACATCGGCCCGCAACTGTCGCGGATGATCGGCATCGCCGGTGCGACCGTGCTCGGCTCGGGCGAGATCGTGCTGATCCTGAATCCGGTGCCGCTGGCGCAGCGTGTCGCGCAGGAAAACATCCGTGCGCCGCGCCTGACGCCGTCCGATGTGCCGGACAACATGGGAGCGGTGGCGGAAATGGCATCGCCCGGGCGTGCGGAGCGGCATGCCGCTCCAGTGCAGGGCTTGCGCACGCAATCCATCGTCATGGTGGTCGACGATTCGCTGACCGTGCGCCGCGTCACGCAGCGTCTGCTGACCCGCGAAGGCTATCAGGTCGTGCTGGCGAAGGATGGCGTCGATGCGCTCGAACATCTGCAATCGATCACGCCGGACGTGATGCTGGTGGACATCGAGATGCCGCGCATGGACGGCTTCGACCTGACGCGCAACGTGCGCGACGACGAACGCACCCGCGACATTCCGATTATCATGATCACGTCGCGCACGGCCGCCAAGCATCGCAATTACGCGATGGAACTGGGCGTCAACGAATACCTGGGCAAGCCGTATCAGGAAGATGCATTGCTGGCGCTGGTAGCAAATTTTGCCGGCAAGGCGGCGGTCGAGCGCTAGGCCGCGCCGGCCATTCCCCAAAAAGTCCCGCACATGTTGCGGGATTTTTTATGCAGGTGTCGATGTGCCAACGCATCACGATCAGGAATAAGTTTTCTTGACGACGCCGTAGCGCTGCAGCGTACGTACGCGTGCTTCCTCGTGCGACACGATCGGTTGCGGATAATCGCGGCCCAGCACGATGCCGGCGTCCTCCAATTCGGTTGCCGCAAGCTTCCATGGCGCATGGATATGCTTGTTTGACAACCTGGCCAACTGCGACAGATAGCGACGGATGAACTTGCCGTCGGGATCGAATTTCTCCGATTGCGTGACCGGGTTGAAGATGCGGAAGTAGGGTTGCGCATCGCAACCGGTCGAAGCCGCCCATTGCCAGCCGCCATTGTTCGCGGACAGGTCGTAGTCGTTCAGTTTTTCGGCGAAATAGCGTTCGCCGCGCCGCCAGTCGATGCCGAGATCCTTGACGAGAAAGGATGCCGTTACCATGCGCAGGCGGTTGTGCATGTAACCGGTCTGATTGATCTGCGCCATTGCCGCATCGACCAGCGGATAGCCGGTGCGGCCGTTACACCAGGCATCGAACAGGCGATCCGCATGCGCGCCTTCTTCCCAGACGACGGCATCGTATTCCGGCTTGAAGCTGCGGTCGACCACATGCGGATGACGGGCAAGGATCATGAAATAGAAATCCCGCCAGATCAGTTCGTTCAGCCATGTCGCTGCGCCGCTGCCGCCCTGGCCGGTGCGCATGGCCTCGATTGCATAGCGGACCAGACCGCGGATCGATACCGTGCCGAATCGTAGATGGACGGACAGGTAGGACGGGCCTTTCACCGCCGGGAAATCGCGCGTCCGGTCGTATTGCGGCAGACGTTCCGCAAAATCCTCGAACAGCCGTTGCGCGCCGGACATGCCGGTCGACAGTTGCAGTTCCTTCAGATTGGTTGCGCTGAAACCGAGGCCGGCCAGAGTCGGCATGTGTGCATGCCGATTTTGCGCGGGGTCGGCAAAATGCGCGGCGAAGGAATCGATGTCGTACGGCTGCAGGCCGTTGATGTCGGTTTGCAGCTTTTTCATCCACGCATTCCGGTACGGCGTGAAGACCGAAAACGGTGTGCCGGATTGCGTCAGTACTTCGTCTTTCTCGAAAACGACCTGATCCTTGAGGCGATGCAGAATGCGTCCGTCTTCGGCCAGTTTTTGTGCCACGTCGTCGTCGCGGGCGATCGCGGCGGGTTCGTAGTCGCGGTTGACGAAGACGGCATCGGCTTGCAATTCTTCGGCCAGTGCGGGAATGGCGGTGCGTGCATCGCCGTGCAAGACCAGCAGCCCGCCGCCGAGCTGGCGCAGGCTGGCGTCGAGTTCGGCGACGCTGTCGCGGATGAATTCGATACGGCGGTCGGCGCGTGGCAGTTTGTCGATGATGGCCTGGTCGAAAACGAAGACGCAGAAGACCCGGCGACTTGTTGCCAGCGCATGGTGCAGGGCGGCATGGTCGAAGCTGCGCAGGTCGCGCCGGAACCAGACCAGGGCGGTATCGGAATGGGAAAAACGGGGCATCGGTATTGCCATGTTGTCCATCAGCGGGATTGCCGCCACTATGCCGCAAAACCGCGCCGGCATGCGCCCGGCGGTGAAAAAATCCGGCGAAAACAGCGGGTCAAAACTGTTAAAATAGCGGCCATGTCGAAGCAACGTAAGACCAGCAACCCTGCCAGCGATCCCGGCTCTCCCTGGGATTCACTCGATTTTTCCTCCGCTTCTGATACTCCCCAACGCGACGAGCTGAGCCTCGCCGATCATTTCCTGATCGCGATGCCGTCCATGCTCGACCCCGTATTCGGCGGCACCGTCGTCTATCTGTGCGAGCACAACACCAACGGTGCGCTGGGCGTCATCATCAACAAGCCGACCGACATGACTGTCGAAACGCTGCTCAACCGCATCGATCTGAAACTCGAAATCGCGCTGGCGCAAGTGGAAAGCAAGCCGGTGATGTTCGGCGGCCCGGTGCAGTCGGACCGCGGTTTCGTGCTGCATGCGCCGATCGGCGATTTTTCGTCGACGCTGCCGGTGACCGACCAGATTGCGCTGACGACGTCCAAGGACGTGCTGGAAGCGGTGGCGACCGGGCGCGGCCCGGAACGCATGCTGGTCAGCCTGGGTTGCGCCGGCTGGGGTGCAGGCCAACTGGAAGAAGAAATCACGCGCAACGGCTGGCTGACGGTGCGTGCCGATCCCGGCATCCTGTTCGATCTGCCGCTGGAACAGCGTTTCGTCGCCGCGCTGAAACTGCTGGGCATCGATCCGATGATGCTGAGCGGAGAGGCAGGGCATGCCTGACGGAGCGCGGCGCTAGTGGAAACCGTACTGGGTTTCGATTTCGGCTTGAAGCGCATCGGCGTGGCAGTAGGCAATACCCTGTTGAAGCAGGCGCAGCCGCTGGCTGTCATCCGTGCCGCTACCAACGACGAGAAATTCGCAACGATTGCCGAGCTGATGCAGCAATGGAAGCCCGCCTTGTGCGTGGTCGGCCTGCCCTTGCATCCCGATGGCGCGGAGCACGAGATGACGGCGCGCTGCCGGCGTTTTGCGAACCAGTTGCATGGCCGTTTCGATGTGGCAACGGTGCTGGTGGATGAGCGTTACTCATCCGCGGTGATTTCCCACCAACGCGGCGACACGATCGACGATCAGGCCGCCGCGATCATCCTGCAGCAATATTTCGATGGTATTTCGCAATGACCCTACCGAATCCTGAACTCGACGCCGAAGCGCTGTACCAGTCACTGGCAGCGCAGGTGAAAACCGCATTGGCCAAGGCCGAGAACGTCGGCATCGTCGGCATCCATTCCGGCGGCGCCTGGCTGGCCGAGCGGCTGGCGATGGAAATGCAGCTGGGCGAACGCCTCGGTTTCATCGACGTTTCCTTCTATCGCGACGATTTCGCGGAAAAAGGCCTGCGCACCGACGTCAAACCGACACAGATCCCATTCGACGTCGACGGCGCGACGATCCTGCTGGTGGACGATGTGCTGTACACCGGCCGCACCACGCGCGCGGCGATCAACGAACTGTTCGACTACGGCCGCCCGGCGCGCATCCTGCTGGCGGCGCTGGCCGATCGCGGCGAACGCGAGCTGCCGATCGCTGCCGATTTCGTCGCGACCACGATTTCCATACCGGACCGGCAGCAGCTGGTCCTGCAACGGGCCGAAGACGGCCGCTTATCCCTGACGGTGGACCATGCTTAATCCGCAATTGAACAAGAACGGCGAGCTGCAGCATCTGCTCACCATCGAAGGCCTGCCGAAGGCGCACATCCTGCATATCCTCGATACCGCTTCCTCGTTCGTCAGCATTGGCGACCGCGAGGTGAAGAAGGTGCCGCTGATGCGCGGCAAGAGCGTGTTCAACCTGTTCTTCGAGAATTCGACGCGCACCCGCACGACCTTCGAGATCGCGTCCAAGCGCCTGTCGGCCGACGTGATCAACCTGAACATCGCGGCATCGAGTTCGAGCAAGGGCGAATCGCTGCTGGACACGATCGACAACCTGTCGGCCATGCACGCGGACATGTTCGTCGTGCGTCACGCGCAATCGGGCGCACCCTACCTGATCGCCAAGCACCTGAACGACACGATGCAGCCGCACGTGCACGTGGTGAACGCCGGCGACGGCCGCCACGCGCATCCGACGCAGGGCCTGCTCGACATGTACACGATCCGCCACTACAAGAAGGATTTCAGCAACCTGACGGTGGCGATCGTCGGCGACATCCTGCACAGCCGCGTCGCGCGTTCGGACATCCACGCACTGACCACGCTGGGCGTGCCGGAAGTGCGCGCGATCGGGCCGCGTACATTGCTGCCTAGCGGACTCGAACAGATGGGCGTGCGCGTGTTCACCGACATCAACAAGGGTTTGAAGGACGTCGACGTCATCATCATGCTGCGCCTGCAGAACGAGCGGATGAGCGGCGCGCTGCTGCCGTCGGCGCAGGAATTTTTCAAAAGCTACGGCCTGACGACCGAGCGTCTCGCGCTGGCGAAACCGGATGCGATCGTCATGCATCCGGGACCGATGAACCGCGGCGTCGAGATCGAATCGGCAGTGGCGGACGGCACGCAGGCCGTGATTCTGCCGCAGGTGACCTTCGGCATCGCGGTGCGCATGGCGGTGATGAGTATTCTGGCGGGAAATTAAAAGAGATGAAAATCCACATCAAGAACGGCCATCTGGTTGATCCGGCCAACGGCGTCGATGCCAAACAGGATCTGTACATTGCAGCCGGCAAGATCGTCGGCGTCGGCAACGCGCCGGCCGATTTCACGGCGACCAAGACGCTCGATGCGAGCGGCCTCGTCGTCGCACCGGGCCTCGTCGATCTGAGCGCGCGTCTGCGCGAGCCGGGCTACGAACACAAGGCCACGCTGGAATCGGAAATGCAGGCAGCCGTGCAGGGCGGCATCACCAGCCTGGTCTGTCCGCCGGATACCGATCCGGTATTGGACGAACCGGGCCTGGTCGAGATGCTCAAGCATCGTGCACGCCTGCTGAACCAGGCGCACGTCTATCCGCTCGGCGCGCTGACGATGAAGCTGCATGGCGAAGCGCTGACCGAGATGGCGGAACTGACCGATGCCGGCTGCATCGGCTTCTCGCAGGCCGATCAGCCGATTCTGGATACCACGGTGCTATTACGCGCATTGCAGTATGCGAAAACTTTCGACTACACGGTGTGGCTGCGCCCGCAGGACCCGCATCTGGGCCGCAACGGCGTCGCGCATAGCGGCCCGGTCGCTTCGCGTCTGGGTTTGTCCGGCGTGCCGGTAATGTCGGAAACGATTCCGCTGTACACGATCTTCGAACTGATGCGCGTGACGGGTGCGCGCGTTCATCTGTGCCGCATGTCGTCGGCTGCCGGTCTGGAACTGGTGCGCGCGGCGAAGAAGGAAGGCTTGCCGGTCACCTGCGACGTCGGTGCGCATCATGTGCATCTGACCGAGATCGATGTCGGCTTCTTCGATGCCAATGCACGCCTGACGCCGCCATTGCGCGGTCAGCGCGACCGCGATGCGATTCGTGCAGCCCTGCTAGATGGCACCATCGATGCGATCTGTTCCGACCATACGCCGGTCGACGACGACGAGAAGCTGCTGCCGTTCGGCGAGGCTTCTCCGGGTGCGACCGGTCTCGAACTGCTGCTGTCGCTGGCATTGAAATGGGGCGAGGAATGCGCGGAGCCGAAGCAGGCAGTGTCGCGTGCGATCGCCATGGTCACGGCCGATGCCGCGCGCATCATCGGCGCACCGGCCGGCCAATTGGCAGTTGGTGCAATTGCCGATATCTGCGTATTCGATCCGGCGGCACGCTGGACGGTGGCGGCGCCCGTGCTGGCAAGCCAAGGCAAGCACACGCCTTTCCTCGGCTACGAATTGGCTGGGCAGGTGAAGGCGACGGTGGTGGCAGGTCATATAGCTTTTCAGCGCTGATCGTTCATCGATGAAGCCGACGCTTCTTCCCGAGACGGTTTTCGGCAGGGCGGCAGCATGATCGCATGGACCTTTTTGCGCGTGCTGCTGCATCTGCTGGCTGGACTGGCGACGTCGGCTTTCGTTTTTCCATTCGTCAACGATGCCGGCCGCGAGCGCCGCATTCGCCGCTGGTCAGGCGGCCTGCTGGCGATCTTGCACATCAGTGTCGATCTGTGTGCGGAGAACGGCGCGCAACTGCAAGGGCGCGAACTGATCGTCGCCAATCACGTCTCGTGGCTCGATATCTTCGTCATCAATTCGCAGCAGCCGTGCCGATTCGTTGCCAAGGCGGATATCCGCAACTGGCCGGCATTGGGCTGGTTGTGCGAGAAGGCCGGCACCATCTTCATCGCACGCGGCAAGCAGCGCGAAATCCGGCGTGTCTACGAAGGACTGGTGATCAGTCTGCGCAAGGGCGAGCGAATCGCATTTTTTCCCGAGGGGACGACGGCGGCGCAGGGCACGCTGCTGTCTTTCCATCCGAACCTGTTTGAAGCCGCCATCGAGGCGAAGGTGCCGGTGCAGCCGGTCGCCTTGCGTTACGTCGATGCGGAGGAAAAACTCCACCCCGCGGCCGATTTTGTCGGCGACATGACCTTCGTCGCCAGCCTGCTGACGATCATGCGTTCATCGCCTATGCGTGTGCAATTGATGCCGCTGGCGGAGATAGATTCGACTGGCACGCACCGGCGTGAATTGTCGCTGGCGGCGCATCGTGCAATCGCCATCCGGCTCGGTTACGCGGAAGAGTCCGAACGCGCAGCCTGATCCCTGCGTCAGTGTTTGCCCGGCTGCCGGTGTTGCGGGCAATCGACCTGCACGACGGAGCGATCCTGCAGATTGACGGCCGTCAGTTTGCCGCCCCACACGCAGCCGGTATCCAGCCCGACCAGGTTCGGGCGCAGCGTCAATCCCAATGTCGACCAGTGGCCGAATACGACGGTAGCGTTTTCGGTCTGCCGATCCGGCATGTCGAACCACGGCTGCAATCCCGGTGGCGCATCGGCCAGGCTTTCCGAGACTTTCAATTCCATGCTGGCATCGGCGCGGCAGTAGCGTATGCGCGTCAATGCATTGACGATGCAGCGCAGCCGGTCCGCGCCTTGCAATGCATCGTCCCAGCGGTCCGGCGTATTGCCGTACATCGTTTGCAGGAAATCTTTCCAGTTCGCACTGCGCAGCGCGGTTTCCACTTCGTGCGCCAGCGACAGCGTCTGCTGCATGCTCCATTGCGGCAGCACGCCGGCATGCACGCACAGGCAGCCATCGGCTTCCAGCGCCAGCGGCTGGTGCCGCAGCCAGTCGATCAATTCGTCGCGATCGTCGGCGGCGAGGATGTCGTCCAGCGTATCCGACGCATGCGGCTGGCGCAGTCCGCAGAAAACCGCCAGCAGGTTCAGATCGTGATTGCCGAGTACGACGCGCGCGCGATTTCCCATGGCACGCACATGCCGCAGCGTTGCCAGCGACTGCGGGCCGCGATTGACGAGATCACCGACGAAGACGAATTGCGCATCCGGCGAGGCGGCTTCGATTTTTTTCAACAGCGCGATGAACTGGGTGTGGCAACCTTGCAGGTCGCCGATGGCATAGGTGGTCATGAAGAGGTTTCGGTTGGATGCGCCGGATGCGGCATAGTGCACATTATAAGGAAAGCGCCTTTCGGCAAAGCCTGCCGGCATTGCATGTAAAGCTTGCCGTGTCTGAAACTTCCGTCGACATCGGCCGGTCATACCTGCGGCGCACGATTGCCCATGCGGCGCACCTGGCCTGCGGATGAAGACGATGGTCTTGTTCGGCAACAGTGGGTAAAGCGCGCAAGGGCTGTTAAAGTATTTCCTTCCTGCATTTTTCCGCATTCCATCGGATCACGAATCGGGTCGCTGCATGGATTGCGGTTTGGTGAATTTTTCTGAAAGGTTCAAGGTTGCATATGGCGGCTCTCACGCAAGGCATCTTCAAGGCTTATGACATTCGCGGCATCGTCGGCAAGACGCTGGATGCCGGCATTGCACGCGACATCGGACGCGCTTTCGGCAGCGCCGTGCGCGCCAAGGGCGAAACCACGGTCGTGATCGGCCGTGACGGCCGCCTGTCCGGCCCCGAACTGACGGCTGCGCTGGCGGAAGGCCTGCAGGCTGCCGGCGTCGACGTGATCGATCTGGGCGTGGTTGCCACACCGGTGCTGTATTTCGGCACGCATGAACTCGATGCGCGTTCCGGCATCATGGTTACCGGCAGCCACAATCCGCCTGACTACAACGGCTTCAAGATGGTATTGGCCGGCGAGGCGATCTATGGCGACGCGATCCAGGCGCTGCATCAGGCGATCGTCGACGGCACACTGACCGAAGGCAAGGGCAGCTATCGTACGCACGACATTCGTGATGCCTATCTGAAACGCATCACCGGCGACGTCAAACTGGCGCGGCCGATGAAGGTTGCCGTCGATTGCGGCAACGGTGTGGCAGGTGCGTTTGCCGGCGATCTGTACCGCGCGCTGGGTTGCGAAGTGATCGAACTGTTCTGCGACGTCGACGGCAATTTCCCCAATCATCATCCCGATCCCGCGCATCCGGAAAATCTGCAGGACCTGATCAAGTGCCTGCAAGAGACCGATGCCGAAATCGGCCTTGCGTTCGACGGCGATGGCGATCGCCTCGGTGTCGTTACCAAGGACGGCCAGATCATCTATCCGGATCGCCAGCTGATGCTGTTCGTGAAGGATGTGCTGACGCGCCATCCGGGCGAACAGATCCTGTACGACGTCAAATGCACGCGCCATCTGTCGCCGTGGATCGAGCAGTACGGCGGCAAGCCGCTGATGTGGAAGACCGGGCATTCGCTGGTCAAGGCCAAGATGCGCGAAACCGGCGCACCGATCGGCGGCGAGATGAGCGGCCATATTTTCTTCAAGGATCGCTGGTACGGTTTCGACGACGGTTTGTACGCCGGTGCGCGCATGCTGGAACTGCTGAGCCGCGAGAAGGATCCGTCGGCCGTGCTGAATGCGCTGCCGCAATCGACATCCACGCCGGAACTGCAATTGAAGCTGTCGGAAGGCGAAAGCTTCCCGTTGATCGCCAAGCTGCAGAGCGAAGCAAAATTCCCCGGCTCCGATCGCACGATTACGATCGACGGCCTGCGCGTCGAATATCCGGACGGTTTTGGCCTGGCGCGTTCGTCGAATACGACGCCGGTCATCGTCATGCGCTTCGAGGCGGAATCGCAGCAGGCACTGCAGCGTATCCAGGCCGAGTTCAAGCGCGTGATCACGGCAGCCAAGCCGGATGCCGTGATGCCGTATTGAAGAAGCACGGATTGCCGAATCCTGCGGCCGGCTGCATGCCGGCCGTTTTGGTTTCGCTTGCCTTCGCTTACCTTTGTGCGATGCCGCGCGGACAGTGACCCATGCCGGGCAACACGGCATAATACGCGGCATGCGATTTTCCTCCCGTCCCCCTGATATCCGCGCCGCGCGTGGACTGCTGCCATGCGCGTGATCTATTCCGTTGCCTGGTGGTTGGCCTTGCCGCTGGTGCTGCTGCGCCTGTGGCTGCGCGGACGGCAGGAGCCCGGATACCGCCAGCATGTCGCGGAGCGATTGGGTTTCTACGGCGGCGTGCAGGAAGCCAGCCAAGGCCCCCTGTTATGGGTGCATGCGGTATCCGTCGGCGAGACGCGCGCTGCGCAACCGCTGATCGAGGCGCTACTGCAGGAATATCCGTCACATCGCATCCTGCTGACGCACATGACGCCGACCGGCCGTGCGACCGGCAGGGCCTTGTTCGGCAACGAGCCGCGCGTGACGCAGTGCTACTTTCCCTACGATACCGGCTGGATGGTCGGACGTTTTCTGCGCCGTTTTCGTCCGCAGTTGTGCGTGCTGATGGAAACCGAGGTGTGGCCGAACGCGATGACGCAATGCCGGTGGCGCGGTGTACCGGTGGCACTGGTCAACGCCCGCTTGTCCGAACGTTCGCTGGCGCGTGCGATGCGGTTTCCGGGGCTGTTCACCGAAGCCGCCGCTGCGATGTCGTGCGTGGCGGCGCAGACCGATAGCGATGCGCTGCGTATCCGCCAGCTCGGTGCGCCGAATGTACAGGTGACCGGCAGCATCAAGTTCGATGTGGTGCCGCCGGAAGAAATGCTGGCGCGCGGTGCAGTGCTGCGTGCGCGTTTCGGTGCGCGCCCGGTTCTGGCATGCGCCAATACGCGCGACGGCGAGGAAGCGCTGATCCTGTCCGAGCTGGCGCAGCTCGATATCCCTAATGTGCTGCTGTTGATCGTGCCACGACATCCGCAACGCTTCGACGAAGTTGCGCGACTGGTTGTGGAACACGGCCTGAAACTGGCGCGTCGCTCGTCGAGAGGCGAAGAAGTGCTGGCACCGGACGTACGCGTTTTTCTTGGCGACACGATGGGCGAGATGTTCGCTTATTACGCGGCGGCAGATGTTGCGTTCGTCGGCGGCAGCCTGCTGCCGCTGGGCGGGCAAAACCTGATCGAAGCTTGTGCAGTCGGCACGCCGGTGCTGGTCGGTCCGCACACCTTCAATTTTGCCGATGCAGCGCAGAATGCAATCGAGGCGGGCGCGGCATTGCGCGTGGCCGATGCGTTGGAACTGATGCGGCAGGCAGACAGGCTGTTGTCCGACGTACATACACGTAATGAGATGGGGCAGCATGCGCGGCATTTTTCGCAGCAGCATCGCGGTGCCACGGCGCGTACGATGGCTTTGCTTGCGCCTTTTGTGAATAAATGATCTGACGAGGTGAAGATGAATAACGCGGAAGACAAGATGCAGTCGTCGGGCTTGCCGGAAACCGAAGCGTACAGGGAGGTGACAGTGGAAGCAGTCACTGATGCTTTCACGGTGACAGGGGAAAAGCCGGTCGATTACCGCTATGTCCGTCATGGTCACGGGCCGTGCGCCTGTTGCGGTCCGCACAGCGAATGAATGCGGATGCAAGGCTGCACAAAAAAATGCCGGTCAGTTGACCGGCATTTTTCATGAGGAAAATCGGAAGCGATTGTTATCGCTGCTTTCGATCTCGCTTTCTTCGATCAAGTTCGGTCAATGTCATCAAAGACCTGTCGTACGCTGCCGGATTTGGTCTGCATGTTCTGCGCCGGCCAATGCAATCGCAATCCGCACGATCCAGCTTTCGGTTGGTGCCGGCTTCAGTATCAATAGCGGCAGCAGGAACAATGTCGCGAGCGCCAGTGAACGGCGATCGAAAGCAATCGTCGGATGGTGCGCGCAGAAGCGGATGAACAGCCAGGCAACGGCAAAGCCGAGCATCCAGCCGGTAACAACCTCCGATACCGAATGCACCTGCAGTACCAGCCGCGAAATGCCGATACCCAATGCAAACAGCACGCCGAACAAGACGCCGGTAGTCAATACCGTGCGCGAACGGCGCTGCAACAGCACATGCATCAGCACCGGCGCCAGCGCCGCCGCGCGCATCGCATGGCCGCTGAATCCCCTGAAATCGATGGCGGCGATGCCGATGCCCCAGCCAGCATAGGCGATCTTGGTTGCGGCGACGAGGAACAGTCCGCCGCCGAACAGCACGCACCACAGCAGGCAGGTGCGCCATGTGCGGGCGCACAGCAGCCAGACCGTGAGGACGGCTGCGGCGGGAATCGTGAGATTGGTATCGGCGAGGCGGGTGAAGTGTTCCCAGTATTCCATCATCCTGCCCGCGTCTGCGCTTCTTGGGACGGCACGCGATCGGGAGCATGCGCACCGCGGCGATACGCGACGATCAGCATCACGATGCCGAGCGCGATCAGCGGCAGTGACAGCATCTGTCCGGCCGAGATCGTGATGCCGGCGAAATGGACTTCATAGTCCGGCACGCGGAAGTATTCGGTGATGAAGCGTCCCATGCCGGACAGCAGGCAGAACATGCCGCCGACTGCCATGCGCGGGCGTTCCTTGCGCGCGAAGTACCACAGCAGAGCAAACTCCACGACGCCTTCCAGCGTCTGATACAGCGGCGACGGATGGCGCGGCAGATTGTCGACGTTTGGCCAGATCATCGCCCACGGCAGCGTCGCATCGGCGATGCGGCCCGGCAGTTCGGCATTGATGAAATTACCGAGGCGGCCGAAGGCGTAGCCGAGCGGCACCATCGGCGCGATGAAGTCCAGCACGTCCCACGCATTGCGCCTGCGCTTGTAGGCCCAGATGCTCATCGCCAGCAGCACGCCGAGGAAGCCGCCGTGGAAGGACATGCCGCCGTTCCAGACTTTGACGATTTCCAGCGGATTGGCGAAATAGAATTCCGGGTGATAGAACAGCACTTCGCCGAGCCGTCCGCCGAGTACCACGCCGAGCACGCCATAGAACAGCATGTCGTCGATATCTTCTTTCGTCCAGCCGCAGCGCGCGATCTGTGGCTGTTTGATGCGCACGCGCGCCAGCGCGACGAACTGGATGAAGGCGGCCAGATACATCAGGCCGTACCAGCGGATGTGCAGCGGGCCGATCGACAGCGCGACCGGATCTGGCATCGGGTGAACCCACATAACTCTATTTCTTTCGTAACAGTTCAAGGAAGGCGCGCAACACCGGTGAGGCATTGTCGCGCCGCCAGGCCAATCCGGTCTCGACCAGCGGCGTCCTGTCCGCCAGCGGCCGGTATTCAACGCCGGGCCGCTTCAGGTTCGACACGGATTGTGGCACAAGCGCGATGCCCATGCCGGCGGAAACGAGGCCGATGATGGTCTGCATCTGGATCGCTTCCTGTCCGATGCGCGGCGTCAGCCCCGCGTCGTGATAGCAGGCGACGATCGCATCGTGCAGCGCCGGTGCAATGCGACGCGGGAAGATCACCAGCGGCTGTTCGGCCAGCGCCTGCAATGCGATCTTGGTCTTGCCGCGCAGCATGGACAGTCCTTTGGGTACGGCGAGGATCAAAGGTTCCGTCAGCACCGGCAGATAATCGAGCTGCGCCCGAGCGCGATCCGGTAATGGCGGGATCAGCAGGCCGACATCGACGCGGCCCTGCAGCAGTTCCTCGATCTGCACGTCGGTGGTGGCTTCGCGCAGGTCGATTTCCACATCGGGGTACGCCTCGCGGAATTCGCGTAGCACCGGCGGCAACACGCTGTAGTCTGCCGTCGAGACGAACGCCAGTGATAGCCGGCCCGATGCGCCAGAGGCGGCACGCCGCGCCAGATCGGGCAGGGCGGAAGTCTGCTGCAGGATACGTTGCGCTTCAGGCAATAGCGCCGTGCCGGCCGGAGTCAATGCCACGCTGCGGCTGGTACGCGTAAACAATTGCACGCCGCCGAGTGCCGCTTCCAGTTGCTGGATCGCCTGCGACAGCGGCGGTTGCGTCATGTGCAGCCGCTGCGCCGCGCGGCCGAAATGCATCTCGTCCGCCACGGTGACGAAATAGCGCAATTGCCGCAGTTCGATGTTCATCCGTTCGCCTGTCTGGTTGTGCTTGATTGATATGAAATACGTATTGATATGCATTGAATCATATATTTGACACGCAGCGCCACGCAAGGCAATCTAGCCGCTCTTTTCGGTTTTTCAAGGAATTGCCCTGTTACCGGGCAGGCAACCGCCGCAGCCTCTGTTCCGTTTTCAAATTGCGGCGCATTACCGACTTCTGGAGTCACCATGTCATTCAACCGCCGTTCCAAGAACATCACGCAGGGCGTGTCGCGCAGCCCGAACCGTTCCATGTATTACGCCATGGGTTACGAGAAGGAAGACTTCGACAAGCCGATGGTAGGCATCGCCAACGGTCACTCGACGATTACGCCGTGCAACTCCGGCCTGCAGAAACTCGCCGACATCGCGATCAAGACCATCAAGGAATCCGGCGGCAATCCGCAAGTGTTCGGCACGCCGACGATTTCCGACGGCATGTCGATGGGTACCGAAGGCATGAAGTACTCGCTGATCTCGCGCGAAGTCATCGCCGACTGTATCGAAACTGCCGTCAACGGCCAGTGGATGGACGGCTGCGTCGTCATCGGCGGTTGCGACAAGAACATGCCGGGCGGCATGATCGCCATGCTGCGCACCAACGTGCCGAGCATCTACGTGTACGGCGGCACCATCAAGCCGGGCAACTGGAAGGGCAAGGACCTGACCATCGTGTCCGCATTCGAAGCCGTGGGTGAATTCACCGCTGGCCGCATGTCGCAGGAAGATTTCGACGGCATCGAGCGCAACGCCTGCCCGTCGTCGGGTTCGTGCGGTGGCATGTACACGGCAAACACGATGTCGTCGTCGTTCGAAGCGCTCGGTCTGGCCTTGCCGTACTCGTCCACGATGGCCAATCCTGACGATGAAAAAGTCGGCTCCGCAGCGGAATCCGCCCGCGTGCTGATCGAAGCGATCAAGAACGACCTGAAGCCGCGCGACATCGTGACGCGCAAGGCAATCGAAAACGCCGTCGCCGTCATCATGGCAACCGGCGGCTCGACCAATGCCGTGCTGCACTTCCTCGCGATTGCACACGCTGCGGAAGTGGAATGGACCATCGACGACTTCGAGCGCATGCGCAAGAAGGTTCCGGTCATCTGCGATCTGAAACCTTCGGGCAAATACGTCGCGACCGACCTGCACAAGGCCGGCGGCATTCCGCAAGTGATGAAGGTGTTGCTCGACGCAGGTCTGCTGCACGGTGATTGCATGACGATCACCGGCAAGACCGTGGCCGAAATGCTGGCCGACGTGCCATCGGTGCCGCGTGCCGATCAGGACGTGATTCACCCGATCAAGGACGCGTTGTACGAACAAGGCCACCTCGCGATCCTCAAAGGCAATCTGTCGCCTGAAGGCTGCGTGGCAAAAATCACCGGCCTGAAAAACCCGGTCATCACCGGCCCGGCGCGCGTGTTCGACGACGAATACTCGGCAATGGACGCGATCATGGCCAAACAGATCAAGGCGGGCGACGTCGTCATCCTGCGTTACCTCGGACCAAAAGGCGGTCCGGGCATGCCGGAGATGCTGGCACCGACTTCCGCGCTGGTCGGTCAAGGTCTGGGCGAATCCGTCGGCCTGATCACCGACGGTCGTTTCTCCGGCGGTACCTGGGGCATGGTGGTCGGTCACGTGTCGCCGGAAGCATTTGTCGGCGGCCTGATCGGTCTGGTGGAAGAGGGCGACTCGGTCACGATCGATGCGCACAAACTGCTGATTCAACTGAACGTGTCGGAAGAAGAAATCGCACGCCGTCGTGCCAACTGGAAGCAGCCAGCGCCACGTTATACGCGTGGCGTGTTGTCGAAGTTTGCGGCACTGGCTTCGACCGCGAGCAAGGGCGCGGTCACCGGTTGATCGGAAGCGTGCTGTAACTGAAAAGCCGGACAGTAGTCCGGCTTTTTTAATGGCGCTGAAGGCAATCGGCTGAAAGCGGCTTGGCAGTGTTGCCGCAAGAAGCGTTAACGCCTGTCCGCTGCAGCCATGACAGGCATGAAGGAATGTCGGTGAAAGGCGATCGTCACCGGTAAAAAGCTTCGACCTTGCCTTTCAACTTTGTCAGTAAAGGATTGCCTTTGCGGTCCAGCGCCTTTCCGGCCGGGACTTTCACCCATCCCTCGCTGATGCAATATTCCTCAACATCGGAGCGTTCCTTGTCGTTCAGCCTGATGCCCACTTGATGTTCAAATATGGCGGCATCGTAATAAGGGCTGCGAGGATCGATGGAGAGTCGGTCGGGAAGAGCGGGGCGCTGTGTAGTATCGTTCATGTCGACAATTATCAACGATAAGATCAGGCAAAACAAATTTTGCCTTGCCTCGTGCATCGGCCGATAGCCGCTATCGACCCAAACAGCGATTGACTGCATGTGACGCCAGTTTCGGCCACTTCCCGCGTAATGGCGTTTGCCGGTCAAATTATCCGTATGCAGCAACGTTTGTGAAAAACATCGTTGCATGACACGACACCGGCGTGGCGACGGATAATAGCGGCTACTTCATCAAGCACCATTTTTGGAATTCGCCCCATGGAAATCAAGGTCAATTTTCTCGACAAGCTGCGTCTTGAGGCCAAGTTCGATGACTTTACGGTTATTGCGGACCAGCCGATTCGCTACAAGGGCGATGGTTCGGCACCAGGTCCGTTCGATTATTTTCTGGCTTCGTCCGCCTTGTGTGCGGCGTACTTCGTGAAGTTGTATTGCAACACACGCAACATTCCGACCGAAAATATTCGTCTGTCGCAGAACAATATTGTCGATCCGGAAAATCGCTACGCACAGATTTTCAAGATTCAGGTCGAGCTGCCGGCGGATATTTCGGAAGCCGATCGCCGAGGCATCCTGCGTTCGATAGAGCGCTGCACGGTGAAAAAAGTGGTGCAGGAAGGCCCAGAATTCGTCATCGAAGAAGTAGAAAATCTGGATGCCGATGCGCAGTCGTTGCTGACGTTGACGCCGGCACCCGATGCACGCACCTGCATCGCGGGTAAGGATCTGCCGCTGGAACAAACGATCGCCAACATGTCGGGCCTGCTGGCGAGCATCGGCATCAAGATCGAGATCGCGTCGTGGCGCAACATCGTGCCCAACGTATGGTCGCTGCATATTCGCGATGCGCATTCGCCGATGTGTTTCACCAACGGCAAGGGCTCGACCAAGGAAAGCGCGCTGGCGTCGGCGCTGGGCGAATACATCGAGCGCGTCAGCAACAACCATTTCTACGCCGGTGTGTTCTGGGGTGAAGACATCGCCAACGCCGAGTTTGTGCACTATCCGAACGAGCGCTGGTTCAAACCCGGCCGCAAGGATGCACTGCCGAAGGAAATTCTCGATGAGTACTCCCTGGCGATTTACAACCCGGATGGCGAACTGCGCGGCTCGCATCTGATCGATACCAACTCGGGCAATGTGCAGCGCGGCATCTGCTCGCTGCCGTATGTGCGGCAGTCGGACGGCGAAGTCGTGTATTTCCCGTCCAATCTGATCGAGAATCTTTATGCCAGCAACGGCATGAGCGCCGGTAACACACTGGCCGAAGCACAGGTGCAATGTCTGTCCGAAATTTTCGAGCGTGCAGTGAAGCGCGAAATTCTCGAAGGCGAAATCGCCTTGCCCGATGTGCCGCAGGAAGTGCTGGCGAAATATCCCGGCATTGTTGCCGGCATCAAGGGATTGGAAGAACAAGGCTTTCCGGTGCTGGTGAAAGATGCGTCGCTGGGCGGCGTCTATCCGGTGATGTGCGTCACGCTGATGAACCCGCGCACCGGCGGCGTGTTTGCATCATTCGGCGCGCATCCAAGCCTGGAAGTAGCGCTGGAACGCAGCCTGACAGAATTACTGCAGGGGCGCAGCTTTGAAGGCTTGAACGATTTGCCGCGACCGACTTTTGCCAGCGAAGCCGTGACCGAGCCGTACAACTTTGTCGAGCATTTCATCGATTCCAGCGGCGTGGTGTCGTGGCGTTTCTTCAGCGCCAAACCGGATTTCGATTTTGTCGAATGGGATTTTTCCGGCCATGGCGAAAATTCCAATGTGGAAGAAGCCGCGACCTTGTTCGGGATCCTCAAAGAAATGGGCAAGGAAGTGTACGTGGCGGTGGTCGACCAGTTGGGTGCGACGGCGTGCCGCATTCTGGTGCCCGGCTATTCCGAGGTGTATCCGGTAGAGGATTTGATCTGGGACAACACCAACAAGGCACTGCTGTTCCGCGCCGATATCCTGAACCTGCATCAACTGGACGATACTGCGCTGGAAGCATTGCTCGATCGTCTGGAAAACAACGAGCTGGATGAATACGGCGATATCGCCACCTTGATCGGTATCGAATTCGACGAAAACACGGATTGGGGGCAGTTGACCGTGCTCGAACTGAAATTGCTGATCCGTCTCGCCTTGCAGCAATTCGAGGAGGCGCATGAACTGGTAGGTGCCTTCCTGCAGTACAACGACAACACGGTCGAGCGCGGATTGTTTTATCAGGCCCTGAATGTGGTGCTGGAGGTGCTGCTGGATGACGAACTGGAACTGGACGACTATGTGGTCAATTTCCGCCGCATGTTCGGCAACGCCCGGATGGACGCGGTGCTGGGTTCAACGGACGGCAGCGTGCGCTTTTTCGGCCTGACACCGACAAGCATGCAACTGGAAGGTCTCGAAAGGCACCAGCGTCTGCTCGACAGCTACAGGAAACTGCATGCAGCGCGGGCCGGCTTGGCAACTATCGCCAGTCAGGCCGGCGCCTTGTGACGGGGGCGATGGGGGCCCGTCTTCCAGAAAAAAGCATGTTCGATAGCGGCGCGAGTGTCAGTGCGGGCATGCCGGCCTGAATGATATCAGCCGCTATTCAATCACTTTATTTTTGATAATCCACTGGCCAGCGTTGCTTCCGACAAGCCGCCTACATGCGTTGCCACCAGCTCTCCATTCTTTGAGTAGTACAAGGTAGTCGGCAGCACGCGCGCGCCGAACATGCGCATCAATCCAAAATCGTAATCGGCGACGATGCTGCCGGTCGGCAGATTCATCTGGTTGGCGAAGAGTAATCCCTCGTCCCGATCGCTATCTTCATTGACGAAGACAAAGGCAATGCCCTTGTTCTTCTTCTGCGCTTCCACCAGCAGCGGCATTTCGCGGCGGCAGGGCGGGCACCAACTGGCCCACAGATTGACCACCAGCGGTTTGCCGTGGGCGAGTTTCTCGAACGTCGTGAGCTTGCCATCGAAGGTCGTGAGCGTCACGGCTGGCAACGCGACTTCTCCTGCAATCGAATCGGCAGACGGCACGGCGATGCCCCATGCCAGCAGGAAGGTCAGTGTGCCGACGGCCAGCGGTGTGCGCAGTATCGGCTGTTTCCAGCTGCGCCACGCAACCAGCGCACAACCTGCAGCGATACCGGCCGCAACGTTGAAACCGCCGTCACGAATGTCCAGTATCGACAACGGTGCTTTCCAGTAATGTTCGAACCATGTGGCGACAAACACGATACGTGCGACGACCATCGAGAGCAGAATGATCTGCAACGATGTATCAATAATCTTGATATTTTTACGCCGGGAAACGATCAGTGCGATTGCCAGTGCAGCGAGAAGGCAGATGACGAGAAGCAGCTGCGAGGTTTTGATCGAGAAGATGCCGAAGGATAGGCTGGACATGGGCGATAGCAGGTCGATTAAAAATGAAGAGAAGACCTGTGTAATTCGTCGATGCTGGTGAATCGGTTACATCTTGTGCGGAATATTCGATGCCGGTTGTCGTGACACCGGTTTTCCGAAGAAGATCATCGCGCGTATGGTGTTTGCAATTCTCCCAATAAAAAAGCCGGACGTTTGTCCGGCTTTTGAACTTGGTCGACAGGCTTGCGAGATTGCAATCGCGCCCGGCCGATGTGGTTCCCGATGCAGCTTCCGTTACGGATTGACGTACAGGGAGATTGCCGAGATGGCGACGACGAAGATCGTCACGATGATTTTCCACTTCGTATTCATGTCTGCTCCAATAAACAATGTGCGATGGGTTGCCGGCCTTGCGACTGCCGGCAGTGATGCGTATTACGCCATCGCGTCCAGCGCCTTCTCCAGATTCGCGACGGTACGCTCGATGTTGTGCAGTTTGTCCAGGCCGAACAGTCCGACACGGAAGGTCTTGAAATCCGGACGTTCATCGCATTGCAGCGGTACGCCGGCTGCCGTCTGCAGGCCGACTGCAGCGAATTTCTTCGACGACTGGATGCCGTCGTCTGTCGTGTAGCTGACGACCACGCCCGGTGCCTGGTAGCCTTTTGCCGCCACGCTCTTGAAACCGCGCTCTGCCAGCAGCTTGCGCACGCGGTCGCCCAACTCCTGCTGTTCGGCGCATACCTTGTCGAAGCCGTAGTCTTCGGTTTCCTTCATCGTGTCGCGCAGGATGGTCAGCGCGTCGGTCGGCATCGTCGTGTGGTAGGCGACGTTGCCTTGCTCGTAGGCTTCCATGATCTGCAGCCATTTGCGCAGGTCGCAGGCGAAGCTGGTGCTTTGCGTGGAATCGATGCGTTCGCGCGCGAGCTTGCTCAGCATGATGAAGGCGCAGCCGGCGGAACCGCTCCAGCCTTTTTGCGGTGCGCTGATCAGGATGTCGGTGCCGGTCTTTTCCATGTCGACCCAGATCGTGCCGGAGGCGATGCAATCCAGTACGAACAGGCCGCCGACCGAATGCACGGCGTCGGATACCTGGCGCATGTAATCGTCCGGCAGCAGGATGCCGGAAGCGGTTTCGACGTGCGGTGCGAAGACGATGGCGGGTTTGGTTTCCTTGATGGTGGCGACGACTTCGTCGATCGGCGCCGGCGCGTAGGCGGCCTGCACGGAATCGTCCTCCGGACGCGCCATCAGAATGGTGGTGCTGGACGGGATGCTGCCGGTTTCAAGGATCTGCGTCCAGCGGAAGCTGAACCAGCCGTTGCGCAACACGAGGCAGGGTTTGCCGGTGGCGAACTGGCGGGCGACGGCTTCCATGCCGAAGGTGCCGGAGCCCGGCATGACGATGGCCGAATGCGCGTGATAGACCTGCTTCAGCGTCCGGGAGATATCGCACATGACGCCCTGAAAGCGTTTCGACATGTGATTGACCGCGCGATCCGTGTAGACGACGGAATATTCGAGAAGACCGTCGGGATCGACGTTGGGAAGTAGACCAGGCACAGTGGCTCCAGCAAGTGTGAAAAGTAAACCGGCCCGGCTGCGCATGCGCGGCCAGGCCCCAAAAAAGTGCAAATCTGCGAAACCGTGATTTTACCGCTTGTGCGGTTTCTTGGCTTGCCTGCCGGCGGTTCAGGTGGCCTGATCAGGGACGACGCGTACCGAAAATGCCTCATCGATGTAGAAACCGTCATCCGGGAAGCCCTTTTCGTCGCTGAAGCCGAACCAGCTGAAATTGCCCTTCGGCTCGATGGTCAGCAGGATTTTGCGCACGGTCAGCGTCTGATCCAGCGACTCGCTTTGCTCCCAGTCCTTCAGGAGTTGCTCGATTGTTAAGAGTTGTTTGGTCCAGGCGGTGTTGATGCGCAGGAAGCGGTCGTACAGATCCTGAAACGCATCGAGCGTCAGCGTGCCGCCTGGCGACAGCAGCATCAGGAAGGGCGGGATGATGCGGGCGATGTTGTCCGGCTCCGTCATCAGCACTTGCTGCAGATACGGGAAGGTGTCCTTGTCGCTGTCGTGCTGAAACTGTTCGGGGGTGAAGCCGAGCGCAAGGAAACGCGCGTAGATCTTGTGCCGTTGCAGTTCGTGATTCAGTACGTTGATGAAGGTCGGCGTTGCTTCCTGTTCGAACACGGAGGAAATGCCGAGCCGGATCGGGCGGAAACCGGACAGCAGGAGCTCGATCGTCAGCAGCTCCTGTGCCAGCGCCGCACTCGGATGGCGGCAACCAGCGTATTCGATGACGGCGCGTTCGCCGTCCACGCTGGAGAGCCAGTGTTCGCTATCGGATTTTTCGAACTTGAGTCGTGTACGTTGCTGCACGCTCTGCAGTAGCGCGGCAATGCGACGGTCGCCGCGGGCCTTGTCGATGACGCTCATGGGAAGGCGAAGATTGAAAAAGAGGAAGCCGGCATTATGCCGCATGCCTGCAGTTGCTTCGTTTTTGCTTCGCTTGCGTCGCGGCTTTTGTTTTCGCTTTGATATCCATTGACGGCGATGTCCGACCGTAACATCTGATCGCAATATCCGGCTACAGGATTCAGCTGCAGCGCAGCGGAATATTGGACACCACGATCTTCTTGCCCGGATGGCGGACGCCAGCGCGTTCCAGTAGTGCGACGAATTCTTCCTTCAGCGATTGCGGCGATGCTGTCGGGCCGATGATGACGCGGTTCAGCAGTTGCGGCAGGCCTAGTCCGTACAGACCGTTCTGCGGATCGTCACGGAACTTGATCTTCTGCACCTTCTGCGGAATGTCGCGTATGGTTTCGATGGCCGATGTGCGCACCGCGACTTCCGGCCATTGCGCATTGGTGATGATGCGCCATTCGCGCTCTTCGTGAAAGCCGGGATGCTTGATGCACAGAACCGCGTAATGCAGCATCGACAGCACGTTGTCGCGCACCCGTTCGCGGCCCAGGCTGCAGAGCAGTTCGCGTGCCTCTTCCATGTTGCGTACGACGGCGCGCAGTTCCTTGCGTACCTGGGCTGCCGTCATGTAGCCGACCGGGCTGGAATATGCGCCCAGCGCACGCGAGGAAATCTTCAGCATCGCTTCGGCATTCAGGATCAGCGCGACGCCGGAACTGCCGCCGTAGGCGCGCCACATCGACAGGCGGCCGTGATGGTTCTCGCGCGAACGGTGCTTGGAAACGCAGGCGATGAAGGTATGCGTCTTCAGGTGCGGCGACCAGCTGTCGAAGCGTTGCAGGATTTCTTCGGCCAGGCCTTCCGCGCAATCGTCGAGCACGGCCATGAAGCGACTCTTCAGTGCGTCGTCATCGAACGCTGTGTGCAGGCAATCGAAGCCGTATTCGATTTCCATCGCGTCGTTCATGTCGTAGGTGTCGCGCATCCAGATTTCCTCGTTGGCGAGGATGCGGCGCGCGGTCTCGGCGTTGGTGTAATAAGCGAAGCGGGATTTCTTGCTGATGCGCTGCAGTTGCCGGTCGGCGTAGGGGAAGAAGATGCGGTTGAGCCGGTTCTTCAGTTCGTTCCGGGGAATTGGGCCGGAAAATGTATCGGGCAGAACATCCGGGAGCGCATCGGGAAATTCATGATTGACCTGCATACCCCGTCATTATCCACGGCCATGTGACGGTGGCATGACGTATTCATGTTTTGACTATGCCTGTTGCCTCGAGATTTCGAGATTATTTGAAGGTCTTGTTGACGCGTTCCTTGCGCGCTTTCTCCAGCTGTTCGTGCGCCTTGCGCTTGTCCAGTCCGAACATGCGTTCGACGAATTCGAACCAGATGAAGGCGACGCAGAACAGTCCGGCGATCCACCACCAGGACAGTTTCTCCAGCGGACCGACTTCGAAGTATTTCAGCACGGCCAGCAGGACGATCACGATAATCAGCGGCATGGATTTCTCCCTGTTTTTTCCGGTGCAGCATAGGAGGAAACGGGGCAACGGTCAATTGTGTTGTCGCGTGTGCAAGACGTGACGGCGCGGCGAAACGAAATGGGGAAACAGGATAGAATGGCCGCGATCCTTTTCCGGAGAACGAGTATGAAGCGTTTGATGTTGGCGTGTCTGTTGACGATGGGCGTATCGGGCGCCGCGATGGCGAATGCCGATCTGGCGAAGGCGAAGAATTGCATGGCCTGCCATTCGGTCAACAACAAGATCGTCGGCCCTTCTTTCAAGGATGTAGCGGCAAAGTATGCCGGCCAGAAGGGCGCGGAAGACAAGTTGGTGCAGAAGGTGATGAAGGGCGGCGGCGGCGTCTGGGGCGCGGTGCCGATGCCTGCGAATACGCAGGTCAGCGAGGCCGAGGCGCGCACACTGGTCAAGTGGATCATGACTTTGAAATAATGCGTCGCTCGCAATAAAAAAGCGCTTCGATCGAAGCGCTTTTTTTGTGCCCGTCTGCCGGAATTATTTGGTGACGGCCAGCAGTTCGCGTTTGCCGTTGCGGTAGGTATAGAGCGTCAGCATGCCGTCCTTGATGTCGCCGTTGGCATCGAAGGCGATGTTGCCCGTCACACCCGGGTAATTGCTCTTCACCAGTTCCGGCAGATATTTGGCCGGTTCGGTGGAGTTGGCGCGCTTCATCGCATCGACCGCGGTATAGACTGCATCGTAGGCGTAGGCAGCGGTGTACACCACATCGATGCCGAATCTCTTCTTGTACTTGGCGCGGAATTCGTCGACTGCCTTGCGACGATCTTCCGGAACGCCGCCGGCTTCGGCGCAGACGACTTGATCATTGCCGAGTCCTGAACCGGCCAGGCCGGGCAACGAGCCGGTGCAGATGCCGTCGCCACCCATGAACTTGGCATTGATGCCGAGCTGATGCATCTGGCGCAGCATCGGGCCGCCGACGGCATCCATGCCGCCGAAGAAGATGATGTCTGGTTTCTTCGACTTGATTGAAGTCAGGATGGCATTGAAGTCGGTCGCCTTGTTGTTGGTGTACTGGTTCGCGACAATCTTGCCGCCGGCTGCCTTGACGGCTTTGGCGAACTGGTCAGCCACACCCTGGCCGTAGGCGGTGCGGTCGTCGATGATGGCGAAGGTCTTGCCGCCCATGGTCTTGACGGCATAGTTGCCCAGCGTGCCGCCAAGCTGCGCATCATTGGCGACGAGGCGGAAGGTGGTCTTGAATTTCTGCTGCGTGTATTTGGGATTGGTGGCCGACGGCGACAGCTGCGGAATGCCGGCGTTTGCATAAATGCGCGAGGCGGGAATCGTGGTGCCGGAAT
The DNA here is from genome assembly GCF_014635845.1 of Oxalicibacterium solurbis. Classification (GTDB taxonomy): domain Bacteria; phylum Pseudomonadota; class Gammaproteobacteria; order Burkholderiales; family Burkholderiaceae_D; genus Oxalicibacterium; species Oxalicibacterium solurbis. The sequence continues at coordinate 820,374 of NZ_BMDP01000001.1, read as the reverse complement.
TCAGGTGGCCGATGACGGCGGAGACGTGTGCATCGACCAGCTTGGTGGCGGCATTGGTGGCCTGGCGCGGATCGGCAGCATCGTCCTCGGCCATCAATTCCAGCTTGATCTTCTTGCCGCCGATGGCCAGGCCCTTGGCGTTGATTTCCTCGACAGCCAGGCGTGTGCCGTTTTCATTGTCCTTGCCCATGTGCGAATCGGAACCGGTGGTCGGCGCGACACTGCCGATGAGCACGACCTGTTCCTGTGCCGAGGCTGTACCCGCCAGCGCAAGCGCCATCACGCCTGCCAGTGAAATCATCTTCAACTGCATTATTTGTCTCCTGAGGATTGTAAAACCTGGACTTAGCTGCAACACTTGGACCGTGAAGATCCCGAATAACCGGACCATACAACATCGGAAAACGGTAAGCCAAGCGTTTTGTTCGGTTTTTACGCCAGAGACGATTCCATGCCGAAAGCACATACCTTAGACAAAGTCGACCGCAAGCTGCTGAATCTGCTGCAGAAGGACAACCGGATATCGACCAGCATGCTGGCGGATAAGGTACACATTTCGCAGCCGACCTGTTTGCGCCGCATCCGGGATATGCGCGAGGCCGGCATCATCAGCGCCGATGTGGCGATGATCGATCCGTTTGCACTGGGCTACGGCATGCTGGCCTTCCTCGAAGTGTCGCTGGAGAATCAGGCCGACGAGCGCATGCAGGAATTCGAGGCACGCATGAACAAGGAGCCGGAAGTGATGCAGTGCTACTTCGTTTCCGGCGATTACGATTACTTTCTTGTCGTGCATGTGGTCGACATGGATGCCTACTACCAGTTCGTGCGCCGTGCGATTTCCGGTTCCGGCAACGTGCGGCATTTCCAGTCGAGGTTTCCGATGAAGCGCGCCAAGTTCGATACGCGTATTGCGTTCGACGAGAAGGCGGCGGAGGTGCAGGTCAAGACGGGAAAATGATGCGTTGATCCGGCGTCTTGATCGATATCTGGATTTGCTGCAGTAATTTTGTCGCATCAATTCCAGGCATTCATTCGATGCAGCTATGCAATGTCGCCATTCGATGTCGTCCGTCGGTCAATTGATGCGACCGGATGTGGAAACGGCGCAGCGAGAAAATTCGCTGCGCCGTTTTTTATTTGTCGATGCCGGAAACGTTCAGGCCGTGATGGAACGCGGCGCGCCCGACTGGCCGGAGTTGAATTCCGGTCCGGTGAAACGGAAATCCACTTCCGGCCGGCTGCCCGATACGATATCGGCGATCGCACGGCCCGAGCCGCAGCCCATGGTCCAGCCCAGCGTGCCGTGGCCGGTGTTGAGGAACAGGTTGGCGTAGCGCGTCCTGCCGATGTAGGGCACGTTCGACGGCGTCAGCGGACGCAGGCCGGCCCAGTAGGTCGGATTGTCGTAATCGCAGGCATCCGGGAACAGTTCACGCGTGCGGCGCGTGATCGCTTCGCAGCGCGTCGGATTCAATTCGCGTGTGTAGCCGTTCAGCTCGCAGGTGCCGGCCACGCGCAGGCGATCGCCCAGGCGCGACAGCACCAGCTTGTAGCCGTCGTCGGTCAGCGAGACGATCGGTGCGGTGTCCGGATTCGTCACCTTGTAGGTGGCCGAATAGCCCTTGCCCGGATAGACCATCAGGTCGATGCCGAGCGGCTTCAGCAATTGCACGGAGAAGCTGCCCATTGCCATGACGAAGGCATCCGCATGCAAGGTCTGGTGGCGGCCCTGTCCATCGATGACTTCCACGCCGGTGATCTTTGCATGCGCGCCGCTGCCGGATGTGAGCAGGCGCGTCACCGTCGTGCTGAAACGGAAATCGACGCCAGCCGTCGCCGCGCGTGCCGCGAGACCCGTGGTGAATTTGTAGACGTCGCCCGATTCGTCGCTCTGCGTGAAATCACCGCCGACGATGCGGTCGCGCATATGCGCCAGCGCCGGTTCGATGCGCACGACTTCATCGGCGCCGATCGATTCGCGCGGACAGCCGAGTTCGCGCATCAGCTTTGCGGCCGGCAGCGAATCCTCGAACTCTTTCGCATCGGTGTAGAAGTGCAGGATGCCGCGCGTCAGGTGATCGTATTCGATGCCGGTTTCGGCGCGCAGCGCCTGCAGCGTCTGCCGACTGTATTCGGCAATGGCGACGATCTGGCGAATGTTGTCGTTGGTGCGTGCTTCAGTGCATTCGCGCAGGAAGCTCAGCCCCCATTTCCACTGCAGCAATTCGGGACGCAGGCGAAACAGCAGCGGCGCATCTTCCTTGCCCAGCCATTTCAGGATCTTTTTCGGCGCGGCCGGATTGGCCCACGGTTCGGCATGCGAGACGGAAATCTGGCAGCCGTTGGCGAAACTGGTTTCCTGCGCGGCGCCGGGCTGGCGCTCGATGACGGTTACGTCATGACCGGCCTTGTTCAGGAACCACGCGGACGCGGTGCCGACGATGCCCGAACCCAGAACGATGACTTTCATTGCAAATCCCCAGCTTTATTCGATACCTTGAATTTTACGGACTTCCTGCTTTGCTGAGCGTTCAATCTGGCGGGGAATATTTGCGATTCGTTGAGAAAAATCGCAGTTTGCATACAGGAATGAAAAATATCGCCAGAAAACTTAATTTTTCGAAAATCGCATGTTTTCGATTTCCTCGGCGACGGCTTCGCGTACCAATTGCTCCAGCGTCTGTTGCAATTGGCGGCGCAGATGGCGCTGCATGTCGGCCAGCGCCGTTTCCACGGCGACGGCCACGCTGTCGGCGATCTGCTGTTCCATTACCGGATCGATGCGTTCCTGCAACTGCGCCAGCGTGCGCGCCGCCACTTTCTGTTCGAGACGCGTCCATTCTTCGTCGAGCCAGCCGTCGATCGGCTCCGGATCGATCGGTTGCGTCGATACAGGCGGTTCGTGTTCGTCGAGCGGCACGGCGGCGGCAACGACAACTGGCGGTTCCGGTTCTGCGGGAGCAGGAGGCGGCTGGATGACTTCCGTCAGCATCGGAATGCCGGCGTCTTGTGCGGATTTGTTCATGCGTTGTCGGCCACGAAATGGGTCAGCGGATAGCCACGCTGCTTGTAATAGCTGTAGCGCTCGCGTCCGGCGGACTTGTCCGTTTCGTCGGAGGAGACGATTTCGAACACCCGCTCGAAGCGGGCGAAGTGTGCAGGCGGCGTATCGGACAGGTTGATCAGAATCTGGTGATGCGGCGATTCCATCCCGGGATCGGCGGTCAGCAGGATCGGTGTCTGCGCGGCGAGGGCGTCGTTGGCCATCACGTGCGGCAGGAAATCCTGCTCGGAAAAAGTCCACAGCAGCGCATCGAGCCGCGCCAGTTGCGAACGGTCCTGTGCCAGGATCACGATGCGGAAATCGGCATTGCGGGCCTTGCGTGTCAGCCTGCAGGCGTAAGCCAGCTTGTCGGGAACGTTGCTGTGGAAGTCGATGCGTGTCATTGGATCGGCAGATCAGAAGCGGAAACCGGGCGGCGCATTGCCTGCGGCTGGCGGGCGTTCGGCTGGTGCCTGTGGTGCCGGTTCTTCGGCTGCCGGTTTCGTTTCGGGTTTTTTGGGCGCCGCAGGTTGCGGTGCCGGATTGCGGTAATTAGGTGGCAATTTGCTGGTGGCCGGATAGCCGGCGGCGGTCAGCGCGGTATTCCATTCGTCGGGATCGGCGCCAGTCAGCTTGCTTCTGCCGATCGTCACGAAGGGCAACTGCTGGGTGCCGCCGGCCTGTTTCAGACGAGCGATATCTTCATCGCTGCTGACGGTTTTTTCAGTGAAGGGAATGCCGCGAGCTTTCAGCAATTCGCGTCCGCTGGCACAGCCTTCGCAGTTTGACGTGGTATAGAGCGTGACCGGATTGCTGCGTACGGCTTGGACCACTTCGAACGGCAGGCCGCTGGTGACGCTGCTGCCGGTGCCGATGGATTTTTCCTCGACCTTGGCTGCCGAGGCGGGCGGCGGCATGTCGCTGTAGGTGACCTTGCCGTCCGGTCCGACCCATTTGTAGAGCTGTGCCTGTGCGCTGGCCGAAACCAGCAGCGACAGCAGCAGCCACGACCAGCGGTTCTTCATTGCAACGCTCCTTCGTTGTTCATGCTGCCGAATCTACCGAATGCGGAAAGTGCGGAAACGGCACGTCAGGCTGCCATGCCGCTGTGACGCAGCAACGCATCGATTTCCGGTTCGCGGCCGCGGAAGGCCTTGAACGATTCGATTGCCGGACGCGAGCCGCCCATTGCGAGAATTTCGCGCAGGAAGCGCGCGCCGGTTGCTGCCGACAGCACGTTGCCGTCCACCTTGCCGGCTTCCTCGAATGCGCCATAGGCGTCGGCCGACAGCACTTCCGCCCACTTGTAGCTATAGTAACCGGCCGCATAGCCGCCGGCAAAGATGTGCGAGAACGAGTGCTGGAAGCGATTGAATGCCGGCGGCAGCATCACCGAAACCTGTGTACGCACTTCGTTCAGTACGTCCTGCACCGATTGCGGACCAGCGGCGTCATAGCCGTTGTGCAATAGCATGTCGAACAGCGAGAACTCGACCTGGCGCAGCGTCTGCAGGCCGGACTGGAAATTCTTCGCGGCGATCATCTTGTCGTACAGCGCGCGCGGCAGCGGCTTGCCGGTGTCGGCATGCGCGGTCATGTGCTGCAGCACGTCCCATTCCCAGCAGAAGTTTTCCATGAACTGTGACGGCAGTTCGACCGCATCCCATTCGACGCCGTTGATGCCGGATACGCCCAGTTCGCCGACCTGCGTCAGCATGTGGTGCAGGCCATGGCCGAATTCGTGGAACAGCGTGATGACTTCGTCGTGCGTGAACAGCGCCGGTTTCGTCTTGCCGTCGACGGTGATCGGCGAGCTGAAGTTGCAGGTCAGATAGGCAATCGGCGTCTGCACGCGTTCGCCATCGTTACCGGTGATGACACGGCGGCCGCGGGCATCGTCCATCCACGCGCCGCCGCGTTTGCCGTTGCGTGCGTACAGATCAAGATAGAACTGGCCGACCAGTGCGCCGTTCTTTTCGATGCGGAAGAATTTGACATCCGGATGCCAGACCGGCGCATTGTCTGGCTTGATGGAGACCGAGAACAACGTCTCAACGGTGCGGAACAGGCCGGCGACGACTTTCGGCTCAGGGAAATATTGTTTCACTTCCTGTTCGGAAAACGCATAGCGCTGTTCGCGCAGTTTTTCCGATGCGTAGGTCGCGTCCCAGGCTTCGAGTTTCGTGATGCCGAGTTCTTTATCTGCGAAGGCACGTAGTTCGGCCAAATCTTTTTCCGCGAATGGGCGTGCACGCTTGGCCAGGTCTTCGAGGAAGCCGATGACCTGTTCCGGCGTTTGCGCCATCTTCGGTACTAGCGAGACTTCGGCAAAGTTCTTGTAGCCGAGCAGCTTCGCTTCTTCGTCGCGCAGCTTCAGGATCTCGACGATGTTCTGCGTGTTGTCCCATTCCGGATGATCGGTCGCCTGGTCGGATGCCTTGGTCGCGTTGGCACGATAAATCGTCTCGCGCAGCTTGCGGTTGTCGGCATATTGCAGGATCGGGAAATAGGACGGGAAGTGCAGCGTGAATTTCCAGCCGGGTTTACCGTCCGCTTCGGCGGCGGCGCGCGCGGCCTGCTTCGCGTCATCCGGCAAGCCGGCGAGTTCGGCTTCGTCATCGACGAACAACGCGTAATCGTTGGTCGCGTCGAGAATGTTTTCAGAAAACTTCGTCTGCAGCGCCGCCTGCTTTTCCTGAATCTCGGCAAAGCGCGGCTTCTGCTCTTCGCGCAGTTCGGCACCGCCGAGGCGGAAATCGCGCACGGCGTTTTCGATGATCTTCTTGCGCGCCGGCGAATAGCCGTTGTAGTCGGGGCCGAGCTGCAGCGCCTTGTATTTGGTGAACAGCACGAGGTTCTGCGACAGCGCGGTCCAGAACTCGGTAATCTTCGGCTGGTTCTCGTTGTAGGCGGCGCGCAGTTCTGGCGTATCGACGACGGCGTTCATGTGGCCGACGGCACCCCAGGCGCGGCCGAGTTTTTCGGTCACGTCTTCCAGCGGTTCGACGAAGTTTTCCCACGTCACCTGATCCGTGCGGGATTCGAGATCCTTGACGACGTCGCGGCATTGTTCGAGCAGGCTGTCGATCGCCGGACCGACGTGCTCGGGTTTGATGGCATCGAAGCGCGGGAGATCGGAAAAGTCCAGCAACGGGTTCAGGGCGATATTCATCAGAGTTCTCTTTCCGCTGCCTCGACGGTGTTGACGAGCAGCATGGTGATGGTCATGGGGCCGACGCCGCCCGGTACGGGCGTGATGTGGCCGGCCACTTCCTTCGCGTTGGCAAAATCGACATCGCCGCACAGCTTGCCGTTGTCGTCGCGGTTGATGCCGACGTCGATGACGATGGCGCCCGGCTTGATCATGTCGGCCGTCAGCGTATTGCGGCGGCCTGTGGCGACGACGACGACATCGGCCTGCCGCGTGTGATGACCGATATCCGTGGTACCGCTATGGCAGATGGTGACGGTGGCGTTGGCTTGCAAGAGCAGCAGCGCCATCGGCTTGCCGACCGTGTTGCTGCGGCCGATGACGACGGCATGCTTGCCTTTCAGGCTGGTGCCGGTGCTTTCGATCAGCTTCATGCAGCCGTACGGCGTGCAAGGGCGGAAGCCGGGGAGGCCGGTCAGCAGTTCGCCGGCGCTCAGTACCGAATAGCCGTCCACGTCCTTGCGCGGCGAGATCGCCTCGATCACCTTGTGCGGATCGATGTGCTTGGGTAATGGCATCTGGACCAGGATGCCGTTGATCTTCGGATCGTTGTTCAGTGCATCGATGCGCGCCAGCAATTCGGCTTCGGTCAGCGTTTCTTCGTATTTTTCGAGCAAGGAATAAAGACCATTGTCTTCGCAGGCTTTGACCTTATTACGTACATACACCTGCGAAGCCGGATCGGCGCCGACCAGGATCACGGCCAAGCCGGGCTGTTTGCCTTTGGCGGTCAGTGCGGCGGCACGTCTGGCGACGTCGGCGCGCAATTGTTGGGAGAGCAGGTTGCCATCGATGAGTTGTGCGGTCATGGGAAGCGTTCAGTGAAAAACGGATAAAGGAAGACGACGAACGAAATGAAAAGCGAAAAGGACTGATTATATAGAAGAGCCTGCAGCGACCCGGAAAGAGCGGTCGAGGAAAGTCAAAGTGCGGAATCAGGCAGCAGATTGCAATAGATTTCGCATTATGAAAAGTAATGCCGTAATTTGGAAATGCTAAAAACTGCTGTTAAACTCCGTGCCGTTCACATGACAATGTGCAAATCGGATTCAAATATCGTCCGCCTTTACAAAAGGCGGCTTCAGGAAAAATCAGGAGACTTATTATGTCAGCCCAGCTCGACCAGGTATTGGCGCAAGCCGCCAACGATCCCGATGTAATGGAAACGCAGGAGTGGCTGGATGCCCTCGAAGCGGTGATCGAAACGGAGGGCCCGGACCGTGCCCATTATCTCGTCGAGCGCATGATCGATCTGGCGCGCCGCCGCGGCGCACAGGTTCCGTTCTCGCCGACCACGGCCTACGTCAACACGATTCCGGCTGACATGAGCGAGCCATGCCCGGGCAACCTGGAATACGAAGAGCGCCTGCGTTCGTGGATGCGCTGGAATGCGATGGCGATGGTGGTGAAAGCCAACCGCGCCGACGGCGACCTGGGCGGTCACATCTCGAGCTTTGCCTCGCTGGCGAACATGCTGGGCATCGGCTTCAACCACTTCTGGCATGCGCCGACCGAAGACCACGGCGGCGATCTGCTCTATATTCAAGGCCACTCGTCGCCGGGCGTCTACGCGCGTGCTTTCCTCGAAGGCCGTCTGTCCGAAGAACAACTGGTCAACTTCCGTCGCGAAGTCGACGGCAACGGTTTGTCCTCGTATCCGCATCCGAAGCTGATGCCGGAATTCTGGCAGTTCCCGACTGTCTCGATGGGTCTGGGCCCGTTGATGGCGATCTATCAGGCACGCTTCCTCAAATACCTGCACGCACGTGACGTTGCCAAGACCGACAACCGCAAGGTCTGGGTCTTCTGTGGTGACGGCGAGATGGATGAAGTCGAATCGATGGGCGCGATCGGCGTGGCCGGCCGTGAAGAGCTGGACAACCTGGTGATGGTCGTCAACTGCAACCTGCAGCGTCTGGACGGCCCGGTGCGCGGCAATGGCAAGATCATCCAGGAACTGGAAGGCGAATTCCGCGGTGCCGGCTGGAACGTCATCAAGATCATCTGGGGTTCCAACTGGGATCCGCTGTTGGCCAAGGACAAGGAAGGCATTCTGCAGCGCGTGATGATGGAAACGCTGGACGGTGAATATCAGAACTACAAGTCGAAGGATGGCGCATACGTACGCAAGCACTTCTTCGGCAAGCATCCGAAGTTGTTGGAAATGGTGTCGCGCATGTCGGACGACGACATCTGGCATCTGCTGCGCGGCGGCCACGATCCGCACAAGATCTACGCCGGCTTCAAGGCGGCGCAGGAACACAAGGGCCAGCCGACCGTGCTGCTGGTGAAGACCGTCAAGGGTTACGGCATGGGCAAGTCGGGCGAAGCCCGCAACACCGCGCACCAGACCAAAAAACTGGATGACGAAGCCGTGCGCGAAATGCGTGATCGCTTCTCGCTGCCGATCGCCGACGACAAGCTGCCGGAAGTGCCGTTCTTCAAACCGGACGAAGACACGCCGGAAATCAAGTACCTGCATGAACGCCGCCAAGCGCTCGGCGGCTATCTGCCGCAGCGCCGCATGCAGGCCGACGAAAAACTGCCGGTGCCGGCGCTGGATACCTTCAAGGCAATCCTCGATCCGACCGCCGAGGGCCGTGAAATCTCTACCACGCAAGCCTACGTGCGTTTTCTGACCGTTCTGCTGCGCGACGCCAACCTCGGCAAGCGCGTGGTGCCGATTCTGGTCGACGAATCGCGTACCTTCGGCATGGAAGGTCTGTTCCGTCAGATCGGCATCTATAACCACCAGGGTCAGTTGTACGAGCCGGTCGACAAGGATCAGGTCAGCTACTACCGTGAAGACAAGGCAGGCCAGATTCTGCAGGAAGGCATTAACGAAGCCGGTGCGATGGCATCGTGGATCGCGGCGGCAACGTCATATTCGACGAACAACCGGGTCATGCTGCCGTTCTACACGTTCTATTCGATGTTCGGCCTGCAGCGCATCGGCGATCTGGCGTGGGCAGCGGGCGACATGCGCGCGCGCGGCTTCCTCCTCGGCGGCACCGCCGGCCGTACGACGCTGAACGGTGAAGGCCTGCAGCACGAAGACGGCCACAGCCATCTGCTGGCATCGACGATTCCGAACTGCCTGCCGTACGACCCGACCTTCGCGCACGAAGTCGCCGTCATCATGCACGACGGCTTGAAGCGCATGGTCGAAAATCAGGAAGACGTGTTTTACTACATCACCGTGATGAACGAGAACTATCCTCAGCCAGGCCTGAAAGCCGGCCAGGAAGCGGACATCCTGAAAGGCCTGTACCTGTTGCAGGACGGCGGGAAAAAATCCAAGCAGCGCGTGCAATTGATGGGCTCCGGCACCATTCTGCGCGAAGTGATCGCTGCGGCTGAGCTGCTGAAGAACGACTGGGGTGTCACTGCCGACATCTGGTCTGCACCGTCGTTCACGCTGCTGGCGCGCGACGGCCAGGACGTCGAACGCTGGAACATGCTGCATCCGACCGCGGAACCGCGCCAGGCGCATATCACCAAGTCGCTGCAAGGCACGAGCGGCCCGATCGTGGTTGCTACCGACTACATGCGCACGTTCGCCGAACAGGTGCGCGCGCACATTCCGAAAGGCCGTACGTACAAGGTGCTGGGCACCGACGGTTTCGGCCGTTCGGACAGTCGTGCGAAACTGCGTGAATTCTTCGAGGTCAATCGCTACTTCGTCACCATTGCAGCCCTGAAGTCGCTGGCTGAAGAAGGTGCGATCTCGGCCGATGTCGTCGCGCAGGCGATCACGAAGTACAGCATCAATCCGGACAAAGCCAATCCGGTCACGCAGTAATTCCAGTTAGAGATTCTTCCTCTGGCTGAACGGGGAATGCAGTGCGCGTTACATGTCTTGCGCCTGCTTCCCCGCAGTCATGATGGTGATACGCAAACAAGCGGAGAAAAATAATGAGCATGGTGGAAGTCAAGGTCCCGGACATCGGCGACTTCAAGGAAGTCGAAATCATCGAACTGCTGGTCAAGCCTGGCGATACGGTCAAGGCCGATCAGTCGCTGATCACCGTCGAATCGGACAAGGCCAGCATGGAGATTCCGTCGAGCCACGCCGGCGTCGTCAAGGAACTGAAGGTCAAGCTGGGCGACAAGGTCAGCGAAGGCTCGCTGCTCCTGTTGCTGGAAGCGGCGGAAGACAAGGCGGCTGCCCCGGCAGCGGCACCTGCTCCGCAGCAAGCGCCTGCACCTGAGCCGGCCGCACCGAAAGCAGAACCGGCACCGCAAGCTGCGGCAGCGCCTGCACCGACGCCAGCGCCGGTTCCCGTATCTGCACCAGCACCGCAGGCAGCGCCTGCAGCGGCAGCACCAAGTGCAGGCGCAAGCAAGGCGCATGCATCGCCATCTGTACGCAAGTTCGCACGCGAACTCGGTGTCGATCTCGGCAAGGTAGCCGGTTCCGGTCCGAAAGGCCGTATCACGCAACAGGATGTGCAGAGCTATGTGAAGGGCGCGCTGGCTGCAGGTTCGACCGCAGCAGCACCTACGGCTACATCGGCTGCAAAAGTCGAAGGCGGCGGGCTGGGCCTGCTGCCGTGGCCATCGCTGGATTTCTCGAAATTCGGCCCGACCACTATCGAACCGCTGTCGCGCATCAAGAAGATCAGCGGCCCGAACCTGCATCGCAACTGGGTGATGATCCCGCACGTGACGCAGTACGACGAAGCGGACGTCACCGAACTGGAAGCACTGCGCAAGGAAAGCAACGAGAAGCTGGCCAAGTCCGGCGTCAAGCTGACGCTGCTGGCTTTCGTCATCAAGGCTTGCGTCGCCGCGCTGAAGAAACAGCCGGAATTCAACTCATCGCTCGATGAAAAGGGCGAGAACCTGATCCTCAAGCAGTACTACCACATCGGTTTTGCAGCCGATACGCCGCACGGTCTGGTCGTGCCGGTGGTCAAGGATGCGGACAAGAAATCCGTGACCGAGATCGCGCGCGAGATGGGCGAACTGTCTGCGCAGGCACGTGACGGCAAGCTGAAACCGGCCGACATGCAGGGCGCGACGTTCACGATCTCGTCGCTGGGCGGCATCGGCGGCACCTACTTCACGCCGCTGATCAACGCACCGGAAGTGGCGATCATCGGCCTGTCGAAAACACAGATGAAACCGGTCTGGGACGGCAAGCAGTTCGTGCCGCGTCTGATCCTGCCACTGTCGTTGTCGTACGATCATCGCGTGATCGACGGCGCGCAAGGCGCGCGCTTCGTGACCTATCTGAGCGAAATGCTGGGCGATCTGCGCAAGTCGCTGCTGTAAGGGAGGTTGCGCATGACTACCTGCGTCGTCGTCAAGAAGAACAACGAGATTGCGATCGCCTGCGATTCGCTGGTGACCTTCGGCGATACGCGCTTGTCGTACGCGTACGAAGAGAACAACAAGATGTTCCAGATCGGCGACTCGTACGTCACGCTGGCAGGTACCGCCGCGCACTTCCCGGTCATGCGCAAACTGCTGACCGGCATGGGCGAGGATTGCAAGCTTGATACGCGCGATGAAGTTTTCGATACGTTCAGCAAAGTGCACCAGATCCTGAAGGAGCAATATTTCCTGAACACGAAAGAAGAGGAGGACGATCCATACGAGTCGTCGCAGATCGCCGCGCTGGTGGCCAATCCGCACGGCATCTACGGTGTTTATTCGTATCGGGAAGTCTTCAGCTTCGATCGTTTCTGGGGTATCGGCAGCGGCCGCAATTTCGCATTAGGCGCGATGTACGCCGTGTATGAAGGCAAGGCCACTGCACGTGAGATCGCCGAGATCGGCGTGCATGCCGGCGCGGAGTTCGACAAGAGTTCTGCGGGGCCGTTCCAGATCGTCAGCTTCCCGGTGAAGGCGTGATCGTCGCGCGGGAATAAAGAATCAAACAACATCAGGCCGTCGGTTCGTGAGCGAAACGACAGGATAAACAACAAAGCGACAACAAAGCGTAACGGAGCGAAAGCGATGAGCACGATTGAAGTGAAAGTCCCGGATATCGGCGATTTCAAGGATGTGGAAGTGATCGAGGTACTGGTCAACGTCGGCGATACGGTCAAGGTCGATCAGTCGCTGATTACCGTCGAATCCGACAAGGCTAGCCTGGAAATTCCATCCAGCCATGCCGGTGTCGTCAAGGAACTGAAGATCAAGCTCGGCGACAAGATTTCGGAAGGTTCGCTGCTGTTGGTTCTGGAGGGTGAAGAAGCTGCAGCGGCTCCGACACCTTCCGCGCCTGCTCCGGTCGCTGCCGTGTCGCAACCTGCGCAACCCGCAGCGCCACAACCTGCAGCGCCTGCATCGGTGCCTGTTGCATCTGCTCCTGCACCAGCCCAGGCCGGCGGCACTGTCGAAGTGACGGTGCCGGACATCGGCGACTTCAAGGAAGTCGAAGTGATCGAACTGCTGGTCAACGTCGGCGACACGATCAAGGCAGACCAGTCGCTGGTCACGGTCGAATCCGACAAGGCCAGCATGGAGATTCCGTCCAGTCACGCCGGCATCATCAAGGCATTGAAGATCAAGCTTGGCGACAAGGTGTCTGAAGGTTCGCCGCTGCTGACGCTGGAAGTCGCCGCCAGTGCGCCGGCCGCGCAACCCGCGGCTCCTGCACCTGCCGTTGCAGCGACGCCTGCAGCACCGGCACCCGCGCAACCAAAGGCGGTGGAAGCCGCACCCGTTGCAGCCAGTTTCAACGGCAAGGCCGATATCGAATGCGACATGATGGTCCTCGGTGCCGGCCCTGGAGGTTATTCGGCCGCGTTCCGTTCGGCCGATCTCGGCATGTCCACCGTGCTGATCGAGCGCTATGCGACGCTCGGCGGCGTCTGCCTCAACGTTGGTTGCATCCCGTCGAAAGCATTGCTGCACGTGGCGGCCGTCATCGATGAAACTGCATCGATGGCTGCGCATGGTGTCACCTTTGGCAAGCCGCAGATCGATATCGACAAGCTGCGTGGCTACAAGGAAAAAGTCATCGGCAAGATGACGACCGGCCTGGCCGGCATGGCGAAGATGCGCAAGGTCAACGTGCTGCAGGGCGTCGGCACCTTCGTCGGCACCAATCACATCGAAGTCGCGATGGCCGACGGCAGCAAGAAGACCGTGCAGTTCAAGCAGGCGATCATCGCTGCTGGCTCGTCGGTCGTGAACCTGCCATTTATTCCTCAGGACCCGCGCATCGTCGATTCGACCGGTGCACTGGAACTGCGCACCGTGCCGAAGCGCATGCTCGTCATCGGCGGTGGCATCATCGGCCTGGAAATGGCGACCGTCTATTCCACGCTCGGCGCGCGCATCGACGTCGTCGAAATGATGGATGGCCTGATGCAGGGCGCGGACCGCGACATGGTCAAGGTCTGGCAGAAGTTCAACGAAAAGCGTTTCGACAAGGTCATGCTGAAGACCAAAACCGTTGCTGTCGAAGCGCTGAAGGAAGGCATCAAGGTTACGTTCGAAGCAGCGGATGCTTCCGTCACCGCACCGGAACCGCAGTTGTACGACATGGTGCTGGTAGCGGTCGGCCGCAGCCCGAACGGCAAGAAGATCGGTGCAGAGAAGGCCGGTGTGGCCGTCACCGATCGCGGTTTCATCGAAGTCGACGCGCAGATGCGCACCAACATCCATCACATCTTTGCCATCGGCGATCTGGTCGGTCAGCCGATGCTGGCGCACAAGGCCGTGCATGAAGCACACGTCGCTGCCGAAGTGGCTGCCGGCGAGAAATCCTACTTCGATGCGCGCGTGATTCCGTCGGTCGCCTATACCGATCCGGAAGTCGCATGGGTCGGTATCACAGAGGACGACGCCAAGGCCAAGGGCATCAAACTGGAGAAAGGCCTGTTCCCGTGGGCGGCTTCCGGCCGTGCAGTGGCGAACGGCCGCGACGAAGGTTTCACCAAGCTGCTGTTCGATGCCGAGACGCATCGCATCGTCGGCGGCGGCATCGTCGGTACGCATGCTGGCGACATGATCGGCGAGATCGCACTGGCGATCGAGATGGGAGCCGATGCTGTCGATATCGGCAAGACGATTCATCCGCATCCGACGCTGGGTGAATCGATCGGGATGGCGGCGGAAGTGTTTGAAGGGGTTTGTACTGATTTGCCGCCGACACGAAAAAAATAAGCTTGATGGTTCGCAGAAAAAGCGACGCATTTGCGTCGCTTTTTTTTGGCGCTCAATCTGGTTCTTGCATGGAATCATGCAAATTGGACACGCTCCATCCAGAAGAGCAACTAGCATGACGACAGAAAATTTTCTTATAGCCCAAAGATGCGTAGAACGACAGAGAAAAGACAAACCATCCGGATAGGCTGTATGTTCTTCAACTGGAAGGAGGAGAGCATGAAGGAATTGCCGAAAAATGTTGTCCCCTGCAAAAGAACGCCGGAGTTCACAGCAGAAAGTGTGCTTGCCGGTCTTCTGCATGCGCATCAGACCAAGGAATCGGTATGGGCAAAGATTGACGCATGTGCCACTTTTTATTGCATGGCTATGACGAACCTAAAGGGAATCGAGCGGACTGCGTACGCCACGTCCGCCCTTGTTCAGTACGTGCGTGTAGATCATCGTGGTGCTGATGTCTGCATGGCCAAGCAATTCCTGAATCGTGCGAATGTCGTAGCCGGCTTGCAGCATGTGCGTGGCAAATGAATGTCGCAATACATGTGGAGAGCAGGGTTTTGTTATTCCTGCTCGTTTTGCTGCACTGGACACGGCGCGCTGGACAGTTTGTTCATACAAGTGATGCCGGCGCGTTTTTTCCGAGCGCGGATCGGTGGAAAGTGTCGGGCTGGGAAAAACGTATTGCCATCCCCAAGCGGTTGCGGCGCGCGGATATTTCCTTGCCAGGGCATCTGGCAACCAAACCTCGCCCAAGCCTTTTTTCAGATCGGATTCATGCAAGAGGCGGGCATGTTCGATTTGTGTTTGCAAGGGCATGATCAGATTTTCCGGTAAAACGGTAATGCGATCCTTGTTGCCCTTTCCTTCGCGAACGACGATTTCACGCCGTTCGAATTCCACATCCTTCACGCGCAGATGCAGCGCTTCCAGGATACGCATGCCGGTTCCATACAGTAGCGAAACGACGAGCCAATGCGTTCCATCGAGATGATGCAAAAGATCGCGTACTTCATGCGGTGTCAGTACGACTGGCAGGCGGCGCGATGCCTTGGCGGTAACGATATCCTGCAGCCATGGCAGATCGATACACAAAACTTCCTTGTACAGAAAAAGCAGGGCTGCCTTGGCCTGATTCTGAGTGGAGGCCGATACGCCGCGATCGACGGCGAGATAACTCAGAAAAGCAGTAATTTCCTCTGCACCCATTTCCTGCGGATGCCGCTTGCCGTGAAACAGAATGAAGCGCTTGATCCAATCGGCATAGGCTTTCTCGGTTCGAATGGAATAATGCAGTACACGAATCCGTTCCCGTACCCGATCCAGAAGGCGAGGTGGTGGCGCAAGTGAGGAATCAGTCATACGCATTTATTTAGGCGGTCTAAATCCCATGTTTATGGTAAATCTCCTTATATTTCAATGACATAGTGCGTTTCATTATTGACTTAGACAATGCCATGATCATATGATGCGGCGATCTAAATATAGTTAGGCCTCCAATGTCGCTCTATACCGAACAATGGCGGAACTACAAGCAGTGCCACTGGGCAGTTGTGGTGGGACTCATTGCCGGTTTTCCTGCGGCATGTGTTATTGCTTGGCTTCTACGGACACTCAGCATCATTCATGGCAATCTTTTTCTTTTTTTATCATCTTGCTGTGGGCTGTCGCTTGGGGCTGTCTGGCGTTTCGCTTGGCACGTTTTCCATGCCCTCGCTGCAAAGCACCCCTTGCATCTGGTCACTGGTGCGGCAAATGCGGCTTGCGGCTGTATGAGCAGGCCTAACAATTCATTCAAGCCGACACCGCTTCGCGGCGCGGCTTAATTCAGGCGTTATGCCTTAGAAGGAAAGGTGCATGGACATCGATAATTTAATGCCGCGATTTAATCCGGCACACTTAATGCCGCCTAAGGACCACAACCTTGCGGATGAATTTCACAGGCGTTTGATTCAGTGGATAAACAATTTTCACCGCTCTCTGGATGAAAATCATGAGGTAGGTGCACGGCTAGTCAGTTTCGGTCAATCCGTTACTTTCCACATTGACGATATCGGGTACTGGAACCCTTCTCTGATTTCGTTTCGAGGAAAGAATGAAAATGGAGAGGCCGTTGAGCTAATCCAGCACGTGTCGCAAATCAGCATCTTGCTCGTTGCTTTGAAACGAGAAAATCTGAGCCAACCTAAACGGCCAATTGGGTTTTCAAGCTGGGCAGAATATGACGCACAGAAGGCATAACACTTCGGTCAAGAGGGACTGCGGGACCGGCGTGGTTTCTCCGGTCAGTCTCTTTCGCGCCGCAGCCCCTTACCTCCAACGTTAAGCATACATCCCTATGCGCATCGCTCATGACAAAGCCGAGCAAAAAGTACTCGATGACATTGCAAAGTTTGGATGGCATTTCGTTAGTGTCATGGAGGATGAAACTCATCCGCCCCATGGATTCACAGTCGGACTCTTCGAAACTTTCAATCACCCAGAAGTACTCATCATTGGCCTAGATGCAAAACTAATGCACTCAATGGCAAATGAAATTGCCCGTAATTTGAAAGCTGGTCAAAGCATTTCTCCCGGCGATAACTATCCAGGTTTAATAACAGATTTCGACTGTGTTTTAGTCAATGTCGATAAAGCTCACTATCAAAGCCATGTAGGCTTTGCTCGTTGGTACTACGAAGGCAATAACTTTCCTTTAGTTCAGTGCGTATGGCCTAGCAATGAAGGTCTGTTCCCGTGGCAAGAGGGCGCACCATCAAACTTTGTATCTTGGCAATCTGTTCTGGGAAACCATGAACAATCTGCCTAACCCTTCGGTCAAGCGGGATCGTCTTCCGGCGTGCCGCCTTCAGCCGGCCCCCTTACCTCCAACGTTAGGAGTATTGGATGAAGGACGAGCTCCGTGACCTTATAAGCTTTGTAATACTAAAAGCGCCAGACCGGTTCCCCGCTGATACGGAAATGACGCTTGACGCTGCATTTGACGAAATAACACGACTCCTAAAACTGTTGAATCTTGACAATCAATTCATTGGGGCTGTTCGAGCGGCATATAAAAGCTATAGCGTTGGTGATCAGAAATCCGCCATCAAAAACTTGCAGATCGTTCGATCTTCTTTAACCTGAAATACCAATACCAATACCATTTGCCTCTACAACTCCTAACCCTTCGGTCAAGCGGGACTGCGGAATCGGCGTGGTTTCTCCGGGCAGTCGTTTTCGCGCCGCAGCCCCTTACCTCCAACGTTAGCTGTCCCCAATGACCTTGCGCGTACCTTGCCCTCAATGCGGGGCACAAATCCTCCCAGAGACAGCGGCTAAAAACGATGGGCTGTGTATGCCATGCAAAGGTGGCTTTCGAGGAAGAATCGAGGAAGGGAAAAAACGAAGGGAACGTGAGCGCGAGCACGAAAATAGTGCCGAGCGGAAATACTGGCTTGCGCTGATTGACCGAATTTACAAAACCCCAGAGGGTATTGGTGGCCTTAGTCACGCGGAAAAGACCTACTATGCCGTGTCCTGCCTAATGGGCGAGGTATACAACGGTGGGTTTGAGCAATATTTCTCAAATAGTAGTGGTGAGTTATACGGCCTTGCGCTTGATGGGTTATTTGAGTTTGGGGCAGAGAAGACTGCGGGGTTGTTGGCACAGGCGAAAGAAGTTCTGTTTGGAGACCTTCCAGTTCCAACTGATCAGTCCGGGCGGCAAAAATTAATGCCAACCTTGGGCAACGATTCTCACCCCGCCTGGGGGAAGCTCGACGTACTTGATAAGGCGTTCTACGCAGATACAGATCAGCTGACAGAGAAATGCGCGGTATATGCAGCCCATCACAAACTGTATAAAGACAGCTAACCCTTCGGTCAAGCGGGACCGTCTTCCGGCGTGCCGCCTCCAGCCGGCCCCTTACCTCCAACGTTAGGGTGCGGCATTGGCTATTCAATCCTTTGTTTTTCCCGTTTGTCGGTATCGACTCAGAGACTGATCAATTTCCGCTTGGCTCAGTATGTGAGTTGTGGGCGCATGATGCAGCAAGAACGACAAGGATCACCCCCAGAGCAAGGAAATCACAGCTGATCAGCAACGCATTTTCTTCATGCACATCAGACCAAAGAGTCGGTATGGGAAAAAATAGTGGTGCTTGAAGGCCAGTTGCAGTACACGATCAATGAACCGAAACCGGAAGGCATCATTCTTGATAAATCCGTTTTCGGTGTTGTTGAGCCCACCGTTTTTCATGAAGTGAAGCCGCTTGGTAAGATGCGGTTTTACGTTGAATTCCATCAGTAATTGCCTTGCGATGACGAAAGTGAATGCACCATCCCGATTCGAAGCAAGACTGCTCCATCCGGCCACATCGGGCGGCGACGATTGCTGGGCTTTCGTAGTTCTTCCCAAGAATGTCAGTGCCACACTTCCCCGGCGCGGAAGGACGACCGTGGATGGCACTGTCAACGGTTATGCTTTCCAGGCGACGCTGGAACCGGATGGGAAGCGCAGTCACTGGTTGCGGTTAGATCAGGAGTTGCTCGATGCTGCCGGCATGCATGCCGGAGATGTCGCGATGTTTGAGGTGACGCCCGTGGAACGCGAACCTGAGCCGGAAGTCCCATCGGACCTGCAGCAGGCATTGGACGTTTCGCCTGAGGCTTTGGCTGGCTGGAACGAGACCACGACGATCGCGCGCCTGGACTGGATACATTGGATTACTTCAGCGAAGCAGGCCAGGACGCGTGCGCAACGGATCAGCAATGCCTGCAGCATGCTTTCTTCCGGCAAGCTGCGGGTTTGTTGTTTTGATTCGTCCGGTTACTACAGCAAGGCGTTCAGCGCTCCCAAGGCAGCAGACTAGGGTAGCCGGCTATTCAGGAGATTCTTCTTATGGCGACAGTCAAACCATTTCTGATGTTTCAGGACGGTAATGCGCAGGCTGCACTGGATTTGTATTTCGCGACGTTTCCTGATTCCGGCATGTTGCAGGTCGAACGTTATACCCAGGACGGGCTGGGGCTGGCAGGGACGATCAAGGTTGCAGTATTCACGCTTTGCGGTCGGGAGTTCATGTGTTCGGATAGTCCGGTCAAGCACAATTTTTCTTTCACGCCCTCCAGTTCCATTTTCGTGGAATTCGATTCGGTGGCCGAGCTGGAGCACGTCTTCGGTATCTTGTCGAAGGATGGCGGCGTTCTGATGCCGCTGGACAATTACGGTTTCAGTCAGCGGTTCGGCTGGATCAACGACCGGTTTGGCGTTTCCTGGCAACTCAACTATGCCGGCTAGCCTGTTATCCGCGACCAAGGTGTTGACGCGGGTTTTACGACGTTAAAGCTGTGGAGAAGTTGAAGATTCAGTACAAATACGTCCGTGCCATCTCAAAACGTTTCGCAAAGTAGCGATTGTCCATGCGCTCGATACGCACCTTGCCGCGGCTCGAAGGTGCATGGATGAACTTCCCGTCTCCGATGTAAATGCCGACATGCGAGAACGAGCGGCCTAGCGTATTGAAAAAGACGAGATCGCCGGGGCGCAGGTCGCGCTTTTCGATTTCGCGTCCGCGCTTGGCGATGTCGGCCGCGCTACCGGTTACGCGCAAGCCTGCCGCTTCCCGAAAAACATAGGACACCATGCCGCTGCAATCCAGTCCCGCTTCCGGATTCTTGCCGCCGAAGCGATAGCCGGTATCGAGCAGGCTGATCGAAAAGAAGATGATGTCGTCGCGCTTGCTGGCGACTTCCGGTGTGTCGGGCGGTGGTGCCAGCGGCGCAGTGCCGCAAGCGGTGATGAGGAGTGCGACCGCCATGCTCAATAGCGTGGCGCGCAGGCGGAGCAGGGCGGTCGTGAATGTCATCGGGTCAGCAATCCAGATCGGTCAACACACCGGATAAGAGTGCGATCATCTGATCCAGTTCCTCGGTCGTCACATTCAGCGACGGCATGAAGCGCAGCAGGTCGGGGCGCGGCGAATTCAGCAGCAGGCCGACCGGTTGCAGATCGCGTGCCTTGTCGACGATCTGCGGGCCGATATCCTTGCCGAGTTTCAGTGCGCGCAGCAAGCCTTCGCCGCGTTCGCCGGCCAGGCCGTGCTTGTCGGACAGTTTTGTCAGTTCGCGGCCGAGGTAATCGCCCTTGTCCTTCACCGATTGCAGGAAGCCGGGCGCGATCAGCGTTTCGGCGACGGCGACGCCGACGGCTGTCATCAGCGGATTGCCGTTGTAGGTGCCGCCTTGTTCACCTGCTTCGAAGATGGCGATTTCTTCTTTCGCCAGCAGTGCGGCTAGCGGCACACCGCCGCCGATGCCTTTTCCCAGCGTCATGATGTCCGGTTCGATACCGGAAAGTTGGTAGGCGAACATCTCGCCGCAACGGCCCATGCCGGTCTGCACTTCATCGGCGATCAGCAGCAGGTTGTGCTGCTTCGTCAGTGTGCGCAATGCCTGCATGAATTCGCGCGTGGCGGGAATGACGCCGGCTTCGCCTTGCACCGGTTCCAGCATCACGGCAACGGTCTTGTCGGTGATCAGCTTTTCGACGCTGGCGATGTCGTTCAGTGTGGCCTTGTGGAAGCCGGGCACCTGCGGTGCGAAGATCGTGTCCCAGCCGGCCTTGCCGCTGGCGGACATGGCGGCGATCGTGCGGCCGTGGAAGCTGTGGTCGAAGGTGATGATCTCGTAGCGGTTTTCGCCGGCGGCGTTCTTGTTGACCTTGCCCCATTTGCGCGCGAGCTTGAAGGCGCCTTCGTTCGCTTCGGCACCGCTGTTGGCGAAGAACACGCGATCGAAGCAGGAGTGATCGGTCAGCAGCGTGGCCAGCTTGATCGACGGTTCGTTGTAGAACGCGGGCGACGGATTGATCAACTTCTTCACCTGCGCGTTCAGCGCATCCTGGATGCATTGCGGCGAATGGCCGAGGCAGTTGACGGCCCAGCCTTGCAGGTAGTCGAGATAGCGCTTGCCGTTGTTATCGGTCAGCCACATGCCTTGCCCTTCGACGCAGACGAGCTGTGGGCGGTTGGTGATGTACATCAGGTTGTCGACGGCATACTGGCTGAATTCCATTACGGATACTCCTGAGCGAATGAAGTGAGAGCGAAACAATAGGGGAAAACGATATCAAAAAAAAAGCCACAGGATTGCCTGTGGCTTCGTGATCGGCAAATGCTTACACGCACGGCATCCAGTGCTGGGGCAGAGGGAGACGGCGTCGCAAGTGTCTGGCGGTCATGTTCATGCAGGCATGGTAAGACGTTTCCCGTGGGGCGTCAAAAGGTTTCCCCGCAAGTGTTGCAGATGACCGTTGCGTTATTTCTGCGACATGACTTCCTCTGCATTACCTTCGTTATTCGTCCGAGACCACGCCTTGCGCCATGTCGGCTTCCGATGTGAAGGCATCCGCGTAGAACTCGTCGGTCGGCAGCTTGCATTGCGCGGTGAAGTCGTTACGCGCGGCATCGACCATGGCCGGCGCGCCGCAGGCATAAACCTGATGGCCGGACAGATCTGGCAGGTCTTCCATCACGGCATAGTGGACGAAGCCGATGCGGCCGTTCCACTGGTCTTCCAGTTGCGCGTTCGAGATGACCGGCACGTAGCGGAAGCCCGGAATCGTGCGCGTCCATTCCTCGCACAGCGCGTGCATGTACAGATCCTTCGGCCGGCGGCCGCCCCAATAGAGCGTCATCGGTCGTTTGCTGCCGGCGTGCTGCGCCTGTTCGACGATGGCCTTGATCGGCGCGAAGCCGGTACCGGAGGCGAGCAGTACCATCGGCTTGTCCGATTCCTCGCGCAGGAAGAAGGTGCCCATCGGGCCTTCGAAGCGCAGGATTTCGCGCTCCTTCATCGTGCTGAAGACATGATCGGTGAACACGCCACCTGACATGTGGCGGATGTGCAGCGTGATCTGTTGATCCAGGTGCGGTGCGTTCGCCAGGCTGTAGCTGCGGCGCTTGCCGTCCTTCAGCATGAATTCGATGTACTGGCCGGCGCGGTATTGCAGGCGTTCGCTGGCGGGCAATTGCAGCGACATGACGATCACGTCGTCGGCGATTTTTTCCAGTTTGGCGACGCGCGTCGGCAGTTTCTTGATCGGGAATTCGCCGACGCCGAGCACTTCGCGCGCTTCGAGTTCGATATCGCTATGTGGATGCGCGCAGCAGAAGAGCGCGAAGCCTTGTTTGACGTCGTTCGGCGGCAGGGCTTTCTGCTGATGCGGCGCATGCGTTACGTCGCCGGACAGCACCAGCCCCTTGCAGGTACCGCAGGCGCCGTTCTTGCAGCCGTAGGGCAGGCCAACACCGGCGCGGATCGCGGCATCGAGGATGGTTTCGTCTGCTTCGCAGGGGAATTGCCGACCGCTCGGCTTAACGGTGATCTGGAACGTCATACAATCGGGTCATGAAAATGCAAAACAAAAACAGTGCGGGGAAAACAGGCAAGCCGCGGCTGCTGGTTCTCGGTTGCGGCGATGTCGGCATGCGTCTGTTGCCGCTGTTGCGGGACAAGTTCCGCATCTTTGCCGTGACGACGCAGGAAGAGCGTCGCCAGGCTTTGCGCGACGCTGGCGCAATTCCGGTGATCGCAGACCTGGATCGACCGGCGACATTGGCTCGCATTGCCCGCTTGGCGCAGACGATCGTGCATCTGGCGCCGCCGCAATCGGATGGCGACGTCGATCGCCGTACCCGCAATCTGGTCGCCATTTTACCCGACGGGGCCAGACTGGTTTATGTCAGCACCTCGGGCGTCTACGGCGATTGCGATGGTGAATGGGTGGACGAAACGCGTCCGCTGCGTCCGCGCAATGCGCGTGCCGTACGACGTGTCGATGCGGAAAGGACCTTGCGCGCATGGGCGAAGCGCGCGCATGGGCGAGTGGCAATCCTGCGTGTGCCGGGCATCTATGGAGATGGTCGTCTTCCTGTGGAGCGCTTGAAGAACGGTACACCGGCATTGCATCGGAACGACGATGTCTATACGAATCATATCCATGCGGACGATCTGGCGCGCATGATCGTTGCGGCGCTGTTTCGGGGAGCGTCGTGCCGCGCCTATCACGCGGTCGACGATTCCGAAATGAAGATGGGCGACTATTTCGATGCGGTGGCCGATGCCTTGGCGCTGCCGCGGCCGCCACGCCTGCCTTTTGATGTACTGCGGCAGCAGGTGTCGCCGATGATGCTGTCCTTCATGTCCGAATCGCGACGCTTGTCGAATCGACGCATCAAGGAGGAACTGGGTGTGCGATTACGTTACCCGACGGTTGCTGATGGACTGAAGAAATAATAAGAAATCGTTAAAAAATTATTATAAAAATAACGAATCATCCCTTTCACCTTTCAGAAAAACATTTTCTTCTATACGGGGAATATTTCATGTTTTTCTTTCATTCATTCGTCTTCTGGACTATGCTGAATCAACGTGTTATTGATTCAATATATTGAATTTATTGATGTTTTTTACTTGTTGATTGATGTTCTCATGATGTGATTGCTCTGTTTTTATCCGTAATATTCATAAAATTATTCGGTTTTTACAGATAAAACTAACGCTAAAATCGATTTTCTACGAAGTTAAGATTGCGTTAAAGTTCCTTCGTCTGCCAAATGCAGTGATTCATGGAAAGCGAGGAGGCGCGATGTAGGAATCGGCTTTGCGATCAAGTGAATGAGGAGACCCGACAGTGTTGCCGCGATATCACGATATGCGGCTGGCAAGGATCGGTGGCAGGAATAGGGCGCGCAGTACAGGCAGAAAACAGGCGTCCTTCATCAACCAATTAATAGAGAGCATTATGGAATTTCTACAAGTTTTCACCACGCCGGAAGCATGGATTGCACTGGCGACCCTCGCGATGCTGGAGATCGTGCTGGGTGTCGACAACATCATCTTCATTTCGGTGCTGGTCGATCGCCTGCCGGCGCATCAGCAGCAAAAGGGCCGCATCATCGGCCTGGGCCTGGCGATGGGTACCCGTATCCTGTTGCTGCTGAGCCTGTCGTGGATGATGAGCCTGGTCGAGCCGGTCTTCACAATTGGCACCATGGGCTTCTCCGGACGCGATCTGATCCTGTTCTTTGGTGGTTTGTTCCTGCTGTACAAAGCCATCGTTGAAATCAAGGAACTGATGGCCGGCGGTCATGAAGAAGACGAGAGCAACAAGCCGGTCTCTGTCAAGAAGGCAACCTTTGGCATGGTGCTGATGCAGATTGCGATCATCGATATCGTGTTCTCGCTGGATTCGGTTATTACCGCAGTGGGCATGGTCAAGGAAGTCGAAATCATGATCGTCGCGATCATGATCGCGGTCGGCATCATGATGTTCTCTGCCAAGGCAATTGGCGAGTTCGTCAATAAGTACCCGAGCATCAAGATGCTGGCGTTGTGCTTCCTGGTGATCGTCGGTGCGGTACTGGTGGCCGAAAGCGTCGAGTTCCATATCCCGAAAGGCTACATCTACGGTGCCATGGCCTTCTCACTGGTGGTCGAACTGTTCAACATCCGCATGCGTCGCAACCACAACCTGGCCGTGTGCGATGTGCCGGAACATCAGGTAGGCCATCAACAGCAGAACGTGCCTGCCTGATACTGCTCCCGAGTGACGCGCCGGATTGCGTAGCCGGCTTTCAAAAGCACCTCTTGCGAGGTGCTTTTTTTTCGTCCGTATTCAGGAAATGCAGATATGCGAAGGTGCTGCTGTCACCCAATCGGTCCATACAGTCAATCCGCACAATCAGCCGTGAAGGCGTATCGATGAAGAAGGGGATTATTTTTTGCCGCGCTCTGCCGCCCACGCATCGAGCAGGATGCGGGTTTGTTCCCTCACCGTCTTTTTCAGGAAAGCCAGGCGTTCTTCATTGAGACTATCCCAGCCCAGCGATGACAGGGTGCTCTTGTGCGCCAGGCTGAAAATCGCAGCCTGACCGTGCAGCGTAAGCACGCGCATGACGGTCAGCGGATCGTCTGCCGGTACGCCGCTCAACCGGGAAAGCAGCGCGCAGGTCACTTCGCGCATGCGCGTCTTGACGTTGCGATCCATGATGTCGAACAGCACGCTCGGTCCGTGCCCGGCCTGCTCGTGCGCGATGAAAAGGCGACGATGCTGTGCATCGTAATTCTGCAAAATGTGGTCGGCGATCGCATCCTGGATGGCATGGTAAGCACCGATCAATGCTTCCCGTCCAGCATCTGCATTGTCCAATATGGCTTGCGCGGCTTCCAGTGTCGGGCGGAAATGCTGCCAGGAACTGTCGGCGATATGTTCGGCGCAGGCGCGGTACAGACCTTCCTTGTTGTCGAAATAGTATTGCAGCGCCGGTGCGTTGACGTCGGCTGCCCGTGCGATATCGCGGGTGGACGCGCCTTCATAGCCGCGTTCGCCGAACAGGCGGATTGCCGCATCGATAAGGCGCCGGCGCGTTTCTTCGCCGCGTGCGTAGCCGCCTTCCGGCGAATGCCGCAGGCGTGCGGTCTTGGCTGTCTCTTTTTTGGTCGAATTCTTCATCACGCAAAAATATACCACTTGACACAATTATTCCAAACGATAGAATTTTTCCGATTGGAATAATTTGGAGTATTTGGTATGTCTTCAGGTTCGGAACCGGCGCCGGCCGGCAGCAGCGCGTCACCGGCAAAATCCCCCGTTCCCACGCAAAAGAGCCGGCGCACCGTGGTGCTCGGCATCGGCGGTCTCGTGCTGATCGCCGCGCTGGGTTACGGCATCTACTGGTGGGTGAGCGGTCGCTTCATCGAAAGCACCGACGATGCTTACTTGCAGGCCGATGCCACGGTGGTCGCGCCCAAGGTTGCGGGCTATGTGGCCGAGGTCTATGTGAAGGCCAACCAGTTCGTCAAAAAAGGCGATCCGCTGGTGCGGCTGGACAATCGCCAGTATCAGGCGCTGCGCGACCAGGCGCAGGCGACGATCGACGCGCGCAATGCAGATCTGGAAAAGGCGAAGGCCGATTTGCAGCAGGAGCAGGCGCAGATCGACCAGGCGCAGGCGCAGGCACAGATTGCACGTATCAACTTGAAGCACGCCAGACACGAATACGAACGCTATGTGCCGCTCGACGTCAGCGGTGCCGCCACCTCGGAAAAACTGGCCGAACTGCGCAACGAGAAGGAACAGGCGGAAGCGAATCTCGCCGCTGCACTGGCTGCCGTGAAATCGGCGCAGAGCCATCTCGCCGCCAATTCGGCGCAACTGCTGCAGGCGCAGGCACAGATCAAGGAAGGCGAAGCCAGTCTGCGCCAGAACGAACTGGACCTCGGTGACACCATCATCTACAGCGCGATCGACGGCCGTGTCGGCGACGATACGGTACGTGTCGGCCAGTATGCGCAGCCGGGCACGCGCATGATGAGCATCGTGCCGGTGCAGCAGGTCTATCTGGTTGCCAATTTCAAGGAAACGCAGATCGGCCGCATGCGCGTGGGCCAGCCGGTGGAGGTGCATGTCGATGCGCTGCCGGATCTCGATCTGCACGGCACGGTCGAAAGCTTCTCGCCCGGTACCGGTGCGCAGTTCGCGTTGCTGCCGCCGGAAAATGCCACCGGCAACTTCACGAAGATCGTGCAGCGCGTGCCGGTGCGCGTCCATCTCGACGCTGATGCGAAGACACGCAATCTGTTGCTGCCGGGGCTGTCGGTGACGGCGGACGTCGATACCAAGCATGCGGGAACGCAGGACAAACCGGCGGTCAAGCAATCCGCTGCACAGACGGAGAACCTTCGTGGCTGATTCGGCTGCAAGGGCCGGTTCTGCAGGTTCCACCGATTCCGCGCACGAACCGAACGCCAGCGTCACCGATTGGATCGCCGTCGCCGCCGGCGGACTCGGCGCACTGATGGCGACGCTGGACATCTCGATCACCAATTCCGCGCTGCCGCAAATCCAGGGCTCGGTCGGCGCGACCGGCACCGAAGGCACGTGGATCGCGACTGGTTACCTGATGTCCGAGATCGTGATGATTCCGCTGGCCGCCTGGCTGACGCGCGTGTTCGGCCTGCGCAACTTCCTGCTCGGCGTCGCCGCATTGTTCACTGCGTTCTCGATGCTGTGCGGTCTGTCCGACAGCCTGTTCGTGCTGATCATGGCGCGCATCGGCCAGGGCTTTACCGGCGGCGCGATGATTCCGACCGGGCAGACCATCATCCGCACGCGCTTGCCGCGCCGGCAACTGCCGATCGGCATGACGGTGTTCGGCCTGATCGTGCTGCTGGGGCCGCTGCTGGGACCGGTACTCGGCGGCTGGCTGACCGAGAACGCCAGCTGGCGCTGGTGCTTCTTCATCAACGTGCCGGTTTGCACGGCATTGATTGCGTTGCTGATCTTCGGCCTGCCGAAGGACAGGCCGCGCTACGGCGATTTCTTCGATGCCGACTGGCTCGGCATCATCGGCCTTGCGGTCGGTCTCAGTACGCTGACCGCGGTGCTGGAAGAAGGCCAGCGCGAACGCTGGTTCGAGTCGCAGATGATCGTCACGCTGTCGCTGATGTCGGCGGCCGGCATGGCGATGGTGGCGCTGTCGCAACGGTATGCGAAGCGCCCCATCCTGCGGCTGTCGCTGCTGAAGAACAAAAGCTACGCCAGCGTGATCTTCATCGTCTTCACGGTCGGTGCCGGCCTGTATTGCGTGTCGTACCTGGTGCCGCAGTTCCTCAGCCTGATCGCCGGCTACAACGCCGAACAGGCAGGACAGGTGATGCTGCTGGCGGGCTTGCCGGCCTTCCTGATGATGCCGATCCTGCCGCGCATGCTGGGCAAGCTCGATTTTCGCGTGATGGTGATCGCCGGCTTGTTGTGCTTTGCTGTCAGCTGCCTGCTCGATACGGTGCTGACCGCGCAGAGCGTCGGCCACGATTTCACCTGGTCGCAACTGCTGCGCGGTGTCGGCCAGATGCTGGCGCTGATGCCGCTGAATCAGGCATCGATGGCGGCCGTGTCGCGCGAGGAATCGGGCGATGCCGCCGGCCTGTACAACATGGCGCGCAATCTCGGCGGTTCGGTCGGGCTGGCGATCATCGGTACCTTCATCGATCGTCGCAACGCGCTGCACAACGACATGATCCGCGAGACGGTAACCGGCAATTCGCTGCTCGGTCAGGAACGCATCGCGGCCAGTGCCGTCAGCCATTTCAGCAGCGTGGGCGACATGGCTTACGCAAAATTGCAGGCGCTGGGCCAACTGGCATTGCAGATCCAGCAGCAGGCCGCCGTAATCACCTATACCGAAACTTTTTACGCGCTGGCGATTGCGCTGCTGTTATGTATCCCGCTTGCGCTGTTGTTGAAAACACCCAAGGCTGGCGCACCTGTCGCCGATGCCGGCCACTGATGCAGGACGAGGTAAAGCCATGAACCATTCATCATCGATTCGTATTCCTTCGCTGCTTGCCGTGTTGAGTCTCGCCGGCTGCATAAGCGGCTGTACGACAGTCGGTCCCGATTACGACGGTGTACCCGACGTGGCGCAGGACGCGATGCAATCCGGCAGGTTCGTGCGCGCTTCCGCACATGCCGAAGCGGAAAAACCGGTTGCCGCATGGTGGGGCGCGCTCGGCGATGCGCAATTGAATGCGTTGATCGAACAGGCGCTGCAGCACAGCCCCGATTTGCGCGCAGCAAAGGCAAGATTACGCCAGTCGCGTGCCGGATTCGAACAGCAGCAGGCGCAGAACTTGCCGACGATAGGCGCATCGGGCGCAGCGGCGGTATTGCAGACGGCGCCGGGTACCGACGAATCGCAGACGGCCAAGCTGTACGTTGCCGGCTTCGATGCGACATGGGAAGCCGACTTGTTCGGCGGCACGCGCCGCGCTGTCGAAGCAGCGTCGGCCGAATCGGAAGCGGTGCGGGCAGAGTTGCAGGACGTGCAGGTATCGCTCGAAGCGGAAGTCGCCAATGCCTATGTCGAACTGCGTGCGCAACAGCAGCGCCGTGCACTGATGCAGCAGACAGCCGATGCCGATAAACAGATGCTGATGTTGACGCAGCAGCGCAGCGACCGCGGCGTAGCTTCCGCTGCCGAAGTGGACCAGATGCAATCGCAGGTGGATGGTACGCAGGCTACGCTGAACCAGATCGATGCCGCGATTGCCGCTGCGCTCGATCAGTTGGCGGTGCTGACCGGCCAGAGCCCCGGCGCGCTGGACGGCACGCTGTCGCAGAGCAAGCCGTTGCCGATGTTGCCGCAAAGCGTGGCGGTCGGCGATCCGGCCGCCTTGCTGAAGCGGCGTCCCGACATTCGCGCGGCCGAACGCCGGCTGGCTTCCAGCAATGCGCAGATCGGCGAGAAGAAGGCCGATTACTTTCCGAAGCTGACGCTGCTCGGCAACATCGGCTTCAGTTCGGACAGCGCCTCACATCTGTTCCGCAGCAGCAATTCGATGCTGCTCGGTTTGCCTTACCTGTCGTGGAATTTCCTGGATTTCGGCAAGACTGCAGCCGCAGTGCGCGGCGCCGAAGCCGGGTATGACGAAGCGATCGCACAATACGAAGGCACGGTGCTGAATGCCTTGCGCGATGCGAATACGGCGCTGTCGCGCTACGGCTACCAGCGCAACAGTGTCGTCAAGCTGCTGGCGCAACAGGCATCGGCGCAGCATGAAACCGAACTGATGCAGCAGCGCCGCACGGCCGGCACCGCCAGCCAGATCGATCTGCTGGATGCGCAGCGTGCGCTGTACAACGCGCAGCAGAATGCGGTGCAAGGGCAGGGCGATCTGCTGAAGGATTTCGTCTCGCTGCAGAAAAGCCTGGGCCTGGGGTGGGAAGCGGCATCGGCCGGCAGCAAGCCGGCCGATGCTTCCTGATCACGCCTGATGCATTACGCCTGATGCATCAGGCAACGGTGACGGCCGTGTGCGGCTTCAGGAACGGCGTCGCCGCCAGCATCAGCAATGCCACGCCGACCAGCAAGGCAAAGGGCACGGCGAAATCGCCGGTGATGTCGCGCAGATAGCCGGTCAACAACGGGCCGGTGGCTGCGATCAGGTAGCCGACCGTCAGGTTGAAGGCATTCCAGCGGTTGGCTTCGTCGGCGGTGTGCGTATTGTCCAGCGGCAGCGTCATCGCCAGCGTGAATGCTGCGCCGAGTCCTATCGCACACAACGGCAGCCAGACGAACGGCAGCGCATCGGGCGCGGCGACGAGGCCGATCAGGCCGGTGGCCGTCACCGCTGCCGCGCCGGCCAGCCACAGGCGGCGATCGGTCGATTTGCTGAAGATGCCGACCAGCGGACTGGAGAACATGAAGGCGATCGTGAAGCTCGCCAGCACGAGTCCGGCCGTGGCGGCGCTCAGGCCGATTTCCTGATACATGGGTGCGGTCCATGTCAGCACCGAATAGAACAGGAAGTTGACGCCGGCGAAGTAGAGCGCGATCAGCCACGCCGTCTTGTTGCGGAACGGCAGGCCGGCGAAGATCGATGTTGCAGGCGCGGTACTCACGACTTTCTGTTCGTGCCGTGTCGCAAACCACCAGGCGACCATCGCGACGATGCCGAAGATGCTCCAGATGCCGGTCGACGTCCGCCAGCCGAGTCCCACCGTCTGCGCCAGCCAGCCTGTCGTACCGGCAGACAGGGCGCTGCCGACGGAAATCGCCGTCGTGTAAAGGCCCATGATGAATGCCACCCGTGTGGCGAAGCGTGTCTTGATCAAGCCACCGAACAATGCGCCGGCGATCGCGATGCCGGCGCCGACACCGACGGTGCTGCCGAGCAGCGTGGCGGTATTCGGCGAGAAGGCGCGCGCGATCATCGCGATGCACAGGATGCCAAGCGCGATCTGCAATACCGGGTTGATGCCGAAGCGGCGCACCAGCCACGGTGTAGGCAATGCCAGCGTGCCCATCAGCAGATCGGGGATCGATGTCATCAGCGATGCAACCGTATGCGACAGCCGGAATTCGTCGATGATGGTCGGCAGTACCGGGCCGATTGCAGTGATGCCGGGGCGCAGGTCGATGGCAACCAGAATGATGGCGATGATCAGAAACAGTTGACTGCGTGTGCCGGTTTGATCGGTACTGGCGAGAGGGGTTTGCCGGATAGCGGGCTGCATGTTTTTACTCCCTGTTTGGTCCATGTGGAAAACGGCGTGAAAAGAGCGATGCGAGAGCAATGCGATCTTTCCGTGCCAGTGCCGTTGGCCGATGTAACGGCTTCAACGGCATGGACGTATTTCATCAAGCGTGCGTATCCGGCATATGTCCGGAATGGCGCTGAACGTAAGCGCGTGTATCCAGTGCGTGGATGAATACATTGCGATACAAAGTGCGGTGAAGAACGTAACGGAAGAAGCAAAAAAAGCAGGCCTTTCTGAAGAGCCTGCCTTCTTGCCGGTCCGGCGATGTCTTTGCGGACGGACGCGTGAATATCGGATATCAGCCTTGCGCCGACGTGACCTTCAGCACTTCTTCCACCGTCGTCACGCCTTCGACCACCTTCAGCGCGCCGGCCAGCCGCAGCGGCTTCATGTCGTCGGCAATGCTCTGTTTCTTCAATGCGTGGATATCGGTCTCGGCCTTGATCAGCTTGGAGAACGGCTGCGTGACCGTCAGCAGTTCGTACAGGCCGGTACGGCCGCGATAGCCGGTCTGCCGGCATTCGGGGCAGCCGACCGGGCGATAGACGGCTGCCGGCTTCGGAATGTCCCAGCCGTCGACCAGATTGGTCCAGACGTCGTCGAGAATTTCGCCGTCCGGCGTCTTGCAGTGCACGCACAGTGTGCGCGTCAGCCGCTGCGCCATGATGCCGATCAGTGTCGATTCGAGCAGGTAGTAGGGCACGCCCAGTTCCAGTAGTCGCATCACGGCCGACGGCGCATCGTTGGTATGCAGTGTGGAAAGCACGAGGTGGCCGGTCAGCGCGGCCTGGATCGCCATCTCGGCGGTTTCCAGATCGCGGATCTCGCCGACCATGATGATGTCCGGGTCCTGCCGCATCAGCGCGCGCACGCCGTCGGCGAACGACAGATCGATGCCGTGCTGCACCTGCATCTGGTTGAACGAGCCTTCGACCATCTCGATCGGGTCTTCCACCGTGCAGACGTTGACCTCGCTGGTCGCCAGTGCCTTCAGCGTGGTGTACAGCGTGGTGGTTTTTCCGGAGCCGGTCGGGCCGGTGACGAGGATGATGCCGTGCGGTTGTTTGGTCAAATGATCCCAGCGTGCCGCATCGTCGGGCGGAAAGCCGAGTTCCGGCAGCGATTTGACGACGACGTCCGGATCGAAGATACGCATCACCAGCTTTTCGCCGAACGCGGTCGGCATGGTGGACAGCCGCAGTTCGATTTCCTGGCCGTTGTTGGTGCGCGTCTTGATGCGGCCATCCTGTGGTCGGCGTTTTTCGATCACGTCCATGCGGCCGAGCAGCTTGATGCGCGCCGTCATTGCCAGCATCACCGACGGCGGCACCTGGTAGACCTGATGCAGCACACCGTCGATGCGGAAGCGGACCGCGCAGAATTCGCGTTTCGGTTCGAGGTGAATATCGGAGGCGCGCTGCTCGAACGCGTATTGCCACAGCCAGTCGACGATGTTGATGATGTGCTGGTCGTTCGCATCGACCTGCTTGCTGTTGCCCAGTTCGACCAGCTGCTCGAAATTGTTGCGCAGCGCGACGTCCTGCCCGTTCAGTTTTTTCGCGCCCTTGATCGATTTCGCCAGCGCGAAGAACTGCGTGGTGTACTGCGCGATGTCGAGCGGGTTGGCGATCACGCGGCGCACGGTGCGGCGAGAAATCTTCGCGATCTCCGGCTCCCATTCGTTCATGAACGGTTCGCAGGTGGCGATTACCAGTTCGGTCGGTGTCAGCTCCACCGGCAGGATATGGAAGCGCGTGGCATAGGAAGCGGACATCACGTCGGCGACCTTCGTGAAGTCGATCTTCAGTGGATCGATGCGGAAGAAAGGCAGTTTCACTTTTCCGGCCAGCCATTCGGTCAGCCAGTCCAGAGTCAGCGGGCGCGACGGCGAGCTGATCGAGGTCAGCTTGCACTGCGCGACGGCGACCAGCGGGTGCATGCCGGTCGGCGCATTCTTGTAGATGACCTGCGCCTGCGTGTAGAAGCCCTTGATGTCGTTCTTTGCAAGGATGCCGTCGGCCAGCAGCCAGCTGAAGATCTGCTGCAGATCCAGTTTTTTTGCGACGGGTTTGCCGGCGGACGCCGGTGCGACGGAAGCGGTGGGCATGGCTGACCTGCGGAATGAACGGTTCGGCCGATGCTAGCACATGGCTTGTGCGGCGTGCAGCCTGCCGCAGCGGATGCGGCAGATTACTGTTGCGCCTGCCACGCCTTGATGCCGTTGACCCAGGATTTGGCCGGCAGCTTGGTGGCGGCTGTGATCTGCGCCGCGCGTTCGTACAGCGCCGGAATGTCCAGTACCAACGTCGTGTTGAAGGCGATGGCGATCACATTGCCTTCGTGGACCTCCGGCAGTGTGATGACGGTATCGAACGCGTAATGCATCGCGCTCAGGTTCTTCGCATAGCTCGGATGGTCGCCGAACAGGTTGACCGTCATGATGCCGTCCGGCGTCAGGCAGTTCGCGCAAGCCTGGTAGAACTCCGGCGTATCCAGCACCGGGCCGCGCGCGGTAGCGTCGTACAGGTCAACCTGCAGGGCATCGACGCGGCCGTGGTTGGCGGCATCGTTCACGTATTCCAGCGCATCCATCTCGATCACGTTCAGCCGTTCATCGTTCGGCGGCAGCTTGAACATCGATGCGCAGATCATGAGGACGGCCGGGTTCAGGTCGATCGCGGTGACGCGCGCCTCTGGAAAGCGTCGGTAGGAAAACTTGGTCAGCGCGCCAGTGCCGAGGCCGAGTTGCACGACATGCTGCGGCTTCTCGATGAAGAGCATCCACGCCATCATCTGCTGCGCGTATTCCAGCTCGATCCAGTCCGGCTTCGAGACACGCATTGCGCCCTGCACCCATTCCGTGCCGAAGTGCAGATAGCGCACGCCGAACTGTTCCGATAGCGTGACCGGGGCGAATTTCACGGTGCGCGGCGGTTTCATGGGAACGGGTTTTTTGCCGGGGCCGCTCTTGCGGTTGGCATCTGCTTCGATGGACTTGCGTTTGATCAGCATGGAATCGGTAGGTTTTATAAAACTGCGTTCAAAACTGCGCGATGATACCGCGCCATTGCTCCAGTTTGTTTTGGAAGTTCATCGCCGCATAGGCCGGCGACGAGGATGGCAGGACCAGCGTGTCGAATCCTGCCGCTGCGAACAGCGGCGCCTGTTTGCCGGATGTCTTGCCGTTGAAGCAGACGCGGCGCAGCGCCGGACACAGATGCCTCAGTTGCGCGAAATCGTTGTGCTGCGCCTCGCGGATCGCACTGTCGAGGCTGCCTTCGCGTGTGCAGGCGGCAATGACGTCCCACAGGCCGATGCGGTGAGCGCGCAATCGTGTCAGCCTTGCTTCGTAGGAAAGGGAGGTCAGGTCTTCATTCAGCACAGATGACAATAGCGGCCAGAACTGATTGCGCGGATGCGCATAGTATTGCTGTACAGCCAGTGAGGCTTCGCCAGGAAAACTGCCGAGAATCAGGATGGCCGTCTGTTTGTCGATGACGGGAGGAAAGCAGGCCAGCGGGGAGGTGGGCGGCAACGGTTGGCGGGCAGCAGGCATACTGGTATTTTAATGCAGGCACTACCGTGCCAGACCGCCCATGCGGACAGCGGCGAATACCATTCTCGGAGACGACATGGACAGGAAAATCATCATCATCACCGGCGGCAGCCGCGGCATCGGCGCGGAAACTGCTGCTTTGGCGGCCAGCGAAGGCTATGCCGTCTGCATCAGCTATCTGCACAACCGCGATGCCGCGGAAGCAGTCGTCGAAAGCATCACGCGCGACGGCGGCGACGCGATGGCAGTGCGCGCCGATGTCGCCATCGAAGCGGACATCCTGAACATGTTCGACAAGGTCGATCGCCAGTTCGGCCCGCTGACGGCGTTGGTCAACAATGCCGGCATCCTGGAAAAGCAGATGCGCGTCGATCAGATGGACGTAGCACGTCTGCAGCGCATCTTCACTACCAATATCGTCGGCAGCTTCGTCTGCGCGCGCGAGGCGGTCAAGCGCATGTCCACCCGCCACGGCGGCAAGGGCGGCGCCATCGTCAACATTTCCTCCATTGCGGCGCGTGCCGGCGGTCCCGGCGAATACGTGGACTACGCCGCATCCAAAGGCGCGATCGATACGCTGACGATCGGCCTGGCGAAAGAGGTCGCCACCGAAGGCATACGCGTCAACGGCGTGCGTCCGGGGGTGATTTATACGGAAATTCATGCCAGCGGCGGCGAACCGGATCGCGTGGAACGCGTCAAAGCAGCAGTACCGATGCAGCGCGGCGGCCAGCCGGTGGAAATTGCCGAAGCTGTCATGTGGCTGCTGTCGGACAAGGCATCCTATACGACCGGCGCACTTCTGGATGTGACGGGCGGAAGATAGCAAAGCAGGAATCGCGATCAGGAGGAAAGAACATGAAGCAGATTACTTATGTATTCCGCCTGATCCACGGCCTGATGGCGTTGTTTTTCGCCGGTGCGGCGCTGATGCTGATCGCCATTTCCGGTCGTCTCGGCTGGATCGCGTTTGCCGGCAGCCGTGATGCCGCCGCCGCCCAAGCCATCATCGAAGCGGTCGGCTGGCTGGCCGCTGCCGTGGTCGCGCTGCAGATTGCCGAAACCATCATCGAAGAAGAAGTCATCCGCAATGCGGACATCAGCGCACCAACGCGGGTGCGCCGCTTCCTGTCGCGATTCTTCGTCGTTGTCATCGTCGCGCTGGCCATCGAGGGATTGGTCGCCACGTTCAAGGCGCTGCACGACGATCCGACGTATCTGCCTTACGCGGCCAGCCTTATCGTCGCAACCGGCGTACTGCTGGCGGCATGGGGATGGTTCGTCTATCTGAATCGTGCAGTGGAAAAATTGGAACCGGAAGCGATGGAAGAAGCGAAAAGAGAAGACAGGAAACTCAAATAAGCGAGGGCACCATGGAAGACGAAGCATTCAAACCGGTCACGCCTGCTGCTTGCCGGGCAGTGATGGACGAGCTGTCCAGGCACGAACCCGTTTTCCATCGACCGGAATTCGGCACGTCGCGCAGTGATTTCGAAGCGATCATCACCGACGATTTCTGGGAGATAGGCGCATCGGGGAATATCTACAGCCGCGACTATATTCTGGACGTGCTGGAAAAGCGGCATGGCGATACGGCATACAAGGAGGATTGGGAAACGAACGATTTTCACTGCAGCCAGATCGCGGAAAACCTCTATCTGGTGAGCTATACGCTGAGGCTGCACGGGCGCTTCAGCAGAAGAACGACGCTATGGCATCGCACGCAAGACGGCTGGAAAGCCGGTTTTCATCAGGGAACGCCTGTTAAACAAGAACAAGGAGAAACACAATGATCAGGCTGATCGGCATTGCACTCATCGTCGCCGGCACGCTGGGACTGGTGTACGGCAGCTTCAGCTATACGAAGGAAACGCATCAGACCAAGGTCGGGCCGCTTGAGTTTTCGCTGAAGGAAAAGGAAACGGTCAATGTACCGGTGTGGGCGGGAGCAGGGGGAATTGCCGTGGGTGTATTGCTGTTGCTGGTCGGCGGCAGAAAGAGATAATACTGCGGCGAGAAGAGGGGGTGTTATTGCGGCACCCCTTTACATTGGAATGAACTGTCAAGATGTATTCGCCTGCGAATAAAGATAGGCGGTACAGCCGCCCTGCACAATAAGCCATATCCATGCTGCTGCATTGAGCTGGATGCGCGCGTTCAGCGACCGATATGGTTGCGCCGCCGCCCAGATGCCGAGATTGGCAATGGCCAGCGAAATGCCCAGCATGACCATTCCGCCACGTGGATGAAGCAGACCAAAAGTCGGATCGACATGCATCAAAGCCCAATATCCCAGCAAATTGGCTATGGAAACGATGATGGCCAAGGTTTGCATCGGATTTCGGTTTGTAAACAGCCTTGTTTATTAGTTTTTCTGATCAGGCCTGAATATCCGGTTCGACGAGTTGGGCCAGCTGCATCAGCGATTCCTGCCAGCCCAGATAGCACATCTCGACCGGGATGACTTCGGGAATGCCGGCCTGCACGATATGCAGTTCCGTTCCGCACGATACAGGCTTCAATTTCACGGTCACCTGTATTTCTCCCGGCAGATTCGGATCGTCGAACTTGTCGGTGTAGCGCAGCAGTTCGTTCGGCACCAGTTCCAGATATTCGCCTCCGAACGCATGTTCCTGTCCGTTTGAGAAATTCCGGAACGACATGCGGAATGTGCCGCCTACCTTTGTATCCATCTGATGCACCGTGCAGGTGAAGCCATAGGGCGGTAGCCATTTCGCTACGGCTGCTGCATCGAGGAATGCACGATAGAGTTTCTCGGGTGTCGTTTTGAGGACGCGATGCAGTTCGACTGTTCCTGTTGCCATGGAGTATCTCCTGTGAAGGGCGGCGAGAGTCTGCATGATGCAGGGTTGGTGCGGGTTTCACAAGGCTTTTGGGGGGCTGAAATATCAGTCAATTGAAGCCAGGGGAGGAGGGCTCAGGCTTTAACTTTGACAATATATTTTGCTCTGAACTCTTCAACTCGATTTACGAACTCGCTTCGGTGGATCATTCGATGGCAGTTTGAACAAAGAACGCTGAAGTCTTTTCGGGGATCCAGATGAACTACATCGCCCTGCAGCTCGCTTAGCGGCGTAAGATGATGCGCCTCGATAAAGTCTGCACCTATGCTTCCGTAAGTCTTCAGAAAGTTAAAACCGCAGGCCACGCATGTGTAACCATGCAACTTCTTTACCTTTTGTGCAAGCTTTCGATTTCTCTCTATGCGTTTGTGTTCGCGAAGTCGTTTGAGATTCTCGGGCTCCAGGCCCACCTCATCGTCTTCCGTTTCTGTTCTTCCATAGAGACTAGACTCGTTTTCAACGAGATGTCTGTAGAGTCCAAGGAAACGCTGGAGATCGGCGACGAGAACTTCCTCTGTTGGCAAGGTAGTTCTGGGGTAGAAAACTGCGCAAATCGATCCTTGTTGGTAGTCAGCGCCCAGACCGCTTTTAACGCCAAGGTCGATAGGCCCACAATGCAGCCCCTTGGTTAATGAGCCCAACCGAGCTGCAAAATCCATTGCCCTTGTTGAAAGAGCATGTTTTGTGGAGGCTCCATATTCCTGCCGAACTGTGGTTACTCCTTGGTTTAATGACAGATAGATGCCAGAGCAATCGTCATTTACGAGGTAAACGAGGTAGTAGCCCTGTTGAGCTGTCTCTGTCTTTAGGCGATCAAGCACTGCTATCCAAGGAATATCCGCCCATCTTCCTTTACCTGGACTGCCGTCCACTTCATATCGAAAGGGATCAGATACTACTGCAGCGATCGCATTGGGAATATCTACGCGAAGTATGTCTGCCATGGGATTCTTTGCGAATGCCTGGCTCTTCGCATTTGCGTATTCCTCTAAAAGAAGACTAAGTGCTGCGTGAATACTCATTTTGATACTTGACGTCGGGGGTAAGGGAGTGCAGAGCCGGTTGTCGGCGGAGTGTTTCTTTTGACCGAAAGATTAGGAAGCTAACGGAAGAATACACAAATGTTTATTTCTTAACGGTACCTCGGATGGTGGTGCTCACCAAAGAAGGTGCTGTTTTGTTTTCTACTGTCTTTTGTTTTAGTAATTAAGAGTTGAGGCCCCCACAAGCTGTTTTTGATTCTCGACAAAAAGTTGATTCTGGTTTTGGTAAATCGCATGACGTTCCAGGGTTTCCTTTTGCTCCGTTTGATAGTCGCCCGTGCGCGCCAAGGGTCATCAAACACCAAAATTTCCTAACGTTTGAGTTAAGTGACAGGTTCGACCAGGCCTGTTCGCTTGAAAGAATGGTTATGCCCTAGCGCTCGGGTACTGACTTTTCTGCCATCACGGCCCCGTTACGTCTAGCAATGCTGGGAGCTTGATTAGACCAGCCTGCACCAGGGTAAGCAGCGCAATTACTAACGTCAGCCAAAACATGCGGCGCTGTATTTTTACGCTTTCGACGTGCTTTCTTTCCTGCTCTTCATATTCCTCGATACCCCGAATGGCGTGACCTGTTAGAGCATAAGTTCCGTTGATCATTCGTAACTCGCCGGTGTCTACAAGTGAATTTAGATAGAGCTTAACTTTTTGAAGTTGGGAATCCTTGTCTGGATGCATGACCCACTTAATCGTGTATAGCTCGGTCATTAATTCAATGACGTCGAATTCCTTCTTCCCTTCGAGAGCTTGTGCGATTAGGAATCTTAGAAGCTCTACCCGCTGTTTAGTAACGAGTTTTTTCTTGTTAAAGATGTATTGGTCCGTTGTCGTAAGAGCCCGGTAAATGTGAATTTTTATGTACTCAATGAAGAGTATTCTTCCTAGCACATAGTCATTGATTCCGAAGTACGTAATCTCAGAAAGCCCGTAGTAGTGAGATATTCGAAAATCCTTTGGGTTGACTGTCGAGAGCTTTATCTTTCGTTCATTGGCGTAGCTATTGCCATTCCACTCCATGCATATCATTTTGTCATCAACTAGCGCATTAACCAAGTAATGGGGTTTGTCATCCTTATCTATGGCTACCGTGTAGCAATTTACTTTTGCGCCTCTTTCACCTGAGCGTGGAATAAGCGTCGGGCATGGTTGGCTAAGCGCGTAAGTGATGTACTTCTTGTGGAGGATCTTCATGAACTCTTCCATAGGGCTAACTATACTTAGACAACATTGCATTGATTTTTAAGGTTGTCTAAATCCGTCAAATTCTTGTCGTTTATGCGTGTTCGTATGGGATTCACGGCAAGCCCGCTCGATTTAGGTCGCTTAAAATTACACGAACAGAGAGATTTTCAACGTCTGTCATGCCAAGTTGAACAGCATTTCACAATTCATCTACTTTCTCTTTTTTTTCCTCAACAGACTTCTCCCGCCACTTCTGAAACTGCACATATACTGCCCCTTGCAGTAGCGCCACGATGCTGCCGATGATGACTTCCGTCACACGCAACAGCGCCAGATGCAACTCTTCATGCACGCCGCTTCCCGTGAAGGCGGCAGACAGCAGGATCACGACGGTGATCGGCCCCAGCCGCCAGTTGCTCGGATAGTTCTGCCACAGCATCGCGATGGCGACGGCGACGATCATCGCAATCAGCATGGCGTGGAAGGTCGGGCCGAATACCAGCAGCGAGATACAGGCGACGACGGCGCCAGTGATGGTGTTGATCAGGCGCGCCTTGAAGTTGGCACGCGCGAGGTTCATGTCCGGCTCGGTGACGATGATCAGCGAGATCATCGCCCAGTAAGGTTCCTCGAAGCCGAGCCGGGGCAGGCCGTACCAGAGGATCAGCGAGCCGCACAGGATCTTGATGATGTAGACCAGTGCGTTCTTTTTTGGGCTGATGAATTCAAATGACATGCCTGAAATGATGCTTCTATGGGAGAAGATGGATGTCGGAGCCGTATTGTCGCAGGAATCGCCGGTGTTTATCTCTACTTGTCCGCAGCGGAGGCATCCAGCTTCATGTGCAGGATGGGATAGGGTTTCCCCTGGCCGTCGAGCGGCGAACGATCGATGACGATGAATCCGACATGCCGGTAGAAATCAACGGCCTGAGAATTCTGTTCGTTGACGTCGACCAGCGAACACTGCAGTTCGGCAATTGCATGGGCGACCAACGCCTTGCCGATGCCTTTGCTGCGCATGGCTGGATCGATGAACAGCATTTCGATCTTGCCGTCGTATGTGCCGATGAATCCCCTGATCACATTTTGTACATCGACATACGCGCGCAAGGTGACGGCGGGAAGCCATTCATTCAGCAGGCGAGGCCGCAGTTCGTCGATATAGGCCGCCGGCAGAAAATGATGCGTCGCCTTGACCGAGACTTCCCACAAGTCGATCAAAATAGGGAATTCGGTGGCGGAAACTTCACGAATAGACATGTGATAACAAGAACAGTAATTGATGTAATTGAGGGAGTGTCAAAATAAAAAACCGCGTCTTATGACGCGGTTTTTGCCACCATGGAAGCGATTATTTTCCCGCCATGCTGAGTAGCATGTCGTTCAACCGCTTCACGAATCCCGCCGGATCGGTCAAATTGCCGCCTTCCGCCAGCAGCGCCTGATCGAACAGGATGTTGGACCAGTCGTCGAACTTCGCGTCTTCGTACTTCAAGCGCTGCACCAGCGGGTGGTCCGGATTGACTTCCAGGATCGGCTTGCTGTCTGGCGCATTCTGCCCCGCTGCCTTCAGCATGCGTACCAGATTGGCGGACAACTCGTGTTCTTCCGCAACAAGGCAGGCGGGCGAGTCGGTCAGGCGGAAGGTGATGCGCACATCCTTGGCCTTGTCGGCCAGCGACGTTTTCATCTTTTCGATCAGGTCCTTGTACTGCTCTTCGGTTTCCTGGTGCTGCTTCTTCTCGGTTTCGTCTTCGAGCTTGCCGAGATCCAGGTCGCCTTTCGCAACGGAAGTCAGTTCCTTGCCGTCGAAGTTTTCGAGGAAGGACAGCATCCATTCGTCGACGCGGTCGGTCAGCAGCAGTACCTCGATACCTTTCTTGCGGAAGATTTCGAGATGCGGGCTGTTCTTCGCGGCGGCGTAGGTTTCGGCGGTGACGTAGTAGATATTGTCCTGGCCTTCCTTCATGCGGCCGACGTAGTCGGCGAAGGAGACGTTCTGCACGTCGCTGTCATTCTGCGTGGAGGCAAAGCGCAGCAGCTTGGCGATGCGTTCCTTGTTCGTATGGTCTTCGCCGATGCCTTCCTTCAGCACCTGGCCGAACTCGGTCCAGAAAGTGGCGTACTTGTCTTTCTGTTCCTGCTCGTCGCTGTTGGCGAGCTCTTCCAGCATGCCGAGCACGCGCTTGGTCGAGCCTTCGCGAATCACTTTCACGTCACGCGATTCCTGCAGGATTTCGCGCGAGACGTTCAGCGGCAGGTCGGCCGAATCGATCACGCCTTTGACGAAGCGCAGGTAGACCGGCATCAACTGTTCGGCATCGTCCATGATGAAGACGCGCTTGACGTACAGCTTGATGCCGCCGCGCTTGTTGCGGTCCCACAGGTCGAACGGCGCCTTGGCCGGGATGTACAGCAGTTGCGTGTATTCGCTGCGGCCTTCGACGCGGTTGTGCGTGTAGATCAGCGGCTCGCCGAAATCGTGCGATACATGCTTGTAGAACTCGACGTACTGCTCCGGCGTGATGTCGTTCTTGCTGCGCGCCCACAATGCGCTGGCCTGGTTGACGGTTTCGAGTTCATCCTTGACGACGGTATCTTTCTTTTCTTCGTCCCATTCCTCTTTCTGCATCACGATCGGCAGCGAGATGTGGTCGGAATACTTGCGGATGATGGATTTGATTTTCCACGACGACAGGAAATCGTCCTCACCTTCGCGCAGGTGCAGCGTGATGTCGGTGCCGCGGTTTGGTTTGTCGATTGCTTCGACGGTGAAATCGCCGGCGCCGGTCGATTCCCAGCGCACGCCTTCGTTCGCCGGCAGGCCGGCGCGGCGCGATTCGACGGTGATGCGGTCGGCGACGATGAAGCCGGAGTAGAAGCCGACGCCGAACTGGCCGATCAGCGCCGCGTCTTTCTGCTGGTCGCCGGAGAGTTTCGAGAAAAATTCCTTGGTGCCGGATTTGGCGATGGTGCCGAGATGCTCGATCGCGTCGTCGCGCGACATGCCGATGCCGTTGTCCGAGATCGTGATCGTGCGTTTTTCCTTGTCGAAGGAGACCTTGATCTTCAGGTCGGGATCGTTTTCGAACAGCGCGCCGTTGTTGATCGCTTCGAAGCGCAGCTTGTCTGCCGCGTCGGATGCGTTGGAGATCAGTTCGCGCAGGAAGATTTCCTTGTTGGAATACAAGGAGTGGATCATCAGTTGCAGCAGTTGTTTTACTTCCGCCTGGAAGCCAAGGGTTTGCTTTTCGGGTGCAGCCATTTTTTTCCTCAGAGTCTGGTGAGTGATTGCGGGAATGTTTCGAGAACCGCCGGTTTTGAAGCCGATGTTGAAGCCGTTATTGTAGGCGAGGCCGGATGGCTACCTGCATCGGAAGGGAATACGGCAGGGCGGAAACGAAACGTTGCGGGGAAAGATAAGGACGGCGGCGGCGATTTCAAGGCCATGTCTTGCGGCCGCCGCCGCAGCTGCTGTGAGGTCGTTGTTAAAGTCCGCTGTGGTGGCGACTGGTCAACGGATTTCGCGCTCCAGAAAGCGGATCAGGCCCGGATCGGCCATCGCGGCGACATTGAAACGCATGTCGGTCGTGGGCAGTTGCTTCGGCGAGAACAGGCTGCCGGGCGCCAGCAGCCAGCCTTCGGCCATCGCTTTTTCGGTCAACACATTGCTGTCGCAGCCGACGTCAGCCCAGACGAACATGCCGGCCGGCGTGGCGACGTTGATGCGGATGCCGATGCGTTCGAGCTGGCGCACGTTCTTCTCGCGTACGTCGTCGAGCTTGCCGCGCAGCCGATCGACGTGCTTGCGGTAATGACCTTCGGACAGGATGCGGTAGACGATGCGTTCGGCTAGTTCGTTGGTCGTCAGCGAGGTCATCATCTTGCGGTCGGCCAGATGCAGTGCGATATCGTGCGGCGCGGCGATGAAGCCGACGCGCAAGCTGGCGGCCAGCGTTTTCGAAAAACCGCCGAGATAGATCACACGGTTCAACTGGTCGAGCGCAGCGATGCGGGTGGCCGGCTGCACGGCGGTGCCGGGATGCATATCGCAGTAGATGTCGTCTTCCACAATCATGAAGTCGTGCTGCTCGGCGATTTTCAACACCTGAAAGGCCTTGGCGGCGGACAGCGAAGTCGAGGTCGGATTGTGCAGCACGGAATTAATGACGAACAGCCGCGGCTTGTGCACGGCCGCCAGTTCGGCCAGCTTGCCGATATCCGGCCCGTCCGGCAGGCGCGGGATGCCGACCACCTTGATGCCCAGCATCGAGAACGAGGCGAACATCAGGTACCAGGCGGGATCGTCGACGAAGATGGTGTCGCCGGGTTGCGTGAAGTGACGCGCGACGACATCCAGCGCCTGCGTCACGCCGCAGGTGGTGACGAACTGTTCGGGCATGGCGGCGATTTCCAGCTCGGCCAGTTTCAGTCGGAGTTGCTGGCGCAGCGGCAGGAAGCCCTGCGGATTGCCGTAGTGGAGCAGGGCGCTCTGGTTCTGCCGGCCGATGCTGCGCATCGCGCTGGTGATCAGTTCGCTGTCCAGCCATTCGGCCGGCAGCAGACCGCTGCCCGGTACTTTCTGCGACGGCATCTGGCGGAACATATTGCGCACCAGCCAGACCACATCGATCTGCGGCGCGGCAGAGCCAGCCTGTTTGGCATGACGTGCCTGCGGCGC
Organism: Oxalicibacterium solurbis; assembly: GCF_014635845.1. Taxonomy (GTDB): domain Bacteria; phylum Pseudomonadota; class Gammaproteobacteria; order Burkholderiales; family Burkholderiaceae_D; genus Oxalicibacterium; species Oxalicibacterium solurbis. The sequence continues at coordinate 775,581 of NZ_BMDP01000001.1, read as the reverse complement.
CTGCATCGGCGCGCGATCGCGCACGTAGAAACCGGAGCCGCGCCGCGATTCGAGAAAGCCCTGCGCGACCAGCCGGTCGTAGGCTTCGACCACGGTGAAGCGCGAGACGCGATGCTGGTCGGCGAATTGCCGGATGGACGGCAGGCGGGTGCCGGTGCGCAGCAGCCGGTCGTCGATGCGCGATGCGATCGACTGCACGATCTGTTCGACCAGCGAACTGCCGGCCTCGCGCGACAACGATGTCGCATGCGGTGAAAGAATGTGATCCGTATCGGTCATTTTGCCGTGACAGTCGGTCAATTAAATTGAAAAGTGTATTGGTACTGTACCGGTATTTGTCGATTAGCATAGACCACCGGAACGGAACCGGCAAATCGCTTCAGGTTTTTGCCCGGATTTTTCGTTTCCGAAATCAACGATAACGATACATCCCACCATGGAATCCCTGTTTCCGCTCGCGCTGTTTGCCTTCGTCTCCACCGTCACGCCGGGGCCGAACAACATCATGCTGACTTCGTCCGGCATTCGTTTCGGTTTTCTGCGCACGATGCCGCATATCTTCGGCATCGTCTTCGGATTCCTGATCCTGATGTCGCTGTGTGCGGCAGGAATAGGCAGCCTGATCATTGCGATCCCTGCTTTGCATACGGCGCTGAAGATCGCCGGTTCCGGCTATCTGGTTTGGCTGGCGTGGCAGTTGCGCGGCATGGCGTTCGACCGCGAGGCGGAAGCGCAGGCTCGGCCGATGTCGTTTCTCGGCGCGGCACTGTTCCAGTTCGCCAATCCGAAAGCGTGGGTGATGGGCATCACGGGTGCATCGGCTTTTCTGCCTGCGGTGCAACCGATCGCGCTGGCGATTGCAATTTTTTGCATCGTCTTTACGGTGATCGAATTGCCGGCCATCATGCTGTGGGCAGGAATGGGCGCGGTGCTGCGCCATTATCTGACGCAGCGTAAATGGCAGTTGCTGTTCTGCGGCGTGATGATCGTGCTGACGCTGTATGCGGCGCTGGCAATCTGGCTGTAACGGAGAGGGAACGCAGACATGACGCAGGAAACCAAAGGCATGTGGTTGGGCGCGCTGGGCATTGCGATGTTCAGCCTGACGCTGCCGTTCACGCGCATCGCCGTGCTGGAGATGGACCCGGTACTGGTGGCGCTGGCGCGGGCGGTCATCGCTGCGCTGTGCGCGGCGCCGCTGCTATGGTGGGAGCGCGCGGCTCTGCCGGATGCGGCGCAGGTGCGTTCGCTGCTGATCACGGCGGCCGGCGTGGTGATCGGTTTTCCGGTCTTCATGTCGATCGCGATGCACGATGTGCCGGCTTCGCACGGCGCGGTGGTGCTGGGCATCCTGCCGCTGATGACGGCGCTGTTCGCGGCGCTGCGTTTCGGCGAACGGCCGTCGACCGGATTCTGGATTGCGGCCTTGCTCGGCAGCGCGCTGGTGGTCGCTTTTGCATTGCGGCAGGGCGGCGGTGAATTGCACATGGCCGATCTGTTGCTGTTCGCGGCCGTGGTTTCCGCTGCGATGGGTTATGCCGAGGGCGGACGCCTGGCGCGCACGATGGGCGGCCCGCATGTGATTTCCTGGGCCTTGTTGCTGTCGATGCCGATCGTGCTGCCAGTGACGATTGTGCTGCTGTGGCACCACGGCATGCAGGCGTCGCCGATGGCGTGGGTGTCGTTCGGTTATGTGTCGCTGTTCTCGATGTTCATCGGTTTCTTCTTCTGGTATCGCGGGCTGGCGCTGGGCGGCATCGCCCGTGTCGGCCAGGTGCAGCTGATCCAGCCGTTCCTGACGCTGCTGGGTTCCGCGCTGCTGCTCGGCGAGGTGCTGGAGGCGGACAACTTCCTGTTCGCGCTGGTCATCATTGCCGTGGTCGCGATCGGCAGAAAGATGCCGATTGGGCGGCAGGGTTGAGCAGGATTTGAGATAATCGCGGTTTCCCTTTCCAATCTGCCCGGCCGGTTTTCGGCTGATGCGGCGCGCCTCCCGGCGACGCTGCCGGCAACCGACCTGGAGCGCCGCATGTCCTTCTACGACAAACTGAAAGCACTGAACATCGAACTGCCGTCCGTCTCGGCGCCTGCCGCCGCCTATGTGATGTACGTGCAGACCGGCAATACCGTCTTCATCTCCGGCCACATCGCCAAGAAGGACGGCAAGCCATGGGTCGGCCAGCTCGGCAAGAACATGACGACCGAAGAGGGCAAGGAGGCGGCACGCGGCGTGGCGATCGACCTGATCGCGACGTTGCAGGCTGCCTGCGGCGGCGACCTGAACCACGTCAAGCGCATCGTCAAGCTGATGAGCCTGGTCAATTCCACTGCCGATTACACTGAACAGCATCTGGTGACGAACGGCGCATCTGAACTGTTCGGCGAGGTATTCGGCGAGCAGGGCAAGCATGCGCGTTCCGCATTCGGCGTGGCGCAGATCCCGCTCGGCGCCTGCGTCGAAATCGAACTGATCGCCGAGATCGCCTGATGACATGACGCGGTACTTCGCGTCTGTCCCGTATCCCTCACGAACCAATTCATGAAGATCAACAATCCGAAGCCGATAGCCTGGCAATTCTCCCGACGTGCACAGCAATTGCAGAGTTCGGTCATCCGCGAAATCCTGAAAGTCACGATGCGGCCGGAGATCATCTCGTTCGCCGGCGGGCTGCCGTCGCCAGAGACGTTTCCGATCGAGCGGATGAAAGAGGCTTTCGATACCGTGCTGTCGCGCCAGGGCAAGGTCGCGCTGCAGTACGGGCCGACCGACGGTTACGGTCCGCTGCGCGAATGGATCGCGCAATCGCTGTCCACGCCGGACAATCGCATCGCGATGGAACAGGTGCTGATGGTGTCCGGTTCGCAGCAGGCGCTGGATCTGCTGGGCAAGGTGTTGATCGATGAAGGCAGCAAGGTATTGGTCGAGACGCCGAGCTATCTGGGCGCGCTGCAGGCGTTCTCCGTCTATCAGCCGGAATTCGTTTCGGTGCCGACTGATGACGATGGCCTGCTGCCGCGGGAAGTCGAGAAGATCGCCGACGGCGCGCGTCTGCTGTATGCGCTGCCGAATTTCCAGAACCCGACCGGCCGCACGATGCCGGTGGAGCGTCGCCTGCAACTGGTGGAAACCTGCGCGCGTCTCGGCCTGCCGCTGATCGAGGACGATCCATACGGCGCGCTCAGCTATCGCAACGAGCCGCTGCCGAAGATGGTGGCGATGAATCCGGACGGCGTGATCTACATGGGTTCGTTCTCCAAGGTGCTGACGCCCGGCATTCGCCTTGGCTACGTGGTCGCACCGGTGCCGCTGATCCGCAAGCTGGAGCAGGCCAAGCAGGCGGCCGATCTGCATACGTCGCAGCTGACGCAGATGGTGGTCTACGAAACGATCAAGGACGGTTTCCTGTCGCAGCACATCCCGTCTATCCGCACGCTGTATGCGAATCAATGCCAGGCGATGCTGGATGCGATGCAGGAATTTTTTCCGGCTGGCGTGACGTGGAACAAGCCGGAAGGCGGCATGTTCATCTGGGTCAAGCTGCCGACGCATATCGACAGCATGCAGTTGCTGGAAGAAGCGATCGAACATCACGTCGCCTTCGTGCCGGGCGCGCCGTTCTATGCGAACGAGCCGGAGAAGAATACGCTGCGGCTGAGCTTCGTCACGGTGCCGCCGGCGAAGATACGCGAGGGCGTGGAAAAGCTGGCGAAGCTGATCGCAGCGAAGATGAAGTAGATCGTGTGTCGATATGGAAGGCCGAGAACCTGAAGATCGGCAATCGGGAAAAAAAAGCGGACAAATTGTCCGCTTTTGTTTTTTGGTCTTTGCAATCCTTGCGCGTCATTCTCGAAGCAGCTCCATGCATTGGCAATGCACAGAACTGCGGGAAAGCGCTGCGTCAGAACCGTATCGTCTCGCCCAGTTTCAGCGTGACGAAACGATCGGCCGGAATGCCGTCCTGTTGCAGGGCACGCGCCAGCGCTTTCGGCGGTTCGTCCAGCGATTCGTCGGCCATCTCGAAGGTGCCCCAATGGATGGCGATGGATTTGTCCGCATGTACGGTTCGGTGGATTTGTACAGCTTGTGCCGGATCGACGTGCTGCGCCTGCATGAACCAGCGCGGTTCGTAGGCGCCGATCGGCAACAGTGCGAGATCGAAACGATGAAAGCGTTTGGCGATGTCGTCGAAGTCTTTCGACAGGCCCGTATCGCCGGCGAAGAAGAAGGAAAACGGCGAGGAGAACGGCGCTTGCGATGGATCGGGATTGGTGGCGTCCGCTGCTGCCGGCGCCTGCACCGCCCAGCCGCCCCATAATGTCCTGAAACCATCGCTCAGGCCGCGTGCCGACCAGTGCTGCACCGGCACGAAATTGAAATCGATGCCTTTCAGCGTCTTCTTGTCCCACCAGTCCAGTTCCTGCACGTTCGTGATGCCGATGTCGTTCATCCACGGCTTGATGCCGAGCGGCACCAGAAACAGCGGTGCGCCGCCGGCCTGTGCGTTCAGTTTCAGCACCGTCGCACGGTCGAGGTGATCGTAATGGTTGTGCGAGATCAGCACGACGTCGATGTGCGGCAACTGCGCGAAAGGCAGTCCGGGCTGCGCATGCCGCTTCGGACCCATGAAGCTGAAGGGAGAGGCGCGCTCCGACCAGATCGGATCGGTCAGGATGTTCAGGCCGCGCAGTTGCACCAGCACGGTGGCGTGGTTGATCCAGGTAGCGGAAGTGGTTTGCGTATTCGCTTGCAGCCACGTTGCATCGGGTTCGGTGCGTGGTGTCGCATAGCCGTCGGCCGGCGGTTTCGGCAAGCCTTGCGTCAAGCGCTCCCACTGCCATTTGAGAAAGGATGCGTCGCCCTTGCCTTCGATGTAGTTGTTGCGAAAACCGTCCGGCGTGTGGTGGCGCTTGTCCGGATCGTAGTAGGGATTGCCGCCGCTGCAGCCGGTGACGAAGGCGGCAGCGGCCAGCATCAGGTGCAGCAGGCTCGTCCTGCGTCTGGCCGTTCCTGCTGCCTTCGGCATGTCTGCCTTAGCCTTGCGGTGCCAGCGCAGCCGGCTTGATCTTCGCATCCAGCGCCTTGCCCTTGCGCGCACGCTTGCCGATGTGCGGCGCGAGTGCGGATGCGGACAACGTCACTTCCTGCGTCTTGCCGCCGCGACCGGCACCGGTGACGATCACGCCGCGCTGGCTGATGGCCTGGGCGGCTTGCAGCTTCTCGCCTTTTTCCAGATCCATCAGGATCACGCCGCGGCCGCCAGCCGACAGCGACTTGATTTCGTCGAGGCCGAACACCAGCAGGCGGCCTTTTTCCGACAGGCAGGCGATTGCGCTCGCATCTGCCATCAGCGGTGCCGGCTTCAGCGGCTCGTCACCATCGTCGAGCGTGATGAAGGATTTTCCGCCACGCGTGCGTGCCGTCATGTCGCCAGCCCTGGCGATGAAGCCGTAGCCTGCGGTGGACGACAGCAGCAGCGTCGTCTCCGGCGTGCCGGCGAAGTAGTGCAGCACGCGGGTGCCGCTGGCTAGTTCGATCAGCGTGGTGATCGGCACGCCGTCGCCGCGCGCACCGGGCAGTGCGGAAACCGGTACCGAATAGATGCGGCCGTTGGATCCGAACACCAGCAGCGTTTCGACCGTGCGGCATTCGAAGGTGCCGTACAGCGCGTCGCCGGCCTTGAACGTGAACTGCGCCGGATCGTGGCCGTGGCCGGTACGCGCACGCACCCAGCCTTTCTGCGAGATGACGACGGTGACCGGTTCGTCGACGACCTTGGTTTCGGCCACGGCACGTTCGGCGACTTCGATCAGCGTGCGGCGGTCGTCGCCGTACTGTTTCGCATCGGCTTCGATTTCCTTGATGATCTGGCGCTTCATCGACGACGGATTGTCGAGCAGATCGTGCAGCGTCGCTTTCTCGCTGCGCAATTCTGACAGTTCCTGCTGGATCTTGATCGTCTCCAGCCGTGCCAGTTGGCGCAGGCGGATTTCGAGGATGTCTTCGGCCTGGCGATCGGACAGCTTGAAGGCATCGATCAGCGCCGGTTTCGGTTCGTCCGATTCGCGGATGATCCTGATCACCTTGTCGATGTTCAGCAGGATGGCTTCACGGCCTTCGAGGATGTGGATGCGATCGTCCACTTTCTGCAGGCGGAACTGTGTGCGGCGCGTCACCGTCTCGAAGCGGAACGTGATCCATTCCTGCAGGATGTCGGTCAATGCCTTCTGGCGCGGACGGCCGTCGCCGCCGATCATCACGAGATTGACGGACACACTGGTTTCCAGCGACGTGTGCGCCAGCAGCATGTTCATGAACTCGGTCTGGTCCTGGTTCTTCGATTTCGGCTCGAACACGAGGCGCACCGGCGCATCGCGGCCGGCTTCGTCGCGCACTGCATCCAGCATGCCCAGCATGGTCTGCTTCATCGCCGTCTGTTCCGGCGACAGCGATTTCTTGCCGAGCTTGACCTTCGGGTTCGTCAATTCCTCGATTTCTTCCAGCACGCGCTGCGCCGACACGCCATGCGGCAGTTCGGTGACGACCGCCTGCCACTGGCCGCGCGCGAGGTCTTCGATCTTCCACGTTGCGCGTACCTTCAGGCTGCCGCGGCCTGTCGCATACATTTCGCTGATGGCCGATGGCGCGGTGATGATCTGGCCGCCGCCGGGGAAATCCGGTCCTGGAATCAGTGCCATCACTTCATCGTGCGACAGCTTCGGATTGCGGATCATTGCCACTGCCGCCTGCGCCACTTCGCGCAGGTTGTGCGACGGAATTTCGGTCGCCATGCCAACTGCGATGCCGGACGCGCCATTCAGCAGCACGAAGGGCAGGCGGCCCGGCAGCAGCGTCGGTTCGTCGGTCGAGCCGTCGTAGTTCGGCTGGCGCTCGACGGTGCCCATGTCGATCTCGTCGAGCAGCAATTTCGCGATCGGCGTCAGGCGCGCTTCGGTGTAGCGCATGGCCGCAGCGCCGTCGCCATCGCGCGAGCCGAAGTTGCCCTGACCGTCGATCAGCGGATAGCGCAGCGAAAAATCCTGCGCCATGCGCACCAGCGCGTCGTACACCGACTGGTCGCCGTGCGGATGCAGCTTGCCGAGCACGTCGCCGACCACGGCGGCGGACTTGCGCGGCTTGGCCGCCGCGTTCAGGCCGAGCTCGTTCATCGTGTACAGGATGCGGCGCTGCACCGGCTTCTGGCCGTCGCTGACGTCCGGCAGCGCGCGACCCTTGACGACGGAGATCGCGTAGTCGAGATAGGCGCGTTCGGCGAAGGTGGCCAGCGTCAGCGATTCGCTGTCGTCGGCGGGTGCGGTTTCTTCAAACAGGTTGGCTTGGTCGGTCATCGTGATCTTGCTGGGTTGATTGGTGACGCAAATTCTTCAAAGGTTAAGGTTTCGGCATCGCGGCGAGGACAAGGCGCGCGGCCGCAGACAGTGCCGGGGGCACGGCAAGGCCAAGCAACGCCGTCATCGCCTCGATGGCGGAACCGTCAGATGTCGGCTTCGACTTCGTTGCCATGTTCTTCGATCCATGCACGGCGCGCGGCGGCTTCGCCCTTGCCCATCAGCATGTTGAAGCGTGACTCCGAAGCGGTCTGGTCGAATTCGCCGAGCGAAACCGGCAGCAGGCGGCGCGTGTCCGGATTCATCGTGGTTTCCCACAGCTGTTCGGCATTCATCTCGCCCAGGCCCTTGAAGCGCGAGATGCCCCAGGCATTGTCCTTGACGCCGTCCTTGCGCAACTTGTCTTCGATCGCTTCCAGTTCGCCGTCGTCCAATGCATAAAATTTCTGGATCGGCTTCTTGCCGCGTGCCGGCGCATCGACGCGGTACAGCGGCGGCCGCGCGATGCAGATGTGGCCGCGCTGGATCAGTTGCGGGAAGTGCTTGAAGAACAGCGTCAGCAACAGCACCTGAATGTGCGAACCGTCGACGTCCGCATCGGACAGGATGCAGATGCGGCCGTAGCGCAAACCGCTGACATCAATGTCGTCATTGATGCCGTGCGGATCGACGCCGAGTGCGACGGCGATGTCGTGGATCTCGTTGTTGGCGAACAGGCGGTCGCGCTCGGTTTCCCACGAATTCAGCACCTTGCCGCGCAACGGCAGGATCGCCTGGAATTCCTTGTCGCGGCCCATCTTGGCCGAGCCGCCGGCGGAATCGCCCTCGACCAGGAACAGTTCGTTGCGTGTGATGTCGGTCGATTCGCAGTCGGTCAGCTTGCCCGGCAGCACGGCCACGCCGGACGATTTTTTCTTCTCGACTTTCTGCGCCGAACGCAGCCGCGACTGTGCCTGCTTGATGACGAGCTCGGCCAGCTTCTTGCCGTAATCCACGTGCTGGTTCAGCCACAGTTCAAGCGCAGGGCGCGAGAAGGTGGCGACCAGGCGCACGGCGTCGCGCGAGTTCAGGCGTTCCTTGATCTGGCCCTGGAATTGCGGATCGAGCACCTTGGCCGACAGCACGAAGGAGACGCGCGCGAACACGTCTTCCGGCAGCAGCTTGACGCCTTTCGGCAGCATCGAATGCAGTTCGACGAAACTCTTCACCGCACCAAACAAGCCTTCGCGCAGGCCGGATTCATGCGTGCCGCCGTTCGAGGTCGGGATCAGGTTTACATACGATTCGCGCACCACGGGGCCGTCTTCGGTCCAGGCGACGACCCAGGCCGCGCCTTCACCTTCGGCAAAACCGTCGGCGTCACCGTCCGCATATTGCTCGCCTTCGAACAGCGGAATCAGTGGTTCGGAATGAGAGGTTTGCGCCAGCATTTCGTTCAGATAGCCGCGCAGCCCCTGTTCGTACTGCCAGCTTTGCGATTCGCCGGTCTTGCCGTTGACCAGCGTGACTTTCACGCCCGGCAGCAGCACGGCCTTGGAGCGCAGCAGGCGTTGCAGTTCGGCCTGCGGGATTGCCGACGAATCGAAGTATTTCGGATCGGGCCACGCGGTCACGCGCGTGCCGTTGCGCTTCTCGTCGCGATTGAGCGGACGCGATTTCAGCTTCTCGACGACGTCGCCGTCGGCGAAGGCCAGCGTATGGAAGGCGTTGTCGCGCCAGACGCTGATCTCCAGCCGCTTCGATAGCGCGTTCGTCACCGACACGCCGACGCCGTGCAGGCCGCCGGAGAACGCATAGGCGCCGCCCGAACCCTTGTCGAACTTGCCGCCCGCATGCAGGCGGGTGAAGACGATCTCGACGGTCGGCACCTTTTCTTCCGGATGCAGGCCGACCGGAATGCCACGGCCGTCATCCTCGACGCTGACGCTGCCGTCGGCGTTCTGCGTGACGATGATGTTCCTGCCGAAGCCGCCGAGCGCTTCGTCGGAGGCATTGTCGATGACTTCCTGGATGATGTGCAGCGGGTTTTCGGTGCGGGTGTACATGCCCGGACGTTGCTTGACCGGTTCGAGTCCCTTGAGGACGCGGATGGAGGATTCGCTGTAGTCGGATTTTTTGGTGGCCATGCGGTCGCTGGTTAGATCGTGTGCCTGTATTACTGGGAAAAGCTACAGGCCCAAAGTGTCAAAAGTGTCTGCATTCTAATGAAAAATGCGTTGCCGTATGCTGACGGTCGAGGAATTGCCGAAAAGATATTGTGGCAAAAGCAGGTGATCAATTGTTAAATATGGTTAGATTTGCAAGGCGTTACTGGCGCTTTTCCCGCAAACACGCTCCAATATCGAACAACGCTGTGTTTTTAACATTGTGACGAGACAGAGGGGAGCGAACTTGATCCGCGGACGGAAAATCCGCGACGCGGCGTATCGTTGCGTTTCCGGGTAAAGTTCATGATTTACTGTCAACAGCACTGATTCCCATGTCTTCACATCCGACCATTCAACCGTCCCAACCGATCCAGCCCATCGAGAAAATCGTGGTGATCGCATTGCTGCTGTTTTCGGCGATGCTGTTTTTCATCATCTATACGATCGATGTTTCCGTAACCCACAAGCTGACCAGCGAATCCGGCTTCTTCGAAGTGGTGTCGCCGCCGCTGTGGATTGCGCTGGCGGTGCTGTGCCTGTACAAGCTCGGCTTCCAAAAGTGGGGGCTGGGAACTGCAGCATTGAGCCTGATCTTCGCCGCACGCGAAGCGGACCTGCACAAGGCTTTCACTGCACAGAGCATCTTCAAGCACCATTTCTACAAGATGGACGGCGTGCCGTTCGCGCAGAAATTCTGGGGCGGGCTGGTGGCCGTGATCTGCATCGGCATCATGCTGTGGATGCTGTTCGCTTTCATCCTTTATCTGTATCGCACGAAGGGCTGGCGCCAGGCATGGGGCCGTCTGACGATCCTGTCGATCGCATTGGTGATCTTCACCAAGATCTGCGATCGCCTGGAAGCGACGCTGAATGTCGATTACCACATCTTCCTGACGGAAGTGCAGGGGGAGATTTGCAATATGCACGAAGAAGGCTTCGAAATGCTGCTGCCTGTCGTGTTTGCAATCTCGCTGCTGGTCTGGTGCCGCCACGTGCGCGGCGACAGATAGCGCAGCTCCGCACTGAAGCCGGGAGATCAACAAGCAAGTTTTTGCCTCCGCTATCCGAACGATGACGAACAGTTTTCCCTTTGCTGTCCGCCTGATCGGCTTCAGTCCGCAGGAAACCGAAATTTTCGATGCCACCTTTGCCCTCGGTCAGGGCAAGGGCTACGGTTATTTCCGGCTTGACGACGACAACTTGCAGGACCCGGACATGTACATCGCCAACGCTTCCGAGCTGAAGGCGCTGCTGACCTTGTCCGACCTGCGCCCGAGCGACGTGCGGCCGGCATTGCTGGTCGGCGAGCCGCCGATCGACGTGCCGTACGTACGTGTCGAGCGTCCGATCCGCTGGCACCGCATGTTCGATGCGCTGGACCAGCTGGTCGAGAAACGCGCCGATGCCCTATCCAAGCTGGAAGCATCCGACGTCGTTGCGGTGCCGGAGCGCCGCCGCCGCGATCGCGTCGACATCGACCTGACCGATCCCGCCGAATATCGCAAGATGCGTGCCGAACTGATACACGGCGGCGCCGTGCTGGTGGTCGACAAGACGCCGGCTTTCCGCGATTTCGTTGCCGAGCTGCTGGTGCGCAGCAAGGTCGAAGTGCTGTGGGCCAGCGGTGAAGCGGAAGCGGAGGGAGCCTGCGCGCGGCAGCGCGTGGCGGTCGTCATGATCAATACGTCGATGACGGAGATCGATCCGTATCGCCTGTGCCATGCGGTCAAATCGGTGCGGCCTAACGATCGCACGTCCGTTGTCTTCCTGACGCCGCGGCTTAACGGCTACGATCCGGTGCGCGCGAAGCATGCCGGTTTTGACGGCTTCCTGACGAAGCCAGTGGCCGGCCATCATCTGGTCAGCGCGCTGAAGAAATTCATGCACCTGACGCGCTGACGCACCGCATTCGGCGGCGCTTTCCTGTTACGTTTTTCTGCCGCGCTTCCTGCTGAGTTTTTGTCGTGCTTCTCACGGCTTTTCCTGCCGTCTATTTCGCCAGCAGCCGCATTCCCCGTTCCAGTCCTTCCAGCGTCAGCGGCACCATGCGGTCGTGCATCTGCTGACGGATGATCGCGATCGATTGCCGGTATTGCCACAGGTGTTCCGGTTCGGGATTGAGCCACACGTAACTCGGAAATGCCTTCGTGAAGCGCTGCAGCCATGCGGTGCCGGCTTCGTCGTTGTGATAGTCGATGGCGCCGCCGGGCCGCAGGATTTCGTACGGGCTCATCGTCGCATCGCCGACGAAGATCAGCTTGGTGTCCGGCGGATAGGTGCGCAGCACATCCCATGTCGGGAAGCGTTCCGATTGCCGTAAATGATTGTTGCGCCACAAATGGTCGTAGACGCAGTTGTGGAAGTAAAAGAAATCGAGATGCTTGAATTCGGCCTTGGCCGCCGAGAACAGTTCTTCGGTCTGCTGGATGTGATCGTCCATCGAACCGCCGACGTCCAGCAGCATCAGCACCTTGACGCTGTTGCGGCGCTCCGGCCGCATGCGGATGTCCAGCCAGCCGGCGTTGTTGGCGGTGGAGCGTATCGTCTCGTCGAGCGCCAGTTCGCTGGCTGCGCCCTGACGCGCGAAGCAGCGCAGCCGGCGCAAGGCGACCTTGATGTTGCGCGTGCCGATTTCGCGCGATGCGTCGTAGTCGCGATAGACGCGCTGCTCCCACACCTTGACGGCGCTGCGATGCCGGCTCTCGCCGCCGATGCGTATGCCTTCCGGGTTGGTGCCGCTGTTGCCGAACGGCGAGGTGCCGCCGGTGCCTATCCACTTGCCGCCGCCTTCGTGGCGTTCCTTCTGTTCCTTCAGCAATTCCTTCAGGCGGTCCAGCAGCTTGTCGTAGCCGAATTTCTGCAGCGCTGCGCGTTGTTCGTCGGTCAGTTCGCGCATCGCGCGCTGCATCAGCCACTCGAGCGGAACGGATTCCTGGTCGATGGCGGTTTCGATGCCGTGGAAGTATTGCGCGAAGGCGCGGTCGAACTTGTCGAAATTGGCTTCGTCCTTGACCAGCGACAGCCGCGCCAGATAGTAGAAATCGTCGAACGAATAATCGATGACTTCGCGATCGAGCGCCTGCAGCAACAGCAGGAATTCCTTGATCGAAACCGGAATGCCGGCATCGCGCAGGCGGAAGAAGAAATCGATGAGCACGGTGAAGCCTGAAAGCGCCTAGCGATTGGTACGCGACATGTAGACCAGCCGTTCGAACAGTGCGATGTCCTGTTCGTTCTTCAACAGTGCGCCGTGCAACGGAGGAATCGATACGCGCGCATCGCCGCTGTGCAGCGCTTCCGGCGGAATGTCTTCGGCCAGCAGCAGCTTCATCCAGTCCAGCAGTTCGGATGTAGACGGCTTTTTCTTCAGGCCGCCGACCTCGCGCAGTTGATAGAACACTTCCAGCGCTTTCGCCAGCAGTTCCTGTTTCAGATTAGGGAAATGCACGGCGACGATCTGCTGCATCGTCTCGCGATCGGGAAAACGGATGTAATGGAAGAAGCAGCGGCGCAGGAAGGCGTCCGGCAATTCCTTTTCGTTGTTCGATGTGATGATGACCAGCGGACGATGCTTGGCCTTTACCATCTCGCGCGTTTCGTAGACGTGGAATTCCATGCGGTCCAGTTCGCGCAGCAGGTCGTTCGGGAATTCGATGTCGGCCTTGTCGATCTCGTCGATCAGCAGCACGACCTGCTGTTCGGCGGTGAAGGCCTGCCACAGCACGCCCTTGACGATGTAGTTGTCGATGTTCTTGACGCGCTCGTCGCCGAGTTGCGAATCGCGCAGGCGCGATACCGCGTCGTATTCGTACAATCCCTGCTGTGCCTTCGTGGTCGACTTGATGTGCCATTGCAATAATGGCATGCCGAGCGCCTCGGCAACTTCCTCGGCCAGCATTGTCTTGCCGGTGCCGGGCTCGCCCTTGATCAGCAGCGGGCGCTGCAATTGCAGCGCGGCGTTGACGGCCAGTTTCAGATCGCCGGTGGCGACGTAATTGCGGGAACCTTCGAAACGTGTTGCTTGTCGCATGCGTGTCACTGGAAAGAAAAGAAACCGGAGTATAAGCGAAACGCCTTGCGGGCCGGGCGTAAAGCCGCAGCGATCTTCGGTGTTGCCGCATCGTGTCATTGCAGTGCCATCGCGGTGTTATTTTTGTGTCGTTGCACATCGTTGCCGCATCGTTTTCGTGTTGTTGCTGTGCCGCTGCTGCACCCTTGCCGTTACTATTGCCGCTGTTCAAAAATCCTTCTTATTACAAGAAATACAATGAAGCTTTCCTTTTCACGAATCTGCGCGATCTGGCGCAGGTTCCGTCGCGGTGCGTTGCGGCATCACACCGATCACGCGCGCTATCTGCCGCAGATCGAATCGCTGATGCGCCGTGCCGATCCGAATGCACACTGGCATGTGCGTGCAAACTGGATGATCGATCTGGCCGAATGGGTGCGCCGCGAACCCAAGGTATCGCTGCTGGGCGACGACAAGTGGCGGCGCGTCAAGCATCAACGCATCCGTTTCCTGCTCGACTGGCTGGATGCGAATCGCGACGTGCGGCAGAACGTGCAGGCGACGCTGCGCAAGACATTGCGCGAAGCAACCGGGCATGAACTGTTTTCCGCCACTGGCATGCCGCGCGAATCGGCGTTCTTTTCGGAATTATCCGAACGCATCGCCAAGCTGGTGCTGCCGCGCCCGGTCGGCCAGCAGGATCTGTCCGCGCTGTTCACTGCAATGTTCCCCGACGAATCCGATGCGGCCTGGCTGATGTCGCTGGACGACAGGACGCTGTTGCGCCTGTGGAAACTGGGTGGCGACGATGGCATCGCACACGGCTATCGCCAGCAGATCGATGAAGCGATGCTGTATCTGGTGACGATGGTGATTTCGGTCGGTATCAGCCCCGCTTTTCGCCAGCGGCTGGAACCGCGCATGCCGTTGCTGGCGACGCCGTTCATGGCGTTGCGCCGCGAACTGGAAGTCTGCCTGATGATCAAGACGCACGATGCATCGGCGCTGCGCAGTGTGCGCATGCTGGTTGCAGTGTGCCAGGCGCAAACCGACAAGATCTATGCGCATCTGGATGAACACGGCGTCTCCGTCAGCCTCGTCTATCACGTCGAACGCATGCGCGCGCAACTGGCACGCATCGCTCGCCTGCTGGATCTGCGCAGCGCACAGGCCGAGCATGGCTCGGGGCAAGTGCAGGCGGTGCTGGCCGATCTGATCGTCGCCAATCATCATCGTTCGTCGGTACGCGAATTGCTGAGCCGCAGTTTTGCGCTGCTGGCGCGCAAGATGGTCGAGCGTAATGCCGATCACGGCGAGCTCTACATCGCACGCAATCGCATCGAATACAAGATGGTGTGGAGGGCCGCGCTGCTGGGCGGATGCGTGGCGGGTTTTATAGCGCTGGCGAAACTCGGCATCGATACCATCGGTCTTGCGAAATTCTTTTCGGGATTGTTCCAGTCGGTCGTCTTCGCGGCAGGCTTCCTGTGCATTTCGGCAATCGGCGGTGTGCTGGCGACGCGGCAGCCGGCAGTGACGGCACCGGCGCTGGCGGCGGAAACCGCTGCGCTCGATACGCCGGAAGGATTGCGCGCGCTGTTGTTGCGCGCGACCGCGATCCTGCGTGCGCAAGCGGCGGCGATCTTCGGCAACCTGCTGACGGTGGTGCCGGTGATGGCCGTGTTGTGTACCGTGGTGCTGCCTGTCTTCCATCGTCCGTTGATCATGCCGGCCAAGGCCGAAGTCGTGCTGCACAGCCTGTCGCTGGTCGGTTTTACGCCGCTGTTCGCGATCGCTACCGGCGTGCTGCTGTGGCTGGCGAGCCTGGCGGCCGGTTTTGCCGACAACTGGTTCACCCTGCGCGGGCTGAAGCTGGGACTGGCGCATCATCGCCGGCTGGTGCATGCGTTGGGCGCCAACCGGGCACAGCGACTGGCGGCCTGGCTGGAGCGCAACATCGCCGCCATCGCCGGCAATCTGGCATTGGCCGTGCTGCTCGGCATGACGCCGGTGATCGCGGATTTCTTTGGCGTGCCGCTGGCCGTACGGCAGGTGACGTTGTCGGCTGCAACACTGACGGCAGCGGCCGGCAGTCTCGGCTGGGACGTATTCTCGACGCCGCAATTCTGGCTGGCCTGCGCCGGTGTTCTTGTAACGGGCCTGTTGAACGTGGCGACGGCTTTCGGCTGTGCGCTGGTGCTGTCGCTGCGCGCACGCGATGTGCCGCGAGGCCGCCGCCGCATGGTGTTCCGTGCGGTGCTGCGCCGTTTCGTGCTGGCGCCGGCGGCCTTCTTCTGGCCGGTCACGGTGCGTAACGAAGAAGCGGCATTGCAACAGGAAATGGACGAGCAGATGGTCGAACAATCGCAAATGGAAGAAGCGGAATCCGTGCGGGAAAAGAAAGAGGAACGGGAAGAAGAGGGAAGATAACGGCAAATTGCCATCAGCAGGCGGACGATGTGGCGGAAAATTTCAACGTGACGCGCGTCCGGTCTTCAGTTAGAATCGAGCGGTTTTTGGTGTGGCTTGGCAATATTTTTACGTAACAAAAGCTGTCTCATGCGGCGTCCCGTCAGCGGGATTCGTATTAATCTTCCACAGACATCATGAAAAAACTCTTTGCACTCCTCGTGCTTGCGGGTGTGGCCAACGTTGCCGTCTCGGCAGAAATCGTCGGCGATGCCAAGGCGGCAGCCAACAAGGTTGCGATGTGTATCGGATGCCATGGCATTTCCGGTTACAAGACATCGTTCCCTGAGGTCTATCAAGTCCCCATGCTGGGCGGCCAATCAGAGAAATACATCATTGCCGCGCTGCACGCCTACAAGAAGGGCGACCGCAATCATCCGACCATGCACGGCATTGCAGCCAGCATGTCCGATCAGGACATCGCCGATGTGGCGGCCTACTACGCACAGCAAAAATAAGGGGAGGCCATCATGAAGAAACTCATCGCATCGGCCGTCTTGCTGCTGTCGGCCACGGTTTCGTTCCACGCATCGGCCAACGACCGCATCGAAGCGGGCAAGGCCGCCGTCACCAAGTTCAACTGCGCGTCCTGCCATGGTGCCGATTACAACTCGCCGATCGATCCCGCCTATCCGAAGCTGGCCGGCCAGCACAAGGATTATCTGGAACATGCGCTGATCGCCTATCGTCGCGGCGCGGGCGGCCCCAACAGCCGCAGCAATCCGATCATGGGACCGCTGGCAAAACAGTTGTCCGACCAGGACATCAAGAACATCGCTGCCTATCTGCACAGCCTGCCGGGAACGCTGGTCATTCGCAAATAATTCGATGCCAATACGGTGCCATTCAAATAAAAAAGCCACGGATCAAACCGTGGCTTTTTTATTGTTTGTGACGCAGACGATCAGCAACGCTTCCTGATGCATTCGATGTAGGCTGCACCATCCGGCGGCAGGCCGCTGCGCTGCGATGCCCAGATCATTTCGCCCAGGCATTCCATTACTTGGTGATGCGCATCGTGCTCGCCGATGCGCTGCGCCAGCATCTGGTAGGCAGCGCGGATGCCGGGCGGCTGGTCGATCGAGATCTGCTCGGCGATCGACAGGTGCATCGACAGGTGCAGGAAAGGATTGCTCTGTCCCGACTCCACCGAATAGTCGGCCGCTAGCGCCGCTTCCACATCCTTCAGCGCATCGGCGTATTCGGGATGCTGGACGATCCAGTCGCGCGCGATCGCTTCCAGCGGTGTCAGGATTTCATTGGCCTGCTGCTTGCGGAAGGTCTCGCAGAAGAATCGGCGAACGTCGTGTTGTGACGGGGTAAACATCGGAGACGGGGTGTTCGATAGGGACAATCCGGTATTGTACGTGGCTTGCCGGCTGCCCGCATGGCCGCTTTCCGCTACCATAGCTGCCTTTATTCGGCACTGTATGCGGCTTCGCATGCGGGCCGCCCCGAGAAACAGAACAGAATGGACACGCCATGTTGAATCAGGAAGCGATCGAAACCCTCTTTACTCACGCACATACCAACCATGCATGGCTGGACAAGCCGGTGACCAACGGCCAGTTGCGCGAAATCTACGAGCTGATGAAGTGGTGCCCGACCGCGTTCAACTGTTCGCCGATTCGCATCGCTTTCATCAAGTCGGATCAGGCCAAGGCCAGGTTGGCGGCCTGCGTGTCACCGGGCAATGTGGAGAAGGTGAGGTCGGCGCCGATCACTGCGATCGTCGGCATGGACATGGCGTTCGGACGCAAGATGCCGCAACTGTATCCGCATGCAGATGTACAGGGCATGATGGAAGCCAATCCCAAGCTGGCGGAGGAAACTGCCTTCCGCAATTCGTCGCTGCAGGGCGGCTACTTCATTCTGGCCGCGCGCGCCGTCGGCCTTGATTGCGGACCGATGTCGGGCTTCGATGCGGAAAAGGTCAACGCCGAATTCTTCGTCGGCACGCAGGTGAAAGCCAATTTCATTTGCAGCATCGGCTATGGCGATCACGACAAGATCAAGCCGCGTCTGCCGCGCCTGACGTTCGAGGCTTCCTGCGCGCTCGTGCTGTAAGCAGAAAGATCAGACGGCCTTGGCCGGTAGCGGTGTCTTCGCCTTGTATTCGCACAGGTCGGCGATCAGGCAGTTCCAGCACTTTGGTGCGCGTGCGATGCAGGTGTAGCGGCCGTGCAGGATCAGCCAGTGATGCGCATCCTGCTTGAACTCGTCGGTTACGAACTTCATCAGCTTCTGCTCGACGATCTCGACGTTCTTGCCCGGTGCGATGCCGGTGCGGTTGGAGACACGGAAGATGTGCGTGTCGACGGCGATCGTTGGTTCGCCGAAGGCGGTGTTCAGCACGACGTTGGCCGTCTTGCGGCCGACGCCCGGCAGCGCTTCCAGTTCCTCGCGCGTGCGCGGCACTTCGCCGTTGTGGCGTTCCAGCAGGAGCTGGCAAGTAGCAATGACGTTCTTCGCCTTGGTGCGATACAGGCCGATGGTCTGGATGTAGGGTTCCAGTCCTTCGACGCCCAGCTTCAGCAATTTCTTCGGCGTATTGGCGACCGGATACAGGCGGCGTGTGGCCTTGTTGACCGAGACGTCGGTCGCCTGCGCCGACAGCAGCACGGCGATCAGCAGTTCGAACGGCGTCGTGTATTCGAGTTCGGTGGTGGGATGGGCATTGGCGGCGCGCAGCCGCTCGAAGATTTCGCGTCGCTTCTGCGCGTTCATTCCTGGTCCTTCTTTTCCTTGTCTTCTTTTTCCTTTTCGGCCTGTTCCTTCTTCAGCCGTGCGCGTTCGATCGCGGCCTGGATGATGGCTTTCTTGCGCGCCTGCTCCGTTTTTTCTTCTTCGGTCAGCGCTTCTTCGTTCTGTACCGCCTGCAGTTTCGCGGCGGCCTTGGCGGCCAGGCGGGCGTCGTTTTCTTCCTTCTCGCGTTTCAGCCGCAGCGCGCGGAAATCGTGGCGCGCACGTGCGGCATCGGCCTGCTCTTGCGACCATGCCTGCCAGCCGGTCTTGCCGGGCGTGACTTCGACCATCGCGATGCAGTCGACCGGGCAGGGTGCCACGCACAGGTCGCAGCCGGTACACAGTTCGGCGACGATCGTGTGCATCTGCTTGGCGGCGCCGACGATGGCATCGACCGGGCAGGCCTGGATGCATAGCGTGCAGCCGATGCACAACTGTTCGTCGATCAGCGCGATCGGGCGCGGACGCACGACGCCGTTGTCGGGATTGATCGGGATGACGCGTTTGCCCAGCACTTTCGCCAGCCGTTCCACGCCTTCGACACCGCCCGGCGGACACTGGTTGTGTTCCGCGCGGCCTTCGGCCATCGCTTCCGCATAGGGACGGCAGGCCGGATAGCCGCATTTCGTGCATTGCGTCTGCGGCAGCAGATCTTCAAGCTGATCGGCAAGCGTGCGGGAATCGTTGGAAGACAAAGGGAGTCGGGATGTCTGTGGCGGAAAACCGAATTATCGTCCAAGGTGGGCTTGCGCGCCAAACGAAACCGGTTGCCGGCAGGCGTTGGACAGGTGTTGAGCAGGTGTCGGACAAGCGTTGATGTGAAAACGCCCCGGGAGAAAAACTCGCGGGGCGTTGCGTACAGTGCTGATCAGCGTGGATTCAACGTGCCGAAATTTAACGCGCCAGATGCGGCAGCTTGTTCTGCTTGTCTTTCCATTCTTCCGCTTCCGGCAGCGCAGCCTTGGTCTTCGTGATCGAAGGCCAGTCGCGCGACAGCTCGGCGTTCAGCGGGATGAAGTGTTGCTGATCCGCCGGCACATCTTCCTCGGCATAGATCGCATTGACAGGGCATTCGGCCACGCAGACGGCGCAATCGATGCATTCGTCCGGATCGATCGCCAGGAAATTCGGGCCTTCGCGGAAGCAATCCACCGGACACACATCGACGCAGTCCGTATAACGGCACAGGATGCAGGAATCGGTTACTACGTGGGTCATACCAGTCCTAATTCTGAAAATAGTCGGGAGCGGACGGCTGTCGGCCAAGAGGGCGCAACGGAAGTGGGCGCAGCAGGGCAGTTGGCAGCCGCAGAAACCCTGCATTTTAATGCATATCGGCCGGCCTCACAAACCTGGCTTATATGGATTTGGAATAAGCAAATGCGGACGACGAACGCAGGGAATCCCGCCGGAAACCGCTTCCGCGCTAGAATTCCGTCCTTTTGACGACGGGAAGAAGGGCATGGCGGATATCAGCATTCGGCGCGAACACGGGCTTTCGCTGCAGCAAGCGAAGGAAGCGGCGCAACAGATCGCGGACCGGATGGCAGACGAATTCCAGATGGCGACCGAATGGTGCGGCGATGTGCTGTCGTTTCGCCGCAGCGGCGTGGCCGGCACGCTTGTGCTGCAGGAACGTGCGGTGCAGATCGATGTGACGCTGGATTTCCTGTTCAAGGCGTTTTCCTCCACGCTGGAGGAAAAGATCGTGCGCAATCTCGACAAGGTATTCGGCGCGCGCTCGTGATACGGTGGCCGATATCGGCCATTGCCGTGGAGATGGAAGGGCAGTGACAGTGAGTTAATTAATTACACAATAAAAAAGCCCCGGTCGCAGGACGCGGGGCTTTTTTGTCGGCTTTGCCGCCAGCCGGATCAGACGCCCAGCAATTCTACTTCGAAGATCAGCGTGGCGTTCGGCGGAATCACGCCGCCCGCGCCGCGCGCGCCGTAGCCCAGCGATGCCGGGATCGTCAGCACGCGGGTGCCGCCGACCTTCATGCCCTGCACGCCTTCGTCCCAGCCCTTGATCACGTGGCCTGCACCCAGCGGGAAGGCGAACGGATCGTTGCGATCCTTGCTGGAATCGAACTTCGTGCCGGCGCTGCCGTCCGGATTCTGCAGCCAGCCGGTGTAATGCACGGTGACGTGGTTGCCGGCAGTCGCTTCCGCGCCGTCGCCGACGGTCTTGTCTTCGTATTGCAGGCCGGAGGAGGTCGTGGTGGTCATGATCTTGTCCTTCAATGAAAGTGATGTCCGAAACGGCAGATTGTAGCAGCGATAAAGATTCCAAATACGGGTTCGAATCCAGGTTCCGAAGGCATTGCCGCCGTGCATTGTCCGGCCGGCCGCGCCGCATCGGCACGCACGGTAAAATGCGGCGATTGTTGCGAAAGGATTTTCTGCTTGATACGCCCGATATTGAACGCCTTCGGCAAGGCGCTGCTGTCGCAGATGCATGTGCGCATGCTGATGCTGACGGTCGTGCCTTTCATCCTGTCAGTTGCGGTCTGGGGATTCGTGCTGTGGTTGTACCTCCAGCGGATGATTGACTGGCTGCAGCAATGGTTTGTGCAGAACGATGCCTTCAGCGTCGCCGGCGGCGTGCTGGCGATCGTCGGCATGGGCGCGTTGAAGGCGGTGGTGGTACCGCTGCTTGCGATGTGGGTATTGCTGCCGCTGATGATCCTGACCGCGTTGCTGTTCGTCGGCACGATGGCGATGCCGGTCATCGTGCGCCACGTCGGCCGGCGCAGCTACGGTGAACTGGAACTGCGCCGCGGCGGCACCTTCGCCGGCAGCCTGTGGACTTCGCTGTCTTCCTTCGTCGTCTTTCTCGTGCTGTGGCTGGTCACGCTGCCGCTGTCGTTGTTTCCACCGCTGACCTTCGTCGTGCAGCCCTTGCTGTGGGGCTGGCTGACCTATCGCGTGATGGCCTACGATGCGCTGGCCGATCATGCCGATGTGGAGGAACGCCGGATAATCCTGAAAACGCATCGCTGGCGGCTGCTGGCGATCGGCATCGTCACCGGTGCAATGGGTGCGGCGCCGACGCTGCTGTGGCTGGGCGGCGCATTGTCGGTGATCTTCTTCCCGGTGTTGGCGGCCGGCGCGATCTGGCTCTATGTGCTGGTGTTCGTGTTCACCGGATTGTGGTTCCAGCACTACTGCCTGGAAGCGCTGCGCCGATGGCGTGCCCTGCAGTCGGCAGCAGCAGCCGGGGAGGCGCCGCTGCAACTGACGGAGAACGACTGATCGCCTGCCGTTCCGCATTCATGAACTAATTCGTTCATTCACGTGTTCCCCAACCGATTTCTCAACCAATTCAGCGCAAGGTAAAACGCATGGCATTCGGACTCATCATCATCGGCGACGAAATTCTGTCCGGCAAACGCGTCGACAAGCATTTCGCCAAGGTCGTCGAACTGCTGACGACACGCGGCCTGTCGCTGTCATGGTCCGAATGCATAGGCGACGATCCGGCGCGCATCACGGCGACACTGAAACGCACCTTCGCCAGCGACGACGTCGTGTTCAGTTGCGGCGGTATCGGCGCGACGCCCGACGATCACACGCGCCAATGCGCTGCCGCTGCATTAGGTGTGCCGCTGGTATTGCATCCGCAGGCGCAGGAAAAGATCCGCGAGCGCATGCTGGACATGGCGCGCGAAGCGAAGGTGGATTTCGATCCCGATCGTCCGGAAAACCTGCATCGGCTTAAGATGGGCGAGTTTCCGCAAGGCGCGGATATCGTGCCGAATCCGTACAACAAGATTCCGGGTTTTGCGATCCGGCATGGCAATGGCGGTGCGCATTACTTTCTGCCGGGCTTCCCGGTGATGGCGTGGCCGATGATCGAATGGGCACTCGATACGCATTACGCGCACTTGTTCCACCAGCGTCCGCATCTGGAAAAGTCGGTGCTGGTGTTCGAGGCGATGGAGTCGGCATTGACGCCGCTGATGGAAACCATCGAACGCGCCTTCCCGGCAGTAAAGGTGTTCAGTCTGCCCAGCGTCGGCGATGCGCAGACGCGCCGCCACATCGAGCTGGGCGTGAAAGGCGAGCCGCAGCAGGCGGAAGAGGCGTTTGCTGCGCTGCTGGCAGGACTGGAAAGCCGCGGCTGCGAAATCGGCACCGCTTGATTTTCAAAAGCCGGCGTTTCGATGCACGATAGATGATGCGTCACGCATCGATGTGCGTGGCGCGATTTTCTTTTTTCACTCCGCGCATTTCTTTTCATCGATTCGTTCTTCATCAAGGCTGCATGCTTGATGCAGCACCCGCATGGAAGATCGTGCTGGATGAAAAATACATCGTGGGAAAAGTTTCTGTGACGGCGCATCAACTGCATTGCCGCACTGCATGCTGAGCATATTTTCTGCAGATGGCCCACAATGCGGATGCGCCGCATGACAGAAACTGCAGGGTCTTGGAAATTGCTGGACCATACTGCAGCGGCGCCACTGCACGATTTTCCGGTGCAGTGTCTTTCATCGAAACATCATGCGTGCTACCGGCAATACTTTTTCTTCCTTCGCTGTTTCTTCCAACCGCAATCCATGGCTGGCTTCGGTTCCCTGGCTGTTCGTGGTTCTCTGGAGTACCGGATTTATCGCGGCCAAGTACGGCCTGCCGTATGCGCCGCCGCTGACTTTTCTGTCGCTGCGTTTTCTCGGCGTGCTGCTCTTCCTGTTGCCGCTGGTGCTGATCATGCGCGCGCCATGGCCGGTGGGAACGATGCGCCACATCGCCGTCGCCGGCATTCTCGTGCAGGCGGGTTATCTGGCGGGCGTCTGGTGCGCGATCAAGCTCGGCATGCCGGCCGGGTTGTCGGCACTGATCGTCGGCATGCAGCCGGTGTTGACGGCATTTGCCGCGCCGCTGGTCGGCGAACGTGTACGCGGCCGGCAATGGATCGGCCTGGTGCTGGGCTTGTGCGGCGTGGCGCTGGTGGTGGCGAACAAGATTTCGCTGATCGGTCTGACGTGGCAAAGCATTGCGCTGTGCGTGATGGCGTTGTTGTCGATCACGATCGGCACGCTCTATCAGAAACGCTATTGCCCGCGCTTCGATTTGCGTACCGGCACCATCGTCCAGTTCGCGGCTTCGCTGGCCGTGGTGCTGCCGCTGGCAATTTTCTTCGAAGATATGTCGCCGTCGCTGTCCACCGTGCAGTGGACATGGGCGTTCATTGGTGCTTGGGCGTGGTCGGTGCTGGCTTTGTCGATCGGTGCGATCTTCCTGCTGTTCGCGTTGATCCGCAAAAGCGCAGCAACGCAGGTGACCAGCCTGTTGTACCTGACACCGCCGACCACGGCGCTGATGGCTTGGGCGGCATTCGGCGAATCTTTCAGCCTGGCCGGCATGGCGGGCATGTTGCTGGCGGTCGTCGGTGTGGCTTTCGTCGTGCGGAAATGAGGCCGAAGGTCGGATAGGTGTCCGGCGTGGCTGAAAACTGACAAAATGATGACAGCTAGTGAAGAAAATGGATTAATGAATAACGCTAACTACCTAATTATCTTGCACATTTTTGGTGATTTGCTACACTGCAAGCAATTTTGTTGGTCCGATTCGGGAGTCGCAGATGATTAAATCCGCGCTGGGGATATGCTTATCCTTGTTGGTCATGTGCAATGTTTCTGTGGCGCAAGCCAAGGAACCGACCACTTCCGCCAAAAAAACGACGGTCAAGAAAGCCAGCGTTACCAAGAGCAAGGCCGTTGCCAAGCGCAACGTCAGCAAGAAGACGGCTTCGAGCAGCAAGAAGAAAGTCGCTGCGAAAAAATCCACACGCAGTTCCGGTCGCCGCACCGTTTCGCTCAATTCCAAGGAAAAACTCGTCAAGAAGGTCGTCATGGTGCGCGGCAAGCGCAAGGTGATCTATGAGCGTGTGGCCAAGCCTGCGGTATCGATCGTGCCGCCTGTGATGTCTGCCGGCGATCTGGCGGGCCTGAACCTGACGCGCGATCCGCTGGACCTGGCGTCGAACGTGGCGTTGGTGCTGGACCAGTCGAGTTCCGAAGTGCTGCTCGAAAAGAATGCGAATGTGACCTTGCCGATCGCATCGATCACCAAGCTGATGACGGCGATGGTAGTCGTCGAATCGCATCAGGACATGGACGAGATTCTCCAGGTGACCGACGATGACGTCGATCGCATCAAGCACAGTTCGTCGCGCCTGCGTGTCGGTTCGCGCCTGTCGCGCGCCAACATGCTGCATATCGCGCTGATGAGTTCGGAGAACCGTGCTGCTTCGGCGCTGGGCCGCAACTATCCGGGCGGCGTGCGTGCCTTCGTGGTGGCGATGAACGAGAAAGCGCGCGAACTCGGCATGACGGGCACGCATTACGTCGATCCGACCGGTTTGTCGAGCGACAACGTGGCGACCGCGCGCGATCTGGCCAAGCTGGTGATGGCAGCACTGCATTACCCGGTGCTGCGCCAGTATTCGACCGATACGCAATACGTCGTCGAACCTAGCGGTCGTTCGCTGCACTACGCAAATTCCAACCGCCTGGTCGCCAATGCAGACTGGGATATCGGCATCCAGAAGACCGGCTACATCACCGAAGCGGGGCATTGCCTCGTCATGCAGGCGAATATCAACGATCGTCCGATCGTGATGATCTTCCTGGATTCCAAGGGAAAATATTCACGCCTGGGTGATGCGCGGCGCATCCGCAAGTGGCTGGAGAAGGAACCGAAGAATGCAGTTATCGCGCATGCATCGCATACGGTGGAAAGCTGATCGCGGCGATAGCAAGCAAAAGACAATAAAAAAGGCGAACTGCGGTTCGCCTTTTTTATTGGTGCGTACGGGTTTGGTATCGGCCTCCGATTTCGGTATCGATTGGATATTGCGCAGACCGTGAAGCTGCCGTTTATCGATCGTTATCGGCCGCTTGTGGTTGCCACTCAACCGCTACTCAATGACTACTTAATCGCGGCCGGGATTGCCGCTTTCCTTGTAGCCGAGCGCCGCTGAAATCTGCCTGGCCGTCGTCATCAAATCCTGCAGCCAGGAATCCTGCAAGCGATCAGCCGGTGCGGAAATCGACAGGCCCGCGATCAGCTTGCCGGTGTCGTCGTAGATGCCTGCAGCCATGCAGCGTACTCCCAGTTCCAGTTCCTCGTTGTCGCGCGCGTAGCCGTGCTTGCGCACAGTGCCGAGCTCGTTTTCCAGTTGCGCCAAATCGGTGATCGAGTTTCTGTTGTGACCGGCCAGGCCGGTGCGATGCGCGTATTCCGCAACCATCTTCGGCTCGTCGATCGACAGGAACAGCTTGCCGGTCGACGTCAGGTGCAATGGCGCGCGGCCGCCGACGGCGCGCACCACCTGCATGCCGGAACGTTCGGAAAAGGCGCGGTCGATGTAGATGATTTCGTCGTTCTGCCGTACCGACAGGTTGACGGTCTGGTCGGTCTTGCGGTGCAGGGTGCGCATCAGGTCCATCGCCGCATCGCGTACATTGAGGCGGCTCTTGACGATGTTGCCCAGCTCCAGCAGCCGCATGCCGAGCCGGTAGGCACCGGGCTCGGAGCGGTCGACGAAGCGCTTGAGAACGAGATCGTTGAGGATGCGGTGAGCCGTCGACGGATGCAGGCTGGTGGTGCTGGCGAGTTCCTTCAGGCTGACCGGATCGGGGCAGGCGGCCAGTGCATCCAGCAGCGAGACCATGCGCTCGATGACCTGGATGGAGGTTTTGTCGTCTGTCGTTTTCATGTTTCGTTTGTTGCAAGGCCGTCGCCACGTTATATCACATTGTGAAAGATCGACAAAGGCCGTATCACTTTGCCAAGTGCATTCCGTATCGAAGCGGCTATCGAAAATCGCCATTGGGCCGGTAGCCGGTATAAATCAGTATGGAAACCGGCAGGCAGCGTACGTTTTAACGCGGCGTTCACGCGTAACCCCGATAATGCCGTCATCCCATCCGTCGTTCATCCTGTCACGATGCGGTTCGTCAGTCGCGATGTGAAACCCTTTTTGTTTGGTGCGTAAAGATGAATATTGATCATTCTGCCGACCGTCCGGTCGACCAGCCCGTCGGCGTGCAGCCAATCAGCGAGTTCAAGAGCAAAAGCGGACTCGGGCGTTTGTTTCCTGCGTTGCGCTATTCGATGGCAGGGCTCCGTGCCGCATGGCACGGCGAGCATGCGTTCCGTCAGGAAGTGTGCGTGTTCGTCGCGGCGGCGCTGATCGCTTTCATGCTGCCGGTCACGCCGTGGGAGCGCTTGCTGATGATCGGCGTCTTCGTGCTGGTGCTGATCGTCGAGCTGATCAATTCGGCGATCGAAGCGGTTGTCGATCGTGTGTCGCTGGAGCGCAATGCCTTGTCGAAGAATGCAAAGGATTTCGGCAGTGCCGCCGTGCTGCTGACGCTGCTGCTGGCGGCGGCAACCTGGCTGGTGATTCTGTGGCCGCATTTTTTCGGCCGGTGATTCGGACAGAAGAATTTGCAAACAAAAAAGCCGGTGAAATGTTCACCGGCTTTTTCATGTCCGTCCAGTTTGTTTCCTTATTTGTTTCGCTCTATCCATTGCACGAATGCATTGAGGAACTTGCCCATGAACTGGATCGTGGAAGCATTGGTCAGTTCGCCCTTGTCGTCGAACTGGTCGCCGGCATTGCCGATATAGGCTTCCGGTTGCGCCATCGTCTTGATGCCGACGGCTGTCATCACCTGACGCAGGTGATGGTTGGCGCCGAAGCCAGCCAGCGGGCCAGGCGAAACGCTGACGACGGCACCCGGCTTGCCGATCCATACGCCTTGCCCGTATGGACGCGAAGCAATGTCGACCGCATTCTTCAATACGCCCGGCACCGAACGATTGTATTCCGGCGTCAACAGCAGCACGGCGTCCGCAGCCTTGATCTTCTCGCGGAAGGCCAGCACGTTCTGCGGTGGATTGTCTTCCCAGTCCTGATTGAAATGCGGCAAGTCGGCGATTTCGACGATGGACATCGACAGCGACGGCGGAGCGATCCTGATCAGCGCGTTGGCCAATTTGCGGTTCAGCGAATCCTTGCGCAGGCTGCCGACGACGATAGCGACGGTATGCGTTGTGCTCATGGGTGTCCTTTCGATAGATGAAGAAGCGGGTGAGGTCGGCTGGTACGACGCGGCTGGTACGACACCCGATATGTTTCAGCGGAATATTTTTAACCCGTTCAGTCTAGCAATAAAACATTGCGGTACGCCGCATGAGTCCGATGTTATGCGGAAACCGCATATGCAACGGCGAAACAATTCGTTCTGTTTTTTTTGACGGCCCCTTAATCTGCATTCCTCGAAAACGAAATACTCAGGGGAATGAAACATGCTGATCAAGAAACTTACAGCCGCCGCCTTTGCATTGACAGTGATTGCACCGAGCCTGCACGCAGCGGAAATTTCGTTGCTGAACGTCTCCTACGACCCGACGCGCGAGCTGTATCAGGAATATAACAAGGTCTTCGCCAAGGAGTGGAAAGCCAAGACCGGCGAGGATCTGAAGATCAAGGCGTCGCACGGCGGTTCCGGCAAGCAGGGCCGCGCAGTGATCGACGGACTGGAAGCGGACGTCGTCACGCTGGCGCTGGCCTACGACATCGATGCGATCGCCGATCGCGGCCTGATCGCCAAGGATTGGCAAAAACGCCTGCCGCACAACAGCGCGCCGTACACATCCACCATCGTCTTCCTCGTACGCAAAGGCAATCCCAAGCACATCAAGGACTGGAACGATCTGATCAAGCCGGGCGTTTCCGTCATCACGCCGAATCCGAAAACCTCGGGCGGCGCGCGCTGGAATCATCTGGCCGCATGGGGCTATGCATTGAAGCAGCCGGGCGGCAACGAAAAGACCGCGACCGAATTCCTGACCAAGCTCTACAGGAACGTGCCGGTGCTGGATTCCGGTGCGCGCGGCGCGACGACGACCTTCGTCGAGCGCGGCATTGGCGATGTGCTGCTGGCCTGGGAGAACGAAGCGATCCTGGCGCTGAAGGAACTCGGTCCGGACAAGTTTGAAATCGTCGCACCGTCCGTCAGCATCCTGGCCGAACCGCCGGTTGCCGTGGTCGACAAGGTGGTCGATCGTCACGGCACGCGCAAGGTAGCCGAAGCCTATCTGCAATACCTGTATTCGCCGGAAGGCCAGGAAATCGCCGCGCAGAACTACTACCGTCCGATCGACGAAAAAATTGCGAAGAAATACGCCAGCCAGTTCCCGAAAGTGAAACTGTTCACGATCGACGAAGTGGCAGGCGGCTGGACCAAGGCGCAGAAAGAACACTTCGCGGATGGCGGCGTCTTCGATCGCATCTACCAGCCGGGCAAGTAATTCGGGCAAGTAAGCACTCGTAAAGAAAGATTCAGGAAACCGCATGAACATCCTGTTGCTCGCCGGCAGTCCATCGTTGTCCTCGCGCTCCACGCGGCTGCTGCATCACGTCGGCGAAAAGCTGGCACTGCTCGGCCACCGCTACGCAAAGCTGAACGTACGCGACCTGCCGGCGCTGGCGCTGCTGCAGGCGGATTTCGGCGACGAAACGCTGAAGGCGGCGCGCGGACAGGTGGCCGATGCGGATGCCGTCGTCATCGGCACGCCGGTCTACAAGGCGGCATACAGCGGCATCCTGAAAGCCTTTCTCGATCTGCTGCCGCAGGACGGCCTGAAAGGCAAGCTGGTGCTGCCGCTGGCGACCGGCGGCAGCCAGTCGCACATGCTGGCGCTGGATTACGGCTTGCGTCCGGTGCTGTCGTCGCTGGATGCGCGCCATGTGCTGCCCAGCATCTATGCGACCGAACAG
This sequence comes from Oxalicibacterium solurbis, assembly GCF_014635845.1. Classification (GTDB taxonomy): domain Bacteria; phylum Pseudomonadota; class Gammaproteobacteria; order Burkholderiales; family Burkholderiaceae_D; genus Oxalicibacterium; species Oxalicibacterium solurbis. Next base: position 746,066 of record NZ_BMDP01000001.1, on the reverse strand, counting down.
CAGATCGTGTGGTCGGAGGAAGCAGGGCTGGTGCTCGATCCTGCGATTGTAAGGCGCGTGGCCGACGGCGTGGAAAACCTGTCGGCCAGCCTGATTGCGCTGCAGGAAGCGGCCGCGGCCGGCTTCGAGCCGATTCCGTTTTCCAGCGTGCGATGTAGCGTCTAGCACCGCATGCGCGGCATGCGATAGAAGCATCGTACTGAAGCGCACTGTAAAAAATCATCCCGCATTTTTCGGAAACGGCATCGCATGCCGGCGGGATTTCTTTTGCCGAAAATCTTGAAGAATGGAGAAATGCCGATGAGCGATCCAAAGCAGAAACATGCCGCCAGAAGGCGCACGCTGGGTTATCTGTCTGCCGCTGCACTTGGCGCCTTGAGTGCCGGCTTGCCGAATCTGGCTGCGGCGCAAGCGAAAAAAGTCGTGCGTATCGGCTACCAGAAATACGGCACGCTGGTGATCCTGAAAGGAAGCGGCGCACTGGAAAAACGTCTGGCAGTCGAAGGTGTAGACGTGAAGTGGAGCGAGTTCCCGGCCGGCCCCACGCTGCTGGAAGGATTGAATGTCGGCAGCATCGATTTCGGCACGGCAGGCGAAGCGCCGCCGATCTTTGCGCAGGCTGCCAGCGCCGATCTGGTCTATGTCGGCAACGAGCCGCCATCGCCGGCGGGCGAAGCCATCATCGTGCCGAAGAATTCGCCGCTGAAAAGCGTGGCCGATCTGAAGGGAAAGAAGGTTGCGCTGAACCGCGGCTCCAATGTGCATTACCTGCTGGTGAAGGCATTGGAAAAGGCTGGGATCAATTACCGCGACGTCAACGTTTCCTATCTTGCGCCGGCCGATGCGCGCGCCGCCTTCGAGCGCGGCAGTCTCGATGCATGGGTGATCTGGGACCCGTTTCTCGCCGCTGCAGAAAAACAGCTGGGCGCACGCGTGCTGGCCGACGGCACCGGGCTGGTTGCCAATCATCAGTTCTTCCTCGCTTCGCGCTCCTACGCGGAAAAGAATGCGCGCATCGTGGCTATCGTGCTCGACGAAATCGACAAGATCGATCAATGGAGCAGCCGCAATCTGCCGGAAGTCACGACGATCCTGACGAAGCAGACCGGGCTGGACAGCGACGTCGTCGAACTGGCGGCGAAGCGTCTGGCGTACGGTGTGCGCCCGGTCACGCCGGCAGTGATCGCCGATCAGCAGAAGATCGCCGATGTGTTTGCCGAGCTGAAGCTGATTCCGAAAAGAATCAACGTGAAAGATGCCGTGATCGTTCCTCGTTCCTGATGCCCGGTACACAGGAACGTGCATCGGAACACCGTATTGCCTTCAAGGATTGATGATGAGTTTGAATGTTTTCTGGTTTATTCCCACACATGGCGACAGCCGTTATCTCGGCACGTCGAAAGGCGCGCGCCAGGTGGATTTCGATTACATGAAGCAGGTGGCGGTCGCCGCCGATACGCTCGGCTATGACGGCGTGCTGCTGCCGACCGGCCGCTCCTGCGAGGACCCGTGGGTTGCCGCGTCCAGCCTGATCGGCGCGACGCAGAAACTGAAGTTTCTGGTGGCGATCCGTCCGGGGCTGAGCACGCCGGGTCTGTCGGTACGCATGGCGTCGACCTTCGATCGCCTGTCGAAAGGACGTCTGCTGATCAATGTCGTCACCGGTGGCGATCAGGCGGAACTGCAAGCGGACGGCCTGTGGGCCGATCACGCGGAACGCTACGAAATCTCGTCCGAGTTCCTGAAGATATGGCGCGGTTCGATTTCCGGCGAAGGCGGCGAGGCCGGTTTCGATTTCCAAGGCAAGCATCTGCAGGTGAAGGGCGGCAAGACGCTGTATCCGCCATTGCAGAAGCCGTATCCGCCGTTGTACTTCGGCGGCTCGTCGGAAGCGGCGCATGAGTTGGCGGCCGAGCAGGTCGATGTCTATCTGACCTGGGGCGAACCGCCGGCATCTGTCGCAGAGAAGATTGCCGATATCCGCAAGCGCGCCGCCAAACATGGCCGCACGCTGAAGTTCGGCATTCGCCTGCACGTGATCGTGCGCGAGACGAACGAGGCAGCATGGAAGGCCGCCGACGAACTGATCAAGTACGTTGACGACAACCTGATCGCACGTGCGCAGGCATCGTTCAACAAGATGGATTCCGAAGGCCAGCGCCGCATGGCGGCATTGCACGGCGGCCGCAAGGACAAGCTGGAAGTGTCGCCCAACCTGTGGGCCGGCGTCGGCCTGGTGCGCGGCGGCGCCGGCACCGCGCTGGTCGGCGATCCGGAAACGGTGGCGGCACGCATGCGCGAATACGCGGATCTCGGCATCGAGACCTTCATCCTGTCCGGCTATCCGCATCTGGAAGAGTCTTACCGTTTTGCCGAACTGGTGTTCCCGTTGCTGAACAAGGGCAAGGAGCGCACGGACGAGCCGGCGCTGACCGGGCCGTTCGGCGAAGTGATTTCCAACGACATCCTGCCCAGGGTGTCACAAAGCTGAGGAAATGCAATGAGCGCAGTGTTATCCAATACCGCGGCAGTAGTCACCGGACAAGCGCCGGCAAAACGCATCACGGCAACCGATGCATGGAAACGCGTGCTGCCGTGGATCGTGCCTATCCTGTTGCTGGCGGCATGGCAGACCGCCTCGTATTTCGGCTGGCTGTCGAATCGCGTGCTGCCAGAGCCGTTCGCGGTGGCGAAGGCAGCGTGGAGTCTCGCGGAATCCGGCGAGCTGTGGATGCATGCCAAGGTCAGCCTGTGGCGCGCGCTGGTGAGTTTCGGCGTCGGCGGCGGCCTCGGCCTGCTGTTCGGTCTGTTGACAGGCACGTTCAAGACGGCGGAGACGCTGTTCGACACGACTTTCCAGATGGTGCGCAACATTCCGTCGCTGGCGCTGATTCCGCTGGTGATCCTGTGGTTCGGTATCGAGGAAACGGCGAAGATTTTTCTGGTTGCGGTCGGCGTGTTTTTCCCGGTCTATCTGAATACCTTTCACGGCATTCGCTCGGTCGACAAGGGGCTGATCGAAATGGCGAAGAGCTACGGCCTGTCCGGCTGGGCGCTGTATCGCGACGTGATCCTGCCGGGCGCGCTGCCGTCGATCCTGGTCGGCGTGCGTTTCTCGCTGGGCCTGGTGTGGGTGATTCTGATCGTGGCAGAGACGATTTCGGCGCAATCCGGCATCGGCTACATGACGATGAATGCGCGCGAATTCCTGCAAACCGATGTGGTGCTGGTCGGTATCCTTTTGTATGCGCTGCTGGGCAAGCTGGCGGACGTCGTGTCGCGCGGGCTGGAACGCTACTGGTTGCGCTGGCATCCCGGCTACCGTCATTGAGATCGTTGAAAGGGAAAGCATCATGCAGAGCAATGCCATCGAGCAGAAAACACTGGATGCAGCAGCACGGCGCGGTGTGCGCGTAGCCATCGGCAGTCTCGTCAAATCCTATGGCGGCCGCGAAGTGCTGAAGTCGGTCGACCTGACGCTGGAGCCGGGCGAGTTCGTCGCCGTTGTCGGCCGCAGCGGTTGCGGCAAGAGCACGCTGCTGCGCCTGATCGCGGAACTGGAAACGGTGGATCGCGGCACGCTGGTCTTCGCCGACGGTGCGAAGCGGCCCGAGACACGCATCATGTTTCAGGATTCGCGGCTACTGCCGTGGAAAAAGGTGCTACACAACGTCGCGCTCGGCCTGCCGAAACGCAGCGGCAAGGCCGATGCATTGAATGCGCTCAGGCAGGTCGGCCTGAACGAACGTGCCGGCGAATGGCCGGCTGTGCTTTCCGGCGGCCAGCGCCAGCGTGTGGCACTGGCGCGCGCGCTGGTGCACGACCCGGAACTGTTGCTACTGGACGAACCGCTGGGTGCGCTCGATGCGTTGACGCGCATCGAGATGCAGCAGCTGATCGAATCGTTGTGGCAGCAGCGCGGCTTTACCGCGCTATTGGTCACGCACGACGTGCAGGAAGCGATTGCCCTGGCCGATCGTGTTGTGCTGATCGAGGATGGGCACATCACGCTGGACGAGCGTGTGGCATTGGCACGCCCGCGAGTGCGCGGCAACGCCGCATTCGCGCAACTGGAAGAACGCATTCTGGCGCGTGTGCTGCAGCAGCCCGTGCCGGCAGGCAGCCCGGATGCCGAACTGGGCGATGTATCGCTGTTGAGGACGGTCGGCCAGTTCGCCTGGGCGGTTTGAATTTCGCCGGCTTGCTTCTCTCTTTATTGGTTTTTTCATTTATTTCTTCATTCATTTTTTCACGCACTTTTTTATTTGTGCCTTCATTCACCATTCAAGGAAAACCATGAGCATCGAAAAAATCAACGCCCGCAACCAGTTCAAGGGCAAGATCAGCAACATCATTCTCGGCGACGTCTTGTCGGAAGTCGATGTCGACACGCCGGGCGGCACTGTCACTTCGGTCATCACCACGCGCTCGGTCAAGGATCTGGAATTGCAGATCGGCACCGAGGTCGTGGCGCTGGTCAAGGCGACAGAAGTGTCGCTGGCCAAGCTGCTGTAAGCGATGCTGTTGCGCGACATTGCCTATCGCGCTGCGCGCGCAGCAGTTTTCGCGGAAAGGAAAACGATGAGCTTTCCCGCTTTGCAGGATTACCTGGCGCGTCTGCGCGATGCGCCGGTCGATACTTCCCTGTGGCTGGATCGGGAGGGGAAAGCCTACGGCCGTTATCTGAATGCCACGCTGACCAGCGTGTTCCAGCCGATCCGTGAAATAGGCGCCGGCCGCATTGTAGGCATGCAGGGTTTCATGCGCAGCCAGTCGCATAGCGACGATGGCCTGAGCGTCTGGAAGCTGCTCGATACAACGGCCACCGATGAGCAGTCGATCGAACTGGATCGGCTGTGCCGCCTGCTGCATACCGTCAATTTCTATCGGCAGCCGTCATTGGCGGACGCCGATCTGTATCTCAGCGTGCATGCACGCTTGCTGGCCGCCGTCGACAGCAATCACGGCATGTCTTTCCGTCGCGTGCTGGACCTGCTCGGCCTGCCGTGGACGAATGTCGTGCTGCAACTGCCGACGATCCGGGAAGATCAGGCATGGATTGCGCATTACGTGGCCGACAATTACCGGCGCAATGGCTTTCGTCTGGCGATTAATGTCGCCGATGCGCGGCAGGGAATCGAGCAACTGCGCCAGATCTGCCCGGATGTCGTCAAGCTGGATGCGCGCGAACTGAACGACGAGGGTGCCGCCCTGCAATTGCTGGAAGAAGCGGAGGCCGGCAATGCAACCGTCATCTTCAAGCGGGTCGAATCGACGGCCGTGCGTGACAAGCTGCATGCGCTGCAGGCACGGACGGGGTGGCCTGTTCTTGCGCAAGGTTTTCTGTGGGATGTGCCGACGGCCATTCCGCACATTGCAGAGACGCACAGCGACGCTGTTCGCGATGATTTGCCGGCGGCGATCGCATCATGATGTTGCCGGACCTGTCCGATTATCGCGTGCTGATCGTTCCGGGGCTGAACGATAGCGGCCCCGGCCATTGGCAGACGCGCTGGCAGGTGCATTACCCTGCTTTCGAACGCGTCGAACAGGATCGTTGGGATCGCGCTGATCTGATTGGTTGGTCGCAGCGGCTGACGGAAAAGCTGCAGCAGTCGACACGGCCCGTCATCATCGTCGCGCACAGTTTCGGCTGCCTGGCATCGGTGCACGCAACGCGGCGTTTTCCGCATGTCGTTGCGGCGTTGCTGGTGGCGCCGGCCGATCCGGAAAAGTTCGGCGTTGCCCATCTGTTGCGCGATGCCCGCATGCGTTGCCCGACGATCATGATGGGCAGCGAGAACGATCCGTGGATGGTGGCGCACCGCGCGGCATACTGGGCCGACTGCTGGGGCTGCGGTTTCGTCAACGTCGGTGCGCTCGGCCACATCAATGCGGAATCGGCATTGGGCGATTGGGAACAGGGGCTGCAGCAACTGGGGCGCTTGCGTGCAGTGGCGGATGTCTGCCTGCCTTCCTTGCGCGCATCCTGCTGAAGTTCGGTCGTCAGTCGCGATACCGGACGATTCGCCGCCGCCCACGAAAAACGCAAGCTCAGTACACTAGTCGCTACTGCAAACAATTGCGGAGGCGACTGTGCGTTATTTCGATTTCAATTCCTGGCATGGCGTACTGACGACGATCCTCGGACTCGCGGTCTTCACGCTGATCGGCGTGGGTGCGCGCGTACTGATGATGCAGACGATTCAGCAGCGTCGCGAACGGATGAACCGCCAGATCAACGAGCGGCTCAGGACATTGATTGCCGCATATAAAACCCTGGGAGGCTCCTTTACCGGACAGCTGACGGTCGATCCCACGCATTTGCGCGATCTGCGTCTGGCGGTGCGCGAAGAAGAGGGCGAGCAGGCAGCGGAACAGGACGAGATTTCCAGTTCCGATCGCGCACGCCGCATCCGCGATGCCGTGGAAGCCGCGTTGTCGGACATCATTCTGCTTGGCACCGAAGAGCATGTGCGCCTGGCGAGCCAGGCGGCAACCGACATGGCTGCCGGCCGGCCGATCCATACCGCCGAACTGGTCGTTTCCCTGCGCAACTTCATTCGTGCCGCGCTCGATCTGGGAGCTATTCCGTCGGATATCAGCATTCCGCTGCAAGGGCCGACGCGCTCACAATCCAGCGGCAGCCGCGGCAAAGGTGATGCCGGCAAGGAAGGCGGCAAAGCTTCTACGCGTGGCGGCAACATGAGTGGTGCCGGTGCCGGCATGGGAGTGGGAATCGGCCTCGGCATGGGACAGAAGGAAAACGACCGCCCCGATTGACTTGCATGCTCTCGGCGCGATGCGAAGAAGCAGGCCGAGGCTGGTACCGGCGAATCTGATCGTGCCGGAATTTCATTCCTCTCGGTGCACAGGATACTGCTTCGGATCGGCGTTCTCGCTCGGAGGAGCCGAGCGAGAACGGGCAGTCACATCGCGATTGCATCCTTCGGGCGCTTTACCGCGCGGACTTTCCCGCTGTTGCCGCCGCCGCAGAAAAAAAGATCCTGTCCATCGGATTCCAGTCCGCTGACGGAAGTGCCGGCCGGCATTTCCAGCCGCGTGAGCACAGCGCCGTTTTCCGGATCGATACGACGAATGTCGCTTTCTCCTTCTTCCGATGTTCCGTGCCACAGTTCGCCATCGACCCAGGTCACGCCGGTGACGAACCGATTGGATTCGATGGTGCGGATGATGGCGCCGGTAGCCGGGTCGATCTGATGGATTTTCCGGTCGCGGTATTGGCCTACCCACAAACTGCCTTCCGCCCATGCCATGCCGGAATCGCAGCCATTGCCGGGTGCCGGAATCGATGCGATCACCTTGCCGCTGGCAGGATCGATCTTGTCGATGCGATGTTCGGCAATCTGGTAAAGATAGGTGCCGTCGAACGCGGTTCCTGCATCGCAGGCATGTTGCAACGTATGTGCGGGCCTCCCGCTTGCAGGATCGAATGCGATCAATTCGCGACCGGTGGCGGCCCACACGAGTTTGCCGTCGTGCGTGACGCCGTGCACGCAGTCTGCGCCGTCAAACGGGCCATATTCACGCACGATTTCGGCCTTGTGTGCGACGGCTTCCATCACATTTTTGCTGGTGGTACTGGTCATTTTCAGCTCCTTGTTTTTCAGCTTCCTGTAATGCGCCTTGATGCGGCGCTCAGGAACACTCTATGTGATCGACAGCGCAACCGGGAGTAACAAGATTGTCGTGAATTCCGTCAGCGGCGGCGCCAGCCAGCGTTGCGCGCGCCCTCGGCCGATCGAGCGCACCTGTCCGGCGGATTCGAGCGCTGCCAGTGCGCGCTGTACGGTGCGTTGACTGGCACCCAGCGCCAATGCGAGGGCCGACGTCGACCATGGAACGCCATCGGAAAGCAAGGCGATCAGTGCACCCTCGTCGCCATCGACGGGCGGCGCCAGCAGGACAACACTGCATTGCTTGTTCGGTCTCAGAAGAAATCCGTGTTCGGTAGCCTCGATGCGGGCCAACGGTGCGATCAATGCACGCAAGCGTCCGATCTCTACACGCAAACGGACACGATGCGATTCATCGAAATGCCGGGTTCGGAATGCACATGCGATCAAGGCAGAGCGATCGACATCGTTCGGCCACGCCTCTGCAAGTGCCCGTACCAGTGCAAACAATATCGGGCGGCGTGCCAGCGGCAACCATGTTTCCCCGGAAACCAGCCCGTGGCGACAGGCATCGATCACCAGCGTATCGGAAGCCAGCAGCGTTGCGACTTCATCCAGCGGCAATGTCCGTTCCTCGCCTTTGTGGATTTTCCGGGCGGCGGGACGGTTGAATGCCGTCCGCGCTTCCAGCACCTCCTGGTGCAGCACCGGCACTTGTGCGCGATCGGCCGCTTTCTGCGCACGGGCAAGCGCTTCTTGTGCATCGCCGATGCGAAGCAGTCGCAAGGACAGTTCCGCAACAGTCAGTTCGGCCACCGCCACCAGCGGCAATGCGAGACTGGCGATATCAAGTTGCCGAAGGATGTCTTCCGCATCTTTCAGACGACCGAGCAGTAAATGCTTGCGTGCGGTGATGAGTCTTCCCTGCATTGCATTGGCGCGGTCGCCGTGCGCTTCCAGTGTGGTCATGGCCGTCATCAGTGCACGTGGTGACGTGCCGAAGTCCCGCATGATCATGGCAATCTCGGCCTCCGCGACAATGCAGCGCGCGCGGGACAAGTCTTCGTGCGCGCCGAAGCGACGCGCAGCGGTGCGCAAAAGCTCGCGAGCGCGCGCATGTTCGCCGAGTTGCGCCATGGCGATTCCGCGCAAGGCCAGCGCGGGCGGATCATCACGCAGGGCAACATGCTTGAGGGCGTTCAGCGTGTCGCCGGCGGCGAGCGCGCGTGCGGAGGCCGTTATAAGAGAGTCCATGTTGAAAGAATAGCCATTCGCATCAGGTTGGAAGCGCAAAACGTCGGGCCGACGCACACCGCTTGCGATTCCCGGTGGATGAGCCGCCGATCGCCTGCTCGATACAGTTGCCGCCTACCTTGCCACTTTATGGCGGAAGCGGCCCATATATGTTTTTCTTCTAACGGCATGCAAAAAGATTCGTTCTCTTTATAACGATGGAGTGCAATTATGGCGACCTGTTAGCTGGATTTGTAATAAAGAGCCATTATGTCCGCCGTATTTGCCATTGCAGAAAAGAAACATATCGTGACCAGGGTGTTGCCCGGCTTCCATCTGTCGCTGGGCTTCACGCTGTTCTATCTGAGCCTGATCGTGCTGATCCCGCTGTCGGCCGTGTTCCTGAACACGTTCTCGATGAGCTGGGACGGTTTCGTCGCGGCGGTGACGTCGCCGCGCGTGCTGGCTTCCTATCGTTTGACGTTCGGCGCGGCGCTGCTCGGTGCGTTGTTGAATGTCTTCTTCGGCGGCATTGTCGCCTGGGTGCTGGTGCGCTATGAATTCCCGGGCAAGAAGATCGTCGATGCGCTGGTCGATCTGCCGTTTGCCTTGCCGACCGCGGTGGCCGGTATCGCACTGACGGCGCTGTATTCGGTCAACGGCTGGATCGGACAATATCTGGAAGCGATCGGCATCAAGGTGGCGTTCACGCCGCTGGGTGTGGTGGTCGCGCTGACTTTCATCGGCCTGCCGTTCGTCGTGCGCACCGTGCAACCGGTGCTGGAAGATGCGGAGCGCGAGCTGGAAGAAGCGGCCGTCAGTCTGGGAGCGAGCCACTGGCAGACGTTCGCCAAGGTGATTTTCCCGACCGTGCTGCCGGCGCTGCTGACCGGTTTCGCGCTGGCCTTTGCCCGGGCGACCGGCGAATACGGTTCGGTCATCTTCATCGCCGGCAACATGCCGATGGTGTCCGAAATCACACCGCTGTTCATCGTGACCAAGCTGGAGCAGTACGACTATGCAGGTGCGACGGCGATTGCGGTCGTGATGCTGCTGGTGTCGTTTGCGATGCTGCTGACGATCAATCTGTTGCAGGCATGGTCGCGCAAGCGCGGTCGTGCGGAAAGGGGCTGAAATGGCGGCGATTGCTCCTTCTCCCGTGTTGCCGGCAATTGCCGTGCCGCGTGCCGCCAAAGTGCCGCCGGCAACGGTGGAATCCTGGTGGGTGCGTGGACTGCTGATCGGCATTGCACTGGGCTTTCTGACGCTGTTCCTGTTCGTGCCGCTGGTGGCGGTGTTTGCCGAAGCATTGAAGAAAGGCTGGGACGCCTACCTCGCTGCCATCGTCGAAGAGGATGCGCTGGCGGCGATCAGGCTGACGCTGTTGACGGCGGCGATTGCGGTGCCGCTGAACCTGGTGTTCGGCATCGCGGCATCGTGGTGCATTGCCAGGTTCGAATTTCGCGGCAAGAGCATCCTGCTGACGCTGATCGATCTGCCGTTCTCTGTGTCGCCGGTGATCTCGGGTTTGATCTACGTGCTGCTGTTCGGCGCGCAAGGCTGGTTCGGCGCGTGGCTGCTGGATCACAACATCAAGATCCTGTTCGCGGTACCGGGCATCGTGCTGGCGACGGTGTTTGTCACTTTCCCATTCGTGGCGCGTGAACTGATCCCGCTGATGCAGTCGCAGGGCAGCGAGGAAGAAGAGGCCGCGCTGGTGCTGGGCGCGTCGGGCTGGCGCATGTTCTGGCACGTGACGCTGCCGAACATCAAGTGGGGGCTGCTGTACGGAGTGATCCTCTGCAATGCGCGGGCGATGGGCGAATTCGGCGCGGTGTCGGTGGTTTCCGGCCACATCCGCGGCCAGACCAACACGATCCCCCTACAGGTGGAGATTCTGTACAACGAGTACCAGTTTTCGGCGGCTTTTGCGGTTGCGTCGTTGCTGGCGCTGCTGGCACTCGTTACACTGGCGCTCAAATCATTTATCGAGTGGCGCTTGCGTAACGGACATGACGTGCGCGCCGTGCAGGAAGAACAGTTTCAGGAGCAGGGATCATGAGTATCGAAGTCAGGAACATTCACAAGCAGTTCGGCAGTTTCGTCGCGCTGAACGACGTCTCGCTGAGCTTTCCGGCGGGCGAACTGACGGCATTGCTGGGCCCGTCCGGCTGCGGCAAGACCACACTGCTGCGCATCATCGCCGGCCTCGAACAGCCGGACAACGGCCAGGTGCTGCTGGACGGACAGGATGCGTCGGCGCGCCACGTGCGCGAACGCCAGGTCGGTTTCGTGTTCCAGCACTACGCGCTGTTCAAGCACATGAGTGTGTTCGAGAACATCGCCTTCGGTCTGCGCGTGCGCCCGGCTGCGACGCGGCCGTCGGAAGCGCAGATCAAGGAAAAGGTCATGAAGCTGCTGGAACTGGTGCAGCTCGACTGGCTGGCTGATCGCTATCCACCGCAACTGTCCGGCGGCCAGCGTCAGCGCATCGCACTGGCGCGCGCCTTGGCGGTGGAGCCGCGCGTGCTGCTGCTGGACGAACCGTTCGGTGCGCTCGATGCCAAGGTGCGCAAGGAACTGCGCCGCTGGCTGCGTCGCCTGCATGACGAGCTGCACGTCACCAGCATCTTCGTCACGCACGATCAGGAAGAAGCGCTGGAAGTGGCCGACCAGATCGTGCTGATGAACAAGGGCAATGTCGAGCAGATCGGTGCGCCGCGCGAGGTCTACAACAATCCGGCATCGCCGTTCGTCTACGGCTTCCTCGGCAACGTCAACCTGTTCCACGGCCGCGTGCACGAAGGCGTGTTGCAGTCGGAAGGCTTGTCGTTCGCCGCCCCCGACTACGCGCAGACGCAGGATGCGAAGGGTATCGGCTATGTGCGTCCGCACGATTTGGAAGTCGAGCGTTACGCGCGGGACGCAGACGGCATTGACGGCATCGTCGTCAAGCTGCTGCGTGTTCATGCGATCGGCCCGCTGGCACAGCTCGAACTGGAGCGCGACGACAACAACGCGTTGATCGAGGCCGTGATTTCGAACGACCGCTTCACGCAAATGCAGTTGAAGGAAGGTGAAACGCTGGTCGTCCGCCCGAAAAAGCTGCAGGTGTTTATCGACGATTCCGTCTGATCGATCCGGGCGCGCCGTCGAAGCAGCGCGCAGTCGGATCATCGGGGAATCGCACAATGATTTCCGCCGATTCGACGGCGTTTTGACAGGGTGTCCCACGATGAATTTTCAGCAACTGCGTTCGATACGCGAAACCGCGCGCTGCGGCTACAACCTGACCGAAGTCGCCAACGTGCTGTACACATCGCAGCCGGGCGTGAGCCGCCAGATCCGCGAACTGGAAGAAGAGCTCGGCGTCGATATCTTCGAGCGCAACGGCAAGCGCCTGACCGGCCTGACCGATCCCGGCCGCGGCATCCTGCAGATCATCGACCGCCTGCTGCTGGAAGCGGAAAACCTGCAGCGCGCCAGCCGCGAATACACGGCGCAGGAAATCGGCACGCTGGCCGTCGCTACCACGCACACGCAGGCGCGCTACATGCTGCCCAAGGTCGTGCAGGCATTTCGTTCCGCTTTCCCCAAGGTGCGCATCGCGCTGCAGCAGAGTTCGCCCGAGCATATTGCCGAATGGGTCATTTCCGGCAGATCGGACGTTGGCATTGCCACCGAAGGCTTGAGCCAGTTCGATGAACTGGTTTCCTTCCCGTGCTACCGCTGGCATCACGCGATCGTCGTGCCGGACGGTCATCCGCTGCTGCAGAAAAATCCGGTCACGCTGGCCGATCTGGCCGAATATCCGCTCATTACTTACGACCTCGGCTTCACCGGCCGCGGCCACATCGACGATGCCTTCCGTCAGGAAAACATCACGACGGATATCGTACTGACCGCAATGGATTCCGACGTCATTCAGCAATACGTCGCACTCGGCCTCGGTGTCGGCCTGGTGGCATCGATGGCGTTGCAGCATCGCAATGGCGATACGCTGACAGGTACGGGCTTGAAGGTGATCGACGGCGCGCATCTGTTCGCGCAGAACGTCACGCGACTGGCAGTGCGGCGTGGCGCGTACCTGCGCAGTTATACCTACGATTTCATCCAGTTGTTTGCGCCGGAACTGTCGCGTGCCGATATCGAGAAGGCGGTGAAGGCAGGCACGTGATGCATCGTTGTTGATGCGGAAACAAAAACGCCCCGATATCGGGGCGTTTTTTATTTGATGAAGCAACGATTTATTTTGCGCTCATCAATGCCGTCGTCGTATCCAGCATGCGGTTCGAGAAGCCCCATTCGTTGTCGTACCACGACGAGACTTTCACCAGGCGGCCGGAGACTTTCGTCAGCGTCGCATCGAAACTGCTCGATGCCGGATTGTGGTTGAAGTCTACTGACACCAGCTGTTCCGTCTGATAGGTCAGGATGCCTTTCAGCGCGCCTTCCGATGCTTCCTTCATGATCGCGTTGACTTCCTCGACCGTCGTGTCGCGCGCGGCGATGAAGGACAGGTCGACGATCGAAACGTTGATCGTCGGCACGCGGATCGCGAAGCCGTCCAGCTTGCCGTTCAGTTCCGGCAGCACGAGGCCGACCGCAGCGGCAGCGCCGGTCTTGGTCGGGATCATCGAATGCGTGGCGGAGCGTGCGCGGCGCAGGTCTTCGTGCATCACGTCGGTCAGTACCTGGTCGTTGGTGTACGAGTGCACAGTCGTCATCAGGCCGTTGACGATGCCGAGCTTGTCGTGCAGCGGCTTGACCAGCGGCGCCAGGCAGTTGGTCGTGCACGATGCGTTCGAGATCACGGTGTCGGTCGATTTCAACACGGTGTGGTTGACGCCGTAGACGATGGTCGCGTCGACGTCCTTGCCGCCCGGCGCCGAGATGATGACTTTCTTCGCGCCACCCTTCAGGTGAGCCGACGCTTTTTCCTTGGTGGTGAAGAAGCCCGTGCATTCCATCACGACGTCGACCTTCAGGTCGCCCCACGGCAGCTTGGCCGGATCGCGTTCGGCGAAGACCTTGATGCGGTCGCCGTTGACGACCATGCAATCGCCGTCGACTTCGACGGTGCCGGGGAACTTGCCGTGTACCGTGTCGTAGCGGGTCAGGTGCGCGTTCGATTCGGGCTTGCCGAGATCGTTGATGGCGACGATTTGGATGTCGTTCTTCTTGTCGCCTTCATAGTGCGCACGAAGGACATTGCGGCCGATGCGGCCGTAACCGTTGATTGCGACGCGGATGGTCATCTTCTTCTCCAGAAAGGGTTCAACTCAGTTTCAACTGCAAAACATTCTTTTCGCTGCCGCAATCCTGCAGCAGCCGGTCCAGATCGTGCCAGGCATAGCCGGCTTCGGTCAGTTCGAGGTCATCCCACGAAAACGGTTGTTCGACCAGCAACGCCGCACCGAGTTCTTCGAAAAACTGGCGCGCGGGTTTGTTGTCGGCAAGCACCCACGTCAACAGCGACGTCGCCTTGTGTTGCTGCATTGCCTGCACGACTAGCGCCAGCAGGCGGCGTCCGACGCCGCCGCGCTGCGCGATCGGCTTCAGGTAGATGGCAGTCAGTTCTGCATCGCAATCCAGCTTGGCGGGCGACAGCAGCATGCCGGAAGCAAAGCCGACGATCTCGTCGCCGGCAGTGGCGACGAAGACGGCGATGCCGGGACGTTCGGCCTGCAGCACTTGCGACCACATCGATGCGCTGTCTTCGGCACGCATGTTGTCCAGGTAGGTTTCCGGAATCACGCCGCGATAACTGGTGCGCCAGCTTTCGACACGCAAGGCGGCGATAGCCGACGCATCGGCGGCTGTGGCGTGGCGGAAAGTGATTTCGGTCACGTGCGTTTTGCGTTAAGCCAGCACTTTTTTGACGGTGGCGATCACGTTGTCGACGGTGAAGCCGAAGTGCTTGAACAGCACGCCGGCTGGCGCCGATTCACCGAAGGTGTCGATGCCGACCACGCCGCCTTCGAGGCCGACGTACTTGTGCCAGAAGTCGGTGACGCCGGCTTCGATGGCGACGCGCGGCACGCCCTTGGTCAGCACGCTGGCCTTGTAGGCATCGTCCTGGCGGTCGAACACGTCGGTCGACGGCATCGAGACGACGCGTGCAGCAACGCCGTGTCCGGCGAGTTGCTCGGCGGCCTTGGTCGCCAGTTCGATTTCGGAGCCGGTCGCGATCAGGATGACTTTTGCGTCTTTCGCATCGCGCAGCACGTAGCCGCCGCGCGCGATGTCGGCGATCTGTTCGGCCGAACGTTCCTGGAACGGCAGGTTCTGGCGCGAGAAGATCAGCGTGCTCGGGCCGTTGTGGCGCTTGATGGCCTGTTGCCATGCGACGGCGGATTCGACGGTGTCGCATGGACGCCAGTTGTCCAGGTTCGGAATCAGGCGCAGGCTGGAGACGTGTTCGATCGACTGGTGCGTCGGACCGTCTTCGCCGAGGCCGATGGAGTCGTGCGTGAAGACGAACAGCGAGCGGATTTTCATCAACGCTGCCATGCGCAGCGCATTGCGGCTGTAGTCGGAGAAGGTCAGGAAGGTCGCGCCGAACGGCAGGTAGCCGCCATGCAGGGCGATGCCGTTCATGATCGCGCTCATGCCGAATTCGCGTACGCCGTAGTTGATGTGGTTGCCCGGCTGGTTGGCGCGCACGGCGACGCTTTCCTTCCAGTTGGTCAGGTTGGAACCGGTCAGGTCGGCCGAGCCGCCGAGGAATTCAGGCAGCACTTGTGCATACGCCTGGATCGCGTTCTGGCTGGCCTTGCGGGTGGCGATGGTTTCCTTCTTGTCGACGCAGGCGGCGATGTAGGCGTCGACGGCCTTGTCGAAATCGCCCGGCAGTTCGCCTTTCATGCGGCGCGTCAGTTCGCTTGCCTGTTGCGGGAATTCTTTCGCATAAGCTTCCAGCTTCGCGTTCCAGTCGCCTTGCGCCTTCAGTCCCTTGGCTTTTGCATCCCATGCGGCGTAGACGTCGTCGGCAATGACGAACGGCGCGTCGCTCCAGCCCATCGCTTCGCGCGTGGCGGCGATTTCCTTGTCGCCGAGTGCGGCGCCGTGCACATTGTGCGTGCCGGCCATGTTCGGCGAACCCTTGCCGATGACGGTCTTGCAGCAGATCAGCGTCGGCTTGTCGGATTTTTTCGTCTGCGTGATGGCAGCGTTGACGGCGGCAACATCGTGGCCGTCGACGGCGCGGATCACGTTCCAGCCGTAGGCTTCGAAGCGCTTCGGCGTGTCGTCGGCGAACCAGCCTTCGACGTGGCCGTCGATCGAGATGCCGTTGTCGTCGTACAGCGCGATCAGCTTGGACAGGCCCAGCGTGCCGGCCAGCGAGCAGGCTTCATGCGAGATGCCTTCCATCAGGCAGCCGTCGCCGAGGAAAACATAAGTGTGGTGATCGATGATGTCGAAGCCGGGGCGGTTGAATTCTGCTGCCAGCAGTTTTTCGGCCAGCGCCATGCCGACCGCGTTGGTGATGCCCTGGCCGAGCGGGCCGGTGGTGGTTTCGATGCCTGGCGTGATGTCGACTTCCGGGTGGCCCGGCGTCTTCGAATGCAATTGGCGGAAATTGCGCAGTTCGTCCATCGGCAGGTCGTAGCCGGTCAGGTGCAGCAGCGCGTAATGCAGCATCGAGCCGTGGCCGTTGGAGACGACGAAGCGGTCGCGGTTCGCCCATTTCGGGTCGGCCGGGTTATGCGAATAATGATTTCCCCACAATGCGACGGCAATTTCCGCCATCCCCATCGGCATGCCCGGGTGTCCGGAATTGGCCTTTTGTACTGCGTCCATTGCCAGCGCGCGGATCGCGTTGGCCATCTTGTTCGTCGGGAGCGTGGAAGTCATGTTCGATTAAATGGCGAATTAAGTGGCGGATTAGGTGGCGAGTCGGATGGAAGTGCGTCGAAGCGATCGATTTGCAGGCATGGGCACAGCAAAAATAACCTTGAAAAACAGCCCTGCTGCGAAGCCGACTATTTTACCAGACCGGGGCCTCGGACTAAAATCGGAATTGCTGTCCGGATCGTTGATTATTTGGCTAACCTTTGCCGGTGCAAGACATGCTGAATCGACAACTTCGCCGGATTACTCCTAACCATTACGAACTGTCCACGGACTTTACATGCCCCGTTTTTACTGCCCGCAATCGCTCGCCCTCGGCACCGTCGTCACGCTGCCGGAGGCTGTCGCACGTCATGTTCAGGTCGTGCGTCTGGCGGTTGGCGACCGCATTACGCTGTTCAACGGCGAGGGCGGCGAATATACGGCCACGATTTCCGTCATCGAAAAAAAGCGCGTGACGGCCGAAATCAAGCTGTTCGAACCGCATGAGGTCGAATTGCCGTACGCGATCACGCTGGCGCAGGCGCTGCCGGAAGCGTCCAAGATGGACTGGATCGTCGAGAAGGCGGTCGAACTGGGCGTGCATGCGATCCAGCCGCTGGCATCGCAACGCTGCGTGGTGCGGCTGTCCGCCGAGCGTGCGGAAAAACGGCTGCAACATTGGGTGGGCATTGTCGTCGCCGCATCCGAGCAGAGCGGCCGCAACCGGCTGGCGACGGTGGCTGGACCGGTCGATTTCACGCAATGGATTGCGCAGCAGGATCTGCATCCGCGCATCATGCTTAGCCCGCGTTCCGGGCAGTCGCTATCGGACTGGGCGCGCCATCATCCGCCGCAATCGGTGGCGCTGATGATCGGCCCCGAAGGCGGTTTCACCGAACAGGAGGAAGCGCAGGCGCAGGCCAAGGGTGTGCTGATGCTCGGCATGGGGCCGCGCGTGCTGCGTACCGAAACCGCCGGACTGGCGGCGGTGGCGGCGCTGAATGCGGTCTGGGGCGCGCTGTAAGCGGCGCATCCACCGTCCGGAGCAGGGTGAAAGCATCTATAATTCAAGGTTTTGCGACGGTTTTCCCGTCAAATCCATACACGATTCGATGAAGGTATTTCGCGGACTTCCCAATGCTGCGTCGCGCGCGCCCTGTGCGCTGGCGATCGGCAATTTCGACGGCGTGCATCGCGGCCATCAGGCGCTGCTGGCACGCCTGCGTGAAGTGGCGTCCGGCATGGGCATCGAATCTGCGGTGATGACGTTCGAGCCGCATCCGCGCGAATTCTTCGCGGCGCGCGCCGGCGATCCGTCGCGTGCGCCGAAGCGCATCGCCAGCCTGCGCGACAAGCTGGTATCGCTGTCGCATGCCGGCGTCGATCGCGTGATCGTCGAGCATTTCAACGAACATTTCGCCGCGCTGCCGCCGCAGGAATTCGTCGAACGCATCCTGGTGCAGGGATTGCACGTGAAGTGGCTGATCGTCGGCGAGGATTTTTGCTATGGAGCCAAGCGCGCCGGCAACGTGCAGACGCTGATCGAGGCAGGAAGGCAATACGGCTTCACCGTCGAGACGCAGCCGACCGTGACCAACGATGGCTTGCGCGTATCGTCGTCGGCGATCCGCGAAGCGCTTGCCGATGGCGATTTCGTCCGTGCCGAAGCCTTGCTCGGCCACCCGTATTCGATTTCCGGCCATGTCGTGCACGGCAAGAAGCTGGGACGCACGATTGGCTTTCCGACGCTGAACCTGCGCGTGGCGCACAAGCATCCGGCAGTGTCCGGCATCTACGTTGTGCAGGTGCGCGGTCTGGAAGACACGCCGCTGCCGGGCGTGGCCAGCATCGGCGTGCGGCCGACGGTGGACGACAGCGGCCGCGTGCTGCTGGAGACGCATCTGTTCGATTACAACACGTCGTGCTACGGCAAACGGGTGCGCGTGGAATTTTTGAAGAAGCTGCGCGATGAGGAAAAGTACGTGGACCTGCCGACGCTGACCGCTGCGATCGAACGCGATGCCGAGCAGGCGCGCGCGCATTTCCGCCAACTGGCTGATGCCGCGACGTCCGCCACCGACCGAATTTGACGATCGAACGCTTTCATCCATTCGTTCGTTCGATCCACAGAATCCCAGAAAAAGAAACTTTCCATGTCCGACAAGCCAAACAAACCGGCCGACAAGGCAGCCAGCAAATATCCGGTCAACATGACCGATACGGCGTTCCCGATGCGCGGCGATCTTGCCAAGCGCGAGCCGCAATGGGTCAAGCAATGGCAGGAACGCAAGATCTATGAAAAGATTCGCGCCGCGTCGAAAGGCCGCCCGAAATTCATCCTGCATGACGGCCCGCCGTATGCGAACGGCGACATCCACATCGGTCACGCGGTCAACAAGATCCTGAAGGACATCATCGTCAAGTCGAAGCAGTTCGACGGCTACGACGCGCCCTACGTACCGGGCTGGGATTGCCACGGCATGCCGATCGAGATCCAGATCGAAAAGCAATACGGCAAGAACCTGCCGACCGATGAAGTGCTGAGCAAGGCGCGTGCCTATGCGAACGAACAGGTCGAACGCCAGAAGAAGGATTTCATCCGCCTCGGCGTCCTGGGCGAGTGGGACAACCCGTACAAGACGATGAACTTCGGCAACGAGGCCGACGAAATCCGCGCGCTCGGCACGCTGATGGAAAAGGGTTACGTCTATCGCGGTCTGAAGCCGGTCAACTGGTGCTTCGATTGCGGCTCCGCGCTGGCGGAAGCGGAAGTCGAATATCAGGACAAGCGCGATCCGGCGATCGACGTCGGCTTCCCGTTCGCGGAACCGGAAAAGGTCGCGAAGGCGTTCGGCCTGCCGAAGCTGCCGGTCGACAAGGGTTACATCGTCATCTGGACCACGACGCCGTGGACGATCCCGTCCAACCAGGCGCTGAACGTGCATCCGGAACTGCGCTATGCGCTGGTCGAAACGTCGCGCAACAATGCGCCGCTGCTGCTGATTCTCGCCGCCGATCTGGTCGAGGAAGTGCTGAAGCGTTACGGCTTCGAAGGCAAGGTCGTCGCGACCTGCGACGGCGCGGCACTGGAAGGCATTCGCTTCAAGCATCCATTCGCCGATGTCGATCCCGGCTACAACCGCACGTCGCCGATCTATCTGGCCGACTACGTTGCCGCTGACAGCGGTACCGGCATCGTGCATTCGGCGCCGGCGTATGGTGTGGACGATTTCATCTCGTGCAAGAAGCATGGTCTGCGCGACGACGAAATCATCGCGCCGGTGATGGCCGATGGCAAATACGCATCGTGGCTGCCGCTGTTCGGCGGCATGACGATCTGGGAAGCGTCGAAACCGATCTGCGCCAAGCTGGACGAAGTCGGTTCGCTGTTCAAGCTGGTGATGTTCGATCACAGCTACATGCATTGCTGGCGCCACAAGACGCCGATCATCTACCGCGCGACTTCGCAATGGTTCGCCGGCATGGACGTGATGCCGAAAAACCAGGGCGCGACCTTGCGCGAAACCGCGCTGGCCGCAATCGAGGAAACGCAATTCTTCCCGAACTGGGGCAAGGCGCGCCTGCACGGCATGATCGCCAACCGTCCCGACTGGACGCTGTCGCGCCAGCGCCAGTGGGGCGTACCGATGGCCTTCTTCGTGCACAAGGAAACGGGCGATCTACATCCGCGTACGCCGGAACTGCTGGAACAGATCGCGCAGCGCGTCGAGAAGGAAGGCATTGAAGCGTGGCAGTCGCTGGACCTGAAGGAATTGCTGGGCAGCGACGCCGATCTGTACGTGAAGAATCGCGACACGCTGGACGTCTGGTTCGATTCCGGTTGCACGCACCAGACGGTCTTAGGTGGACCAAAAGGACAGGGTTCGCATGGAAAAGAACTGGCGTTCCCGGCCGACCTGTATCTGGAAGGCTCGGACCAGCATCGCGGCTGGTTCCATTCGTCGCTGCTGACGTCGTCCATGCTGAACGGCCGCGCGCCATACAAGGCGCTGCTGACGCACGGCTTCGTCGTCGACGGCGAAGGCAAGAAGATGTCGAAGTCCAAGGGCAACGTCGTCGCGCCGCAGAAGGTCTCCGATTCGCTGGGCGCCGACATCCTGCGCCTGTGGGTTGCGGCGACCGATTATTCGGGCGAACTGTCGATCTCCGACGAAATCCTGAAGCGCGTGACGGAAGCCTATCGCCGCATCCGCAACACGCTGCGCTTCCTGCTGTCGAACACGTCCGACTTCGATCCGAAGAAGGATCTGGTCGCCGTCGACGACATGCTGGAAATCGACCGCTATGCGATCGCGCAGATGGCCGAGCTGCAGCGCGAACTGGTCGAACATGCGCGCGCATACGAATTCCATCCGGTCGTGTCGCGTCTGCAGGGCTATTGCTCGGAAGACCTCGGCAGCTTCTATCTGGATATCCTGAAGGATCGCCTATACACCAGCGGTGTGACCTCGCATGCGCGCCGTTCGGCGCAGAGCGCGATCTGGCACATGACGCATTCGCTGCTGCGCCTGATGGCGCCGATCCTGTCGTTCACGGCGGAAGAGGCGTGGGCCGTATTCGCCGGCGACGAGGCGGGCGATACCATCTTCACGCAAACGAACTATGTGTTGCCGCCGGTGTCCGATGCTGCGACATTGCTGCAGAAGTACGCAGCGCTGCGCACGATCCGCGACGACGTGATGAAGCAGTTGGAGGAAGTACGCGGCACCGGCGCGATCGGTTCGTCGCTGCAGGCTGAAGTCGAATTGAAGGCCAGCGGTGACAAGTTCGATCTGCTGAACGGTCTGGGCGACGATCTGAAGTTCGTGCTGATCACGTCGCAGGCGAAAGTCAGCAAGGTGGCATCGGAGCAGGAAGAGGGCGTGGTCGTCACGCCGTCCGCCGCGCAGAAATGCGAACGCTGCTGGCACTATCGTCCGGCTGTCGGCACGCATGCCGATCATCCGGGCCTGTGCGACCGTTGCGTGGACAATCTGTTCGGCAGCGGCGAGGCACGCCGTTTTGCCTGATTGCCGGTGTAATTGCAAACGTAATTACGGACGTAATTGCATCAATGATATTTAGCGTGCAATGCAAACGCGGTTCCGCTCCATGCGGAACCGCTTCCCCTGACATCGCAACGAAAACAATCGATGGCTAAGAAAATCTTCGGCAATTCCTGCAACATGGCGCCCTGGCTCGGCATTGCGGCGATCGTGGTCCTGATCGATCAGATCACCAAGATCGCGATCGAACGCCTGTTCTTCTACGGCGAATCGCACACGGTCACGTCGTTCTTCAACCTGGTGCTGGTCTACAACAAGGGCGCGGCGTTCAGTTTCCTCGCCACCGGCGGCGGCTGGCAACGTTACTTCTTCACGGTGATGGGTATTGCCGCGGCGCTGTTCATCGTCTGGCTGTTGCATCGGCATGCCGGCCAGCGTCTGTTCAGCTGGGCGCTGGCGCTGATTCTCGGCGGTGCGGTCGGCAACGTGATCGATAGGTTGATTTACGGCCACGTCATCGATTTCCTCGATTTCCATGTCGGCGGCTGGCACTGGCCGGCCTTCAACATCGCCGACAGCGCGATCTGCATCGGTGCAATCCTGTTCATTTACGACGAATTGCGCCGCGTCGGCAAATAGCGGGCAGTGGAGCTGAACTGTTACACTAGCCCGCGACATCTTCCAGGAGTCTTCGATGGATCTTGCCGGTAAAAAAATCGTGCTGGGACTGACCGGCGGCATCGCCTGCTACAAGGCAGCCGAACTGACGCGCGCACTGGTCAAGGCCGGCGCGTCGGTGCAGGTGGTAATGACGGATGCGGCCACGCACTTCATCACACCGGTCACCATGCAGGCACTGTCCGGCCGGCCGGTCGTCACCGACCAGTGGGATGCGCGCATCGACAACAACATGCCGCACATCGACCTGACGCGCGACGTCGATGCGATCGTCATCGCGCCGTGTTCCGCCGATTTCATCTTCAAGCTGGCGCATGGCGCCTGCGACGATCTGCTTTCTACCTTGTGCGTGGCGCGTCCGATGACGCTGCCGCTGATGGTGGCGCCGGCGATGAACGTCGAGATGTGGCAGAACCCGGCCACGCAGCGCAATGTCGCGCAACTGAAGAACGATCGTATCGCCGTGCTCGGCCCCGATGCCGGCGAACAGGCTTGCGGCGAAACCGGCATGGGCCGCATGCTGGAGCCGGCACAGTTACTGGAAGAAATCGTCACCAGCTTTCAGCCGAACCTGCTGGTCGGCAAGAGCGTGCTGATTACCGCCGGCCCGACCTTCGAACCGATCGATCCGGTGCGCGGCATCACGAATCTGTCGTCGGGAAAGATGGGTTATGCAATTGCCCGCGCAGCGCGTGAAGCCGGTGCCGACGTGACGCTGGTATCCGGCCCGACTGCGCTGGATGCGCCGTACGGCGTGCACCGCATCGGCGTGCAGACGGCGGAACAGATGCACGATGTCGTGATGTCGCGCATCGCAGCGCAGCACGTGTTCATCGCGGTGGCTGCGGTGGCGGACTGGCGCGTGAAGAACGCCAGTGCACAGAAGATCAAGAAAGACGCCGATGGCAAATCGCCGACGCTGGAATTCGAGGAAAACGCCGACATCCTCGCCGCCGTCGCTGCATTGGACAAGCCTCCTTACTGCGTCGGTTTCGCTGCCGAATCGGAAAACCTGATCGAATTCGGCGAAGCCAAGCGCAAGAAAAAGAATATCCCGCTGCTGGTCGGCAATATCGGTCCGCAGACTTTCGGTCGCGACGACAACGAACTGATGCTGTTCGATGAAAAAGGCCATCTGCCGTTGCCGCATGCCGACAAGCAGACGCTGGCGCGCCAGTTGATCGCCGAAATTGCACAGCGCCTGCCGGACTGATCGTCACGAATCCATTTCACGTATTTCCACAAATTCCCTACATGAAGAATATCGACGTCAAAATCCTCGACCCTCGCATGAAAGAACAACTGCCTGCATATGCGACATCGGGCAGCGCGGGCCTGGATCTGCGCGCTTGCCTCGATGCGCCGCTGGTGCTGAAGCCGGGCGAGACGCATCTGGTGCCGACGGGTCTCGCGATCCATATCGCCGATCCTGGCTATGCGGCAATGATCCTGCCGCGCAGCGGCATGGGCCACAAGCACGGCATCGTGCTTGGCAATCTCGTCGGGTTGATCGACTCCGATTATCAGGGTCAGCTGATGGTCTCGACATGGAACCGCGGCCAGACCGAATTCACGCTGAATCCGATGGAGCGTCTGGCGCAACTGGTCATCGTGCCGGTGCTGCAGGTCGGCTTCAACATTGTCGACGATTTCGATGCCAGTTCACGTGGCGCCGGCGGTTTCGGCAGCACCGGTAAACACTGAAACGGCAAATACTGATTCACCAGGAGAAATCCATGCAAGACCTGCTTCGTCCCTTCCTGTCTTCCCTGAAACACGTTCCGGTGCGCATTGGCCTGTTGTCTGCAGCTGCAATGCTGGCAGGATGCAGCACGGTGCCGCTGGATGCACCGGGCGGTACTTATGCCGGCAGCGGCGAGTCGGCGCAAGTACAGGCGCTGCGTACGATCACGACGCAGCAGGATCGCCTGTACCGTGTCGCTGCGCCGCTGCTGGTCAACAACACGCCGCTATGCAAGGGCAATGTGCGCAACCTGATCGGCTTCAGTGCGAAGAACAAGTATTCGTATTCGGAAGACTACGTGGCAGCCGCCAGCGCGCTCGGCTATGAAGAACGCCTGCAGGTGACCGGCGTGCTGAACAACAGCGGTGCGGCGCGTGCCGGTGTGCGGCGCGGCGATCTGCTGACATCGGTGCAGGACCAGCCGATGCCGCAGGGACCGAATGCCGAACGCCAGGCTGCCGCCGTGCTCGGCCCGCTGGTGGGGCGTTTGTCCAGCGTCAAGCTCGGCCTGCAGCGTGATGGCAATCCGCTGACCGCGAATGTGCCGCTGACGCAGGCTTGCGGCTTCGGTATCGAACTGGGCAACGTCGACAACGTCAATGCCTATTCGGACGGCCGTCGCGTGCTGATCACGCGCGGCATGCTGAATTTCGCGCGCAACGATACCGAGCTGGCGTACGTGATGGCGAAGGAACTGGCGCATACGGCACTGGGACATCCGACGCGCCAGCAGATGAATGCCACGATCGGCGGCATCATCGACAACATGATCCGCGTGACGCCGGATACCGCGCCGTTGAGCGGCACGGCCGGCGTGAAGGCGATGCCGCAGGAACTCGACGAGGCCGCCGATACGCTGTCGCTGTACATGCTGGCGCGTGCCGGCTACAGCATCGACGGCGCGGCCGCGTTCTGGCAACGCCTGGCAAGCCAGTATCCGGCCAGTGTGTTGAACGGTTATACGGCAATCCATCCGGATACCGATGCACGTCTTGCTGCGATCCGGAAAGCGACGAATGAAATCAAGGCCAAGCAGAGTGCGAAGAAAACCTTGATGCCGTGATAGCCCGGGCAATCCGGACTATCCGGATTGTCCGGTTCACCGCATGCTAAAAATGCTGTTCGAAAAAAAGCCGTCCGAAGAGGACGGCTTTTTTCATGAAGATGCGGTTGGCGTGATCAGCCGAATACCTGCTGCCACAGTGTCGTGACGGCACCGGTTTCCGCTACCACCTTGTCCTTGTCAACGCGTGCGCGTTCTTCGCCTTGCAGCCGGATATGGTGCTGCATGCGGCGGAAAGTGCGGTAGGCATCGGCGCATTGTTCCGACAGGTCACGTGCAATCAGTCCCAGTTCTCCGCACAGTTTCAGCAGTGCGATATTGCCGATGTCGCCGGTCAGTCGCGGCTGATCGGCGGCATGGCGCAGCACCAGATACTGGACGATGAATTCGATATCGATCATGCCGCCGGCATCATGCTTGAGGTCGAACAGCTGTGTGCGGTTCGGATGCGCGTCGTGCATCTTCTTGCGCATTTCCAGTATGTCCTGTTTCAGCTTGCCGTCGTCGCGTGACTGGCACAATACCTTTTCGCGGATCGACTCGAACCGCTCGCCGATGTGGGTGTCACCGGCGCAGAAGCGGGCGCGCGTCAATGCCTGGTGTTCCCACAGCCAGGCGGACTGGGTTTCGTATTTCTCGAACGAGGCGACTGTCGTGACCAGCAGGCCGCTGGCGCCGTCGGGCCGCAGCGCGGTATCGATGTCGAACAGGATGCCGGCCGGCGTGTGCGACGTCATCCAGGTGATAAAGCGTTGTGCGAGCTTGGCGTATAGCGCCGGCGCATCGGGATGATCGTCGTCGTACAGGAAGATGACGTCGAGATCGGAGGCGTAACCGAGCTCCTTGCCGCCCAACTTGCCGAAGGCAATCACGGCGAATTGCGGCACATCGCGATGGCGGTTGGGCAGCATCTTCCAGATTGCGTTCATCGTCAGCGCGACTAGCCGGTCGGCCAGATCGGACAGATGATCGGCCAGGCGTTCGACGGTGAGGTCGCCGACCAGATCCTGCGCCAGCAGGCGGATCAGTTGTGCGTGGTGCATCTCGCGCAGGATGTCCATCTGTCGTTCGGTATCGCCCGGCACTTCATCCAGCTGGCGCTGGCAATTCTGCACGAAGGCGCCCCAGTCGGGCGCGGCCTTCAGCGTGCGGTCGTCCAGGAGTTCGTCGAGCAGCAGCGGATGGCGCGTCAGGTAGGTGGCGGCCCAGTTGCTGGCGGCGATCATGCGGATCACGCGTTCCAGCGCGTGCGGATATTCGGTCAGCAGCGCCAGATAAGCGGCGCGACGTGCGATCGCTTCCAGGAAATCGAGCATGCGGCCGAGCGTGGCGGCATGGGTTTGCGTGACTTTTGCGATGAGGGGCAGCGCGGCGTTGACGAGGGCAACCAGCTTGTTGCGGCTGGCTTCCGGCAGTGACTGCAGGCGCGGGGAATGCCAGGTGGCGAGCATGCGGCGCGCGGCTTCTTCCGGATGGTCGAAGGCCAGCGTCTGCAGGAAGGCGGCGATTGCTTCCTCGCTGTCGGAGGCGGACAGCACGGCATGCAATTCCGCGCTGACTTCGGCCTGTTGCTGTTCGCTCTTCCGGTCGTCGAAGATTTCGTCGAACTGCAGGGCGACCAGCGCACGCTGCTCTTCCAGCGTGGCCAGCAGCGCAGCGGTGTCGGCATAGCCCATCATCCGCGCGACGGTCAGCCTGTCGTCTTCGTTGGCGGGCAGCGTGTGCGTCTGCGCATCGTCCAGATACTGCAGCCGGTGCTCCAGATTGCGCAGGAAGGTGTAGGCGTCCAGCAGCTGGTCGACGATCTCGGGTTTGAGCAGCTGCTTTTCCGCCAGCGTGCGCAATGTATGGCGCGTCGAGCGGTCGCGCAGTACGGCGTCGCGTCCGCCGCGGATCAGCTGGAACACCTGCGCGATGAATTCGATCTCGCGGATGCCGCCGCGGCCGAGCTTGACGTTGTTGCTGCGGTCCGGATGGCGCGCTTCCTGCCGCGCGACTTCGGCGCGAATCTGCGCGTGCATGTTGCGGATCGCATCGATCGAGCCGTAGTCGAGATAGCGGCGATAGACGAAGGGGCGCACGATCTGGTCCAGCGCGGCGATGTCGTCCGGATGGCCGGTCAGCGCGCGTGCCTTGACCCAGGCGTAGCGCTCCCATTCGCGGCCTTGCACGATCAGGTATTCCTCGACCATGTTGAGGCTGGCGGCCAGTGGCCCGGACGCGCCGTTCGGCCGCAGCGCCATGTCGACGCGGAAGGTGAAGCCGTCTTCGGTGATTTCGGACAGCGCAGCGATCAGCTTGCGGCCGGTGCGGACGAAGAATTCATGGTTGGACAACTGCTTCTGCTCGGGCGAGGTCGTCGCTGTTTCGCCGTCTTCCGGGTAGACGAAGATCAGGTCGATGTCGGACGAGACGTTCAGTTCGCCGCCGCCGAGCTTGCCCATGCCGAGCACGATCATTTCCTGCGGGCGGCCCGATTCGGCGCCGATAGGCGTGCCGTGCAGCGCGATCATGTCGGCGGTGACGGCGGCCAGTTGCTGCTGCACGGCGAAGTCGCCGAATGCCGTCATCGTGTCCAGCACTTCGGCCAGATCGGCATGGCCGCTCAGATCGCGCCGGATCAGCGTGCAGATCACCAGGTTGCGCAAGCGGCGCATGGCGGCCGGCAGCGCGGTGCCGGCGGCGGTCTCCTCTTGTAAAATCCGAGCGAAAACTTCGGCGTTCAGGGATAATCTGCCGGTTTCGGCCACCTTTTGCGCGCGCGATGCATCGGCATTGATCCATCGGGTGTAGAACCGCGAGGCGGAGATGTCGGATTGGGGCATGTTCGTCAAGATTGGGTTCCAGAATTGTCGAAAGACGGATGGTTTGTCGCGGCGATACCTGAGATCGATGATTGAGATACTTGAACCAAGCCGTCTCGATGTTGTCAGCACCGAGCAGTGCGCCGAATTTATTCTACGCGATGTCGACCTACCGACTCTTTGATTAATGCCTACCGAGCAACGCCAACCCGAACGGATTTCTCTGGCTGACAGGCTGCAGACAGGCTGGCGTTCTCTCCACATGTCCTGCAGTCGACTGGGCAGCATAGGATGTCACATGCTGAAGTGGCTGTTGCGGTTAGCGATCGTTTTCTATTTCATCTTCTGTGCGCTGTTCCTGACGCTGCGCTATGCGGTATTGCCGCAGATTGCCGATTACCGTGTCGATGTCGAACAGGTGGCGGCGCATGCGCTGGGACGCCCGGTGACGATAGGCGCCATCGCCGCATCCTGGCGCGGCCTGCAGCCCGAACTCGCGCTGAGCGATGTCGCCATTTACGACAAGAACGGCAAGCCTGCGCTGCAATTGCCGGCAGTATCCGCCACCGTGTCATGGTGGTCGCTGCTGGCGGTCGATCTGCGGCTGGATCGGCTGGAGATCGACCGGCCGGACATGGATGTGCTGCGCGATGCAGACGGCAACTTCTACGTGGCCGGCTTGCCGCTCGATCTGAAACAGAGCAGCGACGGCCGTGCTGCCGACTGGGTGCTGTCGCAGCAAGAAATCCGCATCCACGGCGGCCGGCTGCGCTGGAAGGACGATCTGCGCCAGGCACCGGAGCTGCAGCTGAACGATGTCGACATCGTGCTGCGCAACAGCGGCAACAGTCATCGTTTTGCGTTGCATGCGACGCCGCCCGAAGCGATTGCCGCGCCGCTGGACGTGCGCGCCAGCTTCGATCATCCCTTGTTTGCCGACAAGATTTCCGATGCGACGCAATGGACCGGCGAGATCTACGCCGATCTGCGCAACACCGATCTGGCCGCATGGAAGACCTGGCTCGACTTTCCGTTCGATCTGCAGGCAGCCAGAGGATCGGTGCGGGCCTGGCTGGCCTTCGATCATGCGCGCGTGGCCGATCTGACTGCCGATCTGTCCTTGTCGGACGTTCGGCTGCAATTGCGCCGCGATCTGGCGCCGCTGGACCTGATCAGTGCCAACGGTCGCGTTGCAGTGCGCGAATCGCTGGACGCGGCAGCTACCGGCCTGCCGACTTTCGGCATGCAGGGCCACACGATCGCCGTCACCGACCTGACGCTGCACGGGCGTGACGGGTTGATATTGCCGAAGACCACGATGAGCGAACGCTATGTGGCGGCGAAGAACGGCAAGCCGGCGCTGACCGAGGTGCAGGCGACCTTGCTCGATTTGCGCGCGCTGGCCGATTTCGTCGGCCGCCTGCCGTTGCCGGTCGAGCAGTTGCGCCTGCTGGAGGATTTTTCTCCGCGTGGGCAACTGAAGAACTTTTCTGCGCAATGGCAGGGCGCATATCCGGACATTCAGTCCTACAAGGTCAAGGGCGATTTCATCGGACTGGCGCTGAATGCGCAGCCGGCGCGCGCGGCACGGCCGGCGACCGCCCACAGGCCGGCGCAGGCTGCGGTGCCGGCGATTCCCGGTTTCGAAAACCTGAGCGGCCATATCGATGCCAACAGCGAAGGCGGCGCATTTGTGCTGGCATCGAACAACGTGAAGTTGTCGCTGCCGACCTATTTCACCGAGCCGGAAGTCTTCTTCGATGCGCTGAAGATGGATGCGAAATGGGATTTCCGTCCGAACGATCAATTATTCCTCGACGTGCGCCGGCTCGATGTGGCGCAGGGCGGATTGAACGTTTCGCTGTCCGGCACGCATCTGATGCCGCTGGATCGCAAGGGGCATGTGCCGGGCGTCATCGATGTCAGCGGCAATATCGACGGGCTGGAATTGAACCGCGTCGGCGATTATCTGCCAACGGCAATGGATGCCGACGTGCGCGACTGGCTGACCGGCGGACTGGTCGGCGGCACCTTGCGCGACGGCCGCATCCGCATCAAGGGCGATCTGGCGCAATTCCCGTTTCATACCGCCAAGCCGAACGACAAGCCCAAGGGCGAATTCACGTTCAGCGGCCGTATCGACGACGGTGCGCTGAACTATGCGCCGGATGAATTCGGCCGAGACGGCCAGATGCCGTTGTGGCCGATCCTGGACAAGATCAAGGGCACGATCCGCTTCGACCGCACGCGCATGGAAATCCTGGCTGACAGCGGCCATACGCACGGCGCGACGGTTTCCGACGTGAAGGCCGTGATTCCCGATCTGTTGTCGGACAACCTGATGCTGGAAATAGATGGCGATGCTTCCGGCACGCTGCAGGATCTGGTGCAGTACACGGTGGACAGCCCGGTGGCAGGATGGATAGGCCACTTCACCGACGAGACGAAGGCGACCGGCGATGCCGCGCTGGGCCTGAAGCTGCGCCTGCCGCTGAATCATCTGGACGATGCCAGGGTTGAAGGCCGCCTGAAGTTCGCCGGCAACGGCGTGACATTGATGAATGCGATGCCGCAGATGACGCAGACCGGCGGCGTGGTCGCTTTCAACGAAAAGGGCGTGACGCTCGAAGGCGTGAAGACGAATTTCCTCGGCGGCCCGTTGACATTGAGTGGTGGCTCGCAGAAGGACGGCAATATCCTGATCAAGGCCGATGGCAGCCTGACAGCCGCCGGCCTGCGCAAGAGCTATGCGTCGCCGGCGATGCAGAAGTTTGCCGATCGCATCAGCGGCAGCACGAAGTTCACGGCGGCGGTGGCAGTCAAGGGCAAGCTGGTCGACGTGACGGTGGAATCCAACCTGCGCGGCCTCGGTCTCGATTTCCCGGCGCCGTTGCGCAAGGCGGCGCGCGATGCGCTGCCGCTGAAGTTCGCACAGAGTGGTGTGGCTTCCGACAACGCGGCGCTGTCGCGCGACACGATACAGATTTCGCTCGGCAGCATGATCGCTGCCAGCTACCAGCGCGAACGCAATGCAAACGATCCGGCTGCGAGCTGGCGCGTGGTGCGCGGCGGTATCGGCGTCAACGTGCCGCCGCCGATACCAGATGACGGCCTGATGGCCAACGTCAACATGCGTTCGCTGAATGTGGACGACTGGCTGGATCTGACTTCGTCATTGAGCGATACGGCGAAAGGCGGCAAGAAGGCGGCACCAGACGGACCGGACGTGGCGCAGTATGTAGAGCCGAATGTGGTGGCGGTGCGCGCCACCGAGCTGTACCTGCTCGGCAAGAAGATCGACAACGTCGTGGTCGGCGTGTCGCACGATGAAAACACCTGGCAGGCCAATATCGATTCGCAGCAGGCTTCGGGTTACCTGACGTGGGTCGAATCGTCGTCGGGGCGCGGCCTCGGCAAGGTGACGGCGCGGCTGGCATCGCTGGTGGTGCCGAAGTCCGCCAGTTCCGATGTCAAGACCTTGCTGGCCAATACCGACAAGACGACCGAGATGCCGGCGCTCGATATCGTCGCCGAGGATTTT
Organism: Oxalicibacterium solurbis; assembly: GCF_014635845.1. Taxonomy (GTDB): domain Bacteria; phylum Pseudomonadota; class Gammaproteobacteria; order Burkholderiales; family Burkholderiaceae_D; genus Oxalicibacterium; species Oxalicibacterium solurbis. The sequence continues at coordinate 714,524 of NZ_BMDP01000001.1, read as the reverse complement.
CAGTTGTTCGACCGCAAGCTGGGCCGCCTCGAACTGCGGGCGCATTATGTGCGCGCAACCGAGGGCCGCGAATGGAAGATACGTAATCTCGCCTTGAAGAACACGGATGCGACGTTGAACGCAAGCGGCAGCTGGCTGGCGAAGAACGGCAGCAATATTTCCAGCCTCGACTACAACCTGGACATTGCCAACGCCGGCGGCCTGTTGAACCGTTTCGGCTTCGTCGACGTGGTGCGCGGCGGCAAGGGCAAGATGAGCGGTGCGATCAACTGGAAAGGATTGCCGTTTTCCATCGATTTTCCGACGCTGTCGGGCAACCTCGATCTCGACATCAGCAGTGGCCAGTTCCTGAAAGTGGAACCGGGTGCGGCCAAGCTGCTCGGCGTGCTGAGCCTGCAATCGCTGCCGCGCCGCCTGACGCTGGATTTCCGCGATGTGTTCTCCGAAGGGTTTGCATTCGACGGCATCAACGGCAACGCGCAGATCGCCAACGGCGTCGCACACACGGACAACCTGAAAATGCGCGGCGTCAGTGCTACTGTATTGATTACGGGCTCGGCCGACATCGACAAGGAAACGCAGGACCTGAGCGTGGTCGTCGTTCCGGAGATCAACGCCGGTGCTGCATCGGTCGCCTATGCGCTGGCCGTCAATCCGGTGATCGGTGCCGGTACGTTCCTGGCGCAGTTGTTCCTGCGTGCACCGCTGGCGAAGGCATTCACGTTCGAATATGCGATCACCGGGCCGTGGAGTGATCCGAACGTCGTCAAGGTCGAACGCAAGACGGAAATTGCACCGACTACACCGGAGGGATGAACCATGCATGATGCTGTCACCCGGATTGCCGCAATACAAATGGTGTCGACGCCGGTTGTCGAAGAAAACATTGCGACCGCGACGCGTCTGATCGCGGAAGCGAAGCAGCAGGGCGCGCAACTGGTGCTGTTGCCCGAATACTGGCCGGCGATGGGCATGCGCGAGACAGACAAGATTGCATTGGCAGAACAGGTCAGCGGCGGGCCGATTCAGGAATTCATGGCGCGTGCAGCAAAGGACTTCGGTATCTGGCTGATCGGCGGCACGTTGCCGATGGTCGCATCGTGCGCGGACAAGGTGCTGAACACGACGATGGTCTATGGCCCTGACGGCCAGCGCGCGAAGCGCTACGACAAGATTCATCTGTTCAGCTTCACGAAGGGCGAAGAGTCCTACGACGAGGCGCGCACTATCGTGCAGGGTAGCGAAGTGGCGAGTTTCGATGCGCCGTTCGGCCGCGTCGGCCTGTCGGTCTGCTACGACCTGCGTTTTCCGGAGCTGTATCGCGCGATGGGCGATTGCACATTGATCGTGGTACCGGCCGCGTTTACTTATACGACCGGCCGCGCTCACTGGGAAATCCTGCTGCGCGCTCGTGCTATCGAGAACCAGTGCTACGTACTGGCAGCCGCGCAGGGCGGCCGCCACGTCAACGGCCGCACGACATGGGGACACAGCATGCTGATCGACCCGTGGGGCGAGATCGTCTCCGTCTGTGCCGAGGGCGAAGGCCTTGCAATCGGCGACATCGATCCCCAACATCTATTGCGTATCCGCGAAAATCTACCGGCGTTGCGCCACAGGAAACTGTAGTGCGACACCCGTTCCGGAGTCGATCCGGCGGATGTTCTACAATGCATGATCCGAATCCCGAATTTATCCTGTGCGCGATTTGACTGCGCCACCGAAAGCCCATGACGCCATTCGAACCCAATCTGAAAACACTGGCTGCCGCGCGCGACATCCTGTTGACGCCATTCGGCCTCGACGAATCCGTGCTGCTGAAGACGCTGGGCACGATGTTCACGCATCGCGTCGATTACGCCGACCTGTATTTCCAGTTCACCAAGAGCGAAGGCTGGAGTCTGGAGGAAGGCATCGTCAAGACCGGCAGCTTTTCGATCGACCAGGGCGTCGGCGTGCGCGCGGTGTCGGGCGACAAGACCGCGTTCTCGTACTCCGATGAAATCTCCGAGCGTGCCTTGCTCGAAGCGGCGACGGCCACGCGCACGATTGCGCGCCAGGGCGCCGGCAAGATCAAGGTTGCGTCGGCGATCCAGCCAAGCGGCGGCCGTTCGCTGTATCTGCCGAACGATCCGTTGACGTCGCTGGATGCCACCGAAAAGGTCAAGCTGCTGGAACGCATCGAACGCATCGCGCGCGCCAAGGACCCGCGCATCGTGCAGGTGATGGCGGGACTGGCAGGCGAATACGATGTCGTGCTGGTCGTGCGCAGCGACGGCGTATTGGCGGCGGATATCCGTCCGCTGGTGCGTCTGTCGATCACGGTGATTGCCGAACAGAATGGGCGTCGCGAAATGGGCACCAGCGGCGGCGGCGGTCGTTTCAGCTACGGTTACTTCAGCGATGAACTGCTGGAAAAATATGCGAGCGAGGCGGTGGCTTCGGCCTTGGTCAACCTGGAAGCGCGTCCGGCTCCGGCCGGCCCGATGACGGTCGTGCTCGGCCCTGGCTGGCCTGGCGTGCTGTTGCACGAAGCGATTGGCCATGGCCTCGAAGGCGATTTCAATCGCAAGGGTTCGAGTGCGTTTTCCGGCCGTATCGGCGAGCGCGTCGCGGCCAAGGGCGTTACCGTCGTCGATGACGGCACGATCGCCGATCGCCGCGGTTCGCTGAACATCGACGACGAAGGCAATCCGACGCAGTGCACGACGCTGATCGAAGACGGCATCCTGAAAGGCTACATCCAGGACACGATGAACGCGCGCCTGATGAAGATGCCGGTGACCGGCAATGCGCGCCGCGAATCGTATGCGCACCTGCCGATGCCGCGCATGACAAATACCTACATGTTGGCCGGCGACAAGGAGCCGGAAGAAATCCTCGCGTCGGTGAAGAACGGCTTGTACGCGGTCAACTTCGGCGGCGGTCAGGTCGACATCACGAACGGCAAGTTCGTGTTCTCGGCCAGCGAAGCCTACATGATCGAGAACGGCAAGCTGAGCTACCCGGTGAAAGGCGCGACGCTGATTGGCAACGGTCCCGACGTGCTGAACCGCGTGGCAATGATCGGCAACGACATGCGTCTGGACAGCGGCGTCGGCGTCTGCGGCAAGGAAGGACAGAGTGTGCCGGTTGGCGTCGGCCAGCCGACGCTGCGGATCGACGGCGTGACGGTAGGCGGCACGGCCTGATCGTCTGTTGACAATCAGGTCATTGTTGCCGCTTACGCCACGAAAGCAACGCCAAACTTGCCAAACCCGGCCGATTGCTGCAATATTGTTTGGAAATCTCGTTTTTTCGGTACTGAAATGACCTTTTTGCGCTTTTCGTTTTACTTTTACTTTAGCTATTCCAGCCCGATGGCGGTGGAGAAGCGGTAAGCGCGCAGACTGAAAAAGCTTAAACCGAATATCTGACAGAACCGCCAGCGATGGCGGTTTTTTTGTTTCATCGAAAAGTTTTGATTGGAGAAGAAACCATGCCGCGCACCGACGATTTACGGATCCGAGAAATGAAGGAACTGACTCCCCCCTCGCATTTGATTCGCGAGTTCGCCTGCTCCGAAAAGGCAGCGACCACTGCAGCCAATGCGCGCACGGCATTGCATCGCATCCTGCACGGTCAGGACGACCGCTTGATGGTCGTCATCGGCCCGTGCTCGATTCACGACACCAAGGCGGCGATGGAGTACGCGAACCTGCTGGTCAAGCAGCGCGAGCGCTTCGCCGGCGAGCTGGAAATCATCATGCGCGTCTACTTCGAGAAGCCGCGTACGACGGTCGGCTGGAAGGGCCTGATCAACGATCCGTACATGGACAACAGCTTCCGCATCAACGACGGCCTGCGCATGGCGCGCGAACTGCTGCTGAACGTCAACGAACTCGGTCTCCCGGCCGGTACCGAATTCCTCGACGTGATCAGCCCGCAGTACATCGCCGACCTGATCAGCTGGGGCGCGATCGGCGCGCGCACGACCGAATCGCAGGTACACCGCGAACTGGCGTCCGGCTTGTCGTGCCCGGTCGGTTTCAAGAACGGCACCGACGGCAACGTCAAGATCGCAGTCGACGCGATCAAGGCCGCATCGCAGCCGCACCATTTCCTGTCGGTGACCAAGGGCGGCCACTCGGCAATCGTGTCGACCAGCGGCAACGAGGATTGCCACGTGATTCTGCGTGGCGGCAAGGCACCGAACTACGATGCAACCAGCGTCGACCAGGCCTGCAAGGACATCGCCGCAGCCGGCCTCGCATCGCGCCTGATGATCGATACCTCGCATGCGAACAGCTCGAAGAAGCCGGAGAACCAGATTCCGGTCAACGCCAATATCGCCGAGCAGATCGCTGGCGGCGAAACACGCATCGTCGGCGTGATGGTGGAATCCCATCTGGTCGCCGGCCGCCAGGATCTGATTCCGGGCAAGGAACTGACTTATGGCCAATCGGTCACCGATGGCTGCATCAACTGGGAAGACAGCCTGGGCGTGCTGGAAACGCTGGCAGCGGCAGTCAAGCAGCGTCGCCATGTGAAGGATCCGGATGCGTGATGACGGTGATGTTTTGCCATGAAAAAAGCCCCGGTATGTCGGGGCTTTTTATTTTTATTTTGTGAAGCGATCAGTATCTTTTTGTCAGCACCATTTGTTCGCCATCACGTCGCATTTCCATGCGACGCAGGAAGGACATGCCGAGCAGGACGACCGGCAGGCCGCTTTCCTGCACGACGCCATCCACCTGGTTCAGCACGATGTCGCCGACTTTCACGGTATCGAGCTTGACCTGATAGGCACGCACCGTGCCGTTCGCGGTATTGATGAAGACCGGCCGGCCTTTGGTGTAATCGATGCCGAGGCGCTGCGCATCGGAAGCAGGCAGTGCAACCATCGATGCGCCGGTATCGACCAGCATGCGCAGCGTGCCGCCGTTGATCTGGCCCTGCGCAACGAAATGCCCGCGGCCGTCGGCCTGCAATGTGACGCTGGAGACGGCGGATGGCGCGATGCGGCTGACGTAGCCGCCAAGGTCGATCGTCTGGCGTTTGCCGTTCGCATCGAAGACGGCGCCGTGCTTGCTGACGGAAACCAGCTTGATGCCGCTGGCGACTGTGTTGCCGACCGAATACGTCTTCGGCATGCCGCCGTCGATGACCAGCACCGCCTTGTCGGGAAAGACGCCGACGACGCTGATGTCCGCAGCAAAAGCCTGCAGCGAAGTCATGCAAAGTGCGCACGCAAACAGACGCATGTTCATCGAATGATCTCCGCGAAGTGGTTGGCGGCCGGGGCCGTCGTCGAGGCCGTCAGTGGAAATTGCAGGTGGCGGTGCGGGTAGCGATCAATCGCGGAAGTTGTTGAATTCCAGCGGCAGGTCTTTCACTTCCTTGCGCAGCATCGCCATCGTCGCCTGCAGATCGTCGCGCTTGGCGCCGGTCACGCGTACTGCATCGCCCTGGATGCTGGCCTGCACCTTCATCTTGCTGTCCTTGATGATGCGCACAATCTTCTTGGCATCTTCGGTCTCGATGCCGTTCTTGACCTTGATCACCTGCTTGACCTTGTCGCCGCCGATCTTCTCGATCTTGCCCAGATCGAGGAAACGCACGTCGACGTTGCGCTTGGTCATCTTGTTCGTCAGCACGTCGCGTACCTGGCCGAGCTGGAATTCGGAATCGGCATAGGCAGTCAGATCGCGTTCCTTTTGTTCGACGCGTGCATCGCTGCCCTTGAAGTCGAAGCGGGTGGAGATTTCCTTGTTGGCCTGGTCGACGGCATTCTTGACTTCGACCATATTGGCTTCGGAGACGGTATCGAAAGATGGCATGTTAGTGATTCCTCTGTAGATGGCGCAGCCGCAGGAGGCGGCCTGTTGACGGGCCATTCTAGCGGACAAAAAACCGGGTGAACAGTCGCGCGATTATAATCGCCGGCTATGGCTGATTCTCTTCCCGTTCGGACCGCTGTACAGACCGATTTCCCGTTGCGCGCGCTGAACACATTCGGCGTCGAGGCGACGGCGCGCGCCTATCTGCCGGTGACGGATGTCGCGCAGCTGAAGGCCGTACGTCGCGATCCGGAGCTTGCCGGCTTGCCGCGCCTGGTGCTGGGCGGCGGTTCCAACATCCTCTTGACGCGGGATTTCCCCGGCCTCGTGCTGCACATGCAGTCGAAAGGGATGGAAGTCACCGGTGAAGACAACGATGCGACCTATATCCGCGCCGCTGCCGGCGAGAACTGGCATGGTTTCGTGCAGTGGACGCTGGCACACGGTTTCGGCGGGCTGGAAAACCTGTCGCTGATTCCCGGCAGCGTCGGCGCCGCGCCGATCCAGAACATAGGCGCCTACGGCATCGAGATCAAGGATCGCTTCCATGCACTGACGATCTTCGATTTCGAAACCGGTGAAACCGCCGTCCTCGACAAGGCCGCCTGCGCATTCGGCTATCGCGACAGCGTGTTCAAGCACGGCTTGCGCGAACGGGCCGTCGTGCTGGACGTGACGTTCGCGTTGCCGAAGCAATGGCAGGCGAATAAGCGGTATGCCGACGTTGCGCAGGAACTGGCGGTGCGCGGCATTGCCGAACCGACGGCGCGCCAGATCGGTGATGCCGTCATCGCGATCCGCACCCGCAAGCTGCCCGATCCGGCGGCAATCGGCAATGCGGGCAGTTTCTTCAAAAACCCGGTCGTGACGGCAGTGCAGCGCGATGCGCTGCTGGCGCAATATCCGCAACTGGTCAGTTATGCGCAGCCGGACGGCAGCTACAAGCTGGCAGCGGGCTGGCTGATCGATCAGTGCGACTGGAAGGGAAAGACTGTCGGTGCGGCCGGCGTACATGATTTGCAGGCGCTGGTGCTGGTCAACCGCGGCGGTGCCAGCGGCCGCGAGATCGCACAGCTGGCGCAAGCGATTCGTGACGATGTCGAACAGCGCTTTGGTATCGTGCTCGAGCCAGAACCTGTTTTCCTATAACCGCTGCGATGCGTTGGTATGTAGCTACTTGGCTGCTGGTGCCGGCGGTATATGGCGTTCTGAGCCTGATCAGCTTCTCGGTTTACGCCAGCGACAAGCGTGCGGCGTGTCGTGGCGAACGCAGGATTGCCGAGCGCACTTTGCATCTTGTCGATCTGATGGGCGGTTGGCCCGGTGGATGGTTGGCGCAGAAGAGCTTGCGTCACAAATGCAGCAAGCGCTCGTTTCAGAAAATCTATTGGGTAACTGTTGTGCTGCACTGCGCGATCGTGGGATGGCTATTGGCGCCAAGCATGGCGAGACTGTTTGGCGCGATATGATCTAGAATTTCTGCTTCCAATTATGCCCAACGAAAAATATCTGATGACGAGCACCGATGCAGGGCAATTTCGCAGTGTTATGACTTTCCTGTTCCTGATTGCGTGCCTTATGTTTTATTTTGCGTTCGATACTTGGTATGACGAGACGCTTGCATGTCGATCATCTCGAAGCATTTGCATGTTAAGCCAGATGATTTCAGACCTGACCGGCATCGAACTGCGCAAGGTGACTGCACAAGTTTGGGCGGCGTTCGGTCTGACCATGTTTTTCATTATCTTTCTTGTTTTCCGTGATCGCCGCAAAAAAGAACAAAGAAAGGGAGTGCAAATTCAGCGTATGAAATAGAGCGTGCGACGCTCTGATCGAGAATAAAAAAGCCCGGTCTCCAAACCGGGCTTTTTTGTTTTACTGAATGCCTTACTTGGACAGATAGCGGTCGTTGTCCTTGTCCTGCAGGAATACCTGCGTATATTCCCCGCGTCCGGTTTTCGCCTTCTCGTATTCCGCTTCACCATGGCTGCGGCAAGCCGCGCATGCGTAACGCGGGATCTGCACGGCCAGGATATGGCTGCGCGTATCTTCGCATTGCGAATCGATGACGACCGTGCCGCCGCATTCCGTGCACGAACGCACGGTTTCGTTGATGTGTTCGCGGATACCGGCAGTGTCGTAATACACGTCCTGGCTGCGTTGATGGAATTCCTGCTGCGGATACACCTGCTCGCGTAGCGCTTCCCGATTGTTCCAGTGGTAGAAGGTCGCGTCCTTCAGCTTTTCCAGATACGCGCCGATCGCAGCCGGCTGCTTCTGGTCTTCCGCGTCGTAGTCCGGTTCCTTGATGTGGCTGAAATCCATGCCGGCCATCGCCAGGATGATGCCGGTGTTGATGTAGGGCAGCGCGGTCTCGATCGAATAGCCGCCTTCCAGCACGGCCAGATCGGGCTTCAGGCGCTGGTTCAGCACCGCGTAGCCGTGCGCGGTGAATTTCATGTTGGTGATCGGATCGGAATAGTGGTTGTCCTGGCCGGCCGAATTGATGATCAGGTCGGGCTTGAACTCTTCCAGGATCGGCATCACGATTTCGTCCAGCACGTACAGGAAGCCTTCCTCGCAGGTGTCCGGCGGCATCGGCAGGTTGATCGTGGTGCCGAAGGCGTTCGGCCCGCCCAGTTCGCTCGGGAAGCCGGAACCGGGGTACAGCGTGCGACCATCCTGATGCAACGAAATGAACAGCGTGTTGGGATCGTGCCAGAAGATGTCCTGCGAGCCGTCGCCGTGATGGCAATCGGTATCGACGATCGCGATTTTCTTCACGCCATACTTGTGGCGGATGTACTCGACCATGATCGCTTCCATGTTCAGCGTGCAAAAGCCGCGGCTGCCGTGCACTACGCGGAAGGAGTGGTGGCCGCAGGGGCGCACCAGTGCGAAGGCGTTATCGACTTCCTTGGTCATCACCTTGTCGGCCGCAGTGATGCAGCCGCCGACGGCGATCAGGTGCGAAGCATGCACGATCTCGTCGATGCCGGGTACGCAGAAATGCACGCGCTGGATGTCTTCCTTGGTCGCGAGTCCGGGCTTGAATTCCTTGATGTTGTCGAAGTCCAGCAGGCCTTCCTCGAAGACCTGATCCTGCGTATAGAGAAGACGCTCTTCACGCTCCGGATGCGTCGGCGAAATTGCGTAGTCGAATGCCGGGAAAAATACCAGTCCTGTCTTGTTCGTCACGATGGGCCTCTCTCAAACTTGTGCGGTGTTGCTGGGTTCGTGCTTGATCAGTCCGGGCTTGATCTGCAGCCGGACACGGATGTTCTTGCCGGTGGTCGAATAACCGTGGATCACGTTGAACGACTGGCAGTCCGCGACTTCGACTTCCACATCTTCGTCCTGCGCGCCTGCGGCCCTCGCGATTTCGATCAGCCGTTCGCGGCCGATGTCCACCACGTCGTCGACCGTGGTGCGCGAGGAAATCCGCACCTTCTTGCCGTCTTCGGCGAAGGTCAGTTCCTGCGATTCGGTGTCGGCCAGGATGTTCAGTTCCACTGTAGTACGAGCGGTTGCTGCACCGGTGGCATTGATGACGTCCGAGTTCTCCGGCACGACGGCCGGCATCACCAGCAATTCGCCGATCTGGTCTGCCACATAGGGCGCCGGTCCGCCGACGGCGATCAATTGCTGAGGATTCAGCGTCTTGCCTTCGAGCAGTTCGTGGATCGTGTAGACCGGCTTGCTGTTGACCTCGGCAATCATCTGCTGAACTTTGGCGGCAATGCTGGCGCACATGGTATCGATGACAGCCTGTGCGACCTGTTGTGGCGTCTGCTTCAGTTCTGCTGCCAGGCCTTCCATCGCGCGCAAGGCCTTGGCCTTGTCGCCGATGCTGGCACGTCCCAGCACGATCAGCGCATCGGTCGGCGTCGGTACCGGGCCGTCGAAAGCCATTGCCGCGCCTTTGCGTTCCGGGCCGACCTGCAATTTTCCATCGACGACCTGCACGTGGCTGTCGCCGCCGAGCGCCATCGAATGCGTGAGCAGGCCGCGGATCAGCGTCTTGTGGCCTTCAATCTCCACGCCTTTCGGTTCCAGCAGCGGCGCGCCGTCGGCGAACAGTGCGATGTCGGTGGTGGTGCCGCCGATGTCGATCGAGACCGAATCGCCGTTCTTCGAAACGAAGGGCAGCACGCCCATGATGGTGGCGGCCGGCCCGGACAGGATGGTCTGCACCGGGAACAGGCGTGACTGTTTGACGCCGATGGTTCCACCGTCGGCCTTCAGGATGAACAACGGTACATCGGCGCCGAGTTCGTGCAGATAGCTTTCCAGCTGAGCGATCATGCGGCTGTGCAAACGCCAGATCGCGGAGTTCAAATAAGTGGTGGCGATGCGACGCGGGAAATTCAGCACGCCCGACTGGTGATGGCCGAGTGACACATGCGTGGCCTGATCGGCGAAGAAGGCGCTTACTTCCTGCTCGTGCACGGGATTGCGCGTGGAGAATTTGCCGATGATGGCGAGATTGTCGATCTTGTCGTTGCCGAACTGCTGCTTCAATGCTGCCAGTTCCTCTTCGTCAATCGCTTCCGCTTCGATGCCGCGGTGGTTCATGTAGCCGGCGATGAAATGTGCCTGATCGAACAGTGGCAGATCCCTGGGCGATACGCCGGGGCCGTTCATCACGATCAGGCCGACCGGTTCGAGCTGGTTCTGCGCAACCGCATTGGTGGAAATCGTGGTGCTGAGCACGATGCGCTTCAGCTTCCTGATATCGTCCGGCGTCACAACGGCCTGGGTTGCGCGCATCACGCAGCCGAGAATGTCGTTCTTGTCGGTCAATACTTTGGATTTGCGGATGATTTTGCGGTCCTGCATCAATACCGAATCGGTATGCGTGCCTCCCACATCAATGCCAAGGATCATGCTTTTCCTTCCCGGGAAGAAGAGACGGCGACTGCCGTGAGCGGGCAGAAGCGTGCTGGGTAAATCAACTTTGGACGGGCCGGCAATATCCGGCCTTCAACAGCGTTCATTATAGGCGGTAGGGCTGCCTGGAATTTCTGACGGCTTTCTGTTGGTTTCCTGTTGCGGCCGTGGCGCGACATGCATTGCATTAGCCTATACGGCGCAGAAACAGTCGATGAAAGAAAGTCCTGCCAAATGTCCTGCCGTTCGTGAAAAAAGCCCGGCTATACCGGGCTTTTCGGTTCGCGGTACGGTACGCGTTACAGGTAGTAGCAGACGTAGTCCAGCATTTCGATCGTTTCGATATCGAAGCTGGAGTTGGCCGGCACGTCGAATTTCTGGCCGCCTTCGTAGGTTTGCCAGTCGGATGCGCCGGCCAGTTTGATGCGGCATTTGCCGGCGTTCAGTTCCATGATCTCGGCGGCGCCGGTATTGAACTTCAGCGTCGACGGAAAGATCACGCCGATGGTTTTCTTGCTGCCGTCCGGGAACAGTACCGTGTGTGAGACGCATTTGCCGTCGAAGTAGACGTTGGCCTGTTTGATGACGGAGACGTTGTCGAATTGAGTGGTCATGATTTCTTCGTAATGAGTAATGGATGAATTACTTCTTGTCGCTATTCTTGTTCGGACGCGGCAGAGCCACGGACGAATTGCCGGACAGCAGGCCGACCTTGCTGTAGATGCCGAGCTTGTCGCGCGTGTCGCTGATGTCCAAATTGCGCATCGTCAGTTGGCCGATACGGTCGGCCGGCGAGAACGGCGCATCTTCCACCTTCTCCATCGACAGGCGTTCCGGCGCGTAGGTCAGGTTCGGCGATTCGGTATTCAGGATCGAATAGTCGTTGCCGCGGCGCAGTTCGAGCGTGACTTCGCCGGTGACGGCGCGCGCGACCCAGCGCTGCGACGCTTCGCGCAGCATGATGGCTTGCGGATCGAACCAGCGGCCTTGGTACAGCAGGCGGCCCAGCTTGCGGCCATTGTCGCGGTATTGCTCGATCGTGTCTTCGTTGTGGATGCCGGTGACGAGACGTTCATAGGCGATGAACAGCAGTGCCAGTCCCGGTGCTTCGTAGATGCCGCGGCTCTTGGCTTCGATGATGCGGTTCTCGATCTGGTCGCTCATGCCGAGGCCGTGGCGGCCGCCGATGCGGTTGGCTTCCAGGATCAGGTCGACCAGGTTCGGATAGGCAACGCCGTTCAGTGCGACCGGACGGCCTTCCTCGAAGCGCACGGTGACTTCCTCACGCTTGACTTCGACGTCGTCGCGCCAGAACGCCACGCCCATGATCGGTTGCACGATCTTGATGCCGCTGTTCAGAAATTCCAAGTCTTTCGCTTCATGCGTCGCGCCCAGCATGTTGGAATCGGTCGAGTACGCCTTTTCCACCGACATCTTGTAGTCGAAGCCGGACTTGATCAGGAATTCGGACATTTCCTTGCGGCCGCCGAGTTCGTTGATGAAGGTGTCGTCCAGCCACGGCTTGTAGATGCGCAGCGCCGGGTTGATCAACAGGCCGTAGCGGTAGAAGCGCTCGATGTCGTTGCCCTTGAAGGTCGAGCCGTCGCCCCAGATGTCGACGTTGTCTTCCTGCATCGCGGCGACCAGCATGGTGCCGGTGACGGCGCGGCCCAGCGGCGTCGTGTTGAAGTAGGTGACGCCAGCGGTCGTGATGTGGAAGGCGCCGCTTTGCAGCGCGGCGATGCCTTCGGCGGCCAGTTGTTCGCGGCAGTCGATCAGGCGTGCCTTTTCCGCGCCGTACTGCAGGGCTTTCTTCGGAATCGCATCGTAATCCGGTTCATCCGGCTGGCCGAGATTGGCGGTGTAGGCGTACGGCTGCGCGCCTTTCTGCTTCATCCAGTGCAGCGCTGCGCTGGTATCGAGGCCGCCGGAAAAGGCGATGCCCACTTTCTGGTTGACAGGGACGGATTGAAGAATGGTCGACATGATTGCCTGATGTGCTGATTGATGTTTGGGGATAGATAAATCGGGAATGGAGCGATGTCTTTCTGGCGGTGTTCAGTCGAGCTTGCCGAGCACCAGATATTCGAGCAATGCCTTTTGTACGTGCAGCCGGTTTTCAGCTTCGTCCCACACCACCGACTGTGGACCGTCGATCACTTCGGCGGCGACTTCCTCGCCGCGATGGGCGGGCAGGCAGTGCATGAACAGGGCATCCGGTTTGGCGCGCTGCATCTTGGCTTCATCGACGATCCAGCCGTCGAAGGCTTGCAGGCGCGCGGCGTTTTCTTCCTCGAAGCCCATGCTGGTCCAGACGTCGGTCGTAACCAGGTCGGCATCGGTGCAGGCTTCGGTCGGCGTCGCATGCACGGTGTAGTGCGTGTTGCCCGGTGCGACCAGTGACGGATCGATGTCGTAGCCGCGCGGCGTGGACACCTTGACGTGAAAGTCGAATACTTCGGCCGCCTGCAGCCACGAGTACAGCATGTTGTTGGCGTCGCCGACCCAGGCCACGGTCTTGCCCTTGATCGAACCGCGCTGCTCGATGTAGGTGAAGACATCGGCCAGTACCTGGCAGGGATGATGTTCGTTGGTCAGGCCGTTGATGACCGGCACGCGCGAATTGGCGGCGAAGCGGTCGATGATGTCCTGGCCGAAGGTACGGATCATGATGACGTCGCACATGCGGGACATGACTTGCGCTGCGTCTTCCACCGGTTCGCCGCGGCCGAGCTGGCTGTCGCGCGTGTTCAGATAGATGGCGGCGCCGCCCATCTGATGCATGCCGGCCTCGAACGACAGGCGGGTGCGCGTGGAATTCTTTTCGAACACCATCACCAGCGTGCGATCGGCCAGCGTGTGGTGCGGCTCATAGTTCTTGAATTTTCGTTTGATGAGGCGCGTGCGTTCGATCAAATATTCGAACTCGTCCAGCTTCAGATCCGAAAACTGCAGAAAATGTTTGATTGCCATAATGAAAACGGCGGCGAGGTTGGCGCCTGCCGCCGATTGTTCTAACTTCTTCAATTATAAGGGAATTTACCCCCAAAAACTACGCCGGACCGGGAGAAAGGCCGATACCGGAGGCGATCCGGGGCAGATGCACGGTCGATTCATGGCCGATTTCCGTTGCTTGTGGGGAGGAACCGAAGGGCGGCAGGCGAGGTTCGCTATCGGCATTGCCCGTTTTTGGGTGGGCGCGGGTGAAGTGACGGGAAAATATGTAAGGCAGAAGCCTGCGACGGTCGTCAGTACAATTTCTGCGACGATTCATGCAGCAATTGCAGATACAGCTCATGCCGCATGGCGCTGATCTCGCCATGTTCGACCGCCGTGCGGATCGCGCAGTCCGGTTCGTTGACATGATGGCAGTTATAAAATTTGCAATGTCCTAGATGCGGGCGGAATTCGGGAAAGGCGCGTTCCAGCATGCCTTCGGTCAGATGGTAGAGGCCGAATTCCTGGAATCCCGGCGAATCGATGACGGTGGTGTCGGCATCGATCGTGTAGAGGCGCGTGAAGGTCGTCGTGTGCTTGCCGGTATCGAGTGCGGCGGAAATCTCGCGCACAGCGGCGTCCGCATCCGGCACGATCAGATTGATGATCGACGACTTCCCCATACCGGACTGGCCGATCAGGATCGTCGATTTGCCTTGCATCAGCGGCATCAGCAAGGCGCACATGGCATCCGGCTCGGCGCGCGCTGAAATGGCGTGCACCGGATAACCGAGATCGCCGTAAAAGTCGACGCGCTGCCGCGCCTTGTCCAGCGCTTCCGTTACGTCGGTCTTGTTCAGGATCAGGTGCGCCTCGATGCCGGCGGCTTCGGCGGCAACCAGTGCGCGCGAAACGAGGTCGTCGGAAAAGCCGGGTTCGGTGGCGACGACGATGAAAAGCTGTGTGACGTTGGATGCCAGCAGCTTGGACTTGTACTGATCCGAGCGATACAGCAGTGTCGCCCGTTCGTTGATCGCTTCGATGACGGCCTGATCGTTCGATGTGCGTTTCAGCGCGACGTGATCGCCGACGGCGACGTCGCTCTTCTTGCCGCGCGTGACGCATTGCAGTTTCTCGCCATCGACTTCGGCCACGTAATGGCGGCCATGCGCCGCGATGACGATGCCGACGCTGTCGTGCGATTCTTGATTGTCAGGCTTGCGGTTGCGCGGTGAGGGCATCGATCTTGGCGGCGCAGATGAAGTCGTTGAGGGAAATGCCTTTGGCGGTGTGCGTGTCGTAGCGGACGGTGCAGCGATTGTAGCCGACCGTCAGTTCCGGATGATGATCCTGCTGGTGCGCAATCCAAGCGACGGCATTCACGAAAGCCATCGTCGCGTAGTAGTTGTCGAAACGGAATTCGCGTACCAGGCGTTCATCCTCGATACGCCACGCGGGTGTCGCTACCAGCAATTGCGCACGTTCTGCAGCGGACAATGCGCCGTACTGCGGCACGCATTGTCCATTTTGCAGATCGGCGGCATTCATGGACTTCAGCCGGCGGCCAGCAGGCGGTTGATGCGCACGGTGGCCGGCGGATGCGAATCGTAGAAGGCCGAGTGTAGCGGGTCGGGCGTTAGCGTCGACGCATTGTCTTCGTACAGCTTGACTAGCGCCGACACCAGATCCTGCGAATTCGTGTATTGCGCGGCGAAGGCATCGGCCTCGAATTCATGCTTGCGCGAGCCGAGCGAGGTCAGCGGCGACAGCAGGAAGGAAAATACCGGCAGCACCAGCGCGAACAGGATCAACGCCATCGCATCGTTGTTGCTGCCGCCGATCAGCAGCGGCTCCACGCCAAGGCCGGTATAGAACCAGGCCTGCGTCTTCAGATAGCCGAGCAGGGCGAGGAAGACGAGCGAGGCGGCAAACATCAGCGCGATGCGCTTGGCGATGTGCTTCAGCTTGAAGTGGCCGAGTTCGTGTGCCAGCACCGCCTCGATTTCGTTCGGTGCCAGGCGTTCCAGCAGCGTATCGAAGAACACGATGCGCTTGGCCGCGCCGAAACCGGAGAAGTAGGCGTTGCCGTGCGCGCTGCGGCGCGAGCCGTCCATCACGAACAGGCCGCTTGCCGAAAAGCCGATACGCGCCATCAGGTTCTCGATGCGCGTCTTCAGGCTTTCGTCTTCCAGCGGCTTGAACTTGTTGAACAGCGGTGCGATGAACAGCGGGCCGATGACCAGCATCATCAGCTGGAAGGCACACCAGACGATCCATGCGTACAGCCACCAGAAGCCACCCGACTTGTCCATCAGGATCAAGACGATCCACACCAGGCCGAGGCCGATGGCCAGCGAAATCACCGAACTCTTGAGCGTATCGCTGACGAACAGCGCCGGCGTCATGCGGTTGAAACCGAAGCGCGCTTCCAGCACGAACTGGCGGAAATAGTCGAATGGCAATTCGATCAAGCCCGAGATCAGTGCGAAAGCCAGCACCAACGCCAGTTGATAGCGGTAGCCAGGGCCGAAAATATCGAATGCATGTGCAGACAGCCATTGCAGGCCGCCCAGTAGCGTGAAGCCGATCAGCACGGCGGCGTTCAGCAGGTGGATGAACAGCGTGAACTTGGTCTTCGCGATCGTATAGGCGGCGGCGCGACGGTGTGCGTCCAGCGGGATGCTGCCGGCGAATTGCTCCGGTACCGCGTTTGCGTGCGCGAGGATATGGCGGATGTGGCGCGATGCGAGCCAGAAGCGCACGAGCAGGGAGACGACCAGAAAGCCGACGAACAAAACGGTAAACGCGTGTGATGACATGCTTTTCCTGTGAGAAAATGGCGGACTGCGCTGTATAAGGGAAACAATTATGTCACAAGCTATCGAACAAACGCCTCAGGCTTCCACCGCTCCGGCGCGTCCGAACGAATTCAATCTGATCTGGGTCGACATGGAAATGACCGGTCTGGACCCGGACAAGGACCGCATCATCGAGGTCGCCGTCGTCGTGACCGATTCCCAATTGAACATTCTGGGTGAAGGCCCGGTGCTGGCGATCCACCAGTCGGACGAAATTCTCGACGGCATGGACGCCTGGAACAAGGGCACGCACGGCCGTTCCGGCCTGATCGACCGCGTCAAGGCGTCGACCGTCACCGAAGCCGAAGCCGAAACCGTTCTGATCGAATTCCTGAAACAGTATGTTCCGGCCGGCAAGTCGCCGATGTGCGGCAACACGATCTGCCAGGACCGCCGCTTCATGGCGCGTGGCATGCCGAAGCTGGAAACCTTCTTCCATTACCGCAACCTGGACGTCTCGACGCTGAAGGAACTGTGCCGCCGCTGGAAGCCGGATCTGGTCAACGGTTTCAAGAAGCACCAGAAGCACACGGCGCTGGCCGATATTCTGGAATCGATCGAGGAATTGCGTTACTACCGTGAGCACTTCATCAAGGAATGATGAAAAAGCATGGCAAATAAAAAAGGCGTTCGATGGAACGCCTTTTTTATTGCTGCTGTGGAATGAAGTGATTGATAAGTGACTGATTTAAATTGCCATAGTACGTATCCGACGGCTCATTCCTCGCTGCCATCGGCCCCGCAGCATTTCTTGTATTTCTTGCCGCTGCCGCACGGGCAAGGATCGTTGCGGCCGGTCTTCGGCTCTTCGCGCTGTACTGTCTTTACCGACGATTTGCGCAGCGGCAGCCAGAACCTGTGGATCGCCGGAATCGCTGCTTCCATCTCGATTGCCAACTTATGGGTTTTCAGTGGCGTATCGACCAGCGTCAATTCCTCTTCCTCGATTTCCTCGGCGCCGAGCAGATAGAACGGTCGCAACAGCGGTGCGACTTCCGATTCGTGGATCGGTTGCCAAGCATCGGCACGCAGATTCATGCCTTCGGTAAACCCCCAGGCCCAGGCTTCGCCGTCGATGACGGGTTTGCCTTCCCATTCGTGTTCGCAGAACAGCGGTTCGTATTCCTTCGGTGCGACTTCCAGCGTGATCGCGATCTCGTTCATGAAGCGCGCGATCAGGCCGATGATGCGCTCGTATTCCTTTTCCGTCTTGAACCTGGGCGCGGCTTTCTCGTCGGTGCCCCAGATCTGCGGTAGCCATTCGAGTAGCGGCACTTCTTCCGGGCCGATCGCCAGTGCGGTCAGATAGCCGTGCAGCGCATCCATCGTCATGCAGTCGTCGGCGGTGCGGTCGGAAAGCAGGAACTTGTCGAGCTCGTCGAATTCTTTGTCGGAAAGAGGTTGGTCGAGATGCATGGCGATTTGTCTGGCAGAGGGGAAGAGGGAAGGGCGACAGTGTAGCAGCATGCGCCAGGGATGGACGCAACCACACAGCCGTACAATGCTGCTCCATGAACGACGATTCCGACATCCCGTCCCGAGACGACACCCAAGGTATTTCCCCGGCCTTTTCCTTTGCCGCGCTGACGCCGGACTGCGTGCTCGACGCGCTGGAAAGCGTCGACCTGTACAGCGACGGTCGCCTGCTGGCGTTGAACAGCTACGAAAACCGCGTCTATCAGGTCGGCATCGAGGATGGCCCGCCGCTGGTTGTCAAATTCTATCGGCCCCAACGCTGGAGCGATGCGGCGATTCGCGAAGAGCATGCGTTTGTCGATGAACTGGCCGCCGCCGAAATTCCCGCAGTGCCGGCGATGCAGATTGCCGGCAGCAGCCTGCACACTTTTGCCGGTTACCGTTTTGCCGTCTTCAAACGTCGCGGCGGCCGCGCGCCTGAACTGGACGATGCTGCCACGCGCGAATGGCTGGGCCGCTTCATCGGCCGTATCCATGCGGTCGGCATGACGAAGCCGTTTGCAGAGCGACCCACGCTCGATATCGCGAGCTTCGGCGAGGAACCGCGCGACTGGTTGCTGGCCCACGATTGCATTCCTGCGGATCTGCGTGAGGCGTGGCAGAGCGTGACGGCGCAGGCGCTGGAAGGCGTGCGCCGCTGCTACGAGCGCGCCGGTGACGTGAAGCTGTTGCGGTTGCATGGCGACTGCCATGTCGGCAATGTGCTGTGGACGGATGCCGGGCCGCACTTCGTCGATTTCGACGACAGCCGCAGCGGGCCGGCGATCCAGGATCTGTGGATGCTGCTGTCGGGCGAACGCAGCGAACAGCGGCTTCAACTGACCGATCTGCTGGCCGGCTACGAGGATTTCGTCGAATTCGATGCACGCGAACTGTACCTGGTCGAAGCGCTGCGCACGCTGCGGCTGCTGCATTATTCGGCATGGCTGGCGCGGCGCTGGGACGATCCGGCGTTTCCGGTTGCCTTCCCATGGTTCAACACACAGCGTTACTGGCAGGATCGCGTGCTGGAAATGCGCGAGCAGATCGCGCTGATGGACGAACCGCCGCTGTGGCCGGCCTGAGCCGACTGTAACGATTTCTCGGTTTTGGCTTGGGCTTCAGATTCGTCCGAACGTCGAATAGCTCAGGCGTCGTTGTGTGTGGCTACCAGATGGCCGAAACGCTGCAGCAGCGAAGCGGCTTCGGCGGTTGGCACCACCTCGCGCCATTTGGCGGCGACGTCGACACCTTTCGCCGTCAGATCGTCAGCCAGGCGATCGACGTAGCAGCGCATCGCATCGTCGTCGAATTCCGGATGGAATTGCACGCCCCAGCTGCTGCTGCCGACGCGGAATGCCTGATGCGGCTCGAATGCGTTGTTCGCCAGCAGCGCCGCATCCGGCGGCAGACGGCGCACGCTCTGGCTGTGCACGACGTTGGCCATGAAGTGCCGCGGCAGGCTGGCGAACAGCGGATCGTTGTCGGCCTCTGCCGTCTTGTCGATCGGCACGCTGCCGATTTCCATGCCTTGCGAACGGTAATCCACTTCGCCGCCGAGCGCATCGGCCAGCAGTTGGTGGCCGTAACAGATACCCAATAAAGGAATGCCGCGCCAGTGCGCTTCGCGCAGCCAGCCGGCCAGACGTTCGCTCCACGCGGCGCGGTCGGTCACCATCGCATGCGAGCCGGTCACGATGGCGCCGGCCGTCTCGTCGAATGCAGGTAGGGCAGCCGCCTTGCGCGCATCGACCACGCTGACCGGTAATGCGTTGCCGACGCCATCGGCGATCCAGTCCTCGAAATCGCCTTGCGCCTGCGCCAGATCGGCAAAGGTGCTGCCGGCCTTGAAAATGATGAGGGTCTTCATGAGAAGTGGTGACGCAGTACGGTGAAGCAGTGCGGTACCGAATAAGATGAAAGATGAGATCAGACTTTCTGCGCGGTCTTCGCCAGTTCGTCCAGCGCGGCGATGACCTTGTCGGCCGATGCATTGCTGTTGGCGATCAGCACGGCCTGTTCGATCGCGGCATCGCGGCCGTTCCTGCCGTGGTAGCCGAGCAGGTAGTCGCCGTTGTCGGTACCGCTGCCGTTGCGCGGATCGTCCTTCGCCAGGCGCCGCGCATACCAGACTGCGTAGCCGTTCGACTCTTCGCAGCAATAGACTTCGACCGAATGATGCGGGCCGAGCGGCGAGATTTCGGGATCGGTATGCCAGATGGTCTTGCGCCACAGGTGGTTCTTCTTCGATTCGGGAATCGGGTTCATATGTTGCTGTCTTTCCTGTTCCGGTGGGATCACGACAGAGATCGTAGCGCGTTTGCGGGAAACGTTCAGCGGACCGGCGATTGCAGCATGCCGTTCAGCCGTGCTTCTATCCGCGCGTATTCGAATGCGATGGCGTCGAGTCGCGGTGGCACTTCATGCATTGCACCGTTGCGCGCGGCGACTTCCAGTTCGCGGCTCAATGCGGCCAGCAGTGTGGCGCCCAGCGAAGCGGAGCTGCCGCACAGCACGTGCGCGAGCTTGGCGATTGCGGCGTCGTCGTTACGGTCGATGGCTTCGCGCAGCGCGTTCAGCCGCTGAGGGCTGTCGGCGAGAAACAGCCGTGCCAGTTCGGGGAAGTCGTCGCCGAACATCTGCCTTGTCGCATCGAGTTCATCGTCCTGTTTCGCCTGGGTTTGCTTGGCGGTGCGTTGCAGCCAGCGCACCAGAATGGCGCTCAGTTCGCGCATGCGCATCGGTTTGGCGAGAAAGTCATCCATGCCGATGGCGAGACAGGTATCGCGTTCGTTGCGGTTGGTGCGCGACGACCAGCCGACGATCGGCGTATGTTTCAAGCCGCCTTCGGCCGCACGCAACAGCGCCGTGGCCTGATAACCGTCCACGCCGGGCATCTGGCAATCCATCAGGATCAGATCGTAACGACGGGCTTCCGCCAGCTCCAGCGCCTGTTCGCCGCCGGCCGCGGTATCGACCAGGCAGCCGAAGCGCGTCAGCATGCGTTCGGCGACTTCGAGGTTGACGGGATTGTCGTCGACTACCATCACGCGCGCTTGGGTAAAAGAGTCCGCGAACGAATCGGTAAAAGAATCGGAAAGCGAATCGACGCTTTCCGGCGCTGGCTGCTCGCGCTGCGTACGTACGCCGGCGCAGATGAAGCGCGGTGCATCCTTCTTTGCGATGCAGCCGCACAGCATGGTCAGCGTATCGATCAGCATCGGGCGCGGAACGGGTTTGGGCAGCCAGGCTGAAAAACCGGTCAGGGCGAGTCGATCCGCATCCTGGCGGTCGTGTTCGCTGCTGATCAGCACGAGTAGTGTGTCGCGATGGGCAGGCGCATTGCCGATCGCGGAGCCCAGTGTTTCGCCATCGATGCCATGGATATCCTGATCGAGTAGTGCGATGCGGTAGGGATCGCCGGCTACAGCAGCCTGTTCCAGCGCGGTCAGCGCGGCATCGGCGCGTTCCACACCGGTGGCGCGCATGTCGCGATGCATCAGTTCGTTTTCGATTCGCGTGCGCAATGCCGTATCCGGCGTGACGACCAGCACGCGGACATCGCGCATTGCCTCGTCGATGTGCATCGCCGTATCGTCGGCAAAAGCGTCCCCATCGAACAACCGTCCGGTATCCGACAGCAGTGTGTTGGCGCTGCGTTGCGCCAGGCCGATCAGTTCGCGCTGCTCGGATGTCAGTTCATGCTGGCGGATCATTTCCAGCACGCCGACGATGCCGTTCAACTGTGTGTTGATCGTACGTTGCAGCCTGTCGAACAGGTGCTTGTCCGGTTGCGCGTCATGCGCCGCTTTTTGGCGACGTCTTGCAATGCGTGCGCGTTGCGCATCAGTGCGTCGGGCGGAAAGAAAGGTATGGAATGAGTGGAATGAAGGCATGACATCCCGAATGGTTGATGGTCTTGTTGCCAGTTGCGTCCAGCATATCGCAAAGCTTCGTGCAATTGAATCGCAATCCATGTCTTGCCGGAAATATATTTGCCAGAAATATATGCGCTCGGGTACGCTTGCGTGCTGCCGACAACGGAAAAAACACGGGAGCGTCCGCATGCGACAGAGACGGACGACGGCAGCGGAGATGAAAAGGCGGCCCCATGCAGGCTGCCGCACCCGCTGCCGGTGAACGATAAAAAAGGGGGAGTGCAATGTCGAATATTGCAGGCAAGGCGTATGCGATGAACGTGATCACGCCGATCCGCTGGTACATGACGTGGATCAACAAGGTGATCTTCTGGTTCGCGCTGAAGTTTCCATCCACGCTGAGCGGACTGATTACACTGTCGCTGATCCATTACGCGCGCTGGGTCATCATCGGCCGCAAGCAGTTTCCGCATTTGGACGAACACCAGCCGAAGGAAGACCTGCATTATTCGTACATGCTGTTCTTCAGCAATTTCAACGGCAGCTGGGCGCAGTACGTCGATTCGTTCACCTTCGCGATTCCGGCCGGGCTGGATCAGTTCTGGAAGTGGAACATCCGCTATCCGCGCTCGGTGCCGCTGACGCCTTTCCACTCCTACATCACCTACAACCAGATCCAGACCGATCATTACTACAACGCTTATCCGATGGCGTCGTCGAACGACATCAAGTCGGCGAAGAAGCTGAAAGCCGCGCTGATCGATTTCGACGCGCAACACGGCAACAAGTCGCCCGACGATTTCATCAAGGAATACAACGCGCTGTTGCGCAGCCTGCAGCACGACATGGGGACGATGCAGCCGCTGCCCATTGTCAGCCTGGCCGACCAGGCAAAAGGAGACTGAGATGGCATCGAACGTCAGCGGCAACGCCTATGCATTGACCTGCCTGTGCCCGATCCGGAAAGGGCATTTCGAAGGCACGGCCTACAGCGATGAAGTGCGGCATCGGCTGCAGAACTGGGGGGTGCTGGAACACAGTCCGATGGCGAAGGTGCCGCAGACTTATCTGTGCCGCTTCTTCGTGCTGGACGACGTCTATTACGAATCGCTGCCGGGTACCGAATTCGGCGGCACCTTTTTCGATTTCCTGTCGATCTTCTCCGACCGCTTCCGCCGTCGTGCCTTGCCACGCGAGGATCATCTGAAATCCAAATACATCGTCTTCTCGTGCAATCTGCACGGCGATCCGGACAGCTACCTGCACACGATGTGGAACACGATCAGCGACGACATCCGCCACATCTGGCAGTTCTGCTATGGCTTCGACCGGGTACACGATGCGGCTTCGTTCGCCGCCTACATCCGTAAATGCCAGCTCGATGCGTCGCTGTTTTTTGTTGGTTCCAACGACGATCCGCTGCCGGAGCAATTGAAGTCGCTGTACATCAAGCAGGAATTCTCCCGCTTTGCCGAGGAACACCAGGGTTTGCCGCCGGCTGAATTGCAAAAGGCGTATCAGGCATTCATCCAGCGCGTGCAGCCGCTGAACCTGGCAGGGCCGAGCTGGCGCGCCGGTCAATCGACCCTGCAGAACGGATAGGAGAATCATCGTGCAAAAGGAACTTGACCTGCTGGATATCCAGGGCAACGTGGTGCGCGCCTATGGCCGCTACAACTTTCCGTTCGCCCGCTATGTCTTCCTGAACATCCGCGAACATCGCCGCGGCCGCGAATTCATCGGCAGCGTGACGCAAGAAGTGACGAGTGCCGTGCGCTGGAACGACGGCCCCGATCCGATCAAAAAGCCGCTATCGACCGTCAACATCGCCTTCACCTATCAGGGCCTGAAGGAACTGGAACTGCCGCGCGCCTCGCTGATCGGCTTTCCGATGGAATTCGTGATGGGCATGAAGAAGCGGCGCGACATTCTCGGTGACGACGGCAGCAGTGCACCCGAACACTGGGACCCGATCTGGCGCGACAATCGCGAGACGGACCGGCACAAGGACGTGCACGTCTGGATTTCGATCAACGGCCAATCGAAGGAAGACGTGCAGAAGCGCTACGAATGGCTGCAGCAACTGGTCACGCATAGCGCCGGCGGCGTGGCGATCCTGTCCGGCCATCGTGGCGACGACGGCCAGGAGCATTTGCCGTTTCAGGATGTGCATGCGCTGTTCGAGAACGGCAAGCCGACGCCGAAGGAGCACTTCGGCTACACCGACGGCATCGGCGATCCGGTGTTCGAGGGTTTGCCGGGCCGGCCGGAGCGCGTGCAGGGACGTGGCAAGCAGATGAAAAACGGCGAATGGGTGCCGCTGGAGACCGGCGAATTCATCCTCGGCCACAAGGACGAGGCGAACGAATATCCGGCCGCGCCGCTGCCGCAGCT
This sequence comes from Oxalicibacterium solurbis, assembly GCF_014635845.1. Classification (GTDB taxonomy): domain Bacteria; phylum Pseudomonadota; class Gammaproteobacteria; order Burkholderiales; family Burkholderiaceae_D; genus Oxalicibacterium; species Oxalicibacterium solurbis. The sequence continues at coordinate 690,293 of NZ_BMDP01000001.1, read as the reverse complement.
GCTGTCGCGCAACGGCACCTACATGGTCTATCGCAAGCTGCATGAAAACGTCGGCACCTTCAACGCCTATCTGGAACAGGAAGGCGCGAAATACCCGGGCGGCAAGGAATTGCTGGCGGCAAAATTCGTCGGCCGCTGGCGCGACAATGGCGCGCCGCTGGTGTCGGCGCCGGATGCGAAGAGCAAGGCGGAATGGGATGCGAAGTTTGCTACCGCCAATCCGGCCGATCGCGATCGCATGTTGAGCGGTTTCACCTTCGACAGCGATCCGCACGGTGCGAAGTGCCCATTCAGTTCGCACCTGCGCCGCATCAACCCGCGCGCGGCGTTGCAGTTCAATCCGAAGGCGTTCGAGACGCCGGGTGCGTTGTCGAATCGCCGTCGCGTATTGCGGCGCGGCTTGCCATACGGCGCGGTGACGGACCCCACGCGTGACGACGGCAACCACGGCATCGTCATCATGATGCTGAATGCCAGCATCAGCCGGCAGTTCGAGTTCGTGCAACAGCAATGGGTCAATTACGGCAACGATTTCAAGGCAGGCAACGACAAGGAAATCATCCTCGGCAACCACGATGGCAGCGCGGCCAGCCGCGCGGTGCTGGAGGTCGAGCCGGACAGCGACGCTGCGCCGTACTTCCTGTCGAAGATCCCGCGGCTGGTCGAAACGCGCGGCGGCGATTACTTCTTCGTGCCCAGCCTGACGGCGCTGCGGATGATTGCGAAAGGCATCGTCGATCCGACCTGATTGGCTTGCATGGTGGTCGACTGCGGGCTCCAGTTTTTCAGGCGTGTAGTGCCGCCACGCAGTCCGGTCGTGCCGTTCAGTTGAGCATCAGTCGATGTCCCAGCTCGTCGGCTCGCGGCGCGGCACGCCGTTGCGTTCGTGGCGGAATGTCGAAATCGCATCATAGACAATTTTGCGTGCGCGGTTGATGCCTCCGAGCGGGCGATGCGCCGGCAGGCTGTGCCACGGCGTGAACGACAGGTTTTCGCCGAAGACGCGCTGCGCGTCGCTGTCGAAGTCCTGCTGCAGGATGCGGATCGTCGCCACCTTGCGGAATGGCGATTCGGATTCGCGCCATTCCTTGCCCGGGTCTTCGATCGGCATGCTTGCGTTCTTCTGCAGTTGCACGGTGAAGTCGAATAGCGCATCGCGCTGCGACAGTTGCCGAATCATCGCTTCGCGCAGGAAGTCGGGGCCGGCGCCGGAAGGCGGCGGAGCCTGATCGAATTGATGTGGAATGGCCGAATATTTGACTGCGGTATCGCCGAACAGGTACGGCGTCGTGCTCCAGTAGCGCATCTGCAGAGGATTGGCGAACTTCTTCAGCGACAGCAGCAGGTTCCAGATCACGCGCCAGTGCGTGCCGAAGAACAGGATTTTCGCCAGCAGGTTGCCGGTCATCGCCTTGATCAGCGCATCGAATTCGGCAACGTTGCGCGTGACGAAGACATTGGTACTGATGACGATGAAATCCTGCGTTTGCTCGTCGCGCTGGGCTTCCAGCAGCTTTTCGCCGGGCACGCCCATCAGCTTGATTGCCATGCCGCGGATGTCGCCCTTATGGTCGTCCTGGATGATGGCGTCCTGGTTGGAGAAGCGTATCCAGGCGCGGTAGGTTTTCGGCTCGGCGAAGAGGCCGATCTGCAGTTCCGGCGGCAGGTTCGGCTCGACGGTGAATTCTGCCTTCACCACGCCGTGCATTTTCGGATGCGCGTCGCGCCGCATGATGCCGGTCCGGTTGTCGTGGATGATCTTGGCCTGCAGCCGTGCGGCAAGGTCGCGCGTGCATTCGGTTTCGTCGGCGGGGATGTGTTCCTGAGCGAGCTGATTCGTGCGTTGGCTGGTGTGCTGATCGGAAGACTGAATGTCAGGCATGAAGGATGACAGATTTAACGTTGCATCGTTGCCGCACGGAAGGAGTTTCAACTATATTACGCGGGTGGCGGAAGCCCCGGGCAATGTTGCCTATCATTAACTGCAATGCCTGCTTTTAGCAAGGAAAACCGGTGCAGCGGCGCGCCGGCCGCGATTGAACCGGAGCCTCAAATCAAACTTCCCCAACAAACGGACTGGACGCCGGCGAAACGGGCAACGCCAACAAAGAACAATCTGCATCGCACGATGTTCTTTCGCCTGGCCTCGGTTGCCGATGCCGAAGCATCCGCGCCAGCGGCGGCTTCCTACGATCTGGACGGCGCGCTTGCACTGTTCGCCGCACTGGTGCGCGGCCTGCGCGACGTGCATGCGCATATCGATTTGCATCAGGCGCTGTGCCTGGCAAATCTGCGCGTGCAGTCCGATGGCACCATCGAATTCCGTAACGATGCCACCGTGCCGCTGGCCTATAGCTCGCCCGAGCAGACCGGGCGCATGAACCGCCAGGTCGATTACCGCAGCGACTACTATTCGCTCGGCATCGTCATGTATGAACTGCTGACCGGCCAGTTGCCATTCGAATCCGACAGTGTGATGGAACTGGTGCACAGCCACATCGCGCGGCGGGCAGTACCGCCGAGCCGGCTCAATCCGGCGATTCCCGATGTGTTGGGCGATATCGTATTGAAGCTGCTGGCGAAAAATGCGGAGGACCGCTACCAGAGCCTGGACGGCCTGCTGGCCGATATCGAATCCTGCCGCCGCGCGCTGACCGAGACCGGCATCGCCGAATCCTTCCCGCTGGCACGTAACGACGTTTGCGACCGACTGCAGATCTCGCAGAAACTCTATGGCCGCGACGTCGAGTGTGCACACCTGTTGCAAGCGCTCAAGAACGTGGTGGCGGGCAGCGCGGAGCTGGTGTTGGTGACCGGCTATGCCGGCATCGGCAAGTCGTCGCTGGTCAACGAAATTCACAAGCCGGTGGTGGCGCAGGGCGGCTACTTCATCTCCGGCAAGTTCGACCAGTTCAAGCGCGCGATTCCGTATTCGGCCTTCAACCAGGCTTTCCGCGAGCTGATCCGGCAGATCCTGACCGAAAGCGAGAACCGCATCACGCAGTGGCGCAACAAACTGATGAAGGCGCTCGGCGCCAATGGTCAGTTGATCATCGATGTGATTCCCGAACTGGAATTCATCATCGGCAAGCAGCCGGAAGCATCGTCGCAGAGCGGCACGCGCAACAGCTTCAACTATGCGATGCAGAATTTCGTCAGCGTCTTCACGCATTCGGAACATCCGATCGTGCTGTTTCTGGACGATCTGCAGTGGGCCGATGCCGCTTCGCTGAAGCTGATTCCGCTGCTGATGAAGAATCTCGATACGTCGCGCCTGCTGCTGATCGGTGCCTATCGCGACAATGAAGTGGACGTTGCACATCCGTTGAACATGACGTTCGACCAGATCCGCAAGGATACTGCGGTGACGACAGTGGAGGTCAGTCCGCTCGGCAAGGACAGCATCGTCGAACTGGTGGCCGATACGCTGAAATGCGATCCGGCGGAGACGCAACCGCTGGCGCGTCTCATCTACCGCAAGACGCTCGGCAATCCGTTCTTCATCAATCAGTTCATCAAGAGCCTGCACGGCGACGGTCTGCTGCGCTTTGAGAGTGGCCGTTGGCAATGGCATATCGGCCAGATCGAGGCGGCCGGCATCACCGACAATGTCATCGATCTGCTCACGCGCGAACTGCACCGATTGCCGCCGGCGACGCAGCGCCTGCTGACGATCGCCGCCTGCATCGGCAACCGTTTCGATGTGCACACGCTCAGTATCGTCAGCGAAAAATCGGAACTGGAAATCCAGGAAATGCTGCACGAGGCAATGCAGTCGGCACTGATTCATCCGGCAGAAGCACGTGTTGCCGCATCGACGATCGTCTCGCATGCCTATCAGTTCCAGCACGACCGCGTGCAGCAGGCCGCCTACGAAGGTATTTCTCGCCAGGAGACGGATACGATCCACCTGCAGATCGGCCGCCTGCTGCTGAGCAGCCAGACGCCGGCCGAGCAGGACGAGTCCATCTTCGACATCGTCGATCACCTCAATCGCGGTCGTGCGCTGTTGATGCACCGGCACGAGAAGGACGAACTGGCCGAGCTGAACCTGCGGGCGGCACGCCGTGCGCGACAATCGGCGGCATTCGACGTGCATCGCGAATGCATCGCCATCGCCGATGAATACGGCAGCGTGGAAGACTGGCGCGACAAGCAGGCCTTCATGCACGCGCTGTACATGGAGCGCATCAACGAAGCCTTCGCACGAGCCGACTATCGCGAGATGGAACGCTTGTGCCAGGTCGTCTGCGACAACAGCGCGACGCCGCACGAGATGATCGCCGCCAAGGATTATTTGATCCGCTGCTACGGCGCGCTGTACCGGCCGCAGGATCTGATGAAGACCGGTATCGAGATGCTGGAGATTTCCGGCATCCGGCTGCCGCCGAACCTGAACGAGAAGCACATCCTGCTGGCGCGGTTGCGATTGAAGGCGGCGCTGCGCGGCCGTGATCCGCTGGAGTTGGCGAACATGCCGCCGGCCACCGACCCGGAATACCTGTTGCAGGTGCAGGCGACGATGGCTTTTCTCGCTTACGGTTTTACCTATCTGGCCGATTCCATCGTCGTGTTGTGGGTGGCGATGGAAATCGTGCGGCGTTCGGTTCGCCACGGCTCATCGGTCTACACGGCCTATGCCTATGCAGTGTGGGGCCGCACGCTGGCCGGCAAGCTGGGCGGTGTCGCGGATGGCTACAAGTTCGGCAAGGTGGCGTCGCTGCTGGGTGGCAGCAAGCCGATGCTGGGCGCGGTGGGCATCTTCCACGGCATCATCCGCCATCGTTGCGAGCACCTGCGGCTGTCGCTGGAACCGCTGCAGGATACCTATGCGAAGGCGATGGAAATCGGCGATCGCCCTGGCGCGATGGTGGCACTGTCGTTTTCCGACGCAGTGCGTTTTCAGTCGGGCGGCAACGTGCACGAAGCACTGACGGCAATCCGCAAGGATATCGTCGTCTATCGCAAGATGGATTACGCGGCGCTGCTGGGCGTGATGATTCCGTGGGCATTGCTGTTTTCGCGGCTGGTCGGCGAACCGATAACCGATGTCGCGCAGGGCTCGCACGAGGAATATGCGCAGGCGCGGCGCAAGGCCGCCGATCCGTGGGGAGTGTTCTACGTGCGTGCGATCCAGTCTATCGGCGAATGTTTTTTCGGCGAATTCGACGAGGCGCGCATACATGCGGAAGAAGCAATCGGCTTGCCGGGTTTCGATTTCGGCACGCCGTCCTCTGGCTTCCTGATGTGGGTGCATTCGCTGGCTGCACTGGCGCCGCTTGCACCGCGTGCGCCCGGTACGGCGCGCATCGTCGCCAGCGTGCGCACGATGCAGCGGCGTTTCCGGCCGTGGGCGGAACATGCGCCGATGAATTATCTGCACAAGTGGCAACTGGTTGAAGCCGAGCGTCATCGCGTTGCCGGCCATGCAGGCCGTGCCGAGCGGTATTACGACCTGGCGATCAAGGGCGCGCGTACACACGGTTATGTCAACGACGAAGCGCTGGCGCATGAACGTGCCGGCGAGTTCTATCTGGCAAGAGATCGCGACGTCAATGCGCGCATGCATCTGGAACAGGCGCATGCGAAATACGAGGAATGGGGTGCGTTCGCGAAGGCGCAGCAACTGGAAGAACGGCATCCCGAATTGCTGGAACAGATCGTCGCCCGCAAACGCGCGCGGCGATACGGCGACCCTGGCCTGCACGAAAAGCAGGTGGACATCCAGACCGTGATTCGTGCATCGCAGACGTTGTCAGGCGAAATTCAACTGGATAAGCTGCTGGCGCGCTTGATGAACCTGCTGATCGAGAATGCCGGTGCGCAGAAAGGTTCGTTGCTGCTGATTGAACATGGCAGGCTGTATGTGCAGGCGGCGCTGGTCGATGACGAGATCGCCGTGCAGCAGCATCTGCCGCTGGAGCGCAGCGAAGGCATCAGCCTTGCAGTCGTCAATTATGTGCGACGTACCGGCGAGAAAATCGTGCTGGGCGATGCCGCTACCGACAGCCGGTTCAGCGGCGATCCCTACATCGAGAGCATGCAGCCGAAATCCATCCTGTGCCTGCCGCTGCAAAAGCAGGGCCAGCTGGTCGGCATCCTCTATCTGGAAAACAGCCTCGCCGTCGATGCCTTCACGCCGCAGCATGCGGAACTACTGCAGATACTGTCCACGCAGATTGCGATTTCGCTGGAGAACGCGGGGCTGTACAACGATCTGGAACAGAAGATCGAGGCGCGCACGCAGGCGCTGACGCAGAAGAACACGGAACTGCACGAAACGCTGGCCTCGCTGCGCCGCACGCAGAAGCAGCTGGTCGAATCGGCCAAGCTGGCATCGCTCGGCCAGCTGGTCGCTGGCGTTGCGCATGAAATCAACACGCCGGTCGGTGTGGGCGTGACCGGTGCATCGACACTGGCCGAAGAAACGGCGCGCCTGAAATCGCTGTTTCAGACCGGTGCGATGAAGCGTTCCGATCTGGAAGCCTACGTCGGTACCGCAGCGACGATCAGCAAACTGCTGCTGGGGAACATGGAACGCGCGGCGACGCTGATCCAGAGTTTCAAGGATGTCGCCGTCGACCAGACCAGCGAGGAACGCCGCACCTTCCGGCTCAAGGCCTACATCGACGAGGTGCTGTCCAACCTGGGACCGATGCTGCGCCGCGCCGAGCATCGCATCAGCGTCAATTGCGACGATGAACTCGAAGTCGATACCTATCCCGGTGCGCTGTCGCAGATCATCACCAATTTCGTCATGAATGCGTTGCTGCATGCCTTCCCTGACGAAGCTCCTGGCGAGATGCTGATTGTGGTGCGCGGCATCTATGCGGACGGCCGGGAAACCGATCAGATCGAACTGCGCTTTTCCGACAACGGCCGCGGCATTGCGCAGGAGAACCTGTCGAAGATCTTCGATCCGTTCTTCACGACGATGCGCGGACGCGGCGGCAGCGGTCTCGGCCTGAACATCATCCATAGTCTTGTCACCGGTCCGCTGCAAGGGCAGATCACGGTGGAAAGCCAGGTCGGCGTTGGTACCACCTTTATCGTGCGTTTTCCGCGCAGTCCGAAGTTGACCGCGACGCATGATGATGCCGAACATGATTCCGGCGAGGGAGCGATCTGATGTTCGACGATTTTTCCTTCGCACCGGAAAAGGAGGCACTGGCCGGCATCGGTGAGCCGCCCTGGAAGATACTGATCGCCGACGACGAAGATGAAGTGCATCAAGTCACTACGGTGGCATTGCTCGATGTGAAATTCAAGGGCCGTCCGCTGCAATTCCTGCATGCGTATTCGGCAACGCAGGCGCAAAGCATGCTTGCCGAACAGCCCGATATCGCCATCGTCCTGCTGGACGTGGTGATGGAAACGGAAGACGCCGGCCTGCAGCTGGTACGCCACATCCGCGAACAGATGGGTAATCGGCGGCTGCGTATCGTGTTGCGTACCGGTCAGCCGGGGCAGGCGCCGGAGCGCGACGTCGTCGTCGATTACGACATCAACGATTACAAGTCGAAAACCGAACTGACGCGGCAGAAGCTGCTGACCTGCATCGTCTCCGCCCTGCGTGCGCATGACGACATCCTCGCGCTCGAACGCTCGAGCAACGGCTTGCAGGGCGTGGTCGGCGCTGCCGGCGCACTGATGCAGGCGGTCTCCGAACAGGCGTTCGCGCAGCAGGTGCTGCAGCAGATGAGCGTATTGCTGCGACAGCCGGTCTGCGGGTCTATCGTGTGCCGCATGCCGGGCAGCGAAGAGGTGAAGATCGTTGCGGCCTTCGATCCGGCCGGCGAGACGGAACATGAAATCGTGGCCGCTGCGGTGCACATACTGGATGCCGGCCGTCATGCCGACGATGGCCGTCACGCAAGTTTCTACATTCGCCCGCTGAACGGTGTCGGCGAATATGCGGTGCGCATTCCGCTGCAGCGCCGCCTGTCCGAGCTGGAGCGGCAACTGTTCGGTGTGCTGTGCACGAACGTCGCCGCGGGACTGGCAAACGTGCAGCTGGTCGAATCGCTGAAGCGCCTGAGCCTGGATCTGGAAAACCAGGTCGTTGAGCGCACGCGCGACCTGCAGCTGGCGAAGGAAGAGGCGGAACGCGCGAATCGCACCAAGTCGGAATTCCTTGCCGTGATGAGTCACGAGATTCGCACGCCGATGAACGGCATGCTCGGCATGATGCAGCTGGCGCTGGCTGAAGCCACGCATCCGGTACAGCGCGAACGGCTGGAAACGGCGCAGTATTCGGCCGAAGCCTTGCTGACCATCCTCAACGACATTCTCGATTTTTCCAAACTGGAATCCGGCAATCTGCAGCTCGAAGCAGCCGCGTTCGATCTGCGCAAGACGGTCGACAGCGTCATCGACCTGATGGCCTCGCGCATGCAGGAAAGTGCGGTTTCACTCGGCGTGGACTGGCGGGATGGCGTTGCATCCATGCTGGTCGGCGATGCGGGACGGCTGCGCCAGGTACTGTTGAACCTGATCAGCAATGCGCTGAAATTCACCGAGCGGGGCAGTGTCGTGCTGCAGATCGAGCAACTGGCATGCAGCGAACGCGATGCGACGCTGCGCTTCACCGTCGTCGATACCGGCATCGGTATCGCGCCGGAAGCGCAGGCACGGTTGTTCCAGTCGTTCTCGCAGGCCGACAATTCGATTTCCCGCCGTTTCGGCGGCACCGGGCTGGGCCTGTCGATCTGTCGCAAGATCGTCGAAATGCAGGGCGGCCGCATCGGCGTGCACAGTGCGCCGGATGTCGGCAGCCGTTTCTGGTTCGAACTGGTGTTTGCCTTGCCGGAAACCATGCCGCAAGTGCAACCGGCGGCGGCTGAGCCGTTGCACATGCCACATGGCATGCGCAGCATGCACATCCTGCTGGCGGAAGACAACGAGATCAATCAAAAGGTCGCCGTCGCACTGCTTGCAAAATCCGGCCACACGGTCGAAGTCGCCGGGAATGGTTATGAAGCGGTGCTGGCGGTACAGCGACAGGCGTTCGATGTCGTCCTGATGGACATGCACATGCCGGAAATGGACGGCCCGGCCGCGACCAGGGCGATTCGCTGCCTGCCTGGGTCGGCCTCGACCTTGCCGATCGTTGCGCTGACGGCAGCCGGATCGTTGTCGGATATACAAACCTGCATGGATGCCGGCATGAATTACTTCCTCGTCAAGCCGTTCCGCATGGAGCGCCTGCAAGGCATCCTGCAGGGGCTGCCGGTCGCGACCTCCCAGGCCTGAATCTTCCGCTTCACCGAGTTTATATAGTCGATGCGGCAACCGGTTGCACGAGCTGGCTGCCGCATATTGCCGAAATGGCTCGGCTTTTCCCCTCTTTTCCAAGTCTGGTTTGACGATCCGCCCCCGATAATGCCTATCAGGAAGAAGTCCGGTCTGCATGCGATGGACCGGAGCGGAACAGTCAACCAGGAGCCATGATGGCAACGAACGAGGCGCAGCGCAAAACCTTATCCCTGCAAGGTGCAGGAGCGGAAAACGACGACTTCATCGACAGCGTGCTGCACGCGCCGCGCAATGGCGGACGTGTCGGCGGCATGGACCTGAAAGCGATCCGCGAAGCGATTGCGCGCGTCGAAGCCGAAGCCAAGGCCACCGTCAATGCGGAAAACCGCGCTGCCGCCGAGGCACAGGCACGTTCGCTGGCCGAGGAGCGCGCGCAGGCGGATGCCGCTGCTGCTGCCGAAGCCCAGCGCAACGCGCGTGCGGCAGAAGATGCAATCGCCGCCAGCCGTTCCCGTCTCGAAGCAGAACGCGAAGCGCGCACGGCCAGCGAAGCGCGTGCTCAGGCCGTCAACAAGGAAATCGCCGAACTGCGCGCCCGTGCCGAAACCGATGCGCATCTGAGTCGCATCGCCAGCGAACGCGCGCAGGCCGAAGAGCAGGCGCGCAAACTGGCCGCCGAACAGATCGATCAGGAGCGCGAACTCGAGGCACGTGCCCGCGATACCGAAGCGCGATTGAACGAACGCATTGCCATCACCGAACGCGCCACGCGCGCAGCTGAAGAAGAAGCGACGCAGCGCGGCCATCTGGAAGCACAGGTTGCCCGCATGGCGCGCGAACTGGAACGCCGTGAGAAGGAAGCGCAGGAGACCAGCAAGCTGCTGTTGAGCGCCAAGCGCGATGCGATGCTGTTGGCTCAGCAGCGCGAAGAAGCCGAAGGCAAGGCATTGAGTCTCATGCTCAGCCGCGTGCCGGCAGAAGTGCGCGCGCGTGAAGAAGCGCAGGAGCGCGCCGCAATCGAAACCGAACAGCAACGCATCGCTGAAGCGCGCATCGAATCCGAACAGCGTGCGCTGGCCGCCGTGCAGCAGCGCCTGCAGGCCGAAGCCGAGATGCGCGCGACTGCCGAACGCCGTGAACATGTGGAGCAGATGGCTGCTGTCGCCGCGCAATCGCGCCGCGAAGCAGACGAACGTGTGCGTGTCGCTACCGAGGCACGCATCCAAGTCGAAAAGCAGTTGCAGGATGCCGCCGTCGCACGTGTGGAAGCGGAACATCAGGCGGAAGAACAGGCGCGTGCACGCGTCATCGTGGAAGCGCGCGCCGCGGAAGAGGCGCAGCGCCGCGAAGCGGCCGAGCAGCAGGCGCTCGCTGCTGCCCACGTGCGTGCGGAAGAAGAGGAGCGTGCGCGTGCACTGGCCGAACAGCGCCTGCATGCCGAACGTGCCGCTGCCGATATGGAAGCAGGCCGCGCCGTGTCGGAAAAACTGGCGCTGGACAAGGCAGCCGAATATCTGGCGCTGCAGCAGCAACTGGCCGATGCCGCCGGACAGAAGGCGCAACATGCGCTGGCACTGGCCGATGCCGAACATGCGCGCATCCTGGCCGAACAGCAGGCGATGCAGGCATTGCACGAAAAAATTCGCGCCGAAGACGCATTGGCTGCCACGGCAGCGGCACGCGTCGAAACCGAGAAGGAACAGGCTGCGCTGCTGCGGATGAAGGACGAAGCCGAACAGAAGGCCTTGGCTGCACAGCAGGGCGAACGCGAAGCCGCGCGCGTGACGTTGGAACAGACGATGGCGCAGGCCGATCTGAAGAGCGCCGCCGCCGAAGCCGCCGTCGCCAAGGCGAAAGAAGCCGTTGCGCTGGCAAAAGTTCAGGCGCAGCGCCTGCAGGATGAACAGGCCGCATTGGCGCTGATGCAGAAAAAGCTGGCGGCCGAGCGCCGCCATGTCGCTGCCGTGCAGCAGGAAATGGAAAGCCATCGCGTCCGCATTGCGCAGGAAGAAAAAGCGCGTGCCGAAGCCGAAGCGCGTGCGCGTGCCAACGACGAACAAGCTGCTTTGCTGGCAGAACAGGGAAAAGCCGATCGCGAACTGCGCGCCGCCTGCGAAGCAGAGCAGGTCGCGCAGCAGCATATTCTGGCGCAGGCGAAAGCCAAGACCGAATTGCAACGCAAGACCACGCACGTCTCGCTGACGAAAGTGCGCCGCATGATCGATCTGACGCGCGCCGAGCGCGAGCGTGTCGAGGCGGAAGAAATGGCCGTGCAGGCCGTCGAGGAAAAATGCCGTATCGAAGCCGCGGCGAAAGACGAAGCCGAAACACGCACGCAAGCCGAACTGCAGCAGATGGAATTGCTGCGCGAACGCGAACTGGCGGAACGCAAGATACGTGAAGCGACCGAAGTCGAATGCAATGCCATGCGTGTGCAGCTCGAACAGACGCGCGTGCAGGCGGAATTGCAGCAGGCTGCTGCAACGGCAGCGGAACAGCGCGCCACCGAAGCAGTGGCACTGGCGCAGGCCGAACGCGCACGCAGTGATGCGGAGCAGCAGGCACTGCAGGCCGTACGAAACAAGTTCGCGATGGAGCAGTTGCTGCATGCGGAAACGACTGCACGCCAGCAGATCGAACAGAAACAGGCCGAACTGCTGCAAGCGCGCACGGAAAACGAACGTACCTTGCATGCGGCGGCGGTGACCATCGTTGAGGCCGAGAAGCAGCAACTGGAAGAACTGACGCAGCAAGTGAAACTGCAATGCGCGACGGCGGAAATTGCCGAAGCCAAGGCACGTCGCGCCATCGAACTGGCACAGAAGGAACGTGCGCGCGCGCAACTCGAACAGCGTGCGATGGATGCCATCGAGCAGAAACTGATCGCCGAACAGCAGCGCGCCGATGCCGCCGAGATCATGCTGCTTGCCACGCAGGAAAAGCTGGCAGCCGAACAGGCCGCGCTAGAAGCGACCGAAGCGCGTGTGCGTGCCGAACAGGAACAGGCTGCGATCATGCGCAGCCGCGAACGTGCACAGCAGGCATTGTGCGATGCGGCCGCCGCCGCGATTGCCGCCGAACAGGAGACGCTGAAGCAGGAAGCAGCACAGGCCGAGGCACAACGCATCGCAACCGAAGCGGTTGCGCGCCAGGCTCAGCAGGCGACACAGCTGGCGCAGGCCGAAGCGCAGCGCGCGGAAGCCGAGCAACAGAGGCTGGCAATGCTGGAAGAGCAGCTCGAAGCAGAGCAGCAGCGCGCCGAAGCGAACGAAATCGCCATGTATGCGTCGCAGGAAAAACTGTTGGCCGAGCAGCAGGCACGCACGGAAGCCGAACTGGCCGCGATCGCGGAAATGGAAGCGGCGGAGCTGGCGCGTCAGATCGCGGCTGCCGAAGCCGAAATGCGTGCAGCGCAGGAAGCGAAGACGGCAACGGAACGTCAGGCTGCGGAGCTGGCGCAGCAGCATGCGCGCGCTGCTGCAATGGCGCTGGAATTGTCGCAATCGGATCGCGATCGGCTGGAGCGCGAACGCATCGAGGCGCAGAAGCTGGCCGATGAACTGATCACGCGCATCGGCGAACGCGGTGCGCAGCACGAGGCATGGCAATCGCGTGCGACTGCGGTGCTGGCTGAAGCGCCTGTCGCGATGCCGTCACGCAAGCCGTCGGCTGGTCGAGCCTTTGCCGCACTGGCTGCAGGCCTTGCGCTGCTGGTCGGCGTGGCCGGATGGAATGCACAGGATGCGGCAGTGCCGGCACAGTCGCAAAAAATGCAGGCGACGCAAAAGAACGCTGCGGAAGGAAATGTGCAGCCGGCTACACCGTCCCGCCTGCAGATGTCGTACGAACTCGCTGTACGGCCGGCAGAAGTCGAGGCTGCAGATGCAGCACAGAAGACGGCGGATATTACGGTGGCGGATGCGGGCGCTGCAATGCGTGCGGGGCAGCCAAGATAGAACGGACGGAGGAGAAGCAAAAAAAAGCGCGGTCATTGACCGCGCTTTTTATTTGTCGGAGCAACAAGCTCCGCGGCACGTCTTACTGGAACGAGCCGGTTTTAGTCGTGCTGAAAGGAACGACGGTGATGTGGCTGGGCAGCGCATCTTCTGCATCGGCGTCGGCGACGATATCGCGTTCTTCCACCGGGATATCTTCCCGTTCGTCATCCTGGCTGGCGTACAGCGGAGAAGCGAGGTCGTCCTGATTTTTGTACATATCGATTCCTTTCTCGAAATGGAAATCGGTGTGCAGACTGCAAAGCTGCCGCTGTCACACGTCAATCCCGGACAAACAATTTTCTGCGCGACTGTCGAGTTGCGAGAATAGAGGAGCCTTCGTTCGATGGCGATCGGTCATTTCCTCGGGTTGGTGTAGGAAAAGGCCGACAAATTGTGCGAACCCTGAAGTTCGACTGCTGTGGCTGGGGGCGTACGCCCTTACCGGCAGTGACCGAAGTCTAACATCATTCCGCCGGAAAACGCGACGGAAAAATCTGATAAAAAAGGCGGTGCCAGTATGACAAGAAGATCAGGCTGCGCGTATATCGGCCGGTTCGCTCTCGCGTCTTTCCTGGCGCCATTCCATCAACGTCTTCAGCACCAGCGTGATGAGCGCCATGCAGGCCAGCAGCGCGGCCGCAGTGAAGGCGGCCGCGGTCTTGTAATCGTTGTTCAGCTGCTCGACCAGCAGCGGCAGTGTCAGCGTCTGGTTCATGATGGTGCCGGAGACGACTGCCACCGCGCCGAACTCGCCGACTGCGCGCGCATTGGTGATGACGGCGCCGTACAGTAGTGCCCATTTGATGTTGGGTAGCGTCACGTGCCAGAAAATTTTCCAGCCGCCGGCACCCAGCGACAGCGCGGCGATTTCTTCCTCGGTGCCCTGTTTCTGCATCAGCGGCATCAGGATGCGCGCGATGTAGGGCGCGGTGACGAATACGGTGACCATGATGATGCCGGGCCATGCAAACATCAGCTGGATGTCTTCCGCATACAGCCATTTGCCGATCGTGCCTTCCAGGCCGTAGACCACCAGATAGCAGAAGCCGGCGACCACCGGCGACGTCGCATAAGGAATTTCGACCAGCGTGATCAGCAGCCGGCGGCCGAAGAAATCGTAGCGGGTGACGCACCACGCAAGCAGGATGCCGAACACGAGATTGATTGGTACCGTCATTACTGCAGTCAGCAGCGTCAGTTTCAGTGCATGCTGCATGAAGTCTTCACTGAGGTTGGCGCGCAGCAGTTCGACGCCGCCTTGCAGCGCCTGCGTGAAAATCAGGATCAGCGGCATGGCCAGCAGCATGATCGCCAGCGCGATGCCGGTGGCGATCAGCAGCCACTGATGGAGTTCGACCGGACGTTTCGCCTTGCGTGTCGTTTGTGCCATCCCGCGCTCCTTACGATTTGTTGAACAGCTTGCCCTGCGCCAGTTGCAGCAGGAACAGCAGCGTCAGCGACGCGAGCAGAACGACCGAAGCGATGGCGGCGGCGGCAGGGTAGTTGTATTCCTGCAGGCGCACGAACAGCATCAGCGACGTGACTTCGGTTTCGTACGGAATGTTGCCGGCGATCATGATGACGGCACCGAATTCGCCCAGGCTGCGGATGAAGGCCTGCGACGAACCGGCAATCAATGCCGGCAGCAGCGTCGGCAGGATCACGCGCGAGAAGATCTGCCATTTGTTCGCACCCAGCATCAGCGCGGCTTCTTCCAGCTCGGCATCCATGTCTTCCAGCACCGGCTGCACCGAACGCACGATGAACGGGATGCTGGTGAAGATCATCGCCACCACGATGCCGGGGAAGGCATACGAAATCTTCCAGCCAAAAAGCTCGAACCATTGGCCGAGCCAGCCGCTGGGAATGAACAGCGCCGACAGCGTGATGCCGGCTACCGAGGTCGGCAGCGCGAACGGCAGGTCGACCAGCGAATCGAGCAGGCGGCGTCCCGGGAAGTTGTAGCGCGTGATGATCCACGCCCACAGGAAACCGATCATCGTCACGATGACGGTTGAATAGAAGGCGCCGGCGATCGTGACCTTGTAGCTCTGGATCATGCGCGCATCGCTGATGGCGAACCAGTACTGCGACCACGTCATGCCGCTGATGTAGATCAGCAGTGCGGAGATCGGCAGCAGGATGACGAGGCTGATGTACAGCGTCGAAACGCCGAAGCTGAGCGAGAAGCCCGGCAAGACTGGCGTGCTGCGGAAAAAGCGGAGCGGTGAAGTCACGATAGGGTGCGGGTTTCAGAAACGGCCGCGCAGCGCCGCGAACGGTCTTGCGCCAAAACAAACGACCATCCGATCAGGATGGTCGTGTGAACGAGCGGCATTGTAAACCACCGTGGAACGTACTGCCAGAAAGGCAGCGCCGTTTATCAGTGGTCAATCAGTGGCGTTTTGCCAGCAACTGATCGAGCACGCCGCCGCTGCTGAAGTGGGTCGCCTGGATGTCGTCCCACGAACCCAGCACTTTGGTCGGATCGATCAGGCGCACCTTCGGATACTTGTCGGCCACGACCTTGGCGACGTCCGGATGGTTGACGCGGTAGTTGAACGTCGTCAGCAGCAACTGGATTTCGCGCGAGTATTCGTAGTTCAGGTAGGCAGTGGCGACCTTGCGGGTGCCTTTTTCATCGACCACCTTGTCGACCACGGCAACCGGGAATTCAGCCAGCACGGAAACCGGCGGCACCACGATTTCATAACCGCCGGCCTTGAATTCGTCGCTCTTGGCGATGTTGATCACTTCCGATTCGAAGGTCAGCAGCGCATCGCCCTGATTGTTCTGCGCAAAGGCCACCGTCGCGCCGCGGCCACCGGTCGGGAAGTTCACGACATTGTGCAGCAGCTTGCCGACGAATTCCTTGGTCTTGGCTTCGTCGCCCTTGTACTTCTCGTTCGCATACAGCCATGCGGCCAGATAGGTGTAGCGTGCGTTGCCGGAAGTCTTCGGATTCGGGAACACGACCTTCACGTCGCTGCGCACCACATCGTCCCAGGTATGGATGTTCTTCGGATTACCCTTGCGCACCAGGAAGGCGATCGTGCTGTAGTACGGCGAACTGTTGTTCGGGAAGGCTTTCTGCCAGTCCTTGCGCACCAGGCCGCGCTTGGCCAGGATGTCGATGTCGGTGACCTGGTTGAAGGTGACGACGTCGACCTTCTTGCCCTGCATGATGTCCTGTGCCTGGCGCGAGGTGCCGGCAAACGACTGGTCGATCTTCAGATCCTGGCCGGTTTCCTTTTTCCAGTAGGCCTGGAATTTCGGGTTGATCGCAGCGAAGGTTTCGCGGGCGACGTCGAACGATGCGTTCAGCAACGGTTTTTCCTGTGCCTGTGCAACACCGGACAGCAAAGCCGCGGTAGCGGCCAGCAGGACGATTTTCTTGAACATTTGTTCACTCCATGTGTGTGGAAGCGGTACTGCCTGTCCGCTTTTTATTGTCTTGACGCAAGTTGATGCGAAGCGAACCGACTATAACAAAGTTCCTTATGCGCTCAAACGATAACTTTTGTATTTGATCATGCGAAAAAGGAATATAGAAATTCAGTCGTCAAGTCGCTCTGCAAATACGCGTTGCCAAAACAAAAAGCCCTTGCCGGTAAGGCAAGGGCTTTTGCGAGTCGTGCGGGGGCGAGAATTACGCCAGGTTTTTCGACGCGAAATCCCAGTTCACTAGCGCCCAGAACGCTTCCAGATATTTCGGACGGGCGTTGCGATAGTCGATGTAGTAAGCGTGTTCCCAGACGTCGCAGGTCAGCAGCGGCTTGTCGCCGGTCGTCAGCGGGGTGGCAGCGTTCGACGTGTTGACGATGTCGAGCGAACCGTCGGCCTTCTTCACCAGCCAGGTCCAGCCGGAACCGAAGTTGCCGACGCAGGATTTGGTGAACTCTTCCTTGAACTTGTCGAAGGAACCCCATTTTGCATTGATCGCATCGGCGATCGCACCGGTTGCAGCGCCGCCGCCGTTTGGCTTCAGGCCGTTCCAGTAGAAGGTGTGGTTCCAGACTTGTGCCGAATTGTTGAAGATGCCGCCGGAAGATTTCTTGACGATGTCTTCGAGCGACAGGTTCTCGAATTCGGTACCTTTGATCAGGTTGTTCAGATTCGTCACATAGGTCTGATGATGCTTGCCATAGTGGAATTCAAGCGTCTCTTTCGAGATATGGGGAGCAAGCGCATCCAACGCATAGGGCAGTGCCGGCAGGGTATGTTCCATGGTCGTCCTTTGTGGAGGTTGAAAGTAAAACTGCAACGATTGTTGTTTTTGAAAGGGCCTTATTGTAAAGCGGTTATGCCATGCCTGCATACCCGGCAGGGAATTTCCTGTAGACATGCGGGTTGGTCGTGCCAGATTGCTCAGTCGCCGCCCAATGGCTGCTGCACGCTGGCGATGCCGATCTGCGCGGTGCCGTCGGCCAGCCGCAGCGTGACATGCTTGTGCGGTTGCAATTGCCGTGGCGTGCGCACGACCTGGCCTTTTTCGTCGGTGACGATCGCATAGCCGCGTTCCAGCGTGCGTTGCGGATTCAGCATTTCCAGTTGTGCGCTCAAGGCGGACAGATGCCGCTGCCGGCGATCCAGATGCGCGCTCACGCAGCTCGTCAGATGACGTGCATGGGCGGCGATGCGGATGCGCGGTGCGCGCGTATCCGGTAGTTGGGCCTGCCAGCGTTGGCGCAATTGCGCGAGCGCAAAGCGTGCCGTGTCCAGCGGCATGCGATGGGCATGATGCAGCCGCGCCTGCAGGTTCTGCAGCTTGACGCGCTCATGCGCAATATAGGCCGACGGGCTGATCAGGCGGCGCGACAGCCAGTCCAGCGTCTGCGAGGTGTCGGAGATGCGCTTGCGCAGGGCATACTGCAGGTCGTCGGCATGGCCTTCCAGTTGCGCTAGCCAGTCGGCGCGCGGCAGTGCGGCGAGCTCGGCCGCAGCCGTGGGCGTCGGCGCGCGCAGGTCGGCGGCAAAATCGGCGATGGTGAAATCGGTCTCGTGGCCGACACCGACGATGACGGGAATATCGCAGCCGACGATGGTGCGCGCCACGATTTCATGATTGAACGACCACAGGTCCTCGATGCTGCCGCCGCCGCGGCATACCAGCAGCACGTCGCATTCGTTGCGTGCCGAAGCGGTGGCGATGGCCTGGGCGATCTTCGAAGCAGCGCCTTCGCCTTGCACCGGCGTCGGATACAGGACGACGCGGACATGCGGTGCGCGGCGGCGCAGCGTGGTCAGCACATCGCGCAGCGCTGCGGCTTGCGGGCTGGTGACGATGCCGATGGTGCGGACGAAATCCGGCAAGGGACGTTTGCGCGCGGCGTCGAACAGCCCTTCGGCGGCGAGCTTTTCCTTCAGCTGCAAAAAGGCTTCGTACAGATTGCCGACGCCGGCGCGGCGGATCGCCTCGACGTTCAACTGGTAATCGCCGCGCGGCGCATACAGCGTGACGAGCGCGCGCACCTCGACGCGATCGCCTTCGCGCGGCGTGAAGTCCGCATATTGCGCGCGGCCGCGGAACATCACGGCGCGTACCTGCGCCGCATCGTCCTTCAGCGTGAAATACCAGTGGCCGGAAGCGGCGCGCGTGAAATTCGAAATCTCGCCGCCGATCCACGTCAGCGGAAAGCTGCGTTCCAGCATGCGGGCGACCGCCTGATTCAGGGCGGAAACGGTAAGAACGGAAGGGGAGGCGGATTCGGTCATGGCATCGGGCAATCATCGCGCCGCTGTGGCGCGAAGCCAGATGGTAAAGCAAAAACCGGCGTAAAAACGGGCGAAGCAAGCCTTGCCCGTTTTCATGCCGTGATGAAACGCGGTCAGAACCGTTGATTGACGCCGATGTACGCGTAGCGGCCTTCCTGCGGAAATCCGTAGCTGGCCGCATAGACGCGGTCGAACAGATTGTCGACGCCGATGTACAGTTGCGTCTTCGTTCCCGGCAGCGTGTAGGCGAGGCGGCTGTTGAGCAGCACATAGGACGGCAGCTGATCCGACTGCACTGTCGTGCCGCGCGAATAGTAATCCTGCTTGCCGACATACAGCAGATCGGCCGACAGCAGCGTGCGTTCGTCGATGTGCCATTGCGCATCCAGCGTCAGGCGATGGCGCGGCAGGTATTGCAGTGTGCGCGCATTGCCTGTTTCGCCGGATTGATCCTTGCCGACCAGATAGGTGTAACCGGCACCGTATTGCACCGGACCGGTTACCGAACGCAGTTGCAGTTCGAGGCCGGTATTGCGATAGCGATCGTGATTCTGCTGGCGGCCATCGGCATCGGACTGGATGAAGTTGCGGATCGCCGAACGGAACAGCGTGGCATCGACGGTCGTATTTGCCGACGCTTTCCACGACGTACCCAGTTCGGCGGTGGTCGTTTCTTCCATTTTCAGATTCGGATTGCCACGTGCGCTGTCATACAGTTGCGCAATGCCTGGTGCACGCGCCTTGCGCGACAGTCCGGCTTTCACGCGCCATGCGGAATCCATGTCCCAGTAGCCGCTGATACCGCCGATCGGTGCAGATTGGTCGGCACCGTCGTCGCGACGCTGTGCGATCCAGCCGGCACCGATGACAAGACCGGTGGCAGCCGTCGTGCGGTAATCGAATTCGCCGGTGACGGAATCGACATGGACGCTGTTGTCGGTATCCAGCGCACGAATGCCGTAGCTGGCACCTGCGCCGCCACCGCCGCCACCGCCACCACCACCGCCACCACCACCGCCACCACCGCCACCGCCACCACCACCGGCGATGGCGACGTCGCGAATGCGGCCGTTTTCGCTGTAACTGTCGCGGCGCGTGTCGAGCGCGACGCTGAAGGTCATCCGTTCGTTGAGGATGTGTTCGAGCTGGACGTGATAGCCGAGGCTTTCGCTGTTGGAGGTCTTGTCGAAGCCGCCATTGATTTTCGTGTTTTGCAGCAGCGCCATGTCTGCGCCGTCGAAGCGGAGTTCATCCTGTTGCAGCGCATTGCCGTAGATCCAGCCGTGCAGGCGTGTGCTGTCGTTGATCGCCCAGTCGGCGGACAGCTGTGCCGACGTCTGCTCGATGTCTTCGGTGCGTTCATAGCGCGGTTGCTGTGCGAACGGATCGCTGGCGTCGAACGTGCCTGGCGGTTTTCCCTGATCGCCACGGCCCGCATTGAAGCCGAAGCCGAGTTGCAGATCGCGATTGACGCGATAGCTGAAATTGCCGGCGACGTTGGCATCGTTGAAATCGCTGTTGACGCGCTTGTCGGACGATTGCAGCGCCGTATGGTCGTAGCCGGACGGCAGGCGGAAGTCGCCATGCTCCAGATAGTCGGCGGCGATGAACCAGTCGAGACGGTCGTCACTGCCGCCGATGCTGCTGCTGACGGCGCGCGTGCTGTTGGTGCCGACGCGTACATCGACATTGCCGGATGCCGGGCCGGCGCCGCGTCGCGTTATGACGTTGATGATGCCTGCCGTGCCGCCTTCGCCGTACAGCACCGAAGCGGTGCCGGTACGCACGACGATTTCCTGGATCTGCGCGACCGGAATCATGCTGGGGTTGAACTGGCCGTCGGCATTGGAATTGACCGGCACGCCGTTTACAAGCAGTTTGATCTGCCGCGTGCGCTGTCCGCGCATGTCGATGCGCGGCACGCCTTCGCCGCCGTTGCGCACGTTCAGTCCGGGTACGATCGTCAGTGCTTCATCGAGCGTGCGGGCGCCGCGCGCGGCGATGTCGTCGGCGCTGATGCGCCAGACGGTGGTGCTGTTGTCGGAGACGCTGGTCGCCGATTGATCGACGACTTCGATCTGCCCCAGCGTGTACGGTTGTGTGTCCGCCCATGCAGCGTGGCATAACGGAATGGCAAGGCTGCCGAGCAAGAGCGATCGGCGGGAAAGACGGTGTTTCACGATGGTTGAGAAGAGTGGAGAAAATCGGAAGGCAAAAAAACGCCGGCATCGAAATGCCGGCAAAAGGACGTGAGTAAGTCGATCGTTCTGGTTGGTCGTGGTGCGTGGCGTTTCAGTGCCGTCCAGGTTTGCGCGACAGGAACACCAGCAGGCCGATCGTCGCACCGGCGGCTCCGAACAAGGCGTGCGTGGCAAGCGGATAGGCGAGGCCGTTGACCAGTGAGTGGAACGGCAGCGTGCCGGCAACCAGCGACATCCATGTATTGCGCAGCAATGGTGCCGTCATGTGAATCAATGCCCCGGCGATCGGAATCCACGCAAAGAACACGATGCGCAGGCGCGGACGAAACAGCAATGCATCGGCAAGGCAGCCTTGCAGCAGGAGGGTAAGCGCCAACGCCATCTGGCCGTGGCCGCTGCCAACGCAGATTGTCGTGAGGGCCGCACCGATACCCGTGACCATGCCGGCAACGGGCCGCGCCGAGGTCAGTCGCGCCAGCACAAGAATCGCCAGCCACTCGATGCCGTGATGGCCGGGCATGCGCAGCGGTAGACGAAATGCTTCGCGCAGCAAGGCAGCCGCGATGCCTGCGGCGAGCAACAGCAGCAAAGCCACCGGCAGCGGGGAGGTCGCGCTGCGCGAGCCGGGCCAGTCAAAAGTGCTGGCGGATGTGGTTTTTGGAGGCAGAGCGCCATCCGCTGAAAATCGGTTCATCGGTTTTCTCCACAAGCAGGGTCGGATGTTCGTTGACGAAGACCGCGCGCGGCCATTCGCCGAGATCGACGATGTCATCATGCGGAATCGCGTTGCCGTCGATCGTTTGCACGGCGATGCCGGTCAGCTGTTGCAGCGTGGCGGCGCTGTGCCGTTCGCACGACATGCTGCGCAGCCGTTTGATCCACAGGAAGCGGCCGTCACGGCCGCTGGCGTTCAGCCCGGTCGCGGCCAGGGCGCCGATCACGCCGCCGCCGGTGCCGGTCAGCCCGGCCATGTCGATGCCGTGCCGCGCGGCGAGTGCGCGTGCATCGTTCTGTTCCAGTACCGAGACCTTGGCGGCCGCGCCGAAATCGCGCATTTCCTGCGGCAACGCATCGCGGCGAACCAGCACCGTGCCGGCGTCGGAGCCTTCGGCACTTTCCTTCAGCAGGTAATCGCAGGTGTAGTCGAATACTGCGCGCCGGTCTTTGATCGCGGCGAGTACCAGGCAAGCGGAACTGTTGTGCGAGGTGTAGGGAATGCGCGGATCGACCAGCAACTGATGGCGCGTGATCGCCTTGACGTCGGCCAGGCCGTGTTCACCGAGGCGCAACGCCAGCTGGCGCGCCAGAAAGCCGGTGCCGCGCGAGGTCAGGTTGTCCGTGTCGTCGATCGCCAGCAGCCAGTCGTGCGGTGACGGCGACTGCCAGGGAGCGCCAATGGCGTCGAGCGCCCGCCACTGGGTCTCGTTCACCGGATCGCGGCCGAATTGCTGCATGACGCGGATTTCCTGAGTTGCAAAAGTTCGTTATGTTATACAAATACATAACGATGGGCAAGAACAGGCAATTTCCTGATTGAAGAGCAAATGAGGAGCAAAAGAAAAGGGAAAGGAAGCGTCAGTCTTCGCTGCGACGCGGCAGGCGCAGTGAGCGAAGACCGTCTGCCGCCAGTAATGCGACGGCCAGCCAGATCGGGATGTACGTCAGCCATTCGCTGCCGCGTATCGTTTCGCCGAGCAGCAGCGCGACGAAGACGAGCAGCACCGGCTCGACGTAACCGAGCAGGCCGAACAGGCTGAGCGGCAGCATCTGGCTCGACAGCATGTAGAACACCAGCGCCGTCGAACTCAGTACACCGAGCAGCGGGATCAGCAGCAGCAAGGCGCGGTGCGATTCCAGTGCTTCCATGCCGACGCTGCCGGTCACGATGAAGTACAGTCCGGCCGGCAGCAGCAGCGCCATGTCGAACCACAGGCCGCCCAGATGGTTGGCATCCATGCGGCGGCGGATGACGAAATAGAACGGATAGCCGAGCGCGACCGCCAGCGTTTCCCACGACAGGCTGCCGACCTGGATGAATGCATTGGCGACGCCGATCGCGGCGCAGGCCGCCGCCACGTTCTGCAGGCGCGACAGCCGTTCGCGATAGAGCAGCCGGCCGGTCAGCAGCATCGTCAGCGGCAGCAGGAAATAGCCGAGCGACACATGCAGCGCGCGGCCGTGCAGCGGCGCCCACATGAACAGCCACAGTTGCAGGCCAAGGAAAGCGGAAGTGGCCAACGCACCGATGATGATGCGCGGATCGCGGCACATGCGTTGCGCTAGGCCAATGACCAGTTGCTGCTTGCCGCTCCACCAGATGAAGGCGCTCAGGCAGGGAAAGGTCAGCAGTGTGCGCCAGCCGAAGATCTGTTCGCCGTCCATCGGAGCCAGCAGCGTCGAATAAAAGTACAGCACGGCGAACAACACCGACCCGATGATTGAAAAAAGGACACCTCTGGACACGCAAACTCCCTGATGATCGACGACCGCCCGTCAGGCCGGCGGCATGGGCTTTTCCGCAAAGCGGGGTTTTCTCCCTCGGAAAAGCGGCTCTTCGGCAGCATTGGAAAAGCATGTCCGTATTTGCGCGAATCGATGTCCGTAATTGCGCGCATGTGCGTCTGCGAGACGCCGGACCTGCCTTTCCTCGTACTGCGTATTGCATTATGATGGTCTCGCGATGAAGCAGGAACCTCTCTTCAGCGATGAAACGGAAGCAAGACAGCGATGAGAGGTGGCAGGAATCGTCCGCAGGGCGGCATTCCGGTCTTGGCAGCGACAAGGTACGGCTTCCCAGGATGGAAGCCGTTTTCTTTTGCCCTTCCTGCAACAGCCATCGCATGCGACAGGAAAGCGGCGTGAATTGAAATACGGCTGTCCGCCTGCATCTGATAATTATTCCCACAATCCCGATGCCGCTAGGCGCGCACGATACTGGAGTTGTAATGGATTTTGAAATACCGGAATCGCTGGTCAACGTATTGTTGGAGATGGTCGAATCCGACACGCCGCTGGCGAAGCGTCTTTCCGAACATGGCGTCTGCCATGGCCGGATGATCGTTTCCAGCAAGCTGTTCGACGCCAAGTCGCTCAATACGCTGTACAACCTCAGCAAGTCGCATGAAGACCGCGCGCTGATGTTCCAGATGCTGGCGCTGGACAACATCTACAACGCACCGCAGGCGCGCACGATTCCCGATCTGGAAAAACTGGTGCCGGGCCTGGCCGCCTATCTGGCGCGCGATGTCATCGACGGCTGGCTGTACCGCCGCAACAAGGACGGCGTGATGCTGCCGTGGCTGGTGCATCGGTTGCGTTACGTGGTGCCTGATCAAGGTGCGCCTTATGTCGTCGTCGACCTGCTGGCCAACACGATGCAGGCTGCCACGCGCGAAGAAGCGTCCGACATGCGCATGCGCCGCGCCGGCATGACCAATGCGATCGTCATCAACCGCCACGACATCGTCAACCGCACGATTCCGGAGCTGCTGAGCGAGTTCGGCTACTTCAAGGAATGCAAGGAATTCAAGCAGGAATACGAAAAGCAGGCCAAGCGTTTCCTGGTGTATCAGCGCCAGTTCGGCAAGCAGTTCATTGCATCCAATGCGGCATTCATCGTCGATGACAAGGGCCGTCCCACGATGCTGCCGCTGAAGAACGGCGTCGCCGCCCGCTGCGTGAACGATGAGGAAATCCTCGACCGCCGCTTCGAGATGATGACGGATGCCGAATTCTGGCGCGATGCCGGTTACGAGACGGCGTTCGACCGCATTCCGCTGCATTGCTATCTGCACCTGTTCCATCTGGAGCTGCACCACAATGTCTGGGTGCACGTGCAGAACATCACGGCCTACGAATACAAGCCGGAACTGCGCGATAAACTGATCCTGCCCGATCATCACCGCGATCTGATCGATATCCTGACAGCCGACATGAGCTCGTTGATGGAAGATATCGTCGAAGGCAAGTCCGGCGGCACGACGATTCTGTGCAAGGGCGCACCGGGCCTGGGCAAGACGCTGACGGCAGAAGTCTATTCGGAAGTCGTCGGCAAGCCGTTGTACCGCGTGCATTCCGGGCAGCTCGGCATTACGGCGGCTTCGGTCGAGCAGAACCTGTCGTCCATCCTGCGCCGTGCCGCACGCTGGGATGCGATCCTGCTGCTGGACGAAGCTGACGTCTACATTCGTTGCCGCGACAACGATCTGCAGCACAACGCGATCGTCGCCGAGTTCCTGCGCACGCTGGAATACTTCAAGGGCCTGCTGTTCATGACGACGAACCGCATCGAGGACGTGGACGATGCGATTCTGTCGCGCTGCATCGCGACGATCCAGTACGAACTGCCACCCAAGGAAGATGCGATGCGCCTGTGGAAATCGCTGTCCACGCAATTCCACGCCGATCTGTCGGACGAACTGATTGACAAGCTCAGCGACGTCTATGCGAAATGCAGCGGCCGCGACATCAAGGAACTGTTGAAGCTGACGTCGAAATACTGCAAGCGCAAGCAGATTCCGTTCTCCGAGGAAGCCTTCCGCCAGTGCGCGGTGTTCCGCGGTATCAAGTAACGCAGGAATCCGGCTTCCAGGCACGCCGCCGTTGCGCCTTGCGTCACGGCGGCTTTTTTATTTATGTTTCCTGGTTCTGCCCGCAGATCGATGCACCGCCTGTTTTGCAGGCAGAATAAAAAACTGCTTTGAAATCAAATGCTTCGATCTTTACTCATTGGTTGCGCACAATGTTATCCACAGAAACTGTGCACAACCGCCGACAGCTGCGCACATGAAGAAAACGTCAAGGCAGCGCTACTTGCTCTCGTTGCGCCAAACCGTTACATTCTCCATCCGTAACGTTTACAACTCTTCCCCGAATCGACCAAGGAGCCCGTTTTGCTCTCCATCATTCATGCGGCTGGCTGGCCGATCTGGCTGCTGCTGATTTCCTCCATCATTGCCCTGACGTTGATCATCGAACGTTCGCTGTATTTGCGCCGCCGCCGCATCCTGCCGCCGACGCTGCTCGATGAGGTGATTCGTGTCTATCACAACGGCAAGATCGACACCAATGTGATTGCTACGCTGGAACAGAACTCGCCGCTGGGTCGCGTGCTGGCCGCCGGCCTGCGCAACGTCAATGCACCGCGCGACGTGATGAAGGAATCGATCGAGGAAGCCGGGCAGGGTACCGCGCACGAACTGGAGCGCTTCCTGACGACGCTCGGTACGATCGCTTCGCTGGCGCCGCTGATGGGCCTGTTCGGCACTGTGGTCGGCATGATCGAGATCTTCGGTTCGCAGAACGCCAGCGGCACCGGTTCCAATCCGGCGCAACTGGCGCACGGCATTTCGATCGCGCTGTACAACACCGGTTTTGGCCTGGCGATCGCGATGCCGTCGCTGGTGTTCTACCGTCACTTTCGTGCCCTGGTCGATAGCTTCGTGGTCGACATGGAGCAGCAGGCAGTCAAGTTCGTCGACATCGTGCACGGCGCGCGCCGGTAAACGGAGAAGACGATGAATTTCCGCAGAGGCCAGGGACGCGAGGAACCGGAGATCAACCTGATCGCCTTCATCGACGTGCTGATGGTGATCCTGATCTTCCTGATGGTGACGACCACCTACAGCAAGTTCACCGCGCTGCAGATCACGCTGCCGACCGCCGATGCCGAGAAGGCGATGGAGCGACCGCTGGAGATCAACGTCGGCGTCGATGCGCAAGGTCATTATTCGATCAACAATGCGCGCGTCGCCGTGCAGAATCCCGATGCGCTGGCGGCCGAGCTGACGGCTGCGGCCAATGCTTCCGGCAAGACGAATCCCGATCCGGTGGTCATCATCGCCGCCGACGCGACGGCGGCGCACCAGACGGTGATCAATGTGCTGGAAGCGGCGCGCATCGCCGGTTATGCGAAGGTGACCTTCGCCGCACAAAGCAAGAAGTAGACATCGATCGAACGGCCGCTGCGGCGGCCTTTTTTATTGGACTGAACGAATCCGCCTTGGCCCTGCAGCGCTCCACCCTCGAAGATTTTTTCGCACGCACCTGGAAACGGCGCGGCGCGGCGGCGTGGCTGTTGCTGCCTCTGTCGTGGCTGTTTGGCGCATTGTCGGCGCTGCGCCGTTTCGCCTTTCGCTTCGGTCTTGCAAAAACGCATCGCCTGCCGGTACCGGTGATCGTCGTCGGCAACATCTTCGTCGGCGGCACGGGCAAGACGCCGCTGACGATCTGGCTGGCGCAGTCGCTGCGCGAAGCAGGCTTTCATCCGGGTGTGGTGTCGCGCGGTTACGGTGCGGATAGCGATGCGCCGCGTGCAGTCACGCCGCAGTCGCAGGCACAGGAAGTCGGTGACGAACCGCTGCTGATCGCGCACCGCGCGCAATGCCCGGTTTATGTCGGGCGCGACCGCGTGGCGGCGGCGCAGATGATGCTGGCGGCGCATCCGGAAATCGACGTCGTGATTGCGGACGACGGCCTGCAGCATTACCAGCTGGCGCGCGATATCGAGATCGTGTTGTTCGACAGCCGCGGCGTCGGCAACGGCTGGCTGCTGCCGGCCGGTCCGCTACGCGAACCGGCGACGCGCCGTCGCGATTTCACCGTCGTCAACGGTTCTCACGAAGAAACGGAAATCATGCCGGGTGCGATCCGCATGCGTCTGGCCGGGCTGCTTGCCGAACATCTGGTTTCGTCAGGCGATTCGTCTGGAGATATGCCGCGTGCGCTGCGCTCGTTTGCGCCAACGGTCAGCGGTTATTCGCCGGCGCGCATCGTGGCGGCGGCCGGCATCGGCAATCCGCGACGCTTCTTTACGTTGCTGCGCGAGGCCGGCGTGCAGTTCGACGAAATGGCGCTGCCCGATCATTACGATTTTGCCGACAATCCGTTCGCTGACGTAGCGGCGGACGTCATCCTGATCACGGAGAAGGATGCAGTAAAATGTCGGCAAATCGATGCATTGAAAAACGATCCGCGCCTGTGGGTCGTACCCGTGACGGCGCAATTCGACCGCGCCTTCGCCGAACATATTGTGGAGAAACTCCGTGGACACTCGACTGCTTGATATTCTGGTTTGCCCGATCTGCAAAGGTCCGCTCGAGCACGACAGGAAGGCGCAGGAACTGATCTGCAACGCCGACAAGCTGGCCTATCCGATTCGCGACGGCATTCCGATCATGTGGGCCGACCAGGCGCGCGACCTGCAGGCTGCGCCGTCGTCGAACTGATGCGCAACTGACGCAGCTGTCTCGCTTGCCCCGTTTGCCTTTTCGGAAGTCTGCATGTCCTTTACCGTCATCATTCCTGCCCGTCTCGCTTCCACTCGCCTGCCGAACAAGCCGCTCGCCGATCTGGGCGGCAAGCCGATGATCGTGCGCGTCGCGCAACGCGCAGCGCAGTCCGGTGCACAGCAAGTGGTTGTCGCCACCGACCATGCCGATATCTACGACGCTTGCCGCCGCAACGACATCGCCGTGCAGATGACGCGTGCCGATCATCCTTCCGGCACCGACCGCATCGCCGAAGTGGCCGCAACGCTGGGTTTGCCTGACGATGCGGTGGTGGTCAATGTGCAGGGCGACGAGCCGCTGATCGATCCGTCGCTGATTGCGGCAACGGCGGCACTGGTGGCTCGCGATGTGCCGATGGCGACTGCCGCGCATGCGATTCACGATGCGGCCGATGTCTTCAATCCGAACGTGGTGAAGGTCGTGCTCGACAAGAATCATCGCGCGCTGTATTTCTCTCGCGCAACAATTCCATGGCATCGCGATGGATTCGCACAAGGCAAGGACGCCTTGCCGAAAAATTATGCACCGTTGCGCCACATCGGCCTGTACGCATTCCGCAATGGCTTCCTGCAGGATTACCCGGAACTGCCGGTATCGCCGCTGGAACAGATCGAGGCGCTCGAGCAGTTGCGCGTGCTGTGGCACGGTTTTCCGATTGCGGTGCATGTCACCGAACATGCGCCGGCAGCCGGCGTGGATACGCCGGAAGACCTGGAACGGGTGCGCCGCCATTTCCATCCATGATGCGCCGCATCAAAGCCGAAACGGGGATTTGTGGTCATTTTGTGGTAAGTTTCGGGCTCTGCTCATAAGCCAAATCCGACAATTCACGATTGTCACCGCGGCGCCGATCCAACGTGCGCCCTTCGGTCAATAGCATTTCAATTCGTTTTTTAGGGAAATTTCATGCGCCTCATCCTCCTCGGAGCGCCTGGTGCCGGTAAAGGCACGCAAGCTGGTTTCATCAAGGAAAAATTCAACATTCCGCAAATCTCGACGGGCGACATGCTGCGCGCCGCCGTCAAGGCTGGCACGCCGCTCGGCCTTGCCGCCAAGAAAATCATGGACGAAGGCGGCCTGGTGTCGGACGACATCATCATCGGTCTGGTCAAGGATCGCCTGAAGCAGCCCGACTGCGCGCACGGCTATCTGTTCGACGGTTTTCCGCGCACGATTCCGCAGGCCGACGCAATGAAGGAAGCCGGCGTCGCGATCGACTATGTACTCGAGATCGACGTGCCGGATGCGGCCATCATCGAACGCATGAGCGGCCGTCGCGTGCATCCGGCATCGGGTCGTACGTATCACGTGAAGTTCAATCCGCCGAAGGCAGAAGGACGCGATGACGCTACCGGTGAAGAGCTGATCCAGCGCGACGACGACAAGGAAGAAACGGTCAAGAAGCGCCTCGCTGTCTATCACGATCAGACCGAAGTACTGGTCGACTACTACAACAAGTGGGCCGCATCGGGACAGCCCGGTGCGCCGAAGTACCGGAAGATTGCCGGTGTCGGACCTGTGGATCAAATTCGCGACAGCGCCTTCGCTGCGCTGCAAGGCTAAAGAGCAAAACAAGCGGACCATGTGTCCGCTTTTTTCTTGCCTGCTTGTTTGAACCTGCATATCGATATAGCATCAAATCAGCCAGCCCTGGCACGTACGACACAATAAAAAGGGCGACGGAAGTCTTGCAGTACGCAGCACGGCGGACGCCCTTGATGTCCGCCGGAATGTCGTAGCGGTCAATTCTTTGTCGTGACAACAAGAGGAGTCGATATGTCCATCTCCATATGGCTGGTCATTGCGTGCGGTATTGTTGCGGTGGTCTACGGGCTGGTTTCGCGCAGCTGGATTCTCGGACTTGATCCGGGCAATGCGCGCATGCAGGAAATCGCATCCGCCATCCAGCAGGGCGCGGCCGCCTATCTCGCGCGGCAATATCGGACCATTGCCATCGTCGGCGTCATCCTGTTCATCATCATCGCCTTTGCGCTCGGCTGGCTGACTGCGGCCGGTTTCCTGGTCGGCGCGGTGCTGTCCGGTGCTTGCGGTTTCATCGGCATGAACGTATCGGTGCGCGCCAACGTGCGCACTGCGCAGGCGGCAACCAAGGGGATGAGCGAAGCACTGGACGTCGCTTTCAAGGGCGGTGCGATCACCGGCATGCTGGTGGTCGGCCTCGGCCTGCTCGGCGTGGCGATCTTCTTCCTGGTACTCATCCTGTCTGCACAGCACGGTTCCTTCGTCGGAACATTGCACGATGCGATCGTGCCGCTGGTCGGCCTCGCGTTCGGCGCATCGCTGATCTCGATCTTCGCGCGTCTCGGCGGCGGCATCTTCACGAAAGGCGCGGATGTCGGCGCCGATCTGGTGGGCAAGGTGGAAGCAGGTATACCTGAAGACGATCCGCGCAACCCGGCCGTGATCGCGGACAACGTCGGCGACAACGTCGGCGATTGCGCCGGCATGGCGGCGGATCTTTTCGAAACCTACGTCGTCACGCTGATCGCGACGATGCTGCTGGGTTCGCTGATGATGACCGGCATGGAGTTCACCGCTGCGATCTATCCGCTGTTGCTGGGCGCAGTGTCGATCATCGCGTCCATCGTCGGTTGTGCGATGGTGAAGGCGAAGGAAGGCAGAAAAATCATGTCGGCGCTGTATATCGGCCTGTGGTGGGCTGCCGGCCTCTCGCTGCTGGGTTTTGCCGTCATCACGTGGTTCGTGATGCCGCGCGAACTGTTCGTTGCCATGTTCGGTTCGTCGGTGATCGGCATCGTGCTCACTGCCGTGATGGTCTACGTCACCGAGTATTACACCGGCACCGATTTCAAGCCGGTACGGCATATTGCGCAGGCATCGACCACCGGACACGGCACCAATATCATCGCCGGACTCGGCGTATCGATGCGCGCGACTGCATGGCCGGTTGTCGCCGTGTGCGTGGCGATCCTGGCATCGTACTGGCTCGGCGGGCTGTACGGCATTGCAATCGCAGCGACAGCGATGCTGTCGATGGCCGGCATCATCGTGGCGCTCGATGCCTACGGCCCGATCACCGACAACGCCGGCGGCATCGCCGAAATGGCCGGCATGCCGGAATCGGTACGCGCGATCACCGATCCGCTGGATGCAGTTGGCAATACGACGAAGGCGGTGACCAAGGGTTATGCAATCGGCTCCGCCGGGCTTGCCGCATTGGTGTTGTTCGCCGATTACACGCATGCGCTCGATTCGGTCGGCAAGGGTACCTTCTTCGACCTGTCGAATCCGATGGTCATCATCGGCCTGTTCATCGGCGGATTGATTCCGTATCTGTTCGGTGCGATGGCGATGGAAGCGGTTGGCCGTGCTGCGGGTGCCGTCGTCGTCGAAGTGCGCCGCCAGTTCAGCGAGATCAAGGGCATCATGGACGGCAGCGGCAAGCCGGAGTACGACAAGGCCGTCGACATGCTGACCTCGGCGGCGATCCGCGAGATGGTGATTCCATCGCTGCTGCCTGTGGTGATTCCGATCGCGGTCGGCGTGCTGCTCGGCCCGGCGGCATTGGGTGGCTTGCTGATGGGCGCGATCGTCACCGGCATCTTCGTCGCGATTTCGATGACGACCGGCGGCGGCGCGTGGGACAACGCGAAGAAATTCATCGAGGACGGTAATCACGGCGGCAAGGGTTCCGAAGCGCACAAGGCTGCAGTGACCGGCGATACGGTCGGCGATCCGTACAAGGATACGGCCGGCCCGGCCGTCAATCCGCTGATCAAGATCATCAACATCGTTGCGCTGCTGCTGGTACCGCTGCTGCCGATGTCCGGCATGGATGTGGCGGCTGTTCATGAAGAGACATCGATGGTCGTTGTCGCGCCGAACAGCGTTGCGCAACAGCAGGAAGATGCGTCGCAGAATAATGCGCAGTGAAGTGCAACAAAGTGCATGCAATGAGATGCATGCAATGAAGCAGGGTTTGCCTGTCTCTGTTTTCTGAAGACGGTGCAAGGAAAGGCAGCTGCGGCTGCCTTTTCGTTTGTGGCCATTTGTGGCGGCATCGGACTGAA
This sequence comes from Oxalicibacterium solurbis, assembly GCF_014635845.1. Taxonomy (GTDB): domain Bacteria; phylum Pseudomonadota; class Gammaproteobacteria; order Burkholderiales; family Burkholderiaceae_D; genus Oxalicibacterium; species Oxalicibacterium solurbis. The sequence goes on along the minus strand of NZ_BMDP01000001.1, from coordinate 657,783 downwards.
CATCGATGTACATACGCTGGTGCGCTGCGGAGTAGGCGCAACGCGATTACACTGCTGCAGGTTATCTTCTGGCCTTTCTGCGGAGCATCTGCATGTCCCGATTCGTCGTTGCCGTCATCCTGTGTGCCGCCTTTGCTGGGGTGCGGGCCGAAACCGTTCTGCGCGAACCGTTGCCGGTCACGCCGGAAGCCGGCAGTGGCTACAGCGTCAAGCCGGGATGGGCCGCGAAGAAGTTCATGGTTGCCGCCGCCAATCCGCTGGCGGTCGATGCCGGCTACCAAATGCTGAAGCAGGGCGGCTCGGCCGTCGATGCAGCCATCGCCGTGCAGATGGTGCTGACGCTGGTGGAGCCGCAATCTTCCGGTATCGGCGGCGGCGCCTTCCTGTTGCATTTCGACGGCAAGCGAGTGCGGGCTTTCGATGGGCGCGAGACGGCGCCTGCGTCGGCTACCGAAAAACTGTTCCTTGATGGGGCAGGCAAACCGATGCCGTTCTTCGATGCCGTCGTCGGTGGCCGCTCGGTCGGCGTGCCGGGCGTGTTGCGTATGCTGGAACTGGCGCATCGCCGCTACGGCAAGCTGCCGTGGAGCACGTTGTTCGTACCGGCGATCCGGCTGGCGGAAGAAGGCTTTACCGTCAGTCCGCGGCTGGCGATGCTGTTGAAGGAAGAGCCGTACCTGAAGAAGGATGCGGCAGCGGCTGCCTATTTCTACGACGGCAACGGCCAGCCATGGCCGGCCGGACACTTGTTGAAGAATCCCGCGCTGGCACGGACGCTGCGGCAGATTGCCGAAGGCGGCGCCGATGCCTTCTACGAAGGCCGCATCGCGCAGGACATCGCGGACAAGGTCGCGCATCATCCGACCAATCCGGGTGGCATGACGACGGCCGATCTGGCCGGTTATCGCGCGAAGGTGCGTGCGCCGGTCTGTAGCGCTTACCGGATCTGGATGGTCTGCGGCATGCCGCCGCCATCGTCGGGCGGGATTGCCGTGGCGCAGATGTTGGGTATTCTGGAACGGACTAATCTTTCGGCATTGAAGCCGGACGACGGCGCGTGGAATCCGCAAGCCGCCCATCTGTTTACCGAAGCCGGACGCCTCGCCTATGCCGATCGAAATCGCTATGTTGCCGATACCGATTTCGTTCCGCTTCCTGGCAACAGTTACGCACCACTGCTGGACAAGACCTATCTGGCGCAGCGCGCTGCGCTGATCGGTGAACGTTCGATGGGCCACGCCGAGGCGGGTGTGCCGCGCGGCTGGCAACTGGCGTGGGGTAACGATGCGTCGCCGGAATTGCCGTCGACGTCGCACATGTCGATCGTCGATGCAGAAGGCCATGCGGTAGCGATGACGACAACGATCGAAAACGCTTTCGGCTCACGGTTGATGGTGGACGGTTTTTTGCTGAATAACGAGCTGACCGATTTTTCCGCGGTGGCCGAGGATGAGTCGGGGCCGGTCGCCAATCGCGTGCAGCCCGGCAAGCGGCCGCGCAGCACGATGGCGCCGACCTTCGTCTTCGACCGGTCGAACCGGCTGGTTCTGGCGATCGGTTCGCCGGGCGGTTCGTCCATCGTCAATTACGTGGCGAAGGTGCTGATCGGCACGCTGGACTGGGGACTCGACATGCAGCGGGCAATCGATCTGCCGAATGTCGGTAGCCGCAACGGTCCGACCGAACTGGAGAAAGGGCGTGTATCGCCGGGGCTGATCGCCGCCTTGCAGGCACGCGGACATGCGGTGCTGATCGAAGACCAGACGTCGGGCTTGCATGGCATCATGCGTGCGCGAAGCGGCGATGCCTGGTTCGGTGGTGCGGACCCGCGCCGCGAGGGAATCGCGCGCGGCGACTGAATGCCGTCTGCAGGACGGCAAGGTGGGCGCTTGCTTGCCCGAAACCGCAAACGCCTTAATAATGGATCGTATGCAAGATCGGAAAAAAATCGCATTGATCCTGACTGGCGGCGGTGCACGTGCGGCTTACCAGATCGGCGTCCTGCAAAGCGTGTCCGCGATTCTGCTGGAGGCAGGATGGTCGCCCGACCGCAATCCCTACGATATTATCTGCGGCACCTCCGCCGGCGCGATCAATGCCACGGCGCTGGCCTGTCATGCCGACGATTTCAATAACGGCCTGGATCGCATTGCCAACGTATGGGAAAACTTCACGGCGGAACAGGTCTACCGTGCCGACTCGCTGGGCGTGCTGCGCTCCGGCGCGCGCTGGCTGTCGCTGCTGTCTTTCGGCTGGCTGATGCGGACATGGCGGGCGAATCCGCCGATGTCCCTGCTGGACAATACGCCGCTGGTCAATCTGCTGAACCGCATGCTGAATCTGCCGAAGCTGGACAAGGCGCTGGCGGAAGGCAAGCTGCATGCGCTGGCGGTGACGGCGTCGTCCTATACGGCCGGCCAGCACATCACTTTCTATCAGAGCGAAGCCGACATCGAACCGTGGGTGCGTACGCAGCGTAGCGCGGTGCGTGCGCAGATCGGCATTGAGCATCTGCTGGCGTCGTCGGCGATTCCGCTGATTTTTCCGGCGACGCCGATTTTCTGTGCCGGCCGCCGCGAATATTTCGGCGACGGATCGATGCGTCAGCTGGCGCCGATCTCGCCGGCCATCCATCTCGGTGCGGACAAGGTGCTGGTGATCGGCTCCGGCCGCCTGCTGGAACCGGCGATCGATCCTGCCGCGCATGCGCAGTATCCGACGCTGGCGCAGATTGCCGGCCATGCGATGTCCAGCATTTTCCTCGACAGTATTGCCGGCGATGTCGAGCGCCTGAACCGGATCAACGAGACGCTGTCGTTCCTGACGCCGGAGCAACTGGCGCGTACGCCGTTGCGGCCGATCCAGATGCTGTCGATTTCGCCGTCGGAACGGCTGGATACGATCGCCAGCCGTCATATCGGTAGCCTGCCGCGGCCGGTGCGCATGTTGCTGGCCGGCATCGGCGCTACCGAGGTGCGTGGTGCGGCGCTGGCATCCTATCTGTTGTTCGAGAAAAGTTACACGTCGGAGCTGATCGCGCTCGGCCGTCAGGATGCCTTGGCGCACAAGGCGGAAATACTTGCCTTTTTTTCACAAGAGCCAGAGGGTGTCGTGGCGCCAGCGCTACGCGCCGCAAGCTGAGTTTGCGTTCGCTCACTGACGGCCTTATCTATTGCTTCGTTGTCAGCAACACGGTACGCTCGATGCCGAAATGTGGCTGATTTGGTAAAACAGCCTTAAAACGGGAAAACATTCGTGAAAACCAAATTTATTCGACGTTTTGGGCTGTTTTTCGCTACATTACTGCTTTCTTTTAACGTTTTTGCCTTCGATTCGGGCAAATTAGGCGTTATTTCGTTCACCGAGTTGCCGCCGGAGGCGCAACGGACGATTGCACTTATCCGCCAGGGTGGTCCTTATCCTTACGAAAAGGACGGAGCGGTATTCGGAAACTACGAAAAGGTTTTACCGCAGCGAAAGCGCGGGTATTATCGCGAATTCACCGTTAAAACGCCGCGTGCCCGCAATCGGGGCGCCAAAAGGATTGTTACGGGCGGCGAGAAGAAACAGCCAAGCGAATACTATTACACCGCCGATCACTATAGAAGTTTCAAACGTGTCATAGAGTGAAATATGGCCCTGTTGTCACCGATGAAAAATTTCCTGAAGGTAGAGGAATCGATGAGTTTGCTTAAAACCGTGCCGTCGAACGTCGTGCAATCGATTCGCGCTTTTCGCGTCGTCGAACTGCAGGCCGAAGCCGCGCAGCTTGGGCAGCATTTCCTGTATGCGCATTGTGCTCATGCAGCAACCAAGCAGCAGGTGCTGACCACGATTGCGGAAGCGTTCCAGTTTCCACGGCATTTTGGCAAGAATTTCGATGCACTGTCCGATTGCTTGACCAGCCTGCCGCACAAGGCCGGTGTGCAGCCCGGTTTCCTGATCGTGCTGGAGCAGTTGCCGAACACGCCGAAATTCGACAAGGAAGCGCGCGAAACGCTGCTCGACGTGTTCCGCGATGCCGCCGAATTTTGGGCTGAAAAGAAAATCGCCTTCCGCGTCTTCTATTCCTTTCAGTAGTTTTCTCTTCCGGCCGCCGTGCAGGTGGCTGTCTTCCCCGAATCCTTCCGTTTCGTCCGTTCCTTCGGGAGCCGGAATGCCGCATATTTGCTTGCATTCGGCGGATCGGCGGGTGGCAGTGCGGTACAATGCGCGCCATGAAAAAAATCGTCATTTTGATTTCCGGACGCGGCAGCAACATGGATGCCATCCTGCGTGCCGCCCGGGACGAAAAATGGCCGGCACAGGTCGCTGCAGTCATCAGCAATCGTGCGGATGCGCCGGGTTTGGCGGTTGCGCAGGCGCACGGCATACCCGCCATCGTCGTCGCCAGCGTCTCCTATCCGGAACGCGAGGCATTCGATGCCGAACTGCAGCGCACGATTGACAGTTTTTCCCCGGATCTGGTCGTGCTGGCCGGATTCATGCGCATCCTGACTGCGGGATTCGTGGCGCATTACGCAGGGCGCATGCTGAACGTTCATCCATCGCTGCTGCCGAGCTTTACCGGCCTGGCCACGCATCGCCGTGCGCTGGAAACTGGCGTCAAGATTCACGGTGCGACCGTGCATTTCGTCACGGCCGAGCTGGACCATGGACCGATCGTTGCGCAAGCGGCCGTTTCCGTCTTGCCGGACGATGACGAACAGACGTTGTCAGCGCGCGTACTGGAGCAGGAACACATCATTTACCCGCACGCGATCCGTTGCTTCGTCGAAGGACGGCTGTCGGTTCGCGACGGCATCGTCCGCATCGCCGATGCGCGATGAAAACAGAACAAGTCAACAAGGAATTTGCATGAGATTGCCTCCCTACGTCATCGGCAGCACGGAAGAAGTGCTGCGCGAGATACTGCGATTCGCCGGCCCGGCCGACGTCACGCTGTCCTACTATTTTCGCGGTCATCCGAAGCTGGGCTCGCGCGAGCGCGGCGTGATCGCCGAAGCGGTCTATGCGATCCTGCGCAACCGTGCGGTCTATACCAATTTTTCGGAATCGGGCAGCGGCCCCGCGATGCGGCGCATGGCTTTGCTGGGACTGGCCGAGGTCGTCGGTGCGGAAGCGCTGGGCGGACTGGCGGAGGAAGAATCCGACTGGTTGGCACGCGTGATGCAGATCGATCGCGAAACATTGCCTACCACCTTGCGCGCCAATCTGCCGCAATGGCTGTTCGACAAACTGGTCGAGCGCGACGGCGAGGCAGCAACGCTGGAATTGGCGCACAGCATGAATCAGCCGGCACCGCTGGACTTGCGCGTCAATGCGTTGAAAGCCGGGCGCGACGACGTGATCGCCGAACTGGCAAAGGCGCCCATCCAGTGCGAGCCGACGCCTTATGCGCCACTCGGCATTCGCGTGTGCAAGAAGCCGGCGCTGCAGAACATGCCGCTGTTCAAGGATGGTGCGATCGAAGTGCAGGATGAAGGCAGCCAGTTGCTGTCGCAACTGGTCGGTGCCAAGCGTGGCGAGATGGTCGTCGATTTCTGCGCCGGTGCCGGCGGCAAGACGCTGTCGCTGGGCGCAGCGATGCGCAATACCGGCCGGCTGTATGCGTTCGACGTTTCCGACAAGCGGCTGGCGAAGCTGAAGCCGCGGTTAGCGCGCAGCGGGCTGTCGAACGTGCATCCGGTGGTGATCGCGCACGAGAACGATGCCAAGGTCAAGCGCCTGGCCGGCAAGATCGACCGCGTGCTGGTCGATGCGCCATGCAGCGGGCTGGGCACGCTGCGCCGCAATCCGGACATCAAGTGGCGTCAGACGCCGCAGGCGGTGACCGAACTGAACGAGAAACAACTGTCCATCCTGAATGGCGCCGCGCGTCTGGTGAAGCCGGGCGGCCGGCTGGTCTATGCGACCTGCAGCATCCTGGACGAAGAGAACGAAGCCATCGTCGCGCAGTTCCTCGCGTCGCGCGACGATTTCACGCTGGTGCCGATGAAGGACGTGCTGGCGGAACAAAAGATTCCGCTGGAAATGGACGACTACCTGAAGCTGCTGCCGACCAAGCACCAGACCGATGGTTTCTTTGCCGCAGTGCTGGAGCGCAAGGGAAAGGCGTGACGCAATGAACCCGAATCTGCTTTCGACTTTCTGGACCGATCTGTCGACTGATCTCGGCAATCCCGGATTGCGCTGGCAGATCGGAGCGTTGCTGTTATGTATCGCGGTCGGCTGGCTGCTGGCCCGTTTGATACGGAGCATGTTTACCGAAGATGGCGAGAAGCAGGGCGTGCGCCGGTTCGGCGTGGCGAGTTTTTCGCGCGTGCTGTGGCCACTGCTGACGTTGGTACTGATCGTGATCGCCAGGTTGATTCTGGAGCCGCTGATTACCAATGTGGATATGCTGCGCATCGCGATCCCGTTGATCGGTTCGTTCGCGCTGATCAGGCTGTCCTTCTATGTGATGCGCCGTATCTTCGCCAAGGGTGGCAGGGTCGGCAATTTCGTCCTGCTGTTCGAGAAGAGCTTTGCGTTGCTGGTCTGGGTCGTCGTGGCGCTGCATATCACCGGATTGCTGCCCGATCTGGAAGTCTTCCTGGAACAGACGACGATACCGCTGGGCACGAACCGGGTGTCGATCATGACAACGCTTCAGGCGGCGCTCTCGGTCTGCGTGACCATGATCGTCGCGCTGTGGGCTTCCGCGCTGCTGGAAGAACGTCTGATGCGGCTCGACAGCGTGCATTCGTCGATGCGTGCGGTGCTGTCGCGCATGGCGCGCGCGGTGCTGGTGCTGCTGGCGCTGTTGATCAGCCTGTCGATGGTTGGCATCGACCTGACCGTGCTGTCGGTTTTTGGCGGTGCGTTGGGCGTCGGCCTCGGCCTCGGCTTGCAGAAGATTGCCAGCAGTTACGTGTCCGGCTTCATCATCCTGCTGGAGCGCAGCCTGTCGATCGGCGACATGGTGTCGGTCGACCGTTTTTCCGGTCGCGTCGCGCAGATCAACACGCGTTATACGGTGCTGCGCACCGGCGACGGTTCAAGTGCCGTGGTGCCGAACGATTTGTTCGTCTCCGGTTCCGTGCAGAATTTTTCGCTGATGGACAGCGTGGTGCTGATGTCGACAACCGTCGGTGTCGATTACCGCACCGACATCGATCTGGCGCTGCTCCTGCTGGAAGAGGCGACGCAGGAGCAGCCGCGTATCCGCCGTGATGGCGATCGTGCACCGAAGGCGTTGATGATGGGATTCGGTGCTGACGGCATCAACCTGCAGCTGAATTTCTGGGTGAATGAAAGCGAACGTGGCGGCGTGCTTTCAGATGTCAATCGGACAATCTGGAAACTATTTCAGGCGCATCAGATCAACGTTCCTTTCCCGCAACGCGAAATCAGGTTGGCGGATGAGCAATACACTGCGGTAAAAGAGCGCCTAAATGTGCAACAAGTGGTTGCAAAACCCGATTTGCCGACCTAAAGGCGGTACAATTCTCCATTGTTTTGGGTAATTTTTCGCCGGTTACCCCTCGTATTTCGAAAAGGCGACCCCACTTGAGCGCCATGCCGTTTTTCGGCATTTGATACGGAGAGACAATGATAGACGCAGTACTCGATTTCTTTTCCAACGGCTTGACCAATGCCAGCGGCTGGGAAGTTTTCATTTTCACGGCGGTGATGACGCACATCACTATCGCCGCAGTTACGATTTTCCTGCACCGTTCGCAAGCCCATCGCGGGCTGGATCTGCATCCTGTGATGATGCACTTCTTCCGCTTCTGGCTGTGGATGACGACCGGCATGGTCACGAAGGAGTGGGTCGCGATCCACCGCAAGCACCATGCCAAGTGCGAGACCGAGGAAGATCCGCACAGCCCGGTTACGCGCGGCATCAAGAAAGTGTTTTTCGAAGGCGCAGAACTGTATCGCGAAGAAGCGAAGAACAAGGAAACGCTGGAAAAATACGGTCACGGCACGCCGGACGATTGGATGGAGCGTAACGTCTACACGAAGCATAGCGCACTCGGCGTTACGCTGATGCTGATCCTTAATGTGATGATGTTCGGCGTCATCGGTATCACCGTGTGGGCAGTGCAAATGATCTGGATTCCTCTGACGGCGGCCGGCATCATCAATGGCATCGGCCACTACTGGGGCTATCGTAACTACGAATGTAATGATGCCGCGACCAACATTTTCCCGATCGGCATCATCATCGGCGGCGAGGAGCTGCACAACAACCACCACACCTATGGCACGTCGGCCAAGCTGTCGTCGAAGTGGTATGAATTCGATATCGGCTGGATGTACATCCGCATCTTGGAATCGGTGGGTCTGGCCAAGGTTAAAAAAGTGGCGCCGGAACCGAAGTTCGAACAGGGCAAGCTGCATCTGGACTTCAATACCTTGCAGTCGGTGATCGCAAACCGTTACGACGTGACGGCCAAATATGCGAAATCGTTGAAGAAGACATGGCGCGAAGAACGCGAACACCTCGAAGAGAAGGCCAAGCTGGAATCCGGCTTCCTGCGTTCGACCAAGAAATTGCTGCATCGCGAACCGGCCAAGCTGGAAGAGCCGCACAAGGCACAGTTGACCGAACTGTTCGCACACAGCAAGGCGTTGAAGACGATGCACGAGATGCGTGTCGAACTCGGTGCGCTGTGGGAACGTTCGCATGCGAGCCGCGACCAGCTGCTGCATCAATTGCAGGACTGGTGCGCACGTGCTGAAGCCTCAGGCATTTCGGCGCTGCGTGAGTTCTCGCTGCGACTGCGCAGCTACGCCTGATCCGGCGATCGTTTCATGGAAAAGCCCGGCTACAGCCGGGCTTTTTGTTTGTGGTGTGTGTTGGTAGCTGGTAGCCACCTATGTGTTGACACGTCTATTTCGTTTCGAAATGCGGCGTTTCCATCAGGCTTTGCACGATATGCGAAACGGCTTTTGACTGATCGTCGCCAGATTGCAGGCCCGTCACGACGCCTTGCCGATCGACGTCGCTCCGATTCTGACTCATTTTCCATTTCGCCTGTAAGCCGGCGATCCGGATTTCCAGTCCGACGATACGGGCTAGTTGCTCGTTGATGAAATCGTGTGGCGCGCCCCCCATTTTCCATGGCACCTCGCGCGATGTTTCCAGTTGTTGTGTCAGCCGGCCAGCCTGCGCGCGCAGCCATTTCATGTCGTCGTGAACGATGATCTTGCCGGTTATGTGGACGGCGGCGTAGTTGTAGGTCGGCACTACGCGGTGCGTGTCGTTCTTGCTGGGATAGAGGCTGGGAGAAATGTACGTGCTGGCTCCCTGGAAAATGACCAGGCAATCGACATCGGACTGCATCTGTTGCCATACCGGATTGGCGCGTGCCACATGGCAAAGCAGGCGAACGGATTCCTGTGTTCTGTCCAGCAGGAAGGGCAGATGATTGGCCTCGATGCCGCCGGAAGATTGCGTGATCAGGATGCCTAGCGGTGATTCTTCGATCAGGCGGTAGGACGCTTCGATGTCGGTCTGCGCAAAATGCGGAGGAAGATACATGGCGACGGCAAAACGAAGATGGAGGATTTGCAGTTTATCCCGTTGCGGAAATGGCGGAAGCAGGTAATCATGCCGGCAATAAAAAAGCCGCTCGTTGGAGCGGCTTTTTTGCAACCGGAAGACCAATTACTTGATCTTGGTTTCCTTGTATTCGACGTGCTTGCGAGCTTTGGGATCGAACTTGATGATCGCCATTTTCTCGGGCATCGTGCGTTTGTTCTTGGTGGTGGTGTAGAAGTGACCCGTACCTGCGGTCGACTCCAGCTTGATTTTGTCGCGGCCAGATTTCGCCATGATGGTTCCTCGTTATTCTGCAGGTTAGATTTTTTCGCCGCGAGCACGCATGTCGGCCAGAACGGCGTCGATGCCGATCTTGTCGATCACGCGCAGGCCGGCGTTGGACAGGCGCAGGGAAACCCAGCGGTTTTCGGATTCAACGAAGATGCGGCGGTTTTGCAGGTTAGGCAAAAAGCGGCGTTTCGTCTTGTTGTTTGCATGGGAAACGTTGTTGCCGACCATCGGCCCCTTCCCGGTGACTTGGCATACACGTGCCATGATGCGCTCCTAAAAGATTCCAGAATTGGAAAAACAGCGAGTATAGCCAAAAAGACGCGATTATTCAATAACTTGCGAAAAACAATTGTGTCTTTGTTGATTCAATAATTTAACAATCTTGGAAGCTTCAGGAAAAGGTTTTCGCATAGTCTTGCCATCACAGTTCGCCATGCTCGGCGAACGAATAGACATGCCGGCCGGCGACGACAAAATGGTCGAGCACACGCACGTCGACCAGCGCCAGCGCCTGTTTCAATGCCTGCGTCAGCATATGGTCGGCCTGGCTGGGATCGGGCGTACCCGATGGATGGTTGTGCGCGAGGATGACGCCGGCCGCATTGTGCGCCAGCGCGACCTTGACGACCTCGCGCGGATAGACCGATGCATGCGTCAACGTTCCGCGAAACATTTCGTCACAGGCGATCAGGCGGTTCTTCACGTCGAGGAACAGGACGGCAAACGATTCATAGCTGCGACCACCCAGCAGCAGTTGCAGATATTGCTTGACCGCCTGCGGCGAACCGAGCGTGACGCCGTTCTGCAATTCTTCGGACAGCGAGCGCCGTGCCAGTTCCAGCACGGCCTGCAGTTGCGCGTATTTGGCCGGACCGAGGCCGTTGATGCTGGAAAAATCCGTCAGCGATGCGGAAAACAGGCCGCTCAACGAGCCGAAATGCGTAACCATGTCGCGCCCGAGATCGACGGCGCTTTTGCCGGTCACGCCCACACGCAGAAATACCGCCAGCAGTTCTGCATCCGAAAGCTTGCTTGCACCGTGCCGGATCAGCCGTTCGCGCGGACGCTGGTCTGCCGGCCAGTCTGTAATCGCCATGTCTATCCTGTCGAGAAGGGAAAAGCGGGCGCGGTCGGGCATGCCGCCGCGGATTTTTATCGTTCGTCCGGCAAGCCGATGCAGGCAACGTGGCTTAAAATGACGCCTGTCGTGCAAACCGGAAATGTCATGTCAAATTTACCACACTCCGTCGTCACCGAATCTGCGCATCTGACGCTGCATTACCGGTTGGCTTCGGAGGACGGCGAAGATATCGTCAGCACCTTCACTGACAATCCGGCTACGCTGCAATTGGGGCAGGGCCAGTTGGCGCCCTTTCTGGAGCAATGCTTACTGGGACTGGAGGAAGGCGCGCATCGTACGTTCGAATTGTCGCCGGAGCGTGCCTTTGGCCCGCGTAATCCTGAACTGTTGCAGCGCATTTCGCGTGCGACCCTGGATGAGGGTTCCGGTCCGGGAGCGGAATATGCGATCGGCGATCTGGTGGAATTCGCGGCGCCGGGCGGCGGACAATTCGCCGGTGTGCTGCGCGAACTGGACGACGACACAGCGTTGTTCGACTTCAATCATCCGCTGGCCGGGCGGCCACTGCGGTTCGAAGTCAGGATCATCGGCATACTGTGATGGCCGTAACGCGCGGAGCATTGCGCGTGCATGCGACACGAAGAAACGAAACAGGAACGAAATGGAAAGTGAAATCCTCTTGGCCCAGCCGCGCGGTTTTTGCGCCGGCGTTGATCGGGCGATCGAGATCGTCGAACGTGCGCTGGTCGAATTTGGCGCGCCGATCTACGTGCGCCACGAAATCGTGCACAACGCTTATGTGGTGACCGATCTGCGCAGCAAGGGCGCGATTTTCATCGAGGAACTGGCCGACGTACCGGCCGGCAATACGGTGGTGTTTTCCGCGCACGGTGTTTCGAAGGCAGTGCAGCAGGAAGCCGAGCAGCGCGGCCTGCGCGTATTCGATGCTACCTGCCCACTGGTGACCAAGGTTCACATCGAAGTCGAGAAGATGCGTCGCGACGGCCGCGAGATCGTCATGATCGGTCATGCCGGGCATCCCGAAGTCGAAGGTACGATGGGGCAGACCGAGGATGGCATGCATCTGGTCGAAACGGTCGATGACGTCGAAAAGCTGCAGGTGAAGGATCCGGATCTGGTGTCCTACGTGACGCAGACGACGCTGTCGATCGACGATACGCGCGATGTGATCGCCGCATTGAAGAATAGGTTTCCCAACATCTCCGAGCCGAAGAAGGCCGACATCTGCTACGCGACGACGAACCGCCAGGAAGCGGTCAAGTTCATGGCGCCGCAGGTCGATCTGGTGATCGTCGTCGGCAGTCCGAACAGTTCCAACTCCAACCGCCTGCGCGAAGTGGCCGAGAAGCGCGGCGTGCCGGCGCATATGGTCGACAATGCGGCGCAGATCGATTCGACATGGCTGGCCGGCAAGCGTCGTATCGGCGTGACGGCCGGCGCTTCGGCGCCAGAAGTGCTGGTGCAGGCCGTCATCGATCGCCTGAAGGAATGCGGCGCGAAAAACGTGCGCACGCTGGAAGGCGTCGAAGAAAACGTCACTTTTCCGTTGCCCAAGGGATTGAAGAAGTAACGGCGCGTCGTCATGCTTCATGCGGCCGTGGAACGCAGGCATTCCACGCAGGTCGAAACGATGGAAACGACGGACGATGCACTGCAATCATGTGAGGCAGCCAGTCGGCCTTCGTCCAATACGTGTATTGGGGAAGGTATTCTGTATAATCCGGCCCGATTTGCTGCGGCATCGCGTCGCGGCGCCAATACAAGGATAAGAATGGAGACCATGAAGATGACGCGCTTTCGCTTTTCCGCCATTTTTGCGTTCGTCATTCGCCTCGCCGGATAAGCGGTAGACACACGATGCGGCACTCTGACTGATCAGAGTGCCGTTTTGTTATCCGGAACGATCCTTGCGTGTAACGCGGTTATGTAACGTTGTTTGCGGCAATCTTCTTCTGAGATCGGATTCGACATGGATATTTTCATCCAGCAGATCATCAACGGCCTGGTGCTCGGCAGCATGTATGCGTTGGTGGCGCTCGGCTATACGATGGTCTACGGTGTGCTGAACCTGATCAACTTTGCGCACGGCGACGTGCTGATGATCGGCGCGATGGCGGGGCTGACGATTCTGCACATGCTGGAATCGGTGGCGCCAGGCCTGCCAGGCATCGTCAAGATGATCATCGCGATCCTGGGCGCGATCCCGGTTTGCGTGATCGTCAACATCGTCATCGAACGCGTCGCCTATCGCCGCCTGCGTAATGCGCCGCGATTGGCGCCGCTGATCACGGCGATCGGCGTGTCCATCCTGCTGCAGACACTGGCGATGATGGTCTGGGGCCGCAGCCCGATTCCGTTTCCGCAAGTGATGCCGTCCGATCCGATGCACGTGATGGGCGCACTGATCTCGCCGACGCAGGTCATGCTGCTGATCCTTGCAGCGGTGGCGATGGGCTTGCTGGCACTGCTGGTTGAAAAAACGAAAATGGGAAGGGCGATGCGCGCGACGGCCGAAAATCCGCGCGTGGCGGGGTTGATGGGTGTCGATTCGAATCGCGTGATCGTGATGACCTTCGCGATCGGTGCGACGCTGGCGGCGATCGCCGGCGTCATGTGGGCTGCCAATTATTCGTCGGCGCAATTCGCAATGGGCTTCGTTCCCGGGCTGAAGGCATTTTCGGCTGCCGTGCTTGGCGGCATCGGCAACATCTACGGTGCGATGCTGGGCGGCATTCTGCTCGGCCTGATCGAAAGCCTGGGTGCCGGCTATATCGGCGACCTGACCGGCGGTTTCTTCGGCAGCAACTACCAGGACATCTTCGCCTTCGTTGTGCTGATCATCGTGCTGACGCTGCGGCCGTCCGGCATCATGGGCGAGCGTGTGCCCGATCGCGCGTGACGTAGTCGAGGAGCTGTCATGTCCCGTTACTTCGATCTGACCAACCATCCGCGCCAGGCGCGCTTCAGTCTTGCGGCAATCTTCATCCTTGCGCTGATCTTTCCGTTTATCGCGCAGCACTTCGGCAATTCCTGGGTGCGCATCATGGATCTGGCGCTGCTGTACATCATGCTGGCGCTGGGGCTGAACATCGTGGTCGGTTTTGCCGGCCTGCTCGATCTGGGTTACATCGCCTTCTATGCGATCGGTGCTTATCTGACAGGCTTGCTGGCCTCGCCGCAGTTCGCCGCGGTGCTGGAATCCTTCGTCAATCAGTATCCGGCAGTGGGAGAGGCATTGCTGGTGGTGTTCGGACCGGAGATCGCGCAGAACGGCATTCATCTGTCGCTGTGGTTCATCGTGCCGCTGGCAGCGCTGGTGGCGGCGTTCTTCGGCGCATTGCTCGGCGCGCCGACGCTGAAATTGCGCGGCGATTACCTGGCAATCGTCACCCTCGGCTTCGGCGAGATCATCCGCATCTTCATGAACAACCTGAATGCGCCGGTCAACATCACCAACGGTCCGCAGGGCATCAACCTGATCGATCCGATCCGCATCTTCGGCGTGTCGCTGGCCGGTGAGCCGGGCTCGGGGTCGATGGTGAAGATACTCGGCTACAGCATGCCGTCGGTAAATGCGTATTACTTCCTGTTCCTCGCCTTGTGCATCGCGATCATCTTCATTTCCGCGCGCCTGCAGCATTCACGTCTCGGCCGCGCCTTCGTCGCCATCCGCGAGGATGAGATCGCAGCCAAGGCGATGGGCATCAACACGCGCAACGTGAAGCTGCTGGCATTCGCGATGGGCGCTTCGTTCGGCGGCGTGGCTGGTGCGATGTTCGCATCGTTCCAGGGATTCGTGTCGCCGGAATCGTTTTCGCTGACCGAGTCGATTGCGGTGCTGGCGATGGTGGTGCTGGGCGGCATGGGACACATTCCCGGCGTCGTGCTGGGCGGCGTGCTGCTGGCGGCATTGCCGGAAGTGCTGCGTCACGTGGTCGAACCGGCGCAGCGCCTGTTGTTCGGCAAGGTGCTGATCGATGCGGAGATTTTGCGGCAACTGCTGTACGGGCTGGCAATGGTGCTGATCATGCTGAATCGTCCGGCCGGATTGTGGCCGTCGCCGAAGATCGAGGATCGGCCGGTCACGAATGACGATACCGAAAAGGGATCGACCGATGTGGTTGCGGCGTAAGAGGGCAGGGCGATGACGGAAGCGCAGATCATGCTCGAGATCGCCGGCGTCAGCAAACGCTTCGGCGGGCTGCAGGCGTTGTCGGACGTCAGCATCCGTATTCGTCGTGGCCAGATCTACGGATTGATCGGCCCCAACGGCGCAGGCAAGACGACCTTCTTCAATGTGATCACGGGCCTGTACCAGCCGGACGACGGTAGGTTCGAACTGGCCGGTCAGCCGTATTCGCCGTCCGCGCCGCACAAGGTGGCGAAGGCCGGCATTGCGCGGACTTTCCAGAATATCCGCCTGTTCGGCGAAATGACGGCGCTGGAGAATGTGATGGTCGGCCGTCATGTGCGCACGCATCAGGGTTTGCTGGGCGCGGTTCTGCATCATCGCGCTGCACGCGAAGAAGAGGCCGGCATCCGCAAGCGTGCGATGGAGCTGCTCGAATTCGTCGGCATTGCACAATTCGCCGAGCGCACCGCGCGACACCTTTCTTACGGCGATCAGCGTCGTCTGGAAATCGCCCGTGCATTGGCGACCGATCCGCAACTGCTGGCGCTGGACGAACCGGCAGCCGGCATGAATGCAACCGAGAAACTCGCGCTGCGCGATCTGCTGCAGCGCATTCGCGAAACCGGTGTCACGATCCTGCTGATCGAGCATGACGTGAAACTGATGATGGGCTTGTGCGACCGCATCACCGTGCTCGATTACGGCCGCATCATCGCAGAAGGCACGCCCGCCGAAGTGCAGAACGACCCCGCGGTGATCGAAGCCTATCTGGGAGGAGCGCACTGATGGCGAAATCCCTGCTGCAGATCGCCGGCCTGAAAGTGGCCTACGGCGGCATCCAGGCCGTCAAGGGTATCGACCTCGACGTGCACGAAGGTGAACTGATTGCGCTGATCGGCGCCAATGGTGCCGGCAAGACGACGACGCTGAAGGCAGTCACCGGCACGCTGCCGGGTAGCCGTGTCGAAGGTCATGTCGAATACGACGGCAGGCCGATCAAGGGGCTGCATTCTTTCCAGCTGGTCGAGCGCGGCATGGCGATGGTGCCGGAAGGCCGCGGCGTATTCACGCGCATGTCCATCCATGAAAATCTGCTGATGGGTGCCTACACGCGTAACGACAAGGCCGGCATCGCCGCCGACGTCGACAGATGGTTCGATATTTTTCCGCGCCTGAAGGAGCGTGCGGCGCAGATGGCCGGTACGCTGTCCGGCGGCGAGCAGCAGATGCTGGCGATGGCGCGTGCGTTGATGAGCCATCCGAAGCTGCTGTTGCTGGACGAGCCGTCGATGGGCCTGGCGCCGATCATGGTGGAGCGCATTTTCGAAGTGATCCGCGATGTGGCGTCGCAGGGCGTGACGATCCTGCTGGTCGAGCAGAATGCGAAGCTGGCGTTGCAGGCGGCGGATCGTGCCTATGTGATGGAATCCGGGCTCGTCACGATGCAGGGCGATGCGCAGCAGATGCTGGACGATCCACGCGTCAAGGAAGCCTATCTCGGCGAGGGCTGACGATCGCCAAGGCATTGGGTCCTGTTTCTTGTTTCCTGGTGCCGTTGCCGTATTGCGCAATTACTATCCGCCGGCTTTTCTTTTTTTCTTCATCCCTCTGAACCTTCACTTTGCACCTTTGCTGTGCAATGCGGGCTGCCCGTGCGGCTGGCAGTGAAAGCAGCATGTTGCCGGTAGAAGGCATTGCCGTTGTGCTTGCTCGCACTTGGAAGACGACGCTTCCGCTGCTGCCGCGTCGTGGCTGAAACCGCAAATCTCTGGCACCAAGCTTGCTTAACGTGGTGTGGTTTGTAAAAAACTGCGGATTTTGACCATCCGTTTCCCTTCTTTCTTCCCTTTTTCTTGACAAGTGTATTTATTCGGCCTAACTTTCACCAAAACTGACATGTCAGTAATCGTCATGTGATGTGAGGCGTAGTTGGACCCTGTTTATTGGAGGCTCTATGAATCATGCAGATACCCATCCCGCAACGATGACGGCAGCAATGGCGGCCAGTACGCGATGGTGGCAGCTTTTCTTTGGCGTGGTGGCGATGATGGCGATCTCCAGTCCGCAGTATGTCTGGGCGCTGTTTACGACGGAATTGACATCGATGCTCGGTGCCACGCTGCCGGAAGTGCAGGTGACGTTCGCGATCCTGATCGTCGCGCAGACTTTTCTCTCGCCATGCCAGGGCTTCCTGATCGACAAGTTCGGGCCGCGCCTGCTGCTTTCGGCCGGTGCGATCCTGACGGCGTTGAGCTGGATTTTGGCATCGCAGGTCGCCAGTGTCTGGGGCCTGTATCTGACCTACGGTCTGCTGGGTGGCGTGGGTACCGGCATCATTTACGTCGGCGTCGTCGGCCTGATGGTGCAATGGTTCCCGGATCGACGCGGTTTCGCGGTCGGCATGGTGGCGGCCGGTTACGGTTTCGGCGCGATCCTGACGACGTTTGCGATTTCGTCGCACATCAAGTCGTCCGGCGTGCCGAGCACGTTGATCACTTTCGGCCTGATTCTCGGTGTGGTCGGTTTCCTGGCTGCGCAGGGCATGCGTCGTCCAAGGGGCAGCGAAGTCACGGAGCTGGCCGAACGGTTCAAGGCACCTGTGACTAACAGAGAAAGCGCGCACAGCTACCAGCCGGCGGAAATGCTGAAGAAGCCGATTTTCTGGCTGCTCTTCATCATGATGACAATGATGTCCACGTCGGGCTTGATGGTCATTTCGCAGATGGGTGCGTTTGCGAAGGATTTCGGCGTGCATGATGCAATGGTGTTCGGCATGGCCGCGCTGCCGCTGGCATTGACGATCGACCGCTTTGCCAATGGACTGACACGTCCGTTCTTCGGCTGGGTGTCCGACCGCATCGGACGCGAGAATACGATGTTCATCGCCTTCGGCATGGAAGGCGTGGCGATGACGTTGTGGCTGATGACTACGGATAACCCGGTGCTGTTCGTGCTGTTGTCTGGCGTCGTGTTTTTCGGCTGGGGAGAGATTTTCTCGCTGTTCCCGTCGATCCTGACCGATACTTTCGGCACCAGGCATGCGACGACGAACTACGGTTTTCTCTACATGGCGCAGGGTGTGGGATCGGTCATCGGCGGTCCGCTGGCGGCGATACTGCATGATGCGACCGGTTCGTGGACGCCGGTTTTTGCCACCGTGATCTGCATGGACTTTGCAACGGCAATTCTGGCAATGATCGTATTGAAACCATTGCGCAGAGGTTTTCTGGAAAAAACCAGAAACCTTGCCGGGCGATAGACAACACGATTAGCCATTGCATGGCCTGGAGGAGAGATGTTTTCTCCTCCAGGCATCCGAAAAATTTTATTTTCGTCTTTCTCTCCATTCACGGAGAGATTGGTTTTTTTATTGCTTTTTAAGGTTGGAGATATGCTTAATACGACCCACGCTACTCGTGGTATGGCAGTTGCGCCACATTCACTTGCATCGCAAGCGGCTTTGGCGGTTCTGAGGGAGGGCGGCAACGCTATTGAGGCAATGGTTGCAGCAGCGTCGACCATTGCCATCGTTTATCCCCATATGAACGGTATCGGTGGCGATGGGTTCTGGGTAATCTCCGAGCCGGGCAAACCGGTATTGGCAATTGAGGCATGTGGCGTGGCGGGAGCAGCAATCTCGCAAGAGTTCTATACCAGCCGTCAGCTGACCAGCATTCCCATGCGTGGTCCGATTGCCGGCAACACGATGGCTGGTACCATCAGCGGCTGGCAGGAAGCGTTGAACATCAGCACGGGTTGGGGCGGCAAGCTGCAGTTGTCCGATTTGCTGAAAGATGCAATCCATTACGCGGAAGAAGGGATTGCCGTCACCGCATCGCAATATGCTAGCACCAGTGCCAAGCTGGATGAATTGGTGGTGCAGCCGGGTTTCAAGGACACCTTCCTGGTGGACGGCAAGATACCGCCAGCAGGCAGCCGTTTCGTGCAGCCGCGCCTGGGCAAGACGCTGCGCAGACTGGCTGCAGATGGACTGGATAGCTTCTATCGCGGCGCATTGGCCGAAGACATCGCAAAGGATCTGGCAGAAATCGGCAACCCGATCACGCTGGAAGATTTCCATGCCTATCGTGCGCGCACTTGCGAAGCGATCCATCTGGATCACAGCGTGGCGGATATCTACAACACGGCGCCGCCGACGCAAGGCGTGATTTCGCTGATCATTCTGGCGATCCTGGACAAGCTGAATCTCAAACAGTATCAGCAGGACAGTCCGGAATACATTCATCTGGTCGTCGAGGCGACCAAGCAGGCCTTTGCCATCCGCGACCAGTACGTCGGCGATCCGGCGTACATGAAGGTCGATCCGCAATCACTGCTGACGGACGAATTCCTTGCACCGTATGTCGCGAAGATCAGCATCGACAAGGCACTGCCGTGGGGCAAGGGTAAAGGCCCGGGCGACACGATCTGGATGGGGGTGATCGACGGCGAAGGCCGTGCGGTATCCTTCATTCAAAGCATCTATCACGAGTTCGGCAGTGGTGTCGTTCTGTCGCGTACCGGTATCAACTGGCAGAACCGCGGTTGCTCGTTCTCGCTGGATTCGGCGCATATCAATTGCCTGATGCCAGGAAAAAAACCGTTTCACACGCTCAATCCTGCATTGGCCCGCTTCAAGGATGGCCGCACCATGGTGTATGGCACGATGGGCGGGGACGGCCAGCCGCAGACCCAGGCTGCCGTATTCACCCGATATGCCATTTTCAACCAGCCGATCCAGCAGGCGATTACCGCGCCACGCTGGCTGTTGGGACGTACCTGGGGGAAAAGTTCGGAATCCCTGAAAGTGGAAAGCCGTTTTACCGAAGGCGTCATCCGCCGTCTGCGCTCGCTGGGACATGAAGTGGATGTGCTGGCCGACTTCGACGAAATGGTCGGCCATGCAGCCGCAATCGTGCGCGATCCGTCGGGCGTATTCGAAGGTGGATGCGACCCGCGCAGTAACGGCGGCGTCGCCGGGTTCTAAACCGCGTGATGAGGCATGGGCGGTGTAAGCGGAGACGCTACATTCCGCCCATGAAGTGCAGCGTCTTGCGTGTGTATTCCTCGACGTAGTCGATCAGCTTGTCCGCAGCATCGCGTGCGCCGGGTTCGTCGTTGGCGGCGATGGCGCGTGCAATTCCGGCATGCAGTGTCGACACGCGTTGCAGATCGCCGAAGCGTTTGAAGTGCAGGTACCAGAAGCGCCGCGTCTGCGCTTCGATCGGGCCGATGGCGTAGGCGAGATATTTGTTCTGTGCGGTATCGATGCACAGACCGTTGAATTCCCGGTCCGTTTCGATGAACAGCGTGCCGTTGTCCTGTTGTGCGGCACGGTCAAAATCATCGGCCAGCCTGAGGAAGGTACGCCGTTGATCTTCCATCGCCAGACGCGCGGCACGGCCGGCGATGATCTTTTCCAGCTCGCGCCGTACCTCGATCATGTTCAATTGATCGGACAGGTCGATTTCCGACACGATGACGCCCGAACGCGGCAGGATCTTCACGTTACCCTCGATCGCCAGCCGCTGCAGCGCTTCACGCAATGGCGTGCGGCCGAAGCCGAGCGAACGATTCAGCGCCTTCTCGGAAATCTTGCTGCCTGGCGGCAGTTTCAGCGTGACGATCATTTCTTCCAGGATGCGATAGGCCATCTGGGCCTGGTTCTCGCCATTCCCTTCCATTTCGGATTGCAGTGCTTGTATCTGTTCTTCGGTGATCATGTATTCAGTCCCGATATTCAGTCCGATTGTCGCCGTTGTTGATGGTCGGTATCGATTATACGGTTGCTGCCGGGGCGCGACATCTTTTTGAGACTCGGGGGAATGGCATCGAAAGGGCTGCGAACGGGGCTATGCCCTTTGCGGTATGCCGATCGCAAATGCAGGATGTTGCTTGAGTGATTTGACGGAAGAATCCGGGTCTGGTCCCGCCGACAGGAATCGAACCTGTATCTAGCGCTTAGGAGGCACTCGTTCTATCCATTGAACTACGGCGAGACGCGGGAGAAGGACAGCATTGCCTGTCGTTTCCGTCCGGGATTATAGCCGATGGGCATGTGCAATGATCGTGTGAAATGGCGTGTGCGGCCGCAGTCGGGCTGCGCGACCGGTACAATGCGGACTTCATTGCTCAATTGCGCGGTGCGCGCACATCTTTTCCTATCCTTATGGCAGTCATTTCCCTTTCCGATGCGCAGCTGGCGTTCGGTCATGTTCCTTTGCTCGACCATGCCGAGTTTTCCCTTGAAGCGAGTGAGCGTGTCGGCCTGATTGGCCGCAACGGCACCGGCAAATCGTCGCTGCTGAAGATCATTGCCGGCCGTTCGCGTTTGGATGACGGCTTGCTGGTCATGCAGCAGGGCATCAAGATCGCCTATGTCGAGCAGGAGCCGCAGTTTGCGCCGGAGAGTTCGGTGTTCGATGCAGTCGCTTCTGGCATGGGCGATCTGCAGTCGCTGCTGGCCGAATACGATGGACTGACGCAACAGTTCGGCAGTGGTGACGACGACGCATTGATGGCGCGCATGCACGACATTCAAATCAGGCTGGATGCGGCCGATGCCTGGAATCTGAACCATAAGGTAGAAGCCACGCTCGATCGTCTGAATCTTGTCGGCGATGCGACGATGGCGACCTTGTCCGGCGGCATGCAAAAGCGTGTGGCGCTGGCGCGTGCATTGGTGGGTGCGCCCGATGTTCTGCTGCTGGACGAACCGACCAATCATCTGGATTTCACTTCCATTCTGTGGCTTGAGGGTTTGCTGCGCGATTTCAGGGGCAGTGTGCTGTTCATCACGCACGATCGCCGTTTTCTGGACAACGTGGCGACACGCATCATCGAACTGGATCGTGGCCGGCTGCTCTCCTTCCCGGGAAATTTCAGCGCCTATCAGGCGCGCAAGGAAGAACTGCTGGCGAACGAGGAAGTCGAGAATGCCAAATTTGACAAGCTGCTGGCGCAGGAGGAAGTGTGGATACGCAAAGGTGTGGAAGCGCGGCGTACACGTAATGAGGGTCGCGTACGGCGGCTGGAAGAATTGCGCCGCATCCGCGGCGATCGACGCGAACAGCAAGGGCAAGTCAAGCTGGATATCGCGACCGGCGATCGTTCCGGCAAGATCGTGGCGGAACTCGAACATGTGAGCAAGTCTTTTGGCGACAAGGTTATCGTTCGCGATTTCAGTGCGACGATTATGCGTGGCGACAAGGTCGGCCTGATCGGACCGAACGGTGCCGGCAAGACGACGCTGTTGAAAATCATTCTCGGCGAGGATGCACCGGACAGCGGCACCGTCAAGCAGGGTTCGCGTCTGCAGATCGCCTATTTCGACCAGATGCGCGCACAACTTAATGAAGAGGCCAGTCTGGCCGACACGATTGCGCCGGGCAGCGACTGGGTGGAAATCAACGGTCAGCGCAAGCATGTGATGACGTATTTGTCCGACTTCCTGTTTGCGCCGGAACGGGCGCGTTCGCCTGTCAAGTCGTTGTCGGGCGGCGAGCGCAACCGCCTGCTGCTGGCGCGCTTGTTTGCCAAGCCGGCCAATGCGCTGGTGCTGGATGAACCGACCAACGATCTGGATATCGATACGCTGGAATTGTTGGAGGAATTGCTGGAAGACTACAAGGGCACGGTTTTCCTGGTCAGCCACGACCGTACCTTCCTCGACAACGTGGTGACGCAGGTGATCGTCGCCGAAGGCGATGGACGCTGGCAGGAATATATCGGCGGCTACAGCGATTGGGAACGCGTGCGGCCGGCGGCGTCGAATATCGTATCGCCGAAGCCGACTTTGAAGGCGGAGGTAAAAACTACGGAGCAGGCTGCACCTGCCGTCGCCGCTTCGAAACCGAAGAAACTCAGCTACAAGGAACAGCGCGATCTCGAACAGTTGCCGACGATGATTGCGCAACTGGAGGAAGAGCAGAAGAGCATCACGGAAAAGCTGGCCGATCCTGCCATGTACACGGAGCAGCCGGATGAAGTGAAGTGCCTGAATCAGCGTTTTGCGGAAATCGATACGTCGCTGCTGGAGATGCTGGAGCGTTGGGAAGATATCGAGAAGCGGGCAAAAGGATAGCTACATAACGCCATCGCCGGACCGACATGCCAGGCTATCGAATGGTTGCGCGGCATAATTCAGTTCAGCTTGTCGATCGCATCCCGCAATTCCGGCAGCCTTGCCTGTACTTCCGCTGCATCCATTGCATACGGACGTTGGGCCAGATAGGCTTCCAGATCCTGCAATGCGGCCTGCGGGCAATCCAGATGCGCGAACGCCAGTCCGCGATCGCGGCGCTCGGTAATGTCGTGCGGAAGCAGGATCAGCAGTCTTTCCTGTACGGTTAGCAGATGTTGCCAGCGCTTTTGCTGCATGAACAACGCCTTCAGGTTGCGCAGCATGCGCACCAGAATGTCGTGCGGCGTGGCGGATGACAAGTAGGCGCCGAGCTGGAAATCGTCGGGAAATTCCTGCCGCAGGATATAAGGTTCGACGCGCTCTTCCAGTTCTTCGCGCGACAGGCTGGTGCCGTTGAACGGATCCAGCACGACCTGCCCGGACTGCACCGACAGTTTCATCAGGAAATGGCCGGGGAAGGAAATGCCGTGCACATCGAGGTCGATCTGCCGGGCCAGTTCCATGTACGTGACAGCCAGCGAGATCGGAATGCCGCGTCGTGTATGTAACACACGGTGCAGATAGCTGTTGTCGGGATTGTAGTAATCGTTGACGTTGCCGCTGAAGCCGAGTTCGGTATAGAAGTAATGGTTCAGTACGCGCAGCTTTTGCAGATTGGATGCATCGGCCGGCAACCGCTGGCGCAGGCGGGCGGCAAGCTCGTCGATTTCGGTTTGGGACTCATCCAGATCGAGATCCGGATAAACATCCTGTGCAATCGACAGTGCCGCCTCGAAGAGCGGGATGCTGTCGTCTTGCTGTACTAGCATGGCAAAGTATTCAAGGGACTGAGTCGTCATATGCCTCCTATTTGATGAGGACGCCATGTTCAGTCACATGTTACGCGATCAATTTGCGATGCGCTTGAAATCCCGAAAGCGAAATCCCATGGCAAGCAGGGCGCCGAAGTAGCTGATGCCGCAGGCCGCCAGAACCAGTACCAGCGCGCCGACGCGCTGGAGCGGCACAGCGTGCAACGCCACCCAGTCGAACTGGGCTGCTGTCCAGGATGCAACGCCGGCCATCAGAAGCAGCGCACCGGCCAGTCGGATGAAAAAGATGCGCCAGCCGGGCAGTGCCGTATAAATGCCGCGACGACGCAAGCCCCAGTACAAGAAACCGGCATTCAGGCAGGCGCCCAGACCGATCGACAATGCCAGTCCGGCATGCGCGAACCACGGGACGAAAATCAGATTCATCAATTGCGTGGCGATTAATACGCCGACGGCGATCTTGACCGGCGTCTTGATGTTTTGTTGCGCATAGAAGCCGGGCGCCAGGATCTTGACGAGAATCAGGCCGAGCAGCCCGACGCCATAGGCAATCAGCGCCTTCGACGTCATCGCGACCGACAGCGCATCGAATTTTCCGTAATGGAAGAGCGTGGCCGTCAGCGGCTGGGAAATCGTCGCCAGTCCGACCGCGCATGGCAGAGCCAGCAGGAAAGTCAGCCGTAGTCCCCAGTCGAGCAGCGCCGAATATTCTTCCTTGTTGCCTTCAAAATTCGCCTTGGACAGGCTGGGCAGCAGGATGGTCCCGAGAGCAACACCGAGCAGGGCGGTCGGGAACTCCATCAGGCGATCCGCATACGACAGCCACGACACGCTGCCGCTTTCCAGCCGCGACGCGATGTTCGTATTGATCATCAGGCTGATTTGCGCGGCGGAAACCGCAAAGACGGCCGGGCCCATCTTGCGCAAGACCTTGCGTACACCATCGTCGCGCAGGCTCATCAGCGGATTCATCGCAAGCCGCGGCAGCATGCCGATGCGCATCAGGGCTGGAATCTGGATGGCCATCTGCAGGATGCCGCCGATGAGCACGGCAATCGCCATCGCATAGATCGGTTGCTGCAGATGCGGTGCCAGGAAGAGCACGCCGCCGATGAAGGTCAGATTCAGCAGCACGGGAGTGAATGCCGGAATCTTGAATTCGCGCCAGGTATTCAGGATGCCGCCGGAGAGCGCGACGAAAGCCATGAAGCCGATATACGGAAACATCAGGCGCGTCATCCAGACGGAGGCATCGAATACTTCCTTGTTGCCCTTCAGGCCGGTGGCGATCAGATAGATGATGACTGGCGAAGCGATGATGCCAAGCAGGCAGGTCGCCAGCATGGTCCACATCAGGACGGTGGCGACATGGTCGACCAGGCTCTTGGCGGATTCTTCACCTTGCTGGCTTTTGTATTCGGCCAGAATGGGGACAAAGGCCTGCGAAAAGGCGCCTTCGGCAAACAGGCGGCGCAATAGGTTGGGAATGCGGAAAGCGATATTGAACGCATCGGTATAGGCTGATGCGCCGAATGCACGGGCAAACAGGATCTCGCGGATCAACCCCGTCACACGAGAAACCATGGTCATGCCGGAGACTGCCGCAAGCGTTTTGTGCAAGTTCATGGAGCGCGATTATATAGTCTGTCGGCTGAAGATGATGGTGCCAGGGAGCTTGCGACCGGCACGAGAGATCGATATCTTTTTGATATTTTTCTCATCTCTTCCTTTTGGAAGAGGGCATGGCGGCAAGGAAGCAACATTCATTTGCCCGATTCAGGAAATGCCGCTATAATCCAATGCTTTACCGAATTCCGTCTCACTTACGGATGCGTTTTTGCAAATGCGTGCAAATGCGTGTCGATCAGTTTTAGGAAAATTTATTCATGGCAAATACCGCACAAGCACGCAAACGCGCTCGTCAAGCGATCACGCTGAACGCTCACAATTCCAGTCAGCGTTCCACTCTGCGCACCGCTATCAAGGCTGTTCGCAAAGCGATCGATGCAGGCGACAAGGCTGCAGCTTCCCAGGTTTTCCTGGCTTCCGTGTCGACGATCGATCGCATCGCCGACAAGAAGATCATCCACAAGAACAAGGCTGCTCGCCACAAGAGCCGTCTGGCCGCTGCTCTGAAAGCACTGGCCTAAGCAATTCCCGGTTTGATCGCTGGTCAGCGATCGGCGAATGAAAATCCCGCCTGATGTTGATGCATCAGGCGGGATTTTCTTTTGGTTGCTTCGTTCGGTCGTTTCGATATGGGAAGTGTTGGCAATCAGTGCGCTGGCGGCAGTCCATCGATGATGGTGCCCGGTTTGATATTCCTGCTTTTGAACCAGCCGGCATTCATCTCCAGGGCGTAGTACACCTGTCCTTTGGAGCAATGCGAATCCAGTGATTGCGGTTTCATTTCTTCGATGTTGGCAATGCGTCCGTTACGGTCGATGAAGGCGACCGAAAGCGGAATCAGCGTATTTTTCATCCACATGCAGGCCTGAGCCGGTGCTCCGAACAGGAAAACCATGCCTTCGTTCGTTCCCATGCTTTCGCGAAACATCAATCCCTGTTCGCGCTCTGCGGCGTTGGCGGCTACTTCGGCATGGATGACGTTCATGCCGGCCGTCAATTGAATGACCGAAAATTTCTTGATTTGCTGGGCAAATGCGACGGAAGATACCGCGGTGGCAAGTGCGAGGGCGACCGTATATACGCCAAATATTTTTTTCATGGGCAATGCTTGCAAGTGAAGAGGCATCGGCGAGTGTAAAGGAAAAGTCCCATTTTCGTTTCTGGGTACGGTCTTTATTATTTTCGAACGGAAGGAAAATCGAGTCCGAGTTCTGCTGTTGAAATTTCCCGCCATTCGCCCGGCCATAACGGATGTGTCTGGAGTGAAACGGGGCCGATGGCAATGCGAACCAGCCGTAATGTAGGAAAGCCGATCGCGCCGGTCATGCGCCGTACCTGTCGATTCTTGCCTTCGGACAGCGTGATCACCAGCCAGCTGACAGGAATTTCGGCGCGCGCGCGAATCGGCGGATTGCGCGGCCATAGCCAGCCGGGTTCTTCGATTCGCCGGGCATCACAGCCTTGCGTGATGAAGTCGCCGAGATCCAGCGGTGCGCGCAGCCGGGCGAGTGAATCAGCATCCGGTATGCCTTCTACCTGGGCCAGATAGGTTTTCGTCTGTTTGTGATCGGGATGGCTGATCTGGTGCTGCAATTGGCCGTTGTCCGTCAGCAGCAACAATCCTTCGCTGTCGGCATCAAGCCGGCCGGCAGGGTAAATGTCAGGGATATTCAGGTAATTGGCCAGGGTGTCGCGCGTCGGGTGCGGCGAGAATTGGCTCATCGTGTGGAAGGGCTTGTTGAACAGAATCAGAGGCATGGTGAGGATGGTATGCGGAATGCAAACAAGTCGCCATTCCTGTTGCCATAAAAAAACCCCGCCTTGGCGGGGTTTTTGTAAGCCACAACAAATCAAGGAGCTTGAATGTTGGAAGCTTGCTTGCCTTTAGGGCCTTGCGTGACTTCGAACTGGACTTTCTGACCTTCTTTGAGCGTCTTGAAGCCGTTCATCTGGATTGCAGAAAAATGTGCAAACAGATCTTCGCCGCCGTCGTCCGGCGTGATAAAGCCGAAGCCTTTAGAATCGTTGAACCACTTGACTGTACCTGTTGCCATAAAAGCGTCTTTCTTGATATAGACTTAATCACACGAGCCGCAAAAGTAAGAAGCCTCGCCTAACCGTTGCCCCTCCTTAGAACTTGCTCACTTCTTTTTTTATTGACACCTCAGATGTTGTCAAGGATGTCAATAGATTCATTCTTTACGTAAAAAATGTAAAAGTCAAGAAGTTTTGATGGCGATTTTACAAGTCTGTTTCGTCCTCGAAATGGATACCAAAACATCTGTTGTGCCCCTTGATTTTGGCTAGCAGGGCGTCATCTGCATCGACAGAAGAAAACGCGTAAGATTTGAACTGACGATTTATTTCTTCGCTCTTCCGGGCATTGTGCGTCTGGGCGAACGTATTAGAATAAGCCTATGACAATCAAGCATGACGAAGGAACGGTTCTTCAGCGGCAGGAGCAGAAACTCAAGCCGCCGTCGATGTACCAGGTGTTATTGTTGAACGATGATTACACGCCGATGGAATTCGTCGTGATGATTCTTCAGGAATACTTTAATAAAGATCGTGAGAATGCGACGCAAATCATGCTCATGGTTCACCGCGATGGAAAAGGGATTTGTGGCGTTTATCCGAGGGATATTGCGTCTACAAAGGTTGAGTTGGTTTTGAGCCACGCCCGAAAAGCGGGGCACCCCCTGCAGTGCGTGATGGAGGAAGTATGATTGCGCAGGAATTGGAAGTCAGTTTGCATATGGCGTTTGTCGAAGCAAGACAGGCGCGCCATGAATTTATTACTGTTGAGCATCTGCTGCTGGCATTGCTCGACAATCCGTCGGCTGCGGAAGTCCTGCGCGCCTGCGCCGTCAATATCGACGATTTGCGCAAGACGCTGACGAACTTCATCAACGACAATACGCCGACCGTGCCGGGCACGGCCGAAGTCGATACTCAGCCGACGCTGGGTTTCCAGCGCGTGATCCAGCGCGCGATCATGCATGTGCAGTCTGCATCCAACGGCAAGAAGGAAGTGACCGGCGCGAACGTGTTGGTTGCCATCTTCGGCGAGAAGGATTCGCACGCCGTCTATTACCTGCATCAGCAGGGCGTGACGCGGCTGGACGTCGTCAATTTCATTTCCCACGGCGTACGCAAGGATCAGCAACCTGATTCCCAGAAGGCGTCGGAAGGCGCTGAAGATGCGACACCGGTCGAAGGCCAGCAGAAGGAAAGTGCCCTCGATCAGTTCACCCAGAACCTGAACAAGATGGCTGCCGAAGGCAAGATCGATCCGCTGATCGGCCGCGAAGGTGAAGTCGAGCGTGTGATCCAGATACTGTGCCGCCGTCGCAAGAACAATCCGTTGTTGGTTGGTGAGGCTGGTGTCGGCAAGACGGCAATCGCCGAGGGGCTCGCGTGGCGCATCACGCAGGGCGATGTGCCCGAAGTGCTGCAGAATGCGGTCGTCTATTCGCTCGATATGGGCGCCTTGCTGGCCGGCACCAAGTATCGGGGTGATTTCGAGCAGCGCCTGAAGGCTGTGCTGAAACAGTTGAAGGACAACCCGAACGGCATCCTGTTCATCGACGAGATCCATACGATCATCGGCGCCGGTTCGGCGTCGGGCGGCACGCTGGATGCTTCCAATCTGCTAAAGCCGGCGCTGTCGAACGGCCAGCTGAAATGCATAGGCGCGACCACGTTCACGGAATTCCGCGGCGTGTTCGAGAAAGACCATGCGCTGTCGCGCCGTTTCCAGAAGATCGATGTCAACGAGCCGAGCGTCGAGCAGACCGTGCAGATCCTGCGCGGTCTGAAGTCGCGCTTCGAGGAGCATCACGGCGTCAAGTATTCGTCGTCTGCGCTGACGTCTGCGGCGGAACTGGCTGCGCGCTATATCAATGATCGGCATCTGCCTGACAAGGCGATCGACGTGATCGACGAAGCCGGTGCGGCGCAGCGCATCCTGCCGAAGTCCAAGCAGAAGAAGACGATCGGCAAATCCGAGATTGAGGAAATCATCTCGAAGATTGCGCGTATTCCGCCACAGACCGTCAATCAGGACGACCGCTCGAAGCTGCAGACGATCGAGCGCGACTTGAAGAATGTCGTGTTTGGCCAGGATCCGGCGCTGGAAGCACTGGCGTCGGCGATCAAGGTCGCGCGTGCGGGTCTGGGCAAGGCGGACAAGCCGATCGGTGCTTTCCTGTTTTCCGGGCCGACGGGTGTCGGCAAGACCGAGGCTGCCAAGCAACTAGCCTTCATCATGGGTATCGAGTTGATCCGCTTCGACATGTCGGAATACATGGAACGTCATGCGGTAAGCCGCTTGATCGGTGCGCCGCCGGGATATGTTGGTTTTGACCAGGGCGGCCTGCTGACCGAAGCGATCACGAAGAAGCCGCATGCAGTGCTGCTGCTCGACGAGATCGAAAAGGCGCATCCGGATATCTTCAATATCCTGCTGCAGGTGATGGATCACGGCACGCTGACTGACAACAACGGTCGCAAGGCGGATTTCCGTAACGTGATCATAGTCATGACGACCAATGCCGGTGCGGAAAGCCTGCAAAAGCGTTCGATCGGCTTTACCGAGAAGAAGGAAGCCGGCGACGAGATGGCCGACATCAAGCGGATGTTTACGCCGGAGTTCCGCAATCGTCTGGATGCGATCATCAGCTTCCGTGCGCTGGACGAGGAAATCATCCTGCGTGTGGTCGACAAGTTCCTGATGCAACTGGAAGAGCAGTTGCATGAGAAGAAGGTCGAGGCGATCTTCAGCGAGAACCTGCGCAAGTTCCTGGCGCGCAAGGGTTTCGATCCGCTGATGGGCGCGCGGCCGATGTCACGCCTGATCCAGGACATGATCCGCAAGGCGCTGGCCGACGAACTGTTGTTCGGCCGTCTGGTTTCCGGCGGCAAGGTGACGGTCGATCTCGACGACAAGGAGCAGATCAAGCTGGATTTCAGCGAGAGCGATACGGCACCGCCGACCGCGGCACCGGAAACGGTGGAAGTGGAATAAGTCGGACGAGCAAACTGCTTGCATGCAAAAAAGCCCAAACAGATGTTTGGGCTTTTTTATTGTTGCCGTCGAAGGCAGCGATTCGAAAACGGTTACATGCCGTGCAAGGCCGCCGCACATTCGCGCACCAGTGCAGGTCCCTGATAGATCAATCCCGTATAAAGCTGGACCAATGAAGCACCGGCTTCGATTTTCGCCTTGGCATCGGCACCGGACAGAATGCCGCCGACGCCGATGATCGGCAATGCATCACCCACTTCCTGTTTCAGCGCGCGAATCACGGCATTCGAGGATTCGAAGACCGGCGCGCCTGAGAGACCGCCGGTTTCTTCGGCATGTTTCAATCCCTGCACGGCTTCACGGCTGATGGTGGTATTGGTCGCGATGACGGCATCCATCTTGTGATGCAGCAGCGCTTGCGCGATCGTCTGAATCTGTTCCTGATCGATATCCGGTGCAATCTTCAGCGCGATCGGCACGTAACGTTTGTGCTGATCGGCCAGGCGCTGTTGTGCATCCTTCAGGCGGGAGAGCAGACCGTCGAGTTCGGATGCGCCTTGCAGTTGCCGCAGGTTTTTCGTGTTCGGCGACGAAATGTTGACGGTCACATAGCTTGCATACGGATAGACCTTCTGCAGGCAGATCAGGTAATCGTCGACTGCGCGTTCGATGGGCGTATCGGCATTCTTGCCGATGTTTAAACCGAGCACGCCTTCCTTGTTCTGATAGAAGCGCGAAGCCTGAACGTTGGCGACGAAGGCATCGACACCGCCATTGTTGAAGCCCATGCGATTGATGACCGCTTTTGCCGCCGGCAGACGAAACATGCGTGGCATCGGATTGCCCGGCTGTGGGCGTGGGGTCACGGTACCGACTTCGATGAAGCCGAAGCCCAGCGTCGCCAGTCCGTCGATGTAGGCGCCATCCTTGTCGAGTCCCGCGGCCAGGCCGACCGGATTCGGGAAGGTGATGCCCATCATGGTGCGTGGATCGTCGGTCGGGCGCGTGAATGATGATGTCAGCCCCCATGATGCGGCGCGGCGCAGGGCAGGCAAGGTCAGGTTGTGTGCAGCTTCCGGATCGATGGAAAACAGGAAGGGGCGAGCAAGAGAGTAGAGAAATTTTTCGGACACGATATATGCGCTGTCTAGCAATGAGCGGATCAGCTGCCGGGCGGCAGCCGCAAAGCATGCATTTTAGCGCGGACGGCCCAGGCTTAGTCAGGCAGCAACGGTCGCCATTCTCCATGTCGCAGCGCCTCCAGAGGCTGGAAGTTGATCTTGTACGACATCTTGGGGCTTTCCGCGATCCAGTAACCGAGGTAGATGTAAGGCATGTTCAGCAGACGGGCCTGTTCGATCTGCCACAGGACATTGTAGGTGCCGTACGAGGCGCCAGCAGAATCGGGATCGTAAAACGTGTAGACGGACGACAGACCGTCGCCGAGCACGTCGATGATGCTGATCATGCGCAAGGTGTCGTCTTCTATATCGCGAAATTCGACAAGGCGTGTATTGACCTTGCTCTGCAAAAGAAACTGCGCATACTGCTCGCGGCTGTCCTGATCCATGCCGCCGCCGGCATGGCGTGCCGTCTGATAACGCAGATACAAGTCGTAATGTTCGGGCAGATAAAGCAGCTTGGTAACGGAAGCTTGCAAATCGCCATGCTTGATCCATGCGCGCCGCTGGCTGCGGTTTGGCGTGAAGTCATCGACGCGGATGCGAACGGGCGTGCATGCCTGGCAGCCGTCGCAGTAGGGGCGGTAGGTGAAGATGCCGCTGCGCCGGAAACCGTTTCTCACCAGTTCGGCATAGACATCCGCATTGATCAGATGCGAGGGCGTGGCAACCTGCGAGCGCGCCTGTCTGCCATCCAGATAACTGCATGGATAAGGTGCGGTCGCGTAAAACTGCAGCGTCGAGAACGGTAATTCCTTGGGATGCGTCATGATTGCTTGCGCGAGGAGTATGTCCAGTTGACCGGCAGCGGCGCAATTGGTTTCCAGTCTTCTATCTGCGGCGCATCGACCAGATGTCGCAGCAACGAAACGAATTCGGCGCGCGGAATCGGCCGCGCGCCGAGTGAAGCCAGATGCGCAGTTTGCTGCTGGCAGTCTATCATTGAAACGCCGCGACTTTGCAGGAAGCGAACCAGGTAAGCCAGCGCAATCTTGGAGGCGTCGCTGACGCGTGCGAACATCGATTCGCCGTAAAACATCCGTCCAATACTGACACCGTAAGCACCGCCGACCAGTTTGCCGTCGAGCCAGACTTCTGCCGAATGGGCGTGGCCGCTACGATGCAAGGCGCTGTAGCCAGCGATGATCTCGTCAGATATCCAGGTTCCCGCTTCACTGCGCCGAGGTTCTGCGCAATTGCGCATTACATCTTCGAACGCATGATCGAAGCGCACCTGCCATGGTCCTGCATTCGTCATGCTTTGCTCCACCTTGCGCAAAACCTTGCGCAGGCTGTCGGAAATCCTGAACTCGTTGACGAACAACACCATGCGCGGGTCCGTGCTCCACCACAGGATTGGTTGGCCTTCCGAAAACCACGGGAAGATACCGGCGCGATAGGCCATCAACAGGCGTTGCGGTGACAGGTCGGCACCGGCGGCCAGGAGGCCCGCCGCGCCGTCTGCTTCGGTCAGGGCGGTGGAAACGTCCGGAAAAGAGTCTTCTGCTTCCAGCCAGGGAATCATGCGTACTCCCCAAGTTGGTACGCTATTTTGCCCGGCTGTGGTGCGTCCGCTGAAAATTTGAGAAGGGCGGAAAAATAATCCTTATTAATCATGTGCTTGTAAACGTCACCAAAAAGGAACGATTTTTGCTTTTATGGTGCGTCATTTTGTTTGCGATGCACATTAATTGGGAGATTTTCCGCATGGATGCACTTAAAAACGGCACCGATGCCCTGTTCATCATGCTCGGCGCCATCATGGTGTTGGCGATGCATGCCGGGTTTGCTTTTCTGGAACTGGGCACGGTACGCAAGAAAAACCAGGTCAACGCACTGGTCAAAATATTAGTCGATTTTGCCGTGTCGACCATCGCCTATTTCTTCGTCGGTTACGCGATTGCCTACGGCACCAGCTTTTTCAGCAATGCGGAGGTGCTGTCGCAACGCAACGGGTTTGAGTTGGTGAAGTTCTTTTTCCTGCTGACTTTTGCTGCGGCGATCCCGGCGATCATTTCTGGCGGGATCGCCGAACGTTCACGCTTTCATCCGCAATTGCTGGCGACGGCGCTGATCGTCGGATTCGTCTATCCGTTTTTCGAAGGCATTGCATGGAACCAGCATTTCGGCATTCAGGCGTGGTTACATGCGACGTTCTCGGAAGACTTCCATGATTTCGCCGGTTCGGTAGTCGTGCATGCGGTCGGCGGCTGGATCGCGTTGCCGGCTGTGCTGTTCCTCGGCGCGCGCCGCGGGCGCTACACGAAGGAGGGCGCCATCGCCGCGCATCCACCATCAAGTATTCCCTTTCTGGCACTGGGTGCATGGATTCTGACGGTCGGCTGGTTCGGCTTCAACGTGATGAGTGCACAGACGATGGAGCAGATGAACGGCTTGGTCGCTGTCAATTCGCTGATGGCCATGGTCGGCGGCACACTGGCGGCTTTTCTGGCGGGCAAGAACGATCCGGGCTACGTGCACAACGGGCCGCTGGCCGGTCTGGTGGCGGTGTGTGCCGGCTCAAATTTGATGCATCCGCTGGGCGCGCTGGTGACTGGCGCGATCGGCGGCTTTATCTTTGTCCGTATGTTCGCGTTGACGCAGAACAAATGGAAAATCGACGACGTGTTGGGCGTGTGGCCTCTGCATGGATTGTGC
Source organism: Oxalicibacterium solurbis (assembly GCF_014635845.1). GTDB lineage: Bacteria > Pseudomonadota > Gammaproteobacteria > Burkholderiales > Burkholderiaceae_D > Oxalicibacterium > Oxalicibacterium solurbis. The sequence goes on along the minus strand of NZ_BMDP01000001.1, from coordinate 623,277 downwards.
GGTACATGGGGCGGCCTCGCAGCCGGAATTTTTGGAACGAAGGCGTTGGGCGGTTTGGGCGGCGTCTCTTTCATGTCGCAATTGATCGGCACGGCCCTGGGCATTGCGATTGCATTGATTGGTGGCACAGTGATTTATGGCGTGCTGAAGGCGACAATGGGTATTCGCCTGGATCCGGAGCAGGAGTTCGATGGCGCGGATCTGTCGATCCACAAGATCAGTGCAACGCCTGAACGGGAAACGTATTGGTGATATTGGTGATGTAAAGGAAGAGATGAAGAAAAGGAAAACGGCAGCGCATGGGCTGCCGTTTTTCGTAAGCTGTGCGATATGGGTTTTCAGCTTGCAGCGGTCGATTCGGCACGCGGCATCGGTTTCAGAATGTCCATTGTATGGAATCGGTAGCCGCCTTTCTGTCGTGCGGCATGGTCTTCCAGGAAAAATTTCAGTGTATTGCCGACTGTCTGGAAGGCGATCTCGTTCCACGGAATATCTTTCGGCGCGAACAATTTCACTTCCAGGCTTTCCGGTCCGGCTGCATAGTTCAAATCAAGCAAGGTTGCACGGTAGAACATGTGTACCTGATGTACATGCGGTACGTTGAGCAACGAGAACAGCTCGTGCAACTGGATGTTGGCGCCGGCTTCTTCGATGGTTTCGCGCATGGCGGCTTCGGTCGTCGTCTCATTGTTTTCCATGAAGCCGGCGGGAAGCGTCCAGTAACCGTAGCGCGGTTCGATCGCGCGTTTGCACAGCAGAATGCGCATGTCGCCATCTTCGTCCCAGACGGGAATGGAGCCGAGCACCATTTTCGGATTCTGATAATGAATGGCACCGCAATTGCCGCATACATAACGCGGGCGATTGTCGCCATCGGGAATCGTCAGCGAAACCGGGTGCGCGCATTCGGAACAAAAATTCATGGGATGCAAATGTCGAAGAAGCTTATTGAAGAAGTAATGCCGGCATAGAAGTTCGTTGTATCTGCAGGAAGTTTAGCATCGCAGCGAAGAACTTCTGCAGAAAGAAAATGCAATGATGTTTGCGTTGTCAGTCGATACCATGTATAGTTCTAATCTTCAGACGCGGGGTGGAGCAGTCTGGCAGCTCGTCGGGCTCATAACCCGAAGGTCGTAGGTTCAAATCCTGCCCCCGCAACCAAAGTCTTCGAAGTCTTGAATCCCGCCCATCTCAATCTCCTCTAAACGGGCGTCGGAATAAGCAGTATCAACGGGTATCCATACCGGGCATCATCGATGATGATTGTCGTTGAATATAAGCTCTGCAATTACAACCTATAGCCGTCCATATCGTAAATGAACATCGCTGAGGCCAAGAAAGTCCTCGAGACAGCGCTGCTTTGCGCGCACGAGCCATTATCCATCAACGACATGAAGAAGCTTTATGTCGAGGTCGAAGGCGGGGAAGGCGCCGAAGGCGTGATCGGCGCCGAGGATATCCGCCAGATGCTGGATGAATTGCACAACGATTGGGCAGGCAAGGGTATCGAAGTAGTCAATCTGTCTACCGGCTGGCGTTTTCAGAGCCGCCCGGAAATGAAGATCTATCTGGAGCGTCTGAATCCGGAGAAACCGCCAAAGTATTCGCGCGCCACGCTGGAAACGCTGGCTATCATCGCTTATCGCCAACCGGTCACCCGTGGTGACATCGAGGAAATCCGCGGCGTCACCGTCAATTCGCAGACCATCAAGATGCTCGAGGATCGTGGCTGGATCGAAAGCATCGGTCATCGCGATGTGCCTGGACGCCCGTCATTGTTTGCCACGACCAAGCAGTTCCTGGACGATCTGGGACTGACGTCGCTGGATCAATTGCCGCCGTTGCAGCAAGTCGAAAAAGGCGAGATGCAGGGCGATGCGCTTCTGGAAATCCAGGGACTTGAAGCGGGTTTCGCTGCCGCCCAGTTGGGACAGGAAGTCATGGATTTGGCAGAGGCAGGCGAAGAACAAGACAGTGACGAATCTGCAGAACGGTCCGCTGATATGGCGGCAGCCGATGAGGTTGCTGTCGCGATTGGCGTCGCCGAAGAACTTTCCATGACTGGCGACGGTCTGGACCAGGAACAACACCAACAAGACAATGCGGTAATCGAAGAGGCACTGCCTGCCGATGCCGAAGAGACCGCCAGCGTGGTGGCCGACACGATCATTGACGTACAAGGTCAATACAACGAAGAACCGAATGATGAATCGCCCAACGAAAAATAATCCGTCCGATGCGCCTTCCGATGACACCTTTTCGTCGGAAGGTCAGGGCCGAGGCGAAAACGCACAAACCATGACGACAGACGAAGCCGGCGCAAAGCCGGCAAAACGTGGCTTGCGCGGTCCGCGCAGTTTGCGTCGTGCGCGTCATGCGTCACGTAAGAACAACGCAGAGAAAGACCAGAGTATCGATGCCGCGCCGCCCGTTGAAGGTGGTGATGGTGCGCGTAGCGATGCGCAAGGCGAGGCGCCACAGAAGCGTGCAGGTCGTCAGGAACAGAGTAAATCCGCCAAGCAAGGACGTCAGAATCAGAACGCCGGTAGCGGCAGGCATGCGAAAAAGAGCGATGCCGACGATGTATTTTCCTTCGTGACATCCGAGGCCTTCGATGCGATGGCCGGTGGCGACGAACATGGCAGCAAGCGTCGTCATGAGCAGAAAAATGTCCGCCGCGATTTGACGGCAGAAGACGATGCACCGAAATTGCACAAGGTGCTGGCTGAGGCCGGATTGGGATCGCGTCGCGACATGGAAGAGTTGATCATTGCCGGTCGCGTATCGGTCAATGGCGAGCCTGCGCATATCGGTCAGCGCATTTTGCCGACCGATCAGGTGCGCATCAACGGCAAGCTGATTCAGCGCAAGATCAGCAAGCGCCCGCCGCGCGTGCTGGTTTATCACAAGCCGGCCGGCGAGATCGTCAGCACCAATGATCCGGAAGGCCGTCCGTCGGTATTCGATCGGCTGCCGACAATGAAGACCGGAAAATGGCTGGCCGTAGGACGTCTGGATTTCAATACCGAGGGATTGTTGCTGTTCACGACTTCCGGTGATCTGGCGAATCGACTGATGCATCCGCGTTACGGTATCGATCGCGAATACGCGGTGCGTACGCTGGGCGAATTGGAAGAAGGCATGCGGCAGAAACTGCTGGCGGGTGTCGAGCTGGAAGACGGCCTTGCACAATTTTCGCGTATCGCGGACGGCGGTGGCGAAGGCGTCAATAAATGGTATCGCGTGACGATCGGCGAAGGTCGCAATCGCGAAGTGCGCCGCATGTTCGAGGCGATCGGCCTGACCGTGTCGCGGCTGATCCGTACGCGTTACGGCTCGATGACGTTGCCGAGCAGTTTGAAGCGCGGCCGCTGGGAAGAAATGGACGAGCATGGCGTGCGTGCGCTGATGACAATGAGCGGACTGGAAAAGCAGGCAGGCGATAGCGGCAAGAAACGTAATGCTGCATCCGGTGGGCGCCAGAACGGCAACCGTGCACCCCGTTTCGATAACGGACTCGGTCAGCCGCAAAGCCCAAGCCAGTGGCAGAACATGGGCCAGGGGCAGGGGCGTTCGCAAGGACAGAATTCCGGCAAGACGGGGCGCCCGCAACAATCTCGTAGCCGCCAGCCGGATCCGTTGCAGACGGCACTTGGTTTCCCGGGCATGGGACAGCCCCGCCGGAACGGCGGTGGTCAAGGACGGTCAGGCGGGGGCGGCCCGGCACGAGGAAATGGCATGGGCGGCGGAATGCGCCGGCGTTCGAAGGTCTGATTTCCTTGTTTTGCTAGCCGAAGCGGCCTAAGTGAATGTTTTTCTAGGCTTTTTCGTTGTTTCTACCTGCTTCGCCAGTCTCTCGACATTGCGGTGACTGCGGTAATCGACTATAATTTGACAGTTGATAAAGATCGGCCACCCGGGACGCATATATTCTTGGTGGCGATCCGGTTGTCAGAACGATAAAAAAGATGGGCAGATGCCCATTTTTTTTTTGTTAAACAGTTTGTGTACTGTATTGCGATCAGGTTTTCTGTGCGAAGCCGTGATCGTTGTTTTCGGAGAGCTTCCTTGCAGTTGTCGGCACTGATTGAAAAAACCCTGGAAGGAATGGGGTACGAACTGGTCAATTTCGAACAGGCCGCGCGCGGCTTGCTGCGCGTGTACATCGATTTTGCACCTGAAAACGCCGACAACGGAAACATCACGGTGGAAGACTGCGAGAAAGTCACGCATCAGTTGCTGCATGTGTTGACCGTCGAAAACGCCGCTTACGAGCGGCTGGAAGTGTCCTCGCCGGGACTTGATCGCCCTTTGAAAAAAATGTCGCACTATGTACGGTTTGTCGGCGCCGAAGTGTTGGTGAAGCTGCGCATGCCGATGGCGGCTGCAGCAAATCGCAAGTCCTTTCAGGGCATATTGCTGGAGCCGGTTGGCGAGACATTGGCACTGGAGTTTGAAGGAAAAGACGGGCCGGCGAAGCTGGAATTTACGCTTGCCGATGTAGACAAGGCGCATTTGGTGCCAAAAGTGGATTTTAGGAGCCGCAAAGCATGAGTCGCGAAATTTTGTTGCTGGTCGATGCACTGGCGCGCGAAAAAAACGTCGATAAGGACATCGTCTTCGGGGCGCTCGAGCATGCGCTCGCACAGGCGACCAAGAAGCGTTATGAAGGCGACGTCGATATTCGCGTTTCCATCGACCGTGAAACCGGCGAATTCGAATCCTTCCGCCGCTGGCATGTGGTGCCCGACGAAGCTGGCCTGCAATTGCCCGATCAGGAGATCCTCCACTTCGAAGCCAAGGAACAGATCGCGGATATCGAAGTCGACGAATACATCGAAGAGCCGATCGAATCGGTCGAATTCGGTCGCCGTTTTGCACAAGATACCAAACAGGTCGTGCTGCAGCGCATCCGCGATGCGGAGCGCGAGCAGATCCTGGCCGACTTCCTGGAACGCGGCGATTCGCTGGTGACGGGAACGATCAAGCGCATGGAGCGTGGCGATGCCATCGTCGAATCCGGTCGCATCGAAGCACGTCTGCCGCGCGACCAGATGATTCCGAAGGAAAATCTGCGTATCGGTGATCGTGTCCGCGCCTACATCCTGCGCATCGATCGCAACGCACGCGGCCCGCAAGTGATTCTGTCGCGTACGGCACCGGAATTCATCATGAAGCTGTTCGAACTGGAAGTGCCGGAAATCGAACAGGGTCTCTTGGAAATCAAATCGGCGGCGCGTGATGCAGGCGTCCGCGCCAAGATCGCCGTCTTCACCAGCGACAAGCGCATCGATCCGATCGGTACCTGCGTCGGCATGCGCGGTTCGCGTGTGCAGGCTGTCACCGGCGAACTGGGCGGCGAGCGTGTCGATATCGTGCTGTGGTCCGACGATCCGGCGCAGTTTGTCATCGGTGCACTGGCGCCGGCCAATGTGTCGTCCATCGTTGTGGACGAGGAAAAGCATGCGATGGACGTCGTCGTCGACGAGGAAAATCTCGCGATCGCAATCGGTCGCGGCGGCCAGAACGTACGTTTGGCATCCGAACTGACCGGCTGGCAGATCAATATCATGACGGCTGAGGAATCCGCGGACAAATCGCAAGCCGAAACGGCGGCGATCCGCACGCTGTTCATGGCAAAACTCGACGTCGATCAGGAAGTGGCCGACATTCTGGTGGAAGAAGGCTTCGCCACGCTGGAAGAAATCGCCTATGTGCCGATCAGCGAAATGATGGAGATCGAAGCGTTCGACGAAGATACCGTCAACGAACTGCGCAGCCGTGCGCGCGATGCACTGTTGACCGAAGCGATCGCGTCGGAAGAAGGCATGGAAGGCATGGACGATGCGCTGGCCAATCTGGAAGGAATGGATCGCACGATCGCTGGCAAGTTGGGCCTGGCCGGTATCAAATCGCTGGATGCCTTTGCGGGACTGGCGTATGACGAATTCGGTGCGATCCTCGCGCTGTCCGGCGACCGCGCGCGGCAATTGATTGAAAATGAATTTGAAGATGTGACCGACGATGAAATGAAGCTCATCGATGCCAAATACGATGAGCATGCGAAGGCCCTGCAGGCCAAGGCGTGGAGCCTCGTGGAAGCGAAGTAATCCGCGGCGATTTTCATCCAACGTGTCACATAGAAAAGAGGACTGAATGGCGAGTAACAACGTAGCCCAATTTGCCACCGAGCTCAAAATGCCTGCAGACGTGCTGTTGACGCAATTGCGCGATGCTGGCGTGGAGAAGAGCTCGGCGTCCGATGAATTGTCCAAGGCGGACAAGGACAAGCTCCTTGATCATCTGCGTCGCGCGCATGGCGCTGCGCCTGAAGGCGAGAAAAGAAAGATCACGCTGACCCGCAAGGAAACGACCGAGATCAAGCAGGCGGATGCCACCGGTAAATCGCGCACGATCCAGGTCGAGGTGCGCAAGAAGCGCACTTTCGTCAAACGCGACGATATCGCCGAGGAAACGGCCAAGCCGGCAGCGGCTCCGGTCATCGATGAGGCCGAACAGGAACGCCGCGCCGAAGAGGCGCGCCGTCAGGCTGAACTGATCGCGCGCCAGGAAGCCGATCTGCGCGAGAAGCAGGATCGGCTTGCCAAGCTGGAAGCCGAGAAGGAAGAGCAGGCCAAAGCCTTGAAAGTAGCCGAAGAGGCAGAGAAGGCAGCCGAGCAGTCGGCCAAGGTGAAGGCGGACGAAACCGCGCAGGAAGAAAAGAAACGTCTGGAAGAGGAAGAGGCCAGCAAGAAGGCCGCCAAGGATGCTGCGCGCGAAGCGAGCGAACGCGCAGCGGCAGCTGAAGCCGCGCGCAAAGCGGTTGCCGACGAAGTTGCCCAGATCAAGGCCATGATGAATGCGCCGCGCCGCGCGATCAAGGCGCCGGAGCCGGCAGCGCCTGCCGCCAAATCGGCGGAAGGAACGTTGCACAAACCGGCTGACAAGAAGCCGGGTGAGAAGAAGGACGACAAGAAACCGGGCGACAAGAAATCGATCAAGTCGGCCAATGTGTCGTCGACCTGGCAAGACGATGCAAAGAAGCGCAGCGGTGGCCTGAAGACACGTGGTGGTCCGGCCGGTGGTGGTCGTGACGGCTGGCGTGCGGGTCCGAAAGGACGTCGTCACTCGCATTCGGACGACCGTGAAAGCAACTTCCAAGTGCCGACCGAAGCGATCGTACGCGACATCTACGTGCCGGAAACTATTACGGTGGCCGAGCTTGCACACCAGATGGCCGTCAAGGCTTCCGAAGTAATCAAGCAATTGATGAAGCTCGGACAGATGGTCACAATCAACCAGGTGCTGGATCAGGAAACCGCGATGATCGTGGTGGAAGAAATGGGCCACACCGCACATGCGGCCAAGCTGGATGATCCGGAAGCGCTGCTCGTTGCCGGCGGCGAAGAGCATACCGATGCCGAACAACTGCCGCGTGCGCCGGTGGTGACCGTGATGGGCCACGTCGACCACGGCAAGACCTCGTTGCTCGACTATATCCGTCGTGCCAAGGTGGCGTCCGGCGAAGCGGGCGGCATTACGCAGCATATCGGCGCCTATCACGTCGAAACGCCGCGCGGCATGATCACCTTCCTCGATACGCCGGGCCACGAAGCGTTTACCGCGATGCGTGCACGTGGCGCGAAGGCAACCGATATCGTGATTCTGGTGGTCGCTGCTGACGATGGCGTGATGCCGCAGACGAAGGAAGCGATCGCGCATGCGAAAGCTGCCGGTGTGCCACTCGTCGTTGCAATCAACAAGATCGACAAACCTGGCGCCAACATGGACCGCGTCAAGCAGGAGTTGATTGCAGAGCAAGTTGTGCCGGAAGAATACGGCGGTGAATCGCCATTCGTGCCGGTATCGGCGAAAACCGGTGAAGGTATCGATGCCTTGCTCGAACAGGTGTTGTTGCAGGCAGAGGTGCTGGAATTGAAAGCGCCGGTCGAAGCGCCTGCCCGCGGTCTTGTTGTCGAGGCCAAGCTCGACAAGGGGCGTGGCCCGGTTGCCACGATCCTGGTTCAATCCGGTACGTTGAAACGCGGCGACGTCGTGTTGGCAGGTTCTGCCTACGGTCGCGTGCGTGCAATGCTGGATGAGAACGGCAAGAATATTGCAGAAGCCGGTCCATCGATTCCAGTCGAGATTCAAGGTTTGACCGAAGTGCCGAATGCTGGTGAAGAAGTCATGGTCATGGCAGACGAACGCAAGGCGCGTGAGATCGGCCTGTTCCGTCAGGGTAAATTCCGTGACGTGAAGCTTGCAAAACAACAGGCGGCCAAGCTGGAAAACATGTTCGAAAACATGGGTGAAGGCGAAGTCAAGAACCTGCCGATGATCATCAAGACCGATGTGCAGGGTTCGCAGGAAGCACTGGTCGGTTCGCTGCAGAAACTGTCGACCAGCGAAGTGCGCGTGCAGGTTGTGCATGCTGCGGTCGGTGGCATCAGCGAGTCGGACGTCAATCTGGCAGTTGCATCGAAAGCCGTCATCATCGGCTTCAATGCGCGCGCCGACGCTTCGGCACGCAAGCTGGCGGAAGCCAACGGCGTCGACATCCGTTACTACAACATCATTTACGATGCAGTAGACGAGATCAAGGCGGCGATGTCCGGCATGCTGGCACCGGAGAAACGCGAACAGGCATTGGGCCTGGTCGAGATTCGCCAGGTTATCCTGGTCAGCAAGGTCGGTGCGATCGCAGGTTGCTACGTGCTGGAAGGTCTGGTGCGTCGTGGCGCATCGGTCCGCCTGCTACGCGACAACGTCGTGGTCTGGACCGGCGAGCTCGATTCGCTGAAGCGCTTCAAGGATGACGTGAAAGAAGTGAAGTCCGGCTTCGAATGCGGTCTGACGTTGAAGAACTTCAACGACATCAAGGAAGGCGATCAGCTGGAAGTGTTCGAAGTGCAGGAAGTGGCACGGACGCTGTAAGCATTCTGATCGGCAAGCGATTCGTTTCGCTTGCCGATCAGCGATTATTTTTCACAAGGGCGGCGCATTGATGCGCCGCTTTGCTTCTGGGGCATATCATGGCCAGACACAGCAAATCCATTCCCGGACGCGGCTTGCGCGTCGCCGATCAGATTCAGCGCGACCTGGCCGAACTGATTGCCTTCGAGTTGAAGGATCCTCGCGTCGGCATGGTCACACTCACCGAAGTGCAGGTGACGCCGGACTATGCGCATGCGAAAATTTTCTTCACGACGCTGGTCGACGACAAGGAAGCAATTCGCAATACGATCGCCGGCCTGTCCGCGGCATCCGGTTTCCTGCGCAATCAGCTTGGCCGTCGCCTGACGATCCATACCTTGCCGGAGCTGCATTTCGTGCACGACACGTCGACGGCGCGCGGCATCGAAATGTCAAAGCTGATCGACGAGGCTAACGCAACGCGTGCGCGCGACGCGGAAGACTAACTGTTTTTCATTCACTCCTGTCGTTTCGCATCGAGCGTGATGCCGACGGCGGTGCGTCGTTTTTTACATTCATTCCATGTCTTCCTCTCCCAAACGCAAGCGGGTGCCGGTGCACGGCGTATTGTTGCTGGACAAGCCGGCCGGCCTGTCTAGCAACGATGCGCTGATTAAGGCGAAACGCCTGTTGAATGCGGAAAAAGCCGGCCATACCGGTACGCTCGATCCGTTTGCCACTGGCTTGTTGCCACTGTGTTTCGGCGAGGCGACCAAATTCGCGCAGGATCTGCTCGATGCGGACAAGACCTACGAGACAGTCGTTCATCTTGGCGTGACGACGACGACCGGAGATACGGAAGGCGAAGTGATCGAGACGCGCAACGTCGATGTCGATCGCGAACGTATCGCGGAAGTGCTTTCGCGTTTTGTCGGCAACATCGAGCAAGTGCCTCCCATGCACTCGGCGCTCAAGCGCGACGGTAAACCCTTGTACGAATATGCACGGGCCGGTATCACGCTGGAACGCGAAGCGCGCGCCGTCACGATTCATGAACTGCAATTGCTCGATTGGCAAACGCCGTATCTGAAGCTGCGCGTGTGCTGCAGCAAGGGCACGTATATTCGCGTGCTGGGCGAAGACATCGGCGCGGCATTGGGTTGCGGCGCGCATTTGCAGGCCTTGAGGCGCATACAGGTCGGTAACCTGACGATCGATACGGCGATGACGCTGGACGGTCTTGCGGAGAAATCGGAGCAGGAAAGAACGACAACACTGGCACCGGTCGATGCCTTGTTGACATCGTTTCCTTCAGTGCAATTACCGGAGGCGCTCGCCAAGCGCTTCCTGCACGGACAGCGTCTGGCGCTCGGCAAGGAAAACGTTGCCTATCCGGAAGGCGGTGGCCGGGTGCGTGTCTATCGGCAGCAGGACAATGCACTGTTGGGGACTGGCCTGATGCAGACGTGGGGTGTGCTGGCGCCGGAACGGCTGATTGCTACTGCGGGCATCTGAACCGCCGATTTTCCCATTGTCATCGTTGCATTTTTGTCCGCAAGCCGGCCGGGTTTGCAGAATGTCATCGACATGTCACCAAGTTGGCATTCAATGCATGGCAAGCCTTTGAAATTCCAAGGATTTTCTTAATTCAAACAGGCGGGCATGCTATAATTTTCGGTTTCCCGCATTCAGGCTTCACGAACCAATCATGTCCAATTCCAAACGCGCCATCCGCAACATTGCCATCATCGCTCACGTCGACCATGGCAAGACCACACTCGTCGATCAACTGCTGCGCCAGTCGGGTACCTTCCGCGAAAACCAGCAGGTCGATACGCGCGTGATGGATTCGAACGACATTGAAAAGGAACGTGGCATCACGATTCTTTCCAAGAACTGTGCGGTCGAGTACAAGGGTACGCACATCAACATCGTCGATACCCCGGGCCACGCGGATTTCGGTGGCGAAGTGGAGCGTGTGCTGTCGATGGTCGACAGCGTGCTGCTGCTGGTCGATGCGCAGGAAGGTCCGATGCCGCAAACGCGTTTCGTGACACGTAAAGCACTGGCACTGGGTTTGAAGCCGATCGTTGTCGTCAACAAGATCGATCGTGAAAACGCCGATCCGCAAAAAGCGGTCAACGCGACTTTCGAGCTGTTCGACAAGCTCGGCGCAACCGACGAACAACTGGATTTTCCGATTGTGTACGCATCGGGTTTCAAAGGCTATGCAGGTCTGGAAGATTCCGTGCGCGAAGGCAACATGGAGCCGCTGTTTGACGCGATTCTGGAACACGTTCCTGCACGTGAAGATGATCCGGATGGTCCCCTGCAATTGCAGATCACATCGCTGGAATATTCGTCGTATGTCGGCAAGATCGGTGTTGGTCGTATCCTGCGCGGTCGTATAAAGGCGCTGCAAGACGTCGTCTGGATGAACGGCCCTGAAGACAAACCGACCAAGGCGCGTATCAATCAGGTTTTGACTTTCAAAGGTCTGGATCGCGTCGTTGTCGACGAAGCCTTGGCTGGTGACATCGTGCTGATCAACGGTATCGAAGACATTGGCATCGGCAGCACGATTTGCGCACCGGACACGCCCGAAGGCTTGCCGATGCTCAAGATCGACGAACCGACGCTGACCATGAATTTCATGGTGAACAGCTCACCGCTGGCTGGCCGCGAAGGCAAGTTCGTGACGACGCGCCAGATCCGCGATCGTCTGGAAAAGGAATTGAAATCGAACATGGCGTTGCGCGTGCTGCAATCGCCGGACGACGACTCGACGTATGAAGTATCGGGCCGTGGTGAATTGCATTTGACGATCCTGATCGAAAACATGCGCCGTGAAGGTTTCGAGATGGCTGTTTCGCGTCCGCGCGTGGTCTTCAAGATGGTCGATGGCGTGCGTCATGAGCCATACGAAAACCTGACCGTTGACGTCGAAGAAGCCAACCAGGGCGGCGTGATGGAAGAACTCGGTCGTCGTCGTGGCGATCTGCAAAACATGGAGTCGGACGGCAAGGGACGTGTTCGCCTCGAATATCGTATTCCGGCGCGTGGCCTGATCGGTTTCCAGGGTGAGTTCATGACGCTGACGCGCGGCACCGGCTTGATGAGCCACGTGTTCGATACATACGCACCGGTCGATAACAGCAAAGGCGAATTGGGCGGTCGTCGCAACGGCGTGCTGATTTCACAGGATGACGGCACTGCTGTTGCCTACGCGATCTGGAAACTGCAGGATCGCGGCCGCATGTTCGTCAACCACAACGATCCGGTCTACGAAGGCATGATCATCGGCATTCACTCGCGCGAGAACGATCTGGTCGTCAATCCGATCAAGGGCAAGCAATTGACCAACGTCCGTGCATCCGGTACCGATGAAGCCGTGCGCCTGGTGCCGCCGATCGAGCTGTCGCTGGAATACGCGGTCGAGTTCATCGACGATGACGAACTGGTGGAAGTCACGCCGAAGAGCATTCGTTTGCGCAAGCGCTTCCTGAAAGAGCACGAACGCAAGAAGGCAAGCCGCGACGCAGCGTAAGCCGTCATAGCCATGAGCGGCGGCGAGATACCGTCGCCCCCGATAAGAAAAGACCGCTGGCAGCAGCGGTCTTTTTCATTCAGGCAGGCAGTAGTGCATCGAATTACTTCAGCGTCTTCAGAATATCGGCCAGACTGCCGAACAGTTCGGCTATCTGTTCCTTGCTGATGATCAACGGTGGCGATAGGGCGATGATGTCGCCCGTCGTGCGAATCAGCAGACCTTTTTCCCAGAATGCCTTGCTGAAGACTTCATAGGCGCGCGCGCCGGGCTTGCCTGCGATGCTTTCCAGTTCGATGCCGCACACTAAGCCCAGGTTGCGGATGTCCTTGACGAAGGGCAGGCCTTTCAGGCTGTGCGCGGCGTCTTCGAAGTGAGATGCCATTTCAGCGGCGCGCTGGAACAGGCTTTCTTCCCGGTAGACTTGCAGTGTTGCCAGCAGGGCGGCCGCGGCGAGCGGATGGCCGGAATAGGTATAACCGTGCGCGAATTCGATCGCGTTTTCCGGCGCGGCATGCATGAAGGTATCGTGGATGTCCTGGCGGATGACGACGGCACCCATCGGAACGGCAGCGTTCGTCATTCCCTTGGCGCAGACGATCATGTCCGGCTCGATACCGAAATACTGTGCGGCGAAAGGCGCACCGAGGCGGCCGAAGCCGGTGATGACTTCGTCGAAGATCAGCAGGATGCCGTATTTGTCGCAGGTGGCGCGAATTTTTTCCAGATAGCCGCGCGGCGGCATGATAGCGCCGGTGGAGCCTTGTACCGGTTCGACGATGACAGCGGCGACGGTTGACGGGTCATGCAGCGTCAGCAGACGCTGTTCCAGCTCATCGGCCATCTCGGCACCATATGGCGGCAGCCCGCGCGAAAAGGCATTGCGAGAAAGATCGAGCGGATGACGCAGATGATCCGCCGTCGCCAGCGACGCACCGAATTGTTTGCGATTGCCGGCGATGCCGCCTACCGCGATGCCGCCGAAGCCGACGCCGTGGTAGGCGCGTTCGCGGCCGATCAGGCGCGTGCGGCCGGCTTCGCCGCGCGCACGGTGGTAGGCGAGTGCAATCTTCAGTGCCGTATCGACGCCTTCGGAGCCATCATTGCAGAAAAACACGCGATTCAGTGCCGGCGGTGTGATGGCCGTCAATGCGCTGGCTGCAGCAAAGGCGTCCGGATGACCCATCTGGAATAGCGGAGCGTAATCCAGTTTGGCAGCTTGCTGCTGTATTGCCTGTACGATTTTCGGGTGGCAATGCCCGGCATTGACGCACCACAGCCCGGCAGTACCGTCGAGGATCTTGCGGCCGTCATCCGTCGTGTAATACATGCCGGACGCAGAAACCAGTTGGCGGGGTTTGTCCTTGAACTGGCGATTGGCGGTGAACGGCATCCACAGATGATCGGTGTTGATGGGTTGGGTCATTGCATGGGCCGCAAAGTGGAAAGATGAACAATCTTATTATGATTTGACGGCCTCCGGGACTGTTGCAGAGTTTGCAATTACAGGGTTGAAATTGCAGCGGGCAGGCGACATCGATGGGCCATCTTGCGTATACTTCGGCCTGTACTCGAGCCGTCTGGTTCATGGTGTTTTATCGAATGGAATCTGTTGCATGAAACAAGAAAAGAAATTGTCGCGCCGCCTTTCCGTCGCTCCGATGATGGATTGGACGGATCGGCATTGCCGCATGTTTCATCGGCAGATTACGCGCCATACCTGGCTCTACACCGAAATGGTGACGACCGGTGCGCTGCTGCACGGCGACGTACCACGCCATCTGGATTTCAGCGACGAAGAACATCCGGTTGCATTGCAGCTTGGCGGCAGCGAACCGGCCGATCTGGCAAAGAGCGCAAAGCTGGGCGAGCAGTGGGGCTACGATGAGATCAATCTGAACTGCGGCTGTCCGTCGGAGCGTGTGCAGAAGGGCGCATTCGGCGCCTGTCTGATGAAAGAGTCGACGCTGGTGGCGGATTGCGTGAAGGCGATGCGTGATGCGGTGCAGGTCGATGTCACTGTCAAGCATCGTATCGGCGTGGATGATGTGACGTCCTACGATTTCATGCGTGATTTCGTCGGTACGGTAGCGGATGCCGGTTGCGAAACCTTTATCGTCCATGCGCGCAATGCGATCCTGCAAGGTTTGAGCCCGAAAGAAAATCGCGAAATTCCTCCGCTGCGTTACGAATTCGCCTATCGGCTGAAACAGGATTTTCCTGAACTGGAAATCATCGTCAACGGCGGCATCAAGACATTGCAGGAAGTCGACACGCATTTGGCGCATGTAGATGGTGTGATGTTGGGCCGTGAGGCCTATCACAACCCTTACCTGATGGCGGAATTCGACGCACGTTATTACGGTGACGACGCATCGCCACGTTCGCGTAGCGATGTGATTCAGGCCATGATTCCTTATATTCGCGAGCAACTGGCTCGATACGGAAGCAAAGGCGAAAAGGGCGGTGGATTGAAACTCAATAGCATCACGCGCCATATGTTGGGCTTGATGTCCGGTTTGCCGCATGCACGTGGTTTCCGCCAGACCTTATCCGATTCCAGGCAGCTTGCGCTGGGCGATCCGGATTTATTGCTGCAAGCCCTACAGAGAATGCAGCCGCTGGCGGCCTGATGCCAAGTATTCCTGCCGTATACGGTGTTTCCTGACTGTAAAATTTTCCGCGCCATGTAAGTTTTACCGCCGGCATGTCAAATGTTTCTCCGTGCGGAATTTCCTTTCGAACCTTCTGAAAAAAGTGTGGTCAAGAAGATAACCGATTTGATTTTGGGCATGTTGCATCAGGCCAAATCGGATTGCGATTCAATGTGCGGGCCGGGTATTTCGGTTCGGGCTTGAGAATCCTCTTTGCCAAGAAAGGAAAAATCATGATCAAAACATTGCCGAACAATTCGAAGATCGCCATCGGTGCTGCGTTGCTGGCTGTGTTGTTTGCAAGCGGTTGCGAACGCCGTACGGAAGCGCCGGCAGACACCATGGGCAGCAGCAGTCCGGCTGCGCCTGCCGCGACACCGGAAACCGCACCGGCTGCGCCATCTCCGATGCCGGCTGATACGGCTCCTGCAGGAGAGGAAAGCAAGTCTGCCGGCGCCGTTATCGACGACACGGTGATCACGACCAAGGTAAAAACGGCGTTGCTGGCCGACTCCGACATCAAGGGGTTGGATGTGAACGTCGATACTTCGCAAGGCGTGGTGACGTTGAAGGGCGAAGTCTCCAACCAAGCGCAGATCGATCGTGCGGGCAAGATCGCAGGTGAAGTGGCAGACGTCAAATCCGTCGTCAACAACCTGTCGATCAAGAAGTAAAAATCGAAAGCAGAGCTAGCTGCGCATCGGCCATATGAGGTCTGATGCGCCTGGCTCTACAAGCGAGCTGTGAAACTGCAGAAATTAAAAGGGCGTGACCATGTCACGCCCTTTTTACATTCGGCTGGCTTAATTACCGTTGGCGGCATCCTGCACTTTTTCACCGCCCCGTTCCACATCCTTGCCGAAACCATGAACGGTGTTGCAGGCAGTGAGCGTAAAACCCATTGCAAGAACGCACATGAGGGAAATGATTTTTTTCATGATGATTTTCCTTTCAAGTTGAACGAAGTGTGCGGTGGCCTCTCTTTGATCCCGACGGGGAGTGTGCTGCCGTTCGGATTGGAATCGGGCAACAGCATTCCTTTAGGGCATTTTCTTGCCTAAAAGTTCACTTTTGTGGGGGCAGGGATTAGGGCCAAGGGGCGGGATTGCTGTTGACGTATTGCGGGCCGTTTTCCGATGGTTCGGGAATTTCGGCATTGCGTTCGCCGATGTCGGCGTCACCTTCCGCCAGCGCTGCCAGGTCCTTCCGGATCTTGTCGAAATCGGAGTGGGCGAGCGGGCGTGTCTTGTCCGGCCAGTTCTCCAACGCCCATGCGACCAGCGCTTCGAAACGCTGCTGCATTTCGGCTTCGAACGGTGTGATTTTCCTGTTTGCCATGGAGCCCTCCGTTTGTCATAGTCGGACAACGGAAAGGAGGAATGATTCCTGAGCGGCTGGAGCGTTGCTATTGCACGACTGCGTGGGTTTTGCCGTGCGCTTCTTCCGTGTTCAGTGCATTTGCCAGTCTGGCCTGCTTGATGTGCACATCGTTGAGCAGCACCATGTAATCGCCGCGGCGCGACTCGGGAATTTCCTCGGCCAGATAGTTCAGACATCGAACGATGGCGCGATTCATTCGCGTGACTTCCTGTGCCAGTTCTTCCACGGTAGCTGCGCTCATTGCGATTCTCCGACCGAAGTGTGGGAAAAACATTCTAATCCTGATTCCGGGGATTGAGAATAATTCTCTTCGGAAAGCGCAGGAGCACGATCTGGAGGAAATGCGGCATGCACGAACGGCATGCGTGAAAACAAAAAGGGCCTGGACTTGTGATCCAGACCCTCTGTATTTGGTAGGCCGTGCGTGGCTCGAACACGCGACCAACGGATTAAAAGTCCGCTGCTCTACCAACTGAGCTAACGACCCGAAAGACAGCTATTATAGAGAAGCAATATCCTTGGTGTCAATCACCTCCCCACTTTTTCTTCAAAACTTTTTCGGTCCTTTGTGCTGCCTTCTCTGTGTAGCGGAAAAATGCTGGCCAAAACAAAATCGCCCGGCAAAGGGCGATTTATTTATTTTGCTGTCATCCATTTCGCCAGGAATTCCGTTGCGATTTTACGAACCCTGTTGTGACTCGATAGCGAGGAAGTCCACGCTTACTTGAGCAGATCCAGCCGTTCCTTTGCAGTCTGTGCGGACGGTGCATTCGGATACTTCGATACCAGCGATTGCAAAGTCTTTTTCGCTGCGGCGCGGTCCTTCAGTTCCATGTAGGAGCTGGCGATGTTCAGCATCGCATCGGCGGCCTTCGGATTGTCCGGATATTTTTTTAGCAGCGTCTGTTGTGCCGAAATCGCATCACGATAATCGCGTTGTGCATACAGCGCATTGCCGATCCAGTACTGGGCAGACGGCGCATAGGCCGATTGCGGATAGCGCTGGATGAAATCGGAGAAGGCAGCACCGGACTTCTTGTAGTCGCCGCCCTTGAACAGCGTGAGCGCAGCGTCGTAATCCTTCTGTTCGGACTGGCCGACCAGCGCATCCTGACCGTCGACGGTCACGGTTTGCGGTTCGAGCTTGCGCAGACGATTGTCGAG
This sequence comes from Oxalicibacterium solurbis, assembly GCF_014635845.1. Taxonomy (GTDB): domain Bacteria; phylum Pseudomonadota; class Gammaproteobacteria; order Burkholderiales; family Burkholderiaceae_D; genus Oxalicibacterium; species Oxalicibacterium solurbis. Next base: position 605,616 of record NZ_BMDP01000001.1, on the reverse strand, counting down.
ATCGGTATAGAAGTCCTTTTGCCGTTGCTGTGCAGTGGACAATTCATTGGTCAGCACTTCGATCTGTCCGTTCAGTCGCGCAATTTCGCGGCGCAACTGTTCGTTCTGATTGGCGAGATCGAGCAGGGCGGAAGCATCTGCCTTGGTATCCAGCTTGGTACGGACTTCGAGGATGGCACGACGTGCCTCGTCGTCGCCGAACAGCGCTGCATGCGCTGACAGCGACGCCAAAGAAAATGCGGCCACGAAGGCCGCAGAAAGGATGTTTTTAATCATCGGAAACAGAGATTAATAAACGATGTCGGCACGACGGTTTTCAGCCCACGAGGATTCGTCGTGGCCCAGTGCCTTCGGCTTTTCCTTGCCCAGCGAAACGGCTTCCATCTGCGACTCCGCTACGCCCAGCAGCGACATCGATTTGCGTACGGCTTCTGCACGCTTCTGACCGAGTGCCAGGTTGTATTCCGCACCGCCGCGTTCGTCGGTGTTGCCTTGGATGATGACCTTGCGATCCTTGTGCGATTTCAGGTAGGACGCGTGGTTCTCGACGACCGGCTGATATTCGCCCTTGACCGAGTAGCTGTCGAAGTCGAAGTAGACGCTGCGTTTGGCCAGGACGCCTTGCGGATCGTTCAGCGGATCGGCGGAAGCGTTGACGGTGCCGACCGATCGGGCATCCGCGCCGGCGCGGTCCTCGACAGGGGCTTTGTCGTCCAGTTTGGTGGACGAGCAGGCTGCCAGCAGCATAGCGCTGGACAGGATCAGAACGGAAGAAATTGCGCGCATGGTGTACCCCTTAAATGGAAGTGTTTGTGTGTAAGAAAAACAATCGCATTATTTCATAAACGGGCCCCAAGTGGGCTCCTGGATGTCGCCTGCCTGCATCGTTAGCGTCTGTTTGACACGGCCATCCACAGAGACCACGCCCAGGGTGCCGCGGCCGCCGGATTTGGTAGCGTACAGCAGGTATTTTCCGTTCGGCGCGAAACTTGGCGATTCATCCTGGACGGTATCGGACAGGCGCTGTTCCTGGCCGTTGGTCAGGTCCAGAAGATAGAGCTGGAACTTGCCGTCGCGGCGGGAAATGTAAGCCAGCGACTTGCCGTCGGACGAGATGCGCGGGCTGATGTTGTAGTTGCCGTTGAAGGTGACGCGACGGGCATCGCCGCCGCTGGCGCTCATGCGGTAGATCTGCGGGCCGCCGCTGCGGTCGCTGGTGAAGTAGATGCTCTGGCCGTCCGCCGAGAATTGCGGCTCGGTATCGATACCGGACGAATTGCTGAGGCGGCGCAGCCCGGTACCGTCGGTGTTGACCACGTAGATTTGCGTCAGGCCGCCGCGCGACAGGGCGACTGCCAGCTTGCTGCCGTCGGGCGACCAGGCCGGTGCCGAATTGCTGCCCTTGTAGTTGGCGGCGACGCTGCGCTGGCGCGTGACCAGATTCTGCACATAGACGACCGGCTTGCGGTTTTCGAACGATACGTAGGCGACCTTGGTGCCGTCAGGCGACCAGGCCGGCGAGATGATCGGCTCGTTCGAGCGCAGGGCGACCTGCATGCCCTGACCGTCGGAATCCGCGACTTCCAGATGATATTCGCGGCCGTTGCGCGAAACGTAAGCGATGCGAGTCGCGAAGATGCCGGGAATGCCGGTCAGCTTTTCATAGATGTCGTCGGCGACCTTGTGGGCGGAGACGCGCAGGAATTGCGACGGTGCAGCCAGCGCCAGCGAAGACAGTTGCGCAGCCTTGACCGTGTCGAACAGGCGATAGCGGACATCGAAGCGGCCGTCGGCCAGTTTCTGCACGCTGCCGACCACCACGGCATCCGCGCCGCGCGATTTCCAGTCGGCAAGATCGACCTGCGAATTTTCGGTCAGCACCGCATTCGTATCGATGATGCGGAAATAGCCGCTGCGTTGCAGATCGGCCTTGATGATGGCGCTGACCTGTTGCGGTGCGATCGATTCGTTGCCGAAGGCGGCGATGGCGATCGGAATCTGGTTGGCGCCCACGCCAGCGATTTCCACACGCAGTTGTGCATGCGCAAGATTGCCGGCGAGCAGGCCGGCCAGGACAGCCATGATGGCGAACAGGCGAGGGAACATGCGTGTGATGGAGAGATGTGTCATGGGTCTCACTGGTCTTTGGGTTTGTGAACAACGGTCAGACGGCTGGGTCTGTTGCCCGACTGGTCTTTAGGGAAAGGTTGCGAACGTTCGATTGCGCGCTTGACCGCCTCGTCGAAACCGGGAATGCCGGACGATTTGCGCATGGTAAGGCCGCGCAGCGAACCGTCGGGCAGCAGTTCGACATCGAATTCCACCGCAGGATTCCCGTTCAGGTTTTCCGGCACGTTGAATGTCGTGTTGTTGCGAATTATCGCAGCGATCTTTTGCATGTAGCTGGCGTCGGCGCGGCCGCTGCCGGTCGACTTCGCGGCCTGGCCGGTGCCGCCGCTGCCGACGGCGCCACTCAGACGCTTCATTTCCTCGGCGCGCGCCTGCTCGCGCAGCTTGGCGTCAATCGCGTCCTGCTTTTTCTTTTTCTCCAGCTCGGCTTTTTTCTTTTCGTCAGCCTTTTTCTTTTCCTCGGCCAGCTTGCGCTCCTGCTCTTCCTTCTGTTTCTTCTCTTTTTCGAGTTTTTCCTGCTTGGCGAGCTGATCCTTGCGTTCCTGTTCCTTGCGCTTTTTTTCCTGTTCCAGCGCGATATCGACTTTCGGTGGAGGCGGCGTCACCGGCTTGGGTTCCGGTTTCGGCGTTTCCTTCACGACCGGTTTCGGTTCGGGTTTGGGTTCCGGCTTTGGTTCCGGTGCGGGCGGCAGCGGCGCGGCTTCGCGCGCCTGCATGTCCCAGATCTCGGCCTTGATGGCTTGCGGCGTTTCGCTCTGCCAGTCGATGCCGATCCAGAAGAACAGCAGCAATGCGAAATGGACGGCGGCGGCCAGCGTGATGGCACGCCAGCGGCCGGGTTCTTTCGGTACGGAGTAAGGCTTGTCGCGGTCAGTCATGAAGGCAGTTCATCGAGTCAGTTCATCGGGTAGCGAGTCCGACACGATCGATTCCAATTTTTTTTGCTTCCGAGATGGCCTGGATCACTTCGTCGTACTTGATCTCCTTGTCGGCGGCGATCATGACGGGCATCTCGGGATGGTCGGCGTGCAGTGCCTGCAGTTTTTGCGCAAGCTCGGCACGGTTGGAGGCGGTTTCCTTGCGTGGCGCGCCCTTGCCGCCGGCGATCACCATGGTTGCCGATGCATCCGGCTTCAGGTCGATGCGGATGTATTCGGTCGGCGGCTGCGTCGATTGTGCGGCGTTCGGCAGCTGGATCTCGCCCGGATCCTTCATTGGGGCGGAGACCATGAAGATGATCAGCAGCACCAGCATCACGTCGATGTAGGGGACGACGTTGATTTCCGACTTGAATTTGCGTGTGCGTCCGCCGCGCAGGCCTCCGGAGGAAAGTGACATGGCCGCTCCTTACCGCGCCTGCCGCTGCAGGATGTTCAGGAATTCCTCGACGAAGGTCTCGAAGCGGATCGAGAGCCGGTCGATGTCGTGCGAATAGCGGTTGTAGGCGACTACGGCCGGGATCGCGGCGAACAGGCCGATCGCGGTGGCGATCAGCGCTTCGGCGATGCCGGGTGCGACGGCCGCCAGCGTGGCCGACTGCACGTTGGCCAGGCCGCGGAAGGCGTTCATGATGCCCCAGACCGTACCGAACAGGCCGACATAAGGCGAGACCGAACCGACCGAGGCCAGAAAGGCAAGGTGCGATTCCAGCGCATCCATTTCGCGCTGGTAGGCGGCGCGCATCGCGCGGCGGGCGCCGTCGAGGCGGGCGCTGGCATTGAGCGTATCGGTCGAGGCGCGCGCCTTGTTGAATTCGCTCATGCCGGATTCGAAGATGCGCTCCAGTGCACCATTGTCGCTGCGGCGGCGCGATGACGTGGCTTCGGCATATAGCGCGTTCAGGTTGCCGCCGGACCAGAAGGCGCGTTCGAATTCCTCGGTCTGCGCTTGTGCATTCTTGATCGTGAACATCTTGCGGAAGATGTAGGTCCAGCTCATGACGGAGACGCCGAGCAGAAGCACCATGACGAGCTGCACGAGCACCGAGGCGTTGGTGATGAGATGGACGAAGGAGAGGTCTTGGGTGACGGTCATGTTGTGCTTGCGAGGTCGATGTTGGTCGTCAATGATGTTGTACTGCGCGTGTTGTACTGTGTATCGTGATGCCTGTCGTGGCCGATGCCGGCCGGATGCGGTCAAACCGCCATTCTACGCGTTGCCGGCAACGTATTCGCATGCGTACTGGTTGACAGGCGTGATTTTGTCTTGCGCCATGCCGGTGCGTACCGTGGCAATGCTTCTTACGGACGGTCAAGCTGTTGGATGGCTGCGAGTACCTCCGCCGGAATTTCGCTGGGCCGGAAGCGCTGCGCATCCACACAGCCCACTTTGATGCGTCCGGTGGCAAGCAGTTCTTCGCGGCCGTCCACAAGGCGAAAAGCCTGCTGGACGAACTGCACCGAGGCGCGACCCATCTTTTCGACTACGACAGTCAATTTCAGTTCATCGTCCAGCCGCGCCGGCGCGTGATAATCGAGCGCGGTGCTCTTGACGACGAACATCGCGCCGTGGGTCGCGGTCATGATCTGCTGGCTGATGCCGGCGGCGCGCAGCCATTCGGTGCGCGCACGTTCGAAGAATTTCAGGTAGTTGGCGTAGAAGACGACGCCGCCGGCGTCGGTATCTTCATAGTAGACGCGGATGGTCCACGTGAAATCGGGCATGGTATTAGGTGCAGGAGTCAGGTTCAGTTCGCCGAAGGCGTACGTTTGATGTTCATCGGCCCGAAGCCCTGGCAGGTCGGCATCACCTCGATGTGATTGACGTTGACGTGCGACGGCAGCGTGGCGATCCAATAGGCGGTTTCGGCGATGTCGGCGGCCGACAGCGGTGTCGTGCCTTCATAGACCTTGGCGGCAGCCGCGTCGTCTTTCAGGCGCACGTTCGAAAATTCGGTGCCGCCGGCCAGACCCGGCGCGATATTCGACGAGCGTACCGGCGTGCCGACCAGATCGGCGCGCAGGTTGCGCGAAAACTGGTCGACGAAAGCCTTGGTTGCGCCGTAGACGTTGCCGCCGGGGTAAGGGTGCGCGCCGGCGCCCGAGCTGATGTTGATGATGTGGCCGCGGCCGCGTTCCAGCATGCCGGGCAGCAGGAAGCGTGTGATCGTGACCAGCCCCTTGCAGTTGGTGGCGATCATGGTTTCCCATTCTTCCAGCGAAGCCTGCTGTGCCGGCGCCACACCGAGCGCGAGGCCGGCATTGTTGATCAGCACGTCGATCTCTTTCCAGTCGGCCGGCAGCTTGTCGAGCGCGGACTGGATGGACGTGCGATCGGTGACGTCCATGACAACCGGCAGCAGCGCTGGACCGATTTCGGCGGCCAGCGCATCCAGCCTGTCCTTGCGGCGGCCAGCAGCGATCACGCGGTGGCCGTGACGGGCGAATTTGCGCGCCATTTCGGCGCCGAAACCGGAGGTGGCGCCGGTGACGAGAACGATCATGGTTTTCCCCTGCAAAATGAAACCGGCCGCGTCTGGCGCGGCCGTTGTGTCGGATCAGCGTGTCGGTTTGTTATCCGATTGCGCGCGGTTGATCAGGAAGGTCGTCAGCAGCGGCACCGGACGGCCGGTCGAGCCTTTTGCAGCGCCGCTCTTCCATGCGGTGCCGGCGATGTCCAGATGCGCCCACGTGTATTTCTTCGTGTAACGCTCGAGGAAGCAGGCCGCAGTGACGGCACCGGCTGGCGGGCCGCCGATGTTGGCCATGTCGGCGAAGTTGGATTTCAGCTGTTCCTGATAGCTGTCCTCGATCGGCATGCGCCATGCGGTGTCGCCCGCCTGCTTGCCGGCGGCCAGCAGTTCGTTCGCCAATGCATCGTGCGCGTCGTCGCTGCGCGTGAACAGGCCGGAATTGTGATGGCCGAGCGCGGTGATGCAGGCGCCGGTCAGCGTGGCGACGTCGATCACGGCGGCCGGCTTGAAGCGTTCCGCATAGGTCAGCGCGTCGCACAGCACGAGGCGGCCTTCGGCGTCGGTGTTCAGGATCTCGATGGTCTGGCCGGACATCGAGGTGACGATGTCGCCCGGCTTGGTGGCGCTGCCGGACGGCAGGTTTTCGCAGGACGGGATCAGCATGAAGACGTTCAGCTTCAGCTTCATCTCGGCGATCGTGCGCATCGTGCCGAGCACGGAAGCGGCGCCGCCCATGTCGTATTTCATCTCGTCCATCGCCGCACCCGGCTTCAGCGAAATGCCGCCGGAATCGAAGGTGATGCCCTTGCCGACCAGCACGATGGGCGCATCCTTGGATTTGCCACCCTTGTGCTTCAGCACGATGAACTTCGGCGGCTGCACGCTGCCGTTGGTGACGGACAGGAAGCTGCCCATCTTCAGTGCTTCGAGCTGTTTGCGATCGAGGATTTCGACTTCCAGCTTGAATTCCTTGGCGATCTTTTTCGCTGTATTCGCCAGATAGGTCGGCGTGCAGACGTTGGCCGGCAGGTTGCCGAGATCCTTCGTCAGATCCATGCCGTTGGCGACGGCGGTGGCTTGCGCGATGGCTGCCTTGGCGGCATCGGCCTGCGCTGCCGGCACGGCGAAGGCAACCTTGCCGACGCCGGCCGGCGCAGGTTCCTTCTTGCTCTTCAGCGTATCGAAGCGGTAGGCGGCTTCGCGTGCGGCCAGTACGTAGCTGCGCACGGCCCATGCCGTGTCGCGCGTCTTGACGACGTCGAACGGCAGCGCCAGCGTCGCATCGCCGGCGCCCAGCGCGGAAAACGTACGCGCAACGGCTTGCAGCGATGACAGAAAATCCTTTTCCGTCACGCCGTCTTCCTTGCCGAGGCCGACCAGCAGCACGCGTTCGGCATTCGCACCTGAGAGGTTGCGTAGAAGCAGGGTGGAACCGGCCTTGCCGGTGATGTCGCCGGACTTCAGCGCGGCGCTGATTTCACCCTTGCCGTCGAGGGCACGGGCAGCGGAAGAGATGATCTTGTTTTCGAAGACGGCAACGGCGATGCAGCCCGTTTTCAGACTGGCGAAGCCGCTTTTTGCGTCCAATGGTTTTATGCTAAAGTCCATGCGTTGCTCTCCTTGACGATACCTCGATTATAGCCTTCCGATGATTTTTCAGCGCGCGCTCCGACGCGACTTGCTTAGTACCGCTGGCGCCGTCTTCACCACACTCTTCACGATCACGATCACGATCACGCTGATCCGGATTCTGGGCCAGGCCGCGGGCGGCAAGATTGCATCGGGAGACGTCGTCGCGCTGCTCGGTTTCTCCGCACTCAACTATCTGCCCATCATCCTGAACCTGACCGGCTTCGTCGCCGTGTTGCTGGTCGTCACGCGCAGCTACCAGGATTCGGAAATGGTGGTCTGGTTCGCTTCCGGCCTCAGCCTGTCGCGCTGGATCAAGCCGGTGCTGATGTTTTCTCTGCCGCTGGTGGCGACGACTGCCGCACTCAGTTTTTTCCTCACGCCATGGTCCAACCAGCAGAGCGCGATCTACAAGGAACGCTATGCGAATCGTGAAGACATCGCGCGCGTGTCGCCCGGCAAGTTTCAGGAATCGTCGTCGGCCGATCGCGTGTTCTTCGTCGAAGGCGTGACCGGCGATTCGACGCGCGTCAAGAATGTCTTCGTCAGCAGCCAGCGCAACGGCAAGACCAGCGTGGTGGTGGCGAAGGAAGGCACGGTCGAGGTCGACAAGAACGGCGACAAGTTTCTAGTCATGAGCAAGGGCCGCCGCTACGACGGCGTGCCGACGCAATCCGATTTCGAATTGATGGAGTTCGACCGCTACGGCGTGCTGGTCGGCCGTCAGTCGCAGGCTACGGTCGGCGATACGTCGGCACGTGCACTGCCGACCATCGAGCTGATCCGCAATCGTTCCAACTTCAACGACGGCGAACTGCTGTGGCGCATGTCGCTGCCGCTGATGGGCGCGTTGCTGATGCTGCTGGCGATTCCGCTGGGTTTCGTCAATCCTCGCGGCGGGCGTTCCGCCAACCTGCTGATTGCGCTGTTCCTGTTCGTCTTCTACAGCAACATGCTGAACTATGCGCAGGCAACCGTGGTGCAGCAGAAATCGACCTTCCTGTTTGCATGGTGGCCGGTGCATCTGGTCGCCGGCATCGTGATCACGGTGTTCTTCCTCTGGCGTCTGAAGGTCAATAGCCGCTGGCATCCGCTTGCGGTCTGGTCGAAGTTCAAGCGTGCGTTGCTCGGCCGGAGGATGGCGGCATGAAGATACTGCAGCGTTACTTTGCGCAAGAGATCGGCCGCAACGTCCTGTTCGTGCTGATCGCCTTCCTCGCGCTGTTCGCCTTCTTCGACATGGTCAACGAACTGAAGTCGATCGGGCGCGGCGGTTACACCTTGCAGCAGGCGACTTTTTACGTGTTGCTGGGATTGCCCGGTTACGCCTACGAATTGATGCCGATTGCTGCGTTGATCGGTTCGATCTGGGCGCTGTCGCAGTTCGCGGCGCGTTCCGAATTCACGATCATGCGCGCCTCCAGCATGTCGACCGGCATGGCCGGCATGATCCTGGTGAAGATCGGCGTAGTGTTCGCGCTGGCGACATTCGTGCTGGGCGAGTTTGTCGTTCCCTATACAGCGACGGCAGCAGAAAGAGTGCGTCTGGAAGGAATGGGACGGTCGGTGTCGCAGGAATTCCGTTCCGGTCTGTGGACCAAGGACGTGATCCGCACCGACGGGCTTACCGGAGAACAGATCGGCTCGCGTTTCCTGAACATCCGCACGGTGAAGCCGAACGGCCAGATGAGCGGCATCAAGATCTACGAATTCAACAACAATTTCCATCTGCTTTCGCTGATCACCGCCGCGCAGGCCGAATATCGGGGCAACAACACGTGGGAGTTGTTGAACGGCGCCGAGGCACGGTTCGCCGAAAACGAATTACAGAACGTGACGACCGCAGCCGAGCTGACGACAGCCATCTCGACATCCAAATTCGACAGCAGGAAGATGGTTTCGGAAGTCACGCCGGAAATCCTGTCGGTGGGCTTTTCCGACCCGGAACGCATGTCGGCAATCGATCTGGTCAGCTATACGAAATACCTTTCCGAGAACAAGCGCGATACGGTGCGTTACGAAATAGCCTTCTGGAAAAAAATCGTCTACCCATTTGCGGCATTCGTGATGATGGCGCTGGCGCTGCCGTTCGCCTATCTGCATTTCCGTTCGGGCGGTGTCAGCCTGAAGATTTTTACCGGCATCATGATTGGTGTCAGCTTCCAGATGATCAACAGCTTGTTCTCGCATCTTGGCTTGCTGAATACCTGGCCGCCATTCGCGACGGCGATCATCCCCAGTTTGCTGTTCATGCTGACGGCGATTGCGGCATTGATGTGGGTGGAGCGTCACTGATGGACGGCCGGCGCGCGCTGGTGCTGTTTGCGCATGGTGCGCGCGATCAGCGCTGGGCGGAGCCTTTTCGCCGTCTGCAGAATATCGTACAGGCGCATTCGCCGAAACTGGTCGTCGAACTGGCTTTTCTCGAATTGATGTCACCGCGTTTGCCGGAACTGACGATGGCGCTGGCGGGGCAGGGCGTGACAGATGTGACGATCGTGCCCGTCTTCCTCGGTCAGGGCGGTCATGTGATGCGGGATTTGCCGGGCATCGTCGAGGAGCTGCAACGTACGCATGCCGGCATGCAATTCCACGTGGCAGGCGCCGTCGGCGAGGACGACAGCGTGCTGCAGGCGATGGCAGCTTACTGCCTGCAGTCGATCCAGGACTGAAGATACTTTTTGCAGGAAGCCAACCGACTTCTCAGGATTGCCGGGACTTTTTGTACGGTGACGTTTCGCGTTCTGCCATCGCTGCACCTATCATCACCAGCACCGGCCCCTGTCTTTCTCCCAATCCCTGTTCCAGATCGTGCAAGGTCATGCGCGAAATGCGTTCGTTCGGCAGGCTGCAGTTCTCGACGATGACGACCGGCAGCATTGGTGAACGTCCCTGTTCCAATAATTTCTTTGCAGTGACGACAGCCTCACGGCCCCCCATGTATTGAATCAGCGTGTCGGTGCTCGGCAGCGTCAGCAGATCGGGTTCGCCCGGTGCCGTGGCGGAGGTAAAGAAGGCGATGCTGCGAGCGATGCCGCGTTTGGTCAGCGGCTGCAGCGTGGAAGCGGCAGCGGCGAATGCTGTGGTGATGCCGGGAATCACTTCGATGGCGATGCCGTGCGATTCAAGCGCCGTCAGTTCTTCATCGGCGCGGCCGAACAGCATGGGATCGCCGCCTTTCAATCGCACGATCAGTTTGTATTTGCGTGCGCAGTCGATCAGCAATTCGTTGATGGCAATCTGTGCCGTCGAACGCTGTCCGCTGCGCTTGCCGACGGCAATCTGTTCCGCCTGCGCGCATAGTGCAAGTACCTCTTGCGTGACGAGTGCGTCGTACAGAACGACATCGGCTTGCGCCAGGATGCGTACTGCGCGTACCGTCAAAAGATCGGCGGCGCCGGGACCGGCGCCGATAAGATAGACCTTGCCGGTTTCGGGCGCCGCCGTGTGCTGCGTCATGATGTGCTGCCGATGGCGATCAGCGATCGATCAGAGGCGGATCATGCCTGCTGCCACCGTCTGATGCGTGACTTCATCGATCAGGATGAAGGCGCCGGTCGAACGGCTGGCATCGTAGGCATCGGCTGCCAGCGGCTGCTGCACGTTGATCGAGACGGTTGCGATACCGTTCAGCTTGACTTCGTCGGCAGCGTGGCGCTGCTGCGTATTGATGTCGAGCAGCGATTCGATCTTCGATACGCGTGCGGCGACCTGGCGCGTCGTGTGCTTGAGCCAGTACTTGCGACGCAGGTCCAGCGGTTCTTCGGACAGCCAGCAGATTTCCGCAGTGACGTTCTTCAGCAGTGTGGCCGGACGTGCGGCTTCTGCCAGCATGTCGCCACGCGAGATGTCCACGTATTCGTCCAGCAGCAGCGTGACCGATTGACCGGCGGTCGCTTCGTTCAGCGTGCCGTCGAAGCTCTGGATTTCCTTGACCGTGGCGCTCTGGCCGCCCGGCTGCACGACGATCTTGTTGCCCTTGGCGATGCGGCCGGCTTCGATGCGGCCCATGTAGCCGCGGAAGTCGTTGGCTTCATGGCCGTTGTGGCGCGCGACCAGTTGCACCGGGAAGCGGAACGGCTCACCGCAGTCTTCGTCGTAGACGGACAGCGATTCCAGCAGCTCGATCAGTGTCGGGCCCTTGTACCACGGCAGGTTGTCGCCGCTGACGACGACGTTGTCGCCGGCCAGGGCCGACAGCGGAATCGGGCGGATGTCCTTCAGGCCCAGCGTGTTGGCGAATTCCGTGTAGGCGGCAACGATACGGTCGTAAACGCTCTGATCGTAGTTGACCAGATCCATCTTGTTGACGGCGACGATCACGTGCTCGATCTGCAGCAGGTGCGCAATGGTCGAGTGGCGCTTGGTCTGGATCAGCAGGTCCACGCTGCCGTCGTCATTCAGCTTCACCTTCGACACGTCGATCAGGATGATGACGGCGTCGGCGGTCGAGGCCCCGGTCACCATGTTGCGCGTGTACTGCTCGTGTCCCGGCGTGTCGGCGATGATGAACTTGCGCTTCGGCGTGGCGAAATAGCGATAGGCGACGTCGATCGTGATGCCTTGCTCGCGCTCCGCTTCCAGGCCGTCGGTCAAGAGCGACAAGTCGATCGTGTCGCCGACGGTGCGTTTGTTCTTGGCACGCGAAACAGCGGCCAACTGGTCGGCGAAGATACCCTTGCTGTCGAACAGCAGGCGGCCGATCAGCGTGCTCTTGCCGTCGTCGACGGAGCCGGCGGTGATGAAGCGCAGCAGGCCGCGCTCGGCCGATTGGTGTTCCGCCACGGCGGTGTTCAATTGGGCGCTCATCAGAAATATCCTTCTTTTTTACGTTTTTCCATCGATGCTTCGGAAGTCTGGTCGTCCATGCGGGTTGCGCCGCGCTCGGTGATTTGCGTGACGGCGGTTTCGGCGATGATGGCCGAGACCGAATCCGCATCCGACGAAACCGGGCAGGTGCACGAGATGTCGCCGACAGTACGGAAACGCACGGTTTGCGTCTCGACCGTTTCGCCTTCTCTGGCTGGCGTCAGCGGTGTCAGCGGTACCAGCAGGCCGTTGCGCGGAATCACCTGACGCTGATGCGCGAAGTAGATCGACGGCAGTTCCAGTTTTTCGCGGGCGATGTATTGCCAGACGTCGAGTTCGGTCCAGTTCGAGATCGGGAACACGCGCATGTTTTCGCCCGGATGGACGCGGGTGTTATACAGATCCCACAGTTCGGGACGTTGTGCCTTCGGATTCCATTGGCCGAATTCGTCGCGGAACGAGAAGATGCGTTCCTTCGCGCGTGCCTTCTCTTCATCGCGGCGTGCGCCGCCGATGCAGGCATCGAACTTGTGTTCGGCGATGGTTTCCAGCAGCGTGACGGCCTGCGCCGCATTGCGCGAATCGGTCTGCGGATTGCGCAGGCGCACGGTGCCGCGCTTCATCGAATCCTCGACATGACCGACGATCAGGCGCTCGCCGAGTTCTGCCACGCGCTTGTCACGGAACTGGATCACTTCGTCGAAGTTGTGGCCGGTATCGATGTGCACCAGCGGGAACGGGAATTTGCCCGGACGGAAAGCCTTTTCGGCCAGACGCAGCAGGACGACCGAATCCTTGCCGCCGGAAAACAGCAGCGCAGGGTTCGAGCATTCAGCGGCGACCTCGCGCATGATGTGGATCGCTTCCGACTCCAGCCAGTCCAGATGCTTGCTGCTGGCGGCGTCGAGAAAGTGTTTGTCGACTGCAGTGTTCATGAGATTCTCAACAAAAATTAAGCAGAGGGTGAAACCGATTTAATGCGGATCAGCTTGCCGTCGACGACGTGCAGGCCGCATTCTTTCGAGTCCGCGTTTTCCCACCACCAGCGGCCGGCGCGAACATCCTCGCCGGGCTGGATGGCGCGTGTGCAGGGTTCGCAACCGATCGACGGATAGCCGCGATCGTGCAGAGCGTTGTACGGCACGTTGTTGCTGCGGATGTAATGCCAGACGTCTTCTTCCGACCAGTCCGCCAGCGGGTTGAATTTTTCCATCGCGTGCGCATCGTCATGCTCCTGCACGTTCAGTTCCGCACGTGTCGTCGATTGCGCGCGGCGCTGACCGGTGATCCAGGCGCGCTTGCCTTGCAATGCGCGGTTCAGCGGCTCGACCTTGCGGATGTGGCAGCATTCCTTGCGCAGTTCCACGCTGTCGTAGAAGGCGTTCAGGCCTTTGTTCTTGACATACGCGTCGACGGCTTCCGGCTGCGGACGATACAGTTCGACGTCGTAACCGTAGGTTTCCTTGATCTTGTCGATCACGGCGAGCGTTTCCGCGTGCAGGCGGCCGGTTTCCAGCGTGAAGATGCCGATGCGGTCCTGCAGGTTGTGACGCAGCACGATATCGGTCAGCACCTGGTCTTCCGCGGCCAGGCTGGATGCCAGCACGGCCGGCGCGAATTGATCGGCGACGCGTTGCAGCGTCTCGACGGTTTTCGCTACCAGGGCATCGAAATCGACGCTGTGCGCGGCAGTGGATGCGTCGTTTATCATTTCGGTGCCACAGCCTGGCGATCGACGCGGCGGAACAAGGGCGACTTCCGATCCACCGAGATCTGGTAAGCCTCGGAAAAATCGGTCAGCGCTTTCAGCGCGTCGTGAATGTTACGGTCCGGGCGCGTTGCGAAGGCATTGAAGCCGACGCGCTGCATGTAGAACATCTGGTCGCGCAGCACATCGCCGATCGCGCGCAGTTCGCCTTCGTAACCGAGGCGCGTGCGCAGGTTGTAGGCGATCGAATAGCCGCGGCCGTCCGAGAATTTCGGGAAATCGACAGCGATCACCGCGAATTTTTCGACTTCGCCTTTCAATTCTTCCGGACGTTCGTCGCTGGCGATCCACACACCGATTTCAGCGCGGCCCTGCAGCGCCTCGCGCTGCGTCTGCCATACCACCAGCGGCACGATGATCTTTCCGTTCGGGACGCTTACGCCTTCCGGCGTTTCGCCTTCGGCCAGACGCAGTACTTGCCAATCGTCATTGACGATGACCTTGTCCTTGATGATTTCACGCATATGCATCCTCGCCGGCGTTCTGTTGAATATTGATCGGGGTGGCGTAGACGTGCGTCTTGAACGGTTCGACGCCGACGCGGCGCACGGTGTCGATGAAGCGTTCGCCGTCGACACGGTTCGTCACATAGGTCTGCAGCAGGCGGCCGATGACTTCCGGCACCTGTTGCGCCGAGAACGACGGGCCGATGATCTTGCCGATCGCGCTTTCATTGCCTTGCGCGCCGCCCAGCGAAATCTGGTACCACTCGGAACCGTCTTTGTCGACGCCGAGAATGCCGATATTGCCGATATGGTGATGGCCGCAGGCATTGATGCAGCCTGACATGTTCAGTTCGATTTCGCCGATGTCGTGCTGGAAGTCGATGTTCTCGAAGCGTTCGGTAATCGCTGCAGCGATCGGCAGCGACTTGGCATTCGCCAGCGAGCAGAAATCGCCGCCAGGGCAGCAGATGATGTCGGTCAGCAGGCCGATGTTCGGCGTGGCGAGCTGGTGCGACTTCGCTTCCTGCCACACGGTAAACAGGTCGGCCTGGCGCACGTCGGCCAGCACCAGGTTCTGCTCGTGCGTGACGCGCAGTTCGCCGAAGCTGTAACGGTCAGCCAGATCGGCGACGAAGTCCATCTGCTCGGCGGTGGCATCGCCCGGCGGCACGCCCGGTTTTTTCAGCGACAGCACGACGGCTGCATAGCCTGGCACCTTGTGGGGCTTGACGTTGCGCTTCATCCAGTTGTCAAAGCCCTTGTGCTCGCTGCGCTGTTGCTGCAGCAAGGCGTCTTCGTTTGCCAGTACGGCATACGATGGCGGTGCGAAGTAGGTAGAGATACGCGCGACTTCGTCTGCCGTCAGCGTGCCCGGACCATCGGCCAGATCGGCCCATTCGGCTTCGACCTTGCTGGCGAATTCTTCCGGTCCGATTGCCTTGACGAGGATCTTGATACGCGCCTTGTATTTGTTGTCGCGGCGGCCGTACTGGTTGTAGACGCGCAGGACAGCTTCGATATAGGTCAGCAGGTGCTGCCACGGCAGGAATTCGCGGATCACGCTGCCCAGAATCGGAGTGCGACCGAGACCGCCGCCGACCATCACGCGGAAACCGAGTTCACCCTGTTCGTTCTTGACGACGGTGATACCGATGTCATGCATCGCAGTCGCGGCACGGTCTTCGGCAGCGGCGTTGAAGGCGATCTTGAACTTGCGCGGCAGGTAGGCGAATTCCGGATGGAAGGTGCTCCACTGACGTACCAGCTCGGCATATGGACGCGGATCGACCAGTTCGTCCGGCGCCACGCCGCAGAATTCGTCGGCGGTGGTGTTGCGCACGTCGTTACCCGAAGTCTGGATCGCGTGCATCTCGACGGAGGCGAGATGTTCGAGGATATCCGGTGTCTTTTCCAGCTCGATCCAGTTGAACTGGATGTTCTGGCGCGTCGTGAAATGGCCGTAGCCGCGGTCGTAGGCGCGTGCGATATGCGCGAACATGCGCATCTGCTTCGATGCCAGCAGGCCGTACGGCACTGCGATGCGCAGCATGTACGCATGGCGTTGCATGTACAGGCCGTTCTGCAGGCGTAGCGGCAGGAATTCCTCTTCCGTCAATTCATCCGCAATGCGGCGGCGCACCTGATCGCGAAACTGCGCGACGCGCTCCTTGACGATTTGATGGTCGTATTGGTCGTAGCGATACATCTTGATGTCCTCAAAAAACGAGCTTGATAGCGACGGTCGTCAGCGTGGTGGCCAACAGGACGCGCAGGATTTTTTCCGGTATCGCCCGCGATACCAGCGAACCCAGCGTAATGCCCGGCACCGAGCCCACGAGCAGGGTTGCCAGCAATACCCAATCGATGGATCCGAGCCACCAGTGGCCCAGCGCCGCAATGGCGGTCAAGGGCACGGCATACGCGATATCGGTACCGGCGATTTCTGCCGGTGTCAGGCGGGGATAAAGCAGAACCAGAATCGTCGCGCCGATGGCACCGGCGCCGATCGACGAGATTGTAACCAATGTGCCGAGAATCGCGCCAGAAAGAATCGTCGCGAACACCAGTTTGCCGCCGTGCAGCTGGCGATTCGGATGCTGCGCCATCCAGTTCTGCAGGCGCGTGCGGAAGATCAGCGCGATCACGGTCAGGAATACCGAGCCGGCGATCGAGTAGCGGATGATATGCGCGGCTTCGTCGCCGAGGCCGCCGAAATGCTTGAGCGCGAAGGTGGTCACGACGGCGGCCGGCAGCGCGCCCAGGCACAGCAGCTTGACGATGTTCCAGTGCACATTGCCCTTGGAACGGTGCGCGGCGGTGCCGGCGATCTTGGTCACGGATGCGAAGGCGAGGTCGGTACCGACCGCGACCGACGGCGAAACGCCGAACAGCAGCGTCAGCAGCGGCGTCATCAGCGACCCGCCGCCCACGCCCGTCAGACCGACCAGCAGGCCGACGGCGAATCCGGAAACCATATAAGAAACAGACATAAGACCTCGCGCAAAGTAGGGCGAATGGTAATAAACTTATGTCTTATTCCAAACTACATACTAATTATTTGCTTATATGCGATTTGTTTATAAGCAACCACGGAAAACGACGATGCGGAAGATGCCGGGAGGAAAATCGTGAATCTTCATCAACTACGTTTCGTCCGCGAGGCGGTGCGCCAGAATTTCAACCTGACCGAAGCCGCCAAGGCGCTGTTTACATCGCAGCCGGGCGTGTCCAAGGCCATCATCGAACTCGAAGAAGAGCTCGGTGTTGATATTTTTACACGTCACGGCAAACGTATTCGTGGCTTGACCGAGCCTGGCCGCGCGGTGTTGAAATCGGTCGAGACCATCATGCAGGAAGTCGACGGCCTGAAGCGCATCGGCAACGAATTCGCTGCGCACGACAGCGGCAGCTTCACGATCGCCACCACGCATACCCAGGCGCGCTACTCGCTGCCCAAGGTGGTGCAGGCTTTTTCGCAGAAATTCCCGAAAGTGCGGTTGTCGCTGTTGCAAGGCAATCCGAAACAGGTGGCCGACATGGTGCTGATGGATCAGGCCGATCTGGCAATCGCGACCGAATCGATCGCCGATGTCGACGGGCTGATTTCGCTGCCGTGCTATCAGTGGGAGCATCTGGTCGTCGTGCCGCCCGATCATCCGCTGCTGAAATCGAAATCGGTGACGCTGGAGGAAATCGCCGCCTATCCGCTGATCACCTACGACAATGCCTTCACCGGCCGCAACAAGATCGACCATGCGTTCCAGTTGCGCGGCCTGAAACCGGACATTCTGCTGGAAGCGATCGACGCTGACGTCATCAAGACCTATGTGGAATTGAATCTGGGCGTCGGCATCATCGCCGGCATGGCCTTCGATGCGGAACGCGACAAGAACCTGTGTGCAATCCCGGTCGGCCATCTGTTCGGTACCAACGTATCGCGGCTGGCGTTGAAGCAGGGCGCCTACTTGCGCGGCTATGTATTTACTTTCATCGAATTGCTGGCGCCGACATTGAATCGCAAGCTGGTGGAGCAGGTGTTGAGCGGGAAAAAGGATGTATATGAGCTTTAACCACGACCGTTGTGAAGGAAAGAGATGAGCGAGACGGTCAAGACCGATATGGCCGAGTACTACGCGCGGCGCGACAACTTCGATGAAGAGGATGTCGAGAATCCCGACGCGATGGATGCGCTGGACGAAATCATGGAACGCCTGCGCGAACTGATGACCGGCCAACGCGTGCTGGAACTGGCTTGCGGCGACGGCT
The DNA here is from genome assembly GCF_014635845.1 of Oxalicibacterium solurbis. Taxonomy (GTDB): domain Bacteria; phylum Pseudomonadota; class Gammaproteobacteria; order Burkholderiales; family Burkholderiaceae_D; genus Oxalicibacterium; species Oxalicibacterium solurbis. The sequence continues at coordinate 587,657 of NZ_BMDP01000001.1, read as the reverse complement.
ACTGGACAGACGAACTGGCCGAATATGCGGAATCGGTGCTGGCGACCGACATCAATCCGAATTTGCTGGAACTGGCGAAGACGCGCGAACTTCCCGAGGAAGTCGTGCAGTTCGCCGTCGCCGATGCGCGCGATCCGCAGGTGGATGGCAGCTTTACTGCGTGCTTTGCCGGCTTCTGGTGGTCGCACGTGCGGCGGCAGGATCAGGCCGATGTGATTGCATGCTTGACCAAGGTCGTCGGCAAGGGAGGCTTGCTGGTACTGGTCGACAATTCTTTCATCGAAGGCGAAACCGTGATCGCGCGCACCGATGCGGAAGGCAATACCTACCAGATCCATACCGTGCCGGGCGGCGAACGCTACGAGATCGTCAAGAATTATCATACCGACAGTACGCTGCGCAAACGGCTGGGGCCGTTGCTGCGCGATATGCGCGTGCATCGTTACGATCATTACTGGATGTTGACCGCCAGACTGAAATAGGCGGCAAAGGAGCAGGCATGAGATCCACCAAGGCCACGGCCGCCGTCGAGCGGTTGAAGGAACGCAGCGGCAACGAACACTATGCGATGGTGATGACCGGCGACAGCCTGTTCTATCTGGTCGATCGTTCGGCAGAACAGGAACAGGTTGTGAGCGAGCGGTTGCCGCTCGAAGAATTCGTCACCTTCGTCAAAACGTTCGGCCCGCAGAAACCGCGCAAGGCGACGAAGTCCGACCTCGCTTTCGAAAAACAGCTGGTCAAGAAGCAGGTGGCCGATAAGTAAGCAATCGATGGAACAGCAGGGTTTCGATACGATTGCCCTTGATCGCGCATCCGGCGAATGTGTGCTGACGCTGATCGACCATCTGCCCTGGGATGCGCAGCATCTGTACGATTTGCAGCAGCGCATCAATCTCTGCCTGCGGACGATCGAAAGCGGCGAACTGTTTCTTTCCCATCCCGATGCTGCCGATGGCGAGTTCGCCATCGTGCTGCGCTGCATCCACGAACCCGATACAGAGGCGCGTGCCTTCCTGGAGCAGGCGCGCGAAATGCTGGACGAGGCAGGCTACCGGCTGCGTTTCGGGCCGCTCGGTTCAGCGTATGCGGACACCTCAGCGTAACGCGCTGCCGACATCGGCTGCCGGATACGGTATGCTTCAGCCACGGTCACATCGCCGCACTTCGGTGCCGTGTACGTGTCCTGAATGTATCTTTGAATATTCCGAAGCCTGAAGAGTGATTCACTTTTACAAGGACAGAACATGAGACAAGCATCCCGCGGCAGCAAACTTCTTCTTTGTGCCCTGGCGGCAGCCAGTTTTTCCGCCAGTGCCCTGGCGCAGAGCTGGCCGCATTCCACCGTTACCGTCGTCGTTCCCTGGCCGCCGGGCGGCCCGTCGGACATCGCAGCACGTCCGATCGCCAAGCGCCTGACGGAAGATCTGGGCCAGCCGTTCGTCATCGACAACCGCGGCGGCGGCGGCGGCAATATCGGCAGTGCCGTCGTGGCACGCGCCCATCCGGATGGCAACACGCTGCTGATCACGTCCAGTGCGCCTATCGTCATCAATCCGAGCCTGTACAAGAAGATGCCGTTCGATCCGGCGAAGGAGCTGACGCCGATCACCAACCTGCTGCGCGTGCCGCTGGTGCTGGTGGCCAATCCGGCAGTGCCGGCCAACAACCTGAAGGAACTGATGGCCTACATCCAGTCGAAGAAGGGCGATTTCTCGTACGCTTCGGCCGGCTCGGGCACGCCGCAGCACATGACGGGCGAACTGTTCAAGAGCGTCACGCATCTCGACATGACGCACGTGCCGTACAAGGGTTCGGCGCCGGCGATTTCCGATCTGCTGGGCGGCCATGTGCCCATCATGTTCGACAGCATGATTGCCATCATGCCGCACATCAAGAGCGGCAAGGTGAAGGCAATCGCGATTTCCGGCGACAAGCGTTCGCCGCTGCTGCCTGACGTGCCGACCTTCGCCGAATCGGGACTGCCGCAGGTGGTGTCGTATGCCTGGTACGGCTTCTTTGCGCCAGCCGGCACGCCGAAGCCCATCATCGACAAGATCAATGCCGAAACGCTGAAGGCGATGAAAGCACCGGAATTCCAGCGCATCCTGGCCGATACCGGCTCGGACTATGTCGGAGATACGCCGGAAAATTTCGCCAAGTTCGTCAAGGAAGAGTCGGTGAAGTGGTCGAAGGTCGTCAAGGAAAGCGGTGCGACGGTCGACTGATCCAACTGCTCCAAAAGCAAATAAAAAGCCCGTCTTCGTGACGGGCTTTTTTATTGGCAACGCGGAAGGGCTAGATTGAAAACGGCGCGATGACATGCCGTCGGCTTTTTGCATCCTTGTAACGTTGAATCATCCTTCTACCATTGCGCGATATCCATGCAGGCCGGTACGGAGCAGCTTGTGCCAATCCGTTCTGCATGATCCCGGCGTTATGGAGTCGTGCGGCTGTTGAGTGTGTCTTTTGATGTAACGGCGCCGGTCGTCGTGCAATCCGATTGGCGCGAACCCATCCAGCTTCTGGCATCGGTGGCTATTCTGTCGGCCAGTGCTGCCAGCGCGCGCTGCTGGGCCTGCACCAGTTCCGGATAGTTGCCCGATACGGGTTCATCGAATTGGCCGTGGCATATCAAGCGCGCGTTTCCTGTTTCATCCGCCAATCCCAGGCTCCAGTCGGCATCGAGACGCACGCGTTGTCCGGGCCATGCATCGAAGCGGCGAACCTGCAGTTTTATTCTCAGCACGGGTTTGTCCGTCGATCGGGGTAGACCGGCGATATCCAGCGTGTCCAGTTTGCGCGTCAGCTGGGCCGACAACGCATTGCGCAATTCGTCGCTCAGCGGTCCGGCCCAGCGTTCGCCGTCGAGCAGGGCCAGGCTGCTGTCGCCTGCGCGCACAACCAGTTGCGGCTGGTCGAGCTGGGCCGGAATGCCTACCGGCAGTACGTCGATCAGGAACGCTGCCGGCTCTCCATGCGCAATCGTTTGCGCGGCGGGAGCAAGCAGCGTGTGATAGCGGACCGGTGGCGCGGAAGAGCAGGCGGTCAATCCGGCGATCAGCACGATGGTTGCGGCCAGGCCGGGGCGAATGGAAAGCTTCATCGCGAAGACTCCTGCGAAGTGATTGGCGTGGAAGGTTCGATTGCAGGTGCAGCATCGTCCGGACGTCCGCGCAGCAGCGCTTCCGGATGGCGTCCGAGCATATCGGTCAGTGTACGCAACGAGCGGGCGGCACGCTGCACTTCCTGAAGCGTCTGCCCCAGGTTTTCCTGCAATGGCGCATCTGTCGCCAGCGCGCCTTGCGCGGTCCCGAGTGTCTGTCGCGCCTGTTGCAGGGTTTGCGTGGTTTCGGGCAGCACCTGCCCATTGATCTGCTTCAAGGTCTGGTTCAGGTCCGTCAGCGTGGTGTCGAGATTGCGTCCAATGGAGTCGAGCGGCATCTTCTCGATCTTGCTGACGATGCTGGCCACCTGTTCCTGCAATTGGTCGAAGCTGCCGTTGACGGTGGGGATCGTAATCGGCCGTGCGGACAGGTCGAACGCCACTTCCGGCGCATGGGGCACGAAATCCAGCGAGATATAGAGTTGCCTGGTCAGCAGATTGCCTGAGCGGGCTTGCGCGCGCAGGCCGTGTTTGACCATGCCGCGCAGGAAGCGGGCCGCCTGTTGCTGCTGGTCGCCTTCGAGCTTGGGCAGTTTGTCCAGCACCCGGCCGAGGCGCTGCGGATACACGACGATGCCGACCACGGTGGGAAAGCGGCGTCGGACCGGATCGTAGTCCAGATTTATCGATACGACCTTGCCCAGATCCACGCCGGAGAATTGCACCGGCGCCCCGATGGACAGGCCGCGCAGCGATTGATCGAAGCGCAACTGGATGTACTGCGCCGGACCGTCCGGCGGCGCCATGGCGCTTGCCTGATCCTGCATCAGGGTGAATTGCGCATGTTCGGGAGCGGCTTCGCCCCGGCTGCGTACGGGCGTGGCGAAGGCGATGCCTCCCGCGACGATCGTGGTCATGGATTGCGTCTTCAGCTTGAGCCCGTCTGCACCCAGCGAGACGTCCACGCCGCTGGCATTCCAGAATCGCGTGTCGGCGGTGACGAAGCGGTCATAGGGGGCGTTGATGAAGATTTGCACGTTGACGCGTTTGCCGTCTTCGTCGAGCTTGTAGGCCGTCACGCGGCCAACCTGGATGCGCCGGTAGTAAATCGGCGAACCGATGTCCAGCGATCCCAGGTCTTCGGTATGCAGGACGAAAGACTTGCCGGGCGTGCCGCTGATGACCGTGGGCGGTGTTTCGAGTCCGGTGAACGATCTGGCCGATTCCTTGGCGGTGCCGGCGTCCACCGCGATATAGGCGCCGGAGAGCAGCGTATCGACACCCGATACGCCGCCGATGCCGATGCGCGGACGCACGACCCAGAAGCGCGTGTCCTTGCGTGTCAGGCTCGCTGAACTCTTGGCCAGCGACACCGTGACGATCACGTGAGAGCCATCGTCGCTCAGCGCGATATCGGATACCGCGCCTACCGTTACGTCCTTGTACTTGACCGGTGTCTTGCCGGCTTCCAGCCCGGTGGCGGTGCGGAACGCGATGGTGATCTCCGGTCCTGCCGACAGCCACGCGTGCAGCAGCATCGACAGCCCGATCAGGGCGGCCACGGCCGGCACCAGCCATACCAGCGATATTCTCCAGCGGTGGCGGGTGACCAGCGGATCGCCGGGAGTGGATACGTGTTCGGGTGTGTCGCTCATTGTTCCTCACTGTCCCAGATCAGGCGGGGATCAAAATGCATGGCCGAGAGCATGGTGAGAATGACCACCATGCCGAAGAAAAGGATGCCGATGCGCGGCTCGATGTCGCTCAGCAACTGGAACTTGACCAGCGCCGCGACGACCGCCACCACCAGCACATCGAGCATCGACCAGTAGCCGATCAGTTCGACCAGCCGGTAAAGTCTGGCGCGTTCGCGCATGGCCCAGCGGCTGCGGCGTCCGACAGTCGTCAGCAGCAGGCCGAGAACCAGGAATTTGGTGCATGGTACTGCCACGCTGGCGATGAAAATCACCAGGGCGATGCCGTACGAACCGGTTTTCCAGAACTCGATGACACCGCGCATGATGGTACTGTCGCTGCCGCTGCCGAGCAAACTGGTGTACATGACCGGCAATACGTTGGCCGGAATGTAAAAGATTATGCCGGCGATCAGCAAGGCCCAGGCGCGTGCGAGGCTGTTGCGGCGGCGGCGATGCAGCATCGTTCCGCAACGCGGGCAGCGGGCGTGTCCGGTTTCGGCGAGCGTATCCTCGCAGGCCAGCCCGCAGGCATGGCAGCCGACGATGCCCAATTCGCGTGCACGGGGCGGGCCGTTCATGCGCGAGCCTCATGGCGGAAAGGCTTGTGTTCGGTCAATTCCCACAGCCAGTGGATATCGCGGTTGGCGATCAGCGTGATGAGTATCATCAGCCCGGCCGTGGCCCAGATGCCGGCGCCCGGCGCCACTTGCAGAAAACTGGAAAGCTTGATGATGGCCACCAGGATGCCGAGCAGGCCGACTTCGATCATGCTCCACGGCCGCAGCGTAACCAGCATCCGCATCGCCTGCGCAAAGCCCGGTGCACGGCGGCCAATGCGGGCATAGCCCAGCACCCATGCCAGCAGGCTTATCTGCATGAACGGCACCACGATAATGGATAGCGCGGTCGGCACGGCAATGAGGGCAATTGGCCCGTGCGCCAGCGCGGCGGCCGACTGCCACAGTGTGGCTTCGTTGTGCTGTCCTTGCAGGCTGATGCGGACCACCGGGTATGCATTGGCGATCACGAATACGATGGCTGCGGCGACGGTAAGCGCCAGCCACCGGTCGACGGTGAGACGGTTCGCGCGATAGAGCACCGCCGCGCACCGCGCACAACGAGCGACCTCCGTCGGCGCCAGATGTCTGCGCCGGTACACGCTATCGCAATGTTCGCAAACGATCAGGTCGGGAAAGCTTTTCATGATGCCGTTGCGGAGCGGTGCCTGTTTATTGAATGGTTGCGATCACCGGTGCATGGTCGGAAGGCTGTTCCCATTTGCGGGGTACCTTGTCGATTACGCAGGCGGTACAGCGTGCCGCCAGCGGCTGCGTCAGCAGAATGTGATCGATGCGCAAGCCCATGTTGCGGCGGAAGGCCATCTGGCGGTAGTCCCACCAGCTGTAGAGCTTTTCCGGCTGCTCGAACATGCGGAAGGCATCCTTCATCTCCAGCGACAGCAGATCGCGGAAGGCGTTGCGTTCCGGTTCGGATACGTGCGTCTGTCCTTCCCATGCTGCAGGATCGCAGACGTCGCGATCTTCCGGCGCGATGTTGTAGTCGCCCAGCAGCGCCAGTTGCGGATGCTTCTCGCATTCGACTTTCAGCCAGTCGTGCAACGCCTTCAGCCATTGCATCTTGTAGGTGAATTTTTCCGAATCCAGCGACTGGCCGTTCGGGATGTAGACGCAAACGATGCGCATCCCTTCGATGGTCGCGGCGATGATGCGTTGATGATCGTCCGGGAACAGCGGGTTGTTCTTCACCACGTCGGCAATCGGATGACGCGACAGGATGGCAACACCGTTATAGGTCTTCTGGCCGGAGAAGACAGCGTGATAGCCGGCAGCCTCGATTTCGGCGAGCGGGAATTTGTCGTCGGTGAGCTTGAGTTCCTGCAGGCACAGGATGTCGACCGGATTTTCTTCCAGCCATTTGAGGACGTGCGGCAGGCGGACCTTGAGGGAGTTGACGTTCCAGGTGGCAATCTTCATGTGATGGAGAATTCCTTGTTTTTCAAATGCTTGCGGATGCGTATCGTGTGTGTCGTATCGTCCGGTTATCCGGGGCCGACGGGCAGTTGCCGATTTTATTGGAATGCGGGGCGATCCGGCGTTGCAGAGCGCGGTTTCAGGTGCGCGGCAGATCGGTAGGCAGTTTGTCCGGACGATTGCCCATCTGCCACGCGTACCACAGGCTTTGCGCAATGCGTTGTGCCGCTCCTTTGGCGCGTTCGCGCAGCGCTGCATTGGGTTGTGCCGCCAGCGTTTCGTCGAACAGCGACAGCCAGCGCTCGAACATCGCGGGGCTCAGCTCGGGCAATGCGACGTGCTTCTGCATCGGCGTGCCCGAATAGCGGCCGGTGCCGCGCAGGATGGAAGTCCAGAAATCGGTCAGCAGCGCGAGGTGATGGTCCCAATCCTCGATGCGCGCATTGAAGATCGGGCCGATCAGGTCGTCGCGCCGGACCTTGGCGTAAAACTTGCGGACGAAATCGGCGACTTCCTCGTCCGTGCAGAGTTCAGGTGAAATCATTTTGCATCTCTCGAAACGCTATTTGCCGACGGCCGTCCAGGCCTGGTTTCCGGCGGGCGGCGACTTGCTGAACGGACGGCCTTCCCGTAGAATCCTTGCACCATTTCGTCTCACGTAACTGGCGAAAATCGGTCGATTTTCCCGAATGTTGCCGGAAGATCGCACCGAAAAGGTGGAAGCACACCGTGAAGCGTGAGATCAGATCCGCCGTGCGCCTGGGCAGCCGAATGGCAGGCAAGACTGAGGCTGTCGCATGTTGTCCGTCCCTCACTCGATCCGTCAGCATTGTGTCGCTGTCCATTGTACGCGCCCTCGGTCGCGTCTCGGACCATTTTGAACGATTGGAGTCATTGCATGTTTTCGAAAGACCAAACCCTCGCGAAAGTCGATGCGGAATTGTGGGATGCGATCCAGAAGGAAAATACCCGCCAGCAGCAGCACATCGAACTGATTGCGTCGGAGAACTATACGTCGCCGGCCGTGATGGAGGCGCAAGGTTCGCAGTTGACCAACAAGTATGCGGAAGGTTATCCGGGCAAGCGCTACTACGGCGGTTGCGAATACGTGGACATCGTCGAGCAGCTGGCGATCGATCGCGTCAAGCAACTCTATGGCGCAGAAGCTGCCAACGTGCAACCGAACTCGGGTTCGCAGGCGAACCAGGGTGTGTTCCTCGCTGTGCTGAAGCCGGGCGATACCATCATGGGCATGTCGCTGGCCGAAGGCGGCCACCTGACGCACGGCATGGCACTGAACATGTCGGGCAAGTGGTTCAACGTCGTCTCCTACGGCTTGAACGACAAGGAAGAAATCGATTACGAGCAGATGGAACGTCTGGCGCGCGAGCACAAGCCGAAGCTGATCATCGCCGGTGCATCGGCTTACGCGCTGCGCATCGACTTCGAGCGCTTCGCGAAGGTTGCCAAGGAAATCGGCGCCTACTTCATGGTCGACATGGCGCACTATGCCGGCCTGATCGCCGCCGGCGAATATCCGAACCCGGTGCCGTTCGCCGACTTCGTCACGTCGACTACGCACAAATCGCTGCGCGGCCCGCGCGGCGGCTTCATCCTGATGAAGGCCGAGCACGAGAAGATCATCAATTCGGCGATCTTCCCCGGCCTGCAGGGCGGTCCGCTGATGCACGTGATCGCCGGCAAGGCGACTGCGTTCAAGGAAGCGCTGGCGCCGGAATTCAAGACGTACCAGCAGCAAGTCGTGAAGAATGCAGATGCGTTGGCGAAGGCATTGATCGCGCGCGGTTTGCGCATCGTGTCACATCGCACCGAAGCGCACGTGATGCTGGTCGACCTGCGCGCGAAGAAGATCACCGGCAAGGATGCGGAAGCCTTGCTCGGTCGTGCGCACATCACCTGCAACAAGAATGCGATCCCGAACGATCCGGAAAAACCGTTCGTTACTTCCGGCATCCGCCTCGGCAGCCCCGCGATGACGACGCGTGGCTTCAAGGAAGCGGAAGCGACCAAGGTCGGCGACCTGATCGCCGATGTGCTGGACAATCCGAACGACGAAGCGACGATCGCACGTGTGAAAGCCGAGGTCCAGAAGCTGACCGACGCTTTCCCGGTGTACGGTTGACGAAGCAGTACGCGATGCCTGGCGCATCGCATCAGCAGCAGTAAGGAATGGCCTTGTGCGAACGGTGTTCGGCAAGGCCATTTTGGGATGGTCGAGGGAGTACGCCCTCGTCGATCGTGGTGTGATACCTCAAGGTGGGTTGCCATGAAGTGCCCTTTTTGCCAGAGCGAAGATACCCAGGTTCTCGATACGCGCGTATCGGAGGAGGGCGACAGCATTCGCCGCCGCCGCCGTTGCGCACAGTGCGACAAGCGTTTCACGACTTACGAGCGCGTCGAGCTGACGATGCCGGTGGTCGTCAAGAAAAACGGCAGCCGCATCGATTTCGATCCGGGAAAGTTGCGCGGAAGCCTGCAGCTGGCATTGCGCAAGCGGCCGGTGCCGGCCGAGGCGGTCGATGCCGCCATTCATCGCATCGAGCAGAAGCTGCTGTCCAGCGGCGCGCGCGAGGTGTTGTCCGGCCAGATCGGCGAACTGGTGATGCGCGAACTGCAGCGATTGGACAAAGTGGCCTACATCCGCTTTGCATCGGTCTACAAGAGCTTCGAGGACGTGGCCGAATTCCAGGATGCAATTGCCGAGATCGGCAGCGAACGCAAGCCGAAGTCGCCGTCCTGACGGGAGCGTTCGGAACCTGCGAAACGGTTTCAATCAACAACGGTTTCAATCAACAACGGTTTCAATCAACGATGATCGGCTCTGTCTTCAGCGCCGTTTCTTTGTCAGCAGGTCGCTGACTTCGGCGGCATTCCACAGCGAATGCTGCAATCCCTTCATGTCGTTTTCCACCGCGCTGCCGCGCAGGCGGCTTGCCAGTCGTGCGGCATCGAAAGGAGCGCGTACCTTCTGGTCGTTATCGAAGTAGCAGAAGACGTCGCGCGGTTTCTTTGCTGCCTTTCTGCATGACGGTGCGCCTGCGATGCGCTGTGCATCGCGCGGTTCGCTGCCGTTTTCCCATGTCCTGATGCGTTTGGCCCAGCAATCGAGTGCGTTGTCGGAATAGGCGCCGCTGTACAGCGTTTCGGTGCCGTGCAGCCGCATGTAGATGAAATCGGCGGTGACGTCTTCGGCATAAGGCCAGTTCGCCGTCGAATCGGAAAACACCAATGCGGCGCGGTATTTGCGCAGCATCTGAATGAACGTTTCGTCGCAAAAACTCGGATGGCGGATTTCGATGGCGTGATGCAGCGGGCGCTTGCGATCGGTTTTCAGGCAGACATGCTTGATGTGTGCGTCGTGATGCTTCGCGACTTCGACGGCGGTTTCGGTGTCGTGCGGCAATCCTTGCAGGAAGGCTTCGAACAAGTCGGGATCGAAGCGCAGGCTGGGCGGAAACTGCCACAGGATGGGGCCCAGCTTCTCGCGCAGGTTGAAAAGGCCGGAAGCGAGGAAGTTGGCGATCGCCGTCGCCGACCGTTCGCCGCGCAGCCGCAGGATATGCGTCACGAAGCGCGGCGCCTTCACGCTGAACATGAAATGCGGCGGTGTGACCGCATACCAGGACTGATAGCTGGCCGGCGTCTGCAATGCGTAGTGGGAGCCGTTGATTTCTATCGTCTGCAATGCGCGCGATGCAAAGGCGAGTTCATGCGCTTGCGGCAATTGCGGCGGATAGAAGGCATTGCGCCAGCCGGCGTAGCGCCAGCCCGAAATGCCGGTACGTGTCGACGTAGGTGATGCCATGGCGGTCTCCGTGTGTTCTGCAGCGCGTCGATTGCGGTTCTCTTTTTGTTGAGGGCAGGTGAACGGAAATGTTCCTGCGGCTGTCCGGTCGTAGCGAAATTGCCGCACTTTTCGGCATCGGCCTGTGCAAATCCGGAAAAGCTGCTATATTGCTGCCTAAGCAGTAATTGCTCAGGTAATTACTGGCATGGTAGTTATTGATAAGGCAAATATCATGACCGATTTCAAGAAAATGTTTCCCTCCGGGGCCTGGTGCGTGGATGAAAGCGTCGGCTACCTGCTGAAGCGCTCGCAGATCAAGCTGGCCAAGGCCGTCGATATCGTGCTGGCGTCGCATGACATCACGCATGCGCAAGGCAGCATCGTCCTGATGTTGCATTCCGGACATTATTCGACCGCAGCCGAACTGGCGCGCGAGCTTTACATCGATTCCGCATCGATCACACGCATGCTGGACCGGCTGGAAAAGCGCGGCCTGATCGTGCGCATGCCGTGCAGCGACGATCGCCGCGTCATCAATCTGAAGCTGTCGGACGAGGGCAACAAGCTGGCCGATCAACTGCCGAATCTGTACGGCGCGGTGCTGAGCAGGAATTTCGTCGATTTCAGCGCCGAGGAAGTGGCCTTGTTGAAGACCTTGCTGCGCAAGTTTCTGGCGACGGAAGTGCCGGCCGAGGCTGGCAAGGACGTGAAGTAATCACAGGCGGGAACGCAAGATGAACCATTCTTTATCCAATCCAGTGCCGGGCCCGGCCCGTTCTTTCCGCGGCCTGCTGACAGCCAGTTGCGCTGCCGTGCTGCTGACGGCCTGCGCCAGCTTCGACGGTATTGCGCCGTCGTCGCAACTGCAGCAGCCGGCGAACTATGCAGCGGCCGAATCGCTGCCGGGGCAACATGGCCAATGGCCGGATGCATCGTGGGCGCGTGCGCTCGGCGGCGAGCCTCTGCAGTCGCTGATCGATGAAGCGCTGGCGGGCAATCCGGGCCTGCAGGTGGCGCAGGCGCGCGTGGCGGCTGCCAAGGCGGCGGCAGAAGTGGCTGGCGCCAACGGCGATCCGGTGTGGTCGGCGACCTTCGATGCGACTTACCAGCGCTATACCGAAAACGGCATCATTCCGCCGCCGCTGGCCGGTTCGTACAAGACCGACAGCCAGCTTGCGCTGAATTTCTCCTACGACTTCGATTTCTGGGGGCGGCATGCTGCCGAGTTCCGCAGTGCCATTTCGCAGGACAAGGCGGCGCAGGCCGAACAGTACAACGCACGTCTGGTGATTTCGACGGCGGTGGCGCGTGCCTGGGTGCAACTGGCGCAGCAATACGAACAGCGTGATCTGAACCAGCAGCAGCTGGAAGTAGGCGAGAAACTGCAGAAGCTGGCACGCCTGCGCTACGACGCCGGACTGGATGCGAAGAGCGACGAAGAACAGATCAAGCAATTGATAGCCAGCCTGCGCGCCACACAGGCGCAACTGGATGAAGCGATCGTGCTGACGCGCAATCAGCTGGCTGCGTTGATGGGCCAGGGACCGGATCGCGGCTTGCGTATTCCACGGCCGACGTTACCGGTGGAAGAGGCGATTGCGTTGCCGGACGAGTTGCCGCTGACGTTGCTGGGCCGCCGTCCCGACATCACTGCCGCGCGCTGGCGCGTGGAGGCCGCGCAGGGCGATATCGATGCGGCCAAGACGGCTTTTTATCCGAATGTGAATCTGGTGGCTTTCGCCGGTTTTTCCGCAATCGGTCTCGACAACCTGCTGGAAAGCGGCAGCCGCGTTGCCGGCATCGGTCCTGCGATCAGCGTGCCGATTCTCGACAGTACGCGCTTGCGCGGCGGCTTGAAGCAACGCGTTGCGACCTACGACGCGCAGGTCGCGACCTACAACCAGACGCTGACAGAAGCGCTGCACGATGTGGCGGATCAGGTGAAATCGCTGCAGTCGGCAATTGCACAGAGTCGTCAGCAGGAACTGGCGACGCAAGCCGCTGCCAACACGCTGCAACTGGCGCGCGATCGCGAACGCGTCGGCACCACCAACATGCTGCCGGTGCTGCAATCGCAGCTGTTCTACCTGTTCCAGAAACGTATCGATCTCGATTCGCAGGCGCGCCGCAGCGAAATGCACATCGCGCTGATCAAGGCGCTGGGCGGCGGTTTCGACTCACAGGCGCAGGGCTTGATACATGACGCGCATGACAACAATTCTTCTTCGAACAATGATTCTCCCTCAGTGAGCAATGCATCATGAATACGACCAATCAGGAAGCCCAAAAAGTCGATAGCCAAAGTGGAAATGGCAGCGGCAGCGAAAATGGAAACGGCAAGCGTCGCCGCCAGCTGATCATTGTGACGGTTGTGCTGGCGCTATTGGCAATTGCCTACGGCGCATGGTGGTTCCTTTATGCGCGCCATTTCGAGGATACCGACGATGCGTATGTCGCCGGCAACATCGTGCAGGTAACGCCGCAGGTCGGCGGCACTGTTGTTGCGATTCATGCCGACGACACCGAGCTGGTGCAGGCGGGCAAGCCGCTGGTCGATCTGGATCGCAGCGATGCCAGGGTGGCGCTGGAACAGGCCGAGGCACAACTGGGACAGACCGTGCGCGAAGTGCGCAAGCTGTTCGTCGACAATGCCACGCTGAACGCCAACATCGCGCAGCGCAGCACTGAAGTCGAACGTGCGCGTGCCGACCTGACGCGCCGCCAGCAACTGGCCGGCACCGGAGCTGTTTCGAAGGAAGAACTCGAGCACGCGCGCGCCGCGCTGGAAGCTGCTGAATCCTCGCTGCAGGCCACGCGCAAGCAACTGGCATCGAACCAGGCGTTGACCGATCACACGACGGTTGCCCAGCATCCAAATGTCCAGGCCGCAGCAGCGCAGGTGCAGGCTGCCTATCTGGCTTATGCGCGCACCACATTGCCGGCGCCGATCACCGGCTATGTCGCCAAGCGTTCGGTGCAGGTCGGCCAGCGTGTAGCGCCCGGTACGCCGCTGTTGGCGATCGTGCCGCTGAATTCGCTGTGGGTCGATGCCAACTTCAAGGAAGTGCAGGTGGCGAAGATGCGTATCGGCCAGCCGGTGACGCTGGAATCCGACGTCTATGGCGGCAAGGTGGAATACCACGGCAAGGTGGTCGGCCTGTCGGCCGGCACCGGTGCGGCGTTTGCGTTGCTGCCGACGCAGAATGCCAGCGGCAACTGGATCAAGGTCGTGCAGCGCATCCCGGTGCGTATCGCGCTCGATCCGAAGGAGTTGCAGGACAAGCCGTTGCGCGTGGGCCTGTCGATGCTGGTGACGGTGGATGTCTCGCATTCGGAAGGCACGTCGCTGACTTCGACCGAACCGGTGCGCAGTGAGCCGGCATATGAAACCGCCGTGTTCGACAATCTCGGCAAGGAAGCCGAAGCGCGCGTGGCGCAAATCATCGCCGCCAATGCAAACGGCGAGGCGGGTGCAAGTGCCGCGAGCGCCACGAATGCAGCCAAGCCTGCGCCTGCCGCAAAATCCAACGAGACCAATCAAGCCGCACACTGACCATGAGCGCCACACCCAATAAAACCGGCGGCTTGCCGCCGCTTTCCGGCACGCCGCTGGTACTGGGCACGCTGGCGCTGTCGCTGGCAGTGTTCATGAACGTGCTCGATTCGTCGATCGCCAACGTGTCGATCCCGGCAATTTCCGGCGACCTCGGCGTGTCGCCGCAGCAGGGTACGTGGGTCATCACATCGTTTGCGGTGTCGAATGCGATCTCGGTACCGCTGACCGGCTGGCTGACGATGCGTTTCGGCCCGGTGAAGCTGTTCGTGTCGTCGATCATCCTGTTCATCATTGCATCGGCATTGTGCGGACTGGCGCCCAGCATCGGCATCCTGATCGCTGCGCGCGTGCTGCAGGGCGCGGTTGCAGGTCCGATGATCCCGCTGTCGCAGGCTTTGCTGCTGGCCAGCTATCCGCCGGCCAAGAGCGGGATGGCGCTGGCGTTCTGGGGGATGACCACGCTGGTCGCGCCGGTCGCCGGGCCGCTGCTTGGTGGCTGGATCTCGGACAATTACACGTGGCCGTGGATCTTTTACATCAACATCCCGATCGGCCTGTTTGCGGCCTGGGCCACGTGGTCGATCTACAAGCATCGCGAAGGCAAGACGGTCAAGCTGCCAATCGATAAGGTTGGCCTGGGCCTGCTGGTGATATGGGTCGGTTCGCTGCAAGTCATGCTCGATAAAGGCAAGGAACTCGACTGGTTCAACTCCGGTATCGTGATTGCGCTGGCGGTGATCGCCGTCGTCGCCTTCATCTACTTCGTGATCTGGGAACTGGGCGAGAAGCATCCGGTGGTCGATCTGTCGCTGTTCGCCGGCCGCAATTTCAGCGGCGGCGTGGTGGCGATCTCGGTCGGCTATGGCCTGTTCTTCGGCAGTCTCGTGATCCTGCCCTTGTGGCTGCAGACGCAGCTTGGCTACACGGCGACCGAAGCAGGCAAGGTGATGGCGCCAGTCGGCGTTCTCGCGATCATCATGTCGCCCATCGTCGGCAAGATGCTGCCGAAGGTCGATGCACGCATCGTCGCAACAATGGCCTTCCTGATCTTCGCAGTGGTGTTTTTCATGCGCGCGCAATTCAACGAGAACGTCGATTTCTATACGCTGATGGTGCCGACGGTGATCCAGGGTGCGGCGATGGCGATGTTCTTCATTCCGCTGACGTCCATCATCCTGTCCGGCCAGCCGTCTGAGAAGATTCCGGCAGCGGCGGGTTTGTCGAACTTCGTGCGCATCATGTTCGGCGGCATGGGTACCTCGATCATCTCGACGATGTGGGACGACCGCTCGATCCTGCACCATGCACAACTGGCCGAATACACGGGCGCGCACAATCTTGCGTTCACGCAGGCAGTCAACGGCCTGATGGCGCGCGGCATGTCGCAACAGGAAGCCTGGGCTGTGGTGGAGCGAACGATGACGGTGCAGGCCAGCACATTGGGTGCGACCGATATATTCTGGATTTCTGGAATCCTGTTCGTGGTGCTGATCGGTTTTGTCTGGCTGACCAAGCCGAGCAAGTCGGCTGCGCCGGTCGATGCGGGAGGCGCGCACTGATGGTGGTTGAAAAGAAGGCGACGTCGCTCGCGCTGTTCTGCAAGGTCGTCGACAACTATGGCGACATCGGCATTTGCTGGCGTCTTGCACGGCAGTTGCATGCCGAGCATGGCATCGCCGTCACGCTGTGGGTGGACGATCTGCGCAGCTTCCGGCGGATCTGTCCTGATATCGCGGCAGAGGCGGATGTTCAGCAGGTCGCTGGCGTGGCGGTGCGTCACTGGCGCGACCAGCAGGACGTGTTCGCTCCGGACGACGTGGCCGATATCGTCATCGAATTCTTTGCCTGTGACATTCCGCCTGGCTATATCGAAGTCATGGCGCAATGTACGCCGCGTCCGGTCTGGCTGAACCTGGAAGGGCTGACGGCGGAAGAATGGGTCGAAGGTTGCCATCAATTGCCGTCCATGCATCCACGCCTGCCGCTGACCAAACATTTCTTCTTCCCCGGCTTCACGGACAAGACGGGCGGCCTGTTGCACGAAGCACATTTGGAAGAACAACGCCGTCGTTTCCAGTCGGATGCCGCCGCCATACAGGCGTTTCTTGCACGATTCGGCGTGACGGCGCAGGAAGAGCATGCGCTGAAGATTTCGCTGTTCTGCTATCCGCATGCGCCGGTCGCGGCGTTGTTCGATGCGTGGCAAAACGGCAATACGCCAGTCACCTGTCTGGTGCCGGAAGGTGTGGCTACGGACGCGGTGCATGAATTTCTCGGCATGGACGGCAAACCGGGGACGTCACGCACGCGCGGTGCGCTGACTGTGCGCGTGCTGCCTTTCGTTTCGCAGCAGGATTACGATCGCCTGCTGTGGGCCTGCGATTTGAACTTCGTGCGTGGCGAGGATTCCTTCGTCCGTGCGCAATGGGCCGGCCGGCCGTTCGTCTGGCATATCTATCCGCAGGACGAAAACTTGCATCACAAGAAGCTGCGTGCTTTCCTGCAGCGTTATGTGGCGGGTATCGAAGATCTTTCCGCATTGTGGCTGCACTGGAACGGCGCCGCTGCCGAGCCGGCCGATTGGTCGCGACTGTGGTCGAATTTTCAAGACGCGATGCCGAAACTGGAGAAACGGTCGGCGGACTGGCTGCAGCAGGTGCTGGCAAACGGCGATCTGGCGACGAATCTGTTGAAATTTGCCGACGTTCTACGCTCGGAGCCGGGCAAAAACAAGGTATAATGCGCGGTTAATTTACGTCCGGTCAGACGTCGGGCTGATGGCGCCGTCGCAGGCCTGTCATCTGGCCATGTAGCGGCAGATGATCTTCATGCAACCCCATTTTTACGATCACTTTCTATGAAATTCGCAAAAGAAGTCCGCGTTGGCAACATCATCATGGTGGAAGGCAAGCCGTTTATCGTGCTGCGTTCCGACGTCAACGGCTCCAGCCGTACCGGTTTCACCTACAAGTGGAAGATGAAGAATCTTCTGACCAGCGCGCCGCTGGAAAACGTGTTCCGCGGCGACGACAAGTTCGACGTCGTCGTGCTCGACAAGAAGCCGGTCACCTACTCGTACTTCGCCGATCCGCTGTACGTCTTCATGGATGAAGAGTACAACCAGTACGAAATCGAAGAGGAAAACCTCGGCGAGGCGCTGAACTACCTGAAGGACGGCATGGAATGCGAAGCCGTGTTCTACGACGGCAAGGCGATCTCGGTCGAACTGCCGACCATCATCGCGCGTCAGATCATCTATTCGGAACCGGCCGTCAAGGGCAACACTTCGGGCAACGTGCTGAAGGAAGCCAAGATCGAGAACGCCATCGAAGGCAAGCAGCACATCGTCCAGGTGCCGCTGTTCGTCGATCAGGGCGACGTCATCGAAATCGATACGCGTACCAACGAATACAAGAAAGTGGTACGCGACTAAGCATCATCGGTCGCAACAAAAAAACGCTGCCCAAGGGCAGCGTTTTTTTATGTCGCGATTTTTTGTGCATGCGCGAATGAGCGATACAAGATAGTTCAGCGCGCATTTTCGATATGCGCAATGCGTTCATCGGTCGGCGGATGCGAGGACAGGTAAGGTGATATTTCGTCGCCGTTGCCGGCCGCTTTCTGGAGTTTCTCGAAGCCGCCGACCAGTTGCGTCAGCGGAATCCCGTTCTTCTTCATCATCGCGATCGCGTAGTCGTCCGCTTCGCGCTCTGCGTCGCGCGAATATTTCATGTCCAGCAGCAGCGTCGGAATGTTGGCGACGATGGCCGATGCATCGCCGAAGATGGCGGTAGCCGCAGCACCGATGGCCGAACTCTGCACCACGCGGCGCATCAGGTGACGTTCGTGCAGATGCCCCAGTTCGTGTGCGAGGATGCCGGCGATCTGTTCGTCGTTGTCCATTAATGCAATCAATTCATCGGTCAGCACGATTTCGCCGGACGGCAGAGCGAAGGCATTCGGCCCGATGCGGCTTTTGCGGAAGACGATCGTGTAATCCGGGGCGCCGGCCTGCGGTGCGACCAGCGATTTGAAATGCGCGACGATGGCAGCCTGGCGTGCCGGCGGCAGCTTGCTCGGTGCCAGGAGCCGGCGATCGAGGAAACTCAGCATGCCGCGGCTGATTGCCTGCTCGGTGCTGGCCGGAAGCACCTTGGCGATGGCTTCGGCTGCCAGCGGCAGGCCGTACAGATAGGCCAGGACCAGCACGATGGCCGTGGCGGCGAAAGCTGCCAGTGCACCGCGCCAGCTTTGCTGCATGCGCACGACGGCGGAATCGCGATGGCCGGTGGCGGCCAGCAACGCGTCAAAGGCTTGCGTGTCCCGGATTTCCAGATAGGCATCGTCCGGGAAGGTCACCTTGCGCGGCCCATGATGCACGCGTTCGGAAACGTGCAATTCCGCGAGCGGGCAGCTGCGCTGGGCATCGCCGTCGATGACTGCGATGCCGCTTTCGACGGACAGCGTCACGTGATGTGCACGCGACGTCCTGCCGTCGAAGTAGAGCGCCGGGATTGCCGTTGTCACGTGTATCCCATCATTACAGCGAAAGGTCGAAATCGAGCAGGTCGGCCATGCCTTCGCCGGTGGCGGAAACCTGTTCCTGTTCGGCGGCGATGAAATGGTCGAGACTGCCGTCGGGCAACAGCGTCATCGATTCGACACGGTATTTCATCGCACGGATCGTCGCAAACGGCAGGAACAGGCCGAGTGTGCAAATGATGCCGATGATGTTGGTGACGGCGATGAATGCCATGCGCGGCCATTTCATTTCGCTGGTGAAACGATGCGGGCCGAGCTGGGTGTGGTTCCAGATCAGATTCTGGATCAGTGTGGCGAAGATGGGGATGAGGATGAACATCCACGCATACAGCGCCAGCAGGAAGGTGAAGATGGTGACGCTGCCTGCGCCCGACGCGGATTCGCGATCGAGTCCGCCGGCGATCGCGGCGAACAGCGCGCCGCCGAGTGTCACGGAAATGGCCACGATGCCCGCCAGCCAGATCGCGAACACGATCAGGTAGGCGATGTAGAAGCGGCCGACCGTGCCGTCGAACGAGAAATGCGTGGCGCCGAAGCGACTTTGCTCGTGCTGGTATTTTTTGATGCGCTGGTGCGCGAAGGGCGCGGTCAGGTAAAGCGTGATCATCGCCAGCGCCGGCCACAGCAGGAAGACGGTATAGATGCCCTTCGCTTCGCCGCGAAAGCCGAAACGGATACCGCGATAGCTGGTGTTGTATAGCTTGAATTGCAGGCTGCGCCAGATCAGCCACGGTGCGACGACAAGCAATGCAGCGATCGTCAGCAGGCCGACCAGATCGGAAATCTCGAAAGCGATGTTGTAGAGCACGATCAGGACGAAGGCGACGATGCGCCCCTTCAGGATGGCGACCGCATTGCCGTGGTATTCGAAGCTGCTGCCGGCGACCTGTGTGCTGCCGTAGAAATAGCGGGTGCGGCGCACCTTGGCCCACGCGGAATAGATCCCCAGCGTGACGACGGACAGCAGCAGGTTGACGATCCAGATGCGGAAATATTCGCTGCCGGTGCCGCTGAACGTGAAACGCTGCGGTTCGTCGGAAAAGGGGGATGCGGGTACGGCAGAAGCGGACGGTTCGATCATGCGAGCTCCCTGAGAATTATTCTTGTTTTGATGCCCGCGCAGCATTACCTGCCGGTAATCGCTTGTCAAGCCACAAGCATGGGATGTGCGAGTCGTTCCTGCTGCGAGCTATAAAAATTTTCCCGGCGGCACGATTACATAAATGTGTTTGTGTCTTGCTTAAAGTTTAGGCAGAACAAATTTTACAAAAAATGTAACAAATGCGAACTTTCGCATGCTTAGCTACACCAAGCGAAGGTTTGCGTTGCGCGTGATTTTCCCTCTGGAAAATCACGCCTGCATCGCATTTCCATGGTGCAAAAATCGATGCGTGCATATCCTGTCTTCCGGTGTGGCGGTTCTGCGTGGCCGACACAATTTTGCAGGGCACGCGCGATCTGCTTTATCTCGTCATTGCGACACATCGACATCACTCAGGAGACTTCATGCTTCGTTCCGATACGCTTTTTGGCAAGCGCGATGCCAATTCGCCCAATCCTCCACTCGGTTCCTCCCACGCATCTTCGTCATTGAATTCGTCAGGCGGTTCGGCTGGCGCCAACAGTTTCAACAAACCGTCGTCCCTGTCGTCGGGCGGCCTGAATAATGCACAGCAGCAATCGACATCGACCACCAATGAAGTAGGCAGCAAACTGATCGTCGGACCCAACATCAAATTGAAGGGCGTCGAAATCACCGATTGCGATACGCTGGTTGTCGAGGGTTTCGTCGAGGCGACGATGGATTCGCGCGTGATCCAGATCGCCAAGAACGGTTCGTTCAAGGGTTCGGCCGGCATCGACATCGCCGAGATCCATGGCGAATTCGACGGCGACCTGACGGTGCGTCAGAAACTGGTGATCTACGCGTCGGGCAAGGTCTCGGGCAAGATCCGCTACGGCAACGTGGTAATCGAAGAAGGCGGCCAGCTGGCTGGTGACGTCCAGGTAGGCGCGGGTTCGTCCGCAGCGAAAAATCTGTCCGTCGCCAAGAGCGTCTGACGCTTGCGCGAGCGGCCGCCTTGCCGCTCGTCATTTCAGGAACCGCCATTCACGGCGGCTCCCGGATATCGTTTCTGTGCATTTTGCAACCTGAGACGACGCAGCTGCTCAACAAAAAAGCACGCACCGGAAACGGTTGCGTGCTTTTTTATGTGCTTTCCATTTGCGGCGACTCGTCCGCAGGCCGGCAGGATTATTTCAGGATGCGCTGCAGGAAGTTGCTGATGTCATTGATCTCTTCCATGCAGACCGAATGCGGCATGTCGTATTCGTGCCATTCGACGTCGTAACCGTGTTTCTGCAGCAGCGCCAGCGATTGCTGCGCGCGCGTGATCGGAATGACCTGATCGCCGCGGCCATGCCCGTAGTAGATCGGCGTGGCCTTGTTCGCTTCGCTGCGTTCGGCTTCGAAAGAATTTTCCAGCGGCAGATAGCCGGACAGGCAGATGAAGCCGCCGAGTTTTTCCGGGTGGCGCAGGCCGGTCTGCAGCGTCATCGCGCAACCTTGCGAGAAGCCGGCCAGCAGGATCTTGTCAGCGGCGATGCCGCGTTCCTTCTCGCGTTCGATCAGCGCGTTGATGTCGGCCTGCGAATCGCGCAGCGTTTTTTCATCGTCGTCGCGGCCGAATTCGGTCGACCAGATGTCGAACCATGCCGGCATCATGCGGCCACCGTTGATGGTGACGGGCAGCATGGGCGCATGCGGGAAGACGAAGCGGATGCCAGGGCAGCCGGCCAGATCCAGTTCCTTGACGATGGGCACGAAATCGTTGCCATCGGCGCCTAGGCCATGCATCCAGATAACGGAAACGGCGGGATTCGGTGAGGTTTGCAGTTCGACGGTTTTCAGAGTCATGATGTTAGCGGCACGGCGGCCGGGGACTTTCGATAGGTTCGGAAAATGGTGCGGGCTATTTATCGCTGCGTACGTTATTGCTTTGCGCGGATCGCGTGCTTGGGACGCCATGCCTTGCAGACGGCATCGTTCGTTTCGACGTAGGGACCGCCGATCAGGTCAATGCAGTAGGGCACGGCGGCGAAGATGCCGCCGACCAGTTGTTTGCCGTCGGCATCCTTCAGGCCTTCCAGCGTTTCCTTGATCGACTTCGGCTGGCCGGGCAGATTCATGATCAGTGCTGCGTGATCGGCGGTTTCGCGGATCACGGTCACCTGGCGCGACAGGATCGCGGTCGGCACGAAATGCAGGCTGACTTGCCGCATCTGCTCGCCGAAGCCCGGCATTTCCTTGGTGCCGACGGCCAGCGTCGCTTCCGGCGTCACATCGCGTCGTGCCGGGCCGGTGCCGCCGGTGGTGATGACGAGATCGCAGCGTTCGCTGTCGACTAGTTCGATCAATGCCTGTTGGATCGCCGGCTTTTCGTCCGGGACCAGACGCGTGACGGCCTGCCATGGACTGGTCAGCGCGGCCGTGAACCACGCCTGCAGCGCAGGAATGCCTTCATCCTGGTAGACGCCGCTGGAGGCGCGATCGGAAATCGACACCAGGCCGATTTTCAGTTCATCAGGATTGTTCTTCGTCGGCATCGTCGTCCTCGTCGGTAGGTTGTGCGGTCGGCGCTTGCAATTGCTTCAGGATCTGGAAGATTTCGCGGTAGGCCTTGGGCGGCTTGTTTTCGGCCTGTTCCTTGCGCGCATTGCGGATCAGCGTGCGCAGCTGCTGTGCATCGAGTTGCGGATGTATCTGCAGCAGTTGCGTCAATACCTTGTCGTCTGCCAGCAGTTTCTCGCGCTGGCGTTCGATCGCATGGAGTGCCGCGGTTTCGGCCTTCGACGCACCCTTCCAGCTGTCGAGCACCTTGCGGATTGCGGCAATCTCGTCTTCTTCCAGCGAACGCATGACCTTGCCGACATATTGCAGCTGGCGGCGGCGTCCTTCGTGATCCTTGATCTTCTGGCATTCGAGAATCGCGTCGCGTACGTCTTCCGGCATCGGCACGCGTTTGAGGCGATCGCGCGGTTCGGCGACCAGTTCTTCGCCGAGTTTTTGCAGCGCCGTCATCTGGCGCTTCAGTTCGGATTTGGACGGGCGTTCGTACTCCTGTTCGAATTCGTTCGAACTGAAGCCGACGGAGCCGCGGTTGGCGTTGGGCATGATGGGTTTTTCTCGAGGTGACGAGCCAATTTACGACAGGCTGCTATGATAACCGCTTTAGCGATTTTCCCGAAGAAACGAACCCGATGAGCGACTCCGTATTTACCCACAGCCAGGACCAGTTGAAGCAGTTTGCGCAGGACGTATTGCGTTATGCGAAGGAGAAGGGTGCATCCGGCGCGGCGGTGGAAATCAACGAAGGCAACGGCCTGTCGGTGAGCGTGCGCAAGGGCAGTGTGGAAACCATCGAGCAGAACAAGGACAAGGGGATGGGCGTGACCGTCTATCTCGGCGCAGAGGGGCATATCCGCCGCGGCAACGCCAGCACGTCCGATTTCTCGCCGCAGGCGCTGCGCGATACCGTCGAAGCCGCCTACAACATCGCACGCTTTACCGCCGAGGACGATTGCGCCGGCCTGCCGGACGAAGACATGCTGGAACGCCAGCCGCGCGATCTGCAGCTGTGCCATCCGTGGCTGATCTCGACCGAGGAAGCAGTCGAACTGGCGCGCCGTGGTGAGGCCGCAGCCCTGAACGTCGACAAGCGCATCACCAACAGCGAGGGCGCGGGCGTCTATGCGCAGCAGTCGCATTTCGTCGCCGCCAATTCGCGCGGCTTCATCGGTGGTTACCCGTATTCGCGCCACACGATTTCGGTTGCGCCGATCGCTGGCAAGGGCAACAACATGCAGCGCGACGACTGGTATTCGTCGATGCGCGATCCGAAGAAGCTGGCCAGCCCGGAAGCGATCGGCCGCTATGCGGCGGAACGTGCGCTGGCGCGGCTGAATGCACGCAAGCTGGATACGCGCAAGTGCCCGGTACTGTTCGAGGCGCCGTTGGCAGCGGGTCTGCTGGGCGCCTTCGTGCAGGCGGTGTCGGGCGGCGCGCTGTATCGCAAATCCACCTTTCTGCTCGATTCGCTGGGCAAACAGGCGTTTGCACCGCACGTGCAGATCGTCGAAGAGCCGCATGTGATCGGCGCGGTCGGTTCCGCACCGTTCGACGAGGAAGGCGTGCGTACGGCGCGGCGTGACGTGGTGCGCGACGGCATCGTGCAGGGCTATTTCCTGTCCACCTATTCGGCGCGCAAGCTTGGCATGAAGACGACCGGCAATGCAGGCGGCTCGCACAACCTGTCGATCACGTCGTCGCTGACGCAGCAGGCCGACGATTTCAAGGCGATGCTGAAGAAGCTCGATACCGGCCTGCTGGTGACCGAACTGATGGGGCAGGGCGTCAATTACGTGACCGGCGACTATTCGCGCGGCGCATCGGGTTTCTGGGTCGAGAAGGGCGTGATCCAGTATCCGGTGGAGGAAATCACGATCGCCGGCAACATGAAGGACATGTTCATGCAGATCGCGGCCATCGGCGCCGATACACTGGTGCGCGGCACCAAGCAGACCGGCTCGATCCTGATCGAAAATATGGTGGTTGCCGGTAGTTAAGAATCGCGATTTCGTAGTAAGGTAATGCCTGTTGCATGCAATGCCGCCGTGCATTGAATGTCACGATACAAAGCGACAAAAAGAGCTGTCCAACCACCAGGAGACAAAATGGAACGTCGTTCATTCCTAAAGAAAGCGGCCGTCGGTGCATCGGCCGGCGCCATTGCCGCACCGACCTTTGCACAGTCCAACCCGGCGCTCAACTGGCGTCTCGCATCGAGCTTCCCGAAATCGCTGGACACGATCTACGGTGCCGCAGATACCTTCGTCAAGCGCGTATCGCAACTGACCGACGGCAAATTCAATATCCGCCCGTTCGCCGGCGGCGAGATCGTGCCGGCGCTGCAGGTGCTGGATGCCGTGCAGGCGGGCACCGTCGAAATGGGACATTCGGCTTCCTACTACTACTACGGCAAGGACCCGACCTTCGCGTTCGACGCGGTCGTGCCGTTCGGCCTGACTTCGCGCCAGCAGACGGCCTGGTTCGACCAGGGCGGCGGACGCGAACTGACCCGCGACTTCTTCAAGGATTACGGCGTCGTCAACTTCCTCGGCGGCAATACCGGCACGCAGATGGGCGGCTGGTTCCGCAAGGAGATCAAGGAAGTCCATGACCTGCAGGGCCTGAAGATGCGCATCGGCGGCTTTGCCGGCGCGGTGATGCAACGCCTCGGTCTGGTGCCGCAGCAGATCGCCGGCGGTGATATCTACCCGGCGCTGGAAAAGGGCACGATCGACGCGGCCGAATGGATCGGTCCGTACGACGACGAAAAACTCGGTTTCAACAAGGTTGCACCGTTCTACTACACGCCGGGCTGGTGGGAGCCGAGCCTGCAACTGTCGTTCTACATCGGCATCAAGGAATGGGAAAAACTGCCGAAGGCTTATCAGGCGGCCATCGAAGCGGCTTCTTACGACGCGCACGTCGTGATGCAGGCGCAATACGATGCACGCAATCCGGCTGCATTGGCGCGTTTGCTGAAAAACGGCGTCAAGCTGCGTGCCTTCTCGAAACCGATCATGGAAGCCTGCTACAAGGCAGCGACCGACGTGATGAACGAAGAAGCGGCGAAGAATCCGAAGTTCAAGAAAATCTACGAACCGTGGAAGCGTTTCCGCCAGGATCAGAACCAGTGGTACTCGGTTGCCGAGGCGCCGATCCAGAACTTCATGATCGGACGCAAGTAATCATCGGAACAAACGACTGATTCCAGTTTTCCGTATGACCCGCAGCGCGCAAGCCCTGCGGGTTTTTTCATGCCTGTTTTTTTGCTTCATTCGGGCGGCAGCGGTTTCTGTCCTGTCGCACGACCGATACGATTGAATTCTTCCTTCAGCTTTTGCAGATCGGCATCGGACAGGTCTTCCATATTGACCAGACGCGTACGCGCGCCGTGAATGGCACGGATCAGTTCGTCGAGTTTCAATTGCGTGCATTGTGCTTCCCTGTTCTGTGCATTCTGGATCAGGAAAACCATCAGGAAGGTGACGATCGTCGTGCCGGTATTGATCAGCAATTGCCAGGTATCGGAATAATGGAATAAGGGGCCGGTGATCAGCCATGCGGCGACCACCAGGAGCGCCAGCAGGAAAGCCCACGATGAGCCGACCATATTGGCGCACCTGACCGAGAATTTGCGAAACGTCTCCTGCATCATGACCTCCGCGTGAGTGATGTGACTGGATGTGGCTGCAGCAGCTACCGAAGAGGATCGTAGCACCGCTGGGCGTTCCGTTTCTTCGCATTCTGCTGTCGGAAACTGCCGACACGTGCATGGATGGCAGGCAAAAAAATCCCGCCGGCGGCGGGATCGGTGTGCAGCTTATGTGTTTAACCTAGTGCGGCGCGATGCCTTGCGATCGCTGCGCGAACCTGCGCCGGCGCGGTGCCGCCGATGTGATCACGTGCAGCGACCGAACCTTCCAGCGTCAGCACGTCGAATACGTCCTGCTCGATCAGCGTCGAGAAGGCGCGCAGTTCGTCCAGTTTCAGGTCGCCGAGATCGCAGTCACGATCGACGCAGGTGCGCACTGCATGCGCGACGGCTTCGTGCGCATCGCGGAACGGCAGGCCTTTCTTGACCAGGTAATCGGCCAGATCGGTGGCTGTCGCATAGCCTTGCAGCGCAGCGGCGCGCATCGCCTCCGGCTTCACGGTGATGCCGCGCGCCATGTCGGCGAAGATGCGCAGCGTATCGACGACGGTGTCGACCGCATCGAACAGCGGTTCCTTGTCTTCCTGATTGTCCTTGTTGTAGGCCAGCGGCTGGCCTTTCATCAGCGTCAGCAGCGCGATCAGGTGGCCGTTGACGCGGCCGGTCTTGCCGCGCGCGAGTTCGGGCACGTCCGGATTCTTCTTCTGCGGCATGATCGACGAACCGGTGCAGAAGCGGTCGGCGATGTCGATGAAGCCGACGCGCGGGCTCATCCAGATCACCAGTTCTTCCGACATGCGCGAGATGTGCGTCATCACGAGTGCGGCAGCGGCGCAGAATTCGATCGCGAAGTCGCGGTCGGAGACGGCATCCAGTGAATTGCGGCAGACATCGTCGAAACCCAGCGTCTTCGCCACGCGTTCACGGTCGATCGGGAAGGTGGTGCCGGCCAGCGCGGCGGCGCCCAGCGGCAGGCGGTTGACGCGCTTGCGGCAATCCAGCATGCGTTCGGCATCGCGGCTGAACATCTCGACGTAGGCCAGCATGTGATGGCCGAAGGTGATCGGCTGCGCCACCTGCATGTGCGTGAAGCCGGGCAGGATGGTATCGGCGTGCTGCTCGGCCAGATCGAGCAGTGCGAGACGGAATTCGCGCAGCAGGCCGACGATGTCGTCGATCGCGCCGCGTATGTACAGGCGGATGTCGGTGGCGACCTGATCGTTGCGCGAGCGGCCGGTGTGCAGGCGCTTGCCGGCGTCGCCTGCCAGTTCGGTCAGGCGCTTCTCGATGTTCAGGTGAACGTCTTCCAGATCCAGCAGCCATTCGAACTTGCCGGAGGCGATCTCGTCGCGAATCTGCGCCATGCCGCGCTGGATGGCTTCGTGATCCTGCTGGCTGATGATTTTCTGATGCGCCAGCATCTCGGCATGCGCGAGCGAGCCCTGGATGTCGACGTCGGCCAGACGCTTGTCGAAGAAGACCGATGCGGTGTAGCGCTTGACCAGATCGGATACGGGTTCGCTGAAACGCGCCGACCAGGCCTCGCTTTTCTTGGAGAGTTGTGCTGTCATAATGGAATCCTGAGGAATACGCGATTATAAAACAACCGTAACCACCGTATTACGTAACGTCGGACGTAACGCATTATGTGCATTACGTAATCCACTTCCACGCACATTTCTCCAATTCGCAAACGACGTGAAAGCCCAGCCCAAGCAGCCGGAACGCGCCGCATCGACACTGGCATCTCCCCCCGATGTGCCACTCGAGCTGGTAATTCCGGATTGTTGCAATATCGGCATCATGGTCAGGGCGCTGCTGTTCGTCAACGGCGCAGTACTGGCGGCGATGCTGATATCGGCGGCCAGCCTGCAAGCGGGCATGCTGGCTTTTGTCGAAGCCTCGATGCTGGTCGAACTGGCCTGCCTGACATCGCTGTTTGCCTTGTGCGGCATGCGCCGGCTGATTCGCACCGTGCCGCCATGGGCGCAGCGGCTGGCCTGTGTGCTGGTGCCAGCGGCCATCACCGGGCTGATCATTCATTACGTGCTGAGCGACAACGGCGCTGCAGTCAGCCTGAGCAGGGTCGGCGTGCCGGAAGGAATTCTCTGCGCGGCGCTATTCGGCGGTGTGTTGCAACATTATTTCGAATTGCGCACGCGCGCGTTTTCGCCGGCATTGGCGGAAGCGCGCCTGCAGGCATTGCAGGCACGCATACGGCCGCATTTCCTGTTCAACAGCCTGAATGCCGTTCTGTCGCTGATCCGTACCGAACCGCGCCGCGCCGAAACCACGCTGGAAGATCTGGCCGACCTGTACCGCATCCTGATGCGCGATGCACGCGATGTGACGACACTGGGCAACGAGGTGCGTATCGGCATGCAGTACCTGTCGATCGAGAAGGTGCGTCTTGGCGAGCGCCTGCAGGTCGAATGGAATATGGATGAAATTTCCGGCGATACGCTGCAGCGTGCGACGGTACCGGCATTGCTGCTGCAGCCGCTGCTGGAGAACGCGATCCACTACGGGGTGGAGCCGTCGCCGCAACGCGCCCTGGTGCGCGTGGGTGTGCGTCGCGTGCGCGACCGTATCGAGATCGCGATCACGAATCCCTTCCATGAAAATATCGTCTCGACCGGCAATCACATGGCTTTGAACAACATCCGCGAAAGACTCGCCTTGCTGTACGACGTCGAAGGCGAATTGACCACCGGCGTCAGCAACGGCTTGTTTGCCGTTCATCTGTCGCTGCCGTACCGGAAGGCAGGCACATGATCCCGCGTATCCTGATCGTCGACGACGAAGCGCCGGCGCGCGCGCGGCTGACGACACTGCTGTCCGACATTGAGGCCGAATGCCCCCATCAGCTGGTCGGTGAGGCGGAGCAGGCACAACAGGCACTGGATCGCATCGCGGAACTGTCGCCTGACGTAGTGTTGCTGGATGTGCAGATGCCCGGCATGACGGGCATTGAACTGGCCGCGCATCTGGCGCAGCATCGTGAAACGTCGCCGGCGATCGTCTTCGTGACTGCTTACGACGAATATGCACTGAAGGCCTTCGAAGTGCATGCACTGGACTACCTGATGAAGCCGGTGCGTGCGGCGCGTCTGGCCGATGCCATCCGGCGCGTCGTCGCATTGCGGCAAAGCGCAGGGATGCAGAAACAGGCGATCGCCGATGCTGCGACATCGCAGGCGCCGCGCCGGCATTTTTCGGTGCAGGAGCGCGGCCGCCTGCTGCTGGTGCCGGTGACCGATGTGCTGTATCTGAAGGCAGAAGCGAAATACGTGACCTTGCGCACGCGCGAGCGCGAGTACCTGATCGAAAGCGCCTTGTCCGCGCTGGAGCAGGAGTTCGCCGCGCAGTTCATCCGCGTGCATCGCAATGCGCTGGTCGCGCGCGATGCAATCGTCGGCGTCGAACGTGGCGTGCAAATGGCGGATGCGGAAGAAGAGAGCGATGGCAAGTCGCAGGAGTCGTGGCAGGTGATGTTGCGCGGCATCGACGATCGCCTGCCGATTTCACGTCGCCAATGGCCGGCGGTGAAGGCGCTGGTGCGCTAGTCGGTGGGATGGTTGAAATAAAAAGGGAAGCCGAGGCTTCCCTTTTTTGTCATGTGCGCATCATGCGCGATCAACCGGTATTGCGCAGACCTGCCGCCAGGCCGTTGATCGACAGGTGAATGCCGCGGCGTACACGATCGTCGACCTTGCCTTCCTTCATCAACAGGCGGTGACGCTTGATCAGTTCGACCTGCAGGTGGTTCAGCGGATCGAGATAGGCAAAGCGGTTCTTGATCGAGCGCGCCAGTAGCGGGTTGTTTGCCAGGCGTTCCTTGCGTCCCGTGATCAGCGTCAAGGCATCGGACACGCGTTCGTGTTCGGCTACGATGCGCTTGAAGATGCTGTTGCGCAGGCGGCGATCCTGCACCATTTCCGAATAGCGCGAAGCGACGGCCAAGTCTGTCTTCGACAGCACCATGTCCATGTTCGACAGCAGCGTCGCGAAGAACGGCCATTCCTTGAACATCGCGCGCAGCATGGCGACGCGATGACGCTTGTTGTTGTCGGCAGCCAGCCATTGCTCGATCGCTTCGCCGAAGCCGTACCAGCCCGGCAGCAGCAGACGGCACTGGCCCCACGAGAAGCCCCATGGAATCGCGCGCAGGTCTTCGATGCGGCGCGATGCCTTGCGCGATGCAGGACGCGAGCCAATGTTCAGTTCGGCGATTTCGGCGATCGGCGTGGCCGAGAAGAAGTAATCGGTGAAGCCCGGCGTTTCATAGACCAGATCGCGATAGGCGTGATAGGCCAGTTCGGACAATTCGCTCATCACGTTTTCGAATTCGGCCAGTTTCTTCGCATGCCGGCCGTTGAACGGATGCGGCATCAGGCTGGCTTCCAGTGTGGCGGCAACCAGCAACGCGAGATTGCGGCGGCCGATTTCAGGGTTCGAGAATTTGGACGCGATGATCTCGCCCTGCTCGGTCAGGCGGATCTGGCCGTTCACGGTGCCCGGCGGCTGCGCCAGGATCGCGTCGTAGCTCGGACCGCCGCCGCGACCGACGGTGCCGCCGCGGCCGTGGAATAGGCGCAGCTTGACGCCGGCACGATTGAACACTTCGACCAAGTGAGTCTCGGCCTTGTACAGTTCCCAGTTCGATGTCAGGAAGCCGCCATCCTTGTTGGAATCCGAATAGCCGAGCATGACTTCCTGCAGGTCGCCCTGCTTGGAGATCAGCTTGCGTACCTGCGGGATGGCCATCGTCTGTTCCATGATGACGGCG
Source organism: Oxalicibacterium solurbis (assembly GCF_014635845.1). Taxonomy (GTDB): domain Bacteria; phylum Pseudomonadota; class Gammaproteobacteria; order Burkholderiales; family Burkholderiaceae_D; genus Oxalicibacterium; species Oxalicibacterium solurbis. The sequence goes on along the minus strand of NZ_BMDP01000001.1, from coordinate 556,888 downwards.
GCCTGGCGCAGGTCGGGGATGGTTTCGAACAGCGGAATCACCATCAGCTCGACATCGTCGTCGCTGCTGCCGTTGCGCAGCAGGCCGGTTTCGCGCTGCAGTAGCAGCACTTCCAGCATGTCGGAAACGGTTTCCGTGTGCGAGATGATGTAGTTGCGGATCGCGCGCGAGCCGTACATTTTGCGAATGTCGTGCGCGGCGCGCATGATCGACAGTTCGGAATTGGTTTCGTCCGAATAGTCGATGTAGGGCGAGAACAGCAGGCGCGGCTTGTCGAGTTCGGACAGCAGCAGTGCGACTTTCTGTTCTTCGGTCAGTGCGGCGTAGTTCGTTTCCACCTGTGCGCAGCGGAACAGCTCGGTCAGCACGCGCTCGTGCACGTCGGAGCTTTGGCGCATGTCCAGCGTCGCCATGTGGAAGCCGAAGATGTCGGCTGCGCGGCGCAGCTTGGCCAGGCGCGGACGTGCCAGCGCTCCGCCATGGTGGGATTTCAGCGAATCGATCAGGATCTGCAGGTCTTGCGCGAACTCGGCTGGCGATGCATAGGGCGCGGCCGAGCCGATCTCGCGGCGCGCGATCGTGGCGGCACCGCGTGCGCGCGCGGTAGCCGCCAGACGCGTGTAGATGAAAATCAGTGCGCGACGATAAGGTTCGTCGGTGCGGTGCGCGGACTGGTCGGGCGATGCATCGGCCAGCGCCTGCAGTTCCGGACTGACACCGGCCAGGAAGCCGGAAACCGACAGCTCTGCACCCAGCGCATGTACTTCGGCGAGATAGAAGTCCAGCACCGTCGTCGACTGGCGCGACAGCGCATAGCGCATGGTGTCGGCATTGACGTTCGGATTGCCGTCGCGGTCGCCGCCGATCCAGCTGCCCATCTGCACGAACGGCGAGAACGTGTTCTTCGACTTGCTGCTGGCGCGTTGCGGGAACTGCTCGGCCACTTCCTCGGCGATGTCTTCGTACATGCCCGGCAGTTCGTTCAGGAAGGTGATGCGGTAGTAGGACAGCGCATTGTTGACTTCGTCCTTGACCGACAGTTTCGAGTAGCGCAGCAGACGCGTCTGCCACAGCATCGTGATGCGGGTGTGCAGCAGCTCCGTATTGTCTGCGCGTTCCTTTGGCGTCATCGGCAGGTCGCGCTGCGCCAGCAGGCGGGCGATGTCGTTTTCCGAATCGAGGATGCTCTTGCGCTGCACTTCGGTCGGGTGCGCGGTCAGCACCGGCGAGATCAGCGCATCCTTGAAGAAGTCGCGCACCTGAGCGCCAGTGACGCCGGCCTTGTCCAGTTTTTCCAGTGCGAAGGCGACGCTGCCTTCCTGCGGCGTGGAGCCGGCCAGCAGATGCGCACGGCGGCGGCGGTTGTGGTGATGATCCTCGGCGATGTTGGCCAGGTGCGAGAAATACGAGAACGCGCGCACCACGGTGATGGTCTGTTCGCGATCCAGCTTCTTCAGCAGGCGGTTCAGCTGCGCACCGGCCTGATCGTCGGATTCGCGGCGGAAGCGCACGGCGGTCTGACGAATGGTTTCCACCACTTCGAACACGGCATCGCCTTCCTGGTCGCGCAGCACGTCGCCGAGCAGGCGGCCCAGCAGGCGGATGTCTTCCTTCAGCGGTGCATCCTTGTCGCGGTCGGGGGCATTCCGGTCGGAAGAAGTCGCGCGCGGTCGGGTGTTCGATTGTTTTGCCATGGTCGAAATACAGTCAGCTTGTTGATGGTGATAACGAGGGGAGATGCGCCGTTTCGCCGAAAGGGCGCATGCTAGAATTTCAGCAATACCTTAGATGTGAATCCGCGATGGAGACGACCGCTATGCGGCGTCATCGACAGTTGCCGAACCTGTAGAGCGCGGTTGCAATTTACAGGCTCGCCAGCTTCCCGACAGAAAAATCGAAAGAAGCCGTGTTGAAATTCCCACCCCCGAAAAAATTAATCATCGCCTCGCGCGAAAGCCGTCTTGCCATGTGGCAGGCCGAGCATGTGCGCGAAAAGCTGGCCCTATTATATCCGCAGTGCACGGTGGAGATTCTCGGAATGACGACGCGCGGCGATCAGATCCTGGATCGCGCGCTGTCGAAAGTGGGCGGCAAGGGGCTGTTCGTCAAGGAACTGGAAACGGCGATCGCCGACGGGCGCGCTGACCTGGCCGTGCATTCGCTGAAGGATGTGCCGATGACGCTGCCGGACGGTTTCAGCCTGGCGGCGGTACTGGAACGCGAGGACCCGCGCGATGCCTTCGTCTCCAACGACTACGATTCGCTGGAAGCATTGCCGGACGGCGCGGTGGTCGGCACCAGCAGCCTGCGCCGCCAGTCGCTGATTGCCGCGCGCTTCCCTAAACTGGTCGTGCGGCCGTTGCGCGGCAATCTGGATACGCGGCTCGGCCGCCTCGACCGCGGCGAATATGCGGCGATCATCCTGGCCGCCGCCGGCCTGAAGCGGCTGGGCATGGAGCAGCGCATACGCGCCATCCTGCCGCCGGAACAAAGCCTGCCGGCGCCGGGCCAGGGCGCGATGGCGATCGAGGTTCGTGCTGATCGCGATGATTTGCAGCAATGGCTGGCACCGCTGGAACATGAAGCGACCGCGCGTACCGTCAGCGCGGAGCGCACGGTGTCGCGCAATTTCGGCGGCAGTTGCCAGGTACCGCTGGCGGCTTTCGCCACGCTGGACGGAGAAACGATGCGGCTGCGCGCGATGATCGCCACGCCGGACGGTAAGCGCGTCGCCAGTGCGGACCTGTCCGGGCCGGCTGCAGCACCGGAAGAACTGGGCACGCGCATCGCGATGGAACTGCAGCAGCAGGACGCGCATGCGATCCTCGATGCCTGCAAGGCGGAACCCGTCGGAGATGCCTGATCTGCCCTCTGTCGTCGTCACGCGGCCGGCGGCGCAAGCCGATGCGTTGGCGCAGCGCATCGCCGCGATCGGACGTACGCCCGTCCTTTTCCCGTTGCTGGATATCCTGCCGCTACCCGATACGGTGCCGCTGCGTGCTGCACTGGCCGAACTCGATCGCTATGCATTGATCGCTTTCGTCAGCCCGAATGCGATCGACGCCGCGTTCGCTGCGCGTCCCGACTGGCCGCATGGCCTGCAACTGGCTGTGGTCGGCGACGGCAGCCGGGCGGCGCTGGAACGGCACGGCATCACGCCGGGCAACAGCACCATTTTCATCCCGCACGATCGCGAGCGCACCGATTCGCAAACCTTGCTGGAAGCGCTGGATCTGCCTGCGCTGCATGGCAAGGACATTCTGATCGTGCGCGGCGAAGCCGGCCGCGAACTGCTAGGTGACGCCTTGCGCGCCGCCGGCGCACACGTGACGCTGGTCGCCGCCTATCGGCGTGCGATGCCAGCATTCACCGAACAACGGCGCCGCGAACTGAAACGGCTGCTCGACGGTCAGAACGACTGGATCGTGACCAGTTCCGAGGCGCTGCGTTTTCTGGCGCAGATGGTCGCGCAACTCGATGAGAAGAATAAAGGGGAGGCCGTCGCAAAAATGCAACAGCAAAGAATCATCGCATCGCACGTACGCATCGCGGAAACCGCGCAATCGCTGGGTTTTCGCAATGTCGTTCGCAGCGCGTCAGGCGACGACGGCTTGTTAGCCGCGTTACAATCCCTTTCATGAATGACATGCCGACTTCTCCCGACCCAGCGCCGCAAGCCATTCCGGCTGCCGCGGCTCCGTCCCATACCGTCATCGATGCCAAACCTGCAAAGAAAAAAGGGCAGGGTGGCCGACAGGGTTTTCTTATCGTCGTCGTGATCGTGCTGGCGGCCTTGCTGGCGGCCTATGCATGGTATGCGCAGCGCGAGTTGTCTGAAGTCCGCGCCGAGGTCGCGCGCCGCATGCAGAGCGGCGACAACGTCAGCAACGAAACGCGCATCATCGCCAAGTCGGTCCAGGAAACCGTGACCGAACTGCAGGCCAAGGTCAATGTGCTGGAAAACAAGCAGGTCGAGGCGCAAAGCCAGCAGCTCGCGCTGGAACAGTTATATCAGGATCTGTTCAAGCGACGCGACGACTGGGCGCTGGCCGAAGTCGAGCAGGTGCTGTCGACCGCCAGCCAGCAACTGCAACTGGCCGGCAACGTGCAGGGCGCGCTGATCGCCTTGCAGAACGCGGATGCAAAATTGTCGCGTGCCGAAACGCCGCAGTTCGTCAATATCCGGCGCGCCATCGGACATGACATCGAACGCCTGAAGGCTTTGCCCAATCTGGACCTGACCGGCATTGCGTTGCGTCTGGATAGCGTCATCAGCCAGATCGACCGCATGCCGCTGCTGTCCGACGAACACCCGGCGTTGCCGGCGACCGAGCCTAAGAACCGTCCGTTGCCGCAGTCGATGAAGCACGCGAAGAACGGCAAAACGCCGGTAGCGGCGGATGCTGCAACCGCGAACGAGACGAACGACTGGTGGCAGCGGACGAAGGCTCGCTGGGAAAGCTGGTCGAGCGAAATGTGGAACGACGTACGCCAGCTGATCCGCGTGCGCAGCGTGGAAAGCTCGGATGCGCTGCTGCTGTCGCCGACACAGGCCTACTATGCGCGTGAAAACCTGAAGCTGCGCCTGCTGAATGCGCGCCTGGCGCTGCTGTCGCGCAATGAAAGCGCATTCCGCAGCGACATGGCTGCCGCGCAGGACAGCATCGCGAAATACTTCGATACCCGCGCCAAGCAGACGCAGACCGTGCAGGCTCTCCTGAAGCAGGTGCAATCGAGCAATCTGTCGATCGAAATGCCGACGCTGGCCGAAAGCCTGAACGCCGTCCGCAATTACAAGGCCAAGCCTTGAGACTGCTATTGCGTGTTCTTTCGTCCTCTTTGTCCCTTGACTGCCGACCGTAGCTGACCGATATGCGCTTTTTCCTCTGGATCCTGATACTGTTCGCCGCCGCCATCGGACTGGCCGTGGCGGCGCATTTCAATGTCGGCAACGTGGTGTTCTTCTATCCGCCGTACCGCATCGATCTGTCGCTCAATTTCTTCATCCTGCTGACGATTCTGCTGTTCATCGCTGTCTATGCGGTGCTGAAGACAGTGCGCGTGGCGCAGGCGATGCCGAGACGCGTTGCCGCCTATCGGCGCGAAAAACTCGAGCGCAAGGGCAACGAGGCGTTGCGCGATGCGTTGAAATCCTTTTTCGAAGGACGTTTCGGTCATGCGGAAAAAGCCGCGACGCGCGCCGCCGAATCGCCGGACAACGCTGGCCTGGCCGCGCTGATTGCGGCCCGCGCTGCACACCGGATGCAGCAGACCGATCGGCGCGACACCTGGCTGGCGACGGTCGACGATGAACAGGGCCTGAAGACGGCACGCCTGATGACGGCGATCGAATTGCTGGTGGACGAGCGCCAGCCGGAACAGGCGCTGGATGTCGTCAAGGAACTCAACGCCAACGGCACGCGCCATATCCACGCATTGCGCATGGCGCTGAAGGCCAACCAGCGTGCCGGCAACTGGCCGGAAGTGCTGCGGCTGGTGCGTTCACTGGACAAGAACCGCGCCCTGCATCCGGCGCTGTCGACTCGCCTGCGCGAACTGGCTTATCAGGATCTGTTGCAGAATCCGGCCAACGATGCGGAATCGATTCGCAACGTCTGGTGGAGCATTCCGGCTGAAGATCGCATCCAGCCTTATGTCGCTCTGCATGGCGCACAGGCATTCAATCGCTGCGGGCTGCACGACGATGCGCGTGCTCTTATCGAGAAGGCGATGGAAGCCGAATGGGACGAGCGTCTGCTAAAGCCGTACCGCGCGGCTGCCGCACAGGAAGGTGCACCGGCGCTGCTGGCGCAGATCGAGCGCTGTGAGGACTGGAACCGCAAGCATCCGGGCGATCCGGATCTGGAACTGACGCTGGGTACGTTATGCCTGCGCCAGCATCTGTGGGGCAAGGCGCAACGCCATCTGGAGCAGGCGCTGTCCGATGCAAGCCATCCACGCATGCTGCAGGAAATCCACCTGAAGCTGGCGCAGATGCACGAAGCACTGAACCAGCCGGAACAGGCGGCTTCTCACTATCGCCAGTGCGCGGTGGCAACGGCGTTGTAATTTTCTCGGCTTTCTTCCGAATTTTCTCTCTGCCGCATTGCCTATCCGTTACATGAACGGACGACGGGCGGCAGCAGGGTTGCCGGCGGGGCAAACGGGAAAATCGCTATAATCACGGGTTTGCAGCATCTCCCATTTCTCCTCCACTTTCGAGAACACACCATGAGTCTGAACAATGTCCCGGCCGGCAAGGATCTGCCGAACGATTTCAACGTCATCATCGAAATCCCGATGAATGCCGACCCGGTCAAGTACGAGGTCGACAAGGAAAGCGGTGCGATCTTCGTCGATCGCTTCATGAGTACCGCCATGCACTATCCGTGCAACTATGGCTACATCCCGCAAACCATCGCCGATGACGGCGACCCGGTCGATGTGCTGGTGATCACGCCGTTTCCGCTGCATCCGGGTGTGGTGGTGCGCTGCCGTGTGATCGGTGTATTGAAGATGAGTGACGAGGCCGGCGGCGATGCGAAGCTGCTGGCAGTGCCGGTGGACAAGATTCTGCCGATCTATACGCACTGGCAGAAACCGGAAGACATCAACGATCTGCGCCTGCAGCAGATCCAGCACTTCTTCGAACACTACAAGGATCTGGAAAAGGGCAAATGGGTCAAGGTCGAAGGCTGGGGCGGCCCGGAAGAAGCCAAGGCAGAGATCCTGACCGGCGTCGAAAACTACAAGAAACAGACCAAGGCCTGATTCGTCTGCGGTTCTTCGCGGCAATAAAAAAGCGCACTTCGGTGCGCTTTTTTTTTATGGTTTCGAGGATGACCGTCCGTTGAGGATGAGGGCCGATTTTCAGGCTATCGGACGAAGCGCAGCAGACGCCCGCCGAACTGGTTGAACGCCAGGCCGCCGAGCACCAGCACGCCGGCGACGATCTTCCACCATTGCAGCGGTTCGTCCAGCAGCAGCGTCGCGCTCAGCATGCCGAACACCGGCACCAGCAAGGTGAATGGCGCGATGGTCGCGGTCGGATATTTGCGCATCAGGATCGACCAGACGCCGAAGCCGAGGATGGTGTTCGGGTAGGACTGGAACAGAACCGCACCTACCGACAGCCAGCCGGCATGATGCAGCGTCTGCATCCATACCGCCGGTCCTTCGATCAGCAGCGAGGCACACAGCAGCGGCGGCGTCGCCAGCAGCGAACCCCAGACGACCAGCGGAACGGGGCGCACGTCGTGCATCTTTTTCGTCAGGATGTTCGCCATCGCCCACGACAGGCCGCCGGCTATCACCAACAGGAAGCCGAGTACGGTCGCATGGCCTTCCAGATGCATGGCTACCAGCAGCATGCCGGCCAGTGCGATCAGTGCGCCTATCCATTGCGTTGCACGCGGGCGTTCGCCCAGCAGAAGGATTGCCAGGCCGATCGTGAAGAAAGCCTGCAACTGGATGACCAGCGATGCCAGTCCTGCCGACAGCCCCAGTTTCATGCCGGAAAACAGCAGTGTGAATTGCACAGCGAACTGGAACAGCCCGTAGCCGGCCAGCAGCGTCCATGGAATCGTCGGCCGCCGTACGAAAAAGACCAGTGGAAATGCAGCGAACAGGAAACGCAGCGCGGTGAAGAGAATCGGCGGCAAATCCTGCAGGCCGACCTTGATGACGACGAAGTTGAGTCCCCAGATGCCGACGACGGCAATGGCAGTCAGGATGTCGGCAGGATTCATGGGGAGGGATACATTGCAATGGGAAGCAAGCCGCGGATGCGGCCGGCCTGCGCATTGTATCGAAGTAAGAAAATTCCTGCTGTCAGCGCTCCTGCCGTCAGCGCAGCAGCGTGTAGGCGGCGATGGCGCCGGCGACAAGAACGCTGCAGATCGGCCAGAAAAGCCGCGACTTGTGGAAGTCCGGCGCGTTTGCCGGTTGTTCGGCCAGCTCCTGTTTCGGCACGCGTTCGTGTTCGCGGCGCGTGCGTGTCAGGTGGCGCTTGATGTCGAGCGACATTTCTTCGGCTGTCTGGTAACGCTTTTCCGGTTTCTTGCTCATCGCCTTGACGACGATGCGCGACAGCCACAGCGGCACGCCACCCTCGACCATGTGCGGTTCCGGTGCTGCCTTGAAGGCGATCTGCTGCAGCAATTTGTCGGTGTCGGTTGCGTGGAACGGTTTGCGAAAGGTCAGCATCTCGTACATGACGGCACCCAGCGAATACACGTCGGTGCGAGCGTCGACCGCGTGGCCGAGCGCCTGTTCCGGCGACATATAGTTCGGCGTGCCGAGCAGGTTGTCGTGGAACAGTGTGAACGGTTCTTCCATCTGCTGCGCATCGGAGACGCGGTTGGGCGCACGTGCGATGCCGAAGTCGACGATCTTCGGCTGGTGGTCGGTCACGAGGAAAATATTGGCGGGTTTGATATCGCGGTGGATGACGCCATTGCGATGCGCGTGCTCCAGCGCATCGGCGATCTTCCACGAGATCGAGGCGACATCGTCCGGTGAGAAGCGATGCGCGGTCATCGTCTTGCTCAGCTCGCGCCCGGGCAGGTATTCCATTGCGATGTAGGTCCAGTCGCCCTCGCTGGAAGCTTCGTAGATCGTGACGATGTTGGAATGCGCCAGGCGGCCAGCGGCGCGTGCTTCGTTGATAAATTGCTGTTCGTACTGTTTTTTCTCCGCCAGCGGCATCCGGTTGCGGAAGGTCTTCAGCGCGACGTCGCGATCGATGACCGGATCGTGCGCCAGATAGACGACGCCGATGGAGCCGCGCCCCAGTTCGTGCTTGATGGAAAATCGTCCGATCCGCGTCGGACGTTCATGGATTGGCTGCAGAGGGGTAACGGTCGAGGTCATCGTGGACGTTAGCATGCACTGACGTTCGTAGACTGGCAAGCCCCATGTTCTGGGTAATTGCGCAGCGGCTACAGCGTGTCGGACATTCTCGGACGCATCTATGTCCGGAACGGATTGTGTTCGTTCAACTCGTCGATGTAATCGGCAATGCCGCTGCTTTCCTGCTGCAGGAATTCTTCCACTGCGTGCGAGAAGCCAGGATGCGCAAGCCAGTGCGCCGACCATGTTTTTTGCGGCAGGAAGCCGCGCGCCATCTTGTGTTCACCTTGCGCTCCGCCTTCGAAACAAGCGATGCCGTGCGCGATGCAGAACTCCAGCGGCTGGTAATAGGCTGTTTCGAAATGCAGGCAGTCGACATGCACCAGCGCGCCCCAATAGCGGCCGTACAGCGTTTTGTCGTCATGCACCACCAGCGACGACGCGATCGGCTGGCCGTCGCGTTCGGCGACGATCAGCAGCAGGTTGTCCGGCATCGTCGCGCCGATGCGCAGGAAGAAATCCAGATTCAGGTAGGGTGTCGAATGATGGGCGGCGTAGGTATGGTCATAGCAGCGCTTGAAGAAACGCCAGTCGCCTTCGATCGCATTGCGGCCGCCTATGTGGCGGAACGTCACGCCGGCTTCCTGCACCTTGCGGCGTTCGGCGCGGATGTTCTTGCGCTTCTTGCGTTCCAGCGTATCAAGGAATTCGTCGAAGCTGCGGTAGCCGGCATTGAGCCAGTGGAATTGCACGCCGCTGCGCAGCAGGAAGCCGGCTTCCTGCAGTTGCTCGGCTTCCTGTTGCGGCGGATAGAGAATGTGCGTCGATGAGAAATCGTTGCCCTGCTGGATTGCGCGCAACGCGGCGACCAGCGCCGTACGCGATTCGGCATCGCGCGCCAGCAGACGGCTGCCGGTGACCGGCGTGAACGGAATGGCTGACAGCAGCTTCGGATAATAGTCGAGGCCGTTGCGGCGATAGGCGTCGGCCCAGGCCCAGTCGAAGATGTATTCGCCGTAGGAATGACTTTTCGCATACAGCGGCAGTGCGGCTTCCAGCCGTTCCTTGCCATCGACATCGCGCCACAGCGTCAGGTATTGCGGTTGCCAGCCGCTGCGTGCCGATGCACTGCCGCTTTCATGCAGCGCATCGAGGAAGGCATAAGACAGGAACGGCGTGGCGTCATTCTGCAGTGCAAGCAGCGCATCCCAGACCGGCTGTCCGATTTCCGACAGCGACGAAACGATGCGAGGGCGATATGCGGGTTGTTCGGCGGACTGGCCGGCGGATTGTGCGCTATCCATGCAACGGTTGGTGAATGGCTGAAGAGGGGCGAGACATTTCGGATTTGGTGATTGCTTTGCGGCGATGCATGTCCGTTGATTCTACGCAAAAAACGCCATCGCCATGTGCGACCGCCTTGCAAGGCGAACTGCTACTACAATACGACTTCGCAATATGACTGGAAAAACGGCCCTCGGATGCAGCACGATGGGCAGTTCGTGTCGCAGTGGTCGCAGGGAACGACGTCAGGACAAGGAAAACATGAAAGGCAATTTCTTCAATCTGTATGCGCACGGATTCGCGCGCGTTTCGGTCGGCGTGCCGCGTTGCAAGGTGGCCGATCCGCTGTTCAATGCGCAGCAGACGATTGCGCTGGCAAGGCAGGCTGCCGATGCCGGCGCCGCGCTGGTTGCCTTTCCCGAACTGGGATTGTCCGCCTATACCTGCGACGACCTGTTCCACCAGCGCGCGCTGCTGGATGGCTGCCTGCAGGCGCTGCAGCAGGTTGTCGACGCCTCGGCCACGCTGCCGCTGGCAATGATCGTCGGCTTGCCGCTGCGCGTCGAACATCAGCTGTTCAATTGTGCGGTGGTGGTGGCGGAAGGCCGCGTACGCGGCGTCGTGCCCAAGACCTATTTGCCGAACTACGGCGAATTCTACGAGGCGCGGCAGTTCAGTTCCGGCGACTGTACCAATGTGCAGCGCATCACGCTGCTGGGGCAGGAAGTGGATTTCGGCGCATCGCTGCTGTTCGACGTGAAAAATATTCCATTGTTGCGCTTCCACGTCGAAATCTGCGAGGACGTCTGGGTGCCGATCCCGCCGTCGTCGTTCGCTGCGCTGGCCGGCGCAACGGTGCTGGTCAACCTGTCGGCATCGAACATCGTGATCGGCAAGTCCGGTTACCGGCATCAACTGGTGTCGCAGCAATCGGCGCGCTGCCTGGCGGCTTACCTGTATTCGTCGGCCGGCATGGGCGAATCGACGACCGACATGGCGTGGGACGGTCAGTCGCTGATCTGCGAGAACGGCGAACTGCTGGCCGAGTCTGAACGCTTCGCCGACGAATCGCACCTGATCCATGCCGACATCGACCTCGAACGCCTGTCGTCGCAGCGCATGCACCAGACGACCTTCGGCCAGTCGGTGCGCCGGCATGCCGACGAAGTGGCGCGCTTCCGTACCGTGTCGATGGAAATCCCGGTCGATGCCGACGGCAGGTTGCCGCTGCAGCGCAAGGTGGCACGCTTTCCCTATGTGCCGGCCGATGCGCGCAACCGCGATGCGCGTTGCGAAGAGGTCTACAACATCCAGGTGCAGGCGCTGATGCAGCGGCTGGCATCTTCCGGTTTGAAGAAGGTCGTCATCGGCGTTTCCGGCGGGCTGGATTCGACCCACGCGCTGCTGGTCTGCGCGAAGACGATGGACCGGCTCGGCCTGCCGCGCGCGAACATCCTTGCTTACACGATGCCGGGCTTCGCTACCAGCGAACGCACGCTGCTGCAGGCGCGGCAACTGATGGAAGCGGTCGGCTGCACGGCGCAGGAAATCGACATCCGGCCAAGTTGCATGGCAATGCTGAAGGATCTCGGCCATCCATATGCGTCGGGCGAGGAAGTCTATGACATCACCTTCGAAAACGTGCAGGCGGGCGAGCGCACCAATCATCTGTTCCGGCTGGCCAACCATAACCAGGCCTTCGTCATCGGCACCGGTGACTTGAGCGAGCTGGCGCTGGGCTGGTGCACTTACGGCGTGGGCGATCACATGTCGCATTACAACGTCAACGCCAGCGTGCCGAAAACGCTGATCAGCCATCTGGTGCGCTGGGTGGCGGAGAAGGGCGAGATCGGTGCGGACGGCGCCGACGTATTGTTGCGTGTGCTGGATACCGACATCAGTCCGGAACTGGTGCCGGGCAAGTCGAATGGCGCGCCGGAGCAGAAGACCGAAATGGTGATTGGTCCGTACGAACTGCAGGATTTCAACCTGTACCACGTGCTGCGTTTCGGCTTCGCGCCGAGCAAGATCGCCTTCCTCGCGCTGCATGCGTGGGGCGACCGGGAAAAGGGCGCATGGCCGGAAGGCGAACATGTGGCGCGGCGGCAGTACGAACTGGCCGACATCAAGAAGAATCTGGCGATCTTCCTCGACCGCTTCTTCCGTCAGAGCCAGTTCAAGCGTTCCTGTATTCCGAACGGGCCCAAGGTCGGTTCCGGCGGTTCGCTGTCGCCGCGCGGCGACTGGCGTGCGCCCAGCGATTCGGAATCGAAGGTCTGGCTGGCCGATCTGGCCAATGTGCCGGACTGAGCGAGCTGAATAACCCAAGTCTTCGCGAATGCGGCAAACAAGCGCACAATAGCGTCAGGTTGGCACTGCAACACCGGGCTGCCGGTACCATCAAATCAAGGAGTTTCAATGAAACAGATCACAGCCATCATCAAGCCTTTCAAACTCGACGAAGTGCGTGAAGCGCTGGCGGAAGTGGGCGTCACCGGTCTGACCGTGACCGAAGTCAAGGGCTTCGGTCGCCAGAAAGGGCATACCGAACTGTATCGCGGTGCTGAATATGTCGTGGATTTTCTGCCGAAGGTAAAGGTCGAGGCCGTGGTGGACGACAGCGTGCTGGAGCAGGCGGTGGATGCGATCATCAAGGCGGCGCGCACCGGCAAGATCGGCGATGGCAAGATTTTCGTGCGCGCGGTCGAACAGGTCATTCGCATCCGTACCGGCGAAGTCGGCAGCGAGGCCGTCTGACGCGTCTGACGGTGCGATGAAAACGGAACGGGCCGGCATTGCCGGCCCGCTTCATTTAATGTGTTGAATCCGCTGAGTAGAGCGGCAGGGAAATGGATGAACGGCGATCAACTCGCCTGCAGCAGCACGATCAGTGCGCCGGCACCGCCATCCGCAGCACGCGCCTGACAGAAGGCGATCACTTCTTCCTTCTGCACCAGCCAGTTGCGCACCTTGCTCTTCAGCACGGGTGTCTTGTTGACCGATCCCAGTCCCTTGCCATGGATGATACGCACGCAACGCAGGCCCCGTTTGGCTGCATTGCGCAGGAATTCTCCCAAGGCATCGCGCGCTTCGTCGGTGCGCATGCCGTGCAGATCGAGTTGTGCCTGGATCACCCAGTGGCCGCGGCGCAGCTTGCGCACTACATCCGGTCCGATACCGGTGCGGGCATAACTGAGGGCTTCGTCGGTATCGAGCAGCGAATCGATGGTGAATTCATCGGATAACGATTCGCGCAGCGCTGCTTGTTCATCCGCCAGATGCTGGCGCGGGATGGGTTGCGGGCGTGGCAGGGCGATGTCTGCTTTGCCGGCGGTTTTCAGTGGCGCGATGTCGCCGATACTGCGGCGGAACAGGTCGGCTTCCACCTGCGCTTCCTGTTCGGCACGCAGTCTTTCGGCTTCGGCCAGACGGCGCGCTTCTTCCTGCTTCTTCAGGTCCTTGTGCAGGGATTTGAGTCCGGTGAAATCCTTGAGCGGGTCAGGCATGATGCCCTCCTGATCGAAGATAGGTGACGAAGATGCGGGACGCGGCGTTGGCCGCGTCCGGGCTGCAAGTTACTCCTGGCTTTCCAGATAGCGCTGTGCATCCAGCGCCGCCATACAGCCGGTGCCGGCGCTGGTGATGGCTTGGCGATAGACGTGATCCTGCACGTCGCCGGCAGCAAAGACGCCCGGCACGCTGGTTGACGTCGCCATACCTTCGAGACCGGTCTTGGTCTGAATGTAGCCGTTATGCATGTCCAGCTGGTCGATGAAGATATCGGTGTTCGGCTTGTGGCCGATCGCGATGAAGACGCCGTGCACCGGCACTTCGGTAACTTTCTCGTCCACCGTCGATTTGATCTTCAGGCCGGTCACGCCGCTGTCGTCGCCGACGACTTCGTCCAGCGTGTGGTTCCAGCGAATTTCGACCTTGCCTTCGGCGACCTTGGCCATCAGGCGGTCGATCAGGATCGCTTCGGCGCGGAACTTGTCGCGGCGATGGATGAGGGTGACTTTCTTCGCGATGTTCGACAGGTACAGCGCTTCCTCGACGGCGGTATTGCCGCCGCCGACCACGGCGACTTCCTGCTCGCGGTAGAAGAAGCCGTCGCAGGTTGCACAGGCGGAGACGCCTTTGCCCATGAAGGATTGCTCGGACGGCAGGCCCAGATACTGGGCCGATGCGCCGGTGGCGATGATCAGGGCGTCGCAGGTATATTCGCCGGCGTCACCGATCAGGCGGATCGGTTTTTCGTTCAGCTTGGTCGTGTGGACGTGGTCGAAGATGATTTCGGTGTTGAAGCGCTCTGCATGCTGCAGCAGGCGCTGCATCAGTTCCGGACCCTGTACGCCCAGCGGATCGCCCGGCCAGTTCTCGACGTCCGTGGTCGTCATCAACTGGCCGCCCTGTTCGAGACCGGTGATCATGACCGGTTTCAGGTTGGCGCGGGCCGCGTAGACGGCTGCGCTGTAGCCGGCAGGACCGGAACCGAGGATGAGGACTTTGGCGTGTTTGACGGTGGACATGATGTTCTTTTGACAGTGGATGAATGGCCTACGATTGGCGAAATTGCCGCCGGTCGCTTGTATATGTCGGCGCGGCATCAAATTTCAACCGCTCCCGGAATTATTGGGTGCAAAGGGTGAAAAATGGTTAAGATTATAGAGGAAGCGCCATGCCGTCGCTCTGTACGGCGGCAAGCGCAAAGGCAAGCCGTTCCTGTTTTTTATTTCTTGTCCGGCTTTTGCCTGCCGTACCATTCTGACCGATGCGCCGCCAGGACACCGGTCGCGCGGTTGACCGCAGTTGACCTCAATTAGCCGCAGTCGATATCACGCGCAGTTGATATGACGTTCACACGTCCCGATTTATGACCAAGACAAGCCAAGCCTATACCCGCAAGACAAATGTTCCCAAAGATCAGCCGCCGGGGCGGATCGCCCGCCTGCTGTCCGAAGCGCGCTGGTTGATACTGGCCGTCGTCACGCTGTACCTGATGCTGATTTTCCTGACTTATTCGCCGGTCGACCCAGGCTGGTCGCATGCGAATGTGGTCGCCAAGCTGCACAATCTTGGCGGCCGCGTCGGCGCCTGGCTGGCCGATTTGCTGCTGTTCATTTTCGGCGCTTCGGCCTGGTGGCTGTGCATCTTCCTGTTGCGCCTCGTATGGCTAGGCTATCGCCGCTTGTCGCAGCGCTATTTGCTGAAGAAGGAGCCGGAAGAGCCGCATCGCCATGAGAACTTGATCCGCGGCATCGGCTTCGCACTGATGATGACGGGCAGCGTGGCGATCGAATACCTGCGCATGTATTCGATGAGAGCGCAATTGCCGCGCGCGCCTGGCGGTGTGTTGGGCGAACTGATCGGCAATGCTGCGCAGAATACTTTCGGCTTCATGGGTGCGACCTTGCTGTTGCTGCTGCTGTTCGGCGTCGGCTTCAGCCTGTTCTTTCATGTGTCGTGGCTCAGTGTGGCCGAGCGCATCGGCGAATTTATTGAACGCTCGTTCCAGTTCGTGCGCAATCTGTACGGCGCGCGCAAGGATCGCCAGTTGGGCCAGGTTGCCGCCGTCAAGCGCGAGGAGGCCGTGGTGCAGGAGCGCGCCAAGATCGTCGAGGCGCAGCCTATCCGTATCGAACCGCAGATCGTCGCAGTGCCGAAATCCGAGCGCGTCGAGAAGGAGAAGCAGTCGTCGCTGTTCCACGATCTGCCAGATACCAACCTGCCGCCGCTGTCGCTGCTGGACGAGCCGCCGGAATCGCAGGAAACCGTCAGCGTCGAAACGCTGGAATTCACCAGCCGCCTGATCGAGAAGAAACTGTCGGACTTCGGCATCACGGTGAAAGTCGTCGCTGCCTATCCGGGGCCGGTCGTCACGCGCTACGAGATCGAGCCGGCGACTGGCGTCAAGGGCAGCCAGATCGTCAACCTTGCGCGCGATCTTGCGCGTTCGCTGTCGCTGACGTCGATTCGCGTGGTCGAGACGATTCCCGGCAAGAATTACATGGCGCTGGAACTGCCGAATCCGAAACGCCAGATCGTGCGCCTGACCGAGATCATCAGTTCCAAGGTCTATAACGACAGCGCTTCCACGCTGACGGTGGCGCTCGGCAAGGACATTGCCGGCAATCCGGTAGTGGCCGATCTGGCCAAGATGCCGCACCTGCTGGTGGCAGGTACCACCGGCTCCGGCAAGTCGGTCGGCATCAACGCGACCATCCTGTCGCTGCTGTACAAGTCCGATCCGAACCAGGTGCGCATGATCCTGATCGATCCGAAGATGCTGGAACTGTCGATCTACGAAGGCATCCCGCATCTGCTGGCGCCGGTCGTCACCGACATGCGCCAGGCCGGCCATGCGCTGAACTGGGGCGTCAACGAGATGGAGCGCCGCTACAAGCTGATGAGCAAGCTGGGTGTGCGCAATCTGGCCGGCTACAACGCCAAGATCGCCGAAGCCGAGAAACGCGAAGAAAAAATTCCGAATCCATTCAGCCTGACGCCGGATGCGCCGGAACCGCTGGAAAAACTGCCGACCATCGTCATCATCATCGACGAACTAGCCGACCTGATGATGGTCGTCGGCAAGAAGGTCGAGGAACTGATCGCGCGTATTGCACAAAAGGCACGTGCCGCCGGCATCCACTTGATTCTGGCGACGCAGCGCCCATCTGTGGATGTGATCACCGGCCTGATCAAGGCCAACATCCCGACGCGTATTGCGTTCCAGGTCAGCAGCAAGATCGATTCGCGCACGATTCTGGACCAGATGGGTGCGGAAGCGCTGCTCGGCATGGGCGACATGCTATACATGCCGCCGGGAACAGGTTTGCCGATTCGCGTGCACGGTGCGTTCGTATCGGATGACGAAGTGCATCGCGTCGTCAATCATCTGAAGGAACAGGGCGAGCCGAACTATATCGAGGGTATTCTCGAAGGCGGCGTTGCGGAAGACGGTGAGGGCGGATTGAGTCTGGATGGTGTCGGCGGCGGCGAAGGCGATGCGCTGTACGATCAGGCAGTCGCAATCGTGCTGAAGAACCGCCGTGCATCGATTTCGCTGGTGCAGCGCCATCTGCGCATCGGTTACAACCGCGCGGCGCGCCTGCTGGAACAGATGGAACAGAGCGGGCTGGTATCGTCGATGCAGTCGAACGGCAACCGCGAAATTCTGGTGCCGGCCGGAAACGGTAACGAATAGCAGAAACGAATAGAAAAAGCAGAGAACGGACAAGGAACGAGATGAATAACAGGAAAACCGCAGCCGCCGCAAAACGCGATGACCGTCGTATCGGGTGGACTGTCGCCAGCGTGCTGCTGGTTGCCGCGGTGTTGTCGCTGCCGATGTTCGTGCATGCAGCAGCGCTCGATCAGTTCAAGAGCTTCGTCGCCAGTACGCAGTCCGCACGCGGCGAATTCAAGCAGCAGCTGGTGAAGATCGACAGCGGTACCGTCAAGCCGGGCAAGCAGTCGTCCGGCACCTTCATCTTCGCGCGTCCGGGCAAGTTCATCTGGACATACAGGAAACCGTATGAGCAGGTGCTGCAAGCCGATGGCGAAAAACTGTACATCTACGACAAGGACCTGAACCAGGTCACGGTGAAGAAGCTGGGCGATGCGCTCGGTTCGTCGCCAGCTGCCATCCTGTTCGGCAGCAACGATCTGGAAAAGAATTTCACGCTGAAGGAAGGCGAAACGAAGGACGGCATGGAATGGCTGGAAGTCGTGCCGAAAGCCAAGGACACGACGTTCGAGCGCATCGGCATCGGCATGAAGAACGGCGTGCCGGCGGCGATGGAACTGCGCGATTCGTTCGGCCAGGTATCGCTGCTGACGTTCGAGAGTTTCGAACGCAATCCGCCGATGCCGGCCAACCAGTTCAAGTTCACGATGCCCAAGGGCGCCGACGTCTTCCAGTAACGGCCATGTGAGCGCCGGCCCGCGCCGGCAAATGTGACAACGCGACGCCAGTCCGGAAGGGCTGGCGTCGATTGCTTTTTGATCGGGACATCATTTAGATGAAAACCACGCCACTGGCCGAACGCATGCGGCCGCAGACGCTGGACGACGTGATCGGCCAGCAGCATATCCTCGGCCCCGGCAAGCCGTTGCGCGTCGCCTTCGAATCGGGCGAGCCGCATTCGATGATCCTGTGGGGACCGCCGGGCGTCGGCAAGACGACGCTGGCGCGGCTGATGGCGGATAGCTTCCAGGCCGATTTCATTGCGCTGTCGGCCGTGCTGTCCGGCGTCAAGGACATTCGTGAAGCGGTCGAGCGTGCCGAACTGTCGCGTGCGATGGGACGTCGCACGATCCTGTTCGTCGACGAGGTGCACCGCTTCAACAAGAGCCAGCAGGATGCCTTTCTGCCGCACGTCGAAAGCGGATTGTTCACCTTCATCGGTGCGACGACCGAGAATCCTTCGTTCGAAGTCAACAGCGCGCTGCTGTCGCGCGCAGCGGTCTATGTACTGAAATCGCTGGATGAAAACGATCTGGGTGCGATGGTCGATCGTGCGGCGCACGAAGAACTGGAAGGCATCGCGTTCACGCCGGATGCGAAGGCAATGCTGGTCGCGAGTGCCGATGGCGACGGTCGCAAGCTGCTGAACAATCTCGAAATTGCCGCGCGCGCTGCGCAGGCGAAGAAGCAGAACGAAATCGATGCCGATTTGCTGAAGGCTTGCCTCGGTGATGCGCTGCGCCGTTTCGATAAAGGTGGCGACAACTTCTACGACCAGATTTCGGCGTTGCACAAGTCGGTGCGCGGCTCCAGTCCCGATGGTGCGCTGTACTGGTTCTGCCGCATGATCGACGGCGGCGCCGATCCACGTTATCTGGCACGCCGCATCGTGCGCATGGCGTGGGAAGACATCGGCCTGGCCGATCCGCGCGCGATGACGATCGTCAACGAGGCAGCTGCCACCTACGAGCGGCTCGGCTCGCCGGAAGGCGAATTGGCGCTGGGACAGGCCGTCATCTATCTGGCGATGGCGGCCAAGAGCAATGCCGGCTACAAGGCCTACAACCAGGCACGCGCCTTCGTCGCCAAGGACAAGTCGCACACTGTTCCTGAACATCTGCGCAACGCGCCGACCAAGCTGATGAAGGAACTCGGCTACGGCAAGCTGTACCGCTATGCACACGACGAGCCGGATGCCTATGCCGCCGGCGAAACCTATCTGCCGGATGGCATGGCCGAGCCTCACTGGTACGAGCCGACGCCGCGCGGCCTGGAAGGCAAGATCGGTGAGAAGCTGAACTACCTGCGCCAGCTCGATCGCGAAGCACGCAAGAAACAAAAATAAGAAACAGGCATTTGCCCCGACGGTCGCTGCAATGGCGAATGGCGTGGTGTCGCATGCAGCCTGCGTCATGGTGCTCTTGGTACAATGGCGGTTTTGCGATTTCGCACTTTTACACATTTCGCCATTGCCATGATCGACATCCAACTCCTCCGCAAAGACATCGACAGCGTTGCCGCCCGTCTGGCTGGCCGCAAGTTCCAGCTCGACGTTGCCGCCTTCAACGCACTGGAAGCGGAGCGCAAGCGGATCCAGTCCGCCACCGAGGAACTGCAGAACAAGCGCAATACGCTGTCCAAGCAGATCGGCATGCTGAAGGGCAAGGGTGAGGATACGTCGACCGTGATGGCGGAAGTGGCCGGCATCGGCGACGAACTGAAGAATTCGGCCGCGCAACTGGATGTTCTGCAAAGCCGCCTCGCCGATTTCATGCTGGCGATTCCAAACCTGCCGCATGAATCGGTGCCAGCCGGCAAGGATGAAGCTGACAACGTCGAGATGCGCAAGATCGGCACGCCGCGCACCTTCGATTTCGAAGTCAAGGATCACGTCGATGTCGGTGCGTCTCTCGGCCTCGATTTCGACGTTGCCGCGAAACTGACCGGTTCGCGTTTCGCCGTGATGAAAGGCGGCATCGCACGCATGCACCGTGCACTGGCGCAATTCATGCTCGATACGCACACCGGCGACCACGGCTACACCGAATGCTATACGCCGTATATCGTCAACGCCGATTCGCTGAAAGGCACCGGCCAGTTGCCGAAATTCGAAGCAGACCTGTTCGCCGTGAAAAAGGGCGGGCAGGAGGGCGAAGGCGAATCTCTGTACCTGATTCCGACTGCCGAAGTCTCGCTGACCAACATCGTGCGGGACGAAATCCTGCCGGCCGAATCGCTGCCGATGATGCTGACCGCGCATTCGCCATGTTTCCGTTCGGAAGCGGGCAGCTACGGCCGAGATACGCGCGGCATGATTCGCCAGCACCAGTTCGACAAGGTCGAGATGGTGCAGGTCGTGCATCCGGAGAAATCGTACGAGGCGCTGGAAGCGATGTGCGGTCACGCCGAGAATATTCTGAAGAAGCTCGGATTGCCCTACCGCGTCATCACGCTGTGCACCGGCGACATGGGTTTCGGCGCGGCCAAGACTTACGACATCGAAGTGTGGCTGCCGGCGCAGAACACCTACCGCGAGATTTCATCGGTATCCAACTGCGAAGCCTTCCAGGCGCGCCGCATGCAGGCGCGTTTCCGCAATGCGCAGGGCAAGCCGGAGCTGGTGCATACGCTGAACGGTTCGGGTCTGGCGGTCGGCCGTACGCTGGTGGCCGTGCTGGAAAATTACCAGCAGGCCGACGGCAGCGTCGTCGTGCCGGAAGTGCTGCGCCCCTACATGGGTGGGCAGGAAAGGCTGGCGCCGGCTGCGTGAGCGGCGTGGTCAACAAGACATAAGGCGAAGTAGCGGTATCACGGCACAAGCGGATCGGCTTGCGTACTTTCTTCGCTGTCGGCGCGCTCGCCGGCAAAAGGTCCCAGGCGGCGGTCGATGAACAGACTGTTGCCCGGGATTTTTTTCGCCTGTTTCTTGGAGTCGGCTGCAGCGGTCGCAATCTGGTGATGTGAACCGTACACGCCGGGCTCGACCTTCAGCAGGCCGAGCGAAATCGTCGCCAGTGCATGAAAGACTTTCTTGCCGCGCCGGTCTTCGCTGATATAGCCGCCCGCATTGCGATGCTCTTCGCTGTAGAAGCCGGAAATAGCGGCAGCGAACACGTCGATGATCTGGCGGCAGCGCCATTCCCAATCCGTGCTCTGGAACAGGATGATGAAATCGTCACCGCCGATATGACCGACGAAATCGCGTTCCGGGTCGCAGTGCGCGCTGAGAATGCGGCCGGTCAGCCGCAGCACGTCGTCGCCCTTGCGGTAGCCGTAGACATCGTTGTACGGCTTGAAGTGATCGAGATCGACATAGCAGACGCAGAAGTGCGCGCCGCCGGCAAGCAGGCGGTCGATGTGTTCGTCGATCGGCACGTTGCCGGGCAACAGCGTCAGCGGATTGGCGTAACGTGCGGCATTGATCTGCATCTGCGTGATTTCGCGCATCAGGTCGTGCGCGTTGCCCATGCCGGCGTACTGGCCGTTGTCGGTGATGATGAAACCGTTGAACAGATGGTGACGATCCGCATCGACGATCAGCTGGCTCAGCGTGTGCAGCGCGGTGTTCTTGTCGGCGATCAGTGGATTGGCATCCATGAACAGCGTGCAGGATTTCTTGCCATGCAGCTCGCGCAGGTAAGGCCGCGCAAAATTGTCGATCAGGTTGGCGCGCGTGATCAGGCCGAGCGGCAGGCCGTTGGAGACGACCGGAATGATTTCCAGCGTCGGATCGTTGTTGAACATTTCGTAGATACGATTGTTCTGTACCTCGGGCGAGACGGCTTTCACGTGACGCAACAGCTTGGCGGCTGTCAACACATCATGGCTGCGTCCTTTTTCGTGCGGATAGACGGCGACATTGTTCTGGTTCAGCAGCGCGCACAGCTCTGCCGGCAGTGTGGTGATCGGATGCGCATTCGGCCGTGCAATCTTGTAGCCCTGCCCGAAGCGCACGCCGAGATCGCGGATCATCAGCAGTTCGGCATCGGTCTCTATGCCTTCTGCAATCACCAGCGTGCCGGATTTTTCCGCGATCTCCTGGATCGAGCGCACGAACTGCAGCTTGATCGGATCCTGGTTGATGCCCTGCACGAAGTGCATGTCGATCTTCACGTATTCGGGGCGGATTTCCGACCACAGGCGCAGACTGGAAAATCCTTCGCCCAGATCGTCGATCGCGATCACGAAGCCCATTGCGCGGTAGTGTTTGACTGCTTCACGCAGCAGGTCGTAGTCGTAGGTCGGATGGCTTTCCGTCAACTCGATGATCACGCGTTCGGGATTGATGCCGACCTCGTGGATGTAGCCCAGCGTTTCGCCGAGACGCACATCGGGCTGTACCAGGCATTCCGGGCTGACGTTGAGGAACAGTTTGCCCGGCAGCTGCAGTTCTGCGAACTTCTCCAGCGTGATGCGGCGGCACAGGTGCTCGACTTCCACGCTCAGGTTGCAGGCACGTGCTGCCTTGAAGAGATTCAGCGGTGAATGCAGCGGGCTGTCGGACGGACCGCGGATCAAGCCTTCGTAGCCGATGATTTGTCCGTTCTGCATGTCGACGATAGGCTGGAACAGCGGTGTCAACCGTCGATGCAGCAAAACGTCGCGCAAGCGGTTCGCGATATGGTCGTCCTGATCGTTGGCCGGCTGGGCGCGTGTGCTCGTCATGAAATCGTGGGCAGCGTTGGACAATTGAGGCTCCCTGGTTTTGAACCGGAAAGGGGGCTGCAGCGAAAGAGCCGATGCTTCACCTTTGTCTGCCGGAGTAACCGCCGGGGAAACAAGTCGCGGCCCGGCCGGTTGCGCAAAAGAAGGGTGCATCTGAAATATGGATTGTGTGAACGGATAATCTCGACTGTCATGTTACTGAGGGTTTATGACAGGATGATGATGACGGGCAATGCCGACGGATATACGACAGATGTTGCTTGTTTTGCAGCGATTGGCGGCAATCGGATGCAGGTGAGCGGGAGTCGATGTGCGTCGATGCGCGCTTCATCGTGCGAAGTTATCCGATCCGATTCCTGCAGATCGCCGCGCGTAAAACGGGAGTTTCCAAGTTGCACAAGAGTCTGTTATACTCTTTGGCTTCGCGGCTTTCGCTGCGAAACGACCGAAAGACATCAGGAGAGGTGGCAGAGTGGTCGAATGTACCTGACTCGAAATCAGGCGTACGTGCAAGCGTACCGAGGGTTCGAATCCCTCCCTCTCCGCCAGTATTCATGCGGGTTTCCGCAGAAAATAAAAGCCGCTTCGAGCGGCTTTATTTTTTGGTATGTGGGGCTTCTCTTGGCCGTCATGGGAAGGTCAAGTCCAAACCGAGCTTCCTGACAAGGACGAAGGTGACGAGTCCCAGGCCCAGGAGCGATAGCGCGAAGATTGCGGCCACCGTGCCGCTCGCACGTAGCACCGCGCGCGTCTCCTTTTTCTTCCCCTTCCTTCCTTGATCGTAATGCCACTTGATGGCAAAGAACATGCCTATGCTGAGCACAAGAGCCTTGAACGTAACGAAGACTATAGGGACCCAATCCATTATTTGAGTATTTCCAGGTTATTACTCGACACTAGCTATCGTGAGGAGCATGCCCTCAAAACGCTGCATGACATCTCAATCGAAGCCGGTTTATTCTAGGTTAAGCAAACAGCGATCAACATTGGACATAAAGCCCTAGGACATAATGTCCTTGACTGGCTTATTAGACTTTTCCTCGCAAACTTGAGGTAGCAGGCCTAATTTCAGACTCGCCGCGCGTTCCTCCAAACCTGGAAGGCGTTGGGCTGCAGGCAATCAAGAATTGCATCGGCTGTTTAGGTCTCCAATCAGTTGCGGAACGAATTTTTGTTGATCCAGGTTGATTTTTTTATTAATTAAGAAAATCCCTCCCTCTTCGCCAGAATCTTAAAGCCCCTTGAAAACTGCTCATGTTTTCAAGGGGCTGTTTCATTTCCGGCAGTTCACGCTGGCGATCCGATCAACGCAAAATGGTTTCAGCCTTTCGACATATTCACAGATTCTGTGGGCTACCTTGTGGATAACCCGTGGGCTTGTCTGCAAGTGATTGATTCGAAAGGCGATGTTTTTGTTGAGCAAGTTTGAGGCACTGTGCAAATCCGACGCACGTGAACGCGGACTGGCCGGTTCTCAAATCGAATCGCGTGCCTTCATGTTCACTGCACTGAAACATTTTGCCGATTTCGGCATCTGTTGAAGATGAAGAAAACGGTTTGGAGGTTTGCATGAACGATCAGCGACAGAAATCGTTACGGCATGTTTTCCGCGCCTACGCTACCGAACGTCCGGACGGCACGTTTTCCGGGCACGTCTCGCATACGGTGGAAGGCCGGCCCGACATTGTCGAACGCATTCACGATACCGGCGTGGTCGGTACCGAAGTCGAAGCACTCGACGAGGCGCATGCCTTCATCGCGCGTTATATTGATGAACATCCCGGCGAATGAGCAGCCTGAACAACCCGGTAAAAACGAAACGGAGGACGCCATGAGCAGAACGCCCGTAGGTGTATACGAAGGTTTCGAGATTTTCGTGATGTTGGTGCCGCTGGAAGGCGGACGCTGGTCGGCCACGAGCGAGGTAGAGCGTGATGGGGCGGAAGGACTGGAAGTGTTCCAGGAATTCGGCGGACCGTGCGATGCCGATTCGGCCGATGTGGCGAGAGAAGCCGTGCTGGTCGACACGCGCCACAAGATCGACGATTTGCTGGCGGAACCGGAGCGTTGACAACGCCTGTTGCGTCCCGCCGTCTCGCCGGATTCTGTTCGCATGCTTCGCACGTCTCGTGCGTTGCGCGCATAAGCACATGCACAATTCGCACAGACAAGCGATAGTGACTGGTTTATAGTTTCCCTATCGCATTTCTGTACGCACATGAGCATCGTCGACCCTCACACTGTCCAGGCAGTTTCCTCTCCGTTGATTCAGGTAGGGATGTCGCTGCCCGAAGTCAAATGGCCGTATCTGGTCAGCCTGACTCGCCTGAGCCTGGCGCTGGCGCTCGGCCTCTTGATCGGGCTGGAGCGTGAACGCCGCGGCAAGGATGCGGGCCTGCGCACCTTCGGCCTGATCGCTCTGCTCGGTGCGATGGGCGGTACGCTGGGCGACAACTACGCCTACCTGATTCTTTTCCTGACCGGTATCCTCGCCGTCTTCCTCAATGTGCAGCGCCTGCGCACCAGCGGCAGCAACGAACTGACGACGTCGGCCGCGATGCTGGTGACCTGCGTGGCCGGCATTTTGTGCGGCAAGGGACATACGGCGACACCGGCTTCCGTTATCGTCATCGTCACCGCACTGCTGGCGTGGAAGGACAGGCTGACCGGCTTCAGCCTCGGCCTGACCGAAAACGAGATGCGTTCGGCGCTGCTGCTGGCGATCCTGGCGATCGTTATCTATCCGGCGCTGCCGCTCGGTGCGATCGGTCCGTGGCAACTGATCGAACCGCGCGCCGCATGGGTCACCGTGATCCTGATCGCCGGCATCGGCTTCGCCAACTACGTGCTGTGGAAGATGTACGGTACGCGCGGCATCGTGATGGCCGGCTTTCTCGGCGGCCTGGTCAATAGCAGCATCACGGTCAGCGAACTGGCCGCACGTGCGCGCGACAACCAGCCGGAAACGGTCAGCGCCGCCTATCGCGGCATCCTGCTGGCAACCGGTGCGATGATCATTCGCAACGGCGCCTTGCTGGTGATTCTGGCGCCCGCGGCAGCCGTGCCGGCTACATTGCCTTTCGTGCTGATGCTGTTGCTGAGCTCGGCGTGGTTCTTCGTCGACCGCAATGCAACGACGAAAGAAGGCGTCAACCATACCGAGCAGGTCGAATTGCCGCTGCCGTTCTCGCTACGCGCCGCCCTCAAGTACGGCCTGGTATTCCTGATTCTGCATATTGCCGGCGTGATTGCGCAGCGCGCGTTCGGCGAAGCGGGTTTCTATGCAGTCAGCCTGATCGGCGGTGTGGTGTCCAGCGCCAGTGCGGTGGCGGCGGCCGCCAGCCTGGTCGGCAGCGGCGAAGTGGCGGCACATGTCGCGTCGACCGGCGCGGTGCTTGCCTCGCTGGCCAGCGTGCTCATCAATCTGCCGCTGGTATTGCGCGCGCACAACCGTCGGCTGACCATGCGGCTCGGCGTGGCGACATTGTCCATCGCGGCACTGGGTGTTGTCGGCGCGCTGGCGGCTAAGCCCTTGTTGAATTTCTCTGTGGAAAAATTTCCGCTATTGGAACAATTCATACCCTGAATTAATCAGGGCCGGGACGGCAATTTATTATCTTTTTGTCAGCGTTGTCTCACAGCAGAATGGGAAGATCGCTGATTTTGTCCACCGGTTCCAAGTGTGATCATGAAGCCCTGAGCAATGACGACTGAGGGAGATACCCATGGCACACGTCTCGAATGTCCGCACTTCCCGTTCTGTTCCAGCCCACCAGATCATCAACGCCAACGCAATTGCCGCGTTGAAGACGAAAGAAAAGGGCGCCTGTACGGAGCAGACCGCTCGTTCCGCGCCACGCGCGCTGGCCGGTTTGCATGGCCACAATCCACGTCACAATGGTTTGCTGGCGGCGCTGCCGGCGGCGGATTATGAACGCCTGTTGCCGCATCTGGAATTCGTCGAAATGCCTTTCGGCATGACGATTTGCGAGGCTGGCGAACAGATGCAGCATGTCTATTTCCCGACCAACAGTATCGTCTCGTTGTTGTACGAAACGGCGGACGGCGCATCGTCGGAAACCGCCGTGATCGGTTATGAAGGCGTGGTCGGACACGATGTTTTCATGGGTGGCGGGGCATCGCTGAACCGTGCTTTCATCAAGACTGCCGGTTATGGCTTCCGCGTACGCGCTTCGGTGTTGATGGAAGAATTTTCCCGTGGTGGTGCCCTGCAGCAATTGTTGCTGCGTTTTACGCAGGCGCTTTTTACACAGATGGCACACACGGTTGCATGCAATCGCCACCATACGATCGTCCAGCAACTATGTCGCTGGCTGTTGCTGAGCCTGGATCGCCTGCAATCAAACCAGATCAGCATGACGCAGGATCTGATCGCCAACATGCTGGGCGTGCGGCGCGAAAGCGTGACCGAAGCCGCGCGCAAGTTGCAGGAAGAGGGCTTGATCCATTACAGCCGCGGGCAGATCACGGTGGTCGATCGTGTGGGACTGGAAGACCATATCTGCGAATGCTATGCCAGCATCAAGCGTGTTTATGAAGGATTGCTGCTGAATTGAGCGCAGAGTCGATTGCCGAATTGTCGCATCGATAAAAACAAAGCCGCCATCTGGCGGCTTTGTTTTGAGCGAATCCGGTAATCAGCGTGGATAGGATTGCGAAGGGTATTGCTGACCCTGGTAAGGCTGCTGTTGTTGAACCGGTTGCTGCTGTTGTTCTGCCACGAAGATTTCCACACGGCGGTTGCGCGCACGGCCTTCCGTGGTGGCGTTGCTGGCAATCGGTTCGTGACTGCCGCGGCCATCGACGAAGATGCGTTGCGGTGCCACGCCACGGCCGGCTAGGTAATCGCGCGTGCGTGAAGCGCGATCCAGCGACAGCGGATCGTTGATGGCGTCGGTGCCGGTATTGTCGGTGTGGCCGATGATGGTGACGGTTGCTGCCGGATTGTCGATCAGCCCGGTAGCGAAGCGATCGAGAATGGGGCGGAAGTTGCCGGTGATTTCCGAACGGCCGGTGGCGAACGAAATATCGCTGGGGATATCCAGCTTCAGGCGATTATCGGCCGTCTGTGTGACTTCGACGCCGGTACCGCGCGTAGCTTCCTCCATCTGGCGGCGCTGGTTTTCCATGCGGCTGGACCAGACGTTGCCGGCAACCGCACCGATTACGCCGCCCAATGCCGCGCCGCCGACGGCGTGCGTATGGCCGCCGGTGGCAACCCCGATCAGCGCACCGATGCCGGCGCCGATACCTGCACCCTGCGCAGTGCCGCGTTCCGTTTCGGACATGTTGGCGCAGCCGGCAAGCAGTACGCTCGCAGCGGTGGCGGTGAGAATGAATTTACGCATGATGTTTTCCTTTGTTTCTATCGTTTCCGCACGCGATGGCGTGCAGCGATTTGTTCTGTTCCGGCAATCATCATAATGCAGATTGATGCAGTGCAAGCAGGGCAAAATGTCGCCGAATGTAACTGTCTGCACAAGATGGCAGCGATTCATAACGACAACGGCCTTTGCGCAATCGCAAAGGCCGTTCGACAGGCAGGAAGCTGATCGGGTTAGCGGTTCGGCTTGCCGACCTGATTGCCGATAAAGCCGCCGACGGCAGCCCCGCCGACGGTTCCCACTGCACTGCCGCCGGTCAATATCGAGCCGGCGACGGCACCACCGCCGGCACCGATCGCCGTGTTTTTGTCACGTTGGGACATGCCGGAACAGGCTGTCAGACTAAGTGCGGTAACGGCTGCTGCTGCAACGACCGCGAATCGATTCATCGTTTTCATTTCTTACCCCTTCCATAAGGTCAATGGGATGCCCATGCAGGATGGACGCCGGGCAAAGCGAGAGGTTCAGATGAAGTTGTTTCAGCTTGTATCAGCTGTGCTGCCCGCCATCATCCGTCGGCCGGATACGTGACCATGGAACGATCATGCACCTGCCGTAAGCGTGCGTCGGTTCGCTGGCGAACACAGTGTGCAGGATGCGGTATCGGTACGCGTGTGCAGAAAGGAAGAGAAACGGAATATGAAAATCAGACGCCGTCGCACAGCCGTTGCGGCGTACGCTGGTTGTAGGCAGCGACGAAGTCGTCGAAATTGTCGCTGCGGCGGCGTTCCATTTCCTGCTGTGTGCTGAGGGAATCTTTCGCCAGTTGCTCGAAGAAACCACTTTCC
Organism: Oxalicibacterium solurbis; assembly: GCF_014635845.1. GTDB lineage: Bacteria > Pseudomonadota > Gammaproteobacteria > Burkholderiales > Burkholderiaceae_D > Oxalicibacterium > Oxalicibacterium solurbis. The sequence continues at coordinate 527,930 of NZ_BMDP01000001.1, read as the reverse complement.
TCCGCATTCAGCGGATGCGTGCGGAAGTATTCGGCATGCGCATGGCTTTGCTGCAAGCCGAAGCGTTCGAACGATGTGCCGTTTTCCTGCAATGTCTGCAGTACACGGGCGGAAGGCGTTTTGACCGGATCGTGCAGTTTTTCCCGTTGCAGTGTCAGTGTCTGCACATGCTGCCGGTCGCCGCGCTGCGCATCCAGCAATTCGGCTGCCGGCACAATGCTATCCAATAGCTGCGACCCCCAGTCGCGCAATGAAGTCGCCTGGCCGTCGCGTTGCAGCATCAGGTCCGGGCGACGTCCTTCCTTGACGGTGCGTGCGAAATTCTCGGCGTTTTCGCGGTGCATGGCTTCATCGACTGGCGGACTGTCATGCAGCGCGCAAAACAGCAGGAAGGCATCGAGGAAACGTGCCGTCTGCAGGTTGATGCCGAGCGGCTCGAACGGATCGATATCCATGCAGCGCACTTCGATGTACTGCACGCCGCGCGCGCACAGTGCCTCGACCGGACGTTCGCCGCTGTTGATGACGCGCTTCGGGCGGATCGTTGCGTAGTATTCGTTCTCGATCTGCAGCAGGTTGGTGTTCAGTTGTATCCATTTACCATCGCGCTGTGTGCCGATCGCTTCGTAAGCTGGATAGGGCTGGCGCACTGCGCGCGACAGGCTGCGCATATAGGTGTCCAGATCGTTGTAGGGTGGCATCAGGCCGGCCTGCGCATTGTTCTGGTAGCCGAGGTCGCTCATGCGCAGACTGGTTGCGTACGGCAGGTAGAGCGTATCGTCCGACAATTTTTCCAGTTGATGCGCGCGGCCGCGCAGGAAGTCTGCCGACAGCGCGGGCGAGGCGCCGAACAGATACATCAGCAGCCAGCTGTAGCGATGGAAATTGCGGATCAGCGCGATATAGCTTTCGGACTGGTAGGTCTTGTCGTCGGAGGTCGATTGCGCATCCGCTTTCAGCACGCGCCACAAATCTTCCGACAGCGAATAGTTGTAATGCAGGCCGGCGATGCATTGCATGGCCTTCCCGTAGCGCACGGCGAGACCGCGCCGGTAGACGTGCTTGATCATGCCGATGTCGGAGGTGCCGTACCAGGCGATCGGAATGGTTTCCTCGTCGGGCAGGCGGCAAGGCATCGACTGGCTCCACAGCATTTCGCCGTCGAGCTTGCTGTTGACGAAGCGGTGGATGCGATCGAGTTCGGCCAGCGCATCGGCAATGTCGTGTTCTGCCGGCGTGATGAATTCCAGCAGCGATTCGGAATAGTCGGTGGTGATCTGTTCGTTGGTCAGCGCGGAACCCAGCGCGACCGGATGCGGTGTCAGCGCAAGCTCGCCGCTGGCATCGACGCGCAGCGTTTCGCGCTCGATGCCGCGACGGCCTTCGCCCAGCAGATGACGATGTTTATCATCTGCCAGTAACGCGAGTCGGCGCGAAAAAAGTGTGCTCAATGGATGCTCCCTGTTCATGACTGCGCCGACGCGTGCGCGGCAAGTGGCGGAAGAATAACCGAAAACGGGGAAGCGAGTTGGCGGCGGCAAACCGCCCCTCCCAGAGCGAGGAACGGCGCGGGTTCGGGCTTGCAGTTGGAGCGTGAGATTCGCCGAATCTGGCGGATTTTAGCGGCGGCCGCGCTTGGCGACGATCACCGTACCCTTGCGCGCCGGTGCGGTGGGGCGACCAGGTGTACCCGATGTGCGTACTATGGCGGCACCGGGGCGTGGCTTGTTCTGGCCGAATTTTCTTGCCAGCTGATTCGGCCCCGGCGTTTCACGCCGGCGTTCGGCGGCGACGGCAGCCGGCGACGGATCGTGACGCGGCACCAGGTGATGTTCGCTGCTGCCGATCAGGTCGCTGCGTCCCATGCGCTGCAGGCCTTCGCGCAGCGCCGGCCAGTTTTCAGGATCGTGATAGCGCAGGAATGCCTTGTGCAGTTTCCGGATTTTTCCGATGCGCGGCGTTTCCACCGTTTCGGAATCGGCGCCGATCTTGCGCAGCGGATTCTTGCGTGTGTGGTACATCGTTGTTGCCATCGCCATCGGCGTCGGCAGAAAGGTCTGCACCTGGTCGAGGCGGAAATTGTTCTGCTTCAGCCACAACGCAAGATTCAGCATGTCTTCGTCGGTGGTGCCTGGATGCGCGGCGATGAAGTAGGGGATCAGATACTGTTCCTTGCCGGCTTCCTTCGAATACTTCTCGAAGAGTTCCTTGAACTTGTAGTACGAGCCCATGCCCGGCTTCATCATCTTCGACAGCGGGCCTTCTTCCGAATGCTCGGGCGCGATCTTCAGCAGGCCGCCGACGTGATGCGTGACCAGTTCCTTCACGTACTCGGGCGAACGCACGGCAATGTCGTAGCGCAGGCCGGAGCTGACGAGAATCTTCTTGATGCCGGGAATTGCGCGCGCCTTGCGGTACAGCTGGATCAGCTTGCCGTGATCTGTATTCAGGTTCGAGCAGATGCTGGGGAACACGCACGACAGGCGGCGGCACGATTCCTCGATGCGCTTGTCGCGGCAGGCGAGGCGATACATGTTCGCAGTCGGCCCGCCCAGATCGGAGATAGTGCCGGTGAAGCCTTTCACCTTGTCGCGGATTTCCTCGATCTCGCGCAGGATGGATGGTTCGGAACGGCTCTGGATGATGCGGCCTTCGTGTTCGGTGATCGAACAGAAGGTACAGCCGCCGAAGCAGCCGCGCATGATGTTGACCGAAAAGCGGATCATGTCCCATGCCGGGATGCGCGCCTTGCCGTAGGACGGATGCGGTGCGCGCGCATAGTTCATGTCGTAGACGCCGTCCATCTCATCCATCGCCAGCGGTAGCGGCGGCGGATTCAGCCATACGTCGCGCTCGCCATGCGCCTGCACCAGTGCGCGCGCGTTGCCCGGATTCGATTCGAGATGGAACACGCGCGAGGCATGCGCGTACAGCACAGGATCGTCTTTCACATCGTCGAACGACGGCAGACGCACGACGGTGCGGCTGCGCACTTCCTTCTCGGCGGCGCGGCGTTCTTCGCGACTCATGATGCGGATCGGCTTGACGTTCGTTTCGGCAGGCGTGCCGTCTTTCGTTTCTTCCGTCTTGCAGCTCGCATCCTTCATCTTCATTTCGTAAGGATCGGGATGCGGTTCGATTTTGCCCGGCATATCGACGCGGGTGGAATCGGTTTCCGCCCAGTCGTCGTCCGGTTTCCAGTCGCGCGGCACCATGAAGGCCGTGCCGCGCAGGTCGCGGATGTTCGAGATCGGTTCGCCACTGGCAACGCGGCGCGTCAGGTCGACCAGCGCGCGTTCGGCATTGCCGAAGATCAGGATGTCGGCTTTCGAATCAGGCAGCACCGAGCGGCGCACCTTGTCCGACCAGTAGTCGTAATGCGCGATGCGGCGCAGGCTGGCCTCGATGCTGCCGATGACGACGTTCACGCCCGGATACGCTTCGCGCACGCGCTGCGCATAGACGGTCAGTGCACGATCGGGGCGCTTGTTCGGTTCGCCGTTTGCCGTGTAGGCATCTTCCGAGCGGATCTTGCGATCCGATGTGTAGCGGTTGATCATCGAATCCATGTTGCCGGCGGTGACGCCGAAATACAGATTCGGTTTGCCTAGCGCGCGGAACGGTTCAGCCGAATGCCAGTCCGGCTGGCTGATGATGCCGACGCGATAGCCTTGCGCTTCCAGCAGACGCCCGATCAGCGCCATGCCGAAACTCGGATGATCGATGTAGGCATCGCCCGTCACCAGGATCACGTCGCAGCTGTCCCAGCCGAGCTTGTCCATCTCCGCACGCGACATCGGCAGGAAAGGGGCAGGCTTGGCCGCGCGCTTGGCGTGGGCGAACAGGTTTTTCGGTTGAGCGCTCATGGACAGACGGAACCGGACGATGCCGGTGATGGCGGCGAAGCCGCACATAAATAAGGACAGGCGGGAAAGGCGACAGTATGACAGCTTTGACCGTTGTCGATGCGGGCCGATGCATATTTTCCTTGCATGGAATGCAAGAGCGTTGCTGCAAAGGCAAGCCGTCGCCATATTTCGCCGATTACGGAATTGCCATCCGCGCATCCAGCTGTTTTTTCGCGCTCATCTTTTCCGGTTTTCTGCCGTTATTTCGATCATGGGATTGCCGCAGCGTGCAATGTTGCCATTGCGTTATGCACTCGTTATTCCGATCATGAAAGGCCCAAGCCATGAGCATCACGATTTCCAATTATTTGACGCCGTCCTTGCCGCCCGCAGCAGCGAGCGCACGCAACGCATCCGCAACTGACGAGACAGCGCCTGTCGCAACCGACAAGGTGACGCTGCAGGGCCAGTCGCCCGATCCCGTGACTTACGCGGATCCGCGCAACGGCACCGCACAGGCGCCGGATCTGGCAAGCATGCTGGAAGAATCCAACCGCAAGGCGCAAGCCATCATCGATCTGATCGTGCCGCTGGTGAAGCAGCAGGGCCTGAACATGGCGAAGGTCGTCAGCGGTGAACAGCAATTGACCGTCGATGCGGCGACGATTGCCAAGGCGAAAGCAGCGATTGCCGAGGATGGCGAATTCGGCGTGAAGCAGGTTGCCGAACGCATTCTCAGTTTTGCAAAGATGGCGGTGGGCGGCGATCCATCCAGGCTGGACACCATCCGCGCTGCCGTGGAAAAGGGATTCAAGGAAGCAGCCGAGATGCTCGGCGGCACATTGCCGGAAATCAGCCAGAAGACGCACGAAGTGATCATGGCCGAGTTCGATCGCTGGCAAAGCGATGGCATTCCGGAGGGCGACACGGTCAGCTTGCCGGCGGAAAAAGAGGAAAGCGAAGCGCAACAGTAAGGTGCAGTGACAAGCAGCGCATTGATTGCACCTTGTTGTTTTTCTGTATAGCTACCGAAATGGTAGTGTGAAAAATTTTTGTCGAACAGATCGCAGGGTGCAATCGCATGCGTCGACAATCATGCGTGATGAAGTTGTCGGAAAGGCCATGCAGCAGGCACATTTCGCTGGCGAAATATTGGCATGAAGAAATGAATCGGTTATAAAGTGCCGCAGGAAGCAGGATGCAATTGCCGAATGCGATTACGAAAACCGGTGAAGATTTTTCACGATGCCATGCGCGTTTGAAAAATACACTGGCGCAGTTCGGAACTGCCTGTTCGTCATTGCCGTTCCGGCTTCCCCGTTGATCGATTGAAGTGATTCATGCCTCGTATGCCGATTCAGCCAGCATGCGCGCCGAAGGAACCGAGCAGGTCCGGTTTCGCGGCTTTCCCTGATCGTTTCGTCAAGACGTGAATACAAAGCCGCATGTATTTTCAGCGGCACCGTCAACTTTGGCCGTAAACAGCCGTTGTTGAATACAGGATGCCTCTTTTCATCCTGCATAAAAAAGCAGCAGCATGCAATGACATGTCATTGCCCATGTTGTACAGCGATTGCCCGAAGCCGCGATAACGGTACGGCAATCGTAATGAAGTTGTAGTACCGATAACAATTCTTGGAGAAGAAGAATGATGCGCATCGCAAACATGAAAATAGGCACGCGCCTTGGTTTGGGTTTCGGCCTGATTCTGCTGCTGGTTGCGGTCATGGGAGCCAATGGCATCCTGCGCCTGCAGAGCATCAACGCGTCTACCCGCCACATGGTGGACGAATCCCTGGAAAAGCAGAAGGCTGCACAAAGCTGGCTGCTGGGCACCAGCGTCAACGCGGCGCGCACGCTGGCCGTGGTGAAGACGACGGATTCGAGCACGGAAGATTTTTTCCAGAAAGCGATGGCTGCACAAAGCAAGCAGATCAGCGCGATCCAGGGAAAACTCGAAAAGCAGCTGACGACGGACAAGGAGAAGGATCTGTTTGCCGAAGTGGCTAATCGACGCAAGGCTTATATCGACACCCGCAAGGGCATCATCGCGCTCAAGGAAGGCGGCGATGTCGCCGGCGCGAATGCCCAGATCGACGCCAAGCTGGTACCGGCGCTGGATGCCTATGTCGAAAGCGTCAAGAACGTGCTGGATTACTACGATGACGAAGTCGCCAATGTCGATCAGTCGATCACTGCCGATTTCGGCATGGGCCGCAATACGCTGATCGTCGGCACCGTCATCGCGCTGTTGCTCGGTGCACTGATTGCATGGCGCCTCACCGTCGGCATCACGCGTCCGTTGAGAGAAGCGGTGAAGGTCGCGGAATCGGTGGCCGAAGGCGACCTGACGACACGCAGCAGCCTGCCGACGAGCAAAGATGAAATGGGCCAATTGCTCGATTCGATCGGCCGCATGCAGAACAATCTGGTGCGCATCGTCTCGCAGATTCGTCTCGGCACCGATGCGATCGCAACAGCATCGTCGGAAATCGCCAGCGGCAACCTCGACCTGTCGTCGCGTACCGAAGAGCAGGCCAGCTCGCTGGAAGAAACCGCATCGTCGATGGAAGAGCTGACTTCCACCGTCAAGCAGAATGCGGACAATGCGCGCCAGGCGAACCAACTTGCCGTCTCGGCATCGGAAGTGGCGAGCAAAGGCGGCACGGTGGTTTCGCAAGTGGTCGATACGATGGGCGAGATCAATACGTCGTCGCGCAAGATTGTCGACATCATCAGCGTCATCGACGGCATTGCATTCCAGACCAATATTCTGGCACTGAACGCTGCAGTGGAAGCTGCGCGTGCCGGCGAACAGGGTCGTGGCTTTGCCGTGGTGGCAGGCGAAGTGCGCACGCTGGCGCAACGCTCCGCAGCGGCGGCGAAGGAAATCAAGGGACTGATCGGCGATTCCGTCGAGAAGGTCGAGACCGGCAGCCAACTGGTGGCCGAGGCGGGTACGACGATGAATGAGCTGGTCGACGGCGTCAAGCGCGTGGCCGACATCATGGCCGAGATTACGGCAGCCAGCCTGGAGCAAAGCGACGGTATCGAGCAGGTGAACCAGGCTGTCACGCAGATGGATCAGGTGACGCAGCAGAATGCGGCGCTGGTCGAGGAAGCGGCTGCCGCAGCCGATTCGCTGCAGGATCAGGCCAAGCAACTGGCGCAGGCCGTCAGCGTGTTCCGCACCGGCAGTAATATGGCGGCGGCAGCCGTGCAGGCGAAGCCGCAGCATCGTGCGATCTCGTCGAGTGTGGCGGCGGCACCGGCCAGGTCGGCTGCGCCGGCGGCACCGCGCAGCGTGCCGGCACCGAAGCCGGTGGTCAACACGAATACCGACGACTGGGAAGAGTTCTGACCGGTCAAGAACCGTTCGATGTGAAAAAGGGATTCTGCAATGCAGAATCCCTTTTTTGTTTGCGGCTTCCGGATATTGCTTCCGAATATCGCTTGCGCAGTCGGCACGCCGAAGCGCGGTTCGGCCTCTTCGGCTTCTTATGCGCTTACTTGTTCAGAATCGCCGCATGCCAGGCGATGTGATCCTGCATGAAGGTCGAGATGAAGTAGTAGTTGTGGTCGTAGCCGGAATGGCGGCGCAGCGTCAGCGGCTGTTCGGCTGCCCAGCAGGCGGCTTCGAAATGATGCGGCAGCAGCTGGATGTCGAGGAATTCGTCTTCCAATCCCTGATCGATCAGGATGCCTTGCGGGAACGGCGTCTTGCGTGCGCGCATCAGCTCGCTCGCATCATGCTGCGCCCACGTGGATTGATCGCTGCCCAGATAGTTCGAGAACGCCTTCTGGCCCCACGGGCACAGGCTGGGTGCGGTGATCGGCGCGAAGGCGGAAACCGACTTGAAAATCTCCGGATGGCGCAGCGACAGCGTCAATGCGCCGTGGCCGCCCATCGAGTGGCCGAATACGCCGATGCGGTCGGGCAGGGCAGCGAAGTTTTCCAGGATCAGGTTGCGCAGTTCATGGACAACATAGGTCTCCATGCGGAAGTGCGACGCCCATGGCTGCTGCGTCGCATCCAGATAGAAACCGGCACCGTGGCCGAAGTCCCAGCTTTCCGCCGCGCCCTTGATGCCGGTGCGGCGCGGGCTGGTATCCATCGACACCAGCATGATGCCGTGCTCGGCCGCATAGCGTTGCGCGCCGCCCTTGATCATGAAGGTCTCTTCAGTGCAGGTCAGGCCGGCCAGATAGAACAGCACCGGCACCTTGCGCGATTTTGCCTGCGGCGGTTCGTACACCGAAAACGTCATCGGCAAACCGGTCGAGACCGACTGGTGCTTGTAGAAAGTCTGTGTGCCGTTGAAGCACTTGTGCTGGCTGACAATATCCACTTCTTCCCCGCAAATTCCGTTTGTTTCGTTTGTCTTTCTTTCGTCTGCGTTCGGTGCGCGATCAATAGATCACGACCGAACGAATCGATTCGCCGCGCTTCATCAGATCGAAGCCTTCGTTGATCTGATCCAGCTTCAGTGTGTGCGTGATCAGGTCGTCGATGTTCAGCTTGCCTTCCATGTACCAGTCGACGATCTTCGGTACGTCAGTGCGGCCGCGCGCGCCGCCGAAGGCCGAACCTTTCCATTCGCGGCCGGTGACCAGCTGGAACGGACGCGTGCTGATTTCCGCACCGGCTTCCGCCACGCCGATGATGATCGACTGGCCCCAGCCCTTGTGGCAGCACTCCAGCGCCTGGCGCATCGTCGTCGTGTTGCCGATGCATTCGAAGCTGTAGTCGGCACCGCCGTCGGTCAGTTGCACGATGGCGTCGACGACGTTCTCCACGTTCTTCGGATTGATGAAGTGCGTCATGCCGAACTTGCGCGCCATCGCTTCGCGTTCCGGATTCAGGTCGACGCCGATGATCTTGTCCGCACCGACCATGCGCGCTGCCTGGATCACGTTCAGGCCGATGCCACCGAGGCCGAACACGACGACGTTGGCGCCGGCTTCCACCTTGGCAGTGAACAGCACGGCACCGACGCCGGTGGTCACGCCGCAGCCGATGTAGCAAACCTTGTCGAATGGCGCGTCCTCGCGGATCTTCGCCAGCGCGATCTCCGGCACGACCACGTAGTTCGAGAAGGTCGAGGTGCCCATGTAATGGAAGATCGGCTTGCCGTCGAGCGAGAAGCGCGACGTCGCGTCCGGCATCAGGCCGCGGCCTTGCGTGGAGCGGATCTTCTGGCACAGGTTGGTCTTGCGCGACAGGCAGAATTTGCATTCGCGGCATTCCGGCGTGTACAGCGGGATGACGTGGTCGCCTTTTCGCAGGCCCTTCACATCCGGGCCGACGTCGACGACGACGCCCGCGCCTTCATGGCCGAGGATGGCCGGGAAGATGCCTTCCGGATCGGCACCGGACAGTGTGTAGTAATCGGTGTGGCAGATGCCGGTGGCCTTGATTTCCACCAGCACTTCACCAGCCTTCGGGCCGGCGAGTTCGACTTCCTCGATCGTCAGCGGTTGGCCTGCTTTCCAGGCGACGGCGGCTTTGGTTTTCATGGCGGTCTCCGATGATGAGGTTGAGCGAGCGCTGCGGCGCTTTATGCCGCAGCGCATCGTGCGATGCTTATTTGACGGGTTCCATGTCTTCCGGCAGCACGACGTTCACGTCCAGCACTTCCAGATTGCCCTGGCTGTTGACGGAAATCTTGATGTCTTCCGGATTGACCTTCACGTACTTCGAAATCACGCCGATCAGTTCCTTGTGCAGTGCAGGCAGGAAGTCGGGGCCGGCACGGCCGTTGCGTTCGCGCGCGATGATGATCTGCAGGCGTTCCTTGGCGGCGCTGGCAGATTTGGTTTCCTTGTTGAACAGAAAAGAAAGAAGCGACATGGTCATTTGCCTCCGAAAATACGCTGAAGGAAGCCTGGCTTTTCGTAATCGGTAAAGCGCAATGGCTTCTCTTCGCCGAGGAAGCGAGAGACGACGTCCTTGTAGGCTTCGGATACTTCGCTGCCTTCGATATGGATCGCCGGATTGCCGGAGTTGGAGGCATGCAGCACCGATTCCGATTCCGGGATGATGCCGATCAGCGGGATGCGCAGGATTTCCTGCACGTCGGCATACGACAGCATTTCGCCGGCTTCGACGCGCTTGGGCACGTAGCGGGTGATCAGCAGATGTTCCTTGACCGGTTCGCCGCCGTTCAGCGCGCGGCGCGATTTGGCTTGAATGATGCCGAGGATGCGATCCGAATCGCGCACCGACGACACTTCCGGATTGGTGACGATGACGGCTTCGTCGGCGAAGGTCAGCGCCATCACGGCTCCGTGCTCGATGCCGGCCGGCGAATCGCAGATGATGTATTCGAAATCCATCGCGGCCAGATCGTTCAGCACGCGTTCGACGCCTTCTTCCGACAGCGCATCCTTGTCACGCGTCTGCGAGGCCGGCAGCACGAACAGATTGTCGCAGTGCTTGTCCTTGATCAGCGCCTGATTCAGCGTGGCTTCCTTGTTGATGACGTTGATCAGGTCATACACGACGCGGCGTTCGCAGCCCATGATCAGGTCGAGATTGCGCAGGCCGACGTCGAAGTCGATGACGACTGTCTTGTGGCCGCGCATCGCGAGACCGGATGCAAAGCTCGCACTGGAAGTGGTCTTGCCGACGCCGCCCTTGCCGGACGTCACAACGATGATTTTTGCCAAAAGATGCCCCTTTCGTTAAAGAGATATATGTGTGTATGCGTTATGCGGATGCCTTGATCGGCTGCATGTCGATGCGGTCGCCGATCAGACGGATTTGGGTTGGCTGCTGCGCGCGCTCCGAACCATTCTCGAAGGTGCGGTACATGCCGGCGATGGAAACCAGTTCCGCTTCCATGCTGAGCGTGAAGATGCGCGCGTCGGTGTCGCCGTTGGCGCCGGCCAGCGCGCGGCCGCGCAGCGGTGCGTAAATGTGGATGCTGCCGTCGGCGATGACTTCGGCACCGTTGTTGACGGCGGCTGTGATGATCAGGTCGGCGCCGCGTGCATAGATGCGCTGGCCGGCACGTACCGGCGTATCGACGATCATCGTGCGGTTCGTAACGGCAGGCGCGGCAGGTGCAGCGGCTGATGCGATAGCCGGTGCGGTGGTTTCGACCGGCGCGGCCGCTTGCGTGGCGACCGAATCGGCGACCGGTTCCAGATCGATTTCTGCCTGCTCGGGCTGAATGGAAGCAGGCGCGACTTCGGCGCGCGGCTTCAGAGAACCGTCCAGGCTCAGGCCGGCCGCCAATACGTGCGGTGCCATCTCCGGCGATGCATTGCGCACTGCCACGGCGTTGAGCCGGTAGGATTTCAGCAGGCTGGCGATGGCGGACCAGTCGATCGCGGTATCGGGTTCCAGCGCGCCGACATCGATCACGGCAAATTCGTCGTCGAAGAAATCGGCATCGCCGTTCGTCATGTCGTGCATGGCTGCATCGAGCACGGCGAGATCCGCCTCGTGCAGGATCGCGGAGACGGCGACGACGGTGGAAATCTTGATTTCGATCGGCTTGCGGGGTGAACTTTTGGACATGTAGATCTGTGAGTGCTGCTGCTGGTTGCGTCTGCCGCTCCGATGCCGCATTGCCGCCGTTTCTGTCTGGTAACGCGCGCTGCGCCTGCGATCAGGAGTGCGAATGGCCGGTATTATAACCGCTCCCCTCGACCGGCTTGCAGGTGTTTCCGTCGTATTTCCGGCGCTGCCGCGCGTATTTTCCATGAGGAACTGCAAGACGAATTCTTCCTTCGTCCGGCGCAGGCGGCGCGTGTAGAATAGCCGCTTTTTTTCGCCGGGACATTGCTCATGTGGTTCAAGAATCTCCAGGTTTACCGTCTGCCGTCGCATTGGCCGATCACATCCGCGCAGCTTGAGGCGGATCTTGCGCCGTTTGCCTTCCAGCCGTGCTCCAGCCTCGAACTGCAAAGCCAGGGCTGGATTTCGCCGCGCGACAACGGTTCGCTCGTGCATGCCGTCGGCAAGCAGATGCTGCTGTTGCTGGGTACCGAAAAGAAGCTGCTGCCGTCCAGCGTCGTCAATCAGGTGACGAAGATCAAGGCTGCCGAACTGGAAGAACAGCAGGGCTTCAAGCCGGGCCGCCGCCAGATGAAGGAACTGAAGGAGCAGGTCGCTGACGAACTGCTGCCGCGCGCATTCAGCGTCTGGCGTTCGACCTGGGTCTGGATCGATCCGGTCAACGGCTGGCTGGTCGTGGATGCCGGCAGCGCGGCCAAGGCCGATGAAGTGCTGAAGCTGCTGTTCAAGGCGATCGACAAGCTGCCGCTGGAATCGCTGCACGTGGTGCAATCGCCGATGTCGGCGATGACGTCGTGGCTGCTGGCGGATGAAGCGCCGTACAACTTCACCGTCGACCAGGATACCGAGCTGCGTTCCAATACCGAAGGCAAGGCCACCGTGCGCTACGTGCGCCACACGCTGGAAGCGGACGACGTGCGTCGCCATATCGAAGCCGGCAAGCAGTGCACGCGGCTGGCGATGACCTGGGCCGACCGCATCTCCTTCGTGCTGACCGAATCGCTGACGATCAAGCGCATTGCGCCGCTGGACGTGCTGAAGGAAAACACCGATGCGACTTCGCAGAATGACGACGAACGCTTCGATGCCGACATGATGCTGATGACTGGCGAGCTGGCGAAGATGCTGGCCGACCTGGTTGCTGCACTGGGCGGCGAGATGGAGAAGCAGACAGAGAAGCAGGCCGCCGCCTGAATCTCTTCGCTGTCGCATTCGATGCGGATCGGCTGCGGGAAAGCGTCGCAGGCCGCGTCGCCTGATGCATAATGCGGACAACCGTCGTGGCGATCCCGCGGCGGGCTTCATCCGTTTCAATTCGTGTACGGTCGGGAAGAACACAACGTCATGCAAATCGAACTCAACGATATCGGCCACATCATCCAGTTGTCCGTCGCGCCGGTGTTCCTGCTGACCGGCGTCGGCACGACGCTGACCGTGCTGACGAACCGGCTCGCCCGCATCGTCGATCGTTCGCGCATTCTCGAGGACAAGTTCCGCAAGGAAGAGGATGAGGCGCATGCCGGCGATTATCGCGACGAGCTGATCACGCTGTATTCCCGCTCCCATCTGATCAACCGCGCCATCGTGCTGGCGACGGCTTGTGCGCTGATGATCTCGCTGGTCATCATCTCGCTGTTCGTCGGCGATGCGCTGAATATCGACCTGTCGAAATACATCGCCGCCTTCTTCGTACTGGCGATGGTCAGCCTGCTGGCGAGTTTCAGTTACCTGCTGCGCGAAATCTTCCTTGCCACGCAGACGATGCGCACCGTCGTGCGCCTGCCGAAATAGACTGTCTCTCCGGCAGTTTTCCCCCGATGCGGAGCGTCGCCTGACGCTTCGTGTTGTCAGGCTTTTCCGAGCGGTCTTTCCTTAAAAAAGCGATTTCACGAATGTTAAAAAAACATTAAAATTCGTCGCGCAAGAAATTGCATTTTTAATAATTTTTCAAAGAACAAGGAGAAAGTATGCAGTTTTCAGGTAAGGCGGCAGGCATGCGCAAGGCAAGCGCATTGGTAACGACAAGCGTCATGGCGTTGATGCTGGCGGCATGTGCCCAGCAACCGATGACACAGCAAGCGATGAAGCAGCAACAGGCGGCAGCGTCCTCGACTGTCCATCCGGCAGTGATGACGCAGCCGTTGCAGCAGCAGGTCACGGCGGATCAGGCGCTGCAATTACTGAAGGACGGCAATGCGCGCTATGTGTCCGGACAGGCGCTGCAATCCGATCATCGTGCGCAGATTGCGGCGACCGGCAAGAACGGCCAGTTCCCGTTCGTGCAGATCGTCAGCTGCATCGATTCGCGTTCTTCGCCGACGCAGGTTTTCGATCTGGGCGTGGGCGATGCCTTCAGCTCGCGCGTGGCGGGCAACATCGTCAATGAAGACGTTCTCGGCAGCCTGGAATACGGTGCAAAAGTGGCGGGTGCCAAACTGATCGTCATCCTCGGCCATACCTCATGCGGCGCGGTCAAAGGTGCTTGCGACGATGTGGCGCTGGGCAATCTGACCGGCCTGCTGAAGAAGATCCGTCCTGCCGTCGATGCGACGCCGGACGTGCACGGCAGCGACCGCAGTTCGCACAATCATGCCTTCGTCAATGCCGTATCGGAAAAGAACGTGCACCTGACCGTGCAGAACCTGCTGGATCAGAGTCCTGTGCTGCGTGAAATGGTGGCAAAGAACGAGATCAAGGTCGTCGGCGCGATGCTGGACGTGAAGAACGGCGAAGTGAAGTTCTACTGATGTACCTCCGCGCATCCATGAAAAAAGCCCGCTCGCTGCGGGCTTTTTCGTATGCCGATGCGGCGTATCCGATACGGCTTAATACGTCGGCGGCACGTAGCCGACAGCCTGATCCGCGCCTTCGCCGAAGAAGTGTTTTTCCATCTGTGCGGCCAGATATTTGCGGGCGCGCACGTCGGCCAGGTTCAGGCGGTTTTCGTTGACCAGCATCGTCTGGTGCTTGAGCCAGCCGGCCCAGGCTTCCTTCGAGACGCTTTCGTAGATGCGTTTGCCAAGTTCGCCCGGATACGGCGGGAAATCCAGTCCTTCGGCTTCCTTGTCGAGTTTGACGCAGTGGATCATGCGAGTCATTTTCTGTTTCCTTGAAAAGGCCGGCGCATATTCATATTGCGCGGCTTGTTGAACAAGGCCGCCACGCACATCGATGGCGGCGGCCGGAATTTTTAGAGTTTCTTGATGAAGACCAGCGACTTGCGCTGCCAGTTGTACATATGTTGCCTGTCCTTCGGCAGATCGTCCACGGTTGCCGGCACGAAACCGCGCTTCAGGAACCAGTGCGCGGTGCGCGTCGTCAGTGCAAACAGTTTCTTCATGCCGGCGGCGCGCGCGCGATTCTCGATGTGCTTCAGCAGACGCTCGCCATCGCCCTGCGTTTGCGCATCCTGATTGACGATCAGGCAGGCCATTTCGCCCATGGCGTCGTTCGGGAACGGGTAGAGCGCCGCACAGCCGAAGATCACGCCATCGTGTTCGATGACGGAGAAGTGATGAATCTCGCGCTCGATCAGTTCGCGGCCGCGCTTGACCAGCGTGCCGTCCGCTTCGTACGGTTCGATCAGCTTGATGATGCCGCCGACGTCCTCGATGGTCGCATCGCGCAGGCTTTCGACGTTTTCGAACGTGACCATGGTGCCGACGCCATCGTGCGTGAACAGCTCCAGCAGTGCCGAGCCGTCGGTCGAGAACGGCACGATGTGCGCGCGGCCAACGCCGGCGTTACAGGCCTTGACTGCATGCTGCAGATAGAAGGCGGAATCGGCCGGGATGCAGCTGTAGTCGAGCACGGCATTTGCCTGATGCGACGACAATTCGCGGACTTCAGTGCCGGCGTTGTCGGTGATCATCGGCGTTTCGGTGATGAAGATCAGCTTGTCGGCGCGCAGCGCGGTGGCGGCGGAAACGGCCACATCTTCCATCGTCAGGTTGAAGATTTCACCGGTCGGCGAAAAGCCCAGCGGCGACAGCAGCACCAGGCCGCCGGCGTTCAGGATCGGATGGATGGTTTCGTAGGCGATCTTGCGCGTGACGCCGGTCAGTTCGTGGTCGACGCCGTCGATCACGCCGAGCGGACGCGCGGTGACGAAGTTGCCGGAGATGATGCGGATCGCCGCATGCGCCATCGGCGTGTTCGGCAAGCCCTGGCTGAAGGCGGCCTCGATATCGAGGCGCAGTTCGCCGGCGGCTTCCTTCGCGCATTCGAGCGCGGCCGTATCGGTGATGCGCACGCCATTGTGAAAACGGCCTTCGACGTTACGCAGCCCTAGTTGTTCGGCCACCTGCGGGCGCGAGCCGTGCACCAGCACGATCTTGATGCCAAGCGCATGCAGCAGCGACAGATCGTGTGCCAGCACCGGCAGTGCGCCGGCGGTGACCAATTCGCCCGGAAAGGCGACCACGAAGGTCTTGCCGCGGAAGGCATGGATGTAGGGCGCGACCGAGCGCAGCCACTGGACGAATTGTTCGGCGTTTTCCATCCGCGCATTATAAACAGCCATGCGGAACAAAGGGCGGCCAGGGGCGGCGAAAGCGTGCGCTCTGTATAATTCCGTCCACATGTCCGCATCTGAAAACACCCCGCAAAAACCGTCTTCCGCACGTCATCGTCCCGCCGGCAGCAAACCGTCTCCTGCCGTGCCGCCGGTGCGCAATCCGCTGCCGCCCGTCACGTTTCCCGAAGAGTTGCCGGTTTCCGGCAAGCGCGACGACATCGCCAAGGCGATTCGCGACAGCCAAGTCGTCATCGTCAGCGGCGAGACCGGTTCCGGCAAGACCACGCAGCTGCCGAAAATCTGCCTCGAACTGGGGCGCGGCGAGAAGGGGCTGATCGGCCATACGCAGCCGCGCCGCATTGCCGCTTCCTCGACCGCCAAGCGCATTGCGCAGGAACTCGGCACGCCGCCAGGCGAGCACGTCGGCTTCAAGGTCCGCTTCAACGACACCCTGAGCAAGGGCGCGTGGATCAAGCTGATGACCGATGGCATCCTGCTGGCGGAGACGCAGACCGATCCCTTGCTGCGTCAATACGACACCATCATCATCGACGAGGCGCACGAGCGCAGCCTGAACATCGACTTCCTGCTCGGTTACCTGAAGCAGTTGCTGCCGAAGCGGCCGGACCTGAAAGTCATCATCACGTCGGCGACCATCGATGCCGAGCGCTTTGCGCGCCACTTCACGCAGGGCGACAGGGTGCCGCCGGTGATCGAGGTGTCGGGCCGGCTGTATCCGGTGGAAATCCGCTATCGCCCGGTCGAGCAGGATCGCGTGCCGAATGTGCAGAACAACCCGAACGCGAATCCGAACAAAAGCGCCGATGCCGCCGCTGGCCGCCGTTCCACACAGGCCGCGAAGGAACGCAGCCAGCGCGACCTGATGGACGCCGTGGTCGATGCCGTCGATGAACTGGCGCGCATCGGTTCCGGCGACGTGCTGGTGTTCCTGCCGGGCGAGCGCGAAATTCGCGATGCCGCCGAAGCGCTGCGCAAGCATCATCCGCCGCACGTGGAAATCCTGCCGCTGTTCGCGCGCCTGTCCGCGCAGGAGCAGGAACGCATCTTCAAACCAACCAACGCGCGCCGCATCGTGCTGGCGACCAACGTCGCTGAAACCTCGCTGACGGTGCCCGGCATCCGCTACGTGGTCGATGCCGGCCTCGCGCGCGTCAAGCGCTACAGCTACCGCAACAAGGTCGAGCAACTGCAGATCGAGCCGGTCGCGCAATCGGCCGCCAACCAGCGCGCCGGCCGTTGCGGCCGTGTCGCCGCGGGCGTCTGCATTCGCCTGTACGACGAGCAGGATTATCTGCAGCGGCCGAAATTCACCGATCCGGAAATCCTGCGTTCGTCGCTGGCGTCCGTCATCCTGCGGATGAAGTCGCTGCATTTGACCGATGTGGAAGAGTTTCCCTTCATCGAACCACCGCTGGGCCGCGCGATCGCCGATGGCTACCAGTTGTTGCAGGAACTCGGCGCCGTCGATGACGACAACCGCCTGACCAAGCTCGGCCGTGAACTGGCGCGCCTGCCGCTCGATCCGCGCGTCGGCCGCATGATCCTCGCCGCGCGGCAGAACGCCTGCCTCTCCGAAATGCTGATCATCGCATCGGCATTATCGGTGCAGGACCCGCGCGACCGGCCGATGGAAGCGCAGAACGCAGCCGATACCGCGCACAAGAAGTTCGCCGACGACAAATCCGAATTCCAGAGCTACCTGAAAATCTGGAAGTGGTTCCAGGAGGCGATCGAGCACAAGAAAACGAACCGGCAATTGCAGGAAGAATGCCGCGCCAATTTCCTGTCGCAACTGCGTCTGCGCGAATGGCGCGACGTGCATTCGCAACTGCTGACCATCGTGCGCGAGCAGGGCTGGCGGCTGAACGAACTGCCGGCGACCTACGAACAGCTGCATACGGCGCTGCTGACCGGCCTGCTCGGCAACATCGGCTTCAAGGCCGAGGACGAGCCTCACTATCTGGGGGCACGCGGCATCAAGTTCCACATCTGGCCCGGCTCGTCACTATCGAAAAAGGCAGGCAAGTGGATCATGGCCGCTGAACTGATCGATACGTCGCGGCTGTACGCGCGCTGCATCGCGCAGATCCAGCCCGAATGGCTGGAACGCGTGGCCGGCCATCTGCTGAAAAAATCCTACGGTGAGCCGCGTTGGGAAAAGCGCACGGCACAGGTCTCGGCCTACGAGCGCGCGACGCTGTACGGCCTCGTCGTCTATAGCCAGCGCCGCATCAACTACGGCCTCATCAATCCGACCGAAGCGCGCGAGATTTTCATTCGCGATGCGCTGGTCGGCGGCGATTTCGACACGCGCCTGCCGTTCTTCGCGCACAACCAGAAACTGGTGCGCGAGATCGAAAACCTCGAACACAAGTCGCGCCGCATCGACGTGCTGGTGGACGATCATCTGATTGCCGCCTTCTACGACAAGCAGATTCCGGCCGACGTGGTCAACGGCATCGGCTTCGAGAAATGGGTCAAGGACGCCTCGGCCAACGAACCGAAGCTGCTCTACCTGAACCGCGACGACCTGATGCGCCACGAGGCGGCCGGCGTGACGACCGAACTGTTCCCCAAGGCGATGAACGTCGCGGGCATCGAGATGGGCCTGACCTACCACTTCGAACCTGGCTCGCCGCGCGACGGCGTCACGCTGGCCGTGCCGCTGTACGCGCTGAACCAGGTCTCGGCCGAACGCAGCGAATGGCTGGTGCCCGGCATGCTGAAGGAGAAGGTGCATCTGCTGTTGAAATCGCTGCCGCAGAAGTTGCGCCGCCATTGCGTACCGCTGCCCGATTACGCAGCCGGCTTCTGCGACCGCGTGCAGGACAAGCACACCTTCGGCCGTGGCAGCCTGCTCGATGCCGTGATCGCCGACGTGCGCGAACAGACCACGGTGATGACCAGGACCACCGACTACAAGCTGGAAACGCTGCCCGCGCATCACTTCATGAACTTCAAGGTGACCGACGAGCACGGTAGGCAACTGGACATGGGGCGCAATCTCGGTGCGCTGCGGTCGGAACTTGGCGGGCAGGCGCGCGAGAGTTTCCAGCGTCTGGCTGAGAAAACCGCGCCGACCGTGGCCGAGCCGACGACGGCTTCGACAGGCAAGCCGGCCGCTGCGCCGGCAAAGGGTGGACAGCAGAATGCATCCGCTGCGGCCGAACACCAGAACCTGACCGGCTGGACCTTCGGCGAACTGCCGGAACTGCTGGAAATCCAGCGCGGCAAACAGACGTTGATCGGCTTTCCGGCATTGGTGGATCGCAAGACGCACTGCGACATCGAAGTCTTCGACGACCCGGACGAAGCCGCGCGCACGCACCGCATCGGCCTGCGCCGTCTGTTCGCACTGCAACTGAAGGAACAACTGAAGTTCCTCGACAAGAACATCCCCGGCCTGCAGCAGATGGGCATGCAGTTCATGGCGCTCGGCACGCAGGAAGAACTGCGCGACCAGATCATCGAAAAAGGACTGGAACGCGCCTGCCTGCAGGAACCGCTGCCGAAGAACGCGCAGGAATTCAACACGCGCCGCGACGAAGGCAAGTCCCGCCTTGGCCTGCTGGTCAACGAAATTGCGCGCCTGGCCGGCACCATCCTCGCCGAATACCACGCGCTGCCGAAAAAGCTGCAGACGGTGAAGGCGCACACGCAGGCGTTCAACGACATGCAGTCGCAATTGCAAGGCCTGGTCGGCAAGCGTCTCATTGCCGATACCGATTACACGCAGCTATCGCATTTCCCGCGCTACCTGAAAGCCATCGCCACGCGCATCGACAAGCTGCGTGCCGATCCCACACGCGATGCGAAGGCGATGGCCGAATGGCAGCAGGCCGCGCAGCCGTGGCAGCGTGCGTTGAAGGATAGGTACGGCGATCCGAAGATGACCGAATACCGCTGGATGCTAGAGGAACTGCGCGTGTCGTTGTTTGCGCAGGAATTGCGGACGCCGATGCCGGTGTCGGTCAAGCGGCTGCAGAAGGTATGGGAGTCGATGCAGAGATAGGAAAAGTTGTCGTTTTATCGTGCTTGGTTGGTAGACAGATTAGGTGACAAGTTAATCGGTAACCAAACTTCCGAGTAACGTGAACTCAAGACCGGAATTCACTAGAGAGGTTAAAACAATCGTCTCTACCATTTGTGGCGATATACCTGACAGCCATTCACTAGGTCTTCCCGTCAAACCGCGAATGCGGAAGGGGAGTAACTCTTTTGCGATCAAGGACTCCACTAAATGTGGTTCGGCTACTGCTGCAATGGGAAAGAACCGAACATATTGTTTCCCAAAGGTTTTGAAGTAATTTGCGCGTCGTGAGTTGAGATTAAGTGCTTTTCCGAATTTGCAATTGTCATGGGTTACTTTGATGCAGCGTTCTGCGATTGCCGGACGATCAGCATTGACGGAAATTGGATGCGTGTTTGTTAACGTGACGATGTAAAGACCTGGGCCTCTATGTATGGCTGATGTGCTCATATGTTACGTTGGAGGAAGGGGCGCGGAGTCTGCTTGCCGGCGGAGCGTCCCCTTAACCGAAAGGTTAGAGGTATTGTTCATTTGAACAGCTCTGGTGTCATTGATTTGCTTGGCTCTGACATCTTTGGACGAATAATCTTCTCTGCTTTTTCAAGGGTAGTCATACAAAGCGAAACTTGTGCGCCAATAGCATCTTTATCATCATTGCTTTGTGCTCTTGAAATTAACTCAGAAATTTTCCCCTTGGAAAGGATAAGCTCTTTATCTATTTCTTCCGGGCCTATGACTTCTGCTGCATATAGCGAGAATACAAATGCCATTGACTTGTATTGTGCAGTTCGATCCGTGTTGGATTGAGACACCAAGCCGAAGAATGTAGCGCAGTCTGTAAGATGTGGTCTGAATTCATTCTGACTTAGCTCGGCAAACGCACTTGTTGCAAACAATAATGGTAAAACAATGCAGTAGATGTTACGAAGAACCATCGAATAAGCTCCTAATGCCTGAATTAAGCCGCGCTGCGAAGAGGCGTCGGTTTGAATGGATTGTTAGAGTGCACCCGGCGCATCTTTAAGACGCTCAAACTTGCGCAGCTTTGAGATAAGCACTCTGGCGCCACTATCATCAATGAATTCATCGTAGAGGGTAGTGCTGTCTTTGAAGTGCAGATTTAGGCGGTTCATCACCTTGCCTATAGCTGCAAGCGTGGACTTTACGCGCTCTCGGCTGATGCCATTGAGAGCATGTGCCGCTCGATCGGTGGCATACCCGTGATCTTGATGAGCGATGCGCTTATTTCGGTGCTCTCTTGCGAAAGCCGCCTGTTCCAACGCTGCCTCGCATAGAGTCTCCAGCTCTTGCTTCAGCGCGGGATCCTTAATCAAAGCGGGCAGCGAGTGAATGGTTAAATTCTTCTTGCCGCGGGTCTCCGGCGGGTCAGTCATCCGAGATATGCCAAGCAAAACGCTATCCCATATTTCGTCTTGAGTGATCTTGAAAAATAGCCCAGCCGTGCGGTTTAAGAGCTCCACTGTCCCTTGATTCGTACCGAAGAGCTGCTGGTACTGTTGCCACACCATATGTAGTTCAATTAGCTTGCGATGAAGCGCTGCGAAAGCAGTGCCAAGATCGTCCCCCATCAGCGTTACGTAGTTGGCGTGTACTTCATCCATTGACTGCGTTGATGTCATGTAGTGAGTCCTAACGTTGGAGGTAAGGGGTCGTCTGGAGGCGGCACGCCGGAAGGCGGTCCCGCTTGACCGAAAGGTTATACAAGCGCCTTTTGCTCATGGGCGTCATACACGTGCATTAGCAAATGGCTAGAGAACGTAAAGTTTTCTTTTTGCCCGAGCATTGCAAAACTCCACTTCGAGCCATGGAATAAATTATTGCGTATGCGATACACGATGATTAGAAGTGCAGTGGCAATTTCAGAGAGTTCGACCGCTTCCTCTTTGAGCACAGAGAGCACAAACTCCTGTTTGTCGTTATCTCGAAAACGCAGCCGCTCAAAGTAATAGTTTGGTTGTCCGCCATCTAGATATCGGTCTTTCCAATAGCCTAGTGCGGGAACGAACTCATCTCGGCTTAGTAAGCCTTTTCCGCAAAGCTCATTAACGACATCAAATATTCCGCCAATGCTTGCTTTTGTGCGGAGAACCTCGGCTTCGAACAAAGTCCAAAGCATCACAAAATGAGTCATGGCTTCTTTTTCGCCATCTGAGAGATGGCGATATCCAAGGTTTCTGTCGAGGAGCCAATCGATAGGGTTCATTTTGTATAACGTTGGAGGTAAGGGACGCTCCGCCGGCTTGCCGGCGGAGCGTCCCTCTTGACCGAAAGGTTAGAAAGCATCATTTCTTACGCGCCTTGTCCATTCGAGTACCAGGGGGCCTAAGGGTTAGAAGTTTTTGTCATAGCGTGATTGGCCCAACTGGACAATCAGATGGGCGCGTAGCGTTCCAAGCGCTAACAAGGATTGGACGGCTTCTTTCGAACCACCATTCAATTAAGGCGCGCTCCCTGCCGCCAATTTTTCCTTCTTGTAGAGAGCAATCCGCAATCGAGAAGGTTGCATCTATTCCGCCGCCACTGACATGAAAATGTGGAGGTGGGTGTTCGCGGGAGAAGATTTCGATTCGCAAGCCTTTCACTTGAGCGACAAGCTGACGAATGTAGTAAATCTGGCCATCGGGCGTGACCGAATATCCACCCGACAGAAGATGTTCAAGGGCAGCCGTCGCCTCCTCAAGCGACTGGGTTTCCAGGATCTTTTGCTCAATGGGCGTAAGCATGGGCCAAACTTCTAACGTTGGAGGTAAGGGGCCGGCTGGAGGCGGAACGCCGGAAGACGGTCCCGCTTGACCGAAGGGTTAGGCAGCTTATGCTGATGGCCAAACATTCGAAAAATCCATCTTGACCCTAACTTGATTCTCGAAATCCATGATGCTTCTCGCACACTCAACCTTTCCCCACCAACGGTCGATGGGATAGTGGTTAATTGGATCGCGATAGTGGTATTGGTTGTTTCCAATTCTCTGATCCACATTCACTGGCGCAAGGACGCATGGCAAGCCAAGAGCATAGATAGCACTCTCTGGCAAAGTCATCGATTGGTGCTCGATATCGATCATGAATTGCTGAATGCCATCTGCCACCTTAACAGTAACGCCATACCCATCTGGCAGCTCGTCACCATGCGCTAAGTTGCAGCGAAATTTCTCATAGACGATGTCCTCGAACTTGATGCCGATCTTGCCCTTGTTATTTTTGAATGGAAAAACCGTTTCTTGAAGGTTTAAACCGCCATGCATCAATTCGATAATGTCGAGATGCTCAACAATGAACTTCCTGAATCTCTCTCCCACCTTCTCAATTTCCGGATACATTTTCTTTGCGGTGCCGTCGACCGCAAGGCATGCAAAGAGCATTGCCTTATCCAAGTCTTTGCTATCGCAGGCATCCAAAGAATGCTTGATATGGTCGGCGATCTTCATGGCTGCCTAACTATATTTAGATCGCCGCATCATATGATCGTGACATTGTCTAAGTCAATAAACGAAAAATGCATGTCATTGAAAAATAAGAATATTTGCCATAAACATGGGATTTAGACCGCCTAAATAGTTTGGTAAGGGCAGGGTGATACTTGTATCTGGTTAGACCAGATGAGCGTCTTTGTATGTATGCAGATGGGACGGGTTACCGCGAGTAAGGAAATCGCATCAGAGGTTGGTTCCGGCAGGCTGCTCCCTCGATTTCGCGTAGAATTGCCGGATTTCCTCAACCCTCGACGCAAAGCAGAGACTATGTCCATCAAATCCGACAAATGGATACGCCGCATGGCGGAGCAGCACGGCATGATCGAACCGTTCGAGCCGGGGCAGGTGCGCCAGTCGGACGGGCATAAGATCGTTTCCTATGGCACCTCGTCGTACGGCTACGATATTCGCTGCGCGGACGAATTCAAGATTTTCACCAACATTAATTCGACGATCGTCGATCCGAAGAATTTCGACGAGAAATCGTTCGTCGATTTCAAGGGCGACGTCTGCATCATTCCGCCGAACTCGTTCGCGCTGGCGCGCACCGTCGAATACTTCCGCATTCCGCGCAACGTGCTGACGATCTGCCTTGGCAAATCGACGTATGCGCGCTGCGGCATCATCGTCAACGTGACGCCGTTCGAGCCGGAATGGGAAGGCTATGTGACGCTGGAATTCTCGAACACGACGCCGCTGCCGGCGAAGATTTATGCGGGTGAGGGCTGTGCGCAGGTGCTGTTCTTCGAGAGCGATGAAGTCTGCGAAACCTCGTACAAGGATCGCGGCGGCAAGTACCAGGGCCAGCATGGCGTGACGCTGCCGAAGACCTGATTTCCTTTTCAGATTCCTTTCCGGCCGCGTCAGCCGTCTTCCGGCGCGGCAAACTTTCTCGCTTCGACAATCATCCTCTCTACCGCGCCCGACTGCGGCGCATCGCGATACGCCAGATGCAGCGGCGCGCGCAGGCCGGGCGCCTGTTCCAGCTGCAGATAGACGACGCCTTCCAGTTGCACATGCCGCATCGACGCCGGCACGATGGTGACGCCGAGACCGGCGGCGACCTGGCTCAGCGTCGATAGGTACTTGCGCGCTTCCTGCACCACGCGCGGACTGAAGCCGGCGGCGCGGCAGGCGGCGATCACGGTGTCGTACAGTCCGGGGCCGCTGGGACGGCGGTTCAGGATGAAGTCTTCCTTCGCCAAAGCCGTCAGCGGCAGGCTCTTGCGGCGCCGGCCTTGTCCGCGCAGCAGCGGATGCGTGGCCGGTAGCGCCGCGATCATTTCTTCCACCAGCATCGTTTCCATCTTCAGGCCGGCAGCATTGCCGACCGGTGAGCGGATGAAAGCCACGTCCAGCCGATTTCTCAATAGCGCTTCGACCAGTTCTGCCGTGTTGCTTTCCTCGATTGCCAGCGCGACATCGGGCGAGCTTTGACGGAAGGCGCGAATGACGGCGGGAATCAGCGGATTCAGCGAGGCGGTTTCGGTGAAGCCGATTGCGATGCGCCCGCGCTCGCCGCGCGCGATGCGGCGCACGCTGTCGATCGTCGTGCCGACCTGTTCGAGGATCAGGTGTGCATCGGCCAGCAGGGCATGACCGCTTTCGGTCAGTTCCATTCCGCGCGGCAGGCGGCGGAACAGGGCGACGCCTAACTCTTTTTCTAGCGCGCGAATTTGCTGGCTCAACGGCGGTTGCTGGATGCCGAGGCGCTGCGCGGCTTTGGTCAAATGGCCCTCTTCGGCGACGGCGACGAAGTAGCGCAGCAGGCGCAGGTCAATGGATGACATATTTAAAAAGTATGATTTTATGCTAAATCATATATTAGACAGTATGCCAGTGCGAGCGTAACCTTTACGCATGGAAACGCAACAGCAAATGCGAGATGAATCGCAACAGGAAATAATGCCTGCCACCATCGGGGCCGCATCAGCGGATACGGAACCTGCCATGCCGACGACGATGGAACTGTTCCTCGGCTTTCTCGGACTCGGCATGATGGCCTTCGGCGGTGCGCTGCCGCTGGCGCACCGGATGCTGGTCGAGCGCAGGCGCTGGCTCAGTGAGGAGGAATTCACCGAGATGCTGGGGCTGTGCCAGTTTCTCCCCGGCGGCAACATGATCAATATGTCGGTCGCGGTCGGCATGCGCTTTCGCGGCGTGCGCGGTGGCATCGCCGGACTGCTGGGGTTGATCGCGGTGCCGTCGATGGTGGTGGTGCTGCTCGGTATGCTGTATGAGCGCTATCAGAACGATCCGCTGGTCGCGCATCTGTTTGCCGGCCTCGCGGCGGCGGCGGCCGGGCTGCTGGTAGCGATGGCGATCAAGATCGTGCGTCAGCTTCGGGGCAGCCTGCCGATGCTGATAGTCGCTGCCATCTGCTTTTGTGCAATTGCCTTGCTGCGTCTGCCGTTGCTGTGGACGATGCTGGCGATGACACCGGTCAGCATCTTCATCGTGAAAATCGGTAAGAGGGTGCGCAAATGATCGCGACGCTGATTGCGCTGGCGCTGATCTTTTCGCAGCTGGCGCTGCTGGCCTTCGGCGGCGGCAACACGATCCTGCCGGAGATGCAGCGACAGGTGGTGGAAGTGCATCAGTGGATGACGGCGCGGGAATTCAGTGCATTGTTCGCATTGAGTCAGGCGGCGCCGGGGCCGAACATGATGATCGTGCCGCTGATCGGCTGGCATGTTGCCGGCTGGGCCGGCTTCATCGTGACGTCGGTCGCCAAGTTCGGCCCGTCGTCGATACTGACGATCGTGGCGCTGCATGCATGGACGCGTTTCAAGGACAACCCGTGGCGCCGCATCATCCAGGCCGGACTGGTGCCGGTGACGGCCGGCGTGGTCGCAGCCAGTGCGGCGGTGATCGCACATGCGGCAGATCGCAACGTATTGCTGACGGCGATCACGGTGGTGACTGCGCTATTGGCGTGGCGCACGCGCATTCATCCGTTGTGGCTGCTGCTGGGCGGCGGCCTGGTCTCGCTGGCCGCTGGCGGCTGGATGTAAATCGCTTGTCGGAAAAAGAAAAACAAAAGGCACGGGCGGCCTGCTCGTGCCGGCGGCAAATCAGCGGCGATTCCTGAATGCGGTTTTCAGCGCGGCGACCGGATCGGCACTGCCGTCCAGACCGGCGACCGACGACAGCAGCGTCAGTTTCTTGCCGTCGAAGCGGAAGGCATCGGCCGACAGGAAGCCGCCGCTGCCGGCTGCGCGTACGGTCACGACGATGTCTGGCTTGCTATCTCCATCCACATCGGCGAACAGCAGTTTCTCGATACCGCCGTCGCGCGGGCGCACCAGTCCGGTGACGAAACTGTCGTAGGGAAAGCCCGGCTCGCCTTTCGCATACAGGCGCACGCTGTAGCTGCCGATGCTGCGCGGTTCGAGATCGCCTTCGGCAATGACGACCGTCGCCTGCGTCGACGGGAAGACGGCGTGCCGGACGATGCGTTCGTCGTCGTTCGACGCGGCTTTCGCGGTGGATGCAAAAAGGGTGAGGCAGAGCAGCAATGCCGGCATTCTGTTCATCGATCTGGATCCTTTCCGTGAATGAGTATCTTTGATTACCTCTTCCATGCCATCTTCAGCCGGCAATGCGTGCCCCCTGGCGTGCGAGCAGTGAGCGCAATACGGAGCGATGACAATGTTTTTCATCCTCGCAGTAACAGCCGACCGAAAAATCTGTTTGATGCGATAACGCGGCCAGCAGGGCAATCGCATGCTGGTTTTCCGGGGTTGCCATCTCGATGCGATATTTGTTGAAGAAGGCACGCCAGTCTGCAGCGGTCTTTGCATGATGTGCAAGTTTGACCGCTTCGGGTGAGGGCGAGAGGTTGGGAAACCAGACGTCGTACCAGTTTTGTGCAGCGAATTCGGATTTGGGGACGCCGCGCGGCGGGCGTCGCACGGTGCCGATGCGCAGTCCTTCGTTGCTGCTGCGCGCGCTGCCCAGCCTGACGATGCGTACGGACATGATGCCTCCTCGGTGCCGATGCTTCCGGAAAGTAATCACGGGGCGATGGCCCCGTCGTCAAACCTTACCGCAATTCAATCGAAGGTGGGTGAACTGAGGTCGAATTGCGGATTCCAGACCACTTCCCACAAATGACGATCCGGGTCCTGGAAGTAGCCGGCATAGCCGCCCCAGAAGGTGGCGTGCGCGGGTTTGACGATGGTGGCACCGGCTGCCTGTGCCTGCGTCATCACGGTATCGACTTCATCTTGCGACGCGACATTGTGGCCTATCGTGCAGTCGGTCGGCGAGGAAGGAGAGCGCGTGAGTCCGCTGTCGTGCGCAATGCTGGCACGCGGCCACAGCGCCAGCTTGAGGCCTGCCTGCAGATCGAAGAAGGCGACGGCGCCATGCGGAAATTCTGCGCCGATGATGCCTTGCGTCTGCAGGCCTAGGCCGTCGCGGTAAAACGCAACGGCGCGCTCCAGATCGTCGACGCCGAGGGTGATGACGGTGATGCGTGGCTTCATGGCTGCGCCTTATTGCCTGTTATTACCGGTTTGGGCAAGCGCGAAGTAACCGCGCATTACCACCCTGGAAAACATGGCGTGCTGCCCGACTAATGTGCGGCACGCATGGGAAAAGTGAAGACGAAAATCCCGATCAGTCATCAGTATAGGGGAGAACCAGATTGCCGCCGGCACGCTTGGCCTTGTACAGCGCCTCGTCCGCGCGCTGCATGACTTCGGTGTAGGAGCTGTCGCCGGCAATCAGTTCGCTGAAGCCGCCGCTGATGGTGCCGGCACCTACGATTCCCAGGTCATGCATGTCCTCGGCGATGCGTTGATGCAGGCGTTCGATGATCTGCGATGCATCCTTGCAGTGTGTATGCGGCATCAGGATCACGAACTCGTCCCCGCCAAATCGGGCGGCATGATCCGTGGCGCGTAATTCGGTCTTGCAGAGGGCGGCGATGGCAAGCAAGGCGGCATCGCCCTTGAAATGCCCATGCTTGTCGTTGATGCTCTTGAAGGCGTCGACATCGAACATGAAGAGCGTCGCAGGCGTCTCGTAACGGCGAAAGACATCAAAGTTCGATGCCATCACGTCGAGCATTCTGCGGCGGTTCAGGAGGCCCGTCAGCGGATCCGTCTCGCATTGTGTGCGTAGCTGCGCTTCGAGTTCGTGGCGGCGCGTGACGTTGCTGGCGACCCAAAGGACAGCCTCTTCGCCGTCGACAAGAAAATCGAGTGCCTGCACGCGTCCTTCGAACCAGATCGTATGGTCGGGACCTGCCGATTCCAGTCCGCGGACATCGCTGCCGGCAAGAGCGTATTCCACGATATGCAGGCTTCGGGAAGAAAGGGCTTCGGCAATCTGTGCCGAAAACCAGTTGCTCTTTTCTTCATGCAGTACATCATGCATGTACTTGCCGACCAGGGCACTGCCGTCATGGTAATAACGGGAATCCGAGCCACCATGAATGGCGGCGTAGCGTCCGTTACGCGTCAGAATGAATACAGGATCAGGGAGCGCGGCAAGCAGCGCCATCAATTGCGATTGCGAGAACATTGTGCGTCGGGTTGTCGATTCGGGGTTGTCAGAACGCCCGAAAAACGATCGTGTTGCACACGACATGATCGTTTTTCTGACAAGCTTGCTGCACTGGGATTTTGCCCTAAAACGACTGGGGATATTCCCTTTTTTATTGTTGCGAACTTACTGTTTGACGCAATCGACGAAGTAGCCGCGCTTGCCGTCGACTTCACGCGTCACCAGACCGTGCACGTCGGTTTCGAAGCCGGGGAATTTCTCGTTGAAGTCGCGTGCGAAGCGCAGGTAATCGACGATCGTCTTGTTGAAGCGTTCGCCCGGGATCAGCAGCGGAATACCCGGTGGATACGGCGTCAGCAGGATGGACGTGACGCGGCCTTCCAGATCGTCGATCGCCACGCGTTCGATTTCGCGATGCGCCATCTTCGAGAATGCATCGGACGGTTTCATCGCCGGCTGCATGTCGGACAGGTACATCTCGGTCGTCAGGCGCGCGACGTCGTAGGCCTTGTAGAAATCGTGGATCATGTGGCACAGGTCGCGCAGGCCGACGCGCTCGTAACGCGGATTTGCCTGCGCGAATTCCGGCAGGATGCGCCACATCGGCTGGTTCTTGTCGTAATCGTCCTTGAACTGCTGCAGCGCGGTCAGCAGCGTGTTCCAGCGGCCCTTGGTGATGCCGATGGTGAACATGATGAAGAACGAGTACAGGCCGCACTTCTCGACGATGACGCCGTGCTCGGCCAGGTACTTGGTGACGATGGATGCCGGAATGCCGGTATCGCCGAACTTGCCGTCCAGCGACAGGCCTGGCGTGACGATGGTGGCCTTGATCGGGTCCAGCATGTTGAAGCCCGGCGCCAGATTGCCGAAGCCGTGCCATTCGTCCTCGGCGCGGATCATCCAGTCCTCGCGCGAGCCGATGCCGTTGTCGGAGAAATTGTCCGGACCCCAGACCTTGAACCACCAGTCCTTGTCGCCCCATTCGGCTTCGACCTTGCGCATCGCGCGGCGGAAGTCCAGCGCTTCGAGAATGCTTTCCTCGACCAGTGCGGTACCGCCCGGTGCTTCCATCATCGCGGCAGCGACGTCGCACGAGGCGATGATCGAGTACTGCGGCGAGGTCGACGTGTGCATCAGATAGGCTTCGTTGAAGGTGTCCTGATCCAGCTTCACCTTTTCGGATTCGCGCACCAGGATCTGCGACGCCTGCGACAGGCCGGCCAGCAGCTTGTGCGTCGATTGCGTGGAGAAGATCAGCGATTCCTTCGCGCGCGGGCGATCCTTGCCGATCGCGTGCATGTCCTTGTAGAAGTCATGGAAGGTGGCGTGCGGCAGCCACGCTTCGTCGAAGTGCAGCGTGTCGATCTTGCCGTCCAGCATGTCCTTCAGCACTTCGACGTTGTAGACGACGCCGTCGTAGGTCGATTGCGTGATGGTCAGAATGCGCGGTTTCTTGTTCTTCGCTTCGCGTGCGAACGGGTTGGCTTCGATCTTCTTCTGGATGTTCTCCATCGAGAATTCGGACAGCGGGATCGGGCCGATGATGCCGAGGTGATTACGCGTCGGCATCAGAAATACCGGAATCGCGCCGGTCATGATGATCGAGTGCAGGATGGACTTGTGGCAGTTGCGGTCGACCACGACGATGTCGCCCGGTGCAACCGTCGAATGCCAGACCATCTTGTTCGACGTCGACGTGCCGTTTGTCACGAAGTAGCAATGGTCGGCATTGAAGATGCGCGCGGCATTGCGTTCGGATGCGGCGACCGGGCCGGTGTGGTCCAGCAGTTGGCCGAGTTCTTCCACGGCGTTGCAGACGTCGGCACGCAGCATGTTCTCGCCGAAAAACTGGTGGAACATCTGGCCGATCGGCGATTTCAGGAAAGCCACACCGCCGGAGTGGCCGGGGCAGTGCCACGAATAGGAGCCGTCGTTGGCGTATTCGACCAGCGCGCGGAAGAACGGCGGCGACAGGCTGTCCATGTAGGACTTGGCTTCGCGGATGATGTGGCGCGCGACGAATTCCGGCGTGTCCTCGAACATGTGGATGAAGCCGTGCAGTTCGCGCAGGATGTCGTTCGGGATGTCGCGTGAGGTGCGCGTCTCACCATAAAGGTAGATCGGGATGTCGGCGTTCTTGTGACGGATTTCGCCGACGAAGGCGCGCAGCGATTTCAGCGCGTAGTCGGTGTCTTCATAAGAACCGGTGCCGAATTCCTCGTCGTCGATCGACAGGATGAAGGCCGACGCGCGCGACTGCTGCTGCGCGAACTGCGCCAGATCGCCGTAGCTGGTCACACCCAGCACTTCCATGCCTTCCTTCTCGATCGCGTCGGCCAGCGCGCGGATGCCGAGTCCGGACGTGTTCTCGGAACGGAAATCTTCGTCGATGATGACGATGGGGAAGCGAAATTTCATGAGGTCTCCAGCAGGAAAGGCGCGTGCCGGGCGATGGCCGCCCGAAAGAATGCGAATTTTCGCAGATATGCGGAAATTGTGGGGAGAAACCGGTAGTTTTGCCGCTGCAAATGCCGCCGGTGTTGTATATGACTGAATCGTGACGATTTCGCCCCGATGCCTTGCCCGCCCGCCGTCAGCGGATGCGGTCGTAGCTCACGTAGGAAAAGTCGAAACCGTTGGCATCCGAATGGTGGTTTTCGCGTGCCGTTTCCTTCCACCGCGCCGGATCGATGGCGGGGAAGAAGGCGTCGCAGTCGAAGGTCTTGTCGATGTGGGTGACGATCAGGCGGTCGGCATCGGCCAGCGTATCGGCGAAGATCTGGCCGCCGCCGATGATGAAGGCTGGCGCGTTGCCGACCAGCGTTTTTGCCGCAGCGATTGATGTCACGGCTTCCACGCCGTCATGCTGCCAGTCCTTGTTGCGCGTGATGACGATGTTGCGGCGGTTCGGCAGCGGACGGCCGATCGAGTCGAAGGTCTTGCGGCCCATGATGATCGGATGGCCGGAAGTGGTGCGCTTGAAGTGCGCCAGGTCTTCCGGCAGGTGCCACGGCAGTTGATTGTCGATGCCGATGCCGTTGTTGGCGTCGACGGCGACGACGAGGGTCAGTTGGGACATGCGGGTCTTTCGTTCAGACGGCCATCGGCGCAGTCAGCGGCGCGTGGTGCTGGTAATCCTCCAGCGAGAAATCGGAAGGCTCGATCTGGTCCAGCCATTCCGGTTCGTACTTGCCGGTGACGGCGTAGTCGGGGATGCGGTCCGAGATTTTCAATTGCGGCGCCGGGTACGGCTCGCGCTGCATCTGCTCGTTCAGCATGTCCAGATGGTTCTCGTAGATATGCGCGTCGCCGATAAAGTAGGTGAACCACTTCGGCTTGTAGCCGGTGAGGCGGCCGACCAGGTGCAGCAATGCCGCGCCTTCGGCCAGATTGAACGGTGTGCCGAGTCCGAGATCGTTGCTGCGGATGTACAGGCACAGCGAAATCTCTTTCGTCGTGACATTCGGCAGGAACTGGTACAGCAGATGGCAGGCCGGCAGCGCGATGGCATCCAGGTCTGCACAGTTCCAGCCGTGGAACAGGATGCGGCGGCTTTGCGGATTCTTGATGATGGTATCCAGGCAATCGCGCAATTGGTCGATCGCGCGGTACAGCAGCACCTTGTCGACGCCCTGATCCTTGACGACGCCGACCACGCGGAAGCCGCGTTCCTGCGCATGCACGATCTGCGATTTCTTGTCGGCCTCGATCAGCTTGTAGGCCGGCCATGCGCGCCATTGCACGCCGTACACCGGACCGAGATCGTCTTCTTCCAGACGGTATGGATTGGCCAGCCATTCGACGTTTTCATTGGCGTTCTGGTCCCAGACCTTGCAGCCGAGCGCGCGGAAGTCTGCAGCACTGCGCGATGCGCGCAGAAAACCGACCAGTTCGCCGATGACGGACTTGAACGCGAGGCGCTTGGTCGTGACGGCTGGAAAGCCGTCATTCTGCAGATCGAAGCGCAGCATCGCGCCGGGAATGCTGATGGTGCGAATGCCGGTGCGGTTGTCCTGCCATGTGCCGGTGTCGAGCACCGTGCGCACCAAGTCAAGATACTGTTTCATGCATCGTCCGTTCGAGAGGGCGGGCAGCCGGAAAGCTGCTCGCGGGCATTGAGGAAAACGCTATTTTAACGCGTGGGCAGATGGCATTAGGATCGGCGCTCAGGTCTGGCCGAACTGCAGCGCGGCCAGGCCCGCATACAGTCCGCCCTGTGCCACCAGCGATGCGTGCGTGCCGGTTTCGACGATGCGGCCGTGCTCCATCACGATGATGCGGTCGGCGCGCTGCACGGTCGCCAGGCGATGAGCGATGACCAGTGTCGTGCGACCGACCATCGCTGCTTCCAGCGCACCTTGCACCAGGCGTTCCGATTCGGCGTCGAGTGCACTGGTTGCTTCGTCCAGCAACAGCAGCGGCGGATTCTTCAGCAATGCGCGTGCGATCGCGATGCGCTGGCGCTGTCCGCCGGATAGCCGCACGCCGCGTTCGCCGAGGAAGGACAGATAGCCTTCCGGCAGGCGTTCGATGAATTCGTGCGCCGCGGCCAGCTTCGCAGCGATGACGACTTCCTCGTCGCTGGCATCCGGGCGGCCGTAGCGGATGTTTTCCATCGCATTGGCGGAAAAGATCACCGTATCCTGCGGCACGATGCCGATGGTGTCGCGCAAGTCGTGCAGGTCCAGCTCGCGGATGTCCACGCCGTCCAGCGCGATCGAACCTTGCTGCGGATCGTAGAAGCGCAGCAGCAGCTGGAACAGCGAGGTCTTGCCGGCACCGGACGGGCCGACGATGGCGACCGTTTCGCCGGCCGCGATGGTCAGCGACAGATCCGACAGCGATGGTGTACCGGGGCGCGACGGATAGCAGAAGGTTATGCTGTCGAGGATCAGCGAGGCGCCGTTGGCGCGACGCGGCGGCAGCGGCGTAGCCTGTGCCGGCGGCTCGATAGGGGATTGCGCCGCCAGCAATTCCAGCAGCCTTTCCGCTGCGCCGGCCGCACGTTGCGCATCGCCGCTCACCTCGGACAACGCACCGATCGAACCGGCCACCAGCGCCGAATACAGGATGAACTGACCAAGCTGCCCGCCGCTCATGGTGCCGTCGATCACCGCATGCGCACCCAGCCACAGCACGAACACGATGGCGCCGAATACCAGCAGGATGGCGACCATCGTCAGCAGCGCGCGCGCACGGATGCGGCGCACGGCGGTCAGGAAGGCTTCCTGTACTGACACGCCGAAGCGTTCGGCCTCGATACGCTCGTGCGTGA
Source organism: Oxalicibacterium solurbis (assembly GCF_014635845.1). Lineage (GTDB taxonomy): Bacteria > Pseudomonadota > Gammaproteobacteria > Burkholderiales > Burkholderiaceae_D > Oxalicibacterium > Oxalicibacterium solurbis. Next base: position 493,707 of record NZ_BMDP01000001.1, on the reverse strand, counting down.
ACGCCTGCACGGTCGGCATCGCGTTCAAAATTTCGCCGGCCAGCGCCGATGCATCGGCTACGCGATCCTGCGAATCGCGCGACAGCGAACGCACGCGGCGGCCGAACCAGACGATGGGCAGCACCACGGCAATCAGCATCAGCAGGATGATGGACGTCAGTTTGACGCTGGTAAAAAACAGCATCATGAGGCCGCCAAGGAACAGCAGGAAGTTGCGCAGTGCCATCGAGATGCTGGTGCCGACCAGCGTCTGGATCAGCGTGGTATCGGTAGTCAGGCGCGACAGCACTTCACCGCTTTGCGTCGTCTCGAAGAATTGCGGGCTTTGCGTGACGACGTGTGCGTAGACTGCATCGCGGATATCCGCCGTCACGCGTTCGCCCAGCCACGACACCATGTAATAGCGGCCCGCAGTCGCCACGCCCAGCACGCAAGCAGTGCCGAACAATGCGATGAAATAGGTGTTGATATGCGCCGTGCTCTGCGCGCCTGCTGCACCGAAGCCGAGATCGATCATCTGGCGAAAGGCATACGGAATCGCCAGCGTCGCCGCGGCGGCAACGACCAGCGCAATGCCGGCCAGTACAAACTGTTTGCGATACGGGATCAGGAAACGCGACAGGCCGCGCAGCGTGGCCAGACTGCTTTTGCGTGGAATACTTGTGGCGGTGGAACTCATGTAATTGATTGATTCTGTACGTAACCTAACGCAAAGCGCGCCGCCTTGCCGCTACCGTATCGGATAGAACGCCGGGGCGCGAAGCAGAGTAGAGTAGCATCAATTATGATTCGATGATTCTGCATCGGCTGTAACTTTCTGCGATTGCCGCGCGTATTAGTCAGACGGCTCTGCTGACGGTAATTGTCAGTAGCGGTCCGCAATAATGCGCAACCATGAATACCGGCCGAGTCCGGTGCCATTCAATACGGGAGAAATCATTGACTCGGTTCATCCAATGCCTGACCACACCTCAACACGATATCCGCGATGAATTGAAAGCGGGACTGAACGCGGAACACGCGCATGTCTCGCCCAAGTATCTGTACGACGCACTCGGCTCCAAGCTGTTCGAGGCGATCTGCGAACTCCCCGAGTACTATCCGACGCGCACCGAAGCCGGCATTTTCGCCGAGCGTGCCGAAGCGATCGCTGCTTCGGTCGGCCGCGGTGCCACGCTGATCGATCTGGGCGCCGGCAATTGCACGAAGGCGGCCAAACTCTTTCCCGCATTGCGGCCGTCGCAATATGCGCCGGTCGACATTTCGGTCGATTTCTTGCGCGATGCGGTGGGTCGTTTGCAGATGCAATTTCCGCAGATCGACATGATTGGCGTCGGCATGGATTTTTCATCCGGCCTGGCGCTGCCGGAGGCTGTCAACGATGACAATCGCCTGTTCTTCTATCCCGGTTCGTCGATCGGCAATTTCATGCCGGACGAAGCATTGGCTTTTCTGCGGCGCGTGCACGCGGCCTGCATGCACGGCGACAAGGCAAATGGCGGCATCCTGATCGGCGTGGATCTCGTCAAGGAAAAAGGCGTGCTCGATCTTGCCTACGACGATGCGCTGGGCGTGACAGCTGCATTCAACCTGAACATATTGCGCCACCTGAATCTGCTGCTCGATGCCGATTTCGAATTGCGCGCATGGCGGCATCGCGGCTTTTTCAATGTCGAACGCAGCCGTGTCGAAATGCATCTGGAATCGGAAATCGACCAGGTCGTTTCCTGGGCCGGCGGCGAACGCCAGTTTGCACGCGGCGAACGCATACATACCGAAAACAGTTATAAATACACACAGGACAATTTCATCGCCATGCTGCGGCAGGCGGGATTCGGCGATGTTGCCGCATGGACCGATCCTGCCGGCTGGTTCCTTGTCTGCCACGCGCGCGCCGCTTGATCGCAACGGCATTTCGGAACAACATTTACCGGAAACGGGTCGAATCCGTTTCCGCTATCGAACAAACTCAGGCAGGGCCGACCTGCCACATCAGGGGCTAACATGAATGCACAAGCCGACCGCCTTCCTCTCAACACGATAGATCCGCTCGCGTGCCGTTTTGCCCAGGTGCGCGCGCATTCGCTGGAACTGGCTGCGCCGTTATCCGAGGAAGATTGCTGTGCGCAATCGATGCCGGACGCCAGCCCGATCAAATGGCATCTGGCGCACACGACATGGTTTTTCGAAACCTTTCTGCTGGAAAGACGCGAACGCAATTTCAAGCCTTTCCATTCCGCTTTCCGCGTTTTATTCAATTCCTATTACAACGGCGTCGGCGATAAGCACGCGCGCCCGAAGCGCGGCCTGCTGACGCGCCCTGCGCTGAAGGAAGTCATTGCCTACCGCCGCAATGTCGATGCACGCATGCAGGCATTGCTGGCCTCGCATGCCGGTACCGACGCGTATGCGGAACTGGCGCAACTGGTGGAACTTGGCTTGCAGCATGAACAGCAGCATCAGGAACTGATGCTGACCGACGTGCTGCATCTGTTCTCCTGCAATCCGCTGTTTCCCGCTTATGCGAACGGAAAGCCTGCGGCACACGCGCCTGTCGAACCGCTGCAATGGCTGAAGTTCGATGCCGGCATTGTCGAGATCGGTCACGAAGGCGATGGTTTCTGCTTCGACAACGAGCTGCCGTGCCATCGCCAGTTCGTCGAACGTTTCCAGCTTGGATTGCGCCTCGTCACGAACGGCGAATATCTGGCTTTCATCGAAGCCGGCGGCTATCGCGATCCGGCGATGTGGCTGTCGGAAGGGTGGGATTGGGTGAACAGGGAAGGACTGGCGTGTCCGATCTACTGGCAGAAAGACGAGGGCGGTTGGAAAACATTCGGCCTGCATGGTTTGCAGACGCTGGATCCGCACGCGCCGGCTGTACATATCTCGTACTTCGAAGCCGATGCCTATGCACGCTGGGCTGGCGCACGCCTGCCGACCGAAGCGGAATGGGAACATGCGGCGCGTAGCAGCAAGGGATTGAAGCAGTTGTTCGGCGTGTGCTGGCAGTGGACGTCCAGCAGTTATGCCGCGTATCCGGGATTCAAAACGGCTGATGGTGCGCTCGGCGAATATAACGGCAAGTTCATGTCGAACCAGTATGTGCTGCGCGGTTCGTCAAGTGCGACGCCGGAAGGGCATGCGCGGATCAGTTATCGGAATTTTTTTCCGGCGACGGCGCGATGGCAGGTGATGGGAATCAGGCTGGCAAAATAAGAATTTATCTTTTATTTCTGAGAAGACCAGAATAAATATGTAAAAAATCTGAGAGCTCGAAGCGAGTACTTCTTTCTATGTCTAGGCGCATCTTTCTCACGGCATCGAATGCATCAATTTTAAACTTTTCCATTTCTGTATTCACTTCATGAATATTCAGTAGATGCCAAGATGTTCTATATATACGCTCGTTTAATGTATTGATTAGTGACGTTAGATTGTCATCCTCGCAAATTAATATTGTTTCACCGATAAGTTGTTGTGATTGCCCATACATCTGATCAAAATTTATGGAAATTTGAAGGGGGACAGAGTCTACTGGGTGTCCGGGATGATGAGCGAAAACGAAGTTCCTCATCTTTACCCACGTGCCAATAATAGAATCGAAGATTTTGATCTTGTTATCTATGGTTCGTTGTTTAAAGCTTACTTTCATCGTGACTGCATGAACTGTAAATCCACCAGCTATACCTAAAAGTAAAGTAAAAAAGAAATTGGTCATTTTTGATTGGTTAATATTTGGAAAACTGAATCCCCAACTTCTGCTGAATACTTTCCCCCAGTCGTGGCCCGATCCCCGGCAGCAATGACCGCAAAGTCTGCGGCATCTCCCGCAACTCTTTCCGTAATTCCTTTACCAGTTCCCATAGTGCGTCATTGCTCGCGCCATCCTTTATCTCATCACGGCAATGCACGACCAGCTTGACGAGATTGTCGGTCAGCGCGTGCAGGCTGTCGTCGTCGGTTTCGCGCAGTAGACCAATCAGTTGGTCGTAGACGGACAGCAGTTCGCGCAGTTCGGGAATGGCGCTTTCTTTTGGTGGAGCAGGCTTGGCGACGCGCTTGAACGGGAGGATGTTGCTGCCTTCGGGAGTTTTGTCGGACATGATGCCGCCTGCGGTTTCGTGGGTTGATTCATGGTAAGTCTGGCTAATGGTCCCGTCAACGCGATTGCACAGGTACTGTCGCCATTCAGGCATAAAAAAAGCCGCTGGATTCCAGCGGCTTTTTTGCATTGCCCGTTCTAATGTATCAGGCAGCTTTCATGTTCGACGCACTGTCGCGGTTGACGGCGCTCAGCACGGCGCGGAACGAGGCGGTGACGATGTTGCTGTCGATGCCCACGCCGAAACGGGTCGGGCCGTTGTTGACGCGCAGTTCGATGTAGCTGGCGGCGTTGGCGTTGGCACCGGAGCCGATCGCGTGCTCGTGGAAGTCCATGAACTTGATGTCCAGGCCGAGCGCATCGACGAAGGCATCGATCGGGCCGTTGCCTTTGCCGCTGACCGTCATCGGCTTGCCGTCTTTTTCCAGTTGCACTTCGATTTCGATGTTGCCGTTCGTATCGACCAGCTTGTGGCTGCGATAGAAGTAGGGCGTCATCGCATCCACGTATTCCTGCTTGAAGATATTGTGGATGTCGCCGGCGACGACTTCGCGGCCGGTTTCGTCGGTGACGCGCTGCACGACGCGGCTGAATTCGATCTGCAGGCGGCGCGGCAAGACGAGGCCGAATTCCTGTTCGAGCAGATAGGCCATGCCGCCCTTGCCGGACTGGCTGTTGACGCGGATGACGGCGTCGTAGCTGCGGCCGAGGTCGGCCGGATCGACTGGAAGATACGGCACTTCCCAGATTGCGTCGGCCTTCTGCTTGGCGAAGCCTTTCTTGATCGCGTCCTGGTGCGAACCGGAGAACGCGGTGAAGACGAGATCGCCGGCATACGGGTGGCGCGGGTGTACCGGAATCTGGTTGCATTCCTCGACGGTTTGGCGGATCACGTCGATGTCGGAGAAATCGAGTCCCGGATCGATGCCTTGCGTGTACAGGTTCAGCGCGAGCGTGACGAGGTCGACGTTGCCGGTGCGTTCGCCGTTGCCGAACAGGCAGCCTTCGACGCGATCGGCACCGGCCATCACGCCGAGTTCGGCGGCGGCGACGGCGCAGCCGCGGTCATTGTGCGGGTGCAGGCTGATGATGATGGAATCGCGGCGCTCGATATTGCGGTGCATCCATTCGACCTGGTCGGCGTAGACGTTCGGCGTGCTGGCTTCGACGGTGCCCGGCAGGTTGACGATCATCTTGCGTTCCGGCGTCGGGCCCCATGCTTCGGAGACGGCGTCGACGACTTCCTTCGCGAAATCCAGCTCGGTCATGCTGAAGGCTTCCGGCGAATACTGATAGACCCATTCGGTTTCCGGATGCGCGTCGGTCAGTTCGCGGATCAGTTTGGTGCCGTTGACGGCCAGCGCCTTCACTTCTTCCTTGCTCATGTTGAACATGATCTTGCGGAACGAAGGCGCGGTCGCGTTGTACATGTGGACGATCGCGCGGCGCGCGCCGACGACGGAATCCACCGTGCGGCGGATCAGGTCTTCACGCGCTTGCGTCAATACTTCGACGGTGACGTCGTCCGGGATGCGTTTTTCTTCGATCAGCTTGCGGCAGAAATCGAAGTCGGTCTGCGATGCGGACGGGAAGGCCACTTCGATTTCCTTGACGCCGATCTTCACCAGCATTTCGAAGAAACGCAGTTTCTTGGCCGAATCCATCGGATCGATCAGCGCCTGGTTGCCGTCGCGCAGGTCGGTGCTCATCCAGATCGGCGGTTTGCTGATGACATTGTTCGGCCACGTGCGGTCCTTGAGGCCGACGACGGGGAAGGCTTGATATTTGGTTGCCGGGTTCTTGAGCATCATGATGAATTTTCCTTTTGATTTCTTTGCTGCGAACGTCCTGTTTTGGTGACGTTCATCGATATTCGGGATTGCATGTCAGGCGTGGCGATGGGGCTGCCTGACTGCCACTTGCGCTAGGTCAGGCAACCGATCGGTAGCAGTAGCAGCGCAAAACGAACGCGGACGCGCGAGATCGCCGTTCCGGCGCTCGGATCGCGGTTGATGCGCATGACTGAAAAGGGCTTGACGGGCATGGCTGGAAAGAATCCGGTAAATCTGTCGGCAAACGGGCCGAAACGAAAACTATACAACAACGGGAGGAAACTGGTGGCTGAGGAGGCTTGGAGCGCGCAGCCGGGGAAACGCCTGATTAACGTAGGCGTAGTAGTCGCAGCGATAGCCCTGCCTGGCGGATGCCGGCGAGCTGGAGTGCGGAGAGGATATATGCGGAAAACATACAGCTAACTTTAGGGAATTGCGCCAGTCTTGTCAAGAAAAACGGCCGGATGATGCAGGCGCCGTGTGGTTTGTCCCACGTATTCGTAAGGATTGCGCAAGGATAGACGGCAGGTGTTGCACTGCTGTCAATCCTTGCGGAAAGCCGGCAAGTCAGGGCGACACCTGTTGCGATTGTGCCGACGGAAAATCGCCGAAGGCCAGCGCGGAGACGACCACATTCATCACCGTATCGCGATAGATGCGCCGACCTGGGTCGGCTCCGGCAGCGCCGGCTGCAACCATCAGTGGCAGCAGGTGATCGGGGTGCGGTTGGACGTCGCGTGCATGCGGTGCCTGTTGCCAGTTCTGCAGCAGGGCATTGCGTTCGATTGCGCCGGCATCGGCCACGTCGGCCAGCCAGTCGTCGAAACGTGCCGACGGTTCGCGAAAGGCAGGCGTGAAGCCGCGCATGTTGTGAAAGCTCATGCCGCTGCCGACGATCAGCACGCCTTCGTCGCGCAGCGCCTGCAATGCCTGGCCGGCACGCAGATGCATCTGCGGATCGAGACCGCGCAGCATCGATAGCTGGACGATTGGAATATCGGCATCCGGATACATGACTTTCAGCGGGATGAAGACGCCATGGTCCCAGCCGCGTTGCGTGTCGGCAGCCGTCGGCAGCCCGACATCGGTCAGCAGTTGCTGCACGCGCGCGGCCAGCGCCGGCGCACCGGGCGCAGGATAGGTCAGCGTGTAGGTTTCGGGCGGAAAGCCGTAGTAGTCATACAGCAACGATGGCTGCGGCTGCGCGTTGACGGTGAACGCCTCTTCTTCCCAGTGGCCGGAGATGATCAGGATGGCGCGTGGCCGCAGCGCTTCTCCTGTGCGGCGCAGGAAGGCGGCCATGCGATCCCACATGTGCGGATCGCCGGGCCAGTCCATGAAGAAGCATGGACCGCCGCCGTGCGGAATGAAAAGCGTGGGCAGGCGTGTGTCGGTCATGATGTGCATCCTCCGGTTTGCTCTATGGCGGTCTTACTGCAAGGGTTGGGGCTGGCCTTCGTTGCCGCTCTGCACGCGCTGCTTGAAGGCGCCGATGAATTCGCGAAATGCCGGCTGCAGCGGGGCGAACAGCGGATCCTTGCGATGCGCCAGCATGACTTCGCCGAACAGCTTCATGCCGAGGGCGAGGGCAGTCGCTTCGTCTGCATCAGCCAGGCCGGCCGCGCGCACGCGTTCGATGATGACGAACAGGTCGTCATGGTTGCCGGCTTCGAAGCTGAGCGGTTCGTGCGCTTCCGGGCCGGCATGCTTGCCGCCCAGGTAGTCGAGTGTGATGCGGTATTGATGTGCGCTCATGGCGATTCCTTATCGTTTCAGTTCATCGAATTTGTCGGCAACGGCAGCCCACTGTGCATGATCCGGCAGCGGCTCTTTGCGCGCGGTCAGCCTTTGCCAGCCAGGCTGCTCGACCAGTTCGCGATTCAGGGCCAGAAAATGTTGCTGCTCCGGCGGCAATTCGCGATCGCCGACGATGGCACCGACCGGGCATTCGGCCACGCACATCGAACAATCTATGCATTCGTCCGGATGGATGGCGATGAAGTTCGGCCCCTCGAAGAAGCAATCCATTGGGCAGACAACCACGCAATCGGTGTATTTGCAGGCGATACAGGGTTCGGTGACGACGAAGGTCATGCGTTTTTGCGTTTCCTTTTACTGTGTATTTGCAGCATAGGCGTCTCCAGTGCATTTATAAATAAGCTATATTGATAAAAATTGTTTCCATATTGTTGATAATGGACATTCTGAACTGTATGCGTGTCTTCGCCGCGGTGGTGGAGACCGAAAGTTTTACGGCAGCCGGTACGCGACTGGATTTGTCGAAGGCTGTCGTCTCGAAATACGTCGGGCATCTCGAGGATCATCTTGGTACGCGCCTCTTGAATCGCACCACGCGCAAGCTGAGCCTGACGGAATCGGGTAGCGCCTATTACGAGCGTTGCGTGCAGATTCTCGCGGACGTGGAAGAGGCCGAGCAGGTGGCAGGGCAGTTGACGGCGATGCCGCGCGGCACGCTGCGCGTGACGATGCCGGTTTCGTTCGGCAGGATTCGCATCGCACCGCTGCTGAACGATTACATGCAGCGTTATCCGGATGTGAAACTGGATGTGACCTTGTCGGATCGTCGCGTCGATCTGGTGGAGGATGGCTACGATCTGGCGATCCGTGTCGGCTATGTGCCGGAATCGGAATTGATTGCCCGCAAGCTGACAACCGAGCGCGTGGTGTTGTGTGCTGCTCCGTCTTATTTGGGGCGACGCGGCACGCCGGCAACGCCGGAAGCGCTACGCGAGCATGCCTGTCTCATTTACAGCTATGCCAGTACCGGCGAAGAATGGGTGCTGGAGGGCGGCGACGGCAAACGGCATGCAGTACGGATCGCTGGCCCGATGCGCGTGAACAATGGCGAGATGTTGCTGGCGGCAGCGCTGGACGGTGCAGGCATCATCCGTGAGCCGCATTTCATCGTCGGCGATGATTTGCATGCTGGAAGGCTGGTGGCATTGCTGCCCGATTTTCGGCCGCCGGAAATCGGGGTCTATGCGCTGTATCCCAGCCGTAAACACTTGTCGGCCAAGGTGCGTACCTTTGTCGATTACCTGGTCGTTCGGATGGCGGAAAAGACAACCGGCGCCTGAATGCGCCGGTTGTCGAGGCTAACCGTCAGCAATTGCCTTTCTTGGCTTGCCCCGGCGGACAGTGGTAGCCGTGCTTGCCCTGTTTCCATTTCCCTTTGCGCAGATACCACTGGCCGTTTTCCTGATACCAGGCGGCCGGTTCGTAGTCATATCCGGAGCGTGCCTGCACCCAGTGGCCTCCCGCCCACACGTGGGCATGGCCGTTCCAGTCCCAGTAACCGGGCGCCCACACATAGCCGCTTCGTGGTGATGGCACAGGTTCGTATCGTGGCGGTGGCGGCGCGGTGCCGATACTGATGCTGACACCAACCTGGGCAGCGGCAGGAAGCGGCAGGACGGCGGTGACGCCGATGGCGGTTGCAGCAGCAAGAGCGAGCAAGGTTTTCATGGGTTGCTTTTGGTCTGAATGAGACATCTGAAATATAGGCTTGCAAGGCGTTCTTTGCCAAGGAGGAAGCATTTCTTTACATCTGTTACCGACGGCTGAAATGAAAAACGGGCCCCGCAGGGCCCGTTTTTAGAGAAACGACGATCAGTATCGATCAACGCTCGTCGTAGGAGCGACGTGGTGCGCCGGTATTGCCATCCGGACGCGGGCCGTTGCGGAAACCGCCGCCACCGCCATTGCCACCGTTGCCGTCCCTGCGACCCTGATAACCATCGCCCTGACGCGGACCACCTTGACCTTGGCGCGGCGCGCCCGGTTTGGAGAACGTGCGCTGGCTGCCGTTGCCTTTGTAGCCGCCGCGGCCGTCGCCCGGTTTCCATCCCGGCTTGTTGCCGGAGCGTGGCGCCGAGGTGCGCTTCGGCTCGAAACCTTCGATGACTTCGACCGGGATCGTCTGCTTGATGAAGCGCTCGATGCGTTTCACATTCATGCCTTCCGCGTGGTTCACCAGCGAGACGGCGATGCCCTTGCGGCCGGCACGGCCGGTACGGCCGATACGGTGCACGTAGTCTTCCGGGAATTTCGGCAGATCGTAGTTGACGACGTGCGTGACGCCCGGCACGTCGATGCCGCGTGCAGCGACGTCGGTGGCGACCAGCACACGGATGTGGCCGCGGCGCAGACCGTTCAGCGTGCGGTTACGCGCACCCTGATGCATGTCGCCATGCAGCGCAGCGGCAGCGAAGCCGGCGATGTTCAGGCGATCGGCGATGGTGTCGGCATCGCGCTTGGTGGCGGTGAAGACCACTGCCTGGTCCAGCGTTTCGTCGCGCAGCAGATGATCGAGCATGCGGTTCTTGTGCGACAGGTCGTCGACGAAGTGCACGCGCTGCTGGATGTTCTCGTGCTTGGTGGCAGAGCTGGCAATCTGGATGATCAGCGCATCTTTCGTGATGCGCTTGGCCATATTGCCGACCATGCCGTCCAGCGTGGCGGAAAACAGCATCGTCTGACGTGTTTCCGGTGTGGCTGCGACAATCTTTTCGATGTCGTCGACAAAGCCCATATCCAGCATGCGGTCGGCTTCGTCGAGAACGAGAAACTCCAGTTCGGAGAAATCGATCTTGCCCGACTCCATGTGATCGATCAGACGGCCTGGCGTTGCAACCAGGATTTCCGGATTGCGCGACAACAGCTGCATCTGTTTCGGATAAGGCATGCCGCCGAGAATGGATACCGCTTTCACGCGGCGCATGTAGGTGCCGTATTTTTCGGTCGCAGTCGTCACCTGCAATGCCAGTTCGCGCGTTGGCGTCAGTACCAGCATTTTCGGTTGTGCAGCCTTGAAGCGCGGACGTTCGCCGCGCGAACGCGCTGCTTGCGCCTGCTGGTTCGGTGTCTTGCCGTTTTGCGGTTGCGTCTCGGTTTGAGCGGCGAACTTGTGCAAGGCCGGCAGCATGAATGCTGCAGTCTTGCCAGAGCCGGTCTGTGAGGACACCATCATGTCGCGGCCTTCGATGCCGGCTGGAACAGCCTGCGCCTGAACTGGCGTCGGCTCGGTATAGCCGGCTTCGGTCAATGCCTTGAGGACGGACGGATGGAGGCCTAGTGATTCAAAAGTCATATCTTCTTTCGTGAAATCAGCGCTGCGAACGTTCGTGACGAGGCCGGCGGTGCAGACCGTCATCATGAAAAATCGCGTACGCAAAAATGCAACGCCAACCAACGAAACAGCGTGAAAAAATCTGGGAGAGATTCCGGCACAAAAGCTTTGCGCCGGGACGGTGTCTGAATTCGACACCTGATAGGCGGGAGGGCTTTATCGTTACTGCTAAACGGTTCGCGATGCTGCAAAATGCGCTGCCTGTCGCAACGCAAGGTTTGCATTCTACACCGGGAGACCGTGCGCTGTCGAGGCGTGTTGCAGATACGACGATTCAATGCATGAAGAGAAACATTCTGCGTTGACGGGGAATACATAACAAAACGGCACCAACAGGTGCCGTTTTTGCCGTATCGGTGATGCTCTGGATCGATTATTCGCCGCCCATGCCCGGCACGACCTGCGAGAAGCCGGCGTCGACATAGGTGATTTCGCCGGTGATACCGCCCGCCAGGTCGGACAGCAGGAAGGCCGATGCGTTGCCGACGTCCTCGATCGTCACGTTGCGGCGCAGCGGCGCATTTTCCTTAACGAAGTTCAGGATCTTGCCGAAGTCCTTGATGCCGGATGCGGCCAGCGTCTTGATCGGGCCGGCGGAGACGCCGTTGACGCGGATGCCTTTCGGGCCCAGCGATTCGGCCATGTAGCGCACGCTGGCTTCCAGCGATGCCTTGGCAAGGCCCATCGTGTTGTAGTTCGGCAGGGCGCGAATCGAGCCGAGATAGCTCAGCGTCAGCAGTGCGGCATTCGAACTCAGCATCGGCAGCGCAGCCTTGGCCATTGCCGGGAAACTGTAAGCGGAAATGTCGTGTGCGATCTTGAAGCCCTCGCGCGACAGGCCGTCGAGGAAGTCGCCGGCAATCACTTCGCGCGGTGCGAAACCGATCGCATGTACGAGGCCATCCAGCTTGTCCCATTTCTTGCCGAGATCGATGAACAGTGCGGCGATCTGCTCGTCGCTGCCGACGTCGCATTCGAAGATCAGTTCGCTGTCGAATTCCTTGGCGAACTCGGTGATGCGATCCTTGAAGCGTTCGCCGACATAGGTGAACGCCAGTTCCGCGCCTTCGCGCTTGCAGGCGGCGGCGATGCCGTATGCGATGGACCGGTTCGACAGCACGCCGGTGATGAGGATTTTTTTACCTTGCAAGAACGCCATGAACGACTCCAGTTTGTCTCGGTTGCGCCGCAGTTGCGGTGGAATGGACAGGATTGTAGGGGCTGGCGCGCGCATCAGCAACCTTTGCCCGGCGGCCACTGGAGCGGGCGTTTCTGTAGAATAGCCGGCGATAACTTCATCGCGGCACCTCGGGCATTCCGAATAATCTGATCGATAGCGGCGCATGGCCCAGACTTTCTTCACTTTTCTGCTGGTCTTCCTGCTCGCCCACGGTGGCGATGCCTTCGCCGCTCCTGCCTTTTCGCTGTACGACACGCCGAAGTATCCGGCTAATTTCACGCATTTCGATTACGTCAATCCCGATGCACCCAAGGGCGGCGATCTGTATCTGGCCAATCCCGACCGGCGCACCAGTTTCGACAAGTTCAATCCCTTTTCGCTGAAAGGTGTGGCGGCGGCAGGCGTATCCAACCTGATGTTCGAGACACTGGCGACCGGCTCGGCCGACGAGGTCGCGACGATGTATGGCCTGCTGGCTGACGACATGACACTGGCGCCCGATCGGCTGTCGATGACCTTTCACCTGAATCCGAAGGCGCGTTTCAACAACGGCGATCCAGTGCTGGCTGCCGACGTCAAATATTCATTCGACACCTTGATGGCGAAGGGCGCGCCGCAATTCAAGGTGATCTACGCGGAGGTGAAGGGTTGCACGGTCGTCGACGAACGCACCGTGCGCTTCGACTTCAAATCGCGCAATCACGAATTGCCGCTGCTGGTCGGCGATGTGCCGGTGTTCTCGCGCAAGTGGGCGCAGGGCACCGATTTTGACAAGATTCAATTGACGCCGCCGATCGCCAGCGGCCCTTACCTGATCGATCGCTACGATACCGGCCGCGCGATTACATACAGGCTCAATCCGGATTACTGGGCCAGGGATCTGCCGGTGCGCCGCGGCATGTTCAATTTCGAACGCATCCACTATCGCTTCTACAAGGACGATCTGGCGCGGCTGGAAGCATTCAAGGCCGGCGAGTTCGATGTCGTCGTCGAATACAGCGCAAAGAACTGGACGCGCAGCTATCAGGGCAAGCCGTTCGAGCAGGGCCGTATCGTCAAGCGCGAATTTGTGCATGAAAACACTGCCGGTATGCAGGGTTTCATCATGAACCTGCGTCGCCCGCAGTTCCAGGACGTGCGGGTGCGCCGCGCACTGGGGCTGGCGCTAGATTTCGAATGGCTGAACCGGCAGCTGTTCTTCAACTCTTACACGCGCATCTATTCCTTCTTCAACAACAGTCCGATGGCGGCGACCGGCCTGCCGTCTGCCGATGAACTGGCGTTGCTGGAGCCGTTGCGCGCCAGGCTCGATCCGGCCGTGTTCGGTCCGGCACCGGTACCGCCGACGACAACGCCGCCGCATTCGCTGCGTTCCAATCTGCTGGAAGCAGTCGAACTGTTCCGGCAGGCCGGGTGGACGTATCGCGACGGCGCGTTGCGCAACGTGAAGGGCGAGCCATTCACGTTCGAAATCCTCGATGACCAGAGCGCGATGTCGCGCATCATCAGCGTCTACGCACGCAATCTGCAGAAGCTCGGCATCCAGGTCACGCAGCGTACTGCCGACTACGCGCTGATCCAGCAGCGGATGGACGATTTCGATTTCGACATGACCAGTCTGCGCTTCCCGGACATCAACAGTCCGGGCAACGAGATGTTCGACATGTTCGGCTCCAAGGCAGCCGACGAAAAAGGATCGAGCAATTACTGGGGGCTGAAGGATCCGGCGGTCGACAGCCTGGTCGCATCTTTGGTGAAGGCGGATACGCGCCGGCAATTGACGGCTGCAGCACGCGCGCTGGATCGCGTGCTGTTGAACAAGGCGATTGTCATTCCGCACTGGTATTCGTCGACGCATCGCATTGCTTACTGGAACCGCTTCGGCATGCCGGAACGGTTACCGCTGTATTACCGTGCCGATCCCTACGTGATCAGTACGTGGTGGCAGAGTGCGCCGCGCTGAGGTAGGGAAGATGAAGGAGACGCGATGAATATCTGGTCCTACATATTGAAGCGCGTGTTGCTGATGCTGCCAACGCTGTTCGGCGTGGTGGCAATCACGTTCGCGGTGATCCAGTTCGTACCGGGCGGGCCGGTCGAGCAGGCACTGACCGAATTGAAGCAAACGAGCATGGCCGGTGAAGCCAGCGGTGGCGGGGCGCAGTACCGCGGCCGGCAGGGTATCGATGCAGAACGTGTGGCCGAAATCAAGGCGTTGTACGGGTTCGACAAGCCGCCCGCAGAACGCTTCTGGCAGATGTTGAAGGGCTTCGCGACCTTCGATCTGGGGCAGAGCTTCTATCATCACATGGATGTCTGGCAACTGGTCGTTTCCAAACTGCCGGTGTCGATCACGATCGGCATGTGGACATTCTTCCTGACGTATTTCATTTCCTTGCCATTGGGGATCGCCAAGGCGGTACGTGAAGGCAGCCGTTTCGATGCGATCACCAGCATGATCGTGCTGATCGGTTATTCGATTCCGGGTTTCATCCTCGGCGTGTTCCTGCTGGTGATATTCGGCGGCGGCAGTTTCGTGCAATGGTTCCCGTTGCGCGGATTGACGTCGGACGATTGGGAACAGCTGTCGCTGGTGGGCAAGGTGCTGGATTACCTGTGGCATATCGCATTACCGGTTACGGCATCGGTTGCCGGTTCGTTCGCGGTGATGACGATGCTGACGAAAAACACTTTCCTCGAAGAGATCCGCAAGCAGTACGTGCTGACCGCGCGTGCGAAGGGATTAAGCGAGCGCACGGTGCTGTACAAGCACGTGTTCCGCAACGCGCTGATTCCGCTGGTGACGGGTTTTCCGGCCGCCTTCATCGGCGCCTTCTTTGCCGGCAGTCTGCTGATCGAGACGCTATTTTCGCTGGACGGGCTCGGCCTGCTGTCGTACGAATCGGTGATCCGCCGCGACTATCCGGTCGTGATGGGCACGCTGTACCTGTTCACGCTGATCGGCCTGGTGGTCAAGCTGATCGGCGATCTCTGTTACGTCTGGGCCGATCCGCGCCTGCAGTTCGAAAGCCTGAATCGATGAGCGACGTTTCTACTTCTGCGGTTCCGGCTTCGATCTCGGCTTCGATTCCGGCCTCGGGCACGGCGATCTCGCCGGGGCAGCGCGTCTGGCTGCGTTTTCGCCGTAGCCGACGCGGCTACTGGAGCCTGATCATTTTCTGCGTGCTGTTTTTCCTCAGCCTGTTCGCCGAACTTGTGTCGAACGACAAGCCACTGGTTGCGCGCTACGACGGCGAGATCGTGTTCCCCGTTTTCCACGATTATTCGGAGAAGAAATTCGGCGGCGATTTCGAAACGCCGGCCGACTATCTCGATCCTTTCATCGAGAAACAGTTCGAGAAGGATGGTAACTGGGCGATCTATCCGCCGAATCGCTATCACTACGACACGCTGAACTATTTCGCCAAATCGCCGAACCCCGCGCCGCCGTCGGCCGAGAACTGGTTGGGCACAGACGATCGAGGCCGCGACGTGGTGGCGCGCCTGCTGTACGGTTTTCGTGTGTCGGTGCTGTTCGGGCTGGCATTGACGGTGACCGGCGTGCTGCTCGGCATCCTGACCGGCGCGATACAAGGCTATTTCGCCGGACGTACCGATCTGTTCTTCCAGCGCTTCATGGAAATCTGGGGCTCGATGCCGGAGCTGTACCTGTTGATCATCTTCGCGTCGATCTTCCAGCCCAGCATCGGCCTGCTGCTGATCCTGCTGTCGCTGTTCGGCTGGATGGGTTTGTCCGATTACGTACGCGCCGATTTCCTGCGCAACCGGAATCTCGAATACGTGCAGGCAGCGCGCGCGCTGGGCCTGTCGAACCGGCAGATCATCTGGCGCCACGTGCTGCCGAACAGTTTGACGCCGGTCGTCACCTTCCTGCCGTTCCGCATGAGCGCGGCCATCCTGTCGCTGACCAGCCTCGATTTCCTGGGCCTCGGTGTGCCGCCGGGTACGGCAAGCCTTGGCGAACTGCTGGCACAGGGCAAGAACAATCTCGATGCATGGTGGATTGCAGTTTCCACGTTTGCCGTGCTGACGGTAATGCTGTTGCTGCTGACGAACATCGGCGATGCCTTGCGCAATGCGCTGGATGTGCGGAGGCGCGCATGAGTCTGCTTGACGTACGCAATCTGACGGTGGCCTTTGACGGCACGCGAGTCGTCGATGATGTGGGCTTTTCGATTGCTGCCGGCGAGAAGTTCGCGCTGGTCGGCGAATCCGGTTCCGGCAAGACGGTGACGGCACTGTCCATTCTGCGTTTGAATCAGGATGCAACTTATGGCGGCAGCATCCTGTTCGAGGACGACGACCTGCTGAAACGCAGCGAGGCGGCGATGCGCGCCGTGCGCGGCAAGGATGTCGCGATGATCTTCCAGGAACCGATGACGGCGCTCAATCCGCTGTTCACGATCGGCAACCAGATCGCCGAAGTGCTGATGCTGCACGAAGGTTTGAGCGCGAAAGCGGCAGCCTTGCGCGCCGTCGAACTGCTGGACAAGACCGGTATTCCGGAACCGCAGCGGCGCGCACTGTCGTACCCGCATCAATTGTCCGGGGGCCAGCGCCAGCGCGCGATGATTGCAATGGCACTGGCTTGCCGGCCCAAGCTGTTGATCGCCGACGAACCGACCACGGCGCTGGACGTGACGATCAAGGTGCAGATCATCGAACTGCTGAATCGATTGCAGCGCGAGGAAAACATGGCCGTGCTGATGATCACGCACGATCTGAATCTGGTGCGCCATTTCGCCGATCGTGTCGGCGTGATGGAAAAAGGGCGGATGGTGGAAGTCGCCCCGACTGCCGAACTGTTCGAGCAACCGCGCGAAGCTTATACGAAGAAACTGCTGGCAAGCCAGCCGCACCGTCTTGTCGACGAGACGTCTTCCGGAACGGTGCCATTGCTGCGAGGCGAACACCTGCGCTGCACCTTCGACATCAAAAAGGGTTGGCTCAAGCGCGAACCCTTCGTTGCCGTCGATGACGTGACGATCACGGTGAAGCGTGGCGAGACGCTAGGCATCGTCGGCGAATCCGGTTCCGGCAAATCGACGCTGGGTCTGGCCTTGCTGCGACTGTCGCAGGCGCGCGTGAACGGTGAAGTCGATTTCGATGGCCGCGATCTTGGCCGATTGTCGAGCCGTGAATTGCGGCCGTTGCGGGCACGCATGCAGATCGTATTCCAGGATCCGTTCGCTTCGCTGTCGCCGCGTCGCACGATCGAGCAGATCGTCGGCGAAGGCCTGGCGCTGCATCAGCCGCAATTGGGGCAGGACGGCGTGCGCCGTGCGGTGGCGGATGTCCTGACGGAAGTCGGCCTGTCACCGGCGATGATGTCGCGTTATCCGCATGAATTTTCCGGCGGCCAGCGTCAGCGTATTGCAATCGCACGCGTGCTGGTGTTGAAGCCGGAAATGGTGCTGCTGGACGAGCCGACGTCGGCATTGGACGTCTCGGTGCAGCAGCAGATTCTGGTGCTGCTGGCCGACCTGCAGCGCAAATACGGCATTGCCTATATATTCATCAGCCACGATCTGGCCGTGATGCGTGCGATGGCGCATCGCGTGATGGTGATGAAGGATGGCAAGGTGGTGGAAAGCGGCGCGGCGATGGAAGTGCTGTCGCATCCGCGCGAAGCCTACACGCAGCGCCTGCTGGCAGCGGCAGTCTATGCCGATGCGGGAAAAAGTATCGCCGCATAAAAGACAGCGAAAAGGCTGAAGGAAAAACTACCTGGCGGTCCGGCAACGCGGCATGCCACATGCGCCGCGCCAGGCGCTTATTTCTTTTACTTGATGGCGATCTTGTCGCTTGCGCGAGCGGAAACCAGTCTTGCCTTGGCATGCGATGTACTGCCGGATTTGGCAGCTGCGGTTCTGATCTTGCCAGCGGATGCATGGCGTGCCGTTTTTGCCTTGCGGCTCTTGGCATTGCGAACTGCGTGCACATACAGTTCCAGTTTTTGCCCAGCCGACAAATGATTGCCGCTCAGGTTGTTCCAGTCGCGAATTTGTGCGACGGAAACCTTGTAACGGCTCGCCAGCGACCACAAGGTATCGCGGCTCTTGACCGTCAACCGGATGCGCTTGCCTTCCGGCACCTCCGGTGCCATGGCCAGCATGGCGTTGTCGGCGACTTCCTGTGTAATGTCCTTCTGCATGTCGGCAGTACGCGGGACGAGAATCGTCGAGCCTGCCTTCAGCACCATTTTCGGCGGAATGTGATTCACCTCGCGGATTACCTGCGGGGTCGTATGAAACTTGGCGGCGATGGTTTCGATACGTTCGCGTGCGTTGGTGATCTTGTGTGCAGTCCACGATGACAGCGCATGCGTCCATTTCGCCAGATTGGTCTTGAACTTTTCGGCGTTACTTTGCGGCAGCAGGATTTCGGTCGTGCTGCTGCCGGTGATGACCGGGCGGTTGAATTGCGGATTCAGCGCCTTGAATTCATCCATCGGGATCTCGGCCAGTTGCGCGGCCAGCTTGACGTCGATGTCGCGCGTCTTGGCGATGCTGACGAAGTAGGGTTCGTTGTCTACCTTCTCCAGCACGATGTTGTAAGCCTCGGGGCTGGCGATGATGTTCTTGACGGCTTGCAGCTTGGGTACGTAGTTGCGTGTTTCTGCCGGCATGTAGGCCGACAGGCTGTTGAAATCGATCGGCTTGCCGGCACGCTCCGCTTTCTTGATGGCACGCTGCACCGAGCCTTCACCCCAGTTGTAGGCTGCCAACGCGAGTTGCCAGTCGCCGAACATGTCGTACAGATTCTGCAGATAGGTCAGCGCGGCATCGGTCGATGCGATGACGCTGCGGCGCTCGTCCTTGAACAGGTTCTGTTTGAGGTTGTAGCTGCGGCCGGTCGACGGAATGAATTGCCACATACCGGCAGCCTTGGCCGACGAATAGGCTTGCGGATTGAAGGCCGATTCGATGAAGGGCAGCAGCGCGAGTTCGGTCGGCATGTTGCGCTTTTCCAGTTCCTCGACGACGTGATACAGATAGAGCGAAGCGCGCTTCGTCGTGCGGGCGATGTAATCCGGGCGGGAGGCGTACCACGTGGTCTGAGTGTTGACCAGCGGGTTGTCGACCAGATCGGGAATCGCGAAACCGTGACGGATGCGCATCCAGATATCGGTGTCGCTGTCGACGGTGAACTGGCTGAGCGGATCGTTGGCGAGCTCCGGGTTGTTCTGCAGGGCGGCATTCTTGGCCCAGTCATAAGGCGGTAGCGACAGATCGCTCGCGTGGGAAATGCCGGAGAACAGGAAGGAAAATGCGGCGATGCAAAGAGTCTTGAACAGTCGGCTGGGTGTGGACGGATGCATGGGGTCTCGCAGAATGACCGACCCATGATTAGCCGGCTGAAAAAATAATCACCGAGTGTAAGGAAAGCTGCTTTCCTGCGTCAAGCGGATTTGTAGAGCTGGCAAGGCTTTGCAGCCGGGAAAGATAGCAAAAGATCAAGGCGGATGCGCAGACGGGGAGGTCGACGGCGCATCGCCAGACGGCTTTACGATATGCCTCTGCGTTGTGTCAGCGGAAATTGTTCTTCCACTCGCGCAACGCAGCGAAGACGGCGACCGGATCGTTGCCGGCCGCACGTCCGGCCGACGCCAGCTGCGTGACGATACCGGCTTCGCGCGTGCGCAGGAAAGGATTGGTCGCCTTTTCCAGCCCGATCGTCGACGGCACGGTCGGCACGTTGTTGTCGCGTTTGTGCTGTTCGTCTTGCAGGCGCATGTCGATGGCGTCATTGCCAGGTTCTGCGGCCTGTGCGAAGCGCAGATTGGACAAAGTGTATTCGTGCGCGCAATAGACTTTCGTATCGTCCGGCAGGGCAGCCAGCTTGTCGAGCGAGGCGAGAAACTGCTTCGGCGTGCCTTCGAACATGCGGCCGCAGCCGCCGGCGAACAGCGTGTCGCCGCAGAACAGCCAGTGCTGCTCCGGCGCGAAGTAGGCGATGTGGCCCAGCGTGTGGCCGGGCACATCGAGCACCGACAGCGTCAGATCGAGTTCTGGAACGCGGACCGTGTCGCCTTCTCCCAGCGATTGCGTGACATTGGCAATGCGGTCGTTGCGCGGCGCGTAGACCGGCACCTTTGCGTGCTGCAACAAGGTGGGGACGCCGCCGACATGGTCAGCGTGATGATGTGTCAGTAGAATAGCAACCAGCGACAGCTTGTGCGCATTCAATGCGGCCAGGATAGGCGCGGCATCGCCCGGATCGACAACTGCGGCATGATTGCCATCGTGGATGATCCACAGATAGTTGTCATTGAACGCAGGGACGGTCAGTACATTCAGCATGGCATGGACAATATTTCGTCTGAAAAATCGATTATATCGCTCGGCGCCTGGCTGCAGAGTCCGGCGGGCAGCTATGTGCGCAACTGGGAACAGGCTTGCCTGGAAAAATTGACTGCCGACATCTTCGGTTTTCATGCGACGCAGATCGGCCTGCCGGAAATCGAAACCTTGCGTGGCAGCCGCATGCCGCATACCTGGTTGACCGATGTGCAACTTCCTGCCGCCGACTACGATAATGCGGCGCGTCCGCTGGTGGCGATCCAGGAATTCGAGGAACTGCCGTACGCATCAGCCAGCATCGATCTGGTCGTGCTGCCGCATGTGCTGGAATTCGTTGCCGAACCGCATCAGGTGTTGCGCGAAGTGGAGCGCGTGCTGATTCCCGAGGGACAGGTCATCATCTGTGGTTTCAATCCGTGGAGCCTGTGGGGCGCGCGCCAGATGCTGGGGCGCGTCAGTGACGATTATTTTCTGCCGCAGGATGGTGATTTCATCGGTTTGCCGCGCATCAAGGATTGGCTGAAGCTGCTGAACATGGAAACGGCGAGCGGCTGCTTCGGCTGTTATGCACCGCCGTGCGAAACGGAGAAATGGCTGAACCGCTTCGCCTTCATGGAAAATGCCGGCGAACGCTGGTGGCCGGTATTGGGCGCCGTCTACGTCGTGCAGGCGATCAAGCGTGTGAAGGGCATGCGCCTGATCGGCCCGGCATGGAAAACGCGCACGGCAAAAGCGCGGCAGGGAGTGCCGGCGACCAACAAGATACATAAACAGGGCGGAAATGGATAAGGTAGAGATTTACACGGATGGCGCATGCAAGGGCAATCCGGGGCCGGGCGGCTGGGGCGCATTGCTGATGTTCGGTCAGCACGAGAAGGAGCTGTTCGGCGGTGAATCGGGCACGACCAACAACCGTATGGAACTGAAAGCCGTGATCGAGGCATTGAACACACTGACGCGGCCGTGCGAAGTGATCGTACATACCGACAGCCAGTACGTGCAGAAGGGCATCAGCGAATGGATACACGGCTGGAAGGCGCGCGGTTGGAAAACGGCAGCGAAGGAGCCGGTCAAGAATGCCGACCTGTGGCAGGAGCTCGATGCCGCGCAGGCACGCCATCAGGTCGAATGGCGGTGGGTGCGCGGTCATAACGGCCACCCGGAAAACGAGCGCGCCGATGTGCTCGCCAATCGCGGTGTGGAAACCGTGGCGGCGAATTGATGCAGCCCTACAGACAGATATTGCAGAAGGAATAACGCATGCGACAAATCGTGCTCGATACCGAAACTACCGGCCTGAACGCGCGTTCGGGCGACCGCATCATCGAGATCGGTTGCGTCGAACTGGTCAATCGCCAGTTGACCGGCAACAACTTCCATCGCTACATCAATCCGGAGCGGGATTCTGAAGAAGGCGCGCTGGCAGTCCACGGCCTGACGACCGACTTCCTCAGCGACAAGCCGAAATTTGCGGAGATCGTCGACGAGCTGCATGCTTATATCCGCGATGCCGAAGTCATCATCCATAACGCGCCGTTCGATCTCGGCTTTCTGGACGAGGAATTCAAGCGGGTCGCGATGGGAAAATTCACCGACCATGTTGCCGGTGTCATCGATACGCTGATGGAAGCCAAGAGCCTGTACCCGGGCAAGCGCAATTCGCTGGATGCATTGTGCGATCGTTACGGCATCTCGAATGCGCATCGTGTGCTGCACGGCGCATTGCTGGATGCCGAACTGCTTGCCGAGGTCTATCTGGGGATGACGCGTGGGCAGAACAGCCTGTCGATGGACCTGGAACCCGAAGTGGCGACGGCCGGTGTGGAGTTGGAAGTGGTGGCGCTGGCCGAGATCATCGTGCATGCCGCCGATGCAGACGAGCTTGCTGCGCATGCATCCTTGCTGGATGGTCTGGACAAGGAAGTAAAAGGGCCATCCGTGTGGCGTGCGGCCGAAGAAGCGCATTGATATGGCGGCGCTTTTGTGCCATAATCCGCCTCTCTCCGGGAGGTTAGCTCAGGGGTAGAGCGATCGCCTCACACGCGATAGGTCACAAGTTCGAAACTTGTACTTCCCACCAGAACATGCAGTTGCAAAAAGCCCGCCGAAAGGCGGGCTTTTTGTTTGTGCGGAGCAATCTGCTGCGCGCGGCCGACGATGCGGCCTGTATCGAATGAGCACGGCGCAACGCGGGCATTGTGTCGCTGCGCCGTGACCATCAGCTGCAGAAATCCAGCGGCAGCCGGCGCGGAAAATGCTGGCCGGCACCGGGCTTGTCGGCGTCGCGCAATGCGCGCCACGTATAGGACAGCGCATTTTCGACGGCATGCATCATGTCTTCTCCCAGTGCCAGACGGCCGGCCAGTGTACTGGCCAATGTGCAGCCCGAACCGTGGTAGCTGCCCGACAGCCGTTCGCAGGTGAAGGTTCGGAAGGAGCCGTTGCGCGAATACAGGCGATTGTGTACTTCATGTTCGTCGCCGTGGCCGCCAGTGATCAGCAGGTGCTGGCAGAACGGCAGGATTTTCTCTGCGCACTGGTCCGGCGTACCTTGCGGCAGTTCGGCCAGGATACGTGCCTCTGGCAGATTCGGCGTGGCGATCGTGGCGATCGGCAGCAGGCGCTCACGCATCGCATAGCCGACATCGTCCTTGCCCAGCGAACCGCCGCCGCCTGCACGTAAAACAGGATCGCAGACGATCGGCACATTCGGCAGGCGCTTCAGGATCTGCACGACAGTATCGACCATTTCCACCGAACCCAGCATGCCGAGCTTGACGCCGGCGATCGTCAGATCCGAGATGACGGCATCGACCTGCGCCAGCACCCATGCGGCATCGAGTACACGAAAATCGGAGACGTCGATCGAGTTCTGCACGGTCAGCGCCGTGACGGTGGGCGCAGCGTGGCAACCCTGTGCCATCAGTGCTTCGATGTCGGCCTGTAGGCCGGCGCCGCCGCTGGGATCATGGCCGGACAGGCAGAGGACGATGGGACGCGTGCTGGAAGTGTTCATCTGACAGGAATCGCTATGCATTGAAACAAACGTGGATACGAGTGCGATGCGTTGCTGCAAAAAGCGGCGCGGCATCGGACGCCGGCTATTATAGCTGCGGCATGCGAGGAAATCGTCTGACGGGGCGGTGCCGGCAGTGTCGACGGAAGAGACGTTCAGGCAAACAGATGCGGTTGGCGCATCAGTTCGCGCATTTCGTCGGCCGGCAGAGGATGGGCAATGAAAAAGCCCTGGATTTCGTCGCAGGTCAGCGTGCGCAGGATCGACAGTTGTTCCGCCGTCTCCACGCCTTCGGCGACGACGCGCATGCCGAGCGCTTTTGCCATCGAGACGATGGCGGTAAAGAAGCGTTCGCCTTCCTTGCCGCAGCCGAGTTGCGATGTGAACGTCCGGTCGACTTTCAACACGTCGGTATCCATGCGCTGCAATTGCGACAATGACGAGTAACCGGTACCGAAGTCGTCGATATGAATGCCGATGCCCATGCCGCTGAGGCCGGCGATTTCGTCGAAGAGGTCGCCGTCGCCACGCATCATTGCGGATTCGGTCAGTTCGATTTCCAGCAGCGACGATGGTAGCGCGTATTTTTCCAGGCCGGCAGCGATGGCGTGTCGCACCTTGTTGTCGGCGAATTGCCGTGCCGAGATGTTGACCGATATCGGCACCACGTCCAGCCCCTGGCTGCGCCAGTCCGTCATCTGCGCACAAACCTTGTCGACCACGATATCGCCGATCTGGCCGATCATGCCGGTTTCCTCGGCCAGCGCGATGAAATCGGCCGGCTGGATCAGGCCGCGTTGCGGATGCTGCCAGCGGATCAGCGCCTCGGCGCCAAGCAGCTTGCCCGATTGCGCGTGCACGCGCGGCTGGTAGTGGATCAGGAACTGGTCGTCGCGAATCGCCCGCATCAGCTCCTGTTCGGTGTCGAGGCGGTTCTGGATGGTTTCGTACAGCATGCAATCGTAGAAACGGAACCGTCCCTTGCCGCCGTTTTTTGCCGCATACATGGCGATGTCGGCATTCTTCAGCAGCGTATCGACGTCGCGGCCGTCGCGCGGAAACATGCTGATGCCGATCGATGCGCAGACACGATGCCTCTGCGGTAGTGCGCCGCGCATCAGCTCGAACGGTTCGCACAGCGTCTGGTTGAGTGCGCAGGCGATGTGTGCGACTTCCTCTTCGGCATGCACGCCTTCCAGCACGACGGTGAACTCGTCACCGCCGATGCGTATCACCTTGTCGGTCGAACGCAGCACGGATTTCAAGCGTGCCGCGACGGCGCATAACAGCTGGTCACCGGCAGAATGGCCGAGCGTGTCGTTGATGATCTTGAAGTCGTCGAGATCGATGAAGAGGATGGCAATCTGCGCGGCGTTGTCGTGCGCTGCAACCAGTGCCTGCGGCAGGTATTGCATCAGCCAGCGGCGGTTGGGCAGGGACGTCAGGCCGTCTTCAGAGGCGCGCCGGGCCAGTTCGCGTTCGTGACGTTTCGATTCGCTGATGTCACGCACGGTGACGGCCAGCCCATTGTCGGAACGCACGAACTTGCGGTTCAGCCATTCGGCAGAAATCGGGCTTTCTTCCGGTACACGATAGTCGTCTTCGTAGAAGCCGGTTTCCATTGCGCCGCGATAGGTATGCATCAGCCGTTCGAAATATTCGCCGGAATAGAAGGTCGAAATGCGTGTGCGGAGAAAGTCGCGTCGGTTCATGCTGAACAGCGACGCCCCTTTTTCGTTGCAGTCTCCGATGCCGAAATCGACGATAAGGCCGCTGCGGTCGCGATATGGCACGAGGATATAGAAGCCTTCGTTACCGCCTTCGGTCGCGAGCCGATAGGTTTCGCGTATCGATTCGGCCTGCCGTTTCCGCCAGCTCAGGCGAATCGATACCCAGCTTGCCGCGATGGCGAACATAAACAGGATGATGCTGACGACAGCGGCAACTTGGTGATAGAGCGCGGCATCGCGTTCGTAGGTCAGCAGCACTTGGGTGCGATCCAGTGCAACTAGCGCGACGAACGGATAGCCGTTCAGTTTTTGTTCGGCGACGATATATCGATGTGCGTTCAATGGACCAGGCTTGTTGTCGGCCGCTCCGCGGGCCTGCCACATCCTTTCGAGGCCATCCTCGCCGAGAAAGGCGAGGACGCCGCCCTTGTCGAGTATCGGATCGCCGGCGAACAGTGAGAAAAACGTGGGTGCAACGCCCATCACCAGTACGCCGCCGAATGAGCCGTCGTGCTTGTCGATGCGGCGCGTGGCCTGGATGATCTCGCGCCCGCTCAGCCGTCCCACGGTACGTGTGCCGAGCAGCAGTTCGCCATCGGGATTGTCGCGATGAATGCGGAAGTATTCGCGGTCGCTGATCGTGAATTGACGCGTGATCGGCATCGAGGCGGTGACCGGCCTGCCGGTTTCGTCATAGATGGAAATCGAGACAAACTGCGGAATGCTCAACAGGCCGTTGTCGGCCATGTCGGCGAAACTGGAGCGGTTGTCGTCATGTTCCCAGCTGTATTTGATTTGTCGCGACAACTGGTCCAGCTGTTCGACGGTTCGGGTGAGGTACTGCGCATAGGTGCGCGAAATCGACGTTGCCTGTCTGTGTGCCTGTTCTTCCAGCGTAGCCTTGTCGTTGTCGAGCTTGGCGGCGATGATGCTCCACAAGATGGCGGTCAGGGCCAGCGCAATCCCCGGATATAGCAGCAGAAAACGCAGGTTGCGCCTGACGAAGCCGCTCCAGCCGTCGCGAAAACGATTTTCGGAAATCTTCACATGCATGGAGCGACCGGGAAAACGGAGGGGTTGACGGAAAGCGGTGCGATGACGATATATCGATCTAACCAGTATTTCCACAAGGCAAGCGAAGCGGGGCAGTGTAGTGATTCATCATGGGATGTGTATCCCATGTACATGGGATGCTGGTGCCCTGCGTCTATCCAATTAACAAATGCGTGCGGCAGAAGGGGGGGATTTGAACGATGCGGCTTAACAACGCCGAACCGGCGCGGCTCTTGGCTGCCATCGTCCTGTATCGTTTAACAAAAAGACGATAGCCTTTTCTTTTTCAAAGAGAAAAATTAACATTCCATCGGCCCGGTTGCGCGGCTAACCGGAGGTAAATAGAAGAACGTTTGGCATCTTGCTGCCATCCAACAGCGCGCGTACCATGAGCACGCAGTTCACTTTTTCTTTGACGGAGGAATCGATGGCAGTCCACTTGATCGAAGCGGTGCGATTCAACGATGCAGGAGACAAGGTGGAAATGGTGCGGTGGGGAAGAGGCCATCGCAAG
This sequence comes from Oxalicibacterium solurbis, assembly GCF_014635845.1. Classification (GTDB taxonomy): domain Bacteria; phylum Pseudomonadota; class Gammaproteobacteria; order Burkholderiales; family Burkholderiaceae_D; genus Oxalicibacterium; species Oxalicibacterium solurbis. The sequence goes on along the minus strand of NZ_BMDP01000001.1, from coordinate 466,804 downwards.
GGTAACGGTTCGCCGGGCTGGGAAGCGATTACGGTCGAACAGGATGTGAATCTCGTCGTCGATGCGCTGCATTTCGGCGATGAAGTGGCAACTGCCTTCGAAGTCGGCGGTGAAATGGTGCTGGGGCCGCGTGTGCATATTGTCGTGCACCAACATGGCATCGAGGATATCGATACGATCGACCATAACGTGCCGGGACGCTCACTGGCGGATCTGCCACGGTTTTGAGCAGCAAGCGGGGCGGGCTTGCGAGCCCGCTCATATCGAAGGGCAGAATTCAAGACGGAAACTGCAACATGCGCAAAAATCGATATATGTGCGCCGAATACCTTGTGCTGCAATAGTCCTTCAGCACATTCATTTTTTATCTGCTATCTTGCTGCTGAACCTACGGCCCAGCAGCCCAGTCCCGGCCATGCCGCCGGGGCGGACCGAATTGACGTAACCGATTTCTGCCTTGTCCAAGAAGGAGAGCGTTACATGAGATTTCATCCGCGACAGCCTCGTCGTCTTCCCATTTCTGCGCATGCACGCATTGCCGCCTGCGCCTGTTTCGCAGTAGCGCATGCCTTGCACGGCAAGGTCCGCGAACTCCATTTTTTTGCCTGAGTCCAACCGTCGTTGACCAGCCGTACCATCCTGTCGTTGTATCAGGTCATGGTTCGGTGGCACGCCGTTCGCACCTCTTCAGATAGGGAGCAACAATGAACGATCGCAATCTTTCGGCTTCTTCCTCGCTGGCGGAAATCGACGCCGCCCATTCTTCCCAACTCGATGCCGCCGTCCGCATACTCAATCAGTTGCTGGGCAGTTTTCCCGGTGCGACCGTGTTGCAAACCGTTGGCGACGAATTGAACCTGATCGAGGTCGCGACGCCGAAGTTCAAGTTGCTGCTGCGTGATCTGTCGGTATTGCGCAAACTGGTCTTCAATCGCAGCCCGCTGCCGCTGGCCGATGCCTATATCAATGGATTGATCGACGTGCAGGGCGATTTGTATGCGGCATTAGGCCTGAAACAGTATTTCCAGAATTTCGACTTCTCGCTCGGCAAACGCTGGGCGCTGGTGCGCGATGCCTTGCGCCTGCCGTCGAAACCGCGTGAATTTCCTGCAGGCCAGTTCGCCGCAGGCGGATTCCGGCATCGGCATTCGCGCAACAGCGACAAGGAGGCGATTTCCTTCCACTACGATGTCTCGAACGATTTCTACAGATTATGGCTGGATGAGCAGATGGTCTATTCGTGTGCCTATTTCGAGACGCCAGACGATACGCTGGAAAAGGCGCAGTCCGGCAAGCTGGATCTGATCTGCCGCAAATTGCGCCTGAAGCCGGGCGAACGCCTGCTCGACATCGGCTGCGGCTGGGGCGCGATGGTGTGCTGGGCGGCCAAGCACTACGGCGTGACGGCGCATGGCATCACGTTGAGTGAAAGACAGCATGAATATGCGCAGCAGCGCATCCGTCGCGAAGGGCTGGAAGATCTTGTTACGGTGGAGTTGCGCGATTACCGCGATCTGGAAGGCGAAGGTGTCTACGACAAGATATCGAGCATCGGCATGTTCGAACATGTCGGCCTGGCCAATCTGCCGGTCTACAACGCGACGGTGATGCGCGTGCTGAAACCGGGCGGCCTGTTTCTCAACCATGGCATTACGCACGATTGCGAAGGCTGGAAACAAACCGTCGATACTGAATTCATCAATCGCTATGTTTTTCCGGATGGTGAGCTGGATATGGTCAGCAATATCCAGCGGCGTATGGAGCAGACCGGCTTCGAAATTCACGATGTGGAGGCCTTGCGCCCGCATTACGCGATGACGTTGCGGCATTGGGTCAACCGGCTGGAAGCGCATCGCGAAGAAGCCTTGCAGCATGTCGGCGAAGCGGCATACCGTGTCTGGCGACTTTACATGGCCGCTTGTGCGCGTGAATTCGAACTGGGCGGGACGGGTATCTATCAGATACTGTCGTCGAAACGGAACAATGGCATTTCGCCGGTGCCGCTGACGCGCCAGGATATCTACGCCGGCAAGTCAGTCGCATAAGCGGCAGCCGGTGGCAACGGTCAGTAGCAGCCGCCGAAGGCGAAGATGGAAAAATCGACGATATCGTCCGAAACGTCGTCGTAATCAACATCGGGATTTTCCTGCCTGGACAGAACGAGTGCTTCCTCGATCGCTTCGAGTTCGTCGCGTACACGAGGGCTCAATCCTTCTGCGGTAAAGCGCGTCTGAATAGCTTCAAGCCGATGGAGCAGTTCTTCCGGTGTAGCCATGTTTTCCTCGAAACATTGTTGAGTGGGCGAGCGTCTTTCGGTGCGATCCATGTGAATGGACTAATGCATATACATCACGATTGATATTAGACAGTGCCTTATATTCTGCCTAAAAAACCAAAAGAAAAGGCCCCACGTTTTCACGTAGGGCCTTGTATTCTGTGGCTCCCCGACCTGGACTCGAACCAGGGACCTGCGGATTAACAGTCCGTCGCTCTACCGACTGAGCTATCAGGGAACAGAGAACGAAATTATGGCCGATTAATTTCTGGTTGTCAAAGGCTACGCAGCAATTTTTCCGCTTTTCTGCAGAAAAATATTCGCGCAGCCTTCACGCCATTTACAGAACCTTCGCGATCGCCGAAACGACGTAATCGATGTTGCCGCTGTTCAGTGCAGCCACGCAGATGCGGCCGGTATCGACAGCGTAGATCGAATACTCTTCACGCAGGCGATCCACTTGCGCCTTGGTCAGGCCCGAGTACGAGAACATGCCGCGCTGCTGGATCACGAAATCGAAGTCGTGGCCCGGCGCTTGCGCCTTCAGTTTCTCGACGAGTGCCTGGCGCATTTCGCGGATACGGACGCGCATGCCAGCCAGTTCTTCTTCCCACAAGGCGCGCAGTTCCGGGCTGGCCAGCGCGGTGGCGACGACCTGGCCGCCGTGTGTCGGCGGGTTGGAGTAGTTGGTGCGGATCACGCGCTTCAGTTGCGACAGCACGCGTGCAGCTTCTTCGGCGTTGTTGGCAACGATCGACAGTGCGCCGACGCGTTCGCCGTACAGCGAGAACGATTTCGAGAACGAGTTCGAGACGAATACCGGGCCACCGGCTTCGGCGAACTGGCGCACGACCTTGCCGTCGGATTCGATGCCGTCACCGAAGCCTTGGTAGGCCATATCGAGGAACGGGATCAGGCCGCGCGATGTGACGGTGGCGATGACTTCCTTCCATTGCGCATCAGTCAGATCGGCGCCGGTCGGGTTGTGACAGCAGGCGTGCAGCAGGACGATGGAGCCGGCTGGAATCGATTTCAGCGTATCCAGCATGCCAGCGAAGTTCACGCCGTGCGAGCTTTCTTCGTAGTACGGATAGGTGTTGACGACGAAGCCGGCCGATTCAAACAGCGCGCGGTGGTTTTCCCAGCTCGGATCGCTGATCCAGACCTGCGCGTTCGGCGAGAAACGCTTCAGGAAGTCTGCACCCAGTTTCAATGCACCGGTGCCGCCGATGGCTTGCGCAGTCACTGCACGTTTGTCCTTGACAACCGAACTATCGGCACCAAATACGAGGTCTTGCACTGCCTTGTCGTAGGCAACCAGGCCGTCGATCGGCAGGTAGCCGCGCGGCGACAGCTTTTCCATCATCTGCGCTTCGGCCTTGCGTACGCATTCGAGCAGCGGCAGCTTGCCGTTGTCATCGTAGTAGACGCCGACGCCGAGGTTGGCTTTCTTCGGGTTCTTGTCTGCGTTGAAGGCTTCGGTGATGCCGAGGATAGGATCACGGGGTGCCATCTCGATGGCGGTGAGGAGCGAGGCAGGAATAGGTGCGTTCATCGTGATAACATCAAAAGTTGGCTGCAAGGACGTGATTGCAGACGGGTTGTATGAAGCGCAAGGCCACAAGTCTTGCGTGGAGAATGCGACTCATAATTCTACCAAAGGTCAGGTGTCAATGTCTGATTTATCCCAAGTTACCAGTTCTCTCGACGAATCGAAGTTTGTTACTTTTCCGGGCTCTCCCTATCGTCTGTACCAGCCGTTTCCGCCGGCCGGCGACCAGCCGGAGGCGATCAACAAGCTGGTGGAAGGCATCAACGACGGGCTGTTCTACCAAACGCTGCTGGGCGTGACCGGTTCAGGAAAAACTTATACGGTTGCCAACGTCATCGCGCGCCTGGGCCGCCCGGCCATCGTGTTTGCGCCGAACAAGACGCTGGCAGCCCAGTTGTATAGTGAATTCCGCGAGTTCTTTCCGCAGAACGCGGTGGAATATTTTGTCAGCTATTACGACTATTACCAGCCGGAAGCCTATGTTCCGCAACGCGACTTGTTCATCGAGAAAGATTCTTCGATCAACGAACACATCGAGCAGATGCGGCTGTCGTGCACAAAATCGCTGATGGAACGGCGCGATGTGGTCATCGTGGCAACGGTCTCGGCGATCTATGGTATCGGCAATCCGAACGAATACCACCAGATGATCCTGACGCTGCGTGCCAAGGACAAGATCAGCCAGCGCGACGTGATCGCGCGTCTGATCGCAATGCAATACACGCGCAACGAAGTTGATTTCGGTCGCGGCACTTTCCGCGTGCGCGGCGATACGATCGACATTTTCCCGGCGGAGCATGCCGAACTGGCAGTGCGGCTGGAAATGTTCGACGACGAAGTCGAAAGCCTGCAGCTGTTCGATCCACTGACGGGGCGCGTCAAGCAGAAGATACCGCGCTTCACCGTCTATCCAGGTTCGCACTACGTGACGCCGCGTGCGACCGTGCTGCGTGCGATCGAGACGATCAAGGAAGAGTTGCGCAGTCGTCTCGAATTCTTCCGCAAGGAAAGCAAGCTGGTCGAGGAGCAGCGACTGGAGCAGCGCACGCGTTTCGATTTGGAAATGATGCAGGAAATCGGCTTCACCAAGGGCATCGAAAACTATTCGCGTCATTTGAGCGGCGGCAAGCCGGGCGATCCGCCGCCGACGCTGGTTGATTACCTGCCGCAGGATGCGCTGATGTTCATGGACGAATCGCACGTACTGCTTGGTCAGTTGAACGGCATGTACAACGGCGACCGCGCACGCAAGACGAACCTGGTCGATTACGGTTTCCGCCTGCCGTCGGCACTGGACAACCGGCCGCTGCGCTTTGACGAGTTTGAAGGCAAGATGCGGCAGACCGTGTTCGTGTCGGCCACGCCGGCGGACTACGAGAACCAGCATGCCGATCAGGTCGTCGAGCAGGTGGTGCGGCCGACCGGCCTGGTCGATCCGATCATTCACGTGCGGCCGGCTTCGACGCAGGTGGACGACCTGATGTCGGAAATCACCGACCGCGTGAAGAAGAACGAACGCGTGCTGGTGACGACGCTGACCAAGCGCATGGCCGAGCAGTTGACCGAATTCCTCAGCGACAACGGCATCAAGGTGCGTTACCTGCACAGCGATATCGATACGGTCGAGCGCGTCGAGATCATCCGCGATCTGCGCATCGGCACCTTCGACGTGCTGGTCGGCATCAACCTGCTGCGTGAAGGCCTGGACATTCCGGAAGTGTCGCTGGTGGCGATTCTCGATGCGGACAAGGAAGGTTTTCTGCGCTCGGAGCGCAGCCTGATCCAGACCATCGGACGCGCCGCCCGTAACCTGCAGGGCACGGCGATTCTGTACGGCGACCAGATGACCGATTCGATGAAGCGAGCAATTGGGGAGACCGAACGACGCCGCGCCAAGCAGATGGCGTTCAACGAAGAAAACGGGATTACGCCGGCCGGCATCCGCAAGGAAATCCGCGAACTGATCGATGGCGTCTACAGCCCGCACGAAGCGCGTCAGGAGCAACTGGTTGCGCAGGAGACGGCAAAGTACGAGGCGATGAGCGAAAAGCAGGTCAGCAAGGAAATCAAGCGCCTGGAAAAAATGATGATCGAACACGCCAAGAATCTGGAGTTTGAAAAGGCGGCGCAAGTACGCGATCAGCTTGGGATATTGAAGGAACAACTGTTCGGCGCGAACGTTGGCGACCATCTGTCTTCTGCCGCGGGTAAATGACGCGTTGCAGGGAACGCGTATCAGCGGTTTTCCGTTTCCTGCCATTTCCTGATGTTTTGTTTTAAATTTCGCCATCGGCTTGCGTCGTATTTCTGACGTTTTCCGGCTGCCGTCTCAATCCTTATCGGAGTAAATGTGATTCCCCATTCGTTCACATCCCAGATCGCGCTGGCGCATGCCTCGTGGCGGCCGGTCATCGAAGCCGGCTTGCGGGCGATCGATGAAGCCTATCCCGATTATCTGGAGACGCTGGCGGATGGGCATTACCTGCCGAATGGTGGGCGGGTGTTTGCCGCCTTTGCGCAGCCGCTGGATGCGGTGCGTTATGTACTGGTCGGTGAGGGGCCGTATCCGCGACCAGACAGCGCTACTGGCGTTTGTTTCATGGACGGTGCGGTTTCGCAGTTATGGTCGGAGAAGGGCTTGTCCAAGCCGGTCAATCGCGCGACGTCGCTGCGCAATTTCATGAAGATGTTATTGGTGGCGGACGGGCAGTTGATGCTGGAGCAGACAACCGGCGAAGTGTTATCGGAAGTGGCGCACAAGGCGCGTACGTCCGATCATGTGATCCAGACGTTGCCGGAACTACAGGCAAACCTGACGAAGCACGGTTTCCTGTTGCTGAATGCGACACTGGTTTATCGCGCTGACGTGCCGCCATTGAAAGAAGCCAAGGCTTGGCTGCCGTTCCTGCAAACGGTACTGGCCGCGTTGGCCGATCATGCGGTCAAGCATGGAAAAGAGCCGCCAACGCTGGTGTTGTGGGGCAAGATTGCCGTGCAACTCGAGGCGCTGCCGGCCAACAGTCGCTTTCCGAAGAAAACCTCCGAACACCCATACAACCTGAGTTTCATCGGCAACGCGACGATGCAGCATCTGTTCGGATCGATGCACCTGCTACGTAAACAATAACGGATCAGATCAGACTCATCTGCCGCTTATCCTGCGCAGCGGCGATACGTTGATCAAGTTCGGAAAACAGCGAAGCCGGCGCGGCGGCGGGTTTGCGATTGTCGGCCTTGATGTCGCGTGCCAGTAGCCGGTCAATCATCGTTTCGTAGAAGGTTGGCAGTGCATTTGGATCGTCGTGCGCATGGAAATGCTGGCGAATGATCATGCCGTCCCACATGCCGGTCAGGAATAGCGCCGTCTGCGCGGCATCCAGCGATGCATCCAGTTGTCCACGTGCCTGCGCCACGCGCAGGATGTTGGTCAACCCCATTACCCATTCCGCCTCGATCTTGCGCAGCACGGCGCCGATGCGCTTGCTGCGCATGCCTTCCGCATAAACCTCTGTCATCAGGCCGGCATCGCCGCCGGCACGATAGCGCTCGGCGAATACGCGTGTGGTTGTGTGCAGCGCCTGCGGCAATGATTCTGCGTCGCGCATTTGCAACAGGATGGCGCGCGCCTGTCGACGCTCCTCTTCGACCATCGCTTCGATGATGGCTTCCTTGCCGGTGAAGTAGCGATAGACAGCACCAGGACCGAGACCGGTTTCGGTGCAAATCTGCTGCATCGACGTCTGGTGGAAGCCGCTTTTCCGGAAACATTTGGCTGCAGCCTTCAGGACTTCGGCGCGCTTCTTGTCGGCTTTGGGGGTGGGGGATTGCGGAGTGCGGGAAGCCATGCGATGAAAGATAACGAGGTTTCAGTCAATAAACGAAGCCTCAAGTATAAATTGAATGTTCGTTCAACTCGTCATTGAATTGCATTATTTCTTCGAGATTTGCGCCTGATCGATTCCTCTAAAGGTTTTTGCATGTATGCGTTTCTCGATAATGATTATTGGATTGATCGATCATTCAAATTTTTAACGGATCCAAGAGGGATGAGGGTGTGTGCGGGGATTGCCGACTCTGACTCTAATAGTTTCGATAGGGAGTTTTCCGCCTGGCAAGACGTCTGCATGCCATTTTTGTGCTTCGTGACCTTGATCAATGATCCGTTCCATCCGGCCATTTACACTTCGTCTCGAATGACAAGTCCTTGATTTGTAGGTGATAGTGCTTACCTGACAGATTCAGTCAACTTTGTTATACTTGACAAAAATGATCAACAACTCCGGTTTTTGATTGGATTTTTGAGGTCGGGATTCTCATGCGTTTGACTACAAAAGGTCGTTTTGCCGTGACGGCGATGATTGACTTGGCGATGCGCCAGGACAACGGCCCGGTCACGCTTGCCGGCATCAGCCAGCGTCAGGAAATTTCCCTTTCCTATCTGGAACAGCTGTTCGGCAAACTGCGTCGCCACGAAATCGTGGAATCGGTGCGCGGCCCGGGCGGTGGTTACAACCTGGCGCGCCCGGCGGAACAGGTGACAGTGGCCGATATCATCATTGCTGTTGACGAGCCGCTGGATGCGACGCAGTGCGGCGGCAAGGAAAACTGCCACAGTCCCGAACACGAAAACGGACCGCGCTGCATGACGCATGACCTGTGGGCCACGCTGAATGCGAAGATGGTCGATTACCTGGATTCGGTTTCGCTGAAAGATCTGGTCGATCAGCAAAACCAGAAGATTGCGGAACAACAAAGCGTCGTGGTCATGCATCGCAACCACGCTGCGGCTTGATAGACAACCTGGAGTCAACATGAATGCCCCGCTGGACAAAAGCCTGATCGATACCATCAAGGCGCCTCATTTTCCGATCTACATGGATTATTCGGCGACGACGCCGATCGATCCTCGGGTCGCCGACAAGATGATTCCGTACCTGCGCGAGCAGTTCGGCAATCCGGCTTCGCGCAGCCACATGTACGGCTGGGCGGCAGAGAAGGCAGTGGAAGATGCGCGTGCCGAAGTGGCGGCGCTGGTCAATGCCGATCCGCGCGAAATTATCTGGACTTCCGGTGCGACCGAAAGCAACAACCTGGCGCTGAAAGGTGCCGCGCATTTCTACAAGACCAAGGGCAAGCACATCATCACGGTGAAGACCGAGCACAAAGCCGTGCTGGATACCGTGCGCGAACTGGAACGCGAAGGTTTTGAGGCGACCTATCTGCAGCCGCAGGACAACGGCCTGATCACGATCGAGCAACTGACCGAAGCAATTCGTCCGGACACCATCTTGGTTTCCGTGATGCTGGTCAACAATGAAATCGGCGTGATCCAGCCGATCGCCGAAATCGGCGAACTGTGCCGCAGCAAGGGCATCATCTTCCATTCGGACGCTGCGCAGGCGACCGGCAAGGTGAAGATCGATCTGGAAAACACCAAGGTCGACTTGATGAGTTTCTCGGCACACAAGACCTACGGTCCGAAAGGTATTGGCGCGCTGTACGTGCGTCGCAAGCCGCGTGTGCGTATCGAAGCGCAGATGCACGGCGGCGGCCATGAGCGCGGCTTGCGCTCCGGCACGCTGGCGACGCACCAGATCGTCGGCATGGGCGAAGCTTTCCGTATTGCACGAGAGGAAATGGATGACGAGCTGGCACGCATCCGCGGCCTGCGCGATCGTCTGGCAAAAGGCCTGACCGAAATCGAGGAGGTCTATATCAATGGCGATATGGACCACCGTGTACCGCACAACCTGAACGTCAGCTTCAACTACGTCGAAGGCGAATCGCTGATCATGGCGATCAAGGATCTGGCGGTTTCTTCCGGTTCTGCTTGTACTTCGGCCAGTCTGGAACCATCTTATGTATTGCGGGCGCTGGGTCGCAGCGACGAGCTGGCGCACAGCTCGATCCGCTTCACGATCGGCCGTTTCACGACAGAAGACGAAGTGGATTTCACGATCAAGCTGATCAAGGAAAAGGTTGCCAAGCTGCGCGAACTGTCGCCGCTGTGGGACATGTACAAGGACGGGATCGACCTGAATTCGATCCAGTGGGCTGCGCACTGATCGCGGCATAGCAACGGTTTATTCAAGGAGCATCAAATGGCTTACTCGGACAAGGTTCTGGACCACTACGAAAACCCGCGCAATGTCGGCGCTTTCGACAAGGGTGATGAAACCATCGGTACCGGCATGGTCGGCGCGCCGGCTTGCGGCGACGTGATGAAACTGCAGATCAAGGTCGGCGCCGATGGCGTGATCGAAGATGCGAAATTCAAGACTTACGGTTGCGGCTCGGCGATTGCATCGTCGTCGCTGGTGACCGAATGGGTGAAGGGCAAGACGCTGGATCAGGCACTGTCGATCAAGAACACGCAGATCGCGGAAGAGCTGGCGTTGCCGCCGGTGAAGATTCACTGCTCGATCCTGGCGGAAGACGCGATCAAGGCAGCCGTGCAGGACTACAAGTCCCGTCATGGCGGTGCGGACGCAAAAGAAGCGGCTTGAGTTTCGGCGGCGCATGATGGCATGCGCCAGATGCAGTTTGCGAGGCAGGAAACATGGCAATCACATTGACTGAAAAAGCGGCGAAACACGTCAATCGCTATCTGGAACGACGCGGCAAGGGCATCGGCCTGCGCTTCGGCGTGCGCACGACCGGTTGCTCTGGTCTGGCGTACAAGCTGGAATACGTGGACGAAAGCGCCAACGAGGACGCGGTGTTCGAATCGCACGGCGTCAAGGTCTTTGTCGATCCGAAAAGCCTGCCTTACATCGACGGCACCGAACTCGATTTCGCCCGCGAGGGATTGAACGAGGGTTTCAAGTTCCACAATCCCAACGTCAAGGACGAATGCGGTTGCGGCGAAAGCTTCCGTATCTGACGATTTGCCGGCGGCGTTGATGCCGTCTGTGGCGCATGTTTGATGAGCCTGTCGAATTCGCGCAGGCTTTTTTATTTGAAGGCGTTGCCAGTTGCAGAACCATTTCGCGTTATTCCATCTGCCGCAGCAGTTCGATATCGATGCGAAGGCGCTCGATGCTGCCTATCATGAAGTGCAGAATCAGGTCCATCCGGACAAGTTCGCCAGTGCATCGGATGCGGAAAAGCGGGTGGCGATGCAATGGGCCACGCGTGCCAACGAGGCATACAAGACGCTGAAAAATCCGTACAAGCGTGCGGCCTACCTTTGTGAATTGAACGGCGTCGATCTGCAGACCGAATCGAATACGGCGATGCCGGTCGATTTCCTGATGCAGCAGATGGAATGGCGCGAAGCGCTCGACGATGCGCGCGGACAGAAGGACCGTGCCGGACTGGAAACGCTGGAATCCGATCTGCGCGGTGCGCGCAAAGAAACGCTGGCACAGGTCGGCGGATTGCTGGATGCGCAAGATTTCACGCAGGCTGCTGAAAAGGTGCGGCAACTGATGTTTCTGGAAAGGTTTGCCGACGAAGTGGCAAACGCTTTCGAACTGTTGCCGGACTGACCGGCTTGCAAGACCAATGACGCGGATGCCGATGACAGGCTTTCGCATCGGAACGAATTAACGAATATGGCTCTTCTTCAAATCGCCGAACCCGGCATGTCGACTGCGCCGCATCAGCACAGGCTGGCGGTCGGCATCGATCTGGGCACCACCAACTCCCTGGTCGCGACAGTGCGCAACAGCATTCCCGAAGTCCTGAATGACGAGGAAGGGCGATCGCTGCTGCCTTCCGTCGTCCGCTATCTGTCGAACGGCCATGCGCACATCGGCTACAAGGCGCAGGCCGAGCAGAATGCCGATCCGAAGAACACGATCGCCTCGGTCAAGCGCTTCATGGGGCGCGGGCTGAAGGACATCGCCTATGCGGAGAACCTGCCTTACGATTTCATCGATTTGCCCGGCATGGTACAACTGAAGACGGCTGCCGGTATCAAGAGCCCGGTCGAAGTATCGGCCGAAATTTTGGCGACGTTGCGACAACGTGCGGAAGATGCGCTCGGCGACGATCTGGTCGGCGCCGTCATCACGGTGCCGGCGTATTTCGACGATGCGCAGCGTCAGGCCACCAAGGATGCGGCCAAGCTGGCCGGCTTGAACGTATTGCGCCTGCTGAACGAACCGACGGCTGCGGCGATCGCCTACGGTCTCGATAACGGTTCGGAAGGCATTTACGCCGTCTACGATCTGGGCGGCGGCACCTTCGACATCTCCATCCTGAAACTGACCAAGGGCGTATTCGAAGTGCTGGCGACCGGCGGCGATTCCGCACTGGGCGGCGACGATTTCGATCATCGTCTGTTCTGCTGGATCATCAATCAGGCCAAGCTGGATCCGCTGAACGACGAAGACACCAGCCTGTTGATGACAAAGGCGCGCGAAGCGAAGGAATTGCTGTCGTCGAAGGCGGAAACGCATATCGATGCGGTACTGAGCACCGGCGAGGAAGTACACGTGACAGTACGCGCCGAGGAATTCGTCGAGATGACGCAGCATCTGGTCGCCAAGACGATCACGCCGAGCCGCAAGGCACTGCGCGATGCCGAACTTACCGTCGATGATGTCGATGGCGTCGTGCTGGTGGGCGGTGCCACGCGCATGCCACATGTGCGCAAGGCGGTCGGCGAATTCTTCCAGTCCACACCGCTGGCCAACATCGATCCGGACAAGGTCGTCGCACTCGGTGCAGCGGTGCAGGCGAATCTGCTGGCTGGTAACCGCGCCGCTGGCGACGACTGGCTGCTGCTGGACGTGATCCCGCTGTCGCTCGGCATCGAAACGATGGGCGGGCTGGTCGAAAAAGTCATCCCGCGCAATTCGACGATTCCCTGTGCACGTGCGCAGGAATTCACGACCTTCAAGGATGGCCAGACTGCGATGGCGATTCATGTTGTGCAGGGTGAACGCGAGCTGGTCAGCGATTGCCGTTCGCTGGCGAAATTCGAACTGCGCGGCATTCCGCCGATGGCGGCTGGTGCGGCACGCATTCGCGTGACGTATCAGGTCGATGCCGACGGTCTGCTGTCGGTATCCGCGCGCGAACTGCGTTCCGGCGTCGAGGCATCGATCGAGGTCAAGCCGTCGTACGGACTGGCCGACGATCAGGTAGCGCAGATGCTGCAGGATTCGTTCAAATCCGCGGAAGTGGATATGGCCGCCCGTGCCTTGCGTGAAGAGCAGGTCGAGGCACAACGCATTATCCTGGCGACCGAATCGGCGCTGGAAGCAGACGGCGGCTTGCTGTCCGATGACGAGCGTGCAGGTATCGATGCGATGCTGGCGGATGTGCGTGCGAAGGCGCAAGGCAGCGATCATCAGGCCATCAAGGCAGCAATCGAAGCGCTGGCACACGGTACCGAGGACTTTGCCGCGCGCCGCATGGACCGCAGCGTACGCGCAGCCTTGTCCGGCCGCAAGCTGGAAGAAATCTGACGCAACACAAAACACCGGTCTGGCCGGAAAAGAAATCAATCTCGAGGTGACAAGTGCCCCAAATCGTTGTTCTTCCCCATCACGCCTTATGCCCTGACGGCGCGGTTATCGAGGCGCCTGCCGGCAAATCGATCTGTGACGTCCTGCTGGAAAACGATATCGATATCGAGCACGCGTGCGAAAAGTCCTGCGCCTGCACGACCTGTCATGTCGTCGTGCGCGAGGGTTTCGGTTCATTGAACGAAGCCGAGGAAAAGGAAGAGGATTTGCTGGACAAGGCGTGGGGATTGGAAGCCAACTCGCGCTTGTCCTGCCAGGCCATCGTGGCCGATGAGGATCTGGTCGTCGAAATTCCGCGCTACACGATCAATCACGCCAGCGAAAATCACTGAGGATCGTCATCATGAAATGGACCGACACCATCCGCATTGCGGAAGAACTGAATGATAAATTTCCGGACATCGATCCGCTGACCGTACGTTTCACCGATCTGCATCGTTGGGTGTGCGAACTGGAGGATTTCGACGACGATCCTGAGCGTTCGGGCGAGAAGATACTGGAAGCGATCCAGATGGCGTGGATCGAGGAAGCTCAGTAATCGCCAAAGCGCGATTCGACAGATAAAAAAAGCGGCCCGTGAGGCCGCTTTTTTCATACATCGATTCGGGATCAGACAGCGCGCAGGTAGCCGTCGACAACGCGTACGCGATCGCCTTCATGCCACGGCGGCGGATTGTTGTACGGGAAGTTGCGAATCTTGCCGTCTTCCATGCGTACGCGTACTTCGTAAGTCGTACGGGTGCGCGTGCGTTTCTCGATTTCGTTGCCGGCATAGCCGCCGCCTACTGCACCGGCCACGGTCGCCAGCGTGCGGCCGCTGCCGCCACCGATCTGGTTGCCCAGCAGGCCGCCGACGACAGCACCGCCCACTACGCCAACGCCGCTGGGTTGCGCTGCGCTTTGTACACTACGAACGGCTTCCACGCGGCCGCAGCTGTGGCAGGCGGGAGGAGCCGGCGGTGCCGATGCTGTGCGTGTCGGGGCGCTTTCGCGTACCGGAGCCTGGGATTTCTTGTCGGTGTTCGTATCCGTCTTCGTATCGACGGTCGCGACTTCTTCCTGCGGACTATTCTTGCTGTCCGAATTCGGTAGCAGGCCGGTCATTGCGGCCACACCGACCAGACTGAAAAGCAGGACGCCGACTGCAGCAGCGGCGACCAGCGGATGAATGCGATGCGATGTGCTTTGCGTTTCCATGGTTTCCTCCAGAGTGCACACATGTTCTTGTGTGAATGCAGTATTGCCGGGCCACTACCAAATGAAAAGCGTGATCTTGTGTCAGATGTAAGACGATGTAACTTGGATCATGATAATCCCGTGGAGTTGCCAAAAACAAAAAAGGACTGCAGTTTGCAGTCCTTTTTTAATGAGAATTTCCTTGAGGAAATCAATCTTCGCGGCGCAGATGCGGGAACAGGATGACGTCGCGGATATTCGGCGAATCGGTGATCAGCATCATCAGACGATCGATACCGATGCCGCAGCCGCCGGTCGGTGGCATGCCGTATTCGAGGGCACGGATGTAGTCGGCGTCGAAGTACATCGCTTCTTCGTCGCCGGCATCTTTTGCCGCCACCTGCGCCTGGAAGCGCGCGGCCTGGTCTTCCGCATCGTTCAGCTCGGAGAAGCCGTTGGCGATTTCACGGCCGGTGATGAACAGTTCGAAGCGTTCGGTGATGCCGGGCACCGTGTCGGAAGCGCGCGCCAGCGGCGACACTTCGACCGGATAGTCGACGATATAGGTCGGCTCCCACAGCTGCGCTTCGGCGGTTTCCTCGAACAATGCCAATTGCAGCGCGCCAAGGCCGGCATGGGCGTGCGGCTTGACGCCGAATTTCTTCAGTTCTTCCTTCAGGAAGGCGGCATCGTTCAGTTGCTCGCTCGTGTACTGCGGTGCGAACTTGTTGATGGCGCCGACGATCGTCAGGCGATGGAAGGGCTTGGACAGATCCAGCTCACGGCCCTGATAGGTCAGCACTGCTGTGCCGTGCGCGTCGATTGCCGCCTGACGGATCACCGCTTCGGTGAAGTCCATCAGCCACTTGTAATCGACGTAGGCCGCGTAGAACTCCATCATCGTGAATTCAGGATTGTGACGCGGCGACACACCTTCGTTGCGGAAGTTGCGGTTGACTTCGAACACGCGATCGAAGCCGCCGACGACCAGCCGCTTCAAATACAGTTCCGGTGCAATGCGCATGAACATCTGCATGTCCAGCGCGTTGTGGTGCGTAATGAAAGGCTTGGCTGCCGCGCCGCCCGGAATCGGGTGCAGCATCGGCGTTTCCACTTCCATGAATTCGTGTTCGGCCATGAACTTGCGGATCGAGTTCATGGCGGCGGTGCGCGCCTTGAACGTGCGGCGCGTTTCCTCGCTGGTGATCAGGTCCACGTAGCGCTGGCGGTACTTGGTTTCCTGATCGGCCAGGCCGTGAAACTTGTCCGGCAGCGGACGCAGCGATTTGGTCAGCAGGCGCAGTTCGGAGACCTTGACCGTCAGTTCGTCGGTCTTGGTCTTGAACAGCGTACCGGTGACGCCGAGAATGTCGCCCAGATCGTAACCGTGCAATGCAGTCATCGCTTCTTCGCCGGTGTTGTCCAGCGTCACGTAGATCTGGATGCGGCCATCGGCGCGCGGGCCGGAGGCATCCTGCAGCGTGGCAAATACGGCTTTCTTGCCGGCTTCGCGGCGCAGCATCATGCGGCCGGCGACGATGACGGTGACCGGATTCGTTTCGAGTTCTTCGCGCGATTTACCGCCGTACTGCGCATGCAGGTCGGCTGCCTTGTGTTGCGGGCGGAAATCGTTAGGGAAGGCGATGCCTTGCGTGCGCAGCGCGGCGAGCTTGGCACGGCGTTCGGCGATGATCTTGTTGTCGTCAAGCTGCGGCGCGGCGTTGTCGTTGGGCGTGTTCATGAAAGGCAAAGTCAGTGAGTGAAATCAAAAATGGGTTCGCGTAATGGACTTGCGTAAGTGGCTAAGCGATCACACGCCCTGTTTCAGCGAAGCGGCGATGAAATCGTCCAGGTCGCCGTCGAGCACGGCCTTGGTGTTGCCGGTCTCGAAATTGGTACGCAAGTCCTTGATGCGTGACTGGTCGAGCACGTAGGAGCGGATCTGGTGACCCCAGCCGACATCGGTCTTGGAGTCTTCCAGCTTCTGCTGCTCGCTCATGCGTTTGCGCAATTCCAGTTCGAACAGTTTCGCTTTCAGCATGTCCCAGGCTTCAGCCTTGTTGCGGTGCTGCGAACGATCGTTCTGGCACTGTACGACGATGCCGGTCGGGGCGTGCGTCAGACGAACGGCGGAATCGGTCTTGTTGATGTGCTGGCCGCCGGCGCCGGAGGCGCGGTAGGTGTCGATGCGCACGTCGGCCGGATTGATTTCGATATCGATCGAATCATCGACTTCCGGATAGACGAACAGACTGGAGAACGACGTGTGACGGCCGTTGGCCGAGTCGAACGGCGACTTGCGCACGAGGCGGTGCACGCCGGTTTCGGTACGCAGAAAGCCGTAGGCATAATCACCCTCGACCTTGATGGTGGCAGTCTTGATGCCGGCAACCTCACCGTCGGACTGCTCCATGATTTCGGCCTTGAAGCCTTTGCGCTCGCAATAGCGCAGATACTGGCGCAGCAACATCGATGCCCAATCCTGCGCTTCGGTACCGCCGGCACCGGCCTGGATGTCGATGAAGCAGTTGTTGCCGTCCATCGGGTTGCTGAACATGCGACGGAATTCCATGCCTTCCACCAGCTTCAGCAGCTCTTGTGCATCAGCTTCGATGGAGACGATGGTGTCGTCGTCCTTTTCTTCACGCGCCATCGCGAACAGGTCGCGCGCATCGGCGAGTTCGCTGTCGATCTTCATCAGCGTGTGGACGATCGCTTCCAGCGATTTCTTTTCCTTGCCCAGGTCCTGGGCGCGTTTAGGGTCGTTCCAGACCTCGGGGTCTTCGAGTTCGCCGTTGACCTGTTCGAGTTTCTCCGACTTCACATCGAAGTCAAAGATACCTCCGAAGTTCGGCCGCGCGCGTCGTCAGATCGTCGAGCAGCGATTGCAGGGAATTTAAGCGTTCGGCTTCCATGATATTTTCTTTTGCGATCAAACCAGACATTATATCCGAGCTGAGCGGTGCTTTTAAGCGCGATACCGCCGATCACCCACTCGAAGGAGGGGATTTCCGCATGACGGTTTTCCGATAATTCTTGTCAAGGGAGAAATAAAACATGAAGCAGCCGCATTGCGCCGGCCTGTGGTTATGCCTATTCCTGTGTGTATTGGCGGGCTGCTCGACGATGAACGACGCGCCGACGACGCGCGGCGAAGTGCAAGGAACATCGGCCAGTGGGAACGAGATGGGCCAATCCGATCTGAATCGGGTAGCCACGCTCGGCATGCGCGACAACCTGCACAGTTTGTACCTGTTGATGGACAAGCTGTATCGGCGCAATCCGGCCGAGTGGAAGAAGACTGCTGCCAGCCGTGAGGAGAGCATCAGGCGCGTGCGCGATGCAATTGAATTGCGACAGTCATGGCCAGCTTTACAGGGCCAGCACGATATCAGAGCGATGTCGCTGGCGCTGGCGCCGGATTTTAGCGGCGACCGCGTGGCAGCCTTCATCTACAGCAGTGCGGACATGATCATCACCGCGCACGGCGGCAAGACGGAATTCTTTCTGACCGACGGCATCGATGCGCAGCATATCTACAACGCTGCGCGCAATATCGAGATCGCCGTCTGGATGTTGTCGAACCGGCGTAATGCCAATGGCGGCGTGCTGCTGCTGTCCGACGAGATCGGTGCAAACGGGCGCAACCTGAGTTTCGAGCGTGAATTCGGCAAGATTGTCGGTCGCCTCGATCTGCTGGCCGAGTTCACCACCGAGAAATACCGGCGTGCCGGCATCAACTATGTGCAGAACATTCTCGGCGCATCCTTCCTGCAATTCCTGCCGGTGCGCTGACAGGGCGCGAGGATTACAGCGCTTCGGCGTGTTCGATCAGCAGTTGCACGCGCGTGACGCCGTTGAATTCGTTGGCGTCCAGCCGGTAGGCAATGCGTGCGCGTTCCGGCAGCGAGTCGGCGTGGCCGAACCAGATCGCATCGTAGCGGCCGCCGTCCTTTTCCACCGTCAGCTTCAGGTGGCGCTCCTTCAGGATGCGCTGGTTGACGATGCGGAATTCGTCGCAGAACAGCGGCGGTGCAAAACCTTGTCCCCACACCTGTGACTCCAGCAGCTCGATGAACTGCGTCGTGAAATAGGCGGATTCCAGCGGGCCGTCGGTTTCGATCACGCGTTCCAGCTGATGGCGTTCAAGCAGCGATTTGCCGACTGCCTCGAAGGCATCCGTAAATGCGCCGAGCGCGGTGGCACGTATCGTCAGGCCGGCCGCCATCGCGTGTCCGCCGAACTTGTCGATCAGGCTAGGCGCGTGCTTGGACACCAGATCCAGAGCGTCGCGCAGATGGAAGCCGGTGATCGAGCGGCCCGAACCCTTGATCCAGCCGTCGCCAGCATCGGCGAAGGTGATCGTGGGGCGATAGAACTTGTCCTTCAGCCGCGATGCAACGATGCCGATCACACCCTGGTGCCAGCTCGGATCGAAGACGCTGATTGTCGTCCTGTCCTGCGGGTTGTAGGTATCGAGCAGCATCAATGCCGTGTCCTGCATGTCGGCCTCGATCGTGCGGCGTTCACGATTGATTTCGTCGAGCTGCTGCGCGATCGCCCAGGCGCGGCCTTCGTCATCGGTCGTCAGGCATTCGATGCCGAGCGACATGTCGGACAGCCGGCCCGCCGCGTTCAGCCGCGGACCCAGCGCAAAGCCGAGATCGAACGGCGACGCGCGGCGCGCTTCGCGGCCGGCAGCACGGAACAATGCGGCAACGCCGGCATGCATGCGGCCGCTGCGCATGCGCTTCAATCCCTGCGCGACCAGGATGCGGTTGTTGGCATCCAGCTTGACGACGTCGGCCACAGTGCCGAGTGCAACCAGATCGAGCAACGCATCCAGCTTGGGCTGCGTCTGCGCGTCGAATACGCCGCGTCGGCGCAGTTCGGCACGCAATGCCAGCAACACGTAGAACATCACGCCGACGCCGGCCAGGTTCTTGCTCGGAAAGCCGCAATCGGGCTGGTTCGGATTGACGATGACTTTGGCTGCCGGCAGACGATCGCCCGGCAGATGGTGATCGGTGACGACGACGTCGATGCCGCGCCGGTTGGCTTCGTCCACGCCGTCGATGCTGGCAATGCCGTTATCGACGGTGACGATCACGTCCGGCGATTTTTCGCGGACGGCGAGTGCGACGATTTCCGGCGTCAGCCCGTAACCGTATTCGAAGCGGTTCGGCACGATGTAATCGACGACGGCGCCCATCGCGCGCAGACCGCGCAGGCCGACGGCGCAGGCGGTGGCGCCGTCGCAGTCATAATCGGCGACGATGACCAGCTTTTTCTGCGCTGCGATCGCATCGGCCAGGTAGGCGGCGGCAGCATCGATATGCAACAGGCCCGGCGGTGGCAGCAGCGCGGTCAGCTCACTGGCAAGTTCCTTTGTATCAAGCAAGCCGCGCGCCACATACAAGCGTGCCATCACCGGATGGATGCCGCTCTGGTGCAGGCGTTCGGCATCCCGGTACGAATAGCTGCGGGTGGCGATGCGGGTCATGCGGACAGGCGGGAAAGGGAGGGCGCACGCCAGAATTTGCACAGTGCGGACTTGCTGATGCGATAACTGGCCGTCGCCGTTCCGTGGCTGAACGTCATCGACAAGCGTGTGATGCGGCCGGCGCGGACGGCTTCCAGCAATGGGGCAAACCATCGTTCGTCTGCTGCCTGGAAGCGGACCAGCCATTCTGCCCAGTCGCCGGTCAGAGCCGGCGCGAGCAGGTCGTCCAGAAACAGTAATGGATATTGTCCCTGCGAACTGCACACTGCTTCCACCGAGTCGATGTGCACTGCGCCGGCTGCTGCCGCAAACGGCGCATGCGGATCGCCTGACGTGTATGCAGTATCGAACTTTGCACTGTCGTTCTGCGCATTCGCCGCCGCACCGCCCCACAACCAGATCGTGTTGACCGGTTTCGACCCGCGCATTTCGCGCGCTTCGTTGACCGGATGCGCATGCCAGTGCATCTGTACTTCGTTTTGCAGCCGGCGCCAGTCGCGCGCCTGTGCGCCATGCGGCATCCAGATATCGATGTTATGACCGCAGGCGGCATCCGGTGTCGAGGTCTGCAACGCATGCCAGTCGTCGGCGCGTAACAGCCAGGTAGTGGCGTCGACGTGATGCAATGTCTTGCCGGCTTCCGCGAACAACGGCGCGGCGCTGTCGAACAGCGTGCGCGCTTCCTGTTCCGACAGTGCCAGTTGCCGCAGATCGGTCAGCACCAGATGGTCGCGAGCGATGTGGAAATTGGCTGGCTGCAGCAGAAACCAGAAGCCGTCCGGCGCATCGATGCCGGCCGCGCGCAGCATGCCGGCGGCCAGCGGTGGACTGGAGTTGTCCTGCGCGGCGGGCAGGCCAAGGTGTTGCGCCAGCCAGCGTTCATGAGGCAGGGCGCGCGAGAATTCATCGTTCGACGAGGCGGCGGCAGGTTTCGCACGCGCCAGCAGCAGCGCCAGCGATGGCGCTTTCAATTCGCGCAGCAGATCGCGCGCCAGTTCCTGCGGTGGCAATGCAAAAGGGAAAAGAAGGTCGAGTTGCGTCATGCCCGCGATTGTAGGTCAAATCGCGGCTTGCCTTTTGCTGAGATTGCGTCGCCCAGTGCGGCACGGGAACGGAACCGTATCGGTTGCAGTCAATGTGCTGCAGCCTCTTGCCATCCCTTGCAATGATTCGGTAGCGATTTGGCAATGTGTGGCAAACTGCGTGCTGCATTCAGGAGCCTTCTTTGAGCATCGTAAAAAATCTGTCTTTCGAGTGGCTGGTCGGCGTGCGCTATACGCGTGCGGGCAAACGAAGCGGCCGCAACAGTTTCATTTCCTTCATTTCGCTGATCTCGATGGCGGGCATTGCGCTTGGCGTGGCGGCGCTGATCGTGGTGCTGTCGGTGATGAACGGTTTCCAGAAGGAGGTGCGCGACCGCATGCTGTCGGTGCTGGCGCATATCGAAATCTTCGATCCGACCGGCGCCATGCCGGACTGGCAAAAAACCGCACGCGAAGCCTTCGCCGACAAGGAAGTGGTCGGCGCTGCGCCCTATGTCGATGCGCAGGCGATGATGACGCGCGACGAAACGCTGCGTGGCGTGGCGGTGCGCGGTGTGTTGCCGGCGGAAGAGCCGAAGGTGTCCGACGTCGCTTCCGAGACGAAGCAGGGCAGTTTCAACGCTCTGCGTCCGGGCGAATTCAATATCGTGCTCGGCACCGAGCTGGCGCGCAGCATGGGGGTGCATCTGGGCGACAAGGTGACGATGATTGCGCCGCAGGGGCAGGTGACGCCGGCCGGTGTCATTCCGAGGCTGAAGCAGTTCACCGTGGTCGGTATCTTCGATTCCGGCCATTTCGAATTCGATTCGACGCTGGCTTTCATCCATCTGGATGACGCGATGAAAATGTTCCAGCTTGGCGCGCCGTCCGGCTTGCGCTTGAAACTGACGGACATGCAGCGTGCGCCGGAGGTGGCCTATGACCTGTCGCGGATGTTGAGCGGCGATCTGCTGATTCGCGACTGGTCCCGCCAGAATCGCAACTGGTTTGCCGCCGTGCAGACCGAGAAAAAAATGATGTTCATCATCCTGACATTGATCATTGCGGTGGCGGCATTCAATCTCGTCTCGACCTTGGTGATGACGGTGACCGACAAGCAGGCCGACATTGCGATCCTGCGTACGTTGGGCGCTTCGCCGCGCTCGATCATGAAAATCTTCATGATCCAGGGCGCCTTGGTCGGCCTGTTTGGGACGGCGTTGGGTGTCGGCGGCGGCGTGCTGATCGCCTCCAATATCGACGTCATCGTGCCATTCATCGAGCATCTGTTCCATGTGCAGTTCCTGCCGAAGGATGTCTATCTGATCAGCGAACTGCCATCGGATTTGCGCTGGCCGGACGTCTATACGATCGGCGGCGTTGCTGTTGTGCTGTCTTTCCTTGCAACGCTGTATCCGAGCTGGGCGGCCGCGCGCGTTAAACCTGCGGAGGCGCTGCGTTATGAATAATGAAAACAACGTTGAAAACAGCAACGGGCACAGCGGGGTCGTCCTGTCCTGCCGCAATCTGGCAAAGACTTTCACGCAAGGGAAATACGCGGTCGACGTGTTGAAGGGCGTCGATATCGATATCGCGCGTGGCGAACGCGTGGCGATTGTCGGTGCATCGGGCTCCGGCAAATCCACGCTATTGCACTTGCTGGGCGGGCTGGATACGCCATCGACCGGTTCGGTCACGCTGAAAGGGCGCGATTTTGCGAGTCTCGACGAAAAGGCGCGCGGCGATTTGCGTAACCAGTCGCTTGGTTTCGTCTATCAGTTCCATCATCTGCTGCCGGAATTCACGGCCGTCGACAACGTCGCGATGCCGTTGATGATTCGCCGTGTGCCGCGCGACGAAGCGCAGCAGACGGCGAAGGCGATGCTGGAACGCGTCGGCCTCGGCCATCGCACCAGCCATCGTCCGGGCGAATTGTCCGGCGGCGAACGACAGCGTACGGCGCTGGCGCGTGCACTGGTCACGCAGCCGGCCTGCGTGCTGGCCGACGAGCCGACCGGCAATCTGGATCGGCCGACTGCGCAGAAGACGTTCGACCTGATGCTGGAACTGTCGCATACGCTGGGTACCGCGTTTGTTATCGTCACGCACGATGAGGAACTGGCCGCGCATTGCGATCGCATCCTGCGGCTGTCCGAAACCGGACTGCATTCGGCCGGCGAATGAATCGGACGGAAGCGAGGACGATGAACATACCGCCGTTTTCGTCTGCCATTTTCTGCCTGCAGCCATGTGGATAGATACGCACTGTCATCTTGATGCCTCGGAATTCGGCGCTACAGCCGATGCGTTCGATGATGTCGCGGTAGCTGCGCGCGAAAATGGCGTCGGCATGATCGTCGTTCCCGCCGTCGCGCGCGACAATTTTTCCATCGTCGCCGAACTGGCACATCGCCACATCAACTGCACCTACGCGCTGGGCATTCATCCGATTTTCGTGCCGCAGGCAGATGAAGATGATCTGCAACGGTTGAGAGAGGGGGTCGCGGCGACCATCGACGATCCGCGTCTGGTCGCAATTGGCGAGATCGGTCTCGATTTCTTCGTGCCGATATTGACGACGCCGGAAATGCGTGAGCGCCAGGAATTCTTTTATTCGGAGCAACTGAAGATCGCGCGCGATTTCGACCTTCCCGTTTTGCTGCATGTGCGTAAATCGCAGGATCAGATTCTGAAATATCTGCGCCGTATTACCGTACCGGGTGGCATCGCGCACGCATTCAACGGCAGTTTTCAGCAGGCGAACACCTTTATCGATCTCGGTTTCCGTCTCGGTTTCGGCGGCGCGATGACTTTCACGCGTGCATTGCAAATCAGGCGACTGGCCGCCGAATTGCCGCTGGATGCGCTGGTGCTGGAAACCGATGCTCCCGATATCTCGCCGGCATGGCTGCATCCGCAGCGCAACAGTCCGGAACAGTTGCCGCGCATCGGACAAGTGCTGGCCGAATTGCGTGGCATGCCGGTTGCCGATGTGGCCGAGGCAACATCACGCAATGCCTGCGCGGCAATGCCGCGGTTGAAAGCGCTGCTTTAAATCGCGATGCGCAGCGCGATCATCGGCTTCGTCGTCGGTGCGGGCTGGTTGCAGACGCAGGCGACGCTGCCGTCGTGGCCGGTACTTCTTCTGTTGTGCGCGTTCGGAGCGTTGGCGATCGGCGTTGCCCGTATCGTCACGCAAGCGAGAGTACGTGTTCCTTTGTTGATCGCGGCCGGCTTGTCGCTCGGTTTCGCATGGGCGGCGCTGTTTGCGCATCATTACCTGTCGCAGGAATTGTCGCGCGAATGGGAAGGACGCGATGTCACGCTTGTCGGAACGATCGATAGTCTTCCCGACCATTTCACACGTGGTCTGCGTTTCCGATTCGCCGTCGAAAAAGTATTGCCAGTCGATGGCGAGACGCCAGCCATACCCTCGCACATCGCGTTGTCGTGGTACTCCTCCTTTGATGACGAAACGGTTCAGCAGAGCGTCGCCGTACAGCCGGGCGAACGCTGGCGCCTGACGGTGCGCCTGCGCCGTCCGCATGGCAATGCGAATCCCCACGGTTTCGATTACGAGCAATGGCTGCTGGAACAGAACGTGCGCGCGACCGGTTACGTGCGGGCAGGGCCGCAGGGCGAGCATGCCAATGCACGGCTGGATGCATTCGTGCCGGGATTTCGCGCCGTCGTCGAGCGCAGCCGCGGCTGGCTGCGTGAGCGTGTACAGCACACTCTGGAAGGCAAGCCGTATGCCGGCGTGATCGTCGCGCTCGTGGTCGGTGATCAGCGCGCGGTGGATCAGGAAAGCTGGAACGTCTTCAACCGTACCGGCATCGGCCATCTGATTTCGATTTCCGGCCTGCACATCACGATGATCGCGGCGATGTTTGCCGGCATCGTTTTCTTCTTGTGGCGGCGTTCGTTCTTTACCGGCATGCAGTTGCCGTTGCGCCTGCCGGCGCAGAAGGCGGCAGCCTTGGCGGGGGTATCGGCGGCTGTCATCTATGTGCTGCTGGCCGGCGCGGGCGTTCCGGCGCAGCGCACCTTGTGTGTAATTTATCTGACCAAAAATTGTGTTGCGTATTGAGGAGGAATATATTTCATCTATGTTTTTTATATTGGCAACATTTTCTGTGGCGATGCGATAAGGCTACACTATTAAACTAATCCCATATTTATGGGGTTAGTTTCCATAATGCAAACAAGTACATTAGCAGTTTCTCAGCCTCAAGTTTGGTCGTTACGAATTAAAGCGTTTTGGGACTTTGTCTCCCATATTGCCCATAGCTGCGCAGGTATGCGTTGAAGTAATCATGCTCCGGCGAATTGGCGGTATGAAATATTCACGGAGTATCTGATGAAATTGACAAATCTACGTTTGTCGGGCTTTCGCTCGTTTGGTCTATCGCCAGTCACTGTTGGCTTGGACGGTTTGACATTCCTTCTTGGTCCCAATGGTGCAGGAAAGACTGCCGTGTTACAGGCACTGGCTCGCATGTTCAGTTTGGACCCCAACCTTCGCAGGATCAAGTCTTCAGACTTCCACATCCCTTCCGACGAAGTCGCTGGAGCCCCCCCTGAAAGCCGAGAGCTCTGGCTTGAGGCTGATTTCCAGTTCCCCGAGTTGGAGACAGATGATGCCGAGGATGACGAACTGCCAGCTGTTCCGGGCAACTTTGCGCATATGCAGCTTGTTGCGAAGGATGGCCCTGCTCGTATGCGATTCAGGTTAAAAGCCACCATCGATCTCGACGGCGATATCGAGGAAACTTTTACCTGCGTCATTCGAGAAGATGAAGAAGGTGTGCCTGTTGAAGAGAGTCGCGTCTCTAAGCAAGATCGAAATTCGATTCAGGTTCACTATATTCCAGCGCGTCGCAATCCAGCCGACCACATTTCCTATTCAGCGAACGCATTGCTCGGCCGAGCCCTGCGAGCTGCAGATTGGACTGCAGAGCGTGATGATATTCGCGACCTTACAGGCCAAATCGAGGGTTCCTTGAAGAGTAATGGCGCCATCGAGAGTATCGGCGAGTCGCTGGCCAAGAAATGGGCTGCATTACACAAGGGCGCTTATTATGCGAGCCCTTCCGTTTCGTTCGCCGCAAGCGAAATCGAAAACCTGCTCAAGCATCTGAGCGTCGGGTTCTCGCCAGGCCATGGCGAATCGCTTGTAGATTTTTCCCGGCTCAGTGATGGGCAGCAATCACTGCTCTACATATCACTCGTGCTAGCCATGCATGATATCGGCAGCGAGGTTTTGAGCGGTAATCTGGACGCATTTAACATCGACAAACTGAGACCGGCGATATTCACTTTGATTGCCGTTGAAGAACCTGAGAACAGCCTTTCGCCTCACTACCTTGGACGTGTCATTAAGGCCATGACCGCGTTTTCGGAAGATGATAGTGCTCAGGCGCTAATAGCAACGCACTCGCCCTCCCTATTGCGACGGGTGCCTCCTGAATCGATTCGGTATTTCCGCCTCAACGATGACCGAACCACCAGCGTGCGTCTTATCGTATTGCCGGAAGGAGAAGTTGCGCACAAGTATGTGCGTGAGGGCATACAGGCCTTCCCGGAACTGTATTTTTCCCGCCTAGTTGTTCTTGGTGAAGGCGATAGTGAAGAGATTGTTCTTCCACGGTTGATGGCCGCGCGAGGTATCCTGACCGATGATGCATCTGTTTCGGTGGTCCCGCTTGGTGGTCGGCATGTCAATCATTTTTGGCGCTTGCTGAACGCTTTAGATATTCCATATGTGACCCTCCTGGATCTTGACGTGGCGCGCCATCAAGGCGGCTGGGGGCGTATCCGGTATGCTGCAAAAAACCTTCTTGCCTATGCGAACATCGAGCCGAACGATCTGACGAACGAGGATATTGATAGTATTCCTGTGTGGAATTCAGACCACGGGATCATGGTGAATGATGAAGGATGGATTGAACGCTTGGAAAAACTGGGCGTATTCTTCTCGACGCCTCTTGATCTCGATTTCATGATGCTGATGGCGTACCCGGATGCGTACAAGGTTGAAGACGATCAGCTTGTGGAGCCTGACGAGGCAATGCTTAAAGCAGTCCTTGGCAAGAATCACGACATAGTTGGAGGTCAGTACAAAGACGGTCAACTTGAATACTTTGACTCATACCACAGTAGGTTTAAGATTGGCAGCAAGCCGACTTGGCACATTCGCGCAATAGCTGAGCTCGACGACGATGAATTGCTAGAGACTCTACCTCAGGTTCTCGATCGAATGTTTGATTCCATTGAGGGCAAGTTGGAGGATCTTCCGGAATGATTCGCCCGGAACAATGGTTCCCATCTGATGTTCCGTCACTTGAGCCGAATGCGTTGGCAGCAGCGAAGGAGACGGGGCGGAATCTCGCACTAACAGCCGGTCCCGGGGCGGGTAAGACCGAGATGCTGGCTCAGCGGGCGGACTTCTTGCTGCGAACGGGAGCTTGTCGCTATCCGCGTCGCATCCTTGCCATTGCTTTCAAAGTCGATGCAAGCCAGAACTTGAAAGCACGGGTTAAAAAGCGATGTGGTGACGAGTTAGCTTCACGGCTCGACAGTCATACATTTCACGCTTTTGCAATGCGTCTCATTGACAGGTTCCGCCCGGCGCTGACTGGACAGAATGCGCTTGATCCTGATTTCACAGTGGGTTCTAATCGAATCCATCGAAGGGTAATCACATACGATGATATGGTTCCACTCGCCGTGGAGATCGTCGAGAAGAACCGCATTGCACGTAATGCCATCCGCCAAACCTACAGTCACGTCTTTCTCGATGAGTTCCAAGATTGCACAACTGTGCAGTACAGACTTATTAAGGCCTGCTTTGAGGATACCGGTATTTTTCTGACGGCCGTTGGAGACACCAAGCAACGCATCATGGGATGGGCCGGAGCGCTAGAAGGCATTTTCAATACCTATGCTGAGGACTTTGGGGCACTTCCACTTAATCTCTACCAAAACTTTCGCTCAAAACCTAGATTACGGCGGATGCAGAACGCGATGGTTCGTGTCATGGATCCTGCGGGGGCTGTGAATGATGCTGCGATCCCAGGGAACGAGGGCGAGATTGCAGTCTGGCGATTCGATGATGACGATTTGGAAGCCATTGATGTAGCGGCCAAGATTCGCGAGTGGATTGAGGATGAATGCTTGAACCCTTCTGAGATCGCAATCTTAGTTAGAAACCAGCAGAGCCTGTACTGCCAAAAACTATGCGCAGCACTAACGGCTCAGGCTGTGCCTTATCGTGAAGACGATGCAAACCAAAATTTGGCAGCAGAACCTATTGCCTGTCTCATCATCGATTTCCTGCTGGTTGTCACGGGCGAGCGCCAGCCGGCACCTTACCGCCGCCTTCTTGACCTAGTTGTCTTTGGCCGTGGTCTCGATGACGAACGTGAGTATCAAGCGCGCGCGAAGTGGAACCGATTCTTGGCGAATACACGGAGCGAGATTAAAGATGGTGAACTAGATATTGCTGATAGAGACGATCTCGCCGACATTACTCAAGCGCTTATCGAGGAAATAGGTCGTGACGCTGTCGTTGCTATGTCCTTTGAATATGTTCAGCCGCAACGACTTAAGGAACTGATCTCACAGACACTGGCTCGTGTGCACCAGTTGCTGGCGTTTGGCGAAGAGCCGGTCTCAGCGCTGGCTTCGTTTTCCGGGGATAGTGCAGTGCGGATCATGTCGATTCACAAGAGCAAAGGATTGGAGTTTGACACGGTAATCGTTCTAGGCGTTGAAGCACAAGCTTTTTTTGGGAAAAATCAGGAGGAAGAGCGGTCGACATTCTTTGTTGCAATTTCGCGAGCTAAGCGTCGCTTGTTTCTGACAGTGGCCGAGCAAAGAGAACGGCCTGATAAAGCGAAGAGATGGCATGTCGATCGGACTGAACACGCTGAATTTCTTAGTTATGCAGAAAACGCAATTTGACGTCTTAATCGAACCTAAGCACGAGGTTCTAACGACCCTTGGCGAAGCCTGACAAATTACAGTACTCGTAAAGTAGTGACAGTTTCCGAAGATCGGACACGAACTTTGGAGTCTCTTTCGGCCATAACCTTTGGAGTAAATCGTGCAACGCAATGAATTCACAAACAATCTAGTTTTACGTCACTTTGATAGAGCTCGGGAGATCACAAACAATACGATGTTCATGTTCGCTATTGACGCCCCAGATAATGATAAAGACAGATCTATTCCAGACTCTTTGAGACAAGCAATGCATTGGCCCGAGCATGTGAAATCGGTTTACGACTATAAAACGATGTTCCCAGGCGTATATGAAAGACTCTTTCAGTTCTGCGTAATATCCCTTTGCTCCGACATAGAGATCTTTTTCAAAGAACTGTTTGATGTCTACGGGTATAGCCATCAGGGACGATCCTTCGGGTTCTTTCAGCGAGTAGAGGATGTTTTTTCGGCACTAAAGGCTGAGGGAGTAGAACTGGCGCCGGTGGCCAGTTCAATCCAAACGGTTCAACTCGCGTTTCAAGTCAGGCACATTGGAGTTCACAATATGGGTATGGTTGACGAAAGCTTTCATAGGAAGACCGGACAAGGGAAAGTTGGTAATCCCTTTTATATCGATCAAACCATCTATCGTTCAATGTTTGACGCATATGTAGCAATCCTTGAGTATTTGGACGGAGTACTGCCAATATACGTGCCAGACCAAATATCTCGCTAGTTTCAGATATTAGAGTTTCAACATACGCCCATTTCTTGATCAAGAAGTGAGGCGCTAACGCGTGGTGAATCATGCCGTGGTGGCTGAATCACATCGCATATATTGGTTTATTTCCCTATCGATACAGCACTATGCAGAACATTCCTATTACTGACACAGTCGTTCATGCATTTGCCCAATTGGTAGACGACTCGGGTAACAGCGGAAGCTATCGAGAGCCATCGCATTCGGATATAGAATTTCAAGTTAATGCGTCAGGACTCACGACCTTCGATCCCAAACAACAGGGGCAGCTGATCGGAAAGGCCAAACGGGTCAGGGCTGTGCTGTACGAGGCGATGACAGCCAATCCCATGGCTGCCTCTCAGTTCGCCATGGGCCTCTTGGGAAAGATTCGTGCGTGTGGTGGCTTCCGCGACGGTTCACCAAATTTCGTTGGCTCCGAGGCAATTGCGAACGCTAGGTCGGCCTGCGACAGCGTCGGCTTTGCCCTTGCCGATGACGGAACGCTTGCTCCGAAAGTGCTCACAGCTCTCCGTGGCCCAGAGCTGACTGATGCACTATTGGGCTATGCGCGGCGTGCTCAACGAGGCGCCGAGGATGCGGCTCTTGTGGCTGGAACCGGCAAGGACCTGCTTGAGGCCACTGCTGCCCACGTGCTCATGACGATACGAGGTAGCTATCCCACTGGTGCCAATTTTCAGACCTTATTAGGCATGGCCTTTATTGCACTGGATCTTGCAGTTCCGGAAATACCTGAAGTTCAGGGAGAGTCGCCTGTTCGCGGAATGGAACGGGGGTTGTTTACTACTGCGCTTGGTATTAACCGCGTCCGAAACAAGCAGGGCTCTGGTCACGGTCGCCCATGGCTGCCGACGCTCACAGATGCTGAGGCTAAGGCAGCAATTGAATCTGTTGGCACGGTCGCTAGCTATTTGCTAGCAAAGTTGGCAATACACGGAAGGTAGCTTCTACCTCTACCATTGGCCATGACTGACCTGCTTCCCGTTTTAGTCCAAGCCACTGCGACAACACGATTGCAGTTGAAGCAATGGTTCGCTCGCTATCCAGCCGGCATGCCATGGTCAGTGGTCTCGGACTATTGCATTGGCGACGTCAACAAGGGTAACGACGTCTTCAGCTTTGTAATCATCGCCCCGCACGACAAGGCTGAAAACATCTGCGAGTACATAGCTGGTGCGGCACCCAAGGATCTGAAGAACACAAGCAAGGTTCCGCTGGGCCTAGTCCAGTACTTGACCTGCAAGATACCTGTGACGTTTAGTATTTCGTTCGTCATGAGGCGGGATGCAGCATTGCTACGCGATTATTTGAGCGTAGAAGGTATGAGATCGCTGGTTACCGGAGCTATATCCTTCATGAATGACCGTCTTTCTCTCTATCAGGATGTCCATGACATTCATTATCATCAGAGTGCCATCAAGCGGCTAAGGGACTTCGAACGAGATTTGGGCCATAAGGGCGTGAATGCAAAGTTAGCTAGGCAGATTCATCTAGTCGCCGCAATGGTGGCGACCCTCTGCAACATGCTAAATCAGGCTGTGAGCGCCAAGGCAATCCGTTGGATTTCTGACCGAGATGCACTCTTTGAGCGCCATGATGCCGTAGTGTCCGACCTGGCATATGTGTACTACCTGACCCAGGCAATCGAGTTCGCTACACCTGAGCAACGGAAGGCTCAAAATCTTGGAATATCTCTGGCCACCCTTGGCTTTGAGATTCCTGAGAAGAGCGGTAAGCACCGCTTTGACGAACTGGTCAGACTCCCGGATTACCTCGCCGGTACTTTGGCTGACTTGGACAGCGAGACTATGGTTGTATCCAAGAAGAAGTTCGACGTCGTGCTGAACAACGTCTTCGTCAACTCCAAAAATAATTGGCTGGTACAGCTGCTGTCAACGGGCGAACGTATCACGGCGCGCTCGGTGCTATTCCGCGGCTGGTGACTAGCAGCAGCTTAATTTTTTTCAAGCAGCGCACCGATCTATGTATGAATTCTACGATGTCGACTTTTTGTAGTCGCGCGGGTTACACTTTGATTGCTATAAAAATAACTAGTCATAGGGGGCGCTTCGATGAGTTACCGCAATAAGACATATATCGCGTTCGATGGCGATAACGACATGCATTACTACCGTTTGATGACTGCATGGAAGGCCAACGACGGATTTTCTTTAAACTTCCATAATGCCCATGATTTGAATACGGCACGGGATTCAAGCCAAGAGGAAAGTATTAAACGGCAACTTCGTGAGCGCTTCGCAAACTCAAAAATGCTAATTGTCTTGATTGGCGAGAACACCCGCTACTTGACGAAGTTCGTGAAGTGGGAGCTTGAGGTTGCGTTGAAATTAGGGCTGCCCATTGTTGGCGTAAATCTAAACGGAAGTCGAAAAATTGACGATAAATGTCCGCCGACGATCAAGAACGAGCTCGTGATTTATGTGCCCTTTAAGCACAACATCATTGAATTTGCATTAGATAACTGGCCGTTGGAATTTTCGCGTCTTCGTAATGAAGGAAAGAGTGGAGACTACTTTTACAACCAACATATTTACACGAGGCTGGGCTTGTGAAGTACTTCTTCGAATCGATAGGAACGCGAGCATATTGGCGTTACGCTCTTTTTTCTGCCGAGGCTATTGGCAAGTTTTTGGGCGTAGTAGGCGTCCTTTACCTTTGTGTCGATTTGGCAGATGCTTTCAACATCTATAAGAAAGATCGATATAGCTACTATGGGTTAATCATTTTAGTTTTTTTGGCGCTGGTCTATGTTTTGTCTACTCGTAGACCACTGTCGCGCGTCACCTATAAGATCCCGCAAAAGGATTTCTCAGTCGAAGTTCTTATCGGCGATCTTTTCAAAATCTCGGGTGAGGTAGTTATTAGCACGAGCTCAACTTTCGATACCGATATGGCCTCGGGGCTGATTGCTGTAAGCAGTTTGCAAGGTCAGTTAGCCACAAATTACTTCAATGGCCAGACTACGGAGATAGATCGACAGATAGACCTTTCGCTGAATAAGGAAAGTTTTATTGTTAACGAAAAACGCCCTGGAAAAAAGAAGGAGTACCCGATCGGTACAGTGGCACGTGTGAGTTCGCATAGCAAGAATTTTTACCTCGTGGCTATGTCGCACATGGATGAAAATGGGAACGCACAATCCGATCTAAAGATGGTCGATCACGCGCTCGAAAAGCTTTGGGTGAACTTGGCCTCTAAAGCCGAAGTCGGCGATATTGTGATGCCGCTGATAGGAACTGGTCGAGGCAGAGTTGCATATCCTCGGAAAAAAATGATTGAACGCATTGCTCAGTCTTTTACAGATGCTTGCAGTGAACGCGCATTTTCAAACAAGTTAATAATCGTTGTGCGTCCAGAAGATGCCTCTAAATTTTCACTCAACTTGTTTCAAGTAAGAGATTATCTTGGACAAAGTCTTCACACTTAGCTGAGTACTCCAAAGTTACCAGCAAATTGCATTTCAACCTTGCCGTTGATACGCATCAATCAATGTCCGCTAGCGGCCAAAAGCGGACGCCCGGCATCTTGTATTCGACATGGGAAATCTGTTGGTAGATATGCACGGCTTGCTGACTTGGCTAAGAAAGCAGCGCTCCCGGATTTTATAACCTTACGTCAATGTCTGACCGAACTTTATAACCTTTGGCATCAAGTAAGGAACTGGGGCCTATACACCGAAACTGATTGAACCCTTTGACGTGCTCTAGGTTGTAAGGAAGAGGAATGGTAGGGGTGGCGGGAATCGAACCCGCGTTCAACGCCTTATCTGGACGCCGCTTTGACGGGTTTATAAGGCCCGCGCCTTGACCAACATAAGCTACACCCCCGCGAAATCAGAATTGATCCGCGGTCGATATTCGAAAGGGAGGCTTATTCAGAAAATACATAAGCGCATATTATTTGGTTTTTTACGCGAATACAAGTTCGTCAGGGTACGGGTGAATATTCTCAAAAAGTCATAAATCAATTAATTCTACTGATAACTGCTAACTTTTCTTGTTTTGGGATTTTACTAAATACAGTTTTTCACTTTCTTGAGTTATCTGCTTTTTTAAATCGGAAATTAATTTTTCCTGTCGAGATGAAGTTTCTTGTAAAGCACTAATTTGTGTGGACAGTAAATAATTTTGTCGTGCAAGAGCTATCACTTCTTCTTGGGCATTTGCAGCAAGCTGCATGTACTCTTTTATTTTTAGAGAGTTTTCTTTCAGGCTGGAATTTGTGCTTTCCAAAAGTTTGCCAGATTGTTCATTCTTTAATCTGGTAAGTTCGGTAAGTATGGTCTTATGAAATCGATATATCGTGACTCTATCGACTTGTGCTTCTTCCGCCAGTAAAGATACAGATATTTTTCTTTTACTTTCTACTATAAGTGGATTGCCCGTTGAGAGGCGTTGAAGGGCGTTTTCAAGCTTAAGGCGCGTTACTTCGCGTGATTTTTGTTTGAACTCCTGAAGAGCGGGTTGGATTATTTTTTTATTTCGCATGATTTAGCAGTATTTTTTGTCCAACCTACTAAGTACTTTTTCAGCATGAATAATAATTTCATGAGCTCGCGCCGAACCAACTGCGCCAATATCAGCCAAAGCTAGCGCTTCATACTGTTGATCTCGAATTCCTTCCCATACAGGACGATGTTCTTGGCCGATAATTCCATATTTGCAGTCAACGCACAATTGCGCTTCGAATATACAAAGTCCTCCACATCCATTTCCTTTCGCGCTGCCTAAACACCAAGAGTGGCCGGTTCCACTTAAAGATATTGAGTCCGCATACTGCTTAATTAATTCTTCTTTATTTGTTGCGGTGCGAATCGTTGATCGCCAACCCTCTAGCCAATGACCTCCATTTGCAAGCGGTGTATCGGACGTGAGGTAGTTTTTCACAACCTCCGTCTGTCGAACCTGTTTCTCAGCTAAAACCATTTCAAATAGTTCAATGTCGGCCTCGAATTCATCCGTTCCCCCATCCGCATAAAAAGTAGTCATATCGAGGCTGTAATGGCCGAAATGATCGCGCAGAGTCAAAAGATCCCCAAGCTCTGATTTTGCTATGGATCTTGCATATGTGCGTCGGAATTGATGGCTATGTGAGTATTCGCACGAAAGTAACCACATAGCCGCGTTAGAAAGTAACCAGCGATTCGCATTTCAAAGTAGCCATCTGCCGCGTCGGTAGTGCACCACTTGATTTTTGATTATTCAGCAGCATGAATTTGCATTGATGATTGTCCGAGTGGATGAGCGCTTTCAATGTCAGCTATCGCCCAAAGCAGGCAATCGTTGTTTGAATAAATAGTTCTTGCACTCATCCATGTTTACGGTAGAGTTAACTACATATTGGTAGCTAATTCTACATAATGAACTGGATTCTACTCATTCTCACTCTCCCTACGGAGAACGCCACCGCACGTATGCGGGCATGGCGCACCCTTAAAAACTCTGGCGCGGCTGTCTTAAGGGATGGCGTCTACCTCATGCCCGAGGGCGATGGCGGCAAAGTTTTGCTAGCTGATATAGCCGAAGACATCGAGAAAAGCGGTGGCACAACCTATCTGCTCAGCACGCATGCTGACCGTGACGTTTTTGCTGGGATGTTCGACCGTTCCGCGGAATTTGCAGAACTTGCGGATGCGATTTCACAAGCGAGGGCTGGGCTAACCGACGATACGGCCGCAGATACGCTGAAACAATCACGCAAGTTACGCAAGTCGTTCGAACAGTTATGCACGATTGACTTCTTTGCGGATGAGGCGCAGCGGCAAACAAGCGCAGCCTTGCTCGAACTGGAGAACGCCGTCATTCGTACGCTGTCTCCCGACGAGCCGCATGCCATATCAGGCGACATCGCAAAGTTATTGGTCAAGGATTACCAAAAGCGGGTCTGGGCAACGCGTGCGCGTCCTTGGATGGACCGATTAGCATCCGCTTGGTTAATCCGTCGATATATCGACCCTAAAGCCAAAATTCTTTGGCTTCAGTCTCCGTCTGATTGTCCACCTGATGCCCTGGGCTTCGACTTCGACGGTGCGACGTTCTCGCATGTCGGTGCGAAAGTGACATTCGAAACATTGCTCACAAGCTTTGGGCTGGAGTCTCCGACGCTGAATCGCTTGGGAAGTATTGTTCATTTCATCGATGCGGGTGGCATTCAACCACCAGAAGCAGCTGGTATTGAGCGTGTTCTCGTCGGCATCCGCGCCACCGTCCACGACGACGACCAATTACTCATGATTGCATCCGGCATTTTCGATGCACTCGTCACAACGTTTGAGCAGGAGATTTCAGGATGAGTACCAGCACGAATGCTATCGATTCGAATGAAATTGGTGGCGAGTCAGAGGCACCATCACAGGTGACCTTTATTCAAGCTTTGAAACTGTGGTTCAAACTCGGCTTCCTTGGTTTTGGCGGACCAGCGGCGCAAATATCGTTGATGCATCGAGAACTTGTTGAGCAGCGTCGCTGGATAAGCGAAAGGCGCTTCTTGCATGCGTTGAATTACTGCATGCTTCTACCCGGGCCGGAAGCGCAGCAGCTGGCCACCTATATGGGCTGGCTCATGCATAAAACAAAGGGAGGCGTTGCAGCTGGCGTCCTCTTTGTATTACCGGGACTTATGTTTCTGATTACGCTGTCTTGGCTGTATATCGCGTACGGACATGTGCCACTGATTGCAGGTCTCTTCTACGGCATCAAGCCCGCGATTACTGCGGTGGTGGTACATGCCGTGCATCGCATTGGCTCAAGAGCATTGAAGAACAGTTGGATGTGGGCGATTGCAGGCGCTTCCTTTGTCGCCATCTTTGCACTGAATGTGCCGTTTCCTGTCATCGTTCTGACAGCTGCAGTGATTGGCTACCTAGGCGGCCGTTATGTCCCTGAAAAATTCACCGTGGGTGGTGGGCATGGTGCTGCGAAGAAATCGTATGGCCCAGCGCTGATTGATGACAATACGCCACCACCGGAACATGCGAGGTTTCGCTGGTCCGGTCTGCTAAAAATCGTTGCCGTCGGCGCTGTCCTTTGGGTCGTACCAATGGCATTCCTGACGCTGCAGTTTGGATGGTCCCATCTGCTTACGCAGATGGGATGGTTCTTTACCAAAGCAGCGTTGCTGACGTTTGGTGGTGCATATGCCGTGCTTCCTTACATCTATCAGGGTGCGATTGGTCATTACAACTGGCTGACACCGACGCAGATGATTGATGGTTTGGCTTTGGGTGAGGCGAATCCCGGGCCGCTCATCATGGTTGTCGCCTTTGTGGGATTTGTCGGTGCATATGTGCAATCTGTATTCGGTGCCGACTTGAAGTTCGTTGCAGGTGTGACGGCAGCAGTTCTGGTGACCTGGTTTACCTTCCTGCCCTCATTCATCTTCATTCTTGCGGGCGGCCCTTTAGTCGAGTCGACTCACGGCAATCTCAAGTTCACAGCACCGTTGACGGGCATCACTGCAGCTGTAGTCGGCGTCATCCTCAATCTTGCGGTGTTCTTTGCCTACCATGTTCTGTGGCCTCAAGGATTCAAAGGTTCGTTCGACTGGATTGCGGCAATGATGGCTGTCATCGCTGCTATCGCGTTAGTACGCTACAAACGTAATGTGATTCAGGTTATTGGTGTGAGTGCGCTAGTCGGACTCTTATTGAAGACAGTACTCCCTTGATGGCGATGCGGCCATCGTTTAGGGGCCGCATCGATACATTTCTCGCTTATGGCCGACAGCTGACATTGACAAATACAGCACCAACGTAGTGATGCTGTTGGTATCAAACTTTATGCTAATACTCAGCAGTTTCGGAATTCCTTACTGAGAGCCATTCAGAATACGCTTTGGTCGGCGCTCCGATATCTAGATCCGGTCCAATCAATGGCTGAAAGAATTCTCCTATCTGCACTGAACTGAGTATCTGAATTAAGTAGTGATTCTTTGATTTTCTATCTTTTACGTGAGAATTCTTTTCTCTCAGATGTTCTGCTAACTCATACAAGACGCGGGACATGGCCGGATAGTTAGATTTCTCAGCATATATTCGGTTGCCGTTGTACCTCGCTAGACAGAAAACACGCTCTGCATATAGATCAAACATCAACGCTCCTATGCAGCGTTCGTTAAGGTCATTGCCTATCATTAGCAGTACACGGAAGATACTTTTCGCACACTCCCATACCTGCTCAAAGTCTTGGCGCTCATGATTCATACGCAGCAGAATTGTCAGAGCAGTCAGACTGTCCAGACTTGCACGTCGCTCAAACGAGCCAAGGTAATGTCGATCACCTCGCAAGCGAATTACATTATTTGCTTCAATTACTATCGTTGGAATATCACCGCTCAGTTCACGAATCCATTTGTGTTCTTTTCCATGTATGGGACCGGAACAACGTAATACCGACCAGAGAACATGATTGAGCTCCCAGCTTGAGCCATCCACCAATCGATCCGCATGCTCTACAAGATCCGGTCTTGGTACATGTTTGCCTTCCGAATATTCGAGGTAGCGATTGTTACGGATGCTATTAACGCCAGTTCCTGTTTTCCCAGGTTGCAAAAATCGTTGGATTTCACGGGGGATATAAATGTCCAGATGGTCCCCAATACATCTAAACCAATTAATGGTGCGGATCTTGTCTACTGCATCATCACGCCTTTTTGATCGCTGAAGTGGCATTTACAAATCGAGAAAGTATTAGGAAAGGACGAAATATAAAGAGCATAACCAATATATTCAATGACTTACAAACTCTCACGGTTAACAAAAAGAGTGAAATTAAGAGTCAACATAGAGGTTTCCACTTAAAACCTTCATTGCTAAGCTTGCTATCTTCCTAGCAACCGCGTGACTGAGAGTGACCGTCAACACCATGACCCAACTAATGTTTGATGAACCACTGGCCGTGTTGCTGGAAAGAGAGTTAATGCACCGCCATGGGCCGATGATCTCTAACGACGATTTGCGTCAGGTCTTGTGTTACCCATCTAAAGAAGCATTCCGGCAAGCTATTGTGCGCAAGACAGTACCGATACCAATTTTCGATATTGAGAATCGAAAGGGCAAATTTGCGCTGGTGAAGGATGTTGCTATCTGGCTGGCCGAGCAACGAGAACGTGCCGTCAGCAATATGGTTATGCCACCTTCTTCAAAGGCAGTTACTGAGGGAGAAAAACCATGACCTAATCTACCTAAAGCGAAGGTAGAAACAACAAAGGCCTGTGAGCGTCAACTCACAGGCCTCTTGTACAGCGTTTGGAAATGCATAATCCGCGCTCAGTATCTCCCTTCCAAAATCCTCTGTCAACACTTTGAAATTTCGAAGTGCCTAGCCACGTCTGTGTGGTGCTCATGAACATCGCTGTTTCCGACAGCGATGCATATAACCATGGTCAACAGGAGAGTCGACATGCGAAAAATTCGCGATGTCCTTGAGTGCATTTTTACAAAAGAGTTATCCCATCGAGCTACGGCAAAGCTGCTTAGAGTCAATCGCAGAACAGTAACTAACTATCTGGAAAGATTCAAAAAATCAAAGTTGCCTTGGCCACTGCCAGCTCATATGGACAATGAAAAGTTGGAAAACACATTGTTCCTGAATGCTGCACTGCCAAATTCCAGCGACAAAAAACCAATCATCGACTTCCCAAAAGTCCATACCGAGTTGCAGAAAAAAGGGGCGACGCTGGCCATCCTGCATCAGGAGTGGCAAGAGACGGTCCCGCCTCATAACCACATCAGCTATTCACAGTACTGCCGTCTGTACAACCTCTTTAAGAAGACGTTGCAGGTATCGATGCGGCAAACAGCGGTCTTTGGAGAGGTAGCCTTTGTCGACTACTCTGGAAAGACCTTGTGTGTGACCGACCCAGACACCGGCGAACTGAAGAAGGTACAGATATTCGTCGGTGTATTAGGCGGATCAAAATACACGTTTTGCGAAGCAACTTGGAGCCAAACATCTAAAGACTGGATTGCGTCCCACACAAGAATGTTTGAGTTTTTCGGCGGCGTGCCACGCATTATCGTGCCGGACAATCTGAAAGCGGCCGTAATTAAAGCGGACAGGTTTGATCCAACGATTAACGAATCTTACAGCGCGAT
Source organism: Oxalicibacterium solurbis (assembly GCF_014635845.1). Classification (GTDB taxonomy): domain Bacteria; phylum Pseudomonadota; class Gammaproteobacteria; order Burkholderiales; family Burkholderiaceae_D; genus Oxalicibacterium; species Oxalicibacterium solurbis. Next base: position 426,937 of record NZ_BMDP01000001.1, on the reverse strand, counting down.
GTGCCGTTACTACGGGACACATCCATTTCCTGCTCGTCCACGAGAGCCTAAGGACAAATCAAAAGCAGAGGCCGCTGTGTTGTTGACACAGCGCTGGATCTTGTTTTCCCTACGTAGCCGAAAATTCTTTTCACTCGCAGAGATGAACCGAGAAATCGGCATTCTCTTGGAAAAATTGAATATTCGGCCATTTCAAAATCTACCTGGATCGCGGTTTAGCACATGGCTTGAATTGGAGCGGCCAACACTTATGCCATTGCCTACTCAACGGTATGAGTTTGCCGAGTGGGGCAAGGTCCGTGCAGGACAGGACTATCACGTGTGCGTCGATCGGCACTTTTACAGTGTTCCCTATCATCTGAAGGGAATGGAGTTCGAGTACTGCTTATCTGGACACTCATTGGATTTACTTTACAGAGGAAACTGTTTAGTCACGCATGTACGCAGCTTCGCTGCCGAACAGACGACCACCCTGAATGAGCATAGGCACCCCACACACCTGGCCCTTTTGCAATGGTCCGAATCCGAAGCACTTGCATGGGCAACAGACGTTGGCCCGAACACGGCCGTATTACTGCAGGCTCAGTTAGCCAAGATCCGAGGGTACTTGCTCGGATATCGGATTACCCAAGCAATGAAAAATCTTTTTAAAAGCTATGGGAAAACTCGCCTAGAAGAGGCTTGTTCGTATGCCGTAAAAAACAATATTACCGGCACACAGGAACTACGAAACATCCTTTCGAGGAATATCGATCGCCTACTGGCACAGGACGTTCCAGAAGAAAGTAAAGACACGCCGCATCAAAACATCAGAGGTGCCAACTATTACAGCGATTTTCTACAAATTACAGATAAGGAAATGAAATCATGATCAACAATACTATTGAGCAGCTCAATACACTTAAATTATTCGGTATGGCGGCAGAGTTTGAGCGCCAGATTGGAAATCCAACAATGCATGACATGCCATTTGAACAGCGTGTCCGCAACATGGTGGATCATGAAACGACTGTACGGGAAAACAAACGCCTGCAGATACTCTTAAAAAAGGCAAAACTCCCTCTGAGCACTTCAATCGAAGATATCGATTATCGATCGCCACGTGGATTAGACAAGGCATTGATGCTCTCGCTATCCACTTTGGATTGGGTGCGGAAGCAGCACAATTTGGTAATCACAGGGCCAACCGGTACGGGTAAGACTTGGTTAGCGTGTGCGCTGGCCAACTATGCATGCCGGCTGGGATTGTCTAGCCAATTCTATCGCGTTCCCATATTGATGGAATCACTGCTTTCTGCAAGAGCGTCAGGATCTTTCAGTTTGCGACTTGAGCAGCTCAATAAGATTGATTTGCTGATACTAGATGACTGGGGGATTGAACCTTTATCGAAAAGAGCCCAGAACGATTTGCTGGAGCTGGTCGATAAACGTTTGGGTAAGAGGTCAATGATCATTACCAGCCAATTCCCCATAAGTCATTGGCATGATGAGCTGGATAATAAAACGGTCGCGGATGCAATCATGGATCGGATTGCTCACAGCTCTTATCTCCTTGAGCTAAGCGGAGAATCTCTCAGAAGGAACAAAAGCGTGAACACGAAGAAAACGAGATCTTCAAAGTAGTATCGCAAGCATACTCGCCTGCCAGTTCGTCCTGAGTGAGGGTGAACTGGCGATCTGGTATGAGATGGCTTATATCGATACTTGATTAACGCGCTTACTTAGTTCGTCAGCACTCTCTTTGCGCTCGCTGTAACGGTCAACTAGGTAATCGGCAACATCTCGCGTCATTAAAGTGAATTTGAACAGTTCTTCCATCACATCAACGATACGATCGTAGTAAGCGGATGGCTTCATCCGGCCAGCATCGTCAAACTCCAGAAACGCTTTAGCCACAGAAGATTGATTCGGGATCGTGATCATGCGCATCCAGCGCCCCAAGATTCGCATTTGATTGACGGCATTGAAGGACTGAGATCCGCCAGAGACCTGCATGACGGCAAGTGTCTTTCCTTGAGTTGGCCTCACGGCTCCGATTGAAAGTGGAATCCAGTCGATCTGCGCTTTGAGAATGCTGGTCATGGCACCGTGGCGTTCGGGAGAGCACCAGACCATGCCTTCGGCCCACTGTGCTAGGTCCCGTAGCTCCTGTACCTTGGGGTGTGAATCGGTTTCGCTATCCGGTTGCGGCAAGCCTCTCGGATCAAAAATTCTGACCTCCCCACCCATCGCTTCGAGAAGCCTGGCTGCTTCCATCGTCACCAAGCGGCTAAACGAACGCTCGCGAACTGAGCCGTACAACAGCAGAAACCGAGGCCGATGACTTGCTCTCGGTTGCACCAAAAAATCGGCTTCCTGTGGTGGCCTAAAAAGCTCTTTCGAGATATTCGGGAGCCCATCAATCGAATGCGAAACGCGTTGTCCTTGATCGTTAATGACAAGTTCACCCTCTTCCTTGATGAACGCTTTGGCTGGGGATGGAGGCAAGATGTCCAGCACTAACTCCGACGGTCGGCATAACCGTGTGCCAATCGGCGTAATGACGAACGGACGATTGATCAAAATCGGATGCGCCATCATTGCATCCAGTAATGCGTCGTCGTCGATCGCTAGGTTATCTAGGCCCAGCTCTGCATAGGGCGTACCTTTTTGGCGCAACGCATCTCGAACAGACAGTCCCGCTTTCTTGATCATTGAGCGTAGTTCGTCCCGCGCAGGGGGGCTATTCAAGTACTCAATGACCTCAGGTTCGATACCGACATGTCGGATGAGTGCCAACGTATTTCTTGATGTTCCGCAATCTGGGTTGTGAAATATCTTCACGTGCATATTTTTAACGTTTCTAATGTGGAATTCTAGATAAGGGCAGCTTTAGATACTGAGTCTTATGGCCAAGGCACAGAGCGTGATGAAAAGTACTGGTAACGTCAGCACTGCACCGACACGGAAATAGTAGCCCCAGGTAATCTTGATGCCTTTATTTGAAAGCACATGCAACCACAGCAAGGTTGCCAAGCTCCCTATTGGCGTAATCTTGGGCCCTAAGTCACTACCAATGACATTCGCATAGATCATTGCGTCACGTACAACGCCTTCGGCATTGCTAGCATCAATTGAAAGCGCGCCGATGAGTACAGTCGGCATGTTATTCATGATCGAAGACAGTATCGCAGTCACGAAGCCTGTTCCCAGCGCCGCACCCCATACGCCGTAGTGCGCAAATTCATTCAGCAGATTCGAGAGATAGTCCGTCAGGCCTGCATTGCGCAAACCATAAACGACCAGATACATTCCTAAAGAGAAGAAAACGATCTGCCACGGTGCATCCCGAACGACAGCGCGTGTCGAGATCACCTGTCCTTTCCCAGCTACCAGCAAGAGAATCAGCGCGCCGACTCCGGCAACGACGCTGATTGGTACACCGATCGCATCCTCAAGCCAGAAAAAACCAATTAGTAAAAGACCTAACACCCACCAACCGGCTGCGAATGTCGAATGATCTTGAATGGCACTGTTAGGCTCTTTGACATCGCTAACAACATAGCTGGCAGGAATATCGCGTTTGAAATACCAAAACAGCACAAGCAAAGTCGAGCCGACCGAGACGACATTCACCGGCACCATGACCGCCGCATACTGTGCAAATCCAATGCCGAAATAATCTGCAGAAACGATGTTCACTAAATTAGATACAACAAGGGGCAAGCTTGCCGTATCAGCAATGAAACCCGCTGCCATCACAAATGCCAGCGTGGCACGTCCTGAGAATTTCAAGGCAACTAGCATGGCAATGACGATGGGCGTCAATATCAGAGCTGCACCATCGTTCGCAAACAAAGCCGCGACAACCGCACCAAGTAAGACCAGCAATACAAACAGCTTGCGACCATTGCCGCGGCCCCATCGGGCTACGTGCAAGGCTGCCCATTCAAAGAATCCCGCTTTGTCGAGTAGAAGGCTAATGATGATGATGGCAATGAAAGTGGCCGTTGCGTTCCAGACGATATCCCATACGACTGGAATATCAGAAAGTTGAATTGCCCCAAACGCCAGCGCTGCCAATGCACCACCCATTGCGCTCCAGCCAATGCCGAGCCCTTTGGGTTGCCATATTACGAGGGTAAGCGTGATGAAGAAAATCAGTAAAGCGGTAAGCACGGAAACGTCCTTGGTGACTGAGAAGTAGAAGAAAAATGGGGCGATGTGCGCCCCGTTTTATTACGACTGTTTCGAGCCGATAGCATCCATCTCGTGCTTGATAGCTGTTTTTTCGAGCTGGTGAATCGGCAGATTGTTAAGCAGATTGATACGGGAAACGATCTGCTTCGCAACCTTGGAGAACACCGCACGCTTTTCTTCATCGGTACCGACAGCCGCCGCTGGATCTTCAAAGCCCCAGTGAGCAGAGACTGGATGTCCAGGCCAGATCGGACAGACTTCGCCAGCAGCGTTGTCGCAGACAGTAATAATGAAATCCATCTGCGGCGCACCAGCAGCCGCAAATTCATCCCAGCTTTTGCTGCGCAGGTTCGTAATCGGGTAGCCGGTGTCTGCGATCTGTTCGATCGCAAACGGATTGACTGTGCCTCCTGGATGACTTCCGGCACTGAAGCCACGGAAGCGTCCTTTACTGATCGAGGTCAGAAAAGCTTCGGCCATGATGCTGCGGGCTGAGTTGCCTGTGCAGAGAAACAGCACGTTGTATGTCTTTGCGGCGTCTGTATTGCTCATAAAAGTATCCTCGATTTAAATTAGTTTGGAGCTCAAGACTGACTTGCTGACTCAGCCGTACAAGCCGAACCAGGCGTGCATACATTGCCTCCACAGCAGTTCTCTGTAAGGAATCCGATCACGCCATTCATAGTCTGAAAATTTGCCGAATAAATTACAAATCTGCCTTCATTTCGGGAGACGATGAGTCCAGCATGCGTCAGTTCTTTGAGGTGGAACGACATGGATGAAGGCGGTATTGATAAGTGATCGCCGATCTTGGTAGCGGCCATGCCTTCCGGCCCGCATTGCACCAGGACACGAAAAATCCCAAGACGTGATTCCTGAGCTAGGGCAGACAGCGCTGCAATGACCTGCGAATCTTTCATCAAACTATCCTTCATTTCAATAATTCCACATTTCAATAATAATTGAATTATATGACAAATTCATGACCGTGTTTTATTTCGAGAATGGCGCACGGTACGCGTGCCGGTTCGCTTGAGCATCATAAAGTGCATGATGCTCAGGTAATTGAGACGCTTTGAAGAAATCGTAAAGCATCAGCTCGACAATTTCGTTACTCACTAGTTTGTAGTGACACCATGGCGGTACGCGGTAATCTAGTACGTCACAAAACAAATCCCAATCAGTCTGGTAATCCACGCAGATATACACATCCTCTTTGTCTCTACGGACGATCTCTAGCCATTTGATGATCTCTAAATGAACATTAGGACGCGAGTAGTAAGAATGTGGAATCTTGCGCAACAGCGGTACAACTGCTTCACGAACAAATGCAGAGCATGCATGATCAGAGTACGGCACTTCGGCATAGAAATCCTCACCATACTCGGATGCCATACCTAAGCTAATAAGCTGAGGGTCGAGAAAATCTGTGAATTCTGTGTCGATAAATACATTCATAAGCTCTAGCGAGATGCGGTTAGTTACTGATCACGTCCTCTAATATAGTCATGATCTGGGACAACCATTGAGCCAATAACGCCTTCTATTCGTTCTGTTAGGCCTTTCTCATGTTGAGTAATTGAAAGAGTAAGCATTTGAATTGCAGACCTAGCAATTCTTAACGCTTTTAACATCTCCTTTCTAAACTCCTCTAATCGGTGACGCTCAATTTCAGGAGCTTTCCTACTATTGTCTGGATCACCAAGGTCATGAAGAACAACAAACCGATGAGTACCCGCATTCCTTAGATTTTTTTGGGAACGCAATATACCCGTAGAGTTATCGTAATCTTCTGCGAGCTCAACAAGACCATACAGTGCAGTAACTCCCCCCAAGATTGTTTTTCTGATTGGTTCGGATAGTGGCCTTATCCCGTTAACGTCTGGTTTTCCACGCCATAAATTCCCAAAAGTGACGTCTCTTGGATTTTCTCCAAACTCGAAGTAATGGTTGGCCGTCACAGCAACCTTATCGAGAAGATCGAGGGATGTGCGATGAGCCAATATAAGGGCAGATGAATCTGGGCCATAGTTAGCATAATCAAGGGTGTCAGAAAATCGCCCCGTTGTTGGCCATACACCTTCTTGTGTGGCACACCACGCTAAATCTCGTGCAAGAATGAAATCACTCTTCAATGAGTTAAACATCGCAAATATCGGAGGCGGAGCTCCCCCTGAATTTTTCTGTCTCTCTAGAATTCCAGGGAGCATGAGCCAATCCATTTTTCCGAGAGATGGATCAACAAGCTCAACACTCGGAGCAAGAGTCAACCTTTCACGCTCAACCCAATAAACAAAATCATCTTCGTGTGCTACACGTGGTGGTGGATTTTCAAATCTTCCAGCAAATTCTGAAATCTCTTTAGCAAATTGTACCCCCGCATATTGGACGACCTGATCGTAATGCTGTGTGGCTACCTTTGCCATCATCGCAGCTTCTGTAAGCGTTACTTCTGAACAGTTGCCTTGTTTATATAGCCATAGCAATTCACGTGCTATGCCAATTGCCGCAACACCATTGCTTGGATCCATTTCCAGTGCGACTAAGCGAGCGTCATGTGCCTCGCCCAGTCGATAGCTAGCACTAAACTGATTAGCTAAATTGGTCCATGCCTGTGACTGCAAAGATCTATCAGCAGATTCATTGTTGGCGACTTTCCATAAGCATCGTCTTGCTTCAGCGCGATCCGCTCTAGTCAGTTCTTGATGAATCAACCAGTCTTGTTGCGGGGGATGTCCGACGCTTGCGATAAGGGCATTAGCAAGGTTATACGTGACATCATCAGTTGGAAAATATTTATGGAGTTCTCGATACAAGGAAAGCCCCTCCAAGATGGCACTCATATCTTTAGCCAATACTCCTCCATCGACTAAGACAGCAGCAGATAACCCCATCAAATTGATGCCTTCAAGCTCATCTGGAAGATTCAGATTAATAGCCCGTGCTTGCCTAACTGCCTCACTAGGATCTTGATCTAGCAAAGCGTTAAGCTGGCTTGATGTTCGTTTAAAGCGCTCCGCGCTTGTGGGCATATACTTTCCTTTTATATGGCGGCCAAAGCGATATGACTTTATGAATAATAATCACAAGCTGCAGTGGAAGTGACGGTCAACGATCGTAGACTGAACAGACCTACAGGTTTTTTAACATAGGGGACAAGAAGATCATGAAAAACAAGAAAAAAATGATTATCACGCTGCCTGAGTATCAACGCATTTTTAGAGTAATTCATTCCGTACACCAAAGCGTCGATGCCCGAGAAGTAGCCTCCTGTCTTTTTTATAACACTATAGGAGCATTACTAATCGAAAAATGTTTCGGTATTGAAGCCGCTCCTAGAATGGGAGCGGGCATTATTCGCATCGGATCTTCATCAGAGCCCGTTCTAAGCTTTGCCGAATTAAATGAGGATGGCGAACTCCAGAGTTCAACGAAAGCTTTTCATTGCTGGGTTGAGACTGAAAGTCATGTAATTGATTTTACTGCTCCCCTATACGAATGGTATTTCGCAAAGCTCGGCATGAAAACCAAGATGCCCCATAAGATGTTTCAGAAACAAAAATCAGACATGTCTGCCTCACATCACCACCTTGAGAATGCAGGCGTCTTTTATCTTTTGCCAAATCTAGAATTGACCGCATACTTTCTACAAAACAGTATACGTACTCAGGCTATGGATGATCTTGCACAGATATGTATGCAATGGTTTACTCGCCCACCTAAATCAATAAAAAACTCTTTTACGATGATGACTGAGACAGGGAAAATCATTCCAATCCAACTGCGCCCTGTTGCGCTCTCGGGTACTTGGTAATAGCCGAAAATCCAATTCGTAGTGAACGCCCGTCGTCGGAGCTGTTGAGCTCTGAAAGATTCCACATCTATTTTCCTCTGCGCCATAAAACATGATGCAGCTTCCCTAGCAGGACAGGCCATTAATTCTGCGATTTGGTGCAGAAGCAATGCAAACAGGCGGCTACTTTGTGATGCGCATTAGTGGTTACTTTGGCTTGCGTATGCATGGCTAACTTCATGCGAATACTCAGCTATGTAAAGGATAAGGTAAGCCATCTTTATTTCGGATTCCTTGAGAAACACAGAAATTTCGTAGATCCTTGAACATTGATGCTCCCGTCAGTACGGAAATGGGAGCGCCAACGCGATATGAACGTGCTAAAAATAATTTATCTTTTTGTCGTTGTACTACGTCTAGTCGTTTTAGTAATGCCGCTTTATTTTTTTCAAACTGGCTACCTAACTTCTCATTAATTTTCACTTCTTCTAGCGCCAATGTTGAACGCATTCCCGCGCTGAGGGTTTTTAATACATCCACTGCTTCAACTACAATAGGTGGAACTTGCCAAGCTTTAGGACGCTTGCCTGTTTTATAAATGGTGCCATGCATGTAGATCACGTCAAAAGTATTGTCTCGGCTTCTTTTTTTGACAATGCAATTTGCACCAAGCGACATCATTTCCGAATCTCGAATCCCGGAAAACATACAAATTACGATGTAACAAGCTGTTCTTAGCCTAATTACCTCAGTTTTTAGAGCATTGGATGTTTTAAATCCTGCATTGCGAGCTGCAATAGTTCTGGCTTTTGATTCGGCTACTTTTAGTGTTTTATTTGTGGGTGTTCTATCGCTGGATGCCTTAACTGAGCTTACTTTTTCGCCAGCTAATTTCGTGCTATTGAAGCCAGCCAAAATTTTTCTTGATTTCACTTGTACATATTCAATCGCAGCGTTAGCGATTTGAGGAACAATTTCATCCGGGATGAAGTTAGTTCGCGGCTTTCGTTTATCACCTTTGAGACTTAACCCTGCCAGAGAAACTGCAGTTTCATGTTTCCATGGATTTTCCTGTAATGCGTCATGTATTTTGTCTCGTTGATGAAAAAGAGATTCATACATAATCAAACGCTTAGCAACAGTAGAGTCGGCTGCTAGTTCATGCCCATCTATTTTCAATCTCATGACTTGTAAGACCTCATTCGAGCGTCCCGCCAAGTCAGCGAATTGATCTATTCCATTCTTTACCATCCATCTCAGTAGCGGAATCAGGCTTTCCTTCTTTCCGATGAGGGTGTTCATATGAGCCCTGGAGCGCCCTTCAACAGGTTCGGAGAATAAAGACCATATAAACTCTTTCGAGCTATGAAGAAGATTCTTATGCTGCTCGTCAGTTAGCTTGCTTCCATCATGAAGGTTAATGCGCCAATCCAGATGCTTGGAGCCGCGTGCTCGATTTTCTTGCGGGATATAAGGATAGAAGTCCCATACCTCATCTTTGAAACGACTAACTACTATCGTTTTTCCATCCGGTTGAGTGGCAAGAGATACAGGCATGTTTAATTTCTCTTCCATCGAAAATTCTTTTGCAGGACGAAGATCTAATTGATTTTTAATCATGCTATGGAATCCTTCCAGGTTGGATGCGGTGTTTCTCGAGCTTTTTCGCGAGCAGCCTCAATTTTTTCTGGAGGAAATTGTGATGCTATGGCCGTATCAATGCGGCGAATAATTGGACCATATGTCTTAAGCCAGTGAGTGGGATGAATCTTGGAACGTTCAGAAAGTAGGCGGTAGTAAAAACTATAAAGTCGCCACAAATCATCTTCAAAAACGCACATATTTGGACATTTAAAACAGGCCAGGTATTTATTGCAAACTGACTCGTTTTCTCGAAATGGATTGCTGCATCTCGCAATTCCGGTGTTGTATCCAGAGCCAAGCAAATTAGTGATGTTGGCCAATGGAATCTTGCCATCAGCGGCTAAAAAAACTTTTCCTTCTAATTCAAACTTAATGAAACTACTGACCATGCCATCCAGTGCAAATGCATGGTTACGTTCGGAGCCAAAAGGTTTGCTTGCATAATGACGGGCTGTAGTTTGAACATGTGCGTGTCCAAGTGCTTTTTGAACCTTTCTTATATCGCCAGTGCGCTGATAAAGTTCGGTTGCCATTGTCGGGCGAAGGCGCGAGATACTGATCAGAAATCGTTCTCCTCGATCGTTTTTAAGATCATGTCGTATGGAAAATTTTCGGATAGCGTTACTTGCATCAATTTTTTTCATTCTCGAAATATGGCCGATCTTTGAACCTTGCGATACGACTTTAAGCATTACAAAATTGCGATCTCTTTCGTCTGCTGCTTTCATTAATGGCTCGGTGTACTTCGACAAAAATCTAAAATGATCCGCTACATTGGATGGTATCGAAGTAAGAATTGAATCTGATTCTCTCTCATCAGCTTTTCGTATTGACGTTGCATGAGACTTATAGCCACGGCGTTTATATGTAACTAGAAACTCACGATCAGGAAGAGCATGCTCCTGAATACTATCTCGTTGAAGTTCCAATAAAGAGGTGAGGTTGCGACCGGTTGCGGCAGCTAATACGAGCAAATACACGCAAAGAACTTGATTTCCTGTCAGTTCTTTTCCTTGTCTTTCGTGAATTGTTTTTAGATCTTTGTTTAAAGCGCTGAGTATGATTTTTTGTTCGCTTTGTGAATATGGCTGGCGGTGAGATACTTGCCGCCCTGAATTGGGATAAGGATTGCGAGGAAATGATAGATCCCGATTTACTGATTCTGGATCTCGTTTTTGACAATATATGAAAATAGATTTTATAGCGATAAAAATCGCAAGCTTACTGGGAGTGGAAAATGCCTCACCTCTGTTGACGCCACTGGTTGCATTTTGCAAATCCATCCAAGTCAAAAATCGATTTATAAGTTTTCTGTCAACTTGTTTCAACTGGGTGATGAACTCTCCCTCGGCAGCTAGATAATCTAAGAATTTCCAGAATCTTCGTATACCAACGTTCTCATAGGATTTCAGCGTGTAATTTTGCAAGCTGTGACGCATACTCCAAATTGTGTTTCGTAATTGTTCCGCAATTTCTTCACGCCCGCGATCCCTATACAAATTGAAGTCAAATTTTATTGGGCCATGATTTTGGCAATCAATAATGAATTCCCATCCTGGCGGGAGATCGACGATTTTCCCATCGTCCGTAAAGATATCGGTTGAGCGATCAATTTTCTTTCGTCTAAGTACCATTCCGCAATGCCTCGCAAATATCGAATTGATATCCATCCACTGCATCATGTTCAATTAAATCTGTCGCATGAATGTATTTTTCTGTGGTTTGTATAGAACTGTGTCCCATTCGATCTTTGACCCAAAGCAAAGCTAAACTTTGATCTCTATTTCGGCTCATTCGAAGTAACTCGTACGTACCGAATGTATGACGGAGCATATGTGGGTGACATTTAATTCCACACCTATCACTTAGTTTCTTGAATGCGCTAGTTATTCCGTCGCTTGAAATTTCTTCTCCGGTGCTTGATAGGAAAAATTTCTCCGATTCGTACCCATATTTCCGTTTGAATTTCTTTGCTAATTTTGATCGTACAAAAATTAAGTAATCATTTAATGCAACGGCAAGATCGTAAGGAATCATCACAACCCTCTCTTTTTCACCCTTGGTAGGACTTAGCTTTCCACCAATCTCCATGGGTAATTGTTTTTTGGGGTCATGACCAGCAGGGTTAGGTACTGCGACATAGTTCAATTCAGCTGTCTCTTCACGACGCATTCCGGTTAACAGCATTAGATAACCCATAAGCCTAAGTCGACGTGGGGTTAGCTGATCACAAAACTGGATAGCTTTTTGAATCGGTAGAAATTTAGGGATGGGTGAGTAAGTTTGCATTGTCAGTTCATTCGCAAGATATCTACCGTGATTAACTTCGAGGTGTGCGAAAAAACCTGGTGATTTTTTTACGGAAATTTCTTCATTAGAAAATGGCAAAGATTGAATGAGGTTTTCTCTGAATGCCCATTTGTAAAAAGAAAAAGTGCCTCGCAGTCGTTGATTAATTGAACTGCGCTTGCAGCCTCTGGCTAACATTGAATTTCGCCAGGCAGCGATATGACCAGGGACTATTTCATCCCATTTCAAATTATTCGCCTCCAGAAATCCAAAGAATTCGTACAGCAACATTCCATATGTACGCCAAGTTTTAACTGACCTTGTTCGGCCACGTTCAATAGCGATATATCTTAAATATGCATTCGGGACATCCACTAATTCCATTTGCTCATTACAGAGGAAGGGAATATGAGGGTGCGAACTCCCTTGGTAATGAAACTCATGGTCAGTAAAGAAGAGGCGCATCAAGTAATTCCTGGCTTCGAAACGATATTTGGTTTGAGTCAGCCAACATACTAAATGTCTACATCCATACGCAACAGTTAATTGGTTGGATATCATGCTGACGGTGGTGGCGCTGGCGTTGTGGTTCGGCCGCATTGCCAGCGTGTCGCACGTGCTGTGCCTGGCATTGTTTGCCGTGGTGCTGCTGGACCCATGGGCAGTGCTGGGCGCGGGTTTCTGGTTGTCGTTCGGGGCGGTGGCGGTGATTCTGTATGCCAGTGTCGGCCGTGCATCGGCAGCGGGAGTTTCGTCGCGTCCTGGCTGGCGCGTAGCGCTGGATACGGCGGTGCTGACGCAGTATGCGGTGACGATCGGATTGATTCCGTTGACGATGCTGTTGTTCGGCCAGGTGTCGCTGGTCAGTCCGATCGCCAATGCGATTGCCATTCCACTCGTCAGCTTCTTCGTAACGCCGCTGGCGCTGGTCGGCAGCGTGCTGCCGGCACCCTTGTCGGATTGGTGCCTGCTGGCGGCGCATTTTCTGGTCGAATGGCTGGCATACGGTCTGACGTGGTTGTCCGGCTGGTCGTTTGCGGTGTGGACGGCGCCGTTGCCGACGTGGTGGATGTTTGCGCTGGCCATGCTTGGCACGCTGTGGATGCTGGCACCACGCGGCTGGCCGGCGCGTTATCTGGGTCTGCTGACGTGGTTGCCGTTGCTGCTGAACGCGCCGACGCATCCGCGTGCCGGCGAGATGTGGGTGACTGCCTTCGATGTCGGGCAAGGCATGGCGCTGCTGGTCGAAACGCAAAACCATCGATTGCTGTACGACACGGGGCCGGCCTATTCTCCGGAGAGCGATGGCGGCAATCGTGTCGTTGTGCCGTATCTGCGCGCACGCGGGATCGCATCGCTGGACGGTATCGTGGTTTCGCACAGTGATACCGATCACGCGGGCGGTGCGCTGTCCATTCTGGAAAACGTCAAGGCCGGCTGGCTGACATCGTCGCTGTCGTTGGAGCACCCCATCGTCGCTGCGGCGCGTGAACATCGACGATGCGAAGCCGGAGCGGCGTGGCAATGGGATGGCGTGCAATTCGAGATGTTGCACCCTGCGGCGGAGGTGTACGACAATCCGTCGGGCAAGCCGAATGCGCGCAGCTGCACGTTGAGAATCATGGCCGGCGGACGTGCCATTCTGCTCGCCGGCGATATCGAGGCAGCGCAGGAAGCTGAATTGCTGGCCGATGATGCCGATCGTCTGCGTGCGGATGTGCTGCTTGCGCCGCATCACGGCAGCGGTACGTCGTCGACGCCGGCCTTCCTGCGTGCCGTCGACCCGAAGATTGCGCTGTTCCAGGTCGGCTATCGCAACCGTTATCGCCATCCGAAGCAGGAGGTGTTCGATCGTTATGGCGAATTTGGCATCACGCGGCTGCGCAGCGACACATCGGGTGCCGTCACGTTGCGCTTCGGTTCGTCGCTGGATGTGGCCGAGTATCGGAAGGAGCGGCCGCGATATTGGTATGGCCGTTAATCCGGGAGGATAGAGGCGAACACGCTATTTTTAATCGCGCCCGGCGTTCAAGAAGCGTGTGCCTTGCGGTATAATTTGAATTTCCCGCACGTGCCGTTCGGCACCAATTGCAATGACCAAGTTTGTATTCGTCACTGGCGGCGTGGTTTCATCCCTGGGTAAGGGGATTGCCGCCGCTTCCCTCGCTGCGATCCTCGAATCGCGCGGCCTCAAAGTCACCCTGCTCAAGCTCGATCCCTACATCAACGTCGATCCCGGCACGATGAGCCCGTTCCAGCACGGCGAAGTGTTCGTCACCGACGACGGCGCAGAAACCGATCTGGATCTTGGCCACTACGAGCGTTTCGTCACCGCCAAGATGCGCAAGGTGAACAACTTCACCACCGGCCAGATTTATGAATCCGTGATTCGCAAGGAGCGTCGCGGTGAGTATCTGGGCAAGACTGTGCAGGTGATTCCGCACATCACGAACGAAATTCAGGATTACATCCATCGCGGCGCCGAAGGCTTCGATGTTGCTCTGGTGGAAATCGGCGGCACCGTCGGCGATATCGAATCGCTGCCGTTCCTCGAAGCCGCGCGTCAGCTGAGCCTGCGCGCCGGCCGCAATGCGACCGCTTTCGTGCATCTGACGCTGGTGCCGTTCATCGCTTCCGCCGGCGAACTGAAAACCAAGCCGACGCAGCACAGCGTGCAGAAGCTGCGCGAAATCGGTATCTCGCCGGATGCCTTGCTGTGCCGCGCCGACCGCCGCATTCCGGACGACGAGCGCGCGAAGATTTCGCTGTTCTCCAATGTGCAGGAAGAAGCCGTCATCTCGGTGTGGGACGTCGATACCATCTACAAGATTCCGCAGATGCTGCTGGATCAGGGACTGGACCGCATCGTCTGCGACAAGCTCGGCCTGACGCCGCAACCAGCCGATCTGTCGATCTGGAGCAAGCTGGTCCACACGCTGGAAAATCCGAAGCACACCGTTACCATCGGCATGGTCGGCAAGTATGTCGATCTGACCGAATCGTACAAGTCGCTGACGGAAGCGCTGCGTCACGCCGGCATTCACACGGAAAGCCGCGTCAATATCGAGTATCTGGATTCCGAGGAAATCGAAGCCGGTGGCCCGCAATGCCTGGCGAAGTACGATGCGATCCTGGTGCCGGGCGGCTTCGGCAAGCGCGGCGTGGAAGGCAAGATCGCTTCCGCCCGTTTCGCGCGCGAAAACAAGATTCCTTACCTTGGCATCTGCCTCGGCATGCAGGTTGCGCTGATCGAATATGCGCGTCACATGGCCGGCCTCTCCAAGGCCAATTCCACCGAATTCGATCCTGATACCGAACAGCCGGTCGTGGCGCTGATCAACGAATGGCAGAATCACGACGGCAAGGTCGAGCGCCGCGATGCCAATTCCGATCTGGGCGGCACGATGCGCCTGGGTGCGCAGACCTGCGCAGTCAAGGCAGGGACGCTGGCTGCCGAAATCTACGGCGATACGGTGACCGAGCGTCATCGTCATCGCTACGAAGCGAACAACCATTACCTCGGCCGCGTCGAAGAAGCCGGTCTGGTCGTTTCCGCCCGCACGCCGACCGAATCGCTGTGCGAAATCATGGAACTGCCGCGTAGCGGCGATAATTCCCATCCATGGTATGTCGGTGTGCAGTACCACCCGGAATTCAAGTCAACGCCGCGCGATGGACATCCGTTGTTCATCTCGTTCATCAAGGCTGCGCTGGCGCATAAACAAGAGCAGGCGGAAAAAGTCGCATAAGGAAAAGTCCGCGCATGTGCGTGCATTCACATGTGCATGAAGCGGAACCAAACGGAACGTTACGAACAAGAATTTGCTAGGAGAAATGGATGAGTGCAATCGTTGACATCATTGGCCGTGAAGTAATCGACTCCCGCGGCAATCCGACCGTCGAATGTGACGTGCTGCTGGAATCCGGCGTCATGGGCCGTGCGGCCGTGCCGTCCGGCGCATCGACCGGTTCGCGCGAGGCGATCGAGCTGCGCGATGGCGACAAGAGCCGCTACATGGGCAAGGGTGTACTGAAGGCCTGCGAGAACATCAACACCGAAATCTCGGAAGCGATCATGGGCCTGGATGCCAACGAACAGGCATTCCTGGACCGTACGCTGATCGACCTCGACGGTACCGAAAACAAGGCCCGCCTGGGCGCGAATGCAACGCTGGCCGTCTCGATGGCGGTGGCAAAAGCTGCAGCCGAAGAATCCGGTCTGCCGTTGTACCGCTACTTCGGCGGTTCGGGCGCGATGCAGATGCCGGTGCCGATGATGAACGTCATCAACGGCGGCGCGCATGCGAACAACACGCTGGACCTGCAGGAATTCATGATCATCCCGGTCGGCGCACCGAGCTTCCGCGAAGCGATCCGCTACGGCGCCGAAGTGTTCCACACGCTGAAGAAGATCATCAACGACAAGGGCCTGTCGACCGCGGTCGGCGACGAAGGTGGTTTCGCGCCATCCGTCGAGAACCACGAAGCTGCGATCAAGCTGATCCTGCAGGCGATCGAGCAGGCTGGCTACGAGCCGGGCACGCAGATCGCGCTGGGTCTGGATTGTGCGGCCAGCGAGTTCTACAAGAACGGCAAGTACGAGCTGCATGGCGAAGGCCTGACGCTGTCGTCTGGTGACTTCACCAATCTGCTGGCGACCTGGTGCGACAAGTACCCGATCATCTCGATCGAAGACGGCATGGCCGAAAACGACTGGGAAGGCTGGGCCACGCTGACCAAGGCGCTGGGCAAGAAGGTGCAGCTGGTCGGTGACGATCTGTTCGTGACCAACACCAAGATCCTGCGCGAAGGCATCCAGAAGGACATCGCCAACTCGATCCTGATCAAGATCAACCAGATCGGCACGCTGACCGAAACCTTCGCCGCGATCGAGATGGCCAAGCGCGCCGGTTACACCGCCGTGATCTCGCATCGTTCGGGAGAAACCGAGGATTCGACCATTGCCGATATCGCCGTCGGCACCAACGCGCTGCAGATCAAGACCGGTTCGATGTCGCGTTCGGATCGCATGGCGAAGTACAACCAGTTGCTGCGTATCGAGGAAGACCTGGGCGACATCGCCAGCTACCCCGGCCGCAACGCGTTCTACAACCTGAAGTAATCGTGATGCCGGCCATGCAATGCATGGCCGGTTTTGTATCGGCAGCGTCCCATGCGCCTCATCATCATCTGTCTCGCAGCCCTGGTCGTTCTCATCCAGTTCCCGTTGTGGCTGGGTAAGGGGGGCTGGTTGCGTGTCTGGGATTTAGACCAGCAGGTCGTTGCTGCACAGAAGAAGAACGATGAACTGAAGGCGCGCAATGCGAAGCTGAATTCCGAAGTGCAGGATCTGAAGCAGGGAACCGGCGCGGTGGAAGAGCGGGCGCGCTACGAACTGGGCATGGTCAAGGAAAACGAGGTGTTCGTTCAGGTCATCGATCCTAACCAGAAGATGCCATTCGTTGCCAGCCCGCCGGAGGAAAAGCCGGCGCAAGCTCAGGGGCAATAAAAAACGCGCCGTCAGGCGCGTTTTTTATTGCAGTCACCGGCGGCTTCTCAATGCTTGACCGGATTCGCGGCTGCCAGCGGTTCGGGCGAGCCGCCTACGAATAATTGCGCACAGTCGACACTATCGAATTCGTAATGCTGGCCACAGAAGTCGCAATCGACTTCGAGTTTGCCGAGATCCTGCAGGGCGGCATCGATTTCTTCCTGTCCCAGCATTTTCAGCATGGTGCCGACCTTCTCGCGCGTGCACGAACACAGAAACTGTGGATGGCGCGGATCGAAAACGCGGATCGTCTCCTCCCAGAACAGGCGACGCATCAACGTTTCGACGTCGGTAGTCAGCAATTCCTCACGGCGCAGCGTGGAAGCCAGCATCACCGTCCGCTCCCAGGTGGAGAGGTCGTCGCCCGGTGCGCCGATGCCGCCTTCGCGCGGCAGCTTCTGCAGCAACAGGCCGCGTGCGACGTTGTCATCGGCGGCGAGCCACAGCTTGGTATCGAGCTGTTCCGAACGCAACATGTAGTTTTCGATGACGACTGCCACCGATTCGCCATCCAGCGGCACGATGCCCTGGTACGCCTGCTGGCCGGGCAGTTTTTCTTTCGGATCCAGCGTGATGACGAAGCGGCCTTCGCCATTTGCGTTGACCAGTTGCTCCAATGTGGCGGCGTCGGGAATCACGGCGTTCTCCGCCAGCTTGGCGGTGGCGCGCATGTTCAGCTCGGAATCGCATTCGACCACCAGCAGGCGCAGCGGGCCATCACCATGAATCTGCATGACGATGACACCGTTGAATTTCAGGTTGGCCGACAGCAGTGCGGCGGCGGCAAGCATGTCGCCCAGCACCATCTTGACGGCCTTCGGATAGTCGCGGCGCGCCAGTACGTGGCGCCATGTTTCGGAGACGTCCACCAGTTCGCCGCGTACCGAGGCGTTTTCGAACAGGAACTTCTGCAAGGTATCGGTCATGTTCAACCTATTCTTTTCAATGATTGTCGGAACTGGCGCGCGCGTTCGGAATAGCCGTCCGCGATGCGGCGCAGTCTGGCGATGTCGTCGTCGGTCAGCGTGCGCACGACGCGTGCAGGCGCACCGACGATCAGCGAGTTGTCCGGAAATTCCTTGCCTTCGGTAACCAGCGCGCCGGCGCCGACCAGGCAGTTCCTGCCGATCTTCGCGCCGTTCAGCACGATGGCCTGGATGCCGATCAGTGAGCCTTCGCCGATCGTGCAGCCGTGGATCATCGCCTGATGACCGATGCTGACGTGGTCGGCCATCGTCAACGGAAAGCCGGGATCGGCGTGCAGCACAGCACCTTCCTGCAGATTGCAGTTGCGTCCGATCGTGATGTCTTCGTTATCGCCGCGAACGGTTACCTGGAACCACAGGCTGGAATCTTCGCCGATCTTCACGCGGCCGACGACGGTGGCGGATTCGGTCAGATAGGCGGACGAGGCGATTTCGGGAGCGTGCTCGCCTAATTGGTAGATGGGCATGATTTCAGTACAATGAGCGGTTGCCGTGTGCCGGTCATGCCAGTCTTCCATCCGGAAAGATGGGGGCGATTCATGAAACGGAAAGAGGTTTCCGCACTGGCCCGCGCACTGGCCGAAACAACGGCGCTTACAGCAAGACAAAGGCGTTATTTTACGTCACCTGCACCCACTCTCCCAGATGCGTTCTTCGGTTTCTTCTTTTGCATCCAATGAAAGCGCCGCCGAGTTGCGTCTGGCCGCGTTGCGTCTGACGGAAGAAGTCGATCCTGCGAGCAAGGCGCGCAATACGATTGCGCTTGCCGCAACCTGGCAGCAAGGTCGGCTGGCACTGGATTCTCAGGCGATGCTGCAGCCGTCACTGCCGATTCCGGGTCGTCCTGAAAAGCCCGAATTGATCTCGCCGAAGTTCGTGAAACAACGCTCGATGCACACGGAAGAGGGCCGGGCAGCGACCATTCATGCGCTCGCGCATATCGAATTCAATGCGATCAATCTGGCACTCGATGCGATCTGGCGTTTCGCCGGCATGCCGGACGACTACTATGCCGACTGGCTGAAGGTGGCGGGCGAGGAAGCGCTGCATTTTTCCCTGCTGTCCGATCATCTGCAAAAGCTGGGCTGGCGCTACGGCGATTTCCCCGCGCACAACAGCCTGTGGGAAATGGCCGAAAAAACTTCTGAAGATGTGCTGGCACGCATGGCACTGGTGCCGCGTACGCTGGAAGCGCGCGGGCTGGATGCGTCGCCGCCGATGCGCGCCAAGCTGGCGCAGGCTGGCGACCATGCGGCGGCAGCCATCCTCGACATCATCCTGCGCGACGAGATCGGCCACGTCGCCATCGGCAACCGCTGGTACAACATGCTGTGCGCGCAGCGCGATCTCGATCCGGTGGCCCTATATCCTCAGCTGGCGCAGCAATACAAGGCGCCGGTTCTGCGTGGCCCGTTCAATCTGCCGGCACGACGTGACGCCGGATTCAGCGATGCAGAGTTGCATGCATTGTCTGCCGGGGCGTTAGCGGCAGCCGATCGCGATCAATGAACCCTAGTTATTGCGCCGGTTACATCCTGCGGTTACATCCTGTTACCCGGCTGCAAGAACTTGTCAAAAATTTCACAGTCAGAAGCTGAACTGATGCAAGTTTGCATGTCACCGTCTGCATCAGTTCGTATAACTTGAAAAGGGGCCTCATCATGCAATCCATGAAAAAAATGTTTGTTTCGCTATTTGCCGTCACTTTTCTGGTAGCCGGTCTGGCTGCCTGCGAAAAGAAGGGGCCAGCCGAAACCGCTGGCGAAAAAATCGATCAAGCGACCGAGAACGCAGGGAAGAAAATGGAAGAGGTCGGAAACAACATCCAGAAATCTGCCGAAGACGCCCAGAAATAAATCTTCTGCCTGCAACGCGCATCGATAGGAAAGCCGTCGATGCGCGTTCTTTTTTGCGCAACATCCACTCGTCACAGGGAATGCATGCATGACAGGTAAAATGGCAATCTTGCTGTTTTCGCCATGTACTGCGCGGCAGTGTTCACTTCCCATCGCATGAAGCCTTCCCGTTCAGAATTTATCCCGGTTCGCAATTTGCAGTATCACATCAGGCATTGGGGCAATGACGATGCGCCGGCATTGTTCATGCTGCATGGCTGGATGGATGTATCGGCGTCGTTCCAGTTTCTGGTCGATGCCTTGCAGCGCGACTGGCATGTGATTGCACCGGACTGGCGCGGTTTCGGTCTGACCGATTATGCCGAATCCGGTTACTGGCATCCCGATTATCTGGCCGACCTGGAAGCGATTCTGGATCGCTATGCGCCGGCGCAAGCCGTCAATCTGCTCGGCCACAGCCTGGGTGCGAATGTCGCCGGCATCTACGCCGGCGTACGCCCGCGGCGCATTACCAAACTGATATTGCTGGAAGGCTTCGGCCGGCCGGCCATGACTCCAGAAGAGGCGCCGCAGCGCTATGCGACCTGGCTGGATGAATTGTGCAGCGTGCCGCTGCTGCGGCCATATCGATCGCAGGAAGCGGTCGCCGCACGTTTGCAGAAAAACAATCCGCGGTTGACGAAGGAGCGTGCGATGTTTCTGGCTGAGCACTGGGCATCGCCGGACGAGCGCGGTAACTGGGTTCTGCGCGCCGATGCACGGCACAAGCTGACGAACCCGGTGCTGTATCGGATCGAGGAAGTGCTGGCCTGCTGGCGCGCGATCACGGCACCGGTGCTGTGGGTGGAAGCGGAGTGCAGTGAATTGCTGCCGCGTTTCGGCACGCCGGACCAGATACGCACCGAACTGGACCGACGCATTGCACAACTGGCGAATGCCGCCATATTGAAAGTGCCGGACGCGGGGCACATGGTCCAGCATGATCAGCCGGAAATTCTGGCGCGTGCCATCGACGCGTTTCTGGCTTGAGTTTTGGCTTGAGGTTTCTGGTCTGAATCTTGCCATTTTGCTTTCATCGATAGCGGGGGCGGTTGCATCCGCATTGTTTCGGTACCGGCGTAGGCGAATTTATTTTCTGTACGGCATGAACATTCCGCCCCGCGTACAATCGAATCCATAAAGACACAGACAGATTCATGTGCGGCAGACAACCGCAAACATCACGCAGCAGCAGGCAAACCGATATGCGCAATTTCGATCTTCACAGTCATTCCAATGTTTCCGACGGCACACTGACGCCGACCGCGCTTGCCGAGCGCGCCAAAACCAACGGCGTCGATGTGTGGGCGATGACAGACCACGATGAAGTAGGCGGTATCGCGGAAGCGCGTGCGGCGGCACAGGCGCTGAAACTGCCTTATGTGCCCGGCGTGGAGATTTCGATCACCTGGTCAGGACAGACGGTGCATATCGTTGGACTGCAGATCGATGAAACCAATCCGACATTGCTCGAAGGCCTGGCCTCAATTCGCGGCGGGCGCGAATACCGTGCACGCGAGATGGCGGCGCGACTGGAAGCGGTCGGTATTCCGGGCGCATTCGAAGGCGCGTTGAAATTCGTCGGCAATCCCGATCTGATTTCACGCACGCACTTTGCCCGCTACCTGCTCGAATCGGGCGTCTGCACCGATCTGCAGCAGGCGTTTTCCCAATATCTGGGCGATGGCAAGCCCGGCTATGTGGAACATCGCTGGGCAACGCTGCAGAATTCTGTCGAATGGATACGTGCGGCTGGCGGTATCGCGGTGATCGCACATCCGGGACGCTACAAGTTCAGCGATACGGCATTCGGTGCGTTGTTCAGTGAGTTCAAGGATCTGGGCGGTACCGCGATCGAAGTGACGACCGGCAGCCATACGCCGGATCAATACGACGAATATGCGAAGGTCGCGAAAGCTTACGGTTTTCTCGCCTCGCGCGGTTCCGATTTCCACGGCCCCGGCGAATCGCGTGTCGACATCGGTGCCTTGCCGGCGCTGCCGTCCGGCGTGCAGCCAGTCTGGCATGACTGGGGCATTTGATTTCCCGAGCGTTGACACGGCGCGGGATTCCGGTATCTTGCGCTCTTGAAATTTTGTGCATAAACGCTATTTATCTATCGCCCTTGACCCCCTTACTGGAGGCTTTTGAATGAAACGGATTTTCCTGTTCGTCGCGACGAACATTGCAGTCATCGCGGTGATGTCTATCGTGTTGTCGCTGCTTGGCGTCGACCGCTATATGACGCAGTCCGGCCTGAACCTGCCGATGCTGCTGGTGTTCTCGCTGGTGGTCGGTTTCACCGGTTCCATCATTTCACTGTTGATCAGCAAGCCGATGGCCAAGTGGTCGACCGGTGCGCGCGTGATCGATGCACCGTCGAGCAGCACGGAATTGTGGCTGGTCGACACGGTGCGCAAGCTGGCTGATCGCGCCGGCATCGCCATGCCGGAAGTGGCTGTCTACGAAGGCGAGCCGAACGCGTTTGCCACTGGCGCGTTCAAGAATTCCGCGCTGGTCGCCGTATCTACCGGCCTGCTGCAGAGCATGAATCGCGAAGAAGTCGAGGCCGTGCTGGCGCACGAGGTCGCGCACGTTGCCAACGGCGATATGGTGACGATGACGTTGGTGCAGGGTGTGGTGAATACTTTCGTCGTGTTCTTGTCGCGCGTGGTCGGTTATTTCGTCGATCGTGCGATTTCACGCGACAACAATAATAGTGGCCACGGCATCGGCTACATGGTGACGGTGCTGGTCTGCCAGATTGTGTTCGGTATCGCGGCTTCCGTCATCGTCGCCTGGTTCTCGCGCCATCGCGAATTTCGTGCCGATGCAGGCGCGGCCAAGCTGATGGGTTCGCCGCAGCCGATGATGAATGCGCTGGCACGTCTGGGTGGTGTCACACCGGCGCCGTTGCCGGAGAATCTGGCATCGTTCGGCATCACCGATCGTCCGGGTTTCATGGCGCTGTTTTCCAGCCATCCGCCGATCCAGGATCGTATCGAGGCATTGCGTAACGCACGTTGATTATTGTTTGAACAAGTAATTGGGCGGCGGCGATCGTCAGGTCGCCGCCGCCTTCTTTTTCTCTCGTATATTTTTGCCGTATTGCCATGAGCCAGTTTTTTCAGATTCATCCGGACAACCCGCAACCGCGTCTGATCGCACAGGCGGCGCAGATCGTGCGTGGTGGCGGCATCGTCGCGTTGCCGACCGATTCCTGTTACGCACTGGTTTGCCATCTGGACGACAAGGATGCCGTCACGCGCCTGCGCCGCATCCGCAATGTCGATGAAAAACACCATCTGACGCTGCTGTGCCGCGACCTCAGCGAAATCGCCCAGTATGCGAAGGTGGACAACCAGCAATACCGGATGCTGAAGGCCGCCACGCCTGGGCCGTATACCTTCATCCTCGAGGCGACGAAGGAAGTGCCGCGCCGTCTCAGCCATCCGTCACGCAAGACGATCGGCCTGCGCGTGCCGGAAAACCGTATCGCGCATGCATTGCTGGAAGAGCTGGCGCAGCCGTTGCTGGGTACGACGCTGATCCTGCCGGACGACGATGAACCGCTGACCGACCCGGAAGATGTGCGCGATCGTCTCACCAAGCAGATCGATCTGGTCGTCGACGGCGGCGCCTGCAGTTTGCAGCCGACCACCGTCATCGACCTGACTGATGCGGAACCGGTTCTGCGTCGCCAGGGGCGGGGCGACGCGTCGCTGTTCGGTCTTTGAGCGATTTCATTCGCACTTTCTCGTCCGCCGTGGTGCGGGGCAGGTAGTCTCCCTCTGATAGAATTCCGCTGATGAACGACTTGATCCAAACCTTTTCCGTCTATGCATTGCCGATCGTTTTTGCGATCACCTTGCATGAAGCGGCGCACGCCTACGCTGCCAAGTACTTCGGCGACACCACTGCTTATGCGCAAGGGCGCATGAGCATGAATCCGATCAAGCACATCGATCCGATCGGCACGCTGCTGATTCCGATTGCGTTGTATTTCGCGGGCAGTCCCTTTCTGTTCGGTTACGCGAAGCCGGTGCCGGTCAATTTCGGCAATCTGCGCAATCCGAAGAAGCAGATGGCGTTCGTTGCGCTGGCAGGCCCGATGGCCAATATGGCGATGGCGTTCGGTTGGCTGGTGCTGGCCATCATGTTGCGTGCATTCGGCATGAACGAGGAATTCCTCATGCGCATGGCGCAAGCCGGCGTGCTGACCAATCTGGTGATCTTCGCCTTCAATCTGTTTCCGATTCCGCCGCTGGACGGCGGCCGCATCATGACCAGCCTGCTGCCGCATCGCTATGCGTACAAATTCGCGCAGCTCGAACCCTACGGTTTCTTCATCGTGCTGGCGCTGGTCTTTCTGCACGTGCTGCACTACTGGATGACGCCGGTGATGGCGTTGGCCGGCATCGTGCTGCAACTGCTTGTTTCTCCGCTGACTTTTCTACTTCACTGACTTATGTCTACTGATCGCGTTGTTTCCGGCATGCGCCCGACGGGCGCCATGCATCTCGGCCACTATCACGGTGCGCTGAAGAACTGGGTCAGACTGCAATCCGAGGAGCCGTGCCTGTTCTTCGTGGCCGACTGGCACGCGCTGACCACGCACTACGACGATCCGAGCATCATCGAAACCAGTACCTGGGAAATGTTGATCGACTGGCTGGCGGCCGGCATCGATCCGTCCAAGGCCAGCCTGTTCATCCAGTCGCAGGTGCCCGAGCATGCCGAACTGCATCTGCTGCTGTCGATGGTGACGCCGCTGGGCTGGCTGGAGCGTGTGCCGACCTACAAGGACCAGCAGGAAAAACTGGCCGACCGCGATCTGGCGACATACGGTTTTCTCGGTTATCCGCTGCTGCAGGCGGCCGACGTGCTGATCTATCGTGCGACGCAGGTGCCGGTCGGCGCCGACCAGATTCCGCACATCGAGATGATGCGTGAGATCGCCCGCCGCTTCAATTCCATCTACGGCAAGGAAAAAGGTTTCGAGCAGAAGGTCGCCGACGCGCTGAAAAAGCTGAGCAAGCAACAGGCGAAACAGTATGGCGAATTGCGCGCCGCCTATCAGGAGCAGGGCGACGCCACGGCGCTGGAGCAGGTGAAAGCCTTGCTCGACGGTGCGCAAAGCATCAGCGCCATCGATCGCGAACGCCTGCTCGGCAACGTCAGCGGCGCACGCCGCCAGATTCTGACCGAGCCGCAAGTGCTGTTGACGGAAGCATCGCGCATGCCCGGGCTGGACGGCCAGAAAATGTCGAAGAGCTATGGCAACTCGATCACGCTGCGCGAAGACAAGGAAACGCTGACGAAGAAAATCCGCACGATGCCGACCGATCCGGCGCGTGTGCGCCGCACCGATCCGGGCGATCCGGAAAAATGTCCGGTCTGGCAATTCCATCTCGTCTATTCGGATGAGGCGACCAGGGAATGGGTGGTGAAGGGCTGCAAGTCGGCCGGCATCGGCTGCATCGAATGCAAGCAGCCGGTCATCGACAGTGTGCTGAAGGAGCAGGAGCCGATGCGCGAGCGTGCACAGAAATACGTCGACGATCCGTTGCTGGTGCGTGCCATCGTTGCCGATGGCCGCGACAAGGCGCGTGCGCTGGCGCAGGAAACGATGCGTGAAGTGCGCGATGCAATGGGCTTGACTTACCGCTGATGAGCGATCCAGGCAAGAAACCTGATTTGCACGAGGCGACCGGTAAACCTTCGCCGTGGGTGGCGCGTTTTGTTTCACTGATTCCCGAAGGCGAAACGCTGGACCTGGCTTGCGGTGGTGGCCGGCACAGCCGGCTGCTGGCGGCATCCGGTCATTCGGTGCTGGCGGTCGATCGCAAGGTCGAGATGCTGGCGCTGACCGCCGGCGACGGCATTCGCACGCTGGAAGTCGATCTGGAAACCGGTGATCTCGCACAATCGTGGCCGTTTGCGGCGAACCGTTTTGCCGGCATCGTCGTGACAAATTATCTGCATCGTCCGTTGTGGCAGTCGATGATAGCCAGCCTGCAGGACGGCGGCGTGCTGATCTACGAAACTTTTGCCCAAGGAAATGGACAATTCGGCAAGCCGTCGAATCCGGATTTCCTGCTGGCGAACGGTGAACTGCTGGACGTGACGCGCCAGTATGGCCTGCGTGTCGTCGCCTACGAGGACGGCTATGTGGCCGAGCCGCGGCCGGCGATGCTGCAGCGAATCTGTGCTGTCAAACCGGGTTCGGCGGCAAAGGCGCAGGATTTTGCACTGATTTGACGCTTATATTGGGCCACTGCCGCGCTATTCCGGCGGCGATCCGCTACAATCAAATATTCTCTTTTTTTCGCTCACATTTATCATGATTCAGGGCAGCATTGTCGCAATCGTTACTCCCATGCACGAAGACGGTTCACTCGATTTGCCGGGTCTTCGCAAGCTGATCGACTGGCATATCGCCGAAGGCACGGACGGCATCGTCATTGTCGGCACTACCGGCGAATCGCCGACCGTCTCGGTCGAGGAACATAGCGAACTGATCCGCATCGCGGTCGAACATACGGCAAAGCGCATCCCTGTCATCGCCGGCACCGGCGGCAACTCCACTTCCGAAGCGATCGAACTGACCGAATATGCGAAGAAGGTCGGTGCCGACGCCTCGCTGCAGGTCGTGCCGTACTACAACCGCCCGACGCAGGAAGGCATGTACCAGCATTTCAAGAAGATCGTCGAGGCGGTCGATCTGCCGGCGATCCTGTACAACGTGCCGGGCCGTACGGTAGCCGACATGTCCAACGATACCATCCTGCGTCTGGCACAGGTGCCAGGCGTGATCGGCGTCAAGGATGCGACTGGCAACATTGCACGAGGCACTGACTTGATGCGTCTGGCGCCGAAGAATTTTGCCGTCTATTCGGGCGATGATCCAACCGCGATGGCGCTGATGTTCTGCGGTGCCAAGGGTAATATTTCGGTGACGGCCAACATTGCGCCGCGCGCGATGCATGAATTGTGCGATGCCGCGATCAACGGCCGTGTCGCCGAAGCGATCGCCATCAACAACAAGGTGTTCCCGTTGCACAGCAAACTGTTCATCGAACCGAATCCGGTGCCGCTGAAATGGGCGATGGCGGAAATCGGCCTGATTCCTTCCGGTATGCGTCTGCCGATTGTGCCGCTGGCCAAGGAATATCACGATGTCGTGCGGGCGGCGATGCGCGAATCGGGTGTATTACAATAAGCGTTGACCGGCGCCTTGAGCGCCGGTTGCATTTCACCTTTTATCTCGGAAGATTTCGTCAATGGCTCCACGCAGTTTCGCACACCGCGGATTGATTTCGCTGTTCATGCTTGCCGGTCTGGCCGGATGCAGTTCCATCAATTCGGCACTCGAACCAGGGCACATCGATTACAAGAGCGAGGCCAAGAAGACTCCGACGCTCGAAGTCCCGCCGGATTTGACGCAATTGCAGCACGACAATCGCTATGCACTGCCGGATGCGGCGCGCGGCACGGCGACGGCTTCCCAGTACACCAAGCAGGCGGAAGCGCACGATGAACGCAAGGTCGAAACCGTGGCGCCGAACAAGATAGCGGACATCCACATCGAGCGCGACGGTTCGCAGCGCTGGCTGGTCGTCGGCCAGGCTCCGGAAGCGCTGTGGCCGCGCATCAAGGATTTCTGGCAGGAGAACGGCTTCCTGATCGATGTCGATTCGCCGCAGACCGGCATCATGGAAACCGACTGGGCGGAAAACCGCGCCAAAATTCCTCAGGACTTCCTGCGCAAGACCATCGGCCAGATCTTCGATTCGCTGTATTCGACCGGTGAGCGTGACAAGTTCCGTACGCGTCTGGAACGCCGCGCCGATGGTGTGACGGAAATCTATATCAGCCATCGTGGTGCCGAAGAGGAATTGACCGGCTCCGACAAGGAGACAACGGTGTGGACGCCGCGTGCCGCCGATCCGGGCCTGGAAGCGGAATTCCTGTCGCGCATGATGACCTATCTCGGCGTCGAGGAAACGCGAGCGCGTGAAGCGGTGGCCGGTGGTGCCGTCCAGCAGGCACCGCGCTCGCGACTGCTGAAGAGCGTGCAGGGCAGCTACGTGCAGGTGGATGAAGGGTTTGACCGTGCGTGGCGTCGTGTTGGCCTGGCGCTGGATCGCGTCGGCTTCACCGTCGAGGATCGTGATCGCTCGCAGGGCTTGTATTACGTTCGTTACGTAGACCAGAACGAGGATGCCCAGACCACGCAGAAGAAAGGCTTCTTCGGCAATCTGTTCTCGTTCGGTTCCAAGGATGACAAGGACAAGAAGGCCGTGCGTTACCGTATTGCCGTCAAGGGCTCCGGTGATGCCAGCCAGATCACCGTGCTGGACAACAATGGCAAGGCGGAAGCTTCAAAGACTGGCGAACGCATTCTGACCTTGTTGAACGACCAGCTCAAATAACATCGCAACGATGTCTGTTGCTGCCGAGGTGCGCGCATGAAATTCGCCAGCCTCGGCAGCGGCAGTGAAGGCAACTCCCTCCTCATTTCCACTCAATCCGGCACGACACGCACCATTGTCATGCTGGATTGCGGCTTTGCCATGCGCGAGACCGAGCGCCGCCTTGCGCGGCTGCAGCTGATGCCGGATGACATTTCCGGCATTATCGTCACACATGAACATCAGGACCATATCGGCGGCGTGTTCAAGCTGGCGCGTCGTTATCGCATCCCGGTCTGGCTGACTTTCGGCACTTATCAGGCAGTACAAAGCCATTGCGATGGCGTGTCGCTACATTTCTGTCGAGATACGGAACGTTTTGCCATCGGCGATGTGGAATTGTTGCCCTATACGGTGCCGCATGATGCGCGTGAGCCGGTGCAATACATTGCGCATGACGGCAACCGCAAGCTTGGCGTATTGACCGATGCCGGCCATGCGACTGATCACATGATGGCGGCGTTGGGCGGCTGCAATGCATTGATGCTGGAATGCAATCACGATCGACAGATGCTGAAGGATTCGCGTTACCCCGAATCGCTGAAGCGTCGCATCGGCGGCGATTATGGTCATTTGTCGAACGAGGCTGCAGCCGAAATTCTTGCCGAAGTGGATCGTGCGCAACTGACGCGCGTGGTGGGAGCGCATCTGAGTTTGAAGAACAATACGCCGGAACTGGCGTTGGCGGCATTGATGCCGATTGTGCAGGATGCCGTTGCACTGACGACGGCTTGCCAGGAGCAAGGATTCGACTGGATGGATTGCTGACGGAGTGGTTTTTTGCCGTGCGTGGAAAACCGAAGCAATAAAAAAGCCGACCTGCTGGTCGGCTTTTTTATTCAGACAGGCTGAATTATTTTGCAGGAGCTTCTGCAGGAGCTGCAGGTGCTTCAGCTGCCGGAGCAGCTTCGGTAGCGGCCGGAGCTGCAGGTGCTTCTGCTGCTGGTGCAGCTGCCGGAGCTTCAGCGGCCGGAGCGGCTGCAGGAGCTTCAGTAGCTGCCGGTGCTGCCGGTGCTTCTTCTTTTTTGCTGCAAGCGGTCAGGGCGATAGCCAACAGGGATGCGATCAGCAGGGATTTGGTCATGATTTATCTTTCAAATAACGATGTGGTTGATTGTGATATGGCGATCAATAATTACCGGTCATTATCGCGCGTAGGTGCCTGTTTGTTGTTTCGACCATTGTTGCGGTGCGACGCAACGCAAGCGTCCTAGCCACAAATTATAGCGCTTCTTTTTGCCTATGACACAACGGTTTTACACTTTGTTAAGGTCGATGTACGAATGATACAAAAAGGGTCAGGAGGACTATTCGACCGCTGATTTTGCGCCATCGTTCCGCGTACGCACAAGAAAAGAGAGCGGCCGGATCACGTTGATTTCAAATGCAACCAGCCGTCCTTGTACCAGGTATGCAAGCCTTCCAGCAATTCTTCGGATGCCGACTTGAGCGCCTGTCCGTCGAGCATCCTCTCATTGGCCAGAGCAGCAAGAATTTCCTTGTCGAAACCGGCTGTTTCAAAGGACGTTCCATTGAGGAAAATGTAATTGTTGCGATGCAACATTTGCGTCTTGCGGGACAACCGGACCCCTGTTTTTTTAGCAAGCTGGGCAAAACGCGCCTTTGTCAGTTGAACATCGGGTGCATCGAAATAGACGTGCGCCTTGGGATCGGACAGATACTCTCCGATGAAGAGCGCAATCTCATCCTGCGTAAAACGGATCTTGTTCAGTTCGGCGGTAATGCGTGACAGCATGCCTTTGCTGATTTCGGCACTATGCCTGGCCGGTTTCAGGTCGGGATCGGCATAGCGGCCAGGAAGGTCGATGTTGTCGATCAGCGATTCCAGAAAGGCTTGCCCCAGTTCCTGATAGGAAGGGGCGCGAAAGCCGATCGAATAGGTCATGCATTCGTCCATCGCCGTTCCCTCATGCGCATACTGGGGCGGCAGGTAGAGCATGTCGCCGGGCGCGAGTACGAATTCCTCTTCCGGTTCGAAATGCTTGAGGATTTTCAGCGGCACGCCTTGCTGCAGTGTCAGATCGGTTTGCGCGCCGATGCGCCAGCGTCTGTGGCCTTGTGCCTGCAGCAAGAACACATCGTAGGAATCGAAGTGCGCGCCGACACCGCCGGTTTGCGTGGCATAGCTGATCATCAGGTCGTCCAGGCGCGTGTCGGGAACGAAGCTGAACTGGCGCATCAAGGCGTCGACTCCATCGTCGTGCAGGTTGACGCCTTGCACCAGCAGCGTCCAGTTTTTTTGTGTCAGCGGAGGAACCTCGCCGAACGGGCCGCTGTCCATTTTCCAGCGGCGTTTTTCGCGTGTGATCAGTCGCGATTCCACATCGTCCTGCGCGGCCAGATCGAACAGTTGATCGCGCGACAGCAAGGGCTTGAAATCGGGAATGGCCTGGCGGATCAGCAAGGGCTTCTTGTGCCAGTAATCGCGCAGGAATTCGGCGGCGGTCAAGCCGCCCAGCAGGGGCAGTTTTTTCATCGCGCCATTATAGGGCAGGCACTTGTTCTACAGAATGTGAAAGGACG
Organism: Oxalicibacterium solurbis; assembly: GCF_014635845.1. Lineage (GTDB taxonomy): Bacteria > Pseudomonadota > Gammaproteobacteria > Burkholderiales > Burkholderiaceae_D > Oxalicibacterium > Oxalicibacterium solurbis. Next base: position 395,582 of record NZ_BMDP01000001.1, on the reverse strand, counting down.
CGAAAGGGCACGAAAATGGCTCGGAGTATAATGCCCGCATTCAATGAAAGGACCATCATGCAGATAGCCAAGAACACGGTCGTGACCGTGGAATACAAACTGTCGGACGCCCAGGGTGAATTGATCGAGGAAAGCCGTGAGCCGATGACGTATCTGCATGGCGGATACGACAACACGCTGCCGAAGATCGAGGAAGCGCTGGAAGGCAAGGCAGTGGGCTTTGAAGACACGATTCAGGTCGAACCGCATGATGCCTTCGGCGACTACGATCCGGAGCTGGTGAAGATCGAACCGCGCAATCGCCTGCCGACGCCGCTGGAAGTCGGCATGCAGTTCGAAGGTTCGCCGGAAACGCCGGACGACGACGAGATGCCGGTGATCTTCACCGTGACGGATATCGCGGACGACAAGGTGGTGCTCGATGGTAATCATCCACTGGCCGGCATGGCGCTGCGTTTCACGCTGAAGGTGACGGGCGTGCGCGAAGCGACGGAAGAGGAAATTGCACATGGCCACGTGCATGGTCCACACGGCCATCATCATGGTGACGACGATGACGATACGGCGGGCGACCAGTTCCGCAGCCATCCGATTCATTGAGATCGTTTCGCCCATAAAAAAGGATGCTTCGGCATCCTTTTTTGTTTTGCGCAGAAAGTATGCGTCAAGGTGCCGAAGCAGCATTGCGTCCTGTGCCGGATGCCGTCATCGGCTAATGGCGGCGAACAGCTGCGGTAGCGCAGGATTTACCGCAACCTTGGTCCATGGTGCGGCAGCGTACAGCGTGCCGATGTTGTCGTGCCAGAGAATGTCTTTCGCGGGTTTCGCGTTCCGTTCGGCATGCACGATCAGGATGCGGCCATGGAAGGCCGTGGCCGATTTCAGAATGTGATGGCGGATCTCGGCATAGCCGGCGCGTTTGCCGCCGAAGAAAATGCCCGAATCATGTTCCGTATGCGCTGCCATCGGATTGCCGTCGCAAAAGAGCACGATGCCGTTCAGTCCGCTGGCCTTGGCGGTGATGAAGAGTCGCTTGAGCCAGTCGTTGTTGGCGACTTGACGATCTTCGTATTCGCTGTTGCGGCCGGCGGCGTTCTGGAAATTGTTATTGTTGGATGGCAGGTTGATTGTCGCAAACAGCACGTTGCCGATGCGCCAGTGCATGTTTTCCGCATACATGCGGAACGTCGGAATCGTGGATTGCCGGATCAACGGAATCTGGCTTTGCCCGAACGAAAATTCGCCGACGAAGAACAGCTCGCGTAAACGACGAAGGCGTTCGATGGCAATCGAATGTTTCATCGCATTTGCGCAATCTGCCCAGTCGCCGGAAGTAAGCGAGACGATCAGACCATTTTTCGCACTTTCGTATAGCGCATGCCTGTCGTTGTACACGGCATCGGAACACGACTCGTCATCGGCCTTGATGCCGTTGGCAACAACGAAGGCGAGGTTGTCGCTATCGGTTTCGTCGATCGCTTTGTGCAACAGCTCGGTTGTCGTGGCCCCATGCGCGGGCCGGGCGATGACGCCGAAGCTGAAAGTTTCGCTTGCAAGCGCCAGCAGTGGACATAGCAGCGCAAGACAGAGCAGCGAACGAAGGATGGAAGATTTCATGCCGGACTTGTCTGCTTCGCTTGAATGCGCCTCGATGGTGTTTTAACGGCCCGATCTGCCCGATTGTTTGCTCAGTTCCTTCAGCCGGTACAGAGCATCGAGCGCCTCGCGCGGCGACAGCGCATCGGGGTCGATGTCTTCGAGGGCTTCGTCCATTATCGAGAGTTGTGGCACGACGATTTCCGGTTCGCTTGTCGCGTTATCGCGTTCTGTGAACAGGTCGAATTGCGGCGTTTGCTGAACCGAATGTGCTTCCAGCGAGGCCAGATGCCGGCGCGCAGCGCGGATCACTACTTGAGGCACGCCGGCCAGCTGCGCTACCTGCAGACCGTAGCTCTGCGATGCCGGACCGGTCTGTACTGCATGCAGGAAAACGATGCGATCCTTGTGCTCGACGGCGGACAGATGGACGTTCGCGGCGGTCTGGTGCGCTTCCGGTAGTTGCGTCAGTTCGAAATAGTGGGTGGCGAACAGCGTGAAGCTGCGCGTGGTTTCGATCAGGTGGCGTGCGATCGCCCAGGCCAGCGCGAGGCCATCGAAAGTCGACGTGCCGCGGCCGACTTCGTCCATCAGCACCAGCGAATGCTCCGTCGCACCGTTCAGGATGGCGGCGGATTCCGTCATCTCGACCATGAAGGTGGAGCGGCCGCCAGCCAGATCGTCGGCCGCGCCGATACGCGTGAAGATGCGATCGATCGGGCCGATGACGGCGCTGGCGGCTGGCACGAAGCTGCCGACATAGGCCAGCAGCGTGATCAGCGCGACTTGCCGCATATAGGTTGATTTACCGCCCATGTTGGGGCCGGTGATCAGCAGCAGGCGGCGTTCGTCGTTCAGCACGCAATCGTTGGCGATGAAACGCTCGATGTGATTCTCGACGACCGGATGACGGCCTTGCGCGATTGCGATGGCCGGTTCGGCTACCAACTGCGGCGCGCACCAGTTGTTGCGCAAGGCATGGTCGGCGAGCGACACCAGCGTGTCCAGTTGCGCCAGCGCATGCGCAATGCTTTGCAGTACCGGAATGTGCAACAGAAGTTGTTGCAGCAACTGGTCGTACAGGAATTTCTCGCGCGTTAGCGCACGTTCCTGCGCCGATAGCGCCTTGTCCTCGAACGCCTTCAGTTCCGGCGTGATGTAGCGCTCGGCATTCTTCAGCGTCTGGCGGCGGCGATAGTCGTCCGGCACCTTGTCGGTCTGGCCGTGCGTGACTTCGATGTAGAAGCCGTGCACTTTGTTGTATTCGACGCGCAGGTTGGCGATGCCGGTGCGTTCGCGCTCGCGTGTTTCCAGGTCGATCAGGAACTGGCCGGCGTTTTCGGACAGTCCGCGCAGTTCGTCCAGTTCCGCATCGTAGCCGCGTGCTATGACACCGCCATCGCGCACCATTGCGGCCGGCTCCATCGCGATTGCGCGCTCCAGCAGATCCAGGCATTCGCCCGGCGTCGCCAGCGCGTCGTGAATCGATTTCAGCAGCGGCGCATCGGCATCCTTGTTGCACATCGAGACGTAGGTGCGCAGCGACGGCAGCTGCTGCAAACCATTGCGCATACCGGCGAGATCGCGCGGGCGGGCGCTCATCAGTGCGATGCGCGTCGTGATGCGTTCGATGTCCGGCACCGACGCCAGCGTCGACGAGATGCCGCCGGTGGCATCGGCACGCATCAGCGCATTGATGGCGGTATGGCGGCCGACGGCGATGCGCTGGTCGCGCGGTGCGTGATGCAGCCAGTGGCGCAGCAGGCGTGAGCCCATCGCGGTGCGGCAATGGTCGAGCAGCGAGAACAGCGTGGGCGCGTTGTCCTGGTTGCGCAACGACTCGGTCAGTTCCAGATTGCGTCTCGTGGCGGCATCGAGGCCGATGAATTCGTTCTCGGATTCGACTGTCAGCGTGCGTACATGCTGCAGTCCCTGGCTCTGCGTCGATTGCGCGTAGCGCAGCAGAGCACCGGCGGCGCCGATTGCCGGATCGAGCCGGTCGGCGCCGAAGCCGCTCAGCGTGGCGACCTGCAATTGTTCGAGCAATGCCTTGCCGCCGTGTTCGCTGTCGAAGTGCCAGTCCGGCACCAGCGTGTTGCGGGCCTGTGCATATTCTTCGAATGCCTGATCGATGCCGCCCGGCAGCAGGATTTCGGCCGGTGCGATGCGTTCCAGTTCCTGTTTGAGACGCGTTTCGACCTGTTGTGCCTCGACAGTGAATTCCATGAGTTTCAGCGCGCCGCTTGCCATCGACAGCCAGGCAAGACCGATCGTCACGTTTTTGCGTTGTGTGCTGCTGTTCAGTGCCAGGAGCGGACGTTCGGCTTTTTCCGGCAGCAGATCGGAATCGGTCAATGTGCCTGGCGTGATGACGCGCACGACCTTGCGTTCGACAGGTCCTTTGCTGGTAGCCGGATCGCCGATCTGTTCGCAGATGGCAATCGATTCGCCGAGCTTGACCAGTTTCGCCAGATATTGTTCGACCGCGTGGAAGGGCACGCCGGCCATCTTGATCGGATTGCCGTTGGACGAACCGCGTTGCGTCAGCGTGATGCCGAGCAGGCGCGACGCTTTTTCGGCATCGTCGAAAAACAGTTCGTAGAAATCGCCCATCCGGTAGAACACCAGCGTGGTCGGATGATCGCTCTTGATGCGCAGATACTGCTGCATCATCGGCGTGTGTTTTTCGTGCGACGGAGAAGATCTGTTTTCGTTTGCCGGCAATGACATGGTCGGTTCTGATTCGTCAACAGCACGCGAGTCGCCGGAGGGGGAACACCGGGCGATGCGTAAGGATAAAGACGTCATTGTATGCGACGCCACCATCTTTGTAGACCGGCATCGCAGGCCGGTGCTTGCGGCATTTTGCCGCAAGCGTTGGGATGATTGCGCTCTAGCGGCCGCGGCCTGCGCTGCGCTGCGGCTGGTTGCCGTTGCGATTGGAGGAAGAAGTCCCCGAGCGGTTGCCAGGACGTGGCGTGCCGTTGGCCGGCTTGGCTGCTGCTTGCGATTGGCGCGAGCCGCCGCCCTGGCGACCGGGTTGTTGAGGCTGGCGGCCGCCGTGGCCCTGGCTGCGCAGCTGGATCGGCTGCGGCTTGGCATTCGGATCGGGCTCGAAGCCGACGATGATTTCTGCCGGCAGCTTGCGCTTGATCAGTTTTTCGATGTCCTTCAGCATCACGTGTTCGTCGACGCAGACCAGCGAAACGGCTTCGCCGGTTGCGCCGGCACGGCCGGTGCGGCCGATGCGGTGCACATAGTCTTCCGGCACGTTCGGCAGATCGTAGTTGACGACGTGCGGCAACTGGTCGATGTCGATGCCGCGCGCGGCGATGTCGGTGGCGACCAGCACCTGCAGCTTGCCGTCCTTGAATTCGGCCAGTGCCTTGGTGCGTGCGGTCTGGCTTTTGTTGCCGTGGATCGCCATGCCGGAAATGCCGTCCTTGCCGAGCTGCTCGACCAGGCGGTTGGCACCGTGCTTGGTGCGCGTGAAGACCAGTACCTGCGACCAGCTGCGGCTCTTGATCAGGTGCGCGAGCAGCGGATGCTTGCGGTCGCGATCGACCGGGTGAATCTTCTGTTCGATGATCTCGACGGTGGAATTCAGCCGGGCGACTTCGATCGTCGCCGGATTGTTCAGCAGGCCGTTCGCCAGCGCCTTGATTTCGTCGGAAAAGGTGGCGGAAAACAGCAGGTTTTGTCGCTTGGGCGGCAGCGCGGCCAGCACCTTGCGGATGTCGCGAATGAAACCCATGTCGAGCATGCGGTCGGCTTCGTCCAGCACCAGGATTTCAATGTTGTCCAGATTGACCGTGCCTTGCTGCATGTGATCGAGCAGGCGGCCCGGCGTGGCAACGAGAATATCGACGCCTTGCTGCAGCAGCTTGATCTGCGGATTGATGCCGACGCCGCCGAAGATGACGGCCGACGACAGATTGGTGTACTTGCCGTAGGCGCGTACGCTTTCCTCGACCTGCGCGGCAAGTTCGCGTGTCGGCGTCAGCACCAGTGCGCGGATGGCGCGTGGCGACGTGCGTGTCTTGTGCGGCGTGCCGCTGCTTGCGAGACGATGCAGTACGGGCAGCGTGAAGCCGGCCGTCTTGCCGGTACCGGTCTGGGCGCCGGCCAGCAGATCGCCGCCGGTCAGCACGGCCGGAATCGCCTGCGTCTGGATGGGAGTGGGAGCGTTGTAACCCTGTTCGGTCACGGCACGAACAATGCCTTCGGCCAGGCCGAGGTCGGAAAATGACATATGAAACTCGATGAAAAAAGTGATCGGCCTGTCGCCGTGGAGCGCCAGTCGCAGGCAAACGGATTCGGTGTTGGGAGTGTCGTTATGGACGGCGGCAGGAGACTGGTGCGATGCCGCGTGGCTGCAGTATAGCAGCGCTGTTCTCGCAGCGCCGCAATTTGCCGTGTTTATTTGTACGGAGCGAGCAGGGCGACCATCTGCGCGAAGATCTTCGGCGAGCCGGCGATGATGTCGCCCTTGTACAGATAGTCGGATTCGCCGGTGAAGTCGCCCATGATGCCGCCCGCCTCGGTGACTAGCAGCGAGCCTGCGGCGATGTCCCACGGCTTCAGACCCTTTTCGAAAAAGCCGTCGAAGCGACCGGCTGCCACGTAAGCCAGATCCAGTGCGGCCGAGCCGGGACGGCGCAGGCCGGCCGAATTCTTGATGATGGCCTTGAACATTTCGATGTATTCGTCGAGACGACGCATGTCGCGGAACGGGAAGCCGGTGCCGAGCAATGCTTCGGACAGCTTGTCGCGCTTGGAGACGCGGATGCGTTTCTCGTTCAGGAAAGCGCCGCCACCCTTGCTGGCGGTGAAGAGGTCGTTGCGCGTCGGATCGTAGACGACGGCCTGTGTGATCTGGCCTTTCTGTTGCAGCGCGATCGAGACGCAGTACTGCGGAAAGCCGTGGATGAAGTTGGTGGTGCCGTCGAGCGGATCGATGATCCAGACGTTTTCGGATTCGTCGTGCAGGTTGGCCGATGCGCCGGATTCCTCGGCGAGTACGGCATGATCGGGATAGGCACTCAACAGAATCTCGACGATCGCCTGTTCGGCGGCGCGGTCGACTTCGGTGACGAAGTCGTTGTGCCCCTTGTCGGTGACCTTGACGCGATCCAGGTCGAACGAAGCGCGGTTGATGACGGCGGCGCCGCGACGCGCGGCCTTGACCGCCGTATTAAGCATGGGGTGCATAGGGATTCCGTTAAAATGGCGGCGCTTCGCCTGTGCGAACGCGCTACCCGATTCGAATTAATGAGCGATGCGGCAAATGGAGCTGGGCGAGTGGCGAGAAATCGCATGAAACCGTCGCTTCCGGCCGGATTGCCGCGCAATGCCGCTATTTTAAATGAACCAGCCGCAAACCGACACGCCTCTTTTCAAACGCCTGCGCTTCGTGCTGGTGGAAACCAGCCATCCGGGCAATATCGGTGCTGCCGCGCGCGCGATGAAGACGATGGGATTTGCCGAGATGGTGCTGGTCAATCCGCGCGACGCGGCGTTTGCACAGAACGAGGAGGCGATCGCGTTTGCCAGCGGTGCGCTGGACGTGCTGAAAGGCGCGCGCGTCGTTTCATCGATCGATGAAGCCTTGCAGGGTGTGTATTTTGCCGCGGCGCTGTCGGCGCGCCTGCGCGAATATTCGCCGCCCATCCTGTCGCCCCGTACGGCATCGGCAACGATGTCGGCCATCGATGCGCCGGTGGCGCTGGTGTTCGGCAACGAGCGCTACGGCCTGCCGAACGAAATCGTCGAGAAGTGCAATGCGCTGATCAACATTCCCGCCAATCCTGAATACGCTTCGCTGAATCTGGCGCAGGCGGTGCAGTTGCTGGCATACGAATGCCGCATGGCTGCATCGGGAGAAAATCTGACGGAGGCCGGCATCGGTTTTCAGGGCGAGCCGGCCAGTGCGGAGCAGGTCGAGGGCATGTTTGCGCATCTGGAGCAGGCCCTGGTCCAGATCGATTTCCTCGATCCGCAGAACCCGAAGAAGCTGATGCCGCGCCTGAAGCGCCTGTTTGCGCGCACGCAGCTGGAAACCGAAGAAGTCAACATCCTGCGCGGCATTGCGCGCCAGATCATCGAAAGGCGACGCCGGCTGGATTGAGGCTGGCGTGGTAACCAGCTTCGAAGAAGCAAGGCTTTAGCAAACTATTGGTAGCCCGGCTCAGTGCCAGGAACGCACCAGACCGACCGCCAGACCTTCCAGCGCAAAATCCTCGCCGCCACTCACGCGAATGACCTTGAAGTCGGGGTTTTCCGGCAGCAGTTCGATGGCCGAGCCGGTCTTGCGGTAACGCTTGACCGTCACGTCGTCGCCGATGCGTGCCACCACGATCTGGCCGTTGCGTGCCTGATCGGTCTTTTTCACTGCCAGCAAGTCGCCATCCAGAATGCCGACATCGCGCATCGACATGCCGCGCACTTTCAGCAGGTAGTCTGGCTTGACCGGGAACATCGACGGATCGACGTTGTAAGTCTGTTCAACATGTTCCTGCGCCAGGATAGGGGAGCCGGCGGCAACGCGGCCGACCAGGGGCAGGCTCAGTTGCATCAATGCAGGGTGCGGCAATGCCATCTGTGTCGACGCCTCGCGTTCGTTCGATCCGCTGTCACGCAAGCGGATGCCGCGTGACGTGCCAGGCGAGATTTCGATTGCGCCCTTGCGGGCCAGCGCCTGCAGGTGTTCCTCTGCTGCGTTGACAGAACGGAAACCCAGTTCGGCGGCAATTTCCGCACGCGTGGGCGGGAAGCCGGTGTTTTCGATCGCATCGCGGATCAGATTGAGGATTTGTTCCTGGCGGGCGGTAAGCTTGATCATGGTGGCCTGTGCTGTGAATGCAGACAGTATGGGATTTTATACAGTATTTGCATCAATGCAAGCGCCATGCGTCATCGCATCTTGCCGGATGTGGTCAAAGCGGCAGCCGGCGTGGCCCTAAATGCTTGAATGGATTGAATTTTCGACGAATCCGCGGTATAGTTTCGGGCTTTTCCTCTTCCCACACTCGTCTGACGCCGGGGTGGGCGTTTAATCAAGTCCATAAGGAGCTTACATGCGTCATTATGAAATCGTATTCATCGTGCATCCCGATCAAAGCGAGCAAGTGCCTGCGATGATCGAGCGCTACAAAGGTATCGTCACCGCACGCGGCGGCGTTATCCACCGCGTGGAAGACTGGGGCCGTCGTCAAATGGCCTACATGATCCAGAAACTGGCGAAAGCACACTACGTCTGCCTGAACATCGAATGTGACAGCGAAACGCTGGCTGAAATCGAAACCGGCTTCAAATTCAACGATGCCGTTCTGCGTCATCTGACCGTGAAAATGAAGAAGGCCGAAACCGCGCCATCGCCGATGATGAAGGCCGTGCAGAAGGAAGATGCTGCCAAGAGCCATCGCAACGAGGCGCCTGCTGCCTGAGTCCATTGACGTACAGGAGTGTGAATCAGGTCTTTGAACCAGTTTCGTGAACCAGCTTCAGTTCGTTGCTACCATCGCCGAGCGCGAAATTCTGCGCTACACGCCGGCAGGCGTACCGATAGTGGAAGCAAGATTGCTGCACAGTTCGCAGCAGGTCGAAGCAGGAATCCCCAGATTGGTCGAGTTCGAGATTGCCGCGATTGCCGCGGGCGAGATTTCGGGCAGGTTCAATCAGGCCGAACTGGGCGGGACATTCAGATTCACAGGTTTTCTGGCACGCAAGGGACGCAACGGCAAAAGCCTTGTTTTCCATCTCACAGATTTCGAAAAACACATTTAGATACAGGAGCCAAAAATGGCATTCGGTAAAAAATTCGACAAGAACAAACTGAAAGAAAAACGCAAACAGCAGAACCCGCTGTTCAAACGCAAGAAGTTCTGCCGCTTCACCGCTGCAGGCGTCGAGCAGGTCGATTACAAAGACATCGACACGTTGAAGGATTTCGTCCAGGAAAACGGCAAGATCATGCCGGCACGCCTGACCGGTACCAAGGCGATCTACCAGCGCCAAGTGGATACGGCGATCAAGCGCGCACGTTTCCTCGCGCTGCTGCCGTACACCGATCTGCACAACGCCTAATCAACGACTGAATCAGGAGAAAAAACATGCAAGTCATTCTGTTGGAAAAAGTCGTTAATCTCGGCAACCTCGGCGAAGTCGTCAAAGTGAAAGACGGCTACGCACGTAACTTCCTGATCCCGCAACGCAAGGCACGTCGTGCAACGGCTGCTGCGCTGGCTGAATTCGAAGTCAAGCGCGCCGAGCTGGAAAAAGTCGCTGCGGAAAAACTGGCTGCTGCGCAAGGTCAAGGCGAAAAACTGTCTGGCCAAGCAATTCAGATTGGTCAGAAAGCTGGCGTCGATGGCCGCCTGTTCGGTTCCGTCACCAACCACGACATCGCCGAAGCGCTGGGTAAACAAGGTTTCGCTGTCGAAAAGGCACAGATCCGCATGCCGCAAGGCCCGCTGAAGATGACCGGCGAGCACCCGGTTTCGGTGGCTCTGCACACCGACGTTGTCGTCGATATCACGATTTCCGTGGTCGGCGAGCAGGCCTAAAAGCAGTACTGCATTCGATGCAACAAAAAGCCGGGTTTTCCCGGCTTTTTTCTTGTCCGCTTCCTCTAAGCATCGTTCACCAGCAGGTATAATGCGCGCCATGAATACGCCAGCCGATCCGCAGCTCGACTCCCTTCGTGTTCCGCCGCACTCCATCGAATCGGAACAATCTGTTCTGGGCGGCCTGCTGCTGGACAACGCGGCATGGGACCGTATCGCGGACTTCGTCAGTCAGGAAGACTTCTACCGCTACGATCACCGCATCATCTTCCAGCACATCGCCAAGCTGATCAACGGTTCGCGTCCGGCTGATGTCATCACCGTCTTTGAAGCGCTGACCAATAGCGGCAAGGCCGAGGAGGTCGGTGGTGTTGCCTACCTGAACGCGCTGGCACAGAACACGCCGTCGGCGGCCAATATCCGGCGCTATGCCGAGATCGTGCGCGACCGCGCAGTGCTGCGCAAGCTGATCACCGTTTCCGACGAAATTTCCGGTGCTGCCTTCAATCCGCAGGGCAAGGAAGTCAAGCAGATGCTGGACGAGGCCGAATCCAAGATTTTCTCGATCGCGGAAGAGGGCGCGCGCGGCGCGCAAGGTTTCCAGGAAATCCAGCCGCTGTTGACGCAGGTCGTCGAACGCATCGACGAACTGTACAACCGCGACAGCACCAGCGACATCACCGGCGTACCGACCGGCTTTGCCGATCTCGACCGCATGACGTCCGGCCTGCAGCCGGGCGACCTGGTCATCGTCGCCGGCCGTCCGTCGATGGGTAAGACGGCATTTTCGGTCAACATCGGCGAGAACGTCGCGATCGAGAGCGGCCTGCCGGTTGCCGTGTTCTCGATGGAAATGGGCGGCACGCAGCTGGCGATGCGTATGCTGGGTTCGGTCGGTCGTCTCGATCAGCATCGCCTGCGTACCGGCCGTCTGGTCGATGAAGACTGGCCGCGCCTGACGCACGCGATCCAGAAGATGAACGATGCGCAATTGTTCATCGATGAAACGCCGGCACTGAACTCGATGGAGTTGCGTGCGCGTGCGCGCCGCCTTTCGCGTCAATGCGGCAAGCTCGGCCTGATCATCATCGATTACCTGCAGTTGATGGCGGCAAACTCGGCAGGCGAAAACCGCGCGACCGAAATTTCCGAGATCTCGCGTAACCTGAAGGGCCTGGCGAAAGAGTTGAATTGCCCGGTGATTGCGTTGTCGCAGCTGAACCGTTCGCTGGAGCAACGTCCGAACAAACGTCCTGTGATGTCCGATCTGCGCGAATCCGGTGCTATCGAACAGGATGCCGACGTGATCCTGTTCATCTACCGCGATGAGGTCTACAACCCCGATTCGCCCGACAAGGGCACGGCCGAAATCATCATCGGCAAACAGCGTAACGGTCCGATTGGCGCGGTGCGCCTGACCTTTCTCGGCCAGTACACGAAATTCGATAACTATACCGGTTCGGCTTCGGTATATCAGGGCGACTGACATGATCCGCTGCGCCATGACTTTCTCGATTCACCGCCAGGTCAGGGCGGTTTCCTATCCGGTTTCCCTATTCTAATTTTCAAAGAGAATAATCATGTTTGGACGACTCCTGCCGAAAGACGGCAAATTCTTCGATCTCTTCAACGAGCATGCCGAATACTGCGTCAAGGGTGCGAAGGAAATGGTTGCGCTGATGACCAATTTCGACGATCTCGAAATCCGCGTGCATGCGATCGAGAGCATCGAAAAACAGGCCGACAAGGTGACGCACGCAACGCTGGATGCACTGCACAAGACCTTCATCACACCGCTGGATCGTGACGATATCCACCAGTTGATCTCGCGCATGGACGATATCCTCGATCTGCTCGAGGATGCGGCACAGACCATTTCCCTGTACGACATCAAGGCCATCACGCCGGAAGCCAAGCGTCTGGCCGAACTGTGCCAGGCCTGTATCGAGAAGGTGGCGGCAGCCGTCAAGCTGCTCGACAACATGGATAATTCGCGCGAAATCCTCGGCATCTGCCAGGAAATCGATCGCCTGGAGTCCGATGCCGATCACGTGATGCGTGCCGCCATGTCCAAGCTGTTCCGCGAGGAACCGGACGTGCGCAATCTCATCAAGCTGAAGGCGATCTATGAACTGCTGGAAACGGTGACGGACCGCTGCGAAGACGTTTCCAACATCATCGAAGGCATCATCGTCGAAAACGCATGACACGACGCACAGGCGTTTCCTTCGGTCGGGTCGTACGGCCTGATCAGATGCATTGAACCAAGACTAGATACCCATGCAAACTCTTCACATGAGCCTTACCGTGCTCGCATTCCTGATCGTGCTGGCACTGGTGTTCGATTTCATGAACGGATTTCATGATGCGGCGAATGCCATTGCAACCGTCGTGTCGACCGGCGTGCTGAAGCCACAGACGGCCGTAGCGATGGCGGCAGCCTTCAATTTCATCGCGATCGGCGTTTTTCATCTGAAGGTGGCATCGATGATCGGCAAGGGCACCATCGATCCGCACGTCATCGATCATTACGTGGTATTCGGCGCACTGGTCGGCGCCATCATGTGGAACGTCGTCACCTGGTATTTCGGATTGCCGTCCTCTTCCTCGCATGCGCTGATCGGCGGTCTGGTCGGTGCGGCCGTCGCCAAGGCGGGCACCGATGCGCTGGTCGCGTCCGGCCTGATCAAGATCATCCTGTTCATCGTGCTGTCGCCGCTGCTCGGCTTCATTTTCGGAGCATTGATGATGGTGATCGTGTCGTGGCTGTTCGTGCGATCGTCGCAGCGTACGGTCGATCGCCTTTTTCGCCGCCTGCAGTTAATCTCTGCGGCCATGTACAGCCTGGGTCATGGCGGCAACGATGCGCAGAAGACGATGGGCATCATCTGGATGCTGCTGATTGCTGCCGGCGTATCGGCTCCCGCAGATCCATTGCCGATGTGGGTGGTGATCAGTTGCTATAGCGCCATCAGTCTCGGCACGCTGTTCGGCGGCTGGCGCATCGTCAAGACGATGGGACAGAAAATTACCAAGCTGAAACCGGTTGGCGGCTTTTGCGCGGAAACCGGCGGTGCCTTTACGCTGTTCCTGGCGACGGCGCTGGGTGTGCCGGTTTCGACTACGCATACGATCACGGGCGCCATCGTCGGTGTCGGGGCATCGCGCAAGATGTCGGCTGTGCGCTGGGGCGTGGCAGGCAATATCGTCTGGGCATGGATTTTCACGATTCCCGCTTCGGCTTTTGCTGCGGCAATCGCCTGGTGGTTCGGCACGATGATTCTTTGATCCACCCCGCAATAAAAAAGCCTGCCAGTGAAATGGCAGGCTTTTTTGTTTGTGGCGTACTGCGATTACAGCACGTCGCTTGCGTGATCCGCCAGGCGCGAGCGTTCGCCGCGCGCCAGCGTCACGTGGCCGCTGTGCGTCCAGCCCTTGAAGCGGTCGACCACGTAGGTCAGGCCGCTGGAGCCTTCGGTCAGGTACGGCGTATCGATCTGCGCGATGTTGCCGAGGCAGACGATCTTGGTACCGGGGCCGGCACGCGTGACCAGCGTCTTCATCTGCTTCGGCGTCAGGTTCTGCGCCTCGTCGATGATCAGGTACTTGTTGACGAAGGTGCGGCCGCGCATGAAGTTCAGCGATTTGATCTTGATGCGCGAACGGATCAGATCCTGCGTCGCGGCACGTCCCCATTCGCCGGCATCGGTGTCGGCCTTGTTCAGCACTTCGAGGTTGTCGTCGAAGGCGCCCATCCACGGCGACATCTTTTCTTCCTCGGTACCCGGCAGGAAGCCGATGTCTTCGCCGACCGGTACCGTCACGCGGGTGACGATGATTTCGCTGTAGAGCTTGGTTTCCAGCACCTGCGCCAGACCCGATGCGAGTGCCAGTAGCGTCTTGCCGGTGCCGGCCTGGCCGAGCAGCGTGACGAAATCGCATTCCGGATCCATCAACAGGTTCAGCGCGAAGTTCTGTTCACGGTTGCGCGCCGTCACGCCCCACACGCTGTTCTTGGTGTGCGTGTAGTCGCGCAGCGTCTGGATCACGGCGGTCTTGCCGTTGATCTGGCGCACCTGTCCGTAGAAGGACGCTTCGCCGTTCTGCGGCTCCATGAAGACGAACTGGTTGACCAGCATCTGCGGCACCAGCGGGCCGGTCAGACGGTAGAAGGTATAGCCGGTACCGTGCTTGTTTTCCTGCCACGATTCCATGCCCTTGCCGTGCTTGGTCCAGAAATCGTCCGGCAGCTGCAGGATGCCGGAATAGAGCAGGTCGGTATCTTCGAGGACGTGGTCGTTGAAGTATTCCTCCGCCGGCAGGCCCATCGCGCGCGCCTTGATGCGCATGTTGATGTCCTTGGAGACCAGCACGATGGCGCGGCCGGGGTACTGGTCTTCCAGTGCGCGGACCACGCCGAGGATCTGGTTGTCGGCCTTGCCGATCGGCAGGCCGTCGGGAAGCGAGACATTCTGCAATTTGGTCTGGAAGAACAGGCGTCCGCGCGCATCCTTGTTGCCGAGCTTGGAGAGCGGAATGCCTTCGTCGATTTCGTTTTCTTCAATACCGCTGACCAGTGCGTCCAGCGAGCGCGAGACCTGGCGTGCGCTACGTGCCACTTCGGACATGCCCTTCTTGTGGTTGTCCAGTTCTTCCAGCGTGACCATCGGCAGATAGACGTCGTGCTCCTCGAAACGGAACAACGAAGTCGGATCGTGCATCAACACATTGGTATCGAGCACGAACAATTTCGTCATGCCGCCGACCTTGGCGATCGGACGGCGATTCGTCTTCGATGCGGGAGCTGCCGCTTGCGAAGAAACGGCGCGTGGTTTTTCGACAGGAATCTTGTCGATCTTGGCACGTGGTGAAGCAGGAGGCGTATCGGTCTTGCGTGCAACGGGTTCGATCAGGGTCAGCGGTTTGACGATCTTTTCCTTGTCAGCCTTTGGATAGTCTTGTGGAGACAGCAATGCAGCCGGCTTGGTCGGAATTTTTGGTAGGGGCATCAGGACCTCGATCTGGAAAGTATGGGAAACAGCGTACAGACGACTACAGCCAAAGAACGATGGAAGAGAGTTGAGGGAAGGTAGAAAACGGCGGCCGCACGCAGCAACAGCGTGCGTTGCGGATCGAAAAGCAAAAAAGCCGTTTGGGAAGGCGCAAGGCCTAATCCGCAAACGGCTCTTTCAGAAAAATATTCTTTTGAATTCAATGGGTTCTGTCACCCTAGGCAAGGGCCTTCACGAAATCCAGCACTTCGTCGATGTGTCCAGGCACTTTGACTCCACGCCATTCTTTCACCAATTTGCCGGATCCGTCAATGATAAAAGTGGAGCGTTCGACACCGCGCACTTTCTTGCCATACATGTTTTTCATCTTCATGACATCGAACATGATGCAAACCGTTTCGTCAGGATCTGAAATCAGTTCGAACGGCAGGCCGAGCTTGCTTTTGAAGCCATCGTGCGAACGCAGGCTGTCGCGGCTCACACCAATGATCTCTGCATCGGCAGCGCGAAACTGTTCGTACAGATCGCGGAACTGCATGCCTTCCGTCGTGCAGCCGGGCGTATTGTCCTTGGGATAGAAATACAGGACGATCTTTTTGCCTTTGTAATCAGACAGTTGGAAATCGCGGCCACCTGTCATCGGTGCGGAGAACTCGGGCACCATCATGTCGAGGGCCGAAGGGCGTTCCGCCGGGGCGCTTTGTTGATCCATGTGTTCGCTTTCTTTCGTGAAGGATGATCGATCAGCAATGGACATGAGGGCAACTTTCCATTCTTCAAGATATTCCATCGGAAATTGATGAAATCTTCATCAATGATTGTTGCGCATCCATTGTCATGTCAATTCGACATCAGCGAAATGGACCGGCGATACTGTCATTGGTTCGGTGCGGCACGGCGGTGCGGATCTTTCAGTTCTCGAAGATCAATGCAAGAGCGACCTTGCGGCCTTCACCCATCAGGATGTTGTAGGTGCGGCAGGCAGCCTGGTTGTCCATGCATTCGACACCGATGCGGCGGGATGTCAGCGGAGTCGTCAGACGCGGATGGGCAAAGCGTTGCTGCGCACCGGTGCCGAGGATGACGACGTCCGGCGAAGCGGCGCCGATCTGTTCGAAGTGTTCGACCTGCAAGGCCTCGAATGAAGAAACGGGCCATGCAGCCGGCGGCGTTTCCGGCATCACCGTCAGGCTGTGGCTGAAACGGCTCATGTTGATTTCGACACCGCTCTCGTCGTAGGCGGTCACGGTCTGGTATTGCTGGGTAGGCGTGTTGTGGAGCTTCATGACAATGGCCGGAATCCGGCAGGGAAAGTCGAGATTGCCTATTGTAACGGTTCGGCTGCCGTCGCATGAGCGCAGGCAATGCCTTGCAGGAACGACCATATGCGGCTGCGAACTGGCGGTATCGATTGATAAAATCGCTTCCTTTCGGCAAAATGGCTCTCTTTCGCGGCGCAACATCCGGCAGTCGTTCTATGACTGCATGCGATCTCCCCCGCCGCACGTCCTTCCATCGGAGCGCCCGCCGCTTCCGCAGAAACCACAAGGAACAATTGCTGTGCGACCGATTCAAAAATCGAAAAAACTGGCCGACGTCTGCTACGACATTCGCGGCCCCGTGCTGGAAAAGGCACGGCAGATGGAGGAAGACGGTCACAAGATCATCAAGCTGAATATCGGCAACCTGGCAACCTTCGGTTTCGATGCGCCCGACGAGATCGTGCAGGACATGATCCGCAATATGTCTAACGCGTCCGGCTACACGGATTCGAAAGGCCTGTTCGCGCCGCGCAAGGCGATCATGCACTATTCGCAGGAAAAGAAGATCGAGGGCGTGACCATCGACGACATCTACCTGGGTAATGGCGCTTCCGAACTGATCGTCATGAGCATGAATGCGCTGCTCAACAGTTACGATGAAGTGCTGGTGCCATCGCCCGACTATCCGCTGTGGACGGCAGCTGTCAGCTTGTCCGGCGGAATGCCCGTGCATTACGTCTGCGACGAGCAGGCCGGCTGGCTGCCGGATATCGACGACATCAAGCGCAAGATCAACGCGAACACGAAGGCCATCGTCGTCATCAATCCGAACAATCCGACCGGCGCGCTGTATCCGGTCGAACTGCTGGAGCAGATCGTCGAGCTTGCGCGCCAGCACCAGTTGATCGTGTTCGCCGATGAAATCTACGACAAGGTGCTGTACGACGGCGAAAAACATGTGTCGATCGCATCGCTGGCCGACGACGTGTTGTTCATCACATTCAACGGCCTGTCGAAGAACTATCGTTCCTGCGGCTATCGCGCCGGCTGGATGATCGTCTCCGGCGAGAAACGCCATGCGAAGGATTACATCGAAGGCTTGAACATGCTGGCTTCGATGCGCCTGTGTGCGAATGCGCCAGGGCAATATGCGATCCAGACCGCCTTGGGCGGCTACCAGAGCATCAACGACCTTGTCGGTCCCGGCGGACGCCTGCTGAAGCAGCGCGATCTGGCGCACAAGCTGTTGACCGAGATTCCCGGCGTCACCTGCGTCAAGCCGAAATCAGCGCTCTACATGTTCCCGCGCCTCGATCCAGCCATGTACCCGATCGCCGACGACCAGGAATTTGCCTATCAATTGCTGGCCGAGGAGAGCGTGCTGATCGTGCAGGGCACCGGTTTCAACTGCCCGACCACTGACCATTTCAGGGTAGTATTCCTGCCCAATTCCGACGATCTGGAAGTGGCGATCGGCCGCATTGCACATTTCCTCGACGGCTATCGCAAAAGGGCCGGTTGACGGCGGATGCCGGCGTAGCGCCGGCATCATCCCGTGCTGTCATCGAAAGCATCAAGCAGCATTATCAACAGCATCAAATTACGCAGACATTCAATGAAATCCATCAAAGTAGGCTTGCTAGGAATCGGCACCGTCGGTGCGGGCACATTCAACGTCCTGAAACGCAATCAGGAAGAGATTGCGCGTCGTGCCGGCCGCAGTATCGAGATCGTGATGGTGGCCGACCTGGATGTCGCGCGCGCGAAGGAAGTCACCGGCGGCACATGCGAGGTGGTCAGCGACGGCAACCTGGTGGTTGCCAATCCGGATGTTGACGTCGTCATCGAACTGATCGGCGGCTATGGCGTGGCGAAGGATCTGGTGCTGAAAGCGATCGCCAACGGCAAGCACATCGTGACGGCGAACAAGGCATTGCTGGCTGCGCACGGCGACGAGATTTTCAAGGCGGCGCAGGAAAAAAGCGTAATGGTCGCGTACGAAGCGGCGGTGGCCGGCGGTATTCCGATCATCAAGGCGCTGCGCGAAGGCTTGACGGCGAACCGTATCGAATGGATTGCCGGCATCATCAACGGCACCACCAACTTCATCCTGTCCGAGATGCGCGACAAGGGTCTCGATTTCGACACGGTGCTGAAAGAAGCGCAACGTCTCGGTTACGCAGAAGCCGACCCGACCTTCGATATCGAAGGCGTCGATGCCGCGCACAAGGCGACGCTGATGTCGGCCATCGCATTCGGCATTCCGGTGCAGTTCGACAAGGCGCACATCGAAGGCATCACGAAGCTGGAAGCGGTCGATATCCGCTACGCGGAGCAGCTCGGCTACCGCATCAAGCTGCTGGGCATCGCCAAGCGCACGCCCAAGGGCATCGAATTGCGCGTGCATCCGACGCTGATTCCATCCAAGCGCCTGATCGCCAACGTCGAGGGCCCGATGAATGCGGTGCTGGTGCAGGGCGATGCCGTCGGCGCCACGCTGTACTACGGCAAGGGCGCCGGTTCCGAGCCGACTGCCTCGGCCGTGATCGCCGATCTGGTCGACATCGCGCGCCTGGCCGAGGCCGCGCCGGAACACCGCGTGCCGTATCTGGCCTTCCAGCCGAATGCGATGACCGATACGCCGATTCTGCCGATCTCGGAAGTCACGTCCAGTTACTACCTGCGCATGCATGTGGCGGACAAGCTCGGTGTGCTGGCCGATGTGACGAGCATCCTGGCCGAATCGTCGATCTCGATCGATGCGATGCTGCAGAAGGAACCGTCGTTGGGTGAAACGCAGACCGACATCATCATCCTGACGCATCAGACGCAGGAGAAGAACGTCGAGGTGGCAATCGGCAAGATCGAGCAATTGCCGACGGTGCTTGGCAAGGTGACGAAGCTGCGGCTCGAACATCTGAGCTGACTCAAAGGAAACAAGGGAAAAAGGCGCTGCGGCGCCTTTTTCTTTGCCGGCAACAGGAAGAGGTAGAAAGGAGCAGGGAGATATTGCCGCAATGACATGGTGGCCCGGCGTTGTCATCGTTTCCGCCCAAGAGAAGCCGGAGAGAAGCGACGCCAGCAGTTATAATGTCGGCTTGCTTTCGCTCTCCAACACATCTTCCGACATGCAATACATTTCCACCCGCGGTGAAGCCGCTGCCCAGTCTTTTTCCCAGATTCTGCTCGGTGGTCTCGCCCCGGACGGCGGACTCTATCTGCCGGCCGACTATCCGCAAGTGACGGGCGCCGAACTGGATGCCTGGCGCACGCTTTCCTACGCGGACCTCGCCTACGAAGTGCTGAAGAAATTCGCGACGGATATTCCTGACGCCGATCTGCACGCGCTGGCGCACAAGACTTACACCGCCGACATTTACCGCAACGCGCGCCACGGCGAAGATGCGTCGCGCATCACGCCGCTGCGCCTGGTCGAGGAAAACAGTGGTGCGAAGATCATGCTGCAGGCGCTGTCGAACGGTCCGACGCTTGCCTTCAAGGACATGGCGATGCAGCTGCTCGGCAATCTGTTCGAATACGCGCTGGCGAAGCAGCATGCGGAACTGAACATCTTCGGTGCGACGTCGGGTGATACCGGCAGCGCAGCCGAATACGCAATGCGCGGCAAGAAGGGCATCCGCGTCTTCATGCTGTCGCCGCACAAGAAGATGAGCGCGTTCCAGACTGCGCAGATGTTCAGCCTGCAGGACCCGAACATCTTCAACATCGCCGTCGAAGGCGTGTTCGACGATTGCCAGGACATGGTGAAAGCCGTCTCCAACGATCTGGCGTTCAAGGAAAAGCAGAAGATCGGCACCGTCAATTCGATCAACTGGGCGCGCGTGGTGGCGCAGGTCATCTACTACTTCCGCGGCTACCTGACCGCGACGACCAGCAACGACCAGAAGGTATCGTTCACCGTCCCGTCCGGCAATTTCGGCAACGTCTGCGCCGGCCACATCGCGCGCATGATGGGCCTGCCGATCGACAAGCTGGTGGTCGCGACTAACGAAAACGACGTGCTCGACGAATTCTTCCGTACCGGTGTCTACCGGACGCGCAAGTCTGCCGAGACCTATCACACCAGCAGCCCGAGCATGGACATCAGCAAGGCGTCCAACTTCGAGCGTTTCGTCTACGACCTGCTGGGCCGCGATGGCGACCGTGTGCGGGCGCTGTTCCGCAAGGTGGAAACGCACGGCGGTTTCGACCTGTCCGGCAAGCCGGGCAGCGATGGTGACGAGTTCAAGCGCGTTGTGGAATTCGGCTTCGTGTCCGGCAAATCCACGCATGACGATCGCATCGCGACGATTCGCGATCTGCAGGAAAAACACGGCCTGATGATCGACACGCACACCGCCGACGGTGTGAAGGTCGCACGCGAAAATCTGACGCCGGGTACGACGATGATCGTGCTGGAAACCGCGTTGCCGGCGAAATTCAATGAAACCATTCGCGAAGCACTGGGCCGCGATGCCGAACGTCCGGCCGGATTCGAAAATATCGAAAGCCTGCCGCAGCGATTCGACGTGATGCCGGCTGACGTCGAAAAGATGAAGGCTTATATTTCGGCGCGCACCGGACTATAAATCGTCTCAAGCCGCCTGCATGAAGGCGTAGCCGCGGCCGTTGCTGTCATACTGCGGCGGCCGGCGCTTCCGGCTACAATCTGCCCATCAAGACCAGCCTGATCCGACATGAACCAACCCAAGCCGATGTTGAGCGTGGCCGAGGCGCTCGACTTTCTTCTCGCAGGTGCCATCGCCGTTACGGAGACCGAGACGTTGCCGACGCTGGAAGCCAACGGCCGCGTGCTTGCACTTGCCCAGCAGTCGCAACTCGATGTGCCGCCGATGGACAATACTTCTATGGACGGTTACGCGGTGCGCGCCGCCGATTGCGTCAGCGGCAGCGCGGTGCTGGAAGTCGCGCAACGTATTCCTGCCGGCCATGTCGGCCAGCCGTTGAAGGCCGGTACGGCCGCCCGCATCTTTACCGGCGCGATGGTGCCGCAAGGTGCGGATGCGGTCGTCATGCAGGAAGTCTGTGTAGCGGACAAGGATGGCGAACGCGATATCGTCACGATCAATCATGCGCCGGCATCCGGCGAATGGATACGCCGTGCCGGCGAAGACATTCGCGCCGGCAGCACGATCCTGGAAGCGGGCACGCGATTGCGTGCGCAGGAGCTGGGGCTGGCCGCCTCGGTCGGGCTGGCGAAGCTGCCGGTCGTACGCAAGCTGCGCGTGGCCGTGTTCTTCACCGGCGACGAACTGGCGATGCCGGGCGACGAATTGAAGCCGGGTGCGATCTACAACTCGAACAAGTTCACGCTGCGCGGCCTGTTGCAGAACCTGCATTGCGACATCACCGATTTCGGCATCGTGCCGGATACGCTGGCTGCCACGCGCGAGACGCTGCGCCGTGCGGCCGAAGAGCATGACCTGATCATCACTTCCGGCGGCGTTTCGGTCGGCGAGGAAGATCACATCAAGCCGGCGCTGGAAGCGGAAGGCCGCGTCAACATGTGGCAGATCGCCGTCAAGCCAGGCAAGCCGCTGGCGTTCGGGGAGGTCAACCGTTCGTCGCAATCCGGGGAACAATCCGGCCGGGCCTTCTTCCTCGGGCTGCCGGGCAATCCGGTGTCGAGTTTCGTGACCTTCCTGCTGTTCGTGCGGCCGTTCATCCTGCGCCTGCAGGGCGTGCAGAACGTGGCGCCGAAGGCAGTGACGCTGCGCGCCGATTTTGCGTTGCCCAAGGGCGACCGCCGCAACGAATTCCTGCGCGCGCGTATCAATGCGCAAGGCGGGCTGGATCTGTTCCCCAACCAGAGTTCCGGCGTGCTGACCTCCACCGTCTGGGGCGATGGTCTGATCGACAATCCGCCGAACAATCCGATTGCGCCGGGCGATCTGGTGCGCTTCCTGCCGTTCGGCGATTTGATGTATTGAGGCGAAAGCAATGAATATCGAACTCCGTTTTTTTGCCAGCGTGCGCGAAGCGCTGGGTGTGTCGCAGGAAACCGTGGCATTGCCGGCCGGCGTGGCGACCGTGGGTGATGTACGCGCCTTCCTGCGCGAGCGCGGCGGGAAATGGGCCGAAGTGCTGGCAGACGGCCGTGCGCTGCGCATGGCTTATGATCAGCAGATGACCGATGCCGCAACGCCGATCCGCGATGGCGGCGAAGTGGCGTTCTTTCCGCCGGTTACCGGCGGTTGATGAATACACGAGATTTGATGCAGGCAGGCAACATGACGGTACGTGTTCAAACCGAGGATTTCGATGTCAGCAGCGAAGTGGCGGCCATGCGCGCGCACAGCCCGCGCATCGGTGCGGTCGTCACGTTTATCGGTACGGTCCGCGACATGAACGACGGTTCCAGCGTGGCCGAGATGGAGCTGGAGCACTATCCGGGCATGACCGAGAAGGCGCTGCAGGCCATCGTCGAGCAGGCAAAATCGCGCTGGAACATCGACGACGCGCTGGTCATCCATCGTGTCGGCCCGCTGCTGCCGAGAGACCAGATCGTTCTGGTGGCCGTCACGTCCGCGCATCGCGGCGAAGCCTTCGACGCCTGCGAATTCATCATCGACTACCTGAAGACCGAAGCGCCGTTCTGGAAGAAGGAGCAGACGCCACAGGGCGCGCGCTGGGTCGATGCGCGTGTCATCGACGACGAGGCGCTGGAGAAATGGCACGTGTCTGACAATAAAACTGGCAATAAGGCCGGCGAAGGAAGCGGGAGATGATGGCCTGGGCCGCGGTCGGCGTCGGCGCCGCGTTCGGTGCATGGCTGCGCTGGGGGCTGACGCTGTGGCTCAATACGCTGCATTCCAAGGTCTTCTTCGGCACGCTGATCGCCAACCTGGCCGGCGGTTACCTGATCGGCCTGGCTGTCGGTTTCTTTGCCGCCCATCCCGGGCTGTCGGCGGAATGGCGGCTGTTTGCCGTCACCGGGTTTCTTGGCGGCCTGACCACGTTTTCCACCTTTTCCGCTGAATCCTTCCTGCTGCTGCAGCGTGGCGATTATCTATGGGCCTTGGCTCACGTCTCGTTGCATCTGTTCGGCTCCGTGCTCTTCTGCATGGCCGGGTTTGCTTCCTACCGCGTCTTTTCGGCCTAAACTGTAGCCGGCTGCCGGAAAGCCGCCGGAGAAGTCATTTCAGCGGCGTACCCATGCTTGAAATGCGGGTTTCCCGGCCCAATCTTTCGTTGCATCAGAAAATCTTCTTTCGGGAGAGTATGCAATGCGTCTCGACAAACTCACGACCAAACTGCAGGAAGCGCTGGCGGATGCGCAGAGCCAGGCGGTCGGCAATGACAATCAATACATCGAACCTGTTCACGTGCTCAGCGCACTGCTGAGCCAGGACGACAGCAGCACTCGCTCACTATTGCAGCGTGCCGGTGCCAACATCGGCGGCATGGTGACGGCCTTGCGCAGCGCGCTGGAGCGCCTGCCCAAGGTGTCGGGCACCGGCGGTGCAGTGCAGATCGGCCGCGATTTGGCATCGCTGCTGAATCTGGCCGACAAGGAATCGCAGCAGCACGGCGATCAGTTCATCGCCACCGAAATGGTGCTGCTGGCGCTGACCGAGGATAAATCCGAAGCCGGCCGCATCGCGCGCGAAAATGGTTTGACGCGCAAGGCGCTGGTGGCCGCGATCAAGGCTGTGCGCGGCAACAGCAAGGTCGATTCCGCCGAGGGCGAAGGCCAGCGCGAGGCGCTGAAGAAATTCACGCTCGACCTGACCGAGCGCGCCCGCATCGGCAAGCTCGATCCGGTGATCGGCCGCGACGACGAAATCCGCCGCGCGATCCAGGTGCTGCAGCGCCGCTCGAAGAACAACCCTGTGCTGATCGGCGAGCCGGGCGTCGGCAAGACCGCCATCGTCGAAGGCCTGGCGCAGCGCATCGTCAACGGCGAAGTGCCGGAAAGCCTGAAGAACAAGCGCGTGCTGTCGCTGGACATGGCGTCGCTGCTGGCTGGCGCCAAGTATCGCGGCGAATTCGAGGAACGTCTGAAAGCCGTGCTGACCGAGCTGGCCGAGGACGAAGGTCAGTCCATCGTCTTCATCGACGAGATGCACACGCTGGTCGGCGCCGGCAAGGCGGAAGGCGCGATGGATGCCGGGAATATGCTGAAGCCCGCGCTGGCGCGCGGCGAGCTGCATTGCGTCGGTGCGACCACGCTGGATGAATATCGCAAGTACATCGAGAAGGATGCCGCGCTGGAGCGCCGCTTCCAGAAAATCCTCGTCGATGAGCCGAGCGTGGAAGCGACCATCGCCATCCTGCGCGGCCTGCAGGAAAAATACGAGGTGCACCACGGTGTTGAGATCACCGACCCGGCCATCGTCGCCGCGGCGGAACTGTCACACCGCTACATCACCGACCGTTTCCTGCCGGACAAGGCGATCGACCTGATCGACGAGGCCGCGTCCAAGATCAAGATCGAGATCGATTCCAAGCCGGAAGTAATGGATCGCCTGGATCGTCGCGTGATCCAGTTGAAGATCGAGCGCGAAGCGGTGAAGAAGGAAACCGACGAAGCGTCGCAGAAACGGCTGCAACTGATTGAGGATGAAATCGAGCGCCTCGGCCGCGAATATGCGGATCTGGAAGAAATCTGGAAGGCCGAGAAATCCGCCGCGCAGGGCAGCCAGCACATCAAGGAAGAGATCGAGAAGGTACGCTTGCAGATGGAAGAAGCCACGCGCAAGAGTGACTGGCAGCGCGTGTCCGAACTGCAGTACAAGACGTTGCCGGAACTGGAAGCTAAATTGAAGAATGCAGTTTCCAGCGAAAACACGTCGGAGAAGCGACAACTGGTGCGTACGCAGGTCGGTGCTGAAGAGATCGCCGAAGTCGTCTCGCGCGCCACCGGCATTCCGGTCTCGCGCATGATGCAGGGTGAGCGCGACAAGCTGTTGCGGATGGAAGAAGAATTGCACAAGCGCGTGATCGGTCAGCATGAGGCGATCGTCGCCGTATCGGATGCGATTCGCCGTTCGCGCGCGGGTCTTGGCGATCCGAACCGGCCGTACGGCTCGTTCATGTTCCTCGGCCCGACCGGCGTCGGCAAGACCGAGCTGTGCAAGGCATTGGCATCTTTCATGTTCGATACCGAGGATTCGCTGATCCGCATCGACATGAGCGAGTTCATGGAGAAGCATTCGGTTGCGCGCCTGATCGGCGCGCCGCCGGGCTACGTCGGCTATGAAGAGGGCGGCTATCTGACCGAAGCCGTGCGCCGCAAGCCGTACAGCGTGATCCTGCTCGACGAGATCGAGAAGGCGCATCCGGACGTGTTCAACGTGTTGTTGCAGGTTCTGGACGACGGCCGCATGACAGATGGCCAGGGCCGCACGGTGGACTTCAAGAACACGGTGATCGTGATGACGTCCAACCTCGGTTCGCACAAGATCCAGTCGATGGAAGGCAGCGATCCATCGCTGGTGAAGATGGCAGTGATGGCCGAAGTGCAGGGCCACTTCCGGCCGGAATTCATCAATCGCATCGACGAGATCGTCGTGTTCCACGCGCTTGACGAGAAGAACATCGGCGCGATCGCGAAGATCCAGCTGCACGTCATCGAACAGCGTCTGGCACGCATGGACATGACACTGCAGGTGTCGGAAGCTGCGTTGCAGAAAGTGGCTGAGGCCGGTTTCGATCCGGTGTACGGTGCACGGCCGCTGAAGCGTGCGATCCAGCAGCAGATCGAGAATCCGTTGTCGAAGGCGATTCTCGAAGGGCGGTTCGGTCCGAAGGACGTGATAGAAGTTGGTGTGGAAAACGGCGAGCTGTCGTTTTCGAAGGCTGCCTGATCGTTACAGGCCAGTTTCACCGGCAAGCATTGCCGACGTTATCGGCAACAGGCAAAAGCCTCCGCTCCTGCAAGGGTGTGGGGGCTTTTTCATGTGCGGTCGGACTGCGGGATCAGGATGACGGCGTCACGATGCCAGCGTCATCAAGGCAGTGTTGCCGCCTGCCGCTGCCGTGTTGGTGCAGACGGCTTGTTCGCCGGCCAGCCGCCACAATGGAATGTCTTCTTCCGCTGTCGTCAGCAATACCGGTGCGATGAAGCCGTCGACGGCAACGCATGCCGGCAGTCTGTGTACGCAAGCCTCATCGATGAGTATGAGATTCGCATCATGGCAATCACGATAATGCGGCACGATACGCATGGCAGCCTGTATGGCTTTGGGCAGATCCGAAGGTAGCAGCGCCGCTGCAGCGGTATCGATGACGGCGCGATTGCCGGAAGCGAGTGTGGCGGCGAGCTGGTTCAACAGTGCGGCCATATCGTTGGCGATGCAGCAAACCGTGCCGCGTGCGATGAAATCCAGCCTGTTCGATTCACCGGTGGGGCCGGGCAGGGGCAAGCTGCGGCCATACAGGCTCGCTGCATCGTAGCAGTCGCAGCGCGACGTGAAGTCGCGGTCCTGTCCATCGCGGATATGCCATTGCCGCATGGCTTGCCATGCGATGCGTTCCACGGTCTCGGAAGAGGCCGCTGTCGTTGGCGATGGCAGCGCAGATGACAAGCGCGGCAGACTGCCGCGTTGCAGGCGTGGCAGATACAGCGGCCCGCCTGCCTTCGGCCCCGTGCCGGATAATCCCGTGCCGCCGAATGGCTGCGAACCGACGACCGCGCCGATCATGTTGCGGTTGACGTAGACGTTGCCCGTGCGCGCGTGTTCGGTGATGAAGCGCGCCGTTTCATCCAGCCGTGTATGGATGCCCAGTGTCAGCCCGTAGCCGGTGGCGTTCAATTCATCAATCATTTGAGGTAACGCCTCGCGGCGGTAGCGCAGCACGTGCAGTACGGGGCCGAATACTTCGTGTGGGATGTCCGCGATACGATCGATATGGATGATGGTGGGCGCGACGAAGGTGCCGGCTTCTGCGTTTGCCGGCAAGGGCAGTTGCGCAAGCAGCCGGCCGGCATCGCGTGCGTGCGCGATGTATTCGTGCAGGCGATGCTGCGCTTCGGCATCGATGACGGGGCCGATGTCGGTATCGAGCGCATCTGGCCGGCCGATGCGCAGTTCGTGCATGGCGCCGATCAGCATCGCCAGCGTGCGATCGGCAATCTCTTCCTGCAGGCACAGCATGCGCAATGCCGAGCAGCGCTGGCCGGCGCTGTCGAACGCGGAGGCGAGTGCGTCGCGCACCACCTGTTCGCACAGTGCCGACGAATCGACGATCATCGCGTTTTGTCCGCCGGTTTCGGCGATCAGCGCGAGCTCGCGCTTTTCTTGTGCCATGCGTTTTACCAGCGTGCGGTGGATGGCACGTGCGGCATCGGTCGAGCCGGTGAAGAGCACGCCATCCACGCGCGGATCGGCGACCAGGTGTGCGCCTGTGGTTTCGCCTTTTCCCGGCACGAAATGCAGCGCATCGCATGGCACGCCGGCTTCGTGCAGCAATTGCACGACACGGCCGGCGATCAGCGGTGTCTGTTCGGCCGGCTTTGCCAGCACCGTGTTGCCGGCGGCTAGCGTGGCGGCAATCTGCCCGGTGAAGATGGACAGCGGAAAATTCCACGGGCTGATGCAGGCTACCGTCCCTAACGGCAGAGTATTGCCGTCATTGTCATTGATGTTGTTGATGGCACCGGCGTAATAGCGCAGGAAATCGACGGCTTCGCGCCATTCGCCGATGGCGTTCGGCAGCGTGCGACCGGCTTCGCGTATCAGCAGCGCCAGTAATTCGGCGCGATGATGCTCGAACAGGTCGGCAGCATCCAGCAGTATCTGCCGACGCATCGTTGATGGTGTGGTGTGCCAGGTGCTGCTTGTTGCCGATGCCAGCATGGCATCGAGCGCACGGTCGTCGGTGTCGCAAACGGTGCCGACGATGTCTGCATGATCGGCGGGATTGCGTATGAAGACAGGAGCCAGTGTGGCAAGGGTCGCAGGTGCCGCTTGCCATTGCATGGCAGCGAAAGGATGCAAGGTATCGGCCAATGCTGCTAGATCGCCATCGTCGGCGATATCGATGCCGGGCGCGTTGCGGCGCGGCGCGTACAGGTCGACCGGCAGCGGGATCCTCGGATGCGGTGTACCTGCCAGGCTTGCGGCAGTTTCGGCCGGATCGGCCAGCAACTGCTGCTCCGTGATGTCGGCATCGACTAGCTGATTGACGAACGACGAGTTGGCACCGTTTTCCAGCAGCCGCCGAACCAGATAGGGCAGCAGCGTTTCATGCGAACCGACCGGCGCATAGATGCGGCACGGCACGTCGAGGCCTTCACCGGCAATCTGGTCGTATAGCGCTTCGCCCATGCCGTGCAGGCACTGGAATTCGTAGCGTGTTACGCCGAGCGCCCTGGCCTTTGCATGGACGGCAGCCAGCGTCAATGCGTTGTGCGTGGCGAATTGCGGATAGACGGCGTCGGCCGCTTCCAGCAACCTTTGTGCACAGACGAGGTAGCTGAGATCGGTATAGGCCTTGTGCGTGTAGACCGGATAGCCAGGCAAGCCGTCGATCTGGGCACGCTTGATCTCGGTATCCCAATACGCCCCTTTGACGAGTCGGATCATCAGCCGGCGGTTGTTGCGACGCGCCATGTCGATCAGATGATCGATGACGAAAGGCGCGCGTTTCTGGTAAGCCTGTACGACGAAGCCGAGGCCATCGAAGCCCGCAAGATCCATGTCGCAGGCGAGAGCATCGAGCAGATCCAGCGACAGTTCGAGCCGATCGGCTTCTTCTGCATCGATGTTGATGCCGATGCCATAGTCCTTTGCCAGTAGCAGCAATGCTTTCAGCCGCGGCAGCAGCTCATGCATGACGCGTTCGCGCTGCGCGTGTGCATAGCGCGGATGCAGCGCCGACAGTTTGACCGAAATGCCGGGAGCGGTTTCGATGTTATGCGCATGGTGATCGTTGCGTCTGATGTTGCGGCCGATCGCATGCAGCGCATCCTGATAGGAACGGAGATACGTGTCTGCGTCGGCTGCAGTGAGCGCGGCTTCGCCCAGCATGTCGTACGAATGCCGGTAGCCGCGTTCTTCGCGCCGTTGCGCGCGGTGCAGCGCTTCGCCGATATCGCGGCCGGCGACAAAGCGTTCGCCGAGCAGGCGCATCGCATGGTCCATGGCTTTGCGTATCAGCGGTGCGCCGCCGCGCGCGAGTGCATGCGTCAGCGTGGTTTCCAGCGACGGCGTTTGTACTGCGTCGAGCCAGCGACCGGTCAGCAGCAGGCTCCATGCAGCGGCATCGACGAGCAGGGATGGGGAATGGCCGACGTGTGTGCGCCAGTCGCCATGTGCGATCTTGTCGGCGATCAGCCGGTCGGCAGTGGCACGGTCGGGTATGCGCAGCAGCGCTTCAGCCAGGCACATCAATGCCACGCCTTCGGCCGACGACAGAGAGAATTCGTGCATCAGCGCATCGATGCCGGATGATCCGCCGGGCTTCGCGCGCAGTGGTGCGATCAGCCGGCGCGCCAGTTCCTGCGCCTGTCGTCGCTCGTCGTTGCCCGCTTGCCATTGCGCCAGCAGCGTATGAACCGCAGTGCGTTCGTCGCGCCGGATTGCTGCGGCAATCGCTGTGCGCGTCGGTGAAACGGCAACGGGCAATGTGGTGGCGAAAACGGGAAATGCGGCAAATGCAGCGGGCGCAGGCATGGGCGTGGCAGGTGCGTCTGACATGCGGTCTCCGTGCGGCAATCGTCAAGGATGTTTACAGCAATTCCACACTATCCAGATTCAGATAACAACTCTCGCGCGTCATTTCGACGAAATCGCCGAGGTAGGGCTTGGCTGAAATGTCCGGCGCGCTGGCGGCGTACAGGCGACCGGTGAGTCCGTTCTTGGTGATGCGTCGCGCGGTCACGTAATTGCGGTTCAGATAGGGTTGCACGGCCCATAGCGGCAGTGCGGCGATGCCGCGCCGGCTGGCGACCAGTTGCAGCATGGCGACCGTCAGTTCCGTGGTGCGGCGTTCCGGTTGCACGCCGGCCGGCTTCAGCACCTGCCGTACGACGTCCAGCATGTCATCCGGCACCGGATAGGTGATCAGCGTGTCGCCGGCAAAATCCCTGGCCGTCAGATATTCCTTTTTCGCCAGCGGATGATCGTGCGCCAGCAGCGCGACGATCTCGAAGCGGAACAGTGGGTGGTAATCGACGGCCTCGTCGGGATCGATGTCGGAAACGATGGCGACATCGGCGCGATGTTCGTACAGCAAGCCGACCGGATCGGCCTGGAAGCCCGATACGATGTCCAGCTCGACTTCCGGCCAGCGGCCGCGGAACACGTCCATGGAAGGCATCAGCCAGTCGAAGCAGGTGTGGCATTCGACGGCGATGCGCAACTGGCCGGCCGTACCCTGCGCCAGCCGCACGAGATCGCGTTCGCTTTCCGCTACCTGCGGCAGCACGGCATCGGCCAGCTTCAGCAATCGTTCACCGGCAGGCGTGAAGCGCACCGGCACCGACTTGCGTTCGAACAGCGGCGTGCCGTGGTGATCTTCCAGCTGCTTGATCTGATGCGACAGCGCGGACTGCGTGACATTGAGCAACGTCGCCGCGCGCAACAGGTTGCCGGCTTCGCGCAGCGCGACCAGCGTTTTCAGGTGGCGTAGTTCCAGGATGGATTGCATTATGAATTTAATTCAAGATGAATCTGAATATTTATCGTTTGAATCATAGACCTGCGGCAGGCACCATGGCAAGCCTTGAAATCGATCTGGAGTTTTCGGCATGGCAAAGGCACACATCCTGGGTTTTCCGCGCATCGGCGCGCAGCGCGAACTGAAGTTTGCGGTGGAATCGTTCTGGCGCGGCGAGCTCGACGAAGCCGCCTTGCGCCAGACCGGCAAGACGCTGCGCGAGCGGCATTGGGCGCTGCAGGCGAAAGCCGGGCTGGATTTCGTTTCGGTCGGCGATTTCGCCTGGTACGACCAGGTGCTCAGTACGCTGGCGTTGCTGGGTGCGGTGCCGACGCGCTTCGGTTTCGATCTGAAGAAGCTGACACTGGCCGATTACTTCACGCTGGCGCGCGGCAATCCCGATCATTTCGCGATGGAGATGACGAAATGGTTCGATACCAACTATCACTATCTGGTGCCGGAATGGACGGATGACGTGCGTTTCGACGGCGGCATCGACTGGCTGTTCGAGGAAAACGCCGAAGCCGTGGCGCTAGGCCATCAGACCAAGGTCACGCTGGTCGGGCCGTTGACGCTGCTGTATCTGGGCAAGATCAAATCCGGTTTCGCGAACAAACTGGAACTGTTGCCGCGCGTGATCGCCGGTTATGAAAATCTGCTGGCACGCCTGAAGCAGGCCGGCGTGCAGTGGGTGCAGATCGACGAACCCATTCTCGCGCTCGAACTGGATGCGGCATGGGTGAATGTCTTCGCACCGACTTATGAACGCCTGTCGCGCAACGCGCCGTCGCTGCTGCTGGCGACCTATTTCGATCATGTGCGCCGCCACGCGGATCTGTTGCGCACGCTGCCGGTGGCGGGCATCCACCTGGATCTGGTGCGCGGCGCTGGACAACTGGACGATTTTGTCAACGACTGGCCTGCCGATCGCGTGCTGTCCGCAGGCAGTATCGACGGGCGCAATATCTGGCGCGCCGACCTGGATGGCGTGCTGACCGCGTTGCAGCCGTTGCAGCAGAAGCTGGGCGATAGCCTGTGGATCGCTTCCAGTTGCTCGCTGCTGCATGTGCCGGTCGATCTGGCGCACGAAAACAAGCTGGATGCGGAAACGAAGGAATGGCTGGCTTTCGCCGCGCAAAAGGTCGAGGAAATCGCTGCGCTGAAACAGGCATTGAACGGCAATCGCGCAGCGGTGGCGACGCAGTTCGCCGCGTCCGCGCAGGCTGCGGCTTCGCGCAAGGCTTCGCCGCGCATCCATAATTCGCTGGTACAGAAGCGCCTGCAGGAAATCGCATCGGTGACGGCCACGCGCGCCACCGTGTTTGCCGAGCGCATCGTCAAGCAGCAGGCGCGCTTCCAGTTGCCGGCCTTCCCGACGACCAATATCGGCTCCTTCCCGCAGACGGTAGACATTCGTCAGGCGCGTGCGCAGTACAAGCGCGGCGAGATCGGCCATCTGGAATACCTGAACCGCATGCGCGACGAGATTCGCCATGTCGTGCGGCAGCAGGAAGAAGTCGGCCTCGACGTGCTGGTGCACGGCGAAGCGGAACGCAACGACATGGTCGAGTACTTCGGCGAACAATTGTGGGGCTATGCCTTCACCGCCAACGGCTGGGTGCAGAGCTACGGTTCGCGCTGTGTGAAGCCGCCAGTCATCTACGGCGACGTCTATCGTCCGGAAGCGATGACGGTCGGCTGGAGCGAATTTGCACAAAGCCTGACCAGCAAGCCGATGAAAGGCATGCTGACCGGCCCGGTGACGATGCTGCAATGGTCGTTCGTGCGCGACGACCAGCCGCGCGAAACGACGGCGCTGCAGATCGCCCTGGCCCTGCGCGACGAAGTGGTGGACTTGGAGAAGGCCGGCATCGGCATGATCCAGATCGACGAACCGGCCTTCCGCGAAGGCTTGCCGCTGAAAGCCGCCGACTGGCCGCATTATCTGGACTGGGCGGTACGCGCCTTCCGCATCACCGCGTCCGGCGTGCGCGACGATACACAGATCCACACGCACATGTGCTATTCGGAGTTCAACGATATCCTGCCGTGGATCGCCGCGATGGATGCGGACGTCATCACCATCGAGACGTCGCGTTCGGACATGGAGTTGCTGGACGGTTTCGGCGAGTTCGATTATCCGAACGATATCGGCCCCGGTGTCTACGATATCCATTCGCCGCGTGTGCCCAGGGTCGAGGAGATGCAGCGCCTGTTGCGCAAGGCACGCGGCGTGATTCCAGATGCGCGCCTGTGGGTCAACCCGGATTGCGGGCTGAAAACGCGCGGCTGGCCGGAAACGATCGCCGCGTTGCAGAACATGGTGCTGGCGGCCCGTACATTGCGTGAGGAAATTGCGGCGACGCAATAAGCGGATACATTGCGCCGAAAAAGCGGAAACCGCCTGTGCGGCTTCCGCTTTTTTCTTTTCGCATGTTTCTTTTTGTCTGCGGTGGAGTTGTTAGAATGATGCCTTGTCGATGCGGCAGCGTTTGCCGCATCTTTCTTCTTTCTTCTACGCGATTTTTCCTATGCTGAGTTACCGCCATGCCTTTCATGCAGGCAATCATGCCGACGTACTCAAGCATGCCGTCCTGATCCAGTTGCTGAAATACCTGAATCAGAAGGAAACGCCATACATGGTGATCGACACGCATGCAGGTGCCGGCGTCTATGCGCTCGATGGCGATTACGCGGCCAAGAATGCGGAATTCGAAACCGGCATCGGCAAACTGTGGGAACGCAAGGATTTGCCGTCGGCGCTGGCCGATTACGTGCAGCTCGTCAAAGCGCTGAACCCGAGTGGCAAGATGCGCTATTACCCCGGTTCGCCGTATTGTGCGGACAGCTTGCTGCGTGAGCAGGACAGGCTGCGCCTGTTCGAATTGCATCCATCCGACAGCAAGGTTCTTGCCGACAATTTCCGCAAGCTGGAAGCGCATGCTGCAGAGCAGGGCAAGCGGTCGACAACGCGCGGCAAGCGCGTGATGATCGCACGGGATAACGGATTTGCCGCAATGAAGGGATTGCTGCCGCCGCCATCGCGCCGCGGGCTGGTGCTGATCGATCCGCCGTATGAGGACAAGACGGATTACCGCAGCGTTGCGGACGCCGTTGCCGACGGCCTCAAGCGTTTCGCCACCGGTGTCTATGCGATCTGGTATCCGGTGCTCAATCGTATGGAAATGCGGCAGATGCCGGAGCGTCTGAAGAAGCTGCCCTCCAATGGCTGGTTGAACGTCACGCTGTCGATTTCGTCGCCGTCGCCCGACGGTTTCGGCCTGCGCAGCAGCGGCATGTTCATTCACAATCCGCCGTGGACGCTGGAGCCGATGCTGCGTGAACTGATGCCTTATCTCGTCTCGGTGTTGGGGGAAGATGCCGGTGCCGGCTTCACGCTGGAAAGCGGACAGGGCGCGCCGGTATCGCGACGCGTTGCCAATGATGCATGATTCGTGCGCACGTCTTAAAAACTTGCCTTTTGGAAATCGCGACGGAATAATGGAGCGACATAAACGATGTGCAGGGCCGCTCCTTCATCGAAGAGAAGGCAGGCGCTGAAAAAAGAAGAAACAGGAACGTGAACCGGTCGATCGCACGTTCCGCTGGAATGAGACAACCACCTGATGATCACCACCGGAATCGATCAGCATTGCGCTGACAATCTCCCTCGTGCGAAGGAATTCTTTCTCGCACGCCAGCCCATATTGAACAGCAAGGAAAACCTGGTGGCCTACGAGCTGCTGTTCCGCCATGCGATGGCGGGGCCGGCGAACGTGGTCGACGATCTTTCCGCCACCGCTTCCGTCATTGCACACGCATCCGAACTAGGCATTGTCAATGTGATCGGCGGAGCGCTGGGTTTCTTCAATGTCGATGCGGCGGTGTTGATGTGCGACTTCGTGAATTTCCTGCCGAACGACAAGGTCGTGCTGGAGATTCTCGAAACGGTCGAGGCGACTCCCGAGCTGGTCGCACGCGTATCGGAACTGGCGGCGCAAGGATATACCTTTGCGCTGGACGACGTGACTTGCTGCAGCGAGGCACTGCAGCAGTTGCTGCCGCTGGTGAAGATCATCAAGATCGACATCACCGGCATGGACGAACAGAAACTGACGACGCTCGCCTTGCATTTCAAGAGTGCGGGTAAATTGCTGCTGGCAGAGAAGGTCGAAACCATCGAGCAGTTCCGCATCTGCATGGATCTCGGTTTCCATTATTTCCAGGGCTACTACTTTGCGCGCCCGGTCATCCTGTCCGGCAAGAAGCTGGCGCCATCGCAAGTGATCATCATGGAGCTGATGGCCATGATCGTTGCCGATGCCGAGAATACGGAAATCGAATCGGGCATCAAGAAGGATGCGTCGCTGGTGCTGACGCTGCTGCGGCTGGCGAATTCGCCGGGTGCCGGCATGCTGCAGCGTATCGATTCATTGAGCCAGGCACTGGCGGTGCTGGGACGCCGTCAGTTGCAGCGTTGGCTGCAGATCATGCTGTATGCCGACAGCGAGCGCGGTCATCTCACTTCGCCGCTGCTGCAGCTGGCTTCCACGCGCGGCAAATTGCTGGAACTGATCACTGAAAAGCTGCATCCAGGCGAGCGGACGATGGCCGATATCGCTTTCACTGTCGGCATCATGTCGTTGATGGATACGTTGTTCGGCCAGTCGATGAAGGAAATCCTCGAGCAGGTGTCGGTCGTCGACGATGTAGGCGATGCCTTGCTTTACCGCAAGGGTTTCTACGGCGATCTGCTCAAGCTCGCCGAGTACATCGAGCGCATCGAACAGACCGGTGCACTGCTGATCCCGACGTTGCGCAAGCTTGGTCTGTCGATCGAGGATCTGTACGAATTGCAGTTGAACGCCTTCGAATGGAGCAATCACCTTTCGGCTGCCTGATGCACCGTGCCGCGCTGCCGCGCGTAGAATGGCGTGCATGAATCAACAGGTAAAAAACGATCAGGACGACGACGAGGATTTCGGTGCGCCGCCGATTCCCGCCGGCTCGAAAAACTACATGACGCCGCAGGGCCACCAGCGGATGAAGAACGAGCTGCTGCATCTGATCGATGTCGAGCGCCCCGAGGTCGTGCAAATTGTTTCCTGGGCGGCATCCAATGGCGATCGTTCGGAAAACGGCGATTACATCTACGGCAAGCGCCGATTGCGCCAGATCGACGGCCGCATCCGATTTCTCACCAAACGGCTGGACATGGCCGAAGTCGTCGATCCTTCCGCACATCACGGCAGCGACCAGATTTTCTTTGGCGCGACGGTACGCTATGAAACGCAGTCCGGCGAAGCGTTCACGGTGACGATTACGGGTATCGATGAAATCGATCCGCTGAACGGCAAGATCAGCTGGATTTCGCCGGTTGCCCGCGCGTTGACGAAGGCGCGCGAAGGCGATGCGGTGATGTTGAAGACGCCGGGAGGACTGGAGGAGCTGGTCGTGCTGGAAGTACGTTATCCGGCACCGATGGTTTGAAGAAAAATCGGAAGAAAGCGGTTGCGGATCAGTTGCTCTTTTCGCGCAACAGGCGGGTGACACCGGAAATGCGCCGCAGGTTGCGCATCAGTCGTGCCAGATGGACGCGGTCCTGTACCTGGACGGTGAAATGCAGGCGCGTCATCGAATGGTCCTTGTCGTCATCCATGCCGACCTGCACGATATTGGCGTCGGTTTCGCCGATTTCAGCCGCCACGCGCGCCAGGATGCCTTTTTCGTTGTGTGCGACCAGCGTGATCTTGCAGTCGAAGCGGCGGTCGATGTCGGAACCCCACGTTACTTCAATCCAGCGCTCCGGTTCTTTCGAACGCTGCCTTCTGGCGACGTCGCAATCCATCGTGTGGATCACCAGTCCCTGATCACGTTTCATCTGGCCGACGATGGCATCGCCCGGGATCGGCATGCAACAGGTGGCCAGTTGTACGGAAATGCCTTCGCTGCCGTAGATGATGACGGGATCGATCTTCTTCGGCACGACTTCGCCGCTGGCATCGATGGTCGGATGCGTGACCGATGCATCGATTTCCGACAGGCTCAGGATGTGGCGCGCGACCAGTGCCGCCATCCGCTTGCCGACGCCGATGTCGGCGTACAGATCATCCATCGACTTGGCGCTCGATTCGTTGAGCAGGCGTTCGACGAGCTGGTCGGGCAGGGTAGGGTTCAGGTCGAGCGCCTGTAATGACTGTGACAACAGCCGGCGTCCGAGTTCGATCGATTCGGACAGGTTGATCGTGCGCAGATGATGGCGGATCGCCGAGCGTGCCTTGCCGGTACGCACGAAGCTGAGCCAGTTCGGATTCGGCCGCGAAGTCGGTGCAGTGATGATTTCGACGATGTCGCCGTTGCGCAGCTCGGTGCGCAACGGTACCTGTTCCATGTTGATCTTGACGGCGATGGTCTGATCGCCGATGTCGGTATGAATGGTGTAGGCGAAATCGAGTGCGGTGGCACCGCGTGGCAGTGCGATGATCTTCGATTTCGGTGTGAACACGTAGACCGAGTCGGGGAACAGGTCGACCTTCACGTGCTCCAGGAATTCGGCCGAATCGCCGGTCTGTTTCTGGATATCCAAGAGTGACTGCAGCCATGCATGCGTGCGCTGCTGCAGGTCGGACAGCGTGTTTTCGTCGTCTTCCTTGTACAGCCAGTGCGCGGCCACGCCGGACTCGGCGACGCGGTGCATTTCCTGCGTGCGAATCTGGAATTCGACCGGCGTGCCGTACGGACCGATCAGCGTCGTGTGCAGCGACTGGTAACCGTTCAGCTTCGGAATCGCGATGTAATCCTTGAACTTGCCCGGCATCGGCTTGAACAGAGCGTGCAATGTGCCGAGCGCTACATAACAGTTGGCGAAGCTGTCGACGACGATGCGAAAGCCGTAGACGTCCAGCACCTGCGAAAACGACAGGTGCTTGCTCTGCATCTTGCGGTAGATGCCGTACAGCGTTTTTTCACGGCCGTAGACCTGTACCGGAATGCCGGTCGCTTCCAGCGTGCCGTTGACCGATTCCATGATCTTGCTGACGACTTCGCGGCGATTGCCGCGTGCCGCCTTCACGGCTTTTGCCAGTGTCCGGTAGCGCAGTGGGTACAGATGCGAGAAAGCCAGATCCTGCAACTCGCGGTAGATATTGTTCAGGCCGAGGCGATGTGCGATCGGCACGTAGACTTCCATCGTCTCACGCGCGATGCGGCGTTTCTTCTCCGCCGACATCGAGCCGAGCGTGCGCATGTTGTGCAGGCGGTCTGCCAGCTTGACGAGGATGACGCGCACGTCGCGCGCCATCGCCAGCAGCATCTTGCGGAAGTTTTCCGCCTGCGCCTCGATCTGGCTCTGGAATTCGATCTTGTCCAGCTTGGAAAGGCCATCGACCAGCGTCGCGACCGGCGCACCGAAGCGCTCGATCAGTTCGTCCTTCTTGACGTCCTGATCCTCCATCACGTCGTGCAGCAGCGCCGCCATGATCGCTTGTGCATCCAGCTTCCAGTCGGCGCAGATTTCGGCGACGGCGATCGGATGCGAAATGTACGGTTCGCCGGAAATGCGCATCTGGCCGAGATGCGCTTCGTCGGAGAAGCGATAGGCTTCCTTGACCTTCTTTAGTTCGGTCGGATCGAGATATTCGGCGAGCTTGTTGGTCAGGTGCGTGACCGAGGCGACACTGGCTGCGGCAGCCGTGTGGCCGTTTTGCGGAGAGGGGGGCGAGCGGTCGGAAACCGCTCGGTTGGGAGCGATGGGTAGTGTCGAATCTGCTGGTGTCAGGTTCATGCCGTTACCGGCCGCATCGCGGTGAAAGTCTGGATATGAATCAGCTTGGGACTTTTTTCAGCATTTCAATCCCGACTTGGCCGGAGGCGATTTCGCGCAACGCGACGACGGTCGGTTTGTCTTTCGCATCGACCTTCGGCGTATGGCCTTGCAGCAATTGGCGGGCGCGGTAGGTGGCCGACAGCGTCAGTTGAAAACGATTCGGGATTTGCTTGAGGCAATCTTCGATGGTGATACGGGCCATGAGGTACTCCTGCGATCAGCTTAAATTGGGATGAATGCCCAGTTGGGCGAACAGAGATGCGTTCCGTGCCGACTGTTGCGCAAAGCGGCAACGTGTGGCTTTGACAATCGCGCTCAACTCGGACAATGCGACTGTAAACTCTTGATTGATAATAACATATTCGAACTCGGACGCGTGCGCGATT
The DNA here is from genome assembly GCF_014635845.1 of Oxalicibacterium solurbis. Classification (GTDB taxonomy): domain Bacteria; phylum Pseudomonadota; class Gammaproteobacteria; order Burkholderiales; family Burkholderiaceae_D; genus Oxalicibacterium; species Oxalicibacterium solurbis. Next base: position 356,312 of record NZ_BMDP01000001.1, on the reverse strand, counting down.
TCGCCGCCGGCGGCGAGAATCCGGCGCGTGATGACGTGCGATTCGTCCTGCCCGCGCTTCTTCAGCCGTTCCTCTAGCGCCGCGATCGACGGCGGCAGGATGAAGATGCCGACCGCATGCGGAAACTGCTTCTTGACCTGCTGCGCGCCTTGCCAGTCGATTTCCAGCAGCACATCGGTGCCAGCCGCCATCTGGTCGGCGATCTGCAGCATGGAAGTGCCGTAGTAATTGCCGAACACTTCCGCCCATTCCAGAAATTCGCCAGCTTCGCGGCGTGCCTGGAAATCATCGACCGACGTGAAGAAGTATTCGCGGCCATTCTGCTCGCCCGGGCGCGGTGGGCGGGTCGTGAAGGAAATCGACAGCTTGATCGCCGGTTCCTGCTGCAGCAGGGCGTTGACGAGGCTGGACTTGCCGGCGCCCGAAGGAGCGACGACAAGAAACAGGCTGCCAGAAGAGGTGGATTGGTCGGACATCTGCATTCCTGAACGATGGAAGGTAAGGATTGGTTGACTGCTGGTTAACTGCGGATTACTGACTATGGATGCAACAACGGAATGGATGGCGGTACCGGTCGCCGATCGTCATTCGAGATTCTGCACCTGTTCGCGCATTTGTTCGATCAGCAGCTTCATGGCCATCGATGCATCGGCCAGTTCTTTCATGGCGGCCTTGGAGCCCAGCGTATTGGCTTCGCGGTTCAGCTCCTGCATCATGAAATCCAGGCGTTTGCCGACCTGGCCGCCTTTTTTCAGGATGGCGCGGGTTTCATCCAGATGCGCCGCCAGCCGCGACAGTTCTTCGGCGACGTCGATGCGAATGCCGTACAGCGTGACTTCCTGGCGGATGCGGTCCAGCGCTTCCTCGCGCGAGATGGTCGGTTGCGCGGCGCCGTCGCCGGTCTTGGCGGCAAGGCCCAGCGCTTCCTGCATGCGCTCGGTCGCCTTCTGCTGGAATTGCGCGAGAACCTGCGGAATCAGCGGCGTGATGCGCCGCACGATGGCTTCCATGTCGTCCACGCGCGACAGCAGCATGGCTTGCAAGGCATTGCCTTCACGTATACGACTGTCGACAAAGGCGTGCATGGTCGTTTGCATCGCGGTTGCGGCTTCTTCCTGCAGTGTGTCCTGGCCCATTTCCGCATCTTCGATGATGCCGGGCCAGCGCAGCATTTCGCCGATCGACAGCGGTGCCGCATCGACGAAACGCTGCCGCAGTTCTGCTTGCAGGTTTGCCAACGCATCCAGCGCCGCGCCGTTCAGCGCCTGGGTGCCGCCGGCTGCGGCCTTGCGGCCGAAACTGACGCGGCATTCGACCTTGCCGCGCGTGAGGCGCGCCATGATCGCTTCGCGCAGCATGGGTTCCAGCGCACGCAGGTCGTCGTTGATACGGAACTGCAGATCGAGAAAGCGCGAATTGACGCTCTTGAGTTCGATCGTCAGGGTGCCGTTGCCGATTTCATGCGTGGTGACGGCATAGCCGGTCATGCTGCTGATTGTCAAAATGCGATCCTCGTATCTCTTTACAAAGCAGCGATTTATCAACACAATCCGGGAACGAAAGCCGTTCAGCATGCCGCCAGAGCCTGCCGCGGTATGGAAAAACAGGCAAGATATTGCCCTCCCGTTTTGCCGATCGTGCGCATCGGCGCGATCAGAGACTTAGGACGACATGGCTGCGCAAAACAACGCTCCGTTGCCGGATGGACTGGAAATCGCCGGATATCGCATTGTAAAGAAGATTGCGTCTGGCGGGTTCAGTATTGTCTATCTGGCATACGATGAAGACGGCAATGCGGTCGCGGTCAAGGAGTACCTGCCAAGCTCGCTCGCATTGCGTCAGCCGGGCGAACTGGTGCCGGCGATCTCGCCGGAAAACCTGCCGACCTTCCGCATCGGATTGAAATGCTTTTTCGAGGAAGGCCGCGCGCTGGCGAAGATTTCGCATCCGAACGTCGTCAGCGTCACCAACTTCTTCCGCGCCAACGAGACCGTCTACATGGTCATGGGCTACGAGTCGGGCCGCTCGTTGCAGGATCACATCCTGCGCCGCCGCGACAAGGGCGAGAAACCGCTGGTGTCCGAACGCTTCATCCGCAAGATGTTCAGTCACGTGATGAACGGGCTGCGCGAAGTGCACACGAACAAATTGCTGCATCTGGACCTGAAGCCGGCGAATATCTATCTGCGTGTCGACGGCACGCCGATCCTGCTGGATTTCGGTGCTGCGCGGCAGACGCTGAAGGCCGACATGCCGAAGCTGTATCCGATGTACACGCCGGGCTTTGCTGCGCCGGAACTGTATGTGAAGAACGGTAATCTCGGCCCGTGGACCGACATCTACAGCATCGGCGCCTCGATGTTCGCCTGCATGGTCGGCGCGCCGCCGCAGCCAGCCGACCAGCGCAAAGTGAACGACAAGATGGATGGCCATTTCAGCAAGCTGGAAGGCGTCTATTCATCCGACCTGATCAAGGTGATCCGCTGGAGCCTGATGCTGGATCCGCTGGAGCGTCCGCAAAGCGTGTTTGCGCTGCAGAAAGCCTTGCGCGAACCGTTGCAGGAACAGCAGGAAGATGCGCGCCTGCAGCAGGTCACGCGCAAACTGAAAAACCTGTTCAGCGGAATCGGTCGCAAGCCGGGCAACGTGGCGACGACGATCCAGGAACACACGCGCTGATGTTTTCATCCACTCATTCCATCTAGCCTATGCGATTCTCTGTCTACCAGGAAAGCCTCATTGGCGGTCGCAAGAACAACCAGGACCGCATGGGTTACAGCTTCACGCGTGATGCGTTGCTGTTGCTGGTGGCGGACGGCATGGGCGGCCACATCATGGGCGAGATGGCAGCGCAGATCGCGATGCAAACGATCGCCGCACTGTTCCAGGAAAACGCGACGCCCTACGTGAAGAAACCGGAGCGCTTCCTCGAAGACAGTTTCTTTGCCGCGCACCGCGAAATCCATCGCTATCGCGCCATCAACAACTTGCCGGAAACGCCGCGCACCACCATCGTCGCCTGCCTGATCCAGCACAACAACGCGATGTGGGCACACTGCGGCGATTCGCGCCTGTACTGGATGCGCAACGGCCAGATTCTGGCGCGCACGCGCGACCATTCGCGCATCGAAACGCTGATTGCGCAAGGCAAGGTCGATCCGTCCGAACGTGATACGCATCCCGAGCGCAACAAGCTGTTCAACTGCCTGGGCGCGCCCAACATGCCGATCGTCGAAATCTCGCGCCGCGCCAGCCTGCAGGCCGGCGACATCATGCTGTTGTGCTCGGACGGCCTGTGGTCGGTGCTGCCGGATCACGAACTGGCGCAGCGCCTGCACCAGAACACCATCGTGCGCGCGGTGCCGGAGTTGCTGCAGACCGCGACCAGCATCGCTGGCAAGACCGGCGACAACGCCACCGCGCTGGCGATGATGTGGGAAAGCGGCGAAAGCCTGCAGGGCAACAGCACGATCACCACGCACACGCTGCCGATCGGCAGCGTGACGACGACCATTCAGGCACCGCGTCATCTCGACCCGGAGCCGGTCGATACCTACAACGATTCCGAGATCGAAAAAGCGATCGACGAAATCCGCAAGGCCATCGACAAATCCTCCCGTATCACTTCCAGGAATTAATTTCACATGTTGTCTGTCATCCGTCCCAGCGGCCGTGCCGCCGATGCGCTGCGCGCCATCAAGATCACCCGCAACTACACCAAGCATGCAGAAGGTTCCGTTCTCATCGAATGCGGTGACACCAAGGTCATTTGCACCGCCAGCATCGAAGATCGCGTGCCGGGTTTTCTGAAGGGTAAAGGGCAGGGGTGGCTGACGGCCGAATACGGCATGCTGCCGCGCTCCACACATACGCGCATGGATCGCGAAGCGGCGCGCGGCAAGCAGTCCGGCCGCACGCAGGAAATCCAGCGCCTGATCGGCCGCTCACTGCGCGCGGCCTTCGATCTGCAGGCGTTCGGCGAGCGTACCTTGCATCTGGATTGCGATGTCATCCAGGCCGACGGCGGCACGCGTACCGCATCCATCACCGGCACAATGGTTGCGGCCTACGATGCGTTCGACAAGCTGTGCAAGCAGAACCTGATTCCGGCGATTCCCCTGAAGCATTTCGTCGCCGCGATTTCCGTCGGCGTCTACCGCGGACAGCCTGTGCTGGATCTGGACTATGTCGAAGATTCGGATTGCGATACCGACATGAACATCGTGATGACCGAAGCAGGGCACTTCATCGAGGTGCAGGGTACGGCGGAAGGCGAGGCATTCGACCGCGCCACGATGAACAAGCTGCTCGATCTGGCACAGGATGGCATCCGCGATCTGATCGTGATGCAGAAGCAGGTATTGGAAATTTCGGCCTGATCTGTCCTTTGCGTAGCGGCGGCGGCCGTTCATCGGTCGCCTGTCGCCTTGCATCATCCGTGCGGTGCGCGAAGATCGCGACAACACGGTAAACTTCCGCCTTTGCATTTCGACCATCCGGACGGCGCAAACCGCCCGGCATCACCATGTCCCAACCTCTCGTTCTCGCCTCCAACAACGCCGGCAAGCTGAAGGAATTCGGCGCGCTGCTGGCGCCGCTCGGTTTCACGCTGCACACGCAATCGGAATTCAACGTGCCGGAAGCGGAAGAGCCGCATCCGACCTTCGTCGAAAATGCGATCGCCAAGGCGCGCCATGCAGCTCGCCTGACCGGGTTGCCGGCGCTGGCCGACGATTCCGGCGTTTGCGTCAACGCGCTGGGCGGTGCGCCCGGCGTGCATTCGGCACGCTACGCGGGCGAACCCAAATCCGACCAGCGCAACAACGACAAGCTGATCGAGGCGCTCGCCGCGCAGGCCGACAAGTCCGCCTACTACTATTGCGTGCTGGTGTTCGTGCGCCACGCTGATGATCCGCAGCCGGTCATTGCCGACGGCCGCTGGAACGGTGAAATGATTGCAACGCCGCGCGGGCAGGGCGGCTTCGGCTACGATCCGTATTTCCTGATTCCGTCGCTGCAGAAGACGGCAGCCGAACTGACGGCGGAAGAAAAGAATCGCCTGTCCCATCGCGGCCAGGCCTTGCGTGCGTTGATCGAGAAACTGAAATGATTCCGATCAAGCCGGCCGGTTCGAAGTCGTTCGATGCGCTCGATCATGCCGAGCCGGCGCGCGTCGCGATGGCTTACCTGAAACCGGGCGCGCTGAATCTGACGGCATTGCCGCCGCTGTCGCTGTACGTGCATTTCCCGTGGTGCGTGAAGAAGTGCCCGTATTGCGATTTCAATTCGCACGAGGCGGTCGGCGGCTTTCCTGAAGAGGATTATCTGGCTGCGTTGCGCGCCGATCTGGAAATGGCGCTGCCGCTGATCTGGGGCCGCAAGTTGCACACGATCTTCATCGGCGGCGGCACGCCCACCCTGCTGTCTGCTGCCGGGCTGGATCGTCTGATGTCCGATATCCGTACACTGATGCCTTTCGATCCGGGCATCGAGGTGACGATGGAGGCGAACCCCGGCACTTTCGAGGTGGAGAAGTTCAAGTCCTATCGCGGCAGCGGCATCAACCGGCTGTCGATAGGCATCCAGAGTTTCGATGCGCGCCACCTGCAGGCGCTGGGCCGCATCCACGACGGCGACGAGGCACGCCGCGCGGTCGAGATCGCGCAGGCGAATTTCGACAATTTCAATCTCGATCTGATGTATGCACTGCCGTCGCAGACACTGGCAGAGGCGCAGCGCGATGTGCAGACCGCGATCGCCTGCGCGCCGCCGCATCTGTCGCTGTATCACCTGACGCTGGAGCCAAACACTTATTTCGCCAAGTATCCGCCGCCGGTTCCCGACGACGATGCCAGCGCCGACATGCAGGAGATGGTCGAGGATGAAACGCAGGCCGCCGGTTACCGACACTACGAAGTGTCGGCCTATGCAAAGCCGAACCGGCAGGCGCGCCACAACATGAACTACTGGCAGTTCGGCGATTACCTCGGCATCGGCGCAGGCGCGCACAGCAAATTGTCTTTTCCGCATCGCGTGATGCGCCAGGCACGCTACAGGCAGCCGAAGGAATACATGGAACGGATGCGCCAAGGCAATCCGGTGCAGGAAGAGCGGGAAATCACGCGCGGCGAACTAGGTTTCGAATTCATGCTGAACGCAATGCGCCTGATCGACGGTATCGAGGTCAATCTGTTCATGGAACGCACCGGCATGCCGCTGAACGTCATCGAGCGTGCGCTCAATGAGGCGGAGTCCAAAGGATTGCTATATCGCGATCACATGATTCTCAAGCCTACCGAACTGGGGCGCCGTTTCCTGAATGATTTGCAGGGATTGTTTCTGTCAGAAGGATAAAAATTTCGGAAGTGCCGATACTGCAGGTGCAGTGGCACTTCCGCTATGAAGGTTTGGAGTCACACCGTTTTTAACAGTGTGCTTTCACCGGGCAGCCGATCTTGAACGCACAGTACATATCGATGACGCAGATGCGTCACGTCTGCTACCACCGATACGACGTCGTCAACGTCACTACGCGGCCATCGCCATATGAGCAAGATCCCCATTCCGAACACTGGCTGAAGTATTCCTTGTCGGTCAGGTTGATCGCATTGAGTGCGGCGCGCCAATGGCGGTTTTCCCAGGCCAGCATGGCATCGAACAATGTGACCGATGGTGTGCGCGGTACGTCCAGGCCTTCGCTGGATTCGTCGACGAAGCCGCTGGCGTAGCGCGTGCCCATGCCGGCGCTGAATCCGCTCAGACCGCCCAGCGAGAAGCGGTAGGTACCCCACAATGCGGCCTGGCGTTTGGGAACGCCGGCAAGTTGCTTATCGACGTTGACGTAGGTGAGGCTGGTGTTGATATCCAGCTGCGGCGTGATGGAGCCGACCCATTCCAGTTCCAATCCCGTGTTCTTGGTCTTGCCGCGCTGCGAGACTTCCGTCGTGGAAATTTCTACCGTGCGATTCACTTCCCGCAGGTCGAATACGGCGGCGGATGCACGCCAGTCTTTTGCCGGTGGCTGGTATTTGATGCCGGCTTCCCATTGCTTGCCGCGTAGCGGGCGCAGCTGCTGGCCCGAATCGGTATTGGCCTGAGGGAGGAAGGATTCCGCATAGCTGATGTATGGCAGCAGGCCTGGCACGATCTCGTACATCAAGCCGGCGCGCATGGTGTCGGCACGGTCGTTACGGTCTTCGGCTCCATCTTCCCAGTTCTTGGATTCGTCGTGCCGCCATCCGGCCAGCAGAATCCACTGATTCCATCGCATTTCATCCTGGATGTAGAGTCCCAGTTGCCTGACGCCGTTGGTTGCGTTCGGTTCACGTGCCGGCGGTTGATAGTTTCCTTGGTAGACGGGGTTGTAGACATCGAGGGGTGTCAGACCGCTGTAGTCTTCGGCACTGGAGCCGGAGCTGCGATAGCGCAGGAAATCGAGTCCGACCAGCAATTGATGCGCTATCTCTCCGGTCGAGAACTTGCCAAGCAGGTTCTGGTCGGCAACAACCGTGCTTGTGTGCGTCTTCCAGAAGTAGGCGGCGCGATTCATCAGGCGTCGGTTCGTATCCGCATAATCGACCACATCGAACGCGGCGTAGTCGGTCTTGTTATCCGTCCAGCGCGTACTTTGCCGGAATGTCCACTGGTCGTTCAGCGCATGACGGAACGACCAGCCCACCTGCAGGCTGTCGGCATCGAAGTGATCCAAACCGGGTTCGCCCACATAGGTGTGTCGCGAAATTCTTCCGTTCGGGTTGGGCAGGATCGTGCCTTCCCAGGGCAGGGTGCTGCCGGAATCGCCGCCGGCCCGGTCTTCCTGCCATTTCAGCCTGAAGGTCAGTTCGGTGCCGGCATCGGGCGCCCAGGTCAGCGATGGCGCCAGAACCCGGCGGTCGTCCTTGCCGTAATCGACCTGCGTGTCGCTTTCCCGTGCAAGCGCCACCAGCCGGTACATCCATGTGCCGTCTGCCGTCAGTGGCCCCGTCAGGTCGGCCTGCAACTGGCGCCGGTCGCGGTTGCCGATCTGTACACCGACTTCGCGTTGCGTCTCTGCCTGGGGCGCCTTGCTGACGTTGTTGACCAGCCCGGCCGTGCCGCCCTGACCGTACAGCATGGATGCGGGGCCGCGCAGTACTTCCATGCGTTCCATCAGGTAGGGTTCCACGCGCGGCGTGCTGGTCCAGAAATTCACGCGGTCTTTCAGGCCATCCAGAAAGATGTCCTCGATTTCCACACCGCGCGTCTGGGCTGCATCCATGCGCGAGCTGGTGCCGTAGATCGACGTGCGCACACCCGCGGTGTAGTTGAGCGCCTGGTCCAGCGAACTGGCGCCGGTGTCGCGTATCTGTTCGGCCGATACCACCGAGATCGATTGCGGTGTCTCGACGATGCTGGTGTCGGTCTTGGTGGCGGTGGCGCTGCGCCGTGCCATGTAGCCGTCCACCGGGCCGGTGGCGGTTTCGACCTGTCCCGTGACGGTGACGGTCGGCAGCGTGGCAGCTGCATCCGACGTGCGTTTTTCGTGCAGCGTATAGCCGCCGCGATCAGTCTGTACCAGTTCCAGCCCCGTTCCGGCCAGCGCCCGGCGCATTGCTTCCAATGCGTCATAGCGGCCATGCACGGGAGCGGATTGATGATTGGCAATCAGCGCCGCGTCGGCCGTCATCACGATACCGGCTTCGCGCGCGATGCGGTTGAGCGTGGCGCCGAGCGGTGCGGCGGGAAGATCGTAGTTGCGTGCCGTGGCCGCCTGCGCGAAAACGGCGGGTGCCGGAGCGGCGAGGGAAAGCAGCAGCGCGGCAGTCAGCGGCCGTAGCGAAAAGCGATGAATGGAAGACAAGGCAAAGCTCCTGAAAAGGCGATGATTCGCGAAAGGAAAGGTTTTCCCTTGTTTGCCGAGCGAGAAATGAAAAGTGAGAGGGGGCTGCAGAAATTTTTCCTGCAGATTTAATTTCTTGCAGCTTGCGCAGCTTGTTGCGGCGGACGCGGCTGGATGCGTGCCCACCAGTGTGTGGCGGAAACGATCTCCACCGGTGCTGCGGCCGTCAGTGCCAGCAGAGCCTGATCCGTATCGTCAAGCGGCAAGGTGCCGGTGATGCGCAATTGGGCGACGCGCGGATCCACTGATAAATAGCCGAGACGATGACGCGCCAGTTCGGCTGCGACCTCGCCCAGCGGCCGGTTTTCGACCACCAGCATGCCGTCCTTCCACGCATCGGCATCTGCCGGTGCCTGTTCCGGTTCGCTGACCTTGCCGTCCCGCACGACGACGGTTTCACCTTCACGCACGATGCGCTCGCCATCGCAATGCGCTTGCGGTTCGGCGGCACAGGTAGCGGGGCGGGCGACGACGGCGGAATACGTGACGGTCAGCCGCGTTCCTTCGCCGCGATCGACATCGCGCACGATGAAGCGTGTGCCGAGCGCGCGCAGGCTGGTATCCGGCGTCAGCACGATGAAGGGGCGCGTCTCGTTCGGATCGTCATGGCTGGTTTCGACTTCGATCTCGCCTTCATGCAGCACGATGGCGCGACGGTGCGTATCGAATGCCAGATCGATGGCGCTGCGCGTGTTCATTCGCACGATCGTTTGGTCCGGCAGGACGATGGTGCGTCGTTCGCCAGTGCCGGTTCGATAATCGGCCAGCAACTGATCGACCGGTTGATAGCGGTTTACTGCGCACAGGCCCAGTACGGTGAGCAGAAGCGCCAGCGCCGTGCCGGCAATGCGCGTCTTGCGGCCGGAAGAACGCTTGAGCAATGCCTGGCGAACGCTCTTGCCCGATGCCGGCTGAAAGGCGGCATCGATTTCCTTCAGCTGTTGCCAGACGCGGGCATGGGATGGATGTGCATCCAGCCATCGTTGCAAGCCTTGCCTGTCCTGTTCCGTTGCTTCGCCGGAATGCATGCACAGCTGCCATTCGATGGCCTGTTGCAATGTCACGCGGGATACGGGCGCATCGTTTTCCGGCATGTCGGTGGTCAGCGTAGCCTGCATCATTCGGGAGCGCCGAAACGGGCGATGTAGGCCTTGTGCGCGGCGTTGGCGAGATATTGCCGCACTCGCGGTACGGAAACCTGCAGTTCTGCCGCGATCTCGGCATGCATCATGCCGTCGAGGCGGCTGAGCAGCCATGCCTGGCGTGTCTTCGCGGTCATCTGCTGCAGCAGATGATCGGCCAGCTGCAGCATCTGCAGTGCCTCCAGCTGTTGTTCGGGCGAGGGCTGCAGCGCTTCCGGCAAGGCAGCCAGATCCGCCAGATACGCGCGTTCCAGTTCGCTGCGCCGAAAGAAGTCGATGACAAGGCCGCGCGCGATCGTCGTCAGATAGGCGCGTGGTTCGCGCAGATCGGAAAGAGGGCGTTTCTGCTGGGAGCCGAGAATGCGCAGGAAGGTATCCTGCGCCAGATCGTCCGCGTGATGCGCACATCCCAGTTTTTTGCGCAGCCAGCCGCACAGCCAACCGTGATGGTCGGCATACAGGGTATGCATCTGTTTGGGCGGGAGCGAGTCTGCAGCGGGCATGGCGACTAGCTGGTTGTTTATGAATGAGAATTATTATCAATAATAGCGGGGGAGACGCCGGGATGCAATTTCTCTGCGGTGTTGCGCCTGATATCGGCGTGGTTGCGTTGTAAAGACCATGAAGATTGGCCTTGAGCGTGCGTGTCGCGATCGATTTGTCGTGAGGCAGGCTGTTTCTCGCGTTTGTCCGGGTGTTTGTGTCCGAACGATAGGGTTTCCGCATTCGGCAATGACAGGGGAGTTGGGTATAATGCGACCTCCGCAAATCGATGTGTCCCGGTCAGGTGGAATATCGATACCAAAATGGAAGTGTGGCCGAGTGGTTTAAGGCACTGGTCTTGAAAACCAGCGAGGGGTTATACCCTCCGTGAGTTCGAATCTCACCGCTTCCGCCAACTCCCTTTCTCATTTCCGATCAGCGCACCTATCTTGCAGAACCAAGACGAAAACAGCCGTTCTGATCCGGTAAAGCAGTTGCAATCGCTGGAATATGCCATCAGGCGATCGATGATCGTTCGTGAAGACATGGACGAGTCGGCTGAACAGGTTCATATCGACGAGGCGGGGTGTCTGGGCATCACCGTGCCGGATATGCCGACGAAGGGCGAGCTTCTTTCCGTCGTGCAGACGGCGTTGAGAATGGCGCGAGCCGCGCAAAAATCCTGATTGCCGTTTCTTCGTCATGTCGGATGAATCGCGGAAACGTCCGACATGCGACGGTCCGTTTATCCGACTTGAATTTTGCCGGTATTGCATTAACCTCAGACGGACACATGTCACGAGGAGATCGCATCATGCAAATCAATGCCTACGGCGATAAATTGCAGAGGGGAAATTTTGTCGCAACCGATGCAATGGATGTCGGTGATGTTTCCGATCGCTACGATCATGCCGAATGCCAGATCGTTCATGCAGTCTACGAACGGGGAAACGAATTTGCTGCCGAGAAGAACGAGCCGGTTTTCGATAATCGCGTCGGGTACCCCGACGTGAAATCGACTGACGGTGGTTTCAGGGCGGGCATGTTTGGCAGCGGCAGCAATCAACGTAGCGGCCTGAATGACCCGTCGCCAACGCCTCCGCAGGAAGTGCAGGAAATGTTGCAGCAGGCAGAGCAGGAAAGTGCGCGACTGGATTCTCCATCGCGAACCAATGATTCAACGATCGCGCCGGACATGCCAAAGCAGGATATTCTCAAGGGATTCCATGGCGGCTGATTTCTGAACATCTCTCAAATAAAAACGGCTGACGCAGTGATGCGTCAGCCGTTTTTCATGGAAATGATCAGAACTGTTCCCACTCGTCTCCTGCTGGAACCATATTTCTTTCCAGTTTCGGGGGCTTGGGTGCAGGAGTGGTGCGCTTGATCGTCGGGTTAGGGGCGGAAGCCACCGCTGAAATGGCTTTGACGGGGGCAGACGAAGGGGCGGCCAGTTGCCGTGACGCGGCCATACCATTCAGCTTGAAGACGCCAACCGTGCGTTCCAGTTTGCCGGCCTGATCGTTGAGCGAACCGGCTGCAGCGGCAGCCTGTTCCACCAGCGCCGCGTTCTGCTGCGTCACCTGATCCATCTGCGTGATAGCGGCGTTGACCTGTTCGATGCCTGTGCTCTGTTCGTTGCTGGCAGCGGAAATTTCCGACACGATGTCCGTCACCCGTTTCACGCTGGCGACAACCTCGTCCATCGTGGTACCGGCCTGCTCGACCAGCCGACTGCCGATTTCGACCTTGCCTGTCGAATCGTCGATCAGCGTCTTGATTTCCTTTGCCGCTGCGGCGGAGCGTTGTGCAAGATTGCGTACTTCGGCTGCCACCACGGCGAAGCCGCGGCCTTGTTCGCCTGCACGCGCCGCTTCAACGGCGGCATTCAGCGCGAGGATGTTGGTCTGGAAAGCGATGCCATCGATGACGCCGATGATGTCGGTGATCTTCCGTGCGGAGTCGTTGATGGCGCTCATCGTATCGACGACCTGCCCGACGACTTCGCCGCCCTTGATGGCGACTTCCGAGGCGGAAAGGGAAAGCGTGTTGGCCTGGCGGGCATTTTCCGCATTCTGCTTGACGGTGGAAGTGAGCTCTTCCATCGATGACGCAGTCTCTTCCAATGAGCTGGCCTGCTGTTCGGTGCGCGACGATAGGTCGAGGTTGCCGCTGGCGATTTCGTTGGAGGCGGTGGCGATCGCATCCGTGCCGTGGCGGACTTCGCTCACGATGCCGATCAGGCTGTCGTTCATCGCCCGCAGCGCCTGCAGCAATTGTCCGGTTTCGTCCTTGGCACTGGCTTCGATATGGCTGGTCAGGTCGCCGCTGGCGACAGTCTGTGCAACATGGACGGCCTGATTCAGCGGTCGCGTGATGGCGCGTGTGATGAAGATGCCCAGCACGATGCTAAGCAGTATCGCAATGCCGGCGACGATGAGTACGATGGTGATGGATTGGGCAGTCGTGCTATCGGATTCCTGGGTCTTGGATTCGACGACGTTCTGCACGGACTTGATGACGGTTTCCATGTCCGCCACGATCTGGCGGCGCAGCGGACTGCATTCGTTGACGAGGAAGAGGCCGTAATCTGCCATATTGCCGGCTTCACGGTATTTGCGCGGACGATTCAGTTCGTTTGCCATCGCCACCAATCCCTTGCTGACTTTGTCGAAATCGGGATTGCCGCGGAATAGCGGCGCCATCTTGTCGAGCGCGTCGAGATAGATGGCTTTCTGCTGGTCGACGATGTCGAGTTCCTTGCGCGCATCCGTCTCGTTGGTAAAGACATAGGCATTGCGTGCCGACATGCCGGTTTGGCCCAGTGCTTCACGCGCGACGTACAGCTGTTCGAGTTGCTGGGTGCGGATGCGATCCTGTTCGCCGATGAGGTTATGGATCTGGTTTATTCGCATCAATGAAAACAGGGCGATGAACAGCGTCAGTAAAACGGTGATGCCAAACCCGAATCCAAGCTTCGTTCCTACTTTCATATTGGCGAACATTTTTCCCCTCCTTTTGGTCATTGGCGATACAGCAGATGTTATCGATGCAATTTCCAGCCGCATGGCGCGGCGGTCTCTATGGGAATGACGGCATCCGCAGGAATAAATGGATGTCGCGATTGCCACAAGGACGAAAAAAATTCTCCATGGAAATATGACAGATTTTTGCTGACGGGAATACGATGGGAAGGGATTCGCAACAATTTTTTACGATCCTGCAACTACCGTAAATATGGGATGGACAATTGTTGTCGAATCGAACTTTTTTCTTGTCGGCCAACTCGTAAAAATGCAGACAGTTGCACGGGCAACGAAATAAAGCTGCAATGGAAGCAGCCGGCGATCGTCGCCGTCATCCAATTGAGGAGGGAGAGCAATGAGCCATACCGATCTCGAACAGCATCATGGTTATTCCGTCCACGGCACCGGTGAGAAGCACGATACCGGCAAATGGGGCGGCAGCTTTCATATCGCCCAGCATGGAAAGCCGACGATCAGCGTCAGCGTGGTGGGCACCGAATTCGATTCGGCTGAGGCGGCAGCGAGCCATGCGCTGCAGCAGGGAAAGCGCTATATCGACCATGAGTTGGCGGAAGCGCGACGATGACAGCCGTTGCGGAATTCGCCGGCTATGCGGTTTCCGGCGAAGCCCGGATAATTCGCAGCGGCGCGTACGGCGGCATCATTCATGTCCATGCAACGCCGGCGGGACGCAGTTGCGATCCGCCGGTCGCCATCATCGTGCCGGGCCAATGGAAAACGCTTGAAGAAGCAGGGCAGGCAGCGCTTGACTATGCGTCGGTCATGGCCGATGACGGTGCGATGGCTGCCGCGGTCGCATTGCGGGAAACGGTACGCATATAGCGGAGATATGGAGCAAGGCTGCCATCTGCGTTTTGCTGCAAACTTGATTTTCCTGAAATGGAGTATATTATATCCATAAAAGGAGTGATCAATGACTGCCGCCTACGCCTATCCAAAAAGCCGCTTCGAGCCTGCCGCACCGGTCGACCTGACTGCAAAGTCGGAGCGCGAACGCCTGTCCGGCTCGGCCCTGAAGGCGTTTTTCCGGTTGGCGGCGGCCTGGGAGCTGCGCGACGAAGAAGCGCGCGAATTGCTGGGCGGCTTGTCCAGCAGCGCCTTCTACGAGTGGAAGAAGAATCCGCAGCGCGTGCTGGAAGTCGACCGCATCACGCGGATTTCTTACCTGATTGGCATTTATAAAGCCCTGCATATCCTGCACGGCGACAAGCTGGCTGACGAGTGGGTCGGCCTGCCGAACCGCAATGTCATCTTCGCCGGCCGTACGCCGTTGGCCTACATGCAGGCTGGTGGCCTGCTGGCGATGCAGACCGTGCGCAAGCTGCTGGACGCGCGTCGCGGAGGGCTTTGATGGCTGCTCCGCCGCTGGTGCATCTGCGGCAATTCGATACCTGCAGGCTGATTCCGTCGCGCTTCGTGGACAAGGAAGATTCGGTCCTCGTTCCGCTGGCGGAGGACGATGCGCATCTGGCCGACATCTTCGCGCTGGACAACGCGACCAACGAGCGCTTGATCGCCGAACATGGTTACAGCACCGGCATCGGCGTCGACGAACTGGTATTTGGCGTACCGAACTTCCGCATGATCAACGCGGCCTTCACCTATGCGCGTCCGGAGGGCAGCCGTTTCAACAACGACGAGCGCGGCGCATGGTATTGCGCGTTCGATATCGAGACGGCATTGGCCGAGATCGTTTTTCACAAGACTGTCGAATATGCGGAGATCGACCGCTTCGACGATAGCGTGCGCTATCAGGTGCTGCTGGCGGATTTCAATGCGGAGTTCCACGATCTGCGGGATGCGCCGCGCTATGCGAAATGCCTGTCGCCGGACAGCTACGTCGCGTCGCAACGCCTGGCGGCGCAGTTGCTGGAGGCAGGATCGCTGGGCATTGTCTATCCCAGCGTACGGCACGATGGCGGTACCAATCTGGCCTGCTTTCGCCCTGCATTGGTCGGCAATGTGCGGCGCGGCATTTCCTACGAGCTGACTTGGGCGGGAACGCCACAACCGAAAGTCAGGGCGCTCAAGCGCTGAATTTTCGCTGAATCTCGCGGCGAAATCATCCCAGATGACGAATCTTGTGCAGATAGGCGTATAGCTGGCGGCGTTGCGCCGTATCGAGGCGAATGCATTCGCCGTCGACGGCAATCGTCAGCTCGCCGTCGGAAAACAGGCCGGCAATCATGGCAGTGGCGGTGGCGCGCATCGATGCCGCTTCTCGTGGCGTTTCCAGCGGCAGCACATTGGATGAGATCAATGTCAGCGCAGCGAAATCGCCGGATTGTGACATGCGATTCGCTGCCGGTTTCGTCGATGTCTTCGGCAACGCATCCGCCATATCCGGCAGTGCGAAATGCAGCCGTCCTTTTTCATCCCATAACTTGACGATCGCAGCCTGCGCCAGTGGCCGATGCAGCAATGCATGCACGGCATCGCTGGCGCATCCCATGGCGTTGCCCAATTGGTGCGTGGTCTTGGGGCCGCTTTGCAATGACGTGATTGCCAGCGCGACTTTGCTGCCTGGGCGCGGAACATAGATGGCGGTCGATTTTTTCATGCGGCGTTCTCCCGTGGTGGAAACATCGACGACGACTGCATGGCGATCCGCGTTGTGCGGGTGCTGTATTGAAACTATATGAGAACGGATGGATATGTCAATACGCAAATGGATAAAATGTGCGATGCGGAATGAATTGGGCAGAGCGGTTGGCTGAACGACCCGATTGGCGGAAAGCGTCAGGAGAGAAGATGCATGGACGTCACCCATGCGGAAGTAGCCGTCAGTACGGCGCAAAGCAAAAACTAGCTTTTCTTTCGCGACGATCTGCCGGACTCGGCGGGAGCCGGCTCGGCGATGGCATCGATGATCTTGACCACCTGATTCAATTTGTACTCGGGCATTTGCTGCATCAACTGGATGGCATGCTCGATACGCTTGTCCAGGTAGGAAGAGATCACGGCGGGTGTGGAGTGCGGAGTGGAAATCTCTTCGCCTTCATTGAGCCAGATGAAAGAAACCTTGCAGGCACGCGCCAGTTTTTTGACGGTTTCCGTTTCAGGCCCCTTGGCGCCCGTGCCCTTGAGTATGCGGCTGATCGTCGCCTGCGGTACGCCCGAGATGCGCGACAATTCGCTCTGCGACTTGATTCTGGCAGCTTTCATTGCCTGGTCGAGGCGGTCTCCGATACTCATGCGGCGACTATACATACGCGCATAAGAGCGATCAAAGTTCGATTCGTTTGCGAATCATGCAAATATTCATTCGTGTATCGAAGCGAAATTGGCCGAACGCAGGCGCATCGGCAACAGGCTTGTACGATGACGTACGCTACGCATGTAGACAATGCGGGATAGTGCGGATTACTGCATCAATCCAGTCGTGCTTGCGAAAAGGAAATGCAAGAAGAGGTGTCGTTGGCGCGGGCACGAAAAGGGATGCGCCATTGATGCCGCAGATGAGGCTGGATCAGCTGTCGGGCTTCATTGCCTTCATTACACCATCGCGTTTCAGGATATCGCCCCATGATTCGATGCGGTAAATATCGCCGAATTTATGAATCACCATGCCGAACTGCTCGCGCAATCTGTCGATCTCGATATCGACGATGCTCTTGTCGATGCCCGTCAGATCGTCGATCGCTGTGGCAGTCGGGCGCTCCAGCAGATCGATGGCGCCGGCCAGGACGAACAGGCGGCGCGCGTCGTCATGCGGATATTGCGGGATGCCGAAATGGTTGGTGTGGAAAGTCATCCGGATTCTCCTGCGATGCAGTCCGGCATTGCGCCAGCTCATCGTCGATTCAGTCTACATGCTTTCGATTGACTGGCAAACGATGGGGAAATTCCTTCTTGCCGGTCACGGCTGCATGGAAGCCGAAGGCGGGTTTGCAGCGCGCCGCGTACATTCACGTACTCCACGTACAATAGCCCGGCCGGAATTGCGCTGCGGGAACGAAGCGCAGACGGCGCCAAATCATTTCCGTTCCGCGTTTGCCGCGGAATGTTTTGCAAGGTGATCCATCCATGCTCGCTCAATCCTTCCGCATGACCCGGCGCGACTGGCGTGCCGGCGAACTGCGTTTCCTTCTGGTGGCACTGATCGTTGCGGTCGCGGCGTTATCGTCCGTCGGTTTCTTTGTCGACCGAATGCGGGCCGGGCTGGCCCGCGACGCGCACCAGCTGCTTGGTGCCGATGTAGTTATTCGCAGCGACGAGCCGGTTTCAGCCGCCTTGCGCGACGATGTACGCCGCCGTGGTCTGCAGTTGGCAGAGACGACGGTTTTTCCGAGCATGGCAATTGCGGGCGAGGGCGAACAAAGCATGTCGCGCCTGGCATCGGTCAAGGCGGTCAGCGCAGGCTATCCGCTACGCGGCAAGGTCAAGATTGCAGATCGCGCTGCGGATGAGGGTGTTGCTGCCACCGATATTCCTGCGGCTGGCACGGTATGGGTGGATCACGCCATTCTCGACAGTCTGAACGTGCAAATCGGCAGCCCGCTGAAGCTGGGCGACAAGACGTTCACGATTGCAAAGGTGATTGCATTCGAACCCGATCGCGGTGCCGGCTTCATGAACTTTGCGCCGCGCGTGATGCTGGGGCAGCGCGATCTCGCCGCGACCAATCTGGTCCAGTTCGGCTCGCGCGTAACCTATCGATTGCTGGTGGCTGGTAGCGACGACGCTGTCACCGATTTCCGGAATGCGGTGGAGCAGCGTATCGACAAGGAAAACATTCGCGGCATGCGCGTGGAATCGCTGGATTCCGGCCAGCCGCAGATGCGCGCGACGCTGCAGCGCGCCGAGGAATTTCTGTCGCTGGTCGGCCTGTTGTCGGCGATGCTGGCGGCGGTGGCGATTGCAATGGCGGCGCGACGCTTCATGCTGCGTCATGTGAATGCCTGCGCGATGCTGCGTTGCCTCGGCATGACGCAGAACCAGGTGACGGCGCTGTATCTGGTCGAATTCCTGATCGTCGGTCTGGTCGGCAGCGTGATCGGTGTGGCGATCGGCTTCGGTGCGCACTTCGTGCTGATCGAATGGCTGGGCAATCTGGTGGCGAAGAACTTGCCGTCGGCTTCCTTCGTACCCGCTTTGCAGGCGGTGGCAACCGGCATGCTGTTGCTGATCGGCTTCGCGATCCCGCCCATCCTGCAATTGCGCAACGTGCCGCACAACCGCGTGATCCGACGCGAACAGCACATGCCGCAACCGATCACGGTGGCGACTTATATATTGGGCCTGGCAACCTTCATCGCGCTGCTGCTGTGGCAGGCGGGGAACGTCAAGCTCGGCATGCTGACGGCAGCCGGTTTCCTCGGTGGGCTGGGCGGCTTTGCATTGATCGGCTGGCTGGCGCTGAAATCGCTGCAGTCGCTGCGCGGTGCCGCCAGTCATCCGAACTGGCGCTTTGCATTGACGGCACTGCAGCGCCGTCCCGGTGCCACCGTCGTGCAGATCGTCGCGCTTGCATTGGGATTGATGGCCTTGCTGCTGCTGACGGTGATTCGCAGCGATCTGGTCGAAGCATGGCGACAGGCAACGCCACCGGATGCACCGAACCGTTTCGTGATCAATATCCAGCCGGACCAGAAGGCACAGATTGAGCAACGTCTGGCGCAAGCCGATATCCGTGACGTGCAGCTGTATCCGATGATCCGCGGCCGCCTGCTGGCGATCAACGATGTGGCGATTACCGGCGAATCGTTCATCGAGGATCGCGCTAAGCGATTGGTCGACCGCGAATTCAACCTGTCGACGATGGCGAATATCCCGGAAGGCAACGAGATCGTCGCCGGCAGTTGGTACGACGACAGTCGTCCGGCAGCTTCGGTCGAGGAGGGGCTGGCGAAGACGCTGAACCTGAAGGTGGGCGACAAGCTGAAATTCGAGATCGCCGGTGAAACGGTCGAGGTGCCGATCACCAGCCTGCGCAAGCTCGAATGGGGTTCGATGCGGGTGAACTTCTTCGTCATCATCAATCCGGCGACGATGCGCGACATGCCGCAGACATGGATCACCGCGTTTCGCCTGCCGCCATCCCGGAGCGAACTGGATAACCAGCTCACCCGCGATTTCCCGAACCTGACGGTGGTCGACATCGGCAGCATGGTGGCGCAGATCCAGCAAGTGATCGATCAGGTCGTGATGGCGGTGGAATTCCTGTTCCTGTTCACGCTGGCCTCCGGCATGCTGGTGCTGTATGCGGCGCTGGCCGGTTCGCAGGACGAACGCAAGCGCGAGGCAGGACTGCTGCGTGCCTTGGGCGCCACGCGCACGCAGCTGTCGCGTTCGCAATGGATAGAGTTTGCGCTGGTCGGCGGATTGGCCGGTTTGCTGGCGGCTGCCGGCGCGACGACCGTCGGCTGGAGTCTTGCCCATTTCGTCTTCGATTTCGAATGGGTGTTCAGCCCCGTGGTCTGGCTGTCCGGCCTGCTGATCGGCGCTGCCTGTGCCTTCATCGGCGGCTGGCTGGGATTGCGCAACGTGCTGACGCATCCGCCGCTGCAGACGTTGCGCGAAGCGTAACGTCGTACCCGGTCAGAATGCGTAGCCCAAGCTGAAGATCAGCGCAGTGTCGGTCTTCTTCGCATCGGGGGCCGGTTCGTTGTCGTAATCCAGATTGAACTGGGTACTCAGATTGATGCCGTTGGCGACGGGAATGCGGATGCCCATGCGGTTGCGCACCAGCACGTCGCCAGTATCCTGCAGATTGGTATCGACGTTGAAGTTGTTGAAATAGACCAGCCGCTGGTTGAAGAATTTCTGTTCGTACTTGAAGCCCACGCCCAGTGTGGGGAAGGAATCATCCGGCGCGGTGTAATAGTCTTCCCGGATGTAGTTCAGGCCGACTTCGCCGGACAGCTTGAGCAGATCGTTATCGTAGAACTGGTGACCGTAACCGGCACCGGCTCCGCTTCGCAGCTTGAGATCGGCCAGCTTGTCCTGTTCGGCTTTCAGATTCACGAACATGTAATTGCGCGGATCGAGAAACATGTCGTACTGACCCAGCAGTCGTCGATTCGATGTGGTGGTGCCCTCGGTCGAGCTCGCTTCGTTGAGTTCCCAGTTCAACGTATAGCGATCTTCCGGGTTGCGTGCGATGAATTCGCCGCTGGTATGCAACTGGTCATCATGTGAATTGCCGCGATTGAAGGCGCCGCCGAGATCGAACTTGCCTGAGTAGCGCGTGCCGTTGCTGAACGGTGGATTGATCGCCGCGACATCCTGTCGCGTGAGCGTTTTCGGTTGACCGAGCGGGGTATTGTCGACCGCGACGGTGCCGTCCGGTTCCAGCACGGCGCGACCCTTGACTAGCGTGCCGTCCTGCAATTGCAGGCGAGTGCCGTCGTCGGATTCCATGCGATTGACATTGCCCCACGGGATTTTCACTTCGCCGAAGACGTCCGACTTGACTGTCAGTACGCCATCGCTCATTTGCTTCAGTTCGCCGGTGACGCGATCTCCGTTGTTCAGCGTGATGACTGCCGCGGAGGCGGGAAGGGCGGCGAGACAGGTGAAAAGGGAAAGGACGAGTGGACGGGCGGGCAATCTGCCCCGCTTGCCGTAAGACATGGGGAACTCCTTGAGGATGACGAATGATGACCACGGGGTAGAGCCGCGCCTCGCCGTCGAGTTCCCGGCGGTTGGCGACGGGAACTCCCATGAAAGGTGACGGGCGGCGGCATCGCAGCAGAAAAATACGGATGGCCGATGCGTTATTATTGCGGGCTATGGCTACAGAAGACAAATTTGCAGAAGGACAATCCACCAACGAGCCGGCAGAACAAAAGCCGACATTGTACGAGCTGATCGGTGGCGAACAGGATCTGCGCGCGTTGGTCGACCGGTTTTACGACCTGATGGACCTGGAGCCGCAATTCGCCGGCATACGTGCGTTGCATCCGCCGACGCTGGATGGTTCGCGCGACAAGCTGTTCTGGTTTCTTTCAGGCTGGACCGGCGGCCCCAACCTGTTCATCGAACGCTTCGGCCATCCGCGTCTGCGCGCGCGCCATCTGCCGTATGCGATCGGCATCAGCGAACGCGATCAGTGGCTGCAATGCATGGACATGGCGATGGAAGACGCCAGCATCGTACCGGCGCTACAGGAGTATCTGCGCAAGGCATTCGCCGAAACTGCAGACTGGATGCGCAATACGCACGGGTAATGTCCGGGGTTTCCACAGTTCTCGTGGCTCTCACGGTTTCTGATACGCAAAGCTGACCGCAATTGCCCGCACAAGCGGCTGCGCATGGCACCATCCGGCTGAAGGCCGATTGCTCTTTTCGATTTTGCTTCCCGACGGAAGAATTCATGACACAGACGCATTTTTTCATTCTGCTGTTCGCTGCGCTCATCGTCGTTGTGCTGCAGCTTGTCCTTCTGTTGCGCAAACGCGGCAACGATGGCTCACAGCTGATGCAGATCCAGCAGGAACTGCAGCGTAGCCAGCAGCAGGCTGGCGAGCGCATCGAGCGCGAGCTGCGCGAACAGCTGCAATCGACCTCTCTGGCGACACGGCAGGAACTGGGAGGCAATTTCACGCAATTCCAGCAGGCGTTGTCAACGCAACTGACCAGCGTGGCAACGCTGCAGAACAGCCAGATCGACGGTTTTGCGCAGCAATTGGCGAAACTGAACGAAGCCAATGCCCAGCAACTGGAAGCGATGCGGCAAGCCATCGCGCAGCAGGCGCAGACAGGACGCGAAGAACAGGCTGCCGCATTGAAACGCTTCGGCGATACGCTGAATCAGTCGCTGGCTGCGCTGACCGAATCGAATGCGCAGCGCATGATCGAAGTGCGGGCGACGCTGGAAGCGAAAATCAAGGATCTGCAGACTGACAACGGCACGCGCCTGGAAGAGATGCGCAAGACCGTCGACGAGAAACTGCATGCGACACTGGAGCAGCGCCTGGGCGAATCGTTCAAGCTGGTTTCCGATCGGCTGGAGAAGGTGCATCAGGGCCTGGGTGAAATGCAGCAACTCGCGATCGGTGTCGGCGACCTGAAGCGCGTGCTGACGAATGTGAAAACGCGCGGCACCTGGGGTGAAGTGCAGCTGGAAATGCTGCTGGAGCAATTGCTGACGCCGGATCAGTACGCGAAGAACGTCGAGACGATTCCGCGTAGCGGCGCACGCGTCGAGTTTGCCGTCAAGCTGCCGGGCAAGGACGATGCGAACCATCCGGTCTGGATGCCGATCGATGCCAAGTTCCCGAAGGAGCAGTACGAACGTCTGGCCGATGCGGCAGAACATGCCGACATGGATGGTGTGACTGCTGCCGGACGCGAACTGGAAACGGTGATTCGCAACGAGGCGAAGAAGATCGCCGAGAAATATCTGTCGCCACCGTTGACGACCGATTTCGCGATCCTGTTCCTGCCGACCGAAGGCCTGTATGCCGAAGTGATGCGTCGCCCCGGTCTGGCGGATGAGCTGCAGCGCAACTGTCGCGTCAGCATCGCCGGGCCTTCCACGTTGTCGGCGTTGCTGAACAGCCTGCAGATGGGTTTTCGCACGCTGGCGCTGGAAAAACGTTCATCGGAAGTGTGGCAAGTGCTGGGTGCGGTCAAGACCGAATTCGGCAAGTTCGGCGACGTGTTGGCCGCGACCAAGACCACGCTGGAACGCGCGGCGAAGAATATCGAACAGGCCGAAACGCGCACGCGCCAGATGTCGCGCAAGCTCAAGTCCGTCGAAGCGCTGCCGAGCGACGCAGCACAGCAATTGCTGGGCGGCGAATCGCTGGATGCCTCGCTTGATACCTCGGACGATGCATGACGGCCGGTGCGCCGGCAGCAATTCTTCAACCGTGATACATTCACGTCTCTGCCGAACGGACTGATGTCCGAACGGTAGTGCGTTCTCGGGGCGGGGTGTAATTCCCCACCGGCGGTGATGACAGCAATGTCCAGCCCGCGAGCGTTCGATGCGATTCCGGTTTGCTTCCCTGCGAACCATTGCGTCGAAGTCAGCAGATCCGGTGTGATTCCGGAGCCGACGGTACAGTCCGGATGATAGAGAACGGAATGCTGCATTTCGCACCGACGTCTTCGGACGCGTGCGCGTTGTCATTCCTGCTTGATCTTCACCATGCCCTGTAATTTTTTCTGTAAACAGGAGCCATCCATGCAATCACCCATCAACATTCAATCGGGCGGACGTCGTATTGCCTTCGTTCAATCCAGTTGGCACAAGGACATCGTCGACCAGTGCCGCATCGCCTTCGTCGAGGAAATGGCACAGCGTGGCCACGCTGCCGAAAGCATTGATTTCTTTGAAGTCGCCGGTGCGTTCGAGATTCCGTTGCATGCCAAGCTGTTGGCGAAAAGCGGCCGTTATGCGGCCGTTGTCGCTGCCGGACTCGTCGTGGATGGCGGTGTCTATCGCCATGAATTCGTCGCGCAGGCCGTCATCAGCGGTCTGATGCAGGTGCAACTGGAAACGGAAGTACCGGTCATTTCTGCCGTACTGACGCCGCATCACTTCCATTCGCACCAGGAACATCATGGCTTCTTCCATGAACATTTTCTGGTGAAGGGAAAAGAAGCCGCACATGCCTGTTCCGATACCATTCGCTGCGTGCAGCAACTGGCGACGACACAGGACCGCATTGCCGCCTGAATCGTCGACGGCATGAAAAAAGGGAGCCCGCGGGCTCCCTTTTTTCTCGGGCGCTTCGTGTGAAGCGCTGACGATTATCGCTTGGTTTCCATCTGGACCAGCGGCTCGTTCGATGCCGGCGGCAACGGTTTGCGTTCACGCGGCACACGTGGTGCGGCGACGAACTTGGCAGCTTCTTCCTGTGCTGCGCGCAGTTTGATCGGATCGGTCGATGCCAGTTCCAGGCCTGCAGCGCGCAGGACGGAATCCAGAGTATCCGTGGATGCGGGAGCGACTGCTGTATCTGTCGAAGCCGCCGATGCTGTTGTCGGCGTTTCGCTGATGGTTTCGGCAGCAAATAGTGTTTGCTGATGAGCCAGTTCTGCGGCTGCAACCGGCGCGTCGATGATTTGTTTATCGGCTTCTGCAGCAGTTTCCTGCGCAATCGTGACGATCTCGGGGTGGACAGCCGTCGTATCGGCAACTGTCTCAACAGCTGCTTCGGCCGGTACCGTGACGCCTGCAGATTCCTGCTGCTGAGACACGGCCACAGCAGCTTCGACAGCAACCGGTGTCGGTTCGACAATCGCTTCGTTGACGACGGCCGCTGCCATAGCGTGCGCATTGACATGCGGCTTTGTTGCCGGGGCTTCAGCCGCTTCGTCCAGCAGAGTCGTTTCCTGCAGGGCGGTCACGGAATTCTCGCCGTCTTCATTCTCGGCATTTTCCGTGTTCTCCACATTCTCGCGATCGCGGCGATTACGGTTGCGGCCGCCGCGACGACGACGACGACGCGGTTGGTCTTCACCCGCAGCTTCCAGCGGATTGCCGTTGACGTCGAGGATCGGCGATTCTGCCGAGGCAATTGCACCATCGGTCGCTTCGCTTGCAGGCAAAACTGGGCGTTGTTGCAGGAGAGGCTGTTCGGCCTCGACCGCAGCAGCGACAGGCGCAGCAGCTTCCTTGCGTTCTTCGCGCGGCGGACGCGGTGTCCGTTCGCGACGATTTTCATTGCCTTCGCGTTGTTCACGTGCTTCGCGCGGTTCCCGCGGCGGACGTGGAGCGCGCGGCTGTTGCTGCTGCTGAGTGTCTGCTGCCGGCGCTGGTGCCTTGCCGGATTCTTCGCGCTCTTCGCCGCGTTCGCGTCCTCCGCGACCGCCACGACGGTTGCGGTTGCGACCGCCACGTTCGCCGCGTTCAGCACGGTTGCGCTGGTTTTTGTCTTCGGCAGCGGCAGGCTTTGCAACCGGAGCAGGTTGTGCCGGCGTGCCCATGAACAGGTCGATCAGCTTCTGGAAGAAACCTTTGCCTTGTACTGGTGCAACTGCGGCCGTTGCAGACTTGGCGGCTGCAGCTTCCTTGCGCTCGACAATCGGGGCAGGCTGATCTGGCGTGATGCCTTTGACGACAGCTTCCTGACGTGGCTTGACTTCTTCCTTCTGGCGCTTGCCGTAGCTGATGTCGGTTTCGGCTTGTTCGGCCATCGCGTAGCTGGCTTGCGTATCTTCCAGGCGAGGATCGTCGTGCTTGATGCGTTCCAGCTTGTAATGCGGTGTTTCCAGATGCTTGTTCGGGATCAGGATGACGGCAACGCGATGACGCGTTTCGATCTTCAGGATCTCGCCGCGCTTCTCGTTCAGCAGGAAAGCGGCGACATCGACCGGCGCCTGTACGTGGATGGCGGCGGAGTTTTCCTTCATTGCCTCTTCCTGGATGATGCGCAGGACTTGCAATGCGGACGATTCGGTATCGCGGATGTGACCGGTGCCGTTGCAGCGCGGGCAGGTCACGTGGCTGCCGTCGGACAGCGACGGACGCAGGCGCTGACGCGACAGTTCCATCAGGCCGAAGCGCGAAATCTTGCCCATCTGAACGCGTGCACGGTCGAAATGCAGCGCGTCTTTCAGGCGTGTTTCGACTTCGCGCTGGTTCTTCGAATTCTCCATGTCGATGAAGTCGATGACGATCAGGCCGCCGAGATCGCGCAGGCGCAACTGGCGGGCGACTTCTTCGGCTGCTTCGCAGTTGGTGTTGAAGGCGGTCGTTTCGATATCGGTGCCGCGGGTGGCGCGCGCCGAGTTGACGTCGATCGAGACCAGCGCTTCGGTGTGATCGATCACGATGGCGCCGCCGGACGGCAGCGGCACGGTGCGCGCGTAGGCGGTTTCGATCTGGTGTTCGATCTGGAAGCGCGAGAATAGCGGAACGTCGTCGCGGTAGCGCTTGACGCGATGCACCATGTCCGGCATCACATGGCTCATGAACTGCTGCGCCTGTTCGTAGATGTCGTCGGTGTCGATCAGGATTTCGCCGATGTCCGGCTGGAAATAGTCGCGGATGGCGCGGATGACCAGCGACGATTCCTGATAGATCAGGAATGCGCCCGGGGCCGATTTGCCGGCGCCTTCGATCGCGCGCCACAGTTGCATCAGGTAGTTCAAATCCCATTGCAGTTCATCGACATTGCGGCCGATGCCTGCGGTGCGGGCGATGACGGACATGCCTTGCGGGATGTCCAGCTTGTCCATGGTTTCGCGCAGTTCCTGGCGATCTTCGCCCTCGACACGGCGCGACACGCCGCCGCCGCGCGGGTTGTTCGGCATGAGGACCAGGTAGCGGCCGGCCAGCGAGACGAACGAGGTCAGGGCAGCGCCCTTGTTGCCGCGCTCTTCCTTTTCGACCTGGATCATCAGTTCCTGGCCTTCGCGCAGCGCTTCCTTGATGGTGGCGTTGCGAACGTCCACGCCTTCCTTGAAGTAGGTGCGGGCGACTTCCTTGAACGGCAGGAAACCGTGACGGTCTTCGCCGTAGCTGACGAAACAGGCTTCCAGCGAGGGTTCGATGCGGGTGATGACACCCTTGTAGATATTGGACTTGCGTTGTTCGCGTCCGGTTGTTTCGATGTCGATGTCGATGAGTTTTTGCCCATCGACAATGGCAACACGCAGTTCTTCCTGCTGTGTCGCGTTGAAAAGCATACGCTTCATTTTTTGTGCTCCGCGGCCCGTAAGCCATACGTGCCGTTGCTGGTGCTGGACGTCAGCGATGGTGGTGCTTCCGGCCTGCGGAAATCGATAGCCTCTCGCTATCGTTTCCGCAGCAACTGCGGACAAGCACGTTCTTCATCGTTGACGGCGCATGTGCCATGCAACAGCGATAAGTACAGGGGTGTATGCGGGACGGGAGGGCTGGGGGAGGGAAATTGCCTTGATGTGTGAGACTCAGCGCGATGCGCTGTCGTCACAACGGGGCGCGGATGCGGAGAAGCGGTTGCCGGATGCGCACCCGATCGACATCGGGCGCTTCGAACGAATCGAGCGCAACGACGGCGTTTGGTGGGCAAATGGTTCTGACCATACTAAGTAAGGGCAATCGGCAAAACGGTTCTGCTGCATCAACCAGCAAGCTTCCGGTATTCGGCGAGCTTGCCGGACTTTTATCCTAACAATCCAGACATCCTGACCAACACTCTTGCGCGTTATCCGATTGCAACAACGGTGCAACCCTGATTCGCACAAGCGCGGTGCATACACATCTTTTCCATCAAATTTGCGAAATTGGCGAGGCCGATGGAGAGGCCCCTGTGTAGAATGTGTTTTTTATTCTTACACTGCAATGGCTTGGTAGCCATTGCGAACTGATTATATATTCAAAATGAAGGACTTAGCGAGATTTTCCGGGAAAGGGCCTGAAAAGCCCGCGCCCACCCGGTCCGCACAGGTCGCTTCCTCGTCTTTTGCACAGGTTCAACTGCTGACGATTTCCGAGGAGGAAGCCGGTCAGCGTATCGACAATTTCCTGCTTCGCATCTGCAAGGGCGTGCCGAAAAGCCATATTTATCGTGTGCTGCGTTCGGGCGAGGTGCGTGTCAACAAAGGTCGCATTGATCAAACCTATCGACTGACCGAAGGCGATATTGTTCGCGTGCCACCGGTTCGCGTGGCGGAAAAGACAACAACCGGTGTTCCCGGTGCCGAATTCCATATCCTGTTTGAAGACGCGCATCTGCTGGTCATCGACAAGCCGGCTGGCGTGGCCGTGCATGGCGGTTCTGGCGTCAGCTATGGTGTGATCGAGCAACTGCGAGCGGCACGGCCGGATGCCAAATTCCTGGAGTTGGTTCATCGCCTGGATCGTGAAACATCCGGCGTTTTGCTGCTCGCAAAGAAACGTTCGGCATTAATAAATTTGCATGAACAGATTCGCGGCGGCGAACCAGACAAGCGTTACTGGACGCTGGTGCATGGAGACTGGAAGAACAATCGCCAGCACGTCAAGTTGCCATTGCATAAATATTCGACGCCGGACGGCGAGCGCCGTGTGCGCGTGCAGGCGGACGGCATGCCTTCGCACACGGTCTTCAATCTGGTACGGAAGTACGAAGAGTTTGCCTTGCTGGAAGCGGAACTGAAGACAGGCCGTACGCACCAGATCCGTGTGCACTTGGCGTCCAGTGGTTTTCCGATCGCGGGCGACGACAAGTACGGCGACTTCGCACTCAATCGCGCGTTGCAGAAAACCGAAGGCGAACGTCCGGCCTTGAAGCGCATGTTTCTGCATGCACACCAAATCACTTTTATTCATCCTGAAACGGGCAAGCAAATGACGCTGGAGGCACCGATGCCGCCGGAATGCGCACGTTTCCTAAAGGGCCTCAGAGAGACGTCGGGTGCATGACTGAACAAGGAGCAGGCGGTATCGGCCGCTGGTGACATGGCAAGAAAGCAATTTGATTTCATCGTTTTCGACTGGGACGGTACGTTGATGGACAGCACGGCGACCATCGTCCATTGCATCCAGGCCGCCGCGCGCGATCTGGGTCTGCCGGTTCCCGACGAAAGGGCGGCAGCACACGTGATCGGGCTGAGCCTGCAGAGCGCAATGGAGGTGGCGATTCCTGACGTCGATCCCAAATACTATCCGCGTATTGTCGAGCGTTACCGTTACCACTACCTGGCGCAGGATGGCGGGTTGACGCTGTTCGATGGTGTGCACGAGATGCTGGAAGATTTATCGAATCAGGGATATTTCCTCGGCGTGGCAACCGGCAAGAGCCGCGTCGGCCTGAACCGCGCATTGAAGGTTGCGGGTCTGGAAGCGCGTTTCGATGCGACGCGCTGCGCCGACGAAACCTTTTCCAAGCCGCATCCGGCAATGCTGGAAGAACTGACGCGCGAATTGGGGCAGGACATGCAGCGTACGGTGATGATCGGCGACACCACGCACGATCTGCTGCTGGCGCGTAATGCCGGTGCAGCGGGCATTGCGGTGCATTACGGTGCGCATACGCCGGCCGATCTGCAGGCGCTGCAGCCGTTGTTTGCCGCCAATTCCGTGACGGAACTGCATGCCTGGCTGAATGAGCAAGCCTGAAGGCGATGTCATGGCGATGGAACAGATCGGCGTGGTGCAGGTGTATTTGTAATGGTTGCGATCCGCGATGTATTCACATTGCGGAAAAGGATAATCGGGTATTCTGGCAGCCCGACGAATATGCCAGACCCGCATGTGTATGCACAGCGGAAACCCATCGAGTGAGATCATGAGCAACGACAACGATCAAGGCAGCCAGCCACCCGCCTGGCAGGCATCGGCCGCGCAGAAAAAGGACGGCTGGGAAAGGGAAGTGCTGGAGAAACTGGCATTTGCCACATTGAAAGAGCAGCGCGCACGCCGTCGCTGGAGCATCTTCTTCAAGCTGGCGACGCTGGCAGTGATCGGCTTCGGTCTGTGGCTGGTGCTGGGATCGTCTGTTTCGGAAATGGAAAACGTCGGGCCGCATACGGCATTGATCAAGCTCGACGGCACGATCGAGGCCAAGGGGGCCGTCGACGCCGAGGCCGTGGTCTCCGCATTGAACAAGGCGTATGAAGATCCGGGCACGGTCGGCGTCATCATGCAGATCAATAGCCCCGGCGGCAGTCCGGTGCAGGCCGGCATCATCAACGACGAGATGACGCGTCTGCGTGCCAAATATCCGAAGAAGCCGTTGTATGTGGTTGTCACCGATATCTGCGCGTCGGGCGGCTATTACATTGCGGCTGCGGCTGATCGCATTTACGTGAACAAGGCGAGCATCGTCGGTTCGATCGGTGTGTTGATGGACGGCTTCGGTTTCACCGGCGCCATGGAAAAGCTTGGTGTCGAACGCCGCTTGCTGACGGCGGGCGAAAACAAGGGTTTCCTCGATCCGTTCAGCCCGCAATCCGAAAAACAAAAACTGTATGCGCAGAACATGCTGGATGAAATTCATCAGCAATTCATCGACGTTGTGCGCAAGGGACGCGGCGCGCGCCTGAAAGAAATGCCGGAGACTTTCTCCGGTCTTGTCTGGAGCGGCGCGAAATCGGTGGACCTGGGACTGGCGGACGGTTTCGGCACGGTGGAAAGCGTGGCGCGCGAACAGTTGAAATCGACCAATGTCGTTGATTACACGCAACGGGAAGGCTTGTCGGATCGTGTACTGCGGAAATTCGGTGCAGCTGCCGGTGCTTCTGCAGTGAAGGCATTCACAGAGCAATGGATGCCGAATCTCCGTTGATGATCTCGTGCAAGACGTCGTCGAAAAAAATCGGCGACGTCTGTGAAAATCGTCTTGCAGTTTCGAAGTGATTGACTATATTGAGAGCGCGTTATCCACATCACACGATGTGAATGCAACAACGTCGGCAATCAGTGGATTGCAATCGCTCGCATTTCTACGATAACGCACGGGTCTCATGGCCCATCCCGATGCCTTCTAGGAAGGCAGGCAAAGCGGCGATGAAACATCGCCGCTTTGCATCATCTTTGCGGCGCGCCTTGAACGGCGCGCCGTTTTCATTTTCTTTTCTTTACTCGGCGAGCAAAAGGAAGACCGTCGGCTTCTTGTGGAAATCCGGCATGCCGCCAGTTGCCAACTGCTTCTTCCATTGCGCAGCGGATTGCGTGCGTATCGTTTCCGATGGCAATGTCAGATCGGTTGCGATGCTGATCAGCGTATCGGGACGGCAGGCATCGATCAATGCTTCCAACATGCCGGCGTTGCGGTACGGCGTCTCGATGAAGAATTGCGTCTGTTTTTCGGTTCGCGAGCGTTCTTCCAATTGGCGAATGCGTTTCGTGCGTGCGGTGGCATCGATCGGCAGGTAGCCGTTGAAGGCAAAGTTCTGTCCGCTCAGGCCGCTGGCCATCACGGCCAGCAGCAGTGATGACGGTCCAACCAGCGGCTGTACGCGAATGCCGCGCGCGTGCGCGAGCCGTACCAGATTGGCGCCGGGATCGG
The DNA here is from genome assembly GCF_014635845.1 of Oxalicibacterium solurbis. Taxonomy (GTDB): domain Bacteria; phylum Pseudomonadota; class Gammaproteobacteria; order Burkholderiales; family Burkholderiaceae_D; genus Oxalicibacterium; species Oxalicibacterium solurbis. The sequence continues at coordinate 324,889 of NZ_BMDP01000001.1, read as the reverse complement.
CAACGGCGGGTACGCCGGCTTCCGAAATCAGGCCGGCATCCTGTCCCGCCAGCAGCGGTTCGAGCAAGGCGGGCAGGACGGCTGCCTGTGTGTTGACGTCGAGTTCGGCAATGCGAATTTCCTGCAGCGGCTTTGCCAGAGGAATTTGTGCGTTGACCAGCTTCAGGAAAGCGCGCGTGGTCTTGGCATTCTCGGCGATGAAATAGTCGAGTTGCGCCGTGATGCGTTGAACTTGGGCAGGAATGATGTGCGCTAGCGGATCGACGGCTTCGGCCTGCTGGCCCAGCGTATTGGGAATGAGATAGAGCGTGCCCGGCATAGCTATTTTATGTGTTGAAAAATTCCACGCCGGCGCGGCGCAGCATGGTGGTCAGGGCAATCAGCGGCAGGCCGGTCAGTGCAGTCGGGTCGCTGCTGTCTATGCGTTCGATCAGTGCGATGCCCAGGCCTTCGTTCTTGGCGCTGCCGGCACAATCGTAGGGTTGCTCGATGCGCAGGTAGGCGTCGAGCTCGTGATCGGGCAGGTTGCGGAAGGTGACGCTGGTGCGGACGTTTTCCAGTTGGTGTTGCGGCGATGCGATACCGTCGCGGCCGTCGAACAGGCACAGCGCTGTATGAAAGACAACAGTGCGACCGCGCATTTTTTGTAATTGTTGCAATGCCTTGTCATGCGTGCCGGGCTTGCCGATTTGTTCACTATCCAGCGTGGCGACCTGATCGGAGCCGATGACCAGCGCATCCGGTACTCTGTTCGCGATCGTTGCGGCTTTCTCTTTTGCCAATCGTAGGGCAGTAGCCTCCGGAGATTCCCTCGGTTGTGGCGTTTCGTCGATATCCGGCGTCATGACGTCGAACGGAATGCGCAGGCGGGACAGCAATTCGCGGCGGTAAACCGAGCTGGAACCGAGGATCAGACGTGGCTGGCGGAGGGGCGAAGGCATTTTTGACGTTTATTTGAATGAGCGCTCAACAAAGACGCGCTAACGCTTTGACGAATAAGGAAAAAGCCTGTTATTATCGCAGGTTTTCTGGATTCGGCCAGCAGCCATGACCGCTTTTGCCATCGACGTTTTCGAATTCTGCCGGCTTGGTGAGCGGCGCGAGGGCGAGGTTTCTGTTGCCGATCTGCCTCGATTGGTAGCCGAATGCATCGATGCAAATGCGTCGCTGCATTGGACGCTGCAGGGCGGGACGAACAGTTTCGGCCATCCTCAATTGACGATGACGGTCGCCGGCAAGGTGCGATTGGTCTGCCAACGTTGCATGACGGCACTGGAGCACGAAATCGCGTCGGAGCAGGTGCTGGTGCTGGCCAGGGATGAGGAACAGGCGGACGAGATCGAGGAGTTGCTGGACGATGAGTCGATCGATGTGATCGTCGGCGCGAAGTCGATGAATATCCTTGATCTGGTGGAAGACGAGGCCTTGTTGTCATTGCCGCTGTCGTCCAGGCATGAGGTCTGCCCGGATGGCGCAATGCAGGACGCTGCAGGTAACGTGCGCAAGCCATCGCCTTTCGACGTTCTGAAGGGCCTGAAGCAGTAAGCAATATCGCAGGGAAGAATTTCAGCAACAGAAATGGTTGTTTTGCGCAGTGACGCAAAACGGATGTGTTAGAATTTTCAAACTTAAGGTTTAGGAGTAGTTATCATGGCTGTCCAACAGAATAAAAAGTCCCCGTCGAAGCGCGGCATGCACCGTTCGCACGACTTCCTGGTTGCTCCGCAACTGAGCACCGAGCAGACCACCGGTGAAACGCATCTGCGTCACCACATCAGCCCGAACGGCTTCTACCGTGGTCGTAAAGTCCTGAAGACCAAAAACGACGAATAATCCATTCCCGTTCAGGCGAAGAAAGCGGCGCGTTGAGTCATGACTTTGCGCCGTTTTTTCATATGCACACCAAGCGCGTCGCGTCATTTTGAATCAAGCCGAACCTGCCGCATAATGTGGCCGGACCGAGGCACTGAATCAAGCCAATGACAATCAAAATATCCATAGACTGCATGGGCGGAGATCACGGCCCGGCGGTTACCATTCCTGCAGCCATTTCCTTCGTCGAAAGCGAGCCGGAAGCGGAGCTTATCCTCGTCGGCCAGGAAGCGGTGCTTCTGGCGGAGTTGAAGAAACGCAAGGCTGCAGAGCATCCGCGCCTTTCCGTCGTCCATGCGGCAGACATCGTCGAGATGGATGACACGCTGGAAACGGCACTGCGCCGCAAGCGTGATTCTTCGATGCGCGTCGCGATCAACCTGATCAAGGAAGGTCAGGCACATGCCTGCGTTTCCGCCGGCAATACCGGCGCGCTGATGGCGATTTCCCGCTACGTGCTCAAGACCATCCCCGGCGTCGATCGCCCGGCGATCTGCAGCATTCTCCCCAATCAGAAGGACGGCCCGACCTACATGCTGGATCTGGGTGCCAACGTCGATTGCGAACCGCAGCATCTGCATCAGTTCGCGTTGATGGGTTCGGCGCTGGTGTCGGCAATGGAAGGCAAAGATCGGCCGACGGTCGGCCTGCTGAATGTCGGCGAGGAAGATATCAAGGGTAATGACGTCGTCAAGCAGACGGCGGTGCTGCTGCGCGCCGATCACGAAAAGGGCACGCTGAACTTCTACGGCAACGTCGAAGGCGACGATATCTTCAAGGGTACGACCGACATCGTCGTCTGCGACGGTTTCGTCGGCAACGTCACGCTGAAGACATCGGAAGGTCTGGGCCGTTTCGTCAAGAGCGTGCTGACCACCGAATTCAAGCGCACGCCGCTCAACATGCTGGGCGCGCTGATCGCGCGTGCTGCGCTGAAAGCCATCTCGCAACGTTTGAATCCATCGCGCTACAACGGCGGCAGCCTGCTGGGCCTGCGTGGGCTGGTATTCAAAAGCCACGGCGGTGCCGATGCATATGGATATCAATGGGCAATCCGGCGCGCTTTCGATGCCGCGAACAACGATCTGCTGTCGCGCATTTCGACGAAGATCGCCGACTTGATGCCGCAATCTTCTTCCGCCGACGTCCCGACCAATACAGAAAAAAACACGGAACAGAAAACCGCATGAGTCTCTACAGCAAAATCATCGGCACGGGGAGTTATCTGCCACCCCGTCGCGTCACGAATCAGGCATTGGCCGAAGAACTGGCTGCCAAAGGTGTTGAAACCTCGGACGAATGGATCGTCTCGCGTAGCGGAATTTCTGCACGTCATTACGCCGATCCCGACATGCAGTCGAGCGATCTGGCGGTCGAAGCCGCGAAGCGTGCACTCGACATGGCGAAACTGGCGCCGAACGATATCGACCTGATCATCCTGGCGACGTCGACGCCGGATTTCTTCGGCGGTTTTCCGAGCACGGCCTGTGTCGTGCAGCGCAAGCTGGGCATCACCAACGAATGCGCCGCGGTTGACGTGCAGGCGGTCTGCAGCGGTTTTGTTTACGCAGTCTCGACTGCCGACAATTTCATCAAGGCCGGCTCCCACAAGAACGTGCTGGTGATCGGTGCCGAAGTGTTTTCGCGCATCATCGATTTCAACGATCGCACGACCTGCGTACTGTTCGGCGACGGTGCCGGCGCGGTGGTGATGACGGCGTCGAACGAGCCGGGCGTGCTGGCGACCCGCCTGCATGCGAACGGCAATTATGGCGACATCCTGTGCGGCCCGGGCCGCATCAGCAACGGTGCGATCGAAGGCAACGCGTTCATGTACATGGATGGCCAGGCCGTCTTCAAACTGGCAGTCGGCCTGCTCGACAAAGTGGCCAACGAGGCACTGCAACAGGCGAAGATGGATGCGTCCGAAATCGACTGGATCGTGCCGCATCAGGCCAACATCCGCATCATGCAGGGCACGGCGAAGAAGCTGGGCCTCGGCATGGACAAGATGATCGTCACCGTCGACCAGCACGGCAATACGTCGGCTGCATCGATTCCGCTGGCGTTGGATACTGGCGTGCGCGACGGCCGTATCAAGCCGGGCCAGAACGTCATGATGGAAGGCGTCGGCGGCGGGTTCACGTGGGGCGCGGTTCTGGCGCGCATGTAATTGATTGATTTCCGGAAGCAGATAAGAACATGAGCAAATTCGCATTCGTTTTCCCCGGGCAAGGCTCGCAAGCCATCGGCATGCTGAACGGTTTTGCCGACAACGCGGTCGTGCAGCAGACGCTGGCCGAAGCATCCGATGCATTGCAATTCGATCTGGCGAAACTGATCGCCGAAGGCCCGAAGGAAGATCTCGACCTGACCACCAACACGCAGCCTGTCATGCTGACGGCAGCGGTGGCGATGTATCGCGCGTGGATCGCGGCAGGCGGCAAGGTGCCGGCGGTGGTGGCTGGTCACAGCCTGGGCGAATATTCGGCGCTGGTTGCGGCTGGCGTGATTCCGTTCAAGGATGCGGTGCCGCTGGTGCGTTTCCGTGCCAAGGCGATGCAGGAAGCCGTACCGGTCGGTCAGGGCGGCATGGCGGCAATTCTGGGACTGTCCGATGCCGACGTGTTGGCAGCCTGCCAGGAAGCGGCGCAGGGCGAAGTGGTCGAGGCAGTCAATTTCAACGCGCCGGCGCAAGTCGTGATCGCCGGCCACAAGGCAGCGATCGAGCGTGCCTGCGAAGCGGCCAAGGCCAAGGGCGCCAAGCGCGCATTGCCGCTGCCGGTCTCCGCGCCTTTCCATTCGTCGCTGCTGAAGCCGGCGTCGGACCGCTTGCGCGAATATCTGGCGCCGCTGGCGTTCAATGCGCCGCAGATTCCGCTGATCAACAACGTCGATGTCGCCATCGTCAATGACGTGGACGGCATCAAGGATGCGCTGGTACGTCAGGCGGCCAATCCGGTACGCTGGGTCGAAACGGTGCAGAAGATGGCGGCGGACGGCGTGACCGATCTCGTCGAATGTGGTCCGGGCAAGGTGCTGGCCGGCTTGACCAAGCGAATCAACGGCGATGTCGTCGGACATGCGATTGTGGATCAGGCATCCTTGGATGCCGTTTTGGAGCTTTTGAAATGACGAATACTCAACTGGCAGGCCAGGTTGCACTGGTAACCGGCGCATCGCGCGGTATCGGACGCGCGATTGCGCAGGAACTGGCAAAGCAGGGCGCAAAAGTCGTCGGCACGGCAACGTCGGAAGCCGGCGCTGCGGTGATCTCCGAATATCTGGGCGAAGGCGGCAAGGGCATCGTGCTTGATGTCAACGATGCGACGCGCTCCGTCGAACTGATCGACGAAATCCAGAAGGAGTTCGGCGCCGTCACGATTCTCGTCAACAATGCAGGCATCACACAGGATCAACTGGCGATGCGCATGAAGGATGAAGAGTGGGACAACGTGATCGCGACCAACCTGACGGCGGTCGGCCGTTTGTCGCGCGCCGTGCTGCGCGGCATGATGAAGGCGCGCAACGGACGTATCATCAACATCACGTCGGTGGTCGGCTCCTCCGGCAATCCGGGCCAGATGAATTACGCCGCGGCAAAGGCCGGTGTGGCCGGCATGACGCGCGCATTGGCGCGTGAAATCGGCAGCCGTAACATTACCGTGAACTGCGTCGCTCCGGGCTTCATCGATACGGATATGACGAAAGTACTCGGCGAAGAGCAAACCACGGCGCTTAAACAGCAGATTCCGCTTGGCCGCCTCGGCCAGCCGGAAGACATTGCTGCTGCCGTGGGCTTCCTCGCCTCACCGCAGGCCGGCTATATTACTGGCACGACGCTGCACGTCAATGGCGGCATGTATATGTAAGTTAGGCACTTTTAGCTGCAGAATCGACTTTCTCGATGACAAAAGCCAAAAGTAATTTATCGGTGCGCAAACCTGCTAAAATGCGCGCACTTTCTGTAACCACTCATTGGAGTTAAACATGTCGGATATCGAACAACGCGTTAAGAAAATCGTCGCTGAACAACTGGGCGTCGCAGAAGCAGACATCAAAACCGAATCGTCGTTTGTCGATGATCTGGGTGCAGACTCGCTCGATACCGTTGAGCTCGTGATGGCGCTCGAAGACGAATTCGAAATGGAAATCCCTGACGAGCAAGCTGAAAAAATCACCACAGTGCAGCAGGCAATCGACTACGCCAAAGCGAACGTCAAAGCGTAAGCTTGTCTTGAATTTGAACGACTCCAGGAGAATTGCTTGAGCCGCTCTAGTAAACGTCGTGTCGTCGTAACTGGTCTTGGTTGTGTTTCACCCGTCGGCAACAATGTTGCGGATACATGGAAAGCCATCACGGCAGGCCAATCCGGCATCGCCACCATCACCAAATTCGATGCGACCCCCTTCAGCACGCATTTTGCTGGGGAAGTGAAGAACTTCAATATCGAGGATTACATTCCCGGTAAGGAAGCGCGCCACATGGATACCTTCATCCATTACGGCGTGGCAGCTGGCATGCAGGCGATGCAGGACAGCGGCCTGCAGGTGACGGACGAAAATGCCGAACGTATCGGCGTCATCGTCGGTTCCGGTATCGGCGGCTTGCCGATGATCGAAGATACGCATGCCGAACTGACCAATCGCGGCCCGCGCCGCATCAGTCCGTTCTTCGTGCCGGCATCGATCATCAACATGATTTCCGGCCATCTGTCGATTCATTACGGCCTGAAAGGCCCCAATATTTCCGTCGTGACGGCTTGTACTACCGGCTTGCACGCAATCGGTACAGCTGCGCGCATGATCGAATACGGCGATGCGGATGTGATGATTGCAGGCGGCGCAGAATCCACAATCTCTCCGCTGGGTCTGGGCGGTTTTGCGGCGGCGCGTGCGCTGTCCTCCCGCAATGATGATCCGGCAACGGCATCACGTCCGTGGGACAAGGACCGTGACGGTTTCGTCCTCGGCGAAGGTGCCGGCGTGATGGTGCTCGAAGAGTACGAAGCGGCGAAGGCGCGTGGTGCGAAGATTTATGCGGAGCTGGTCGGCTTTGGCATGAGCGCGGATGCGTATCACATTACCGCACCGAACATGGACGGCCCGCGCCGCAGCATGGTCAATGCATTGAAGAATGCGGAAATTTCCGCAGACCAGGTGCAATACCTCAATGCGCATGGCACGTCGACGCCGCTTGGCGACAAGAATGAATCCGATGCAGTGAAAGCGGCCTTTGGCGCACATGCGAAGAAGCTGACCGTCAATTCGACGAAGTCGATGACCGGTCACTTGCTTGGCGGTGCCGGCGGGCTCGAATCGGTGTTCACCGTTCTGGCCGTGCATCATCAGATTTCGCCTCCGACGATCAACATCTTCAACCAGGATCCCGAGTGCGATCTTGACTACTGCGCCAACGCGGCGCGCGAGATGCCGATCCAGTACGCGATGAAGAATAACTTCGGATTCGGCGGTACAAACGGTACGCTGATCTTCGGCAAGGTCTGATCGAAATCCGATTGCTCGCAAGGGCAATCGGATTTTTCACTTTATCCCCATGTCGATCGCGGTCAGCACCGTGGTGCAACCCTCCAGACTATTGTCTTTGATGACAATGGTCATGTGTATTGCAACGCTGTGTGCGGGCACGATTGCCGGCCTGGGTCTCGTGGGCGATTCATCGCCGGTCCTTCGGATCGTTGCCGCAGGAATTTGTCTGCTGGCGGCCATCCAGGCCTTTCGCAGCGAGAGAAAACGCAAGTCCTATGCAATTCATGTCTCGGGAACAGGGCAGATACGCTTGTCCGTCGGCGATACGCAAGCCGATTCAGTCAGGCTGCTGCCGGCGTCCGTGTTGTGGCCAGTTTTGTTAATCTTGCATTTGCAGAATGCCAAGCAGCATACGGAAATGGTGATCGTGCTGCCGGATTCTGTGTCCTCGGATGGGTTTCGCCGACTGCTGGTGGCATGTCGCTGGATTGCGATGCGTGGACCGGATAGCGAGCGCCGTGAGGGAATTGCGCAGGATATTTGAACTAATCGTGTTTCGCCCAGTCAACAGCACGAGCGCGTGCGTGTTGCGACATAACAAGGGAACGGGGATTTGACGACAGAACGCGATATTGATCAGCAACTCGTCGAGCGAGTGCAACGCGGCGACAAAAAGGCTTTCGAGCTGTTGGTGATCAAGTACCAACGAAAACTGATGCGGCTGGTGTCGCGGCTCGTACGCGACCAGGCGGAGGCCGAGGATGTCGTGCAGGAGGCGTTCATCAAGGCCTATCGTGCGTTGCCTCAGTTTCGCGGCGATTCCGCGTTCTATACGTGGCTGTACCGGATCGGAATCAACACGGCGAAAAACTACCTGGTGACGCAGGGGCGCAGGGCGCCGACATCGACCGAGGCCGATGTCGAGGAAGCCGAAACTTTTGACGATGGCGACCACCTAAGAGATATCAACACGCCAGAGTCGCTGTTGGCAACCAAGCAAATCGCCCAGACGCTGAACGTTGCGATGGACGAACTGCCGGAAGAGTTGCGAATGGCGATAACCCTGCGCGAAATCGAAGGGTTGAGCTACGACGAAATCGCCGAGTCGATGGGGTGTCCGATCGGCACGGTGCGCAGCCGGATTTTCCGTGCGCGCGAAGCGATTTCGGAAAAATTAAGGCCGTTGCTGGACACGGCAATCGATAAGCGTTGGTAAAAACGGAAAGAAGCGTTTTTTTGCTAAATACAGGGGTAGCCTTAATTTTTTCGGGGTTGTGATGAATACGACGAATATGACGCGGGAACAGATTTCTGCCTTTGCCGATGGCGAGTTGCCTAACGGGCATCTCGACGTCGTTCTGGCCGCCTTGCGCCAGGACGAGGGCCGCGATGCGTGGAATCTCTACCATCAGGCGGGTGACGCGCTGCGTTCCGATGAATTGAACGTGCGCTTGAGCGCCGATTTCAATGCACGCATGTTTGCCCGTCTGGAAGACGAGCCGACCATCATGGTGCCGGCCAACAAGCGTGTGGCTGTGGCAAAGGATGCATCGCCGCTGCGGCGTTTTGCGATGCCGGGCATGGCTGCCGCTGCTGTCGCTGTGGCAGCCTTCCTGACCGTGCCGCAGATGATGACGCAGAATCAGCATGCAGCACCGACGCTGGCATCGGCTCCTGCTCCTGTGGTGGCATCCGCCGCACCGGAAACGGTGACTGTCGCCAGCCAGGAAGGCGAAGTGCTGCGCGATCCGCGCATCGACGAATACCTGCTGGCGCATCAGCGTTTTTCTCCTTCTGTGTACAGCACTGCGCAATACGCCCGTTCGGCCACATTTGCTGTTGATTCGGAAAAGTAACTGATATGCGGCAGACATTGGGATTTTTCAGATTCGTCGTACTTTGCTCAAGCTTCATTGCGTTTGCATCCCATGCACAAGGCACCGAGCCGAACGTCAATTTGCATGACACGCAGACCTGGCTGAAGAAGATTCAGTCGTCTGCGCAGAAGCTGAATTACTCGGGTACCTTTGTTTATCAGCAGGGCAATCAGGTGCGCACGTCGCGCATCACGCATATCCTGAACGGCAAAAACGAACTGGAAAAACTGGAAATCCTCGACGGCAAGCCGCGCGAATACATACGCAACAACGAAGAGATCGCCTGCTACGTTCCGGAGATCAAATCCATCCGCGTAGAGAAGCGCGTCAACAAGGACGTTTTCCCTGCCATCCTCGGTGCCAATCCGGATGATCTGGCGCAGCATTACGAGATGAAGAAGGGCGAGACGGGACGCGTCGCCGGCCACGATTGCCAGGCGATCGTGTTGGAGCCGAAAGACAATCTGCGTTACGGCTACAAACTGTGGGCCGAGAAGAACACTGGTTTGCTGCTGAAGGCGCAGACGCTGAACGACAAGGGTAATGTGGTTGAACAGATTGCCTTCACGCAGATCGTGATCGGCCATGTGGATCCGAACCAGGCTAAGCCCAGTTTCAAGGATACGCACGGCTGGCGCGTCGAGAATGCCGTGATGCAGGATGCCGATCTGTCGGCATGGTCCGTCAAGGGCGTGCCGCCGGGCTTCAGGAAAGTGCGCGAAATGAAACGACTGATTACGGATACGACAGGCGACAATACCGCGCCGACGCAGCGCGAGGTGTCGCAGATTGTTTATTCCGACGGTCTGGCCGCAATTTCCGTCTTCATTGAAGCGGGTTCGCAAAGCCGTACCGAAGGTTCGATGCAGCAGGGCGCAATGAATATCGTCGGCAAGCGTCAGGGCGATTACTGGCTGACGGTCGTCGGCGAGGTGCCGGCTGCGGCAATCCGTCAGGTTGCCAATTCCATCGAACTCAAATCCCGCTGATATCCCTCCGATACCCCGGCTGATTCATCTGCTGATTTTTTCTCACCCCGTCTTTGCTTTGGCAAGTAAGTGTATGAAAACAATCCCTGTTCAGAAAAAACTTTCCACGGTGCTGGCTGGAATCGCCGGCGCTTTCTTCATATCCGCTACTGCGACTGCAGCGCCGCCGGCGGCTTCTGCACCGGCGGTGGTGGCGCCAACGGTCGCGGCCTTGCCGGACTTTGCCGCTCTGGTCGAAAAGACCGGTAATGCCGTCGTCAACATTCGCACGACCGAACGAGCAAAGATCAGTCAGAGCGGCGATATCACGCAGGACGAGGAAATGCAGGAATTCTTCCGTCGTTTCTTCGGTGTGCCGATTCCGCCGACGCAGCCGTCACCGCGTGGTCGCAAGCAGACGCCTGCACCGGAAGCAGAAGAGGAAGTGCCGCGTGGCGTGGGCTCCGGTTTCATCATCTCGCCTGATGGTTATGTGATGACGAACGCACACGTCGTCGATGGCGCGGACGAGGTGTATGTAACGCTGACCGACAAGCGCGAATTCAAGGCCAAGATCATCGGTGCCGACAAACGCACCGACGTTGCCATCGTGAAGATCGACGGCAGTAATCTGCCGCGTCTAACGATGGGCGATTCGGACAAGATCCGTGTCGGCGAATGGGTGATCGCGATCGGCTCGCCGTTCGGGCTCGACAATACGGTGACAGCCGGCATCGTTTCCGCCAAGGCACGCGATACCGGCGAATACCTGCCGCTGATCCAGACCGACGTGGCAGTCAATCCAGGCAACTCGGGCGGGCCGCTGATCAATATGCGTGGCGAAGTGATCGGCATCAATTCGCAGATCTACAGCCGTTCCGGTGGCTACATGGGTATTTCGTTCGCGGTACCGATCGACGAAGCAATGCGCGTGGCCGATCAGCTGCGTGCTACCGGCAAAGTGACGCGCGGCCGTATCGGCGTACAGATCGGCGAAGTGACGAAAGATGTGGCCGAATCGCTGGGCTTGAAGCACACGGAGGGTTCGATGGTTCAGCGTGTCGAGCCAGGCAGCCCTGCGGAAAAGGGCGGCGTCGAAGTGGGTGACGTGATCCTGAAGTACAACGGCGCGACCATCGAGCGCTCTAGCGACCTGCCGCGACTAGTGGGCGGCACCAAGCCGGGCACCAAGGCGACATTGACCGTCTGGCGCAAGGGAGCAACACGGGATTTGACGCTGACTATCGGCGAACTGGAAGCGGATGAGGCCGGTGCAGCACCGCAGAAGAAACAGAAAGCACCGCAAAAGCCCAATGCATTAGGCCTGTCGATTTCTGATCTGAGCGCGGCCCAGTTGGAAGCGCTGAAGATCGATGGCGGCGTGCTGATCGAAGCGTCGGAAGGTGCGGCTTCTCGTTCGGGACTGCGCGCCGGCGATATCGTGCTGCGCGTGAACAATACCGATATCAAGAATGTCAGTCAGTTCAATGCGGTGGTTGCCAAGCTGGAGCCGAAGAAAACCGTGTTGTTGCTGGTGCGTCGCGGCGACTCCTCGCAATTCGTGACGGTCAAGCCTGCGCAACAATGATGCAGGTACTAACCGAGAAAGGCTGCTTGCCGCAAGGCGGCAGCCTTTTTTGCATCTGCTTTCACGTTTGTGCTTCGCCGACGGGGATGGTGCCGTCGTGATTCGCTTCATGCTGTATTCGCGCACCTATTGCCACTTGTGCGACGACATGCTGGCGGCTCTATCGGCATTGTCGATGGAGCAGGCGCATACGATCGAGGTCATCGATGTGGATGCCGACGAAGCATTAGTCGCGCGCTATGACGAGCTGGTACCGGTGCTGACCGCCAGTCGGGATAACGGACCGGCGCGACAGCTTTGCCACTATTTTCTGGATGAAGCGGCGGTGCGCGCTTTTCTGGCGAATGATTGAAACAGTTCGCCGGCATGGTCCCGATCGTTGTTGCAATGGAAACATTCGGATGGCGAATTACCGGCTTTCCCCTCTGAAATCCGGTAGAATGCCGGGGCCGTCATCCTCTGTAACAAGGCGCTCGCCGCCGGGGGCAACCCCGCACGGAGCGCTTTTTTTGTAATTGTCATCCGGTTAATGAACAACATCCGCAATTTTTCCATCATCGCCCACATCGACCATGGCAAATCGACGCTTGCCGATCGCATCATCCAACTGTGCGGTGGCCTGTCGGATCGTGAGATGGAGGCGCAGGTTCTCGACTCGATGGACATCGAGCGCGAGCGTGGCATCACCATCAAGGCGCAGACCGCCGCGCTGACCTACAAGGCGAAGGACGGCCAGGTCTACAACCTGAACCTGATCGATACGCCGGGCCACGTCGACTTCAGCTACGAAGTCAGCCGTTCGCTGTCGGCCTGCGAAGGCGCGCTGCTGGTGGTCGATGCATCGCAAGGCGTCGAGGCGCAGACGGTGGCCAACTGCTATACCGCCCTCGATCTGGGCGTGGAAGTCGTACCGGTCCTGAACAAGATCGACCTGCCGTCGGCCGATCCGGAACGTGCCAGCGGCGAGATCGAGGAAGTGATCGGCATCGATGCCAGTGATGCCGTGCATTGCTCGGCCAAGACCGGCCTGGGCGTGGCAGATGTGCTGGAGTCGCTGATTGCAAAAGTGCCGCCGCCGCAAGGCGATCCCGGTGCGCCGCTGCAGGCGCTGATCGTCGATTCCTGGTTCGACAACTACGTCGGTGTCGTGATGCTGGTGCGCGTGAAGAACGGCACCTTGCGCCCGAAGGACAAGATTCGCCTGATGGCGACCGAATCGATGCATCTGGTGGAAAGCGTCGGCGTGTTCACACCGAAATCGGTGGCGCGCGAATCGCTGACTGCCGGCCAGGTCGGTTTCATCATCGCCGGCATCAAGGAATTGAAGGCTGCCAAGGTCGGCGATACCGTCACGCTGGCCAGCCAGCCGGCGCCGGCGCCGCTGCCCGGCTTCAAGGAAGTGCAGCCGCAGGTGTTTGCCGGCCTGTTTCCGGTCGAAGCGAACCAGTACGACGCGCTGCGCGACTCGCTGGAAAAACTCAAGCTGAACGATGCGGCGCTGATGTACGAACCGGAGGTCTCGCAGGCGCTCGGTTTCGGCTTCCGCTGCGGCTTCCTTGGCCTGCTGCACATGGAAATCGTGCAGGAACGCCTCGAACGCGAGTTCGACATGGACCTGATCACCACTGCGCCTACGGTCATTTACGAGGTGGTGATGCGCGACGGTTCGATCCTCATGGTCGATAATCCGTCGAAGATGCCGGATCCGTCCAAGATCGAGGAAATCCGCGAGCCGATCGTCACCGTCAATCTGTACATGCCGCAGGAGTATGTCGGCTCCGTCATTACCTTGTGCACGCAGAAGCGCGGTATCCAGATGGACATGAACTACCACGGCAAGCAGGTCAAGCTGGTCTACGAAATGCCGATGGCGGAGATCGTGCTGGATTTCTTTGACAAGTTGAAGTCCACCTCGCGCGGTTATGCGTCGATGGATTACGAGTTCAAGGAATATCGTGCCTCCGACGTCGTCAAGGTCGATATGCTGATCAACAGCGAGAAGGTCGATGCGCTGGCGATCATCGTGCACCGCGCCAACAGCCAGTACCGCGGGCGTGCAGTGGCGGCCAAGATGCGCGAGCTGATCCCGCGCCAGATGTTCGACGTGGCGATCCAGGCGGCGATCGGCTCCAACATCATCTCGCGCGAGAACGTCAAGGCGATGCGCAAGAACGTGCTGGCAAAGTGCTACGGCGGCGATATCACCCGTAAGCGCAAGCTGCTGGAAAAACAGAAGGCCGGCAAGAAACGCATGAAACAGGTTGGTTCGGTGGAGATTCCGCAGGAAGCCTTCCTTGCCATCCTACAAGTGGAAGAAAAATGACCTTGCAAGACATCCTCGGCAATTTCTCTCTGATCCTGTTCGTCCTGACGGTCGTCACCGGCATCATCTGGTTCCTCGACAAGCTCTATCTGGCGAAAAAGCGCCGCGCGCGTGCCGATGCGGTGCTGGCGGAATTCGATGCACGCCAGGCGAAGCTGGCCGGCGACGGCATCAAGGCGGACAACGGTGGCCGCGCCGCGCTGCAGGCCAGTCTGACGCGCCAGCCGACCTGGATCGAATATTCGGGCAGTTTCTTTCCGGTGATCCTGTTGGTGTTTGTGCTGCGCTCCTTCCTGTACGAACCGTTCAAGATTCCGTCGACGTCGATGCTGCCGACGCTGGAAGTCGGCGACCTGATTCTGGTCAACAAATACATCTACGGTATCCGCCTGCCGATCATCAACAAGAAGGTCATCGAGATTGGCAATCCGCAGCGTGGCGACGTGATGGTCTTCAAGTACCCGGAAAATCCGTCGCTGGACTACATCAAGCGCGTGGTCGGCGTTCCGGGCGATACCGTCGTTTACCGCGACAAGCATCTGATCGTCAACGGCAAGCCGGTCAGCTACAAGCCGCTGTCGGATTACCTGGACGAGGAAAGCCTCAACTACTTCAAGCATTACACCGAAAACCTGAACGGCGTGAACCACGGCATCCTGATCAATCCGCGTGCGCCGTCCTATGTGCCGAATCCGCACGACTTCCCGAATCGCGAGCTGTGCAACTACGATGCCGACGGATTCACCTGCAAGGTCCCCGCTGGACAATATTTCATGATGGGTGATAATCGGGATAACAGTCTGGACAGCCGCTACTGGGGCTTTGTGCCGGATGGAAATATTGTCGGAAAGGCATTTTTCATCTGGATGAACCTGGGCAGCATCGGCCGTATCGGCAGCTTTCAATAATTACGATCAGGGAGCATAGTCATGGTGGCATTGTCGTCTCACGTCCGTCGCAACCAGCAGGGGCTGTCCCTGACCGGATTGATCGTGTTGCTGGCGATCGTGGGATTCATTGCCGTGATGGCGATGAAGGTGGTGCCGACATTTACCGAATACATGTCGATCAAGAAGGCGATCGCCAGCATCAAGGCGGAGGGTGGCTCGGTTCCCGAAATGCGCGCCGCCTTCAACCGCCAGGCGGAAGTCGGCTATATCGATGCGATCGACGGCAAGGATCTGACGATCGTCAAGAACGGCGACGATGCGGAAATCAGCTTTGGGTACCAGAAGGTGATTCCGCTTGTCGGGCCGGTCAGCCTGCTGATTGACTACGCCGGTTCCACCACGGACCGGTAGCCGACAACTGCCGTGCCATGGGCCGGCGAAGAAAGTTCGAAGCGATAGAAAATGGATGTGACGTTATTGCAAACCCGGCTAGGCCACACGTTCAAGGATGCAGCCCTGCTGCAGCAGGCACTGACGCATCGCAGCCATAGCGGCGTGCATAACGAGCGCCTGGAATTCCTCGGCGACTCCATCCTGAATTGCGTCGTGGCATCGCTGCTGTTCGACCGCTACACGAAAATCGACGAAGGCGACCTGTCGCGACTGCGCGCCAATCTCGTCAAGCAGCAGTCCCTGTATGAAATCGCACAGCGCCTGGAGTTGTCGCACTTCCTGCGACTGGGCGAAGGGGAGCTGAAATCCGGCGGCTTCCGTCGTCCATCGATCCTGGCCGATACGCTGGAAGCGCTGTTCGGCGCGATCTTTCTGGATGCAGGATTCGATGCGGCGCGCGACGTCATCCGCGCTCTGTACATTCCGATTCTCGATACCGTCGATCCGAAAACACTGGGCAAGGATGCCAAGACGCTGCTGCAGGAATTCCTGCAGGGCAAGAAGATTCCGCTGCCGCAATACAACGTCGTCGCCACGCATGGTGCTGCGCACAATCAGGAATTCGAGATCGAATGCCTGGTCCCCAAGCTGGATATTCAGGTCTTCGGCACTGGCGGCAGCCGCCGCGCCGGCGAGCAGGCCGCTGCCAAGCTGGCGCTGGAAGCCGTGCACGCGGCACTGGCGAAATCGCCTGCCGGCAGCCGTAAAACCCGGCCGCGTACTGCGCAACTGAAGCTGGCGGGTATTGCGACTGTGCAACCAGATGCGCCGCAGGACGATATTGCCAAGCCGGCCAAAACCAAGGCGGAACAAAAGACAAGCAAACCGGAAGCCAAGGCTCCGGTGGAAGACGGCAGTCAGAAAAGCCTGATCGCCGAACCGGAAGCAAAGGACAAGTCCGATGCTTCCTCAACCGTTTCTCATTCCAAAACTGCATGACCGAATCCGCAGCGCAATCTTCCGCAGTACCGTCTTCATTCCGGTGCGGCTACATCGCCATCGTCGGCCGTCCCAATGTCGGCAAATCCACGCTGATGAACGAGTTGATCGGCGCCAAGGTCAGCATCACGTCGCGCAAGGCGCAAACCACACGCCATCGCATCACCGGTATCCAGACCACGGACGATGCGCAGTTCGTCTACGTCGATACGCCCGGTTTCCAGACGCGTCATTCGAATGCACTGAATCGCACGCTGAATCGTACCGTCACGACCACGCTGACCGCGGCAGACGTGATTCTGTATGTGGTCGAGGCGGGCACATTCGGCCCGGCCGATCAGCAGGTTATCGATCTGTTGCCGGCCAAGGTGCCGTGCATCCTCGTGCTCAACAAGTCGGATCGCGTCAAGGACAAGGCCGAGCTGATGCCGTTTGCGCAGCAGGTCGCTGCGAAGCGCGATTTCGCTGCCGTGGTGCCAGTCTCGGCCAAGCAACGCTTCCAGCTCGGTATCCTGCAGGATGAAATCCGCAAGTACCTGCCGGAAAATCCGCCAGTCTTCGGCGAAGACGACATCACCGACCGCAGCGAAAAATTCCTCGCGGCGGAAATCGTGCGCGAGAAAGTGTTCCGCTTCGTCGGCGAGGAATTGCCGTACACCAGCACCGTCGTCATCGAACAATTCTTGCAGGAAGGCAATCTGCGTCGTGTTTTCGCAGCCATTCTCGTCGAGCGCGATATGCACAAGGCGATGGTGATCGGTGCGCGCGGCGCCAAGCTGAAGGAAATCTCCACGCAGGCGCGGCTCGACATGGAGCGTCTGTTCGGCGGCCCGGTGTATCTGGAAATCTGGGTCAAGGTCAAATCGGGCTGGGCCGACAACGAAGCCGGTCTGCGCGCCTACGGCTACGAATAAATTCCGCCATGGCCGGACTCGCCGCCGTCAAATCTCCAACCCAAGACATGCCGCACGATGGCCCGGCCATCGCGCCCGCGGCTGAAGCCAAATCGGCTGCAGAAAAGAAAACGGCGAAAACTTCCGTACGCCGCGCACGTCCGCCCGAAAAGGAAATGCGCATCGCCGACCAGCCCGGCTTCGTGCTGCACAGCTATCCCTACAAAGAAACCAGCCTGATCGTCGACGTCTTCTCGCGCGATCATGGCCGTGTCGCGCTGGTGGCAAAAGGCGCCAAGCGGCCGCATTCGAAGTTGCGCGGTGCGTTGCAGACTTTCCAGCCGCTGTCGGTGTCGTGGAGCGGCAGAGCCGAAGTGCGTACGTTGATTGGTGCCGAATGGGTAGGTGGCCTGCTGCCGCTGGAGAAATCCGCGCTGCTGTGCGGCTTCTACCTGAACGAATTGCTGGTCAAATTGCTGGCGCGCGACGATCCGCATCCGGCGCTGTTCGATCATTACGTCAGTGCCTTGAACCAGTTGGCGCACGATGAGCCGGCGACTGTCGTGTTGCGCAAGTTCGAACGCCTGCTATTGAAGGAATGTGGCGTGGCGGCCGACTGGACGCGCTGCACGGCGAGTGGTGAAACGGTCGATCCCGCGCAAATGTATGTGGTTGATCCGGAACGCGGGCCGCGCCCGGCATATGCTGCCGATACCTGGCCGCGCGTGTCCGGCAAGACGCTGCTGGATATGGAAAATGAAGACTATACGGATGCCGCCACGCAGACGCAGGGCAAGTTTCTGATGCGCTTCCTGCTTGCCCATCATCTGCATGGCGCCACCTTGAACACGCGGCAGATCCTGATCGATCTGCTACAGCTTTGACAGGACATCGCAACGATGAGTTTTCTGCAACCGAATAACCCCATCCTCGAACTCGGCATCAATATCGATCACGTCGCCACGTTGCGCAATGCGCGCGGCACCGTCTATCCCGATCCGCTGCAGGCAGCCTTGCTGGCCGAGGATGCCGGCGCCGATGCGATCACGCTGCACCTGCGCGAAGACCGACGGCACATCAAGGATGCGGACGTCGAAAAAATCCGGCCGCAATTGCGCACGCGCATGAACCTGGAATCGGCAGTAACGCAGGAGATGATCGACTTTGCCTGCCGTATCAAGCCGCAGGATGTCTGCCTGGTACCGGAACGGCGCGAGGAGGTGACGACCGAAGGCGGGCTGGACGTGGTCCGCTATTTCTCGCAGGTGAGCGCCGCAGTGAAGCAGCTGCAGGCCGAGGGCATACGCGTCAGCCTGTTCATCGATGCCGATACGGATCAGATTCAGGCTGCAGCCGAAGCCGGCGCACCGGTCATCGAACTGCACACGGGCCGCTACGCCGATGCGCATGCCGAACTGGAAGCGCGCGGCGAATTGCAGCGCATCGAAGCCGGCGTGCGCGAAGGCGTATTGCGCGGACTAAAGGTCAATGCCGGTCATGGCTTGCACTATACGAACGTGCAGGCAATCGCTGCGATTCCGGATATTGCCGAATTGAACATCGGCCATGCGATCGTCGCGCACGCGGTTTTCGCCGGCTGGCAGAATGCTGTGCGCGAGATGAAGGCCATCATGATCGCATCGCGACTGGAAGGGCAGAAGCGGTGATCTACGGCATCGGCACCGACATCATCCAGATTGATCGCATCCAGGCCGCGCTGGACCGTTACGGCGACCGTTTTGCCGAACGCATCCTCGGCGTCGAAGAACTACAGAAATACCATCGCCGCAAGGCAAAGGTGGAAGCGCGCGGCTTGCGATTTCTGGCGACACGCTTTGCTGCCAAGGAAGCATTCTCAAAAGCGATCGGCCTTGGCATCCACATGCCGATGACGTGGCGTGCGATGCAGACGTTGAACGCACCGAGCGGCAAGCCCATCGTCGTCACCAGCGGCGCACTCGAACAATACATGCAGGATAACGGACTGACGGCGCAGGTCTCGATCACCGACGAGACCGAATACGCCGTTGCCTTTGTGATCGTGGAGAAAGAATGAACACAGCAGTAATGAATGCGGCAGTAAAGCGTGCGCAGCTCGGCCCCGTCATGCTCGACGTGGTCGGCACTGAGCTGAACGACGACGACATCCGGCGCATCCGCCATCCGCTGACCGGCGGCGTGATCCTGTTCGCGCGCAACTATCGCGACCGTGCACAACTGACGGCATTGACCGCAGCGATTCATGACGTACGTCCCGGCCTGCCGATCGCCGTCGATCATGAAGGTGGACGCGTGCAGCGCTTCAAGACGGACGGCTTCACACACCTGCCGGCAATGCGCAAGCTGGGCGAGTTGTGGGATCGCGACGTGCTGGCCGCGACGAAGGCGGCGACCGACGTCGGCTACGTGCTGGCGGCCGAACTCCGTGCTTGCGGCGTCGACCTGTCGTTCACGCCGGTGCTCGATCTGGATTACGGCGAATCGGGCGTGATTGGCGACCGTGCCTTTCATCGTGATGCGCGTGTCGTCGCCTTGCTGGCGAAGAGCCTGAATCATGGCCTTGCGCTGGCCGGCATGCTGAACTGCGGCAAGCATTTTCCTGGCCACGGTTTCGTGAAGGCCGATTCGCATCTGGAAATCCCGGTTGACGAACGCGAGCTGAAAGATATTCTTGCCGAAGATGCCGCGCCTTACGGCTGGCTGGGTCTCGGCCTCGCAGGCGTGATGCCGGCGCACGTGATCTATCCGAAGGTCGATAAACATCCAGCAGGCTTCTCACGTAAGTGGCTGACAATGCTGCGCCGCGATTTCGGCTTCGACGGCATCATCTTCAGCGACGATCTCAGCATGGAAGGCGCGAGTGTCGCGGGCAGTGTGGTTGAAGGGGCGAACGCGGCACTGGATGCCGGCTGCGACATGGTGCTGATCTGCAATTCGCCGGACAAGGCCGATCGTCTGCTGGCGGAACTGAAGCCGGGCAAGGACTGGGCGAGCTCGCGTTCGGCAGCGCGCATTGCGGCACTGATGCCGCAATCGCCGTCGCTGGAATGGGATGTATTGCAACGTGAGCCGCGCTATCAGGCAGCGCGCAAGACTGCGCTGGCGCTGGCATCTTCTGCGCGCGGCTAGCAGCGAAACGATAGAAAAGATAAAGGAACGACGGAGACGCATGACGGTGACGTCCGACATCGAAGCGCCAGACCCGCGTGAGATACTGCTGCAGACGGTGGCGAAGCTGCCGAATCTGCCCGGCGTCTATCGCTATTACGATGCGGAAGGCAATCTGCTGTACGTCGGCAAGGCGCGCGAACTGAAGAAGCGCGTTTCCAGCTACTTCCAGAAGAACATTGCCAGCCCGCGCACGGCTCTGATGGTCGAGCGCATCGCGCGGCTGGAAACCACGGTCACGCGCAGCGAGGCCGAAGCGCTGCTGCTGGAAAACAACCTGATCAAGACGCAGCAGCCGCGCTACAACATCCTGTTCCGCGACGACAAGTCGTATCCCTACCTGAAGATCACCGGCGACGCGTTTCCGCGCATGGCGTATTACCGCGGCGCAGTCGACAAGAAGAACCAGTACTTCGGCCCGTTTCCCAGCGGCTGGGCGGTCAAGGAATCGATGCAGATTCTGCAGAAGGTGTTCCTGCTGCGCACCTGCGAGGATTCGGTGTACGCCAACCGTACGCGTCCCTGCCTGCTGCACCAGATCCATCGCTGCAGCGCGCCGTGTGTCGACTTCGTCTCGCAGGAGGATTACGCAGCCGACGTGGAAAACGCCGCGCGTTTCCTGCGCGGCCGGCAGAGCGAAGTGCTGGAAGCGCTGCAGGCAAAGATGCTGGCCTATGCGGAAGAACTGAAGTTCGAGCAGGCCGCCGCCGTGCGCAACCAGATCACGGCATTGTCGCGTGTGCTGCATCAGCAGAGCATGGAAACCGTCGGCGATGCCGACATCGACATCATCGCCGTCGTCGTGCACGGCGGCCGTGCTTGCGTGAATCTGGCGATGGTGCGCGGCGGGCGGCATCTGGGCGATCGCGCCTATTTCCCGACGCATGTGGATAGTGTGCCAACCGGCGCCGAGGAGTCGTTGACGTCGGAAGTGATGAAGGCTTTCCTCGCGCAGCATTACATCGACAAGTTCATCCCGTCCACGCTGATTCTGAATGTTGAAGTCGATGCGCCGGAACTGATGCTGGCCTTGATGGAGCAATGCGGCCATCGCATCAACCTGATTTTCCAGCCGCAGGCATCGCGCCGGCAATGGTTGGAAATGGCGCAGAAGGGCGCCGAAATTGCATTGGCGCGTTTGCTGTCCGAACAGGGATCGCAGCAGACGCGCACGCGCTTGCTGGTAGAGGCGCTCGGCATCGAAATCGAAGAACTTGATGCCTTCCGTGTCGAATGCTTCGACATCAGCCACACGCAGGGCGAAGCGACACAGGCATCGTGCGTGGTGTTCCATCATCACGTGATGCAGAACGGCGAATATCGCCGCTACAACATCAACGACATCACGCCCGGCGACGATTACGCGGCGATGCGGCAGGTGTTGACACGCCGTTATGAAAAAGTTGCCAACGGCGACGGCGTGATGCCGGACGTGGTGCTGATCGACGGCGGTAAAGGCCAGGTCGAGATCGCGCGCCAGGTCTTCGTCGAACTGGGGCTGGATATCAGCCTGATCGTCGGCGTGGCGAAAGGCGAGGGGCGCAAGGTCGGACTGGAAACGCTGGTGTTCGTTGACGGTCGCACGCCGCAGGAACTCGGCAAGGAATCCGGCGCGCTGATGCTGATCGCGCAAATCCGCGACGAAGCGCACCGCTTTGCAATTACCGGTATGCGGGCCAAGCGCGCCAAGGCAAGACAGACCTCGCGGCTGGAAGAAATCGAGGGTGTAGGCGCCAAGCGGCGGCAGAAACTGCTGGCGCGCTTCGGTGGATTGCGCGGCGTGATGGATGCCAGCGTCGAGGAGCTGGCGTCGGTCGAAGGCATTTCTCGTCAATTGGCTGAAGACATTTACAGACAATTGCATTAGATTACGGGTGCGCGATCGCGGATCGTGCCTGTCCATCAAACTGAAGTCCGATATGCCCGTCAATATTCCTATTCTTCTTACCTGGCTGCGTGTGGCGCTGATTCCGCTGATGGTCGGCGTGCTGTACCTGCCCGATTCGTGGCTGGGGCCGTTCGACAAGAGCTTGGCATCCACGCTGATCTTCATCGTCGCGGCATTGACGGACTGGATAGACGGTTTCCTCGCACGGCGCTGGAACCAGACCTCGGCCTTCGGCGCCTTCCTCGATCCGGTGGCTGACAAGCTGATGGTGGCCGGCGCCTTGCTGGTGCTGATCGAATTCGGCCGCGTCAATGCGGTGATCGCCTTCATCATCATCGGCCGCGAGATCACGATTTCGGCGCTGCGCGAATGGATGGCGCAGATCGGTGCATCGAAATCGGTGGCTGTCAGCTCGCTGGGCAAGATCAAGACGATGGCGCAGATGACCGCGATTCCGATGCTGCTTTATTACGACAATTTCTTCGGCCTCGATACGCGTATCTGGGGCCAGTGGCTGCTGCTGATCGCCGCCGTGCTGACGGTGTGGTCGATGTTTTACTACCTGCGAAAAGCTTGGCCATTAATCAAGGAAAGCGGTGGAAATTTGCTTTGACGCCATGCAAGATTACTTGACATGGAAAGGCATTTCTATATAATGCACACCTGTCGATGCGGGAGTAGCTCAGTTGGTAGAGCGATACCTTGCCAAGGTATAGGTCGAGAGTTCGAGACTCTTCTCCCGCTCCAAGATTTCTTGGAAGGAAGCTGTAAAGCTTCCTTTTTTTGATAGATGGATGCGCAGTAATCCCATCGACGTAGCAGTAAGTATGCGGGAGTAGCTCAGTTGGTAGAGCGATACCTTGCCAAGGTATAGGTCGAGAGTTCGAGACTCTTCTCCCGCTCCAGATTTTCCAAAAAAGGAAGCTGATGAAGCTTCCTTTTTTATTCGCAGACAGTAAAAGTTTAGCGATCGGTTGTCCGCAGCAGCATGTTTCAATTGCGGTACAATACGGCCGCCATGGCGGGGTAGCAAAGTGGTTATGCAGCGGCCTGCAAAGCCGTAGACGCCGGTTCAATTCCGACCCCCGCCTCCAGTTTCTCAAAAGCGCCGATGGCGCTTTTATTTTTTCTGCTGCTGTCGCGTGCTGTCTTAGAATGGCGGCATGCCCGGATGGTGAAATAGGTAGACACAAGAGACTTAAAATCTCTCGCCGGAGACGGCGTACCGGTTCGATTCCGGTTCCGGGCACCACTTCTCTGTTCTCATTCTTTTTTCCCGTTTTCTCCTGATTCTTTTCGCGATTGTGCAAATTGTGGGTGCTCCGCTTTTGTTTTAGCGGGCATTCCGTTCGCGCGCGATGACGGCCGGCAGCGTTTCCAGACGATTGCCTGCGAGGGCGATGGCATGGCTTTCGGCGAAGAGCGTTGCGTCAGTTGCCGGTACCGTATTACTTGGTATTTTCACCGCCAGGCGTGTACGGCATTCGCATGCGAGCTGTACCGTATCGCGCCGATGTATCTGGTTGCCAGGGCGTATTGCGGGATCAGCCCGAACATCCGGCTGATTCTGCTCAGTAAAAAATACACGTCGCAGCAAATTGGGACGCTGCTGATGCAGAAGAAGCGCGAATGCGATCAGAATCTGCAGGTGCTGAGAGCGGGGTGCCAGATGTTTGAACGGGTGCGCCGACTGGCACGCCTCCAGGAAAAAGACAATCCGGATCAGCGTCTGGCGTACTGCGTTGCGCCGAACAGAATCTCCTTCGATTTGGCATCTGCGATCGGCTGGCGTTCGCTGACCAGCATGCTGGTGCCTTTCTTCACCGCCGGGCGTTCGGCGATCTCGTGGAACCAGCGTTCGAGATGCGGATAGTCGGACAGCGTGACACCTTGCTTTTCCCACGAGCGCAGCCAGGGGAAGGTGGCGATGTCGGCGATCGTATAGGTGTCGCCAGCGAGATAGGCGCTTTCCGCCAGACGGCGATCGATGACGCCGTACAGGCGCTTCGCTTCATTCGTATAGCGATTGACTGCGTAGTCGATCTGTTCCGGCGCGTACAGGCGGAAGTGATGCGCCTGGCCCAGCATCGGGCCGACGCCGCCCATCTGGAACATCAGCCACTGCAGCGTCGTGAATTTCTCGCGGTCGGTTTCGCCGAGGAATTTGTTCACCTTGCTCGCCAGGTAAATCAGGATGGCGCCGGATTCGAACAGCGACATCGGCTTGCCATCCGGTCCGTCGCTGTCGACGATGGCGGGAATTTTATTGTTCGGCGAGATCTTCAAAAATTCCGGCTTGAACTGATCGCCGGCGCTGATATTGATGTGATGCAGCCGGTAGGGCAGGCCGCATTCTTCCAGCATGATGTGGATCTTGTGGCCGTTGGGCGTGGCGGTGGAATAGGCGTCGATCATTTTTTCTCCTGTGTCTGCCGATGCGGCAAGCGATACGTGCGTGAGCACGCGAATGAACAGGATTATGCAGAAATGCGGTTATCTTTGCTTTACGCAGGAATTTTTCATACGAGCGAAACCCTGCGGCGCCATGCAGCGGTCTGCAAGGTGGGGATTTACGCGGTATTAATAGTTGGTGTTACTTGCGACGTGATGTGCGCTTGTCGAGAAAGGATTGTATGCCTTCCTGCGCATCGCGATGATTGAGGCAATCGACGAAGTGCTGTTTCTCCGCTTCGAAATGGCGCGACAAGGTATTGTCCCTGGCTTCGCGTGTCAGCAGCTTGATGCGCTCGACTGCATGAGGTGACAGTTCCGCCAGCTTGTCGGCCCAGTCCAGCGCGGCATCCAGTACGCTGCCGTCCGGCACCAGCCGGTTGACGACACCGAGCGATTGCAGGCGCGCAGCCTGTACCGGTTCGCCTTCGATCAGCATCTCGGTCGCCAGCTGGCGCGGTAGCGACTGCATCAGGAACCACGATGCGCCGCCGTCCGGCGTCAGACCGACCTTCACGTATGACATAGCGAATTTCGCCGTATTGCCGGCCACGATCAGATCGCAGGCCAGCGCCAGCGAAAAGCCGGCACCGGCGGCACCGCCTTCGACGGCGGCGATCACCGGTTTCGGGCAATCGCGTATCGCTTCGATCCAGCCGCGCAGGCCGTCGACTGCATCCATCTGTTCGCCCGATCCTGCAGCGCGCAGATCGAGCAGCTTGTGCAGATCGCCACCTGCACAGAAAAACCGATCGGCACCGTTCAGAACGACGGCGCGTATCGAGTCGTCGCGTTCGGCCGTGGACAGCACTTCGACCGCGGCGGCAAACATGTCGGGGTGGATCGCATTGCGTGTTCCCGGATGGGAGATCGTGAGGATCAATGTCGCGTTGTTGCGCGAGGCTTGGATTTCGGCGGACATGGCGCTCTGGCAAGGATGGAATTGCCACAGAATATACAGGAAGCACAGGCTGTCGTCGGCAACTGCCATGTGTGGGCTGTACGAAACAATCTGCAAACAATTGTCAGATGCGGGACCTTTCCTTTGACGTACGCCGAATTCTTCCTTCAAAATACGGCGCCGAATGGGCTCTGTTGTAGTGGTTCCGGTTCAGCCCTGTCCGGCATGCATTCGCACATTTTCCCCAAGAGGCATCTATGGCACGCCCCGAAAAGGTTCGGCTAGGCGAAATCCTGGTCCAGCAAAAACTACTTTCAGAAGATCAGCTGGCCTTTTCGCTGGAAGAACAGAAGCGCACAGGCCGCAAGCTGGGCCGCGTGTTCGTGGAAAACGGTCTCGTCAGCGAGGAGCAGATTTCGCATGCCATCGCGCGCCAGCTGGACATCCCCTACATCAACATCAAGTTCTACAACCTGCATGCGGATACCGTGCGCATGGTGCCGGAAACCGTGGCGCGCCGCTTCCGTGCCATCGTGCTGGAAGACCGCGGCAACACACTGCTGATCGGCATGGCCGATCCGACCGACCTGTTCGCTTACGATGAAATCGCACGCACGATCAAGCGCGACATCGAACTGGCCGTTGTTACCGAGAGCGAACTGCTGCATGCGATCGACCGCATCTATCGCCGCACCGAAGAAATCACCGATTTCGCACGCGAGCTGGAACAGGATCTGGGCGACAACCACGTCGATTTCGGTGCGCAGACACTGGCGCCAGGGCTGGAGGAAGCGCCGGTCGTCAAGCTATTGCAATCGGTGTTCGACGATGCAACGCAAGTACGTGCTTCGGATATCCACATCGAACCGCAAGAGAGCCGCCTGCAAATCCGTTTCCGCATCGACGGCGTGCTGCACCTGCAGACCGAAGCCGATATCAAGATCGCCGCGCCGCTCGCGTTGCGCCTGAAGCTGATGTCCGATCTGGACATTTCGGAAAAGCGCCTGCCGCAGGATGGACGTTTCGTGATCCGCGTCAGGAATCACCAGATCGACGTGCGTATTTCCACGATGCCGACGCAATACGGCGAATCGGTCGTGATGCGTCTGCTGAACCAGGGCGGCAGCATGCTGATGCTGGATTCGATCGGCATGCCGGCCGAGATGGTCAAGCGCTTGCGTCGCATCATTCATCGCCCGAACGGGCTGGTGCTGGTGACCGGCCCGACCGGTAGCGGCAAGACGACGACGCTCTACGGCGCACTGGCCGAACTCAATACTGCCGAACGCAAGCTGATCACGGTGGAAGATCCGGTCGAATACCGTTTGCCGGGTATCAACCAGGTGCAGATCAACGAAAAAATCGATCTCAGTTTCTCGCGCGTGCTGCGTTCGGCCTTGCGTCAGGATCCTGATGTGGTGCTGGTCGGCGAGATGCGCGATCAGGAAACGGCGCAGATCGGCATGCGTGCCGCGTTGACCGGCCACCTCGTGCTGTCCACGCTGCACACCAACGATGCCGTCAGCACGCCGATTCGTCTGCTCGACATGGGCGTGCCGTATTACATGGTCGCGTCGTCGTTGCAGGCAGTGCTGGCGCAGCGTCTGGTGCGTGTGATCTGCGAAAGCTGCATCACGGATTACGAACCGCTGCCGGCAGAGAAGGAATGGCTGCAGACAGAGCTGGGCGATGCAGTCGCATCGCATCGCTACAAGCACGGGCGCGGCTGCACGCATTGCAACGGTACGGGCTATCGCGGCCGGACCGGTGTTTATGAAATGCTGGAAATGACATCCGCGGTGGCGCATGCCGCCAACAGCGAAGACCACACCGATTTCATTCGTGTCGCACGCGAACAGCTGGCGGGGCAGACGTTGCGGCATCATGCCGTATCGCTCGTTACCAGCGGGAAAACCACCATCAGTGAAGCCATGCGCATCACGAATCAGTTTGAAGACTGATCCGACTTTCGCTTAACGACAATGCCCGTTTCGACGGGCATTTTTATTTTCAAATTTTTGTGTGAAATTTTTTGCTGCGTTCATTTCGGATGAACGAGTAAAGCACGCATCGAAAATAGTGCGATTGTTTTAGGTCATTGCTTCGTCACAAAACCTGCCCACAATTTCTTCCGCAACGAATTAATTTCCGTACGGAAATGAATTAGCACGAATAAATTTCCATGTGGAAATAAGTGATGCGAGACACCAACACTTTTACGTTAATTATTGTTAAATGCCCTCTGGCAACACCGGTTTCTCCCTTACCCTCGCGCATGGAGAAATTTTAGGAATCGATGTGCCGTTTTTTGCGTACAAGGCGCGCAACGCGCGTGGCGAATTGCTGCAGGGTGTTCTGGAAGGGCCGGACAGTGGCGTCATTGCCGATCAACTGTTCAGCACCGGTATCACGCCGGTGGAAATCGTCCCTACCAAAAAACCTGCAGGCGGCAATGCCGATTCCTGGTGGGGGAGACTGTTCGAGCCGAAGGTGCGTCCTATCGACGTGCAATTGTTCAGCCGCCAGATGTACACCTTGCTGAAGGCAGGCGTGCCCATCATGCGCGGTCTGGCGGGATTGCAGGAATCGGCCATCAGCAAATCGTTTGCGCGTGTCGTCAAGGATTTGCGCGAATCGCTTGATGCCGGACGCGAACTGTCCACGGCAATGCGCCGCCATCCCAAAGTCTTCTCATCGTTTTACGTAAGCATGGTGCGCGTCGGCGAAATGACCGGGCGGCTGGAAGAAGTCTTTCTGCGCCTGTTCGATTACATGGAATTCGACCGCGACATGCGTCAACGCGTGAAGAGCGCCTTGCGTTATCCGAGCTTCGTCGTGGCGGCGCTGGTCGTGGCCATGGTCATCATCAACATTTTCGTGATTCCGGCATTCGCCAAGGTCTATGCCGGATTCAAGACCGAACTGCCGTTCATGACCAAGCTGTTGATCGGCACCTCGAATTTCACCGTACAGTACTGGCCGGTGATGCTGTCGATCGTGATCGGAGCGGGCGTCGTCTTCAAGTTGTATACGGATACGCCGCATGGCAAGTATCAGTGGGACAGATTCAAGCTGCGTATGCCCATCGCCGGAAAGATCATGCTGAAGGGAACACTGGCGCGGTTCGCGCGCAGTTTTGCGTTATCGAGCAAGAGCGGCGTGCCCATCGTGCAGGGCTTGAACGTCGTCGCGCAAACGGTCGACAACAGTTACATCGCCACCCGCATCGAACAGATGCGCGACGGCGTGGAGCGTGGCGAGAGCATTTTGCGCACGGCAGTCACCACAGGCGTCTTCACGCCGGTGGTCACGCAGATGATCGCCATCGGCGAAGAGACCGGTGAACTGGACAGCCTGATGGATGAGATCGCCGCGATGTACGAGCGCGAAGTGGATTACGAATTGAAGACCTTGTCGGCGCAAATCGAGCCGATCCTGATCATCGGCCTCGGCATCCTGGTGCTGATTCTGGCGCTTGGCGTGTTCCTGCCGATGTGGGATCTCGGCCGGGCGGCGTTGCACGGGTGAAGCAGAGCATGTCGATACGGCGGGGCAGACCTGCCGCAGCATCGAGCGGCTTCACGCTGCTGGAGCTGGTGATCGTGGTCTGCATCGTCAGTGTGCTGGCAATCGTGCTGCTCGATCGGTTGCGAGTCTACCAGCGCATGGCAGAGAAGACGGCTGTGGAGCAGATGGTGGGAACGCTGCAGAGCGCGTTGAATTTGCGGTTTGCATCGTTGATTACGCAAGACCGATTGAAGGATACACCGATCCTGGCTGATCAAAATCCGATTGATTGGCTGGTGAAGAAGCCGGCTAACTATGCCGGGGAGTTTTTCGGCACGCCGGACGATGTAACGGCTGGCCAGTGGTATTTCGATCTGAAGGATCGCGAACTGGTTTATCTCGTCTCGAATCGTGGCGAAGTTGAGCGGGAAAAGAAGGAAACGCCGCATTTGCGGTTCAAGACAGAGTTGGTAAAGGGTAATGAGGATTTTCCAGGCAAGGGCGGATCGATCGCTGGAAAAACTGTAGAGGGTGTAGTCGTTACACAGATCGTTCCGTATGGATGGGAATAACAGTTCAATTGTTTTTATTAAGGGAGCTTTAAATGAAAGTGCAATCTTTTTCGAAAAAACAGGCCGGCTTCACGTTGATCGAATTGGTCGTTGTGATTGTGATTCTTGGCATTCTTGCTGTTACTGCGATTCCGCGTTTTACCGATATGACAAAGGATGCACGTATTGCCGCAATTAATGGTGTTTTTGGCGCAGTTCAGTCTTCTGCAGCTATTGCGCATGCTCAAGCTTTGGTGAAAGGCCAGACTGACGCTACTGGCACTATCACAATGGAAGGTCAGACAATTAATCTGGCTTATGGCTATCCAACGACGGCTGATATTTCTAAAACGCTTAGTTCGACCCAAGGATTTGATACAGCGACGACAGCGGGAACTATTTCTTTGCTAAATGGCACAACTCTTATTGCCAACTGCAATGTGGCTTATGTTCAGACTGCGGCAGCGAATACTCCTCCAACTATCACCAAAACGGATAGCGGTTGCTAATTGCGACAAGTAATCAAAACCCGTACTGGTAACAGGTACGGGTTTTGATTTGATTTCCGGAAATCCGTGCATAAATCGAGGCGAATGACAGGATTCACACTGGTCGAACTGATCATGGTTCTGATTCTGGTGGGAATTCTGTTGTTATTTGTCATTCCGCGATTCTTTGATCGTGGGACTTTTGACGCGCGTGCTATTGGTGATGAAGTACAGTCAATGGTGCGTTACGCACAGAAGCTTGCCGTAGCGCGTAATGGCAAGATTTACATCTGTACGACGCCGAATGGCATATCGCTGGGAGCGGATGACTCCTGTGCTCAATCGGTTTTACTACCCTCCAGTAAATCGGCGACCTTGTCGCGTAGCGATCTACTTATCAGTCCAGCCAAAATATTTTATTTTGATGGATTGGGAAAACCGTTCAACAAAGGCGATACGGAATCCTCCACCTTTGTAAAAACGCGCTTCGATTTAACGACAGGCGGCACGACGCAAAGTTTTTTTGTCGAGCAGGAAACAGGCTATGTGCATCAATAGCCGTGCATTTTCTTCCCGACAAACCTCTTCCGGTTTCACACTGGTGGAACTGGTTATTTTTATCGTCATCGTCAGCGTTGCCGTTGCAGGCATTCTGTTGGTGATGAACTTCACGACAGCCAATAGCGCGGATCCGCAGATACGTAAGCAAGCCTTGTCGATTGCGGAAGCCTTGATGGAAGAAGTTTCGCTGGCGCCATTCACCAATTGTGATGGGGCAGGGCCTTCCTGTGTAGAGAGCAATGGCGGAGTCGATGGAGGGGGCAGTGAGAGCAATCTCAATCGACTTCAGATCAATTCCGGCAATTTCGTTGCAATCAATGATATCAACGGCAATCCGATCACTACACTCGACGGCTATAGAGCGAAAGTAACTATTCAAAATGCCGCATTGGGCTCTATTAGTGCCAATGATGCATTGCATATCACCGTGACAGTAACGAACAGTTCGGAGTCGATTCAGCTGGATGGCTATCGCGCCCGCTACATGCCGGAGACCGTGGAGTGAAAGCAACCGATCGCGATTACTTCGTATCGGTTTCACAGCGTGGCTTCACGTTGGTGGAAATGATCGTTGTTATCGTGATCACGGGCATCGTTGCTGCCGCAGTGGCAGTTTTTATTCGTGCGCCGGTGCAGGGGTATGTCGATCTTGTCGCGCGCGCGGAACTGGCGGACGAGGCCGATACGGCAGTG
The DNA here is from genome assembly GCF_014635845.1 of Oxalicibacterium solurbis. Taxonomy (GTDB): domain Bacteria; phylum Pseudomonadota; class Gammaproteobacteria; order Burkholderiales; family Burkholderiaceae_D; genus Oxalicibacterium; species Oxalicibacterium solurbis. The sequence continues at coordinate 293,388 of NZ_BMDP01000001.1, read as the reverse complement.
CGGCGTATTTCGCGCGAAGTGCGCCGCGCATTGCCAAACAGCGTGAGACTCACATCTGCTGGCGGGAACAATTATCTGGAGTTCCTGCTGACCAGTACTGGCGGGCGTTATCTGACAGATTCGGACGATATAGCGTTTGAAGGAAATGTACTCAGCTTTACGACAAACGATACAAGTTTCAGAGTGGTCGATGGCTTTTCTGAAGAAAGAATCCCCTATGGTTCAAACGGAGAAAGTTGGGTCGTCATTTACAACCTGGGGCCAGGGCAGGAGCCGGCCAATGCATATTGCAGTGGCGATACCTGTAACAATCGGGCACTAGTGAGTGCTGTCGATACGGCAAGCAAAACAATTACGATGGCATCCAACCCATTTGCTGCGCCGGGTACGCTTCGTTCGCCGGGTAACCGTTTTCAGGTTGTGACGACGCCAGTTACGTATGAATGCAATCCATCGGCACATACGTTGACCCGTTATTCGGGATACACGATCGGTACGACACAACCGGCTCCGCCAACAGGCGGAACAGCAGCGTTGTTGGCAAGCGGTGTGACAAGCTGCAATTTTTCCTACGACAACAGTGCCATTAATACGAGCCAGGCTTTGCTCGGCATTACGCTCGCAATGGCTCGTCCTGGAACCAATAGCGGCACGATCACCTTGTTTCATCAGGTGCATGTGGATAACACGCCATGATGAAAAGAACGCACATATATAGAACGATGCACGCTGTCCGCATGCGCGGATTCAGCCTCGTCAGCGCGATCTTCCTGCTGATCGTTCTGGCTGCATTGGGCGTGGCGATGGTGACGATCTCGACGACGCAGCATCAGAGTTCCAGCCTAGATATCGAAGGTGTGCGGGCGTATCAAGCGGCAAAAGCGGGAATTGAATGGGGTGTTTATCAAAAGCTGCCACCACGCAATAGTTGCGCAACTTTGTCCACGGTTACCATTCCCCGCTTTACTGTCATCGTCAGTTGTGATCAAGGTGAAGCAGGCACGGCGGTTATCAAGGCTGTTGCCTGCAATTTTCCTGTTAACAACTCTTGCGATCAGCCGTCGAATAATCCTGACTACGTAAAACGGATTCTGGAGGTGAGGTTGTGAGCACCCCCATTTTCGTGTTGATGCGTAGGGTACTATTTATGCTGCTGATGGCAGGTGGTATGGCGCTATCAAATACAGCTTGGGCAAATCTGACAGTCAATTTTGCTCAATTCAATAATGCATCGTCGGCCACGGTTGTCGGTGGAGAAGACTTTGATGTTTCTTTGTCGGTTTCATCCTCCAGCAACAACGATAGGTGGCGAAGCACGACGATCAGGCTGTTCAACGGCAGTTCTTCCTATTCTTCTTGCGTCAATACACCGAATTTTGATAACGGTAACGGGTGGACGACATTTTCTTACACGGCACCCAATACGCCCGGAACTTATAGCGTGACGTTGACTGCGCACAGAAGCAGTAATTGCTCAAGTGACAGCAGAGACGATGATCGCACTTTCAATAATGCGTTGACAGTCGTTGGCCCTCCTACGGTCGTTTCGATCAATCGTACGAATGTCAGTCCGACATCGGCACCGAATGTACAGTGGACCGTTATCTTCAGTACCAACGTAACGGGTGTTGATGCATCAGATTTCGTTCTCGTTAATGGTGGTTTGACCGGCAATGTCGCGATTACCAGTGTAGGCGGAAGCGGTACGACTTACACGGTGACAGCCAGTACTGGGGATGACTTTGCCAATGGAACATTGGGATTGAACCTGGTTGATAACGATTCGATTCGAAACAGTTCCTCGTCCAGCAGTCGCCTTGGCGGAACAGGTGCCGGTAACGGCAATTTCACCGGACAGGTTTACAACATTAGCAAGCAGCCGCGCGTGGTTTCGATTGTGCGTGCAGGTATCAATCCGACCAGCGCATCCAGTGTGGATTGGAGGGTGACTTTCAGTAAGAAGGTAACCGGAGTATCGCCATCGAATTTTTCTTTAACGCGTAGTGGCTTAAGCGGCACGGCAAATGTAACGGCTGCTGTGGATGAAGGAGATGGCATCACTTGGTTGATAACGGCAACGACCGGAACCGTGACCGGTACGACTGGAACAATCCGTTTGAACATGCAGTCTGGTTCAGGCGTCACGGACCAGACCGGAAATCAGTTGACTGGATTGCCCGTTCAAGGTGAAACCTACACGATCGACCCCAACGCGGCGACGGAATGCTACATCGACGATTTCGACCGTCCGAACGGTGCGCCGGGAGCAAACTGGTCCGTCGGCCACGAGAGCGGGAGCTTCGGTGATCCACGTATCATCAGTGGCCGCTTGCGCCTGACGGATAACTCGACCCAGGCTTCGACTTACGCGACGTTGCAGCGAATCTTCCCCGGTGCGGGCAACAAGATCGTCGTGGAGTTCAACCACTATGCCTATGGCGGCAATGGTGCAGACGGTATTGCAATGGTGTTGTCGGATGCTTCCAAGCCGCCCATCGCTGGCGCGTTTGGCGGATCGCTGGGGTATGCGCCCAAGCGGACGTCTGCCGGAGGCGATACGACGCATGCCGGTTTTTCCGGCGGCTGGTTGGGTGTGGCGCTGGACGAGTTCGGCAATTTTTCGAATCCGACCGAGGGACGCTCCGGCGGCCCAGGACAACGGGCGGATGCGGTTACGATCCGTGGTTCAGGTTCGGATTTCGATGGATACGAATATCTGAGAACCACCGGTTCATTAGGAACCGGCATCGACACGACTTCTTCGAACCCCGGCCCGGGATACCGTTATCGCATCACGGTGGATCATAGCGATAGCGTGCATGCCTACACGAAAGTGGAGCGAGATACCAGCGGCAGCGGCAGCAATTACACGACGCTGATTTCGTCTTTCGATGCCAAGGCACAGCAGGGGCAGGCTGCAGTGCCCACGAACTGGAGTTTGTCGTTCACTGGCTCTACTGGCGGTAACAGCAACGTCCATGAATTCACGCATCTGCAAGTGTGTTCCGTGACGCTGGAGCGTCTGCATCACATCGAGATCGATCATCCGACGACTTCATGCGGTGCTGCACCGGTGACGGTCAAGGCTTGCGCCAATTCGGATTGCTCCAGCCTGTATGTAGGCAAGGTGACGGTCAATCTTGCCAATGTCACATCCAACGGCACATCGAGCTGGTCGTCCGGCAATCTGCTGACTTTCTTCAACGGCCAGACGCAAGTAACCCTGAGCCAGGGCAGTCCGGTCAATGCAACGGTCAATATCGGCGGTAGCACTGCTTCGTCGCCGCCAGCGACCAATGGTACGGTCTGCATGGACGGCAACGGCAATGCGACGAATTGCGTCGTGCATTTTTCATCGGCCTGTTCATTCGATGTGGTGGAGCCGGGCAAGGCACCGGGTTCGCCGATCTATACGAAACTCGTCGGCCAGCCGTTCAGTCTGGATTTGCGGCCGAGCGATGCGAGCGGGAATCCCGCGCCGTATAACGGCAATGTGACGGTGAGTCTCATCGATCAGGATGTGTCCGGCGGAGGGCAATGCAACAACACGGCTGCCGGCATCACGCCGGAGTCGGCATCGATTGCGTTCAATAACGAATCGGCCAAGACGGTGAATTTCACGGTCAACAAGGCGCAAAAGAACGTACGCGTGCGTGTGATTGCCGGTTCGGGAGGAAGCGCCTTGCCGAGCTGTTCGCGTGATAATTTTGCGATACGACCGCAATCCTTCCAGTTGACTACACCCACAATCGCGGACTGCACAGGGCCTACCGCGTGCAGCTCTTCTTATCCGGCTGGGGAGTCTTTCAATGTCGACGCTACGCCAACACCAGTGCCGACAGGTTATGCAGGCACGCCGGTTTTTGATGAAACCAAGGTGCGCGATCACACCGGTGCCAATTTGCAGTCGTCGGATATGTTGGCAGGAACCTTTGGGGCGGCCGCTGCCAATGGCGTTGCATCGGGAACCTTCAAATACGACGATGTTGGAAGTATTGCTTTCCTCACGGGGGCAGTAACCGATGCGGTATTTACGAATGTGGATCAGGTGACGGGAACGGCCGGGAACGTCGTACACGACAACGAAGGAGATTGCATTCCCGGTTCTGCAACGAATAAGAAAACCAACGGGAAATACGGCTGCTTGGTCGGTAACGATGAAACCGCACCGAAAGGCAGATTCAGGCCGCATCACTATGCTGTAGAAGCATCGCTTACTGCCGCTTGCACACCTGGCTCGCCAGGGCAATCGTTCACTTACATGGGGCAGCCTATGCAGGTGGCATTGTCTGCGAAGGCACTGAGTCGTAATGATGTTGTGTTGTCCCGTTACACGCCGGTTGCATCAGGCACGCAATTTCCGCAGTTGGCGACTCTCGCAATATCCGGAGTAGATACGGATGGTATCGACAGGATCGTGCGTTTTGCTCCTGCATTGCCGCCCCGTGTCTGGACGGAAGGGCAATACAGCGGAAGCGGCACATATCAATTTTCCAGGGAAAGCACACCTGACGGTTCATACGAGAATTTCAGATGGAGTGTGAGCATCACGGATCCGGATGGCGTCAGGATTACTCAGCATAACAGTACGACAGTCGATGCTACGCAGGTCTTTTCCCTGCCGACCATCATCCGATTCGGCCGTCTGAAATTGCTGAATGCGAACGGGGCGCCGCAAAACACGCTGTCGATACCGATGCGGGTGGAGTACTGGGACAAGACCAAAGGCTTCATCACCAATACGGATGACAGTTGCACGACGCTTCTGCCGGCTAACTTCAAGACGACTCCTGGCGCCACATTGAACATTTCCAACATTTCAAAAGGTGTTGGTTCTATTGCACTGAACAAGCCGACAACACCAGGTAAAACCAGCATCGATATATGTACGGATCTGGCCGGTGACACCACGCCAGGGACGATTTGTGCCGCCACGACATCCGCAGGCATGCCGTGGCTTCAGGGAGCATGGGGCGGCCCGAATTACGATGACGATCCGACAGCAAGAGCAACCTTCGGCGTCTTCAAAAGCGGTCCGATTATTTACCTTCGTGAGCTTTATTAGTTAACCAAAATTCACAATGCGTTGTTAATTGATTTTGTCTCCCGCATCGTCGGGCAAATTGATTGACATCAATAATTTAATCACCTAATTTCACGCAGTTCTCGACAAAGATGCCGGTATGAGTTGGTTCCAAAAGAAAAGGAAAACAGCAGGGAGGCTGGTTGTTTCGATACAGGCGGATGGTATTTGCATCGCCAGTATCGGCAATGCATCTGCGGAACAGCCGACCGTTGAAATCATCGCAACGTATGCTCTGAAGGGCGGGCAATCGGTAGCGGATTTGCTGGCGAAAATCGCCAAGGAACTGCGCGCCGAATACGATTGCATAAACTTGCTTTGCGGCAACGAATATCAACTGCTGTCTGTCGAAGCGCCGAACGTTCCTGCCGATGAATTGAAGACGGCAATCCGCTGGCGCTTGAAGGACATGTTGGATTTCCATATCGACGATGCCACCATCGATGTGCTGGATGTGCCGCGCGACAGAAATGCAGGCAATCGCAATCATTCGATGTATGCAGTGGCGGCGCGCAATCAGTTGATCGAACAGCGTCAAACATTGTTCAGCGATGCACGCGTATCTCTGCGTGTCATCGATATTCCCGAAATGGCCCAGCGCAATATCGCCAAGCTGATCGAGCCGGAAGGCCGCGGCATTGCCATGCTGTCGTTCGATGCGCAGGGCGGGTTGCTGACGATGACGTGCGATGGCGAACTGTATCTGTCGCGTCGCATCGATATCCCGTTTGCGCAATTGGGGCAGGACAGCGAAGAGGAGCGCAATGCCTGCTACGGTCGCGTAACGCTGGAACTGCAGCGTTCGCTCGATCACTTTGATCGCCAGTATCACACCGTCACGCTGGCCAAGCTGGTACTGGCGCCGTTGAGCGGTGCGGCGGCAGGTTTGTCGACCTACTTGTCCGAGAATTTGTATATCCCTGTCGAGACGCTCGATCTGGCAAGCGTGCTCGATATGGACGAGGTGCCGGAATTGAAATCGGTAGAGATGCAGCAGCGCTATTTCATGGTGCTGGGTGCGGCACTGCGTCGTGAAGAGGCGGTGCTATGAGCCAGCAGATCAATCTGTTCAATCCGATTTTCCTGAAACAGGAAAAGCATTTTTCCGCGCTGACGATGGTGCAGGGGCTGGGCATCATCCTGATCGGCGCATTGCTGCTGACTGCTTATTCCGCTTTCCAGGTATCCAAACTGGAAAAGGAACAGACGGCGACGGCCAGCCGATTGCAGCAGGCACAGAACCAGCTTGCGCGGGTGACGACTGCCTATGCGGTCAAGGGCAAGGATGCGGAACTGGATGCACGCTTGCTGCGCAAGCAGGCCGAGGTGCAATCGTTGCAGCAGGTGGCGGACTTGCTGGAAAAGGGTGAGTTCGGCAACACCGTCGGTTATGCCGATTACATGACGGCGTTTGCTCGGCAGATCGGCAACGGCATCTGGCTGACGGGCTTCACGATACAGGGTACGAGCGATATCGCGATTCGCGGCAATACCTTGCGCCCAGAGCTTGTGCCAGCCTATCTGTCGCGCCTGAAGACGGAGCCGGTGATGCAGGGTGCTTCCTTCTCGACGCTGGAAATGCAATTGCCGAAACCCGATAACAAGACAGCGGCATCGGACGAAAAACAGAAAGCGGCTTCCTATATCGAATTCAGCCTGCATTCGTCCGGCATCAAGGCGGCATCGGAAGGAGGCCGGCAATGAAACAGTCCTGGCAGAAACTGGCGCTCAGGATCGATGCGCTGACGTTGCGCGAGCGGGCGATCATCTTCGCGGTCGCGGTGCTGATCCTTGTCACGCTGATCAATGCGGTGCTGCTCGATCCGCAATATGCGAAGCAGGCGAAGCTGTCGCAACAGATCCGCCAGCAGCAGGCACAGATTGCTGATATCCAGAACCAGATCCAGCAGCGCGTCAAATTGCAGGAGAACGATCCGAACCAGGAAGCGCGCACGCAACTGGAGGCATTGACGCAGCGCGCGCAAGGCATGCGCGATTCGTTGGGCAGCCTGCAACAGGAACTGGTTTCGCCGGACAAGATCGCCGATCTGCTGGAAAGCATGCTGCGCAAGAACGACAAGCTGCAGCTCGTTTCGCTTAAATCGCTGCCTGTTACGCGGCTGAATGAATCGGTCGCGGAAATTCAGGCGCGGCAGCAAAAGAGCGGCCAGCAGCCTGCACAGACCGCCAGCGCTGGCGACGATGTCGATGCAGTCTACAAGCACACGGTGGAGCTGACGGTGCAGGGCGGTTATCTCGACATGCTGGCCTATGTGAAAGCGCTGGAAAAAATGCCGTGGCGCGTCTTCTGGGAAAACGCACAGTTGAAGACTGATGGCGATCGGCAGGCGACGCTGACGTTGACGCTCTTTACATTGAGTCTGGACAAGAAATGGCTGAATCTGTGATGCGGCATTGGCGTGTATGCGCAGTGGCAGCAGGTCTGATCGGCTTGCTGGGAGCGACGGCGGCGCAGGCGCAGTTGCGCGATCCGACACGCCCGCCTGAGCAATGGATGCAGGGCGGCGATGCCGAACCGGCCGGCGGACCGGTGCTGCAGTCGGTATTGCTGTCGCCCAAACGCAAGATCGCCGTCATCAGCGGGCAAACCGTGGCGCTCGGCGAGCGTTACGGCGAGGCGACGCTGGTCCGGCTTACAGAGAGCGAGGCTGTCCTGCGGACGGGCAGTGAATCGCAGACGTTGAAACTTTTCCCCAGCATTGGAAAACGGCCGGCATCCGATTCAAGGAATCGGCATCCCGACAAATCGGAAATGAGAAGGTAGCAAGCGTGCAAAAAATATCCCTAGCCATTCTGGTCCTCTGTATCGCCGGTTGCGCGGCGCCGACTTCCAAGAAGGAAACCTACGACCTGATCAACGCGGAGATGGAAAAAGCTGCGCAGACGGTAGTGCAGCCGGCCAAGCCGGATGCGGTATCGGCCGCGCTGCTGCCGCCGCTCAACATCGAGATGCCCAAGCCCAAGGCACCGCTGGAAGAGCGTTTCAGCCTGGCGTTCAACAATGTGCCGGCTGCGCAGTTCTTCAATGCAATCGTGACCGGCACGCGCTACAACATGCTGGTGCATCCGGACGTGACGGGAACCATTTCGGCCAACCTGAAGGACGTGACGCTGTTCGAAGCGCTGGACGCGATCAAGGAACTCTACGGCTACGATTATTCGCTCGAGGGAAACCGTATCGTCATCAAGCCGCTGACGATGCAGACCAGCATTTTCCGCGTCAACTATCTGACGGGTAACCGCAAGGGCGTTTCCGAAACCAGTGTCATCTCCGGCTCGCTGAATGCAAGCCAGACCAACGGTAATGTCGGCGGCACGAACAACAACTACGGCGGCAACAATGGCAACAATGGCAATCGCTCCGGCCAGAGCTTCTCACCGATCGAAAGCAGCCGGGTCAGCACGACGACGCAGAGCGATTTCTGGTCTGATCTGAAAACTGCGCTGGATGCGATCATCGGTGGCGGTCGCGACGGCCGCAGCGTGGTTATCAGCCCGCAGTCCGGCGTGATCGTCGTGCGTGCGATGCCGGAAGAATTGCGCAACGTCTCGGCCTATCTGAAGGCGACGCAGCTGTCGGTCGACCGGCAGGTGATTCTGGAAGCGAAGATTCTGGAAGTCACGTTGAGCAATGGCTATCAGACTGGTATCAACTGGTCGGCGCTGCATGGCAATACGCGTATCTCGGGCGGCTTTGCCTCTGCCGGACAGGGCGCATCGATCACCAACCAGATCGGCAGCATTCCTTCCACCGGCCTGACCGACAACGCAGTGACAGGCAATGGCTTCTTCGGCCTTGCGCTGCAGGCGCGCAATTTTGCCGGCCTGATCTCGTTCCTCGAGTCGCAGGGCGATGTGCATGTGCTGTCCAGCCCGCGCATCGCGACGCTGAACAACCAGAAGGCCGTGCTGAAAGTCGGCACCGACGATTTCTTCGTCACCAACGTCAGCAACAACATCAACACATCGGTTTCCGGTGCGGCGACGACTTCGACGCCGAACGTGACGCTGCAGCCGTTTTTCTCCGGCGTGGTGCTGGACGTAACGCCGCAGATCGACGAAGAGGGCAACATCATTCTGCATATTCATCCGTCGGTGACGGATGTGCAGACGGTGGAGCGGGTCATCGATCTCGGCACGCAAGGCAATGTGCAGAACGTCCTGAAGCTGCCGCTGGCAAGCAGCAGCACGTCCGAAACGGATAGCGTGGTGCGCGCGCAGGACGGCAACATCATCGCGCTCGGCGGCCTGATGCGTCAGCGCACCGTCAGCGGCCGCGATCAGATACCAGTGGCCGGCGATGTGCCGCTGTTGGGCAACTTCGTCAAGAACACCAATCAGGTGACGGAGAAACGTGAACTCGTCATCCTGCTGAAGCCGACGGTGATCCAGAATGAAGGCAGCTGGGCACAGGACGTTCTCGATTCGCAGAAACGGTTGCAGTCGATGGCACCGCGAAGCAAGCCCTGGGAATGATCTCGCATGTATGAGCAGCACTTCGGCTTGAAGGAGCTTCCGTTCGGCATTACGCCGGATACCGGTTTCTTCTTTGCCTGCCCGACATACCAGCAGGCGCTGAATACGCTGCTGATCGCCGCGCATAGCGGCGAGGGCTTCATCAAGATCACCGGTGAGGTGGGCACCGGCAAGACGCTGCTGTGTCGCAAGTTCCTGTCATCGCTGGATGACGGATTCGTCACTGCCTACATTCCGAATCCTTATCTGGAACCGCGCAGCCTGATGCTGGCGCTGGCCGATGAACTGGGGCTCGCATTGGCGAAGGACGTCGACCAGCATCAGTTGCTGAAGGCAATCAATCATCATCTGCTGAAACTGGCGCGCGATGGCAAGCGTGTCCTGTTGTGTCTGGACGAAGCGCAGGCAATGCCGTTGGAAAGTCTGGAAGCCCTGCGTTTGCTGACCAATCTGGAAACGGAAAAACGCAAGCTGCTGCAGATCGTACTGTTCGGACAGCCGGAACTGGATGCGAAGTTGAAGCAGCAGGCCATACGCCAGCTGGCGCAGCGCATTACCTTCCACTATCGCCTGCAGGCGCTGTCGCGCGACGATCTGGATTTTTATGTGACGCACCGACTGCAGGTCGCCGGTTATGCCGGCGGCCGCCTGTTCTCCACCGATGCCGTGCGCGCGTTGCATGCGGCCAGCGGCGGCATTCCACGGTTGGCCAACATTCTTGCCCACAAGACCATGATGCTTGCCTATGGAGAAGGGCAGCATGTATTGAGGGCGCGCCATATCCGCGCAGCCGCGGCCGATACCGAAGCATCGCATCGCGTGGCGCAGCCATGGTTGTCCTGGCTTGCAGGCGTTTCCTTACTGATGATCGTATCCGGCGCTGCCTGGACCTATTTGCGATGAGCGTTATCAACAAGATGCTGCAGGAGCTGGAACAGCGCCAGGCAGAAGAATCAGATGCACGCGTTCTGCCGGGGCAATTGAAAGCGGCGCCGCAGGTACGCAGCCGGCATGTTGGCTGGCTGGCCGCTGCCGTCCTGGCAGTTTTGCTGGCGGGCATGCTTGCGTGGTTGTGGTTCAGGCCTGCTGCAGTGCCAGCTCCCGCGCCTGCTCTCGCATCGGCAGTCGTATCGGCGAAGCCAGCCGATGCATCACAGATACCGCCGCAATTGGCGCTGAAGATTGCGCCGACGATGCCAATGTCGGAACAACAGGCATCGGAAACTCAGGAAGCGGCCGTGGCAGCGGAAGCACCAGCGCTTCCGACTGACGATGTGCAGCAAGCAAAAGTAGAAAAAACGGAAAACAAGCCGATCGACAGGACTGAGCCGGTTGCGGTGTCCGCCGTTTCAGTAATGCCTCAAGAAACAGTCGATACAGCCGCTGCCAAAGTCGTCGACAAGCCGGCACGACTTCAGCCCGTGCGCCCTGAAGCGGTGAAGCCCGCTGCGTCGTTGCCGGTGGCAGTGGCGAAACCTGTGGCGCCGCAGCCGGTTTCCACACAGCCGGCGGTGTCGGCTGCGTCAATCGCGCTGGACAAGCAGATTCGGCCATTGACATCACAGCAGCGTGCAGAGAACGACTATCGCCGTGCGGCAGCCATGGCGGAACAGGGGCGCACGGCGGAAGCGACGGCATTGCTGGAGCACGTGCTGCAGGAAGTGCCGACACATGTCGGTGCGCGTCAGACGTTGATCGCGCTGTTGCTGAGGACAGGACAGCAGGACGAGGCGATGCGGCGCGCGAAGGAAGGACTGGACATCGATATGCGGCAGCCGGGAATGGCAATGATTCTGGCGCGTTTGCAAGTGGAGAAAGGCGCGCAACAGACTGCCATTATCACGCTGCAGAACAGTTTGCCTTATGCAGCAGATCAGCCCGACTATCGGGCTTTCCTCGCTGCGCTGCTGCAGCGCGCAGGGCGGCAGAAGGAAGCGGTCGAGCAATATCTGCTGGCCGTTCGTGCCGTGCCGCAGAATGGCATCTGGTGGATGGGGCTGGGAATTTCGTTGCAGGCGGATGGCAGGACGGAAGAAGCGCGCGAAGCATTTTCCCGCGCGCGCGAAACCAGCTCGCTATCGCCCGAGTTGCGGGCTTTCGTGGAACAGAAGCTGAAGCAGTTGCACTGATGTCGTGATGAATGGCCAATAGTATTAGCCGGTTGTCGTCTGCAGTGTTGCGGCAGATGGCATAGCTGCTTCCTGCGTCCACGCTTCCGGCGTCATGATGGCGAACAGGCCGTCGCGCCTTGTCTTGCGTGCCAGCTTCAGCAGCGCCTTGTCTTTCGTGATCAGCACGTCTGCGCGGATGTCGCGTGCTAGCTCCAGGAATTTCTGGTCATCCTTGTCCTTGCAGAGAGGCAGCCTGACGGTTTCTTCCGTTTGCTGCGGCATCGGATGACAGCGGATCAGTGCATCGAATTCCGCCATCGTTGTAGTACGCTTGTCATCGTCCAGCTTCAGATGCGGATAACGCAGCACCAGATGCCACTCTGTACGACAGTCCTCGCGCGTCACGGCTTCCAGCCGGCCGCTTTGCAATGCATCGAGCAGCATCGTCCAGCGCGGATCGCGAAAGACGAACAGGTCCAGGCAGACATTGGTGTCGAGTACGACGCGCTTCGGTATCATTGGCGGTTTTGGTTTTTCGTTCGAAAGTAACATGCTCATCGTCTTATCACCTGCCAAGTCCCTGGATTACGAAACGCCCGCCATCACGGAAACCAGCACCAAACCGGATTTCATCAAGCGTTCGGCGGAACTGGTCGACATTCTCAAACAGATGCCGCCGGCCCGCATCGCCAGCTTGATGCGCATTTCCGATCCGCTTGCAGCACTGAATGCGGAACGTTTCGCCGCGTGGTCCACCAGGTTCACTGCGAAAAATGCAAAGCAGGCAATACTGGCTTTCAACGGCGATGTGTACGAAGGACTGAATGCCAGGGCGTTCAACGATCGACAACTGCATTACGCACAGTCGCACCTTCGCATTTTATCCGGACTGTACGGCCTGTTGCGGCCGCTCGATTTGATGCAGCCTTATCGCCTTGAGATGGGAACCAAGCTGGCCAATGCTGCGGGCAAGGATCTGTATGCATTCTGGGGCGATACGGTGACCGAGACGTTGAACGCGCAGATCGCTGCGGTGAAGGCATCGGCGCTGATCAATCTGGCATCCGAGGAATATTTCAAATCGGTGCGTCCGAAATTGCTGACGGTGCCGGTCATCACGCCGGTTTTCCTCGACTGGAAAGGCGGTGCGTACAAGATCATTTCTTTCCACGCCAAACGCGCGCGCGGGCTGATGGCGCGTTATGCGACAGTGAAGGGAATTACCCAGCCGCAGGCGCTGCAATCCTTCGATGCCGAAGGCTATGCTTTCGATGCGGCGGCGTCCGATGGACAGAAGTGGGTCTTCAAGAGACGGCTGGCTGTATGAAACGCTGATGATGAGGCGGGATGCCGGTGAGACGTCGCAATGAACGTCGCAATGAAAAAGCCCCGCACTGCGGGGCTTTTTGCTGGTCAGTCGACCGAATCACCAGATCTGCCACCACGGTTTCTCGATCGTCTTGCCGCCTTTGAAGTAGATGCTGTCCGGGAAGTTCAGGCGCAGCACGCGCTCGGTATCGTCGCGCAGTTGTGGCAGGTTCAACGCATCGTAGGATTTCATCATGATGAACAGCGCTTCTTCTGTGGCCGGCGTATTGGGATAGTCTCGTACCGCAGCCTGTGCACGATTGACGGCCGCCAGATAGGCGCCGCGCCGATAATAGTAGTCGGCGACGTGCACGTTGTACTGCGCCATGCCATTGACCAGATAGGCGAGGCGGGCTTCGGCGTCCGGTGCGTATTTGCTGTTGGGAAAGCGATCGACCAGCAGCTTGAACGAATCGAATGCCTCGCGTGCCGCTTTCGGGTCGCGCTCGGTCATGTCCTGGCGCGACAGGAAGTCGAAAATGCTGGTGCGGTCGTTGAAGTTGATCAGGCCGCGCAGGTAATACATGTAATCGACGTTCGGATGATCCGGATGCAGCTTGATGAAGCGCTCGACGGCAGCCAGTGCCTGCGGCTGGTCGCCCTGGCGATAGTAGGCGTAGGCGATTTCCATCTGCGCCTGTTGCGCATAGGTACCGAACGGGTAGCGGGACTCCAGTTTTTCGAGGAGATCGATGGCTCTTTCATAGTTGAGCGCGTTCAGTTCGTCGCGGGCCTCCGAGTATAATCTCGAGGGCGACCAGTTCTTGGTTTCGTCGACCTGATCGAAACTGCTGCAGGCGGTAAGCAGCAGGGCTAGTACGAGAGGGATGATTTTTCGCATTTGGTTTTGCACGGATTTCGCGGCAGGCCGCTGGACAATGGATGATTATAGCCGATGGGATCGCCGGTGAACCCGATTGAAATGGATGTAAATGGCAGTGAGCTGCCCGATGGCGACTGGGACGGCAGCGACGATGCCGATGCTTCCGCCGCCGATATTTCTCCGATAGAACTGACGCTGACGTCGGACGATTGCGGCATCCGCTTGGACAAGGTGCTTTCCGCGCGCGTTCCGCAGTATTCGCGCAGCCGCTTGCAGCAGTGGATAGAAGACGGCCATGTGCGTATCGACGGCGAAGTCGCCAAGCCGAAGATGACGCTGTATGGTGACGAGACGGTCATCATTGCGCCGCAACCGGCACCCGAAGAACTGGCCTACACGGCCGAAGCGATGGACTTGCAGATCGCTTATGAGGATGCCGCGATGCTTGTCATTGACAAGCCGGCCGGGCTGGTTGTGCATCCTGCGGCCGGCAACTGGTCCGGCACATTGCTCAATGGTTTGCTGCATCATCTGCCCGCACTGGCCGGTGTGCCGCGTGCCGGCATCGTTCATCGTCTCGACAAGGACACGAGCGGCCTGATGGTGGTGGCGAAGACGCTGGTCGCGCAAACCGATCTGGTGCGCCAGTTGCAGGCGCGCACGGTCAAGCGCGAATATCTGGCGCTGGTGTGGGGCACGCCCAATCTGTCCGGCAGGATAGAGGCGGCGATCGCACGTCACCCGCGCGATCGCATCCGAATGGCGGTGTCGAACAGCTTGCTTGCCAAGCCTGCGGCAACGCGTTTCGAACGGCTTGCGACCGGCGCGCTCGATGGCCGTCCGGTCAGTCTGGTTCGGTGCCAGCTGGAAACCGGGCGTACGCACCAGATTCGCGTGCACATGCAGTCGATCGGTTTTTCGCTGGTCGGCGATGCGCTGTACGGCAAGCAGCATCTGGCATCGGTATTCCCGCGCCAGGCCTTGCATGCGCAACGTCTTGGCCTGAATCACCCGGCTTCCGGCGCGGCATGCGAATGGACATCCGCATTGCCGCAGGATTTTGCCGCTCTGCTGGAGCGCGCCGGCATTTCCAACATTACGTGACGCATCCGCCGCCATGACCCCCATCGTGCCCGACTGGTCGATTTCTTCCGACATCGTCGGCGTGCTGATGACCGTGCGCAGCGGCGGCGTCAGCAGCGGCCCTTACGGCGACGTTTCCGGCAAGTGCGGCTTGAATCTCGGATTGCATGTCGGCGACAGCCCGCACAACGTGATGGCCAATCGTTCGCTGCTGCTCGATCATGTACCGTCGGAGCCGGCATGGCTGACGCAAGTGCACGGCACCGATGTGGTCGATGCGGCGCGTGTCGCCAATGCATCGCAGGCCGATGCCAGCATCGCCACGCAGCGCGGCACAGTGTGCGCGATCATGACGGCGGATTGTCTGCCGGTACTGCTGGCCGATGCCTACGGTCGTGTTGTTGGTGCCGCGCATGCAGGCTGGCGCGGTTTGGCCGGCGGTGTGCTGGAACATACGGTGGAACGCATGCGCAAGGCGGGCGGCGAGGAATTGCATGCCTGGCTGGGACCGGCGATCGGCCCCGAACAGTTCGAAGTCGGCGAAGACGTACTGCAGGCTTTCACGGCGAAGGATGCGACGGCGATCGATGCGTTCCGTCCGATCGCCGGGCGCAGCGGAAAATATCTGGCCGACATCTATCGATTGGCCCGACAGATCCTGGCGGCGCAGGGTGTGATGCATGTGGCCGGCGGCGATTTTTGCACGGTGACCGATGCCGAGCGTTTTTACTCCTATCGCCGCGACGGTTTCACCGGCCGAATGGCGGCACTGATTTGGCTGCGCTAGCGTTCTGTTTCCGTTTGCTGCGGCGATTGCTGCATTTCTTCCTGCTCGGTCGCATCTTTCCTGCTGTTTTCCTGCAACGCTTGCAAATGTCGTTTGCGTCGACGTCGTGCGCCGCCTGTCAGATAGACAAGTATAGATACCGGCAATAATCCGTACAGCAGAAAAGTCATGACGGCGGCAACTGCCGATGTCTCGGTAATTGCCATCATGAAAGCGACATAAATCCAGGCGATGGCGACAATATGCATGCGAAATGCCGGAATGGAGACGATTGAAGGATGCCTCACGATACGCGATGGCAGCCGTGATGGAAAGGGCAACAATGTCATCCTTCGCATATAAAAGGAATGTGGGCGATACGACAAGCATTGCGTAAACCCTTGTTTTTCCGCACTATAATGGCCTCCCTTAGTGAACCTCGTTCGCTTTCCCCGTTCATTCAAGTCTGCGCCGCGATTACGGTGCAGCAAGCTGGAAATCCTGATGACGAGTGCAAAGAAAATTCCCGAACGTTTGATCAAGAAGTACCCGAACCGCCGCCTGTACGATACGCAAACGAGTTCCTACATCACGCTGTCCGATGTCAAGCAGCTGGTGCGCGACAACGAAGCCTTCACGGTGAACGATGCCAAGACCGGTGAAGACCTGACGCGCAGCATCCTGCTGCAGATCATCCTGGAAGAAGAAGCAAGCAGTACGCCGATGTTCTCGGTTCCGGCGCTGGCGGAAATCATCCGCTATTACGGCCACGAGATGCAAGGCATGATGAGCGCTTATCTGGAAAAGAACATCCAGGCATTCATCGACATCCAGAACCGGCTCAACGAAAGCTCGAAGGAGCTGGGCGACGACAAGCCACTCAATCCAGAAATCTGGTCCCAGTTCATGAATGTGCAGGGACCGATGATGCAGGGCATGATGAGCAACTACATCGAGCAGAGCAAGAATCTGTTCGTGCAGATGCAGGAACAGATGCAGACGCAATCGCAGAACATGTTCGGCGGTTTTGCCCTCAGCGCAACGGCTGAACAAAACGGCAAGTAAGCATCGAATTGGCGGTGGAGCGGCGTTGAATCGACGTCAACTCGCCAGCAGGCGAACGACCAGCAAACGATAAGCAGTCGCGGCCTCCGGCGCGGCGTCGTTCTGCAGGCCGGTACAGGTTTGCGGCCGGCCGAACGGGTACAATAGCGGATTCGTATTTATCCCCGGGTTTTTGCCCGTTCCTGTTCCCGTTTCTGCCTGTTTCTCCATGACCAACGTAACCCAGACCGCACCCAAAATCGGCTTCGTTTCGCTCGGATGTCCGAAGGCGCTGGTCGATTCCGAACAGATCCTGACGCAGTTGCGCGCCGAAGGCTACGACACCGCCAAATCCTACGACGGCGCCGATCTGGTTATCGTCAACACCTGCGGCTTCATTGATGCCGCCGTGCAGGAATCGCTGGATGCGATCGGCGAAGCGCTGAACGAGAACGGCAAGGTCATCGTGACCGGCTGCCTGGGCGCGAAGAAGGATGCCGACGGCGACGACATCATCACCAAGGTGCATCCGAAGGTTCTGGCCGTCACCGGCCCGCATGCACTGGGCGAAGTGATGGATGCCGTGCACACGCATATGCCCAAGCCGCACGCACCATTCATCGATCTGCTGCCGCCGCAGGGTGTCAAGCTCACTCCCAAGCACTTTGCCTACCTGAAGATTTCCGAAGGCTGCAACCATCGCTGCAGCTTCTGCATCATCCCGTCGATGCGCGGCGATCTTGTTTCGCGCCCGGTGGCTGACGTGATGCTGGAAGCGGAGAACCTGTTCAAGTCCGGCGTCAAGGAGTTGCTGGTAATTTCGCAGGACACCAGCGCCTACGGCGTCGATGTGAAATTCCGTACCGGCTTCTGGAACGGCCGTCCGCTCAGGACGCACATGACGCAACTGGCCGAAGCACTGGGCGAACTGGCCGCGCAATACGGCGCGTGGATTCGCCTGCACTACGTCTATCCGTATCCGCACGTCGATCAGGTGATGCCGCTGATGGCCGAAGGAAAAATCCTGCCGTATCTGGATGTGCCGCTGCAGCATGCGCATCCGGATGTACTGAAACGGATGAAGCGCCCGGCCAGCGGCGAGAAGAACATCGAACGCATCCAGGCCTGGCGCGCGATGTGCCCCGATATTACGATCCGCTCGACTTTCATCGCCGGCTTCCCCGGCGAGACCGAAGCCGAATTCGAATACCTGCTGGATTTCCTGAAAGAGGCGGAAATCGATCGTCTCGGCTGCTTTGCCTATTCGCCGGTCGAAGGAGCGACGGCCAACGATCTGCCGAATGCCGTGCCGGAAGAAGTGCGTGAAGAGCGTCGCGGTCGCGTGATGCTGTTGCAGGAAGAAATTTCGAAGAAGCGCTTGCAGGCCAAGGTCGGCAAGACGATGCGCGTGCTGATCGACGAAGTCGAGCGCACCGGCGGTGCAGTCGGTCGTACAGCAGCCGATGCACCGGAAATCGATGGCGTCGTCTATGTGAAAGCGCCGTATGAGCCGCATCGCCGCCTGCAGGTCGGCGAATTCGTCGATGTGCGAATCACAGCGGCCGATGCGCACGATCTGTGGGCGGAAGCATGACGGCCGTGCGTCGCATCGCCGCTATTGTTCCGCTGTTGTTGGCAGCGGCGGGTGCACACGCTGCCGATGTATCGACACCAGTGTCGACACCTGCTTCGGTATCTGCACCGTTGCAGTCGGCTGAACCGCCGCCGCAGTTGTTCGGCAAGCCGATGGTGTTTCGCGGCACGCTGGGCGACAAGCAGGTACAGTTGAGCATCCGCCCGAAAAATCCGGCCGATGAAGGACTGGAAGGCGAGTATTTCATTTTCGGCAGTTCGCAGAAGGTGCTGCTGGCCGGCGATGGCGAGGGCGATGCGCTGCTTCTCGAAGAATCCGAAAACGGCAAGGATATTTCCGGCCAGTGGGACGGCAAGCTGGAAGGCGATACGCTGAGCGGCAACTGGACTTCCGCCGACTTCAGCATCACACGGCCGTTCGTGCTGAAAGTCCTGTCGACCAGCGCGCCGGCTCCTGCGAAAAAGGCAACCGGCACAAGATAAACCGGAACGAACCATGGAGGTATCTGTGTCCGACGATCGTCCATCTTTCCAGACTACGCTGCTGCATCACGATTACCAGGCGCCGGACGGTTTTGGCGCGTTTCCCCAGGCCATTCATCACGCGTCGACGGTGCTGTTCGACAGCGTTGCCGCGATGCGTGCGCGCAACTGGCAAAACAAGAGCGGCTACACCTACGGCCTGCACGGCACGCCCACCACATTCACGCTGGAAGCGCGGCTGGCCGCTATCGAAAATGGCAGGCATTGCCGCCTCGCTCCCAGCGGACTGGCGGCGATCGCAATGGTCAATTTCGCGCTGCTGAAGACGGGCGACGATGTACTGTTGCCCGACAACGTCTACGGCCCCAGCCGCGAACTCGGCAACTGGCTGACACAGGATTACGGCATCACGGCCCGCTATTACGATCCGCTGATCGGCGATGGCATCGGCGCGTTGATTCGTCCGAATACACGACTGGTCTGGACGGAGGCGCCAGGTTCGGTGTCGATGGAAGTGCCGGATCTGCGTGCGATCTGCGCTGCGGCGCATGCGAAGAATGTGCCGGTTGCGCTGGACAATACCTGGTCAGCCGGCATTGCCTTGCCGGCCTTCGATCTGGGCGCCGATATTGTCATGCAGGCGCTGACCAAGTATCAGTCCGGCGGTTCGGACGTGCTGATGGGCGCTGTCATCACGAACAACGACGAGTTGAACCACAAGCTGGAATCCGCGCACATGCGGCTGGGATTCGGTGTCGGTGCCGACGACTGTTATCTTGTATTGCGCAACCTGCCGACGCTGAAGCTGCGCTTCGAGGCGCACGATGCCGCTGCGCGCGAGGTCGCCGCATGGCTGAAGCAGCGGCCTGAAATCGATACTGTGCTGCATCCGGCATTGCCGGGATGCCCGGGGCATGCATTGTGGAAGCGTGATTTCAGCGGCGCCGGCGGTTTGTTCTCGGTATTGTTCGATGCGCGTTATACGGAAGAGCAGACCGATCGCTTCGTCGATGCACTGAAACTGTTCGGTATCGGTTTCAGCTGGGGCGGCGCGCACAGCCTGTGCGTGCCGTACCGGATGAAATCCATGCGCGAGAGCTGGCCGCATCGCGGGCAACTGGTGCGCTTCAATATCGGCCTCGAAGACACGCGCGATCTGATCGCGGATATCGAACAGGCGTTGGGCCAGTTGTAGGACAGCTGCAAAACAGCGTGTGTCTAAAGAAAAAGCATCCATTACGGATGCTTTTTTTGTGTCGTCGAATCGCTTACGGCATTGGTTTGTTGTCGTTCAGATCGACGATGCCCTTGATCAGCCGGTACAGTTTCCACAGCCATGCCAGCGCCCAGACCAGGAAGGCGGCAGGAATGCCGACCACGGTCAGGAACAAGATGCAGCCCAGCGTCATCCACACCAGATACCACCAGAACGAGCGAATCTGCCAGCCGTGATGGCTGTAGACGAAGGTATCCGCCGCATCGTCGCGCTTGACGTAGTTGATGATCAGCGGAATGAAGGAAAACATGCCGAGCGAAAAGAGCAGGCTGGCGCCATGCGCGATGTACAGCCACCATGCGAGGCTCTTGGCCGATTGCAGGCGCGAATCGAGGACGAGTTGGTTCATGTCGCGTCTCCTTGTCTGATGTCGTCGGGAAGATGCCGTCATTCTAACCAACAGTTCGGCAACAGTTCGATATCGGTATCCTTGCATCAAGCATGAGTTGTACATGAGGCGCACATGAAAAAAGCCCGGAGCGAAGTCCGGGCTTTTCGTGATCGGGGCGTTCCCCGAGCGTTCTTAGTGAACGACCATCTGCGTGAATGGCGAGACGTATGCCTGCAAGGTAACCAGCAGACCGACCAGCACCGCCAGCGCGATCGAGTGGAAGAACACGTAGCGCAGGATGTCGCCCTCGTGGCCGTACCATTTGGTTGCCGTGGACGCCACGACGATCGACTGTGCATCGATCATCTTGCCCATCACGCCGCCGGAGCTGTTGGCTGCGGCCATCAGCACGGGATTCAGGCCGAGCTGTTCCGCTGTGGTTTTCTGCAGGCTGCCGAACAGCACGTTGGATGCGGTATCGGAACCGGTCAGCGCCACGCCCAGCCAGCCGAGCAATGTGCCGAACATCGGATACAGCACACCGGTCTGTGCAAACGCCAAGCCCAGTGTCGCATCCAGGCCGGAGTAGCGGGTCAGGTAGCCGACGCCGAACATCGCGCAGATCGTCAACAGCGAGAAACGCACCAGTTTGATCGTCTCCCAGTATTCGACGAACAGCCGCTTGACCGAATAACCCATGGCCAGGCCGGCGACGATGGACGAAACCAGAATGCCGGTGCCCGCCATCGACAGCACGTTGAAGTTGAAGACAGCGCCCTCGATGATCGGCTCATGTACCACCGGCGGCATTTTCATGACCATGTGGTCGAGGCCGGGGATCGCTACTTTCAAGGCCCAGATCGAGTCGACGAATTTCTTGAAGAACGGCGTGCCCCACAGGAAGACGAATACCGACAGGATGATCCATGGCATCCATGCGCGTGCCTTGCTGATTGCTGCGGCACCGCCGCCGTTGACGTTGATTTCCTCCGGTTTCACGTCGGCTGCCGAGTTGTCCGGATGTTTGCCGAGAGCGGTCGAGGTCCAGACCTTCTTCGGTTGCCAGACTTTCAGGAACAGCGTCAGGCAGCCCATCGACACCAGCGAGGCGATGACGTCCACCAGCCAGGGGCCGTGGAAGTTGGAGACGAGGAATTGCGGAATCGCGAACGATACGCCCGCCACCAGAATGGCCGGCCAGATTTCGCGCATGCCGCGGAAACCGGCAAAAGCCCAGATCAGCCAGAACGGCACGATCACCGAGAAGAACGGCAACTGGCGGCCGATCATTGCCGACAGGTGATGCAGGTCGAGACCTGTCACGGCGGACAAGGCGATGACCGGTGCGCCCAGTGCGCCGTAGGCAACCGGCGCGGTATTGGCGATCAGTGCAAGGCCCGATGCTGCCAGCGGCGAGAAGCCGAGGCCGATCAGGATCGCACCCGTCACCGCGACCGGCGTACCGAAGCCGGCGGCACCTTCGAAGAAGGCGCCGAAGCAGAAGGCCACCAGCAGCAGCTGCAGGCGGCGGTCTTCGGTGATGCTGCCGACGCTATCCTGGAGCACCTTGAAATAGCCGTTCTGCGTTGTCAGCCTGTGCAGGAAAATAATATTGAGCACGATCCAGCCGATCGGGAACAGGCCGGAAATGATGCCCAGCCCCGCCGCCTTGCCGGCCATTGCGACCGGCATGCCAAACACGAAGGCGGCCACGCAAATGCCCACCAGCAACGCCAGACCGGCTGCCAGATGCGCTTTCATGTGGAAGAAGGCGAGGGAAATCAGAAGAACGGCCACCGGAATCCCGGCGACCAGTGTGGACAGTGCGAAACTGTTCAACGGGTCATAGACTTGTTGCCATACCATTTTGTCTGCTCCTTTTTATAGTAGGCGTACAGATTGTTTTTATATCTGCTTGTATGTGTGCCTCGGCATGCAATGCCGCCCCCGATTATTGAGGCAGAAGCAATGCGAAAAGATGAATAAAATTGCGCGACCGATGAAATGTTCTGCTGCGCACGTTAAAAGCAACGCGCGAACCAATTTTGTAAGCACCATGTAAGCAAAATGGACTGCGGCATTGCATCGGGGCGGATGGCAGAAAAACGGGGAAGCCGGTGGTGCAGATTTGCACTCGGTGAAAAAGCGTATCAGGGCAGTGGCGAGATGCCTCGAATCCTATGGAGTGCGGTGTACATCGTATCTGCGTGCACGAGCAGTTTGGAGCGGAATGAAATCGACAGGTGATGCACGAAGCCGGATATCGGCAAGCCGGGAATATTTAGAAGCTGAGCGCCAGACCCAGCGAGACGCCCGATACATCGTCCCCGAACATGTAGCGCATCACTAGACGAGTTCTGGTGACATAAACGTCGTAGGCGCTGGAATCAAGCTCGAAACCGGCACCGATGGTGGAAAGATAATCGAATCCTAGAATGCCGGCCTGGCTGCCGAGGTAGTGCGAGTGGGAAAATTCCAGAACATAGCGCAGCGGACGATCCAGCATCGTAATGCCGGTCGGCGCACGATAGCGTGTCCACAGGCTTGCGGTACGGGCGTCGGCCGAACCCTGGATGGAATCCGCGCCGCCGAAGCTTCTCAGCTCGATGTCGGTGTAACGCAGCTCGACATCGACTTCGTAATCTTTCCGGTAATGCTCGTAATCCAGCATCAACGAGCCACCGAGTCCGTAGGCATTCAAATGACCGTTCTCAAGGAAGTCGAAGCTGCGCCCGGTCCGGTAGCCGAGAATCAGGTTGCCCAGCGCCAGATCACTTTCGACCCGGCCCAGCGCAAAATTGAAAATGGGGCGCAGCACAAGATCTTCCGCGACGGGAAAATCCCATCCGACACCTGCCGTGCCGGTGATGCTGTTCCATTTGAAGGGTAGCGTGCGCTGGTCGGTGCCGGCACTGGCGACAAATTGCGGATCGTAGCGGCTGAGTGCAAAGCCTCCCTCGAGATACAAGGGCAGGCTTTTGCTGATGGTTGCGCCACCGGCGAACTGCACCATGTTGATGGTGGTGTCGTGGGAAGAGCTGTCCTGAATGGAGAGTGAACTGCTGGCCAGATCGGGAACCACCGAATATGCCATCAGCGACAGCACGCCATTTGCGCGCTTTTGAATGGTATTGGCCGAAACATTCAATTCCAGCGGTTGCTGCGCCGCTGCACAAGCGGTGTAAAGGCTGGTAGACAAGCCTAAAAAGAACAGGGATATGCCGTAAAGAATGTGCCGGTTAGCCGATGGATCTCGCAGGGTTTGCGCTGGATTGAGAAATTCGGTCATGACGGGTGCCGGTATCTCCAGAGAGCGATCTCCATGTGGAAGCAAATGATTTCTTACCCCACGTCCCGAACCGTTTGCGAGATCTGATACGCGTCAATTTAGCATGAAAGAAATGGCATTTTCTTCAGAAAATGTCTGATGCCAGATCAACGCTTGTCGAGCAATTGCAGCAATCCATCCAGACCGACGAAATTCAGGGTGACATCGGCCTGTTGCCGTACCACCGGTTTGGCGCGGAAGGCGACCGACAGGCCGGCGATGCCCATCATTTTCAGGTCGTTGGCGCCATCGCCCATGACGATGGCTTGCGCCGGCTGGATACCCATTTCGGCGCAGACGCGTTCGACTGTGCGTTTCTTTTCGTCGGCATCGACGATGTCGCCGGTCAGTTTGCCGGTCAGCTTGCCGTCGACGATCTCCAGCCGGTTGGAATGCGTGTAGTCCAGTCCGAGCCGCTGCTGCATGCGGTCGGTGAAGAAGGTGAAGCCGCCGGAGACCAGCAGCGTCTTCATGCCAGCGGCTTTGACCGCGGCAAGCATGCGCTCTGCGCCCGGCGACAGTTGCAGGCGCTCGTCATAGACGCGCTGCAGCGCGTTTGCATCCAAACCTTCCAGCAGCGCAACGCGACGCATCAGACTTTCGCGGAATTCGATCTCGCCGCGCATCGCTGCCTCGGTGATCGCGGCGACTTGCGGTTTCAGCCCTTGCATGTCGGCGATTTCGTCGATGCATTCGATCGTGATCAGCGTCGAATCCATGTCCATGACGAGCAACTTGAAATCGCCCAGCGAACGGCCGCGTTCGATGAAGGCATAGTCGAGTTGCGCCGCCCAGGCGGCAACGTCGATCTGCGCTTTCACTTCGTCATTGTAGGAAATGCCTTCGCAACGATAGGCATGTTCGCCGACCGCAACGACCACGCGCGAGCGTGCCAGTCCGGCGATTTGCTCGATGGTGCTGCGTTGCGTTGTCAGTCCTTGCAGGATGAGATCCATGGGTGTTCCGATTGATGCGAATGAATGTTGGTTCGTATGATGCGAATGCCCGTCATGCCGTCAATGCGCGTATCGTGCCGCGCACCTGCGCGACGCGTGCCGCCAGATCGGGCATGGCGGCGGCGATGCGCAGCTTGTCCTGGCCGTTCAGCTTGATGTGGCGGTTCTTCTGCACCAGCTCGATGATGCGCATGCCGTCGATCGGCGGATTCGGTTCGAACTGCAGCGTCGCCGATTCGGCATGTGCGTCAATCTTGATGATGCCGACCGGCTTGGCTGCCACGCGCAACCGGTGCGTTTCCACCAGTGCCTGTGCCGGCTCCGGCATCTTGCCGAAACGGTCGATCAACTCTTCCTGCAGGTCGCTGATGGCATCGTTTGTCGCACAGTTTGCCAGACGTTTGTAGATCGACAGCCGTTCGTGCACGTCGCCGCAATAGTTTTCCGGCAGCAGCGCCGGCACGTGCAGGTTGATCTCGGTGGTGGTGGACAGCGGGGCGGCCAGATCCGGCTCCTTGCCGTTCTTCAGCGCGCGCACGGCTTCGTTCAGCATGTCCGAATACAGCTGGAAGCCGATCTCGGTCATCTCGCCGGACTGGCTTTCGCCCAGCACTTCGCCGGCGCCGCGGATTTCCAGATCGTGCATTGCGAGATAGAAGCCGCTGCCGAGTTCTTCCATCTGCTGGATGGCATCCAGCCGGCGTTGTGCCTGCCGCGTCAATCCTTGCACATCGTGCACCAGCAGATAGGCGTAGGCCTGGTGGTGCGAGCGGCCGACGCGGCCGCGCAACTGGTGCAACTGTGCCAGACCGAACTTGTCGGCGCGGTGCATGATGATGGTGTTGGCGGTTGGCACGTCGATGCCGGTTTCGATGATGGTCGTGCACAGCAACACATTGAAACGCTGCGCGACGAAATCGCGCATCACCTTTTCCAGGTCGCGTTCGTGCATCTGGCCGTGTGCGACGGCGATGCGTGCCTCGGGCAGCAGTTCTTCCAGCATCGCCTTGCGGTTCTCGATCGTTTCGACTTCGTTGTGCAGGAAGTACACCTGGCCGCCGCGCTTCAGTTCGCGCAGGCAGGCTTCGCGGATCACGGAGTCGTTCTCGCTGCGCACGAAGGTCTTGATCGCCAGCCGCTTCTGCGGCGCGGTGGCGATAATCGAAAAATCGCGCAGGCCTTCCAGCGCCATGCCCAGCGTGCGCGGAATCGGCGTCGCGGTCAGCGTCAGCACATCGACTTCGGCGCGCAATGCTTTCAGTGCTTCCTTCTGGCGCACGCCGAAGCGATGTTCCTCGTCGATGATGACGAGGCCGAGGCGCGAAAACTTCACTTCCGGCGACAGCAGCTTGTGCGTGCCGATCACGATATCCAGCGTACCGTCGGCCATGCCCTTGACCGCGTTGGCGATTTCCTTGCCGGTGCGGAAGCGCGACAGTTCGGCGATGCGCACCGGCCAGTCGGCGAAGCGGTCGGCGAAGGTCTGTGCATGCTGCTCGGCCAGCAGCGTGGTCGGCGCGAGGATCGCGACCTGCTTGCCGCCCATCACGGCGATGAAGGCGGCACGCAATGCAACTTCGGTCTTGCCGAAACCGACATCGCCGCAGACGAGTCTATCCATCGGCTTGCCGCTCGTCATGTCGCGCATGACGTTGTTGATGGCTTCCTGCTGGTCCGGCGTTTCGTCGAAGCCGAAGCTGTCGGCGAAACGTTCGTAATCGTGTGCCGAATACTGGAAGGCATGGCCTTCGCGCAGTGCGCGGCGCGCGTACAGGTTCAGCAGTTCGGCGGCGGTGTCGCGAATCTTCTCGGCGGCGCGTCGCTTGGCTTTTTCCCACTGGCCGGAACCGAGCGTGTGCAGCGGTGCATCGTCTGGCGCTGCGCCGGAATAGCGCGAGATCACATGCAACTGCGAGACAGGCACGTAGAGCTTGGTTTCCTTCGCGTATTCGAGATGCAGGAATTCGGTCTCGCCTTCACCGAGATCCATGCTGATCAGGCCCATGTAGCGGCCGATACCGTGGTTGGCGTGGACGACCGGATCGCCGATCTTCAGTTCGGACAGGTCGCGCACCATCGCGTCGACCTGCGTCGCGCCTTCCTGTTTTTTGCTGCCGGCGCGGCGGCCGGAACCGGCGTACAGCTCGGTTTCGGTGACAAAGGCGAGGTTCGCCGCATCGTCGTCCAGTTGGAATCCGGCGTGCAGCGGCGCGATGCCGAGCATGATCTTGTCGGTGCCTGCGGCGAAATCGGAAAAGCCTTCAGCCAGCGGCAGCGACAGGTCGTATTCGTTGAAGTATTGCAGCAGCGTTTCGCGGCGACCGGCGGTTTCGGCACAGATCAATACGCGCTTGCCGGTTTGCAACAAATAACTGCGCAGATTGACGAGCGGATCGTCGGCACGGCGATTGACGGCAATGTCCGGTAGCGGTGCGGATAGCTCGGATGCTTCGGCGGCTTTCTGGAGAATCCAGCGGCCGAACGGTTTGGCCTGCGTGTAGAACTGTTCGACCGACAGGAAGATATGTTCCGGCGCCAGCACGGGGCGTTCGCGATCCGATTTCAGGAAGCGATAGCGCGATTGCGTGTCGTTCCAGAAGCGCTGGATCGCGTCGTCGATATCGCCGATCAGCGCGAACGTCGCATCTTCCGGCAGATAGTCGAACAGCATGCTGGTCTGTTCGAAGAACAGCGGCAGATAGTATTCGATGCCGGCGGACGCGATGCCGTTGCCGATGTCCTTGTAGATGACGGCGCGCGATGGATCGCCTTCGAACACTTCGCGCCAGCGGCCACGGAAGGCGGTGCGCGCCTCTTCATCCATCGGGAACTCGCGTGCCGGCAGCAGACGCACTTCTCTTACCGGATACAGCGAACGCTGCGTGTCTGCGTCGAAGGTGCGGATGGTCTCGATCGTGTCGCCGAACAGGTCGATGCGGTAAGGCAGCGGCGAACCCATAGGGAACAGGTCGATCAGGCCACCGCGCACCGAATATTCGCCGGGCGACATCACCTGCTTGACCGGTGTGTAGCCGGCCAGTTGCAGCTGCGTCTTCAAGCGTGCTTCGTCCAGCGTTTCGCCCTGCTTGAAGAAGAAGGTATACGACGCCAGGAAGGAGGGCGGTGCCATGCGCAACAGTGCAGTGGTTGCCGGCACGATCAATACGTCGCACTGGCCGGTTTGCACTTCATACAGCGTGGCGAGTCTTTCCGATACGAGATCCTGATGCGGCGAGAAGGCATCGTAGGGCAAGGTTTCCCAGTCGGGCAGCAGGTGGCAGCGCAACTTGTCGCTCTCGCCGGCGGCGAACCAGGGGATTTCGGTCAGCAGGCGTTGTGCATCGGCCGGACTGGCGGCGACGATGGCCAGCATGCGTTTCTGCGATTTCAGCTCGATGGCTGCCTGGGCCAGCGCATAGGCATCCGCGGAACCGTGCAGCGCAGGCAGAACGAAACGGGTGCCGGGTTTGGGAAGGGATTTTTTAAGGGCTAGGGACATCAAGCAGCGAGATCGGGAACCGTCAGCGATCATGGAAGACACATGCATCCGTGAACGCATGCGCTTGATTTGACAGTGAAAAAGGTTGGTGCGATTATAAACCAAGCCCTCGTTCCGGTCGGTCGGGCACTTCCTGCCAACGAAGTTCCATCGCCGTTTTTCCGCACAAGCGCCTCCCGGTTCTGCTGCTTTTCGCCGGCCGTTCCCTTTCCATTATTCCGTTTGCACTTTCGTCGATGACCGTATCCCGTTATTTTGCTTTGATACCGGCGGCTGGTGTCGGCGCGCGCCTGGGCGCGGCGATGCCGAAACAGTATGTGCGCATTGCCGACAGGGCGATGCTGTCGCACGTATTGTCCGTTTTCGCCTGCGATGAGCAGATCGCGCATGTTTTCGTGGTAGTCGGCCGGGACGACGAATACATTGATACGGTACTGAAAGAAATCGGCGATGCAGGCACGCGCCTGACGGTGCTGCGCGTGGGCGCAGAAACGCGTCACCATTCAGTGCTGAACGGGCTGGCGGCGATACGTGAACACGTTGACGACGAAGACTGGATACTGGTGCACGATGCGGCGAGACCCGGCATTGATGCCGGCTTGATCGGGAAATTGATCGATGCCGTGCATGACGATGCAACGGGAGGATTGCTGGCTTTGCCGGTCGTCGATACCTTGAAGCGCGAAGGCGCGGATGGTCGTGCCGTTGAAACTGTATCGCGCGAACGTTTGTGGGCAGCGCAGACGCCGCAGATGTTCCGTTATGCTTTGCTGCGACGCGCACTGGTACAGGCTGGCAGCGTGACGGACGAGGCGAGCGCGGTAGAAGCGCTCGGATTGAAGCCGTTGCTGGTCGAAGGCAGCGCGCGCAATTTCAAGGTGACGCTGCCGCATGATGTGGCATTGGCGGAGCTTTATTTGAAGGGATTGGCATGAGCAACGTACCGAGCAATTTCCAGCCGTTTCGTATCGGACAGGGATACGACTGCCATGCGCTGGTCGAAGGCCGCCAGTTGATCATCGGCGGCGTGACGATTCCGCATGCGACCGGCCTGCTGGGCCATTCCGACGCGGATGTGCTGCTGCACGCGATTACCGATGCGCTGTTCGGTGCGGCCGGCCTTGGCGACATTGGGCGGCACTTTCCGGACACGGCAGCCGAATATGCCGGCGCCGATTCGCGCGTATTGCTGCGCGAGGCGGCCAAGCGCGTGATGGCGGCCGGCTACGGCATCGGTAATATCGATGCGACGATCATCGCGCAGCGGCCGAAGATGGCACCGCATATTCCGCAGATGATCGCGAACATTGCGGCCGATCTCGGCGTGACGACCGGACAGGTCAACATCAAGGCCAAGACCAACGAGAAGCTGGGTTATCTCGGGCGAGAAGAAGGCATGGCGGCGGAAGCCGTGGCACTGATTTATCGCCGGGATTGATGCCGGGATCGCGTGTCGGCGGCACGGCAGAAGTGCAATCTTTTCATTGCGAATCGTTCGCATCTGCTGCGCACCAGTGCCAGGCTGGCAATTGCATAGCAAAATGCCAAATTGAAATGGCAATGTTTTATGCGTGGCGGCTATTGATTTTCCAAAAAGCATCGCCAGCTATTGCAGCATGCGTCGTATTGACGCATAGTACGTAAAGGCATGCGATACGCGCCGATTACCCAAGAATCGTTGCGCGTTCCTACAGAAGGAGCAATCTTACTCATGGCATCTTTTTTCTTCAGTCAGCAGATCAATGGTTGGCAACAAATGTTTCGTCGTGGACAATCCGGCAGCTTTTTGTCGCGCCTGTTCGCCTGGTTGATGCTGGGTCTGCTGCTGGTCGTGGGTCTGCTTGTCGTGGTGGCGGTTCTGCTGCTCAGCTGGTTGCTGATTCCGGTGCTGCTGTTCAAAAAGCGCAATGCGCTGAAGGCTGCACGCGAGGCGGCAGAGCGCGCCTACTACCGTCGCCCGGCACAGGGCGATGTCATCGAAGGCGTGGTGACGGAAGTCAAGGACGAACGCGCCTGATTTAAGTACCATGCAAAAAAAAACGCACATCATCGATGTGCGTTTTTTTTTGTGCCTGCAATGCGATGAAATAGAGAGGAGTGGCGCGCGGCGCTGTCGTCAATGCCGTTTCTTTGCGTTGGCGAAGCTGATCCTGATCAGCAAGCCGCCGCCCTTGCGATTGGACAGCTGGAGCTTGCCGCCATGACGGCGCACGATACGGTCGACGATTGCCAGCCCAAGACCGGCACCATTGGCCTGGCCGCGCGCCTGGTCCATGCGTGTGAATGGCCGCAGTAGACGATCGATTTCTTCCTCAGGTACGCCGTCTCCATGATCGGCTATCTCGAGCAGAACCCGATCGCCGTCGAGCCGGCAGCTGAGATCGATGTCTACGCGTTCGTCGCCTTTTTTCCTTCCGTAACGGCGTGCATTCTCGACGAGATTATTGACGATGCGGGTAATGTCCACCGGATTGGCCATGATCGATGCATGGTCGTCGATTTCCACATGAACATGCACATTCTGCAGGCGGGATATTTCCTGTGCCGTCTGCTGCATCAGCGATGATAGGTCGACCTGCACGAATTGCGTACTGTCGGTCGGCCTTGCATAGTCGAGAAACTGACCGATGATCGCATCCATTTGTTCCAGATCGGATTGCATGCCCTGATGTGCGGCTTCGGGCAGTTTGGCCATTTCCAGTTCCAGCTGCATGCGCGCCAGCGGCGTGCGCAGATCGTGCGAAATGCCGGCGAGCACGACGGCACGATCGGATTCGACGCGCTCCAGGTCGTCGACCATGTGATTGAAGCTGAGATTGGCTTCGCGTACCTCAGTCGGCCCGCGCTCGGGCAAGGGAGCGGGCCGTTGGCCGTTGGCGACGGCGCGTGCGGCTGCGGTAAGGCGTGCCAGCGGCTGATTGATCAGGCCCGAAATCATCAATGCCCCCAGCAGCGACAGCAGCAGCGTGACGGCACCCCAGCCAAGCCATTGCACACCTGAACTGCCTTCGACACGTTCGCGGTCGAGCATCAGCCAGTATTCGTCGTCGGCAATCATGAAGCTGACCCAGAAGCCGGCGACATCGTTGACGGTGCGTGCAAAACGCGTGTCTTCGCCGAGTGCGGCGCGCACATTGCCCTCGATGGTTTCCATCATGCGGCTTGCAGCCGGCGGTTTGACGCGGTCGGTAGATTCCAGCGGATAGACGCGCAGGCCCTCGTTGCTCGAAAGATCGAACAGCAGTTCGCGGCGCAGATCGGGCGCCGAGTGCGTCAGTGCTGCGCGAGTGATCGTGACAATGGAAACGACTTGCGCCGCGATCTGGTTGGCGCGCGGCGTCTGTTCGACGATGCGGTAGCTGGCGACCCAGGCCGCCATGCTGGCGGCGATGAAGAAGGCGAGCAGGAAGAAGGTGCGCCAGAACAGGCCGCTTTTCATCCAGCTCAGTCTGTTGGGCGAGGAAGAGGGCATGCGTTCCCTTTGGCGGCGCTACGGTATTTCTTGCATGAAGGTATGCCGATCAGCGCGGCTTGCCTTCCGGGATGAAAACATAGCCGAGGCCCCAGACGGTCTGGATATACAGCGGCGTCGAGGGGTCCGGTTCAATCAGCTTGCGCAGGCGCGAGATCTGCACGTCCAGGCTGCGATCGAAGACTTCGTATTCGCGGCCGCGCGCCAGTTCCATCAGCTTTTCACGCGATAGCGGCTGGCGTGCATGACGGGCAAATACTTTCAGTACCGAGAATTCGCCGGTCGTCAGCGAGATGGTCTCACCGTTCTTTTTCAGCGTGCGTGTGCCGAGGTCGAGTACGAAGTCGCCGAAGGTGAAGGTCTGCGGCGTTTCCGATGGCGCGCCCGGCAATTCATCGGGACCGATGCGGCGCAGCACGGCACCGATGCGTGCGACCAGTTCGCGCGGATTGAAAGGTTTGGCCAGATAGTCGTCGGCACCCATTTCGAGACCGACGATGCGGTCGACGTCTTCGCCCTTGGCGGTCAGCATGATGATGGGCGTCTTGTCGCCGGCACCGCGCAAGCGGCGGCAGATCGACAGCCCGTCCTCGCCGGGCAGCATCAGGTCGAGCACCAGCAGGTCATAGCGTTCACGCAGCCAGAGCTTGTTCATCGTCTGTGCGTTCTCTGCCGTCACGACATTGAATCCCTGTTCCGACAGGTAGCGGCGCAGCAGATCGCGCAGGCGCAGATCGTCATCGACGACGAGAATTTTCGTCTGATGCGTATTGGTGGTGTGCGGTGCTTCCTTCATGGTGGCATTTGTCGTATTCATGTTGCTATGGTAACGTCAGAAATCCTCAGGCGATACGATGGGGAAGGAAGACATTACAAAGTGTTACATCCTTTACGGAAATGCACTTAGGGACGGAGACAAAGCGGCCTACACTTCTTATACGGAACATGTCTTCGCAAAGGCCGCGAAACGACGAGATGAATATTACATTGAAAAGACGAGGAATGATTTTGCTGCTGGTGGCGGGCTTGACTGCGGGTGCTTCGGCACTGGCGCAGTCGCGTTATCAGCATCCCTCGTATGGCGGATTTTTCGCGCAGGACAATCGGCAGCGGCAGAACGACAATCGACGCGAGATGGATAACCGCCGTTTCAACAACGATCGCGATGCCTATCGGCAGCCGCGCCGCGGCGAGCGGCTTTCGCCGGATGAAAGACGCATGCTGCGTCAGCAGATCGACGAGGCAGGGCGCGATATCTATGCGCCGCGCAGGCGATAGTAGAAACGGTCAATATAGGCGTGACGGATAACGCGAATGAATGAAAAACGGCGAGCAGAGATGCTCGCCGTTTCTTTTTTCGGAAGTGTCGTGGACGTCGAGCGTCAGGCGACGATGTGGCGCACTGTCGACTTGCCCGATGTCTGTCCATCGGGACCGTAGAACTGGTTGCCTTGCGGGCTGCCGTGCTGAAGGATGTTCAGCATGCTCTTGTTGCGTACCATCTGCTTGTTGATCAGCGTGCCGTTGACGCGGTTGAGTTCCTTGGCGACGCGGGCCATTTCGATCAGTTCCTGCCAGGATTGATTGGCCGTTTGGGAAGCGTTGGAAGTCTGCAGCCAGGCTTGCATGCCTGTTTCGGAAGCTTCGCAGCCGAGGGCGGCGAGGGCGGTGTGGCGCTGTGCGGCCAGTTCCGCCATGCGGGCGGTGGCCTGGGCTTTCGGTTCGGTCAGATCGGCGATGCCGTCGATATCGGCGGCAATCAGGTGTTCCTGTTCCAGCTTCAGCAGTTGTGTCAGGGTGCGGATTGTTTCGTGTTCCTGGTGCAGACTGTCTTCGGGGCTGGCGCCGAACGATTTCATTTCAACCTTTCCGGGTTGAGATCAGGTCCTTTACCGTATCCATCAATCCATCGGCTACGCGTTCCGCGTCGACCTGGAATTGACCGTTGGCAATGGCTGCCTTGATCTCGTCCACTTTCTTCGAATCGAAGACGCCGGAAGCCGATGCCTGGCTGGTGAGAGCCTTGGCTTCGGCCGACAGCGTCACATTGTCGGACGATGCTTTCCCTGCAGCATCGGCCTTGTCCGGGCCTTTGCCTGCACGGGTTTGCGTCGCATTCACGCCTACACCGGCGATTTTCTTGCTTGCGTCATCAATTTTCACGACTTGCTCCATATGTTTGCGGCAAAACGCCTATCTCTGATCAGTCTAACGGCGTTATCCCACTAAACTTTAGACCTAAATGGAGGGATCGTAAAATTTAACTACTTATCTTTTAAGTAAGATTTCTGCGTGGAAATTTAAAATGTCATTTCCACGATGCCGCCCAGTTTCGCGATTCCGCTGATTACTTCACCACTGGCTGTGCGGACCTGCGTCAACTGTCCTTCATTGGCGTTATTCAAGGCGCGCGCTTCGCTGCTCACACTGAAGCCTGCGCCATTCAACACGATTCTGACGGCTTGTCCCTGTCGGATCGCCTGCTGCGTACGCAGCGCATCCTGCCTTAACGGCGCACCGACGGCGACCGATGATGCGACCGTTCGGCCGATTGCCTGAGAGGTGTCGGTGACGATGCCCGGCGGCATGGCGGTCAGATCGCCTTTTACCTTGGCGAGATCGCCTTCCGTGATGGTTTGTCCTTGTGCCAGCGGAACGGTGGCGACGACGTATTCGCTGCGCACGCCGACGCGGGCCGCGATATAGACGGTCCAGTTGGAGGGGGCCGTGCAGCGTACGCCAACCGTGGTCTTGCCCCATGCCCGGTTTCCGCGCGGCAGGAACGCCTGCGGTTGCGGGCAGGCCGGCAACCTCATGCGCGGATCGACGGAGCCGACCTCGACCGCGATTTCTCCCGGCAGGCCGATTGCCTGTTTCTGCAGAAATTGTTCGACCGTCTGCTTCAGCGCGCCGATATCCTGGCGCGGCGGTTCGGCCGTCTGCGCGAACGCGAGTTGCGCGGCGAGTCCGGCGGTGGCGATCGACAGGGCGAGGAAAGCGTTCATGAGATTCCGTGGTTTCATTCGACGATCATGGTACCGATCCGGTCGTCAGGTAAAGCCGGGAATAGCATGGATTTTGGTCTTCTTATCGTTTGATGGGAGCGATGGCGGCCTCCGTATAGTCCACGCTATACAAATCCATACTGGGTTCGGAAACGGCCCGGGACATCTAGGCCGGAGGTGCAATGAGCAAACTTGACGATCTGTTGCGATTCCAGGAAACGGCGCTGAGCATGCGCGCGCAGCGCCAGCAATTGCTGGCATCGAACATCGCGAATGCGGATACGCCGAACTACAAGGCGCGCGATGTCGATTTTAACAAGGCATTGCAAGGTGCAATCGCCCGCAGTACCGGCGGCACCGCCGCGCCGGGCGAGCTGGTGAAGACGGCAGCCAATCATATGGCGCCGAAAGCCCTGCCGACAATGGGCGGCGCGCGCATTCAGTACGACACGCCGCAGCAAGGCAACATCGACGGCAACACCGTCGACATGGACGTGCAGCAGAATAAATTCATGGACAACGCGATGCGCTATGAAGCGAGCCTGACACTGGCTTCTTCCAAGATCAAGGGCATGCTCACCGCAATCCAGGGGCAATAATCATGTCGCTATTCAATATCTTCAATGTATCCGGTTCGGCAATGAGCGCGCAGAGCCAGCGCCTGAACGTCGTTTCCAGCAACCTCGCCAATGCGGAAAGCACCACCAGCGCCGACGGCAAGACCTATCGCGCCAAGCAGGTCGAGTTCAAGGCGATTCCGATGAACAACGCCAC
Source organism: Oxalicibacterium solurbis (assembly GCF_014635845.1). Classification (GTDB taxonomy): domain Bacteria; phylum Pseudomonadota; class Gammaproteobacteria; order Burkholderiales; family Burkholderiaceae_D; genus Oxalicibacterium; species Oxalicibacterium solurbis. Next base: position 257,896 of record NZ_BMDP01000001.1, on the reverse strand, counting down.
GGCCACCGCCGTGCGCGTCGATCGCGTGGTCGAGGATACGTCGCCGCTGAAGATGGTGTTCGATCCGAAGAATCCGGCGGCCGACGAGAACGGCAACGTCGCCATGCCGAACGTGAACGTGGTGGAGGAAATGGTCAACATGATTTCCGCCTCGCGTTCCTATCAGAACAACGTCGAGACCATGAACACGGCCAAGACGATGCTGCTCAAAACACTGACGCTTGGTCAGTAATCGATAAGGGGAAGAACAATGAGTGCAGTGACCAACGATACGACGGCACCGTCCTGGGTCGATGCAATGAGCCCGAAGACGTCGGGAAGCAAGTCGGATGTGGAAGACATCCAGGATCGCTTCATGACGCTGCTGCTCACGCAGATGCAGAACCAGGATCCGCTGAACCCGATGGACAATTCGCAGATGACGAGCCAGCTGGCGCAGCTGTCGACGGTGACCGGTATCGACAAGGTCAACACGACGCTGCAATCGCTGATCGGTACGTTCCAGTCCGGCCAGTCGATGCAGGCGGCATCGCTGATCGGCCATGGCGTGCTGGCATCGGGCGACAAGATGGCGCTGTCCGAAGGGCAGGCGCTGCTGGGAGCGAATTTCCCGCAGGATGTCGACAGTGCCACGCTGACCATCAAGGATGAATCCGGCAATGTCGTGCAGACGCTGGATCTCGGCGCGCAAAAAGCCGGATCGATCCCGCTGCTGTGGGACGGCAAGATGGCCGACGGCAGCGATGCGCCCGATGGCAACTATACGTTCGAAGTACAGGCCAGCCTGAACGGCAACAACGTCAGTGTGGAAGAACTGCAGTTCGGCATGGTGACGACGGTCAGCATGGGTTCGGACGGCATGAAGATCAACGTGCCGGGACTCGGCGCGCTCGATTATTCCGATATCCATCAGATTCTTTAATTCAACGGCAGCTAACCCGGGAGAAACAACATGAGTTTTCAACAAGGTTTGAGCGGACTGGACGCCGCATCCAAGAGCCTGGAAGCAATTGGCAACAACGTCGCCAATGCTGCCACCGTCGGTTTCAAGCAGTCGCAGGTGCAGTTCTCGGATATCTACGCCAGCACGTTGCTGGGTTCGGGCGCATCGCAGATCGGCATCGGCACGCAGGTCTCGCGCGTCGCGCAGCTGTTCAGCCAGGGTAACGTCACCGCCTCCGACAATCCGCTCGACATGGCGATCAACGGCAACGGCTTCTTCCGTCTGAACAACAACGGGGCGATCAGCTACACGCGCAACGGTCAGTTCCTGCCGACCAAGGAAGGCTACATCATCAGCGCATCGGGCGCGCGCCTGACCGGCTTTCTGGCCGATGCCAACGGCGTGATCCAGACCGGTACGCCGACCGATATCGTCATCAACAAGGGCGACATGGCGCCGCGCGCGACCGATACCTACGATCTGCAGGTGAAACTGGATTCGCGCGAAGACGCGCTGGATCCGGCCGACTTCGATCCGACCGATCCGAATACCTATACGCATGCAACCACCGCACCGGTGTATGACAGCCTCGGCAATACGCATCAGCTGAAAACCTTCTACGTGAAGACCGGCCCGAACCAGTGGAGCGTCTATGCCACCAACGACGACGCGGCGGTCGATACCGGTTCCACACCGCAAGGCCTGATCGGCACGATGACATTCAGCGGCAACGGCGGCGCGCTGACCGGCACCACGCCCGATCCGATGACGATTCCGCTGGACGTGACGACCGGTGCGACCACGCCGTTCAACGTCACGCTGAATCCGACCGGCACGCAGCAGCTGGCAGGCGAATTCGCCTTGTCCAAGCAGCTGCCGAACGGTTATGCCTCCGGCATGCTGGTCGATTTCAGCGTCGGCGACGGCGGCATGATCGTCGGCCGTTACACGAACGGCCAGGTTCAGGCACTGGGCCAGGTCATCCTGTCCAACTTCGCCAATCCGAACGGACTGCAGAATCTCGGCGACAACCAGTGGGCGGAAACTGCCGACTCCGGTGTGCCGATGACCAGCACGCCGGGCAGCAGCGGCCTGGGTTCGGTGCAGTCGTCGCGCATCGAGGAATCGAACGTGGACCTGACCGAAGAACTGGTCAACATGATCACCGCGCAGCGCAACTATCAAGCCAACGCGCAGACGATCAAGACGCAGGACCAGATCATGCAGACGCTGGTCAATCTGCGCTGATAGAGAAGTACGGAAAGTCGTCTGCGCTTTAACCAGCGCAGGCGCATCGGGAGAACGACATGGATCGTCTGATCTATACCGCGATGACCGGGGCCAAGCAGATCATGGAGCAGCAGGCCACCACGTCGCACAATCTTGCCAACGTATCGACCAGCGGCTTTCGCGCGCAGTTCGATACCTTCCGCGCGGTGCCCGTCGTCGGCCCCGGCTTGCCGACGCGTGCCTTCGTCGTCGATTCGACGGTCGGCAGCGATTTTCGCTCCGGCACGATCCAGCAGACCGGCCGCACGCTCGACGTCGCGGTCGAAGGTCCGGGCTGGCTGGCAGTGGAAAAAGCCGACGGCAGCGAAGCCTATACGCGTGCCGGCAGCCTGAAGATCAACGAAAACGGCGTGCTGCAGACCGCCAGCGGCCTCAACGTGCTGAGCGATAGCGGCCCGATCACGATTCCGCCGGACGTGAAGATCACGATCGCACCCGACGGTACGATCTCGCAGGTGGATGCCGGCCCCAATCCGGGCGCGACCATCGATCTGGCACGCCTGAAATTGGTCAATCCCGAAGAAGCCAATCTGGTGCGCGGCAACGACAGCCTGTTCACCACCAAGGATGGTGAGCCGCAGGAAGCCGATGCCAACGTGCGCGTCATCAGCGGTGCGCTGGAAGGCAGCAACGTCAATGTCGTCGATGCCATGGTCAGCATGATCGCGCTGGCGCGCCAGTTCGAGATGAACATGAGCATGCTGAAGAATGCCGAGAGCAACGCGGCAAAAGCCACTGAATTGCTGTCATTGGGTTGACGGCTGCGGTAGCAGAATGAAGATGAATGAAGGAATCGTCGGCGCCAAGCCGGCATACCGGAGAAGAACATGATTCGCTCACTATGGATTTCCAAGACCGGCCTGGATGCGCAGCAGACGCAGATGGACGTCATTTCCAACAATCTGGCGAACGTCAGCACGACCGGCTTCAAGAGCTCGCGCGCAGTATTCCAGGACCTGCTGTATCAGACGATCCGCCAGCCAGGCGGCGCATCGTCGCAGCAGACGCAATTGCCGACCGGCCTGCAGCTGGGTACCGGTACCCAACTGGTGGCAACCGAGCGCATCCACACACAGGGCAACATGCAGAAGACCGACGATGCGCGCAACGTCGCAATCGACGGCGACGGTTTCTTCCAGGTGCTGATGCCGGACGGCACGACTGCCTACACGCGCGACGGCACATTCAAGACCAATGACCAGGGCCAGCTGACGAATGCCAGCGGTTTCCCGATCGATCCGGCGATCACCATTCCACCGGATGCGACCAGCATGACGATCTCGCCCGACGGCATCGTCAGCGTGACGACGGCGGGTAATCCACTGAGCGTGCAGGTCGGTTCGATCCAGTTGTCGACCTTCATCAATCCGGGTGGTCTGGAAAGCCGCGGCGACAATCTGTACATGGAAACCACCGCGTCCGGCGCACCGGTCACCAACACGCCGGGCAGCAACGGCTCCGGCACGCTGAAGCAGAACTACCTCGAAACGTCGAACGTGAACGTCGTCGAAGAACTGGTCAACATGATCCAGACGCAGCGCGCCTACGAAATGAACAGCAAGGCGATCACCACCTCCGATCAGATGCTGCAGCGTCTGACGCAGATGTAATCACCACCGTAACAAGCGCACTACACAAGGAAACATCCGATGAAAACCACCCTGACGGCAATGATCGTGGCAGCAGGCCTGCTGGCAGGCTGCGCAAGCCAGCCGCCGAGTACCATCGTGCAGACGCCGCTGACGGCGCGGCCGACCAACTATGCGGCTATGCCGTCGGGCAATGGCGCGATCTTCCAGAACTCCTCCTATCGTCCGATTTTCGAAGACAAGCGCGCGCGCCTGATCGGCGACACGATCACCATCGTCATCAACGAGAAAAGTTCGGCAGGCAAGGCCGCAGGCAGCTCGGCCAGCAAGACCGGCGGAGTTGCCATGGCGGCGCCCAGCCTGTTCGGCATCTTCCCTGGCTTTACCAACAATCTGAGCGCCAGCGCTTCGACGTCATCGCAGTATGCCGACAAGGGCGCCGTCACTTCCAGCAACAACTTCATCAGCACGCTGAGCGTGACGGTGATCGACGTGCTGCCGAACGGCAATCTGGTCGTCGCCGGCGAGAAGCAGGTGGCGCTGGACAAGAGTGCGGAATTCATCCGCTTCTCCGGTGTTGTCGATCCGGCTACGGTCGCCGCCGGCAACATCGTGTCGTCGCAGCAGGTGGCCGATGCGAAGATCGAATACCGCAGCAGCAGCCATATCGACGGCGCGGAAGTCATGTCGATGCTGGCTCGCTTCTTCCTCAGCGTGGTGCCGCTGTAATGGCTGAGCGAAATGGCAAGGAAATGAGCAAGGAAACATCATGAACAACAAGCATTCGACCCGTCCGTCTTTCAGGAAAATGCTGCAGGCCATCGCCTGTGCAGTCTGCGTACTGCTACCGTTCGCGTCGCACGCGGAACGCCTGAAGGACCTCGCCAGCGTGCAGGGCGTGCGGGAAAACCAGTTGATCGGCTACGGCCTCGTGGTCGGCCTGGACGGCAGCGGCGACCAGACGACGCAGACGCCGTTCACCGTGCAGAGCGTCGCCAGCATGCTGCAGCAAATGGGCATCAACCTGCCACAGACCAACAACTTGCAGTTGAAGAACGTTGCTGCAGTGATGGTTACGGCTTCGCTGCCCGCATTCGCACAGCCGGGGCAGACGCTCGACGTTACCGTATCGTCGATGGGTAATGCGAAGAGCCTGCGCGGCGGCACGCTACTGATGACGCCGCTGAAGGGTGCAGACGGCCAGATCTACGGCATGGCGCAAGGCAACGTCGTGGTCGGCGGCGCGGGCGCATCGGCCAACGGCAGCAAGGCGCAGATCAATCATCTGAGCGTGGGCCGGATTTCGGCCGGCGCCACCGTCGAGCGTTCGGTGCCCAGCGCGCTGGCGCAGGGCGACATGATCACGCTGGAGCTAAGGGATACCGATTTCTCCACCGCCAGCCGTGTCGTCGATGCGGTCAACAAGCGCTTTGGCCCGCAGACGGCGGCGGCGAAGAACGGCCGCGTGATCCAGGTACGCGCGCCGCTCGACAGCGATGCGCGCGTCAGCTTCCTCGGTTCGCTGCAAAGCATTGATGTCACGCCGGCCCCGGTCGGCGCCAAGGTGATCATGAATGCGCGCACGGGCTCGGTTGTGATGAACCAGAACGTGACGCTGGATACCTGCGCGGTATCGCACGGCAACCTGTCGGTGACGATCAATACGCAACCGGTCATCAGCCAGCCGGCACCGTTCTCCGGTGGCCAGACCGTGGTGGCGCAGCAATCGCAGATCGAGATCAACAAGGATCCGGGCAAGGTCATCCTGCTGAAGAATTCCGCTTCGCTGGCCGACGTGGTCAAGGCATTGAATTCGATCGGCGCCACACCGCAGGATCTGCTGGCGATCCTGCAGGCGATGAAGGCAGCGGGTTCGCTGCGCGCCGAATTGGAAATCATCTAAAGACGATAGCCGCATGAGCACATCGCCCATCGACAGCGCGAACAATCTGGCGATCGATGCCAACAGCATCGAATCGCTGAAGATCGCTGCGCGGAAAAATTCGCCGGAAGCGCTGAAGGCGACCGCCAAGCAGTTCGAAGCGCTGTTCGTGAACATGATGATGAAGAGCATGCGCGAAGCCACGCCGCAGGATGGCATGTTCGATACGCAGCAGACCAAGATGTATCAGTCGATGCTGGATCAGCAGTTGAGCCAGAACATGGCAAGCCGCGGCATCGGCCTGGCCGATGTGCTGATCCGTCAGTTGTCGAACCTGCCGGGCAATGCGGTGCAGGACGATGCCGCGGCGGCAAATGGCGACGGTCAGCCGCAGGATTTGCGCACCAGCATGAATAACGAACTGCTGCGCTCGCTGTCGCCACGCGCGGTGCGCACTGCACAAACAGAGGCGACAAACGATGTCGGCGACGCAGGCGATGCATCCAGGCCGGCGCACGTGCAGGCTTTCCAGAATGCATTGATGCCGCATGCACAAGCCGCCAGCCGGACTACCGGCATTCCGGCGAAATTCATGCTGGGGCAGGCCGCGCTGGAAAGCGGCTGGGGCAAGCACGTGATGAAGATGGCCGACGGCAGCAGCAGCCACAATCTGTTCGGCATCAAGGCGAGCGCCAACTGGAAGGGCAAGACCGTGGATGCGGTCACCACCGAATATGTGAACGGCGTACCGCAGAAGCGCGTCGAGAAATTCCGCGCCTACGATTCGTATGCCGATTCGTTCCGTGATTACGCGAACCTGCTGCGCAGCAATCCGCGCTACGAGAAAGTCCTGGCCAATGCGACCGACGTGCACGGTTTCGCGCAGGGCCTGCAGCGCGCCGGCTACGCGACCGATCCGAACTATGCGGCAAAACTGACCAACATCATCAACAACAAGCTCTCCGTCTGACACATCGATTGCGCCGGCATCACATAGCAGTTAATGCAATTGCCGAAGTTGCAGCCATTGCAATTTCGGCATGAATTGCGGTTCAAGCCGGCTCAAGTTTTCCATCGATGTGCCGTACACGCCAACATAGGGTTAACGAATAGATCATGGCCAATATCTTCAGCATCGCCCAGAGTGGACTTGCCGCAGCCCAGGCAGGTATTGCCACGACCGGTCACAACATCGCCAATCAGGCGACGCCCGGCTACAACCGGCAGCAGGTGATCCAGGCATCGATGGACGGCCAGAATCTCGGTGGCATCGGCTTCATCGGCAATGGCGTGCAGGTACAGACGATCCAGCGTATCTACAACGAATTCCTCGGCGCGCAAGCCGTCAGCGGCACCGCGACGGCCAGCCAGTTGTCGACCTATTATGCGCAGATCAACAAGGTCAACAACATGATCGCCGATCCGACCGCGGGTCTGGCGCCCGTGCTCGACAGCTTCTTTGCCGGTGTGCAGGATCTGGTCGCCAATCCGGGGCAGGTGGCATCGCGCCAATCGATGCTGTCGGGCGCGCAGACGATGGCGGCGCGTTTCCAGAGCCTGGATGCGCAATTCCGCAGCATGCAGGATGGCGTCAACAGCGAAATCGAAGGCGCGGTCACCAGCATCAATTCCTATGCGCAGCAGATCGCCAAATTGAACGAAGCGATCCTGAAGGCAGGCAGCACCGGCCAGCCGCCGAACGATCTGCTGGATCAGCGCGACTACATCGTTGGCGAACTGGCCAAGCAGGTCAAGGTAACGGTTTCCAAGCAGGACAACGGCTATACGGTTTCCATCGGCAATGGCCAGACGCTGGTGATCGGCAATCAGGCGATGCAACTGGCGGCAGTGCAGTCGCCGACCGATGCGAACCGTCTGGAAGTTTCCTACACCTCGGCCAGCGGCACCAGCAGCATCATTTCGGAAAGCGCGCTGGCCGGCGGCAATCTGGGTGGACTGTTCACCTATCGCAGCGAGACGCTGGACCAGATCCAGAATTCGCTGGGCCGCATCGCAATCGGCCTGGCATCGACCTTCAATGCGCAGCATCGTCTTGGCCAGGACCAGAACGGTGAGCTCGGTGGCGATTTCTTCAACGTCGGGCAGCCGCTGGTCAGCGGCAGCACGGCAAACAATGGCGATGCCGAAATCAGCGCCACCATCACCAACGTCGATGCGCTGACGACCAACGACTATCGCCTGACCTTCAACGGCACCGATTATCGCGTCACGCGCCTGCCGGACAACACGGTGGTCTACGCGGATCCGGCTTTCCCCGGAGAGATCGACGGCGTGACTTTCTCGCTGGCGACCGGCACCGACATGGACGCCGGCGACGAATTCCTGATTCGTCCGACGGCGAGCGGCGCGCAGGATTTCAAGGTGCTGATCAGCGACGTCAAGGATATCGCCGCAGCCGTGCCTGTCCGTACCACGGCGCCGACCACCAATACCGGTACCGGTTCGATCAGCGCCGGCGTCATCAATGCGGATTTCGATGCGGCGACCGCCGCAGCATTGCCGACGACTCTGACCTACGATTCCGCCGCAGGCACTTTCAGCGGCTTCCCGGCAGGCATGGACGTGACCGTAACGGTCAACGGCACGCCGACCGTCTATCCGGCCGGCACGCCGGTACCGTTCACGGAAGGTGCGACGATTTCCTTCGGCGGTGTCGAAGTCCAGATCGACGGTGCGCCCGCCAACGGCGACACTTTCACGATCAGTAACAACACCAACGGCGACGGCGACAACCGCAACATGCTGGCATTGGGCGAACTGCAGACCAAGAATGCGCTGCAGGGCGGCACCGCCAGCTACAACAGCGCGTATGCACAGCTCGTCAGCTTCGTCGGCAACAAGACCGGCGAAATGAAAGCCAGCAGCGATGCCGAAGCGACGCTGCTGAAACAGATACTGGATGCGCAGCAGTCGCAGTCGGGCGTCAACCTCGACGAGGAAGCGACCAATCTGCTGCGCTACCAACAGGCTTACCAGGCATCGGGCAAGGTGATGCAGGCGGCGAGCGACATGTTCGACGTCCTGATCTCGCTGCGTTGACACTGAATATTGAGGATTGACACCATGCGTATCAGCACCAACATGATGTTCGAGATGGGTTCCAGCCGGATATCGGAGCTGCGTGCCGAGATGATGAAGACGCAGCAGCAGATCTCGACCAACCGTCGCGTGCTGACGCCGGCGGATGATCCGATCGCCGCCGCTTCGGCAGTGGGCGTCAATCAGGCGATCTCGATGAACGACCAGTTCGCGACCAATCGCACCAATGCGAAGAATGCGCTGTCGCAGGAAGAAAGCGTGATGCAGAGCGTCGGGGACATGCTGACTTCGCTGAAGAGCGTGGTGGTCGGTGCCGGCAATGGCTCGCTGAGCGACGATCAGCGCCAGACCTATCTGGCCGAACTGAAAACCAGCCTGGATGAAATGCTGGGCTTCGCCAATACGCGCGACGGCAACGGCAATTACATTTTCGCCGGCTATCAGACCAACACCCAGCCGTTCACGAAAACGCCAACCGGCGCCACCTACAACGGCGACCAGGGCCAGCGCCTGCTGCAGATTGGCGCGTCACGCCAGATCGCTTCCAGCGATTCCGGCAGCGCCGTGTTCGAAGGCGGCATGACGGGCAACGGCCGCTTCGTGACGGCCGCCGGTGCTGGCAATACCGGCAGCGGCATCGTCAGCACCGGCTCTGTCACCGATCTGTCGCAATTGACGAAGCACAATTACTCGATCGACTTCACCGTCGATCCGGCAACCAATGTCACCACCTACACGGTGACGGACAACACCGTGGTGCCGCCGAACGCCGTGTTGACGGATCAACCCTACACCAGCGGCGAGCCGATTGAATTCGACGGCGTGCGTTTCGATATCCAGGGTGAGCCGGCCGACGGAGACAGCTTCAGCGTGCAGCCGAGCACGACGGAAAGCGTCTTCACCACGATCACCAACCTGATCAACGCTTTGCAGCAGCCGGCCACTGATGCCGATGGCCAGGCACGCCTGACGAATGCGCTGAACACCGCGAACAACAATCTGGACAACACATTGGAAAACGTTTCCGCAGTCCGTTCCACGATCGGTTCGCGCTTGAAGGAAGTCGATACTCTGGACAGCGAAGGTTCCAGCCTGGACATCCAGTACCAGCAGAATCTGTCTGATCTGATCGAGATCGATCCGGTCGAAGCGTATTCGCGTTTCACGCAGCAGCAATACACGCTGACTGCGGCGCAGCAGACCTTCGTGCAGACTGCGGGTCTGTCGTTGTTCGACCTGTTGCGCTGATTTTCACAAATGCGGTTGAGCCAGGGCCGGCTGATTGCCGGCCTTTTTTTCGCCCGGATTTTTTGACCCGTCAGGAGAGCGGCGTGAATGCCACCGTGATCTGGCCCATCGCATTGATGCCTTCCTGGATCAGCGCAATGATGGGATTCGTCAGGTAGGGCAGCACGGCGCCGATCATGATGAAGCCGACGCCGATCGTGATGGGAAAACCGATACCGAAGATGTTCAGTTGCGGTGCTGCGCGTGTCAGGATGCCGAGCGCGGCATTGGTGATCAGCAGCGCGGTGATGATCGGCAGCGACAGCTGCACACCGGCGCTGAAGATGCGGCCGCCAAGACTGACGACCTGATGGAAACCGCCGTTCGACAGGATGTGGCCGGATATCGGCAGCATCTCGAAACTTTGTGCCAGCGTGCTCAGTACCAGTAGATGCAGGTTGCTGGAAATGTAGATCATCAGCATCATCAGTGCGAGAAACTGGCTGATGGAAGAAGAGCGGGCGCGCGTCTGCGGATCGAAGAAGACGGCGAAGCCGAATCCCATCGTCATGCCGGTAATTTCACCGGCCATTTCGATGCCGGCAAACACGATGCGTATCGCGAAGCCCATCGCCAGGCCGATCACCAGTTGCTGTGCCAGGATCAGCAGGCCGGCCCATGACATCGGGTCCAGCGCCGGCACGGTCGGTACGCCGGGCGCGATCACCATCGCCAAGAGGATGGCGAGACTGATCTTGACGCGGGCCGGCACGCTGGCGTTGCCGAACAGCGGTGCGACCGAGAGCACGCCGAGAATGCGTGTCAGCGGCCAGATGAAGGAGGCGATCCAGGTCTGGAGTTCGGCGCTGGTGACGGTGATCATGGTTCGCGGACAGGCGCGACGGCAAGCCGCGTCAGCTGACCAGCAGCGGGATGTTGGTGAATGTCTCGCGCATGTAATCGACCATCGTCGATAGCATCCATGGACCGGCGACGATCAGTGCGATGAAGATGCCGATCAGTTTGGGAATAAAGGTCAGCGTCTGTTCGTTGATCTGCGTGGCGGCCTGAAAGATGCTGACGATCAGGCCGATGGCCAGCGCGATCAGCAGCATCGGTGCAGCAACCATCAGCGTGACTTCGATTGCATGGCGGCCCAGGGTCATGACGCTTTCGGGAGTCATCTTTACATCCTCAGTAGAAACTTTGCGCAAGCGAACCGATCAGCAGCTGCCAGCCATCGACCAGGACGAACAGCATCAGCTTGAACGGCAGCGCCACGATGGCGGGCGAAACCATCATCATGCCCATCGACATCAGTACGCTGGCGACCACCATGTCGATGATCAGGAAGGGAATCATGATCGCGAAGCTGATCTGGAATGCGGTCTTCAGTTCGCTGGTCACGAATGCCGGCACCAGGATGCGCAGCGGCACGTCTTCCGGCCCCTGCAGCGCAGGTGCGTTCGACATCTTCACGTACAGTGCCAGATCCGATTCGCGCGTCTGTTTCAGCATGAAGGTTTTCAGCGGCACCACGGCCTTGTCCAGCGCTTCCTGCATCTGGATCTTGTTTTCCGAAAACGGCTGGTAAGCCTCGGTATAGATCTTGTCCAGCACCGGGCTCATCACGAACAGCGTCAGGAACAGCGCAAGGCCGATGATGACCTGGTTCGGCGGCGCGCTCTGTGTGCCGAGCGCCTGCCGCAGCAGCGACAGCACAACGATGATGCGGGTGAAGCTGGTCATCATCAGCAGCACGGCCGGCAGGAAGGACAGACCAGTCAGCAGCAGCAGCGTCTGCAGGCTGAGCGAATAGGTCTGGCCGCCGCCCGGTGCCGGCGTGCTGGTCAGCGCCGGCAGGCCGGCTGCATGCTGCTGCGCAAAGGCCGCCATCGGCAACAGAAGCAGCGCGAGCAGCGGCAGGCAGCGGCGTGCGAAAGAAGCGTTATTGGCCATTGCGTTTGTCGAGAGTCTGGGCGAGCCAGTTGGAGAAATTTTTCGCGGGTGGCGCATCGGGCGTCATCGTTGCAGGCTGTTGGCGTTCCTGCTTTTGCATCGTCGCCAGCGCATTGACGCGGCCCGGTGCGACGCCGACCACGATCCATTGATCGGCGACTTCGACGACGACCACGCGTTCGCGGTTGCCGACGCTGACGCCGCTGATGACGCGGATGTCGGCATTGCCCATCCCCTTGAGACCGTTGAAGCGGCGCAGCACCCACGCCAGCGCAGCCATCAGGCCGAGCACGACGATCAGACCCAGCAACACCTGCAGCAGGCCGCCGGCGGAGGACGGTGCGGACGCGGCGGGCAGCGGCTTGGCGGCAGCGTGCGCGATGCCCGCAAGCGCATACAGCGCAGCCGGCATCGCCGGGAAGAATGAGCGAAGGCGCATTATCGGTTCAGCTTGCGGATGCGTTCGGACGGCGTGATGATGTCCGTCAGACGGATGCCGAACTTGTCGTTGACGACGACGACCTCGCCTTGCGCGATCAGGCAGCCGTTGACCAGCACGTCCATCGGTTCGCCGGCCAGGCCGTCGAGTTCGACGACGGAGCCTTGCGCCAGCTGCAGCAGGTTCTTGATCGCGATCTTGGTACGGCCCAGTTCTACCGTCAGCTGCACGGGGATATCGAGGATGAAGTCGATATCGTTGTGCGTGCCGGTAGACAGGTCGCCGCCGGCGAAATCCTTGAAGACGGTGGCGGTTGCCGGCTTGGCCGATAGCGCAGCGCTTTCTTCTTCGCTCTGCTGCTGTTCGGCCATCGCTGCGCCCCAATCGTCCTCGGCGGCGGTCTGCTGTTCGTTTTCGTCAGCCATGTTCATCTCCTTGCATTGTGTCGCTGCTGCTGTAGATCAGTTTTTCCACACGCAGTGCATACTGTCCGTTCAGTTTTCCGTAAGAGCATTCCATGACGGGAACGCCGTCGACTTCTGCTGTGATGCGGTCCGGCACGGCGATCGGAATGATGTCGCCGGCCTTCATGTTCAGGATGTCGCCGAGCGTCACGCTGGCCGATCCCATGTTGGCGAGGATTTCCACTTCCGCGGTCTGGATCTGCTGCGTCATCAGGCGAATCCAGCGCTTGTCCATTTCCAGCGTCTCGCCCTGCATGCTGCTGGTGAGCAGATCGCGGATCGGTTCGATCGTCGAGTAGGGCACGCAGAAGTGCATCTCGCCGCTGACCGGGCCCAGCTCGACGGTGAATGTGGTCGAGACCACGACTTCGTTCGGCGTTGCGATATTGGCGAACTGCGTGTTCATCTCGGAGCGGATGAATTCGAATTCGACCGGATAGACCGGTTCCCACGACTTGGCGTAGGTCTCGAAGATGATGCCAAGGATGCGCTGGATGATGCGCTGTTCGGTTTGCGTGAAATCGCGGCCTTCGACGCGCGTATGGAAACGGCCGTCGCCGCCGAACAGGTTGTCCACCAGCAGGAACACCAGGTTCGGATCGAGCACGAACAGGCCGGTGCCGCGCAGCGGCTTCATGTGGATCAGGTTCAGATTGGTCGGAACGACCAGGTTGCGGATGAATTCGCTGTACTTCGATACGCGCACCGGGCCGATCGAGACTTCCGCGCTGCGATGCAGGAAGTTGAACAGGCCGATGCGGAACAGGCGCGAGAAACGCTCGTTGATGATCTCGAGCGTTGGCATGCGGCCGCGGACGATGCGTTCCTGCGTCGCCAGGTTGTACGGGCGTACGCCGCTGGCGTCTTCCGGCTTGCCCGCATCATCCTGGTCGCCGGTGACGCCTTTCAGCAGCGCATCGACTTCTTCTTGAGAGAGAAAATTCTCGGCCATGGTTTTACTGTCGAATCTACTGGACGACGAACGACGTGAACAGCACGCTGGAAACGTTCACGCTCGGGCCGTTCGGTACGAAAGGCTGCTTGAGCGCATCGATGATTTCCTGTGCCAGTTTTTGCTTGCCTTCGACCGTCAGGATTTCGGACGGCTTCTTGCCCGACAGCAGCAGCAACAGGCGGCTGCGCACGTGCGGCAGGTAAGTCTTGATCACTTCCACCTGTTCCTGTGCAGGCAACTGCAAGGTCAGCGTGGTTTGCAGGAAACGCTCGCCGTCTTCAGGCTGCAGGTTGACGGTGAAGGCTTCCATCGGCAGGAACACGGGTGGCGCAGCGACTGCGACCGGTGCCGGTTGCGCTGCATTGTGCGCGGCAGCCGGCGTTGCCTTGAACACCAGGAAATACCAGGCGGCGGCACCGCCCGCACCGAGCACGATCAGCAGGATGAGCACGATAAGCAGCAGGCGCGACTTGGGCTTGCCTTCTGCTGCCGGAGTATCTGCGGATTTTTTCGGGGCGCTTTTGCCTGTTGCCATCTGTCTTCCTCAAGTGCGGCATGACTTCCATTGCATGCCATTATCAAAAAAAAGCGACACGCAGGATGCTTTGAAAAGAGAGGGGAACACGGCGTATATCGGCGCATTCACTTCATCGCGGCATCCCGGTGCCGGTTCTGTGGCGGGCTTCCGTCGATGAGGAAGCCCGCATTCAGGATGCTATTAAACCATCATTGCCGCGCGACGCACACCCGGAACGGCGCAAAAAGAGCGATGACTTTCAGAGAGGCGGCCGGCGGGAAGGACGGGTAAGACAGGGAAGAGGGCAGAAGCCGGAGTGCCGCCTATGCGGCGCTCCGGCGGAGAAAGCGATCAGGCGAAGGTATCGACCAGGCCGTTGCCTGCAGCCGTCACCGGCACGTGGCTGACGTTGACGGCTGCCGTTTCGACAGCATTGCTGCCCTGACCGGACGGACGTCCGTTCTGGCGCTGATCGCCGGAGGCGTTGTTTTGCTGGTTCGGCAGGCCGGCGCTGACGTTCGACTGACCGAGCTGGATGCCCGATTCGCTGAGCATCTCGCGCAGGCGCGGCATCGCGGCTTCCAGCGCATGGCGGACTTCCGGCTGGTGCGCGGTGAAGTTGGCCGTGGCCTGGTTGTTGTTGACGTGGAGGACGACCTGCATCGGACCGAGGTCCGGCGGATTCAGCGTCAGCGTCGCGCTCTGCTGCGCGCCCTGGATCATCCAGACCACTTTCTGGCCGAGCGACTGGCCCCAGTCGTCGGTACCGACCTGCGGCAGCAGGCGGTTCGATTGCGGATCCTGCAGTTCGTTGACGTGCTGCTGCAGGGCAGCCGTGGTGGCGACGGCGACTGCCGCGATGTTTTGCGGCGTCGGGACAGTTGCCTGTTCCGCACTCTTGGCGACGGCGGCCTGCACGGCGGCAGCCATGTCTGCATTGCCGCTCTTGGCAGCGGTAGTCGCCGTCTTGCCGGTGTCGGTTTCCTTGCCCTGCATCGCCTTGTCGAGCGAAGCGACGAAATCGGCCTGCTTGTTGGCGGCGGGGCCGGTCTTGTCTTCGATGGGGGCAGTGCCGAATGCGACCGGCGCAGCCTTGCCGTCGATGCCCTTGCCGCCGTCGATTGCGGCGGCGATGCGGTCCTTGATTTCATCGCTGGCGGAAACCGGCGTGGCATTGCCGTTCGCGCCGGCCTGCGTCAGCGCGGTGACGAAGGCGAGAATGTCGGACGGTTCGGTGGCGGCATCGGCCTGCTTGTCGTCCTTGTCGGCGGTCTTGCCGTCGGCGGCTTGTGCCGTCTTGTCGTCCGCAGCCTTGGTGCCGTCGGCCGGCGTACCGTTGCCGTCGGCGGCCGAAGCGGAATCGTTCTTGGTCTTGCCGGCGTCGGTGCCGTCCTTGCGGGTTCCCTGAGCGTTGTTGTCGGTTGCCTTGTTCGTTTGCGCCGTGTCGCGATTCTGGAGTCCCATTTCGCGGGTCAGCATCTGGTTGAAGGTGCCGTCCGCTGCGGCGGCATCGCCAGCCTTGCCGGTTTGCGGCGTCGGCATCACGGCGTTGAGTGCGTTGCTGATCGATGGTGTGCTCATGGTGATCGCCCGTTCTGATCGTTATTCTCTGATCGTTATCGTTTGTACAGCAATTGCCTTGCCGCGTGCTCGTCCATCTGCTTCTGGTCGCGCTTGTTGTCCTTCTGCTGCTGCGCCTTTTCCGCGCGCTCGGCCAGCGTGCCGTACGACATGCGCTTGCGTTCGCAGGCCTGCCAGGCCGATTTCTCCCGCTCGACGCGTGCATGCGCATCACGCACGATTTGCTGCTGCGCGGCGATCGCCTGATCCAGCTTGTCGAGAAACTGCTGGTAGTTGCGATAGCCCATCGCCGTCAGCCCGGCCGTCAGGCTTTGCTGGAAGCGCGCTGCATAGTCGTCGCGATACTGCGTCAGCAAGGCCAGTTTCTGCTCGCAATCCTCGGCGGCCTTCATGCACTGGCCGAGTCGCTTGGCGGCTTCGTCGGTATCCCGTGTTGCCAGTTCGATCAGAGTGCCGAGTGCGGAAGATGTGGCCATTTTTACCGATTATATTTTTCCGGATGCGGGGGCAATCACGAGAAAAGCGAGGCAAGTTGCCCCAAGCTCTCGTTTATGCCGGCGCGTTCGGTGATGTCCTGTTGCAGGAATGACTCTATTTTTTCGTTCAGCGCGATCGCTTCGTCCAGTACCGGGTCGGAGCCGGCGCTGTAGGCGCCGACGCTGATCAGGTCGCGGTTGCGCGCATAGCGCGAGGCCAGCTGTTTCAGCTTGCGCGCCTGTTTCTGGTGTTCGGGGCTGGTGATGTTGTGCATCGCGCGGCTGATCGACTGTTCGATGTCGATCGCCGGATAGTGGCCGGCTTCAGCCAGCGAGCGGTTCAGCACGATGTGGCCGTCCAGGATCGCGCGCGCGGAATCGGCGATCGGGTCCTGCTGGTCGTCGCCTTCGGTCAGCACCGTGTAGAAGGCGGTGATCGAGCCGCCACCTTCGCGGCCGTTGCCGGCGCGTTCCACCAGCGCCGGCAGCTTGGCGAAGACGGAAGGCGGATAGCCCTTGGTTGCCGGCGGCTCGCCGATCGCCAGCGCAATCTCGCGCTGCGCCATCGCATAGCGCGTCAGCGAATCCATGATCAGCAGTACATCCTTGCCTTCGTCGCGGAAATGTTCGGCGATTGTCGTCGCATAGGCTGCACCCTGCAGACGCATCAGCGGCGGCGTATCGGCTGGTGCGGCGACGACGACGGAGCGTGCCAGGCCTTCGTCGCCGAGAATCTGTTCGATGAATTCCTTGACCTCGCGGCCGCGTTCGCCGATCAGGCCGACCACGATCACGTCGGCCGTCGTGTAGCGTGCCATCATGCCGAGCAAGACGCTCTTGCCGACGCCGGAGCCGGCGAACAGGCCCATGCGCTGCCCGCGGCCGACGGTCAGCATGCTGTTGATCGCGCGCACGCCGACGTCCAGCGGATCGGTGATCGGTGCGCGTCCCAGCGGATTGGCGGCGCGCACGTTGAGCGGGGCGGAATGCACGGCCTGCAACGGGCCGAGGGAGTCGAGCGGGCGGCCGGCGCCGTCGACCACACGGCCCAGCAGTTCGATGCCGACCGGCAGGTGGCGCGTGCGGTCGCTCGGACGGCGGCGCGGATGCGTGACGGCACCGGGGCGCGGCAGCGATTGCGCGACCTCGACCGGATAGACGCGCGTGCCGGGAACGATGCCTTCGACATCGCTTTGCGGCATCAGGAACAGTTTGTCTTCATCGAAGCCGACGACTTCGGCTTCGATGCGCGTGCCGCTGGGCAGCGGAATCGTGCAGGCGCTGCCGACAGCCAGGCGCAGGCCGACTGCTTCCATCACGAGGCCGGCGACGCGCGTGATGCGGCCGGAAATCTGCATCGGCTCGGCGATGTCGAGCAGCGTGCGGCAGTCGCGCAGATAGGATTGCCAGCGTCCGCTATGGGACACAGGAGCGGCCGGTGGCGCAGGTGAGGGCAATGCTGGCGTGTCGGTGTTCACGATTCCAGCCAGTCGGATTCCTTGCCGAGCGCAGCGGCAATGCGCTGCCAGCGGACGGGTGCGGTGGCGTCGACCTGATTGCTGGCGGTTTCGACGCGGCAGCCGCCGCGTTCCATTTGCGTATCTTCAACGACGCGCCAGCCGGCGGTGCTGATTTCGTCGCCTAAATGTTCAGCGATCAGAACCGCATCTTCCGGATGCAGATGCAACAGCGCAGGCTGCTGCAGCGTCGGCAGATAGTGGATGGCTTCGCGCACGACCGGGACTACCAGCTCGGGGCGAATCTTCAGCGCGGTCTTCAGCATCGCCTTGGCGAGATCGAGCGACAGATCCAGCATGTCGGCGGCAATCAGTTCGTTGGCGCGCGCGACTTCGGTACCGAAGGTTTCGGCGATCTGTCGCAGCAATTGTCTTTCCTGTTCGGCCTGCAGGCGGCCTTCGGCGATACCCGCGGTGCGACCGTCTTCGATGCCGGCCTTGCGTCCTTCGGAAAGGCCGGCGGCATAGCCTTTGGCGCGTGCTTCTTCGCAGTCTTCATCGAGCTTGCGGGCGATTTCTGCCAGGCGTTCCTTCTCGGCGGCGGCACTGGCACGTGCGTGTTCCACTGCAGCATCGTTCGTCGCGAGCATTTCCTGCTCGCCGAACGATTCCATCTCCCATCGCTGGTAGGCGGACTGCTTTTCCTTCGGGATGACGTTAGACATAAGCATCTTCTGCTTTTCCGCCCAGTGTCAGTTGGCCTTCGTCCGCCAGACGGCGGATGATCTGCAGGATTTCCTTCTGGTTCGATTCGACTTCGGACAGGCGCACCGGTCCTTTCGATTCGAGATCTTCGCGCATCATTTCGCCTGCCCGCGACGACATGTTCTTGAAGAACTTCTCGCGCAGTTCCGGCGTGGCGCCTTTCAGCGCGATGATCAGCGTTTCGGACTGCACTTCGCGCAGCAGCAGCTGGATGCCACGATCCTCAATGTCGAGGATGTTCTCGAACACGAACATTTCGTCCATGATCTTCTGCGCCATGTCGGCATCGTAGTTCTTCAGATTGGACATGACCGAGGTTTCGTTCTCGCCGCTGAAATAGTTGAGGATTTCTGCCGCGGTGCGGATGCCGCCCATCGGTTTCTTCTTCAAATTTTCATTGCCGGTGAGGAGCTTGGTCAGCACTTCGTTCAGCTCGCGCAATGCGGCCGGTTGCACGCCGTCCAGCGTGGCGATGCGCAGCACGCAATCGTTGCGCAGCCGTTCGGTGAAATGATCCAGTACTTCGCTGGCCTGATCGCGTTCGAGGTGAACGAGGATGGTGGCGATGATCTGCGGATGTTCGTTGCGCACGAGATCGGCGACCGATTGCGCGTCCATCCACTTCAGGCTTTCGATGCCGCTGGAATCGCGTGCGCCGAGAATGCGGTTAATCAGCGAGGCGGCCTTGTCGTCGCCCAGCGCCTTGGTCAGCACGTCGCGGATGTAGTCGTCGGAGTCGAGGCCGAGCGATGTGTTTTTTTCGGTCTCCGCACGGAATTCGCCGAGTACAGAGACCAGCTCTTCGCTCTGGATCGCCTTCATCGTCGACATCGCCGCGCCGAGTTTCTGCACTTCGCGCGGGCCGAGATACTTCATGACTTCGGCCGCTTCGTCGGCACCGAGCGCGAGCATCAGTACCGCTCCTTTGTGTACGCCGTTATCAATCATTTCCCACCCACGCCTTCACGATGTTTGCGACGACCTTAGGATCCTGGCGTGCCAGTTGCTTGGCGGCTTCCAGATTCTGCTGATAGGTGTGCTGTTGCACGCCCATCGGGCCGAGATCCTGCTCGATTTCCTGCACCTTCTCCGCGCCTTCGCCGGCCGTTTCATCGGTCAGCGACAGCGGTTCCGGATTCAGCTTGTTGAGCATCGGCCTCAGGACCTTACGGTACAGAATCAGCAGCACGATGCCAAGCAGAACGTATTTGGCGGCCTGGATTGCCATATCGATCATTTCCGGCCGTTTCCAAAGCGGCGGCAGCGGTTCTTCATGCGCGGTGGCGAACGGGCTGTTGACGACGTTCAGCGTATCGCCGCGATCCTTGTTGTAGCCCATCGCTTCACGCACCAGATCGGTGATCTGCGCCTTTTCGGCATCCGACAGCGGTTGCAGGCTGGACTTGCCGTCCTTGCCGGTGACGCGCTTGTAATTGACGACCACGGCAACCGACAGGCGTTTCAGGCCACCCATCGGCTGTTGCACGTAGCGCACGGTCTTGTCGACTTCATAATTGGTCGTGACGTCGCGTTGCGTCGGCGTGGCTGGTGTCTGTGCGTTGGCAGCGGCTGCTGCGGCACCTGGCGTGCCTGGTGCTGCCTGGCCGCCTTGCGCTTGTGCCGCCTGGGCAGCGGCCTGCTGGGCCGGCGTCATCGGTGTGCCGTCCGGATTCAACTGCGGTGCGGTCAGCGGCGCGGTGGCGGACGGCGCCGGCTGGTTGGTCAGCGAGCCCGGAACGCCGGAAGCGGAGGAGCCGCCATTGCTCGATTCGCTGGTCTGCTGGCTGCGGACGGTTGCGCTGTTGGGCATCTGGTTCGGCTTGTAGATCTCGGCAGCCTGTTCGCTGGTCGAGAAATCGACATCGGCCGTCGCTTCGGCACGGACGTTGTTCTGGCCGACGATCGGCGTGATGATCGATTCGATGCGTCTGACGATATTGTTCTGCAGCTCCTGCACGTATTTCAGCTGCGACGGATCCATCGTGTTGGTGCCAGCGGGTTTGTTGTTTTCGGACAGCAGGTTGCCGGCCTGATCGACGATGGTGACATTCTTCGGCGACAGCTCGGGCACGCTACTGGCGACCAGATGGACGATGGCGCTGACCTGCTGTTGATCGAGAATGCGGCCAGGATGCAGGTTCAGCAGCACGGATGCAGTCGGTTTCTGCTGGTCGCGCACAAACACGGAAGCTTTCGGAATCGCCAGATGCACACGCGCCGCCTGCACGGCGGAGATCGACTGGATCGAGCGTGCCAGTTCGCCTTCCAGCGCGCGCTGGAAGTTCACCTGTTCGAGGAATTGCGAGATGCCGAGCTTCTGGTTTTCCATCAGCTCGAAGCCGACGTTGCCGCCTTTCGGCAGGCCTTCGGCGGCCAGCTTCAGGCGCACCTCATGCACGCGGTCGGCCGGCACCAGGATGGCGGTGCCGCCTTCGGCAAACTTGTAGGGGATGTTGGCTGCCTGCAGCGACGCGACGATGGCGCCGCCGTCGCGGTCGGAGAAATTGGAGAAGAGCACGCGATAGTCCGGCTTCTGGCTCCACAGCACGATGCCGATCATGATCGAGATGACGGCGGCGACGCCGGCCATCAGCAGGAAGCGCTTGCCGTTCGGCGAACGCGCCATGTCCATGAACACGTTGGCGGGCGAAGCCGGGCGTGCGCCGGCAACGTCCGGCGTCAGGTTGCCTTCGTCTGCGACGACTACTGCCATGATGCGACTCCTGTCAGGCTGCGGTCAGATGCGTATGAATTCTTCATGGGTAAGCTCGCTGTTCAAACTTTTTTCCGTAGCATGGATTGTCGATGCTTCGAGGAAATTCAATTGGAAGAACAGAGCGGGGTTTTCATGGCTTATCAGACCGTTTCGCACGGCGACGCATGATAACTTGGCAGGGTAGTCGGTTGCTGCTGAGCAGCCGGGAAAACGCAATACAAACAAGGCAGTACAAGCAAGTGTGGCGGAAATGATAGCCGCTCCCGCAACGATGGAGAATACGATGAAGGTCAACGGGATCGATTCAAGCGCGATCCAGGCAATGGTAGCGCAACTGAAGGCGACTGCAGCGCGTGCGCACCAGCCGGCGCAGCCGCTGGAAGGTACGAAGGCGATCGAGCAGCCTGCCGCCAAGGTCGATTTTTCGCAGGCATTGAAGTCGTCGCTGGACAGCGTCGCGGCGGCGCAGAACAGCGCTACCCAGTTGGGGGATCGCTTCACGATGGGCGACGACAAGGTCAATCTGTCGGATGTGATGATCTCGATGCAAAAGGCGAGCATCTCGTTCCAGGCCACCGTCCAGGTGCGCAACAAGCTGGTGTCGGCCTATCAGGACATCATGAACATGCAGGTCTGATTCTGCAGATCCGATTTTTGCGGGTATCACCGCAGCGGCTGACGGCGCAATGCCGTTTGCCGCCACCGTCGAACTATCAACCCGTCAGCCCAGGCCGGTCGCTTTCGCGTTCTGGTCTCTTTCCAGTTTTGTAATGTATTTCTGCACGGCGGCCAGCGTGCCGTTGGACGGATCCAGGAACGCGCATCCGATGCGGTTGACGTTCTTGCCGTTGGTGAGAGCCAGTTCCATGTGATTGCGGACCTGCAGTGTGACCGTAACCGGGTTGCCGGGCAGGTCGATGCGGCAATTGTTGTAGATGCGTCCGCTGGTCGTATCCAGCATCTTTTTTTCATCGACCATCGAAATGCCGCCGCCGCTGATGTTGTAGAGCGTCGTGACGATCGAAACCTGTTGTCCGTCTTCGGTAATGAATGGAACAGTGCACAGGATAGGCGCGGTAACAGGTGTCGGCACGCGATAGAACTCGCGACGCTGCAACCGGACTGCGTTGTCAGGCAGGGGAACGATGAAGGCTGGCAGGTTTTCGTACTGGCAGCTTTCCGCTTGTGTCGTCGAGAACAGGATGCGAATGTTGTCGAGCACGGTTTCGAACGACAGCTTGTTGCTGTCGAGCACGCGCTGATTCATCGTCGCGGTCGGTGCGACGTCGAGGATCATCGTATCGTTTGTGTCGTCGACATCGAGAATCGATGTGACAATCGTATCGTGGCCCTGGTTGAGGATCATCCTGACCAGTTGATTGCGGTCTCTAAGGGCGCGCATCAGGGAGAGGACTTCCCGGCGGGAGGTCACCCGATATTGGCTCAGATTGTCTTCTTCGTAATTGCTCACAAGCGTCATCTTATTTCTTCAACCAAGGCATCGGGCGCGATTCCTTGCCGCCCGTCATCATACATTGCCGCCGCGTTGTTGGGCAGCCTCGACGCGATACAGCCACGCCAAAAGTTCGGCCACTGCGCGGTACAGCGCAGGGGGGATTTGATCGTCCAGTTCGACCTGCATCAACAGTGAAACCAGTTCCTTCGATTCATGAATGGCAACACCATGTTCCTTCGCCCGTTCGATGATCTGTTCTGCCACCATGCCGCGCCCCTTGGCGACCACGCGCGGAGCAGCGTCGCCGTTGTTGTAGGCGATCGCGACGGCATTGGGCGGCGGTGTGGGTTTTTCCATCATTCGGTGCGCGGCTGCTGTTCAGGCTCATGTGTCGGTTCGTGTTCCTGCTGAGACTTCGATGCGCGTTCGGACGCATGTGCCGGTACCTGTTCTTCGGACTCATGCCGGACTAGCAGCGAATCCAGCGTGGTGCCGGCGGCACCCAGCGCATCGGCCAGCAAACTGCCGTAGTTGCGCAATGTGCCGGCCGTGTCTGCATCGGCCGTGCGCACGTTGACCTGAACGTGTTCGCCGGACAGGCGGACCGTCGCCGAGATATCGCCCAGCGTCGGCAGCGAAAAACGCACCGTGCTTTGCCAGGCTGCTTCGGGCTGCGGTTCTTCTTCGCTCTTGCGTTGCGGCGTCTCGTCCGAAATTTTCCATTCGATCGGCTGTCCGGGAAACAGCTGACCCTGCCACATGATGCGCCGCTGTTCGATCGCATCGAGCTGCAGGCTGACGAGACGGATGCCTTCGTTGCTGTTGGCATCCTGCGTCTTGTTCATGACATCGCGGCCATCGATGGCTGCGGTCAGTGCATGTTCTTTCAGGGTTGCGATCGTGCGTGTTTCCGCATCGGTCGCCTGCGGGCGCACACCGACCCATTCGCGTAAATTGGCTGCGAGACGGACCAGATCGCTGCGCAGTCCTTGTTGCGCCTGGTTTGCCTGCGCATCCTTGCCGTCCTGCGGTAACGGTGTGGCGGGCAACGGCGTGTCGGTGCGCTTGGCCGCCGGTTCGCTCTGCAGTTGGGTGAAGGCGCGTGTGCCGTTGGCCCATTGCGCGACATGGGATTCGTAGAACAGGCCGCTGAAGATCATTGCATGCTGCAAGGCCTGGGCAATCTGCGGCGCCGTCGCGTTAGCATCAGCCAGCAGCGGCGTCTTGCCGATCAGCGACGTCGGCGGCGCGCCATCCTGCCGTGCCAGTTGCAGCAGATTGCCGATCAGCCGGCCGGCATTGCTGAGTGATGCGGTGGCGCCGGCTTCGTTGCGGCCGAGCAGAAAAGTGGGGCGGGGCTGAGTCGCCAGTAACGTCAATTCCAGCGTGTCGCCGGCTTGCGTACCGGGCGGCAGCTTGACGTTGACCGTCGTGTCGTCGACCTTGATCAGGTAGGAGCCGTTGGCAAGGCGCGACAGCACCTGGGCCTGAAACTCCTTGCCGAGCGCCATCTGATTCAGACGGTCGAACGCTTCCTGTCTGCCATCCCCGGCGGCAGTGGCCGGCGCGAGCGCCTCGATCAGGATGAGGGGGCGGGCTCCGGTGATGTCGGCCCGTTGCAGCATTCAGTTATCTCGGTGCGGCGCCGTAGGCGTGGTTGAGTTTGCGTTCGGTACCGACACTGCTCATCAGCTTCGAGAGCTGATCCATCCATGGTTCGGTGATGCTGCGAATCTCGCGGTCGTCCGACAGGATTTTCTGGATGATCTGCACCTTGCGTTCGCGTACCGCACCGGTCAGCGGCACCGGCGCTTCATTGGCTTTCAGTGTGGCGACATGGCGCGTGCAGCGTGCTTCCAGCGCGATCAGTTCCTCCCAATCGCCGTTGCGCGCAGCCATCAACATTTGATCGGTGATCGTGGCGACGGTTTCGTACAGCGAAATGACTTCCTGGCTATCCATCATGGATCACGCTTTCACTAAGGTAGAGATATTCGGGGCGAGCGGGTCGTATGCGTTGCGGGCCGGCATTTCCGGTTCCGCAAACGTCGGCTGATCGTCGATGGCGCACCAGGCATCTTTCAGATCGGCCAGTAGCGTCAATACTTCCTCCAGCAAGGCCGGCTCGTTCTTCATGTTGGCCGTGACCAGTTGCGTGCCCATGTATTCGTACAGCGCGTCGAGATTTTCCGCGATTTCGCCGCCGGCCTTTTTATCGAGGCTGGCGCGCAGTCCGCCGTTGATGATGGCGATTGCCTTGGAAATCGATTTACCCTTGGCAGGGATATCGGATGCCTGCATTTGTTGAATCGCCGTGCGCGTGGCGACGATCGCGCCTTCGAACAGCATGACGATCAGGCGGTGCGGGCTGGCGGCAACCACGCCGGTCTCGATGCCGACCTGGGCATAGGCCTTGGCGCCACTATTAAGGGATCCGAACATTGTTCTGTACCTTTTATCGTTTTGATTATGGGGATGACTATGACTGCTTGGTCAGATTCGCGATCGCCGCCAGTTGTTGCGTCAGGTAGCTTTGCGTCTGCTGCATCTGCACCACCAGCAGGTCGAGTGCATTGAATTGCGCACGGTAGTTGGCTTCGACCAGTGTCAGACGTGTGTTCAGCGCATCGGTCTGCTTGCCGATATCCTTGATGGTGGCGTTGATACCTGCGGTACGGCCGCCGATCAGACCGTCGGAACCGGTAAAGCCGTCGACCAGTTTGTCCAGACGGTCGGCATAGCCTTGCGAGAAATTGATCTTGCCGCGATTGCCCGTGGTACCGCCGGTGATTTCGATTTTCAGGCCGTCTGCCGCAGTGCCCTTGTTGGCCGTCAGGAACTGGCCCGAACCGGTAGCCGCTGCGCCGCCGATGGTACCTTCGACATCCACGCCTTCCGTCCCTTCCTCGACCGTGCCGAACAGCGTGGAAGCGGGCGTGCCGCTGCCGTCTCCGATCTTGATATTGGAAGCGGAACCGTAGCGATCGGATGTGACCTTCAGGCGACCATCGGTATCGAGCACGACACTGACGGACACGTCGGAAGAAGACAGCTTGGCTGAACCGTTGATCGCCGATTGCAGCATGGTCGCAAGCTGTTTGCCGGTATAAGTGCCGGCTGTCAGCGCGACGCTGGTTTCCACGCCGTCGATCTTGACGTTCAATTCCGTGCCGCTGGCGATTGTCGTGGTGCCCGTGCTCAGATCGACGTCGCCTTTCAGTTCGGCCTGCGTCGCCATCTTCGTGATGTTGATATCGTAGGAGCCTGCCTTGGTGCTGGGTCCCGATGTATTGAAATTGATCAGGCTGTCGGTGGGTTTGCCCACCGTGGCGAACAAGCCTGCAATATCGTTGAAATTGTTCGTCAGTGCCTTGTCGAGCTTGGACGAATCTACTGCCAGTGAACCGTCCTTCTGGAAAGCGATGCCGATGGCGGAGAGCGACAGGTTGCTGTTGCTCAATCCTTCCAGTGACGCCGTCAGCGTGCGGCGAATCGAATCCTGAATGGTGCGTGTCGTACCGTCGCCGACGAGCAGACCGCCTTTCTTGGTTTCCGGGTCGTAGGCTGTCAGCGACTTGATCTGCGTGTTCAGATCGTTATACGCCTTGACGAAGGAATTGATGCTGTCCTTGACGGCACTTCTGTTGACGGAAACCGATAATGTCGTTTCGCCGACTTTCTTCAAATCCAGCGTCATGCCCTGGATGGCATCGGTTACTTTGTTGCTGTCGCTGGTAATGGCAATGCCGCCAACTGTCAGTTTGGCATTCTGCGCCACGTTGGTCTGCGTCAGGTTCTGCGTGCCGGCCGGATCATAACCGAGCACAGCCTGCAGGGCGGGATCGCCGTCGACGACGATCTTCATGCTGGACGTTTCGCCCGTCTTGTTGGACGTGATGACCAGATGTTCCGGCGTATCGCTGCCGTCGGAAATCAGCGTGGCTGTCACGCCAAGATCGGCGGCGTTGATCGCATCGCGAATGCCTTGCAGCGAATTGTTCGAGCTGTCGATCGTGACGCTACCGCTTTCTTCGTCGCCATCCTGCGTGAAGGTGGCGCCGGTGTATTTGCCATCGGTCAGCGTGCCGCCGGAAATCTTGCCGAACTGGAAGGAAATGGTCGTTGCCAGTCCGCTACCGATCTGCGCGGTGCGGCTGGTCTGTCCTGCCGATGTGAGAATCTGTTCCTGTGCCAGTTGCGTGACGTTGACACGGTAGTTGCCGGCAACGGCATCGCTGCTGGAGGTGGCATTGAAGATGTCGTCGTCGCCGATACTGGTGGTTAGCCCCTGGAATGTAGAGGCCTTGCCCAGGTTTGCCATCGCGTTCTGAAAAGTGCTCAATGCACCGCTCAACGCGCCATAGGCGCTCAACTGGGCCTGGTAGCTGGCTTCCTTGGTTGCGAGAAGAGTCAATGGCCGGCTCTCGACCGACATCAGTTTGGCGATGGTGTCGTCGATCGGAAGACCTGAGCCGATGCCGGGACTGGAAATGGAACCTGTGGTGGCCACTGTATTCTCCTGCAGAAAGCATTAATGTAGCGAAGCACCTGCCATGCCAAAACACCATTAAGACGGGGAATTACCCGTCTCTTCGAGGTCAGGCTTCTTCGTGGAAGAGCTTGCCTGCCGCGCGGTCGAGCGCCTTGGCGATTTCCAGCGCTTCGGCGGACGGCATCTGGCGGATCACATCGCCGGTCTGCTGGTCGACGACCTTGACGATGGTGCGTTCGGTATCGTCGTCCACCGAGAATTCGAGATTGGAAGAGGCGGTTTGCAATGCCTTGTTGATGCTTTGCAAAGCCTGGCTGAGCTGCGCGGGATCGGGCTGCTGCACGGCTGCCGGCGTCTGGACCGGCGTAGGGGATTGCACTGGCCGGGCGGCATTGCCGGTGGCGGCAACGGTTGCGGGTTGGCTATCGGTACGCGGGACTGGTTTGGCGTTGTTGTTGCCGATTTGTCCTATATCCATGATGAACTCCTATTGTGACAATTCCCCGACTGCCGAAATTGCAGCCGGGGAACTGTTTTCGCATGCTGCGGCTAGTTATTAGCCACGGAGCAGGGCGAGCACGCCGTTAGGCAGCGAGTTCGCTTGTGCCAGCATTGCGGTACCGGCTTGTTGCAGGATCTGGCCGCGCGTCATGTTGGCCGTTTCCGCTGCGAAGTCGGCATCCTGGATGCGGCTGCGCGATGCGGTCAGGTTTTCCGACGTGGTGCTCAGGTTGGCAACGACTGCCGTGAAGCGGTTCTGGATCGCGCCCAGCGTTGCACGGGTGCCGCTGATTTGCGTCAGGGCGGCATCGACTGCTGCCAGTGCATCGTTTGCGCCATCGACGGTGCCGATGTTGAGTTCCGAAACCTTGAACTCCTTGGCGGTAGCTTCGACCGTAGATGCATTGTCTGCTGCGGTGGTCGACAGGTTCAGTGCACCAGCTACATCACCGCTGACCGTGTAGGTCGTACCGACTTTTGCCGACAGCGTGATGCCTGCCTGGAACGTGAAATCTTCGTCTGCAGTATCGACGCCAGCAAGGACTGCATCATCGCTGCTGTTCAACGTGAAGTCAGCGCCGTTGGTCGACTTGAAGACGAGGTTGGTGCCGTCGACTTCAACGGACACGCCGGTTTGCGTCGATTTCGCATTGATGGCTTCTGCTGCATCGTCAATCGTTGCGCCGGTAGCCAGGTTGACTGCCGTACCGTTGATTTTCAGCGTTGCAGCGGCAGCAGGAGCCGTGAAACCGGTCGTTACTTCGTTGGTCGAAGAGCGTGCTGCGGTGACGCCGCTGTCTGCGGATTGTGCATTGATTGCATTGATGACGTCGTTCAGGGACGAATTCGCGGTGATGCCAGCACCATCCAGATCGATCGCCGTGCCGTTGATGACCAGGCTGGTGTCATCCAGCGTGCCGCCCAATGCGTCGGTATAGCCACCGCTCGTAGCACCGGATGCTGCCAGGCCAGCGCTGCTGGTCAGCGTGCTTGCGCCCAGTTGCGAGGCACGGGAGTCGGCGATCGACACGTTGATGGTTTCGCCAGCGTTTGCACCGATCTGGTATTGCTGGTTCGTGTAGGAACCGTCGAGGATCTTCAGGCCGTTGAATGCCGTCGTGTCGCCGATGCGGGAAATTTCGCTGACCAGCTGGGAGACCTCTTGTTGCAATGCTGCACGGTCGGACGAGCTATTCGTCGCGTTGGCGGATTGCACGGCCAGATCACGAATACGTTGCAGGGAGTCGGTTACCTGGCCCAGTGCGCCTTCAGCGGTTTGCGCCAGCGAGATGCCGTCGTTTGCATTTTGAGCAGCGCGGTTCAGGCCGTTGATCTGGCTGGTCATGCGTTGCGAAATTGCCAGGCCGGCAGCGTCGTCTTTTGCGCTGTTGATGCGCAGACCCGAGGACAGACGTTGCAGCGAGGTGTTGAGGGATGTTTGCGACATCGTCAGATTGCGCTGTGCATTCAACGATGGGATGTTGGTGTTAATGACTGCTGCCATTTGAATTCTCCTGTTGTAGTCCGAAGGTCTGACTGAGGTTCTGCCAACGTCTGTTTTGTCCCGGTGTTGCAGGCATTGCAGCGTCGTTGAGAGTTTTATCGGACGGTTCCGGGAAAAGTTTAGCGTCTTGCGGAAACTAATTTCTTTCCCGGCGCCGCCCAATCCAGCAGCCAGATAAGTCCGTTGTCGGTTGCCTTGCGGAAAATCTTTAAGGAATTTCGGGGCGATTTGAAACAAATAAAAATCGTTTTTGCCCTCAACTTTTCCCGATTGCTGCCGATTGGGGAATTGCTTTTTTGGTATTTTTCCGGCGAAAACACTGTCCAAAATCGGCTGTGGAAAATGTCACAGATTGTGAAATCTGTTTTGTGCAGAGCCGGATGTGATCAGACAGGAAAGACAACGGCCTTTTCCGACACTCGGAAAAAGCCGTATGGGAGATCGTGCCGGATACCGGCTTGGATATGTGGAAGCGTCAGTCGGCGGCGATCACGCGGTTCTTGCCGGCTTTTTTCGCCGCATACAGGGCGTTATCTGCACGGTCGGTCAGCGATTTTTGATCTTCCAGTTCCTTGCGCTGCGCAACGCCGGCGCTGAAGGTCATCAGCAGCCGCGTGTGGTTATGCATGAAAATCTGCTTCGTCAGTTCGCGTTGCACACGTGTGATGGTCTGGATGGCGTCGTCGAGGCCGGTATCGGGCAGGACGATCATGAATTCCTCGCCGCCGAAACGGGCGATGACGTCCATCGAGCGCAGCGTTTCCTTGATGACGCGCACCAGGTGGATCAGCGCTTCGTCGCCGGCGGAATGGCCGTACTGGTCGTTGATCTTTTTGAAATCGTCGAGATCAAGCAGGGCGATGCACAGCGGTGAAGCCTTGCGATCGGCACGCGCGAGTTCGCGTTCGAACACGTCTTCCAGACCGCGGCGATTCAGGCTTCCGGTGAGCTGGTCTTCGCGCACGAGTTCGCTCATTTGCTCCAGCTTGTTTTCCAGCGCCTGGATGCGTGCTTCGGCATCTTCGACGTTCTTGCGCGCGGCCAGGATGGCGTCGCGCGATTTCAGCGCTTCGGATTGCGCGATGCGCGTTTCCTTCATGACTTCCTGCAGGATGCTGCTGACGCTGCCGGTATCCGCCGCGGCAACGAGTTGCCTGGAATAGGTGTCGATCTTCTTGTGGTAGTTGTCGGTGGTGTCGGCGATTTCGCCGAGGCGGTCGATGAAGGTGGCGATCATGTTTCTGACCGAGTCCTTTGCTTCCGTGATGCTGTGTTTCAGCGTGCTCTGCTTGTAGATGACTTCCTTCAGGCTGCGCATCACTTCGCGCAATGCGATGTCGTCTATGGGGCCGGCAATCAGGTTCTGCACGGCTTCGATCTGCCCGTGCATCCACGAATCGTCTTCCAGTAAACCACTGATGTTTTCCAGCAGCAGGCGGAACAGACGCAGCAGCAGTTCGTGCTGTTCGGCCAGGTCGCCGCTCTTCAATTCGATCTTGAAGCACAGTTGCTTCAGGCGAGCGGAGGCGTCGTTCAGTGTCTGTTCCGATTGCGCATCCTTGATCGAG
This sequence comes from Oxalicibacterium solurbis, assembly GCF_014635845.1. Taxonomy (GTDB): domain Bacteria; phylum Pseudomonadota; class Gammaproteobacteria; order Burkholderiales; family Burkholderiaceae_D; genus Oxalicibacterium; species Oxalicibacterium solurbis. The sequence goes on along the minus strand of NZ_BMDP01000001.1, from coordinate 227,055 downwards.
CGGCCGAGTTCTTCGGCTTCGGCTGCCAGTGCCGGTACGCCTTGCAGCAGCGAGGCGACGGCCAGCGTCAGGGTGCGCATCAGCAAGTCGCGCAGCAGGCGAGGCTGTGGATCGTCGATCAGCGGCGTGGCGGAAAGCGCGACAGGATTCGACAGCCGGGCCAGCCGTCCCTGGTAGTGACCGATCAGTTGCGCCAGCCCTTTGCCGTAGTCGGGCCAATAGGATGTGGCAGCGGCCTGCTGCAATGTCTTGCCGACGGCCGATACTTCGTCCGGCAGGCTGAGCAGGGTGGCGGCGAATTCGCCGAATATCTGTTCCGGTGTGGGTTCTGCCGCATAGCCGGCGATTTCGTCGTATACCTTGCGGTAGGCGTCCGGTGTCGGAGCGATCTTGCGGATGGCGAGCTGGCGGAAGGTTTCCCGTGCAATGTCGACGGGATTCTGGGCTGCGGGATTCCTGGGTGGTTTGTCTGGCATGACGGCGCGTGCGCTGGTGTGTGCTTGTAGCGTTCGATTGCAGCCCAATTTGGCTATTGCGCAATCATATCGTCAGGCAGGAAAACCGATGCGGCGATCAGCGCGGCAAATGCCGGCCAGTTTGTCGTTTGACAAGTTGTCTGTGCAGGATCGATTCTGGTTAATTCGGAATCAATCGACCAGATGGTTCTTGATCGCGTAGTGCGTCAGTTCGGCATTGTGACGCAGTTTCATTTTTTGCAACAGGCGCGAGCGGTACATGCTGATCGTCTTGACCGACAGTACCAGTTCGGCGGCGATGTCGCTGACGGTCTTGCCGGAGGCGATCATCGTCAGGGTCTGGTATTCGCGGTCGGACAGGGTTTCATGCAGCGGGATTTCGTGATCGTCGCTGATCTGGTTGGCCAGCTCCTGGGCGAGTGCGGCGCTGATGTATTTGCGGCCGGCGGCGACCTGGCGGATGGCATTGACCAGTTCGGCCGGTGCGCTTTGCTTGTTCAGGTAACCGGAAGCGCCGGCTTTCAGTGCGCGGATTGCATACTGGTCTTCGCGATGCATGGAAAGCATCAGCACCGCGGTTTTCGGCGATTCCTTGCGTACCTGTTTCAGCACTTCGATACCGCTGCGATCGGGCATGGAAATGTCGAGCAGCAGGACATGATGTGAAACATCGCGTGCGAGACGGATGGCTTCGGTGCCGTTTTCGGCATGTCCGGCGACGGCGATGTCTTTGGTATCCGCCAGAATCTGTTTCAAACCTTCCCGCACGATGGCGTGATCGTCGGCGATCAGGACTTTGATTACATTCTTCGTTGTCATTGTTCTGCTAGATAAGTGCTGCCTTGCAGACAAACGGTCTCCATCAGTGAGACAAAATTTGGCTCAGCACGGTTCCATGTGACCAAAATGGTCAGTTATTTTGCAATATTGTCCTTCAGGATGTCGATATTGCACTGCTATCGACCAACGGGACGTTGATAGCAACGATTGTGCCACCCTTTTGCGACGTACTGACGGACAGGCTGCCGCCCATTGCGATCGAGCGTTCGACCATGCCGCGGATGCCGAACGATTTCGGTTTCGTGCGATCGGCGGCCTGGATGCCGCGGCCGTTGTCGACGATCTCCAGGCGGACGAAGCGCTCGGTATGGACCAGTTGCACGTTGACGTGCGTCGCCTGCGCATGTTTGGCAATATTGGTCAGGGCTTCCTGAAAAATCCGGAAGAGGGCGGCGGACTGATTGGGGTCCAGTTCGATTTCCCGCTTGTTCGACGAGAATTCGCAGGGGATGCCGCATTGTTTTTCAAATTCCCTTGTCTGCCAGTCGATGGCCGCCACCAGACCGAAATCCAGTACGCCCGGGCGCAGGTCACTGGCGATTCTGTGGACGGTTTCGATCGTGCGGTCGACGAGCTGTTCGACATAATCGGCTTTTTCGAGTAGCGCCGGATCGGCAGGCAGGCGGCGCGTCAATAACGCCAGCGCCATCTTGATCGCGGTCAGGTTGCCGCCGAGATCGTCATGGATTTCACGCGCGATGTGGGCACGCTCCTGTTCCTTGACGGTATTGATGTGTGCAGACAGTTCCGCCAGTTGCGCACGCGAGCGGATGATTTCTTCCTGCTCCAGCTTGCTGGCGGTGATGTTGGTCATGATGCCTTCCCACAGCACATCGTGTCCGTCCAGCGCGCGTGGCGTGGCGCGTAGGTTGATCCATTTGATGTCGTTCCATTTCTCGATGCGGATGCGGCCTTCCCAGTTCCATGCGCTCATTTCCCTGGTCGATGCGTTCATGGATTCCATGAAGGAGGTGCGATCTTCCGGAAGAATCAGATCGAGAAAGTGCAGGGGATCGTCATGCAGTTCTTCCGCCGCAATGCCCAGCAGCGCTTCGCAGCCTTCGCTCAGATAGGGAAAGGAAAAACAGCCGTCGCGGCCGAGGCGGAATTGATAGACGAGTCCCGGCGTGTTGGAAACCATCGCGCTCAATCGCGATTCGCTGGCGCGCAAGGCCTTGTCGGATTCGTCGCGCGAACTGACATCGTTGCCGATCGCGATGATGACGGGGCCGGCCGATGCTGCCAGAAAAAACAGGCGCGATTCGATTGGATATGCGGTGCCGTCGCGGCGAACATGCACGGTGTTGACGCTGATCGAAGCGACACTGCCATTGCGCAAATCGGCCAGCAGTTCTTCGTAGGCTTCCGGGCTGATGCCCTGCACGATAGAGGCAGGAGACATCTCGCGCAATTCATGCAGACTGTATTGCAGGTTGTCGATCGCTGCCTTGTTGGCGTATTCGAAATGCAGCGTTTCGCAATTGAATACATAGATCTCGCTGGGCGAGCCCTGAAGCATGATCGGTAGCCATTCGGCTTGCACGTCGTCGATGGTTTCCTGCATGGTGGCGTTTCGTTTATGCGTCGTGTGGATGTCTTCGGACTGTAGCACATCTGTTTTTGCTGCCAGATTGCACCGAAGGAGAGGTGAAACAGGTGCAGCAACAGGAGGGCAGACGCAAAATGAAGAAAAAATGTGATTTATTGAATAAAGTGGATGAATGGGGCTTCCAAAATGGAATTTGCTCCGCTATAATTTCGATCTTTCGCGGCTGTAGCTCAGCTGGATAGAGTACTTGGCTACGAACCAAGGGGTCGTGGGTTCGATTCCTGCCAGCCGCACCAGTTAGTCAGAAAGGCCAGTGCCACAAGCACTGGCCTTTTTCATTTCCGTTTCGATTTTTCATCGTCACTTGCACGCTCGTGCGCGGCGCTATTTTTTCTCTTCGCGTCACTTCCCAAAGTTACTTTTTATTTCATCCGGTCATCTTGGAGTGCATCGTCCGCGTTATGTGGATGTGTGACGAAGATCGCGCGATATCTTGGTTGCAATGCAGCGCAAGCGGGGCCGGTAATCGCGAATCAATCCATCCAAATGGTATGCGTTCATGAAATATCTGATAGTCCTGTCTGCAATAACGGTGAAATACCTTTATAATCCGCATCTTGTTGCATTGAATGACCGGATGAAATGTGCTGCATGTCATCCGCGCTGCTAGAAATGAAATCGCGTTTTTTATCAAGTATCTGGTTGTCGTTGCTTCTGCTGTTTTCGCAGCAGGTGGCATTTGCCGATACGCTGAAACATGTTTGCGGTTCTGCAGCGGATAGTCATCAATATACCTTCGAGGATGATTCGTCCGACGATACGGCGCGTCAGCTTTTCCTCGATAATTTCACTGCTCTTCCTTCCCCGGATTTTTCCCTGCCGGTTGTTTCCGGCCAAGTCGAAGCGCCGATCGCCACGGGTTTTGCCCGTCTGCCATCGGTTATTCACAGGTATTACTCCTCCCGCGCTCCTCCTCTCCTGTAACAGACATTCGTGTAGTGGCACGCGATTGACGCGCCGGTAATTCTTATCCGACGCGATCGCAAACGCAGGTGTCTGCGTGATGGCATCGGTTTTGTCGATTGCTGTTGTGTTTCCTGATTCGAATGTCTGCCTGTTATCGATGCAATTCGAACGTATCGGCATGTTGTGCCGCATTCGTTACGTCATTCATGACTTCTTGAGAGGCAGTAGAAAGATGAAAACTATTCAAAACGATACGCCGGCGACGGGTATCAAGGGCCGGTGGTGGCAGCTCTTCATCGGTATCATTTGTATGGCGATGGTCGCCAACCTGCAATACGGCTGGACGCTGTTCGTCGGACCGATCAATCTTGCACACCCTGAGTGGACGAAAGCCGCGATTCAAGCGACCTTTGCGATGTTCATCATCACGGAAACCTGGCTGGTGCCGTTTGAAGGCATGGTCGTGGACAAATTCGGTCCGCGTCCCGTCGTTGCCTTCGGTGCGATTCTGGTGGCGCTCTCCTGGATTCTGAATTCCCAGGCGACTTCCTTGAATACCTTCTACCTTGCTGCCGTGTTTGGTGGCGTCGGTGCCGGTTGCGTGTATGGAACCTGCGTGGGTAATGCTCTCAAATGGTTCCCGGACAAGCGTGGTTTGGCAGCAGGGCTGACCGCCGCTGGCTTCGGTGCCGGTGCTGCGCTGACCGTCATCCCGATCTCCAACATGATCCGTACCGATGGTTATCAGGCCGCCTTCCATTTCTTCGGCATCCTGCAAGGCGTTGTGGTCTTCATCCTGGCCATGGCCTTGGTGCGTCCGGCTCCGCCGGCCGGTCTCAAGATCCAGGCGCGTCAGACGCTCGCCAAGTTCAACATGACGACACTTCAGATGATGAAGACCCCGGTATTCTGGGTAATCTACGTGCTGTTCGTCGCTGTTGCGATGGGGGGGGTGATGGCGACTGCGCAGCTCAAGCCGATCGGTGCCGACTGGGGACTGAGCAAGGAAATGGTCACACTGTTCGGTACTACCTTGCCGGCACTGACAATGGCACTGTCCATCGACAGCCTGTGCAACGGCTTTACGCGCCCGCTGTGCGGCTTTGTTTCCGACCGACTCGGCCGTGAAAACACGATGTTCATCGTGTTCACCGGTGAAGCCCTTGCCCTGCTGGGTCTCTATCATTTCGGCCATACCGTGACCGGTTTCATGATCTTCGCAGCGCTGATCTTTGCTTGCTGGGGTGAAATCTTCTCGATTTTCCCGGCGATTGCTGCCGACACCTTCGGCTCCAAGAATGCAACCGGCAACTCGGGCATGCTGTACACCGCCAAGGGTACGGCTTCGCTGGTAGTGCCGTGGGCTTCCTGGATGGCATCGGGCGGTTCTTCGAATGCGAAAGTGTTGAGTGCCGATCACTGGGGCACGGTGTTCTACTTCGCGGCCGCTGTTTCCTTTGGCGCTGCATTGCTTGCCAAGTTCTTCCTGCAGAACTATCGCAAGAAGTTTATCGAAGAAGGCAATGCAAACCTCAATGCCGAAGGTGAGGGAGTGGGAATCGCGGGCGATCGCGTTACCGCGTAAGACGACCTGCTGACCGTGTGCCCACTACGATGGGTGCACGAATTGAAAGAGGATTGACTGTACCTGCATTCTCTTCAGAGAGTGCTTTGAGGCTGGATGCGTAAGCATCCAGCTTTTTTATTGCCTGACGTTTCTTCAATAGCCGAAGAAGCCGAATTTGCCGTCGCGATCGAAGCGCAGATCCTGACCGTTTTCCATTTTATTGACGATGCCATTGTTGTCGAAATGAACATGCATCAGCGAATTCCAGGTGTCGTATTCCTTGTACGGATACGTCCAGACCTCGAGTTGCTGTCGGGACAGGTAGGTGGTTTCGGATGGATGGCCGATCGTGCGCAGCACATCCGTCTTGGTCGCGATGCCCGGTTTCAGCGTTGCAAATTTCTCGACGGTCAGGACTTGTTCGTAGGAAATCAGCCGGCCGGCACTATCGAAGCGTGCCATGTCGGTGGCCTGGCCCCATGGATTTCGGTTGTATTCCAGTACAAAACCGTTGCCGTCCGGCATGCGTGCGGTCGGCCGGCCGAGTTTTGAGACGACTTCGGCTTCGGTTTCGCCGGGCGTCAAGGTGACCGGCTGGAAGACGGCGCAGCCCGACAGAAACAGCAGCGCACAGAAAATTGCCTTTTGCGGACGGATCATGTTTTTTTCCTAAAATAGGGGCGCTAAGTGTTTGAATCGCTTTGGCATTTCCGCTATACTGCGGGGCTGGTCTGATTCAGACCGGTTTTATCAATCGTTGTTCACGATGCAATCGGGGTTGTGCATATGGCAAAACTCCACGCATCGCATGTGAAAGGTAATCATGTCTATCGAAAAAGCAAGCAAGGCAGCCATCGTCAAGGACAATGCGCGCAGCCAGAACGATACCGGATCTCCGGAAGTGCAGGTCGCTCTGTTGACCGCACGTATCAACGACCTCAACAGCCACTTCAAGGAACACACGAAGGATCACCATTCCCGTCGTGGCCTGCTGATGATGGTCAACCGTCGCAAGAGCCTGTTGGCATATCTGAAAAACAAGGACGCAACGCGTTATCGCGATCTGATCGTGAAACTCGGTCTGCGCAAGTAATTCGTTGCGACATTCCAGTCGGTTCTCGTCGTAAAAAATGCCTGCGTCAGTTTCCTGATGCGGGCATTTGTTTTTTGTGGCATCCGGCAATGGTTCGGCAGCAATTCGGCAACAGGCAGGAAAATGAAAAACGGCAATGCTTCGGCGCGCCGTTTGTGGTGAGGTGAACGACAGCGCCTGAAAATCTGTCGGCAAATCAGAAAGGGAACACCGTGTTTAATAAAGTTACCAAGACATTCCAGTACGGACAACACACCGTGACGCTGGAAACGGGCGAAATCGCTCGCCAATCCTCTGGCGCCGTGATGGTGTCGATCGAAGATACCGTTGTGCTGGCTACCGTGGTTGCACGCAAGGATGCGAAGCCCGGCCAGGATTTTTTCCCTCTGACCGTTGATTACGTTGAAAAAGCTTATGCAGCCGGCCGTATTCCGGGAGGTTTCTTCAAGCGCGAAGGCCGTCCTTCCGAGAAGGAAACGCTGACCTCGCGCCTGATCGATCGTCCGATTCGCCCCCTGTTCCCGGAAGGTTACCTGAACGAAGTGCAGATAATCATTCATGTGCTGTCGGTTAACCCGGAAATTGATCCGGATATCGCTTCCATGATCGGTGCTTCTGCTGCATTGTGCGTGGCAGGCATTCCGTTTGCCGGTCCGATTGGCGCTGCGCGCGTCGGTTACATCGACGGTCAGTACGTGCTGAACCCGACCGCTTCGCAATTGCCGAAATCGCAGATGGATCTGGTTGTCGCCGGCACCGAGTCCGCCGTGCTGATGGTCGAATCCGAAGCGCAGCAACTGTCGGAAGAAGTCATGCTGGGTGCCGTCGTCTACGGTCACGAGCAAATGAAAGTTGTTATCGACGCGATCCATGATCTGGTACGTGACGGTGGCAAGCCGGAAGTCGAATGGAGCCCGGCACCGAAGAACGATGCGCTGATCGCACGCGTATCGCATTTCGCGGAAAGCAAGTTGCGCGAAGCCTATCAGACGCGCGACAAGCAGGCGCGTACCAGCAAGCTGAAGAATGCCTACGCCGAAGTGAATGCATCGCTGGCAGCGGAAGCGGCATCGATCGGTGGTGAAGCGCCGGATGCGGTCGAAGTTGGCAACATTATGTTTGAACTGGAAGCGAAGATCGTCCGTTCGCAGATTCTGGAAGGCGAGCCGCGCATCGATGGTCGCGATACGCGTACCGTGCGTCCAATCTCGATTCGTACCGGCGTGCTGCCGCGCACTCACGGTTCCGCATTGTTCACGCGTGGCGAAACGCAGGCGCTGGTCATTGCCACGCTGGGTACCGCACGTGACGAGCAGAAGATCGATGCACTGATGGGCGAATATTCCGATCGTTTCATGATGCACTACAACATGCCGCCGTTTGCTACCGGCGAAACCGGTCGTGTCGGTACGCCGAAGCGTCGCGAAATCGGTCACGGTCGTCTGGCTAAGCGTGCATTGGTTGCTGCGTTGCCGACGCCGGAAGAGTTCAGCTATTCGGTGCGTCTGGTTTCGGAAATCACCGAGTCGAACGGTTCGTCGTCGATGGCTTCCGTCTGCGGCGGCTGCCTCGCGCTGATGGATGCCGGCGTGCCGATGCAAGCGCACGTTGCCGGTATCGCAATGGGCCTGATCAAGGAAGGCAACAAGTTCGCGGTGCTGACCGACATCCTCGGCGATGAAGATCACCTCGGCGACATGGACTTCAAGGTTGCGGGTACTGCCAACGGTATCACCGCACTGCAGATGGACATCAAGATTCAGGGCATTACGAAAGAAATCATGCAGGTTGCGCTGGCGCAGGCGAAGGAAGGCCGCGTACATATCCTGGGCAAAATGCAGGAAGCGCTGCCGGCCGGTAAAGGTGAGTTGTCCGATTTCGCGCCGCGCCTGATCACGATCAAGATCAATCCGGAAAAAATCCGTGACGTGATCGGCAAGGGCGGTGCAGTCATTCGTGCGCTGACCGAGGAAACCGGCACGCAGATCGATATCAGCGATGAAGGCGTGGTGACCATTGCATCCGTGGATGCTGGTGCCGGACAAGAAGCCAAGCGCCGTATCGAAGAGCTGACTGCATCGGTCGAAGTCGGTAAGGTCTACGAAGGCACTGTGTTGAAGCTGCTGGATTTCGGCGCCATCGTTCAGGTTCTGCCGGGCAAGGACGGTCTGCTGCACATTAGCCAGATCGCCAACGAGCGCGTGAATGCGGTTGCCGATTACCTGCAGGAAGGTCAGCAGGTTCGCGTCAAGGTTCTGGAAACGGACGATCGCGGCCGTCTCAAGCTGTCGATGAAAGCTGCCATGGCAGAAGAAAATCCGGAAACAGCAGCGCAGGAATAAGAATCGTTGTCTTTCATGACCGCCCGTAGCGAAAGCACGGGCGGTTTTTTATTGTCGGAAGAAAAAGCCTCGCCGTATTGGTTTGACCATGCTCGACGCCGCAGGCTAAAATAGCGGGTTATTGGAATTCGGGATCGATATGCGCCGCAAACTCGTCGCAGGCAACTGGAAAATGAATGGCAGCCTGGCTGCCAATACGCAGTTGCTGGCGGAGATCAAGGCGCAGTTCGATGGCGCATGTGATGTTGCTGTATGCGTGCCGTTTCCGTATCTGGCGCAATGTCAGGCGTTGCTCGAAGGCAGTGCGGTCGCGTTGGGTGCGCAGGATGTGTCGATGCATGCTTCCGGTGCTTATACGGGGGAAGTGTCGGCGGCGATGCTGTCAGAGTTCGCTTGTCGTTATGTGATTGTTGGCCACTCGGAGCGTCGTGGCTATTTCGGTGAAACGGATGAACTGGTCGCCGGAAAAGCCAAGCATGCCATTGCCGCTGGATTGATTCCCATCATATGTGTCGGTGAAGCGCTTGCACAACGTGAAGCAGGGCAGACCGATGTCGTTGTCGGTGCGCAAATCGATGCAGTGCTTGCTTTGCTGAGCACGGAAGAGGCGAGTGGGATCGTTGTGGCATATGAGCCTATCTGGGCGATCGGTACCGGCAAGACTGCAACGCCGGAGATGGCGCAACAGGTGCATGCAATGCTGCGTTCGCGTTTGCAGATCAAACACGAGGATGCGGCGAGCAAGGTTAGGATTCTGTACGGCGGCAGCATGAAGCCGGACAATGCGGCCGAACTGATGGCCATGCCGGACATCGATGGCGGTTTGATCGGTGGCGCGGCATTGAAGGCGGAAGATTTTCTTTCGATCGTTTGCAAGGCATGAGTTTGCACGGCGTTCGGAATGTCGTATGGAATAAATTGTAATTATCCGACTGGAAAGTAAATGAATAGCTTGCATACCATCATCATCGTTGTCCAGGTGTTGTCCGCACTGGTCATCATCGGTCTCGTGCTGCTGCAGCATGGCAAGGGTGCCGACATGGGCGCATCTTTCGGGTCCGGTGCTTCCGGCAGCCTGTTCGGTGCAACGGGTTCTTCCAATTTTTTATCGAAATCCACGGGCGTTGCAGCCGTTGTTTTCTTCGCGGCGACATTGGGATTGGCATTCATCAACAACAAGCCAGTAGCTACTGGCGGTGGTGTGATGGAAAATCTGCCGGTGTCGTCGGTGCCTGGTGCGGCACCTTCGACCGAAGCGCCAGCAACGACTGCGAAACCGGCGGCAAGCACGGAGCAATCGAATGAGGTGCCGAAATAAAACGCATGGCATGCGTTCGTGATTGTTCCAGTGTAATTCGCATTGAATAAAAGCATCAATGCGAGTTAAAATGTAAGTCTTGCGCCGACGTGGTGAAATTGGTAGACACGCTATCTTGAGGGGGTAGTGGCGAAAGCTGTGCGAGTTCGAGTCTCGCCGTCGGCACCAGCAGTATCAATCCATAACTAGATGTCAGTGAATTGGCCGGTGATCCGGTCAATGCAACAAAGACGCATAAATCAACGAATCGTTTAACTACGGCTGCTATCGTGAACCTCGAAAATTATTTCCCCGTTCTGCTTTTCATTCTGGTCGGCATTGGTGTTGGTGTGGTCCCGCAAGTTCTGGGGCGTGTGCTTGCGCCACACAAGCCGGATGCACAAAAGCTTTCTCCGTATGAGTGCGGTTTCGAGGCATTTGAAGATGCGCGTATGAAGTTCGACGTGCGCTATTATCTCGTCGCGATTCTTTTCATTCTGTTCGATCTCGAAGTTGCTTTCCTGGTGCCATGGAGTGTCGCAATGCGCGATGTCGGCATGCTGGGATTCTGGTCAATGATGATTTTCCTCGGGGTGCTGACCATTGGTCTGGTGTTCGAGTGGAAAAAAGGCGCGCTGGATTGGGAGTAAGAAGTCATGGCAATTGAAGGTGTATTGAACGAAGGCTTCGTCACCACGACGGCCGACAAGCTGATCAACTGGACGCGTACCGGCTCGATGTGGCCGATGACTTTTGGTCTGGCATGCTGTGCGGTGGAGATGATGCATGCGGGTGCATCCCGCTACGATCTGGATCGCTTCGGTGTTGTGTTCCGTCCGTCGCCGCGTCAATCCGACGTGATGATCGTGGCCGGTACGTTGTGCAACAAGATGGCGCCGGCCTTGCGAAAGGTGTACGACCAGATGGCCGAGCCGCGCTGGGTCATTTCGATGGGCTCCTGTGCAAACGGCGGCGGCTACTATCACTATTCCTATTCGGTTGTGCGCGGTTGCGATCGCATCGTGCCGGTCGATGTCTATGTGCCAGGCTGTCCTCCGACTGCCGAGGCTCTGCTGTACGGAATCATGCAATTGCAGACCAAGATCCGTCGCACCAATACGATTGCACGCTAAGGATCGCGGTTAGCCAAAATGACGACCAAACTAGAACTCCTCGAAGCAGCCCTGCGCAATGCATTGGGCGAGCAACTCCAGACTCTGACGGTGGCACTCGGTGAAGTGACCATTGTCGTCAAATCCAGCGATTATCTGTCGGCCATGCGCACCTTGCGCGACCATGCCGACTTGCGCTTTGAAGAATTGATCGATCTGTGCGGCGTCGACTACTCGACGTACGGTGACGGCATTTGGGAAGGGGCGCGTTTCGCGGTCGTTTCGCATCTGCTGTCGATTTCTCACAACTGGCGTTTGCGTGTGCGTGTCTTTGCGCCCGACGACGAACTGCCTGTCGTGGCGTCGGTGACAGACATCTGGCCGGCCGCAAACTGGTTCGAGCGCGAAGCATTCGACTTCTTCGGCATCCTGTTCGAAGGTCACAACGATCTGCGCCGTATCTTGACCGACTACGGTTTCATCGGTCATCCGTTCCGCAAGGATTTCCCGGTTTCGGGCTACGTCGAAATGCGCTATGACCCGGAGCAGAAGCGTGTGATTTACCAGCCGGTCACGATCGAGCCGCGTGAAAATGTGCCGCGCGTGATTCGCGAAGAACAGTACGGGGTGAAATAAAAATGGCTGAAATCAAGAATTACACCCTTAACTTCGGTCCGCAGCACCCGGCAGCACACGGTGTGTTGCGTCTGGTTCTGGAGCTGGACGGCGAGGTGATCCAGCGTGCCGATCCGCATATCGGTCTGCTGCATCGCGCGACCGAAAAACTGGCCGAACAGAAAACCTACCTGCAATCCGTGCCGTACATGGATCGTCTCGACTACGTGTCGATGATGAGCAACGAGCACGCTTATGTAATGGCGATCGAGAAGCTGCTCGGCGTCGAGGTGCCGCTGCGCGCACAATACATTCGCGTGATGTTCGATGAGATCACACGTGTCCTGAACCACCTGATGTGGATCGGTGCGCATGCGCTGGACGTCGGCGCGATGGCCGTGTTCCTGTATGCATTCCGCGAGCGCGAAGATCTGCTGGATTGCTACGAAGCCGTTTCCGGCGCACGCATGCACGCTGCCTACTATCGTCCGGGTGGCGTCTATCGCGATCTGCCGGACGCGATGCCGCAATACAAGGCATCCGTCATTCATAACGCCAAGGCGATCAAGCAGATGAACGAGAACCGTCAAGGTTCGCTGCTGGACTTCATCGAAGATTTCACCAATCGTTTCCCGACCTACGTCGACGAATACGAAACGCTGTTGACCGACAACCGTATCTGGAAACAGCGTCTGGTCGGCATCGGTGTCGTTTCGCCTGAACGTGCAAAAGCAATGGGCTTTACCGGTCCAATGCTGCGCGGTTCCGGCATCGAGTGGGATCTGCGCAAGAAGCAGCCGTACGAAGTGTACGACCTGCTGGACTTCGATATTCCGGTCGGTACCAACGGCGATTGCTACGACCGTTATCTGGTGCGCGTTGAGGAAATGCGTCAGTCGAACCGCATCATCAAGCAATGCGTCGAGTGGCTGCGCAATAATTCCGGCCCGGTGATGACGGACAACCACAAGGTTGCGCCGCCGTCGCGCGTCAACATGAAGTCGAACATGGAAGAGCTGATTCACCACTTCAAGCTCTTCACCGAAGGTTTCCACGTGCCGCCGGGCGAAGCCTATGCAGCAGTCGAACATCCGAAGGGTGAGTTCGGTATCTATCTGGTCTCGGACGGTGCCAACAAGCCGTATCGCATGAAGATTCGTGCGCCGGGCTTCGTGCATCTGCAGGGGCTGGATGAAATGGCCAAGGGCCACATGATCGCCGATGCGGTGACCATTATCGGCACGCAAGATATTGTGTTTGGTGAGATTGACCGCTGATCGCGGGCAATGAGTAGAGGCATAAAGATGCTGTTATCTGAACAAGCGTACAAAAGGATCGATCGCGAGATCGCCAAATTCCCTCCTGAGCAGCGCCAGTCGGCCACCATGGCTGCACTTGCCATTGCGCAGGAAGAAACCAACTGGCTGTCGCCCGAGGTGATGCAGGAAGTGGCGGACTACCTTCGCATGCCGGCAATCGCCGTGCAGGAAGTCGCGACCTTCTACAACATGTTCAACACCAAGCCGGTGGGTAAGGCGAAGATTTCGGTCTGCACCAATCTTCCATGCCTGCTGTCCGGCGGCGAACGTGCGGCGCACTATCTGAAAGAAAAGCTCGGTATCGATTACCGCGAAACGACTGCAGACGGTCAGTTCACGTTGCAGGAGGGCGAGTGCATGGGCGCCTGCGGCGATGCGCCGGTCATGCTGGTCAATAACCATCGTATGTGCAGCTTCATGTCGAACGAAAAGATTGATGCACTGGTAGAGGAACTGAAGAAATGACCAGCCTGCACAATCGTCACATCAAACCGCTGATCCTGGCTGACCTGAACGGCAGCAACTGGCATCTGGCCGATTACGTCAAACGCGGCGGCTACGAGTCGCTGCGTCGCATCCTGACCGAAGGCATCACGCCGGACCAGGTCATCGCTGAAGTCAAGGCGTCGTCGCTGCGTGGTCGCGGCGGTGCGGGCTTCCCGACCGGTCTGAAGTGGAGCTTCATGCCGAAGAACTACGAAGGTCAAAAGTACCTCGTCTGCAACACCGACGAAGGCGAGCCAGGTACCTTCAAGGATCGCGACATCATCCGCTATAACCCGCATTCCCTGATCGAAGGTATGGCGATCGGTGCCTATGCGATGGGTATTTCGGTCGGTTACAACTATATCCACGGTGAAATTTTCGCCGACTATCTTCTCTTCGAAGAAGCACTGGAAGAGGCGCGTGCCGCAGGCTTCCTTGGCGACAAGATCATGGGTTCGGCGTTCAACTTCCAGTTGCACGCTTTCCACGGTTACGGTGCCTATATCTGCGGCGAAGAAACCGCATTGCTCGAGTCGCTTGAAGGCAAGAAAGGTCAACCGCGCTTCAAGCCACCTTTCCCGGCAAGCTTCGGCCTGTACGGCAAGCCGACCACGATTAACAACACCGAGACTTTCGCGGCTGTCCCGTTCATCATGAAAATGGGCGGCGAGGCATATGCGGCGCTCGGCAAGCCGAACAACGGTGGGACCAAGATTTTCTCTATCTCCGGCGACGTCGAAAAACCGGGCAACTACGAAATCCCGCTCGGTACGCCGTTCTCCGAACTGCTGGAACTGGCAGGCGGCATGCGTGGCGGCAAGAAGATCAAGGCAGTCATTCCTGGCGGTTCGTCGGCACCGGTGGTGCGTGGTGATGTCATGATGGATTGCACGATGGATTACGACTCGATCGCCAAGGCTGGTTCGATGCTGGGTTCGGGCGCTGTTATCGTGATGGACGAGACGCGCTGCATGGTCAAGTCGCTGTTGCGTCTGTCCTATTTCTACTTCGAAGAATCCTGCGGCCAATGTACGCCATGCCGCGAAGGCACGGGCTGGATGTACCGCATGGTGCAGCGCATCGAGAACGGCCAGGGACGTCCGGAAGATCTCGATCTGCTGAACAACATCTGCGACAACATCCAGGGACGCACCATCTGCGCACTGGGTGATGCTGCCGCGATGCCGGTTCGCGCGATGATCCAGAACTTCCGCGACGAGTTTGTGTATCACATCGAGCATAAGCATTGCTTGGTGCCCGCTTACGTATAAGCACTGCACTTCGTTACCAGACGTAGTGAGAACACTGACGCAGAAAAAGCAAAGCCATGGTTGAAATCGAAATAGACGGCAAGAAGGTAGAAGTGCAGGAAGGCAGCATGGTGATGGACGCTGCCAACAAGCTCGGCACGTATATCCCTCATTTTTGCTATCACAAGAAACTTTCCATTGCGGCCAACTGCCGCATGTGCCTGGTCGAGGTAGAGAAGGCGCCGAAGCCGCTGCCGGCCTGCGCGACACCGGTCGCTCCCGGCATGATCGTGCGTTCGCACAGCGAAAAAGCTGTCAAGGCACAAAAAGGCGTGATGGAATTCCTGTTGATCAATCACCCGCTGGATTGCCCGATCTGCGATCAGGGCGGTGAATGTCAACTGCAGGATCTGGCTGTCGGCTACGGTGATTCGTCGTCACGTTATGCCGAAGAGAAGCGTGTGGTTGTGCCGAAGGATGTCGGTCCGCTGATCTCGATGCAGGAAATGAGCCGTTGCATTCATTGCACGCGCTGCGTCCGTTTCGGTCAGGAAATCGCCGGCGTCATGGAATTCGGCATGTTGAACCGCGGTGAGCATTCTGAAATTACTGCATTCGTCGGCAAAACGGTCGATTCGGAACTGTCCGGCAACATGATCGATCTGTGCCCGGTTGGCGCATTGACCTCCAAACCGTTCCGCTACAGCGCCCGTACTTGGGAACTGTCGCGTCGGAAGTCGGTCAGCCCGCACGACAGCATCGGTGCCAACTTGATCGTGCAGGTCAAGGCTGGCAAGGTGATGCGCGTGCTGCCGTTGGAAAACGATGATGTCAACGAATGCTGGATCTCGGACAAGGATCGTTTCTCCTACGAAGCGCTGAACAGCGCCGAGCGCTTGACTGCACCGATGATCAAGCAGGGTGGTCAATGGCAGGAAACAGATTGGCAGACCGCACTCGAATACGTTGCGCACGGCCTGCGCAATATTAAACATGAACACGGCGCGAGTGCGATCGCTGCATTGGCTGCATCGCATTCCACGCTGGAAGAGCTGTCGCTGCTGCAGAAACTGGTACGTGGCATCGGTTCCGAAAACATCGATTTCCGTCTGCGCCAGTCTGATTTTTCGCTGGATGCATCGGTCAAGCCGTGGCTGGGCATGTCGATCAACGAATTCGGCGCGTTGAAGCGCGCTTTCGTGATCGGCTCTTTCCTGCGCAAGGATCATCCATTGCTGTCTGCCCGTCTGCGTCTGGCAGTGAAAAAGGGCGCCAGCCTCAGCATCCTGCACGCAACCGACGACGATCTGCTGATGCCGATCGCCAATAAGATGATCAAGGCACCATCCGACTGGCTGGCGGCCTTGGGCGAAGTGATCGTGGCAGTGGCACAGGCACGTGGCATCGCTGCACCGGCCGGCTACGAGAAGATCGAAGCGTCGACAGAAGCCAAGCAAATTGCGGCAAGCCTGCTGTCGGGCGAACCGAAGGCCGTATTGCTCGGCAACGCCGTCCTGCAACATCCGCAAGCTGCCAAGCTGCACGCAGCAGCGCAATGGATTGCACAGAATACCGAAGCCAAGTTTGGTTTCCTGACCGAAGCAGCGAATACCGTTGGTGGTTACGTGGCGAATGCATTGCCAGGCGCAAATGGTTCGAATGCTGCGCAAGCATTCGAACAGCCGCACAAAGCGTATGTGCTGCTGCACACGGAGCCGGAATTCGACAGCTTCAACCCGCAAGTTGCGCGCAATGCGTTGAGCCAGGCTGAAATGGTGGTTGTCATGTCGCCGTTCAAGCAGGGTGCGGACTACGCCGACGTCATGCTGCCGATCGCGCCGTTCTCCGAAACTTCCGGCACTTTCGTCAATGCAGAGGGGCGTGCGCAAAGCTTCAATGGCACGGTAAAGCCGCTTGGCGATACGCGTCCGGCATGGAAGGTATTGCGTGTGCTCGGCAATCTGCTGGATCTGAACGGTTTCGATTACGAAACTTCGGAAGCAGTTCGCAACGAAATTCTCGGTACGTCGGTACCGGCAGATGCCAATCTGCAATCGCGTCTGAACAATATCGGCAACACTGCACCGCAGGCGGTTGTTTCGGCTGCCGGCATGCAACTGGAGCGTGTGGCCGATGTTTCGATCTACGCTACCGATGCGATCACGCGTCGTTCGGAACCGTTACAGCAAACGACCGATGGTGCCGCGCCGAAAGCACGGTTGTCCGCTGATCTGGCAGGCAAGCTGGGCGTTGTTGCCGGCGACAAGGTAACGGTGAAGCAGGGCAATGGCACAGCGACGTTGGCGGTAGCCATCGATGCAGCTTTGCCGGTAAATGTGGTGCGTGTGGCGGCAGGTCGTCAAGAGACCGCCGATCTTGGCGCAATGTTCGGTTCTATCAGTGTGGAGAAAGCGTAAATGGATCAACTGTTCGTATCCATCCACGCGACGGGCCAGTCGGTATTCGGTTTCTACTGGCCGCTGGTCTGGAATATCGTCAAGATCGTCGCCATCGTGGCGCCGTTGATGGGTGCTGTCGCCTACATGACGCTATGGGAGCGCAAGGTCATCGGCTGGATGCATGTACGTCATGGCCCGAACCGTGTCGGCCCGCTGGGCCTGCTGCAGCCGATCGCCGACGGTGTCAAGTTGCTGCTGAAGGAAATCGTCGTTCCGGCACGTTCCAACAAGGCACTGTTTGTCATTGCACCGGTCATGACCATCATGCCGTCGCTGGCAGCGTGGGCTGTCATACCGTTTGGTCCGGAAACCGTGCTGGCGAACGTTAATGCCGGTCTGCTGTTCGTGATGGCAATTACATCGCTGGAAGTCTACGGCATCATCATCGCCGGCTGGGCGTCGAACTCGAAATATGCATTCCTCGGTGCGATGCGTGCATCGGCACAGATGATTTCGTATGAGATCGCAATGGGCTTTGTGCTGTGCGTCGTGCTGATGGTTTCCGGCAGTCTGAACCTGACCGAAATCGTGACGACGCAGACGACCGGTCGTTTCGCCGACATGGGGCTGAATTTCTTGTCGTGGAACTGGCTGCCGCTGCTGCCGATGTTCATTATCTACATCGTGTCCGGTACCGCGGAACTGAACCGCCATCCGTTCGACGTGGTGGAAGGTGAGTCCGAGATTGTTGCCGGTCACATGGTCGAATATTCGGGCATGTCGTTCGCGATGTTCTTCCTGGCCGAATACGCCAACATGTGGCTGATCGCGATCATGGCGTCGTTGATGTTCCTGGGTGGCTGGTCTGCTCCGCTGGACTTCGCGCCGTTCACGTGGATTCCGGGCTGGATCTGGCTGGGTCTGAAGACGTTCTTCGTCATTACCTGTTTCGTCTGGTTCCGTGCGTCGTTTCCGCGTTATCGCTATGACCAGATCATGCGATTGGGCTGGAAGGTGTTCATTCCGTTGACGCTGGTCTATCTGCTGATCGTTGCGATCTGGATGAAGACGCCGTTGAATATCTGGAATTAATCAAGGCTTAGTAGAGGAAGCCAGAAAATGGAAGCAATCAAGGATTTTTTCGGCAGTTTGATGCTGCGCGAACTGTTCAAGGGCATGGCACTGACCGGCCGCTACATGTTTGCACGCAAGATCACTGTCCAGTTCCCGGAAGAGAAGACGCCGCAGTCGCCGCGTTTCCGTGGCCTGCATGCACTGCGTCGTTATCCGAACGGTGAAGAGCGTTGCATCGCCTGCAAACTGTGCGAAGCGGTTTGCCCGGCAATGGCCATCACGATCGAGTCGGATCAGCGTGCCGACGGTACACGCCGTACGACGCGTTACGACATCGACCTGACCAAGTGCATTTTCTGCGGATTCTGCGAAGAGTCCTGCCCGGTCGATTCGATCGTCGAAACGCACATCCTGGAATACCACGGTGAAAAGCGGGGCGACCTGTACTACACCAAGGAAATGCTGCTGGCCGTCGGCGATCGCTTCGAGCCTGAAATCGCTGCAGCACGTGCCGCCGATGCGGCCTACCGTTGATTTGATAATTTGGCAGCATTGCGCTGACTTTTCTGGCTGACTATGGAATTTACAACTGTCCTTTTTTACGTGTTCTCAGCGATCCTCGCGTTCGCTGCCATACGTGTGATCACCGACCGGAATCCGGTGCATGCAGCGTTGTTTCTGGTGCTGTCGTTCGCTTCGGCTTCTGCGCTGTGGATGCTGCTGAAGGCCGAATTCCTTTCCATCGTGCTGATTCTGGTTTATGTCGGCGCGGTCATGGTGCTGTTCTTGTTCGTCGTCATGATGATCGACATCAAGCTGAGCAAACTGCGCGAAGGCTTCTGGGGTTACCTGCCGCTGGCAGCTACGGTGGGTGCGGTGATCGTTCTCGAAATGGCTGCCGTGCTGTTTCGCGGCTTCTGGCGTGAAAATACGGAAGTGCCTGCGGTGTCTGCCAACATCGGCAACACGAAAGAACTGGGCAAGCTGATCTATACCCACTATCTGTATGCGTTCGAACTGGCTGCGCTGCTGCTGCTGCTGGCGATCATCGCCGCTGTGGCACTGACGATGCGCAAGCGCAAGGACAGCAAATATTTCGCACCTGGCGATGCTGTGCGCGTCAAATCGAGTGATCGTCTGCGCGTGGTGAAAATGAAAGCCGAGGCGCGCAACGACGACCAACCCGCTGCACCTGCAGCAGAACAAAAGTAAGAAGGGGAGTGCTGTGGAGTTGACGCTCGTACATTACCTGATTCTCGGCGCGATCCTGTTCGCGATTTCGATTGTCGGTATTTTTCTGAATCGCAAGAACATCATCATTCTGTTGATGGCCATCGAGCTGATGCTGCTGGCCGTAAACATGAACTTCGTTGCTTTTTCCTATTTCCTGGGCGATGCAGCCGGTCAGATCTTCGTGTTTTTCATTCTGACGGTGGCTGCTGCTGAAGCTGCGATCGGTCTTGCCATCCTGGTCTCCATGTTCCGTACTCTGGATACCATCAATGTCGAAGATCTTGACGGCCTCAAAGGCTGATTCCGAATAAATAACGAATAAGGTTCATCATGGCGGGGCAACTTAACCCTAACCTCCTTCTGGTCATTCCTCTGGCGCCGCTTGTCGGCTCGATGATCGCTGGCCTGTTTGGCACGAAATTCTTCGGCAATATGATCGGCCGCAAGGCATCGCATACGGTGACGATTCTCGGTGTGCTGATTTCCTTCCTGCTGTCTGCGTATACTTTCTCGCAGGTGCTGGACGGCGCGACGTTCAACGGCACCATCTACACGTGGATGACGGTCGCCGGCATGAAGCTGGAAATCGGCTTCCTGGTCGATACGCTGACGGCGATGATGATGTGCGTGGTGACCTTCGTATCGCTGATGGTGCACATCTACACGATCGGCTACATGGAAGAGGATGAGGGTTACAACCGCTTCTTCTCGTACATCTCGCTGTTCACGTTCTCGATGCTGATGCTCGTCATGAGCAACAATTTCCTGCAACTGTTCTTCGGTTGGGAGGCAGTGGGTCTGGTCTCCTACCTGTTGATCGGTTTCTGGTACACGAAGCCGACTGCGATTTTTGCGAACATGAAGGCCTTTCTGGTCAACCGTGTCGGCGATTTCGGTTTCGTTCTCGGTATCGGTTTGCTGGTTGCGTATTCCGGTTCGCTGAACTACGGCGAAGTCTTCGCGAAAAAAGACGAACTTGCACTGCTGATGCTGCCGGGCTCCGACTGGATGCTGCTGACCGTGGCCTGCATTTGCCTGTTCATTGGTGCAATGGGTAAGTCCGCACAGTTCCCGCTGCACGTCTGGCTACCTGATTCGATGGAAGGTCCGACCCCGATTTCCGCACTGATCCACGCTGCGACGATGGTGACGGCAGGTATCTTCATGGTGTCGCGCATGTCGCCGTTGTTCGAGTTGTCGGATACCGCATTGTCGTTCGTACTGGTGATCGGTGCGATCACGGCATTGTTCATGGGCTTCCTTGGCATTATCCAGAACGACATCAAGCGCGTTGTTGCGTATTCCACGTTGTCCCAGCTCGGCTACATGACTGTTGCGCTCGGTGCATCGGCCTACTCGGTTGCCGTATTTCACCTGATGACGCACGCATTCTTCAAGGCGCTACTGTTCCTCGGTGCTGGTTCCGTCATCATGGGCATGCACCACGATCAGGACATTCGCAACATGGGCGGTTTGCGCAAGTACATGCCGATCACTTGGATCACCTCGCTGCTGGGCTCGCTGGCACTGATCGGTACGCCATTCTTCGCAGGCTTCTATTCGAAGGACAGCATTATCGAAGCCGTGCATGCAACGCATCTGACAGGCGCAGGCTTTGCAAATTTCGCCGTGCTGGCTGGCGTTTTCGTGACGGCGTTCTATTCGTTCCGCATGTATTTCCTGGTCTTCCATGGCGAAGAACGTTTTGGCAAGGCACATACACACGATGATCATCACGCACATGATGATCACGACGATCACGGTCATGACGAGCATCACGGTCTGGCCCCTGGCCAGAAACCGCATGAGTCGCCGTGGGTAGTGACGCTGCCGCTGATCCTGCTGGCAATTCCGTCGGTCATCATCGGTTTCATCGCGATCGAACCGATGATCCACGGTAGTTTCTTTAACGGCGTGATTACCGTCGGTGAAAACCACGGCGCGATGGAAAGCCTGCACGAGGAATTCCATGGCGCACTGGCGATGGCGCTGCATGGCTTCACCACGCTGCCGTTCTGGTTGGGTCTGGCTGGCGTCGTATCTGCCTATTACTGCTACATGATCAATCCACGCGTTCCGGCATGGTTCTACAACAAGTTCCGCGCCATCCATACGCTGCTGGACAACAAGTACTACATGGACAAGTTCAACGAAGTGTTCTGGGCCAATGGCGCACGTCTGCTGGGCGGAGGCTTGTCGCGTGTCGGCGACCGTACGCTGATCGATGGCTTGATCGTGAACGGCAGTGCGAAAGTAGTGGGCTGGTTCTCGCGCATCGTCCGCACGTTCCAGACCGGCTATATCTATCACTACGCGTTTGTCATGATTCTCGGCGTGCTGGGTTTCCTGATTTATTTCCTGCCATTCCCATCGTTCGCCCAATAAGTTAGCGAAATAAGCAAAGAAAAATCATGATGCAGTCAACATTTCCTATCCTGAGCCTTTCGATCTGGTTGCCCATCGCGTTCGGTGTGCTTGTTCTGGTGGTCGGTCGCGATGACAACCCGTCCATTGCGCGTATCGTTTCACTGATCGGTTCGATCGTCAGTTTCATTGCGACGCTGCCGCTGATCCAGAAATTCGACAACGCTGCGCACGGCATGCAATTCGTCGAGACCCACAAGTGGATTGAAATCTTCAACATCAACTACACGTTGGGCGTCGATGGCTTGTCGCTGTGGTTCGTTGTGTTGACTGCCTTCATCACGATTTTCGTCGTGATCGCCGCATGGGAAGTGATCGAGAAGCGTGTTGCCCAGTATATGGGTGCTTTCCTGATTCTGTCCGGCCTGATGATCGGCGTGTTCTGCGCGCTCGACGGTTTGCTGTTCTACGTATTCTTCGAATCGACGCTGATTCCGATGTTCATCATCATCGGTGTCTGGGGCGGTCCGAATCGTGTCTACGCATCGATCAAGTTCTTCCTGTACACCTTCCTCGGCTCTCTGCTGATGCTGGTGGCCTTGCTGTACCTGTACTTCCAATCGGGCCACAGCTTCGACATCCTGGCATGGCATGTGCTGCCACTGCCGCTGAACGCGCAGATCCTGATCTTCCTGGCGTTCTTCATGGCTTTTGCGGTTAAAGTGCCGATGTGGCCGGTCCATACCTGGCTGCCGGATGCCCACGTCGAAGCGCCAACTGGCGGTTCCGTCGTGCTGGCTGCGATCATGCTGAAACTGGGCGCTTATGGTTTTCTGCGTTTTTCGCTGCCGATCACGCCTGATGCCAGCCATTACCTGTCGGGCTTTATCATCACGCTGTCGCTGATTGCCGTTATCTACATCGGCCTGGTGGCACTGGTACAGACCGATATGAAAAAACTGGTCGCGTATTCGTCGATTGCTCACATGGGCTTCGTCACGCTGGGCTTCTTCATGTTCAACGACATGGCGGTGCAGGGCGGTATCGTGCAGATGATTTCGCACGGCTTCGTCTCCGGCGCGATGTTCCTGTGTATCGGCGTGCTGTACGATCGCATGCATTCGCGCCAGATCGCCGACTACGGTGGTGTCGTCAACACGATGCCGAAATTCGCGGCCTTCTTCATCCTGTTCTCGATGGGCAATGCAGGTTTACCGGCGACTTCGGGCTTCATCGGCGAATTCATGGTGATCCTGGGTGCCGTCCAGTTCAATTTCTGGATCGGCTTGCTGGCAGCGACAGCACTGATCCTGGGGGCGGCCTATTCGTTGTGGCTGGCCAAGCGCGTGATTTTTGGCGAAATCGCCAACAAGCACGTCGCTGAGTTGACCGATCTCAGCAAGCGTGAATTCCTGATGCTTGCCTTGCTGGCTATCGCGGTGTTGGGCATGGGCCTTTATCCGGCTCCGTTCACCGATGCGATGCAGACTTCCGTGACCGACCTGCTCAAGCACGTCGCGATTTCGAAAATCAATTAATGCGCGGCCACGCCACTGAACGCACCAATATTGCGACACCATGAATAATCTGAATCTGACACTGGTCCTTCCCGAAATCTTCCTAGCAGTCGCCATCATGGCGATTCTGCTGGTCGATCTGTTCCTGACGGATGCCAAGCGCAACGTGACCTATACACTGTCGCTGATCGCGCTGGTCGTGTGCGGCGTGCTGTCGTTCTGCGATATCAATAGCGGCACCACGGCATACGCATTCGGCGGCATGTTCGTTTCCGATCCGATGGCGAACCTGATGAAGATTTGTTCGTATGTTGCCGTCGGTCTGACGCTGGTTTATTCGCGTCAGTACGCGACCGATCGTCAGATGGTGAGCGGCCAGCATGGCGGCGAGTTTTATCTGCTGTCGCTGTTCTCGTTGCTGGGCCAGATGGTGATGATCTCGGCCAACAACTTCCTGATCATCTACCTTGGTCTCGAAATGATGTCGTTGTCGCTGTATGCGCTGGTGGCAATGCGCCGCAATCATGCGATTTCGACCGAAGCGGCAATGAAGTATTTCGTGCTGGGCGCACTGGCTTCCGGTTTCCTGCTGTACGGCATTTCGATGCTGTATGGTGCGACCGGCACGCTGGATCTGATCGAAGTGGCGCGTGCCATTGCCAGTGGTGCGATCAACAAGCCGGTGCTGGTGTTCGGCCTGGTGTTCATCGTTGCAGGTCTGGCATTCAAGCTGGGTGCGGTTCCGTTCCACATGTGGGTGCCTGACGTGTACCAGGGAGCGCCGACTGCCGTTACGTTATTGCTGGGTGGTGCGCCGAAACTGGCGACTTTCGTGATCGCGATCCGCCTGCTGGTCGAGGCGCTGCCTGCATTGTCGGTTGACTGGCAGCAGATGCTGACGATTCTGGCCGTGCTGTCGATGGCCATCGGTAACATCACGGCAATCGTGCAGACCAACATCAAGCGCATGCTGGCATATTCGACGATTTCGCAAATGGGCTTCATCCTGTTGGGCCTGCTGTCCGGCATTGTTCCCGGTGCGGATGGTTCGTCGACCAACGGCTATGGCGCCGCGATGTTCTACTCGATCACCTACGTGCTGACCACGCTGGGTGTGTTCGGCGTGATCATGCTGTTGTCGCGTGCCGGCTTCGAAGCGGAAAACATCGATGACTTCAAGGGCCTGAACCAGCGCAGCCCATGGTTTGCCCTGGTCATGCTGCTGATGATGTTCTCGCTGGCTGGCGTGCCACCGGTCGTCGGTTTCTATGCGAAGCTGTCGGTCTTGCAGGCTGTGCTGAGCACGGGCCAGATCTGGCTGGCGATCATTGCTGTCATGTTCTCGCTGATCGGTGCCTATTACTATCTGCGCGTCGTCAAGGTCATGTATTTTGACGAACCGGCGGATACGACGGTCATCACGGCAAGCGTGGATGTGCGCGCAGCGCTGAGCATCAACGGCGCTGCCGTGCTGGTTCTCGGTCTGCTGCCTGGCCCACTGATGGCTGCCTGTGCTGCAGCCATCGTCAAGACGCTGGCTTCCTGACGGCCGCGCCGGTGGATGTTTCGCTGGCAAGCTGGTTTGTGATCCTGTTGGCGCTGTTCGGCGCCAACCTTCCTTTCTTCAATGAGCGGCTGTTTGCCGTCATTCCTGTCCCGATGACGGTGAAGCCGGTCTGGCTTCGCCTGATCGAGTTGCTGCTTCTCTATTGTTTCGTCGGCCTGATTGCCCATTTGCTGGAAGCGCAGATGGGGAATGTTTTTCCGCAGGGATGGGAATTCTATGCGGTGACGGCTTGTCTGTTCCTGGTATTGGCTTATCCGGGCTTCGTCATGCGTTACATGCGACGTCGCCGGCGCTGATGCAGTCTTTCACTTGCCGGAGCAACACATGGATGATCATCTGAAAGAGACCCGTATGGACAGCACGCTGGCCTATGACGGTTCTTTCCTGAAGGTACAGAAGGATGTCGTGCGCCTGCCGAACGATAGCCGGGCAACGCGAGAATACATCCGTCATCCTGGTGCGGTCGTCATCCTGCCGGTGTTCGACGATGGCACCATTTTGCTGGAACGCCAATTCCGTTATCCGCTGAATCGCGTATTCATCGAATTCCCGGCGGGGAAAATCGATCCGGGCGAGGCATCGCTGGATTGCGCCAAGCGCGAACTGCTGGAGGAAACCGGTTATACGGCCCGCGACTGGCAGTTCGTCTGTACGATTCACAACGCCATTGCCTATTCCGATGAACATCTCGATTTGTTTCTGGCACGCGGCTTGACGGCGGGCGAGCGCAAGCTGGATGACGAGGAGTTCCTCGACGTATTCAGTGCAAAACAGGATGAATTGATGGGATGGATTCGGGAAGGGCAGATCACCGATGTCAAAACCATTATCGGTACCTTCTGGTTGGAAAAAATTCTGGGCGGCGCCTGGAAGGCCTGACGATTAGGAATCGATTGCTATCGCCAATAAAAAAGCCGCGTTAGCGGCTTTTTTATTGGGCGATTACATGTTGGGGTAATTTGGTCCACCGCCGCCTTCCGGCGTCACCCAGACGATGTTCTGCGTCGGATCCTTGATGTCGCATGTCTTGCAGTGCACGCAATTTTGCGCGTTGATCTGCAGCTTGTCCTGGCCGGCATCGTCCTTCACGAATTCATAGACTGCGGCCGGGCAATAACGTGCCTCCGGTCCCGCATATTCCGCGAGATTTACTTGTACCGGCACGTCGGGATTTTTCAACGTCAGGTGGATGGGCTGGTTTTCCGCGTGATTCGTATTCGACAGGAAAACCGACGACAAGCGATCGAAAGTCAGCTTGTTGTCGGGCTTGGGATAAGTGATGGGCTGGAAGGCGGAGGCCGGGCGCAGGCAGGTATGGTCGGGATGGGTATTGTGCAGCGTCCATGGTGCCTTGCCACGGAAGACGATCTGGTCGATGCCGAACATCAGCGTGCCGAGATACAGACCTTTGCTCATCCATGGCTTGAAGTTGCGCGCGACATGCAATTCTTCATGCAGCCAAGACTGTTCGAACGCGGCTGGATAGTCCGTCAATTCATCTCGCTGGCGGCCACTGGTCAGCGCGGCAAAAGCGGTTTCGGCCACCATCATGCCGCTCTTCATCGCGGCATGACTGCCCTTGATGCGGCTGGCATTGAGAAAGCCTGCTTCGCAGCCGATCAGTGCACCGCCCGGGAAGACAAGCTTCGGCAGCGATTGCAGGCCGCCAGCAGTGATGGCGCGCGCGCCATAGGAAATGCGCTTGCCGTTTTCGAAGAAGCGGCGGATTTCCGGATGTGTCTTGTAGCGCTGGAATTCCTCGAATGGCGACAGATAGGGATTGTCGTAACCGAGGCCGACGACGTAACCGACGACGACCTGATTGTTTTCCAGGTGATACAGGAAGGAGCCGCCATAGGTATCGCTGGCAAGCGGCCAGCCGGCCGTGTGAATGACGAGGCCTGGCTTGTGTTGCGCCGGATCGATTTCCCACAGCTCCTTGATACCGATCGCGTAGGATTGCGGCGCCTTGCCGTCGGCCAGATTGAATTTCTCCATCAGCTGACGGCCGAGATGACCGCGCGCGCCTTCGGCGAACAGAGTGTACTTCGCATGCAGCTCCATGCCGAGCTGGAATGCCTCGGTCGGTTGTCCGTCGCGGCCGACGCCCATGTTGCCGGTGGCAACACCCTTGACGGAGCCATCGTCGTTGTACAGGATTTCCGCCGCAGGAAAGCCGGGAAAGATTTCGACGCCCGCTGCCTCGGCCTGCTGGCCGAGCCAGCGCACGACGTTGGCGAGCGAAACGATGTAGTTGCCGTGATTCTGCAGGCAGGACGGCAGCATGAAATTGGGCGTGCGCAACGCCTTTTCCTTGCCGAGGAAGAGGAAACGATCTTCGGTAACCGGTGTATTCAGCGGCGCGCCGCGTTCCTTCCAGTCGGGGAACAGTTCTTCCATCGCGCGCGGATCCATTACCGCGCCGGACAGGATGTGTGCGCCGAGCTCGCCGCCTTTTTCCAGTATGCAGACGGAAACTTCCTGTTCCTTTTCGGCGGCAAGCTGCTTGAGCCGGATGGCAGCAGCCAGGCCGGCCGGACCGCCGCCGACGATGACGACGTCGTATTCCATCGTGTCGCGGGGACCGTATTGTTCGAGCAGGCTGGAGGCGGAAGTGGAAGTCATGTATCGAGAGTGCCGAATGATGCGGCGATAGTGTTCAGGGGCAAGCAGGATTGTCCATCGATTTGCCGGCTGGGCAAAGAGGAAATGCTTTTATTGCGGTGCTTTCGTGTAATCATAACGCTTCCGGCATGGATTTCGCCGGCAGGCGTCGATAATCGGGGGAATTTGTGGGCATAGAAGTCAATTTCGAAGGCAAGGTGGCGCTGGTGACTGGTGCCTCCAGTGGGCTGGGTGAGCGTTTTGCAAAAGTCCTGGCGATGGGCGGTGCGCAGGTCGTGCTGGCATCTCGCCGTACCGAGCGACTGAAGGAATTGCGTGCGGAAATCGAGGCCGAAGGCGGTGCGGCGCATGTCGTATCGCTCGACGTGACCGATTACGCCAGCATCAAATCGGCGATCGCGCATGCCGAAACGGAAGCGGGCGCGATCGATATCCTCGTCAACAATGCAGGCGTTTCGATGAATCGCCGGCTGACCGACGTCACGCCGGACGACTATGCCTATGTGATGGATACCAATCAGCGCGGCGCTTTCTTCGTCGCGCAGGAAACGGCCAAGCGCATGATCGCCCGCCACAAGGGGGATCCGCGCAAGCAGCATCGCATCATCAATATTGCTTCAGTGGCGGGGCAGCGCACCGTGCCGGAACTCGGGCTGTACTGCATCAGCAAGGCTGCCGTCATCCAGATGACGAAATCGATGGCGGTGGAGTGGGGACGTTTCGGCATCAACGTCAATGCGATCTGTCCCGGTTATATCGGCACCGAAATGAACATGAACTATTTCAACAGCGAGCAGGGCCGCCAGTTGATGGAAACGTTGCCGCGCAAGCGCCTCGGCAAGCCGGAAGACCTGGACAGCCTGCTGTTGTTGCTGGCGGCCGAAGAATCGCATTTCATCAATGGTGCGATCATGAATGCCGACGACGGCATCAGCGCAGCCTGATCAGCCACTGCAAAGAGAACGAACAAGAATGACGCAGCCACACATCCGGACGGTGCAATGCCTGTCTCCTTCAGGATTGCACCGGATGGCTTACAAGGAATGGGGCGATCCGCAAAATCCGGCAACGCTGATCTGCGTGCACGGCTTGACGCGCGTGTCGGACGATTTCGATGCATTGGCCATAGAACTGTGCGGCAGCTATCGCATTATTTGCCCGGACGTGGTCGGCCGAGGCCGTTCCGATCGCCTGCGCGACCCGCTGGCGTATCAGGTGCCGCAGTATGTTGCCGACATGGTGACACTGATTGCGCGTCTGAACGTCGAATCGGTGCACTGGATCGGCACGTCGATGGGAGGTCTGATCGGCATGTTGCTGGCGTCGCTTGCGGGTTCGCCGATTCGCAAGCTGCTGCTGAACGACATCGGGCCGACGCTGAATGTGCCGGCGCTGGCACGTATCGGCGAATACATCGGCCAGCCGATCCGTTTCGCGACGCTGGAACAGGGTGTCGAATACGTGCGGCAGGTTTCGCTGTCCTTCGGCCCGCATACCGATGCGCAATGGCACAAGCTGGCAAGCGACGTGTTGCGGCAGGATGCGGACGGCCAATGGATGTTCGGCTACGACCCTGCGCTCGGTATCACGATGCGCGGCATGACGGAACAGGACGTGCACCAGGCCGAAGCGCTGTTGTGGAATTCCTACGATGCGATTGCCTGTCCGACACTGCTGTTGCGCGGTGCCGAATCGGACCTGCTGTCGCGCGAGACGGCGCAGGCGATGACACAGCGCGGACCGAAGGCCGCGCTGATCGAGATTCCTGGTGTCGGTCACGCTCCTACTTTCGTCGATCCGACGCAGATCGCCATTGCGCGCAAATTTCTGCTTGCATGATGGCTTCTCGTCCCCATATTGCCGATTATCATGAATATCACTCGCTTGCACATCGGCGACACGCTTTCCGAAATCGCCATCCATAACGGCACCGTCTATCTGGCCGGCCAGATTGCGGAAGACGTTTCGCAGGATATCCAGGGCCAGACGCGCGAAGTCCTCGGTCACATCGATCGCCTGCTGGCCGAAGCCGGCAGCGACAAGACGCGCATCCTGTCCTGCCAGATTTTCATTGCCGACGTTCGCGATTTCGATGGCATGAACACTGCGTGGAATGCCTGGGTGCCGGCCGGTCATACGCCGCCGCGTGCCACTGTGGCGGTCACTTTTCCCGATCCTGAGCGGCTGGTCGAAATCGTCGTCGTTGCCGCTGCCAATTCACCCGGGTATTGAATGGTTTCCCTTGCCGCCACGCAAAGCGACACGCGCGAACTCCTGCGCACCGGCTTGACCGAGCAGGACGGTGCGCGCGTGATGGACGCGCTCGCCTTCGTCGAACCGCTCTATCAGGGTAAGATCATTTCTTCTGCGCAAGAGAATCCTGATAACGGCCAGGATGCCTTCGAGTTCGTACAAGGCGTGGCCGGTCTGGTTGCGCAACTGGAGACGGACGCCGACACGCGGATCGCGGCCTTGCTGTTTGAACTGGCAGAACTCGATCCGGCCGCAGCCGAGAAGATCGAAGAACGTTTCGGCAAGGAAGTCGCCGATCTGGTGGCCGGCATACGCCAGCTGATGCGGTTGCATGAATTGACTTTCGTCCAGCAGGAAGCATCGCGCGGCAAGAATGCCGCACAGGAGGCGGCAGACCAACTGGAAGTATTGCGCAAGATGCTGCTGGCGATGGCGAGCGACATGCGCGCCGTGCTGGTGCGACTGGGCACGCGCGTGATTACGTTACGTCACTTTGCCGAGAAGAAGCTGCAGAACGAACGTTCGCGTCAATATGCGAGAGAAACCTTCGACTTGTACACGCCGCTGGCGAACCGGCTCGGCGTCTGGCAATTGAAGTGGGAACTGGAAGACCTGTCGTTCCGCTTTCTGGAGCCCGAGTCCTATCGCCGCATTGCCTCGATGCTGGAAGAAAAGCGCGTCGAGCGCGAAGCCTTTGTCGAGAATTCGATCAAGCGTCTGCAGTCCGAGATGAAAGCGGCCGGCATCAAGGCCGAAGTGTTTGGCCGGCCCAAGCATATCTACAGTATCTGGAACAAGCTGCGCGGCAAGGCGATCGATTTTTCCGATCTGTATGACGTGCGCGCTTTCCGCGTGATCGTCGACGACGTCAAGACCTGCTACACGGTATTGGGTATCGTGCACAACATCTGGACGCCGCTGCCGGAAGAGTTCGACGACTACATTGCGCGTCCGAAGGCGAACGGTTACCAGTCGCTGCATACGGTCGTCATGGCGGAAGATGGCCGGCCGCTTGAAGTGCAGGTGCGCACGCACGACATGCACGATTTCGCCGAGTACGGCGTGGCAGCGCACTGGCGTTACAAGGAAGCCGGCACGTCCAATTTCTCGGCGCAGAAATACGACGAGAAGATCGCCTGGCTGCGCCAGCTGCTGGCGTGGAAGAGCGAAGTCGTCGATGCTGTCGTCGCGCAGGAAGACGTGCACCGCGACTGGGTCGAGAAACTCAAATCAGCCACGCTGGACGATCGCATCTACGTGCTGACGCCGCAGGCGCGCGTGATCGAATTGCCGAACGGTGCGACGCCTATCGACTTCGCCTATCACCTGCACAGCGACGTCGGCCATCGCTGCCGCGGAGCGCGCGTTGATGGCGTGCTGGTGCCCTTGAATACGGTATTGAAGAACGGCCAGACCGTCGAGATCATCACGGCGAAAGGCTTGAGCACGACAGGTGCGGTCGGCCCGTCGCGTGACTGGCTGTCGCCCGGTTATGCGGCCAGCTCGCGTACGCGTGCAAAGGTGCGCGCATGGTTCAATGCGATCGATCAGCAGGAGACGCTGGCAAGCGGCCGCAGCCTGGTCGAAAAAACCTTGCAGCGCGAAGGCAAGACCGCTGTGAATCTGGAAGAGCTGGCACACAAGCTCGGATTCGCAAAACTTGATGATTTGCTTCTTGCTGTCGGCAAGGACGAATTCAGCCTGCGTACGATCGAGCAAGCCTTGCATGGCGACGACCCCGATGCAGCAAAGCAGATCGAATTGGATGAGAGCGCCATCGCACGCAAGAGTCGCGCGTCCAGCGTTATGCAGGGTGCGAAGTCCGGCGTGCTGGTAGTTGGCACCGACGGCTTGATGACGCAGTTGGCACGTTGCTGCAAGCCGGCGCCGCCGGACCCCATCGTCGGTTTCGTCACGCGTGGCAAGGGTGTATCGATCCACCGTGCGAACTGCCGCAACTTCGTCGAGATGCGCCAGCGTGCGCCGGAGCGCGTGATCCAGACGGCTTGGGGAAAATCCGAATTGGCGACGGTTTACCCTGTGGATATTTTCGTATTGGCATCCGATCGCCAAGGGTTGCTGCGCGATATTTCGGATATTTTCCTGCGTGAAAAAATCAACGTGATCGGCGTCAGCACGCAAAGCATGAAAGGGCAGGCGCGCATGGCGTTCACGGCGGAAATCAACTCGACAGCGCAGTTGCAGAAGGCATTGAACGTGATTCGTGAAGTCAACGGCGTGCTGGAAGCGCGCCGTCATTGAACAGTGTACATGCGGCCGTTGCGTACACGGTATTTTTGCCGCGGGATTTTACGGATTAAATGCAAATACCCCTAGGCAAGTCTGAAAACTGCCGTTATAATTTCGCTTCTTTAGGCGCGTAGCTCAGCTGGTTAGAGCACTACCTTGACATGGTAGGGGTCGTTGGTTCGAGTCCAATCGTGCCTACCAACGAATAATTGGTAATCCCTGTAAGAGCGAGAAAGGCATCCCGGTTATGACACCGCGAACGAATACCTTAACGGTTTCCAAGCACTAGTCGGGTTATTTTTTCGTCGTCAACAAGAAAAAGAACGCGGCCAGTCCGCGTTTTTTTTCGTCTGCAGTTTCTTCTCAATCGATTTAGTCTAGCGTCAGCGTAACGAGCGCTGAAACGGAGAACATCATGATTCAAGTCCGCCTTCCGGATGGTTCGCAACGTCAATTTGATGCGCCTGTCACCGTTGCTCAGGTTGCCGCCAGTATTGGCGCCGGCCTTGCTAAAGCTGCATTGGCAGGCAGGGTCGATGGCAAGGTCGTCGACACCTCGTATCTGATCGACAAGGATAGCGATCTGTCCATCATCACCGACAAGGATGCTGAAGGTGTCGACGTGATCCGCCATTCGACCGCGCACTTGCTGGCGTATGCGGTCAAGGAATTGTTTCCCGATGCGCAGGTGACGATCGGTCCGGTGATCGACAACGGTTTTTACTACGACTTTTCGTACAAGCGCCCGTTCACGCCGGAAGATTTGCAGGCGATCGAAAAGAAAATGGCCGAACTGGCCAAGAAGGACGAACCGGTCACGCGCAAGGTTTTGCCGCGCGACGAGGCGGTCGACTATTTCAAATCCATCGGCGAACACTACAAGGCGGAAATCATCGCGTCGATTCCGGCCAATGAAGATGTGTCGCTGTACACCGAAGGCAAGTTCACCGATTTGTGCCGCGGCCCGCACGTGCCTTCGACCGGCAAGCTGAAAGTGTTCAAGCTGATGAAGCTGGCCGGTGCCTACTGGCGCGGTGATTCGAAGAACGAGATGCTGCAGCGCATCTACGGCACTGCGTGGGCAAAGAAGGAAGAGCAGGAAGCCTATCTGCACATGCTGGAAGAGGCCGAGAAGCGGGATCACCGCAAGCTGGGCCGCCAGCTGGATCTGTTTCACTTCCAGGACGAGGCGCCGGGCCTGATTTTCTGGCATCCGAAAGGTTGGACGTTGTGGCAGCAGGTCGAGCAGTACATGCGTCGCGTCTACCAGGACAACGGCTACCAGGAAGTGAAGGCGCCGCAGATTCTCGATCGCAGTCTGTGGGAAAAATCCGGGCACTGGGAGAACTACAAGGAAAACATGTTCACCACGGAGTCGGAAAATCGTGCCTATGCGCTGAAGCCGATGAACTGCCCGGGGCATTTGCAGATTTTCAATTCGGATCTGCGTTCGTATCGTGAACTGCCGTTGCGCTACGGCGAATTCGGCCAGTGCCATCGCAACGAGCCGTCCGGTTCGCTACACGGCATGATGCGCGTGCGCGGCTTCACGCAGGATGACGGTCACATTTTCTGTACGGAAGACCAGATTCTGGATGAGTGTGTTGCCTTTACGGCATTGTTGCAAAAGGTATATCGCGATTTCGGTTTCACCGACGTGATTTACAAAGTGGCAACGCGTCCGGAGAAACGGGTCGGTTCCGACGAGCTGTGGGACAAGGCCGAGCAGGCGCTGATCGCGTCGCTCGACCGTTCGGGTTATCCGTACGAAATTTCACCGGGAGAGGGCGCTTTCTACGGTCCGAAGATCGAATACACGCTGAAGGATGCGATCGGCCGCATGTGGCAATGCGGCACGATCCAGGTTGATTTCTCGATGCCGTCGCGTCTGGGCGCCGAATATGTCGCGGAAGACAACACCAAGAAGGTGCCGGTCATGCTGCACCGCGCGATTCTCGGTTCGCTTGAGCGCTTCATCGGCATGTTGATCGAAAACTACGCCGGCGCACTGCCGCTGTGGCTGGCGCCGGTACAGATTGCCGTGCTGAACATTTCGGACGGCCAAGCCGAATATGCGCAGGCTGTTGCACAAAACCTGAAAAAACAAGGGTTTAGGGTGCGCCTGGATTTGCGCAACGAGAAAATTACCTATAAAATACGCGAGCATTCCGTTCAGAAGCTGCCGTACATCATCGTGATCGGTGACAAGGAGCGGGACGCAGGTACAGTGGCCGTGCGAGCGCGGGGCAATGTCGATCTGGGCGTGATGCCTGTCGACCAATTGGTGGATCGCCTCAAGACCGAGGTGGAAACCAAAGCCTGAAGGGGAAACCCACAGCGCAAGAGCACGGCTTAATTATTTGATTTTTAAAGGAAACTGCAATAGCTACTGACAAGTCGCATCGTATCAACGGTGAAATCACGGCGCCTGAATTACGTCTCACCGGTGTGGAGAATGAGCCGCTCGGTATCGTGAGTCTGGCAGATGCCTTCCGGTTGGCGGAAGAGGCTAATGTGGATCTGGTGGAAATTGCGCCGACTGCGCAGCCGCCTGTGGCCCGCCTGATGGATTACGGCAAGTTCAAGTACCAGGAACAGAAGAAGGCACACGAGGCCAAGCTGAAGCAAAAGGTCATCCAGGTCAAGGAAGTGAAGTTCCGCCCGGGTACCGATGATGGTGATTACAACATCAAGCTGCGCAATCTGACGAAGTTCCTGGAGGAAGGCGACAAGACGAAGATCACGTTGCGTTTCCGTGGTCGTGAAATGGCGCACCAGGACATCGGTATGCGGATGCTGGAGCGACTGAAGGCCGACCTGGAGCCGTTTGGCCAGGTCGAGCAGTTTCCCAAGATGGAAGGCCGCCAGATGATCATGGTTCTGGCGCCGAAGAAGAAAAAATAAGATTCACCGGTTTGCCGTTTCGGTGGCAAGCGGGTAGAAGGCAACGGTTCATGCCGTTGCATAACAAGTGAAAGCAGGCATCCAAGTGCAACGAAATTGTTGCCACCTGCAATCATATAAAATGGAACTGTCCCTAAAAGGACAGAGTGTGTCATGCCTAAAATGAAAACGAAAAGCAGCGCCAAAAAGCGCTTTCGTGTCCGTCCAGGTGGTACCGTCAAGCGCGGTCAGGCGTTCAAGCGCCACATCCTGACCAAGAAAACCACCAAGAACAAACGTCAATTGCGCGGTGCGGTCGGTGTCCATGACACCAACCTGAATTCCGTTCGCGCGATGATGCCGTCCGCTTAACCTCACCTAAGGAGCAATCATGCCTAGAGTCAAACGTGGGGTTACCGCACGCGCCCGTCACAAGAAAGTTCTCGACCAAGCCAAAGGCTACCGTGGTCGCCGCAGCAAGGTTTATCGCATCGCCAAGCAGGCGGTCATGCGTGCAGGCCAGTATGCCTACCGCGATCGCCGTAACAAGAAGCGCGTATTCCGTGCACTGTGGATCACCCGTATCAACGCGGCAACGCGTGAGCATGGCCTGACCTACAGCAAGTTCATGAACGGCCTGAAGCGCGCTTCGATCGAACTCGATCGCAAGGTGCTGGCAGACATGGCTGTCATGGACAAGCCGGCGTTCGCCGCGATCGTCAATCAGGTGAAAGCAAACATCGCTGCTTGAGTGTTGTGATCGCGTACGCCGGTGCATGACGGCGTAGCCAAATCCGAGCGGGGCAGAGGTCATACCTGTGTCCCGCTTTTGTTTTTACGTTCCCATTTGTCTTCCGGTCTCCATTCAAGAACGAAAACAAGCCGCATGAATTCCCTAGATCAACTCGTCATCCAGGCGCAGGCCGATTTCTCGGCAGCCACCGACGCCGCCGCGCTGGAAAACGCGAAAGCCAAATATCTCGGCAAGACCGGCCAGATCACCGAGCAGATGAAAAGCCTCGGCAAGCTGGCACCCGAGGAACGCAAGGCGCAGGGCGCCGTCATCAATGCCGCCAAGGAAAAGATCGAGGCTGCGCTGACCGCGCGCCGAGATGCCTTGTCGAACGCGCAGATGGAAGCGCGCCTCAATGCCGAAGCGATCGACGTCACGCTACCCGGCCGCGGACGCGGCACCGGGGGTATCCATCCGGTCATGCGCACATGGCAGCGTGTCGAGGAAATCTTCGGTTCGATCGGCTTCGATGTCGCCGACGGCCCGGAAATCGAAAACGACTGGACCAATTTCACCGCATTGAACAGCCCGGAAAATCATCCGGCGCGTTCGATGCAGGACACCTTCTACATCGAAGGCAAGGACACGCTTGGCAAGCCGCTGCTGCTGCGCACGCACACCAGCCCGATGCAGGTACGCTATGCACGCATGAACAAGCCGCCGATCCGCGTGATCGCGCCGGGCCGCACCTACCGTGTCGACAGCGATGCGACGCACTCGCCGATGTTCCACCAGGTCGAAGGCCTGTGGATCGACGAGAACGTCAGCTTCGCCGACTTGAAGGGCGTGTATCTGAATTTCGTGCGCGCCTTCTTCGAGACCGACGATCTGCAGGTGCGTTTCCGTCCTTCCTATTTCCCGTTCACCGAACCGTCGGCCGAGATCGACATCGCCTTCGGCAGCGGACCGCTGAAAGGCCGCTGGCTGGAAGTTTCCGGCGCCGGCCAGGTGCATCCGGCCGTGTTGCGCAACATGGGTTTCGATCCCGAGCAGTTCATCGGCTTTGCGTTCGGCTCCGGCCTCGAGCGTCTGACGATGCTGCGTTACGGCATCAACGATCTGCGCCTGTTCTATGAAGGCGACCTGCGTTTCCTGAAGCAATTCAACTGATGGCGATTTGCGCTGTGCGCATGGCGCCGGCGCTCCCGTTTTTGTGAAGTCTGTGGCATAGGGTTTTAATCATGCAATTTTCCGAAAGCTGGCTGCGTACGATGGTCGATCCGAACATGACTTCGGACGAGCTAGCGCATTTGTTGACGATGTCGGGACTGGAAGTCGAGGAAGTCGAACCGGTCGCGCCGCCGTTCACCGGCGTGGTCGTGGCCGAGGTGCGCGATGTCGTCAAGCATCCCGATGCAGATCGTCTGCGCGTCTGCCAGGTCGATGCCGGCACCGGAACGCTGCTGAACATCGTCTGCGGTGCACCGAACGTGCGTATCGGCATGAAGGTCGCGTGCGCAACGGTCGGCGCGGTGCTGCCGCCGGGCGCGGACGGGAAACCGTTCAACATCAAATTGGGCAAGTTGCGCGGCGTAGAATCGCAAGGCATGTTGTGCTCGGCCAAGGAACTCGGCTTGCCGGACGAAGAGGATGGTTTGCTGGATCTGCCGTCGGATGCGCCGGTCGGCCAGAATTTCCGTGACTACTATCAACTAAACGACCTGAAATTCACGATCAAACTGACGCCGAACAAGGCCG
The DNA here is from genome assembly GCF_014635845.1 of Oxalicibacterium solurbis. Lineage (GTDB taxonomy): Bacteria > Pseudomonadota > Gammaproteobacteria > Burkholderiales > Burkholderiaceae_D > Oxalicibacterium > Oxalicibacterium solurbis. The sequence continues at coordinate 189,487 of NZ_BMDP01000001.1, read as the reverse complement.
ATTGCCTGTCGGTGCTCGGCGTTGCGCGCGAAGTGTCGGCACTGACCGGTTCGCAAATGAAGGCGCCGACTTATCCGGTCATCACTGCGACGATCGCCGAAGTGCTGCCGGTCAAGGTATCGGCGCCGGATTTGTGCGGCCGTTTCTCGGGACGCGTCATCCGCGCTCTGAACGCGAAGGCGGCGACGCCGCAATGGATGAAGCAGCGCCTGGAACGTAGCGGCCAGCGATCGATTTCGGCGCTGGTGGATATCTCCAACTATGTGATGCTGGAACTGGGGCGCCCGACGCACGTCTTCGATCTCGACAAGATCCATGGCGGCCTCGATATCCGCTGGGGCAAAAAAGGCGAATCGCTGAAGCTGTTGAACGGCAATACCGTCGAGCTCGACGAATGGATCGGCGTGGTCGCTGACGGCAAGGAAGCGGAAGCGCTGGCCGGCATCATGGGCGGCGACGCGACGGCTGTTTCGCTCGATACACAGAATATCTATCTCGAAGCCGCATTCTGGCATCCGCAGGCGATCCAGGGCCGCGCGCGCCGTTTCAATTTCTCGACCGATGCGGCGCATCGCTTCGAGCGCGGCGTCGATTTCGCGACGACCGTCGAGCACATCGAACGCATCACGTCGCTGATCGTCGAGATCTGTGGTGTACAGGGCCAGACCGTGGTCGGCCCGATCGACGATCACATCGTCAACCTGCCGAAGCGCGAACCGGTCAGCGTGCGTACCGCGCGCGCGGCGAAGGTAGTCGGCGTGGCGCTGGACGATGCGCAGATCGCCGACATCTTCACGCGCCTTGGCCTGACGTTTGCGCAGCAGGACGGCGTGTTCTCGGTGACACCGCCGTCCTACCGTTTCGATATCGAGATCGAGGAAGACCTGATCGAGGAAATCGCGCGCGTCTACGGCTTCGAAAACATTCCGGCGTTGCCGCCGATCGCAGCCAACACGATGCGCATTGCACCGGAAAACACGCGTTCGTCATTCACGATCCGCCGTCAGCTGGCCGATCTGGATTACCAGGAAGTCGTCAATTTCAGCTTCGTCGAGCAGGCATGGGAAGCGGATTTCGCCGGTAACGCGAATCCGATCAAGCTGCTGAATCCGATCGCCAGCCAGATGAGCGTGATGCGCTCGACGATGATCGGCAATCTGGTGGCGAACGTGCGTTACAACCTGAATCGCAAGGTCGGCCGCATTCGCCTGTTCGAGATCGGTGCCGTCTATCTGCGCAACAATGAGAGCGTAGATGGCCCTTTGTCCGTGGCCGGCTTCGACCAACCGAAGCGCGTGGCTGCAATCGCCTACGGTCCGGCAGCGGACGAGCAGTGGGGGCAGCCGACACGCAACGTCGATTACTTCGATGTGAAGGCCGATCTGGAAGCCTTGTTTGCGCCGAAGAAGCCGGTCTTTGCCTGTCTGGCACATCCGGCGCTGCATCCGGGCCGCTCGGCCAGCGTACTGGTCGACGGTGTCGAGGTCGGCTTCATCGGCGAACTGCATCCGCGCTGGCAGCAGAAATACGATTTGCCGCTGGCACCAGTGCTGTTCGAGGTTGATGCGACAGCGCTGCAGCGCGTCGACGTGCCGGCCTACAAGGAAATATCGAAATTCCCGGCCGTGACGCGTGACCTGGCATTGGTCGTCAAACAGGACGTGCAAATGCAGACGTTAATCGATTCATTCATTGTCGAAAAGAAATCAAATCCTGCATGCAATATTTTGCAAGTGATTGTTTTATTTGATGAATATCGCGGGAAAGGACTGGAGCAAGATGAAAAAAGCCTTGCTTTCCGTTTCACCTTGCAAGATACTCAATCGACCCTGCAGGACGATCAGGTCGATGCTGCGATGGCCGCTTTCGTCGCCGTTGCGGGCAAACATCATGGCGCCAGATTGCGTGCCTGAACATGCGGGGAACAACAACCATGAATGACGTGAATTCCGCCGAACTTCAGTCCGTGCTTGCTGCCGATCTTGACCGCGCCATGCTGGAGGCCAAGGTCCGCTCCCAAGCGGAAAAAGACTTGCCTACGCTGACCAAGGCCGAACTGGCCGAGCTGCTGTTTGAACAGGTTGGTCTGAACAAGCGTGAAGCCAAGGATATGGTCGAAACCTTTTTCGATGAAATCCGCAATGCGCTGGAGCGTGGCGAATCGGTCAAATTGTCCGGTTTCGGCAATTTCCAATTACGCGACAAGCCGCAGCGTCCGGGACGTAATCCGAAAACCGGCGAGGAAATTCCGATCACGGCACGCCGCGTCGTCACTTTCCATGCGAGCCAGAAACTTAAGGTAATGGTCGAGGATGCAAGCCAGAAGTCCGTCGCCCGTACGGCTTGATTCATACTCTTTTCATACTCTTGATTCATCGCCCAATCCGCAGTCTGATTTACAGCCTGATTAAATGAACGAACGGATCAACAAACCTGAATTGGTCGCGTTGCCGCCAATTCCCGCGAAGCGTTATTTTACGATCGGCGAGGTCAGTGAATTGTGCGGCGTGAAGCCGCATGTGCTGCGCTATTGGGAACAGGAGTTCACGCAGCTGAAACCGGTCAAACGTCGCGGCAACCGGCGCTATTACCAGCATCACGAAGTGCTGTTGATTCGTCGTATCCGTGAACTGCTGTACGAACAGGGATTCACGATCAGCGGTGCGCGTAATAAGCTGGACAGCCGCATCCTGGAAGAGCGTGCAGGCGATGATGCCGATCGCGATGACAGTGGAGATAGTGCGCAGCTGACGGCGATTCGTCAGGAACTGACGGAAATTCTGGAGTTGTTGAAGTAATGCTGGTGGAGTAGCGAGAAGAATAGACGGCATTGCCAATCGTATGGGCAGAACGCCGGAAAAGCAAAAGGGTCACGCGAGCGTGACCCTTTCTTTTTTCATGGTCGGGGCGGCGGGATTCGAACTCGCGACCCCTTGCACCCCATGCAAGTGCGCTACCAGGCTGCGCTACGCCCCGAAGCGCGAGATTATAGCAGAGCATCGTAGCGAATCATGCATTTCCCCTCTGTATTCTCATGCGTGGCGTGTGCCTATCGAGGTGATGGAAAACGTTGCGCCATGCATGTGTATTACGCTGCAGATGCAGCTGGTTCGATGATGTATCGATCCGCCGGGTGAAAGCAGACTCCAGCGATGCAACCTATGCTGGATTTCTTCAAGGATGGCGCACTTTAACTGCTTGGAATACTCATCCTGTCTCGCGGTGGCGTCATGTAGGGATCGTTCGGCAGACCTCGTTTGTGCGTGGTTGCCCGATAGCGTTCGACGATACGTTCGCGTGCCTGCTCGTCGACCGGTTTGCCGCTGAGGAAATCGTCGATCTGTTCGTAGCTGACACCGAGCGCTTCTTCGTCCGGTTTGCCCGGCGCCAGGGTTTCCAGATCGGCTGTCGGCACCTTGTATGCCATGTCTTCCGGTGCGCCGAAGGCCAGTGCCAGTTGCTGTACCTGATGCTTGTTCAGTCCGTAGAGCGGCGTGACGTCGGCCGCGCCATCGCCGAACTTGGTGAAAAAGCCCATCAGCGCTTCCGCAGCATGATCGGTACCGACCACCAGCCCGTTGGTGGCACCGGCCACCGAATAGTGGGCGATCATCCGCTGCCTTGCCTTGATGTTGCCGAGGATGAAATCCTCCTGATAGGCGTTCTCGAACGTCAATCCGGCATCGCGTAATTGCTGCAGCATGGCATCGGCGACCGGCTTGATGTCGATTGTCAGTATGCGATGCGGCCCGATCAGTTTCAATGCGCGTTGCGCGGCCTCTTCGTCGCTCTGGATGCCGTAGGGCAGGCGTAGTGCGATGAAATCGGCCTGACGGCCGTGCCCCTTGGTCTGTTCGGCGGCATGCTGCGCCAGATAGCCGGCTACCAGCGAATCGACGCCGCCGCTGATGCCGAGCACCAGCGAATGCTTGTCGTGCTCGATCAACTGGTCGGCGAGGAAGGTGGTGCGACGGACGATTTCGGCGGAAGGATTAAAGGCGTGCAGCACCTTCAACGCATCCATGATTTCCTGCTGTATCGGGTCGATGCCTGTTGTCAGCATATCCTTTTCCTCCAATGGCATTTCAGGGAATCCCGCGCTCTTGCTGCGATAGATGATGATAGAACAAGGCGCGTTCAATGGCGTAGCGTGCGGCAGATTTTCTGACCGTATTGCGGTCGCCGCTGAAGCGGCGCATTTCGGTATAGGTTTGCATGCCTCCGTTGCGAAACGACCATGCCAGGCAGACGGTGCCGGCGGGTGTGCCGTCATCGGCTGGGTCCGGGCCGGCGACGCCGGTGTTGGAGAGAGAGATGTCGCTGTTGCTGCTGCGCTTGAGCGCGCCTTCCGCCATTTCGGCGGCGACCTGTACGCTGGTCAGGCCATGCTGCCGGATGGTGGTGGGGAGAACGCCGAGCAGGGCATGCTTGGCTTCCGGCGAATAGGTGACGAAGCCACATTCCAGCCAGGCGCCGCTGCCTTCATAATCTCCCAGCATCGACGCGATCAGGCCGGCGGTACACGATTCGGCCGTGACGAGTTTCAGCCGGTTGTCGGTCAGATAACGGGCAAAGGGGGCAAGGAATTCCATCGCGACTGTCTCCGGTCGTCTTTATTCGTGCATGATAGCCGAGTCGAATGCATTGACGGTGCGGAAACGGACAAAGCACGATCCGAGACCACAACGCCCTCTGTAACGATTGCAATGCGATTGAGATTGAGGACCTAGCACCTGCGAACAACTGCGCAAACTCGGTCAAATGAAGAAGGGAAAGACGGATATGGCAATACTGGTTGCAGCCGGTAGCTTGCAGGCGGTAATGGACGAAATCCTTGCAGCGTATCGGATGCAGGGCGGTGCGACGTTCGATGTGCGTTATGGTCCTTCCGGCAAGCTGCGGCAGGAAATCGAAAATGGCATGTTGATCGATGTGTTTGCTTCTGCTTCGACCGGGCACACGGAGGAACTGGCGGGGAAAAATCTGTTGGGCCCGTCAAGGGTCTTTACGTACAACGAGTTGTGCGTGATCGCGCGGCCGCAACTGAATATATGCGAAGAAAACGTGCTGGATATGTTGATGACGCCATCCGTGCGGGTGGCGACTTCGACGCCGGTCAGCGATCCGATGGGCGACTATACGTGGGAATTTTTCCGTCGTGCAGATACGATGCGGCCGGGATTCCATGCTCTGCTCGACGGCAAGGCGATCCGGCTGTCCGGGGCGGCGATGCCGGCGCCGGGGGCGGCGTATCTGCCTTACATCACGGCATTTACGGACGACAGGGCCGATGTCTATATTGCTTATCGTACCAACGCACGCATTGTGAGTCATACGTTACCGGAGCTGGATATCGTACGTATCCCGCAGACCTGCAATGTGCACAGCACATACGGGATTGCGGCGCGGCCCGATTCGGCGGACGGCAGGGCATTCGTGAAATTTGCGTTGTCCACAGATGTACAGCACATCCTGCAAAGGCATGGCTTCGGATAGAGGAATATGCGCGCATCGAATCCCTACATCGATCGGGCATGTCTTCCGACATCGGCGCTGCAACGATGTTGCTACAGTCGATTGGCCTGACGACAAATCTGAAAGGAGAAGATAATGCGCACTCAGGACGAAAAACCATCCCGGGAAAAGCCTGCAACACCAGCGACGACAGGCTATGGAAACGATCCGCGTGCCAAGGCGGCGGATAATCTGGAACAGGATAATGAAGAAAAACTGGGAGAGCATCTCGACGACAAGCACGACAAGACAGGCGGATAGCCTGCATGAACCGCATCAAGGCGTCATCGCATGGTGACGCTTTTCGATTTCGAACAGAACGGCGGCTATGCGCTGCGCCGGATTCCGATGATCATGCGGCTGAAGCTGGATGTTTGCTGTTTGCGCATTTCGCTGGCCGCATGGCAAGCCTTGAGCCGCGATGAACGTGAGGAACTGGTTGCAATGCCGTTTGCATCCGATGAGCAACGAGCGACCTTTCGTACGCGTCTGGCCACGATGCTGGCGCCACATGCGGACGATCCCGAGATGGCTGTGGAACAGGCCGGCATCGATCCGTCGCCTGCATGGCAGCAGAAAGATACGGTACCGCAAGACGTGATCGATACGCTGGATGCATTATCGCTGCCGGCCATTACACAGGTGCAATGGGCGAACTTGAACGAGTTGCAGCGTTTCGCGTTAAGCAAGCTGACACGACCGGGGCACAGGAATGCGAAATTGCTTTCTGCATTGCGGGAATTCGGTTTGGGTTGATGGTGAGGGCTGTACCAAGGTTGTGCGAAAAACGGTCCGGTTTTCTGCCGGCTTTCCTACAACGCAATCAGAAATTGACCGATAGCTGGTGCATGATGCCGTCTCTACAATTCGTTCTAAATCACCGGAGCCGGCGGTTCGAAAATATACCGGCACCAATTCTCTTCTGAAGTTGATGGCAGCAGCAGTTCGACTTCACGGCAAATCCCCTACAATTCTGTCTTCCTATTCGAGCCACGGCACGCCGCCGCCGGCTTTTTATCAGCAAGGGATGCAATGACCATCAGAATCAGTTCCGGCTTCGATGCCGGCGCGATCGTCGTCGTCGACACCGTGCGTGCGGAGTTGGCGCAGCAGATCGATCTGCGCCTGCGCAAGGACAGCCATGCGGATATTGCGCAGTGGTTTTATTTCCGTCTGCAGGGCGCGCGTGGAGAGCAATGCATCATGCGCCTGCTGAATGCGGGAGAGGCCACTTATCCGGACGGCTGGAAGGATTATCAGGCGGTCGCCAGCTACGATCGTGAAAACTGGTTTCGGGTGACGACGACGTTCGATGGCGAGGTGATGACGATCACGCATGTACCGCAGGCAGACAGCATCTATTACGCCTATTTTGAGCCCTATTCGTGGGATCGCCATTTGACGATGCTCGGGCGTGCGCAAGCTTCTCCGTTGGTGCACATAGAAAACCTGGGTGGCACGGTCGACGGCCGCGACCTGGACATGCTGACGATCGGCGATGCGGCAGCAGCCAGGAAGATCTGGGTCATTGCGCGCCAGCATCCGGGCGAGGCGATGGCGGAATGGTTTGCGGAAGGGATGATCGAAGCGTTGCTGGATATCGGCAATCCGGTTGCGCGTGAACTATTGCAGCATGCGGTTTTCCATATCGTGCCGAACATGAATCCGGATGGTGCGATCAACGGCAATCTGCGTACCAATGCGGCCGGCGCGAACCTGAATCGCGAATGGATGACACCATCGCTGGCAACCAGCCCGGAAATTTTTCATGTCAGGAACCGCATTCATGCGACTGGATGCAATCTGTTTCTCGATATTCATGGCGACGAAGGGTTGCCGTATGTATTCGTCGCCGGCAGCGAAATGCTGGAGGGTTTTTCGGAAAAACAGAAAGCGGAACAGCAGGCCTTCATTGACGATTTGCTGCAAGCGAACGCGGATTTCCAGACACGCTTCGGTTATCCGTCGGGGAAATACAGAGAAGACATGCTGAAACTGGCATCGAAATATATCGGGCATACGTTCAAATGCGTATCGCTGACGCTGGAAATGCCGTTCAAGGACAATGCGGATGCGCCGCAACCGGAAGTCGGCTGGAACGGTGCGCGTAGCGCACGGCTGGGCCGCGACATGCTGGTGCCGATACTTGGCCATCTGCGCAGGAGCCGCCAATGAGTGTGGAAATAGAGCGCAAGTTCCTGGTTCGCAGCGATGCATGGAAAGCGCTGGCGCAGGGCGTGGCGATGCGGCAGGGCTATCTGTCGACGCATCCGGATCGTACGGTACGCGTGCGCATCGAGGGCGAGATTGCCACGCTGACGATCAAGGGGCGCACGCAGGGATTCAGCCGCGGCGAATGGGAGTACGAAATTCCCTTGGCGGATGCGGCGGCGCTGTTGAACGATATCTGCGAACGACCGCGGATCGAGAAGACGCGCACACGCATCGTGCATGAAGGCATGGTGTGGGAAGTGGACGAATTCTTCGGCGACAATCTGGGATTGGTGGTTGCCGAAATCGAACTCGCAAGCGAAACGCAGACGTTCGCGCGGCCCGACTGGCTGGGAGAGGAAGTGACGGGCGATGCGCGCTACTTCAATTCCAGTCTGCTGAAGCGGCCGTATACGTCCTGGTAAGGTGCAAGCCCTTGCGGCAAGGGCAAGCGGTAAAGGCAATGCATGATCGCCGCATGATGCGCATCAATGCAGATGCGGGTTGCCGGCCGGCGCATCCTCAGGCATTTCCGCGTGGACCAGATCGGCATTGACGTCCGGGAACAGCGGTGAGCCGCAATCGTCGCAGAATTCCATCGAAAACAGTTCGGCCAGCCGCTTGATGCGGATGATGCCGCATTCTTCCAGCAGGCCGACGATTTCCTCGGTCGGCGTTTTGCGAAATGCAGGTTCCGATGCAGATGCTGTGGATGCAGCAGATGCTGGCGACGGTGCGACGCGATATGCCTCATCATCGTCTTCCTGTCCATAGAGTGGCCAGACGACGCCGTACAGAACGTCGTCGTCGCCTGCCAGTCCGAAGCTGATCCGATATTCGTCGACGCGGCCGTTGTTTTCCTCTTCGCCGAAGCTGCCGATGACGGCTTGCAAGGCTGCAGGTTCGATTTCCAGCGTATGCGTCAGATAGTGAACGGCGGCGCGTATCGAGGCCGGCCGAATCAGGCGGTCGCCTTCGCGGCAGGCGACGAAATAGGCTTCCGGCAGCAGCAGTTCTATGCCGCAGCCGGGCAACAGGCGCGCGACGTTGGGCAGGGCTTGCGCATTCCATTGCGCCAGCGCCTGATCGCGTTCGGCCGGATCGGCGGATGCCTGCCAACGGAACAGGGGCGCGCCGGCGGGCGCAGCGATCGCCGCCAGTAGATAACGGGTATCGGCCAGGAACGGCGCGGTTTCCGGTTGGCGCACCGGTGACTTCAATGCGGTGTCTTTCAAGGCAGCCAGGCCCATTTGCTGGGTCAGCGCAAAGGTATCGGCGTGCGTGCGCGGCAACTGGTCGATCGAGAACAGCATCGGCGACATCGCTATCTTCACATCGGCCGCCAGCACATGCGCGTGCAGATGGGCGGACAGCGTCGTCGCCATGTCGGCAGGAAGCGGGCCGGATGCAATGGAAAAGCGCGTCCAGGCAAGAATGGGCATGGCGATCAGCAGTACGTCGTATTGCGTGTCGTCATGTTCGATCGTGCAGGATTCGGCGGCGGCCTCGACGCTTTCCATCAAGGCATCGTAGGCGCCGGATTCCTGTTTGAACAGGTTATCCAGCGCGGCATCGATCGCATCCTGATGCTGATTGCGCAGCAGTTTGTGCAGCAAGGCATCCAGCTGGTTTTCCCAATAGCGTTCTTCCAGACGGCTGGCGGCCTGGTCTATCGCTTGCGAGAATGTTGTCAGCCGCTGGCTGTCGGCGGAAAGTTTGCTGCCGGAATTTTTTTTGGAAGGGCGACGCATGAAGAATGGAGATGAAAGACAAGAAGCGTATTGTAGTTGAATACGCGCCGCCGCCGGATAACGGGTGATGCCGGGCGGCAGACGAAAAAAGCCGCATGCGTTTCGGCATGCGGCTTTGGCGGGAAGAACGAAAGATCAGGCGGCCAGCAATTGGCGCAGCACGAACGGCAGGATGCCGCCATGCTTGTAGTAATCGACCTCGATCGGCGTATCGATGCGCAGCAGCAGCGTGACTTCCTGGGTGCTGCCGTTGGCGCGATGGATGACCAGCGTCACTTCCTGTTGCGGACGGATGCTGCCTTCCAGCCCTTTCAGGTCGAAGGTTTCGTCGCCCTTGATGCCGAGTGACGTCACGCTGTCGTTGCCCATGAATTGCAGCGGCAGCACGCCCATGCCGACCAGATTGGAACGGTGGATACGCTCGAAGGAGCGGGCCACCACGGCTTTTACGCCCAGCAGTTGCGTGCCTTTCGCCGCCCAGTCGCGCGACGAGCCGGTGCCGTATTCCTCGCCGGCGAATACCATCGTCGGCGTACCTGCCTGCATGTAGCGCATCGCGGCGGCGTAGATCGACATTTCCTCGCCGCTCGGCTGGAAGCGGGTGAGGCCGCCTTCCACGCGCGAACCGTCGGCCTTCGGCGGGATCATCAGGTTCTTGATGCGCACGTTGGCGAAGGTGCCACGCATCATGATTTCATGGTTGCCGCGGCGCGAACCGTAGGAGTTGAAGTCGGCCTTCAGCACGCCGTGCTCGGTCAGCCATTTACCGGCCGGGCTGGAATCCTTGATCGAACCGGCGGGTGAAATGTGGTCGGTCGTGATTGAATCGCCGAATACGCCAAGTGCGCGTGCGCTGGAAATCGATGTGACGGCGGCCTTCGGTTCCATGCCGAAATCGGCAAAGAAGGGCGGCTCCGCAATGTAGGTCGAATCCGGCCAGTTGTAGACTTGGCCTTCGGCCACGCCGGTGATGTGTTCCCACAGCTTGCCGGGTTCGGTCTTCACCTGTGCATAGTTGGCCTTGTAGTTCTTCGCGTTCATCGCGAACTTCATCAGCTTCTCGACTTCCTGCGAAGTCGGCCAGATATCGCCCAGGTAGATGTCGCGTTCCTTGCCGTCCTTGCCCTTGCCGCGGCCCACCGGTTCGGTCATCAGATCACGCGTGACGGTGCCGGCGATCGCGTAGGCGACGACCAGCGGCGGCGATGCCAGGAAGTTGGCGCGGATGTTCGGATGGATGCGCGCCTCGAAATTGCGGTTGCCCGACAGCACGGCGGCGGCCACGATGTCGTTCTTGGCGATCGCTTCGTTCATCGCCGGTGTCAGGTCGCCCGCGTTGCCGATGCAAGTGGTGCAGCCGTAGGCGGTCAGGCCGAAGCCGAGTTTTTCCAGGTAGGACAGCAGGCCGGCTTCCTGCAGATATTGCGTGACGATGCGCGAACCCGGCGCCAGCGAAGTCTTGATGTGCGGCGCGACGTTGAGGCCAGCTTCGACGGCTTTCTTCGCCAGCAGGCCGGCGGTCAGCAGCACGCTCGGATTGGACGTGTTTGTACATGAAGTGATGGCGGCGATCAGGATGTCGCCATTCTTGACCGGAATGCCGTCGGCATTCGTGTAGCTTGCGTGCAGATCTTCGGCCTTCTTGTTGAAGCCGTTTTCGGCGACGGGCTTGACGAACAGGTCGGCGAACTGCTGCTTGACGTGGCCGATCTCGATGCGATCCTGCGGACGTTTCGGTCCGGCCAGCGACGGCGCGACCGAACCGAGATCCAGTGCGACGACGTGGGTGTAATCGATCTCGCCGGATTTCGGGATGCCGTACAGGCCTTGCGCCTTGAAGTAGGTTTCGAACGCATCGATCTCATCCTTCGTGCGGCCGGTGCCCTTGAAGTAGTCGATGGTGGCATCGTCGACCGGGAAGAAGCCCATCGTCGCGCCGTATTCCGGCGCCATGTTGGCGATGGTGGCGCGATCGGTCAGCGACAGCGATTCGGTGCCTTCGCCGAAGAATTCGACGAACTTGCCGACGACTTTTTCGCGGCGCAGCAGTTCGGTGATCGTCAGCACCAGATCGGTCGCGGTAACGCCGCCGCGCAGCTTGCCGGTCAGGTTCACGCCAACGACATCCGGCGTCAGGAAATAGACCGGCTGGCCCAGCATGCCTGCTTCCGCTTCGATGCCGCCGACGCCCCAGCCGACCACGCCGATGCCGTTGATCATCGTCGTGTGCGAATCGGTGCCGACCAGCGTATCCGGATAGTAGACGCCGTCACGGTTGTGCACGCCGCGCGCCAGATATTCGAGGTTGACCTGGTGCACGATGCCAAAGCCCGGCGGCACGACGCCGAAGGTGTCGAATGCCTGCATGCCCCATTTCATGAACTGGTAGCGCTCGTTGTTGCGCTGGAATTCCAGCTTCATGTTCAGGTCGAGCGCATTCTTCTCGCGGAAGTGGTCGATCTGCACCGAGTGGTCGACCACCAGGTCGACCGGCACCAGCGGTTCGATGTTCTTCGGATTCTTGCCCATGCGGTCGGCCACGCCGCGCATCGCGGCCAGGTCGGCCAGCAGTGGCACACCGGTGAAATCCTGCAGCACGACGCGCGCCACGATGAACGGAATTTCTTCCGTGCGGGCGGCGTTCGGCGCCCAGTTGGCGAGCTGACGCACGTGTTCTTCGGTGACCTTGTTGCCGTCGCAGTTGCGCAGCACCGATTCCAGCACAATGCGGATCGAGACCGGCAGGCGGGAAACGTCCACGCCGAGCTTGTCGCCCAGTGCGGGCAGGGAATGGAACGCGCCTTTACGCGCTTTGGAAATCTTGAATTCCTTGAGCGTATCCAGAGTATTGCGCGACATGATTTCTCCTTAATGCTGAATGGCCGATATGTGAATGTGGTGAGTGACGCCGCCGTTTGTCGGCCGCAGCAGCGACGTCATGGCAATGTCAGCCTTTCTTGGCTGCCAGTGCCTTTTGCTGTTCGGGGTTGCGGCATTCGTTTGCCAACTGCTGGCCCTTGCGCGAATCGAGCAGCATGGCCTTCGACGGGATGCTGATCCAGACCAGGCCGTAACGGCGATTCTCGAAGCGGTTGGCGCCGGTGCTGGTGCCGACGCGGCGCAGGCGATGCACGGTGTTTTTCCAGCGCAGCGCCATGTACTTGTCGTCGCTGTCGTTGTGATAGGTCGTGATCTTGTTGCCGAGTTCGCAGGCGTATTCGGTGACGACCGAGCCTTCGATATTGGCTTCGCCCAGATCTTCCTCGGACATGTCAGGCACCAGTCCATCGGCACCAGCCGCAGCAGCGGGCGCGGCTTTCTTGGCGGTCTTCTTCGCCGGTTTCTTGGCGGTTTCCTTATGCGTTTGCGGCGCGGCGGACTGTGCGAACGCAGGCGCGGACGTCAAGCCAACCAGCAGAAGGGCGCAGAGCAGTTTGTTCATGCAGGGTTCTCCGTTCGATTTCATTCATCTACCGTCCACGTGGACAGGCGAGGGTGATTCATTATTGCCATTCATAACAGCGCATGCGAGGCCTCAGGCATCTGCAGGCCAGCGGCATGCGCACGTTGCAGGATGGTCCAGTAGTAGCGATAGCTGGCGCGATCGTGCAACTTGCCGTTGTGCTGTATCGGTCCCCATTGCGCTTCCTGTGCCTGCGACAGGATGGCAGCGGCTTCATTCACCTCGGAAAGCCGCGGCGCGAGCGATTTGAGTATGGGGCGAATCTGATTTGGATGGATGCTCCACATCCGCGTGTAGCCACATTCGGATGCGGCACGATGCGCATCGCTGGCGACGACGGAGGTGTCGTTGATTTCCGTCGTCACGTTGTGCGACGGCACTTTTCCATAAGCGTGGCAGGCGGCGGCGATTTCCAGCTTGGCGCGCATCACGAGCGGATGCGTGAACTGGCCGGGGGAGCGCATCGCCGTGCCGGGGATTGCGCCGTAGTGCGCGGAGACGAAATCCATCACGCCGAACGATAGGCATTCGACCTGCGGAATCGCGGCGATTGCATGCACATCGGCCAGCGCGCCATGAGTTTCGATCAGTACATGGACCGGCAGCTTGTCACGCCCGTGTTTCTTCGCGTGCTTGCCGATCAGGGCGACTGCGTTCTTGACGTCGGCCACGCTGTCGACTTTCGGTACGACGAGATAGGCCAGCTTCGTTGCAGCATGCTGCAGGATGATCTCGATGTCCTGCTCGAAAAAAGGGCTGCCGATGTCATGCGCGCGGGCGCCGATGCGGTCGAAGCGGTTGTCGTCGCCGGTCAGCAATGTGCCGATCAGGTGCGCATGCGCTTCTTCGCTGCCGTTCGATGCGCCATCTTCGCAATCGAAGGTAATGTCGAAGACCGGTCCGAGTTCGTGCTGTAGCGCCATCGACTTGCGCATCAGCTTTTCCGAACCGGCATAGTGATCGCAGGCCGGAATCGATACCGGTGGGTGCGTTCCCTGGAACAGGACCTCGGAAGGATGCGTGAGCGACATGGTGTCTGGCTTGCGTTATGGCTGGCGGGACGATGGACGGGTTTCGTTTGCGGGAAGCCCGTCCATCGCGGGCATCATGGCAACAGGTGCTTGATGCCTTCGCGCTCTTCGGTCAGTTCTTTCAGCGTCAGGTTGATGCGTTCTTGCGAGAAGGCGTCGATTTCCAGACCTTGGATGATCTTGTATTCGCCGTTCTCGGTCGTGACCGGGAAGCCGAAGATGATGTCTTTCGGGATGCCGTAGGAACCGTCGGACGGAATGCCCATCGTGGTCCATTTGCCGTTGGTGCCCAGCACCCAGTCGCGCACGTGGTCGATGGCGGCGTTGGCGGCGGAAGCGGCGGAAGACAGGCCGCGCGCATCGATGATGGCGGCGCCGCGCTTGCCGACGGTCGGCAGGAAGACATCCTTATTCCAGATGTCATCGTTGATCATCGCCTTGACGGGTTGGCCGTCGGCGGTGGCGAAACGATAGTCGGGATACATCGTCGGCGAGTGATTGCCCCAGACGCACAGTTTTTCGATCGACGAAACCGGTTTGCCGGTCTTGGCGGCGATCTGCGACAGTGCGCGGTTGTGATCCAGGCGCAGCATCGCGGTGAAGTTCTTGGCTGGCAGGCTAGGTGCCGATTTCATGGCGATGTGCGCATTCGTGTTGGCAGGGTTGCCGACCACCAGCACCTTGACATTGCGCGAGGCGACGGCGTCCAGCGCCTTGCCTTGCACGGTGAAAATCTGCGCGTTGGCTTCCAGCAGGTCCTTGCGTTCCATGCCCGGACCGCGTGGACGCGCACCGACCAGCAGTGCGACGTCGGCATCCTTGAATGCGGTCATCGCATCGCTGTGCGCGGTCATGCCGGCCAGCAGCGGGAAGGCGCAGTCGTCGATTTCCATCATCACGCCTTTCAGCGCTTTCTGGGCTTTTTCATCATTGATTTCCAGCAGTTGCAGGATGACCGGCTGGTCCTTGCCAAGCATGTCGCCGTTGGCGATACGGAAAAGAAGCGAGTAGCCGATCTGGCCGGCGGCGCCTGTTACGGCAACACGCATGGGGGCTTTAGCCATGTTGAATCTCCAAGAAAATGATGAAGTCGGATTAGGTTCTGCGGATTAAATTTTGCGGATTCGATTCCGCGGATCTTGATCCGATTCCGGGAAAAATTTCGCGTCGCGCAATGATACAGTCGAATGCCCGATTAGTCAGCGGCAGGGCGGGGAATGCGTGTTGTCTGCGGGCATGGTCGCGAAATTCATGGAATCGATCCGGACAATTTAAATAAGCCGATAAAAGATAAGCCGATCCGATAAATAAGCCGACGGCCGTGCAGGGCGACCGGTGAATCGTGCGGCGAGTGTAGTCTTCCGGATGTTGCGCTGTCAATATCTATCTTATGTCTTATATAAGATATGTTATTTATGGATTTCGCTGGACGCACCGGATTTTTTGTGGTGAAATCCTTCTCCATGACGCCTGCCCAGCCTATTTCGTCAAGCAGTGCCGCACCCTCTTCTTCGGGAGGGCGGACGGCTGGCGCATCGCCGCCGAGGTTCAGCCCGCTTTACCAGCAGATCAAGGCATTGATCATGCAGCAACTGCAGTCGGGCGAATGGCGTGCCGGCGAACTCATTCCCAGCGAAATGGAGCTGGCGAGCCGTTTCAAGGTCAGCCAGGGAACCGTGCGCAAGGCCATTGACGAACTGGCTGCAGAAAATCTGGTGGTACGCCGCCAGGGCAAAGGCACTTTCGTCGCCACGCACCAGGAAGCGCGTTCGCAATTCCGTTTCCTGCGTCTGAAGCCGGATGTCGGCGAGGCGCATTACCCCGATAACGTCATCATCGAAGCCAAGCGTCTGCGCGCGCCGGCGGATATCGCACGTCAGCTCGACATCAAGACCGGCGATTCGGTGGTCTTCATGAAACGCATCCAGTCCTTCGACGGCGCGCCGACGATTCTTGAGGAATTGTGGCTGCCGGGGCAGTTGTTCAAGGGCCTGTCGGTCGAGCGCATGCTGCAGTACAAGGGGCCGATGTATGCCTTGCTGGAAACGGAATTCGGCATGCAGATGATTCGTGCAGTCGAGAACATCCGCGCCGTGGCGGCCGATCGTCAGGCGTCCGAATTGCTGAAGATCGCTGCTGGCACGCCGCTGCTCAGCGTGAATCGTCTGTCGTTTACTTATGGCGACAAGCCGGTGGAAGTGCGGCGTTCGCTGTATGTGACGAACGGCCACCATTATGAGAATGCGTTGAACTGACGATGAAACATATTTCACTGAACGACGCGTTGGCCGTCATGAAAATTACATGGTGTGGCACATCAAAATCGGGGAAAATTACGTGTTCATCTCATTCGGGAAATTCACGCCATGACTGAGCCAATCAAAACCGGCAAGCCGCAGTACAAGAATATCGGCCTTGCCGATATTGCGCGCTACCGCATGCCGCTGGCTGCGATTTTGTCCATCCTGCACCGCGTCAGTGGTGCGCTGATGTTTTTGCTGCTGCCGCTCATGCTGCTGTTATTGGACAAGAGCCTGATGTCGGAGATTTCGTTCGAATATTTCAAGGGCATCGTTTCGCACTGGTTCATCAAGCTGCTGCTTCTGGGCCTGATCTGGGCTTATCTGCATCATATCTGCGCCGGTATCCGTTTCCTGTTGCTGGATGTGCATGTCGGCCTCGACAAGGACAAGGCGCGGCGTTCGTCGGTTGCCGTATTCGCAGTCAGCCTGCCGCTGACGCTGCTCTTCGCACTCAAACTGTTCGGAGCTTTCTGATGGCAAACGACAATATCGGACCGCACAGACTGGTCGTGGGCGCCCATTACGGTTTGCGGGACTGGCTGGCGCAGCGCATCACGGCCATCGTGATGGTCGTCTATACATTGGTGCTGCTGGTCGCGTTCCTGATTTCAGGCGACATCGGCTATGAAAGCTGGGCGGGACTGTTCGCGCATCAATGGTTCAAGATGCTGACCTTCGTCGCGCTGCTGTCGCTGTTTTATCACGCATGGGTTGGCATGCGCGACATCTGGATGGATTACATCAAACCGGTTTCGATCCGCCTGGCGTTGCAGGTTGCCACTGTCCTGTGGCTGCTGGCATGCGCGGGCTGGGCCGCACAGATTCTTTGGAGAGCCTAACGTGGCTGCAATCAAATCCAGCATTCCGGTACGTCATTTCGATGCGATCATCATCGGCGCCGGCGGTTCCGGCATGCGTGCGTCGCTGCAGCTTGCCGAAGCGGGGCTGAGCGTCGCCGTATTGTCGAAGGTCTTCCCAACACGTTCGCATACGGTGGCGGCGCAGGGCGGCATCGGCGCGTCGCTGGGCAACATGGCCGAAGACAACTGGTACTGGCACATGTTCGACACCATCAAAGGATCGGACTATCTGGGCGACCAGGACGCCATCGAATTCATGTGCCGCGAAGCGCCGCGCGTCGTCTACGAACTCGAACATTTCGGCATGCCGTTCGACCGCAATGCGGACGGCACGATCTACCAGCGTCCATTCGGTGGCCACACCGCCAATTTCGGCGAGAAGCCGGTGCAGCGCGCCTGCGCCGCCGCCGACCGCACCGGCCACGCAATGCTGCATACGCTGTACCAGCGCAATGTACGTGCGCATACGCATTTCTTCGTCGAATGGATGGCGATCGACCTGATGCGCGACCATGACGGTGACGTGATCGGCGTTGTCGCGCTGGAGATGGAAACCGGCGAGGTGATGATCCTGCAGGCGAAGACCACGCTGCTGGCGACCGGCGGCGCAGGCCGCATTTGGGCCGCATCGACCAACGCTTTCATCAATACCGGCGACGGCATGGGCATGGCGGCGCGCGCCGGCTTGCCGCTGGAAGACATGGAATTCTGGCAGTTCCACCCGACCGGCGTGGCCGGTGCCGGCGTGCTGATTACCGAAGGCGTGCGCGGCGAGGGCGGCATTCTCGTCAACAGCGAGGGTGAGCGTTTCATGGAGCGCTATGCGCCGACGCTGAAGGATCTGGCGCCGCGCGACTTCGTCTCGCGTTCAATGGATCAGGAAATCAAGGAAGGCCGCGGTGTCGGCCCGCACAAGGATCACGTGCTGCTGGATCTGCGCCACATCGGTGCCGAGACGATTCAGAAGCGCCTGCCGTCGATCCTGGAAATCGCACGCAAGTTCGCCAACGTCGATGCCACGCGCGAACCGATTCCGGTGGTGCCGACCATCCATTACCAGATGGGCGGCATCCCGACCAACATTCACGGCCAGGTGGTGGCGCCGCGCAACGGCAATCCGAATTCGGTCGTCAACGGACTTTACGCAGTGGGCGAATGCGCTTGTGTGTCGGTACATGGCGCGAACCGCCTCGGCACCAATTCGCTGCTCGATCTGCTGGTATTCGGCCGCGCTGCGGGCAATCACATCGTGCGCAGCAATCTGACCCGCCGTGAACATATTCCGCTGCCGGCGGATGCCGCCGACCGCGCGCTGGAACGTCTGGCGCGACTGGAAAGCAGCACCGGTTCAGAGCGCGTGCAGGATGTCGCCAACGATATCCGTTCGACGATGCAGCGCTACTGCGGCGTGTTTCGCACCGACGAACTGCTGCAGACCGGCGTGAAGAAGATCATGGAACTGGACGAGCGCCGCAAGCATGTGTCATTCAAGGACAAGTCGCGCGTCTTCAACACGGCGCGCATCGAGGCGCTGGAACTGGACAACATGATCGAAACGGCGAAGGCGACCATCGTTGCCGCTGCCGCACGCAAGGAATCGCGCGGCGCGCATGCGCATCGGGATTATGAACAACGCGACGACGAAAACTGGCTCAAGCATTCGCTGTACTTTTCCGAAGACAACCATCTCGAATACAAACCGGTCGTCACGCAACCGCTGACTGTCGAAACCTTCAAGCCAAAACCTCGCACATTCTGAGGCAGCCAATATGGGACGCACTATCAGACTCCAGATTTACCGTTACGATCCGGACAAGGACGAAAAGCCTTACATGCAGGATGTAACGGTCGAACTGCATCCGCACGACAAGATGCTGCTCGATGCACTGCAGCGCATCAAGGCCGATGTCGACGATTCTCTTGCGTTACGCCGTTCGTGCCGCGAGGGCGTTTGCGGTTCGGATGCGATGAACATCAACGGCAAGAACGGCCTGGCCTGCATCACCAACCTGAACGATCTGACCGAGCCGATCATGCTGCGTCCATTGCCGGGCCTGCCGGTCATCCGCGACCTGATCGTGGACATGACACAATTCTTCAAGCAGTACGATTCGATCAAGCCTTTTCTGATTAACGATACAATTGCGCCTGAAAAAGAGCGCCTGCAGATGCCGGCCGAGCGGGAAGAGCTCGATGGCCTGTACGAATGTATACTATGCGCCTGCTGCTCGACGTCCTGCCCATCCTTCTGGTGGAATCCGGACAAGTTTGTCGGCCCGGCAGGATTGCTGCAGGCGTATCGCTTCATCGCCGACAGCAGGGATCATGCGACCGGCGAGCGCCTGGACAACCTGGAAGACCCATACAGGCTGTTCCGCTGCCATACGATCATGAATTGCGTGGATGTCTGCCCGAAAGGGCTGAATCCGACGCGCGCGATCGGAAAGATCAAGGAATTGATGGTGCGTCGGGCCGTCTAGGCCGCGTACATATGTATGGCGGCCAGTCGGCCGCCTTTTCCTTCCCTGACGGGAAGATGGCATGGAAACGTGTTGCCGAGGTGGATGCCATGTCGCAGATAACTCATCAGGCAGATCCGGTAAAGCGTGCGCGCCTTAGATGGCGTGCGCGTCGCGGACTGCTCGAGAACGATTTGATCATCACGCGTTTTCTCGATGGCCATGAGGAGACGCTCAGCGACGAAGAGGTCGATGCCTTTTCGATGCTGATGGAGTTGCCGGATAACGATTTGCTGAATTTGCTGCTGGCGAGAAACGAACCGGAAGGCGAGGTCGATCTGCCGCACGTTCGGGCATTGCTGGCAAGGATGCGTGCTGTCTAGCGCGCGTGCGCAGGTTTTTAAATTGGGATTACATCCTACGTTACTAGAAGGAAGAGCCATGCCTCACTCACAATCTGACACCAAAGCTACACTGTCGTTTTCCGACGGTTCTCCCTCGGTAGATCTGCCGATCTACAAAGGCTCGCTTGGTCCAGATGTCGTCGATATCCGCAAGCTGTACGGCTCCAGCGGCAAATTCACCTACGATCCGGGCTTCATGTCGACGGCGTCGTGCGACTCGACGATCACCTACATCGACGGTGACAAGGGCGAACTGCTGTATCGCGGTTACCCGATCGAACAACTGGCGGTCGAATGCGATTTCCTGGAAAGCAGCTACCTGTTGCTGAAGGGCGAACTGCCGACGGCTGCACAGAAGAAGGACTTCGTCAGCACTGTCGGCAAGCACACCATGCTGCACGAGCAGATGCAGTTCTTCTTCCGCGGCTTCCGTCGCGACGCGCATCCGATGTCGGTGCTGGTTGCGACCGTTGGCGCGCTGGCGTCCTTCTATCACGATTCGCTGGACATCAACGATCCGCATCATCGCGAAGTTTCCGCGATCCGCCTGATCGCCAAGATGCCGACGCTGGTGGCGATGTCGTACAAGTATTCGATCGGCCAGCCGTTCGTCTATCCGCGCAATGACCTGTCGTACACGGCGAACTTCATGCATATGATGTTCTCGACGCCGAGCGAAGAGTACAAGATCAACGACGTTCTGGTGCGCGCACTGGATCGCATCCTGATCCTGCACGCCGACCACGAACAGAATGCATCGACGTCCACCGTCCGCCTGTCCGGCTCGTCCGGTGCGAACCCGTTTGCCTGTATCGCAGCCGGCATCGCCTGCCTGTGGGGTCCGGCGCACGGCGGCGCGAACGAAGCTGCGCTGAACATGCTGAAGCAGATCGGCAGCGTCGAGCGTATTCCTGAATTCATCGCCAAGGCAAAAGACAAGGATTCCGGTTTCCGCCTGATGGGCTTCGGTCATCGCGTCTACAAGAATTTCGATCCGCGCGCCAAGCTGATGCGCGAAACCTGCTACGAAGTGCTGAACGAACTGGGCCTGCACGACGATCCGTTGTTCAAACTGGCCATGGAACTGGAGCGCATTGCGCTGGAAGACGATTACTTTGTGTCCCGCAAGCTGTACCCGAACGTCGATTTCTACTCGGGCATCGTGCAATCGGCGCTGGGTATCCCGGTTTCGTTGTTCACCGGCATTTTTGCGATGGCGCGCACCGTCGGCTGGATTGCGCAATGGAACGAAATGATTTCCGATCCAGAACAGAAGATCGGCCGTCCGCGCCAGCTGTACATCGGTTCCACGCAACGCGATGTCGTCGAAATCGCCAAGCGCAAGTAATTGCGATCACACAGTAAGGCTGCAGTAAGGGAAACCGGCGGAAAATAGAAATAGTTTCCGCCGGTTTTTTCATGGCCTTCACGATGCAGGTAGATATGCTATTCTCGTTTTCACACTTCGGAACGAACGCCACAAAGTAACAACGTCCTTCCCTACAATTTGGTTTGATGTGCAATCCGCTAACCGGTCAGGCCGTGTCGCGGAAGGTTTGAACAACCCGCTAATCTCGCGAAACGCGAAGAAAGGTGAGCAAGATGATGCAGCAGTCGGTTTCCACCTCCTATCTGTTCGGAGGGAACGCGCCGTACGTCGAAGAACTGTACGAAGCGTATCTAGATAATCCGGGGGCCGTCCCCGATAACTGGCGTTCCTACTTCGACGCCTTGCAACATGTCCCCGCAGTCGATGGTTCCGAGCGTCCCGATGTGACGCATGCTTCCGTCATTGCTTCCTTTGCCGAACGTGCCAAACGCGGTCCGATTCGTGTCATTGCACCGATCGAAGACATCGAGATGGAACGCAAGCGCGTCGCCGTCACGCAATTGATCGCCGCCTATCGCGTACTCGGCAACAACTGGGCCAATCTCGATCCGCTACAGCGCCAGGAGCGTCCGTCGATTCCAGCACTGGAGCCGTCCTTCTACGGCTTCACCGATGCGGACATGGACATCGTGTTCAACATCAGTAATACGTACTTCGGCACAGAAACGGCATCGCTGCGCGATCTGCTGAATGCGCTGCGCGACACCTACTGCCGGTCGATCGGGCCGGAGTTCATGTACATCAGCGATCCCAAGCCCAAGCTGTGGCTGCAGGAAAAGCTGGAATCCTTGCGTTCCTCGCCGACGTTCCCGGCCGAAAAGAAAAAACATATTCTCGAACGCCTGACCGCGGCGGAAGGGCTGGAACGCTATCTGCACACCAAGTACGTTGGCCAGAAACGTTTTTCGCTGGAAGGCGGCGAAAGCTTCATCGCGTCGCTCGACGAAGTCATCCAGCGTGGCGGTGAGAAGGGCGTGCAGGAGATCGTCATCGGCATGGCGCATCGCGGCCGCCTGAATGTACTGGTCAACATCCTGGGCAAGACGCCGCAGGAACTGTTTGCCGAATTCGAAGGACGCCATGCGGACGATCTTCCGTCCGGCGACGTCAAGTATCACCAAGGTTTTTCATCCGACGTCAGCACGCCGGGCGGTCCGGTGCATTTGTCGCTGGCCTTCAACCCTTCCCATCTGGAAATCGTCGATCCGGTGGTCGAAGGTTCGGTGCGCGCACGTATCGAACGCCGCGGCAACAACGACAACAGCAACGATCCGGCACAGCAGGTACTGCCGGTACTGATCCACGGCGATGCCGCTTTCGCAGGCCAGGGCGTGGTGATGGAAACACTGAATCTCGCGCAGACGCGCGGTTACGGCACTGGCGGCACCGTACATATCATCATCAATAACCAGATCGGTTTCACGACTTCGGATCCGCGCGATTCGCGTTCGACGTTGTACTGCTCGGATGTCGCGAAGATGATCGAGGCACCGGTTCTGCATGTGAACGGCGACGATCCGGAAGCGGTCGTGTTTGCCTCGCAACTGGCACTGGATTATCGCCAGGAATTCCGCAAGGACATCGTCATCGACCTGATCTGCTTCCGCAAGCTGGGTCATAACGAGCAGGATACGCCGGCGCTGACGCAGCCGCTGATGTACAAGAAGATTGCCCAGCATACCGGCACGCGCAAGCTGTATGCCGACAAGCTGGCAACGCAGGGCGTCATCGATGCCGATCGGGGCGATCAACTGATGCGGGAATATCGCGATGCGATGGATGCTGGCAAACATACGATCGATCCGGTCATCTCCAACTTCAAGAGCAAGTATGCGGTCGACTGGATGCCGTTTCTGAACAGGAAATGGACCGATGCGGCAGATACCGCCGTGCCGTTGACGGAGCTCAAGCGTCTGGCGACACGCATCACGACGATCCCGGAAAATTTCAAGGTGCATCCGCTGGTAGAAAAAGTGCTGGCCGACCGTGCCGCGATGGGCCGCGGCGAAATGGATCTGGACTGGGGCATGGGCGAACATCTGGCCTATGCGTCGCTGGTCAGTTCCGGTTATGCGGTGCGCCTGACTGGTCAGGATGCGGGACGCGGCACCTTTGTCCATCGTCACTCGGTGCTGCACGATCAGAACCGCGAAAAATGGGACGCCGGTACCTATGTGCCGCTGCAGAACGTCTCCGACCAGCAGGCCTGGTTCCGCGTCATCGATTCCGTGCTGTCGGAAGAAGCGGTGCTCGCGTTCGAATACGGCTATTCGACGGCGGACCCGAACACACTGGCGATCTGGGAAGCGCAGTTCGGCGACTTCGCCAACGGCGCGCAGGTCGTCATCGATCAGTTCATCAGTTCCGGCGAAGTGAAATGGGGACGCATCTCCGGCCTCGTCATGATGCTGCCGCACGGCTATGAAGGCCAAGGGCCGGAACACTCTTCGGCACGTCCCGAACGCTTCCTGCAACTGTGTGCTGACAACAATATGCAGGTCGTGCAGCCGACGACGGCCGCGCAGATATTCCATCTGCTGCGTCGTCAGATGATCCGTCTGTTCCGCAAGCCGCTGGTGATCCTGACGCCGAAATCGTTGTTGCGCAACAAGGATGCCGGTTCGCCGCTGGAGGATCTCGCAAAGGGTTCCTTCCAGACCGTGATCGGCGAAGTCGACGACAAAATCGATGCGAAGAAGGTCAAGCGCATCGTCGCCTGCTCGGGCCGCGTCTACTACGATCTGGTCGCCGCCCGCAAGGAGCGCGCGCAGAACGACGTGGCGATCATTCGTATCGAGCAGTTGTATCCGTTCCCGCACAAGGCATTTGCTGCCGAACTGAAGAAATTCCCGAACGCGAACGAACTGGTGTGGGCGCAGGATGAACCGCAGAACCAGGGCGCGTGGTTCCAGATCCAGCACAACATTCTGGAGAACATGGAAGATGGCCAGAAGCTGGCTTATGCGGGCCGCCCGGCCAGCGCATCGCCGGCCGTCGGCTATTACGACAAGCATTTTGCACAGCAGAAGGCATTGATCGAAGCGGCTTTTGCCAAGCTGAAAGGTTTTGTACTGACCAAATGAAGACCCTGCGGCGCATCCGAATGCCGGAGCGCAGCATGAACAAACCGAAACGGAGAGTTATATGGCAATTCTTGAGGTAAAAGTCCCGCAGCTGTCGGAATCCGTCGCCGAGGCGACGCTGCTGCAGTGGCATAAAAAGGTCGGCGAAGCCGTTGCACGCGACGAGAACCTGATCGACATCGAAACCGACAAGGTCGTGCTGGAACTGCCGGCGCCGGATGCTGGCGTCATCACTCAGATCGCCAAGGAAGACGGCAGCACCGTGGTGGCGGGCGAGGTGATTGCACTGATCGACACCGATGCGAAGTCGGCTGTGGCCGATACGAAGGCAGCACCGGCCGTTACGCCAAATCCACCCTCGGACGAACCGGCGGCCGCTGCATCGTCCGCACCAACGCAGGGCACATCCCAGGCGCAGGAAGGTAAAGGCGGTAAATCCGATGTGGCCATGCCGGCTGCGGCCAAGATGCTGACGGAGAACAAGCTGTCGGCATCCGACGTGACTGGCACGGGCAAGGATGGACGGGTCACCAAGGGCGACGTGATCGATCATCTGCAGAACCGGCCGGCAACGGCTGCTGCTGCGCCAGCTGCGGCAAGCAAACCGTCGCTGCAGCAGGTCGCTCCGCCAGCCAATCCGGCCTTGGCCGATCGTCCGGAAGAGCGCGTACCGATGAGCCGCCTGCGTGCCCGCATCGCGGAACGGTTGCTGCAGTCGCAGTCCAACAACGCCATTCTGACGACGTTCAACGAAGTCAACATGCAGCCTGTCATGGATCTGCGCACCAGATATCGCGACAAGTTCGAAAAGGAACACGGCGTCAAGCTCGGCTTCATGTCCTTCTTCGTGAAGGCCGCGGTCGCTGCGCTGAAGAAGTATCCGATCATCAATGCATCGGTCGATGGCAATGACATCGTCTATCACGGCTACTTCGATATCGGCATCGCCGTCGGTTCGCCGCGCGGACTGGTGGTGCCCATCCTGCGCGATGCAGACCAGATGTCGATTGCGGACATCGAGAAGAAGATCGGCGAATTCGGCACCAAGGCGAAGGACGGCAAGCTGACGCTGGAAGAACTGACCGGCGGTACCTTCTCGATTTCCAACGGCGGCATTTTCGGCTCCATGCTGTCGACGCCGATCATCAATCCGCCGCAATCCGCGATTCTCGGCATCCATGCGACGAAGGAGCGCCCGGTCGTCGAGAACGGGCAGATCGTGATCCGTCCGATCAATTATCTGGCGCTGTCCTACGACCATCGCATCATCGATGGCCGTGAAGCGGTGCTCGGTCTGGTGGCAATGAAGGAGGCGCTGGAAGACCCTGCACGTTTGCTGCTGGATCTTTGAGTCGGCACGATTCTGGATTTTGATTGCCGGAAGGCCATTGCGCAATATGGATGCATACAGATGCACGATGCGCCTTCCGATACTGACGGATTTGACGGGATAACGATATGGCGAACAATTTCGATGTCGTAGTGATCGGCGGCGGCCCAGGCGGCTATGTCGCCGCGATTCGCGCCGCGCAGCTGGGACTTTCCACTGCCTGCATAGACGAATGGAAAAACGCGAAGGGTGGTCCGGCGCCAGGCGGCACTTGCACCAACGTCGGCTGCATTCCTTCCAAGGCATTGTTGCAGTCTTCCGAATATTTCGATCATGCGGGGCATGCGTTTGCCGACCATGGCATCGAAGTAGGCGGGCTGTCGCTGAATCTGAAAAAGCTGCTGGCCCGCAAGGATACGGTAGTCAAGCAGAACAACGACGGTATTCTTTACCTGTTCAAGAAGAACAAGGTGACGTTTTTCCACGGTCGCGGTTCCTTCGTGAGAACGGGGGCGGACGGCAGTGAAATCCGTATTGCCGGTGCGACCGAAGAAACCATCGTTGCCAAGCATGTCATCGTGGCGACAGGCTCGTCGCCGCGCGCATTGCCGAACGTGCCTTTTGATGAAAAGCTGATTCTGTCGAATACCGGTGCGTTGGCCATTCCCGATGTACCGAAAAAGCTCGGCCTGATCGGCGCCGGTGTCATCGGCCTGGAAATGGGAAGCGTCTGGCGTCGCCTGGGTTCGGAGGTGACGATACTGGAAGCCTTGCCGAATTTCCTCGGTGCGGCCGACGAAGCGGTTGCCAAGGAAGCGTGGAAGCAATTTACGAAGCAGGGATTGTCCATCAATCTCGGCGTCAAGATCGGCACGATCGCGGCCGGCAAGAACAACGTGACGGTCAATTACACCGACGACAAGGGCGCTGCGCAGAAAGCCGTGTTCGACAAGCTGATCGTCTCGATCGGCCGTGTACCGAACACGATTGGCTTGAACGCGGAAGATGTCGGATTAAAACTCGATGAACGCGGCTTCATCGCGGTCGATGATGATTGCCGCACCAGCCTGCCGAACGTGTGGGCAGTCGGCGACGTCGTGCGCGGGCCGATGCTGGCGCACAAGGCGGAGGAAGAGGGCGTTGCCGTCGCTGAGCGTATCGCCGGCCAGCATGGACACGTCAATTTCAACACGGTTCCGTGGGTGATTTACACCTCGCCGGAAATCGCCTGGGTCGGCAAGACCGAACAGCAGTTGAAGAGCGAGAACGTCGCCTACAAGAGCGGCAGCTTTCCCTTCCTGGCGAACGGCCGCGCACGTGCGCTGGGCGATACCACCGGTTTCGTCAAGGTATTGGCTGATGCGCGCACGGACGAGATCCTCGGTGTGCACATCATCGGCCCGATGGCATCGGAACTGATCGCCGAATCGGTGGCGGCGATGGAGTTCCGCGCGTCGTCAGAAGATATCGCACGTATCTGTCATGCGCATCCTTCGTTGTCGGAAGCGGTGAAGGAAGCCTCGCTGGCGGTCGATGGCCGGGCATTGAATTTCTAGGAGCCTGTATGAAGCATTGTGTGCGGAGCACCGTACCGGGAAAAATCACGGCGTTGCTGTTGCCTGTGCTGTTGGCGGCATGTGCGACCGGCCTCGCCGATCGGCAGGTCACCATCGTGACGGCGACGACCAGCGGACAGGAATTTCCGGGTGCAAATTGCTCGGTATCGACCAGTAGTCGCAGCTGGAATGTAACTACGCCCGTGACGCTGGAAATTCCGGCCAGCGGCGATTTGCGCATCGTCTGCAACAAGGCCGGCTATCGCACATCCGAATTGCGCATGCCGCCGATTGGGCAGGGCGGCGGTGGTTCCAGCATGGGCGTCGGTGTTGGCGGTGGCAGCGGCAATGTTGGCATGGGGCTCGGTTTCAGCCTGCCGATCGGTTCGAGCGGCAGCGGTTATCCGCCGCGCATACGGGTTACGATGTCGCCGCAATGACGAAACGGTTTTCTCACGATAAGGGCGAGCATGGCTCGCCCGTTTTTTTGCGCACGGATACGATGCAATGAACGTCAGCGAATTCTACGAGCAGACGCTGCAGTCGCGCGGTTTTTCCGCAGATGCTGCGCAGCGCAATGCAGTGAACCGGCTGCAGCGCGCTTACGATGAATGGATGACGTACAAGGAAAAACGCCGTAATCCGTTGCGGCGATGGCTGTCTCCGCCGGAAGTGCCGCGCGGCGTCTATATGTGGGGCGGTGTCGGGCGCGGCAAATCTTTTTTGATGGACAGCTTCTATTCGGTCGTTCCGCTGAAAAGAAAGACGCGTGTGCATTTCCACGAATTCATGCGCGACGTGCACCGGCAACTTGATGCATTGAAAAAGGTTGCCGATCCGCTAGATACGGTGGCGGCGAATGTAGCAAAGAAATATCGGCTGATCTGCTTCGACGAGTTTCACGTGATCGATATCGCCGACGCGATGATTCTCTACAATTTGTTCAAGGCATTGTTCGCGCACGGCGTGTCGTTCATCATCACCTCCAATTTCGAGCCGGGCACGCTGTATCCCGACGGCCTGCATCGCGATCGCATCTTGCCGGCCATTGCCTTGCTGAAGGAAAAGATGGATATCCTGCAAGTCGATGGCGGCACGGATTACCGCAAGCGTGCGCTGGTGCAGGTGGAGGCCTATCACACACCGGCAGACGCTAGGGCCGAGAGGGAATTGCAGGCTGCTTTCGAGCGTATTGCAGAAATGGAAGACGAAGATCCGGTCATTCACGTCGAAAGACGGAATATCCGTTCGCTGCGCCGTGCGGGCGGCGTAATCTGGTTCGATTTTGCAACGCTGTGCGGCGGACCCCGTTCGCAAAACGATTACCTGGAAATCGCCAGCCGTTTTCATACAGTGATTCTGTCGGATGTGCCGGCAATGTCGGCAGCCATGGCATCGGAGGCGCGCCGATTCATCTGGCTGGTCGATGTGCTGTACGATCACAAGATCAAGCTATTGGTCTCGGCCGAGGTGCCGATGGAGCAACTGTATGTCGAAGGTTCGCAGGCGATGGAATTTCAGCGCACCGTTTCGCGTCTGATGGAAATGCAGTCCGCCGAATACATGGAGGCGGAGCGTCGCCACGCTCCATCCTTTTAGTGAATTATCTATCCGGAAAGTTATGAAGCAATCATTGAAACTTGTGGTTTTCTCCATGCTGTTGTCGTGCAGCCAATTTGCGCTGGCGCAATCTGCCGAAGATGCGCATGAGGAAATTCTGGCCTACACGATCGACGGCATCGTCGAACATTATCCGGCCGGTTCCATCCAGTCGACGGAGCAGGCTGATGTTGCGCTGGCGGATGCGAAGGAATCCCGCACGAAACTTGAGCAGCGATTCGAGGCGGAACAGCAGTTGTGCTATCCCAAGTTTTTTACCACTGCTTGCCTGAACAAGGCGACTGAACGCAAACGTCTGGATCTGCAGGTCGTCAAGAAAATCGAGGTCGAAGCCAATGCTTATATCCGCCATGCGCGTGTGGAAAAGCGTGACAGGAAGCTGGAGGAAAAGGCACGCGAAAGGGCGGAAAAGAACAAGGTCGATCCGATCCTGACGACACCGAAGCCGGAAGAGTCCGCTACAACTGCGGCGCCGGCGGCCGAGACTGTGGACCCAGCGCGCAGGGACAAAGCGGATGCCTATGCGAAAAAAGTGGCAGACCATGAAAAACGCCTGCAGCAAATTGAACAGGAACAACAGGCTGGCGCAGCGGAACGTGCCGCGAATGTCGAAAAGTACGAAGCCAAGCAAAAGGAAGCGGCAGAGCGTCAGCGCAAGGTAGCAGAGCGCAAGGCTGAGAAGGAAAAGGCTGAAGCGGCCAAACAGGCAAAGGCGGCAGCCGAGGCGAACCGTCCGCCACCGACTCCCGGTGAGTGAAAATGGCGAAATGGCGTTGCTTGTCGGACATTGGCAATCGCATAATGGGATGAATGAGGCATTCGCACGACAAATTATGCTGAATTGTGCAACGTGCGGCGATTTTCTTCCGGTATAATCATTTGGCGTGGAGATTCGAGCTTGTGGTGCAGTCTGTCTGTCATTCCTGTCTTGGTTGAAACGAACTATCGGGGCGTTTGCCCCACAACTTGAAAATAGGAATTGCAATGGCAACTGGTACCGTTAAATGGTTCAATGACGCAAAAGGCTTCGGCTTTATTACCCCGGACGAAGGCGGCGAAGATCTGTTCGCACACTTCTCGGCTATCCAAGATTCGGGCTTCAAATCCCTGCAGGAAAACCAGCGCGTTACTTTCGAAGTGACGACTGGCCCGAAAGGCAAGCAAGCTTCGAACATTCAGAAAGCCTAATCGGTAATCGAATGTAATAAGAAAACCCCGGCATGCCGGGGTTTTTTGTTTTCGGAGAGACGATCGCGACGCGTTCGTCAGTCCTGACGCAATGCCGCGCGCAGGTTGCGTTCCTGTTGCCAGACACGTTGCTCGGCGTTGTTTCTTGTTTCCATGCGTCGCTCGTCGTCGGTCTTGCCCGCATGCGCCATGAGCAGGCGGTGCGCAATGCGCGGGTCGGGCAGTGATGTTCCATAAAAAACGACATCGTCGCCGCGCTGGAGCAGCAGGGTAGGGAAATTTTCGACGTCGAAATCGCCAACCAGGTCGGCGCGATCCTCGATATCGATCCAGACAAACAATTTGTCGGGATGCTCGTTCGCCAGCGCATCGAAGCCGGGGCGATAGGAATTGCAGACATCACACCAGGCGGCGCACAGGCAGGCGACGACCCAGGTGTCGTCCTTCATCTGCTGCGCGAGCTGCGACTTGTTTTCCTGGTCTAGTACGATGGTTGGCATGCCGTTATTCTACCGGTTTGCATCTGTTCTTGATCGGCGGTGCGATTGTGCAGGTTTGCACTGAACGCTCCGGCCTTGCACGGTAAAATACGCGCCATGTCCACGATTCTCGCCATCGAAACTTCCGCCGATCTTGCATCCGCCGCCTTGCTAAGCAATGGCGCGCTTACCGTGCGCGAGTCGGCCGGAGTTGCCAATCATTCGCAAACCATTCTGCCGATGGTGCAGGAACTCCTGCGCGACGCTGGCGTTGCGCTGGCCGATTGCGATGCGATTGCCTTTGGTTCGGGACCGGGCTCGTTCACCGGTGTGCGCACGGCTTGCGGTATTGCGCAAGGCTTGGCGTTCGGTGCCGAATTGCCGTTGCTGCCGACGGTGACGCTGCTGGCATTGGCGCGCGCATGCCATGAGCAAAGCGGTGCAGCGGAGGTGCTGGCGATCATCGATGCGCGCATGGGAGAAGTCTACTGGGCGCAATATCGTTTCGGCACGGATGCCGACTGGCAGATCGTGGTGGAACCGACGCTGTCGTCCGCTTCGGATGTCGCTGCAATCGGTACGCCGGTTGCGTGCGGCAATGGGCTGAAAGCCTATGAGCCGGATTTCGCCGGACGTGCCTTCTTCGAAAAAACATGGGCCGACCTGGTGCCGCATGCCGCGCAAGTGGCAACATTGGGCGCTACTGCCTTCGCGCGGGGAGACGGCGTGTATGCCGATGCGGCCGAACCGCTTTATCTGCGCAACAAGGTCGCATTGACTACCAGTGAACGTATGGCGAAGGCGGAAGCTGCAAGAAGGGAAACGGCATGAGCATGGTGTTCAGTGCGCCGCCGGCATCTGCGGCAGAACCGATACGCGAGTTCCGCTTCTGCCGCATGCAACCTTCAGATATCAGCGATGTGCTGGCGATAGAGAACGACCTCTACCCATTTCCGTGGACGCGCGGCAATTTTCTCGACTCGATCAGCAGTAACTATGAAACCTGGCTGCTACGCGACGAGGCCGGCGCGTTGGTCGGCTATTTCCTGCTGATGCTGTCGGTGGACGATGCTCATTTGCTCAACATCACCGTACATCGGGATATGCAGGGGCAGGGCATCGGCCTGCTGCTGCTCGACAAGGCGAGAGCCATCACGCGCGAGAAAAAGCTGCATGCGATGTTGCTGGAAGTTCGCCCATCGAATGCGCGCGCGGAAAAAATCTATCGACAATACGGCTTCACGTGCATCGGCGTACGCAAGGGATATTATCCGGCGCCAAACAATGAGCGCGAGGATGCCATCGTCATGAAGCTGGTGCTATGAGCGATACGACGCGCCGCACGGCATTTCTGCATGAGATGGGACTGGGGCCGATCTGGCAACAGCGCCATTCTGCATCCGCATCCGTGGCAGATGCAGATGTTTCAGCGGCATTGTTGCCGGACGAGCCTGTGCTGGCGTCTGTAACTTCGGAACCTGTTATTGAATCGCCGGTGGAAACGGCATTCGCGATGGTCGATGCGGTCAATGAGCGGGAGGCGGCAATTGCCGGCATGGATTGGGATGCACTGCAATCTGCCGTATCCGGATGCACCAGTTGCAATCTATGCAAGACGCGCACGAAGACGGTATTCGGCGTCGGCGATCGCAAGGCACGCTGGATGTTCATCGGCGAAGGCCCGGGCCGGAACGAGGATCAGCAAGGGATGCCCTTTGTCGGCCCGGCCGGCAAGCTGCTCGACAACATGATGGTGGCGATGGGATTGAAGCGTGGCGAAAACACCTATATCGCCAATATCGTCAAATGCCGTCCGACCGATTCCAACAAGCGCGACCGGCCGCCGGAAGCCGAAGAATCCGGTACCTGCATGCCGTACCTGCAGCGGCAGATTGCACTGATCCGGCCGACCGTCATCGTCGCGCTCGGCAAGACGGCGGCATTGTCGCTACTGCAACTGGATCCTTCCACACCGGTCAGCCGGTTGCGCGGCAAGGTATATCGTCATGGCGATATACCGTTGATCGTCACCTATCATCCCGCTTATCTGCTGCGCAATCTGCCGGACAAGAGCAAGGCATGGGCCGACTTGTGCCTGGCGATGCAGGCCTATGAAGGCACCAGCTGATTCTGCGGCACGGCCTGCCGCCACTTTCCAGAAAGAGTTTCATCGACGCTGGCCGCATCTGCGCGATCCGCAGGTGCGCAGTCTTGCCTGGTTGCTGGAGGCGCCAGGCCTGCTGGATGCTTCCGACGAACGGTGGCAAGGCCGTATTGCTACGCTGGATGGTATCGCCGATGCGGAGATCGCCGCATGGCTGCACAAGCTCGATGATGACCCCCAGGCCTTGCATGTGCATCTGGACGTACGGCCGTTTTCCCGTCTGGGCCGCCATGCTGAAAAGCTGATGTCTTTCTATTTGCTGCATCGAGGCATTCTGGTCGCACATGGCGTACAGGTCCGGGACGGCAACACGACGATAGGCGAGTTCGATTTTCTGCTGCGCTTGAATGCACAATTGGTGCACTGGGAATTTGCCACGAAGTTCTATCTGCTCGAATCGAGCGGCGCTGGAGCCGATGCCGATTATTTCGTCGGCCCGAATTTGGCGGATACGCTGGGTGCGAAGATGCACAAGATCTTCGATCGGCAATTACAGCTGTCGATCCATCCGGCTGCCCAGACAGTATTGCCGGAACCGGTGGCACTGGCGCAGGCGTTGGTGAAGGGATGGCTGTTCTACCCCGATGGCGATGCTCGGTCGTCGCACATGTACGGTACATCTCCATCGCATTGCCGCGGATTCTGGTGTGCGCTGAGCGAGATGGAAAACCACTCCGGCGAGCGTTACGTCATTCTGCCGCGTCTGCAATGGCTGGCACCGGCACGGTTGCCGTGGCAGGAAACAATGACGAAGAGCGCGCTGCTGGCACATCTGTCTGCGCATTTCGCGGATGACACGATGCCGGTAATGGTGGCACGGATGGTGGAAGACGGTGATTGCGCGATCGAGGCAGAGAGAGGATTCATCGTGCCGGACGACTGGCGCACACGCGCGGGGCAGCGCGTGCAACTGGGGCGATCTGAAAAGTAAAACCTTAGTGCTTGGTCTCGCCGATCAGCGACAGCGAATCATGTTCGCGCTGGTTGGCGGCATGGCGGCGCATGATCAGGTACATCGTGCCGGCCACGAACAGGCCGAACAGGACAATCACGATATCGATGTCCAGATCGATTTTGACCATCAGAGCGTACAGCAGCAGCATCGTCAGCACCGACAGGTTTTCGTTGAAATTCTGTACGGCAATCGAATGGCCTGCGCTCATCAGCACATGGCCGCGATGCTGCAGCAGAGCATTCATCGGTACGACGAAATAGCCGGATAGCGCGCCGACCAGAACCAGAAGAGGATAGGCGATCAACGTGGTGTGCACCATCGTCATCGCCATCACGACGATGCCCATGATGATGCCGAGTGGCATCACGGACAGCGATTTTTTCAGCGGAACAAAGCGGGCTGCTGCCATTGCGCCGATTGCCACGCCGCAGGCGACGATGCCCTGCAAAATGGCGGCCTTGTCGAGCGGCATGCCCAGCGATTGTTCCGCCCATTTCAGCACGATGAACTGCAGCGTTGCGCCGGCTCCCCAGAACAAGGTAGTGACGGCCAGAGAAATCTGGCCCAGCCGGTCTTTCCAGAGCGTGGTGAAGCAACCTGCAAAATCGGCAATCAGCTTGATCGGGTTGCGTTCCTGGTGTGGATAGCGTGCGCCGGTATCCGGAATCCGCAGATTGAAGAGTGCAGCCAGCAGATAGGTGACGGCGATAACGCACAATGCGGCTTCGGCAGGCGTATCGATGCCCAGGTCGATGATTGGAAAATCGAAAGCCAGCAACCCGGCAGCAATGCGTGGGTTGATCAGCGCGCCGCCCATGACGGTGCCGAGAATGATCGAAGCCACCGTCAGGCCTTCGATCCAGCCATTGGCGGCGACCAGTTTTTCCGCCGGCAGCAATTCGGTCAGGATGCCGTATTTGGCCGGTGAATAGGCTGCGGCGCCGAAGCCGACGACTGCATATGCCAGCAGCGGGTGGACATGAAAGAACATCATCGCGCAACCGACAATCTTGATCAGGTTGGTGATGAACATGACACGCCCCTTGGGCAGCGCATCGGCAAAGGCGCCGACGAAGGCGGCAAGCAATACGTAGGAAAGGACGAAGAACAGTTTCAGCAGCGGGGTCATCCAGTCGGGCGACTGCATGGTTGTCAACAGAGCGATGGCTGCGATGAGAAGGGCATTGTCGGCGAGCGAGGAAAAAAACTGCGCCGCCATGATGGTGTAGAAACCGCGATTCATCCGCATCGACTCTTTTTGCTGTGTTTGCTTTGTATCTCCGGCCTGCTTTATACCATGAAAATCATGAACGCCCGATGAATTGACGGGCGCGATGCAGCTATCGTCCGGTAAAATGCACGATCTCCGATTGACTGTTCCGACCGATTCACGTATGCCCAGACCGCTCGTCGCCACCATCGATATTGCCGCCCTCAGACACAATCTTGCCGTCGCGAGGAAATGCGCGCCGGCATCAAGGATTCTGGCGGTCGTCAAGGCGAATGCATACGGCCATGGCCTGACGCGCGCATTGCGCGGTTTCGCCGATGCGGACGGACTCGGCCTGATCGAGCCGGAAGGCGCAATCGAACTGCGCCAGTTCGGTTGGACCAAGCGCATCGTCCTGCTGGAAGGTTTTTTCGATGAAGCAGATCTGCAGACCGTCATCGATTTCGAGCTGGATACGGTCGTTCATTCTCTCGCCCAGTTGGATCTGCTAGAAAAACTCCAGCCCGGCCGGCAGGATGCGCAGATCGATGTGCATCTGAAAGTAAACAGCGGCATGAACCGCCTGGGCTTCATGCCTGCCGAGTGTTCCGCTATCTGGAAACGCCTGCGCGCGCTGCCGTTCGTGCGCGATATCGGATTCGTCACGCATTTTGCCAATGCGGAAGAGGGCGATCATCCTGTGCTGCCGCCATCGGAGCAGGCGCGCCGCTTCATGGCTGCGACCGGCGATTTGTCGGGCATGCGTAGTCTCTCCAATTCCGCCGCCGATCTGCTGCATCCGGAATTCGCTGTCGACTGGGTGCGCCCCGGTGTGATGCTGTATGGCGCGACGCCGGCCGAGCGCACGGCCGCTTCTTTCGATCTGAGGCCGGCAATGACGCTGCAGACGGAGGTGATCGGTATCCAGCAGATCGCGGCCGGCGATGCAGTCGGTTATGGCAGCCGTTTCGTGGCCGAGCGGCCGATGGCGATCGGCGTGGTCGCCTGCGGTTATGCGGATGGCTACCCGCGCCATGCGCCGGACGGCACACCGATCCTGGTCGATGGCATTCGCACTCGCGTCGTCGGTCGCGTCTCGATGGACATGATCACCGTCGACCTGACGCCGATTCCCTATGCGCGCATCGGCAGCAAGGTGACCTTGTGGGGTGAAGGCTTGCCGATCGACGAAGTCGCCAATGCGGCCGGTACGGTCGGATACGAATTGATGTGCGCGATCATGCCGCGTGTGCGGGTCGTGGAGATCGGCGACTGATCTTGCGGCTGATCGCACGATTTTTGCGACGCTCGTCGATGGCATAACAATTAGTGAAATAACCGGAACAGACAATTACAGATGGCCAAAGCCAAAACCAATTACACCTGCAGCGAATGCGGCGGCGTTTCCGCCAAGTGGGGCGGCCAGTGCACATCCTGCGGCGCGTGGAATACGCTGGTGGAAACCGTCGTCGAAAGCGGTGGCACGAATCGTTTCTCGGCACAGCATCAGGGTCTGGTACAGACAGCGCCGGTGTTGAGCCTGGCTGATATCGAAGCGATGGACGTGCCGCGTTTCGGCACCGGCATCGAGGAATTCGATCGCGTGCTGGGAGGCGGGCTGGTGGCCGGCGGTGTCGTGCTGATCGGCGGCGATCCGGGTATCGGCAAATCCACGTTGCTGCTGCAGGCGCTGTCCAATCTGTCGAAGATCAAGAAGGTGTTGTACGTCAGCGGCGAGGAATCCGGCGCGCAGATCGCATTACGTGCGAAGCGGCTGTCGGTGGACGGCCGCGAACTGAAACTACAGGCAGAAATTCAGCTGGAAAAAATCCTCAACACGCTGGCAGAGCACAAACCAGAAGTCGCCGTCATCGATTCGATCCAGACCATCTATTCGGATGCATTGACGTCGGCACCGGGCTCGGTGGCACAGGTGCGCGAATGCGCGGCGCAGCTGACGCGCGTGGCCAAGCAGAACGGCATCACGATCATCATGGTCGGCCACGTGACGAAGGAAGGTTCGCTGGCCGGCCCACGCGTGCTGGAACACATCGTCGATACCGTGTTGTATTTCGAAGGCGATACGCATTCGAGCTTCCGCCTGGTGCGCGCGATCAAAAACCGCTTCGGTGCCGTTAACGAACTAGGCGTGTTCGCGATGACGGAAAAGGGCTTGAAGGGGGTTTCGAATCCATCGGCATTATTTCTGTCGCAGCACGACAATCCGGTTCCTGGTTCCTGCGTGATGGTGACGCAGGAAGGCACGCGGCCGCTGCTGGTGGAAATCCAGGCGCTGGTGGATAGTTCGCATGTGCCGAATGCGCGCCGTTTGTCGGTCGGACTGGAGCAGAATCGACTGGCGATGCTGCTGGCGGTGCTGCATCGTCATGCCGGCATTGCGGCCTTCGACCAGGACGTATTCATCAACGCTGTTGGTGGTGTGAAGATCACCGAACCGGCAGCCGATCTGGCAGTGTTGCTGGCGATCCATTCGTCGATGCGCAGCAAGCCGTTGCCGCGCGGGCTGGTGGTGTTCGGCGAAGTCGGTTTGGCTGGCGAGATCCGTCCTGCGCCGCGCGGGCAGGAGCGTTTGCGCGAAGCGGCCAAGCTGGGCTTTTCGATGGCGCTGATTCCGAAAGCGAATGCACCCAAGCAGAAGATCGAAGGCTTGAAAGTGATCGGCGTCGAGCGCATCGACGAAGCGATGAATCGCGTGCGCGAACTGGAATGAGGGCACTTGCGGCGCGTGTGCCGCTAGTTTGCCGATAGATTTTCTTGTAGCACTCGCGCCGCCTTGACGCCGCTGCGTACGGCGGATTCCAGCGTTGCCGGATAGTCGCCGGCCAGATAGTCGCCGGCAATCGCCAGATCGGGAAATTCCGTTTGTTCGATTGGACGTTCCAGTGCGGGCGTGCAGGAATAGGTCGCGCGTTTTTCGGTGATGACGCGCGTCCATTCCGGATGCGCGAGTTCCGGCCGTTCGAAGGCAGCAGCAAGTTGCGTGGCCACGGCTTGCGCCAGAGCGGCATGTCCATCCGCGATAGCGGCAGATGAAGCGCTGATGACGACGGCGAACAGGCCGTTCTGTTGTGCATCGAGCTGGCCGCGGTCGAAGACGAATTGTCCAGGCCGATCATGGAGCGGATCGTCGAGCAGGGCAAAGAACGGTTGTGCGAGTTGCGTGCCGGCCGGATATTGCAGATAGCAGGTGCTGATCGGTTCGTAGGCAAAGTCCGAGAAAGCCGTGTGGCCGGTTGCTTCGGCCAACAGGCTTGCCGTCTGCACGGCATGTGTGGCGATTACTGCTGCATCGAAGTGCGCTTCATCGTTGTCTGCCGTCGTCAGCATCCATCCTTGTTCGGCCTTGCGTATTCCTGTAACGGCCGTACCTGTCCGGATTTTTCCACCATGTTTTTCGATGAAGCCGGCGGCGTGCTGTGGAAACAGCGTGCTCAGGTCGGTTTTGGGAATCAGCATGTCAGATGCCGCACGGCGTGCACCCAGGCTGTCGCGCAGTACATTCAGAAAAACCTGTGCGGAGGCGCGTTCCGGCGGGGTGTTCAAGGCGGCGATGCATAGCGGTTGCCACATCAGCCGGATCAGGCGTTCGGTCTGGTCGTAACGCTGCAGTAGTGTCGTAACGCTGCAATCGTCATTCAATCGCCAGTCCATCCAGCGCGCCGTCGTCGACAAGCGGGCGAGCGCCATCTTGTCGTCGCGCGTCAATCCTTGCGCACGCAATAACGCGACGAGCAGATGCAACGGCGCCGGCAGATGCGGTGCAACGAAGTCCATGCCGTCGCAGCCCGACGGATAGCGCATCTGTAGCGGCAGGCGCAGCAAGGCTGAGTCGGGATCGACACCGCTCATCTTGAGCAGGCGCAAGGTTTCCGTGTAAGCGCCAAGCAGGATGTGCTGACCGTTGTCCAGTTTTCTGCCATCGAGCTCGACAGCGCGTGCGCGGCCGCCCAGCGTGCGTGCGGCTTCGAACAGCGTGACCTTGCAACCGGCAACTGCCAGCTCGACGGCTGCAGCGCAGCCGGCCCAGCCGGCGCCGATGACGGCGACGGAAGCTGTCATGGAAAGAGAGAGAAAAGCAGTGCGTCAGCCGCGCACATAAGTGGTCCAGGCCAGCCACAACTTGCGCAACGGCGTCAGCGAGATGCGCTGGTTCAGCACATGGAAACCGTCGCGTTCGACTTCGCCCAGCAGCGCGCGATAGATGGCAGCCATGATGAGACCGGGGCGTTGCGCGCGGCGATCTTCCTTCGGCAGCAAGGCAAAGGCTTCGTCGTACAGACGCTGCGCGCGTTCGGCCTGGAAACGCATCAATTGCTCGAAACGATCGCTGTGGCGCGCATGCAGGATGTCGGCGGCGGTCACGTTGAACTGCTGCAGTTCGCTGACCGGCAGATAGATGCGGCCCTTGCGCGCATCTTCGCCGACGTCGCGGATGATGTTGGTCAGCTGGAAGGCGAGGCCGAGTTTTTCCGCGTATTGCAGCGTTTGCGGATTGGTGACGCCGAAGATGTTGGCCGACAGGATGCCGACCACCCCGGCCACATGCCAGCAGTATTTCTGCAGGCCGGCGAAATCCAGATAGCGCGTCTGGTCCAGATCCATTTCCATGCCATCGACGATGGCGATCAGCTTGTCGCTGTCGATCGCATAGCGTTCTAGGTGTGGTTGCAGTGCCTGCATGACGGGATGCGTTGCGTTGCCTGCCATCAGCGCGGCAATTTCGGTACGCCACCATGCGAGCTTGATGCGGGCCACGCCGGCGTCCGTGCATTCGTCGACGGTATCGTCCACTTCGCGGCAGAACGCGTACAGCGCGGTAATGGCGCGGCGCCGGTCCGGCGGCAGGAACAGGAAACTGTAATAGAAGCTCGATCCGCTTTGTGCGGCTTTTTGCTGGCAGTATTCGTCGGGAGACATGAGTGTGGGCGCTTTGCGCTGGATTTGCGCTGAATCAAGCCGCTATGCTAGCCGAGTCGGGCAGTGGCGACAAATCAAGATGATGCGCGCAGGGAAGTGCGCATGCGTATCGCGCGCCAGACGATGCGCAGCCAGTCGCTGCTGTCCAGCTTGGGACGGCGGCGATGGACGTCGAAATCGATGGCTTCGATTTTTTCCAGGATGCGCAAACCGCCTTGCACCACCATGCGCAGTTCCCAGCCGATGCGGCCAGGCAAGCGCAGCGCCAGCGGTGCGCCGGAAAGCAGCATGGCGCGCGTACGTGCGACTTCGAACCACATCAGCGCACGCCAGGCATCGTGGGTGCGTCGTTCGGACATGTCGCGCTCGGATATGCCGAACCGGAGCAGATCTTCCTGCGGCAGATAAACACGCTGCTTTTCCAGATCGATGGCTACGTCCTGCCAGAAATTGATCAACTGCAGTGCCGAGCAGATCGCGTCCGAATCGCGCACATTGGGTTCGGTCGCCGCATCGTACAGATGCAGCATCAGGATGCCGACCGGATTGGCGGAGCGGCGGCAATAGTCGAGCAGGGCATCGAAGGTTTCGTAACGCTGGATGGCGACGTCCTGTTTGAACGCCGACAGCAGATCGCGGAACGGCTGCAGCGGAAGCGAATGTTCGCGGATGATGCGTGCCAGCGGCTGGAACAGGGGAATGGTTGTCGGCTGGCCGGATGCGATCCGGTCCAGCTCCATTTCATAGGCGCTTAGCGCAGCGAGCCGCTGGTCCGCTGTCGCATTGCCTTCGTCGGCCAGATCGTCCGCGCTGCGAGCGAATGCATAGATGGTTTCCACCGCCGGCCGCAACCGGGCGGGCAACAGCAATGAAGCAACAGGGAAATTTTCGTAGTGGTCGACGGGCATGTGAGCGGTAGCAGGGATTGCCAGAGCGCATGGTAAAGGAAAAAGCGGGGCCTGCCGCCGGAATGACATGAGGCTCGGCATGGCAAAGTGTCAAAAATCAGCGCAGCGAGGTTAAAATCCAGTAAAATTCCGGGTTGAAGTTGAAAAGCCGGCATCATGGCAGCGCAGGGCGACACGCATTCACTTCGTGGTCGCCCTTTGCATTTTTGCCGGCGCACCGATCCCGCGAGGATGGCGAAATTGGTAGACGCACCAGGTTTAGGTCCTGACGCCAGCAATGGTGTGGGGGTTCGAGTCCCCCTCCTCGCACCACGAAAGTATTCTTAATTTTTTGGACGATTCAC
Organism: Oxalicibacterium solurbis; assembly: GCF_014635845.1. GTDB lineage: Bacteria > Pseudomonadota > Gammaproteobacteria > Burkholderiales > Burkholderiaceae_D > Oxalicibacterium > Oxalicibacterium solurbis. The sequence goes on along the minus strand of NZ_BMDP01000001.1, from coordinate 148,326 downwards.
ATGGCAACTGCAGTCGAAACCCTCGAAAAACTCGAACGCCGCATCACCATCAACGTGCAAGTCGCTGACGTACAGGCCGAAGTGGAAAAGCGCCTGAAAGTGCGTGCGCGCACGGCCAAGGCGCCGGGCTTCCGTCCGGGCAAGGTGCCGATGAAGATGGTTGCGCAGCAATACGGCTATCAGATCGAGAATGAAGTGCTGAACGACAAGGTCGGCCGCGCATTCAGCGAAGCGACCGGCGAGAACAATCTGCGTGTTGCCGGTTTCCCGAAGATCGAACCGAAGACCGAAGGTGCCGCCGAAGGCACGATCGCATTCGATGCGATCTTCGAGGTCTATCCGGAAGTGAAAATCGGCGATCTGGCACAGGCGGAAGTCGAGAAGGTTACAACCGACGTCAGCGAAGGTGAAATCGACAAGACGATCGATATCCTGCGCAAGCAGCGCGTCCATTACCACGTCAAGGGCGAGCAGAGCGCGCACGGCGACGGCGGCTCCGATCTGACCGCAAAGAACGGTGATCGCGTCACCATCGATTTCGTCGGCACCATCGACGGTGTTGAATTCCAGGGCGGCAAGGCAGACGACTACGCTTTTGTGCTGGGTGAAGGCCGCATGCTGGCTGAATTCGAAAACGGCACGCTGGGCCTGAAGGTTGGTGAATCGCGTACTTTCCCGCTGTCGTTCCCGGCCGACTATCACGGTGCCGACGTCGCCGGTAAAACCGCAGAATTCAAAGTGACGCTGAAGCAGATCGAATGGGCACACATGCCGGAAGTCGACACGGAGTTCGCCAAGTCGCTGGGCGTTCCCGATGGCGATCTGGGCAAAATGCGCGAAGACATCAAGAGCAACCTGCAGCGCGAAGTCGGCAATCGCATCAAGGCACGCGTCAAGGACAGCGTGATGGATGCGCTGATCAAGAACAGCGAACTGGATGTGCCGAAGGCGCTGGTCGATCAGGAAGTCGATCGTCTGATGGACCAGACCCGTCAGGATATGGTGCAGCGTGGCATGAAGATCAACAACGACATGCCGTTCCCGCGCGAACTGTTCAGCGAGCAGGCGGAGCGTCGTGTGCGTCTCGGCCTGATTCTGGCCGACATCGTCAAGACCAACGAATTGCAGGCCAAGCCGGAGCAGGTCGCTGCGCAAGTCGAGGAATTCGCGCAGAGCTACGAAGATCCGCAACAGGTTATCAAGTATTATTTCAGCGACCGCAATCGCCTGGCCGAGATCGAGGCACTTGTTTTGGAAGAAAACGTCGTCAATTACGTGCTGGGCAAGGCGAAGGTGACCGAGAAGCCGGTCGCGTTCGACGAATTGATGGGTAATAACGCACAAGGCTGATAGCAACTCACGATAATGAGAGCGCCTTGTGCGCTCTTTTCGAGGAAAGCAGATGACGACAAGCATGATCCGCACTTCCGCGCTCGATACCGACATGCTCGGTATGGTGCCGATGGTGATCGAACAAAGCGGCCGTGGCGAGCGCGCGTATGACATTTACTCGCGACTGCTGAAAGAGCGCATCATTTTTCTGGTCGGTCCTGTCAACGACCAGTCGGCCAATCTGATTGTTGCGCAGATGTTGTTTCTGGAAAGCGAAAACCCGGACAAGGATATTTCCCTGTACATCAACTCGCCGGGAGGTTCGGTTTCTGCCGGCATGGCGATCTACGATACGATGCAGTTCATCAAGCCGAACGTCTCCACGCTGTGTACCGGTCTGGCAGCATCGATGGGCGCTTTCCTGCTGGCTGCCGGTGAGAAGGGCAAGCGTTTTTCGCTGCCGAATTCGCGCATCATGATTCACCAGCCGCTGGGCGGCGCGCAAGGCCAGGCTTCGGATATCGAAATCCAGGCGCGCGAAATTCTTTATCTGCGGGAACGTTTGAACGGCATTCTTGCCGAACGTACCGGAAAGTCGGTAGAGGAAATTTCGAAGGACACCGATCGCGACAATTTCATGTCGGCGGAAGCCGCCGTGGAATATGGCATGATTGACAAGGTCCTGATGCATCGCGAGTAACACGGCGCTGTCTGCATTCGTGAACGCCCGGCATGTTCCGGGCGTTTTGCTTTGCGTCATCGGATTGGCAAAATTGCCACTGTGAGCGGCGTGACGAATCGTGGATTCGCAGGTAATATCGATCCGTTCAATTAAAAGATACGCACCATGTCAGAGAAAAAATCCTCAAGCGGCGAAAAATTGCTTTACTGCTCCTTTTGCGGCAAAAGTCAGCATGAGGTGAAGAAGCTCATTGCCGGTCCGTCCGTGTTCATCTGCGACGAGTGCATCGACTTGTGCAATGACATCATTCGCGATGAAGCAGCGAGCATCGAATCGGTAGGCGGCACTCCACGCAGCGATTTGCCGACGCCGCAGGAACTGTGCGAGTTGCTGGATCAATACGTGATCGGCCAGCAGGCTGCCAAGCGCATACTGTCGGTTGCGGTCTATAACCATTACAAGCGGCTGAAGCATCTCGGCAAGAAGGACGACGTCGAATTGACCAAGAGCAATATTTTGCTCGTGGGGCCGACGGGTTCCGGCAAGACGCTTCTGGCGCAAACGCTTGCACGTACACTCGATGTGCCGTTCGTGATTGCCGATGCCACGACGCTGACCGAAGCCGGCTATGTTGGCGAGGACGTCGAAAACATCATCCAGAAGCTGCTGCAGAACTGCAATTACGAAGTTGAGCGTGCGCAGAAGGGCATCGTCTACATCGACGAGATCGACAAGATTTCACGCAAGTCGGACAATCCGTCGATCACGCGCGACGTTTCCGGCGAAGGCGTGCAGCAGGCGTTGCTGAAACTGATCGAAGGCACGATGGCCTCGGTGCCGCCACAGGGTGGACGCAAACATCCGAATCAGGATTTCGTGCAGATCGATACGACCAACATTCTGTTCATTTGCGGTGGGGCATTCGATGGTCTGGCGAAAATCATTTCGGAACGCTCGGAAAAAAGCGGCATTGGTTTCTCCGCCAGCGTGAAGAGCCGTGAAGAACGTACGGCTAGCGATGTCATGCTGAATACCGAACCGGAAGATCTGATCAAGTTCGGCCTGATTCCGGAATTGGTCGGCCGTTTGCCGGTCGTCGCAACGTTGAGCGAACTGAACGAAGATGCGCTGATCCAGATTCTGGTCGAGCCGAAGAATGCGCTGCTCAAGCAGTACACCAAGCTGCTGCAGATGGAAGGCGCAGAACTGGAAATCCGTCCTGCCGCATTGCAGGCAATTGCCAAAAAAGCCATTGCCCGCAAGACAGGTGCGCGCGGTCTGCGTTCGATTCTTGAACATGCCTTGCTGGACGTGATGTTCGAATTGCCAAACGAGCAAGATGTTTCCAAGGTCGTCATTGATGAGAACACCATCAGCAACGGTGCCAAACCATTACTGATCTATCACGAACAGCCGAAAGTATCCGGTTCGAAGTAAGAATTGCGCAAAATGCAGCTGGAATGATGAAAAACGGGCTTTGGCGGCCCGTTTTTCGTTAGAAAAAGGCAGTACAATCAAATTGCAGCAGGAATCTATCAGGCTTCCATCGTAAAGCCACTTCGAAGAACGTCTTCGCGGGTGGCTTTTTTGTTTGTAGGATGGATTTTTGTTGCTGACCGGGCTTGTGTTTTGGCCGCTCGTGCCAACATCATTAACACGTTTATCGATAAGGCTCGCCATGACGACTACACTTTCCATTGAACAAACCCAACTTCCGTTGTTGCCTTTGCGGGATGTCGTTGTCTTCCCGCACATGGTGATTCCGCTATTTGTCGGTCGTCCCAAATCAATCAAGGCACTGGAAGCAGCAATGGAGCAGGGCAAGAGCATTATGCTCGCTGCCCAGAAAGCTGCCGCCAAGGATGAGCCGTCCGCTGACGATATCTACGAGATCGGCTGCGTCGCCAACATCCTGCAGATGCTGAAGCTGCCCGACGGTACCGTGAAGGTGCTGGTCGAAGGTGCGCAGCGTGCTCGCATCCATCACATCAGCGAACTGGAAACGCATTTCATCGCGGACCTGACGCCGATCGAATCCGAGCTTGGCGACGAGTCTGAAGTCGAGGCGATGCGTCGCGCGATCGTCCAGCAGTTCGATCAGTACGTCAAACTGAACAAGAAAATCCCGCCGGAAATCCTGACCTCACTGGCCGGCATCGACGACGCTGGCCGTCTGGCCGACACGATCGCTGCACATCTGCCGCTGAAGCTCGAGCAGAAACAGGTCATTCTGGAAATCTTCAACGTTGCCAAGCGCTACGAGCATTTGCTCGGCCAGCTGGAAGGCGAACTCGACATCCTGCAGGTCGAGAAACGTATCCGTGGTCGCGTCAAGCGCCAGATGGAAAAATCGCAGCGCGAGTACTACCTGAACGAACAGGTGAAGGCGATCCAGAAGGAACTGGGCGAAGGCGAAGAGGGTGCGGATCTCGAGGAACTCGAGAAGAAGATCGTCGCTGCGAAAATGCCGAAGGAAGCTTTGGCCAAGGCACAGAGCGAACTGAAGAAGCTGAAGCTGATGTCGCCGATGTCGGCCGAAGCAACGGTCGTGCGCAACTACATCGATACGCTGCTCGGTCTGCCTTGGAAGAAAAAATCCAAGGTCAACAACGATTTGACGAACGCCGAGAAAGTGCTCGAAACGGATCACTACGGCCTTGAAAAAATCAAGGAACGCATCCTGGAGTATCTCGCCGTGCAACAGCGTGTCGACAAGCTGAAGGCGCCGATCCTGTGCTTCGTCGGCCCTCCGGGTGTCGGCAAGACCTCGCTTGGCCAGTCGATCGCGCGTGCGACGAACCGCAAGTTCGTGCGCATGGCGCTGGGCGGTGTGCGTGACGAAGCTGAAATTCGCGGTCATCGTCGCACTTATATCGGCTCGATGCCCGGCAAGATCTTGCAGAGCATGGCGAAAACCGGTGTGCGCAATCCGCTGTTCCTGCTCGACGAAATCGACAAGCTCGGCATGGATTTTCGTGGCGACCCGTCGTCGGCTTTGCTTGAAGTACTGGATCCGGAACAGAATCACACGTTCTCCGATCACTACGTCGAAGTCGATTTTGATCTGTCCGACGTGATGTTCGTGGCGACGTCGAACTCGCTGAACATTCCGCCGGCACTGCTCGATCGTATGGAAGTCATTCGTTTGTCCGGTTATACGGAAGACGAGAAGACCAGCATCGCGCAGCGTTATCTGTTGCCGAAGCAGATCAAGAACAATGGCTTGAAGGAAGGCGAAATCAGCGTGGCTGAATCGGCGATCCGCGACATCATCCGCTACTACACGCGTGAAGCTGGCGTGCGTTCGCTGGAGCGCGAAATCTCGAAGATCTGCCGCAAGGTCGTCAAGATGCTGCTGCTGAAGAAGCAGGATCGTAAGATCAACGTGACGTCGAAGAACATCGACAAGTTCCTCGGTGTGCGTCTGTTCGACTTCGGTGTGGCCGAGAAGGAAAATCAGGTCGGTCAAGTGGTCGGTCTGGCGTGGACCGAAGTCGGCGGCGATCTGTTGACGATCGAAGCAGTCAGCATGCCGGGCAAGGGCAACATCATTCGCACCGGTACGCTGGGCGATGTGATGAAGGAATCGATCGAGGCGGCGCGCACTGTGGTACGCAGTCGTGCGCAGAAGCTCGGTATCAAACCGACGGCATTCGAGAAGAACGACATCCATATTCACGTGCCGGAAGGTGCGACGCCGAAGGATGGTCCATCCGCCGGTATCGCGATGACACTGGCGATGGTGTCGGTCTTTACCGGTATTCCGGTGCGTGCCGATGTCGCGATGACGGGCGAGATCACGCTACGCGGCGAAGTACTGCCGATCGGCGGTCTGAAAGAGAAACTGCTCGCAGCACATCGCGGCGGCATCAAGACTGTGCTGATTCCGGAACAGAACGTGAAGGATCTCGCGGAGATTCCTGACAACGTGAAAAACAAGCTCGAAATCGTTCCGGTTCGCTGGATCGACAAGGTGCTGGAAATTGCGTTGGAGCGTGCACCGGTTGCGCTGTCGGATGAAGAGCTGGCCGAGGTCGCTGCGTCGTCGGTCGCAAAATCGTCGGAATCATCCGATCCGAATGTCGTCAAGCACTGATGTTATAGACGTGTTGCACTGTCGAAAAAGCGCTCTTCGGAGCGCTTTTTTTTCGCATATGTGCCGAACGTCCGTATAAAAACAAAGAAAGTGTGTCGTCAGATCAGGCGATCTTCAGAGGAGGACTGCCCGGAAAACCGCTTGACACAAGGCTTTGCGGCTTGTTTAATACCTGCTGCAGATTTTTCTGCGCTGCGTATCGTCGTGATACAAATTGCGTATGACGACATGCGATATTCAACCTTTGTGAGGGGACGTACGTGAACAAAACCGAATTGATTGACCACATTGCCGATTCCGCAGACATCTCCAAGGCTGCTGCTACGCGCGCACTCGATTCCCTGATTGGTGCCGTCAAAGCCACGTTGAAAAAGAACGGTTCCGTTACCCTGGTTGGTTTCGGTACATTCTCTGTTGGCAAGCGTGCTGCTCGCACCGGTCGCAATCCACGCACCGGCGAAGCGATCAAGATCAAAGCTGCCAAAGTGCCGAAGTTCAAGCCGGGCAAGGGACTGAAAGACGCCATCAACTAATTTGCGTAGTGCTTTTTGCAGCGACATGCTGTAAAATAGTTCGTCTTTGCGGCGTGGTGACAACGCTGAATGTTTGACTGGTTAAGCAAGGCTTAGGGTGCTTAGCTCAGTTGGTAGAGCGGCGCCCTTACAAGGCGTAGGTCGGGAGTTCGAGCCTCTCAGCACCCACCAAGCAGTCAGACTCGCAAGGAAACATCAAGCAGTAGGGAGTGGTAGTTCAGTCGGTTAGAATACCGGCCTGTCACGCCGGGGGTCGCGGGTTCGAGTCCCGTCCACTCCGCCAAAATCAAAAAGGCGAACGAGAGTTCGCCTTTTTTCATATCGACGTCCAGATCGTGCCTAGTTTGTGATTGGTTAGCCATGTTTGAATTCATCCGCACCCACCAACGTCTGATGCAGTTTCTGCTGCTCCTGATCATCTTCCCGTCATTCGCGTTTTTCGGCATGGAAAGCTATACCAGCATGCGAGAATCCACGAATGCTGTTGCCAAGGTCGATGGACAGGAAATCACGCAACAGGAGTGGGACGCTGCGCAACGCGAACAGATGGAGCGTTTTCGTCAGGTATTGGGCAACCAGTTCGATTCGAAAATGTTCGATACGCCTGAGGCGAAGCGAGATATTCTGGATAACATGATTGCGCAACGTGTGCTGGCCGGCGAGGCCAGGCACAACCAGTTGTCAGTTTCAAATCAGCTGCTGCAGCAGACGATCGGCAGCATGGCCGCGCTGAAAGGTGCTGATGGCAAGTTCGACTACGAACGTTATCGTGCGTTGCTGGCGGCGCAGGGATTGACGCCGGAAATGTACGAAGGACGTCTGCGTCAGGATCTGGCTGTGCAGCAGGTGAATGCGGCGATCCAGACGACGGCCTTTGCGCCTGATTCGCTGGCCAAGCGCCTGTCCGAACTCGGCGAGCAGGAGCGCGAAGTACAACAACTGTCGTTCAAGGCAGCCGACTACAAGTCGCAGGTGAAAGTTACCGACGACATGCTCAAATCGTATTACGAGCGCAGCACGCAATTCAATGTGCCGGAACGCGTGAAGGCGGAATATGTCGTGCTGACGGCCGATGCGGTGGCATCGCAGATCAATGTCAGCGATGCGGACATCAAATCCTATTACGAGCAGAACAAATCGCATTACGGTACGCCGGAGCAGCGCCGTGCCAGCCATATCCTGATCGCGGTGAAGAAGGATGCGACGGATGCCGAAAAGACGGCGGCAAAGGAAAAGGCCGAAAAACTGCTGGAGACGCTGCGCAAGAACCCGCAGCAGTTCGCCGATCTGGCCAAGAAGAATTCGGACGATCCGGGCTCGGCTGAACGTGGCGGCGATCTGGATTTCTTCAGCAAGGGCATGATGGTTCCATCCTTTGAAGATGCAGCCTTCAAGCTGAAGCAGGGCGAATTGAGCGGCCTGGTGCAGTCGGACTACGGCTATCACATCATCAAGGTCACGGCGATCAAGCCGGCGACGGTCAAGACGTTGGATGAAGTGAAGGGTGAGATCGCCGGAGAAATCCGCAAGCAGCTGTTGGCGAAGAAGTTCGCCGAGACGGCGGATGTGTTCAACAACACGGTATACGAGCAATCGGACAGCCTGAAAGATGTGGCCGACAAGCTGAAATTGAAGATCGAAACGGCAGACAATCTGTCGCGCCAATCGAATCGCGCATTGCCGGCGACGGCGTTGTACAACAATCAGAAGTTCCTGACGGCATTGTTCTCGGATGATGCGTTGAAGAACAAGCGGAACACTGAAGCGGTCGAAGTGGCGCCAAATATACTGATTGCCGGCCGCGTCGTTGATTACAAACCGGCATCCAAGCGTCCGTTCGAGGAAGTGAAGGCGCAAGTGCATGATCGTGTCGTGGCGACGGAAGCGGCCGCGCTGGCGAAGAAGGCTGGCGAGGCGAAACTGGCCGAACTGAAGGCGAAGGACGATGCCGCAGGCTTCGGCGCTACGCAGGTTATTTCGCGCGCAAAAAGCCAGGGCGTGAATCCGGTCGTTTTCCTTGCAGCGATGAAAGCGGATACGTCCAAGCTGCCGGCTTATGCCGGTGCAGATCTGGGCGATCAAGGCTATGGCATCGTGCGTGTCGTGAAGACCATGCAGCCATCCGGTGTCGACAATGCCAAGCGTCAGGCGGAAAAGCAGCAGATCACGGCTGCACTGGCGCAGGAAGAAACGCAGGCTTACATCGAGACATTGAAGCAGAAGGCGAAAGTACAGATTCTGCGTCCGGTGCATGCCGGCTCGGAATCGACCGAATCGACCGAATAAAATCGGCGCAAGAATCTGAGCTGAAGTAAAAAAGCCGCTGAATAATCAGCGGCTTTTTCATGAGCATTACCGGAGCAGCGGTTTCAGATACGGCCAGATGTTGTCTAGGATGATGGGATGTGCTGTTTCGTTCGGATGAATGCGGTCTGCCTGGAACAGTTCCGGTTTTTCCGCAACGCCTTTCAGCATGAAAGGCACCAGGGCCGTCTTGGATTGTTTTGCCACTTTGGGAAACAGTGCGGTGAACCGTTTTGTATAGTCGGCGCCGTAATTGGGCGGGATCTGCATACCGATCAGCAGAGTCTTCGCATGGGCATTCGCGGCACTTCCGACCATGGCTTCCAGATTGTCCTGTGTGGCGGCCAGAGACAAGCCGCGCAATGCATCGTTGGCACCGAGTTCGATGATCACGACATCGGGCTTATGCTTGTTCAGCAGCGACTGCAGGCGTGCGCGGCCGCCGCTGGTGGTTTCGCCGCTGATGCTGGCGTTGACGATATTGGCAGGGATTTTTTCAGCGACGAGCCGCTGCTGCAGCAGGCTGACCCAACCGCGGCCGCGCTCCAGTCCATATTCGGCCGACAGGCTATCGCCGAGCACCACGATGGTTTTTGATGCAGAATAGGCCGTCATTGCAAACGTGGCCAGCATCAGCGTCAGTATCATCTGCAATGCCATTCGAAATACCGATCCCACCTGATGAGACAACCTGAAATCAAACGGCATGCCTGAATCCTCTCTTTCGTATCCTGCAATCGAAGCAATCAATCTGACGAAGCGCGTGGCCGATGCAACCGGCGAACTGACTATCCTGCATGGTGTCGATTTTACCGTGCAGCCCGGCGATACGCTGGCGATCGTCGGCGCATCCGGTTCGGGGAAGTCCACCTTGCTGGGTCTGCTGGCCGGACTGGATACGCCGTCGAATGGAACGGTTCGACTAAACGGTACCGATATCTTTGCGCTCGATGAAGATGGCCGTGCCGGCTTGCGCAAGGAACGGCTGGGCTTCGTGTTCCAGTCGTTCCAGCTGCTGGGGCATCTGAATGCACTGGAAAACGTGATGCTGCCGCTGGAATTGCGCGGCGACGATCGGGCGAAGGAAAAGGCGGAAACCATGCTGGCGCGTGTTGGCCTGTCGAGCCGGCTGAAGCATTATCCAAAGTATCTGTCAGGCGGCGAACAGCAGCGGGTCGCGCTGGCGCGAGCCTTCGTCTGCGAGCCGCCGCTGCTGTTTGCCGACGAGCCGACCGGCAGCCTCGATGCTGCGACCGGCGAGGCAGTCATCAAGCTGATGTTCGAATTGAATCACGAGCGTCAGTCAACGCTGGTGCTGGTCACGCACGATCCATCGATCGCCGCCTTGTGCCGGCAGACGATCACGATTTCGGCTGGCCGGTTGCTCTGAGCGGAAACGTCTTTCTCAATTTGTGTGCGGCGCATGCTCGGCAATCAGCCGGTTCAATAGCGCGCGAATCTCGGGTATCAATTCGCTGGCGACGACGCCGATCGGTCCGATACCGCGACGGACCAGTTCATCCGCTGCCGCGCCATGCAGCCAGACGGCGGCAAGCGCCGCTTCCCAAATAGGCCATTGCTGTCCCAGCAACGCGCCGCATACACCAGACAGCACGTCGCCGGAACCAGCTGTCGCCAGTGCCGGATTACCAGTTGGATTGATGGCGATCCTGCCGTCCGGCGACGCAATCACCGATCCCGAACCTTTCAGTACGACCACGGCATGCAATGTGGTTGCCAGCGTGCGGGCCGCATCGATGCGATTCGCCTGTACCTGTTCGGTGGTCGTGCCGAGCAGGCGTGCTGCTTCCAGCGGATGCGGCGTGAGCAGGGCGGGTGCGCGTCGCGATTGCAGCTTGTGCCGCAATGCGGGTTCTTCCGAGATCAGATTCAATGCATCTGCATCGAGCACCAGCGGCGCTTGGGTGGCAAGCGCTTGCGCAAGCAAGTCGTGCGCTTGGCGCGACGTTCCCATGCCGGGGCCGGCGACTGTTGTTCGGCCGCTGAAATCGATGTCGGCTGCGGCACGGCACATCAGCTCCGGTTGCTGGCTGTCATAGGCTGGCGTATCCGCGATCGAGGCAACGAAGACACGGCCGGCCCCACATTTGGCTGCGGTACGGGCAGAGAGAATGACGGCGCCGCTCATGCCGGCGGCACCGCCCAGTACCACCACGTCGCCATAGCTGCCCTTATGCGAATTGTGCGGCCGACGACGCAATGCGGGGGAGAAAGCGGCAATGCTGTTCAAAACCATCGGCGTAGATGAGACGGCAAAGGATTCTGGCGCAATGTCGAGGCAGGCAACGCTGACAGCACCCGCATGATCGCGGCCATCGCAGGTGTGCAGGCCGGGCTTGTCACCGATGAAGGTCAAGGTATGCGTCGCACGGACGGCGATGCCCTCCGTACCGCCGACCACGGTGCCGGTATCCGCATCCAGGCCGCTTGGCACATCGAGCGACAGGATAGGAGCGGGCAGTACGTTGATCGTTTCGACCAGTTGCTGCCAGTGGCCGGACAGCGGACGCGCGAGGCCGATGCCGAATAATCCGTCGATGATCAGTGCCCAGTCGGTCCGTGTAACGGCATCGTATTGCTCCGGTTCGAGAAAGACGATGTGGCTGGCTACCGCCCGCAAATAGGCCTGATGTGCATCGGATGGCAGTTGCGCAATATCGCCTGTCATCAGGACGGTGACATCGCAGCGCGCATGCGCCAGCAGGCTGGCGGCTTCCAGTGCATCGCCGCCGTTATTGCCGGGGCCGGCGAGCACCAGTACCGGTGGCATGCCGTCCGCATCGGCCAGCAGTTCGAGCGCGAAGGCAGCCGCCGCCTTGCCGGCACGCTGCATCAATGTATATGGCGGCAGCATGCGCAATGCGGCTTCTTCGATGCTGCGTATGGTTGCGACGGAATGGAGCGGATGCCTGCCGGTCATGGGAGCGCCGTGGAAGTGGGTTCGCTCCCGATTCTAGCCGAGACCGGCAGACACGCAAGCAATCCGGACGTTACTGGCGCGTCGTCGACACGATCATGCAATGCCGCTTGCCGTTCTTGCGTATGCCAGATCTGCCTGGCGCGATCCGGCGATCGATTAGGCAGTCTGCAGGCGCGACATGGTCAGGCCGTCGATATCGATGTCGGTCGCTCTGCAGGACACGATGTCGGCGACCAGCCGGCCGGCGCCAGCCGCCATCGCCCAGCCGGCCGAACCGTGGCCGATGTTCAGGAAGACGTTCTTCGCGGGTGTTTCACCGATTAGCGGCACGTTGTCGGGCAACATCAGGCTGTTGCCCGACCAGAAGGTGGCTGCATTGTAATGGCAGGCATCGGGGAACCAGTCGTAGGCTGTTTTCAGCAAGGTGTTCAGTGCGTTCTGCCGCAGGGCCGGCGTACGGGCACCGAGTTCGGCCGTGCCGGCGATGCGGATGCGGTTGCCAAGGCGGGCAATCGACGTTTTGCAGCTTTCATCCATCAAGGCATTCAACGGCACGGATTCATAATTGCGGATTGCCGCGGTGGCCGCATAGTGACGCACCGATTGCACCGGCAGTTTCATGCCGAAGGGCGCCAGCAGGGCGGCACTGTCGGCGCCGGTGGCGAGCACGACGGCATCTGCGGACAGGTTCAGCTCACCGACCTGCATCAATACGCCGCGATACGAGGAATGGATGGCTTCGATGTTGCAGCCGAAATGGAATTCCACTCCCATCGTCTGGGCAAGCTGGCGGATCTGACGTGTGAACAGCGGACAGTTGCCGGATTCGGCCTGTGGCAGGTAGAGGCCGCCTGCGAGTCGTGCGGATGAATTTAGCGCCGGTTCCAGCAGGCGCACATCTTCCATCGTGAGGACGTCGTGGCGAATGCCGGCTTCCTGCAGGAAGTCGAACGCAGGCTTTGCCAGTTGCAGTTCACGTTCGGTGCGATAGACCTGCAGATAGCCTGCGGTCTGTTCGTAATCGAGTTGATGACGGTCGCGCAGTTGGCGAATGATCTCATCGCTGTAGGCGGCCACGCGATGCATGCGTGCGCGATTGGTGCGGTAGCGCTCGGTATCGCTTTCGCGCATCCAGCGCCGGATCCAGTGCCACAGGGATGGATTCAATGAACGATGAAGGTGGAGTGGCGCATCCTGTCGCAGCAGTAGTGAAAGCAGCGACTTCGCCATGCCCGGCGCAATCCAGGGCGAAACGCCATCGGTTGCCAGGATGCCGGCGTCGCCAAAGCTGGCTTCTTCCGCAACGTTGTTGCGGCGTTCCAGGACGACGACTTCGTGTCCTGCCTCGGCCAGAAAATAGGCGGTGCTGACGCCGACTACACCCGCCCCGATGACCGCTACTTGCATTACTTCCAGCCTCCCAGAAATCAACTCGCCATGTTACCAAGCCGGCTCGTCGCTGCGCCAGCGTAGTGGTTGAAAATGTCGAATAAATTTTTTCGGATGCGATCTTTTTGTCGCGGCGACAACGAAAAGCCGCCCGAAGGCGGCTTTTGTCGGCATGCAATGGCATTACATCGGACGACGCCCACTGATGATGCGCAGCAGGACGACGACGATGGCGATGATCAGCAGCAGATGGATGAAACCGCCCAGCGTATACGAACTCACCAGGCCGATCAGCCACAGGATGACGAGTATCACTGCAATGGTATAAAGCATGGCACGTCCTTTCTTTTTTGGAGGAGGGGGAGACCTGCCACGCTGCATGTGCAGACGACTGTGGACAGCCGGGCAGGTTCGTTCGCTTTTTATCCGTTTCCAGTCTAGGGGTGCGTTCCAAACGGAATCTGTGCGCTACCGTACATTGTTGCTGGCTGGCAGGCGTCTTTGCCTCGGCCGGGAACGATCCATGCCGTGGATTGCCCAATGGCAGTGTCCTTCCTGCATTTGCCGCGAAAATGAAAAACCAGATCGACGAAAGCCGGCCGCATGGAACCGGCGTAGTCCGCCATGAGACCGCAAGCGATAGCCCCCTTCAGCATGAAAGAGCCGCAGCGCTGATTCCGCTGCCGGTGGATGCGCGCGGTATCTCGCTGATTATCCTAGCCAGCGTGGCATTGGTGTTTGCCTTGTCCGCGGCGAACAAGTTTTTCATCCCGCTGGTCTTCGGCATTTTCGTCGCCTATACGTTGAGTCCGCTGGTGACGTGGCTGGAACGCATACGCATTCCGCGCCTGTTCGGCACTTCCATCGTGATCGCCGCAATCCTGAGCAGCGCCTTGCTGACGACATGGAATCTGCGCGACGAATTCAATGCCATCCTCAGCGACCTGCCAGTGGCAACGCAGAAGATGGCGCGCACGTTGCGCAACCTGCATCGCGGCCAGCCGAGCGCGATCCAGCAGATGCAGAAGGCGGCGACCGAAATCGAGAAGGCAACCAATCAGGCGGCCGGCGTGCGTGCTGCGCCCAGTCGTGCCAATGCGGATCGTTCACTGTTCAATCTGAGCGAATGGCTGCGTGCGGGATCGGCAGGCGCAATGACTTTTCTCAGCCAGACGGTGATGGTGATCTTCCTGGTGTTTTTCTTCCTTGCTGCCGGCGATACCTTCAAGCGCAAGCTGGTCAAGGTCAGCGGGCATGCGCTGTCGACACGCAAGATCACCGTCAATATTCTCGATGCGATCAACAAGTCGATCCAGAACTACATGCTGATGCTGCTGGTGACGAACGCGCTGTTCGGCATCTTGATGTGGGCTGCGCTGGAGTGGATCGGGCTGGCGAATGCCGGCGCCTGGGCGATCGCTGCGGCTTTCCTGCACATCATTCCGTACTTCGGTACGGTGCTGATCATCGCCGCGACCGGCGTCAGCGCCTTCATGCAGTTTGAAACAGTGAACGGATTGTTGCTGGTTACGGCTGCCACGCTGGTGATCTCGACGGTAGTCGGCACCTTCGTCACGACCTGGATGACCGGCCGTATTGCCCGCATGAATGCGGCGGCGGTGTTCGTGTCGCTGCTGTTCTGGACCTGGTTGTGGGGCGCCTGGGGCATGCTGCTGGGTATTCCGATTACGGTGATCGTCAAGGTGATTTCCGAGCATGTGGAAGGCTTGAGTGCAGTTTCGGAATTGCTGGGAGAGTAGAAGTAGCGAGAAGAAGCGCAAGGACAAAGCAGAAAGGAAAGCGGCACTTGCCATCGTCCGGCACAGGCGTATGATTCCTGCGGAGCGGACGGCCGTCCGCCTATAGGTGTTGTGCATTCAACCGGAAGGGGGCGAGCGATGGGCAATACGGACGATCTCGGAAAACTGCTGTTGCGCGTGGTGCTGGGCATGCTGATACTGCTGCACGGAATATCGAAAATCATGGCCGGGCCGGCATTCGTCATCGGCGCCGCGACGCAAGCGGGGCTGCCTGCCGCCATTGGTTATCTGGTCTATCTGGGCGAAGTGGTTGCCCCCATCCTGCTGATTGTCGGTCTGTGGTCGCGACTGGCGGCGCTGATCATTGCCGGCAACATGTTATTTGCGATCTTTCTCGTGCACATGAAGCAATTGGCGACGTTGTCCAACACCGGTGGCTGGGCGCTGGAATTGCAGGGGATGTTTCTCTTTACGGCGCTGGCGCTGGTCCTGCTGGGAGCGGGGCGCTTCAGCGTAGGCGGGCGCGGCGGCCGCTGGAACTAGTCTCGCTGCCGTGAAATGCGGCGGATCGCCGATTCGTCGCGAACCGGATGCTTGAATGAAAGGACGTCACATGACGTCCTTTTTTCGTCTTCCGGATGGCGATTTCCCCGGCCGCGGAGGCGGTTTCCGAGGGCACCTCGCGGTATAATCACGGTTTCCGATCCAAATCGCGGGTTGGAGGCCATTTCGTTCCGCCTTCCCGCCTCAACTGCCATCTCGCCATGCTGATTCTGCCAGGTTCCAACGCCCTGTCTGCCTTCCGTACCGAACGTCTCCTGCAACAACTTCACCAGATCGATTCCGCCATCGCCGGCGTCTCCGGGCGTTATCTGCACTTCATCGATTCTTCCGCGCCGCTGGCGCCTGAAGACGTCCAGCGCCTGGAAGCCATGCTGACCTATGGCGAGCCTTTCGCATCGAAACTGGAAGGTGAGGAATTCGTCGTGATTCCGCGTTTCGGCACCATTTCGCCATGGGCCAGCAAGGCGACCGACATTGCACACAATTGCGGCATGACCGGCATTCACCGCATCGAGCGCGGCATCAGCTATGTCGTCCATCTGAAGAGCGGCCTGCTGGGCGGCGTGAAAACCTTGTCCGAAGAGGATGCCGTTGCGGTGCAAGCCCTACTGCACGACCGCATGACGGAAACCGTGCTGCGCGATGCACAGCAGGCCGTCGGCTTGTTCGAGGAGCTGGAAGCCAAGCCGCTGGCGCATATCGATCTGCTGCAGGGCGGTCGTGCCGCGCTGCTCGACGCCAACGCCGAACTGGGCTTGGCGCTGTCGGACGACGAGATCGATTACCTGCTGGACGCCTTCACCGCAGCCAAGCGCAATCCGACCGACGTCGAACTGATGATGTTCGCGCAGGCCAACAGCGAACACTGCCGCCACAAGATATTCAATGCCGACTGGACCATCGACGGCCAGCAGCAGGACAAATCGCTGTTTGCGATGATCAAGAACACGCACCAGCTGTCGCCGCGCGGCACCGTCGTCGCCTACAGCGATAACTCGTCGGTGATCGAAGGCGGCAATGTGATGCGTTTCTATCCGCGTGGCGACAATACATATGCGCCCTCGGATGAACTGACGCACATTCTGATGAAGGTCGAGACGCACAACCATCCGACCGCGATCTCGCCGTTCCCCGGCGCCTCGACCGGTGCCGGCGGCGAAATCCGCGACGAAGGTTCGACCGGCCGCGGCGCCAAGCCGAAAGCCGGCCTGTGCGGCTTCACCGTTTCCAACCTGATGCTGCCGGATGGCGAGCAGCAATGGGAAAACGCGCGCGATGTCACGCTGCCGTCTGACCAGAAGGTCGATGCCGATGTGTACGGCAAGCCTGACCGCATCGCCTCGGCGCTGCAGATCATGATCGACGGCCCGATCGGCGCGGCGGCTTTCAACAACGAATTCGGCCGGCCGAATCTCGGCGGCTATTTCCGGACCTATGAGCAGAACGTCGGCGGCGTCGTGCAGGGCTATCACAAGCCGATCATGATCGCCGGCGGCATCGGCAGCATCGCCGCACAGCATACGAAGAAGAACGCCTTGCCGGTCGGCAGCCTGCTGATCCAGCTTGGCGGACCCGGCATGCGCATCGGCATGGGCGGTGGTGCGGCATCGTCGATGGCGACCGGTACCAATACGGCCGATCTCGATTTCGATTCCGTACAACGTGGCAATCCGGAAATGGAGCGTCGTGCGCAGGAAGTCATCAATGCCTGCTGGGCGATGGGCGAAAACAATCCCATCCTTTCGATCCACGACGTCGGCGCCGGCGGTCTGTCGAATGCCTTCCCGGAAATCACCAACGACGCCAAGCGTGGCGCGATTTTCGATCTGCGCGAAATTCAACTGGAGGAAAGCGGCCTGTCGCCGAAGGAAATCTGGAGCAACGAATCGCAGGAGCGTTACGTGCTGGCGATCGATCCGGAAAACCTGCCGAAATTCCAGGCATTGTGCGAACGCGAACGCAGCCCGTTCGCCGTGGTCGGCACTGCGACCGAAGAGCGTCAGCTGAAGCTGGTCGATCCGCTGCACGACAACGAGCCGGTCGATATGCCGATGGATGTACTGCTCGGCAAACCGCCGAAGATGCATCGCGACGTTACGCACGTCGAGAAAAGCCTGCCGGCAATCGACCTGACCGGCATCGATCTGCTGGAAGCATCGGTGCGCGTGTTGCGTCTGCCGACGGTGGCGGATAAATCCTTCCTGATCACGATCGGCGATCGCACCGTCGGCGGAATGTCGGTGCGCGACCAGATGGTGGGTCCGTGGCAGGTTCCGGTTGCCGATTGCGCCGTTACGGCGATGAGCTTCGAAGGCTATCTGGGCGAGGCGATGGCAATGGGCGAGCGCACGCCGCTTGCTGTCATCGATGCTGCCGCTTCCGGCCGCATGGCAGTCGGCGAAGCGATCACGAATATCGCGGCTGCACCGATCGCAGACATTTCCGACATCAAGCTGTCCGCCAACTGGATGGCGGCCTGCGGCCAGCCGGGACAGGATGCGGCATTGTTCGACACCGTCAAGGCAGTCGGCATGGAATTGTGCCCGGCGCTCGGCATCAGCATCCCGGTCGGCAAGGATTCGCTGTCGATGCGCACGACGTGGCAGGATGAAGGCGTGGACAAGGCCGTCGTCGCGCCGGTTTCTCTGATCGTCTCGGCGTTTGCGCCGGTGCATGATGTACGCAAATCGCTGACGCCGCAGTTGCGTACCGATCTGGGCGACACCTCGCTGATCGTCATCGATCTGGGCCGCGGCAAGAACCGCATGGGCGCATCCGCCTTTGCGCAAGTCATGCAGCAGATCGGCAACGATGCGCCGGACGTGGACAGTGCGGAAGATCTGAAGGGTTTCTTCAACGCGATTCAGCGCCTGAACAACGAAGGCAAATTGCTGGCCTATCACGATCGTTCCGACGGCGGCCTGTTCGCCACGCTGTGCGAGATGGCGTTTGCCGGTCACACCGGTCTGTCCGTCAATCTCGATATCCTGACGCTGGAAGGCGAACACGCCAGCGACGCCGGCGATGCGAAGAACTGGGCGCAGCAAGTCGGCGAGCGCCGTAACGATATGACGTTGCGGGCGTTGTTCAATGAAGAACTGGGAGCAGTCATCCAGGTGCGCGCGGAACAGAAGTCCGAGGTGATGAACGTGCTGCGCGAATACAATCTTGGCGGCTGCAGCCACATCGTCGGCACGCTGAACGATCACGACATGATCGAATTCACGCGCGACGCCAAGACGATCTACAGCCAGTCGCGCATCGACCTGCAACGCTTCTGGAGCGAAACCAGCTGGCGCATCGTACGCCTGCGCGACAATCCGGACTGCGCCGATGCTGAATACGACCGCATCCTCGACAAGCTCGATCCGGGCATCACGCCGCTACTGACCTTCGATCCGCAGGAAGATATCGCCGCACCGTTCATCGCGAGCGGCGCACGACCAAAGGTGGCGATCCTGCGCGAGCAGGGCGTGAACTCGCAGGTCGAGACGGCCTACGTGATGCACAAGTCCGGCTTCGAAGCGGTGGATGTGCACATGAGCGACCTGATCGCCGGCCGTGCACATCTGGCCGACTACAAGGGCGCGATTGCCGTCGGTGGTTTCTCTTACGGCGACGTGCTGGGTGCCGGCGAAGGCTGGGCCAAGACCATCCTGTTCAACGCACAGCTGGCCGAACAGTTCGCCGACTTCTTCTTCCGTGCGGATACCTTCGCGCTGGGCATCTGCAACGGCTGCCAGATGATGAGCAACCTGAAGTCCATCATCCCGGGTGCGGAAGCCTGGCCGAAATTCACACGCAACAAGGCCGAACAGTTCCAGGCGCGCTTCTCGATGGTCGAGGTGGCGTCGTCACCGTCGATCTTCTTCAGCGGCATGGCCGGCACCCAGACCGCGATTGCGATCGCGCACGGCGAAGGCTATGCGGACTTCTCGCAGACCGGCGATATCGACAAGGCCATCGTCGCGATGCGCTACATCGACAACAAGGGCCATGCAACCGAAACCTATCCGTACAACCCGAACGGTTCGCCGCAGGGCATCACGTCGGTGACGACACCGGATGGCCGCTTCACCGTGCTGATGCCGCATGCGGAACGTGTGTCTCGTACGGTCCAGCAATCGTGGCATCCGGATGCATGGGGCGAGGATTCGCCGTGGATGCGCATGTTCCGCAATGCACGCAAGTGGGTCGGGTGATTATCCCTTCCATCTGAAAAACGGCCGGAAAATATCCGGCCGTTTTTTTGCATGACATGTTTGTGCATGCCGTTTCCCGGTTTCACGCGACGCGATATGGCAAAAAGGGCGTAGTGATGGGGAGTGGTTGCCGGCAGGATCAGGAACCGGGAGAATAAAAAAGGCGCTCGATCGAGCGCCTTTTTCATGGATGAAGCGTGGATTACTTGATCTTCGCTTTTGTGCGCAACTGCTGCTGGTAAGCCTGCAGTTTGCGTTGTTGCAGCGATTCGGTGATTTGCGGTTTCACTTCTTCCAGCGTCGGAATCTTCGCCGCACGCACGTCGTCCAGGCGGATTACGTGCCAGCCGAACTGCGTGTGCACCGGCGTTTCCAGCAACTGGCCTTTTTTCAGCGAAACCATCGCATCGGAGAACGGCTTCACGAAAGCCTGCGGTGCAGCCCAGTCCAGATCACCGCCGTTGGCAGCCGAGCCCGGATCCTTCGATTGCTTGGCCAGGTCTTCGAACTTGGCACCGCCTTTCAGCTTGGCAATGATGGCTTTGGCTTCATCCTCGGTTTCGACCAGGATGTGGCGTGCGTGGTATTCCTTGTCGCTGGCTTGTGCACGGAACTTGTCGTACTCGGCCTGGACGTCAGCATCCTTGACTGGATTCTTTTTCAGGTAATCGCCGACCAGCGCGCGGATCAGGATGGATTGGCGTGCAATTTCCAGTTGCGCCTTGACGTCGGGCGTGGTGCCGAGGCCGAGTTTGTCGGCTTCCTGCACCAGGATTTCGCGGTTGATCAATTCTTCCTTGATCATGGCGCGCAGTTCAGGCGTGTCCTTCTGGCCTTGTGCCGCCATCTGCTTGACCATCATGTCCGCACGGGAAGAGGGGACGGGTTTGCCGTTCACGACGGCAAGGTTTTGTGCCATCGCAGGCAACGCGGAAGACACAAGTAATGCGACCACCAAATGAGCGGGTTTAAAGGTCATATTCAATTCCTGAGTGGAAGTTTGTTGTTGGAAAGAAAACGTGCCGGCTTGCTTTGTTTAAATTTTTGTCAGATTTCGGACGGTGCGAGGGCGGTAATGGCCAATGCGTGAATATCCTTGTGCATCATGTCACTCAAACAATCATACACCAGCCGATGACGTTGGATACGGCTCTGCTTTTCGAATTTGTCGGAGACGATGAACAGGCGATAGTGTCCGCCGCCGGACGCCGCGCCCGCATGGCCGGCATGCAACGCGGATTCGTCCTCAAGTTGACAGGACTCGGGAATGAAAGTTTCCTCAAGGCGGGCACGGATGCGGTCGATGCGATCGCTCATGTTATTGCGGTTCCTTGATGTACTTGGACAGCATCAGGCTTTGCACGACGATGAAAACCAGCATCAGTCCCATGCTGCCGAACAGCTTGAAGTTGACCCAGCTGTCCGTGGAGAAATTGAAGGCGACGTACAGGTTCAGCAGGCCCATCGTCAGGAAGAAGGCGACCCACGACAGGTTGACGCGGCGCCAGATGCCATCCGGCAGCGACATCTGTTTTTCCATCATGGTGCGGATCAGGTTTTTCTTCAGAACAATCTGGCTGAACAGCAGCGCAGCGGCGAAACACCAGTAGAGCACGGTCGGCTTCCACTTGATGAAGGTCTCGTTGTGGAAATAGATCGTCGCACCGCCGAAGACGACGATGATGGCAAGCGACAGCCACAGCGTCGTATCGACTTTCTTCCCGCGCAGCAGCAGCCAGCCGATCTGCACGACGGTGGCAACGATGGCGATTGCGGTGGCGAGCAGGATGGGCGCTTGCGCCAGCGTGACTTCGCCGCCGGAAACCAGGCCGCTCAGATATTGCTGGCCGACGGCCTGCGCGGCTTGCGCATTGCCTTCGCCCCACTTGAAGACGCCGAAGAAAAGGATGACGGGGAACAGGTCGAACAGGAATTTCATGGCAATTGTGCGGTTATTTCAGTTCGGGCATCGGCGAAAAGCTCAGCGATGCGGAATTGATGCAGTAGCGCAGGCCGGTCGGCGGCGGGCCGTCGTTGAAGACGTGGCCGAGATGGGCATCGCAGACGTTGCAGATGATTTCGGTACGCACCATGCCGTAGCTGCGGTCGACCTTTTCCTTCACCATCGCCGGATTCAGTGCCTTGAAGTAGCTGGGCCAGCCGCAGCCGGATTCGAACTTGGCATCCGAGGCGAACAGCGGCGTGCCGCAGCAGACGCAGGTGTAGATGCCGGGTTCGTGATGATCCCAGTAGCAGCCGGTGAATGGTGCTTCGGTGGCGGCATGGCGCGTGACGGCATATTGCTCGTCGTCCAGCTGTTCGCGCCATTCGGCGTCGGTCTTGATGACTTTGTCGATCATGATGAGCAACTCACTTCCAAATCGTTGGCCCAGTCGGGCGGCAGGGCGGCATACTGTTCGTTTTCGGGCTGTTCGTCGTACGGACGCTCCAGCACTTGCAACAACCGTGCAACTTCGGAAAAATCCTTTTTCTGCGCCTTCTCGATGGCAACCTGCGCCAGATAGTTGCGCAGCACGTACTTGGGGTTGACGGCGTCCATTGCAAGTTTGCGCGCGCCGTCATCACTGTTTTCCTGCTGCAGGCGTGTCGCGTATTGTAGCGCCCACGCGTCGAAGGCGGCACGGTCGATGAAGAGGTCGCGTAGCGGTTCGGCGCTGCCGGCATTCCCTGGCCGGAAATTGCCGAGCCGGCGGAAGAAGGACGTGAAATCGGCATGGCTCGCATGCAGGATACCGAACATGTCGTCGAACAGCACAGCATCTTCCGGTTGCGATGTCTGCAGGCCGAGCTTGGCATGCATCAGCGCCAGGAATTTTTCCGAAAAAGCCGGCTTGTAGATGCGCAATGCAGCCTGCGTTTCCTCGACGCTGCCGATCAGCGGCAGCAACGCCTGGCCGAGCGCAAAGCAGTTCCATTCGCCGATCTGTGGCTGGCGCGCGTAAGAATAGCGTCCCTGCTGGTCGGTATGGTTGCAGATGTGATGTGCGTTGAAGGCTTCCATGAAACCGAACGGGCCGTAATCCAGCGTCAGGCCGAGGATGGACATATTGTCGGTATTCATCACGCCGTGCATGAAGCCGACCGACTGCCATTGCGCCATCAGTTGCGCCGTGCGCAGCGTCACTTCCGTCAGCAACGCTTTGTAGGGATTTTCGGCGGCACGCAATTGCGGATAGAAGTTGTCGATGACGTAGTCGGCCAGCGTGCGCAGTTCATCGTGCTTCTCGTTGTAGAACCAGTGTTCGAAGGAACCGAAACGCACGAAGCTTGGTGCCATGCGCGTCGCTACCGCGGCGGTTTCCATTTGTTCGCGCATGACAGGCTGATCGGAGCCGGTCACGCATAGCGAGCGCGTGGTCGGGATGCCGAGCGCTGCCATGGCTTCCGAACAAAGGAATTCGCGAATCGACGAACGCAAGACGGCCCGACCATCGCCCATGCGTGAATACGGCGTCAGGCCGGAGCCCTTGAGCTGCAATTCGAGGCGGTTTGTCGGTGCCGTGTCGAAAGCCGGCACATCGCCGAGCAGGATCGCGCGACCATCGCCGAGCTGGCCGGCCCAGACGCCGAACTGATGGCCGGAATAGACGGCCGACAGTGGCTTCGATCCTTCGAGAAGGCGATTGCCGGTAAAGACATCGGCGAAGGCTTGCGTGCGTGTCTCGGAAAAATCCAGGCCGATCAATGCGGCGGACGAGACGCTTGCCGCGACTAGATAGGGATCGGGCAGCGGCGTCGGCATCAATGCCGTGTAATGCGCAGGCGGCAGCGAGGCGAACGAATTGGCAAGCTGCAGATCGCCGAGATGTTGGCTCGGGCGCGGTGCGGGTGCATTCATGCAGAATCTTTCAGGAGCGTGGCGATTTTTGTCGCCATGAAAGCTGCTATTTTGACAGAGAAGGAAAAGCGCTGCGCACGTGAGCGCGCAATCCGGCGTGGACAATGGTGTGCAGCATGTGCCGGCGGAAATGTCGTCACAGCCAGTATTCGAATTGCCGCGCAAACCATTCCTGTAACCGGTCGGACAACGGACGTTCTGCCCATTTCTCCGGCGTGACTTCGATTGAGTTTTTCAGGTCTTCGTTGAAGGCGCTTTCCATTATCGAACCGAATTCCTGGTCGATCGCGATCAGGTTGACTTCGCTGTTGTGCAGAAAGCTGCGCATATCGAGATTGGTGGAGCCGACCGTAGACCAGTAGCCGTCGATAACGGCGGTCTTGGCGTGCAGTACCGATGCCTGCAGTTCGAAAATGCGTACGCCGGACGACAGCAATTCCGTATAGTAGGAACGTCCCGCATGCATGACGAGGCTGGCGTCGGATACGGCAGGGAAGATGACTTTGACTTCCACGCCGCGCCTGGCGGCATCGGTCAGCGCTTCGATCAGTTGCTGGTCCGGCACGAAGTAGGAATTGGTAATGTGGATCGATGTCTTGGCTTGCTGCATCGCCAGTACGTAAGCCTTGTACGTTTCATAGTCGCCGTTGGGTTCGCTGGCAATGACGCGGACGATCTTGTTGCCGGCCGGTTTGAGCGGCGGGAAGTATTTGCGCGCGGCCAGGTCGACATCGCTTTCCTTGTGCTGGCTAACCCAGGTTTGCAGAAACAGCCACTGGAAGGATGCAACTGCGGGGCCTTCCACGCGGATATGCGTATCGCGCCAGCCGAGATGCTTCTGGCTCTTCGATTTCGAACGGAACAGCGAACCGGAAGAATAGTCGTCGGTGATGTTGATGCCGCCGGTAAATGCGATCTTGCCATCGACGACGAGGATTTTGCGATGATCGCGATTGTTCAGCCGCCAGCCGGAGCCGAAACGCTTGAGCGGGTTGACCGGATGGAATTCGAGCACGGCGATGCCGGCGTCGCGCAGGCGCTGGAAGAATTCGGGCCGCGTGCCGAGCGAGCCGACGCTGTCGTAGATGATGTTCACCTGTACGCCGGCCTGCTGTTTCTCGATCAGCAGGTCTGCAAATTCATCGCCCATCGTGTCCTGGCCGAAGATATAGGTTTCCAGATTGATGTGATCGCGTGCACCCTTGATGGCCTCGATCATCGCCTTCATCGTCTGCGGTCCATCGTTGAGCAGCGTCAGCTTGTTGCCGGCGATGAGCGGGCTGTTGGTCGCGGCTTCTTCCAGCGCGGCCATTTCCGGCAGATCCACTTTCGCATTGCGCAGCCGCTGTGCCAGCAGCGATTCGGAACGTTGTGGCGACAGTTCGCCCTGTGCGGTACGTACGGTGGGCGTATCCTGCGGCGTCAGCGAGGTTTTCAGGTAACGCACATCGGGCAGGGAAGCGCAGGCTGTCAGGGTCAGGCATAGCGCAACGAGCGGCAGCAAGGCCGCGCGATGTACGGTGAGGCGGCAATTGAGATGATGTAAAAAGCCGGTCATCCTGGTCCCCTGAAGCGTTTTTGTAGGAATTGATGAAGCGCCGATGCCGGCTGCTATGCAATCAGACAACACGACAATAAAAAAGTTGGCGCATGGATAAGCGCGATGCCGCACATATTTTTCATGATCGGATGTGGCAGATTAAAGAAATCTTGATCTTCGTCGTTAAGAAAAGATGAAGACAGTCATTCCGACTGAATGGAGGTAGTATGGATGTAGGCAATATTCCGGCTCTGGCAACGAGCATGGCGCAGGAACGCACTACCAGTGCGGTATCGATTGCGGTTTTCAAGAAGGCACTGGATGCGCAAAGCTCCGCGGCGCTGGCATTGCTGGAAGCGATTCCTCAGGTACAGAGCCTGCCGCCGCATCTGGGCAACAGCATCAATACCAAGGCCTGAACAAGACCGTTCAGGCCATTCAGGTAGTTTGGCAAGGAGAGACATTGATCGAAACAGCAGACACGGTACGGACGTTCTGGTTCGGCAGCGATGAGGGCGACGATGCCGCCATTGGCAGTCGCCAGGGAAAACTCTGGTGGTCGAAAGACGATGATACCGACCGTGAAATTCGTACGCGTTTCGAAGCTTGCACGATTGCTGCCAGCGGCGGTCGTTTCGATCAATGGTCCCGGACACCGCACGGTCTGCTTGCATTGATCCTGCTGACCGACCAATTTCCGCGCAATATGTATCGCAATCGGCCGGAATCGTTTTCCTTCGATCCGATTGCCTTGCACTGGGCGTTGGACGGATTGGCACGCGGTGCCGACACCTTGCTGCGTCCCATCGAACGCGTGTTCTTCTATCTGCCGCTCGAACATGCAGAATCACTGCCGCTGCAGGAGCGTGTGGTCGATCTGTTCAAAGGACTGCAGGATGACGTGCCGGCAGAGCAGCGCGAGGCCTTCGCCGGTTATACCAATTTCGCGATTCGTCATCGCGACATCATCGCCCGTTTCGGGCGCTTCCCGCATCGCAATGCCATCCTCGGCCGGGCATCGACCGACGAGGAGAGCGCATTTTTGAAGACGCCGGGTTCGGGATTCTGAACGAAAGGGCGGAGATACCGTTCGGGTTCTCCGCCGGTCAGAGCGGTCGCGCGCCCATTTCCGTCTTTGCAAACAATTCTGCCGCCCATTCGGCGAACGCGCGCACCTTGGTCGACAGGTGGCGATTGGGTGGATAGAGAATCCAGAACGGCACATGCTCCGACAGAAGACCGTCCAGCACCGGCACCAGCTGGCCTGACGCCACATATTCACACGCGATGTAATCTGGCAGCTGTGCGAGGCCGATACCGGAGCAAGCGGCGGCGGCCAATGCATCGGCATCGTTGACCGAGACGCGGCGTATTCCCTGGGCGGCAGTTTGCACTGCATCCTGTTCGTAGATCATCGGAAATATCTTGCCGGTTTTTGACGAGGCGAACAGGATCAACTGGTGGCGTTCAAGCTCTTCCAGATTGCGCGGCTCGCCATGCTTTTTCAGATACGCAGGCGCCGCGAAAGTGCGCATGCGGAAATCGCCGAGCCGGCGCGCAACCAGCGATTCGTCGTTGATTTCACCGCCGCGGATCACGCAGTCGATGCCTTCGTGTACCAGATCGACGGGGCGGTCGGTGCAACCCAGTTCCAGATCGATCTCCGGATAGCGTTCGAAAAAGTCCGCCAGTGCCGGTGCAATGATGCAGCGTCCGACCGAACCGGGAACATCCACGCGCAAACGGCCTTTCGGCGACGTCGCTGCGTGGCTGACGGCTGCTTCGGTTTCATCCAGTTCTGCCAGCAGGCGCACTGCGCGTTCGTAATAGCCGGCGCCATCCGGCGTCACGCTGACGTGGCGCGTCGTGCGGTTGAGCAACTTGACGCGCAAACGTTTTTCCAGCGCGATCACCTGCGCGGAGACCGTCGCCTTCGGCAGGTTCAGCGACATCGCCGCCTTGGTGAAGCTTTTCAATTCCACCACGCGGGTGAAGGCCAACATTGTATCGAAACGGTCCATGCAAAATTGTCCAGTGGTGAAAGACACTGCGCACGATTCTAGAACATTCCTGAAACCGGACGAGGAACCTTGGCCGATTCGCCGACTCCGTCTGGAATTCAGGCCGGATGTGTGTGCGATGTCCGGCGGCAATTTTCGATGGAGGATGCATGTTGACCCTGTACACATGGAGTACGCCGAATGGCCGCAAACCGCTGATCCTGCTGGAAGAACTGGAAGTGGCGTACAACGTGCAGCCGGTCGATATCGGCAAGGGCGAGCAGTTCGCAGCGGACTTTCTGGCGATCTCGCCAAACAACAAGATTCCGGCGCTGGTCGACGACGAAGCGGAAGGCGGGCCGTTGACGCTGTTCGAAAGTGGTGCCGTTCTGACCTATCTGGCGGAGAAACACGGTCGCTTCCTCGATGCCGCAGGGCCGGAGCGCTATCGTGCGCTGGCGTGGCTGCACTGGCAGATCGGCGGCACGGGACCGATGTTCGGACAACTGGGTTTCTTCGCCTTGCGCGCCGAAGAAAAACTGCCGATGGCGATCAAGCATTTCACCGACGAAGCGGATCGCCTGCTCGGTGTGATGGATCGTCATCTTGCAGGCAATACCTATCTCGCCGGCGAACACTACACCATCGCCGACATTGCCTGTTATGCGTGGACGCTGAGTGCAACAACCTATCTGAAGGAGGTGCTGACAGACAGCATGCGGGACAAACCGTCGGTGCAGCGCTGGCTGGATACGATAAGCGAGCGGCCGGCTGTGCAACGTGGAATGCGGACTTTGCAGACATGAAGGCAGTCGAAAACGGATAACTAACGGACATTGTCGTCGGCAAAAAAACAAAAGCGCCCATCGGGCGCTTTTTCATTGACGGAAACTGGGTTGAAAGCTGCCTATCTTGCAGGCCAGGCGCGCATCGCAGTGTATGCAATGGCGAGCAGCTTGTCGCGATTACCACCTGTGTCGCGGGCTTGCGTGGACATGCCCTGAATCACCGTATTGTAAAAATTGGCGAGAGCGCCGGCATCGGTATCCCGCGCCAGTTCGCCGTCGCGTATGCCTTCTTCGATGCGTGTGCGAATCATGCTTTCCACATTGTCGCGCCGCTCGACCATCGCGCTCTGCACGTGCGCGGAAGACGCGGAACAATTGGTGGCAGCAGTGACAACCAGGCAACCGGGCGGATGGCTGGGGCAGGTGAGTTCGATCGCATTGCTTTGCAGCAGGCGTTCGATCGCATCGCGCGCCGTGGGCGCTGCCGCAAACAGGCACTGCAATGCATCGCAATTCTTGGATGAATAACGTTCGACGGCTTCGAGGAACAGCTTTTCCTTATCACCAAATGCCGCATACAGGCTGGGAGGTGTAATACCCATTGCCGACGTCAATTCCTGCAGCGAGGCTGCCTCGTAACCGTAACGCCAGAAGACAAGCATCGCCCGTTCCAGCGCCGCATCGCGGTCGAAGGAAAGAGGGCGTCCGGCCTTTTTGCGCGGCTTGTCTTCGGTTTTTGTCTCTATTTCCATAGCGATCGATATTAAATCTCTTGACAGCGCAAACGGCGCTGGCTACAGTAGCAACTGTATTCTGTAGCGATCACTAGTAATTATGAACTTGATATCCGTTTCGCTCACGGATGTCTGTATTAAAAGGCGAGTCACTGTCTTTGTCAAGGTTGGAAGAGGTGAACTGTCCAATTAAAAAAGACAGTTCTTCATAAAAGCCGATATTTATCTTCGAACGTTGGATTTCTATACTTCCATTCATCGAAACATTTGCAAGAGAGCATCATCATGAAAACACGTCTCTATCAATTTACGGCCGTCGCCGCTGGCACATTGGCAATCTCTGCCGCGTTGCACAATCCGGCGGTGTCGGATCTTGTCTATGACAGCGCATTGACGGGCGGCGCCGTCTGGGCCAATGCCACGATGGCTGTCGGCAACCTTGCTCAGACCGCGGCGGAGCGTCAGTAATCATGGAACTGGCAGTGCGACAGGCTTCGGCGTTGGCATCGTTCCGCCATGCGGGACGGGAAATTTCGCTGCGCGTGTTTGGCCATCGTTCTGGCCGCCATGCCGAGAAGACCGGCCTGCCGCTGATCGTCTATTTCCATGGCGGTTATTTCGATTGCGGCCGTGCCGACGATGCGGACGGTATCGCCGCGGCCCTGGCCGATAGCGCGATCGTCGTCACCGTCGATTATCCGCTGGCACCGACCATGCAATTTCCCGATACCGCCGAGCTGGCGTTCGCGGCGCTGCTGTGGGCACGTGAGCATGCAGATGCGTACGGTGCCGATGGCAAGCGCATGTTCGTCGCCGGCGATCAGGCTGGCGGCAATCTGGCAGCGGCCGCGGCAATGATGGCGCGTGACCGCGTCATGCCGAACGGTCGCAGCATTCGGTTGAAAGGGCAGGTCTTGATCACGCCGATGCTGGATCCGCACCAGACCTCGTCGTCGATGCATGCATCCGGCGAATGCATCTGCCGCGAAGGCTGGGCCGCCTACTTGCCCGCCGTCGGCGATGCACTGCATCCGTATGCCGCTCCTTCGCAATCGCGCCGCCTTGCGGATCTGGCACCGGCGCTGATCGTCAGCACCGAAAGCGATGCCATGCGCGACGAAGCCGAACAGTATGCGACACGGCTGATCGTCGCCGGCGTGCCGGTACACATGCGCAGGCTGGAAGGATCGTCGCGCCGGCTGCTGCAGCCGGATCACCCGGATTTTCCAATCATCGTTGCGACGGTTTCGCAATTCATCAACGACCCTGGATGAGCGACTGCCGGCCGAAAACGGCCAGACGCCTCCGGTAACGGCAGATATAACCACGCAACCTTTACGCATTTTTTACCGATTACTCACACATCAATTTCATCCATATCCAATCGACAGGGAAAGAACATGAAGATCACTACAAACAAATCGCGTTTTTCTCGCAGTGCCATCGCCATTGCCATCGGCGTGCTGGTCATCGCGGGCGCCGCGACCGTCTCGCTTTCCGGCCACGCGGAAAAATCGCAGCAGGCAGCGCCGGCTGCCACGCCGGTCACGGTGGCAGCCGTACTCGAACGTTCGGTCACCGAATGGGACGATTTCTCCGGGCGCGTCGAAGCGATCGAGCGCGTTGAAATCCGTCCGCGCATCTCCGGCACCATCGACGCCGTGCATTTTCAGGATGGCCAGCTGGTGAAAAAAGGAGATCGTTTGTTCACCATCGATCCGCGTCCGTATAGGGCCGAACTGGCACGCGCCGACGCCGCGCGTGCCGGCGCACAGGCGCGCCTGACGCTGGCGAAGACCGAGCTGGAGCGTACGCGCAAGCTGCTGGAAGAGCGTGCCGTCGCACAACGTGAACTGGATACGCGCAACAACGCCTATCGCGAAGCCGAAGCCGACCTGAAAGCGACCGATGCTGCTGTACAGACCGCACGCCTGAACTTGCAATACACCGAAATCACCGCACCGGTAGCCGGCCGCGTATCGCGCGCCGAAATCACGGTCGGCAATCTCGTGACGACCGGCCCGACCGCACCGGTATTGACGACGGTTGTTTCCGTATCGCCGATGTACGTCAGCTTTGAAGTCGATGAGCCGACTTACATCCGTTATGCATCAACCGGTGCGGTCGGCAACAGCGGCGTCAACCGTATTCCGGTGGCGATGGGCCTGACCAGCGAGGAAGGCTATCCGCGCCAGGGACATGTGCAGGCATTCGACAACCGCATCGACAACGGTTCCGGCACGATCCGCGTGCGCGCCGTGTTCGATAACGCCAACGGCGCGCTGACGCCGGGCATGTTCGCTCGCGTGCGTACCGGCGACGCGAATGCCAAGAATGCGCTGTTGATCGACGACCGTGCGGTCGGCACCGATCAGGACAAGAAATACGTGATGGTGGTCGGCGCCGACAACAAGGCGACCTATCGTCCGGTCACGCTGGGACCGATCGTCGAAGGCCTGCGTGTCGTGCGTACCGGCCTGAAGAAGGATGAGCGCATCGTCGTCAACGGCCTGCAGCGCATTCGTCCGAACGAAACGGTGACGCCGGAAACGGTGGCGATGGACGCCCGCGTGGCACAGCTGTTCAAGACGGAAGGCAAGGGCGCCGACGTCATCGCGGCCAACTGATCCCGATAGCGCTGCGCTCTCCATACTGAAGAAAAAGAAAATCACATGAACATATCCAGATTCTTTATCGACCGCCCGATCTTTGCGGGCGTGTTGTCGACGATCGTTCTGCTGGGAGGGTTGATCGCCATGTTCAACCTGCCGATTTCCGAATATCCGGAAGTCGTGCCGCCGTCGGTCGTGGTCAAGGCCAATTTCCCCGGCGCTAATCCGCAGACGATCGCGGAAACGGTCGCAACGCCGATCGAGGAACAGATCAACGGCGTCGAAGGCATGCTGTACATGCAATCGCAGGCCACGTCCGACGGCCTGATGACGCTGACCGTCACTTTCCAGCTCGGTACGCCGCCGGATCTGGCGCAGCAACTGGTGCAGAACCGCGTCAATCAGGCACTGCCTCGCTTGCCGGATGTCGTGCAACGCCTCGGCGTGACGACGACCAAGAGCTCGCCTGACCTGACGATGGTGGTGCACTTGCTGTCGCCGAACGACCGCTACGACATGGCCTACCTGCGTAACTACGCAGTGCTGAACGTCAAGGACAGGCTGGCACGTCTGCCGGGCATCGGCGCCGTGCAACTGTTCGGTTCCGGCGACTATTCGATGCGCATCTGGCTCGATCCGCGCAAGGTAGCGGAGCGCGGCCTGTCGGCGGACGACGTCGTGCAGGCGATTCGCGAGCAGAACGTCAACGTCGCAGCCGGTGTGATCGGCGCGTCGCCGACGGTGCCGGGCGTCGATTACCAGATTTCCGTCAATGCGCGCGGCCGTCTGCAGACCGAGGAAGAGTTCGGCGACATCGTCATCAAGGCATCGCCGGACGGCGTCGTCACCAAGCTGAAGGATGTCGCGCGTATCGAGCTGGGCGCCAGCGAATATGCATTGCGTTCGCTGCTGAACAACAAGCAGGCGGTGGCGATTCCGATTTTCCAGTCGCCGGGTTCCAACGCGCTGGAAATCTCGAACAACGTCCGCAAGACGATGGAAGAGTTGAAAAAAGACATGCCGGAAGGCGTGGACTACAGCATCGTCTATGACCCGACGCAATTCGTGCGTGCATCGATCGAAGCGGTCGTGCATACGCTGCTGGAAGCCATCCTGCTGGTCGTCATCGTCGTGATCGTGTTCCTGCAAACGTGGCGCGCATCGATCATTCCGTTGCTGGCGGTGCCGGTGTCGGTGATCGGCACGTTCGCCGTGATGCTGGGGCTGGGCTTCTCGATCAATGCCTTGAGTCTGTTCGGGCTGGTGCTGGCGATCGGTATCGTGGTCGACGATGCGATCGTCGTGGTGGAAAACGTCGAACGGAATATCGAAGCGGGCCTGACGGCGCGTGAAGCGACCTACAAGGCGATGCGCGAAGTGTCCGGCCCGATCATTGCGATCGCGCTGACGCTGTGCGCGGTGTTCGTGCCGCTGGCATTTGTGTCCGGTCTGACCGGCCAGTTCTTCAAGCAGTTCGCATTGACGATCGCGATTTCGACGGTGATCTCGGCATTCAACTCGCTGACGCTGTCGCCGGCATTGTCTGCCTTGCTGCTGAAAAACCACGGTGCGCCGAAGGATAAATTCCAGCTCGCGATCGACAAGGCATTCGGCTGGTTCTTCGTACGCTTCAACAAGGTGTTCCACCGCGGTTCCGACAATTACGGCGGTGGTGTCTCCAGCATTTTGAAGCGCAAGTCGGCGTCGCTGGTCGTGTATGCAGTGCTGATCGGTGTGACCGGTTTTCTGTTCCACCACGTGCCGGCAGGCTTTGTGCCGGGGCAGGACAAGCAGTATCTGGTCGGCTTTGCGCAGTTGCCTGACGCCTCGTCGCTGGATCGCACCGAAGACGTGATTCGCCAGATGTCCGATATCGCGATGAAGACGCCGGGCGTGGAATCGGCAGTGGCTTTCCCTGGCCTGTCGATCAATGGCTTCGTCAACAGCCCGAACTCCGGCATTGTGTTCGTCACGCTGAAACCGTTCGACGAACGCAAGAGCAAGGAATTGAGCGGCAATGCGATCGCGATGCAGTTGAACCAGAAATACGCCGGCATCAAAGATGCGTTCATCGCGATGTTTCCGCCGCCGCCGGTACAGGGCCTGGGCACGATCGGCGGCTTCAAGCTGCAGATCCAGGATCGCGCCGCGCTCGGCAACGAAGCGTTGAACGATGCGTTGAAGGCATTCATGGCAAAGGCGAATGCCGCACCGGAACTGCAAGGCATGTTCTCAAGTTTCCAGATCAACGTGCCGCAATTGTTTGCCGATCTGGATCGTACGCGCGCACAACAACTGGGCGTGTCGGTGCCGTCGGTGTTCGATACCTTGCAGATCTATCTGGGTTCGCTGTACGTGAACGACTTCACCAAGTTCGGCCGTACCTTCCAGGTGCGCGTGCAGGCCGATGCACCGTTCCGTGCGCATGCCGAGGATATCGGCTTGCTGAAGACGCGCAATGCTGCCGGCGAAATGGTGCCGTTGTCGTCCGTGTTGAAGCTGACGCAAAGCCATGGCCCCGATCAGGCGATCCGCTACAACGCCTTCCCGTCGGCTGACGTGAACGGCGGTCCGGCACCGGGCTACAGCACGGGCCAGGCGCAGGATGCGATCGAACGCATTGCTGCCGAAACGCTGCCGCGCGGTATCGGTTTCGAATGGACCGAGATCACCTATCAGGACAAGATCGCCGGTGACACGCTGTTCATCATCCTGCCGCTGTCGATGCTGCTGGTGTTCCTGGTGCTGGCTGCGCAGTACGAAAGCCTGACCTTGCCGCTGGCCGTGTTGCTGATCGTGCCGATGGGCTTGCTGTCTGCCATCTTCGGTGTGTTCCTGACCGGCGGCGACAACAACATCTTCACGCAGATCAGTCTGATCGTGCTGGTGGGGCTGGCGTGCAAGAACGCGATTCTGATCGTTGAGTTCGCACGCGAACTGGAAGATCATGGCCGCGGCATCTATGAAGCGGCGATCGAGGCAGCACGCTTGCGTCTGCGGCCGATCCTGATGACGTCGATCGCCTTCATCGCCGGTGTCGTGCCGCTGATCCTGTCGTCCGGTGCCGGCGCGGAAATGCGTCATGCAATGGGCGTGGCGGTGTTCTCCGGCATGATCGGCGTGACTGCCTTCGGCCTGTTCCTGACGCCGATCTTCTACGTGCTGTTGCGTACGCTGGAAAACAAGCTGACGCCGAAACGCGATCCGGAGGAAGAAGCCTATCCGCATCATCCGGCGATTCCGACCGACGTTCCGCACAACTACGAGGTATAACAATGAAAACATTCAAACTGACCCTCACCGCGTTGACGGCTGCCATGGTGCTCGCCGGCTGCTCGACGGCGCGTCCGCCGGAGCAGGTCAAGGTCGATACGCCAGCCGCCTATCGCGAAAAGGCCGAGTCGCTGGATGGCGCATGGCAGGTCGCGAAGCCGGCCGACGATCAGGATCGCGGCCAATGGTGGAAGGTGTACGGCGACGACGATCTGAGCAAACTGGTCGTCGCAGCCACGCAATCGAATCCGAATCTGGCAATCGCATTGGCGAACGTGAAGGAAGCGCGTGCGATTGCCGGCGTCGTCGATGCCGATCGTGGTTTCCAGCTCGGTGCCGGCTTCGGTCCGACGCGAATCGGTAATGAGCAGAGTGCGTCGACCGAATACCGTGCGCAGCTGGGCTTCTCGTATGAAGTCGATCTGTTCGGCCGCCTGTCGGACGCCAGCCGCGCTGCAGCACTCGATGCGCAGGCACAGGAAGCGGCGTACCGTTCCGTGCTGCTGGCATTGCAAGCCGACGTCGCACAGCAATACTTCACGATCCGCGCACTGGATTCGGAAACCGATGTGCTGCAGAAAACCGTTGAACTGCGCCAGGAAGCACTGGACCTCGCCAAGCACCGATTTGATGCCGGCGATACCAGCGAACTGGATGTCGCACAGGCGCGCACTGAATGGGCGACGACCAGCGCCGAACTGGAAGGTGTGCGTCGCGAACGTGCGCAGCGTGATCATGCGCTGGCCGTGTTGCTGGGGCAGGCTCCAGCACAGTTCACGTTGCCTGTGGCATTGCTGAAAGCACCGCTGGTGACGGTGCCGGCAGGCTTGCCATCCGATCTGCTGGAACGTCGTCCTGATATTGCACAGGCGCAACGCCGGATGGCGGCCGCCAGTTCGCGCATCGGTGCAGCGAAGGCTGCGTTCTTTCCGTCGCTGGTGCTGACTGGTGCGGGCGGCTATGCGTCGGACGAATTGCGCGATCTGTTCAAGTGGTCCAGCCGCAGCTGGATACTTGGACCGTTGACCGGCACGATCCTGAACCTGCCGATCTTCGACGGTGGCCGTAATCGTTCCAATCTGGCGCGTGCCGATGCCGGCTATGAAGCGTCGGTTGCGAATTATCGCCAGCAGGTGCTGGTCGGTTTCCGCGACGTCGAGGACAATCTGAGTGCCTTACGCACGCTGGATCGCCAGATGGTGTTCCAGGAACAGGCGATCGATTCGGCGAAGCTTGCGAACAATCTGGCGGATTCGCGCTATCACTATGGCTCGGCCAGCTATTTCGAAGTCATCGATGCGCAGCGTTCACGGCTTGCTTCGGAGCGCGCTCTGGTGCGTAGTCAGGGACAGCGTGCTGTTGCATCGGTCGGCTTGATTCGTGCACTGGGCGGTGGCTGGGATGCGCCGCAAAAGCAGGGCGGGGATGTGCCACCGATGGCGAAGCAATAATTTTCGCCTTGAATGCCTCTCTTGGCATACGTAATAAAAAAGCCCGCTTCGTGCGGGCTTTTTTGCAGGTGTTTGTCAGTGTTTCGACAGGCATTCCTTCATGAACGCCTTGCGTTCGTCGCCTTTCTTGTCGCTGGCCGACGCATTGCAGGTCTTCATCTTCTCGCGCTGAGCTTGTTGTGCTGCGCTGCCTTGGTCGGTGCTGTCTTTGCTCAGGCATTCCTTCATGAATGTCTTGCGTTCGTCGCCTTTCTTGCTGCCGGCCTTGACGTTGCAGGACTTCATCTTGTTCTGCTGTGCCGTTTCGGCCAGAGCCGGATGGAAAGCGATTGGCATCAGCAACAGTACGGCACCTAACAGTTTCTTCATGGCGAGGCTCCTTATCGATGGTTGGGCGACGGGACAGCGCTGGGAAACATGCGAGGCATTACATCACGAATGCCACGCGTTGCCAATCGTATAACGAAGCAAACGAAAGAGCGTAAAGAAACGGTTAAACGGAAACGGTCGAACGGGAACGGTTGCTGGAAGGCAAATCAACGCCGGATCAGCGGGCGCTTCGGCGTGTTCTTCATATGCATCTTCCACAAGACGCCGACCAGCGAATCGCCCCAGGCGACTGCCTTGCGCGGCAACGTGAGCGGATCGTCACCGATGGTGGCAGGCGCGCGCTCGCAGGTGACAGCCGTCTTGTAGCCGGCTTCGGCGACGGCTTCGACCGTCTGGATGTTGTGGCTGCCGTACGGATAGCAGAAGTGATCGACAGGCTGGCCGAGTGCATCTTCCAGCGTCGATTTGGATTTCAGTGCTTCGTTGAAGACGAGTTCGGCAGGTTGCTCGCCCAACCGGATGTGATTGAACGAGTGCGAACCGATTTCGATGCCGCACGACAACAATTCACGCAGGCGTGCCGCCGTCATCAGCGGTGGTGCGTCGTGGCCATCGGCGATCAGCCAGTCGGCCGAGCCGCCGAGCATGCCGGCAATCGCATAGACGGTGGCAGGGAAGCCGTGGCGCTGCAGGATGGGCAGCGCATATTCGTAGAAATTCTCGTAGGCGTCGTCGAAGGTGATGGCGACGGCACGCGGTGGAATCGGCTTGTCACCGCGCACGCATTGCAGCACGTCGTTCATGCTCAGCACGTTGTAACCGAAAGTCTTCAGATAGCCCATCTGCACGGCGAAGCGGCGATGGTCGCAATAGGTCGCGCGATGCGTATCCATCGCGGGGAAGTCGCCGACCTGGTGATACATCAGGATCTGGATACGGTTCAACTTGCTCTCCTGCCGGCTTCGACGGCTTCTTCATAGACCGCCAGCGTGCCGCGCGTCATGCTGTCCAGTGCGAATAGCGCTTCATAGCGCCGGCGGCCGGCCTGACCCATTTGCGTACGCAAGTCTGCATTATCCAGCAAAGTCGCGATCGCCTGTGCCAGTGCGGCCGGATTCTCGGGCGGCGCCAGCAGGCCGGTTTCGCCGTCGGCTACCGCTTCGCCGATACCGCCGACATCGGAAGCGACGATCGGCAGGCCGAAGGCGGCGGCTTCCAGTAGTGTCAGCGACAGCGCTTCGCGGCGCGACGGCGCCAGCAGCATGTCGGCGCAGCCGTAGATGTTATTGACGTCGTCGCGATGGCCGACGAAACGGATGCGATCGACGATGCCGAGTGCGACGGCAAGTTCCTGTACCTCTTTCGCGAATGTCGTATCCAGCGAACCGACCAGTACCAGCGTCCAGCGGCGGTCTGTCAATTGCGCCAGTGCGCGCAGCGCGATGTCTTGCCCTTTCGCATGCATGAAGCGGGCGACCATCGCCAGTACCGGTGCATCGTCGAGGTCGAGTTCTGCGCGCATCGCGTCGCGCGGCGTGCGCGGCAGGGCAGCGTAGTCGGGTACACCGTGATGGACGGTGCGGATCTTCTGCTGCGGATAGCCGCAGGAAACTAGGAAGCGCGCGACCGCATCCGAGACCGCGATGATGCGCGTGGCGCGGCCGAACCATTTGCCGGCATTGGTCGAATGCGCGGTGGCGACATTGGGCACGCCTGCGAATCTGGCTGCCCAGCCGGCGTAGTAGGCGCCGCGCGTCAGATGACCGTGGACCAGATCGGCCTTCTCGCGGCGGATCAGGCGCACCAGCTTGATCAGCGATGCCAGATCGTAGAAGCCGGTGAAGGAAATCTGCTCGCAGCGGAAACTGTTCTTTTGCAGTTGTTCGCCCAGCCATCCTTGCAGCGGTCCGGCGTAGATACATTCGACGCCTTTGCCTGCCAATCCCTGCATCAGTTGCAGCAAATGACGTTCGGCGCCACCGGCCTTGTGGCTGTGCAGGACGAAGATGACTTTCATGGGGCGATGAATGGATAGGCTTGGATTGCAATGACGGCAGATGCATCTACCGTTGGATGCGGTAGTGGTCTCGGATTATAGCCGAGGCTGCGTTCAGATCTATTTCTTCCCACGTGTAAAACCAAGCATCTTCATCGCTGCCGTGATGTTCTGTGCGGCGGCGTCGTAGCCGTCCCATGGCGTATTGCCCTGGTCGAGCCGCGTATGAATGTTCGCGACATGCCACTGCGCGCTGCCGTGCAGTTTTTCCACTTCGTCCCAGCCGACCGGCACCGATACGCCGAGGCCTGGCCGCGCGCGTACCGACCACGCGGCAACGGTGGTTGCGCCGAAGCCGTTGCGCAGGTAGTCGATGAAGATCTTGCCGACCCGGTTCTTGGGCCCGCTCTTGGCGACGAAGCGCTGCGGCAGCGTCTGCGCCATGTGTTCGACGATGGCCTTAGAGAAATCCTTGACGGTATCCCAGTCGTAGCGCTTCTTCAGCGGCACGATGACGTGCATGCCCTTGCCGCCGCTGGTCTTGACGAAGGAGGCGAGGCCCAGCTGTTCGAGGAAGGAACGCATCAGCAGCGTCGCTTCCAGCACGACCGGCCATGCGACGCCTTCTCCCGGATCGAGATCGAAGGTCATGCGATCCGGTTTGTCGATTGCGGTTTTTACGCCGTTCCACGTATGGAATTCGATGACGTTCCATTGCGCAGCCGTCATCAGGCCGAGCGGGCTGGCGATCTCGATCAGCGATGCATGATCGGGGTCGAGCGCCGGATCGAGCAGGCGCGTGCCGTCCATCGGCTCGTCCATGTGCTTCTGGAAGAACAGCTGGCTCTTGATGCCGTCGGGCGCGCGTACCAGCGAAGTAGGGCGGCCTTTCAGGTGCGGCATCATCAGCGGCGCGACCAGCGCGTAGTAGCGGATCAGGTCGATTTTCGTGATGCCGGTCGAAGGATCGATGACGCGATCGGGATGCGTGACCTTGAAGCCGGTTGGCAGCGTGCTATGCATGGCGGCATCGGTCTGCGATGCACGTTTGCCTTTCGATATGTCTTTCGACGAATCTTTCGATTTACCTTTCGTGCTTCCGCCTTTTCCGGACGAAGCGCTCTTGGCGATCCTGCCGACGGCGACCGGCTCTTCGTGCACGATGGTATTAGCTTTCTTGTCGGTGCGCAGTCCATGGAAAACGGCTTGCCGCACATGGCCGCCGTCGGTCCATTCGCTGAACGCAATCTCGGCGACCAGCTTAGGCTTGATCCAGTGCGCCTTGGTGCGCGGGCCGGTACCGCCGGTGAACGGGCTTTTGTCGGTGGCGAGCGCGTCGAGCTTGTCTTTCAGGTCCTGCAATGTTTTGTCGTTGAAGCCGCTGCCGACATTGCCGGCGTAGCGCAGATGACCCTTGTCGTCGTGCACGCCGAGCAGCAGCGAGCCGAAACCCTTGCGGGTACCTTGCGGATCGGTATAGCCGCCGATGACGAATTCCTGGCGCCGTCCGCATTTCAATTTGATCCAGTCCGGCGAGCGGCGCGA
Organism: Oxalicibacterium solurbis; assembly: GCF_014635845.1. Taxonomy (GTDB): domain Bacteria; phylum Pseudomonadota; class Gammaproteobacteria; order Burkholderiales; family Burkholderiaceae_D; genus Oxalicibacterium; species Oxalicibacterium solurbis. The sequence goes on along the minus strand of NZ_BMDP01000001.1, from coordinate 108,395 downwards.
AACGTAGTGCGAATCGCGGCGCTTGCCGATCACGCCTTCCAGTCCGAGACGGCAGGCTGAGGCGACGATCTCGTTCGCCGGCACGTCGAAGGTGTCGCTGTAGCGGACGAAATCCGACGATTTCTTCGCCAGTATCTGCTGCAGCAGCGCACGTCTATCTTGCAGCGCGGCCTTGCGCAGGTCGAGGCCGTCGTGAAAGGGCAGGTCGAAGACGTAATAGGCGATCTGCCTCGTCTTCGCCGTATCGAAGGCGTTCTGCAGCATCTGGAAATTCGGCACACCGTTTTCGTCGGCAACGACGATCTCGCCGTCCAGCCAGCATGGTTTCAGTTTCAGCTTGCGCAGTTCGGCCGCCAGTGCCGGCAGCTTGTCGGTCCAGTCGTTGCCGTTGCGCGTCACCAAGCGCACGCCGCTGCCGTCAATGCGGGCGACGATGCGATAGCCGTCAAACTTGATTTCGTATAGCCAGTCGCCGCTGTCGTCAGCCTGCGGTGGCTTGTCCACCAGCGTCGCCAGTTGCGGCGTCAATGTCTTCGGCAGGTCGGCGGCCATGGCGCCTGCGATGGCGATGTTCCTGTTGCTGCCGCGCGATGCGGTCTTGCGTGCAGTGGTTTTGGCCAGTGCGACGGACTTTGCCGCGGGTCTGGATGCCTTGGCTGTCTTCGCTGACTTTGCTGTGTTGGCATCGGACGGATCGCTGAGCCTGGCGACACTGTCCGGCAGTTCGTCGATGACACTGAATTCGGTAGCAGGACGCGCGTACTCGTCTCTTTCCTTGATCAGCAGCCATGGCTCCTGCTTCCCGCTGCCGTAGCGGCCGCCTTTCATCCGCACCAGCGCCCAGCGGCCGTGCAGCTTGTGGCCGTGCAATTCGAATTTCAGGCTGCCTTTGCGAAAGCCATCGTGCGGATCGGTCAGCGGTGTCCAGATGCCCTTGTCCCAGATGATGACCTTGCCGGCACCGTACTGTTTCTCCGGAATCTGTCCCTCGAACTTGTTATAGGCAATCGGATGGTCCTCGACGTGCACCGCCATGCGCTTGTCGTGCGTGTCGTAGCTCGGCCCCTTGGGCACGGCCCAGCTTTTCATCGTGCCGTCGAGCTCGAGGCGGAAGTCGTAATGCAGGCGCGACGCCCAGTGTTTCTGCACGACGAAGGACAGCGCTTCGGCATTCGGCACGCCGCCTTCGGACGGTTCGGAGGTGATGCGGAAGTTGCGTTTAGTCTTGTAGGTTTTCAGCGTGTCGGAGCGTGGCATGGTCAAGCCGATCTGCGCCGGGGCGCGCTTGGTTTTGCGTTAGCCGATTTGGATTTGGATGCAGATTTGACGGCCGCACGTGAAGACGTCTTGCCGGAGGATTTACGTGCAGCGGCACGCTTGGCCGGCGTCTTGCGTGCCGGTTTTTCTTCTTCAGTTTCGTCGTCCGCCGATGCGGCCTTGCCCTTGTTCTTCAGGCTGCGCTGCAGCATCTCGGTGAGATCGTAGATCGTCGCGCCGGTGCCGGCTTCCTGCGGTTCGATGTGCGCGACCGTTTCCGTTTCACCGGCTGCGATCTTGCGCTCGACCAGTTGCAGGATCTGCTCCTTGAACGAATCGGTGAAGGCGTCCGGGTCCCATTCGCCACTCATGTCGTCGACCAGCTGTTCGCCCATCTTGATTTCCCTGTCGGTCAGACCGGCCGCCTTGGCACCTTCCTTCGGCAGATCCAGCTGTTCCCAGGTTCGGATTTCGTCGCCCCAGCGCAGCAGATTCAGCACCAGCGCCGGGCCGACCGGGATCAGCACGGCCAGATGTTGACGCGTCTGGATCACGACCTTGGCAATGCCGACCTTGCCGCTGCGCTTGAGGATTTCGCGCAGCAGCGCATAGACTTTCTCGCCCTTGTTGATCGGCGCGATGTAGTAGGGTCGTTCCAGATACAGGAAGGGAATGCTGTCTGTCGCGACGAAGGATTCGATCTCGATCGTCTGTGTGGTCCTCGGGTAGGCGGCCTCGATTTCCTCCGGCGTCAGCACGACGTAGCTGCCGTCTTCGACCTCGATGCCCTTGACGATGTTTTCCTTCGCGATTTCCTTGCCGGTTTTTTTATTGATGCGCTTGTAGCCGACCGGATCGAGCGTGCGCTTGTCGAGCCAGTCGAAGTCGAGGCCGTGTTCGGCTGTCGCGGTGTACAGCGCGATCGGAATATGCACCAGGCCGAAAGAAATTGCGCCTTTCCACAGCACGCGTCGGCTGGCTGTCGGCATGGATTTCGCCATGATCGTGTCCATGAAATGCGGGATGTTCATGATGCGGCGCGCATGGCACAGTGTCTGTAGGAAAAGCGCGTAAAACGCTGTCGGAACTGTCGACGCCTTGCGGTGCCTGTAGCGGTTAGCGAAAGTCGCTTGTTGCATGAGGGTACGACAAGAAAAGAGCAGAACTAGAAAACGAACAGGGGGAGGCAGGATGGAATTTCGCAGAATCGCCACAGTGTTGTTGCTCGGCGGCATGCTGACGGCGGCGCAAGCGCAGACGCAAAATCGGCAGACAGAAGCTGTACGCGCGCCGGTGATGCTGGCAAACAGCTACCATCCTGGCGTCGATCTGGCCGCCTACTGGGTCAGCGAAAAATACGACGGCTTGCGCGCCTATTGGGATGGCGAACGGTTGTGGACGCGCGGCGGCGAAAGCATTCATGCGCCTGCGTGGTTCGTCGCAGGCTGGCCGGCCGTGCCGCTGGACGGCGAGCTGTGGGCAGGGCGCGGACGTTTTGCCGAGGCGGTTTCGACGGCACGTACGCAGCAGCCGGACGATGCGGCCTGGAGCAACATGCGCTTCATGGTGTTCGATCTGCCGGCGCATGGCGGCACCTTCGACGATCGCCTGCCGGTGTTGCGGCAGACGATCGCCGCATTGAACAAGCAGTGGGTGCAGGCCGTGCCGCAGGAGAAAGTAAAAAGTCATGCGGAACTGCAGCAGCGCCTGCATGTCATTGTGCAAGCCGGCGGCGAAGGTTTGATGCTGCATCGCGGCGCTTCGCTGTACCGTGCCGAGCGTAACGACGATTTGCTGAAGCTCAAGCTGCACGACGATGCGGAAGCCAAAGTGCTGGCGCATCTGCCGGGCAAGGGCAAGCATGCAGGGCGGCTGGGTGCGTTGCTGGTGCAAACGCCGGATGGCATCCGTTTTCGTCTCGGCAGCGGCTTTACCGATGCGCAGCGTGAAGCGCCTCCGCCAATCGGCAGCTGGGTCACGTATCGCTATCGCGGATTCAACGACAGTGGAATTCCGCGTTTTGCGACTTTCCTGCGTGTGCGCAAAGATGTGTATCCGATGGATATCGACATATCAAATAGCGATGCAGAGGACATCCATTCTGCGTTGCGCTAGGATGACGCATCTTTCGTCCGTTCATTGATTTCCCACTCATTTCCCCGTTTAAGGAGAGAGCATGTCGATTTCCATCTTCTCGAAAACCCTGGCCGTCGCTGCGCTGGTTTGCGCAAGTTCGCTGGCTGTTGCCGTGTCGCTGGCCGATCTCAGCAACAAGGATGCGACCAGCGGCGTCAAGACCGCGCTGGAAAAGGGTGCCTCGGTTGCCGTCTCCAAGCTGGGTACGCAGAACGGTTTTCTGAACAACGACAAGGTACGCATCAGCCTGCCGGGGCAACTGGAAAAAGCCAAGCCCATCCTGAAGATGCTCGGCCAGGGCAAGAAGGTCGACGAACTGGAAACGTCGATGAACCACGCCGCCGAATCGGCCGTCGCCGAAGCCAAGCCGCTGCTGCTGGACGCGGTAAAGAACATGTCTGTCTCCGATGCGAAGAACATTCTGACCGGCGGCGATACCTCGGTCACCGATTTTTTTCGTCAGAAGACCTCGTCGCAGCTGACGACGAAATTCCTGCCTATCGTGAAGAAGATCACCGACAAGAACGGCTTGTCCGCGCAATACAACGGCCTGATGAGCAAGGCCAGCGCATCGGGCCTGACGAAAGAGGATTCGACGGTCGAAGGCTACGTGACGCAGCGTGCGCTGGACGGCCTGTACACGATCATCGGCGAAGAGGAAAAAGCGATCCGTGCCGATCCGGTCGGCACCGGCAGTGCGATCCTGGGCAAGGTTTTCGGCGCGGTGAAGTAGTGTTGAAATTCGGGCTGACGCGCAAGCGGACACCCATCTCATGCAGGAACGGCGGCTTTGAGGCCGCCGTTTTGTTTTTAGCGTGTACGAATCGTGCCGTAAGTTGCACTGCTGATTTGTCCGGTGATTTGCGTCGTTGACCCGGCGCAATCAGAACCCTTCCAGCACGATCTTGCCTTTCGCCTTGTTGCTTTCGATCAGCGCATGTGCACGGCGCAGATTGGCAGCGTCGATCCTGCCGAAATGTTCGCCGAAAGTCGTCTTCAGCGTGCCGTTGTCGATCAGCCGCGCGACCTCGTCCAGCAGTTCATGCTGTTTCTGCATGTCGTCGGTGCCGAACAGCGAACGCGTGAACATGAATTCCCAGTGCAGCGAGAGGCTCTTGCGCTTGAGCTTGTTGGCATCCAGCGATTTCGGATCGTCGATCAGGCCGAGCTTGCCCTGTGGCGCCAGCGATTCGACGATCTCGTCGAAATGCGCATCGGTCTGGTTCAGGCTGGCGACGTATTGCACCTGCGGAATGCCGATGCGTTTCAGTTCCTGCGACAGCGGCTTCGTGTGGTCGATCACGTGATGCGCGCCCAGGTTCATCACCCATTCGCGCGTTTCCTCGCGGGATGCGGTGCCGATCACGGTCAGACCGGTCAGCTGGCGCGCCAGTTGCACGAGGATGGAGCCGACGCCGCCGGCTGCACCGATGATCAGGATCGCATCGCTGGTGCCGGCGCCGGTATTGCGCGCGACGCCCAGCCGTTCGAACAGCAATTCCCATGCCGTGATCGCGGTCAGCGGCAAGGCGGCGGCCTTGGCGAATTCCAGCGAGGCCGGCATGCGGCCGACGATGCGCTCGTCGACCAGATGCAATTCGCTGTTGGTGCCGGCACGCGCGATCGACCCGGCGTAGTAGATGCGGTCGCCCGGCTTGAACAGCGTGACGTCGCTGCCGGCGGCGCGCACGATGCCGGCGGCATCCCAGCCCAGCACCTTCCATTCGCCGTCCGGCGGGTTGACGCCGTTGCGTACCTTGCAGTCGACCGGATTGACGGAGATCGCCCTGACTTCGATCAGCAGGTCGCGGCCGGATGGTTCCGGATCGGGCAGGGTGACGTCCTGCAAGGCTTGCGGATCGGTGATCGGCAGGGATTGTTGATAGGCGACGGCTTTCATGGTGAGGCTCCTTGTTCTTGTCCGGTTGGCGTTTTGCATGGCAGCCAGTGTTGGGCTGCAATTTGCCGGCGAACGTTCATGTCCGCCGTTGATGCGCAGTTTCCGCTATATTCGTTTGATGAAAAATAACGTTAATCGAATAACACTTTCAAAAATAAAATGAAAATCCCGCGTATCGAAGACCTGCAGCTGTTCATCCATGCCGCCGATCGTGGCGGTTTGTCGGCGGCGGCGCGAGAGCTGGACATGGCACCGGCAGCAGCCAGCGCCGCGCTGAAGCGCCTGGAAGGAGTACTGCAGGCGCGGCTGTTCGTGCGTTCGACGCGCAGTCTGAGGCTGACTGCCGAGGGCGAGCGTTATCTGGCTTATGCGCGGCAGATTCTGCAGGCGGTGGAAGAAGGTGCCGCCAGCGTGGCGCGCGATGCGCAGGAGGTCGGCGGCGAACTGAACCTGTCGATGCCGTCCGATCTGGGGCGCAATGTGCTGCTGCCGTGGCTGGATGCCTTTCAGGCGCAGCATCCGATGGTCCGTTTCCGCATCCGCATCAGCGACCGGCTGGCAGACCTGTATCGGCAGCCGGTCGATATCGCGATCCGCTACGGCGAGCCGGAGGATTCGACGATGGTGGCGCTGCCGCTGATGCCGGACAACCGGCGCGTGCTGTGCGCTTCGCCGGCATACCTGAAGCGCCACGGGCGGCCGCAGGCGCTCGTCGATCTGCAGCATCACAACTGCCTGCGCTACGTGCTGGGCGATACCGTGCATGACCGCTGGATATTCCATCGCAACGGCAGCATCGAGACGATGACGGTGCAGGGCGACCGCATCTGCGACGATGCCGATCTGGTGCGGCGCTGGGCAGTGGCGGGGAAAGGGCTGGCCTACAAGTCCGCGCTGGATATCAGGGCCGACCTGAAGTCAGGGAAACTGGTGGCGCTGCTGCCGGAACTGGATGGGGAACCGGCGCCGCTCAATCTTGTGTGCGCGCACCGGCTGATGCTGTCGCCGTCGGTGACGGCCTTGCGGACCTTTCTGCAGGAGAGTCTGAAAGAGCCGGCGAACTGAGAGGCATGGAAGAGGCCGCGCCATATCGATCGGCTTTCGCCTCGTCGTGGATTGAGCGGGAGAGGCGAGGTTCGTTTAAAACGTCATTCTCTCGCCGTCTTCCGCATTATCCGTTGACGTTATCCGTTGACACTTAGTTGACGCCCTCAGGGTGCGTTGGCGTCGCTGCCGTCAACCTTGGCGATTCGCTCGTCAGCCTGGCGGAGGCATTGAGCCTGAAGATGCTGACGATCTGCGCCAGCTTGTCGGCCTGATCCTGCAGTGATGCCGCCGCCGCTGCGGCTTCTTCCACCAGCGCCGCATTCTGCTGGGTGACCTGATCCATCTGGCCGATGGCCTGGTTGACTTCCTCGATGCCGGCGCTCTGTTCCTGGCTGGCCGTGGTGATGTCGCCCATCATCAGCGTGACGCGTCCTATGCTGTCGACCACGTCGCGCATCGTTTCCCCGGCCTGATCGACCAGCGCGGTGCCGGCATCGACCTTGCCGACCGAATCGCCGATCAGCGCCTTGATTTCCTTGGCTGCCGCCGCCGAGCGTTGCGCCAGGCTGCGCACTTCGGATGCCACCACGGCGAAGCCACGCCCCTGTTCGCCGGCGCGTGCCGCTTCCACCGCCGCATTCAGCGCGAGGATATTGGTCTGAAAGGCGATGCCGTCGATGACGCCGATGATGTCGACGATCTTCTTCGACGAATCGTTGATCGAGCGCATGGTCTCGACCACTTCCGTCATGACCGTGCCGCCTTTGGCCGCCACTTCGGATGCGGTGGCGGCGAGTTGGTTGGCCTGTTTCGCATTGTCGACGTTCTGCTTCACCGTCGACGTCAGTTCCTCCATCGAGGAGGCGGTTTCTTCCAGCGAGCTGGCCTGTTCCTCTGTACGCGAAGACAGATCGAGGTTGCCCGAGGCGATCTGGCCGGATGCGGTGGCGATCGTGTCGGTGCCGCTGCGCACTTCGCTGACGATCCTGGCAAGGCTGTCGCGCATGCCGCGCATGGCGAACAGCAGGCTGCCGCTGTCGCCCTTGCGGAGCTGGACGTCGACCGTCAGGTCGCCGGCGGCAATGCTGCTGGCGACGCTGGCTGCGTAATCCGGTTCGCCGCCGAGTTGCCGGAGCATGCCGCGCGCAATCACCATGCCGATCGCGAAGAGGATGGCGGCGAGCATCAGGGCGCTGATGGAAAAGTAGAGCAGGCGTTCCAGAATGGTGGCCTGCACTGTGTCGAGATAGATGCCGGAACCGATGATCCAGCCCCAGGGCGCGAAGCCTTTCACATACGAGATCTTGGGAACCGGCTTGGTGCTGCCGGGCTTGGCCCACAGGTAGGGCACGAATCCCGCGCCGTCGGCCTTGACCACCTTGACGAATTCGACGAAGAGATGCTTGCCGGTCGGGTCCTTGTTCTCCGTCAGGTCCTTGCCTTCCAGTGCGGGACTGATCGGATGCATCACCATCGTCGGATGCATGTCGTTGATCCAGAAATATTCGGTGCCGCTGTAGCGCAGTCCCTTGATGGTCTGCATGGCCTGCTGCTGCGCCTGCTGTTCCGTCAGCGTGCCTTTGCCTGCCAGATCGTGGTAGTAGGTGAGAATGCCGTAGGCGGTTTCGACGGTCTGGCGGACATTGCCTTGCCGTTCTTCCAGGATGAGCTTGCGTTCGGAGACGAGGAACAGGGCCGTGATGACGATGATGCCGAGAAGAGCGCTGCCGATGAGCAGCCCGAGTTTTTTCGCGATGCTCATCGCGCGGCGGGGATGTGGCGTGGACATGACTGTTTTCCCAATGGTTGAATTGTTCTGTTCGAAGATCAAGCCATCTACTGCGGGACGTATCGTCGGAATCGACGCGCCGTCCTTGTTCAGCAAGTCACTGCCAGAACATATTAAGCCTGGGAAAGAATTCTTCGGCAGAAATTTATTGCCATTTAACAAATTTCTGCCGAGATTTTGCAGTCTGCCTGTTGGTGTAACGGCGGGTGGTAATGGGGAATGGTGGCAAAGGCGGCGTATCGATTCACCAAACTGATCCACCCGACCGATTCGCCAAACCGGAAGCCGCCAAGCCGCCGACCAAAGAACTACTTCACCTGCATATCGTTTTCGATCCAGTCGAAAACCGAGGCGTGCTTCGGTTGCCAGCCCAATTCGCGGCGCGCCTTGGCGGCGGTTACGCGGCTGTTGGAGCCGAAGGAGTAGACGGCGTGGCCGAAGCCCCATTCCTTGATCGCTTCCTCCACCGGCCACGATTGCGGCGCGCCCAGCTTCAGGCGCTTGGCGATGGCGGCGACGATGTCGGCATACGAGGCTTCGCCGTTCTCGACGAAGTAGAACGAGCCGGCCGGTGCCTTTTTCAATGCCAGTAGATACAGTTCGACGACGTCCGCGATATGGACGTTGGACCAGACGTTGACGCCTTGGCCGACGTAACGCGCAATGCCGCTTTTCTGCGCCTGCGCCACCAGCGGCGGAATCTGCACGCTGTCCGGGCTGGCACCGAGGCCGGTGCCGTAGATCATCGTGTTGCACAGGATGACCGAGCGCACGCCGCGCTGCGCCGCATCGAGGATCAACTTGTCGAGCGAGGCGCGCGCCGCCTTTTCCGGCACGACGTCGACCGGCGTATCTTCGGCAAAGACCTTGTCCGATTTCCATTCGCCGCGCGCATCGTCGCCGACCACGCTGGAGCCGCTGGTATGGATAAAGGGCTTGCCGGAGCCTGCCAGCGCATCCAGCATCGCTTCCACCGGCGGACGGTTGTCCGAGCTGGCGGCATTGACGACGGCGTCGGCCTGTTTCGCTTCGTGCGCCAGCAGGTCTGTGTCTTCCAGCGTGCCGATCACCGGATCGATGCCGAGCTTGCGCACGCGTTCCGCCTGTTCCTGCGTGCGGACCAGGCCGCGCACCTTCCAGCCTTCCTGCAGCAGTCGGGTTGCAACCGATCCGCCGATATAGCCTGCCGCGCCTGTGATGAATACGTTCATGTTCATTTCCTTTCGTTGGTCTGTCGTCCGGTATGTAAAGCCGAAATGCAGCTCCGGCATGGCATCACTATGCGGATATTTATTGTTGAAATAAACGGCTATATTCTCAAAAGATATTTTCGCCGGAGGAAAGAATGGATATCAATTCGGACGACCTGCGCATGTTCGCCGCCATCGTCGACAGCGGAACGCTGGGCGCGGCGGCTGCGCATCTGGGACAGACCACGTCGGCCGTCAGCCGGGCGCTGGCGCGGCTGGAGGAAAAGCTGGCGACCTCACTGATGACGCGCACGACGCGCCGCATGGAGCTGACCGAAGAAGGGCATCTGCTGCTGGCGCGAGCCCGGACCATTCTCGCCGCCATGGACGAGGCCGAGGAAGCGATCCGCATCCGCCGGCAGCAGCCGAGCGGGCGGCTGCGCGTGGATGCCGCGTCGCCGTTCATCCTGCATGCGATCGTGCCGCACGTGGCCGAATTCCGCAGCCTGTATCCGCAGATCACGCTGGAACTGACCAGCAACGACCAGGTGGCGGACCTGCTGGAACACCGCACGGATATCGCAATCCGCATTGGTGCGCTGCAGGATTCGACGCTGCATGCGCGGCCGTTGCGCGCCAGCCGCCTGTTCGTGCTGGCCAGCCCCGATTACCTGCAAAAGTATGGGACGCCGCAAACGCCGGAAGAACTGGCCGGGCACCAGCTGCTGGGTTTTCTTCGGTTCGACAACGGCAATCTATGGCCGCTGCGCCATCAGGGCGGCGACACGCTGACGGTGACACCGGCGCTGTTCGCCTCCAGCGGCGAAACCCTGCGCGCGCTGGCGCTGGAAGGACAGGGCATTGTCTGCCTGGCGGAATTCATGACGAAGGACGATATTGCCGCCGGTCGCCTCGTGAAAATCCTGGAAGAACACAATACGGGCTATCTGCAGCCTATCCATGCGGTCTACTACCGTAATACGCAGCTGTCGCGGCGCATCAGTTGTTTCCTGGAATTTTTGCAACAGAAGTTAATGTAAGTTTTTATTTTTAAAACAATAAATTGCGATGATTTTTTAAAGTTAAGTCGGATGCTGTTTTCTTCATGGAAAGGCGATGTGGCGAGGTGTTTTATTGCCGAGAAGTGGAGGGATGAGGCCTTGCCGATTTCAGTGCCTGGCAATGAATGGTGCTGAGAGAGGAAACGATCTCGGCAGAGAGTTCAAGTGACGGTATCGAAGCAGGACGCTCCGAAAAAATGCGTAGTGTTGGCGCTTGCGATATTGGGGAAATCGCTCGCTCAGATTCGGATTGTTTTTATTTAAATAATTAAAACAATTAGTTAAGTACTTTTATTGAAGTAAATTATTGATTTTTCGATGTCGATTCCGGCTGATAGCACCAGTGCCAAGGCTCATAGATGAAGCCAAGATCGTTGCCGCGTGGATACGACAGGGCAAAGCCGAAACGGCCCGCATGCTGCTCCAGCCAGCGGAACGCGGCCGTGTGCTCGAACTCTTCCTCGGTCGGCATGCAGCCCGGCGTATTGATGTCGATTGCGCAGCCGGTGTGATGCTCGCTGTAGCCGGGCGGCGCGCTCAGCGTCAGGATGCGGTCCATGGGCATGCGGCGTTCCAGCTTGTCGCGGATGATGGCAACCTGCCGTTCGACGGAGCGAAAAGCCGAGACGACTTCCAGGATCACGCCATCCTGCAAAGCTGCAGTCTTCATGGCGCTCCATGCGTTGGCAGCGGCCGGCGTCATCATGTGCTGCCGGCCACCGGCATCGGTTTCCCCTACGGTCAATTCCTCGGCTTCGCAGTAGAACGGCAGGTTCTTGCATGCCAGTATTTCGGGTGTAATGCCGAGGATGTCGAGTTCGTGCGCGATGCGCTGCCGGTATTCCAGTTCCTTGCTCTGCATGTGTTTTCGGCAGAAATGAGATCGGTGCAGCTTACGCCGTGTCGCGGCGCTTCGCAAACGATGGCGGAAAGTGCGGCGCGAACTGCTATCATGCGGCGCACATAAAAAAGGAGAAGCGATTGTGGCATTGAGGATGGCAAAGAATTCTATTTTCGCAATACTGCTGCGTTCGCCGTGGTGGGTCAGCGGACTGGTTTCGCTGGCATTGGCGCTGGTCGGCTGGTTCCTGATGCCGCCGGGCTATGGCATCTACGGCGTGGCGACCGGTGTGCCGTTTGCCATCGTGTGTGCGATGGCGCTGAAAAAGCAGTGGGGCACGCCGAGCCGTGCACGTACCACGGCGATACTGGAGCAGATCCGTGCGCTGTCCTGGCGCGATTTTTCGGATGAAATCGAGCGTGCTTTGCAGCGCGACGGCTTCGAGGTCAAGCGTGTCGACATGCCGGAGGCGGATTTCGCCATCACCAGCGATGGCCGCACGGCGCTCGTCAGCTGCCGCCGCTGGAAGGTCGCCAGCACCGGCATCGAACCGCTGCGCGAACTGTGCAAGGTTGTCGAACGGGACGGTTTGTACGATGCCTTCTATGTGACGGCCGGCGAATTCACGCCAAAGGCGATGGATTTTGCGGTGGAAAAGAAGATGCGCTTGTTGCACGGCGCAGCTTTGGTCAAGCTGATGCGCGGGATGAGGCAGGGCGAACAGGCCGGGAAGGCCTGATGAATGCCTGGCAACGCCAGACGCAACGATGCATGAAATACAACCCGGCTCAGGCCGGGTTTTTTTATTGGCCGGCTTGTTGGTCGGGGATTGGCGGGAATATGCAGCGGTGATGAATGCGGGCTGCGTTCCGTGGGTTGCAAGGAAGGGGATTGATCTGCGCGTTCAGGCGCATGGAAATATATATCACAACGTGATATGATGCCGGCTTTTGTTTTCGCCGCTTGCCGGCCGCATTTTTCCCATGCAGTCATCCGCACCGCTTGAACAGGGCGATTTCGAAGCGCTTTCGGAGTTTCGCTACCAGATGCGCCGCTTCCTGAAGTTCAGCGAAGATGCCGCGCACAGTGTCGGCCTGACGCCGCTGCAGTATCTGGCGCTGTTGCACATCAAGGGCTATCCGGGGCAGGACAGCGTGACGGTCGGTCAGCTGGCTGAACGTTTGCAGATGAAGCACCACGGCGCGGTGGCGCTGGTGTCGCGCTGCGAACAGGCCGGGCTGGTGTCACGCACGCAGGGCCGTGAAGATCGCCGGCAGGTGCTGGTAGGGCTGACCGCGCTGGGCGAATCGCAATTGCGGCATGTGGCGGAGCTGCACCGTAACGAATTGAAATCGCTGTCGAAGGTGTTCAAGGTGGCGCGGATTTCCGCCTTCAACGACGGCGAAAGCCTTTCCTGATGCTTTTTCTGAGGCCTTTTCTGATTCTCTTGCCGATTTTTCTCCTTTCCGGACTTTTCATTCATGCATGCGCATCAACGTGATTTTTCGCCCGATCTGCGGGTTGTCTTTATGTGTGCGATCGCCGTGGCGATCGGCGCAGTCAGTACCGTCGCAGCCTACGTGCTGCTGAACCTGATCCATTTCTTCACCAACCTGTTCTTCTTCCAGACCTTTTCGTTCGAAAACCGCTCGCCGGCCGACAATACGCTGGGCCTGCTGGTGATCATCGTGCCGGTGATCGGCGGTTTGATTGTCGGCCTGATTGCACGTTTCGGTTCGGACAAGATTCGCGGTCACGGCATTCCGGAAGCGATCGAATCCATCCTGTTCGGCAAGAGCCGCATGTCGCCCAAGGTCGCGGTCCTGAAGCCATTGAGTTCCGGCATCGTGATCGGCAGCGGCGGCCCGTTCGGCGCCGAAGGCCCGATCATCATGACGGGCGGCGCGATCGGCTCGCTGATCGCACAGCATTTCCCGGTCAGCGCGGCCGAGCGCAAGACCTTGCTGGTCGCCGGTGCAACCGCCGGCATGACGGCGGTTTTCAGCACGCCGGTGGCAGCCGTGCTGCTGGCGGTCGAACTGCTGCTGTTCGAATGGCGGCCGCGCAGCCTGCTGCCGGTGATCGTTGCCTGCGCAGTGGCTGCCTTCTGCCGGCCGCTGCTGCTGGAACCCGGCCCGCTGTTTCCGATGGCAACGCAGCCGGTCGGCCTGGCGTCGTTCGTCATCTGCATCGTCGCCGGCCTGCTGAGCGGCATGCTGGCAGCAGGCATGTCTGCCGCCCTGTATCGTGTGGAAGACTGGTTCCACAAGCTGCCGGTGCACTGGATGTGGTGGCCGGCGATCGGCGCGCTGGTGGTCGGCATCGGCGGCTGGCTGCAGCCGCGCGCGCTGGGCGTCGGCTATGACGTGATCTCCGATCTGTTGCACAACAATCTGACCCTGTCGGTCGCGTTGTCGCTGCTGGTGGTCAAGGCGGTCATCTGGGTGATTGCGCTGGCTTCCGGGACCTCGGGCGGCGTGCTGGCGCCGTTGCTGATGCTGGGCGCAGGATTGGGGACGGTGATTTCCAGTCTGGTGCCGGGTACCGATGCGGCGCTGTGGCCACTGGTCTGCATGGCGGCGGTACTGGCGGGTGTGCTGGGCGCGCCGTTGACTGCGGCCGTGTTCGCGCTCGGTCTGACGGGCGACTTCAATGCCTTGCTGCCGTTGCTGCTGGCGACCGGCGTTTCATACGGCTTCACGATCATGGTGATGCGCCGTTCGATCATGACGGAAAAGATCGCTCGCCGCGGCTTGCACGTGTATCGGGAATACAGCATCGACCCGCAGGAGCGCTCCTTCGTCGGCGACGTGATGACGGCCGAAGCGATGACGATCGATGCGTCGCTGACGCTGGGCGAGGCGGCGCAGCTTTATTTCGGCGCGTCGCAAGCACATCGCGCTTTCCCGGTGATCAATCGCAAGCACGTCCTGCTCGGTACCATGGATCGCAGCGTGCTGGAAGAGGGCATGCGCACGCGTGGCGCGGACAGCACGGTGGCTGTGCTGTTCGATCACGTGACGCCCGAAATGGCACTGCGCACGGAAACCTGCCAGACCGTCGGCCGCAGAATGGCGCGGCGCCATCTGGAACGTCTGCCGGTGGTGGAAGATCATCGCTCGCGCGTTCTGGTGGGCATTGTCAGCCGCAGCGATCTGGTCAAGCCGTCCTATACGGTCTATGAAGAGGAACACGTGCGCGAGAAGCTGATGGGGAAATGATTGCACTATAGCGCCTTCAGTCATGGGAAGGCGTCAGATAGTCCCCACAGTACATCTCGCGCAAGCCGCTTTTCGAAGAAGTTAAATAATGCTCATTCGTCCATTTGAAGTATCTGATGCCGACGTGCTTGCAGATATTTTCCATGCTTCGGTTCGTGAAATCGGTATCCGCGATTATTCACTTGAGCAGGTTGAGGCATGGAGTCCATCGAAGCCTGACCCCAAAAGATATCTACAACAGGCGCAAGGCCGGACATTACTGGTCGCGGTGGATGATGACGGCCGGATCATCGGGTACGGCGATCTGGAACCGAATGGACATATTGACCATCTCTATTGCTGTCCGGATGTGGTCGGAACTGGTGTGGGATCGGCGATTTATGCTGCGTTAGAGAATGCCGCTAGAAGTGTCGGAATTGTTTCTCTATTTGTCGAGGCAAGCGAGGCTGCTCGGTGCTTTTTCGAGTGTCGTGGCTTTCGCGTCGATACCCTCAATAATTTCACGATCAATGGCGTGGCGATCCATAATTACAGCATGTCGAAGCACATCGACTGATGCGAAGCGATCAACCTGTTGGACGCGATCAGGCTTGACGCAGGATTTTTGGTATCCCGAAATGATTTCCGATGATGGACAAAGAGAAACAGCCCGCATAACGCGGGCTGTTTTGCATGATCGAAAGTAACGTGAAAGAGGGCCAGCACAATTCGACCGATCCGATGAGGCTGGATACGATAACCTGCGGCCACGCGCTTAGGATTGCTCGGAGGATTTTTCCGCCAGCGCCTTTTCCAGTTCGGCGATCTTCACGCGTTGTGCCGTCTCGTTCGCATAGCGTTCGGTGACGTCGCGCGCGATGGCTTGCGCGCCCAGCACGTTGCCCGCTTCGTCGCGTATCAGGCCGAAGCTCATGTCGACGTAGATGCGGGTGCCATCCTTGTGCATCGAGCGCGTCGTCAGTACCTTGTTCTCGTATTTCATGTCGCCGGTGGAAACCGCATGGTTGAAGCCGTTGTTGTGCGCCTGCAGCATCCGTTCCGGAATGATCAGGTCCAGCGTGCCGCCGATCACATCGGCTGCCTTGTGGCCGAAGATGCGTTCGGCGCCGCTGTTCCAGACCCGCACGAGACCGTCGCGGTCGGCGAAGATGATGGCATCGTGCGACTGCTCGACCAGTCCCTTGTACAGCATGGCCATGTCGAGGCCCTTATCGTTGGTCGTGCTCATTGCATTCTCCTTTTGGGGTCATGATTCGTTGGTGTGGCCGGCCATTGCATGTTCATACAATGCCGCAATCAGATCGGTTTGCGAAATCAGGCCGACCAGACGGTTGTTTTCATCGACAATCGGCAACTGGTGCAATTCGTCGTCGGACATCAGCGGCACCAGATCGGTGATCGACTGATTTTCGCGGGCGGTGATGACGTCCTTCGTCATGATCTGGCCGACGACCTCATGCTTGTCCGTATGTGCGAGCTGCGACGGCAGGATCAACTGGGCGAGACGCTTGCCCAGGCCTTCGTGCATTTCCTCTTCCGCATGCCGCAGGTAATCGGCCTTGGTCACGATGCCGACCACGTGGTTGCCGCGGTCGACGACCGGCAGCGCGGTGAGATCGTGCTCCTGCAGGCGCTGCCAGGCGTCGGCAAGCTCGGTGCCGAACGAAACGGAGACGACGTCCCTCGACATGATGTCGACGCATTTGACGCCGCCGATCTGGCGGCGGTAAGCCTGCATCTCGGTCTGCAGGATCAATTCTTCCAGGTCGTCGCGGCTGATATCGATGATCTGATTGTAGCGTCTGAGGACGTTATCCAGATCTTCGGGTGTGATACCGGCGCGTTCGGTCGGCGGCAGGTCGGACGTTTGATGGCGTTCGGCTGGCGGAGGCATGGCCAGATGCGGGTAGCGGCGGCCGGTCGCATTGTTGTAGAACAGCGCGGTCAGCAGCAGAATGACCGAGTTCAGCAAGACGGGCGAGAGCACGAAATCGTAGCCATGCGCATGCGGGCCGGTGCCGGCCAGGACTGCCGTCAGCGCGACTGCGCCGCTGGGCGGGTGCACGCAGCGAAAGGCGATCATGCCGCCGATGGAGATGCCGATGGCGACGCCGGCAGCCAGCATTGGCGCATCGATCAGCTTGGCGCAGGTGATGCCGACGACGGCGGCGATCATATTGCCGCCGATAAGCGACCACGGCTGGGCCAGTGGACTGGATGGCACAGCGAACAGCAGCACCGACGATGCGCCCATCGGCGCGATCAGCCATGCGGCGTGGATATTGCTGCCCAAAACCAGATAGGTGCAGGCACCGGTCAGTACGATACCGAACAGGGCACCCGCGCTGGCGCGCATGCGCTCGTAGCGGTCGACGTAACTTTGCGTGGGCCGGAAACGCGCCAGCCATTGCAGCACCGATTGATTCATGTTGCTCCTGATATAAATAAAACATGGCCTGCATTTGCAGGCCCGCAGGTGACGAGTTTAAATATGTTGCATATCAAATGCAATATTTTTGAAAAATGCGCATCGCCTCCCATGGGCAGATGAGACGCGTTAAAAACATTCATCTGTTCGCTTCGCATGTGGAAATAGAATGGCGGCAGAAATCAGACAGACCGTCGAACATGAACATAATAATTCGGAGCCTAGCATGACCATCATCACGAATATCGAAGACCTGCGCGTGCTGGCGCAACAACGCGTGCCGCGCATGTTCTACGATTATGCGGATGCCGGTTCCTGGACCGAGTCGACATATCGCGCCAACAGCGCCGATTTCGCGCCGATGAAATTCCGCCAGCGCGTGGCGGTCGACATGAACAACCGTACGCTGAAGACGACGATGATCGGGCAGGAGGTGCGCATGCCGGTCGCATTGGCGCCGACCGGCTTCACCGGCATGCAGCATGCGGACGGCGAAATCCTTGCCGCGCGCGCAGCGGAAAAATTCGGTGTGCCGTTCACGCTGTCGACGATGAGCATCTGCTCGATCGAGGATGTGGCCGCGCGTACCAGCAAGCCGTTCTGGTTCCAGCTCTACATGATGAAGGACCGCGGCTTCATCGAACGCCTGATCGAGCGTGCGCAGGCGGCCAACTGCTCGGCGCTGGTCGTCACGCTGGATCTGCAGGTGCTGGGTCAGCGCCACAAGGACCTGAAGAACGGCCTGTCCGCGCCGCCGAAGCTGACGCTGCCGAACATCCTCAACATGATGACCAAGCCGCGCTGGTGCATGGGCATGCTGGGCACGCCGCGCCGCGGCTTTGGCAACATCGTCGGCCATGCGAGCGACGTCGAAGACATGTCGTCGCTGTCGTCATGGTGCGCGCAGCAGTTTGATCCCTCGCTGTCGTGGAGCGACGTCGAATGGATCAAGCAGCGCTGGGGCGGCAAGATCATCGTCAAGGGCATCATGGACCCGGAAGATGCGAAGCTGGCCGTCAACAGTGGTGCCGATGCGCTGATCGTTTCCAACCACGGCGGTCGCCAGCTCGATGGCGCGTTGTCTTCCATCGCGGCGCTGCCGCCCATCGTCGATGCGGTCGGGGACAAGATCGAGGTGCACATGGACGGTGGCATCCGCTCCGGCCAGGATGCGCTGAAGGCGATCGCGCTCGGTGCGAAAGCCGTGCATATCGGCCGCGCCTTCCTGTACGGCCTCGGTGCAATGGGCGAAGAGGGCGTGACGAAGACGCTGGAAATCATCGAACGCGAGATGGACATCACGATGGCCTTCTGCGGGTTGACCGATGTAAAGAAGGTCGATCGAGGCATCCTGGTTCCCGGTACGTACTGATCACCTTCTATTTTTTTGTCCAGACCGCCGTTCGGCGGTTTTTTCATTTCCGCGCTCATTTTTGCTTTCTGTGCGATTGAAGGCCTGTAACTGGCCGGCTGCAGCCTTTTCCATTGATTGGCGCGGAGTTTTTCGCCTGTACTGGTTCGGCCAGATCCGGCAGGATTTTGGCGGTGCCAGCACGTTTTTTATTTGTATCGTAAAATTCCGATATAAATTTCTGACTTTTCCGAAATTAGATTCGATTTTGAGCGAAATATGAAAAAGCCAACCATTGCATCCATCGATATCGATGCCATCCACAAGGCGCTGGCCAATCCGGTCCGGCGCGAGATTCTCGGCTGGCTGAAGGATCCCGAGGTCAATTTTCCCGAGCAGGAGCATCCGCTCGATTTCGGCGTCTGTTGCGGCCAGATCGACAAGCGCAGCGGGCTGTCGCAATCGACGGTGTCCGCGCATCTGGCGACACTGCAGGCGGCCGGCCTGATCACGCCGCGCCGCGTCGGCCAGTGGATTTTCTTCAAGCGCAACGAAGAAACCATTCAGGCCTTCCTGCACGCGATGCACGACGATCTTTGAACGTACCCGAAACTCCCGGAACGCATGTAGCCCTTGCAAGCAGTCCTCGCACGCACTCCTTAAATATGCAGTTTTTGAACATGTATTCAGAAAGTTTTCCATGCCTTTAGCTCTTCTCGTCCTGGCGTTGTCCGCTTTTGCGATCGGCACCACCGAATTCGTCATCATGGGTTTGCTGCCCGACGTCGCGCGCAGCCTGTCCGTTTCCATCCCGACCGCCGGCTGGCTGATCAGCGGCTATGCGCTGGGCGTTGCGCTTGGCGCGCCGGTAATGGCCGTCCTGACCGCATCGTTGCCGCGCAAGCGCGCGCTGCTGATCCTGATGAGCATCTTCATCGTCGGCAACGTGCTGTGCGCGGTCGCTGCCAGCTACGGTTTCCTGATGGCGGCGCGCATCATCACATCGCTGTGCCACGGTGCCTTCTTCGGTATCGGTTCGGTCGTCGCGGCCAGCCTTGTGCCGGAAAACCGCAAGGCTTCGGCTGTTGCGCTGATGTTCACCGGCCTGACGCTGGCCAACGTGCTGGGCGTGCCGCTCGGCACCGCACTGGGTCAGGTGGCCGGTTGGCCGATGACGTTCTGGGCAGTCGCCGTGCTGGGCGTGCTGTCGCTGCTCGGCCTGTGGCGCGTGATGCCGATGCGGCATGACGAAGAGAAGGCGGACCTGCGTGCCGAGATCGGCCAGTTGCGCAATGCCGGCCTGTGGGCTGCGCTGTCGACGACGATGCTGTTCTCCGCCGCCACCTTCGCATTGTTCACCTATGTCGCGCCGCTGCTGGAAGACGTCACGCATTTGTCGCCGCACGGCGTGACGTGGACGCTGTTTCTGATCGGCCTCGGCCTGACGATCGGTAACGTGATCGGTGGCCGCCTTGCCGACTGGCGACTCGGCACCGCGCTGACCGGTATCTTCGCCACGCTGGCGGTCGTTGCCGCGCTGGTGCGCTGGACCAGTCCCGCTTTCATCCCGGTCGAGATCAACCTTTTCGTGTGGGCGATGGTGTCGTTCGCCGCCGTGTCCGGACTGCAGGTCAACGTGATGATCTTCGGCAAGGCCGCACCGAATCTGGTGGCAACGCTGAACATCGGCGCCTTCAACGTCGGCAACGCGCTTGGCGCGTGGGTTGGCGGTCTGGTCATCAGCGAAGGGCTGGGTCTGCGTGCGGTGCCGCTGGCGGCTGGCGCGCTGGCGCTGGCTTCGGTAGTCGCGATGCGCATTTCGATGCGGCTGGCGAACGAAGAAAACGCGCGTCCGCTGGCTGTTGTCGCCGATGCCTGCTGAATTCCCTGCAGTTTACGTTTCAACGTATTTCTTTCAACGCATTTCCTGTCCGACTTTTTCTGGAGAACGACCATGAGCAATACACTTTTCACGCCGATCAGGATCGGCGATCTCGAACTGCCTAACCGCATCATCATGGCACCGCTGACGCGTTCGCGCGCCGTCGGCGGCGGCCGTGTGCCGAACGCACTGATGGCGCAGTACTACGAACAGCGCGCTTCCGCCGGCCTGATCCTGAGCGAAGCGACGGCCGTCACGCCGCAGGGTGTCGGCTATGCCGATACGCCGGGCATCTGGTCCGACGAGCAGGTCGAAGGCTGGAAGCTGGTGACGGATGCCGTGCATGCGAAGGGCGGCAGGATTTTCCTGCAACTGTGGCACGTCGGTCGCATTTCGGACCCGATCTTCCTCGATGGCGAGCTGCCGGTCGCGCCGAGCGCGATTCAGCCGAAAGGCCACGTCAGCCTGGTTCGTCCGCAACGCGAATACGTCACGCCGCGCGCGCTGGAACTGGACGAAATTCCCGGCATCGTCGCTGCCTATCGCAAGGGTGCGGAGAATGCGAAGAAGGCCGGCTTCGACGGCGTCGAAGTGCACGGCGCGAACGGCTACCTGCTGGACCAGTTCCTGCAGGACGGCAGCAACAAGCGCACCGACGCCTACGGTGGATCGATCGAAAACCGTGCGCGCCTGATGCTGGAAGTGACGGACGCCTGCATCGCCGTCTGGGGTGCCGATCGCGTCGGCGTGCATCTGGCACCGCGTGGCGATTCGCATGACATGCACGACTCCGATCCGCTGGCGACCTTCGGCTATGTCGCAAAAGAACTCGGCAAGCGCGGCATCGCCTTCATCTGCGCACGGGAATCGCTGGGCGACAACCGCATCGGCCCGCAACTGAAGAAACTGTTCGGCGGCGTCTATATCGCCAACGAACAGATGACGAAGGCGACAGCCGTGCAGGTGGTCGCCGGCGGCGAAGCCGATGCCATCGCATTCGGCAAATTGTTCATCGCCAATCCGGATCTGCCGAAACGTCTGCAACTGGATGCGCCGCTGAACGAGCCGAAACCGGAATCTTTCTATGCACCGACGCCGGAAGGGTATATCGATTACCCGGCGCTGGCCTGATGATCGATTGCATCACGAAATGAAAAGGCCGGCATATATGCCGGCCTTTTTTCTGCATGAAAGATAGCGAACCTTATGCAGGATCGACCTGCATCGTGGTCAGCGCCTGAAACTGTTCCGGCGCCATCGGCCGGCCCAGCAGAAAGCCCTGCAGGCTGTTGCAGCCGAGTTCGGTCAGGAAATCCTGCTGCTTTTCGGTTTCCACGCCTTCGGCCACGATGTGCAGATCGAGCGAATGGCCGAGTGCGATGATGGCGGAAACGATGGCGGCATCGTCGGTGCCGTCGGCCAGATCGCGGATGAAGCCGCGGTCGATCTTCAGCTCGCGCGCCGGCATGCGTTTCAGATAGAGCAGGCTGGAATAGCCGGTGCCGAAGTCGTCAATGGAAATATCGATACCCAGTCCAGCCAGCCGGTTCAGTATCGACAGGCTGGTTTCCACATCCTGCATCGCCGTCGATTCCGTTACTTCGAGGATCAGGCAGCGCGCCGGCAGACGATGGCGTTCCAGCGTTGCCTTGACCAGTTCGACCAGGTTGTCGTGCGCGAACTGCACGGCCGACAGGTTGACCGATACCTTCCATTCCGTGCGGCCGGCGTCGTACCACGTGCGCATCTGGCGGCAGGCTTCGTTCAGCACCCATTCGCCGATCGGCACGATCATGCCGCTCTTCTCGGCCAGTGCGATGAAGTGGTCGGGCGCGATCAGGCCGCGCTCCGGATGCTGCCAGCGCAGCAGCGCCTCGGCACCGATCACGCGGCGGTTCGCCGCATCGTACTTGGCCTGGTAGTGCAGGCGGAATTCCTTGCGTTCCAGCGCCAGGCGCAGATCCTGCATGATCTGCAGCTGGTTGTGGACGTTGGTGTTCATCGACGTCTCGAAGAAGCGGTAGGCGTTGCGGCCGGCTGCCTTGGCGTGATACATCGCGGCATCCGCATTGATCAGCAGATCGTGGCTGGTGGTGCCGTCTTCCGGATAGAGCGCCACGCCGATGCTGGCCGAGATGCCGAGATCGTGCGATTCGACCAGCAGGCGTTCGCTGGCGGCGTGCAGCAGCTTGTGCGCGACCGGCGCCGCATCTTCCGGATCGCGGATTTCGACCAGCACGACGAATTCGTCGCCGCCGAGGCGCGCCACGGTTTCCTGG
Organism: Oxalicibacterium solurbis; assembly: GCF_014635845.1. Taxonomy (GTDB): domain Bacteria; phylum Pseudomonadota; class Gammaproteobacteria; order Burkholderiales; family Burkholderiaceae_D; genus Oxalicibacterium; species Oxalicibacterium solurbis. The sequence goes on along the minus strand of NZ_BMDP01000001.1, from coordinate 86,013 downwards.
CCGCGGATGATGGAACGGAAGCGCCGCGCCACTTCGACCAGCAGCCGGTCGCCGATGTGATGGCCGAGCGAATCGTTAATCGTCTTGAAGCCGTCCAGATCGATGAACATCAGCGCAAAGCGGCCATGTTCGCGTTCGGCCTTGCGCAGCATCTGTTCCAGCCGGTCTTCCAGCAGGCTGCGATTGGCCAGCTGCGTCAGGTTGTCGTGCAGCGCCTGATGCACCAGCTCCTCGTTGGCATCGGCCAGCGAGCGTGCCAGCTTGGCGGTCTGCGATTCCAGCCGCGAATCGAAGACCGACGTCAGCAGCGCGATCGCCAGCACCGCCAGCGTGACGACGATGATCAGGATCGCCAGCCAGCCGGCGCCGAGGCCGTCGTCTTCCGCCACGGCCAGGCAGATGCTGCCCTCGGCGAAGTGCGCGGCGGCCATGCCGGTGTAATGCATGCCGGCGATCGCTGCGCCCATGACGACGGCGGCGCCGGCACGCGCTAGCCGCACGTGCGGGGTGTCCTTGCGCAGGATGAAGGCAATCCACAATGCCGCGCCCGATGCGGCGATCGCGATCAGGATGGAGACGGAAAACAGCAGCGGATCGTAGTCGATGCCGGGACGCATGCGCATGGCGGCCATGCCGACGTAGTGCATGCCGGCGATCGCCGAGCCCATCAGCACGGCGCTGACCAACAGTTGTTTCAACGGCAGGCTGGGCTGGCTGACGCGCCACAGCGCAAAACCGGAGGCGCAGATCACCAGCGCCAGCGACAGGCAGGTCAGTCCGATGTCGTAGCCGAGCGGGATCGGCAGGCGAAACGCCAGCATGCCGATGAAGTGCATCGACCAGATGCCGACGCCCATCGCGATCGCACCGCCGGCCAGCCAGCCGAAGGTGCCTTTATGGTGGACGGAATTGATCCTGCCTGCCATGTCCAGCGCCGTGTAGGAGGCGAGGATGGCAACCAGGATGGAAATCAGGACCAGCAGGGTGTCGTATTGCGCGGCAAGCATCGTATGTCTGTGGCCGGGGCGCTCTCGGACGCCGTGTCGCAGGAATTCGCCGTCCTGCCGGTTGGGTGGAGGCAATGCGCGACGGAGGGCCGTCGTATCGGAAAAGGGCAGATGCTACAGGCGAACGTCCGCAGCGTCCATGCGCAATGCCCGCACGGCGTCTTCAAAAGGCGACGGTTTTGACATTCGTTGACAAAGATGACAATTGATTACGCCCGATTTTCCGGGATCGCGAAAATGGCGCGTACGGTCGGCGTGAGCACGCCTTGATGTTCGGGATGCGTGCGCAGGAAGTGCGCCATGAAGCCGCAGACCGGCACCACATGCAGCCCTTGCTGCGCCATCCAGTCCAGCGCGGCGGCGGCGAGCCGGCTGCCGTGTCCCTTGCCTGTCAGCGACGGCGAGGTTTCCGTATGCGTGACGATGGCGATATTGCCGAAGCGATGGTAGTCCACGAAGCCGCATGGTTCGCAGGGGACGCCGGATTCACCGTCCGGCCGCCATTCGAAGCGCTGCGTTTCGCTTTCCATCTGCATCTGGTTCATACTGTCTGAAATATTCGCCGCGCCTTGTTGTGCACCTTGCGCGCATCATTCATTGGAGAAATTGCATGTCCAACGATCATAACGCCTCTTCCTTGCCACGCGCGATGCAGCCCGAAGACTGCAGCCGCATCCTGATCGCCGCGCTGGAATCCGGCGATCTGGAGGCTTCCGTTTCCGTCTACGAGGAAAATGCGATTCTGTTCAAAAAATCGGGCGAGCCGATGACCGGCCTCGATGCCATCCGCACCAGCAATGCCGGCCTGATCGGCATGAAGCCGAAGTTCACGATCGATTTCATTCAGGCCACCATCAGCGCCGACGGCACGCTGGCGACCAACCGGATGAAGGCGGATCTGTCGTGGACCGACAAGGAAGGGAAGATGAAGCAGGGTAGCGTCGATACGCTGGAAGTGCTGCGCCGGCAGCCGGACGGATCGTGGCGCTACGTCATCGACGATCCGTACGGCAGCATGCGCGCGGGCATGACGCAGCGCCAGCCCGCCTGAGGCATTACTGCATACGACTGCGCATTACGACTGCGGCTTGTTGCGGCGCGACAGGAAACGTTCGAGATCCGACGTGCGCTGTTGCGTGTGCAGGCGCAGGCAGCTGTAGCGCTCGACGTCGCGCAGCGCGGAACCCTTGTTGTAGATGGAGATCGTCTTGCAATCCTGCTTGACGAATTCCTGCCAGGATTTCTGCGCTACGCGCAGCTGCTTCTTGGTGGCGGTGTAGGGGATGCCGTCTTCGTCCTGTTGCGGAATCTGCTTCAGCAAAGCCTTGTAGACCTGCTGCAGCTTCTCGTCGGCCTTTTCGTATTCTGTCTTCGCGCAGCTGCTCATTTCCTGCGTGCTTGCTTTCGTGATGCAGGGATCGATCTGCTGCTGTTGCGCGTGGGCGGCGAAGGGAAGCAGGGCGAGAAGGATCAGAGGGATTTTTTTCATTGTGTGCCTTCGGAAGAAAAGAGAGGTTGCGGCGCGGATAGAGTGCGGCAAATTGCGCGCAACGTCAACACGCAGGCCAACGTGTGTTGATGCGAGTTGACGTTGCGCACGGCATCAGCTCTTGAGTCGGTAGCCGGTCTTGAAGATCAGCCAGACGATGGTCAGGCAGATCGTCAGGAACACCAGCGTCATGCCAATGCTGATGCCCACATGCACGTCGGCCACGCCGAAGAAGCTCCATCGGAAGCCACTGATCAGGTAGACCACCGGATTGGCTAGCGCGACCTTCTGCCAGAACGGCGGCAGCATGGAAATCGAATAGAAGCTGCCGCCAAGGAAGGCCAGCGGCGTGACGATCATCAGCGGGATGATCTGCAGCTTTTCGAAGCTGGGCGCCCACACGCCGATGATGAAGCCGAACAGGCTGAACGTGATCGAGATCAGCAGCAGGAAGAAGATCATCCAGAGCGGATGCGCAATCTCGAAACTGACGAACAGCCGCGCCGTGATCAGCGTCAGCAGGCCGAGGATCACCGACTTGGTGGCAGCCGCACCGACGTAGCCCAGCACGATCTCGACGTAGGAAATCGGCGCCGACAGGATTTCATAGATGGTGCGCGACCATTTCGGCATGAAGATGCCGAACGACGCATTCGAGATGCTCTGCGTCATCAGCGCCATCATGATCAGGCCGGGCACGATGAAGGCGCCATAGCTGACGCCGCCGATCTCGACCATGTGCGAACCGATGGCCGAGCCGAACACGACGAAGTAGAGCGACGTGGAAATGACGGGCGACGCAATGCTCTGCATCAGCGTGCGCCAGGTGCGCGCCATTTCGAACAGGTAGATGGCGCGGATTGCGTAGAAATTCATGTTCAGGCCTTCACCAGATTGACGAAGATTTCCTCCAGCGAGCTCTGGCTCGATTGCAGGTCCTTGAAGTCGATGCCGTGCTCGTCGAGCTTGCGCAGCAGTTCGGCGATGCCTGTCTGCTGTTCGGCCTGGGCGTCGAAGGTGTAGATCAGCTCCTGGCCGTCCGCCGACAGCTCCAGCCGCCATACGGCCAGATCGTCGGGAATTGCCTGCAATGGGCGCTGCAGGTGCAGGCGCAGCTGCTTCTTGCCGAGCTTGCTCATCAGCGCGTGCTTGTCTTCGACGAGGATGATTTCGCCCTTGCGGATCACGCCGATGCGATCGGCCATCTCTTCCGCTTCTTCGATGTAGTGCGTGGTGAGGATGATGGTCACACCGCTTTCGCGCAGGTTGCGCACCATGTCCCACATCTCGCGCCGCAGTTCGACGTCGACACCGGCGGTTGGCTCGTCGAGGAACAGGATCTTCGGTTCGTGCGCCAAGGCTTTGGCGATCATCACGCGGCGCTTCATGCCGCCGGACAGCGCGAAAATCTTGGAATCCTTCTTGTCCCACAGCGACAGCGCGCGCAAGACCTTCTCGACGTGCGCATGATCGGTCGGCTTGCCGAACACGCCGCGGCTGAAGTTGACGGTAGCCCACACCGTTTCGAATGCATCGGTCGACAGTTCCTGCGGCACCAGGCCGATGCGTGAACGCGCCGCACGGTATTCGGTGACGACATCATGACCGTCGGCCAGTACATTGCCGCTGCTCGGATTGACGATGCCGCAGATGATGCTGATCAGCGTGGTCTTGCCAGCGCCGTTCGGGCCGAGCAGCGCGAAGATTTCGCCGCGGTTGATTTCCAGGTCCACGCCTTTCAGCGCCTGGAAGCCGGATTCGTATTGCTTGGTGAGATTCCTGACGGAAATGATCGGCTGCAAGCCGTTCTCCTTGATGTGATGTCTGAAGGAAATGCAAGATTGTATTGCGAGTCGCCTTTCCTTGCCGGAAGGGTGGTCGAAAGCGACACGGTATCGCAGGCGGCAGCGGGAAGAACGGCAATAGAACACCAATGAAAAGGGACGCCGATGCGTCCCTTCGTGGATTTCCCTTTGTTTTTTGCTGCTTCAGGCAAGCGCTTCGGCTTCCTCGCCGGACATGACACGGTTCAGCTTGTCGCGATCCAGTTCGCCTTCCCATGCCGAGACGACCACGCAGGCCACGCCGTTGCCGACGATGTTGGTCAAAGCACGGCATTCGCTCATGAAGCGGTCGATGCCGAGGATGATCACCATGCCGGCCACCGGCAGCGAAGGCACCACGGCCAGCGTCGCCGCCAGCGTGATGAAGCCGGCGCCGGTGACGCCGCTGGCGCCTTTCGACGTCAGCATCGCCACGCCGAGGATGATCGCCTGCTGCTGCCAGGTCAGGTCGATGTTCAGCGCCTGGGCGATGAAGATCACCGCCATTGTCATGTAGATGTTGGTGCCGTCCAGGTTGAACGAATAGCCGGTCGGGATCACCAGGCCGACGACTGAGCGCGAGCAGCCGAGGCGTTCCATTTTCTCCATCAGTTGTGGCAATGCGGCTTCGGAAGAGCTTGTGCCCAGCACGATCACCAGTTCTTCCTTGATGTAGGCGATGAAGCGGAAGATGTTGAAGCCGGTCAGTTTGGCAACAATGCCCAGGCCGACCGAGACGAAGATGATTGCCGTCAGGTAGAAGCAGCCGATCAGCTTCAGCAGCGGCAGTAGCGATGCCAGGCCGTATTTGCCGATCGTGAAAGCCATCGCGCCGAATGCGCCGATCGGCGCGACTTTGGTCACGATGTGCACCATGCGGAAGAACACCTTGGAAATCTGGCCGATCAGATCGGTAACCATTTCGCCCTTGCCGTGCAGCATCGACAGCGCGCCGCCGAACAGCAGTGCAGAGAACAGGATTTGCAGGATGTCGCCCTTGGCAAACGCATCGCTGATCGTGTGCGGAATGATGTGCAGCAGGAATTCGGAGACGCTTTGCTCCTTCGCCTGCGCCGCATAGTTGACGATGCTTTTCGTATCGAGCGTGGCCGGATCGATGTTGAAGCCGTGGCCCGGTTGCAGCAGATGCGCGGCGAACAGGCCGATGATCAGTGCCAGCGTCGACATCACCTCGAAGTAGATCAACGCCTTGCCGCCGACGCGGCCGACCTTGCGCAGGTCCGCCATGCCGGCGATGCCGATGACGACGGTGCAGAAGATGATCGGCCCGATCAGCATGCGGATCAGCTTGATGAAGCCGTCGCCCAGCGGCTTCATGTCCACACCCAGCGACGGGTAATAGTGGCCGAGCACGATGCCGATGGCGACTGCGATCAGGACCTGCACATACAGAATCCGGTAGAAAGGTTTTTTCATTTCATCTCCTGTCAGACTCGCAGGATGCGAGCGGCGAGAATGTCGCCGTATTGAAAATCGAGGGCTAACGATAAGCCTGCGTCGATGAAGATGTCAGTAATATCCGGATGAAAAATTTGAGATCGTGCGCGAAATGCCACAGCAATCGCGATTGTGTTCACTGCGTGTCAACCATATCGATGCGGGCGCGTTGTTCTCTCTCGCGCGACGTATCGGCGATGCATAAGGAAGGGAAACGATAACAACGATGCGGTTCGGCTGCTTCATCAATGTCGCAAGACCGTGTGAAGAAGTTGTGAAGAATGGCTGTGTTTGCGCATACATTCTTCCGTCATGGAATACGCGGCACACATTGGATAGCGCTTTGCTTGCCGCGTTGTCTGCCGCTTTATCTGACTTGTCGGACGATCTGCAGCAATGACGTGCGCATCGCCAAATCGTTCCCTGCATACCTTGTAATTTTCTCCATGTAATTTTTGCAAGATAACAATTGGTTGCAACCCGATCGTGCAATGCCTGTTAAAGTTGCGGCGCATACCAGATCTGACAGGGGTTCGCATTGCGGTTTTTTTCCAAACTTTCCTCCGCCATCGTCGCATGGTCGGAACGTCCGACCGATATCAAGTTGCGCCAGGCAGCCATCGTTGGCGGACTTGGGCTGATCGCCACGATCATTCTCGGCATTCTCTTTACTGCGCTGTTCATCGTTCCGAATCTGCCGCCGATCGACGCGCTGACCGATTACCGTCCCAAGATTCCGCTGCGCGTCTATACGGCCGACAACGTCTTGATCGGCGAATACGGCGAAGAGCGTCGCGATTTCGTGCCGATCACCGATGTGCCGGACAGCCTGAAGAACGCGATCATTGCGATCGAGGACAATAATTTCTACGAGCACGGCGGCGTCGATTTTCTCGGCATCGTGCGGGCAGGGCTGGCGAACCTGGTTCGCAGCCGTTCGCAGGGCGCATCGACGATCACGATGCAGGTGGCCCGTACCTTCCTGCTGACACGCAAGAAAACCTACACGCGCAAGCTGCAGGAAGTGTTGCTGTCTTACCAGATCGAGCACAACTTGACGAAGGACCAGATTCTCGAGCTGTACATGAACCAGATCTATCTGGGGCAGCGCGCCTACGGTTTCGGTAGCGCCGCGCGTATCTATTTCGGCAAGGAGATCAGGGATCTGACGATCGCCGAATCGGCGATGCTGGCAGGCTTGCCGAAGGCGCCGGCGACGGCGAATCCGGTCGTCAATCCGAAGCGCGCCACCGAACGCCAGCAATACATCCTGAAGCGGATGCATGAACTGGGCTTCATCGACGACAAGCAATACAAGGAAGCCGCCGCCGAGAAGCTGCACGTGCTGGAAGACGGCAACCGCCTGAAAACGCATGCCGAGTACGCGGCCGAATCGGTGCGCCAGTACATGTATGCGCAATACAAGGATGAAACCTACACCAACGGTTTTTCCGTCTATACGACGCTGACCAAGGCCGATCAGGATGCGGCTTATGCGGCAGTGCGGCGCGGCGTGCTGGATTATGATCGTCGCCACGGCTATCGCGGCCCGGAAGCGCTCATCGCGCTGTCCAAGGATGCCGAAGATCGCCAGGAAGAAATCGCGGATACGCTGGTCAAGCATCCGGACAGCGACGATCTGCAGGCAGCCGTCGTGCTGGATGCGACGCCGAAGCTGGTGCGTGCGATGCTGCTGTCCGGCGAGACGGTGGAAATCACCGGCAACGGTTTGCGTTTCGCTGCATCCGGCTTGTCGCCCAAGGCTTCCGAGCAGAAGAAGATCAAGCCTGGCTCCGTGATCCGCATCGTGCAGAGCACGGTGCGCGGCAAGCAGACATGGGCGATTTCGCAATTGCCTGAAGTGGAGGCGGCGCTGGTAGCGGTCAACGGACAGGACGGCTCGATTCGCGCGATGGTCGGTGGCTTCGACTTTGCAATGAACCAGTTCGATCACGTCACGCAGGCATGGCGTCAGCCGGGTTCGACGATCAAGCCTTTCATCTATTCGGCGGCACTGGAGCGCGGCTTCTCGCCGAGCACGCTGGTCTATGATGCGCAGTTCGCTCCTGGCGAAATGCCGGAAGAGAACGGCAAGGTGTGGAACCCGGGTAACGACGACGATCAGTACGACGGCCCGATTGCGATGCGCATCGGCCTGAAGAAATCGAAAAACATGGTTGCGATCCGTGTGCTGCGCAAGATCACGCCGCCTTATGCGAAGGAACATCTGGCGCGTTTCGGCTTCGATCCGGAGCGCCAGCCGACCAACCTGACACTGACGCTCGGCACCGGCTCGGTGACGCCGCTGCAGATGGCAAGCGCCTATGCGGTATTCGCCAACGGCGGTTTCAGGCTGTCGCCTTACCTGATCCAGAAGGTTGTGGATGCGCGCGGCAACGTGCTGCAGGAGGCCAACCATCCGCAGGCGGGCGACGAGACGGCGCGCGCACTGTCGCCGCGCAATGCCTTCATCATGGATTCGATGCTGCGCGACGTGGTGCGATCGGGTACCGGCTATGCGGCGAGCCAGCGCGTGGGCCGCAGCGATCTTGCAGGCAAGACCGGTACCACCAATGATTCGCTGGACGGCTGGTTTGCCGGTTACGGCCGCAATATCGTCGCTGTCGCCTGGATGGGATTCGACAAGCCGCGCACGCTGGGCAGCCGGGAATTCGGCGCCACGCTGGCGCTGCCGATCTGGAGCGACTACATGCGCGTGGCCTTGCGCGGCATGCAGGAATTCGCACCCATCGTGCCGCCGGGCGTCACGCAGGCCGACGGCGACTGGACCTATACCGAATACGTCGGCAGCAACGATGCAGTGCATGCGCTGGATGTCGAGGAGCAGAAGAGTTTCTGGGAACGCCTGTTCTCGCCATCACCGCCGACACCGGACAATGCACCGCCGAATACCGCGCCAGTGCCTGGACCGAACGATCCGCCCGAGGATTTGTACAAGGGTTAAGGGCAGGGTTAGCGGAAGCAAAGAAAAAAGGCGGATGGATTCCGCCTTTTTTATGGGTGCCGGAATTTTCTGCCCGTGCTTCCATTCATGCGCTGATAAAACAGCGGTAAAACGCGGCAATAGAAAGAGAGAAAAAGCGGATCAGCTCGCCGCCGCCACCTGCCGCCGGCCCATTCCCTTGGCCTTGTACATCGCGCCGTCGGCACGATGCAGCAGCGCATCGCTGGTGACGCCGGAATCCGGGTAGGCCGCCACGCCGATGCTGGCAGAAACGTGCAGTTCCAGGCCGTTGATCAGATAGGGCGCGGAAATGCTGTCGACCAGTTTTTCGCCGACCAGCAGGCCGTCTTCCATCGTCGCGCCGACCATCACGATGGCGAACTCGTCGCCGCCCAGGCGCGCCACCACGTCAGAACTGCGGCTGCCGCCCTTGAGGCGCGCGGCGACATTGCACAGCAGCTTGTCGCCGGTTTCGTGGCCGTGGCGGTCGTTGACTGCCTTGAAGCCGTCGAGGTCGATGTAAAGAATCGCCAGTGGCGTGTTGTTGCGCTCGCACAGCAGCAGTTGCTGGCTGACGATCTCGTTGAAGAGGGCGCGGTTTGCCAGTCCAGTCAGCGCATCGTGGTTTGCCTGATGTTGCGCGCGATGCAGCAGTTCCGATACCTTGACCAGCGAACGGCCGACTTCATCGGCTTCGCGCAGGTGCAGCGGCGGCACGCTGACGACGTCGCCCGAGCCGAGCGCCAGCGCCGGACCGGTCAGGCCGCGTATCGATTCGGCGATGCGGCCGCCGATCAGCCACGCGGCCGTCAGGCTGCTGGCGAGCAGGGCAAGCGTGGCGAAGCTTAGCCAGAACAGCGTATTGCGCAGTTCGTCGGTGATGCTTTGCGTGGGAATGCCGATCGCCAGCGACCAGTTGGACAGCGACGAACGGCTGAATACCGTGTGTACCTGTACGCCGTCGTGCGTGGTGCTGATGAAGGTGTCTTCGCTGGCTGTCGCCATGCGCTGGATCATTTCCGGCGTGCCGGGCTTGCCGACGTATTGCTGCATGTCGCGCGTGCGCGCGATGATATTGCCGTTGCCGTCGAAAATGGCGGCGATCCAGCCTTCCGGCAGCTTCTGCTGATGCAGCAGTTTTTCGAAACGTTCGGGGAAAATGCCGGCGTTCAGGCTGTAATCGACCTTGCCATTGCCTTGCAATGAAATCGGCACGCCGATCACCAGCAACGGCTTTTGCGTGACTTCGCCGACGAACAGATCGGAAATGACGGGCTGGGCCGTATCGAATACCGCCTCGATACCCTTGAAGCGGCTGCGTGACGGCAGTGGTGCGTCGAACGGACGGCGCGTATTGATGTACTGCCTGCCGCTGCGGTCGAGCAGTGCAATGTTGATGTCACCCTGTTCGGCCTGGATCTTCAGCACGTTGCGGGCCTGTCGGTAGAAGGCGCGGTAGTTTTTCGATACGAGGTAGGGCGAGGTGCCCAGCGCAATCAGCGACGATTCGATGCTCGTCATGTCCCGGTCGACGGTCGAAATCATCGCGCGCGCCGTGCCCAGCAGGTTCGACAGCAGCAGTTCACGCGTGCGCTGGTAATCGTGCGCGATCAGCACCACTGCCATCAGCGAGGCCGGCAGCACGCATGCTGTGACGAGCAGCACGAGCTTGGAGCGGATGGACGGCACACGCTTGGACATGGAGTAATGGGAATTTGGCCTGTTCAGGACAACCGGCGATTCTATCGTAATGAATAGCGACAAGTTACCGTCATTTGCCCGAGGGGAATGTTATGGATTGTTAAAAATTGCGGAAATGCCTTGTTGCACTTTCATCTTTCTGCGGCTTGCCAAGCGGCCGTGGATGGCGATAATACCCGGCTGCACCGGTATGCGATTGCAGCATACGATTGCCAGCGACGATTACCGGCGGCCCATCCGTTCTGTAGAAAACCATGAAGACCCTGATCGAAATTTCCGGCTGTTTCCCTGCGCTGCGTGCGCTCGATGCGCGTCAGTTCGCCAATGCCATCGAACCGCGCCTGATTGACATCCGCAGTCCCGCGACCGGACTGCAGATCGATCTGTTCGGCAAGGTCAGTCATGTGGAAATCGCGGAACCGCGCGGACTGGTGATCGCGGAAATCGAGATCGACGATGGTTTCCTGCAAAAACACGGGCTGACGAAAGCGCAGCTCGACGACGTGCTGGTCGCGCGCATCGGCAAGCTGCGTCATCCTGCCACCGGCGTCATGCACCCGGTAACGGCGCAACTTGCCGCAACTTGAATCGAATCAGGTCTGAATGGTTTGGAGGCGCGGGATCAGCGCCCCTGTTTTTTCCTGCGCGGTGAACGGGGCGCCGCCATGTTCTTCAGGATGCGCGCCTGCTGCGGACGCGGCAGATGTTCGACGAAGACCATGCCGTCCAGATGATCGATTTCATGCTGGATGCAGACCGCCAGCCAGCCGTCTGCAGGCAGTTCGAACGGCTTTCCATCCAGCCCCAATGCGCGCACGCGCAGCCATGCCGCGCGTTTCACTTTTTCGTAGACGCCGGGTACGGATAGGCAGCCTTCTTCATAAGCCAGGCTGCCGCCGGCCTTGACGATTTCCGGATTGATCAGCGTCAGCAGCTGGTTTTTTCTTTCCGATACATCCACCACGATCACGCGCAGGTGTACATCGACCTGCGTTGCCGCCAGCCCGATGCCGCCACCGGCATACATGGTCTGCGCCATGTCGGCGGCCAGCGTGCGGATGGCGTCGTTCACTTCCTGCACCGGTGCGGCCACCGTATGCAGGCGTTCATCCGGATAGCGCAGAACGGCAAGCCGGGTCATCGAATGATTCCTGTGGTCATGTTGAATGGGGGTGTCGATTGCGCGTGCATCATGCCAGTCCCGACCGGGGATGAAAAGCGGGAGCAAGATGGATGGCCGGGCATTTGCTTATATGCGGATACATGCTGCCGCAGGCCGATGCCAATGGCAGCCTAATGGCAGCCACCGGCATGCGAACCCAGATTTTTCGGTTCACCGGTTTCTACATCTTCCAGCCCTTGCAGAATGCCGCAGGCCTCTGCTGTTTGCGTGCCGCGACAGCGGCTGCGCAATTCTTCCAGTTGTATTTGGAGTGCCCTCAATTCCTCGATACGGTGCGCGACATGACCGATGTGATGGTCGAGCAGTGCGTTGACGCCCGTGCAATCCTGCTGCGGATGATCGCGAAAATCGAGCAGCGCGCGGATTTCGTCCAGCGTCATGTCGAGCGAGCGGCAATGGCGGATGAATTGCAGGCGTTTGACGTGGGCATCGCCGTACAGCCGGTAATTGCCGGCCGAACGCGGCGGCTGTGGCAGCAGGTTCTGCTGCTCGTAGTAGCGGATGGTTTCGACGGAAGAACCGGTACGGCTGGCGAGTTCGCCGATTTTCAGCAGGGACGCAGTCATCTTGTTTCCCGAGAATAAATCTGTGAGGCAGCGCTTGACTCTATAGTGGCTACAGAGTCTCTAATTGCAAGGTCGATGTCAATTCCGTCAATCAAGGAGAAGCAGATGGGCTGTTGCAATTCGGATAAGCCTTGCGGAAGCAGCGTGGCAATGCCGGCGGAGACGCCGGCGAAAACGCCTGCGGTGCCAGCCGACGCAGCACGGCTGGTGCTGGTGATCCGCAAGATGGATTGCCCGACCGAGGAAAAGTTGATCCGCGACCGCTTCCAGAACATGGACGGCATTCTCGGCATGCAATTCAACCTGATGCAGCGCGAACTGACGGTGCACCACAACCTGATGTCGGTGGACGGCATCGTGCAGGCGCTGGAAAAACTGGGCCTCGATCCCGTCGTCAAATCCGATTCGCTGGACATGACGCGCGCGGACGAACACGATCACCACGATCTGTCGGCCGATTATCGGATTCCGCTACGCACCTGGATATTGATGGGCATTTCCGGTGTGACGGCCATCGCTTCCGAAGTCGTCGCATGGACCACCGGCAATGAAAACTCCTGGCCGGTAATCGCACTGGCGCTGGTCGCCATCCTGACCGGTGGCCTCGATACGCTGAAAAAGGGCTGGATCGCGCTGCGCCATCTGTCGCTGAACATGAATTTCCTGATGTCGCTGGCCGTCATCGGCGCGGTGGCGATCGGCCAGTGGCCGGAAGCGGCGGTGGTGATCTTCCTGTTTGCCGCCGCCGAAATGATCGAGGCGCTGTCGCTGGATCGCGCACGCAATGCGATCAAGGGCCTGATGGCAATGACGCCGGATACCGCCACCGTGCAGGTAAACGGCGCATGGCAGCAGCTTGCGGCGGCGGATGTCGTCATCGATGCGGTCGTGCGCGTGAAACCGGGCGAGCGCGTGCCGCTGGACGGCGTCGTGATCGACGGCAGCAGCACGGTGAACCAGGCGCCGATCACCGGCGAGAGCATGCCGGTCGAAAAGCGCACCGGCGATGCCATCTTCGCCGGCACCATCAACGAACACGGTTCCTTCGACTATCGCGTGACGGCCGTGCAGGCCGAATCGACGCTGTCGCGCATCGTGCGCAGCGTGCAGCAGGTGCAGGGCGAACGCGCGCCGACGCAGCGCTTCGTCGACCAGTTCGCGCGCTATTACATTCCGGTCGTGGTCGTACTGGCCGTGCTGGTGGCGATCCTGCCGCCGCTGCTGATGTCGCAGCCGTTCCAGCCGTGGCTGTATCGCGCGCTGGTGCTGCTGGTGATCGCCTGTCCGTGCGCGCTGGTGATCTCGACGCCGGTGACCGTTGTCAGCGGTCTCGCGGCGGCGGCGCGGCGCGGCATCCTGATCAAGGGCGGCGTTTATCTGGAACAGGGCCGCAAGCTGAAGGCGCTGGCGCTGGACAAGACCGGCACGATCACGTCCGGCAAACCGGCGGTGACCGATGTGCTGCCGGTGGATGGCAATGCAGGCGATGCGCAAGCCTTGCTGCAGCTGGCCGCGAGCCTTGCGCATCGTTCCGACCATCCGGTATCGCATGCGGTCGCCGTGCACTGGAAGGAGGGCGCGCTGTTTGATGTGAGCGGTTTCGAAGCGCTGGCCGGCCGCGGCGTGAAGGGCAGTGTGAACGGCCGCATCTATCATCTCGGCAATCACCGGCTGATGCATGAACTCGGTTTCTGCAATGCCGATCTGGAAGCGCGGCTCGATGCGCTGGAACGCGAAGGCAAGACCGCCATCGTGCTGGCCGATGACAAGCCACTGCTGGTCGTCGCCGTGGCCGATACGGTGCGCGAACACGGCGCAGCGGCGATCACTGAACTGAAAAAACTCGGCGTGGCCGTCACGATGCTGACCGGCGACAATCCGCACACCGCGCAGGCAATCGCGGCGCAGGTCGGCATTGCCGATGCGCGCGGCAACCTGCTGCCCGACGACAAGCTGCGCGCCATCGACGAACTGTCGGCACGCCACGGTTATGTCGGCATGGTCGGCGACGGCATCAACGATGCGCCGGCGCTGGCAAAGGCCGACATCGGCTTTGCGATGGGTGCGGCCGGCACCGATACGGCGCTGGAAACCGCCGACGTCGCGTTGATGGACGACGAACTCGGCAAGCTGCCGGCCTTCATCCGCCTGAGCCGTCGCGCGCATGCGATCCTCGTGCAGAACATCACGATCGCGCTCAGCATCAAGCTGGTGTTCCTCGCGCTGGCGCTGGCCGGCGACGCCACGCTGTGGATGGCGGTATTCGCCGACATGGGTGCCAGCCTGATCGTCGTCTTCAACGGACTGCGGTTGTTGCAGCCGATGCGGCCGGTGCGTGCGGACTGACTCTGCAATTCCGGTGTTATGATCCATTCCGTGAAAAAACTGCTCGCCATTCTGCTGCTTGTGGTCGTACCGTTCCAGTTCGCCTGGGGCGCGGCGGCCGTCTATTGCCAGCATGAGCAGGGCACGACGGTGCAGCATTTCGGCCATCATATCCATCAGCATCAGAATACCGACGAAAAATCCAGCCATGCCGGCAAGCTGTCGCAATTGCATACGGACTGCGGTTACTGTCATGCGCTGAGCCCGGTCTCGATGCCGGCGAAGGCATCGGCGATGACGCTCCCTCTTGGTTCGATCCATGCCGAACCGCCTGTCGTTTCCTTCTCCTCCCATATCCCCGAAGGCCCCAGAGAGCCTGATCGTTCCGCCGCCTGATACGGCGGAACGCTTCTTCTTTTCCCCAGCCGTTCCGTTGCATTCCGGTCTGCCTGCACAGGCAGTTTCCATGCTGTTAGGAGAATGTGATGACCAGGCTCGTCCTGCTGCTGGCTGTCGTTTGGCTTCCGCTGAACGTGGCAGCGCAATCCCTTGATCGACAGATCGAACCATCCGGCGTCGTGACCTTGCCGCAGGCGCAGGCTTTGGCGCTACAGCGTAACGCCGTCTTTTCGGCCGCGCGAAACGAACGCGGCGCGGCGGAAGGCGCCTACATGCAGGCCGACGTCCTGCCCAATCCCGATGTGTCGCTGTTGATGGAAGACACGCGCCGCGATACGCGCACCACCACGCTGCTTTTCAACCAGCCGATCGAACTCGGCGGCAAGCGTGCGGCGCGCGTGGCAGCGGCGGATCGCGCACGCGCGGTTGCCGATGCCGGCGTAGAGGCAAGCGAAGCCGCTACGCGCGCATCGGTGACGGCAGCGTTCTATGCATTGCTGGCGGCGCAGGAGCAGCAGAAGCTGGCGGCAGAGTCGGCCATGCTGGCAAAACGCGCTGCCGATACGGTCGCCAGGCGTGTGCAGGCCGGACGCGTTTCGCCTGTGGAAGAAACGCGGGCGCGCGTGGCCGAAGCGAATGTGCGGCTGGAACGGGAACGCGCCGACAGCGCGCTGGCGATTGCACGCCGGCAGCTTGCCGCGACCTGGGGCAGCGCCGCGCCACGTTTCACGCAGGCAGAAGGCGAGCTGATGCGCCTGCCGCCATTGCCATCGCAGGAAGCATTGGCGCAGCAATTGCAGCAATCGCCGGCATTGCAGCAGGCGCGGCAGGAAGTGGCGCGCCGCGATGCATTGGCGCGTGTCGAAACCAGCCGCCGCACGCCGGATGTGACGCTTAGCGTCGGCGTCAAGCGCGACGAGGAAATGGGGCGGAATCAGGCCGTGATCGGCGTCTCGATCCCGCTGCCGTTCTTTGACCGCAACCAGGGCAATGTGCTGCAGGCCTTGCGCCGCGCCGATCAGGCGCGTGATGAGCTGGCAGCCGCTGCAATCCGCCTCGACAGTGAACTGATGCAGGCATGGCAGCGGCTGGCGAATGCGCGCAGCGAAGCGCAATCCCTGCGCGACGACATCCTGCCCGGCGCACAACGCGCCTACGATGCCGCAGCCAAGGGCTTTGCCTTCGGCAAGTTCGCCTTTCTCGATGTGCTGGATGCGCAACGCACGCTGCTGGAAGCTCGCGCACGCTATCTACGCACACTGTTCGACGCGCATCTCGCCAGCGCCGACATCACACGCCTGACCGGCGGGCAATTCGTCGCCGAAACGATGATGCCTCTCTCCGCACAATGACCGGATAACGCCATGATGACCAAACCGAACAAGAAACAGACTTACGCCATCCTCGCCATTCTGTGCGCAGGAATTCTCTTGGGCTTGCTGATCCTGCTGGGCGGCAACCATGCTTCCGGCGATGCAGACGAACACGGCCATGCCGAAAACCAAACGCATGCGGAAGGCCAAGAAAGCAAGGCGGCGACAGCCGCATTCGACGACACCCGTATCAAGGCCGCCGGCATCGCGCTGGCCGAAGCAGGACCGGCCACGATCCGTACCACCGTGACGCTGCCGGGCGAGATCGGTTTCAACCAGGATCGCACAGCACATGTCGTGCCGCGCCTAGCCGGTGTCGTGCAGAGCGTTCCGGCCAATCTCGGCCAGAGCGTGAAGAAGGGCGAAGTGCTGGCCGTGCTGGCCAGCACGCAGCTTTCCGAACAGCGCAGCGAACTGCTGGCGGTACGGCAACGCCTGTCGCTGGCGCGCAATATCTACCAGCGCGAGAAGCAGTTATGGGAAGAGAAGATTTCGGCCGAACAGGATTATCTGCAGGCGCGGGCGAATCTGCAGGAAGCGGAGATCGCCGTGCAGAATGCGCAGCAAAAGCTGGCGGCGCTCGGCGCTGACGGCAGCACTGCCGGCGCCTACAACCGTTATGAATTGCGTGCGCCGTTCGACGGCACCGTCGTCGAAAAACATCTGGCGCCGGGCGAAGCGGTCGCCGCAGATGCGAATGTCTTTACCGTTTCCGATCTGGCGACGGTATGGGCGGAAGTCGCGGTACCGGCCAGCGAATTGCATATCGTGCGCGTCGGCGAAACCGTCACGGTACGAGCTACCGCCTTCGATTCGTCGGCGCAGGGCAAGGTCGCCTATGTCGGCGCGTTGCTGGGCCAGCAGACGCGTACCGCGCAGGCCCGCGTGACGTTGCAGAACCCGGACGGCAACTGGCGCCCCGGCTTGTATGTCAACGTCGAAATCGCCACGCAGGAAACGCAGGTTCCGGTTGCTGTCGCGGCGGATGCGATACAGGAAGTGGATGGCAGGCGCGTCGTCTTCGTACGCACTGCCGATGGTTTCATACCGCAGGTGGTGAAGACCGGGCGTGACGACGGAAACCACGTGGAAATCGTCGAGGGACTGCAGACCGGTGCACGGTATGCGGCCGAGGGCAGTTTCATCGTCAAGTCGGAACTGGGCAAGGCGCAAGCCGAGCACAGTCATTGACGGGAGGCCACATGTTCGAACGACTGATACGTTTTGCGATCGATCATCGCTGGCTGGTGTTGTGCCTGGTGGCGCTGATGTCCGCCGTTGGCGTCTACCAGTACCAGAAGCTGCCGATCGATGCGGTGCCGGACATCACCAATGTGCAGGTGCAGATCAATACCGCCGCACCCGGTTATTCGCCGCTGGAAACCGAACAGCGCGTCACGTTCCCGATCGAGACGGCGATGGCCGGTCTGCCGCATCTGGAACAGACGCGCTCGACGTCGCGCTATGGCATCTCGCAAGTGACGGCGATCTTCAAGGAAGGCACCGACATCTATTTCGCACGCCAACTGGTCGGCGAGCGCATGCAGCAGGTACGCGGCAATCTGCCGCCCGACGTGACGCCGGCGATGGGGCCGATCTCGACTGGTCTCGGCGAAATCTACCTGTGGACGGTGGAAACGGAAGATGGCGCGAAGAAGCCGGACGGTACGCCGTATTCGGCGGCCGACCTGCGCGAGATACAGGACTGGATCATCAAGCCGCAGTTGCGCACGGTGCCCGGCGTCACCGAAATCAACACGATAGGCGGGCAGGCGAAGGAATACCAGGTCGCGCCATCGCCGGAAAAACTGTCGTCCTACGGCCTGACGCTGCAGAACGTGATCGATGCGCTGGAACGCAACAATGCCAACGTCGGCGCCGGCTATATCGAACGGCGCGGCGAACAGTTGCTGGTGCGCGTGCCGGGGCAGGTACGCTCGCTGGCCGAAATCGGCGCCGTCATTCTGGGCAATGTCGGTGGCGTGCCGATCCGCATACGCGATATCGGCGAAGTCGGCTACGGCCGTGAACTGCGCACCGGCGCCGCCACCGAAAACGGCCGCGAAGTCGTGCTCGGCACCGTCTTCATGCTGATCGGCGAGAACAGCCGGTCCGTGTCGCGTGCCGTCGATGCGCGGATGCAGGAGATCAATCGCAGCCTGCCGCCCGGCGTGAAGGTGGTGACGGTCTACGACCGCACCGTGCTGGTCGACAAGGCGATCACCACCGTCAAGAAAAACCTGCTGGAAGGCGCGGCGCTGGTGATCGCTGTGCTATTCGTCTTTCTCGGCAACTTCCGTGCGGCGCTGATTACGGCGATGGTGATTCCGCTGTCGATGCTGTTCACGCTGACCGGCATGGCGCATTACCGCATCAGCGCCAATCTGATGAGCCTGGGGGCGCTGGACTTCGGCATCATCGTCGACGGTGCGGTCGTCATCGTCGAGAATTGCGTGCGGCGGCTGGCGCATGCGCAGCAGCACGCCGGCCGGCCACTGACGCGCGACGAGCGTTTCCGCGAAGTGTTCGCGGCAGCACAGGAGGCGCGCCGGCCGCTGATCTATGGCCAGCTGATCATCATGGCGGTCTACCTGCCGATCTTCGCGCTGACCGGCGTCGAAGGGCGGATGTTTCATCCGATGGCGGCGACGGTGGTGCTGGCATTGCTGGGCGCGATGATCCTGTCGATCACCTTCGTGCCGGCGGCGGTTGCGCTGTGCGTGCGCGGCGGCACCGAGCGCGAATACGCGTGGATGGAGCGCCTGCGCGCTGCCTACGCGCGTATGCTGGAGCGCGTGATGCGCAATGCAGCGGTCGTATTGACCTTTGCCGGCGTGCTGGTGGTGCTGGCCGGATTGCTGGCCACGCGCATGGGCAGCGAATTCGTGCCCAGCCTCAACGAAGGCGACCTGTCGATCCAGGCGTTGCGCGTTCCCGGCACCAGCCTGACGCAATCGCTGGCGATGCAACGGCAACTGGAAACGGCACTGATGGCGAAGCATCCGGAAATCGAACGCGTCTTCGCGCGCACCGGGACGGCGGAGATCGCTTCCGACCTGATGCCGCCGAACATTTCGGACGGCTACATCATGCTGAAGCCGCAGGATCAGTGGCCCAGGCCGCGCAAATCGCGCGACGAACTGATCGCGGCGATACGCGAGACGGCAGAATCGGTGCCGGGCAGCAATTACGAATTCTCGCAGCCGATCCAGCTGCGCTTCAACGAACTGATCTCCGGCGTGCGCAGCGACGTCGCCGTCAAGCTGTTCGGCGACGACATGGACGTGCTGAACGATACCGCCGAGCGCATCGCCGACGTCTTGCGCGGCGTGGCCGGCGCATCCGAAGTAAAGGTCGAGCAGACCACCGGCCTGCCGATGCTGACCGTCGCCATCGACCGCGAAAAGGCCGCACGCTACGGCCTGAACATCGCCGATGTGCAGGCGGCGGTATCGATCGCCATCGGCGGGCGCGAGGCCGGCACGCTGTTCGATGGCGATCGCCGTTTTCCGATTGTGGTGCGCTTGCCCGAACGGTTGCGCGGCGATCTGGAAGCGATACGGCGTTTACCGTTGGCGTTGCCGCGCGAGTCGAACGGAAAGGCCGGGCAGGGCGACTACATTCCGTTGTCCGAAGTGGCGACGCTGGAACTGGCACCTGGCCCGAACCAGGTCAGCCGCGAAGACGGCAAGCGCCGCATCGTCGTCAGCGCAAACGTGGCCGGACGCGACATCGGTTCCTTCGTCGCGCAGGCGCGGCAGGCCATCGCAGCGCGCGTGACGGTTCCGCCCGGCTACTGGCTCGCCTGGGGCGGCCAGTTCGAGCAACTGCAATCGGCTGCCGAGCGCCTGCAGATCGTCGTGCCGGCAGCACTGGCGCTGGTTTTCATGCTGCTGTTCGCGATGTTCGGCAACGTGCGTGACGGCCTGGTCGTGTTTAGCGGCATTCCGTTCGCGCTGACCGGCGGCGTGCTGGCGCTGTGGCTGCGCGGCATTCCGCTGTCGATTTCGGCGGCGGTCGGTTTCATTGCGCTGTCCGGCGTGGCGGTGCTGAACGGGCTGGTGATGCTGTCCTTCATCCGCAGCCTGCGCGAGCAGGGCGTTGAACTCGGCGAGGCGATACGCGAGGGCGCGGCGACGCGTCTGCGGCCGGTGCTGATGACGGCGCTGGTCGCTTCGCTCGGGTTCCTGCCGATGGCGCTGGCGACCGGCACCGGCGCTGAAGTGCAGCGTCCGCTGGCGACGGTCGTCATCGGCGGCATCCTGTCGTCCACTGCGCTGACGTTGCTGGTGTTGCCGTTGCTGTACCGGCTGATGCATCGGCAAGCCGTGGGGCATTGAGCGGACGCGGGAAGAAAAGGCTGCATTTTCAATGATGTGATGAACTTGCAGATGGCAGGTGCTTTGAGCGACACGTGATGCACCATGGCCAGAACGTGGATGGCGCTGACATTTTTCTTGCAACCCTTCGGCAAGCCGTTCGTCGTCATCAGAAATCGGCTTGTACGGTTTTCCTGATACATGCAAATCACCGTGCATCGTCAGGTGCCGACAAAATATGCAACAAAGTTGCATTTATGTATAATTGCAACCAAGTTGCATATGGGCGCGATTCAGCAAGCTCAATGCGGCACGTTCCGTTTCATCATTTCGTATCGAGAAAATTTCCGCATGAATCGCTTACCCGTTACCGTATTGTCCGGTTTTCTTGGCGCCGGCAAGACCACATTGCTCAACCACATTCTGCATAACCGCGAAGGGCGGCGTATCGCCGTCATCGTCAACGACATGTCGGAAGTGAACATCGATGCTGCGCTGGTGCGCGACGGCGGTGCCGACCTGTCGCGCACGGAAGAAAAGCTGGTCGAGATGAGCAACGGCTGCATCTGCTGCACGTTGCGTGAGGATTTGCTGGCAGAGGTGGCAAAGATGGCAGGTGAAGGGCGCTTCGATCAACTGGTCATCGAATCGACCGGCATCTCCGAACCGCTACCGGTTGCGGAAACATTCACCTTCACCGACGAACAGGGGCGCAGCTTGTCCGACATGGCGCGGCTGGATACGATGGTGACTGTCGTCGACGGCTTCAATTTCCTGCGGGATTACGGTTCGCGCGATAGTTTGAAAGCGCGTGGCGAATCGCTGGGTGACGAAGACGAACGTACTGTCGTCGATCTGCTGATCGAGCAGATCGAATTTTGCGACGTGATTGTGCTGAACAAGACCGATCTGATAGAAGATGCCGGCCGCGAGCGCCTGAAGGGCATCCTGCATAGCTTGAATCCGCGTGCACGCATCGTGGAGTCGTCGTTCGGCAAGGTGGCGCTCGATATGGTGCTGGATACCGGGCTGTTCGATTTCGCGCAAGCAGCGCAGGCGCCCGGCTGGTTGAAGGAATTGCGCGGCGAACATGTGCCGGAAAGCGAGGAATACGGCATCGCGAGCTTCGTCTATCGCCGCCGCCGGCCGTTCCATCCGCAGCGCTTCTTCGACGTCGTGCAACGTGAGTGGCCAGGCGTGATCCGCTCAAAGGGATTCTTCTGGCTGGCGAGTCGCCCGACGGCTGCTGCGTCATGGTCGCAGGCGGGCAGCGTCTGCCGGCATGGTGTCGCCGGATTGTGGTGGGCCGCAGTACCTCCCGAAAAATGGCCCGAAGATCCTGAAGCCGTTGCCAGAATCCGTATGGACTGGTCCGACGGCACTGGTGATGCCCGACAGGAGTTGGTGTTGATCGGTATCGGCATGGATGAGGCGGCGCTGCGCTGCATGCTGGACGATTGCCTGTTGACCGACGAGGAAATGGAGCAGGGGCCGCAAGCCTGGCAGGAATATCACGATCCCTTTCCATGGTAATTGCGGGCAACTGATCGAGCGGCGCAAATGCGCCGCTTTTCTTTTGTGCGTTGCATGGGAATTCCAAGCTGCTGCAGCGTGTCGATTGCCTTGCCGCGGCTTTTTCAATACAATGCAAACGATAATTATTCTCATTATTGCGCTGTTATCCGATTTACCCCGGAACGGCAGCAGCGGCAGGCAACACAGTTAATCCGTCGGTACCGAACGATGAAAGAAGAATTGCAATACAAATTTGGGGTGGCGGCACGTGCAATGGCGGCCATCGGCGGCGGCTATGTGGTCGCTGCGCTGTCCACTGCCGTGCTGGCATTGGGGCTGCCGTTGGCAAAAGCGGATGCCGTGCTGACGGCGACGATGCTGTCGTTCACGGTCTACACCTGCGCGACGATCTGGGTCTTCGCTGCGAAAACCGCATGGCGTGCCTGGGTTGGCCTCGTTGCGCCTGCAGCCGTGTTGGGCCTGTTGCTGATGGCATTGCGGAGCGGGGCATGAAGGAAGGATTCCGCCAGTCGATGGCGTGGCTGCATACCTGGTCCGGCCTGCTGGTGTGCTGGATATTGTTTTTGATATTCGCGGCCGGCACGTCGTCCTATTACCGCGACGAGATTTCATCATGGATGAAACCGGAATTGCAGGCTGCCACCGCGGCGCCGGTCGGCAACGTGCAGGCTGCGCAAAATGCCGTACGTGCACTGGAGCAGCAGGCGCCGGATGCGACGCGCTGGTTCATTTCACTGCCGGACGACCGCACGCCGACGATGCGCATCGGCTGGATTCCGCGCGCCGTGCCGGGAGAAAAGCCGGCCCGCTTCCAGAGCATGCTGCTCGATCCTGCCACCGGTGCCGCGATGCCGTCGGTACGCGAAACGCGCGGCGGCGAATTCCTCTATCGCTTGCATTTCGACCTGCATTACATTCCTGTGCGCTGGGCTCGCTGGATCGTCGGTTTCTGCGCGATGTTCATGCTGGTTGCGATCGTCACCGGCGTCATCACGCACAAGCGCATCTTCAAGGATTTCTTCACGTTTCGTCCGAAGAAGGGACAGCGATCGTGGCTCGATGCGCACAATGCGCTCGGCGTGCTGGCCTTGCCGTATCACCTGATGATCACCTATACGGGATTGATCACGCTGATGTTCATGTACATGCCGAGCGGTGTGGAAACGGTCTACAAAGGCGATCAGCAGGCATTCTTCGCCGACGTCTTCCCGTCTGCGCAGAACGGGCCGGCTGCCGGCAGGCCGGCGGCACTCACGCCAATCGCGCCGATCGTGGAGCGGGCAGAGCAGCAATGGCAGGGCGCGGCCGCTTCCATCACCATCAATCATCCGGGCGATGCCAATGCGACGGTTTCCGTCACGCGCCAGTACTACAGACATCTGTCCTATTTGCGTCCGTCCATGCAGTTCAACGGCACCAGCGGTGAGCTGATTGCATCGCATGGCGATTCGGTCAGCGGTGCGGCGGAAACGCGCGGCGTGCTGTATGGCCTGCACATGGCGCATTTCTCCGATCCGTTGCTGCGCTTCCTGTTCTTCCTGTGCGGGCTCGCAGGATGCGCGATGGTGGCGACCGGTGCCTTGCTGTGGGCCGTGAAGAAACGGCAGGGACAGGCGAAGGCGATCGCGGCCGGCGCACGTCCTACCTTCGGCCTGCGGCTGGTGGAAGGCATGAACATCGGCGTGATCGCCGGCCTGCCGATCGCTTTCGCCGCCTATTTCTGGGCGAACCGGCTGCTGCCGGTTGGACTCGAAAATCGCATCGATATCGAAGCGCGCTGCTTCTTCATCGCATGGGGCGTTGCGCTGGCCTGCGCGCATATAAGGCCGTCGCGCCGCATGTGGCAATGGCTGCTGGCGTTCGGCGGTTTCCTGTTCATGTCGCTGCCAGTATTGAACGCATTCACCACCAATCTGCATCTGGGCGTGACGCTGCTGCACGGTCCGGCGGTATTCGCCGGTTTCGACCTGATGGCACTGCTGTTGGGTTGCTGCTTCGCGTATGCGGCATGGCGGCTGAAGGGCGGTAAGCACGGTGTGCAGAAGAAGCCTTTGAAGAGACCAGCAGCCGATGAAAAACTGATGCCGGAGGCGACATGAGCGCTTTCATCGGATTCGTCACCGGACTCATGCTGGCTTGCTGCGGCTGGACTGCGCTCAGCCTGGCAATGGATCGCCACTATTCGGATATCCACGGCCGCGGCAAGGAACCGAGCATGGCCGTGCGCCAATTGTTTCGCGCAATGGGAACGCTGGCTTTGCTGGCGGCCTTCGCCGTCTGCGTAGCACTGGAAGGCTGGACCATCGGCCCGGTGCTGTGCCTGGGCACGCTGACGGCTGCGGCGCTGATACTGGTGCTGTTGCTCAGCTATGCGCCGCACCGCGTCGTCATCGGCGGCAAGATCGCAGCCGCTGCATCGTTGTTGCTGGGCGCCGGCTGGCTGTTCGGATAGATGTTCGACTAACCGGAGACGATGCTAAGTATATTGCCGTCCGGATCCTTGAACCATGCGACCTTCATGCCATCGCCGACGTAAAGATCGTTCTCTAACGTCAAACCTGGCAGATCGTAATGTTCAAAGGCTATCCCCTTGTTCTTCAGCATGCGGGCAATAGCGTCGATATCGTCACCGACATTCCATATCAGCGTCGTCGCCTTGTTGGTACCGGCATATTGTGACTGGTAGACGTTGATTCTCGTGTTGCCGCTGCGGTAGGTAATGACTTCTTTATCTATGGTCGATTCCTTTTGCAAGCCGAGTACGGTTTCGTAAAATTTCGCTGCGACCTGCATATCCCTGACTGCGATCATCGCGATCGCATCCTTGTTGTTGAACATGTCAGTCTCCTTGTATGGAATTGCCGGCGGAACATTCCCCGATGCGCACTTGCTTGATGCGACCGTGATCGGAATAGCGCGGATGATCATGTGACTGATCGGCAGAATGATCGTTCGCTGCGGAGATTTGCAGAAATGCAAGATGGCGGCCGGCCGCAGTGGAGCAACGCTATGCCGTGCCTGCATGTGACCACGGCATGGTTGCGATTACGCCGGTTGCCGCCTTGCTGCAATTTGCCTCGCCATATTTCATATCTATGCATGCATCGCGCATGTAGCAGGCCTGTCGTACGTCGATAAAGGAAAAACGGCTCAGGCGTTATGGCGTGGTGCGACGATGCCCATCATCACGGCCTTGCTGATCGCATGTCGTGTGCCGTAGACGCCGAGCTTGGACGACACGCTGCGCAGGTGGAAATAGACGGTGCGTTGCGAGATGCCGAGGATCATGCCGATCTCGGCGCTGGTCTTGCCGTTGGCACTCCAGCCGAGGCACTCGACTTCGCGTTCCGACAGTGCGGAAGCAGAAGTTTTGTCACCGACAGCCTTGCCGCACACTTGCTGGCGTAGCAGATATTCCGCCGACTGATGCGTATAAGACGCCAGCATCAACAGATCGGCCTGTTCCGCCATCGATGCGGTTGCGGGCTTCTCGCGATAGAAGTCGATGCGGCTGACGGCCTGTGCGCTGCGGCTGCAGATGCTGATGCCGCCATGAATGCCCGCGCTCATCAATGCATCGTAGAGCCGGCTGTTTCCCTTGATGCACATCTGTTCGATTGTCCACTCGATGGGCACATTGGTGCCGTTGGCATGAATGGAATTCGGATCTCGGCGGCTTGCGGAACTTTCCCGAAAAATGACGTCAAACGAAGGTTCCAGCGTACCGTGCGCATGGCTGAGTATCTTGCCGTCGGCCTGTGTGAAGAGAATGAATTGCATGAACCTGCAATAGCCGAAGCGCGGTAGTAAGCGTTCGAGCGAGCAGGTGAGGTCGGCCCAGCGCCTGGTCTTGGAAATTTCGGCGATCTCGACATCGGACAGGCGAGCACCGGAATCATTGCGTGCCATGATCAGTCCTGTTGGTATGCCGAGCACCGGTAGCTTCCCGTGGGATTTTCATCATTTCAAAGAACCTAAACATTCCGACGGGAAATTTACTGCGTCGATTATCGTAAGGTTGTCACATCATATACATCCCATATTCATGGGAATAGCCCCTCGGCCAGATCGCCTTTTTATCGCAGAATCCGCAAGAGATCACCTGTCATTTTTGACAGGTGACGACTGACAGCACGAGACCGTATAACTTCACCTGTTTCGGCAGGGGAACTTTCATGGTGGCAAGGGATACGGCTCGGTTGGAGGCAGAAAAGCGCATACGTCGCTGTTCTTCTGCTTGTCCAACGCCGATGGGATGTGCATGATCAATGCGGCCCTTGCCCATCTCGCCAGCCAGTTGAACCAGTCGCTCAAACGCGAATACAGCCTGGCCGAGGATATCGTCGTCGTCTCCAACATCGTCGAGCCGAACGGCAGCGTCGCTCCCAATGTCAGCAACAAGCTCGTCATGCTGGTGGCGAACATCGAGAAGGACACGGTGCCGCAGCATCAGTCCAGCCAGGCCGGTAGCGGGCGTATCGCCGTCGGCGCGCAGCCGCTGTTCCTCAATCTGTACGTGATGGTCGCCGCCAATTTCAACGGCACCAGCTATCCCGAAGCGCTGAAGCTGATTTCCAGCGCGATCTCCTTTTTCCAGCGGCAGGCGGTATTCGACCATCAATCGACGCCGGACCTCGATCCGCGCATCGAACGCCTGATCCTCGATCTGGAAAACCTGAAGATCCAGGACCTCAACAACGTCTGGGGCCTGCTGAGCGGCAAGTATCTGCCGTCGGTGCTCTACAAGGTCCGCATGATCACGATCGACAGCGCCATGGCTGTCGATCAGGTGCCGACGTTGCGCGCGCCGCGCGTGGCGACGCATCAGGAATGACGGCGAGGCACGAATGGGAAGCTATGTACCGCTGTTCCGACTCGCCGTCGCGCACGATTTCTTCGCCGATGGCATTTGCCGTCATCTCGGCTTCGTGGCGGCAGGACAGACTGCACGCGCCGTCCGCAATGCCCAGCTGGTGATCCGCAACACAGATGGCGGCCTCGGCATCTTCTGCGACGAAGACAGGCTGGCGGACCTGCGCAGCGAAACGGGTGCGCAGGCCATTGCGCTGTCCTTCATCGCCTGCAGCAGCGATCCACATTTCGTCCAGTACACGGCGGCGCCGGTCGCCGATGCGCAGCGCCTGCTCGTCTTCGACAGCCGCCGTGCCGTGCCTGGCGAAGACGGCCGCGGCCGGCTGCATGCAGCGGAATGCGCGGGCGAGAGCGATCTGCAGGATGTCGCATCGCCGGAATTGGCCGGCATCGTCGATCGCGCGGCCCTGCTGGCACGGCCGGCTTTCGTCGTCACGTTCGCCGTCGGCGACGGCGATCTGCGGGACGTCGCCGACTATTCGCTGCGATTCGCCGCCCGCAGCAGCTACTGGAAGTACTACATCGATGGCGATCTGTCGTCGCGCGAACTGGCGATCGTCGATCTGGACGGCAGGGAAGATTTCACGCAGGCCGGCACCGAACGCCTGCGCGGCCGGCCGTCGCACGTGTTCCGTTCCGGCAAGGCGATCCCGATGCAGGAACGTCACACTCAGCGGTTTCAACTGAAGGAGCGCGGCACCTTCGGTGAAAAAGTCGTCGTCAAGCGCCTGCCCAATGCATCGGTCAACCGCATCGGGATGGAAACGATCGATGGCAAGGCAGCACTGGTCTCGGAAATGTATATCGGCTAATCAGCTAACTTGAGGAGGTTGTATGGGGCAATACAAGACGCCTGGCGTCTATATCGTTGAAAAGAACGCATTCCCGAATTCCGTGGTCGAGGTGGCGACCGCGGTGCCGGCTTTCGTCGGTTACACCGAGATGGCGGACAACAAGGGAACCTCGCTGTCCAACAAGCCGTGGCGCATCTCGTCGATGGCCGAGTTCCACAGCTATTACGGCTATGCACCGCACGCGCAGTTCACGATCGCGCCGAAGGACGACAAGACCGACAAGGATTTCGACCTCGTCACACCGAACTCGAATCCGAAGGAAGTCAAGCCTTACATGCTGACGCAGGATACCGGCAAATACCTGTTGTACTACAGCATGATGCTGTTCTTCCAGAACGGCGGCGGCCCGTGCTACATCGTTTCCGTCGGCAGCTATGCGGACGATATCGATGCGGAAAAGCTGACGGCCGGTGTCGATCTGCTGAAGAAGGAGCAGGAACCGACGATGGTCGTGATTCCTGAAGCCATGCTGCTCGACAAGGACAACTGCACCTCGGTACAGCAGGCGATGCTGCGCCACTGCGGCGAGACGATGCGCAACCGTTTTGCGATCCTCGACATCCACGACGGCTACAAGGAGCGTACCGATCCTTCGGGCGACTGCATCAACGCATTCCGCGATGCGCTGGGCATCAACAACCTCGATTTTGGCGCGGCCTACTACCCGTGGGTCAACACGACCATCGTGCAGGAGCGCTCGCTCGGCTACGAAAACATCACGAACCTGCCGGACCTGCAGGCGCTGCTGAAGACCGAACTGCAGTTCGCCGACGCGCTGACCGACGACGACAAGAAGGACCCGAAGCGCGTGGCTGCCTTCAACGCGATCGCCGATATCGGCAATGCCTGGGACAAGGATGCGTCGCTGACGCCGGATGTCGTCGCGACGAAGAAGATCTTCCTGAACAAGACACTGGTTGCGATCAGCCCGGTGTTCAACGTCATCCTCGACGTCATCAAGCGCCGCCTGAACCTGCTGCCGCCGGCCGCCGCCATGGCCGGCGTCTACACGGCGACCGACAACCAGCGCGGCGTGTGGAAGGCACCGGCCAACGTCAGCCTGAATTCGGTATCGGCCCCGACCGTCAACATCACGCACGCCGAACAGGAAGACCTGAACGTGACGACCGCCGGCAAGTCGATCAACGCGATCCGCACTTTCATTGGCGAAGGCACGCTGGTCTGGGGCGCCCGCACGCTGGACGGCAACAGCCTCGACTGGCGCTACATCAACGTGCGCCGCACGATGATCATGCTGGAAGAATCGATCAAGCTGGCATCCAAGGCCTATGTGTTCGAGCCGAACGTGGCCAACACCTGGGTCACGATCAAGGGCATGATCCGCAACTTCCTGACCGGCATCTGGAAGCGCGGCGGCCTGGCCGGCGCCAGCCCGGACGATGCGTTCGCCGTGTTCGTCGGCCTCGGCGAGACGATGACGCCGGAAGACATCCTCGAAGGCATGTTGCGCGTGACCGTGCTGGTCGCGATCAGCCGCCCGGCCGAATTCATCGAGATCACCTTCCAGCAGCAGATGCAGAAGTCCTGATCCGCTTATTCCATTCGATCAAAACTATTCAGACAGAGGTAAGTAATGGCAGACGACGGTTCGAAACAATCCACCAGTGTATGGCCGATGCCGAAGTTCTACTTCCAGGTGAAGTGGGATTCGCAGGTCATGTCCTTCCAGGAAATTACCGGACTGGACATTCAGTCCGAAGAAATCAAGTATCGCCACGGCGACAGCCCGGAATTCTCGGTCATCAAGATGCCGGGCCTGAAGAAGGTCGGCAACGTCACGATGAAGAAGGGCGTCTTCAAGGGCGACAACAAGTTCTGGGACTGGTTCAACCAGATCAAGATGAACACGATCAAGCGCGTGCCGGTCACGATCAGCCTGCTCGACGAAACCGGCGCGCCGACGATGGTGTGGACGCTGGCGAACGCCTGGCCGACCAAGATCACCGGCACCGACCTGAAGGCGGAAGGCAACGAAGTCGCGATCGAGACCATCGAGATCGTCCACGAGGGCCTGACCATCGCCAACGGCTGACCGGCGCAAGCCGGATCGCACGGAGTAAAACACCATGCCGGACGCCAACGCGCTGGTCGGGAAGGGCGGCTATCCGCCGTCCGCCTTCTATTTCAAGGTGGTGTTTTCCGCCACGATGGGCATGTCCGACACCTCCTTCCAGGAAGTGTCGGGCATCACCTCGGAACTGGAAACCGAAACCGTCACCGAAGGCGGCGAGAACCGCTATCAGCTGCAGTTGCCCAAGGCCGTCAAGCATCCGTTGCTGGAACTCAAGCGCGGCATCGCGTCGGCCACGTCGCCGCTGGTGATCTGGTGCCGTTCGGTGTTCGAGATGGATTTCGCCGTGCCCATCGTGCCGATGCCGATTGCCGTCTACCTGATGGATGAAAACCAGGTGCCGATCCGCGCCTGGACCTTCGCCAACGCCTTTCCCGTCAAGTGGGAAGTGGAAGGCTTCGGCTCGACCAAGAACGAAGTCGCGATCGAGAAGATCGCGTTAAGTTACACGTATTCCAACCGGCTCATCTGAATCCGCCATGTCCATCGAAATCAGGCAATTGCTGATCAAGTCCAATGTCGTCCAGCGCTGCGCCACCGGCGGCGAGGGCGGCGGCGATTCCGATGAACAGCGCGCGGAAATGCACGAAGACATCCTCGCGCAATGCCGCGAGCTGGTGCTGGACATCCTCGCGCAGCGGGGTGAACGCTGATGCCAGGAATCAGCACCGGACTGAAGAAGAAGCTGACCATCTCCGCCTGCACGGTGGACGAGGCCGGCAATATCGCGGTCGACAATTCGCAGACGGCATTCGAGGTCTTGATCAATCCGTCCAGCTACAAGCACCAGCGTGCAATCGAATACAACAAGAAGAAAACGATCGGCCAGGCCGGCGCCACGCCGCGTTTCAACGGCATGTGTCCGGAAAAGGTCACGCTGCAGGACATCATCCTCGACGGCACCGGTGTCGTTTCGCTGATCGGCATGAGCGACGTCAAGACGATGGTCGATAAGCTGATGACCGTCATCTACAAGTATGTCGGCAAGAGCCACGAGCCGAACTACGTGCGCCTGCTGTGGGGCAGCCTGATTTTCTTCTGCCGCGCCGAATCGATCGGCGTCGACTACACGCTGTTCAAGCCGAGCGGTGCGCCGCTGCGCGCCAAGGTGCAGATCACCTTCGTCGGCTGGATGAGCGAACAGGAAGCGATGCTGAAGGCCAATCCGTCGTCGCCGGACCTGACGCACCTGGTCGAGGTCAAGGCCGGCGATACGCTGCCGCTGCTGTGCTACCGCATCTACAAGGACAGCGGCTACTACCCGCAGGTGGCACGCCTCAACGGCATCACCAATTTCCGCGACCTGCGTCCGGGAACGGTGCTGCGTTTTCCGCCGCTGGCGTGATTCGGGGAAAGATATGGCAGATTCCCCGGCAGTCGGCAGTTCCGACGTTCTCAAGCTGACGATCACCAGCAACGGCAGTCCGCTGGCGACCACCATCGGCATCGAATCGGTCAGCATCAACAAGAGCGTCAACAAGGTATCGATGGCGCGCATCGTCATCCGCGACGGCGACATGCCGAACGCCGAATTCCCGCAGAGCGACGCCGCCGATTTCGTGCCGGGCGCAGCCATTGTCGTCAGCGCTGGCTATGGCTCGACCGAGACGTCGATTTTCGAAGGCGTCATCATCCGCCACAGCATCAAGATCACCGGCGCCAACCATTCGCGCCTGATCGTCGAATGCCGCGACAAGGCGGTCGGCATGACGATAGGACGCAAGAATGCCAACTACGTCGACCAGCTTGACAGCGACATCATCAGCAAGCTGATCGGCAACTGCAGCGGCCTGTCGGCCGATGTGACGGCGACCTCGGTGCAGCACAAGGAACTGGTGCAGTACTACTGCACCGACTGGGATTACATGGTCGCGCGTGCCGAGGTCAACGGCATGCTGGTGACGGTGGATGCCGCCAAGGTCACCGTGCAGCCGCCAGCCGTCAGCGGCTCGGCGGTACTGACGGTCACCTACGGCATGGATCTGATGGAGTTCCACGCCGACATCGATGCGCGCACGCAATTGACGTCGGTGCAGGGCACGACATGGGACCTGTCCACGCAGGCCGTGGCGCAGACGACCGCTTCGCCGAAGACGCTGAATGCACAGGGCAATCTGGACAGCGCGACGCTGGCCGGCGTGATCGGCCTCGCCAATTTCAACCTGCAGACTGCCGTGCCGCTCGATACCGGATCGCTGCAGGCCTGGGCCGATGGCCAGCAGTTGAAGGCCGGGCTGTCGCGCATCCGCGGCCGCATGAAATTCCAGGGTAGCGCGCTGGCGCTGCCGGGCGCTCTGATCGAGATCAAGGGCGTCGGCGCGCGTTTCAGCGGCAACGTCTTCGTCAGCGCCGTCAACCACGATATCGAAAACGGCAACTGGGTCACCGAAGTCGAGTTCGGCATGCCGCACCGCTGGTTCGTCGAGCAGCA
The DNA here is from genome assembly GCF_014635845.1 of Oxalicibacterium solurbis. Lineage (GTDB taxonomy): Bacteria > Pseudomonadota > Gammaproteobacteria > Burkholderiales > Burkholderiaceae_D > Oxalicibacterium > Oxalicibacterium solurbis. The sequence goes on along the minus strand of NZ_BMDP01000001.1, from coordinate 53,620 downwards.
GGACGACGTGATCGCGCCGCCGGCGGCCGGCCTCGCGCCGGGTGTGCAGGGCCTGCAGATCGGTGTCGTGATGAAGCTCGATGCCGATCCGGACGGGCAGTACAAGATCCAGGTATCGACGCCGGTGATGCAGCCCGAGACCGACGGCGTGTGGGCGCGGCTGGCCGGTTTCTATGCGTCCAGCGGTTTCGGTTCCTTCTTCCTGCCGGAAATCGGCGACGAAGTCGTGCTCGGTTACTTCAACGACGATCCGTCGCATCCTGTCATTCTCGGCAGCCTGTACAGCAGCAGCCGCAAGCCGGCCTACGAACCGGCGGCGGAAAACAATTTCAAGGCGATCGTCACGCGCAGCATGCTCAAGTGCGAATTCGACGACGACAAGAAGATCATCACGCTGACCACGCCGGCCGCCAACAAGATCGTCATCAGCGACGATGCCAAGTCCATCCTGCTGTCGGACCAGAACGGCAACACGCTGGAACTGAAGCCGGACGGCATCTACCTCGATAGCGCGAAGGACATCGTGATGAATGCCAAGGGCAAGGTCACGATCACCGCCACCGGCAACATCGAAAGTACGTCCCAGGCCGACATCAAGAGCCAGGGGCTGAACATCAACAACAACGCCAACGTCGGCTTCGTCGCCAAAGGCGCGGCGTCGGCGGAACTGTCCGCGTCCGGCCAGACCACGGTCAAGGGCGCGATGGTCATGATCAACTGAGCGCAGGAGAGAAAACGATGCCGCCCGCCGCCCGCATTACCGACATGCATGTCTGCCCGATGCAGACGCCTGCATTTCCGGCACCGATTCCGCACGTCGGCGGGCCGATCATCGGTCCTTGCGTGCCGCAGGTGCTGATCGGCAATCTGCCGGCCGCCGTGGTCGGCGACAGCTGCGTCTGCGTCGGCCCGCCGGACAGCATCGTCAAGGGTTCGGCCACCGTGATGATCGGCGGCAAGCCGGCCGCACGCATGGGCGACACGACGGCGCATGGCGGCAACATCGCCATCGGTTATCCGACCGTGATGATCGGCGGTTGAGGGAAGCGGACGATGGCAGTCGATCAATCCTTCCTCGGTACCGGCTGGAGCTTCCCGCCGCGCTTCCACAAGCACACCGGACGCGACGGCGGCGGTGCGCTGGATACGGTGTCGGGCGAGGACGACATTCGCGAAAGCCTGCTGATCCTGATGTCCACCGCACCGGGCGAGCGCGTGATGCAGCCGGCCTACGGCTGCGGCCTGAAGACGCTGGTGTTCGACAACGTCACCGAAAGCACGCTGACCGAAATTCGCGACCTGATCGAGCGCGCGATTCTGTTCTTCGAACCGCGCATCACCGTCGAGCGCATCGACATCGCCGACGACCGCATCGAGGAAGGGCTGCTGACGATCGACATCGTCTATCGCGTGCGTTCGACCAATACGCGCAGCAACATCGTCTATCCCTTCTATTTCATGGAGGGCACGCATGTCCGGAGTTGAGTGCCGCCCATGACTGCGCATCCCGTATCCCGCCACGCCTCAAGCCGCTCGTCACGCCGCACCGGCACGATCAGGCGGCCCATCGTCAGCGATGGCATCAGCCAGCAGCAGCGCGCACAGCCGGCGCTGCGCGACGGCTATTTCAACGTCGATGAGACCAAGCTGACCGATCTGCTGGCGATGATGAGCCGCTATGCGGCCGGTGTGCGCTTTCGCGACGAACGCAACCGGGACGACGGTACCTGGGAAGCGTATTTCTCCGCCGACGAGACGATGATCATCGCCGACATCCTGTCCATTGATCTGGACGGTTACGCGGCCGCCTTCGAGCAGATGTGGAGCGATACCGGCAGCGATCCGCGCCGGCTGACACGCGACGTCGCACTCGACGAACTGCCGGCCTACAGGCTCGCCGCGCTGATCGATCGCTGGTTCACCGCGCTGCGCTCGTCGCAGACACCGGCCGGACGCGATCTCTACGGCCTGCTGTCCAGCATGGCGAGCCGGCTGCAGGGCGAGTTCGAGCGGCTGCAGCAGGCATGCGGCGAGGCCGATGCCGATGTCTCTGCAGCGCAAACGCAGGAAGCCGAACCGGCCATGATGGCGTTCGATCCGGCCATGCGTGGCGACAGCGTGGCGAACGGAAAAAATGGCACGGGCGGCGAAGCCCGCATGGCCTTTTCGTTCCGCACCAACTTCTATGCCTTCCTGAAAGCGATCGACATGCTGCAGAAGGGCGCGGCGCGTCTGCTGCCGGCATCGCTGGCCAACCGGCGGCACGACCCATCGATCGGCATGCTGATCGCCTTTGCGCAACTGTATCCGCATTTGCAGGAACGCCTGAACCGCTTCACGCATCGGCATCTGGATTTCTACTACGACAAGGTGCTGCTGGCGAAGCCGCGGCCGGCGCGCGCCGACAAGGCCTGCCTGGTGCTGCAGCCCAGCCTGCCGGGGCGCGACATCCCGATTGCGCCCGGCACCGAGTTCAGCGCGGGGCCGGATGCAACCAAGCGCGAGATCGTCTTCGCCAGCGAATCGCCGCTGCTGGTCGGCGATCTGCAGGTGAAAGCGCTGCACACGCTGTACTTCGACCGCGATGCGAACAGCGCACCGGAGAATGCGCTGCAGGAACCGGCAGACGACGACAGGGAGCGGCAATACGCCACCGGCTGCTATCTGAACAGCATCGACGTGCCTGCGGAAGTCGTCACCGATCCGGAAAAGCTGTTTCCGCAGCCGCTGCTGGGAGCGCCGAAAGCCGCGCGCGATGCGATGTTCCTGCCGGAAGCGCGGCTGGGCTTCGCGATCGCCAGCCGGGTGCTTCTGCTGCGCGAGGGCAAGCGCCGCATTCGCATCACGCTGTCCTTCGAGGAAGGCGCGAACGGCGAAGACCTGTTCGCGCAACGCGTGGCGACACTGGCCGAAGCGATCAATGGCAGACAGCAGGATGCAGAACAGCGGCAGGTGTCGATCGAGGATGCGTTCTTCCGTGTGTTCCGCCGCATGTTCACGGTCGCCGTCACCTGCGAGCAGGGCTGGCATGCCGTCACCGAATACATTCCGCTGTGCCAGGGCGTCGATCGCAATTTCGATATTCGCTGCGCGCCGCATACCCTGGTGATCGATTTCGAACTGGCAGCCGACGCGCCGGCGGTCACACCCTACGTGCCGGCCGTGCACGGCGAACGCTACGAAACCGCGCTGCCGATGGTGCGCTTCCAACTGCACGCCGACTACATGTATCCGTACGGCGTGCTGGATCGCCTGCCGCTGCGCAAGATCGCGATCGACGTCGGTGCCGAAGGCTGCAAGCAACTGGCGTTGTTCAACAATGTCGGCCAGCTGTCACCGGCAGCGCCGTTCCAGCCGTTCGGTCCGATTCCGGCATTGGGTTCGTATTTCATCGTCGGCAGCGCGGAAACCGCCGGCAAGCGGCTCGGCAGTTTCGAGATCGAGGTCGAATGGGGCGGGTTGCCGACCGGTCACGGCGGATTTCGCGACTGGTATGCCGGCTACGGCTACAGGGAAGGCGCGGCGGTGACGGCCGCAGCCAGCGTGCTGGCCGACGGCAAATGGCTGCCGGCCGATATCCGCAGGCAGCCGGACGTCGTGCTGTTCGACCGCTGGGACGACGAGCGCGATCTGGAAGCGATCCGCACGCAGCGTACGCTGTCGTTCGCGCAGGTGATCCACCATGCGCGGCCGGCCGACCAGGTGCCGCCCGATGCCGCATTCGCCTACGGTCCGCTGGCGAAAAACGGTTTCTTCAAGCTGACGCTGAACAGCCCGGAGTTTGCATTCGGCCATAAGGAATATCCGGTCGCGCTGGCCGAAGCGCTGGGGCGCAACGCCGTCGAGAAGAAACTGAAGCGCCACGAGCCGCTGCCCAATCCGCCGTACACGCCATTGATCAACGCGATTTCGTTCAGCTACACGGCGTTCGCGCATCTCGATCTGGCGCACACGAACGGGCGCGACGTGACGGGCGACCGCATGTTCCACCTGCATCCGCTCGGCTGGGAAAGCCTGGCCGGCATGCGGCGCGGCCATGCGACGCTGCTGCCGCACTTCGACGATTCCGGCAATCTGTACATCGGACTGTCCGGCACCGCCGACGGCCAGATCGTGAGCCTGCTGTTTCATCTGCATCCGGATTCGCTGCCTTGCGATAATCCGGCCGGACCGTCGCTGCACTGGGCCTACCTGTCCGGCAACCACTGGATTCCATTCGGCAATCGCGTGGTGTCCGATACGACGCACGGCTTCATGGTGTCCGGCATCGTCTCGCTCGAACTGCCGCCGGACATCGACAACGATGGCACCGTGATGCCGCGCGGCCTGTACTGGCTGAGGCTGTCGGCCGAATACGATCTGAACAAGGTCTGCAGTCTGTATGCGGTCTATACGAACGGGCTGCAGGTCAGCCGTGTGCGCGGCAGCGATTCAGACGGCGGCGGCAATGGCTATTCGACCTCCGATGCGCCGCTGCCGGTCGGCGCGATCCAGCGCAGCCGCAAGACCATTGCCGGCCTTGGCAGGATCGTGCAGCCGGTCGCCTCGTTCGGCGGCGCACCGGCGGAAACGCGCGAACAGCTGCGCACGCGCATCAGCGGCCGCCTGCGCCACAAGAACCGCGCCGTCTCGCCGTACGATTACCAGACGCTGATCCTCGAAAAATTCCCCGAGATCTACAAGGTCAAGTGTTTCGCGAACATGCGGATGGATGCGGATCCGCAGCGCTGGATCGCGCCCGGCCACGTGCTGATCGTCGCGCTGCCGCAGCTGCCGGCCGACATCGGCAGCGGCCACATGCCGACGCTGGACGGCCACCTGATCGGCGAGGTGCGGCAGTACGTCGCCGGCCTCGCGTCGCCATGGGCGCAGATCGACGTGCGCAATCCGGTCTATGAACACCTGCAGGTGCGCTGCACCGTCAAGTTCAAGAAAGGCTTCGGCGGCGGCTATTACGTCAAGCAGCTGAACCGCGACATTTCGCGCTTTCTGTCGCCATGGGGCGGCGGCGGGTATTCGGTGCACTTCGGCTGGCGCGTGCGCCAGCATGACGTCGAAGCCTTCATTCTCGGGCTGGATTACGTCGAATTCGTCACCGGCTTTTCGATGCTGCGCATCTCGCCGGATGGCGGCGAACGTTACGGCCTGCTGGATACCGCCGCGCACAAGGCCGGCGGCGCGCGCCGTAACCGGGACATCGCGCCCGATTACCCGTGGAGCATCGCAGTGCCGCTGCAGCGCCACGCGATCGCGATCGGCGACGATCTGTTGCCGCGCGATCCGAAGGCGGCCGGTCTCGCGGCGCTGGAAGTCGGCACCACATTCATCATTGGAACGGAAGAATAGCGATGGGCCAGCAGAACAGGAAAACGCTGAAGGACAAGTTCATCGAAGGCCGAATGCCGGATGCGGCCGGCTTCGCCGACCTGATCGATTCGACGCTGAACATGCTCGACGATGGTTTCGAGAAGACGCGCGCCGACGGCTTCAAGGTCACGCAGCTGGGCGGCGGCCGGCTGCTCAGCTTCTATCACGACATCGACGTGCAAAGCCCGCTATGGTCCATCCAGCTTGATCCGTCCGCCGAACGCAATCTGCTGATCACCGACAAGCAGGGCGCGCCGGCTTTCGCGCTGCGCCGCATGCCGGACGAAGACGGCGCACCGACCGACCGGCCGCCGCGCTTCGGGCTCGGTCTCAACAAGGAAAAGCCCGAGCATGCGCTGGACGTCGCCGGCACCGTCGCCTCGTGGGGGCGCATCGGCCGCAAGGGTGAACTGCCGGTGCCGGCCGACAGCGAATGGCACGACATCACCGGCGTGCTCGAAGGCTGCCAGGCATTCGAGATCATGGCCGGCGTCGGCAAGCGCGGCAGCGGCCGCTACGCGCTGATGCATGCGTTCGCCGTCAATGCCTTCAACGGCAAGGGGCACATTACCTACCACCAGGCGCACTTCAGCTCGCGCTGCTGCCGCATCGAACTGCGCTGGCAGGAAGCCGGGCCGAACAACGAATACAAGCTGCAGATGCGCGTCGGCTGCGGCTATGGCGAAGGCGTCTGGATCAAGTATTACCTGACCGGCCTGTGGCCCGATCCCTTCATGGACGATTGCCTGCTCAAGCCCGGCCAGAAGGGAGGCCGATGAAAACCTATGCCGTCGCGCTGACGGCGGACGAGGGCAGCCTGATCGTGCAGGCGCTGGCCGAGCGGCCGTTCAAGGACGTGTTCGCGCTGGTTGCCAGCCTGAACCGGCAGGCCAACGGCTTTGCCGGTGGCGATGGCGGTCGGCGCGACTACACGATGAACGCCGCCGAACTGGCGCTGGCCGTGCGTGCGCTCGGCGCATTGCCCTTCGATCGCGTCTGCGGATTGATCGCGGACCTGAACGCGCAGATCCGGCAGCAGCAGGATGCCGCTTGCGCGGCGGACTGATTCGTCTCGAGCACGCATGACGAACGCCGGCACCATCGCCCGACGCCAGCCCGATTCCGACGGACTGGATTTCGATGCGTTGCGCGCGACCGGCATTGCACTACTGCAGCAGCTGTGCGGCGAAACCTGGACCGACTACAACCTGCACGATCCCGGCGTCACCATCCTCGAACAGCTGTGCTACGGCCTGACCGATCTGGCCTATCGCTCCGGCTTCGAGCCGCAGGACTACCTGACCGGGCCGGACGGCCGCATCGATTACGCGGCGCAGGGGCTGTACATGCCGGAAGACATCCTGCCGGTGCAGCCGATCACCGAAAACGACTACCGCAAGATCATCTACGACGCGGTACCGCAGATCGACGATTTGTGGCTGGAACGCTTGCCGGCCGACGGCAAACGTCCGCGCGGGCTGTATACGCTACGCGTGCTGCTGGACGAAACGTTCACGCAACCAGCCTCCGACGCCCAGCGCGAAGCAGTGCGGCAGCGCATCCGTGCAACTTATTCTGCACACCGCAACCTCGGCGAGGATCTGGAAGACGTCGTCATCGTCGATACTGCGCCGTATTTCCTGACCGGCGAAATCGAACTCGAAGGCTTCTGCAATCCGGCCGAAGTCTATGCGCGTATCTTCTTCGCCTGCGAACGCTGCATCTCGTCCGGTTTCTACGTGCATCGTTACGAAGACGTGTTCGCCGCCGGCGTCGATCTGGACAAACTGTTTCTCGGTCCGCTGACGCGCCACGGCCATATCGACGACGAGCGCATTTCGTCCGCGCAGCGGACGGTGACGCTGGTCGATCTGATCGGCCTGATCCAGCAGATCGACGGTGTGCGGCAAGTGCATGAACTCGGACTGGTCGATGCGCAGGGGCAGCCGGCGGAATCGCTGTCCTTCGATCCGTCCGCCTCCGTCTGTCCACGCCTGCAGTTTCCCGCCAATGCGGATCAGGATCTGCTGCATCTGGTATTCGGCCGCAATGCCGGTGCCGCGCTGGCGCCGGAAGACGACGAAGCTCGCCGGCTGCGCAAGGAACGCCGGACCGATCTGCTGAGCGAAGCCAGGGACGAACTGGTGCAGCTGCAGTTCGGCTTCCGCGCCTTCCGCAACAGCCGACAGACCTTTTCGCAATTCATCCCTGTGCCGGAAGGGCAGCGGCGCGATCTGGCCGACTATTATTCGGTCCAGCATCACTTCCCGGCGATCTACGGCATCAATCGCCACGGCGTGCCGGATTCCGCTCCCGCAAGGCGCAAGGCCGAAGCCGCGCAGCTGAAAGCCTATCTGTATCTGCCGGAACAGCTGATGGCCGACTACCTGCAGAACCTGCAGGAAATGCGCCGTATGTTCTCGATCGAAGACGGCATGCGGCAATCGTACTTCACGCAATACATCGGCAACGACAGCCTGTCCGGCATCGAAGCGCTGTATGCGCAGGATCGTGCGCATACCACGGAAGCGCTGGCCGCCGTGCGCCGCCAGCATGACAATGCGGCCGACCGCCGCAGTCGCGCGCTGGATTACATGCTGGCGATCTACGGCGAACAGTTCACACAGAAATCGCTGAACCGCTTCAGCTATGAAAGCGAGGCGCAACGGCCGTGGTGGCTGGCAGAAAAGAAACTCGCCTTCCTGAAGAACATCGTCGATATCAGCGCGCGCCGTGCGACCGGCTTCGACTATCTGCGCCCCGCATGGGAGTCCGACAACATCGCCGGCCTGCAGCGCAAGGTTGGCGTGCTGCTCGGCATCGAGGAAGTCGGCCGTTTCCGCCGGCTCGGCCAGGTGCTGCAGCAGCGCAATCTGCGCCTGCTGCCGGACAAGGTGTTCGACCGCTCGACCAAACAGCTGAACGAAAGCCGCGATGCGCGGCCGGTTCCGCGCATCGATCCGTCGTTCGCGGAAAACGAGGAGACATCGTCACTATTCAACGGCATCGTGCTCGGCGAATCGGTTTTTCGCCACGGCATCGATACCGGCAATTACGTGCTGATTCCAGAGGAGGGGCAGCGCATCGCCGTCTGCTTCAAGCCGCACCGGGACGCCAGGCCGTGGCTGCTGGCAACCGCGCCGGATTACGAAAAAGCCAAACGCTGCGCCTGGCAGATGAGCCGCGAACTGACCGCGCTGAACGCCGCCAGCGAAGGATTGCATATCGTGGAGCACGTTCTGCTGCGGCCGCGCGGTGCACCTGCCGACGCATCCCTGTCCGAAGCTGACAGCGATTTCTTCACGCATCGCATCAGCGTCGTGTTCCCCGGCTGGACTGCGCGCTTCCATGACAGTGAGTTCCGCAAGCTGGCCGAGGAAACCGTCTGCATGAACGCGCCGGCGCACCTGCTGCCGGAGTTCTACTGGCTCGACCATGTGCAACTGTGCGATTTCGAATCGCGGCTGCATGGCTGGCTGCATGCTCTGCGTTCGCCGCAGCAGGACGACGCGACCATCGATACCGCTTCCGCCGCATTGCGTGCCTTCCTGCGCCGGCATGTGCGGACCGAACGCGATTACTGGGTATGAACATGGCCAGCCACGTGATCGACGACATGGTGCTCGATATCGCGTTCGACGCGGATGCTGGTCCGCGCGACGACGAATGGCGTTCCTACCTGTCGGCAAGACTGCTGCCGGCCATCGCATCCGTGCTGGACAGGCACAGCCATCGCGACGGTGTGCTGGTGCTGCCGCAAGTCGAACTCGATCTGGGCGATATTCCGCTCGACGATTTTCAGGAGGAAATGACGCGGCGCGTCGAACGCCAGCTGGCGGACCTGCTGCAGCATCGGCAGGCGCAGCTTGCCAGCGGCGAGAAGGGAGAGGTCGCGCTGGTACCGCATGCGCGCCGCGCGATCGAACGGCTGGCGGATTTCCTGACCAACGGCGTGCTGACGGTGCAGGAAGACATTGCCGATGCCGGCAGCCATCAGCGCCTGCTGGATCAGGTACTGGATGCGAATCCGGCCGGATTGCATGCCTTGCTGCGGCTATCCGCGAAGAGAATGCAGGCCGTTGCACGGCTAGTCGCGCAGTTTCCGGTGTCGTCGCTGCAGCGGTTTGCGAACATTTTGCAGCCGGAGGTCGATGTCGCCACGCTAATTGATCGAAGGTTGAGCCGTCCCGGCAAGCCGCTGCCGCCGATACCGAAAGAAGCGCTTCGCCTCCAGCTTTGGCGCGCGGCTATCGATGCGCTGCTGGATGGGCGGGATGTACAAAATGCATTGATGGCTGCGGCCCGGATTGAAGCCGAGCCTGTCGGTATTGCGGTTGTCACGGAAAAACGGGAAGGCATTGCGGCAGAGATTGCGACAGATGTTGCGGCACAGGCATCGACAAGCGATATGCCGCAACAAACTGCTCCGGCATCGCCGCATGACGACAGGGCAACGGCAAATGCCGACATCTTGCATCGCCAATTGTTACAGGCATGCATGGCAGGCGATGCCGCGACGCTTTCCCGTCTGCTGGAGAAGGGCGAGGGCGATGCGATCCGCTCGGCCTTGCATGCCGTTGCAGGCAGGCATGGGATAGCGGAAAAGATGGCAGAGAACTTGCCTGCATCCTTGCTCGCCAAACTGATCGGCGTGCTGCAACCGCAAGCCGGACATTTCCTGCGCGCCCTGTACAAAGCCGTGTCGAACATGCGACCCGATATGCGCATGGGCGTATCCGTGACAGAACGGACCATTGATCCGGATGCGGATGAATGGTCCGGAATACTTGAACGACGATTGATCGCTTCGCTATTCGTGGCTGTGCTGGATGCATTGAAGACGTCGGCTCCATTGTTCGCGGCGATCCGCCATGCTCGACAGGACGTGAAGATGATGGCGAATCGATTGCGGCAACCGGCGAGTTCTAGCGACGCGATGAACAGAGACATCGTTCATCCAGTTCTCAACGCAGAATCCCTGTCGCGGGAGATCGGCGAGAAGATGTCCCGCTTGCCGGTGGCGGCATCAGGCGTCTTGCAGGAAGTGCTATTCGGTCGAATTGCCAGAGAAGCATCGGCAACGTCAGCCGGTACGTCTTCTGACAGGGAGCAGAAGGATTCGATTGCGCCTGCTGCCATGCAGCCAATCGGCACGATGGATGGAAGGACCGTTGCAGGAGAGAAAAAAGAAGAGGGAGAAGCGGAAGCAAACGCAAACGCTGAAGATGTGCTGGAACATGAATACTGGCGGCTTGCATTGGCTGTTTTACTGGAACGCGAAATGCAGACGACAGAAATTTCCCGCAATGGAAATGATGATGCCGTTTCCGGTATCGAAAACGATCAATCGTTCCGATCTGATGCAAATGCAAACACCGCTTCGGAATCGAAAGGAATATCGCAGCCCGACAAACGTTCATCGTCACATCAGAATCATGTGCCGCCTCTATCCCGTAATGCAACGAACGAGGCTGCAGATCGGTCCATGCAGCTATCGGATGCGAGGAAAAATGAGTCTCTCCAATCCAGTGTCGATTTGTTCAGCGAACGCAATGCAGCAGCCATGCAAGCAGATATCACTTATCCTAAAACTGGCCGAGGCATGGGGCATGACATAGACGAACCGCTTGTCGAACTGAACGATCGCTCTCATTTTGCAGTTCAGTCCCCGCAAAGTAAAACCGCTGAAATCGCATCGCGCAATACGTCATTGCAGAACGAAGAACGTCAGAAAATGCATCTCCCTGACAACAGACGACAGCAGAGCGATGCTGCAGGGGCAATACCAAATCAGCCTGCAGAACCGTTGAACGCACCCGATGCACTTGCCGATGCCGACGATCAGCATGAATCGCCGGACATCGCCGTCATTGTCGATTCCATGATGCAGATTGCAGATGCGTGGCAGTCCGAGGAACGCATTTCCGCCGATGCCATCGAGCATGCTCCCGACAGTTCCGCTTCCGTCGAAACCGAAACCAATCTGCGCCATCGTCTCGCCAAGGCTCTGCTCACTGGCGATGCCGCAGGCCTGCAAACTGACTGGCGCAGGCTGTTGCAACAGCAGCCTGAATTGATCGCACAGGCTGTCCGCCATTACATGCAGATGGCTGGCGTTCTCGAACGCCTGGTACGCGGCTTCCCGGAAACCATGCTGACTGATCTGTTGATGCTACTGGAACCGCGTGCCTTGGCGCTGCTTTCCGAACAGCAGAAGCGCCTGCATGTCTTGACTGAAACAGAAGGCACAGCGGCACGGAAATCGCTCTGGGAAGCGACATGGCAGCAATTGCCAATGGCGACGCAGACCTTCGATGCAACGACCTATGCGAACGCACTGAAGCAGCGAACCGATGCCATCCTGCAGGACGCCATCGCGTCGGTGGAACAGAACAATACGTCGGAGAACGCGACACTGGAACAGGCTTATCGGCGAACCCGGCAATTGCACGATGCCTTGCTCGGCAACGTGGCGCTGACACCGCAAGCTGTGGACGATGCCGGCATCCTGCAGGTGGATTTTCCCTTGCTGTTGCGCCAGTTGATACGCGCTCTGCGTTCGGAGCCGCCATCCGTGGATCGACTCGCCTATGACGAAAGTCTGTATGCCGTGCTGCTGCCGCAGGCGATTGCCGATGGCGGCACGACGTTGACCGACATGCAGACGGCATTCCTGGATGCGATCGCCTCGCATGCCAGACATGCGGTCGATCGTTCCGCCTATTACCGTGGCGTGCTGGCGGCCTTGCTGCGTGGGGAAGCGGTTGATCTCGATGCATTGGCCTCTCAGAAAGCGCGCGTTTCAGCCAACATGGCTAACGACGAAGGCGTGGCAACGGTGGAAGTGAAAGCAACGAAAACCGGTGACGCAGAGAGAAAGTCCCAACCGGGACCTGTCGATATGGACGCCGGCAATCCATCTGCAGAAAGCCGGCATGGGACATTGGTGTCCGATGGGAAAGAACGTATCCAGCAGGCGACGCACAATCACAACGCGTCGCAGCCGTCGCGCCTGTACCAGACACTGGCTGTATCGGACGACGAAGAGACTGAAGCGCTACAAAAACTGATACTGGAAACAGCCACCAGATTTCCCGAAGCCATGCAGACGATCTGGGATGCCTTACGGACGGAAAAACTGCCGGCCCCAGGAAAAATCTTCACGCGCGAAATATGGCGCAGCCTGTTGATCGCATGGATGCGAAACCGCTTTTCCGCTTCAGAGACTGAGTCCATGCTAGCCACGCTGGACAACAAGGCCGGGGTGGCAACAAGAAATAACGAATCCTGTCGTCTCGCCTTGCTGAACATGCTGCAAGGGCACACTGCTCATACGCATTCCAGCGAGCCGCAATCTTCCATGCCACCTGCTGAAGCACGGAACGATGTGCAGCGCGAACAGAAGGAAGCACCGGCGTGGCAAGCTACTACGTTACCTGCGCTGTTGGCTGCCACGGAAAACGATATCGATGCCCAGCGATCCTTGCATCACTGGCTGCGTACCGGCTTGTCCGATCATGCACCGGCGGCGCGAGCAGCACTGCGCGCAGCCTTGCAGGACATGCGCATGGCCGGCGTGTTTGCCATCGCGGTGCCGGAGGCATTGCTGGCCGAGACCCTGGCGGCTATCGATGTGAGGCATGCGTCGAAACGATTCCGTGCAGACTGGGTAGAGGATTCACTCTTTGCTATCGATGGCGCGTTATCTTCATCTCGGTTACGCACGGCAAAATGGCAGCATCTTCTGCATCGTGCAGCGACAGGAAAAGGCAATAGCGACGACAGCGAATATGCCTCCGATCTGGCACGACATCTGATCGAAGCAACCGGCTCGGCGCATGCCGACGCGCTGCTTGCAGCCATCCGCCAACCGATGCCGGCCATTCCTTCACCCCGCACCAATGTTGCCGGCATTGATGAAAACAGCCGCCGGCAAACGACCGCCTCAGCTTCCGCGCCATTCTCTTTTGCCTCTGATGCCGCATCGCCATTGGCAAGCGGCGGCACGAAAGCCCGACGCACCCGAACTGCTTCCAGCGACGATACGCAGGAAACGGAAGACGACCGACGCAACCGCCCCGAACAGGAAATCCACATCCCCAACGCCGGCATGGTGCTGGCCGCGCCGTATATCCCGCATCTGTTCTCGCTGCTGAAGCTGACGGAGCAAGGCAGATTCGTCGATCCCAAGGCGGCGGAACGTGCCGTGCATCTACTGCAGTTCATGGTCGATGAGCGCACCGCGACGCCGGAATACCAGTTGGTATTGAACAAGCTGCTGTGCGGCGTGAAAACCGGCACGCCGATCGCTGCCGGAATCGACATCACCGATCACGAACGGGAAACCGTCGAATCGCTGTTGACAGGATTGATAGCCAACTGGGGCGCGCTGGGCAGCACGTCGATCGACGGTTTGCGCGTGTCCTTCCTGCAGCGCACCGGCTGGCTGCGGCGACAGGAAGACGGCTGGCACCTGCAGGTAGAACGGCGCGCCTACGACATGCTGCTCGACCGGCTGCCGTGGAGCTTTTCGATGATCCGGCACAGCTGGATGCCGACCCTGTTGCGCGTGGACTGGCGCTGATCGAGCAATGGAGAACAAACACAACATGCATATGGCCGACAACAACGCGCGCGTACTGGAACGGGAAATCGCCTGGTTTTCCCGTGTGATGGATGCGCGCTTCAACCTGCATTTCGAGGCGAAGGATGTCGAACTGATCGATATCCGCGACATCCCGGCGCCCGATCTGCAGCAGGGCGATTCTGTCGATTCGGAATACGCGCGCGTGTTGCGCGAGCACGAACTGGAAACCGATTTCAATGCGCGCCTCGTGCTGATGCTGGCGATGATGCCGCACATCCGTCCGCAGGTACTCGATCCGCTGTTCACGAAAAATAGCGGCATCGGTCGCAACTTCACCGAGTTCGGCGGCTGGACCGGCAAAACGCACGGCGGCCATCTGCCGACTTGCGAGACGGCGGCCTTTCTGCTGGCCGGCAACGATCTGGCGCACCGCTTCGCCGTCATGCGCCTGTTCGAGGACGATCATCCGCTGATCAAGGCCGGCATTTGCAGGATCAGCAACCGCCAGCCTGACGAACCGTTCTTCAGTGCCGCGCTGACCGTCACGAGCGAATATCTGAACCGTTTCACGACCGGGCATTTCCACAAGCCGGATTTCAGCAGCGATTTTCCGGCCAAGCGCATTGTCAGCAAGTTGAATTGGAGCGATCTGGTGCTGCATCCGGAAGTGATGGACGAGATCGACAACATCGGCGTCTGGCTGAAGCACACCGGTGCGCTGATGCAGGACTGGGGATTGGAGCGCAGCGTAAAGCCCGGCTATCGCTGCCTGTTCCATGGTCCGCCCGGCACCGGCAAGACGCTGACGGCGACGTTGATCGGCGCGGCAGCCGGTGTCGATGTCTATCGCATCGATCTGTCGATGATCGTTTCCAAATACATCGGCGAGACGGAAAAGAACATGGCCAGCGTATTCGATCAGGCCCAGAACAAGAACTGGATCCTGTTCTTCGACGAAGCCGATGCGTTGTTCGGCAAGCGCACGCAGGCCGGCAATTCCAACGATCGCCATGCGAACCAGGAGATTTCCTATCTGCTGCAACGCGTCGAGGATTTTCCAGGGCTGGTGATTCTGGCGACCAACCTGAAGGCGAACATCGACGACGCCTTCGCGCGGCGTTTCCAGGCATCGATCTATTTCCCGATGCCGGACGCGGTGCAGCGGCTGCGGCTATGGCAGGGCCTGTTTCCGGACAGTCGCCGGCTGGCGGCCGACGTCGATCTGGCACGGCTGGCCGATGAACACGAACTGTCCGGCGGCGCGCTGACCAACGTCGCGCGCTATGCCGCGATCCGCGCCATCCGGGAAAAACGCGACACGATCACCCAGGCCGACCTGATACAGGGCATCGGCCGGGAACTCGTCAAAGAGGGGAGGATGCTGTAATGCAGGTCGCAAGACGACGGGGATGTTCAATAGCGCTGGCTGGCATGATGCTGCTGGTTGCGCTGCATGCGAATGGCGAACCGGTCGCCGGAAAACAGGCACCTTCCGTGCCGGCAACGACGAAGGCGTCTGCTGAAAAAGTAAAGGACGATACGCCTGCCGCTGCCAGCGAACCGGCTGAACCGGAAAAAGTACAAGTGCCATCGGAAGCAAAGGCAGATGCCGGAACCGCTGCTGCCGTCGCAACGGACAAGCCCGAGATTAAAACCCCGGAAACGAAGGCGGCATCGCAGGCAACGTCACCGCAAGAACCGGCATCGACATCAGCATCGATATCGTCACCTGCGTCTGCACAGCCAGCAGCTACGCAACCGGCAGCACAGGCTGCTACGCGCACCGCACACAGCCGCTTGCCGGCACGCACCTCGCAGCCGCTGACGGTGGAAGACTTCAACCGCCTGAGCGCCGCCAACCAGCGCCGTATCCAGCAGGCGCTGTTCGAAATCTACAAGGGCCAGCCGGAGTTCATGAAGGAATACGACTGGAACGGCAATCCGCTATCGGATTCCATCGTCGGGCCGATCACGTTGTCGTGGCTCAACCGCTTTCTGAAGGATTTCCGCATCGAGGCGCCGCGCGGGCAACTGTCCGACGACACCATCGAAGCGCTAGTGCACTTCGCCGCGATTGCCAAGGTCTATCCCGACTGGAAATCGACGCTGCTGAGCGACGACCTCGCGCGCTGGATCGACCGCAAGCCGCAGCCGTTGCGCAGCGAGCTGTATCGGATGCGCCTGTCCGGTTCGGCACAGCAGGTGATCGCGCTGCTGAACATGTATCGCACCGACGGTGCGCCGACAGGCCGTGCAAACCTGACGGAAAGCTGGCGCAACTGGGTCATCCACACCTACCGGCTGGACGAAGCCGACCTGAAGACGCTGGCGGCGAAAGGAAAGGCTGTCGCCGAACTCGCGGTGCTGCAGGAAGAAACCTACGTCAACCGGCAATTGCTGTCGAACGCGGTGCGCGATGCGTTGAAGGAGAGCGCTCCCGGGCAGGATCAATGGCTGCTGCCCGTCGTCGAACAATATGCTCGCATCGAAGATCCGGATGCACCCGGCCAGTTCAGCTATGCAATCACAGGCGATGTGCTGCAACAGGTACAGGCCGATCCGCGCATGACGACGCTGCCGGCCCCGGTCATCACGATGCTGCAGAATCTGCAAGGCATCGATTACCCGCGCCAGGATCTGTTTGACAAGGCAGTACGCGCGACGCTTGGCGACGGCATCGGTGTCTGTCCGCTGAACCGTTCCGATTACCAGCGGACGCAGTTGCCGGATCATGCGCTGCCGGCGGAGACCTTTGCCGGGCTCAAGGACACTCTGCCGTCGGACCTGTACGCGACGCTGGACAAGTACCGCACGTTGACGACGCCATGTTCGGACGCACAACTGAAAGAAGCGGCGGCCGCGGTCGACAAGGTCGATGCGATGTATCAGCCGTCAATCGAATCGCAGGCACGCAAGACGCCGCTGTTCGACCCGGCCGTGCCTGTCGACTGGAATGGCGGCAATTGCGGCTGCGTGCTCGACGAACTGGCCGGCACTGTCTACGGTTTTTATCCGTTCTGGCTGGCCGGCGGCAAGCAGCAGCTCGATTTCAGCCTGCTGTCGCGCGCCGGCTATGTCGGCCTGTCGTTCGATGAACGCGGCAATCTGGTTCATCTGAACGAGCGCCCGGACGGCGAACGTGCGGACGGCATGCTCGATACGCAGTTCGTCGCTGCGGCGCACAAACATCGCACGCGGGTCGACTGGGTTCTCTACAAGCACGACTGGAACGTCTGGGCCAGCCTCGGCGAAGCGGAACGTCGACGGGGATTCGATGCCCTGGCCGACAACGTCGCCAGCTTTCTCAACACGCGTCTGACCGATCCCGTCTCGCGCATCATTCCCTATCTGTCGCTCGGCGCCACCGCTCCCGTGCAGGGCGACGGCGTCACACTGTACTTCGACAACTATCCGACCGATACGCAATCCGTCACGCTGTTCGAACAGTTCATCGATCGCCTGTTGTCGAAACTGGGCAGCAAGCAGCAATCACATGGCATCAATCTGCTGCTGCCGCGCTCGGCGATGCTTGCAGGCAAAGGCATTTATACGCCGGAACACCTGGTCAGCCTGATCGACAGGATCGCCGGCACCGAACCGGAAGGGTGGTCATGGAGCACCGCGCAGATACGTTCGAGACCGCATTTTCTTGTCTTTCTGGAAGAGCCGACTTCCGAATCGAAAAAGCAGCTGCGGCTCGATATCGAGAACGCGCTGCATGGTGCAGCCCGCGAAAAACTACTGCGCCAGATCGTGCCCGTCATCGAATTCGACGGCCGTAGCTGGCAGCAGTTAGAGGACGACGTGATCTATTTGAAGGACAACTTCGGCGGCATCGGCCTGTGGCCATTGTCCTACCGGAATGCGACGGCGGCGGCCGATGCGGCTGCGCCGACGAACAGCGTCGATCAAACCTTGCTGCAGCATTACCTGAAACCGGGGGGCGATCCCGATCTGCTGGTCTGTCGCATCGTCTGTCCGAATCGATGGCTGTTCCGTACCGCATGGAATGTGTCCTTCGGCATCGCCTTGCTGATCGGTGGATTGTATCTATGGAATTGCCGTTGTCGCGCGGCAATCGAGCGCCGCTACCTGCTGTACCTGCTGGCCGCCGTCGTCCCCCCGTTCGCGCTTGGCATGCCGCTGCTCTCCTGCGATCCGTATCTGGAGCAAATCTCGCGAGGCAACTGGCCGTTCATCGGCCTGTTCGCGCTGATGCTCGGCTTCGTCGCGTGGCGCTACATGAACCGCAAGATGAACGCGAGCAAGCCCTGAGGGAAACATGCGATGAACCTGATCGAAAAAGCCACCGTCATGCATTACCACCGGCATCGCATCGCGGAACACATGCCGGGCGATGTGAAGGTGCTGGGCTGGCGCGGCGAGCACAGCCAGCAGGCGCGCTATGCAGTGCTGGCCCAGGTCGGAGCGCTGGAAGGCAGTTCCATTCTCGATGCGGGCTGTGGGTATGGCGATCTGAAGGCGTATCTGGATCGGTACGTCAGCCAATTCGAATACATCGGCATCGACCAGATGCCGGAATTCATCGAAGAGGCGCATCGACGCTATCGCCATCATCCGGCGACGGCGTTCTATCAGAGCGATTTCGCCACTGCCGAATTGCCGAAGGTGGATGTCGTATTTGCCTGCGGTGCGATGGGGTACCGCTGCATGAACCCGTATTTTCATTACGAGCTGATTGCGCGCTTGTATGCGAATGCACGTTACGCATTGGCGTTCAACATGCTGGATACCGAGCGTTTCCCCGAACATCCATTGCTGATCGGCCATGACAGAAAAAAAGTTCTTTCCTTTTGCCGAATGCTGGCGCCCCGCGTGGAACTGATCGATGGTTATCTGGAAGATGACTTTACGATTTTCATGTATCGCAATGAAGGAGAGGCGTGATGAAACAATCTATTGCGAATGAGCCGGTCAAACAAAACAAGTCAATCGAGGAAGACGAAAAAATTGGTTCTTCTGCTGCGCAGGCGATGTTCGTCGACAATCGCGTACAAGCGATTGCCCAGCGAAGATTAAATGAAATTTCCGCGGGAAGTGCTCGGGAATTTCCTCATTTTCAGGCAGTTTCTCTACCGTCATCCGATAACGGCCTGCCTCGCCAGCTCAGGAGCGGTATCGAATCCATGTCGGGCATGTCAATGGACGATGTCAAGGTTCATTACAACTCCAGCGCGCCGGCACAACTGCAGGCATATGCTTATGCGCAAGGAAGCGATATTTACCTTGGGCCGGGTCAGGAGAGGCATTTGCCGCATGAAGCCTGGCACGTCGTTCAACAGAAGCAGGGCCGCGTTCCTTCCATGCGGCAAATGCGCGGCATCGATATCAATGACGACAGTGGCCTTGAGCACGAGGCGGATGTCATGGGCGAGAAAGCGCTTTTGGCAGGGAAGTCGACGACGGCTGTCCAGTTATTGCGACGACAGCAATCGCTGCCCACCGTGCAGGCGAAAAGCAGGGTGCGCCAGTATGCCTATATGCCCTTGGCGGAAGCCTATGAAGACCGCCTCGGAAAATACTGCTTCACGGAGCCGCATGCGGAGCACGCAGCGACGCAGGCAATCGCCAAGATGAAGCAGGCAATGAACGTCGACGCACCTTCCGGCAATGCCGGTCGGGTATTCGGTGGAGACGATCCGCGTTATCCCGGTAATGTGGGGAAAGACGCCAATCGTGTATTGGATGCCATCGACAATGGCAACCTGCGGGAAAAGATGACAGGCTTCTATAACGCATCACTCGGTCCGTTCAAGAAGATGCTGTCGGATCGCATTAACGGTGTCGGCGAATGGGCAGATAACTGGGATGGCGCCAAGCTGGATTTACAGGGCCGCGGCCTCGATGCGAATGATGGAACGGCAATCGGAACACGCAAGGAGCAAATTACAGGCTCCTATTACGACCTGGTTCCTTTTTCCGGAAAGATGAAGGATCTGTATGTCGCTCCCGGGGATTTCAAGACCCGCGACAAGGACGATGCGCTATATCAGGGCCAGTCAATTTCCAGCAGCAAACAGCCAAGAGAAGAAGCGCTTGATATGAGAGACAACGCGAAATTGAACGCATTGTCGATCGAAGGATTGAATCAGTTGACGATGGTGGAAGGGGATCTTGTAGGTGAACACAATGCTTTTCTCGGCAATACATTTGGTACGAGTACCTATCTGAAGATCAAGACGGCATTGCATGATTTGCAGACCAATAGAGGAAATGGTTCTACCCAGGCCGTCGTGCTGAAGAATCTGGCGGATATCAGGAAATACACCTGGCAATGGTTGAAAGACAATACGAAAGAAACAGGAATTCTGTCCGATTTTCGCAGCATCCACGGTCAGGCGAACACCAAAATGGGGGAGATATTACAGGCAGTACAAACATCTACCCTCTTGTTGCCGCCATCGTTACGAGTGACGGAAGAGGGAGGCGATGACGATCTTGCGCATGTTCCGGATAATGCTTTCGATGGTTTGGCGCATGATTTGTTTGCGCTCGATCGCGGGGCACTCATCGGCGAACAGAACGAATTCCTTGGCGAGGCCGGCGGAAATGAGGCATATCAGGCCGTTCTGGAGAAAATGGGCGAAATTCAGGAAGCGGTTGGGAAAAAGGAAAAAATCAGGGCATTGCATGAACTGCGTGTTCTGGCGACAGCCTGGTCGGGAAATTTTCATGACCCGGCAGACGATCGGCTACTGGCTACGGTAAACAAGGTCAGGGCAAATGACAAGCTCAAGAAACGTGTGCTGGTAGAACGTCTTCAGAAACAACTGGAAAAGGTTTATTCATCTACGCACCGAAGCAATGATGATCTTCTTTCCGGGGCACTCGATGCCCGATTGAGTCAGCGTGAAAAAGACTTCCTGATGGAAGAGCACGCACCCAGATTCGACAATATGGGCGCGTTCCAGAGCAATGCCAAGCTTCCGTGGGAAGAGGGGAGCGCCCGCTACAAGCCAAATCTGAATAACGATTGGACAAACGAAGCGCTTAACGTATTGAAGATGCCTGTGATGACAGGACCGTCAGGCACAACCGACCGGATGTATCAAGCTTTGAATTTCCTCGGCAATCCGACGGATCGGTACGATTTCCGGCTGGCACTGCTCGGATGGATGTTGACGTCGAAAGATCACAGCTTCCATGAAATCATGGCCGTTGCGAAAACCTATGGTTGCGAATACATACCAGGGCCGAAATCGTATCGCAGCATTCGCCCGCTTACGGAAGCGGATTTGCGCACTCACGTTTGCCTGGAAGCCGGATACCTGCATTTGTTCCCGGACGAGGTCGAGTATCACACCGATATGGACAACAATCGGTTAGCGCTTTATTCACCGATTATCGGCAGTTTGAATCGGCAAACGCAACATAACACCTTGCTCGAGAATCAGCTTGGCATGGATATCGGCACATACAATTCATCTGAAAAACCGAAACTTCTTCGCAACGTCACGGCCTACACCACAACAGCCTATGCCATCCAAAATATTGTTGCCAACGATAGCAAGTTCGAGGCACTGATAAAAATAAAAGCAATGATGAGTACAGCTCAAAAACACCCTACACTCATCGCCAAGATGCAATTGCCAGTTCCGGGATTGACCCTTGAAGAAACAAATGCGTGGAAAGCACTTTCATTTGCAGAGCGCCATATGGTCAAGGTTCTCGGTCTGCATTCAACGATTACTGCTGATGAACTTTACAAAGAGGCGGTTCGTCACAACGAGTTTACATTGGAGGCCATGCATCAATTGCCTGAATACAATGGCATTGCATGGCGCGGCGAGGCAATTACTTCCTTGATTGGCAATATTTCCGGATACGATCGCAATACGACTTTCACGCTTAATAAATTCATGAGCACCTCAAGCCTGGACACGCATGCTAATGGATACGTCAAGTTGGCGCGTGGCATTTCCACTGTTGGCGGGGTGGATCAGAGCAAGTGGTATACGGCTTTTCGCACCGGAGTAATTTTGCGCATTCAATCTCAGCATGGAAAAATTGCAGATTCAGTTTCCGTCAACGAGAGAAATGACGTCAGAGATACAACTGTTGCGCCACGTGTCGCGGAAGTCATTTTTCTTCCAGGGACGACCTTCAGGGTGACGAGTGATCCTCAAACAATACCAGGTAAAAATTCACCAGTTATCGATATCGATGAACAATAGTTTTTCGTGGGTGAAGAAAATTAAGATGGTGCATATACGCATGCAGGGGACTGCATCAAATAATTTCCGTTACGACAAAATCGCCGGAATCACCACCCTGAAAACAGCGCCACCATAAGGGCTGTTCGAGGCGGTTATCGTGCCGTGATGCATCTCGACGATCGTTTTGACGATAGCCAGCCCCATTCCCATGCCTTCTTCCTTTGTCGTGAAGAAGGAATCGAAAATCTTGTCAAGGGCATCGGTGGCAATCCCCGCTCCGAAATCGGCAACCGTCAATACGACATGCCCGGCCTCGTTGACTTCCGTTCGAATGCGCAGGACACGTTGTTCAGGCGGCAATTCGTCCATGGATTCCATGCCGTTGGATACGAGATTGATCATGACCTGCTGCAAGTGCGTGCAGTCTCCGAGGACGGAGGGCAAGCCGTCCTGCAGATGAATCTGCAATGTGGCGTGGTGGCGGATCGCAAGGTTGCCGAGCAGGCTGCGGCTGGTTTCGACTATCTCATTCAATGAAATCGGTTTTACTTCCAATGAATGCTTGCTAAGCAGTGCCCGCAGCTTTTTGATGGTTTCGCTGGCGCGCAGATTGTCTTCGCGGATGTCTGTGAGAATCGCCTTCAATTCCGTTTCGGTGAAAGTATGCTGCGACAGCATCATGCTGGCGGCACTGACGTTGGCCAGGATCGCACCCAAGGGTTGATTGATTTCATGCACGATGGATGCGGTCAGTTCGCCGACGCTGCTCAATCTGGCAGCGTGTACCAATGCAACCTTGTGGCGTGTCGCTTCTTCGTCGGCGCGAATGCGTTTCCTGCGTTGCAGTTCGAAAGCAAGCAGAAGCAACAGGACCAGAGCTGCCAATATGACGGCAATGACGATTTGCCGGCCATGTAGCTCCCAGAACGACGGTGCATGAAACAGCCGGTTGCAACGGTTGTTCAGTGCATCGGCATTCATGTTCCATCGATGAAACTGCCTGTCGTCGATGGCGCAATATGATTCGATAGTTGTTGCGAATTGCGGTTTGGCTTCAGGATGCATCAAAAGCGTCATGGCCATTTCTGCCGCCTGTTTGCCATGTGCGGCCAAGTCGACCATTTTCCCGCCGACGATGCCATTTCCGAGGAAACTTTGCTGCATGCCGTACAAGGGGGCGTTGAAGTCGGTTGACAGCGCATGAATGGCATTGCCATTGGCGTGAAATATTCCACTGTGCTTGTCGTCGATCGCAATGGCCAGCAGTGCAACGTTTTCGGGAAGATGGTTGGTTTTCTGAAAAAGAGTAGATAGCTCCATCTGTTGTACGGTATTTACGCGGATATCCTGCTTTGATGCTGCAACTGCCTTGGCCATCGTGGCTTGCATGCTGCGTATTGCGTCGGGAATTTGTGTATCGACGATCTGAATAATGTGCCTGACTTGCGGCTGCAAACGCCGGATCAGATCGAGATTGCCTGCCGAATCATGGCCGATGAAGATGCCGCTCATGCCGGCAGGGTGGCGATAGAAATAGGGCGACATGTCCGATACGGAAAAATACATCGCGGATACGCCGGGCCAGATGCGATTTCCATATCGTTCCATGAAGGCGACCGCCGTTTCTCCACGTGCCATGACAAGATCGATATCGATGCCGCGATATTTTTTTTCCAATAGCGCAACCGTATCGCGTTCCAGCTCTCCTGCCGGTTCCGTCTGCGGCATCACATTCTCGGAAAGAATGGATATCTGCTGAGGCGACTTCTTGAAAACATCGAACATCGCACGGTCCGTTACATGGATGTCTACGGATAGCGTATCGGACGGGTTCAGCAGCAGGATGGTCTTGCGGTCATCGTGACCGGTGCGCACCTCATGTGCGTATGCGGGAACACAATGGAAAGAAATCATGATGTACGAGAGCGCAGCGCATGACAGCAGCAGCCGGCAAAATCCGCTTCCCGCGCATCGTTTTCGCGCCTCCGTCAGGATCGGGCGCACGCTATGCTATACCGCCTCCAGGTGAGAGATCGTCTCGCGTTCGGTATTGTGACGGTAGAGCTGCTCCATGGAGCGGACCAGTTCCGCCAGCGTACGGACTTCCATTTTCTCCATGGCTCTGGCACGGTGCGCTTTCACGGTACGTTCCGCCACATTGAGTGCTGCGCTGATTTGCTTGTTCAGCATGCCGTTGCCAACCATATTCACAATTTCCTTTTCACGGGAACTGAGGGATGCATAACGCGTCCGCAAAGAAGAGAATTGTTCATTCTGCTGTCTGCAGCTGGATGCTTCTTGCAGGGTTTTGTCTACCGCGGCCAGCAATGTTTCGGCTTCGATCGGCTTGAGCAGGAAGTCCGCGGCACCGGCCTTCATCGCGCGGACGGATTCGCGTACGGTTGCTTCGCCCGTTACGAAGATCACGGGCAGCGAGTTCGCATGCGCCTTGAGCATGTCCTGCAAATCCAGTCCGCTGGGACCGGGCATGTGGATGTCGAGAATGAGGCAGCCGTGATAATTGCCTACGCCTGCGAGCAGCATGTCGCCGACGGAGCCGTAGTCTTCTACAAGATAGCCGGAAGTCTGGAGCACCCGTTGAATGGCGCGTCGGAAGGAAACATCGTCATCGACCAGGCGGATGACCGGTTGTTGGTTGAATTCCCGTAAAGCAGCTTGGTTCATGACATTCTCCATGCCAACTGACTGCAGATAACCGGATATTCATTGTCGTCCGGGCAAACATCCGTTCGACAATGGTCATTGGCAACGCAAACCATGTTGCCGGGACGACCTTGGTGAATGGAAATACTAAATTTGAAACTTGCCGCTTGCAACACTTTTTTACATTTTTCAGAGGGAAAATGTGATGCGGAGTGGTTGTGTAAGTCAATTCCTACACGAGCGCAAAGAACGCTGTTTGATGATGCGGTATTGACTGTGTATGCACCGAACCAATCCCATGCATTGCATCATTTACGCTGTGCATGCATGCACATGCGGATCGTCGCTGCCAGCAGGTCGCCGCTGAACGGTTTTTGCAAATAGCTTGCTCCGGCCTGTTCCACGCGTTTGCCGATTCTTGCATCGTCCTGCGCGGTAATCAGAATGGCCGGCGTTTGTATGTCTTGCTTGCGGATTTTTTCCAACAGTGCAAAACCCGATATGCCGGGCAGATAGAGATCCAGCACCATGCAGTCGGCCTGATGCCGCGCCTCCGAGCCGAGAAAGTCTTCCGCGGCTGGAAAACCGCTTCCTTCCCAGCCGCAAGCGGCGAGCATGCGCAGAATCGCGGCACGCAAGCCATCGTCATCTTCGACGACTGCAATGCGCCATGACTTGTCGGACTCTGTCATGCCAATGCTCCGAGAAGTTGCAATACACGTTGTGATGCGGATCGTGATGTGATGCTTGATGCAAGCGGCGGTTCCGTCCGTATCTTCCGATATCGATGGATCGCACCGCAAGAGTGAACGGTCGCCTCGGTTTTGCCTATTGGCCGAAGGGGCAACAGGTTTTGCACATGGAGGCAGGATGCCGGGCATGCCCTTGCGGGCATCTGTGCCTACCCTCACGGACAGATGCCCGTTTCCGCGTTTTTCTTCATGCTGTGCATGTTCATCTTGCGCGAGGTTCGCATGTCCTTTCCATCTCTGTCTGGTGCTGCAGTACGCCTGTTCGTGCCGATGCCGATATGTGCATCCCTGGATCGGTCGCCGGGTTGGTGCAATCTTGCATGGTTCTGCTGAATTCCCGGCAACGTGGCGATGACAGCGGCCTTCACCCTGCACGGCGCTGCGTCCGTGTTTGTCGCGCTGGCTTTTCTGCTGTTTCCCGCCGCATGTCTTGGCCAATCGGAAACATGGGATACGACCCGGGACATGACAGACGGCACCGAACATGCGGAAGAATTGTCCCGCCATAAAGACGGCAAGGTAAATTACGTTTTCCTTCCCATCCCGCAATCCAATCCTGCAATCGGCTCCGGTGCGACGCTGGTAGGTCTGGCACTGTACAACCCCAACCAGAGCCGCCAGCCCTGGGTGAGCGGCATCGGCGTCATGCGGGCAGGCGACAGCCGCGCCACCGGCATCGTGCAGCAGGCCAACCTGATGAACAGCCGCCTGCGCCTGCTGGCCGCCCTCGGGCATGCGAATCTCGATCTGAAGTTCTATGGCATCGGTGCCGACGCCGGCGAGCGCGGCACATCGATCCCGCTTGAGCAAACTGGCACCGGCGGATTCGTGCAAGCCTTGTATGAGGTCGGTACGCACTGGTTTCTCGGCTTGCGTTACCAGAACATGTACCTGCGCAGCAAATTCGACTTGTCGCAGGCGTTGGCGCTGGGAGCAGTGATTCCAGAGGTAGATCTGCAGCGCCGTACCGTCTCCATCGGGCCGGCGCTGGAATACGATTCGCGCGACGACAACTTCTATCCGACGCGCGGCGTGTCGGCCAAGGCCAACCTGAATTTTTATACAGAGGGGCTGGGCAGCGACGTTTCCTTCCGGCAGTTCTCCGCTTCGTGGAATCGCTACTGGCCGATGGCGGCAGACAGGGTTCTGGCCGCACGGGTAGCCGGCTGCACCGTTTCCGGAAACGTCCCGTTTTCCGATCTGTGCATGTACGGCAGGAACAACGATTTGCGCGGCTATACCACCGGCCAGTACCGCGACCGCGCAATGCTGGCTGCGCAAATGGAAATGCGCTGGCGTCTTGCCCCGCGCTGGGGCGGCGTGGCATTTGCCGGCATGGGCAGCATCGGTTCCTCGCTCTCCGATCTTCCCGACGAGAAGATCCTGCCGTCCATCGGCGCCGGTCTGCGCTGGCAGGCCAGCAAGGATTACAAGGTCAATGTCAGCCTGGATGTGGCGGTGACGAGGGACGATCACGCCGTCTATTTGTATGTCGGCGAGGCATTCTGATTGCCTCAAAGGGCAGGCGAGAGCACACCATCGGCCAATGGGCAAGGGCATTGTCGGCATCCATGATGGCGATACCGAAAAGACGGCGAAGGCCGTCGACGGCACATTTTTATCCAACGAGGAGAATTGCCATGCCTATGCGAACCGCCGGAATGACACTGACCGTTTCCCTGACTGCGTCCCTACTCCTTCTGCAGGGGGCCGCGATTGCGCAAGACCGCCCGGCAACGGTGGAGGGTGCGATGGTCGTGGGCAAGCAATCGGGGAAACTGGGTGCCGCCGCAGTATCGGTCGGGCGCGCAACGATTACCGGCGTCAATCGCGAACGTCGCGAAATCACCGTCAAGCGCGCAGAGGGCGATGAAGTGACGATACCGGTCGACGAGCGGGTCCGCAATTTCGACCAGATCCAGGTCGGCGATCAGATCGTGCTGCGGCAAGGCGAAACGCTGGTTCTTTCTCTGAAAAAAGTCGACGGAAAAGGCATACGCGAGCGCTCCGTGAAGGAGCAGACCACGCTGGCCCCGTTGGGCGCGAAGCCGGGCATTGCAGCCTCGCGCGATACGCGCATCGTTGCCGATGTGACGGATGTCGATCGCAAGGCCGGCACAGTCACGCTACGCGGCGTGCATGAATCGCGTACCTTGCGCGTGCGCGATCAGCAGATACTGGCCAAGGTCAAGAAGGGTGATCAGGTAGAGGCGCTGCTGCAGGAAGGCGAGGCCTTGTCCGTCGAGGCTGCGCCATCGCGATAAAGGCAATGCGTTCCGTTTCGCGCGATATGCGGAGCGCAATGCCTGAATAAGGCCGGGCCGCTTTCTTGTGCATGGTTGCAGCTTTTGCTGCATCGGAAGTCGGGCACATACGCGAGAAGGCGGCTTGCCGATTCGCACCGAACGCTGGCAGGCAGGTACGGCCGTATCGCGATCGTCGTTACGCTTGTTCGCCGCTTTTCCCATACCTTCCTGCATGGAGGTCAAGCCGATGACTGCCAGCACTTCAAGCGGAAGAAGTACTTCCAGGCCTCATGCTGCGGCCGGCGACGCCCCGATTTTTGTCGGCGGACCGCTGCTAGGCACGCAATTCCGAATCGGCCTTGCCGCACCGATGCGACTCAATACGCTGGGGCGCATGGGTACCCTGGTGCTGCTGACATGGATGCCGATCCTGCTCCTCAGCACACTGGATGGCTGGGCTGCGGTCGACTCATTCCTCTCCGACTTCAACGCCCATGCACGCTATCTGGTCGCACTGCCACTTCTGGCCGTTGCCGAGGCTTCCTGCCTGCCGCGTTTGAGCACATTGGCAGAAAATTTCTGGCGAGCAGGCCTTGTCTCGCCGGCCGATCGTCCGCTGTTTACGCACATTACATCGTCGACCCGGCGCATTCTCAATTCAGTCTGGATGGAAGCGGCCATCGTTATTGCTGCCTACGTTCTGATATTGACCGCCTATCGGCATATCTCGATCACCGCGTTGCCCGGCTGGGTCTACGATCCTGCACTCAAGAAAATGACGCCGGCCGGCTGGTGGGTCTTGCTTGTCAGCCTGCCGCTGCTGCTCGCATCGATGCTCGGCTGGTTGTGGCGCTTGCTGGTGTGGACGCGTTTTTTGTGGAAGATGTCGCGCATGAATCTGCGGCTGGTGGCCGTGCATCCGGACGGTGCTGCCGGGCTCGGCTTTCTCGGTTATTCGTCGCATGTCTTTGCGCTGCTTGCCTGCGCACTGGGCGTGCTGGGAGCAGGGCATGTCGGCAATGCCCTCCTCCATGGCGCAAGCCTGGGTACGCAGTATGTCTTCGCGCTTGGCTTTGCGGCCGGCGTGGTCGTGCTGCTGAATCTGCCGCTGCTGGTCTTCACACCGCATCTGCTGCATGCCTGGCGAATCGGCACGATAGAGTACGGCATACTGGCCGACCATTTCGGCCGGGATTTCGAGCGCAAGTGGCTGAACCGAATGCAGCCGCTCGACAGCAAGGTCCTGGAACAGCCCGATTTTTCGGCGGCTGCCGACCTGTACCAGATCGTCGACCGCTCCCATGATATTCATCTGCTGCCGCTGCATCTGAAGAGCGTGATGCTGATGACGATTGCGGCCCTGTTGCCGTTCATGCTGGTGGCATTGATGACGATCCCCGTGGACATCGTAGTCGACAAGCTGATCCATCTTCTTTTCTAGCAAAAAGCGCGCAGCAGAACCAGGTTGCGCCGATCGCACCAATTGGAATCAAGCAGTACCGCACGCCGGCGAGGAGATTCTCATGCCCGAACTGCACGACATTTTTCTGCGTTTCTGGGACGACCTGATGTCGCGCCCCAATGGCCCTTATGGCGTTCGCTTCATCCTGCAGCCGCTGACAGCGGCCGTCGTTGCGATCATCGATGGGATTCGGGATGCGCATAGCGGCCGGGCGCCGTATCTATGGACCATTCTGAGCACTTCTGGCAAGCGAAAGACGCATCTGCACGAAGGCATCAAGGCAACCGCACGCATTCTCATTGCCGGTATGGCGATGGAAGTGCTGTATCAGGTCAAGACGCTGCATACGTTCTATATCGGCGAGGCAATCGTCATCGTCATTTGTCTGGCGTTCCTGCCGTACTTGCTGCTGCGCGGGCCGGCGACACGTATTGCACGGTATTGCATCGCACGCAGGGAAAAGGGAACGCAGCCATAAACGAAGCGGCGTGGCAAATGTCGGCTGTGCAGCAAAAGGAGGAAAAAAAATGGAAAAGCCGGGAAAACTTCTGATCGGACGGCGGCGATTCATGCTGGCTGCCGCTGCAGCACCATTGGCCACCACGTTGCCGTTTGCACAGGCGGCGCCCCATGATCCTCTGCCGTCGTGGCGCAATGGCACGGCTAAAAAGGCGATCATGGATTTCGTCGGTACCGTCACCAATACCGAAAGCAAGGAATATGTCGAACCGGAAAACCGCATTGCGGTGTTCGATAACGACGGCACGCTGTGGAGCGAACAGCCGCTTTATTTTCAGCTGTATTTCATGATTGCCCAGTTGAAGGAGGCGTCGCCTCGGCATCCGGAGTGGAAAAACGATCCGGTATTCAACGCACTGATGACGGGCGATGTGAACGCCATCGTGAAACAGGGCGTGAAGCCTGCTCTCGAACTGCTCGCCGTCGCCAATGCCGGCATGACCACCGAAGAGTACGGCAGGAAGATCGATGACTGGATCCATTTCGCACGCCATCCACGCTTCAATCGCCCCTATACCGATCTGGTGTATCAGCCTATGCGCGAATTGCTGGCGTATTTCAAGGCAAACTGGTTCAAGAATTTCATCGTTTCCGGCGGCGGCATCGAATTCATGCGTGCCTGGGCCAGGCATGCATACGACATTCCGCCGGAACATGTGATCGGGTCTTCCATCAAGGTCGAATTCGCCATGAAGGATGGTCAACCGGTGCTGAACCGTTTGCCGAAGCTGGATTTCATCGACGATGGCGCAGGCAAGCCGGTGGGCATCTATCGCAATATCGGACAACGCCCCATCGCCGCATTCGGCAATTCCGACGGCGATCTGCAGATGCTGCAATGGACTGCCGGCGGAAAGGGCGCACGCCTGCTGGGCCTGATCCACCATACCGATCGGCAGCGCGAATGGGCATACGACCGCGGTTCGCCGATCGGCCTCCTGGACAAGGCGCTGGACGAAGCGTACGCGAAAGGCTGGACGGTCGTCGATATGGCTCGCGACTGGTCGCGCATCTATCGCTTCGAATGACGTGATGTGCCATATCCAATCATCTCGCAATATCTGGCACGGCAAGAACAGGAAGGATTTCGGCGAATTTGCACGAGCTTTTCCCTTGCCCCAAAGGGCATCCGGCATTGCCCGCGCGCCCGATATGGCCAGTGTGGCTTTTTGAATAATCTGGCAGTCACGGCTTAATGGAGAATACGTTCGTCATGGCGGAATGCGTACAGACGTTTTCCTTGCGGCATCGAATGGGCAAGGCTGTGGTTGCCCTGGCTGCGATCAGCATGGCGACTGCGCCCATGGCACCTGTGGCATGGGCGGACGAGGGCGGCACCAGTTTCTGGCTGCCAGGCCAGTTCGGCAGTTTTGCAGCCTTGCCATCCGCACCCGGCTGGTCGCTGCCGATGATGTATTACCACGCCTCCGCCAACCAGAGCGCCAACAAGACGACTCAGCGCGGAGGGCGCATCACAGCCGGCCTCGATGCGAAAGTCGACATGCTGTTCCTGCTGCCGACGTATGTGTTCGAAAAACCGTTCCTGGGCGGGCAGGCTTCGCTCGGCGTTGGCGGTGCACTCATGTCGATGGATGCCGGCATCGATGCGACGTTGACCGGGCCGCGCGGCGGAACGCTGTCAGGCTCGGAGAGCGACAGCGTCACCGCAGGAAGCGATCTGTATACGCAGGGCATCGTCAAATGGAACAAGGGCGTGCACAACTATATGGCCTACACCATGCTGGGCACGCCGATCGGGGCCTACAAGGAAGAGCGGTTGATCAATCCCGGCACCAATCACTGGTCCCTGGACGGTGGTGGCGGATACACCTATTTCGACAAGAAGAACGAATTCTCGGCCGTACTCGGCTTTACCTACAACTTCGAGAATGACGATACCGATTACCAGAACGGCGTGGATGCCCACCTGGATTGGGGCGCTTCACGCTTCATTTCCGAAAGCACGCACGTCGGCCTGGTCGGCTATTTCTACCAGCAGGTGAGCGGCGACAGCGGCTCCGGCGCGCGGCTGGGCGACTACAAATCCAGTGTCACGGCAATCGGCCCGCAGATCGGCCATTTCTTCGCAGTCGACAAGGCGAAGTGGTACGTCAATCTCAAGGGTTATTACGAATTCGATGCAGAGAACCGTCCCGAGGGATGGAATCTCTGGGTCTCGTTGCTGATCCCGCTCGGATCGCAGTAAGCATCATCGCGGATATGGACTTGAACGGAGGCCGACTCATGCTGAACAGGTTCATGCAGAAAACAAGCGATCGGGCCGATGGACATTTCCTGCAGCTTGTCGACGGCGCAGGCTTTGCCGACAGCAAGGCGATGCGGGCGGATTCGGTTTGCCGGTTATTGCGACCTGCTTTTCAAACAGGGAGGCGTCATGCGTAATTCCGTATTGAACATCCTGCGTATTGCCATAACGGGCATCACGATGCTGACGATCACGCTCGTTCCCGTCATGGCGCCGGCGCAGGAATCGCAACCGTTCTCCAGGGAACAGATCGATCAGCTGGTGGCACCGATTGCGCTGTATCCCGATACGTTGTTATCGCAGGTGTTGATGGCATCCACCTATCCGGCCGATGTGGCCGATGCCGCCAAATGGTCCAAGTCCCATTCGAGCATGAAAGGCGACGATGCCGTCAAGGCGGTCGACAGCCAGCAATGGGATCCGAGCGTGAAGGCAATCGTCGCGTTTCCTCAGGTGCTGCAGATGATGGGTGAAAAGCCGGACTGGGTGCAAAAGCTGGGCGATGCCTTCCTTGCCTCGTCGAAGGATGTGCTGGATTCCGCCCAGCGCCTGCGCGCGCAGGCGCAGAAGGCCGGCAACCTGAAATCCAGCGAGCAGCAGAAAGTCGTGGTCGATCAGTCGCAAAGCACGCAGGTGATCAAGATCGAGCCGGCCAATCCCGAAGTCGTCTACGTTCCGACCTACAACCCGACGGTCGTCTACGGAGCGTGGCCGTATCCTGCCTATCCGCCGTACTACTTCCCGCCGCCGCCTGCCTACTATCCGGGTGCGGCACTGGCGTCGGGCATTGCGTTCGGTATCGGCGTCGGTATCGTCGCATCGCTGTGGAGCGATTGCGACTGGCATCACGGCGATATCGATATCAACGTCAACAAGTACAACAACATCAACGTCCACAACAAGATCAGCGCCAACCAGACCAAGTTCCAGCACAACAGCGCCAACCGGCGCGGTGTGCCTTACCGCGATCAGGCCAGCCGGCAGAAGTACGGAAAGAGCGTACCCGGCGCCAGCCAGCGCGCGGATTTCCGCGGACGCGACCAGGCGCGCGACGCCCAGCGCCGGCAGGCGCAAGGCGCGCTGCAGCAGCGCGGCATGGATCCTGCAAGAGAGCGGGCGCAGCTGCAAAACGATCCGAAAGCCCGCGAGCTTGCACAGAATGCGGCACGCGATACCGGCCGCAACCGGACCGGCAATTCGGTGCGATCGCAAGGGCAGATGCGTGGAGCCGGTGACAACGCCTTGCACGGCGCCGGCAACGGCCGCCAGATGCGCCAGCAGATCGATCGCGGCAATGCCAGCCGCGCGTCGATGGCGCAGCGCGGCGGCGGAATGAGCAGAGGCGGCGCGCGTGCCGGCGGATTCGGACGTCATCGTTAGGAGCGGCGAGCATGAGAATCGATACGACTATTCAAAAGGCCGCACTGCGGCATGACCGGTTCCAGCCATTCACCGCATTGCTGATGACGGCCGGCGTGCTGTTGATGCTGATGGCGTTCCCGGCCGGGGCGCAACAAACCTATCCATCCGCCGAAACGGCGGCCGACACCTTCACCGAGACGATCATGAGCAACGATATGGATCGTCTCCAGACCGTGCTCGGCAAAGACTGGAAACGCTTTGTTCCGACGCAGGATATCGATCGTGACGACATCAACGTCTTCCTCGCAGCATGGGCCGAATCGCACAGGATCGTGGAAGAAAAGCCCGGCAAGGCCTGGCTGCAAGTGGGAGAGGAGGGCTGGACGCTGCCGATTCCCATCGTCCGGCATGGCAACGGCTGGCAATTCGATCCGAAAGCAGGGCGCGACGAAATGCGCACGCGGCGTATCGGCCGCAACGAACTGAACGCGATGCAGTCGGTACTCGCCTATTACGATGCGCAGAAGGAATACGCGAGCGTCCCGCGTACGCCGGACGGCGTATTGCAGTATGCGCAGAAATTCCGCAGCACGCCCGGCAAGCATGACGGACTGTACTGGCCCGCAAGCGGGGACGAACAGCCAAGTCCGCTGGGTGCACTGTTCGATGCCCGCACACAGGGCGAGGGCTATCACGGCTATCGCTACCGGATACTGGCGGCGCAGGGCAAGGATGCGCCGGGCGGTGCCTACGGCTACATGATTCAGGGGCGCATGGTCAGTGGTTTTGCACTGGTTGCGTGGCCGGTACGCTATGGCGAAACCGGCGTGAAGAGTTTCATCATCAGCCATGACGCCCAGCTCTACGAGCAAGACCTCGGCCCCGATACTGCGGCGGTGGCAAGCCGCATGCGCCTCTTCGATCCCGATGCCGGCTGGAGCAAGGTAACGCCGGCGAAGCCTGACGGAAGCAGCGGCCAGCAAGGGCAGGGCAACTGAAATGACGATTCAGACCGATCCATGACAACGCCAGACGATTGCCTGTCGATCGGCCGGCATGCCGTGACAGGTTGATCTCGTACCGCCAGCTGTTTACATGAGGTGGTGAAATGAATAGAGGAAAAATTACAAACCGCTTGCCGCTGTTTGTCTCATCGTTTTTCCTGTCCCTTGTTTTGCCGTTCACCTTTTGCCTGGCATTGTTCATGCCGCATGGCGATGCCTACGGCATGGAGGAAACCTCGCACGCGCTCGCAGCTGATGCAGTTGCTTCCTCGCAGGAAATGCGGCAGTCCATGCCGCTTCTCATTTCCAACCGCAAGATCATCGTTCTCAAAGGCCCGATCGTCGGCTTGAGCGCAACCGAGCGCGTGGCGAATTCGACAAAGCGCATCGAAGATGTCCTGCGCGCCACGAAAAAGGTGCCGCAAATCGCGATCGAAGATATCGAGGATGGCCGCGCAACCCGCATCACGCTCGACGGCAAACCGGCATTCGTCGTCACGCCCATCGATATCGATCCGCAGGCCGGCGAAACCACGCAGATCGTCGCGCGCGAAACGGCAAAGCGATTGCATGACGCCATGGCCGAATGGCAGGAACAGCGGACCATGCGCTACATCGGCATGGCCATCCTGCGGTCGGTGGCCGCAACGCTGATCTTCGCAGCGATCCTGTGGCTGTTGGCCCGCGCAAACAGATACGGGATGCACAAGCTTGCCATGGCCGGGCAGACACAACTGCAGAAGACGGCAGGCGGGCGGCTCGACTGGCTGGACCGGGGATTCATCCATGTGAGCATCATGCGCCTGTTGCGGCTGCTTGGCTGGATGCTGGTTGTCATTCTTGGCATCGCCTGGCTGATTTTTGTGCTGGAGCAATTTCCTTATACGCGTCCCTGGGGCGAGGGATTCGAGGACAGCCTGGTGCAACTGCTCGCCGATTCCGCAAGACAGGGCGTGGCTGCCGTTCCAGGATTGGTGCTGGTCGCGATCATTGCGGTGATCGCGCGCATGATCATGCGCATCGTCTCGGAATTCTTCCGGCGCGTGGGAGCAGGGAAGATCGAAGTCACATGGCTGAGCACGGATACGGTGCGGCCGACGCAGCGCATCGTCAATTTCATCGTCGTCGCGTTTGCGCTGGTGATGGCTTATCCCTATCTGCCGGGCGCCGGGACCGAGGCCTTCAAGGGACTGTCGGTACTGATCGGCCTGATGATTTCATTGGGCGGCGCAAGCATCATCGGGCAAGCTCTGAGCGGCCTGATTCTGATGTACATCAAAGCCTTCAAGACCGGCGATTACGTGCGCATCGGCGAAGCGGAAGGCGTGATCACCGATGTCGGCATGTTCACGACCCGCATGCGGACAGGCACGGAACAGGAAATCATCCTGCCCAACAAGAGCGTGATGGAAAGCACGACCGTCAACTATTCCCGTCCATCGTCCGGCAGCGGATGCATTATCGATACGACCGTGACCATCGGCTACACCACGCCGTGGCGGCAGGTCGAGGCCATGCTGCTCGAAGCAGTCAAACGCACACCGTACTTCGCCGATCAACCTCAACCATTCGTGCGGCAAACCGCCTTGTCCGATTTTTACGTCGAATACAAGCTTGTAGCCTGCCTGAAGCCGCATGCGGACATGACACGTTCAGGCGCACTCACTGCATTGCATGGGCATATACAGGACGTGTTCAACACCTACGGCGTCCAGATCATGTCCCCGCATTACGAGTCGGATCCGCCCGAGCCGCAGGTGATCAAGGAAGGGGATTGGCGTCCGCATCCGGCAAAGCCCTCGGCACAGGATTCCTGATATGCGAATAGGGCTTCGGATGCCCGGCATTTCATCGGCATCGCATCCCGAAATACAGGGAGAAAAACCAAGCCACCTGTCTCCGAGGGCAACCAAGTCTGCACCTTCGACCAATTCTTTACCAGGATGAAAATCGGTATGTTTTCAACAGAGGGCCGAAACCACGGTTCGCAGCTTTGCAGATGACTCTTACAAAGGAGAAATTGTGAAAAAGATCGCCGCTTTCCTCATTCTCGGCAGCGTTGCCGCCGCCAGCTGGGCGCAATCCAATTTCCACTGGCTCAAAGACGAACCCATCACGAAATTCAGCAAGGAAGACCAGCAGACCTCCTTGGCTACGCTGCAGAAGGCGCTCGACAGCGGCGAAGACGGCGTCCCGGTCAAATGGGAAAACCCGGCCGCCAGCAACAGCGGAAGCGTGACGCCGTCGCCCGATCCGAAAGGACAAGCCGGATGCCGGCAGGCGCGCATCGAAAATCGCCACCAGACCTTGCACAGCTCGTCGGAAGCCGTGTTCTGCAAGGTCGACGGCAAATGGAAGCTGCGCCAGAAGCTGAAGTAAGACGCCATCCGCCAGGTCGGTCACGTGTATCCGCATGCAATACCGCAAATTACTCAAGGGAGATGCAAACAACATTCCCGAAGCATATCCAGGCTCGGATAGCGGCATGGGGCATTACGGTGGATATCGAGGATACGGTCAGGTGCAATGAATATTTCGCATAATTTGTATTATGTAAAATTAAATCAGGAGGCCTGTGCATGAACAGCTCGTCACGATCCGTCGGTCTGCGTCTCCTCTTCGGCATGCTCTTCCTTGCCGGATTGGCTCAGGCGCCTGTACATGCGCAGGATGCCGCGCAAGCCAACAATCCGTTGGCCAACATGACGGCATTCAATCTGCAAAACTATTACATCGGTGACCTGACGGATACGGACGACGACGCCAACCAGTTCTGGCTGCGCTTTGCCAAGCCTTTCTCGGTCAACCAAAGCAAATGGCTGCTGCGTGCTTCGCTGCCGGTCAATACCTATCCCGTACCGCCGTCCGGCGGACACACCACCGGCATAGGCGATCTCAACCTGTTTGCCGCCTATCTGATCGATACCGGCAACCCGGCCGTCAGTTTCGGCGTCGGCCCGCAGATCACCGCGCCCACGGCATCCAAGGATGAAGTCGGCAGCGAAAAATGGTCGGCTGGTCTCGTCAACGTCCTGTTCGACGCCAGTTCGGCCAAGTTCCAGTATGGCTATCTGCTTTCATGGCAGCAAAGCTTCGCCGGCACGAACAGCCGTGAAGACGTGAATGTCGCCGCCTTCCAGCCCTTCGCCTTCTACCAGCTCGGCGGCGGCACTTATCTGCGCGCTGCGCCGATCTGGGTCTACAACATCGAAAACGACAACTACAGCGTGCCGCTCGGCATCGGCATCGGCCAGGTCGAGAAGAAAGGCAAGACGGTCTACAACTATTTCGTCGAACCGCAGTTTTCGGCATGGGATAAAGGCTCGGGGCAACCCGAATGGCAGATTTTCTTCGGGCTGAACATGCAGTTCATGAACTGACGCAGCAGGAATCAGGTTTGTTTGTAACGCTCTTATCTCAAGGAGAATGACATGCAAAAAGCAGTTTCCAATCTATCCACTCTGGCGCTCTCCGGGTTCCTGGCGCTCAGCCTTGTTGCACCTGTCCAGGCGCAGGATATGCGCAAGGATGCGACCCAGCCCACCAAGGCTGCAAACGACAAGCTGCTGAAGGAACTCCCCTTCTCCGACAAGACCGACTTCGACAATGCACGCCGAGGATTGTTGGCTCCCCTGCCGCAGGAAATGATCAAGGGAGATTCGGGCCAACTGATCTGGGACCCGGCGAAGTATGGTTTCGTTACCGACAAGGCGGCACCTGCCACCGTCAATCCCAGCCTGTGGCGCAATTCGCAGTTGATCAATATCAGCGGCCTGTTCGAAGTCGTGCCCGGCATCTATCAGGTACGCAATCTCGATCTGTCGAACATGACCATCATCGAGGGCAAGGAAGGCATCACCATCGTCGATCCGCTGGTTTCTGCCGAAACCGCCAAGGTAGGCATCGATCTCTATTACGCCAAGCGCGGCAAGAAACCGGTCAAGGCCGTCATCTACACGCACAGTCACGTTGACCATTACGGCGGCGTGCGCGGCGTCGTCGACGAAGCCGACGTCAAGGCCGGCAAGATCAAGATCTATGCGCCGAATGGTTTCATGGAGGCCGCCGTGGCCGAAAACATCATGGCCGGTAACGCCATGAGCCGCCGCGCCAGCTATATGTACGGCAACCTGCTCAACCCGGATGAAAAAGGCCAGGTCGGCGCCGGTCTGGGCACCACCACCTCGGCCGGCACCGTCACGCTGATCGAGCCGACCAACCTTATCACCAAGACCGGCCAGAAGGAAAGCATCGACGGCCTGACTTACGAGTTCATGATGGCACCGGGTTCGGAAGCACCGTCGGAAATGCTCTGGTACATCGAAGAGAAGAAAGCCATCCAGGCAGCCGAAGATGCGACCCACACGCTGCACAACACCTATTCGCTGCGTGGCGCCAAGATTCGCGAACCGCTGCCATGGTCGAAATATCTGAATCAGGCGCTGACGATGTGGGGCAGCAAGGCCGAGGTCATCTTCGCACAGCATCACTGGCCGACCTGGGGCAACAAGAATGTCGTCGATCTCCTGCGCAAGCAACGCGATCTGTATCGCTACATCAACGACGAAACGCTGCATCAGGCCAACCAGGGCAAGACCATGCGTGAGATCGCCGAAGACTTCAAGCTGCCGGACAGCCTGGCGCATGTCTGGTCCAACCGTGGCTATTACGGCTCGGTCTACCATGACGTCGCCGCCACCTATGTGCTTTATCTGGGCTGGTTCGACGGCAACCCGGCTACCCTGCAGGAACTCGCACCGGTGCAGGCCAGCAAGAAATATGTCGAATTCATGGGCGGTGCCGATGCCGTTCTGAAGAAGGCCAAGCAGTCCTACGACAAGGGCGAATACCGCTGGGTGGCGCAAGTGGTTCACCACGTCGTGTTCGCCGATCCGAACAACAAGGCGGCTCGCAATCTCGAAGCCGATGCGCTCGAACAGTTGGGTTATCAGGCCGAATCCGGCCCATGGCGCAACTTCTACCTGAGCGGCGCACAGGAATTGCGCAAGGGCGTCGCCAAACTGCCGACGCCGAACACCGCCAGCCCGGATACGGTCAAGGCCATGACGATGGACATGATCTTCGACTATTGGTCGGTACGCCTGAACCGTGAGAAAGCCGGCAATGCCACGGCCAGACTCAACTTTGACATCGGCGGCAAGGAAAACTATTACGTCGAACTCGAAAACGGCGTCATCAACCACACCGCAGGCGTGAGAGCGCAGAACGCGGATGCCAACATCAGCCTTTCCAAGGATGCGCTGACCAACATCATGCTTCAGAAAGTCACGCTGGACGACGCGATCAAGTCTGGCGACGTCAAGATCAGCGGTAGCGAAGCCAAACTGAAGGAGATGCTCTCCTACTTCGACAACTTCGAGTTCTGGTTCAACATCGTGACGCCGTAATCGTGACGACGTAAACATGCGATGTGCGCAACCGCCAATCCGGTTGCGCACTTTTCATGAACGGACACCGCATCGTCGTCGATAAATTTGAGAACTTAAAACGCACATCATGCCAAGATCCATTTCCAAATCCCTCCTGATCACGATATGCGTTTCGTCCGTGGTGCTTGTCTTCACAGGCCTGATTCTGTTCGGTATCGTATCGATCCCCGGCGTCAATGCCTCCCCTGCCAGGCCGGTGATTATCGAAGGCGATGGCGTGCACGGTCCGCGCAACATGGTATGGGTGCCGACCGGAGAATTCCTGATGGGCAGCGACCACAAGCTTGCCCAACCGAACGAGCGGCCTGCACATAAGGTACGCGTACACGGATTCTGGATGGACCGCACGCATGTCACCAATGCGCAGTTTGCCGCCTTCGTCAAAGCCACCGGTTATGCCACGACTGCCGAGCGCAAGCCGGATTGGGAAACACTGCGTGTGCAACTACCTCCTGGCACGCCAAGATTCCCGGACAGTATGTTGGTGCCGGGAGCAATGGTATTTACCGGCACCAACCGGCAGGTCAATCTCTCCGATTATTCGCAATGGTGGGCGTTCGTTCCCGGTGCGAACTGGCGTCATCCGCAAGGTCCCGACAGCAATATCGAGGGCAAGGACAATCACCCGGTCGTGCAGGTCTCTTATGAGGATGTGCTGGCCTATGCCAAGTGGGCCAACAAACGCCTCCCCACCGAGGCCGAATGGGAGTTCGCTGCACGTGGCGGGCTGGAGCAAGCGACCTATGCCTGGGGTGACGAATTCGCGCCGCAAGGAAAAATCATGGCGAACGTCTGGGAAAACAAGCCGCGTCCCTTCCCTGTGGTCAGTCCAAAGGCGGGCGGTGCAGAAGGCACGTCACCGGTCGGCACCTTCCCGCCCAACGGCTATGGCCTCTACGACATGACGGGCAATGCCTGGCAGTGGGTGGCTGACTGGTACGGCGCCGACTATTTCAAGCAGCAGGCTGGCCATGGCGTGATCGACGATCCACATGGTCCGGATACCAGCTATGACCCGGATGAGCGCGGCGTCCCCGTCAATGCGCCCAAGCGCGTCACACGCGGCGGCTCCTTCCTGTGCAACGTCGATTACTGCCTTTCCTATCGACCGAGTGCACGACGCGGCACCGATCCCTTCAATCCCATGTCGCATATCGGCTTCCGGCTGGTAAGCGATGCCCCGGCTCCACTGTAGTCTCGAGAGGAGAAAACTACCGTGATCTCACCCAAATACTTGTCGCGCTCGCTATTCATTCATACCCTCCTGCTCTTCGCGGCTTTGTGCTCCTTGAATGCACAGGCGCAAACGCGCGATCCTCTCCCCTCCTGGAACGACAATCATGCAAGGGCACGCATCATTGCCTTTGTCGATGCAGTCACCGAACAAGGCGGCAAGGATTATGTCCCGCCGGCAGAGCGGATCGCGGTCTTCGACAACGACGGCACGCTTTGGTCGGAACAGCCGATCTACTTCCAGG
The DNA here is from genome assembly GCF_014635845.1 of Oxalicibacterium solurbis. Classification (GTDB taxonomy): domain Bacteria; phylum Pseudomonadota; class Gammaproteobacteria; order Burkholderiales; family Burkholderiaceae_D; genus Oxalicibacterium; species Oxalicibacterium solurbis. Next base: position 12,286 of record NZ_BMDP01000001.1, on the reverse strand, counting down.
CGCAATTCATCATCGATCGCGTGAAAGCGCTGGCTCCCAGGCATCCTGAATGGAAAACCACGCAACCCTTCAAGGGTATTCTCGAAGGCGACATGAAGTCCGTGGTCGCCAGCGGTGAAAAGGGATTGCTCGAGCTGGTGATGGCCACGCATAGCGGCAGTACCACCGACGAATTCCGGCAGATCGTGCTCGACTGGCTGGCCACGGCACGTCATCCGAAGTACAAGCGTCCCTACAACGAATTGATCTACCAGCCCATGCTGGAACTGCTTGCTTACCTGCGCGCCAACGGCTTCAAGACCTATATCGTCTCCGGCGGCGGCGTGGAATTCATGCGTGCCTGGGTGGAAAAAGCCTATGGCATCCCGCCCGAGCAGGTGATCGGTTCGACCATCAAGACCAAATACGAATTGCGCAACGGCAAACCGGTCATCGTGCGCATCCCCCAACTGGATTTCAACGATGACAAGGCCGGCAAACCTGTCGCCATCAACCAGTACATCGGTCGCCGCCCCATCGCCGCCTTTGGCAATTCCGACGGCGATTTCCAGATGCTTGAATGGGTTACCTCCGGCAACGGCCCCCGTCTCGGCATGATCGTCCATCACGACGATGGCGAACGTGAATATGCCTATGACCGCAAATCATTCATCGGCAAGCTCGCGCGCGGCCTCGACGAAGCCCCGCAACGTGGTTGGAGTCTCATCAGCATGAAGCAGGACTGGAAGCAGATTTATCCGCAAGACAAGTAATCGGCTTTACTTAATCAAGGAGAACGACGATGCGCAGATATCTCGGAATTTTCACACTGGTTGCACTGGGCTTGATCACCCTGTCGGTCCAGGCGCAGAACAAGCCCAATATCGTTCTGATCGTTTCGGACGACACGGGCTATGGCGATCTCGGACCTTATGGCGGCGGTACGGGCCGCGGCATGCCGACTCCCAATATCGATCGCATGGCCGATGAAGGCATGACTTTCTTTTCCTTTTACGCACAGGCCAGTTGCACGCCAGGCCGCGCTGCCATACAGACCGGACGCATTCCCAATCGCAGCGGCATGACAACAGTGGCCTTTCAGGGGCAGGGAGGAGGATTGCCGAAAGCCGAATGGACACTGGCTTCCGTGTTGAAGACGGCTGGCTACAGCACTTTCTTCACCGGCAAGTGGCATCTGGGCGAAGCCGATTATGCACTGCCCAATGCGCAAGGCTACGATGAGATGCGTTATGTAGGCCTCTATCACCTGAATGCCTATACTTATGCCGACCCGACCTGGTTTCCAGACATGGCGCCAGATCTGCGGGCAATGTTCAAAAAAGTCACCATAGGTTCGCTTTCGGCCAAGGCGGGCGAAAAAGCAGTCGAAGATTTCGCCATCAACGGCCAGTATGTGGACAAGCCGGATGAAAAATCCACCGAGTATCCTCACGGCGTTGTAGGGATCCCCTATTTCGACGGGTATGTTCAAAAAGCCGCGCTCGAATACCTGGATAAGGCAGCCAAATCGAACAAGCCCTTCTTCATGAATGTCAACTTCATGAAAGTGCATCAACCGAACATGCCGCATCCAGCATACGAGCACAAATCGCTCTCGAAATCGAAATATGCGGACTCGGTAGTTGAGCTGGACGCTCGCATCGGCGCCATCATGGATAAATTGCGTGCGTTGGGGCTGGACAAGAACACACTGGTTTTCTACACCACCGACAACGGTGCCTGGCAGGATGTTTACCCTGATGCGGGATACACCCCTTTCCGTGGCACAAAAGGCACTGTGCGTGAAGGTGGCAACCGGGTCCCTGCCATCGCCTGGATGCCCGGCAAGATCAAAGGCCATGCGAAAAACCACGACATTCTCGGTGGACTCGATCTGATGGCAACTTTCGCCAAGGTCTCTGGCGCGAAGCTGCCGACCAATGATCGCGATGGCAAGCCCATCATTTTCGACAGCTACGACATGTCGCCCGTACTTTTCGGCACTGGAAAATCGGAGCGCAAAGCCTGGTTCTATTTCACCGAAAACGAACTGACGCCAGGCGCGGTGCGCGTCGGTAATTACAAGGCTGTTTTCAACTTGCGCGGCGATAACGGCCAATCAACCGGAGGGCTCGCGGTCGATAGCAATCTTGGCTGGAAGGGAGCGGAAAAATATGTCGCCGCTGTGCCGCAGATTTTCGATTTGTGGCAGGACCCGCAGGAACGCTACGACATCTTCATGAATAACTACACGGAGCGCACCTGGATGCTGGTCACCTTTAACAACGTCATCCGGGAAAAGATGAAGACATACATCAAGTATCCGCCGCGCAAGCTGCAAAGCGAGGTATATACAGGACCGCTGACGCTCTCGTCGTACCAACGCCTGAAGACTGTCCGCGATCAGCTCTCAAAGGATGGCTTCGAGATTCCTCTTCCTAGCGGAAATTGATCTTTATGCTGCAAGAGGATTCCATTAAGTGACCGCCCGCTGAAGGAGAGAAAGCCATGAAAACGATGCAGAACTGCTATTTAATTATTGCAGCATTGTTCGCAGTGGCTTTCTCTGCTTCGGCATTAACTGACATCGCGAAGAGTTTCAAAGCAACAACCCGGTCAAAGCCAGAAAATGATCGACAGCTTCGAGGCCGGCGTAGTCGTAAACGAATGAATCATTGTTGCGGAGGTACGTCATGAAACCGTTGATTCGTCATTGCCTGGCTCTGGTAATCGCTATCGGATGTGTTGGCGCTGCCCCGGCGCAGGCAGAAACGGCCGCCCAGCTTGCGCAGACTTCGCAAAAAGCGCTGAAGACGTTGTACGCCAAGGTGCCGGTGGCGAAAAAGCTGGGCGCCAAGGCAGTTGCCATTCTCGTGTTTCCCTCGGTGACCAAGGCCGGCCTGGGCGTCGGTGGCCAATACGGCGAAGGTGCGCTGATCCGGCACGGCAAGGTTGTCGGCTACTACAACACCACCGGCGCATCCTTCGGGCTGCAGATCGGCGCGCAGCGGTACGGCTACGCGATGTTTTTCATGACCGAAAGTGCTTTTCAGGCGCTGGAAAAGAGCGACGGCTTCGAGGTCGGCGTCGGCCCCAGCGTGGTCGTGATGGATGAAGGCATGGCGAAAAGTGCAAGCACCACGACCATGAACGACGATGTGTACGCCTTCATCTTCAGCCAGAAAGGACTGATGGCGGGACTGGGCATCCAGGGCAATAAAATCAGCAAGATCGAGAAGTAGCGTGAACAGGACGCTTCTTTGCGTATCTAATAACACAGGTGTCATGTGTGCCGGATTGGGTTAAATCGGTTGCACGAAGTTTCTGTGCCAGGACGACACGGAGAGGAAGACTGATGAAACTTCATACCCTGTTGCTTGCTTCGCTTTTTGCACTGATTCCGCTCGCCAATGCTGCGCAGGAGAAGAAGGAAGCGCCCGACCTGCGCCAGTTAAGCCTGGAAAACCGCCCCTGGAAAGGCGATTTCGATCAGATGCTGGAGCGCCGGATGATACGCGCGCTGGTACCGTACAGCCGCACGCTCTATTTCGTCGACAAGGGATACGAACGCGGTGTCGCCGCCGACCTGCTCCGCGATTTCGAACGGTATATCAACAGGAAATATGCCAAGCGGCTCGGCCGCCGGCCGCTGACCGTCTACATCATCCCGACCACGCGAGACAAGCTGCTCAGCGGCCTTGAACAGGGGCTGGGAGATATCGCGGCCGGCAACCTGACCGCCACGCCCGGACGGTTGAAGGTCGTCGATTTCGTGGCGCCCAAGGATGCACTGCCGGCATCCGAACTGCTGATTACCGGGCCGAAATCCCCTGCCGTCGCCACCATCGACGATCTGTCCGGGCAGACGGTGCACGTCCGCCCGGCATCGAGCTATTACCAGAGCCTGATCGCGCTCAACCAGCGCCTGAAGGCGGCCGGCAAGCCACCGGTGAAGATCACGCCGCTGCCGGACGAACTTGAAGACGAAGACATCCTTGAAATGCTCAATGCAGGCCAGCTTGCCTTCACTGTCGTCGATGCATGGAAAGCGAAGATATGGGCGCAGGTGCTGCCCAAGATCAAGGTGCGCAACGATATCGTGCTGCGCAACGAAGGCTATACCGGATGGGCGATACGCAAGAAAAGCCCCGAACTGGAAGGCGCCATCCTCGACTATTACAAGAAGCAGGTCGTCAGGACCGGCGGCATCAACAGCCGCATCGCCAGCTACAACAAACGCATCAAGCAGATCTCGAACAACACGGGCAACGCCGAGCTGAAGCGCTTCGAAAGCACGCTGGAGCTGTTCGAGGAATACGGCGGCAAGTATGGTTTCGATCCCCTGATGCTGGCCGCGCAGGGATATCAGGAATCGCGGCTTGACCAGAATGCGCGCAGTCATGTCGGCGCCATCGGCGTCATGCAGATCATGCCGGCGACCGGCAAGGAACTCAGGGTCGGCAACATCCACAAGATCGAACCGAATATCCATGGCGGTGCCAAGTACATGGATCAGCTGATGACGCGATATTTCCCCGACGCCAAGTTCAGCGAAACGGAACGGCCGCTGTTCGCTTTCGCCAGCTACAACGCCGGGCCGGGCAACATTTCGAAGATGCGCAAGCTGGCGGCGAAGCGCGGGCTCGATCCGGACAAATGGTTCAACAACGTCGAGATCGTCGTTGCCGAGAAAATCGGTATAGAAACCACGACCTATGTACGAAACATTTACAAGTACTACGTTGCCTACAAGCTGATCCTGGATGCGCAGGCTGCGCAACAGAAAGCGCGGGAGGGGCTCGACAATTAGGCCATCCGTGGCGCATCCGGCCTGCACGACAACGAGCAGGCCGGCGGAGAATGCCTTGATCGTCCTGAACAGATTCCGAAATCCCAGCCGCCGCACGCCAGCTCGTCGCCAACGACATCAACCACAGGAGAACGACATGCTCCCCATCCCGAAACCACGCGCCATGGCCGGCATCGCCGCCTGCTTCACCGTCCTGCTGCTGGCCGGCTGCGCCTCCAAGCCCACGATCCATGTGGACAGCGATCGCAACGTCGATTTTTCGCGCTACCACACCTATGGCTGGCAGACGCAACCCGACGTGCCCGTACCGCTGATGCGGCAACGGTTGATGGACGGCATCGATGCCCGGCTGCAGGCAAAGGGCTGGCGCCGCGTGACGAACGGTGAAGTCGTCGTCGTTGCGCATGTGGCGACGCAGCAGCAACAGACATTGACGACCATGTATGACGGCGGACCGTACGCCGGCTGGGGCTGGCGTACGCCCGGTTTCGGCACGGCGACCACCTATGTGGATACCTATGAAACCGGCACGCTGGTCGTGGATCTGTTCGATGCCGCCAGCAAGCGCGCGATCTGGCGCGGCACGGCGCGCGCGGTGATGCCAGAGAATCCGGACAAGGGCAACGCATTGCTCGAGCAATCGCTGGACGGCATGTTCGCAGACTTCCCTCCCGGCACGGCAGCGAAATCCAAATAACCGGACACAGATACTGCCGTGTTATTGCGATTGCGCCGGTCGTGACTGCAGATGACGTCGATTGCCACTGGCTGCAGGAAAATTCGTCTTGTTCTTCCCGCCGTTATCGCATGACGGGTATGCTACGGGACGATATTCTTTTGAATGTGCGAGGCGAATCTGATTCAGGATTCGCGTCCCCTCTTCTGCTCCCGTCCGTCTCTTTTCCCTGGTTTTCCATGAATTCCCGTTTCTACAAGAATGCGCTGGTGCTCGGTCTGCTGTCGGCCATCGGTCCGTTCGCCATCGACATGTATCTGCCGGCGTTGCCGTCGATCGGCGCCAGCCTCGATGCGCCGGCCAACGCCGTGCAGGCCAGCCTGATGGCGTTCTTCATTTCGCTCGGCATCGGCCAATTGCTGTACGGCCCGATCTCGGACATGGTCGGCCGCAAGCCGCCGCTGTATTTCGGATTGCTGCTGTTTGCGGTCTGCAGCGTCGGCTGCGCGCTGGCGCCGAATATCCATACGCTGATCGTGCTGCGCTTTCTGCAGGGACTGGGCGCGGCAGCCGGCATGGTGATTCCGCGCGCGATCGTGCGTGACCTGCATACCGGCCATGACGCGGCGCGGCTGATGTCGCTGCTGATGCTGGTGTTCAGCGTATCGCCCATCCTGGCGCCGCTGGCCGGCAGCTTTCTGATCGAATGGAGCGGCTGGCGCAGCGTGTTCTGGGCGGTGGCCATTGCCGCCGCGCTGGCGCTGATCCTGCTCGCCAGCGGTCAACAGGAAACGCGCACGCCCGAGCAGCGCGTCGGCAGCAACGTCGGCGGTGCGCTGAAGGCCTATCTTTTCCTGTGCCGCGACTGGCATTTTCTGGGGCTGGTCTTCATCGGCTCGTTCGGCGTGGCGAGCTTCTTCACCTATCTGGCCAATTCGTCGTTCGTGCTGATCAACCATTACGGATTGTCGCCGCGTGAATACAGTCTGGCGTTTTCGGCGAACGCGGCTTCCTTTATCGGCGTATCGCAGTTCACCGGGCGTTTGAGCCGTCGTTACGGACTGGTGCCGGTCGTGAAAGTTGCTGTCACCGGATTCACCATCATGATGGCAGCGTTGATGCTGCTGAATCTGGCCGGCGTGACGCGGCTGGACGTGATGCTGGCGATGCTGTTCGTCGGCTACGGTTTTCTCGGCCTGGTGGTGCCGACCACGGCCGTGTTGGCGCTGGAAGAACACGGCGAGATTGCCGGCACTGCTTCGGCACTGATGGGAACGCTGCAGTTCGTGACAGGCGCCGTCATGGTTGCGCTGATCGGCCCGTTCGCCGACGGCACCGCGCGGCCGATGGTGGTCGGCATCGCCGTTTGCGCGATTGCGGCCTGGGCGATCTCGGCGGTCACCTTGCGCCATGTGAGGGAACATTCCGCTTCGGCCGGACCGGACTAATCCGGTTCGCGGCTTTCACCGCTTCAGGAAAAGCCGGGAAATATCAGGAAACAGTCGCCTCGCCCCAGTAGTTGTACGAAAGCGAACGAGGCCATGCGATATACGCCGATTCGCCGTTCACCGCAAAACCCGCCTGCCGCAGCAGTGACGGCACGTCGCGCGTCAGGTGGCAGCCGCCGGCGATTTTGGACCAGTACGGCTCCAGTCGCGCCTGATGGCGCGCCACATGCGCATCCGGCGCAAGGCCGTGTTCCGCATACAGCAACCGTCCGCCGGGACGCAGCACGCGGCGCATCTCGTGCAGGGCCGCCAGCGGATCGGGAATCGAACAGAGCGTGTAGGTGCAGACGATGCAGTCGATGCTTGCGTCCGGCAGCGGCAAGCGTTCCGCCGACAACGGCAGCAGTTCGACCGGCAGATCGGCACGCCGGCTGCGGCGCCGCGCCAGCGCGTGCATCTGCGCGGCCGGATCGACGCCGGTCAGCTTTTCGATACGCTCCCGGTCGTAGAACGCCAGATTCAGGCCGGTGCCGATGCCGATTTCCAGCACCTGCCCCGCCGCCTGCGGCACGATCAGTTCGCGCTGCCGCGCGATCGGCGCCATGCCGCAGGCGACATCCAGCAGATACGGCAGCACGTGCCGCTCGTACCAGCCGGGCGCATGGCTCATGTTCGGAACCGGCCGATGCCAGAAGCCATGCAATCCCTCACCCGTACGCCGGCCGCGGCCGTCATTTTGTGGCGACCTGGTCGAGGATGTGCTTGGGCACCGGCGCGTAATGCTTGAACTCCATCGTGTACGTCGCCCTGCCTTGCGTGAGCGAACGCAGCGTGGTCGAGTAGCCGAACATCTCGGCCAGCGGCACTTCGGCGCGCACCAGCTTGCCGCCACCACCGGCAATGTCGTCGGTGCCCTGCACCATGCCGCGTCTCGACGACAGATCGCCCATCACGTTGCCGAGGAATTCCTCCGGGGTCTCGACTTCGACGTGCATCATCGGTTCCAGCAGCACAGGATTGGCGCGGCGCATGCCTTCCTTGAAGGCCATCGAACCGGCCATGCGGAAGGCATTCTCGTTCGAATCGACGTCGTGGTAGGAGCCGAAGGTCAGCGTGACCTTCACGTCCACCACCGGATAGCCGGCCAGTACACCGCTCTTCAGCGTTTCCTGGATACCCTTGTCGACCGCCGGGATGTATTCGCGCGGGATCACGCCACCCTTGATCGCATCGACGAATTCGTAGCCTTTGCCGGCTTCCAGCGGCTCCATCGTGATGACCGCATGGCCGTACTGGCCACGGCCACCCGACTGCTTGACGAACTTGCCTTCGACATCGGTGACGGTCTTGCCGATCGTTTCGCGATAGGCAACCTGCGGCTTGCCGACCGTGGCTTCGACGTTGAATTCGCGCTTCATGCGATCGACCAGAATTTCCAGGTGCAACTCGCCCATGCCGGAGATGATGGTCTGGCCCGATTCCTCGTCGGTGTGCACGCGGAACGATGGATCTTCCTGCGCCAAGCGGTTGAGTGCGATGCCCATCTTTTCCTGATCGGCCTTGGTCTTCGGCTCGACCGCCTGCGAGATCACCGGCTCCGGGAACACCATGCGTTCCAGGATGATGACCTTGTCGGTATCGCACAGCGTGTCGCCGGTCGTCACGTCCTTCAGGCCGACGGCGGCGGCGATGTCGCCCGCGTAGACTTCCTTGATTTCCTTGCGCTCGTTCGCGTGCATCTGCAGGATGCGGCCCAGTCTTTCCTTCTTGCCCTTGACCGGACTGTAGACGGTGTCGCCGGAATTGACGACGCCGGAATAGACGCGGAAGAACGTCAACTGGCCGACGAACGGATCGGTCATGATCTTGAAGGCAAGCGCGGAGAACGGCTCGTCGTCGGCCGGATGGCGCTCGATTTCGGCGTCGTGTTCGTCGTGGCCCTTGATTGCGGGCACGTCGATGGGCGATGGCAGATATTGAATAACTGCATCAAGTAATGCCTGTACACCCTTGTTTTTAAAGGCGCTTCCGCACAGCATTGGCACGATTTCGCCGGCAACCGTGCGGCGGCGCAGCGCACCGACGATTTCCTCTTCGCTCAGCGTTTCGCCGCCGAGATATTTATCCAGCAAGGTTTCATCGGCTTCGGCCGCAGCCTCGACCATCTTGTCGTGCCACTCCTGGGCCTGATCCTTCAGCTCGGCCGGAATCTCGCCGTATTCGAACTTCACGCCCTGGCTGGCTTCGTCCCACAAAATGGCTTTCATCTTGACGAGGTCGATCACGCCCTGGAAATGATCTTCCGCGCCGACCGGCAGCTGGATCGGCACCGGATTGCCCTTCAGACGATCCTTGATCTGCTGGTAGACGCGCAGGAAATCCGCGCCGATGCGGTCCATCTTGTTGACGAAGGCCAGGCGCGGCACCGCATATTTATTGGCCTGGCGCCAGACGGTTTCCGATTGCGGCTGTACGCCGCCGACCGAGTCGTACACCATGACCGCGCCGTCCAGAACGCGCATCGAGCGTTCGACCTCGATCGTGAAATCGACGTGGCCCGGCGTATCGATGATGTTGATGCGGTGCTCGGGGAAATTGCCGGCCATGCCCTTCCAGAAGGCGGTCGTCGCGGCAGACGTGATCGTGATGCCGCGCTCCTGCTCCTGCTCCATCCAGTCCATCGTCGCCGCACCGTCGTGCACCTCGCCGATCTTGTGGTTTACCCCGGTATAGAACAGCACGCGCTCGGTGGTCGTGGTCTTGCCGGCGTCGATATGCGCCGAAATACCGATATTGCGATAACGCTCGATGGGGGTTCTGCGGGTCATGACTATACCTTTCGAAAGTAAGGTTCGCGCCGGCGACGGCAGGTGTTGCATGTTACTGCTTTCGCCGGAAATGCATACGAAGCGGGATTTTCTCGTCCGACAGATGGTTGAGAGCCGACTATATGCCGGCTGGAATCATGTTTTCAAGTAAGGCGAATTGCCTTCGCAGCCGCCTCTTGGCATATCTGCCGCCGGTCGCCCCGGACAGTAAATGCAGACAAAGAAAAAGCCCGCCGAAGCGGGCTTTCTGGATGGAGAGGCAGCAGATCATTCGTCGACATCGCCCGGGTTCAGCCCGCGATCGATACGGTCGATGTCGATGTCGCGCACGCCCGTGTTGACGTCGCTACGCTCGACGCTGGCACGTTCGCCGGTTCCTGCCGCATCGGTGTCGCCATGGCGGCCCGGCGTGCCGACCATGTCGCTGCCGCTGTCCGACGAATCGCTTGGTCCCAGGGCATCAATGTCATGTCCTTCGCCCAATTCCCGATCCTGTTCGAAATCGTTGTCGAGATCGATGGTGCTTTTGCTCATGATGGCTCCTTGAATCTGGTGAGTATCTTCATGCTAGCAATCGTCCGCCGCATCGCGCATAGGAAAACACGGGCAATTCATGTAGGAAATTTACAGTGACATATTCATCAAAATCACTTTAATTTTCCATCGCAAGTGTTTGTTTTTAAATGTACATAAATATCAATGAATAGTTGATGTTGCACGTTAAATCAAGTCACGAGCAAAGCAATTTTTCTCGTCGGCAATGAAACCCTCATTCCTTTTTCCCATTCAACGCATAAGCCACACTCCCCTTCGGATGCCTGTACCAGCCGGGATCGCTGTAATCGCCGGGCTTCTGATCCGGCCTGATCTTGACGATGGTAAACATGCCGCCCATTTCGATCGGCCCGAACGGACCGTTGCCGCTCATCATGGGCAACGTGTTTTCCGGCATCTGCATCGTGCCCATGTCAGCCATGCCCTTGCTTCCCATCGCCATGTAGTCCGGGATGATGCGCACGACCTTCTCGGCAATCCTGCGCTGGTCGACGCCGATCATCGTCGGCACATCGTGCCCCATTGCATTCATCGTGTGATGTCCCTTGTGGCAGTGGAAGGCCCAGTCTCCCGACTCCGTTGCATCGAATTCGATCGCGCGCATCTGCCCGACGGCGACGTCGGTCGTGACTTCCGGCCAGCGTGCCGTCGGCGGTACCCAGCCGCCATCGGTGCCGGTCACTTCGAATTCATGGCCGTGCAGGTGAATCGGATGATTGGTCATGCTGAGATTGCCGCAGCGGATACGCACGCGGTCGCCCTGGCGGCAGACGATGGGATCGATGCCGGGGAAGACGCGGCTGTTCCAGGTCCACAGGTTGAAATCCAGCATCGTGTTGACGCGCGGCGTGCTGCTGCCAGGCTCGATATCGTAGGCATTGAGCAGGAAGACGAAGTCGCGGTCGACGCGATGCTGCTGCGGGTCTTTCGGGTGTGTGACCCAGAAGCCCATCATGCCCATTGCCATCTGCGTGACTTCATCGGCATGCGGGTGATACATGAAGGTGCCGGGACGCTTCGCCTCGAATTCGTAGACGTAGGTCTTGCCCGGCGGAATCTGCGGCTGCGTGACGCCGCCGACGCCGTCCATGCCGTTCGGCAGGCGCTGGCCGTGCCAGTGGATGGTGGTGTGTTCGGGCAGCTTGTTGGTGACGAAGATGCGCACCTTGTCGTCCTCCACCACTTCGATCGTCGGGCCAGGACTGGAGCCGTTGTAGCCCCACAGCGTGGCTTTCATGCCGGGTGCCAGCTCGCGGATCACCGGCTCGGCGATCAGGTGGAATTCCTTCCAGCCGCTCTTCATGCGCCACGGCGCACTCCAGCCGTTCAGCGTCACGACCGGGTTGAACGGCCGGCCGTTCGGCGGTGCCGGTGGCGGCATCGTGTGTGCGTGCTGGACGATCTGCGCCTCGGGAATTGAGGCCGCATTCGCGCGGCTGACAAAGCCGGCGCCGATCAGGGCGGTTGCGCCGCCCAGGAAATGTCTGCGTGAAACCATGTTCGTTCCTCGTCAATGTTCTTGGTTGTCTGCGTTCGGTGCAGCCGATGCAGTTGATATGGGCGGCAAGCCCGTGCCCGCGGAGCCGTTGCCGTTGATTGCCGTCTGCAGATCGGTTTCGGCCAGCCAGTAATCGCGTTGCGCGTCTATCGATGCGCTGGCGCTCTGCATCTGCAGGCGTGCGTCGGCCAGCAGGTCGAAGACGCTGGCCAGCATGCCGTTGTAGCGTCGCAGCATGTCGTCGGACACTTGCTTGCGCAGCGGGAGCACTTCGTCTCGATAATGTCGCGCCAGATCGTAGGCAGTACGCCAGGCGAGATAGGCTTCCCGCACTTCGGAGCGGGCCCGAATCGCCGTCTCGGCGGTGCGATGCACGGACTGCATGTACAGCGCTTCGGCCTTGCGTGTTCTGAGGTTCGGCCGGGATTCGTGCAAAATTTGTCAAAACTCCATATAACTATATGAATAAAAAGGAGTTTTAACTTTTCGCTT